>CAWFCG010000001.1:0-968503 GCA_963814315.1 uncultured Chloroflexia bacterium
TACGTTCAAGGGCCGAACACGCGGCGTTGCCAAGATCGTCGGCGTCAGCGATAGCCCCGATCGAGTCGAGCGGACGGCCGTCGCAGCACATGACGCTTTCGGTGACCATGTGTCGGCGGCTCGATCGCAGCCCTATTACCTGGACGTGACCCATCCGGATGCCAACAAGGGCAGTGTCGTCAAGTACCTGTCGGGTTTGCTGGGCATCCCCACCGATTCCATCGCGACCATCGGGGACATGCCCAATGATGTGCTCATGTTCGCCCACTCCGGTCTTTCCATCGCCATGGGCAACGCTGATCGAGAAGTCCAGCGTGCGGCTCGGCGTGTGACCACGACCAACGACAACGAAGGCTTCGCCAACGCCGTAGAGCGGTTCATCCTGTCCTGATCGATCAACGCAGCTCGCGGTAGCGACGGATGAGCGCGTTGGTCGAGCTGTCGTGGGCGAGATCCGGTTCTGACTCGCTCTTAAGCTCAGGGATGATGCGCTTGGCCAGGACCTTGCCCAGCTCGACGCCCCACTGGTCGAAGGAGTCGATATCCCAGATGGTGCCCTGCGTGAACACGCTGTGCTCATACAGGGCGATGAGTGTCCCCAGAGTATGCGGCGTGAGCTTCTCCGCAAGGATCACGTTGGTAGGACGGTTGCCTTCGAACACGCGGTGCGGGACGATCGCATCAGCCGTGCCCTCGGCCCGCACATCATCGGCCGTCTTGCCAAACGCCAGGGCCTCCGCCTGCGCGAAGACGTTGGACATCAGGATGTCGTGGTGGTCGCGGATCGGATTGAGCGTCTTGCCGAAGCCGATCAGGTCGACCGGGATGAGCTTGGTGCCCTGGTGGATGAGCTGGTAGAAGCTGTGCTGGCCGTTGGTGCCGGGTTCACCCCAGTACACCGCACCGGTCTGATAGTCCACCTGCTGGCCGTCGAGCGTGACGTGCTTGCCGTTGGACTCCATGGTCAGCTGCTGCAGGTAGGCCGGGAAGCGCTTGAGGTACTGGCTGTAGGGCATCACGCCCTGGGTCTGGGCGTCGAAGAAGTCGCCGTACCAGACGGACAGGAGACCCATCAGCACCGGCAGATTCTGCTCGAACGGCGTCGTCCGGAAGTGCTCGTCCATGGCATGGAAGCCGGCCAGCAGCTCGCGGAACCCATCCGGCCCTACGGCCAACATGGTCGAGAGACCGATGGCCGAGTCCATCGAGTAACGGCCGCCGACCCAGTCCCAGAAGCCGAACATGTTGGCCGTGTCGATGCCGAACTCCGAGACTCCCGCGGCATTGGTGGAGACAGCCACGAAATGCTTGGCGATGGCAGCCTCATCACCGAGCGCGGCGATCGTCCAATCCCGGGCGGTATGCGCGTTGGTCATCGTTTCGAGCGTGGTGAACGTCTTGGAGCAGATGATGAACAGGGTCTCGTCCGTGTTCAGGTCGCGAGTGGCTTCGGCGAAGTCAGTGGAATCCACGTTCGAGACGAAGCGGTAGGTCAGGTCGCGCTGTGTGTAGTGACGCAACGCTTCGTAGGCCATCACCGGACCCAGGTCGGACCCACCGATGCCTACGTTCACGATGTTGCGGATACGCTTGCCGGTGTGGCCTTTCCAGGCGCCGGAGCGAATCTGGTCGGCGAACGCTGACATGCGGTCGAGCACGTCGTGGACGTCGGCAATGACATCGGCGCCATCGACCACGAGTTTGGCGTCCCTCGGCATCCGCAATGCGACGTGCAGGACCGCACGGTCCTCCGAGACGTTGATGTGCTCACCGCGGAACATCTTCTCGATGCGGGCAGCGAGATCGGATTGCTCAGCCAGCTGGAGTAGCAGGCTGATGGTCTCGTCGGTGATGCGGTTCTTGGAATAGTCCAGATAGAGGCCAGCGCCCTCGACGGCGAACCTGGACCCGCGTTCGGGGTCCTCGGCGAACAACTCGCCAAGGTGTCTGACGCTGACGGACTGGTGGTGCTTCTCAAGGGCGGCCCAGGCGGGTCGCGATCGGAGCGGCGTGGGTGGCATCTCGCTCGCCTCCTGCGTTTGCTAGTCGGCCAGCGACGCGGTCTGCTGGTCGATGTGGGCCATCAGGTCGTCCCACGCCTTCACGAAGCCGTCGGCAGCCTGCGTCTGCAGCTTGGCCGCCAGCTCGTCCAGATCGACCCCGGCGTCCTGGAACTCCTTGAGCTTGGCGGCGCTCGCGCCACCGTCGGCGGTCAACGGCTCTCCCACCTGGCCGTGGTCGTAGAAGGCCAGGAGCGTTGCCTCTGGCATGGTGTTCACCGTGTTGGCGGCCCCAAGCCCATGGACGTACATCGTGTCCGGAGCATCGGGATCCTTGGTCGATGTGCTGGCGAACAGGAGTCGCTGCGCCCGTGCACCCTGGTTCTCCAGCCGCTGCCAGCGGTCGGAGTCCAGGAGCTCGCGGTAGGCTCGGTAGGCCTGGGTGCCGACGGCCACCGCCAACTTGTCTCGCAGCGCGGCGGGCACGTCGTCCTTGACGGCAACGTCCCAGCGCGACATGAAGATCGACGCTACCGAACCGACAGCTGGATCCTGGCCTGCGGCGATGCGACGTTCCACACCTCGCATGTAGGCCTCGGCGGCCGCTGTGCAGTGGTCGGCTGAGAACAAGAGCGTAACGTTGACCGGAACGCCTGCGGCGATGGCCTCCTCGATCGCCGGGAGGCCCTCAGCGGTGCCCGGGATCTTGATGAAGAGGTTGGGTCGATCGGCGCGCTGGTGGAGGTCTTTGGCGGCCTTGACGGTCGACTCGGTGTCATAGGCCAGCAGCGGAGAGACCTCCAGTGAGACCCAGCCGTCGATGCCATCAGTGCTGTCGTGGATGGGCCGGAAAAGGTCCGCCGCGCGGCGCAGATCCTCGATGGCCAGGTCGAAGAAGAGGTCCTCACGGTCGGCACCGGCCTTGGCCCGGATGGCGTCGTCGTAGCCGCCTGCCGCGATGGCCTTGTCGAAGATCGACGGGTTGGACGTCAGGCCGGTGACCGAGTAGTCATCGATATAGCGTTGCAGCTGCCCGGAGTCGAGCATCTCCCGGGTGATGTTATCGAGCCAGATGCTCTGACCGAGATCGTGGAGCTCAGCGGTCGCCTTCATCAGGTATCTCCTCTACTTCGTTGCCGCGCGCGCCGCGGCGACGCGCTCACGCGCCACCTGCGTCACCGCATCAGGGGTGAAACCGAACTTCTTCACCAGCTCATTGAGCGGGGCCGACGCACCGAACGTAGGCATGCCCACGACCGCGCCGCCGTCACCGACGTAGCGATCCCAGCCCAGCGTGGAGGCCTCCTCGATGGCCACGCGTTCCAGCCGTAGGCGATGAAGTGGGCCGCGACGTCCTCGGTGAAGGTGATGTCGGTGTGGCCCTCGATGGTGACGCGATTGGAGTCGTGCACCCAGCACAGGTTCGAGAGGCGCTGATGCGCCGCGAACGACGCCGCTTCCGAGGTGATGCCCTCCATCAGGCAGTCGTCGCCAAGCTGGGCGTAGACATCGAAGTCGAAGATGGTGTACCCATCGCGGTTGTAGGTGGCACCCAGCCATTCGCTGGCCACGGCCATGCCCACAGAGGTGGCGGCGCCATTGCCGAGAGGCCCACTGGTGGTCTCGACGCCGCTGGTCCAGCGATACTCCGGGTGCACCGGCGCCTTGGAGTCGATCTGCCGGGATCGCTTGATATCTTCAAGCCGCACGGACGGCTCGCCCAACACCTCGTAATCAGGGTCCACGGCCTCGACACCGGTGAGATGGAGCATCGACCATAGCAGTGCCGATGCATGTCCAGAAGAGAGCACGTAGCGATCGCGGTTGGGCCAGACCGGATCGGTGGGTTCATAGCGTAGGAAGTGCTGCCACAGGGCATAGATCACGGGCGCGATGCCGATGGGCGTACCGGGGTGCCCTGACTTCGCCGCCTGGATCATGTCGATCGACAGTGCTCGGATGGTGTCGATGCTGCGCTGGTCGAGATCAGTCTTGCGCGGCTCCGTGGATGTCATCCTTCCTCCTGACTGGCGTGGATGCTATCGCACTCCCTGGTAGGCGACGCCGGGGTCGTCCTCCCAGTAGACCCTGCTACCCGAAACAAGCACGGCAGCGCCGGCGGCCCTTGGCGGCGTGGAGGCGTCTATGTGGACGCCGCCATCGACTTCGAGACCACCACCGCGTCGGGCAGGCGGCGGCGCAGTGCTGCGATCTGATCAAGCGCCTGGAGCATGACTCCTGACCGGAAGCCTGGATGCTCATGCACAACACCACGCCAGCCGCATCGACCGACGGCGCAACCACCGCATCTACCACCGACACCTCCCATCCCATCTCGTACCCTGCCTACGGAACAAGCTGTGTCCTGACGTGATGACACCGGCAACGACGTGGTGCGATGGCTATCCTAGCCTCAACGACATCCAATCGGAGGAGCATCAGTGGCGTCATCCCAGCTCACCGCTGGCGTGGACCTTGGCGGCACCAAGATCCAGACGGTCGTGTTGCGGAGCGGCAAGGTCGTCGGCCAGTCACGGGTGCCCACCCCGCAGACCGGGCGCTCCGGCGACGTCATCGTGGCCATCGCGGGCACCATCCGTGAGGCACTTGGCGAGGCCGGGCCGCGCATCAGGCTTCAACGCATCGGCATCGGCACGCCCGGAGAGATCGACGCCGCCGCCGGCGTCGTGTCACTGGCAGCCAACGTGCCCGGCTTCTCCGATCGCGTCAGCCTGGGTCCCGATCTGTCGAAGGCCATGGATGGTATCGAGGTCGTCATCGACAACGACGTCCGCGTTGCTGTGCTAGGGGAACACTCCCGCGGCGCGGGTCGACCCTATAGGAACATGCTGGGGGTATGGGTCGGGACCGGAGTCGGGGGCGGTCTCGTGCTCGATGGCGAACTGCATGGCGGTAGAGGAGCCGCCGGCGAGATCGGCCATCTCATCGTGAAGCCTGGAGGCCGAACCTGTGGGTGCGGGCGGAAGGGCTGTCTGGAGGCATACGCCGGCCGGGCCCGGCTCGAAGCTCGGGCGCGTGGACTGGTCGCCAGGGGCCAGAAGACGACGTTGTTCGACATCATGAAGAAACAGGGCCGCGACCGGCTCAGCTCAGGCGTCTACGCCAGGGCGCTGGGGAAGGGCGACCCCATGGCTCGACAGCTTATCGCCGACGCCGCCTGGGCCCTGGGTATCGCCTTGGCCTCCGCACAGAACCTGCTCGACCTGGAAGCCATCGTCGTCGGCGGCGGGCTGGGAGACCGGCTTGGCCAGCCGTTCATCGACACCATCGTGGCCGAGATGACGCCGCACCTGTTCACGCCCGACGAGCCTCCGGCGGTTCTGCCCACAGAGATGGGGGACCTGTCCGGCGCCGTCGGCGCCGCTGTCCTAGCAGGAGGCTGAGCCATCATGGCGATCAGCACCGATGACGTGAGCACGGAGCGCGAGAAGGAGGTCGCGGCCATCGCCTCGGCTCAGCTCGTCGAGGACGGCATGGAGGTCGGCTTGGGCACGGGCTCGACAGTGGCGTACCTGCTGCCGGCGCTGGCCGCGCGGAAGCTGGACATCCACTGCGTAGCCACCTCGGTCGAAACGGCACGCGATGGTCGCAAGCTCGGCCTGCGAGTCGATGAGTTCAGCGGACCTGATGCTCCAGCGCGGCTGGACATCGCCATCGACGGAGCCGACGAGGTGACGCGTGATGGCTGGCTGGTCAAGGGGGGCGGCGCCGCGCACACGCGCGAGAAGGCCGTGGCCGCGGCGGCCGATCGCTTCGTCGTCATCGTCTCCTCGAACAAGCTCGTCGAGCGGTTGACACCACCGATCCCCGTGGAACTCCTTGCCTATGGCCTTCATGCCACCCTGCTGCGGCTCGGCCACGTCCAGCTTCGGGACGTGCCAGCGAGTCCGGACGGCGGCATCATCGCCGACTACAGCGGCGCCTTCGACGACCCTGCAGAGTTGGCAGTGCGGCTTTCGACCACCGTCGGAGTGGTCGAACATGGGCTCTTCCCCCCGAGCATGGTCAGCGAAGTCATCGTGGCGCGCGGCGAGACCGTGGAGCGCTTCAGGCCCTGAGTCACCGTCGCGACTGGTGCTGCGGCAGCTGATGCGCCGGCGAACCAGACCCGCTGCGTGGCTGCTTGAGTCAATCAGGCGCCGAGCGCCGGGGTGTGACGTTCCCGGTAGCGCAGACGTACGACGGAAGCTGTCGCACCGGTCCGCGACTGGCCGGCTGCGACGCCGTCGGCGCTCAACCAGCGACGGCTGCCCCCACGTTGTCTGTCGCGGACACCATCTCGCCCTCGATGAAGTCGAGGTCACCGGTGATGACTTTCTCGACTTCCTCGATGGTCGTGGTCTTGGGGTCGATGTCATCAGCCACCACTTGACCCCGACGGAGCACCACGATGCGATCCACCACCTGGAAGACGTGGTGGATGTTGTGGGCGATGAAGATGCAGGAGTGGCCGGAGTCGCGCGCGTTGCGCACGAAGCGCAGCACACCCTGCGTTTCTGCCACGCCCAGGTTGTTGGTGGGCTCATCGAGGATGATCAGCTCACTGTCGAAGTGCATCGCGCGAGCGATGGCGACAGCTTGGCGCTCGCCACCGGACAGCGCGTTGATGGGCGTCTTGGGCGGGATGTTCTTGGTGATGCCGACCTCACCCAGCAGCTTGCCGGCCACGTCCTCCATGAGCGCCTTGTCCATGCGATTGAAGATCCGTGGACCCTTCAGCGGCTCACGACCCAGGAACAGATTGCGTGCGATCGACAGCTGGTTCACCAGCGCCGAGTCCTGGTAGATGGTCTCGATGCCCATGCCGATGGCGTCGTTGGTGTCCTTGATCGACACCGGTTTGCCGTGCCAGTACAGCTGGCCGGTGGTCAGCGGCACGGCCCCGGAGATGATCTTGATGAGGGTCGACTTCCCGGCGCCGTTATCCCCCAGCAGGCCGACGATCTCATTGGTGCCAAAGCGGAGGTCGACACTCTCGAGCGCCTGCACGCGCCCGTAGTACTTGGAGATGGCTTCGAGGCGAAGCAGTTCGTCAGTCATTTCGCTACATCGCTCGCTGTCGTCGTTGCATGTAGGAGTGCAACGCCATCATGCCCAGGATGATGGCCCCGATGAAGATCTTGTAGGCCAGCGCCGGCGCTCCTGCCATGACGATGCCGTTGCGCATCACTCGGAGCAACAACACCCCGATGACCGTGCCGATGATGGTGCCCTTGCCGCCGGACAGCACCGTCCCGCCGATGACCACCATGGCGATGACCTCCAGCTCGTAGCCATCACCACTGTTGGGATTGGCCGAGCTGACGCGAATGGAACTGGTGACGCCAGAGTAAGCGGCCACGACAGCGGTGAGGATGAAGAGCGAGATCTTGGTGCGCGCCACGCGGACGCCACGTGCGGTGGCCGCCATCTGATTGCCTCCGGCTGCCTGGATCCAGTTGCCGTACTTGGCTGACATCAGCACGTAGCCGAGGAGCAACGCCAGCAATGCGAACCAGAAGAGCGAGGTGTACAGCTTGAGTTCGCCCCAGGGCGTGGCGAAGGCGTGCGCGCTCACGAGGATGTCAGCGAGGATCGAACCCTCTGACGCCCACGTTCGCTGCGGGAAGCCCTGCGTCAACCACAGTGCAGCTCCTCGAACCACGAGCAGCATGCCCAGCGTCACGAGGAAGGAGGGGATGCCCAACTTGGTCACGAAGAGGCCGCTGGTGAGGCCGATGAGCACGGCCACGCACATGGTGATGAGGAACGCGACTTCCAACGAGAAGATGCCCTCGTTGAAGAAGAACCACATCAGCACAGCTGCGAAGCCGAAGACCGAACCGACCGAGAGGTCGAATTCGCCCGACGTCATCAGCAGCGTCATAGCCAGTGCGATCATGCCAAGTTCCGGCGTGAACGCCAGCAGGTTGCCCACATTGAGCATGGAGGCGAAGGTGGCGTTCAGTAGGGTGAACGTGATGATCGCCCCGACGAGCAGAGCGAATGGCCCAGCCTCAGGTTCGCGGAGCAGGCGGCGGGTCCGGCCTCCGACGCGTTTGGATAGGGATTGCTGGTCGGCTGTCGGTGCCGTTGCTTCGCTCATGACCCTCCGCGCCGTCTCAAGCTATCTGTCTGCCAGCTGGGTGCCGGCGGGGAAACGGGCGAGGCCAGCATGGGAATGCCGGCCTCCACCTTGTGCAGGGTGCGGCGCGACTGTGTTCGAAACACGTGCCGCACCGCACCGGTATGGATGACTACTGGCTCAGGATGTCCAGGTAGCTCTGGGCTGTGTCGGCCTCGTAGAGGGCGCCGACGAGAACGTCGAAGCCGAGAGGGTAGCCGGCGGCCGCGGCAGCGGCCAGGCTCAGACCGACGTAGCTGGTCATCTGCGGGTCCTGCCACATGCCGGCAAGGACGTACCCGTCGATGATCTCCTGGGCGGTATCGACCGAGTTGCCCCAGCCGACCACGGGGATCTCACCGGGGGCCACGCCGACTTGGTCCCACACGCGGGCGACCGAGCCGGTCACGAGGTCACCGAGGCCGATCATGGCGTCGATGTTGTCCTTGTTGGCAGTCAGGTAGTTGACCATCTCGTCGATGACCGTGGCCTGCTCATAGGTCGCGTCGGTGACTTCCCAGGTGATGCCCAGGGGCTCGAAGACGCTGGCGATGCCGCGCTCTTCATCGGCACCGTAGGTGGCACCAGGGACCTCGACAGGCATCCACACGAAGTCGCCTTCGCTGACGTAGCCGCCGTCCACGAGGAACTGCGCCCAACGCTGTCCGACCACTTCGTTGTTGGTGCCGACGTAGGCGTCGAAGCTGGCCGTCGGGTCTGGGGTGTTGATGTTGATGATGGGGATGCCTGCGGCATTGGCCTCAGCCGTCAACTCGACCAGGCTGCCCGGGTCGGGGCTGGTGGTGACGATGCCGTCCGCACCGGCCGCGATAGCGGAGCGAACAGCTTCCTGCTGCAGCGCCACGTCATTGCTGTGGAACGAGGTGTTGACCTGTGCGCCGGTGTCCGCGGCCCACTGGTTGGCGCCATCGAGGAAGTAGGTCCAGACCGGGTCCGCGGGATCGCCGTGGGAGATCCAGTAGAAGGTCTTGGCCTCGTCCTGCGCCGCAGCTGCCATCGGCAGTGAAGCGGCTAGAAGCAGGCTGCCGCCAAACGCCACGAGAGTGCTCTTCCTGATCATCGAGATTGACTCCTCCGTCCTGTCTGTGTTGATGGATCGCGGATCCCCCTCAGGGCACCCTCAACAGGTCGGTCTGCGCTCGCTTCCTTTCGCCAAAGCGAGCCGCACGAACCTCCTCTGGTCAAGCTGACCTATCGATGCAGTCTACGCCCGCCTACATGGGCACGGACCGCTGAATCTCCCCACTCGTATAGGACAGGCACACGCCGTGCAGGCCTTACAGCGAGATCTCGTCAAGGCGCACGGTGCGCCGCTCGGCAGCCGAGAGGTACCCGGCTTCGACGAGGCGCAAGGTTTCGAGGTTGTCACGCCCGGAGATAGAGGGTTCGCGCCCCTCCTCGACGGCCAGGAAGAGCTCACCCATGGTGGCGCCGAAGGCCTCCGGGAACCACTTGCGGGTGAAGGCCGGCTTGATCCATGTGTCGGGCCGATCAGCGGTAGTGAACTCAAGCGTGCTGAAGTCCCCCGTGGGCCAGCCGACGGTGCCCCGGGCGATGGCATCCATGCCCTCGATGCGGTAATCCTCAGACCAATCGCGCGTCCAGGGGAAGCCGTCATCGAAGCCAGTGGCGAGCAACCCCGACGCGTAGCGCAGCACGTAGAGCGCGATGCTCTCACCGGCCCATGGCTGACCGGGGTAGCTGGCCAGGTGCGCCGTGATCTCCTGGGGCTCTCCGAAGAGGTAGCGAAACTGGTCCAGATGGTGGATGGACATGCCCAGCAGCATCAGACGGGGATAGTTGGCATCGTCCTTCCAGTACTCCTGCCACGGTTGGCGCGTGCGCATCTCGATCGACGCCGTGACGAGCTGGCCGAAGATGCCGCGGTCGAGCAGCTCACGGCAGGCGCGGATGGCCGGATCCCAGCGCCCGTTCTGGTTGACCGCCAGCTTCACCCCGGCGCGTTCGGCCGCGGCCACGATGGCCACCGCGTCCTCCAGCGTGTTGGCCATGGGCTTCTGCAGCAGCACATGTTTGCCCGCCTCGATGGCCGCGATAGCCACCTCCCGATGCCGATGAGACGGCAGCGCGATGTCAACGACCTCCACGCTCGGGTCGTCGATGACGTCGCGAAAGTCGCTCGATGCCACCGCAATGCCGAACTCGTCCGCAGCGACCCGGGCCGACTCGGATGTCCGTGAGGCGATGCGCACGACCTCCCAGCCGGCCGCCCGATAAGCGGGTAGATGGCACTCGCGCACGATCTTGCCGGCACCGATGACGCCGATGCGATACGACCGTGTGCCTATCCGCGGTGCGATGTCGAGCACTGCTGGATCGAACACGGCCACTCCCCTCCTCTGCTTTCGATCGGGTCGAACCTGACGCTACCACCTGCTCCACGCACACACCGTACAGTCAGCACATGCTGACACGAGTGATGGTCATCGGGCGCCAAGGCGAAGAGCTTCCATTCGGACTGCCCGACTCACGGACCGGGGCCGAGTACGTGATGGCCGAGTCGATGCCCGACGTGCGCGCCCACCTCGCTGACTGTGACGTCGTCTTCCATTACGGCCGACCGCGCGACGCCCTGAGCGCCAACTGGGCGCTGACCGGTCGACTGCGCTGGGTGCACGTCGGCGGCGTCGGCGTCGACTGGACGCTCTTTCCGGAACTCGTCGAGAGCGATGTCGTACTGACCAACAGCCGCGGCGTCTTCGACACGACGCTGCCCGAGTACCTGCTGTCGCTGATGCTGGCGCTGCTCAAGGACCTGCCGGGAACGATTCGAGCCCAGGCGCAGCACCAGTGGCGGCATCGGATGCTGGATCCACTCAGCGGTGGGCGCGCGGTCATCGTGGGCGCCGGCACGATCGCCCAAGCCGCCGCGCGTCTGCTGCGGGCCCTGGGCGTCTCGGTGACCCTGGTCGGTCGCCGCGAGCGTGACGGCGACCCTGACGAGGGACGCATCCGCGCGGTGGCGGACCTACCCGCGCTGCTGCCGAACGCCGACTGGCTCATCGTCCTCACTCCGCTGACGCCCCAGACTCGGGGGCTCATCGGCGTCGCTGAGCTGGCATCGCTGCCGCTTGGCGCCCGAGTCGTCAACATCGGCCGCGGACCGGTGGTAGTGGAGGAGGCGCTCATCGGGGCGCTGCGCTCGGGGGCGCTGGCCGGTGCGGCGCTGGACGTCTTCGAGCACGAGCCACTCGACGCGGGCAGTCCCCTGTGGGACATGCCCAACGTCATCGTCTCGCCGCACATCGGTGGTGATGTGGCGGACACGCCACAGGCGTTCAGTCGGGCGTTCCTGGCCAACCTGGAGCGCTACATGGCGGGGGAGCCGCTCCAGAACGTGGTCGACAAGCATCTCGGCTTCGTCGCTACTCGCGGGTAGTGTCCACCATCAGCAGCCAACGCCGGAACGTAGGCAGCACCCAACCGCCGCCCTCGGCGGACAGCGGCGCGGCCGCCCCCGCGTCGGTCCAGGGCGAAGCGGCGACCGGTGCCGTAAGGCCACTCCAGAAGAGACGCAGTCCCACCTGGTCGACGGACGGGGATTTCGGCGTATCCCAATAGGCGTCAGCCTGGCCGCGCAGATCGACCAGGTGGAGGACGCGCCGCCCATCGTTGGTGCGAGTGGCGCCCAGCCAGATGGCGCCTGCCTCTGGCCCCGATGAGCAGCGGACGTCGTGGCCGTCAGCATCGACGATGCACACAGCGGCCGCCTCGGCGCGCTCCAGATCTGGCGCCGACACCAGGTGCAGGTAGCGTGCGCTGAAGCGCCACAGCGCGCGCATCTCCATGGTCTCAGCATCCAGCAGCGGGACCGCGGCGGGGTAGTAGCCCTCGACCAGTAGCCGATCTCCGTCCGCGAGGGTGTGGTGATAGGCACCGCTGGCCATGATCACCGCGCCCTGCAACAGCGACGCTTCGAACGCGGCCGCACGCTCATCACTGCCGCTGTCGTCGGCGACGCTCGCGCGCAGGGTGGCCGCGTAGGCCGCGATGACGACCTGCCGCCCGGCGGCCAGCGATCGCGCCTGTTCGATCCAGCGAACGACATCGGCGAACTCGCGGTCCGGCGGCCACAACTCGAGATAGAGCGCCGCGGTCGCAGCCGGAGCCACCGTGTCGAGCGGGAAGCCATCGACGCAGTTGAAGAGCACCCGCGTGCCGGGCGCGATCGCTGCGACCCGTTCGGCCGCCTCATCGATGAGCGCCGGATAGAGCGCCGCGAAGTCGAGGGCCTCTCCGTCCGCACCGACGGCCGAGTGCGGCGGGCCATAGGTGTCCATGTGGATCCCGTCGAAGGCGAAGCCCTCGATGGCGGCTGCGTACTCGTCGAGCAATCGGGTGCGCCAGGCAGAGCCCGGCCGCAGATCGTTGATGTAGAACACTGCGCCAAGGCTGAGCGGCTCGCCGGCGGTATCGAACACCCGCTCGTCGGGATGTCCCGCGACGTAGTCGGCTTCCGCGCCGTACACCGCCCCGTAGGCCAGCGACGCGATGCCACATTCGTGCCCCGAGATGACCGAGGCTCGCACCGCAGCGTGCGAGACGGTCCGTCCGAGCGCGTCGACGAAGGTGTCACCGCCGTCGGGTGGCTGATATCGGTAGTGGCGCCACATCCAGTCGTAGTGCTGCACCACATTGACGTGCCAGGCGGCGAGGTCGCGGGTCACGCGGACGGCACCAGGGGCATCTTCGTAGTCGGTCATGGCCGCGTGCCGAGGCGATTGCCACCAACCCTCGATGGCCTCCACGGCCGAAGATGCCTCGATGATGGACGATCCATCGGTCACCCTGAGCCGCAGCCCATAGCCATGACGAGCCATGGCGGGCACCCGCATGAGCCACCGATGAGTAGCGGTCCCCACCCCGAGGTCGGTCGATTCGCGGATGGTGGTGATCTCCTCAGCCACGTCCAACAGGCTCACCTCGAGCCGGACGTGCACAGCCCGGTCGGCGACAAGCCCAGCTACGATCGCCAGCTCGCCTCCCGGGGTCACCCAATGGCGCGACGGCCCGAAGGCCACGATGATGACCGAGTCGGCGGAGGTGGCGGGCTTGGCGTCTCTCATGCCCGATCGCCCGTCAGGTCGACCCGTCGCTCCAACTCGCTGCGCAATGACAGGTACGCCGCGTGGGACCACAGCAGCGGTCGCGCCGACTCACCCCAGAGCTCGCGCCACTCATCGATGCGTCCCGGTGTCAGGGCGTGGTCGGCGACCTGCTCGGGTAGCTGGCCCCGCTCATCCGCCTGGGCCTCGATCCAGCGGAGTGCCCGGAGCGCACGCTCCATATCGCCCGGCCCATCGCGACGAAGCAGGACGCGACCGTAGGCGGATGTCAGCACCGGCCAGGCCCCGCCACCGTAGTAGGTGTCGCTGGCGTAGCGGTGGACGCCAGGACCATCGGTGACGATCTCGCTCTCGATGCGACGCAACGTGGCGGCGAACCGCGGCTCGGTCGCCAAGACCGACTCATAGGGTGCCGCCATCCAAAGCAGGCTGGCGTCGACCTCGGGATTGCCGAGCCACTTGGTATAGGCACCATCAAGGACAGACATGCGCTCCTCGAGCTCGTTCCGAAGCTGCCCGATGGCAGGCTCGGCCGCCAGCCGAGGGACCATCGAGATGGCCGCTTCCGTGCCCACGCGGATGGCCGCCAGGGTGCTGCTGTGGACGTGCTCGTCGAACTCTTCCCATGCGTCTGCACAGGGCCACGACCACAGGTCGCCAAGGTAGCGTGCGACGTGCTCCACGGCCAAGACCAGCCCGGCATCGAGTCGGCCTCCGTGCAGGACGTGATGAGCGAGGCTCCACAGCCAGATGCCAGGTCCGTCGAGCTGGAACGTGGGCCAGTCGGTGTCGGCGGGCAAGCCATCGGCCCCATAGCGGCAATGCAGGTAATCGGTCGCCGCGGGCGTGCGGCCAGCACGAGCCGCCTCACGCGCTCGCTCGATTCCGGGGGCACTCGATAGCACGACGCCGGCGACCCAATGGTGGAACCGCGCCGCCCACTCGATCTGGCCCACGTTGTCGAGCGCCTCGGCGATGAAGGCGCCGTCGCGGAACCACGAGTAGCCGTATTGGCTGAACGTGGGGCCAGCCACGAAGGCACCGCTGGCGGCCTGTCCGGAGCCGATGATGGCGAGGCTGGATGCGACGAGGTCGGGAGCGGCAGGGCCGCGATCAGTCATGGCGTCACCCCTTGGTAGCTCCGACGAAGGCGCCGCTGACGAACTGCCGCTGCAGTGCCACGAAGAGGATCAGCACCGGCGCCAGGGCGATGAGCGAGGCCGCGAAGACGAGGCCCCATTCGGTCGACTGGGCTCGCTGCAGCATACGGATGCCGATGGGCAGCGTGTAGAGCTCCTTGTCGGCGAGGATGGTGATGGCCCAGGTGAACTCGTCCCAGGCGGCCAGCCAGCTGAAGATGGTGACCGTGGCGAGGCCAGGCTTCGAGAGTGGCAGCGCGATGGACCTGAACGCGCGCCAAGGCCCGGCCCCGTCCACCGCGGCCGCGTCGAACAGCTCCTGCGGCATGGCCGAGTAGAAGCCACGCAAGAGGAAGGTATTCAAACCCAGGTTCATCACCGAGTAGACCACGATGAGCCCCCACAGGCTGTTGAGCAGCCCCAGGTCGCGAGCCAGGATGAATTGCGGGATCAGCAGCAGCATGCCCGGCACCATCATGGTGAACAGCAGCAGCGCGAAGAGGATGCGCCGACCGGGGAAGCGGTACCGGGCAAAGGCGAAGCCGAGCATGGCCGAGAGCGACACGGAGATGGCCGTGCTGGTCGCGGTCACCACCACGCTGTTGACGAAGTACCGTGCGAAGTCGCCACTCGACCAGGCACGCGTGAAGTTGTCCAGCGTTGGCGCCTCGGGGATGAGCTGCGGCGGGATCTCAAGCACATAGGCGTGCGGCTTGAAGGCAGTGCTGACCATCAGGGCGAAGGGCGCGATCATGATGAGCCCGAAGGCCAGCGCCAAGCTGAACGAGATCCAGCGCTGGATCCTGACCCTTCGGTAGCCGCTGATCACGACCCGTCCTGCTGTCTCGCGAAACGGAACTCGATGACGCTGATGGCCGCGACGACGGCCGCGACCATGAACGACAGCGCCGCACCGTAGGCCAGGTCGATCTCCTGGAACGCCTGCTTCCACGTATAGGTGAGCACGACATCGGTGCTGTTGAGCGGCCCGCCAAGCTGGCCCACGGCCGCGGTGGACATGACGAAGATGCTGATGAAGGCCGAGAAGCCGCCGATGGTCAGGACGATGAGCAAGAACGTCGTCGTGGCGCGCAGGAACGGCAGCGTCACGTTGCGGAATCGCGCCCAGACACCGGCGCCGTCCATGGCGGCCGCCTCATGCAACTCCACCGGCACGCCCTGCAAACCCGCGAGGTAGACCACCATGGTCCAGCCGATGCCCTTCCAGACCCCGAGGATGGCGATGGCCCAGAGCGCGGTGGCCGGCTCTGCCAGCCAGGCGATGTTCTTGTCGATGATCCCCAGGACATCCTTGAGGAACCAGTTGAGCACGCCCGACTGGCCGTTGTAGAGCCAGACGAAGATGAGCGACACGATGACCCAGCTGCTGATGACGGGCAGGTAGTAGACGAGCCGGAAGACCGACCGACCATGGATCTTCTCGTTAAGCAGGAGCGCCGCGCCCAGACCCAGCACCAGCTGTCCGGCCACCGTCACGACCGTGTATCCCACGGTCGCGCCGAGCGAGCGCCAGAAGAGCGGATCACCCAGGGCCCGGGCGTAGTTGTCGAGCCCGACGAACGACGTCTCCCCGCGGAGCTTCCAGTCGGTGAAGCTCATGACGAAGGACTTCAGGATGGGGAAGGCGGCCCACATGGCGAACAGCAGCAGCCCCGGCAGGATGAGGCCATAGATGGGGAGCAGCCGCCGAAGGCGACTGCTCCAGGGTTCCACGAGCACGGTGCCCGCGGGCAGGGAATCGGGCCGCCGCCCGAATAGCGCGACGGTGCGGCGGCCCATCCCCATGTCGTTCGAGAGGTTCCCGAGGCGGGGTGGCTACTGGGCCAGCAGGCCGTCGACGATGCCAGCAGCCTCGTCGAGCGCAGCCTGGACCTCCATGTCACCGCGCAACGCCTTCAGCACGGCGTTGCCGATGGCCTCATCGATCTTGGGCCAGGACGGCACCGGCGTTCGGGCATTGGCCGTCTGGAGCTGCTGCATGAAGGTGGGATAGTAGTCGGGCAGATCGGGGTTTCCGACCAAGCTCGACAAGACCGGCATCTGGCCGACCTTGCCCATGGCCAGCTGCGACTCCTCCGACAGCATGTGACGCACGAAGGCGAGCGACGCGTCCTTGTTCTCGGTCGTGTTGAAGACGACGATGTCCTCGCCACCGACCACCGACTGGCTGCCGGCCGGACCGGCGGGCACAGGCGTGAAGCTGAAGCTGAGATCGGGGAACTGGTTGGCGAAGATGCCCGGCATCCATGGACCTTCGAGGACCGTGGCGGTCTGGCCGTTGCCGAACTGGTCGGAGGTGTTGGTGCCACCACCAAGGATGCTGGGAGACAGGTAGCCCTTGTCAAGCCAGTCCTTGAGCATCGTCACAGCCGCGACCGAGCCCTCACCGTTGAGATAGCCGCTGGCGGTGGTCAGGCCCTCGTCGGTGACCGCGCCGCCCATGGACCAGATCCAGGGCAAGACGCTCCAGGCTCCGGTGCCCCCTTCGGCGTAGCCGTAGACGCCTTCACCCATCGTGTCCGAGACCTTGGCGAGCATGGCCTCGAAGTCTTCGACCGTTGCCGGAGCCTCACTGATGCCAGCGGCTTCAAGCACCGCGTCATTCATGAAGATGATTCGGGTGTTGGTGTCGAGTGGGAGGCCGTAGTAGTGGTCGCCCCACTTGTTGGTCGAGAGAGGACCCGGGAAGACCCCAGCCGCCAGGTCGGCGAAATCAGGCATCTCCTCGTCGAGGGCCAGGAGGGCGTCCTGGTCGGCGAACTCGGGGACCCAGATGATGTCAGCGCGCAGCACGTCCGGCAGCACGCCGCCGGCGAGGCCGGTGATGAGCTTCTGCCGCAAGTCGTCGTAGGGGATCTCCTGCGTCTCCACCGTGACATTGGGATAGGCCGCCTGGAAGGCCGGCAGCACCTCATCACGGAACGTGGTGATCTCGCTGCCATCAGCGCCATACCCGTTCCAGAAGGTGACAGTGCCTGACACCGACTCGTCGGGTGCCATGGACTCATCCTGTGCGACTGCGACGCCGCTCAATGTCAGCGCCAGCGCGGCTGGCAACGCCACGGCGGCCGCGAGCCGCCTCCGATCGGTCAGACCCATGATCGTGTTCCTCCTTGGCCTACGAGGCCCGTGCGGTTGAGGGTTCGCCCCTCAGCGTGGTCGACGTCCCGGCGGGATGTCGATCGTCACGCAGATGAGCCGGAGTGAAGAGCTCACGCAGGACCAGGCTGGCCGCTCCGCGTGCCCATGCTTCGTCGCCCCAGGGCTCGAAGACGAGATCTGGCTCGGCATCAGGCATGAGGCTATGGAGGACTCCGTCACGGAGTCCGTCGAGGTAGTGGTGTCCCAGTCGTACGCCTTCACCGGAGACGACGACGCACTGGGGGTCGAACAGCGTGATGGCGGCGCCCACGGAGCGACCCACCAACCCGCCGGCAGCACGCAGGATTCGGGCGACGCGCTCATCATCCTCGGCAAGTCCTGCCACTTCAGCCGGTGAGACCAGGCGACCGATGACGGCCAGCACGTCGCGAACGATGGCCGGTTCCGCCGCTTCCGCTTCCAGGCAGCCGCGCTTGCCGCACCAGCACTCGCGACCATCGGGCACGGCTTCGGTATGGCCGATCTCGCCCAGCGCCCCCCGAGCGCCACGGACGATGGCGCCGTCGACGACCGCACCCATACCGATGCCACGGCCGACCGAGATGACAAGGAGATGGTCGAGGCCTCGCCCCGCACCGTAGAGGTGCTCGGCGACGGTCAGCGTATTCACATCGTTGTCGATGAGGACCGGAACGCCCAGCCGTTCACCGAGCGTCCCCGCCAGGCCCGAGCCGATCCATTCGGGCAGCGGGGTTCGCACCACGTCGCCACTGGCGGGGTCGACCGCGCCCGGCATGCCGATGCCGATGCCCAGTGGCTCCTCCCCTGACAGGCCCGCCTGGGCGAGCAGCGTGTCGAGAGCGGATGTGAAGAGATCGGCGACCTCGTCGAGCGTGGCGTGGGCGCCATGTGGCAGCGTCACCATGCCCAGTGGCTCGGCATCGAGGTCGGTGACGGTCACGGTGAGCGACTCGGGGGCCAGCTTCACACCAACCACATGGCGAGCCGCTGGGTCGACGCGCAAGCGAGTCGCCGGGCGGCCCACGATACCGCTGCGATCGCGACCCCTCGCCTCCGGGCCCTCCTCTACCAGCAGCGCATCGGCAAGCAACGCGCCAGTGATGGAGGTGACTGTCGATGGGCTCAGCCCGGTGATCCGCGCGATGTCAGCGCGTGAGATGGCGCGGCGCTCGCGAACAAGGTTCAACACGAGGGCTCGATTGAGGTCGCGGATCAGCCCACCGCCTCCTGTCCTCATCAGTCGTGCGCTCCCTCCGCCTTCATTCGCTCGCCGAACGAACTAACCATAGCAGACTCGGCAAGCGGGCACCATGGCGTTCTTCCGTTGGCGTCTTCCGTTGACGTCGGCGCCGGCCGGGGTAGACTCACGCGGCATGTCTCTCGTCGCCCTCGACGGCCTCACCAAGCGGTATCCCGGAGTCACCGCTCTCGACGGTCTCACGCTGACCATCGAGCCCGGCATCATCGGCCTCGTGGGCGCCAACGGTGCCGGCAAGTCCACGCTCATCAAGATCCTGCTGGGGCTGCTCGATGCCAGTGGCGGCAGAGCCAGCGTGCTCGATCTCGACATCAAGACCCAGGGCCTGGCCATCCGTCAGCTGGTCGGCTACATGCCCGAGCATGACTGCCTGCCGGGCGACATCAGCGCCAGCGACTTCGTCAACCACATGGCACGCATGAGCGGCCTGCCGCGGGCATCGGCTCGTGAGCGCACCGCGGAGGTGCTGCGGCATGTGGGCCTGTTCGAAGAGCGCTACCGACCCATGGGCGGCTACTCCACAGGCATGAAGCAACGCGTGAAGCTGGCCCAGGCGCTGGTGCATGACCCTCGCCTGCTGCTGCTGGACGAGCCCACCAACGGCCTCGATCCGGCGGGCCGAGAGGAGATGCTCGACCTCATCGAACGGACCGGGACGGTCTTCGGCATCGCCATCATCATGGCCAGCCACCTGTTGGGCGAAATCGAACGTGTCTCCGACTACCTGGTGGCCATCGATGGCGGCAAGCTGCTGCAGGCAGCGGCACTCGGCACCTTCACGCAGCACACCGGCACCCTCGTAGTGGAGGTGGACGAACGGCCCGCCGACCTGGCCGCGCGCCTCCATGCTGCGGGTTACGTGGTTCGCGTGGACGGTTCCTTGGTCCTGGTGGTGATCCGTGGCGATGACACCTACGACCACGTCCGAGACAGCGTGGCCGACCTGGGCCTGGCACTCATCCGCGTGGAGCCGCGACGGGCCAGCCTGGAGGACCTCTTCCGCGACGAGTCGCCGATAGCGGAGTCGCCCGTCGCGCCGTCGCCCGCAGGGACGGAGTCATGACCAGCGCACCGACGGGCAGCCGCCAGGGCGCTGACCGCGGCGGCTCGATCTACGACCTGGGCTACCGCGGATATGAGGGGCCGCGGCTGGGCCGGCGCGCCGCAGTCACGGCATTGCTGACCCACACCTTGCGCACCGCCTACGGCCTGGGTCGCAATGCCCGCTCCAAGATCATGCCGGTGGGCCTGGTGCTGCTGGCGACCCTGCCAGCGCTGCTGGCGGTCGGCGTCATCGTGCTCTTCGCGCAGTTCGCCCCTGGTGGCGAGGCGTCGGGCGCCGTAGATGCCCTCTCGCCGGTGCGCTACTCGACACTCTTCCCCTTCACCGCCGTGCTGGTCTTCCTCTTCAGCGCCTCCCAGGCCCCCGAACTGTTCGGGCGCGACCAGTTGGCGGGCGTGCTGCCGCTGTACTTCTCGCGCGCCATCTCACGGTCCGACTACGCGTTGGCACGGATGCTGGGCCTGCTCATCGCCCTGCTGGTGCTGGTGCTAGCACCCCAGCTGATCCTGTTCATCGGCCGGGTGCTGGTGGCGCCAGACGTGATGACCGGCTTGGGCGAGGAACTGCCGCAGGTGCCCACGGCGCTCGCCGTTGGACTCATCATCGCGCTGCTGGTGGGCTCACTGTCAGCTGCCATCGCCGCCATGACGCCGCGGCGCGCCTATGCGACGGTGGCCATCATCGCGGTCTTCCTCGTCCCCAACGTCTTCGCCGCGCTCCTGGTAGCACTGCGGAGCGAGCTATTGGGTCCGGCAGCCCTGCTCAGCCCGTCCGATGTGCTCGATGGCGTCAATGCCTTCCTCTTCGACGTGTCGGGCGACAACGTGACCGTCCAGCAGGCGGGTCTCGAGGGCTGGGTGTACCTCGTGGCCGCGGCTGCATGGATCATCGGCTCCCTGGCAGTCCTGCTGCGCCGTTACCAGAGGCTGGCGACGTGACCGCGCAGTCGCGCGCCGAGACGGCAGCGCCGGCCATCGCCGTCGAGCATGTCTCGCGCTGGTACGGCAACGTCGTGGCCGTCAACGACATCAGCTTCGAGGTAGCACCTGGCGTAACCGGGCTACTGGGGCCCAACGGTGCCGGCAAGACGACGCTGCTGCACATGATCGCGGGGCTGCTGGCACCGTCCGCCGGACAGGTGCTCGTCGAGGGGCGATCCGCCTGGGGCCACCCCGAGATGTACCGACACGTGGGCCTGGTGCCGGAGCGCGAGATGGTCTATCCGTTCCTGACCGGCCGCGAGTTCGCCATCGCCAACGCCCGCATGCAGGGTCTGGCCGATGCCGATGCGGCAGCCGAGCGAGCCATCGCCCTGGTCGATCTGGCCGACGCTGCCGACCGCCGCGTGGGCACCTACTCCAAGGGCATGCGCCAACGGATCAAGGTGGCCGCGGCGCTGGTCCACGACCCGCCCATCCTCATCCTCGACGAGCCCTTCAACGGCATGGATCCCCGCCAACGCCTGCACATGTTCGAGCTGCTACGGCGCATGGCGGACCAGGGACGCACCGTGCTGCTGTCATCGCACATCCTCGAAGAGGTCGAGCGCATGGCCGAGTCGGTCCTGGTCATCTACGCCGGGCGCCTCGCCGCGTCAGGCGACTTCCGCTCCATCCGCCGACTGATGACCGACCGACCACATGTCTTCCACGTGCGATCGACCGATGACCGACGGCTGGCATCGGAGCTGTTGCGCCTCGATTGCGTCTTCGGCGTCGAGCTCGACGGCAAGGGTGCCACCGTACGCACCTCCGACCTGGGGGAGTTCACGCGTCGATTGCCACATATCGCACGTGGCAGCGGCATCTCGCTGCGCGAGCTGCGACCGACCGATGACTCGCTCGAAATCGGTCTTCGCCTACCTGGTGGGCCGATGATCCGCGGCATGCCGGTGGCGGCCATCACCCTGCGCAGCCTGCTCGACCGGCGGCGCTTCTGGTTGATGCTGCTGCTGGCCGCCGCGCCTGTGCTCATCACCCTGCTCGGTCGCACGTTGGGCGACGTCGGCTTCGGCCGACAGGTGTTCGACCGGCTCATCATCCAAGCGGTGCTTCCGCTCGTCGCGCTCGTCTTTGGCACTGGGGCGTTGGGCTCGGAGCTCGAAGACGGCACCATCGTCTACTTGCTGGCGAAGCCCGGTCGGCGCGCTCGGATCATGTTGGCCAAAGGCGTCGTGGCGGCCGGCCTCACCGCTTTGCTGGTGGTGCCTGCGACCCTATTGACCGGCCTCATCGTAGCCACCTATCGCGATGACTTCATCGTCCCGACGTTTGCCTACGCGGCCGCCGTGGCAGTCGGTGGCACGGCCTACGCCCTGGGCTTCATGACGCTCAGCAGCATCACCTCGCGGGCACTATCGATCGGTCTCGGCTATGTGCTGCTGTGGGAAGGCGTGTTGGCAGGCCTGCTGCCGGGTACCCAGGCATTCTCCATCCGGCAGGCCACACTGGGCTTGGCCGATGCGCTCCAGGGTGATGATGGTGGAGGCGCGGCGCTCGACCCGACGACCTCGGTCATGGTCCTGGGGGTGGTGATCGTGGGTTCGTGGCTGCTGGGGAGCTGGCGACTTTCGCGCTACCAGCTTCGCGGCGGCGATTGAGCAGTCGGCGACACGGACGGCGGCTGGGCGGACGGAACGGCATAATCTGAAGTCACCATGACCCAGACGGATCCGACCCCCGCTGCTGCTGCATCCGCCGGCCCAGTGTCGATGCTCACCTGCGCTGCCTGCGGCAAGAAGAACAAGATCCGGCCGGCCGAACGAGGGGCTCCGCATTGTGGCTCCTGTGGGGCAGCGTTGCCGTGGCTGGTCAACGCGACCGATGCCACGTTCGTCTATGAGGCGCGCTCCTCGGTAGCCATCCTGGTCGACCTGTGGGCACCATGGTGCGGGCCTTGTCGCGTCATCGGGCCGATGCTGGAGAACCTCTCGAAGGAATATGCCGGCCGCATCAAGGTGGTCAAGGTCAACGTGGATGAGAACCCGGCGCTGGCGCAGCAGTTCGGAGCCAGCAGCATCCCCACCATGATCGTCATCAAGGGCGACCGCGTGGTCGACCGCATCGTGGGTGCGCTGCCGATGAACGACCTGAAGATGCGGCTCTTCCCGTACCTGATGAAGACCTAGGCTCAGCTGGCCCCAGGACACGGACCGGCCTCCTCAGGCCCGGTGCTGCGGCGGCCAGGCCTGCCATTCCCGCGTGGCGGGACAACGCGACCGGTCGCACGCCGATCGAGCTGCTTCCTCCCGTACTTCGGGAGGAAGTGTCACCGGCGCCCGTGACGCGGGAAGGGCCTGCGGATCGGCCGTCGGGCAGGTCAGGCTGTCCCGCGCAACGGGAACGTGCCAGCCAGCGCCATGGGAAGGCGCCAGGGCATCGCTGGCCCGATGATCACGGATCGGCCGACTGGTCATCGGCTGCGTCGGTCTCGTCAGCGGGCGCGGGCGTGTCGGTGTCAGCCGGCTGGGCCGTGTCGGTGTCAGCCGGCTGGGCCGTGTCGGTGCCCGGGATCTCGGAGTCAGCGATCACGCAGGAGAGGTCACCAGCCACGAAACCATCCAGTCCGGGACCGGTGCGCAGGCCAGCCGCACCCGTCAATGAGGTGTGGTCGATGATGGCCTCACCGGCGGGTGTCGTCAGCTCCGCACCGTCGGCCAAGGCAAAGGTCCACTGTCCAGCAGGTGCCTCGAACGTCAGCGAAACGGCGTTCTGCGCGGGTGCCACGGCCAGGTCAGCGTCGACCACGATGGGCGCCGCGTCGGCCTCCGCCCCGACCGCGGTGAGCGCCACCGGGATGCTGCCCATCGCGTCGATGGCAGGCTGCAGCAGCGTCGCGATCTGCTCGGCATCCCCAGCTCGGTCCATGCCGGCGGTGTAGCGGATGAGCGTCCCCTCCGGGTCGGCCATCTGGAGCCCGGCGGCCTCAGCCCCAGCCGCGCTGTAGGTCTCCAGCGAACGGCATTCCAGGGTTGGCAAGCCGGCCTTCTTGTCCCAGCCAGAGGCCGGGTCGGCGAAGTCGATGAAGTGACCGCCAGCGGGCAGCTCAAGACGGTCGATGACCTCTCCGGCGTCGGTGCTGCTGCGAACACTGACCACGACCGAGTCGGTGTCCTTCTGGCGCGGGACCACGAGGTACCAGGTCGAAGTCTTGGTCTGGTAGAAGCCAAAGACGCCCGACTCGGTGTTGTAGTACTCGATTGCATCACCGGGCTGCCGACCGCTGACGTCGGTCGTGCCGGTGGCGAAGGCGCCGTTGTTGAAGACGCCGCTCAGGCTAAAACGTTCGACGCCGGCGCGCGGATCTGTCTCGGAGTCGGCGCCCATCGCGGTCGCGCCGGAGCCGCCGATGCCGACCTCGACCTGCTGCCCCTGGACTTCACGCGGCAGGCGATCAGCCATCTTCACCGCCACGAAGACGCCGGGATCACCCTTCTGCCAGTCGGCCTGGGCGCCGTAGAACGCGCCCAGGGTCCCGACAGGGAAGTCACTCGCCATGGTGCTGAGCAACTTCGCCGGCATCTGGCTCGGCGCCATGGTCACGGCTTCGATGTCGGTCCAGGCGGGAGCATCGGGGGCGGGCGAGCCATCGGCTAGAGCCTGGTCGCCGCCGCCATCAGCGATGCGAGTCAATCGTCCGGCCATGCTGGTGTTGGCCATCCGATCCTGACGCCCGGCGAGAACGACGATGGGCGGGGGCGGACCCTCAGGCTCGGTCGGCTTCGACTTCTTGGCTCCCAGAACGGGGGTGGTCGAGACCACACTGACAAGCATCGTCGTCGACAAGAAGCTCAGGGCGATCCGGGTCGAGCGGCTGGACATGGGTGCTGGTCTCCCTGCGCAGTAGGTGTCCCCGATGGTACCCCGAGGCTGCCAGGCTGCCGGCAGCAGGCTGCAATCTGCTGCAGGTGCGCAATCACGCCAGCGTGGCTGGGACACTAGGATGGAGCGACACTGCACGATCTGGACGGACGGAGGACGGGGCCGATGGCCAGGAAGCCCGATATCGCGACGGCTGACCCGTGGGAAGCCTTGTTCGACCGGCTACGTGCGGTCAAGGCGTCCGTGGTCGAGGCCACCGCGCGTGACACCGGCATCGACCCGATCCACATCGAACCGGCATTCGACGAGGTCCTGGATCTCGTCGCCGAGCCGGTCCCCAACACCGAGCAGATCGCCCGCTGGCGTGACGAGGGCATGCGGCTGGCACGGGCGGGTGCCCCCACCGAGCGGGTCCTCGATGGCTATCTCTCCCTCAACTGGGTCATCTGGCAAGCGGTGATGCGGGAGAAGGACATCGATCACGCGGTGGTGCTGGAGTTCGCATTTCGTCTGCTGCGGGGACTCGACGACGCCGTCGCCGCCATCTCGGAGGGCTATGTCCGTGTGGAGGTCGAGCTGGCGGCAGCCCACTCGCATGAGCGCCGAGCCGTGCTCGATGAGCTGCTGGGGGCCCCGCGTGCCACCCCAGAGGATCGCGCCCGCATCCGGCGTCTCGGCGAACGGCATGGCCTGCCGCCACAGGCAGCCTATCGACTCATCCTCATCCACGCGGCGGACTCGACCGACGAGACCATCGATGCGGCCGTGGACGTCCTGCAGAAACGCATCGATGCGTCGAGGTCAAACCACCATGACCAGCCCGGCATCCGCCTGCCTGTCGTGCTGTCCTGGCGCGGTCGGGCCCTCATCTTCGCCACCGGCGCGTGGCCCGGCGAGCAGCGCCTTCGTGATGCTCTGCCGTTGGTCATGGGTGAGGGTGTGGTGGCGGTCGATGCCGGACCGATCGAAGGCTGCGAGGCATTGGCCGAGGCGCTTGAAGCCGCCAACTACTGCATGAGTGTGGCCACGGCCATCGGGCAGCGCGGCTGGATCAGCGACCCCAGCCAGCTCGCGCTGGAATCAACCTTCCTGCTCGATGCCGACCTGGTGCGGTCGGCAGTGGAGCGGGAACTGGGCCCCTTGCTGAAGGACGCCCGCATGGGTGAGGAGCTCATCGAGACGCTGGAGGTCTACCTCGGCTCACGCCAGAACGCTCGTGAGGCTGCGCGCCGCCTGCACTTGGCCCCCCGGACGGTGGCCTATCGGCTGGAGCGCATCGAGAGCCTGTTGGGCGTCGCGCTCGATGGCGAGGTCACCATGCGACTGGGTGCAGCCCTGCTGGCGCTGCGGGTGAGCCGCCAGTCGAGCCGCAGTACGGGGCCGTCGGCCGCGGGGTCCTGACCGCGTGTTCGAGCTGCTTGGCGCCGCCCTATTCAGTCGAGATCGGCGAGCGCTTCGATCAGCTCATGCAGCGAGGCGATGCGGGCGTCGGCGAGGCTCAGCACCTCGGGGCCTGGATCGGTGCTCGGGTTGGGGATGGCCACCACCTTGGCGCCGGCTGCCTTGCCGGCCTTGATGCCGGCTCCGGAGTCCTCGACGACTGCGGTGGTCGCCGGGTCCAGGCCCATACGTCCGATGAGCTCAAGGTAGACATCGGGAGCCGGCTTGCCATGTTGGACCTCGTCGCTCGAGATGAGCGTCTCGAAGTAGGGGCGCCACCGAGCACCCTTCAGGCAGGCGTCGATCAAGGATTGGGTCGAGCCTGACGCCAAGCCCACACGAAATCGGTCCGCGCAGGCGGGCAGCGCTTCGTCTGCTCCGGGCAGGATCGGCACCTCGCCAGCCTCGTAGTAGCCGACCATCCGGCTCACGATCCCGTCGAGCACCTGTTGGCGACTCCGCTGCCCGTCGAGCTTGTCGTAGAGCGTGTCGACCCAGACGCCAGTGTGGACGCCGGCCATGGCGATCTGGTCGGTCTCGGTCCAGATCTTCCCGTGCTGAGCGGCCAGATCGACTCGGGCTCGATACCAGGCCGGCTCGCTGTCGACCAGCAGGCCGTCCATATCGAAGATGACGGCTTTGATCATCTGGGGTTCCTACTTCTGGTGCTGTGGCAAATCCATGATACCGACGTCACGCTCAGCGGTGACAGGAGGCCAGGGTCACGAGGCCAAGGAGCCGCGTCGCTGCCTACTCGAGCGGGAGTCTCCAGACAGCGCTGATGTCGTGGGCAGTGATCCACGCCGCCTCATCGTCAGCGGCGACGCTCCCGCTGCCGGCGTGAGGTCCGTAGCGGGCAACGACCTCGTTCGTGACGAGATCGACGCGAGCCACGAGGACGTCACTGACCCGCGCCCAGACGGACCCGCCGCCGACGGCGATGTCGCCACCCTCCACTGGCGCCGGCGAGACGAGGATGGTGGCGGTCACGGTGTCGGTGACAGGATCGATACGGGACACGGTGCCATCGCCTTCGTTCATGGCCCAGACAGAGCCCTCACCGACAGCGAGGAAGCGCGGCCGCTTGCCGACGGCGATGTCGCCGACGACATGCCCGTCAGAGGGATCGACGTGCAAGACGCGATCGCTGCCAGTGTCCGCGATCCACACCCCGCCGTATCCCGCTCGCACACCCGAGAGCAAGCTTCCCTCGATCAGGAACTGGCCGACCACGGTATCCGACGCGGGATCGATCTTGAGTAGGGTCTGCGCGCCAAATCCATAGGAGACGAGCCACACGGCTCCTTCCCCGGCAGCCACCGAACTCTCTGCCTGGATGTTCCTCACAGGCAGGGCTATGGTCGCCACGATGCTGGCCGTGACGGGATCGATGCGAACGAGCGACGGCGAGGTGGACGCGCAGGCCCCGATCCAGACGGCATCGAAGCCGACGTCCATGGCCTGACACGTTTCACCCGGGATCGGCAACGTGGCGAGGACGGTGCCGTCGTCTTCAAGCTGTTGGACGGCTGCGCCGACCGCGACCCAGGCGGAGCCATCGGCCATGACCACCCAGTCCGCGGGGGGTGCGACACCGAAGTGCGACGCCCCGGCGTCGCTGAGGGACTGCTCCTCGACCAACGCAGGAGGCGCTGATCCGTCCTGTCCGAGACCACTCGTTGGGAACATGACGGCAGTCGCGAAGAGCGCGGTCGCGACCAGGATCGGTTGACGCATCGAAGCCACCTCCAGCCCCCTGAGGCCGGCGGCCTCCACAGCCATGGAAGGCGTCAGCGCCACCTCAACGAAGCGAGAGCATGCACCCCGCACCAGACCCGGTCAACAGGGAGACGTGCCTGCTTCTCGGACGCCGAAGTTAGCGAATTCCGGGCGTATGGTTCCCACATGTCTGGCATGGGGGCCGAGGCCAGGACCACCTCGCTCCAGGTGAGGACATGGACACAGACCACGTCGTACAGGCCCGGGCGACCGCCATGCGTTCGAGTCGCTGACCGTCGCTCACCACTCACGCCTGTTCAAAGTGGCCCACGGCATCCTGCGCGTCCGCCATCTGGCCGGCGATGCCACCCAACAAACGTACTTCGATATCTGGCGGAGCCTGAGCCACCTGAAGGAGCCACTGAAGTTCGAGGGCTGGTCCTACCGGCTCCTCGTCCGTGCCTGCTATGCAGAAGCGAGGTCTGGCGGAGAGGGTGGGATTCGAACCCACGAAGAGCTTGCACCCTCGACGGTTTTCAAGACCGTTGCCTTCAACCACTCGGCCACCTCTCCGGCATCGGCAGGATAGCAGCGGCTCGACGTGGGCAGCGGAGCCGAGCGGAGCAGCGCCCGCCGGCACGATCGAGAGCAAGAACGGCCGTGGGCGCTATGCTCGGCGCGCCGTGAACCACGTCTCACTGTCTCGGGCCTTCGTCGCTGCCCTCACCACGACCATGCTGATCGTGGCCATGGCAGGCCCCGCGACGGCGGGCGCGCCAGCCGTCGACCCTGAGCTCGCCGCCAAGCTGCAGGTCCGGCTGGACCAGTGGCGCGTCAGTCACCGCGCGCCCGGCGTCGCGGCCGCAGTTCGCCTGCCCGATGGCAGCCGCTGGCTGGGCACGTCCGGCAGCCGCACCACCGGCAAGAGCGCAAAGTCGGTCAAGCCCGGCACGCCCTTCGCCATCGCCTCACTCACCAAGACGTTCATGGCCGCCCTGATCCTGCAGCTGCGCGAGGAGGGCAAACTCGGGCTTGGTGCCAAGCTCTCGACCTGGCTGCCCGACTACCCCAAGGCGAACAAGATCAGCATCAAGATGCTTCTGGGCCACCGCAGCGGCATCTTCGACTACTTCGCCAACCCCCAGTACGAATCGCGTGTGTTCGGACGGCCCAAGCACCACTGGCGAACGGGCGAGATCCTTAAGCTCACGGGTCCCCGCTACTGCTCGCCGGGCACCTGCTACCGCTATTCCAACACCAACTACGTGCTGCTGGGCATCATCGTGCGCAAGGTCACCGGCAAGACGCCTGCACAGAACATCCGCCAACGCTTCCTTGAGCCGCTTGGCCTGACCGAGACGTACTTCCAGGGCGAGGAGCCCATCGGCCGTGAGCCGGCCAAGGGCTACTGGGCGATCGGTAGGAGCTGGATCGGATTTGCTGATGGCTCGCGATACCGCCCCAACACCTCCGGAGCCACGGTCGCCGATGCGGCTGGCGCCATAGTCTCCTCCGTCCGAGACGTCTCGGATTGGCAGGAGGCGCTCCTTGGCGGCGACGTGCTGGAACCGGAGTCCCTGGCATTGATGCTGCGGTTCCACCCCAGGAGCGGCTATGGCTTGGGGATGCGCTACGCGGTCCTGGATGGCCGACTCGCCATCGGCCATGGTGGCTCGCTGCGGGGTTACGTGTCGCTCATGTACCGACTCCCGGTGGACGACCTGGACGTGGTCGTCCTCACCAACTTGGGCCGCTCCAACATCCAGGTCCTCGCCGACAAGCTCACGCGGACCACACTGAAGCACCTTGAGCCCGACCCCGAGCCTTTGCCGACCTCTACTCCGACCCCCTGACCCAAAGCGGCACACGTTCATCGATCGTAGGCATCTGCACCGCCGGGCAACAACCCATCGATGCCATGTCGAACCCGGACTCAAGCTCCGCAAGTGCCTCGACTCGCGCCTGCTCGTAGTCATTTGACCCGCCCGGCGGGTGAAGCGACGGAGCAGCGCCACTGAGACCCGCCTGCGGCGTCGATTCACCCGTGGGGCAGGGGAAACGTCCCAAACAACGTCAGGAAATGGGTCATTCGACCCGTCCAGCGGTTGAGACGACCGGAAACAACCCTCATGGTCGTGGTTGCTCCGTCCGATGACCCATGGGGCGGGCAGCCATTGGCGTTGGCCGCGGCGTTGGGGAGCAGCGCACGTGCACGACGCACCACCTCAGACTCAACTGGCGGAGATGCGCTCTCCCAAGCGTGCCTGCAGCACCTCCGGCACCGCCATCGACCCGTCAGGCTGCTGGTAGACCTCCAGGATGGCGGCGACGACACGCGGCAGCGCCAAACCGGAACCATTCAGAGTGTGCAGGATCTCCGGCTTGGCGCCCTTCTCCGGCCGCCAGCGGATGGCCATGCGACGCGCCTGGTAGTCGCGGAAGTTGGAGACGGAACTCACTTCCAGCCAATCCTCGACGCCCGGCGCCCATACTTCCAGGTCGTACTTCTTGGCCTGGGTGAAACCCATGTCGCCGGTCGCCATCAGCTTGACCCGATAAGGCAGGCCCAGCCGCTGCAAGCAGACCTCCGCACGCTCGACCATCCACTCCAACGTGGCATCCGAATCGGCCGGCTTCTCGAAGGCCACCATCTCCACCTTGTCGAACTGGTGCACGCGCAGGACGCCGCGCGTCTTGGCACCGGCCGCCCCTGCCTCGCGACGGAAGCAGGGCGAGTAGGCCACATAGCGGATAGGCAGATCTTCAGCCTCGATGATCTCGTCGCGGTGGATGTTGGTGACGGGCACCTCCGCGGTCGGCACCAAGTACAGGTCGTCACGCGTGACGACGTACATCTGGTCTTCCTTGTCAGGGATCTGACCGGTCCCGCGAGCCGAGTCCTCGTTGACCACGGCTGGCGGCCACACCTCAGTCATGCCGTGCTCACTGGTATGTAGATCGAGGAAGAAGTCGATCAGCGTACGCTGGAGTTTGGAGCCAGCGCCCTTGTAGAGCGGCCAGCCCGAACCGGTGATCTTGGCACCGGCCGCCAGGTCGATCATGCCCAGCGGCTCGGCGACCTCCCAGTGCGGCTTGCGAACCCAAGCCTCCGAGTCACCGTCCTGCTCAACGGCGTGTGCCGCAGGCTCTCCCCAGCTGCGCACGATCTGGCTGGCGTCCTCGCCACCGACCGGTACGCCCGCGTCGGGCGGATTGGGGATACGCAGCAGCATGTCATCCAGCCGAGCGCTCACCTCGGCCAGCTGGGCATCCAGACCACCCAGCTCGGCGCCGATCCAGTTCGACTGCTCCTTCAGCTGCGTGACCCTGGGACCGTTGGGCTGCTCGCCGCTCTTGATGGCGATGCCGATGGACTCGGAGATCTGCTTCTTTTGTGCGCGTAGCGAATCGGCTTTGCCCAGCAGCTCTCGCCGCTGGATATCAACCACCAGCGCCCGGTCCACCAGTGCAGGGTCCTCACCTTTGACGATACAGCCCGCCCGGATGATGTCAGTCTCTTCCCGCAGCCGGGTCGACCCCACGCTCATGCGTCCTGCTCCTCCGCGCTGGGCTGCTCCTCCGCGCTGGGCTGCTCCTCCGCGCTGGGCGGTTCCTCCTCGCTGAGCGGTTCCTCCGGCGCTTCGGGCTGTCCAGCTGCCTCCGTGGCGGCTCCGACACGCTCGACCACGAACGACTCGTCAAGGCTGGCCAGCAGCCAGCCCGCACGCGGGCCATTGGTGCGCCCCAGGAATGCAGCGTAGACGGCCGAGAATGCATCGCGCGATGACACGCCGCGCGCCTGGCTGCTGCGGTAGATGAGATCCTGCCAGGCATCGCCACCGGCCGGATGCTCGGACGCCGCGCCAGTCCCGAGGTCAGCCAGGAACAGCACCTGCACTTCGGTCAGACCCTTGACCTCTTCGGGCAGATCCTCGCGCACGCTCACCTGGTAGCGATCTGGGGCCCAGCCGTCGAGCCAGGTCCGTGCCACCGTGACGCGCTCGGCCAGGATGGCCTTCTCGGCCTCGTCGAGCGGAGCGCCCTTCTCAGCCGCGACGCGCGCCTCCACGTCCACCCCGGGCACCTGGACCAGCATGGTCAGATGCCGGAAGGCCGGCCGGAAGCGCTGCGCCTCAGCCACCGGGTCGGCTTGCGAGTCGACCAGGCTGAGTCGGAAGATGCGCTCGTGATCGGCCGGCAACTCACCCCGGTAGGGCAATCCGGCAGTGGCGGCGGCCAATCGGTCGAACTCGTCGAAGAGCCCTGGGATGGCGTCACCGCCGGGGTCGAAGTCAAGCGCCTTCTTGGGCTTGTGGCGAAGGAAGAGGAAGCGGATGAGCTCCGGTGGCAGCAGGTCGGCCATCTCATGCGCAGCGGCACCAGATCCCGCAGACGTGCTCATCTTGCGACCACCCACGTTGAGGAACTCGTAGTGCACGTTGAGCGGCGGCTCGCGGTCAAAGACCCGGAGGCTGACCGCGTTGCTGCGATCGCGGCTGCCGCCCTTGGTGCCCAGATCCTTGCCGCAACCCTCGATGGTGATGCCGAAGTGGCTCCACTTGGCGGCCCAGTCCACGTTGAACGGCAGCTTGGCCGCCCCACCGAACGGCGACACACGTCCACTGTGGCCGCAACCGCGGGCCCAGGCCACGTAGTCGGGCTGGCACTCGTAGGCCACCGTCTGGCCGTCCCAATCGGTGGCCAGGGTGGTGCCGATGCGACCGCAGCTCTGGCAGATGACCGAGACCGGCAGCCAGCCGGGAGCACGCTCCACATTGCTGACTCGCAGGTAGATATCCCGGATGACAGCCGCGCGATCGAGCGCGGCACGGATGAAGCGGTCCATGGAGCCGTCCCCATAGAGCTGGCTCATCCAGTAGACCTCCGGGCTCACGCCCAGGCCTGCGAAGGTGCCCATGAAGAGCTCACCCACGAAGTAGCGCGCGTAGCTCTCAGCATCGCTGCCCGCAGGTGCGGGCACGTGGGCAAGCGGCACGCCCATGAAGCGCTCGACCGCGTCTGGTGTCAGCAGCGCCTGCGAATCCATGGGGTCAAGATCATCGACGCCGTAGAGGAAGCGACTGGGCACGTCAGCCTGGAGGAGGGCGCGGTGGATGACATCGTGCAGGACGACTCCCCGCAGCGAGCCGATGTGCACGGTTCCCGACGGCGTCTTGGAATCGTTGACGACCTGCGGTCCATCGAAGCGGGCAGCGAGTTCGTCAGCCCAAAACATGTGCGGTCCCCTCTCCTATGCCAAGTGGGCCGGGCGTCCAGGGCGGGCCGGGCGTCCAGGGCGAGCCGGGCGTCCCGGCGGACCGGCCGTCGAATGGGGCCAGGACGCTCCTAGCGGATGTTGACGATGGTGTAGGTGGAGTCTCCGTTGGGGACGCTGACGGTGATGGCCTCACCCTTCTTCTTGCCCAGGAGCGCGCGACCGACAGGCGACTCGTTGGAGATACGACCCTGGTCGGGCGCGGCCTCGGCAGCCCCCACGATGGTGTACTTCTCCTTGCCCTGGTCGCCGTCGATGGTCACCGTGGAACCGATCTGCACGTAGGTGCGCGAGTGCTTCTCATCGATGATGACCGCGTTCTTGATGATGGCGGTCAACGACTGGATGCGACCCTCCACGAACGCCTGCTCGTTCTTGGCGTCCTCGTATTCAGCGTTCTCCGTGACGTCACCGTATTCCTTGGCGTCGTGGATACGCTGCGCGACCTCCGGTCGCGTGACGTTCGTGAGTTCGGTCAGCTCTGCCTTGAGCTTCTCGAGTCCCTCGGCCGAGAGGTATTCAGGCTTGTTCGCGTTCACCATGGGTCCTCGTGATGCGTCCACCGTCGGGGTCGCGTGGGGCACAGGTCATAGCAGCTTGTCAGGGTAGGGGCCCGACGGTCAGCCGCTTTCACACCGGCAGAACAGGCGGATCGGCGCCGTTCAGACCCCGTATTCTACACCGTCAGAGCGCCGGTTGGACCCAGGCTGTCGGACCCAGGCCATCCGGTCAGGCGAGCCTACCCACCAGATCCTTTGCCACGCTCCCGTCCTTGATGACCACCTCGACGTTGTCCGGTTCGGCCAGCAGGCTGATGTCATCAAGCGGCTGGCCCTTGACCAGCACCAGATCGGCCCGCTTGCCGACCTCCACCGTGCCGATCTCCCCATCCAGGCCGAAGAGCTCAGCGTTGATGCGGGTGGCGCTCATGATGGCCTCGTGCGCACCGAGGACGCGGGCCTTATACATCAACTCCTCCCCGCGGCGACCCTGCCAGGGGCCGACCACGTCCGAGCCGGAACCGAGCTTGACGCCGGCGTCCCGGGCAATGCCGACGCTTTGATAGGCGCGCGCGGCGATGCTCTGCGCTTTGGCGAGCTTCTCGGGGGGCAGGTCCATCAGGTCGGGATGACCCAGGAAGAACTCCACCGTCTGGAGCGTGGGCACCATGTAGGCGCCTTCGGCCGCCATGCGCGCTGCCGTCTCGGGTTCCAGCAGCGAACCGTGCTCGATGGAACGAACACCCGCATCGAGCGCCATCTCCACCGACGGGCTGGTGTGGCAGTGCGCCATGACATAGGTGCCCCAGCCGCGCGCCACCTCGACCGCGGCCGCGATCTCCGCCACCGAGAGCTGCAGCGAATTGAAGGGGTCGGTGGGGCTGATGATGCCGCCTGAGGCCATCAGCTTGATCTGCGTCGCGCCGCGGCGAAGCTGTTCACGCGCCGCTTTGCGGACTTCATCGGCACCATCAGCCACGACCATGCCCGCCACCAAGCCGGGGATGGTCTCGCCGGCATGGATAGCCTCATGCCGCTGGCGATCGTCGGCGTGTCCGCCGGTCTGTGAGATGGGCGAAGCGGAGGGCAGGATGCGCGGACCGCGCAAGGCACCCGACGCCACCGCGTCGGCCCAGGTCGGCTCCAGGCCCCCGGCATCGCGCACGGTGGTGAAGCCCTCCTGCAGCGCCGCTTCGATGAACCGCGAGACCGCCAGCACGTGCATGATCAGGGCGTCGCTGCCGTGATCGCCCTTCTGGCCGATGAGGCCGAAATGCACATGCGCGTCGGTCAGGCCGGGCAGGAGCGTGCAGCCGGCGCCGTCGATGGTGGCCACGTCCGCGGTCGCGCGCAGGGAGCCAAGGCGGCCGATGGCCTTGATGCGGCCGTCCTCGATGAGGAGATCGTGGCGGCCATCTGGCTCGGCGCCCGTGGCATCGATGATGGCGACGTCACCGATGACGATGCGCTGGAGGTGTGGATCGTGCATCAGTCTGTGTGGAATACCTCTTCGATGTCATGCCACCACTCGCCCTCGGCACGCGTCTGGAGCGGCTGCTGCAGGGGCATCATCTGATCCCACCAACGCTGGGTCTCGGGATCTGCCGCCATCTTGTCCATGTCCGCCCCGTAGTCGTCGCCGATGTACTCGAAGTAGGCGAACAGCAGGCCGTCGTGGTGGAAGATCGAGTAGTTGCGGATGTTGCACGCGTGGATCATCGCCAGCACGCCCGGCCACACCCCCGCGTGTGCCTTGGCGTACTCCTCGAAGTGCTCGGGCTTCAGCCCGATGACCTGTGCGTAACGTTGCATGTGGACCCTCCCCTTCCCTGGCTCCCGAGCAGTCAGCCCGCTGCTCGCTCAATGACCCAAGCGTAGTAGTCGCTTGCGCACGCGTTCGGCGGCGGCTGCATCGACACAAGCGACGAAGAGCGTGTCATCGCCAGCGATGGTGCCGAGCACGTCCTCCCAGTGTGCGCGGTCAAGAGCCGCAGCGATGGCGTGTGCCGTGCCGGGCACCGCCCGGATGACCAACATGGTGCCCGAACCACGCACGTCGATGGGCAGATCCAGCAGTAGACCTCGCAGGCGTTGCTCGCCGCTCTGCTCGATGGCCACCTCCGCCGAGGGCAAGGCATAGACCTGTGCGCCATCGATGCGTACCTTGACCAGTCCCATCTCCGAGATATCACGGCTAACGGTCGCTTGCGTGACCAGGAAGCCCTTGTCGTGTAGCGCCGCCACCAGCTCACGCTGCGTGCGCGGACGACGGTCATGCACCACGTCTGCGATGGCCTGCTGCCGAGCCCGCTTGAGCACCTCTGAGGTGCCGCTGTTAGCCATTCAGCAGGAGCAGCACGAGGAAGACGGCGGCGGCCACCAGTCGGTAGGCGATGAAGATACCGGTGCTGTGGCTGCGCAGGTAGCGGAGCAGGATCCCGATGGCCAGCCAGCCGGACACGGCCGCGGCGATGACGCCCGCGGCCAACGCCGCGACATCGAGGTCGCCGACCTCGCCGGTCACGAAGTGGCGGGCCTTCCAGAGCCCGGCGCCGGCGATGATGGGGATGCCCATGAGGAACGCGAATTGCGCTGCGGATTCCCGCTCCAGGCCGCGAAACAGGCCGGCCGCCAGGGTGATGCCGGAGCGGCTGATACCGGGGAAGAGCGCCAGTGCCTGGGCTCCACCGATGAGCGCAGCGTCCGCCCACTCGACGCGATCGAGGTCGCGGTCCCGAGTCCCGAGCCGTTCAGCCAGCCACAGGAGGGCGGCGCCGATGACCAGCGTCAGCGGGATGACGATCATCGATTCACGGAAGAACGAATCGATGAAACCCTCGAGGAGCACGCCCATCAGGGCGGCCGGGATGATCGTGAGCAGGAGCACCACGGCCAGCTTGCGCCTGGGGTCGCCGGCCAGCGATCGCTCGCGCAGCGCGGCCCAACCGGCCGAGATGAGCTCGAGCACATCACGCCAGAAATAGAGCAGCAGCGCCGCGAGCGTGCCCATGTGCAGCATGACCACGAACTCGGCGCTGTTGATGAAAGCGTCATCCCAACCCAGCACCTCCGGCAGCAGGATGAGATGCGCCGAGGATGAGATGGGCAGGAATTCGGTTAGCCCCTGGACCACCCCGATGATGATGGCCTGGACGATCTGATCCAATCGGACCTCCGGTTGACCGGCGAGTCAGCGCCCGCCGGTCGGAGGTCGGGAGCTGGGTTAGCGGATGAAGAGCGGCGCGAAGACCAGGGTCAGCGTGGCAAGCAGCTTCACCAGGACGTGCAGCGAAGGTCCGGCGGTGTCCTTGAAGGGATCGCCGACGGTGTCGCCGACGACGGCCGCAGCGTGGGCATCGGAACCTTTGCCCAGGACATTGCCGTCGTCATCGGTGAGGTTACCTGCTTCGATGAATTTCTTGGCGTTGTCCCAGGCGCCGCCGCTGTTGTTGAGATAGGTCGCCAGCAGCACGCCGGAGATGGTCCCGACCATGAGCAGGCCGGCTACGGCCTCGTAACCCAGGATGATGCCGACCGCCAACGGGGTGGCGATGGCAACCACGCCCGGCGGGATCATCTGGCGCAGGGCCGACTTGGTGGTGATGTCCACCACGCGGGAGTAGTCCGGCCGCTGGGTGTAGTCCATGATGCCGGGCATCTCACGGAACTGGCGACGCACCTCGACGATGATGTCGCCGGCCGTGTTGCCCACGGCGCGGATGGCCAGGGCGCTGAAGACGTACACCAGCATGGCCGCGATGAAGGCTGCCACGAAGACTGACACGTTGGCCAGGTTCACGGTGTCCATCAGGGGCATGCCACGAGCGAAGAGCGCGACGTTGACCTTGTCGATGTAGGCCTGGAACAGCAGGAAGGCGGCAAGGCTGGCGGAAGCGATGGCGAAGCCCTTGGTCAGGGCCTTGGTGGTGTTGCCGACCGCATCGAGCTTGTCGGTGATCTCACGCGCGGAGCCTTCGGCCTTGGAGAACTCGGCGATGCCACCGGCGTTGTCCGTGATGGGACCGAAGGTGTCCATGGCCAGGATGTAGGCGGTGGTCATGAGCATGCCCATGGTGGCCACGGCGGTGCCGAATACGCCACCGACGTTGCGACCATCCTCGGGGTTGACGATGCCGGCCTGGTCGCCCAGCCAGAAGCTGGCGATGAGTGCGATACCGATGACCAGCGCGGTCACGAAGGTCGTCTCAAAGCCCACTGCGGTACCGGCGATGATGTTGGTCGCGGGGCCGGTCTTGGAGGCCTTGGCGATGTCCTTGACTGGTCGCCACTTGCCGGCGGTGTAGTACTGCGTGATATAGACGAAGGCGACGCTGGTGGCCAGGCCGACCACGCCGCAGAGGAAGAACCAGACCCAGGTGGGGATGTCGTAGTTGCCTGTGAAGGTGCCCGTATCGAGCAGCAGGATGCTGACGATCAAGATGCCCACGACCGACAGCAGTGTGGTCGCCCAATAGCCGCGGTTGAGTATCTTCATGGGGTCTTCGTCCTCGCTGCCGCGGACGAAGTACATGGCCACCATCGTGGCCAGCAGGCCAAAGGCGCGCACCACGAGCGGGAAGAAGATCCACGCTTCAGGATTGGGCCAGCCGGACGAGACAGCGATGAGGTAGATGGCCGTGCCCAGGATCATGGCACCGATGTTCTCGGCGGCGGTCGACTCGAAGAGGTCGGCACCGCGGCCGGCGCAGTCACCGACGTTGTCGCCGACCAGGTCGGCGATGACCGCAGCGTTGCGGGGGTCATCCTCAGGGATGCCCTTCTCCACCTTGCCCACGAGGTCGGCGCCGACGTCCGCCGCCTTGGTGTAGATACCACCGCCCAGCTGGGCGAACAGCGCCACGAACGAGGCACCGAAGCCAAAGCCGACGATGATGAACGGCGCGATGGCGTACGAGACCTCCTCGAAGAGGATCTCGTAGACCGTGAAGATGCCCCACACGCCGAGCAGCGAGAGTGCCACCACGAGGAAGCCCGAGACGGCGCCGCCACGCATGGCGACCTGGACGGCCGCGACGAGGCTGGTGCGGGCGGCAGCCGCGGTGGGAACGTTGGCGCGGACGCTGACCGACATGCCGATGATCCCGGCCGCCATCGAGGCGATGGCACCGACCAGGAATGCGATGCCCGTCAGGATACCCAGCTCGAGGCCGAAGATGGGCGTCTCAGCGACCTCCTCGGTATCGACGAGGGCGATGATGGCCGCGACCACGAACGTGCCTACGATGGCGAGGATGGCGATCGTCGAGTACTGCCGCTTGATGAAGGCATTGGCGCCCTCAAGGATGGTGCCGCCGACCTCCTGCATCGCTTCTGGTCCCTTGTCGCGCGACAGGACGTCCCGCGCTAACCAGATGGCGAAGATGACGGCGGCTATCCCGGCTATCGGGATGATCCAGTACACGATGTCAGTCAAGTTCACACCCTTTCCATGAGTACGAGCGATGCACGGTTGCGCTGCACGGATCCCAGCACAGGAGCCTGTAGGCGCCCATAGGCGCGCAACGGCGCGCTACGAATCGGCACAAGTATGGGTTTCTCCTGGGCTGCGCGACGCGTGCTTACAAGCACGTCGGTCGATGCCATCGGTCACGATCGAGCAGTCCGAACGGTCCCCGCCGGGGTGGATGGCGGCGGGTGGCGACCCGGCGGGCGGCGAGCGTTCGGGGTCACACGGTCTCTACGACTCGACGATCCAGGCGTCGACATCGCGCCGGTAGTCGAGGAGCTCCGGTTCCTTGAACCAGAGGGCCAGCTCCGTGGCGGCGTTCTCAGGGCTGTCGGAGGCGTGCACGATGTTCATGCCGGTCTCCAGGGCAAGGTCACCCCGGATCGAGCCGGGCGCAGCCTCGTTGGGACGGGTAGCGCCATTGATGGCACGGCAGACCTCGATGGCCTTGGGGCCTTCCACCGCCATTGCCACCAGCGGTCCCGAGGTGATGAACTCGATCAAGCCGGCGAAGAACGGCTTGTCCGAGTGGACGGCATAGTGGCGCTCGGCAAGAGAGCGATCGGACTGCATGAGCTTGAGACCGGCGATGCGCAGGCCACGTGACTCGTAGCGGTCGATGACGCGGCCGACGAGCTGGCGCTGGACGCCATCGGGCTTGATCAGGATGAGGGTGCGCTCGCTCACATGGGCTCCTTCGATGACGGCCCCGCCGAGAGGGCCTGGTGGGCTTGCTGGTAGGCTGCGGCGGCCTCGATGTCCCGACCGAGCAACCGGTAGGCATCGCCCCGGACCAAGTGGATGGCCGTGAGGTCGCCACTTCCCGGCGCGGCAGCAGATGCGGCTCGGTCGGCCGCGGACAAGATGATAGGGGCCAGTGCAGGGTCCAGGCGGAGAAGCACAGCCAGGCGTCCTGACGCCGCGGCAGTGGCGCCCGCGGCGACTTCGCGATCTACCGCCTCGAGCTCCTCGCCCGCGAGTCGGCCACTGACCACCACCGCGCTGGTGCTGGTCGCACCGCCGGGCAGTCCCAGGCCACCACGGCCGAGCGGAGCGGCGATGATCTGGTCGGCTGTCGCGAAGGTGATCGGCGCCAGCTTCCACGTGTCGCGGGTGGCGGCGGCAACCTCGCTGCCACCGACGAGCAGGCCCCAGCGGCCGGGGGCAGGGGCGTCGACGTCCATCCAGCCGTCGTTGGCGGGCGTCCAGATGGGGGCGCGCAGTTCCAGGGCGAAGAGCATGTCGATGGCGTCGCCGATGCGCTCCTGCACAGACCGTGCCACTTCATCCGCGTCGGCAGCAGCACCCGACGCAGCAAGGGCCTCGGCGATGATCAGCGCGGCCAGCGGCTCATCCCCTCCGGACGCCTGGTGTGCCCGCGCGGCGTCGGCGGCACCCTCCAGATCGCCGCTGCGCCAACGCGCTTCTGCGAGATCCGCCATAGCGTCGCGATCGAGCGTGCCGGAACCGGCCATCTGCTCGAGTGTGGCGCGCGCCAGCGTGAGCAACCCGCCACGGAGATGCAACCGCGCCAACCGTGCATCGGGGGAGCGCCCGACGGCTGCTGATTGATCGTCCGTCGGTCCGGGGACGGGCACATCAGAGGTCGCCGTGGGTATCGCGATGGGCACCGAGCCACCCGGGCGAGGACGCGGCGTGGCCGGCACGGGCGGAGATGGTGCTGCCGGTGGCACGGATGGTTGGGGTGGTGGGGCGTAGCTTGGCGCAGTCCGCGGTGGCGCCAACGGCACGGGGCCAGATGCCAGGGGCGCCATCTGGCGAGGTCCGGGTCGAGGCGGAGGCACGGGGGATCCCGGTGGCGGGGGCATGCCGCGCGGTGCGCCCTGGGGACCTGAAGGAGGGTACGGACGTGGACCCTGGAGCGGCCACGCGCCTTGCGGAGGCGGGGGCGAGGGCGAGGGCTGCGGGGGTTGCGCGTGCAGGGGCTGCGCCTGCGGGGGCGGAGGTTGCGCACGCGGCGGAGGCGAGCCCTGGGGGAGCGGAGTCGGGCCCTGGGGCGGCATCGATGCCTGCGGGGCTGCTGGCGCCTCTTGGGTTCGGTACGGCTCTGGCCCCGAGGGCGACTCCGGGGGTCCATGCGGCGTGGGGCCCTGGTCGGGCATGGGACCTTGACTGGGCACCGGACCCTGGTTGGGCGTGGGGCTCTGGATCGGCACCGGACCCTGGCTCGGCGCGCGCCCGTCTTCGCTCATGGCAGTCGCAGTGCCGCTTCGAGGCGACCGGAGTCGAGGTCCGGCCCGATGACGGCCCCACACAGCAGCTGGTCGTGGAACAATCGGCCAGCCAACGCCTGGATGTCGTCCGCCGTCACGGCTCGCAAGGCCTCGATCACCTCGTCCATCGTCATCACTCGGTCGTGCATCGCCTCCTGGCTACCCAGGAATGATGCCATCGCGCGGGTTTCTTCCAACCGTAACTCGAGACGTCCCATGGCGTAATTGCGAGCCCGCTCCAATTCGGCCGAGGGGACCGGCTCATCGCGCAGGCGAGATAGCTCCGCGAGAACGCCGCGCATGGCGGGGAGCACATCGTCGGCATCGACGCCCATGTACACCTGGAGGGTGCCGGTATCGGTGTAGTCGGTCTGGAAGGAGTGGACGTCGTAGGCCAGGCCATCCTCCTCGCGGATCTTCATGAACAGGCGTGATGATGATCCGTCACCGAGTACGGTGTTCAGCAGATCGAGCGTCCATTGGTCGACATGGTCGCGCGGTAGACCTGGCAGCCCAAGGCTGACATGGGCCTGCGCCGTGGGCCGATCATCCAGGCGCATCCGCTCGACCGGACCGTGTGGTGCCGGCAGGTACGGCTGGGCGACGCCGCTGCCACGGCCGAACGAGCGGTCCACAAGCTCGACCGCATCCTGGTGGTCGATATCACCAGCGACTGCTACCACCATATTCGAGGGCTGGTAGGCGGCGGACCAGAAATCGCGAATGTCGTTGTCGGTCAGCCCGCGTACCGACGCCTCATCGCCGGCGATCTCCCATCCCAGGGGTGCATCGCCGAAGAAGGCCTCGTCCCAGACATTGAAGATGTACTGGCCGGGATCGTCGCGGTAGGAGCGGATCTCGTCGATGATGATCTCGCGTTCGTGGGCGATGTCGGCGCTGCGGAGGCGTGGCCGCAGAGTCAGCTCAGCGAGCACGTGAATGCCGAGCTGTGCCTGACGCACCGGCAACCGCACCCAGTAGATGGTGGTCTCACGGTCCGTGGCCGCGTTGCTGCTGCCGCCGACGCCCTCGATGGCATCGGAGACGTCGCGGGTGGTGGCCAGATCGCGGGTGCCCTTGAAGGTGATGTGCTCCATGAAGTGCGCCAGACCCGACTTCTCACGGATCTCGCCACGCGAACCAGCCATGACATAGACAGCCGCCGACAGCGAGCGCATGCCGGGCAGACGAGCGGAGATGACGCGCGGCCCATCAGGCAGCGCCGTACGTTCGAACATCGGGGAGCCATCGTACACGGGCTGCGCGTGCGAGCCTCTGCGAGCCGGCACGATCCCGCCGGTGCCTGCGTGAGACGGCTTGTGTCCGTCGCTTGGCCCGTGGGGTGGGCGAACACTTGGTACCGGCGCCCGGCCGCCTGGTTGCCTGCGCGCTACCCGCCCCATGGGTCATCCAGCGGAGCGGGTGGTTGGACCAGGGAGCTTCAACGCGATTTCACCCGTGGGGCGGGTGAAACGGCAGCTATGCCGTCGGATGATGCGCCTGATGGGTGAAACAGCCGGTCCAGCGGGGGGTGATCCTCACATCGGGCGGCGTACTCCGTCGCCTCACCCGCCGGGAGGGTAGCTGGCCCCCGGCGCCCAGGCGAACTCCCCGGCTATCCCTCGGCGCCGGCGTCCTCAGCTGGATCAGCTGCCGAAGGGCCTTCACCCTCAGCCATCGCATCCGATCCACCGAACGCACCAAGTTCCATCTGGATGTAGCCGGGCGTCATCTGGAACGGCAGCTGCTCCTGGACGTTGTCATCCACTCCACCGCCGGGCGGTGGCACGAACTCCAGCACCACTCGCTCGTCACCCTGGACCAGCGTGTAGGTGATGAGCTGATCGGGTCGCGTCTCGAACTCAAGATGCTCCCAGGACGCCACCGAGAGGCAGATCGACAGCGGCGTGAAGAACGATGAGACGTCAGGCCGGTCGGCCACGATGCGTTCGACCCAGCCGGTGCCGTGGGAGATCGATCTCCCGCCCCCGCAGATAGCGATACGCCACGGTCTGTCGCAACAGCGGGCGCAGCAGGTGATAGATGTCCACGGGGTTCGAAGCCAGACCGGCGTTGACGAAGAACTTCGCCGGTGGCTCGCTCGACACACACCCTCCCGTAGCACTCGGCCCCATCCGCCAACGGGCCGCCCAAGACGACGATGTTGATGGTATCGCAGCACCGCGGCCTGGATGTGCCAGCACCGCAGCCGACCGATCCGGTGGCCCTATCATCGCAACGTGATCCTGGCAGTCGATATCGGCAACAGCGCCGCCAAGGCCGCGATCGTCGAGGGCAGTGCGGTCCTTGAGTCGGGCCGCCTTGACACGTCGGGTGCGGGCAGCGATGACCTGCTCGACGGTTTGCGCGTGCTGGCCGGCACACTCGACCTTGCGCCGGCCGGCATCATCGCGGTGAGCGTGGTCGATCGTTGGACCGAACGGCTGGAGCGGGCCGCCGATGCGCTGGGCCTGCCGCTCACCGTGGTCGCCGCCAGCCATATCCCCATCAGCACCGCGCTCGTGCGGCCCGATACCACCGGTACCGATCGACTGCTCGCCGCCTGGGCTGCCTCGACCCTCTACGGCTCACCGGTGATCGTGGTCGACCTGGGCACGGCCACCACGGTCGATGCGGTCGATGCTGACGGCTTCTTCCAGGGTGGCGCTATCCTGCCCGGCCTGGCCCTCGCCGCCGACGCGCTCGCCGAAGGGACTTCGCGCCTGCCGCGCGTGGAACTGGGTCTGCCGCGCGACGCCATCGGCGCCGACACCACCACGGCGGTCCAGAGCGGCATCGTCATCGGCCACATCGGTGCCGTGCGCGAACTGGCGATGCGGATGGACGCGCGCGTGAACCCGCACGACCCCCGCACGAGACCCACGCGCGTCATCGTCTGTGGCGGCCATTCCGCTGCTCCCTGGGCAGAGGCCGCGTGGCGCACGGCCGCCTCACCCTCGCTGCCCGTGATCGCCGACGCACTTGAGCCCGACCTCGTGCTCAAAGGGCTGGGTATGCTCGCCGAGCACATGGGCGCCCGACTGACCACAGGAGCCTCACGATGACCGACGAGCTCAAGCTGCCCGATCAGGCCACGTTGCCCGACCAGGCCAACGACCGACCGCTTGAAGGTCGCCTGATCCTGCTCGGCGTCACCGGATCCATCGCCGCCTACAAGGCCGCCGAGCTGCTGCGCGAGCTGATCCGCGCCGGGGCTGAGGTTCAGGTGATGATGAGCGACGCTGCCACGCGTTTCATCGGTGTGCTCACGATGGAGGCGCTGTCCGGTCGTGCCGTGATGCTCGACCCATTGGAGCTGCAGTCCGACCACCGCATCGGCCACATCGTGGCAGCTGACTTGGCCGATGCCATCCTCATCGCACCGGCCACCGCTCACTGGCTGGGCGCCATGGCCCATGGGCTCGCAGGCGACATCCTCACCGCCACCTGCCTGGCCTCGAGCGCGCCGGTCGTGATCGCGCCGGCCATGGATGGCGACATGTACGCGCATCCAGCGACCGCGGCCAACATCGCCAGGCTTCGTGGCTTCGGCTACACCGTGGTCGATCCGGACAGCGGCTCGCTCGCGTCGGGCCAGGTCGGCGTCGGTCGACTGGTGGAACTACCCTTGCTGGTGGACGCGGTGGCCCAGGTCGTCGCGGGTCGCCCCGTCCGCCAGCCTGATGCTGAGCAGCGACCAGCTCGAGTGGAGCCGCAGGTGCATGACCTTGCCGACTGGCACATCGTGGTCAGCGCCGGTGGCACCGCCGAACCCATCGACCCCGTGCGCTACCTGGGCAACCGCTCCAGCGGCAAGATGGGCATGGCCATCGCCCGAGCCGCCCTGGCGCGCGGCGCGCGCGTGACGCTCATCAAGGGCACCACCACGGTGGACCCGCCCGAGGGCGCCAGCGTCATCGGGGCGGAGACCGCCGCGGAGATGCACGATGCCGTGCTCAGCATCCTCGCCACTGCCGACGTGCTCATCATGGCCGCCGCGGTGGCCGATTTCCGTCCGCTCGCCGCTGCCGAAACCAAGATCTCGCGGACCACGGGCTTGAACCTGCGCCTTGAGCCGACCGACGACATCCTCGCCGCAGCCGTCCTCCTGACCCGTGCTGCCGGCGACGACCCCGGGCGTCGGCCACTCATCGTGGGCTTCGCTGCCGAGACCGGCTCGCTCGCTCGCGCCCCCGCGAAGGCCGCCCGCAAGGGCGTTGACTTGCTCGTCGCCAATGATGTCGCCGAGTCCGGGTCGGGTTTCGGCAGTGACAGCAACCGCGTCACCATCATCGTGCCCGGAGCCGCGCCGGAACCCTGGCCGCAGCTGTCCAAGGATGAGGTCGCCGAGCGCCTGCTGGACCGCATCCTGCGACTGCGGGGCGCGACTGGCGCAGAATGACCAGATGAGTGCCGCCACTCCGGCTCGCCGGATCACCATCGCTGACATCGCCCGCATGTACGAGGATGGCGAGCGCTTCGCCACCATCACCGCGTACGACTACCCCACGGCGCGCATCGTCGATGACGCTGGTATCCCGCTCATCCTGGTGGGCGACTCGCTGGGCATGGTCATGCTCGGCTACGACACCACCGTCCGCGTCAGCATCGACGAGATGCTCCACCACACCCGCGCCGTGGCTCGCGGCGCCAAGCGTGCGCTGGTGGTGGGTGACATGCCCTTCCTCTCCTATGGGGTCTCACACGAGGTCTCGGTCGAGCACGCGGGTCGGTTCCTATCGGAAGCGTACGCCCAGGCGGTCAAGGTCGAGGGTGGCGTCCGCTCGGCGCGCACCATCGAATCCATCGTCAGCAGCGGCATCCCGGTCATGGGGCACATCGGCTTGACGCCACAGGCTGTGAACCAGCTGGGTGGCTTCCGCGTGCAGGGTCGAACGAAGGAGTCCGCTCGCAAGCTCATCGCCGACGCGCTGGCGGTGCAGGAATCTGGCGCGTTCGCAGTGGTGCTGGAGCTGGTGCCCGCGGAGCTTGCCCGCGCCATCACCGAGCGGCTGTCCATCCCCACCATCGGCATCGGTGCCGGTCCGCACACCTCGGCTGAGATCCAGGTGATCACCGATGTGGTGGGCTTGACACAGGGCTTCACGCCACGGCACGCACGTCGCTTCGGCGAGGTCGGCGAGGCCTTCGCGGCCGCGGTGCGCGCCTATCAGGACGCCGTGCTGGGGGGCGACTTTCCCGGCGAACCCGAGTCCAGCAGCATGGACCAGGCGATCCTCGACGAGGTGCTGGGACGCAGCCCCCTTGACCGAGCCAGGCCCTCGATGGCCATCCCGCTCGACCATGACCTGTGATCGGCCGCTGCGCCGGCCATGATCCCATCGGGCCATCCCGCATGACCAAGCGATGGTGTCAGGCGTGATCCGACCAGCCCCGTCTGCATGACCCGCGTGCTACACACGCGTGCCGAGTTGCGCGCAGCCATCGCCGACGCGCCCCGACCCATCGGCCTGGTGCCCACGATGGGTTGGCTACACGAAGGCCATCGGGCATTGATGCGGCGGGCGCGCAACGAGAACGCTCTGAACGTGGTCACCGTCTTCGTCAACCCACGACAGTTCGACGACGCCTCCGACTACACGCAGTACCCGCGCGACACGGAGGCGGACATCGCCATCTGCGCGGCCGAGGGTGTCGACATCGCCTGGATCCCCAGCGTGGACGAGGTCTACCCGCCGGGGTTCGACACCACCGTCAGCGTCGGCTCCGTGGCGGCACCACTGGAGGGCGCCGCCCGGCCCGGGCATTTCGACGGGGTGGCGACGGTCGTGGCGACGCTCTTCGCGCTGGTCGGCGCTGATCGGGCCTATTTCGGCCAGAAGGATGCGCAACAGGTCATGGTCATCACGCGCATGGCCAGCGACCTCGCCTTGCCCACCCGCGTCATCCCCTGCCCCACCGTACGCGAAGCCGACGGGCTGGCTCTGTCGTCACGCAACGTGCACCTCGCGGACGAGGAGCGAGCGGCGGCACCGGTCCTCCATCGTGCGCTGCGTGCGGCGCGTGACGCCTATGACGACGGCGAGCGCGAGGGTGAGGTCTTGCGAACCCTGATGACGGAGATCCTGGCCACCGAGCCGCTGGCGCAGGTGGAGTATGTCTCATGCGCGGATGCCCAGACATTGGCTGAGGTACGACGCATCGGGGGCCCGGTGCTGTTGTCACTCGCCGTCGCGCTGGGGACGACGAGACTGATCGACAACGAGCTGCTGGGAACGGAGGACTAGCCATGCGCATCGCGGCCGCCCAGGTCCACCAGGCATGGGGGCGACCCGACAGGGGCGCTCAGCGTGTCTGCGAGGTCATCGAACAGGCGGCTGGGGAGAGCGTCGACTTGCTGGCGTTCGGCGAGACGCACCTGGGTGGCTATCCGTTCTGGATCAGCATGACCGATGGCGCCAGATTCGATGCCGACGACCAGAAGCAGGCCTATGCCTACTACCTCGATGCCGCCGTGGAGCTGGACGGCCCGCAGTTGCGACTCATCTGCGAGGCGGCCGCCGACCAACACGTCTTCGTCTACCTTGGGATCGCTGAGCGGCGCTCGGATACCGCTCGCGGCAGCGTCTATGCCACGCTCGTGGCTATCGATCCCACGCTTGGCATCGTCTCAGCCCACCGCAAGGTGCAGCCGACATACGAGGAACGGCTGGCCTGGGCTGCCGGAGACGGCCACGGCTTGCGGGTGCACTCGGTGACGGGGCGCGACGGCGACGTGATGCGCGTCGGTGGGCTCAACTGCTGGGAGAACTGGCTGCCCCAGGCGCGCCTGGCGATGTATGCCGGTGGCGAGGACATCCACGTCAGTTCGTGGCCGGGAGCCGCGAGCCTGACGAGGGATATCACCCGCTTCATCGGCCGCGAGGGCCGCGTCTTCTCGCTGGCGGCCGGCAGCCTCATCTCGCGTCGTGACGTGCCAGACGACTTCCCGCTCGCGGCACGACTCGAAGAAGGCGACTGGACCGACGGTGGCGGTGCCATCGCTGGACCCGATGGCGAGTGGCTGCATGCGCCATCGACCACCGAAGGCCTGGTCATCGCCGATATCGATCCCAGCCGCGTCCGGGAGGAACGCCAGAACTTCGACCCGACTGGCCACTACGGGCGCCCGGACATCTTCCGCTTGAGCGTAGATCGTCGTCGTCAGGCCGTAGCCAGCTTCAGAGACGATCCTCAGGTTCGCGACTAGCGCCACGCAGGCGCGCTGCGCTGTCGGAGATCTTCGCGAAGCCACGGCGCACCAGTTGCCGCGAGCCGGCCGATCCGGCAGGTGGCATACCCGCGCTTCCCAGGGGCGCGACGCCGTCGGCGATCTTCAGCAAGCCGCGGCGCATCAGGTGATAGGGTCCGACCGTCGCGTCGGACACAACGGGTCGATCGAGCCGTTCCAGCAACGCGTCCACGTCGAAGTGCTCGGCCACGACGTGCTTGATGATCTCGATCTTGGAACGGTCCTGCACGTGCGTCTTGACCAGCAGCCCGTGGATCTGGCTGGCCACGGGATAGATCTCATCGGGCACCAGGAGCGCGAAGATGCCAGCATCCTGCAGCGCGGTGATGTCACCATCGGAGGGCCAACGACCGTTGGTGAACACGATCCCGGCCAGCAGCAGGGCCTCGGGGTCGTCAGGGACACGTCCGAAACGCGCCCGATTGCGCAGCCGGTCCAGCACCCCGGGCTCCTGGTTGAGCTGCTTCTGTGTCTCATTGGCCGAGATGATGGTGTGGATGATGTCCTGGCGGTCACCCTGAACGATGAGCAGTGATCCGGGGCCGACCTTCTCCAGCACGTGGCGTGCCTGACCCGAACCGATGGCGACGTGCTCGATCATCCGGTCCATGTCCTCGCCGTGCGACAACAGCTCGCCCTGCATCTGCTCGATCAACATGGTCAGGGTGGGATGACCCAATACCAGTCGATAGGGCAGCACGCCAAGCAGGTCGACGCCGTGGAAGGCGAGGCCTTTGCGCAGTACGTCTGGCAGCTCGGGATCGGCATCGACATCGACCTTGTTGATGACGGCACCCACGACGGGCACGCCGTGGCTCGCAAAGAGCGCCTGGTTGAGCACGATCTCATCGATGGGCCGGCCGACGCCGCCTTCGCTGATGATGACCACCGGCGCCCCCAGGCGGGCCGCCACATCCGCGTTGGAGAGGCCTATGACCGCTCCGACGCCAGCGTGGCCGGTGCCCTCGATGATGAGCACGTCGTGGCTCTGGACCAGGTGGGCATGTGCGACATCGATGCGCGACGCCAGGTCCTCGACGACCTCGCCACGGATGAACCTCTTGGTGAAGCCGCGGGGGATATGCACCGGGCTCATGTCCTGGAGTGCGTCCTCCAGCCCGAAGAGCTCGCGCATGAGGATGGCGTCTTCGTCGGCCGGGATGTCGTCGACGAGGGCGTAGCGCTGCCCGACGGGCTTGGCGAAGGCGGTCGAGTAGCCGCGGTCGATCAACTCCGCCACGAGTCCCAGCGCGAATGTCGTCTTGCCGTGGTTTCGGCCGGTGGCCGCGAGGTAGACCTGTCGCATGGCACAAGGGTACGGCGCCCGAACGGGTAGCATCGGGGCGTGAATACCGTCGTCTTCGATCTGGGCGGGGTCCTGGTGGACTGGAACCCCCGCTACCTATTACGCAAGGTCATGCCCGGCCGCGAGGCTGAGATGGAGTCCATCCTGGCCGATGTCCTCAACCACGAGTGGAACCTGCAACGTGATACCGGGGATTCCTGGCCGGATGCCATCGATCGGGCCAAGGCTGAGCACCCGCAGTGGGCAGACATCTTCGATGCCTACGATCAACGCTGGGCGGAGACGTTGGCTGGTTCACACGAGGACACCGTCGCCATCCTGCACGAGCTCAAGGAACGTGAGGTTCCGCTGCTGGCCCTGAGCAACTGGTCAGGCGCGAAGTTCCACCATGCCGAGGAGAAGTTCGACTGGCTGCAGGACTTCGACGGTGTCGTCGTCTCCGGCCGAGTCGGCCTCATCAAGCCGAACCGCGACATCTTCGAATACCTGATGGAGGCTCACAGCCTCCAAGCAGGAGACATCTTCTTCGTCGATGACCACGAGCCCAACATCGTGGCGGCACGCTCCTACGGCATCCATAGCCACCACTTCACCGACGCGCCGTCCTTGCGCGCCGAGCTGGTGGCCGAGGGCCTCCTGGACGAGGTCGAATCGAGCGCCTGACCCTACTGCTCATCAGTGGTGGTGGTCGATCACACAGTGCGCCGGTTCTGGTTTCTCCCAGCGTCGTGACCCCCGCGACGCGTCAGGCAGGGAGAAGCAGGTATGCACAAGCTTCGCAGGACCATCGTCGTCGCCTCGCTGACGGCAATGGCGATCAGCGCGCTGGCGGCGCCATCGTCGGCGCTCGTCGGCAAGGGCACCATCGGCGTCGTCAACGGGATTCCCGGGCAGCGGGTCGACATCTGTATCAACGGCAAGGAGATCCGCGGCAACGTCGACTACGGCGGTCGCACCTCCAAGACGATCAACTCGGGCATCAAGAGCATCAAGGTCTACAAGGCCGACCCGCGCAAGTGCAAGGGCGTGAAGGTGGCGCAGACGGTCATCGACCTGGGTGCCTTGGCGGTTCCGCTATCGGTTCTGGACAGCGAGCCCGGAAACGCCGGTCGGGCACGCGGCGAACCCGCTCTGGCAGGAGGGGAACGAAGTGTTTGCCATCAAGAAGGTCTCCCTCAAGGAGAGCCGACGCTACGAGTGGTACCTGCTGGGCACCAAGGCCAAGAACGCCAAGCTCGTCGTCTGGGAACGCCCAGTCACAGTACCCGAGCTGTAACGATCCCCAATTCCGTTGCTCGGAGGACAGGGTCGAAGGGACCGGTCCTTCGTGACGGCTCCGGATGGGTGTTCCAGGGTAAAGGGGGCGATCGGCCACTCGCCACTGACGACCGGACCCAATCTGTCGCCGGCGTCGACGGACTCGTCGGCTATATGCCTGGTAGCCGATGGTGGGGGTGGTCGATCACACAGTGCGCCGGTTATGGTTTCTCCCAGCGTCGTGACCCCCGCGACGCGTCAGGCAGGGAGAAGCAGGTATGCACAAGCTTCGCAGGACCATCGTCGTCGCCTCGCTGACGGCAATGGCGATCAGCGCGCTGGCGGCGCCATCGTCGGCGCTCGTCGGCAAGGGCACCATCGGCGTCGTCAACGGGATTCCCGGGCAGCGGGTCGACATCTGTATCAACGGCAAGGAGATCCGCGGCAACGTCGACTACGGCGGTCGCACCTCCAAGACGATCAACTCGGGCATCAAGAGCATCAAGGTCTACAAGGCCGACCCGCGCAAGTGCAAGGGCGTGAAGGTGGCGCAGACGGTCATCGACCTGGGTGCCTTGGCGGACTGGACGCTGGTCGTCAACAAGCAGGCACCCAAGGTCGTCAAGTTCGACAACGTCGGGATGGGTACGATCCCACCGGATGGGCTGCCCCTTCCCATCGCCTACTTCATGTGGCGCCATGCAGCGGACCTGGGCGCGGTGAACTTCCACTACCGCGCCTGGATGGCCACCCCGGAGACGCCGGTCGGACCTGCCGCGAACCCGCTCTGGCAGGAAGGGAACCAGATCGGATCGGCCTCAGGGCCAGGTAGCATCTGGCAACTTCGCATCACCCGACCGGACCAAGCCAAGACGCTGGCCATCAAGAAGGTCACCTTCAAGGAAAGCCGACGCTACGAGTGGTACCTGCTGGGCACCACGGCCAAGAACGCGAAGCTCGTGGTCTGGGAGCGCCGCATCTCGCAGCCGGTTCCGTAGCGGCCTAGCGGCCGCGTGAGGCCAGCTGGCGCTCCAATCGATCGAGACCCTCGCGTAGCCGCGCGAGGGTCTCCTCGTCGATAGTGTCCTCCGATGTGTGCGGGCCCAACTGCTCAAGGATGTCAGCGATGAGCCCGTAGAAGACGTGCGCATCGGCCAGGAAGAACTGCGGCTCATTGTTGTAGCGAACCAGCGTTAGACGGCCCTGCAGCACACGCCGTTCGTCCATGTTGGCGATCTGGGTGGCGAAGTCGTGGCCCTGGATGCCGTCGGGGTTGTTGAGGAAGTTGAGGGCGTTGTCGATGGCCAACCCAAAACGCGCGCGCCAGGCTCGTAGCCGCTCCAGCGCATCGGGTGCCACGCGCACCTCCGCCACCTGGTCGAAGACCTCCGGGCTGACCGTGAGCAGACCCACCAGCGTGGTGCCGGGTCGGGCACCCAGCATCACTTGTAGCGAACGCTCCAGGGTGAACACCTCGGAATCGAAGCGCGGGCTGGTGATGACGTCGGTCAAAAGGTCCTCCACGTTGTCGAGCGCACCCGGCTCAGCCAGCGCCTCGGCCAATTGGAGGACTTCCTCCTTGAAGAGGAACTGCTCCTCGTGATCGAGCTGGTCGGTCATCTGCGATCTTCCTTCGGGTTGAGGACCTGGCTAGGGGTAGAGACCACGCAGGGCGGTGGCCTTGGCGACGCGATCGACCGCCAGCAGGTAGGCGGCGGTGCGCATGTCGGTCTCTTCGCGCTCGGCCATGGCGAGCACCTCGGCGAAGGAGCGCACCATGATGGCGGTGAGCTTGCTGTTGACGATCTCTTCTGACCACTGGTCGCGATTGAGGTCCTGCACCCACTCGAAGTAGGACACCGTCACACCACCGGCATTGCACAGGATGTCAGGGATGAGGAAGACGCCCTTCCGCACGAGGACCTCGTCGGCGTCAGGGGTGGTGGGGCCGTTGGCCGCCTCGGCCACGATGCGTGCCTTGATGCGCTCGGCGTTGTCGATGGTGATCTGGTTCTCGAGGGCGGCGGGGATGAGCACGTCCACCTCCAGCTCGAGCAGCTCGGCGTTGCTGATGGGCGCGGCACCGGGGAAGCCGACGACCGTGCCGTGCTCGGCGAGCCAGGCGCGGACGGCACCGATGTCAAGACCATCGTCGTGGTAGATGGCGCCGAAGACGTCCGAGACCGCCACCACCTTCGAGCCGATGGCATGGAGGAGCGATGCGGCCACCGAGCCCACGTTGCCGAAGCCCTGCACCGCGATGCGGGCACCGATGATGTCGAGCCCCGTGTGGCGGGCAGCCTCGCTGATGGCCACCACGACGCCGCGCCCGGTGGCTTCCACGCGGCCTTCGGAGCCACCCAGGCTGATGGGCTTGCCGGTGACGACACCGGGCACGGTGTAGCCCACGTGCATGGAGTAGGTGTCCATGATCCAGGCCATCGTCTGGGCGTTGGTGTTGACGTCCGGTGCGGGGATGTCCTTCTCGGGCCCGATGAGGACGCTGATGTTGGTGGCGTAGCGGCGGGTCAGGCCCTCGAGCTCGCGCATCGAGAGCTTCGTGGGGTCGACGCACACGCCGCCCTTGCCACCGCCGTAGGGGATGCCCACCACGGCGCACTTCCAGGTCATCCACATGGCCAGGGCACGCACCTCGTTGAGCGTCACATCCTGGTGGTAGCGCAGGCCACCCTTCGACGGCCCGCGGCCCAGGTTGTGCTGGACCCGGTAGCCGGTGAATACCTTGACGCTGCCGTCGTCCATGCGCACCGGGATCGAGACGATGAGCTCGCGCTCAGCTTCGCGCAGCACCGCGCGTAAGCCCGGTTCCAGGTCGAGCCGGTCGGCGGCGATGTCGAACTGGCGCTGGGCGACGGCCCAGGCATCGAGCACGGGCGTGAGCTGCGGAGCGGTCATCAGAAGGACTCCACCTCCAGACGCGAGCGCCGGGCCCCTTTGGGTCAGGCGGGCGGGCTCGCATGCACATCGGATCGGCGCGAGTGTACTCTGCGGCCGGGCGCGCCCAAAGGGCCATTCGGCCGAGTCCAGACGGGCGAGATGCGACGTTCGGCAGGCAGGACGTGGCGTCAGGAGGCGAGGTCAGGAAGCTTTGACGCGGGTGATGCCCATCATGCCGGGGCCGACATGGGCACCCGCCACCGGACCGGTCAGGCTGACCTCGACCTGCTCGACCTCGACTCCGGCGGCAGCCGCCACCTGCGCTCGGAACCTCGCAACTTCGTCGGCGCCAGTGTGCAGTACTGCGACCTGCTCCAGCGATCGCTCGCCGGCCATCTCCACCAGGCGTGCCAGAGCCTTGGCGGTGGTACGCAGCTTATCGGCTGAGGCCACCACACCGTCCTCCACGGTCAGGATGGGCTTGATCGAGAGCACGGTGCCCAGTAGCGCGGAGGCGCGACCGATGCGGCCGCCCTTCTGCAAGTACTCCAGGGTGTGCACCGTGAAGTGCAGGTCCATACGGCCCACGAGGTCGAGCACACGGTCGAGCACCTCCGCCTTCCCGGCGCCCGTCCGGGCAAGCTCTGCGGCGCGTTTGACGATGAGGCCCAGCGGTTGGGCCACCGTCAGCGAGTCCACCACGTCCACCAGACCGGGCTCGAAGGCTCCCGCCGCCTGGGCCGCCGACGAATACGTCGCCGACAGCTTGGAGCTGAGCGTCACACACACGACACCGTCCGCGCCGCTGTCGAACGCGTCCCGGTAGGCGGCCTCGAACTGGGCGGGGTTGGGGGCGGCGGTCCTGGGGAACGGCGCACCAGGCGCCGTGAGTCGTCGATAGAACTCCTCGTTGGAGATCTCGGTTACGGCCGCGAACGACTCGTCGCCGAAGCTCACCGTGAGCGGTACCAGTCGCACCGAGGTCGCCGCCGCTTCTTCGAGGGTCAGGTCAGATGACGTGTCGGTCACGATCGCGATGTTGGCCATGGCTCATCGTAGGCCAATTCGTGGCGCTCGAGCAGCCTTCTCCCGCAGACACCACCCGGACCTCGGCGTCGCACCCTCGCGACGGACCTCGGCGACGGGCGGGTACGATGCGGGGCATGAGCGAACGCGACCCTCGACGCTGCCTGGTCACGGGCGGCTCCTCTGGTATCGGCTATGCCACCGCTGCCCGACTGGCCGGTGACGGCTGGACGGTGACCTCGCTATCCCGGCGAAGGCAGGCGCCCGATGGCGTGAAGGCCATGGCCGGCGACGCCGCGGAGGTGGCTGACCTGGAGCGGGCGCTGGCGGTGGCAGCTGGCCCGGACGGCCGCCTTGATGGGCTGGTCTGCGCCGCAGGCGTGCCGCCGAGCGGACCTTGGGACGATGCTGCGCACTGGGAGCAGGTGCTCCGCGTCGATCTGACCGCTGCCTGGCAAGCCGTTCGCCTGGCGTGGCCGCTGCTGCGGGCGGCTAGAGGCTCGGTAGTGTTGCTCGGCAGTATCGTCGGCAGCGGCGAGGGTTCGTTCCGGTCGCCAGCCTATGCCGCAGCCAAGGCCGGCCTGGAAGGCCTGGGTCGTTCGATGGCGCTCATCGGGGCCAGGGAGGGGATCCGCGTCAACGTGCTGGCGCCCGGTGCCTTCGACACACCCTTCGACGAACTGCTCTTCCCGCCTTCCGCGCGCCCCGACGTGCCGCTCGGCCGCATGGGCACGCCAGGTGAGGCCGCCGGCATCGTCGCGTTCCTGCTGTCGGATGAGGCCGCGTACGTGAGCGGCTCGGTTTGGCGAGTGGACGGCGGGCGCAGCGTGCTCTCGCCAGCATCTTCGGCAGGTCGCGCCGCGCCCGAGGAGCACACCAAATCTTGAAGCTGCGTCGAGTGACCCCGGAGGCAGCGGGTTGGGGCCAGACCAAGGTCGGGCCGTGGACTCGCCACGAGCGGCGTCTCGGCTATCGAAACCCCTGGATCACCGTCTGGCATGACGATGTCACCCGGCCCGATGGCGAGCCGGGGATCTACGGCGTCGTCCACTTCGAGAACAGCGCTGTCGGCGTCGTTGCTATCGACGAGCAGGACCACGTCGTCCTGGTGGGCCAGCATCGCTACGCCTTCGATGAGCTGTCATGGGAGATCCCCGAGGGTGGCTCGCCGACGGGTGAGGATTCGCTCGCTGGTGCCAAACGGGAACTGCTCGAGGAGACCGGCATCACGGCGCGGTCGTGGCGTGAGATCGGCCGCTGGCAACTCTCCAACTCAGTCACTGACGAGGCCGCGGTGACGTATCTCGCCACCGACCTGCAGCAAGGCGAGGCGCAGCCGGAGGGTTCAGAGGAGCTGGCAGTCAGGTGGTTACCGTTCGACGAAGCCATGGAGATGGTGCGCCTGGGCGAGATGACCGACGCCCTGTCGGTGTTGACACTGCAGACATTGGCGCTGGAACGCGCGCGCGGCGGCGAACGCGCGGGCGGCAGCTGAGGACGCTGGCAGGCATCGCGCCTCGCAGGCACCACGAAAATCTGACCTGGCTGGCGCGCCGACTGAGGACGCTAGGCAGGCACTTGACCTCGCCGGGCCGGCAAGTGTCCGGAATCCCGGATAGAGCGAGCAGATCCGACGCGTGGGACCGGACCGGCGGCGCTCACGACCGAGCCTTGCCGCCCAGCGGGGTCGGAATCGACCATTTCGTGCCGACGCGGGCCGACTACTCACCAATACTCCTGGCTCGATCGCCCAATTCCTGGCCGGATCGATCATCGTCTGGCTCGACCCTCGATGCACGGACGATCCTGTTCGCCCCATGTGGGAATCCGGCACGTTGGGCGCTGCCTCACGGGACGGCCTCATGGAGAAGCCGAGGGCCGGAAGCACACAAGGCCTGCGCCGGGACATCAGTCGACCCGACACAGGCCGGAACCTCGGTTTGACAGTGCTGTCGGCGGCCGCTACTGTCCGAAGCCACATGACACGTTACTGGTACTTTAGCTAGCGGACACGAGGCGGCCGGGGGAGATCCCGGCGGCAGAGGCACTCGTGCCCGCGACGCAGGACCCTCAGGGGCCTGCGTTTTTTCTTTGCCTCATACGACACGAACGACCGAAGCAAGACACGACTGGATAAGGGTGGTAGCGAGATGATCATCGTGATGCGCACCGGAGCGGCGCAGGAAGAGATCGACGAAGTCAAGCAGGCCGTCGCGGCGGAGGGCCTGGAGACCTACGTGATGGTGGGCGAGGAGCGCATCGTCATGGGCGTCGTCGGTGTCGGCGTGGAGCGTGTGCAGCACGTCGAGCTGCTGCCCGGCGTGGAGCAGGTCATCCGCGTCAGCAAGCCCTACAAGCTCGCCTCGGTCGAGCACCACCCCGGCCGATCGAGGGTCCGGGTCGGCCCCGTCGAGATCGGGGCGGGCGCACCGGTGGTAGTCATCGCGGGGCCTTGTGCGGTCGAATCACGCGAACAGGTGTTGGCCACCGCGCGCTGGGTCAAGCGCGAGGGTGCCACCATCATGCGCGGCGGCGCCTTCAAGCCACGCTCCTCACCGTACGCCTTCCAGGGACTCGGAGTCGAGGGTCTCAAGCTGTTGGCCGAAGCGCGCGAGGCCACGGGGCTACCCGTGGTCAGCGAGATCACCGACCCGGCCGATGTGCCGGTCTTCGATGAGTACGTCGACATGCTGCAGGTCGGCGCCCGCAACATGGCCAACTTCGTGCTCCTGAAGGCCGTGGGCCGGTCGAAGAAGCCGGTGTTGCTGAAGCGGGGCCTCTCGGCCACCATCGATGAGCTGCTGATGGCGGCTGAGTACATCTTAAGCTCCGGCAACCCCAACGTCATCCTTTGCGAGCGGGGCATCCGCACCTTCGAGACCGCCACCCGCAACACGCTTGACCTCTCCGCCGTGCCGGTCGTCCAGCAGCGCACGCATCTGCCCATCATCGTCGATCCGTCACACGGCACCGGACAACGCGCCCTGGTGCGTCCGCTGGCCGTGGCCGGGGCCGCCGTGGGTGCCGATGGCATCATCATCGAGGTCCATCCCGATCCGCCGAGCGCGCGTTCCGACTCCGAGCAGTCGCTCTCCTTCCCCGAGTTCGGTGACCTCATGGACGACCTGCGTCGCCACGAGTACCTGCGTCAGCCGACCGCGCCGCATGTGCAGATCCACATCGAGCCACCGGCCGAGCGCAGACGGTTGCGGTCTCGTATCGATGATGTCGATTCACGCATCGCATCCTTGCTCGAAGAGCGGGCCGAGCTGTCGGTGGCCGTGCAGCAGACGCGAGATCCTGGCGACCACGGGCACGACGTGGGCCGTGAACGCGAGCTTATCGAGCGCGCCTCGCACGGCGGCGAGGGCGTGCTCACACCGGACGAGGTCGAGATGGTGTTCGGCGCCATCCTGCGCGTCTCACGCTCCGCCCAGCGTCGCAACGCCGCGGTCGATGCTGCGGTCGCGGGTGGCGCCAGTCCGGACGCCGCGGCCGTCACGGGCAATGGTCTCGGCCAGTGAGCGACGAGCCTTCGACGCACGAGCGAAACGAACGGGAAGAGGGGGACGGATTGGTCCGCGCGGCGCCGGCGCTGCTGGGTTCGTTGCGCCTGCCGGCCGACAAGTCGGTCGGGCACCGCGCTCTGCTCTTCAGTGCCATGGGCAGCGGCGCGGCTGAGATCCGCCTCGACCGGCCCGGTGAGGACATCCTCTCGATGGCCGGTGTGCTGCAGAGGCTGGGCGCGGTGCGCTCCGTCGAGACCGACGCTGCCGGCGTGGTGCGCGTCATCATCGATGGTGGCGGCTCGCCCAAGGCCGCCCGCCTGCCCGGGCGCGGTGGTGAGACGCTCGACTGTGGCAATGCCGGCACCGCTATGCGGCTGCTCACGGGGGCGCTCGCGGGACGCCCCGCCGTGGCTACGCTGACGGGCGACTCGTCACTCTCGAGCCGACCCATGGAGCGGGTGGCCGAACCACTGCGGATGGTTGGTGCAGAAGTGACCACGACGGGAGGCCATGCGCCCGTGGTCGTGGTCGGCCGGCGCCCGCTGCAGGCAGTCGATCACACGTTGTCGGTCGCCAGCGCCCAGGTCATCGGCTGCCTGACGCTGGCCGCCCTGGCGGCCGAGGGCACCACTACCATCACCGTTCCCGGTCCCACCCGCGACCACACCGAGCGCATGCTGGCCTGGTTGGGGGCACCGGTTCGACGCGAAGGGCAGCTCACCACCATCGAAGGCCCGGTCGGCTTCGACAACCGTGACATCGCAGTCCCCGGTGACATCTCGTCGGCGGCCGCCTGGCTCGTGGCGGGCGCCCTCCATCCCGATGCCCACATCATCATCGAAGACGTGGGCCTGAACCCATCGCGCACCGGCATCATCGACGTGCTGCGCGACATGGGGGCGGAGATCAAGGTCGCTTCGGAAGGGCCGACCCACGACTGCCCCGAGCCGGTCGGCACCATCACCGTCGACGGCGGCCACCCGCTGCATGCCATCGATCTCGCCGGTGACCGCGTCGCCGACATCATCGATGAGCTACCGCTCATCGCGGTGGCCATGGCGGCGGCGGACGGGGTGAGCACCCTGCGCCATGCCGCCGAGCTGCACTTCAAGGAATCGGACCGCATCAAGCTGGTGGTCGAGAACCTGCGGGCCGTCGGCGCACACGCCGAGGAGCGTGAGGATGGTTGGGTAGTGTCCCGTGGCGTGCCCCGCGATGCGGCCATCCGTACCCTGGCCGACCATCGCATCGCCATATCGTTCGCCATCGCCGCTCTGGCCGGCGTGGCCGGTACCGTTGACATCGACGATCCCGCCTGCGCGGCCGTCTCCTATCCCACCTTCTGGACGGACATGGAGCAGCTCATCCCATGACCCTGCGACGCCTTCGACTCCTCACTGCCGGCGAGTCCCACGGACCAGGCTTGTCCGGAATCCTCGAGGGCCTCCCGGCCGACCTTCGCGTCTCCACAGCCAAGGTTGACAAGGAGCTGGCTCGACGGCAGCACGGCTACGGCAGCGGGCGACGTATGACCATCGAACGTGACCGCGTGGCGTGGACGGCGGGCCTTCGCTTCGGTCGCACGCTGGGTTCTCCCCTCGCCTTCAGTATTGCCAACCTCGACTGGACCAACTGGGAAGAGCGCATGTCAGTCGAGCCGACCGCCGCATCGCGCCGGCCCAAGCCCATCACCCTGGCGCGCCCGGGACACGCCGACCTCGCAGGCGCGATCAAATACGACACCGGCGACATCCGCAACGTGCTCGAGCGCGCCTCCGCTCGCTCCACGGCTCCTCGTGTCACCGCCGGCGCGGTCTGCCGCCAACTGCTGGAGGTGTGCGGCGTGCGCATCTGGTCCTTCGTCGACCAGCTGGGGCCAGTGCAGGCGTACGGAGGCGTCGATGAGCCGGCAACCCTGGTGCCGGCAGATTGGGTCGGACAGGACCGGCGCCATCCCACGCCACTGCGATGCCCTGATCCCGAGGCTGAGGCGGCCATGATGACCGAGGTAGACGCAGCCATCGCGGCCGGGGATTCGGTCGGCGGCTCATTCGTCGTAGTCGCGCAGGGCATGCCCGTGGGCATCGGCTCGAGCGCCGAGTGGGACACGCGTATCGACACCGCCATCGCCGCGGCACTGATGGGCATCCAGGCCGTGAAGGGCGTGGAGATCGGCCTGGGATTCGGGACGGTGGCACGACGTGGCTCGCAGATCCACGACGAGGTGAAGCCAGGAGCGCCCGACTGGGAGCGCAAGACCAATCGTGCCGGCGGCACGGAGGGCGGCATGAGCAACGGCGCTGACATCGTGGCTCGGGTGGCCGTCAAACCGGTCTCTACGCTTCGCAAGCCGCTCGACTCGGTCGATCTGGAGACGGGCGAGGTGCGGCGCGCGCACATCGAGCGCAGCGACGTGGCCATCACCCCGCGCGCGGCGGTGGTGGGCGAAGCCATGCTGGCGCTGGCCCTGGCCGACGCCCTGCTGGCCGACCTCGGTGGCGACACCATCGCTGACGTGCGGGCGGCCGTACGGCGTCGCCGCTCGCGCTCCAGAGGTCCACGCGGCGGGACCGCGGCATCGGGCCTGATCGATGCGCTGCCGGACAACGCCGCCGAAGAGGCCACGGCTGTCGAGGGCAGCGTGGTCGAAGGCGCCGACGCCTGATGGCAGTGGCGCTGTCGTTCCAGCTGCTCGGTCACGGCATCGCCTACTCGGCGTCACCAGCCATGATGTCCGCCGCCTTCGCGGCCCTGCATCTGCCGCATCGATACATGCTGGCCGATGTCCCGGCAGCCGAGGTTGCCACTGCCGTGTCGCGGCTGAGGGAACGAGACTCGGGCGGAGCCAACGTCACCGTGCCCCACAAGACCACCGTGGCGGCGCTGATGGATGATGTCTCCGACGTGGCGCGTGCCGCCGGTGCGGTCAACACCGTGGTCCGCGAGGGTGATCGGCTCATCGGGCACAACACGGACATGCCGGCCACGGTCGAAGCCATCGAGCGGCTTTGTCCTGATGGTGTGGGCCACGCACTCATCCTCGGCGCCGGCGGCGCAAGCCGCGCCGTGCAGCTGGCGCTGGCGGAGGTCGCCGTTGGGCGCGTGACGGTCTTGCGCCGCTCTGACGGCTCGCTGGAACACCTGGCCGACGCCATCATCAGCGCCGATCTACTGGTCAACGCCACGCCGGTGGGGACCGGCTCCGACGAGAGCCTGGTGCCGATGGAGCTGCTGCGCCCGGGCCTGGCCGTCCTCGACCTGGTGTATCGGCCCAGCCCGACGTGCCTGGTTCGTGATGCCCGAGCCGTCGGCGCCAGCGCCGAATTGGGTGCCGCCATCCTGCTGGGCCAAGCTTGGCGTTCGCTGGAGCTGTGGCTTGGGACGCCAGCGCCGATCGACGTGATGCGCGCGGCATTGGATGCGGAGCTCGGCGGTCACGCTGGTGTCTGACGCCATCGTCCTGGTGGGCCTGTCAGGCAGCGGCAAGTCCACCGTGGCGACCCTCGTCGCAGCACGCTTGGGGCGACCCCTGGTCGACCTCGACCGCGAGATCGAGTCGCGCGAGGGCGCCCATCCTGCCGAGCTCATCAACACTCGCGGTGAGGCAGCCTTCCGGGCCATCGAGTCGGCCGCGGTCGAGCGCGCCTGCGGCATCGGCGGCGCGGTCATCGCCACCGGTGGCGGCGCGGTCGTCGATCCCCTGAACCGTTGGGCGCTGTGGCACGCGGGTGTCGTGGTCTGGCTTGATCTGCCCGACGAGGTGCTCAGCGGCCGGCTGGAAGGTCACGCCGAGGAGCGACCCATGCTGGCCGGCAACACGCTGGCGCAGTTGGTGGCCATGCGCGCGGCCCGGACCCGCTTCTACCGAGCCGCGGATGTTCGCGTCGATGCCACCGGCCCTGCCGATGCCGTGGCGCGTCGCGTCATCGAGGTCGCCGCCGAGGGGCGCCCAGCGTCTCGACGGCTCTTCGACGGCCTGGTCCGTCGCGACCACCGCATGGGGCCGGACACGGCGCGCGTGGTACTGGGCAACCAGTTCGACCGGGCCACGCTTGATGACATCCTGGCCCCCAGCAGCAGCGGCACCCCGGTCATCTTCGCGGACCGTCGTGCAGCTGCCGCACTGCCCGAGCTGATGGCGTCACTACCCACTGAGCGGCAGATCCGCATCGCGACCGGAGAACGGCAGAAGCGCCTGCGCACGGTGGAGAAGCTGCTGGAAGCCGCCAGTGCCATAGGCGCCGAACGCGGCGATGCCTGGGTCGGTGTCGGCGGCGGCACCGCGACCGACATGATCGGCACGGCCGCTGCGCTCTACCTGCGCGGTGTGAGCTTCGTGGCCGTGGCCACGACCTGGCTGGGCATGACCGACGCCGCCATCGGTGGCAAGGTCGCGGTCGACCTCTCAGCCGCCAAGAATGCTGCCGGGGCCTTCTGGCCGCCGGTCGCCATCATCGGAGACGTGGCCACGCAACGGTCACTGACTCGAGCGCGCCGCCTCGATGGCATGGCCGAATTGCTCAAGAGCGGCCTCATCGGCGACCCCTCGCTGTGGGCCCTGGTCGAACGTCGCGGCAAGGCCGCGCTGCATGACGACGAGGCGGCACGCTACGCCATCATCGACCGATCGGTGCAGCTCAAGCTCGATATCGTCGATCGCGACCCCTTCGAGCGGGGAGTTCGTCGTTCGCTGAACCTGGGACACACGTTGGGACATGCGCTGGAGATCGAGAGTGGCTACCGATTGCCCCATGGCATGGCCGTCGTGCTGGGCCTGCGTGCGGTCGCCCATATCGCGCAGGGTCGCGGTGCGCAGGCCGGTCTGGCCCAGCACATCGATGAGGTCGCAGGCAACCTCGGCTACCAGCTCCACCGCGACTTCGATCCCGTCGTCGTCAAGCAAGCGCTCACACGTGACAAGAAGCGCATCAAGGGCCAGCAGCGTTGGATCCTGCCGGTGGCTGTCGGCGAGGTGATCGACGTGGCCGATGTGACCGAAGCGGAGATCGACGCCGGCATCCGCGCCATCAGCTCGGCGGCTGCGCGATGAGGATCCTGCTGCTCAACGGGCCCAACCTGGGTCGCCTCGGCCAGCGCCAACCGGAAGTGTACGGCTCGACGACGCTGGCTGAGGTCGAGGAGGCCGCAGCCAGCCACGCCAAGAGCCTGGGTCACCAGGTCACGACGTTTCAGTCGAACCACGAAGGGGCGCTCATCGACCGCATCGAGCGACGGGATTACGACGCCATCGTCATCAACCCGGGCGCTCTGACGCACTACGCCTGGTCGCTCCACGACGCTCTGCTGGGTGCCGAGTGCCCCGTCGTGGAGGTCCACCTCAGCGACATCATGGCGCGGGAGGCATGGCGGCACGTGTCGGTCATCGAACCGGTCGTGAGCCACCGCGTCCTGGGACATGGCTGGCGCGGGTATCTCGAGGCCATCGACTACCTGCATGAGCACGCCGCAGACCGCGGCCAGCCCTCCTGATACCCAGAGGACCCAGCATGACACCCCAACTCCCGCGCCCCGGCCTTGCCGGTGTTGCCGCTGTCGAGATCAGCGCCGACACCATCTCGCCGGTCACCGCCGCGCTGCGCCTGCACGACCAGCAGCGCCTCGCCTTCATCCTCGAATTGGTCGAGGGCGGCGCCCGCTACGGCCGCTACTCGATGGTCGGCGTGCGCGGCCGCTACCTCAGCTACGACGATGGCGTGGCCACCATCCACAGCTACGACTACGCCGAAGTCGATCGCTTCGACGAGGCGGACCCGCTGGAGGCGCTGCGCCGGTTCCTGCCCGAGGTTCCCGTGCAGGGACCGCTGCCGGTGTCGCTGGCATCCGGCGTCGGCTATCTCGCCTATGAGGCTGCCGCGCACTGGGAGAGACTGCCGGTTCCCGAGGCTGACCCCGTCGGCCTGCCCGAAGCGCTGTTCCACTTGCCGGACGTGCTGATCGTCTTCGACCACTTGGGCCAGACGGCCACGCTGGCCACCATCGACGGAGCCGGCGCCGGGGAGCGTTTGGCCGATGCCGCCGCCATGCTGGCGCGACCTTCGGCCATCGAGGCGGCCGTGCCGATCCCGTCCGGATCCACGCGTCCCCAGCCACCCGCCGCCGATGCGCGCTACGAAGCCGGCGTCGCCAGCCTGGTCCGTGACATCCACGCCGGCGAGATGCTCCAGACGGTGCTGGCCCGCCGCTTCAGCCTGCCCTGCACGGTGGGGCCGCTGGAGGTCTACCGCTCATTGCGTCGCATCAATCCCTCGCCGCACTTGTTCGCCATCGACTGCGGGCCTCACCGCTCGGTGCTGGGTGCTTCGCCGGAGTTGCTGGTGCGGGTGCGCGACGGCGTCGTTGCCACGCGGCCCATCGCCGGCACGCGACCCCGGTCGGCCGACCCCATCATCGATGCTGAGCTGGAGGCCGACCTGCTGGCCGACGAGAAGGAGCTGGCGGAGCACGCCATGCTCGTTGACCTCGCCCGCAACGACGTCGGACGCGTGGCCACGCCGGGCAGCGTGCGGGTGCCCTCGCTGCACGCCATCGAGCGCTACTCACATGTGATGCACATCGTCAGCGAGGTCGAAGGCGAGCTGGCGGCCGGTCGGGACGCCTTCGATGCGGTCCGCTCGGTGTTCCCGGCGGGCACGTTGTCCGGCGCGCCCAAGGTGCGTGCCATGCAGGCCATCGCCGAGCTGGAACAGGAGCAGCGCGGTCCCTACGGCGGGGCCATCGGGTTCTTCGCGCCCGACGACGTGGAGGTCGCCATCACCATCCGCTCGATGGTGCTGAAGGACGGCACCGCCTACGTCCACGCCGGGGCTGGCATCGTGGCTGACTCGGTGCCGGCCCGCGAATCGGCGGAGGTGGCAGCCAAGGCGGGTGCCATCCTTGCCGCCCTCGCTGATGCCGAAGCCATCTATGGGACCGACCGACCGGAGACCGACCGATGACCACGCCCACGAACGACACCACAAGCGACCGCCCCGGCGTGGGCCTACACATCCTGCTCATCGACAACTACGACTCGTTCACCTACAACCTCTACCAGTACATCTGCGAACTTGGTGCGCTGGTCGAGGTGGCGCGCAATGATGAGATCACGCTCGATGCTATCGGCGCCATGGAACCCGACGGCATCGTCGTCAGCCCCGGACCCTCGCGACCGGAGAACGCCGGCGTCTCCATGGCGGTCATCGAACGCTTCGGCCCCACCACCCCCATCCTGGGCGTCTGTCTGGGCCACCAATCCATCGGGCTGGTCTATGGTGGAGAGGTCATCACCGTGGAGCCGGTGCACGGCAAGAAGTCGGCCGTCGACCATCGGGGCGCCGGGGTGTTCGAGGGGCTGCCCACGCCTGTGGATGCCGGTCGCTATCACTCGCTGGCGGTCGATCGCGCCACCCTGCCTGACGTGCTGGAGGTGACCGCCACCTCAGCCGACGGGCTGGTCATGGGCCTGCGTCATCGTGTGTACCCGGTGGAGGGCATCCAGTTCCATCCCGAGTCGATCCTGACCGAGGACGGCATGACCATGCTGGGGACCTGGCTGCGCTCGCTGCGGAGTTGACCCGCGCACCGAAGAGACTCAGGAGGGCGCGATGACCTCGATGCCGTTGGCTCCGGCAGCGGCAGCCAGCGTGGCGTCGTAGGTCACGAATCCCTCCAACTCATCACCGAGCTCCATGGCCGCTGCGAGATGCAATGCGTCGAGGCTGCGAAGCACGCTCGGCTCCAGGCTGGCGGCACGCTCGCAAACCCTGGTCGACAGACCCAAGAGCAACAATCCCTCCAGGACGGCTCGAGCCCGCTCCCTTCGGTTCGGGGTGACCCTTCGAGTCGCTCGCATCAACTCAGTCCGAAGCAGGTCACTGCCGATGATCCGCTCCGCGCGAGGTTCGATCCACTCCTCCATGGCCCGCGAGTCGACTTCAGCTACGACGAGCTTCATGGCGGCTGACGTGTCGATATAGAACACGCGTCAGTACCGTTCCACGTTTCGCATCCGGATGAGCTCCTCAGACAGTGAGGATTCGCCCGGGCCCAATGGCATGGCTGGCGGCAGATCACGCAAGCTGCGGAGGGCCGGGCGAGCCAGTCCAGCCGCGATGAGCTCCTCCACTCGGCTGGACTGGATGGGCACCAACATGGCCACCGGACGACCGCGATCGGTGATGGTCACGTAGTCGCCGTTGGCTGCTTCTGCCACGACAGCCGACGCGTTCTGCTTGAGTTCCCGGATTCCGACTTGTCGCATGTGCTACACGGTAGTACAGCGGCGACCACACTTCTATAGGGTCTCGACCGATCGGTCGGCAGCGGCGGTCTTGCTGGCTAGGACCAGAGACGGTTTGGACTCGACGGGCCACTCCCCCCGCCCGATAATGGACGAGCATCCGGGACCTTCCCGGATCGATCAACGGAGGAGTTCAACGTGACCACACGACCAGCCACCAGCCCAGGCAGGCGCATCCTGGCGCTAGGCTCGAGCGCCGTGCTCCTCGCGGCACTGAGTGCGGCGGCCGCAGCGCCGGTAGCGGCGCAAGACGCAGTCCAGACCAGCGGTTGGGACGGACTCGGCGACGTCACCTTGAGAGTCGCCGCCGAGAATGCCTCGGTCGACTCCCTGACGGCCCTTGCCGATGCCTTCATGGCCGAGTACCCCAACGTCACCGTCGAGCTTGACTTCAAGGATTTCGATAGCTACATGGCGACGGTCCTGAACGTGGCGGATCTGCCCGATGCCCCCGACATCCTGCTGGGCAACCAGGGTTATGTCACCGACGGCGCGCTCGTGGGTGCCGGTCTCATCCGCAGCCTTGACCCCTACTACGAGGCGTACGGCTGGGACGACTGGTACGGCGCAGGTGCCATGGACCAGTTCCGCTTCACCGAGGACGGCCTGACGTTCGGCCAGGGGCCCCGCTGGGGCATCTCCGAGTCCGCTGACTTCGTGGGCGTGTTCTACAACGTGAGCAAGCTGGCCGCTCTCGGACTGGAGCCCCCGACGAACTTCTCCGAGCTGGAGAGCGCCATGGCCGCGGCGGCTTCGGCAGGCGAGCTGCCGGTCAAGCTGGGCAACCTGCAGGGCTGGCCCGGCACGCACACGGCCGGAATCGCGCAGGGTGCGCTCTGGCCGGCCGCAGAGGCTCGGGCCTGGGTCTTCGGGCAGGAAGGGGCCGATTTCAGCGCGGAGGCGAACACACGTGCGTTCGAGACCTTCAAGACGTGGGTCGACGACGGCTGGGTGAACGACGATGCCAACGGTCTCGACTACGACCAGGCCTGGCAGGAGTTCGCCGCCGGCGATGGCGTCTTCCTCCCCGCTGGCAGCTGGCTGACCGCGGGGCTCTTCGAGCGCATGGGCGAGGACGTCGGCTTCATCGCACCGCCTCCGGGCGAGTCGGGCAAGGTCGGCGCTGTCGCCGCGCTGTCACTGCCCTTTCACATCTCCAGCAAGTCCCAGAACCCGGACCTTGCCGCGGGCTTCCTCGACTTCGTCATGAGCCCGAACAACGGGCAGTTCTACTTCGATGCGGGGCGTGTCCCGGCGTCTGCTGGTTCCGTCGGTGAAGCGACCGACCCCTTGACGGCGCAAGTCGCCGAGGCCTGGCAGCGGATCGCGGAGGACGACGGACTCATGTTCTTCCAGGACTGGGCCACTGACACGATGTTCGACACGCTGACCGGGACCCTGCAGGAGCTGATCGGCGACCGCATCAGCGCTGCCGACTTCACAGCGGAGGTCCAGGCCGACTGGGCCGACTTCCAGGCCAACCGCTAGAACATCTCGATGAGGGCACCCGTGGCTCGTCGGCGCTCACCGCCCGGCGAGCCACGCCTCATCGGCTACCTGTATGTCGCGCCTGCACTCATCCTCTTCCTGATCTTCGGCGTCTACCCCTTCATCCAGACCATCGGGATCTCCCTGACCAAGTGGCGCGGCATCGGGGAGCCCCAACCGGTCGGGCTCGACAACTACGTCCAGGTCCTGAGCGACCCGGATCTCTACTCGGCGTTCTTCCGGTCGCTGGTCCTCGTCTTCTTCTACTCCCTCCTTCCCATCACCATCGGCCTGTTGTTGGCTGCGCTCCTCTCCCGGATCCGCATCCGCGGCATGGGCACCTATCGGGTGCTGCTCTTCCTGCCACAGACCATCGCCATGGTCGTGGTGGCCATCGCCTGGGTCTGGATCTACTCCCAGAACGGCGCCATCAACGAGTTCCTGCGGCTCATCGGGCTGGGTGGGCTGGCACGCGCCTGGCTGGGTGATTTCGACTTCGCGCTGCCGGCCATCGGGCTCGTGGGCACCTGGTTGAACACGGGCCTCGCCATGGTCCTCTTCATCGCGGGCGTGCAGAAGATCCCCACCGACCTCTACGACGCCGCTCGCGTGGATGGGGCCGGTCCGCTCCGTGAGTTCTTCGCAGTGACGCTGCCCGGCCTGCGCAATGAGATCGTGGTGGCACTGACGCTGACGGTCATCTTCGCACTGCGCAACTTCGACCTCATCTGGGTATCGACCGGTGGCGGTCCCGGCGACGCCACCACGGTGCCGTCGGTGCTGCTCTACGAGCTGGGGTTCGAATCGCGGCGCCTGGGCACAGGCTCTGCTATCGGCGTCCTGTTGACGGGGCTCATCCTGGTGGTCGCCATCGTCATCGTCCGCCTGGGGGAACGCGGCGAGGACGAGGCAGCACGATGAGCAGCACACTCGAGCGTGTCGGTACCCACTTCCTGCTCATCGTCTTCGCCATGGTGGCCGTCTATCCGCTCGTCTCGATCATCATGCTGGCGCTGACGCCTCGTTCAGAGATCGTCACCGGCTTCCAGATCTCCTCGTCGCCGACGCTGGACAACTTCGGCACCGCATGGGTGGATGGCCGTTTCGGCGAGGCCCTTCTGAACAGCGCCATCGTGGCGCTGACGGTCGTGGCCGTGTCGGTGACGTTGTCGGTGCTCAGCGGCTACGCCTTGGGAAGCATGCACTTCCCCGGTGCCACCATCATCTTCGTCATCCTGATGACCGGGCTGATCGATCCCCTATGAGTCGCTCATCATCCCGCTCTACCAGATGTTCCGTGGCTGGCGGCTCCTCGACAGCCTACCGGCACTGATCCTGCCCCAGATCGGCGTTTCGGTGGCCCTGGGGACCTTCTGGATGCGTGGCTTCTTCCGCTCCACGCCGCGATCGATCACCGAAGCTGCTCGCGTTGACGGCGCGGGGCACTTCCGCACGCTCACCACTATCCTCGTGCCGACAGCGTGGCCGGCGATCCTCACGCTGTCGGTGCTCGTCTTCATGTACACCTGGAATGACTTCCTGTTGGCGCTGGTGATGAACCCTAGCGGTCGGGTCTTCACCGCCCCGTTGGCGCTGTCGTTCTTCGCCGGAGCCCAACGGACCAGCGACCAGACGGTGGTCGCAGCGGCAGCCGTCCTGGTGGCGATCCCGGTCATCATCTTCTACGTCATCCTGCAGAGGCAGTTCGTGCGCGGGTTCCTGACCGGCGCGGTAAAGGAGTAAGCATTGGCATCCATCTGCTTGGCCTACCTCGGAGGCGGCTCGACCCGCGCGGCGGGCACCATGGCCGCATTCATCCACAACCACGGCGTCCGTTTCGCCGGCTCGGAAGTGGTCCTCATCGACCTTGATGTCGAACGGCTGGAGATCGTGCGCCGGGTCGCCGAGCGCATGACCGCGGCGCGGGGACTGGACCTCCGCTTCCGCGCTACCACCGACCAGCGCGCAGGGCTGACCGATGTCGACGCCGTCCTCAGCAGCTACCGACCTGGCGGCTTCGAGGCACGGGTGCTCGATGAGCGGATCCCCCTGGCCAACGGCATCATCGGCCAGGAGACGCAGGGTCCGGGCGGCTTCTTCATGGCCCTGCGATCGATCCATGTGCTGCAGGGCGTGCTCAAGACGCTTGGCCAGGTCGCGCCGGGCGCGCGCATCTTCAACTACACCAACCCGGTGAACATCGTGGCCCAGGCAGCCACACGCCACTCGGATGTCCCCTTCACCTCGTTCTGCGAGGGCACGTACGACTTCCCCATGGAGCTGGCCGATGCCGCCGGGCTCGACCGGAGCAAGATCAAGGCCCGGATGGTCGGGCTGAACCACACCACCTGGAGCATCGAGTCGGAATACGACGGCGCCGCTGACGCCATGCCCGCCATCCGCGAGGCGTGGGCCCGGATGGAGCCGCGGACAGACGTGGCGCCGGCGGATCGCCGCTTCGTGGAGCTGGCGGTGACGATGGATGCGATCCCGGCCCAGTACCTGCGCTACTACTACTTCCGCGGTGAGATGCTCGCTGAGATGCAGGCTAAGCCGACCACTCGCGCACAGGACATCCTCGCCCAGGTTCCTGACTACTGGACCCACTACGGCGAACAGGCGGAGCAGACCGACCCTGAGCTCGACCCGGCACGTTCGCGCGGGGGCATCTTCGAGCTTGAGCTGGCACTCGATGCGATCGACTCCTTCTACAACGACCTCGGCCTGGTCCTGCCCGTCAACGCGCCCAATGTCGGTGGCGCCCTGCCCGGCTTCGACGAAGACATCGTGGTGGAGAACTTCGCGCGGGTGGACAAGGACGGTTTCCACCCTGAGGCCTCGCCAGCCATCCCCCGGCACGTATACGGATTGATCGGGCAGTTGGCCGAGTATCAGTACCTCACCGCCGAGGCCGCCTGGAAGGGAGACCGCCGCGACGCCGTCCGAGCCCTGTCGAGCCATCCCTGGATGACCGAGATCCGCGTGGCGGAGACGCTCTACGACGAGATGGCAGCGGCCCATGGCGACTATCTACCGGCACGGCTGCTGCGTTGATGGACTTGGCTCGGTGAGCCTGCTGCTGGGGGTCGACGGCGGTGCCACCAAGACTGTCGCTCTGGTCGCCGATCGTTCGGGTGATGTGCTGGGCGCCGGCCGCGCCGGGTCCTCGGACATCCACAACGAGGCATCGCCAGGCATCGCCGTCGAGCATGTGGTGGCTAGCGTCAAGGAGGCGCTCGCAGTGGCCCGTGTGGGCCCACGGGACCTGGGGACCTGTGTCTTCGGATTGTGCGGCTCGGACTGGCCCGAGGATGTGGCGTTCTACGTTGGAGCGCTGCGCGAACGGCTCGACCTCCCCTGCCAGCCGGTCGTCACCAACGATGCCTTCAACTCACTCCGAGCCGGAACAGACGACGGCATCGGCGTCGCCCTCGTGATGGGCACCGGAGCCGCCATCGCCGCGCGCGGACCGGACGGTCGAACCTGGTTCTCAGGTGAGCGCATGGAGCGAGCCGGCGCCGCGGAGCTCGGTCGCCATGCCTACGACATGCTCATTCGGAGCGAATATGGCTCGGGCCCCAAGCCCGCCTTCTCGGAGGCAGCCCTGAGGGTCTTCGACGTCGATACGGTCGATGCGCTCGTCTATGCCATCACCAGGACAGGTGGCCTGGGGCACCGCAGCGTGGCCCGCCTGGCACCGGTGCTACTTGAGGCAAGTCACAGCGGTGACAGCGAGTCCGGCCGTTTGGTCCGCGAGCAGGGCGCCTTGCTCGCGGGGTACGTCACCCGTGCAGCAGAGCGTGTCGGGATCGGCACCGAGGAGGCCGTCGTGGTGCTCGCGGGAGGCGTCTTCAAGCACCACGGGACTGACCTGCGCGATGCCATCACGGCAGCGCTCCCGAGCTCTCACGTTGAAGCCGCGTCGCTTGAGCCTGCACACGGCGCCGTGTTGTTGGCGGCCGACCACGACGGTGTGCACCTCGACACCGAGCGGCTCCGTTCGACGGGCCCACACGCTTCGTTCTTCGATACCGAGGGTGCCGCCTGAGCGGCGCGGTGCGGTGCTCAGGCGCTACAGCGTCGCGAGAAGCTCGTCAGCGGCCGTGTAGGGATCGAGGTCGTGCGTGGCGACTCGCTCCAGCAACGCGTCTGTGCTGGCGCGCCTCGCGGCAGACCAGAGGGCCTCTCGCGTGCGGTCGGCAAGGATGCCCTCGACCTGGGCACGAGCGCGGGCGATGCGGGCAGCGTGGGGGCCATCAGCCTTCGTGCGAGCCGCGTGATGGGCATCGAGAGCAGCCAGTAGTGCAGGCACACCGGTCGCGTCCAGCCCCGACGCCAGCAGCACCTGCGGCCGCTTGGGTCGGGGTCGAGCCGGGTCGGCCAGTCCAACTTCGCTGCCCTCCCCCAGCGCGAGCATGGAACGCAACTGCATGGCGGCTCGGTCAGCACCGGGTCGGTCGGCCTTGTTGACGACCACCAGGTCGGCCACCTCGAGCAGGCCCGCCTTCATGGCCTGGATCTCGTCCCCCATCTCGGGCGCCTGCACCACCACCGTGGTGTCAGCGATGGCGGCCACCTCGACCTCACTTTGCCCAGTGCCCACGGTCTCGATGAAGACCAGGCCGAAGCCGCAGGCGTCCAACACGGCGGCCAATTCGGCGGTGGTACCGGCCAGACCACCGAGATGCCCGCGTGCGGCCATGGATCGGATGAAGACGTCGCCATCGCCGGCGTACTGCTGCATGCGGATGCGGTCACCCAGGATGGCACCGCCGGTCACGGGACTCGAGGGGTCGATGGCCAACACCGCCACCGGCCGGTCGGCCGCACGGGCCTCCGCCACGAGGGCCGCCACGAGGGTGGACTTGCCGCCGCCGGGCGGACCGGTCACGCCGACGAGATGGGCGCCACCCGCCAGCGGATAGAGCGACCGCAGCGCCTCTTCGGCCACGGGTGTGCGTGATTCGATGGCGGTCAACAGGCGCGAGAGTGCTCGTCGGGAGCCGCCCTGTGCCTCCTCCGCCAGGCGGGTTCCGGCCCCGCTCCCCGCGGGCTCCATCAGTCGCGAGGGCGCGCGTTCTGGCGCATGAAGGCCGCGATCTGGCCGATGGGCGTACCAGGTCCAAAGACCTCAGCCACACCGGCCGCCTTCAGGACCGGGACGTCCTCGGCGGGGATGATGCCGCCGGCCGTGACAAGCACATCGCCCATGCCCTCGGCGCGAAGCAGCTCGCAGATCTTGGGCAGCAGCGTCAGGTGCGCACCCGACAGGATGGACAAACCCACCACGTCGACATCCTCCTGCAGCGCTGCGGTGGCTACCATCTGTGGCGTCTGGCGTAAGCCCGTGTAGACGACCTCGAAGCCTTCATCACGCAGGCCGCGGGCGAGCACCTTGGCGCCTCGATCGTGGCCGTCGAGGCCGGGCTTGGCGATGAGCACCTTGAGCGGTCGGTCGGTCATGCTGGTGATGGTAGGCCAGCAGCGCGGCCGGGGTGTGCCCGGCTAGGCGCGGCGGGCGTGCGGCCGGCTAGGGTGCGGTCGGCTATGGTGCGCCCGGCGAGGGCCGGTCGAGGTGGCTGAAGAACTCGGCACGGGTCTTGTCACTGCTGCGGAAGAGGCCTAGCACGGCCGATGTCGTCATCACCATGCCCGGCTTGCGCACCCCGCGCATGCTGGCGCACAGGTGCGTGGCCTCGACCACGATGCCCACGCCCTTGGGCGCCAGGTGCTCCATCAGGAAGTCGGCGACTTGCTGGGTGAAACGCTCCTGGATCTGCAGGCGACGGGCATACATGTCCACCACCCGCGGGATCTTGGACAGACCGATGACGCGGCGATCGGGGATGTAGGCGACCGCGGCCGTGCCGGCGAAGGGCAGCAGGTGGTGTTCACACAGGGAATGGAAGGGGATGTCCTTGACCACCACCATCTCGCTGTACTCGACGTCGAAGACGGCGTCATTGAGGACCTCGGCCGGCTGCATGCCGTAGCCGGCGGTGAGTTCGGCGTACATACGCTGGACGCGAGCGGGCGTGTCGACGAGGCCGGAGCGGTCGGGATCCTCACCGATCTCGGCAAGGATGGTGCGGACGGCGTCCTCGATGGGCTGTTCGGTCACCCTCTCAAGCGCTCGGCTTGCTGTCAATGCCGGCATCGTCGACGGCCGCGACATCCGCCTTGTCGTCATCGTTGAGGTTCTGGCGGACGCCCTTGACGGTCTTGCCTAGAGCCTCACCCAGCTGCGGCAGCATCTTGGGGCCACGCCACAGGAGTAGGACGAAGAGGAGGACGATGAGGATGAGCAGGATATCCATGGTGGCGCACATGGTACCGCTCGCCACGATGACCACGCATCGTCGTGCGGGCGCCGATGCTCAGAGAGCCGCAGTGAGTCGTCTGAGATCGTCGCTGACCTCGCCGGGTCGGTAGCGCATGAGGTCGTGGCCGACGCCGTCAAAGACATACACGGTCATGGGGGCGAGGCCGGCCTGGACCCTCGCGCGCTGGACATCTTCGATGGCGAGACGGCGTTCGCGCTCGTCCTCATCGTCGGCGCTGTTCGAGCCGGCGACCAGCAGGCTCACTGGGCAGGTCACCTGCCTGAGCGCGTCGAGCGGTTGGTAGCGGTACATCGAGTCGACGCAGCGTCGGAGGACCGACCCCTTGGTCACCAGGCTAACGTGGCCGGCGTGTCGCTCGATCACCTGGGCACGGGCGGCGATCTCCTGGTCGGCGTCCCAACTGACAGGGTCGAAGTCGCGTCGGTCGGCAAGGTATGTGCCCATGGAGGCCAGCACCTCGAGTGGGTCGGCCATCGCCTCGACCAGCTGGTCAGGCAGCAGATGGGTGGCATCGACCATCTCCTCCCAGCCACCGTCCAGGAGCGCCACGGCCCCCACCGAGGCCGGCTGCAACCGCGCCATCTCCACCGCGATCATGGCCCCGAAGCCGTGTCCGGCGACCACGACCGGCGGTCCATCGACGGCCTCGCCCCAGCCAGCCCCGGCCATGACCGTCAAGACGTCGAGCGCCAGCGACTCCAGATCGTAGCCGCGCAGCGGCGCGTCGGAGGCACCGTGGCCACGGAGGTCAGGAGCAACGACAGGATGGTGGATAGCCAGACGGCGGCCGATGGGCAGCCATGTCCAGGCGGTGCGGGTGAGCCCGTGGACGAGCACCACGGGCGTGCCGGACGCCCGTTCACGTTCGGGCTCGGAGTCGTGTTCGGCGTCGGCGGGCCGCCAAGCCAGGTAGTGGATGCGCTCACCTGTTTGGAGCTGCACCACCATCGGCTCGGGGTCGGGACCGGCCGCTCTCACGCCCTCATTCTCCATCGCCCGCTCATTCGCCTTCGCCCGTTCGTTGCCATCACCCGTACGTCGCCATCACTCACTCGTCGCTATCACCCGCTCAGGATACGTTCGCATGCGCCGTGCCATCCTTCGAGCATGCCCCTGCGACGACGCGGACAGCTCGCCCGAAAACACCCCACGCGACGCGTGGTCCTGGCGCCAAAGCGGCACGTGCCCTTCGAGATGCTGGTCGAGCATGCGCTCGACGCGCTGCCCCGGGACTTCGCGCGACTGTTGGCCGATGTGGCCATCGTCATCGAGGAAGTGCCCACTCCGGAGCAGGCCCGCCTTGGCGGACTACCTGACGACGAGTGGCTGTACGGGCTGTACGAGGGTGTGCCGGCCACCGAGTGGGGCGCCGACTACGCCGTCCTGCCCAACAAGATCTCCCTCTTCCGACTGCCACTGGAGACGGACTTTCCCCATCCTGACGAGCTGGCCGAGCAGGTGCGCATCACGCTCATCCACGAGTTGGCCCATCACGCCGGCATCGATGACGACCGGCTGCATGAGCTCGGTTTCGACTGAGACGCTACACCTCAGCCTTGGCTCGCGCTGGCTCGGCGCCCGGACTACTTGATCGCTTGTCGGCTGGGGGACCATGAGGTGGAGAATCGGTCGATTGGTGGCACTTGGTCATGCCGGCACACGCTTGGAGTCGCCGTCAGGTGCCGCGCCGACGGACAATCAGGTCGATGGCAGCCACCTAACGGACCCTGAGCCGGCTTCTGGAGAAGAACCTGGGATCGGGGGTGCTCTGCGGTCTGTTCCCAGGTGCCAGAGCATCGAGGGCCCTCCCGTGGGAGTCCCTCGATGAGCGGCTTCGCACCTGTCACACCGACGTCACGCACCTATTTGCGTATTTGCGCAAATGATGAGAACATCTGCGGGTGACCACAGCAGCAGAGGCCAGCGCGCTCCAGCCGGAGGGTGCTGAGTTCACCACCGAGGACGAGCGCCAGCGCTATGCGGCTATCAGCCGCGCCTTGGCCGATGCCAAGCGGCTGTGCGTCCTGGAGTGCCTCTCTCGCGGTGAACGCTCGGTGAGCGACCTCTCGCGAGAGGCCAGCTGCCACGTCCCCAACATGAGCCAGCATCTCGCGGTGCTACGTTCGGCAGGACTGGTCGAGTCAAGACGGGAAGGCAATACCGTCCTCTATCGCCTCAGCGATCCCCGGATCCTTGAGGCCTACCGATTGATCAAGTCCGTCGCTGACTGAGTGTCGGCGTTTCCGCTTGGGGCGGACGCAAACCGCCAACGAGCGGAGAAAGGAAGAACTGCTGATGGCAATCATCGAAGTCACTGACGCCACCTTCGAGGAGAAGGTGCTGAAGAGCGACAAGCCCGTGGTCGTCGACTTCTGGGCTGAGTGGTGTGGCCCCTGCAAGATGGTCGCGCCTGAGATGGAGAAGCTGGCCGCCAAGTACGACGGCCGGGTCGACGTGGCCAAGGTCGACGTCGACGCCAACCCCGGTCTCTCGCAGGCCTACCAGATCATGAGCATCCCCACCATCGCCTTCTTCAAGCCGGGTGACCAGCCCAAGGGTGTGGTCGGCTTCCAGCCCCTGGAGCAGCTGGAGAAGAAGTTCGGACTGGACGAGCTGCCTGCGGCCGCCGATGAGGCAGTCAGCGCGTAGGCTGCGCATCTCCCCGAACACACCGACGCCCCCGGGTCCGAGCCCCGGGGGCGTCTTGCTGTCTGGCGAGTGGCTACTTGGCGGTGGCGTGTCGGGCGGCCGTCTGGAACCAGGCGGCTGCCCGGTCGATCACGTGTCGCTCGGAGTCCTCCGGCGAGAAGCGGACCCAGCCGGGCTCGCCGCCAACCGCGGTATCGGTCGTGCGCAGGGCAGCATCGGCGATATCGGCAGGCAAGCGCAGCTCCAAAGTGGAGCTTGAGACACGCGCGAAGACGACCCCGCCACGGGCATAGGCCACGCCATCGCCATCGGCCGAGCCGGCAACCTCGTCCAGCTCTTCGGCCAGGTCGGCACACAGGCCCGCGAGGTCGGGCGCAGCGTCGTTCGTCATGCCCGAGAGCGTACCTGAACCGCGGTCGGCGTCGCCTCCAGCCGGCTGGCTAGCGCTGGAAGCGACGCTGCAGGACCGCGTGGATGCTGATCGCGATGAGGATGATGGCGCCATAGATCGCCTGCGTCCAAAAGTCAGTCAGACCTGAGGCCACGATGCCGGCCGGGATGGCGCCGATCATCAGCGCACCCAGGAAGGTGCCGTAGACCGAGCCGCGACCGCCGAATACGGAGGTGCCACCTACGAACACCGCGGCCAGTGCCGGCAACAGCAGGCCGCTGCCCAGGTTGGGGTAGAAGTTCACCACCTGCAGGCTCATCATCATGCCCGCCAGTGCCGCGGCCATACCGGTCAGCATGAACAGGATGATGCGGGTCCGCCGGATGGGCACACCCATCAACCGTGCCGTCTGAGCGTTGTCACCGATGACATACGTGTTGCCGCCGAGGCGATGCCGGTTGAGAAGCACCCAAGTGCCGATGGTGATGGCGCCGAACCAGATGAACTCCATGGGGATGCCGAAGGGCTTGCCCACGAGCAAGTCACGGACCGGATCGCCGCGAGTGGAGGCGAGAGCGTATGAACTGCCGCCCACGAGTACCAGCGTCAATCCGCGAAAGAGGAACTGGGTGCCGATGGTGACGACGAGCGAGGGCAACCCCACGATCGTGATCACCAAACCATTGAAGAGACCCGCCAAAGCCCCCACGGCGATGGCAGTGATGGCGCCAAGCAGCACCATTTCGGTGGCGTCCCATACCCAGACGAAGCCGACCATACCCAAGGCCATGACCGACGGGAACGACAGGTCGATGTCTCCGGCCACGATGACCATCGTGAGCAGCATCGCGATGATGCCGAAGTAGGGGACGGTCTGGCCGAAGGACTTATAGATGAGGTCGGATGTGAACGTGTTCGGCGCCAGGAAGATGAATACCACCCATAGCAGCAGGAATGCCACGGTGATGCCGATCTGCCCGGCCCACTTGGTCGTGAAATCCATCAGCGGCGTGCGCGTCGCCTGATCCTTGGTGCTCGGAGGCGGGATCGGCGTCGTGGTCGCGCTCATGCCTGGACCCCGTGCATGGCGTTGGCATCAGTGGTCCCGGCATCAGCCTTGCTGCGGTCGGGCTCGAAGCGCCCGGTCGAGGCGATCTCGCGCATGATGTCCATGAGTTCGTTGAGCGTGTAGCGCTCCTTGGCGAAGTCGGCCGCCACCATGCCCCGATCGAGCACGACGATGCGGTCGGCGACCGAGTAGACGTGGAAGAAGTTGTGGTCGATGAAGATGGCTGACTTGCCCTTGGCGCGAATGCCATCGACGAACTTGAGCAGCTTCTCCGTCTCTTTGAGCGAGAGGCCCATGGTGGGCTCGTCGAGGATGATCATCTCTGCCTCGAAGTGCAGGGCCCGGACGATGGCCAGACCCTGGCGCTCGCCGCCGGAGAGGCCGGTCACGGTGGTGTCAGGCGTGAGCACGGCAGAGGTGAAGCCCATCTCCTCGGTCATCAGGCGTTCCGTGATGCGCCGCATCTCAGCCACGTCCATGAGGCCCAGGCGGTTGCAGATGTAGCGGCCCACGAAGATGTTGCGCCAGAGCGGCTGCTGCTCAGCGAGCGCGCGCTCCTGGTAGACAGTCTCTACGCCCAGTTCTCGTGCGCGCGGCACGGTGAGATCGTTGACTTCCACGCCATTGAAGAGGAGCTGGCCGGCATCGGGCTGGTGATAGCCGGTGATGATCTTGATGAGTGTCGACTTGCCCGCGCCATTGTCCCCCAGCAGGCCTAGCACCTCGCCCGCATCGAGGTGGAAGTCGACGTCCTGGAGTACCCGCACCCCGCCGAAGGACTTGTAGACGCCCTTCATCTCGAGCTGGCGGGGTTCCGACTGGCGAGGGCCGGAGCCCTCGCCAGCGGGCGCGTCGCCGATGGCGGCGCGTTGTTCGGTCATCTAGCGGATCTGCTGCTCGACCAGCGGGGCGATGAGGTCGACGTTGGACGCGTCGAGGAAGCCACCACCGGTGTTGATGAAGAGACCACTGAAGCCGTAGTTGTCAGTCAGGCAGATCTGGGTGATCGCCTCGAAGCCCTGCAGCCACTGCTGCTGGTCGATGACGAGGTCGGTGTAGCCATTCTGGACAGCGGCGACCGTGGACGGGGACAGGTCGAAGCCGGCGACGTAGATGTCATCCGGGCCGAGGCCAGCCGCGTCCATGAAAGACTGCGCCGTGGAGGTCAGGTTGCCGTGATCGAAGAAGGCAGCCTTCAGGTCCGGGTTGGCCGAGGCCATGCCGGTGAAGGTCGGGATGCCTTGCGCAGGATCAGCATTGGTGGCATCGTCGATCTCAAGGTACACGACCGTGATGCCGGAGTCCTCAAGACCCTCGACCACACCCTTGGTGCGCTCACCGCGACCAGCCTGGCTCAGCAGGCCCCACACGAAGGCCTTGTCGCCCTCGACGAGTCCACCGCGCTTGACGGCTTCCTTGGCCAGGTCCCAGCCGGCCTTGTAGAGGACGGCGCCGACGTAGCCCGTGCCTTGCGAAGCATGCTCAGCCTCGGTCATCGGCAGCTCGGTGTTCATGACGGTGACGATGATGCCCTGCGCGACGGCGTCGTCGATGAGGGGCTTGAAGGCGTCGTCGCCGGGATGGCCCATAACGGCGATGCCGTCAGGTTGGGTAGCCACGGCTTCGCTGAACTGGGTGATCATGGTGGCTGGGTCCCAGTTGGACCACTGGTATGCGACGCTGGGACCGAAGGCGGCCTCGGCTGCCTTGGCGCCGTTGTAGACGACGTTCTCGAAGGGGCCGCCTTCGGTACCGCCGGGGAAGAAGACGATGCTGGTGTCCTTGCAGAACTGCGCATCGGCATCCTGCGCAGCGACGGCGGCGGTGCTGCCGATAGCTGCCGGAACGGCGATCGCGAGTGCGGTCACCAGCGCCAGCGAGCGGCGAGCTCGTGTCTGTTCCATCCTGGATAAGCCTCCTTTGCGACGGGTCATCTGCCCGCCCCTTCGTGCTTCGCGTGGTCCGCGAGTTGGCACGTCCTCAGGGTCGAACATGCACCACCGCGGGCCACTTGACAGGTGCTGTTCGGACTACTCCGGAGGGTCCGTGGGCTCGGCGTCACCAAGAAGACGCCTATGCAAACGAGTGTATGCACACGTATGCTTCACGTCAATCCGACGTCGATCGCAGCCTGGGAGCGCAGCCATCGTGCCGCAAGCAGCAGACAAGCAGCAGACACCACCCGCTGGCGTCAGTGCAGCCCTCAAGCGGCCCCCCGCAAGCGTTCCGACCATGCGCGACATCGCCGATGCCACCGGCGTCTCCCAATCGACCGTCTCACGTGTGCTGAGTGGGACACCTACCGCCGTGCCGATCGCAGCGGCGACCCGGGCGCGCGTGATGGAGACGGCCCTCCAGCTGGGATACCGGCCCAACCCGCTGGCGCGTGGACTGCGTGGTGCTCCGACCATGCTGCTAGGCGTGATCGTCCGCGACATCACTGACCCCTTCTTCGCCGGGGCCATCGAAGCCGCCTCGCTTGAAGCCAACCGGCGCGGCTACAACGTCGTGCTGGGCCACGCACATCGCAGTGCCGACGAGGCGGAGGCCCTGTGGGGCATCCTGGAGGCCCGCCACTGCGATGCCCTCCTCTTCCTGGGCGACCTGCGCGATCGCCCCGAGCTCATCGAGGACCTCCAGAACACGAGCATCCCGGTGGTCGCCCTTTGGCATGGCTCACGCGAGAGCGGCATCCCCACCGTCAGTGTCGACAATCGCAGCGGCATCATGGCCGTGGTCGATCACCTCGTCGGCCTCGGTCACGAACGCATCGCCTTCGCGGGTCCGCGACGGCTGGGCGACATCACCGAGCGCGAGGATGCCTACATGGCCTCGATGCACGGTCACGGGCTGACCGTCCCGGACCCGTATCGCCAGGAAGCTGCCAACGACTACCAGGGCGGCGCGTCGGCCTTGGACCTCCTGATGGATCTCCCCGACCCGCCCACCGCCATCGTGGCGCCGACCGATGTCATCGCCATGGGCATGCTGCACGCTGCCCACCGACGCGGCCTGCGGGTGCCAGAGGACCTGTCGGTGGCCGGCTTCGATGACATCCCCGTGGCCGCCGTGAGTGTGCCTGCGCTGACCACGCTGCGGATGCCGACCGACGCCATGGTGGCTGCGGCTATCGGCCTCGCCATCGGCGAACATGAGGCGAGCATCGACTTCCATCCCATCCTCGAACCAGAGCTCGTGGTGCGAGCCTCCACCGGGCCCGTGCCGCGTCGGCAGCAAGAAGGAGCTTGAACGTGGACAGCTATGTCATCGGCGTCGACTTCGGAACCGAATCAGGCCGTGCCGTCGTGATCGACGCAAGCGACGGGCGAGAGCTCGGCAGCAGCGTCTATCCCTACTCCAACGGCGTCATCGACGAGACCCTGCCGGCTCCCGACGATGATGTGCGCCTGGCGCCCGAGTGGGCGCTGCAGGACCCCGACGACTACCTGCGCACCTTTCAGCAGGCCATCCCGGCCGCCATCACCGCAGCTGGTGTAGAAGCGTCGGACATCATCGGGGTAGGGATCGACTTCACCGCCTGCACCATGCTGCCGGCCAAGGCCGACGGCACGCCCTTGGCGGCGCTGGCTGAGTTCCGCCGTAACCCACATGCCTGGGTCAAGCTGTGGAAGCACCACGCCGCCCAGCCTGAGGCCGATCGCATCAACGCCATCGCTCGCGAGCGCGGCGAAGCCTGGCTGCCCAAGTACGGCGGCAAGATCTCGTCGGAGTGGTTCTACTCCAAGGCCCTCCAGATCCTCGACGAGGCACCGGAGATCTACGACGCTGCCGATCGGCTCATCGAAGCGGCCGACTGGGTCATCTGGCGATTGACCGGCGTGGAGAGCCGCAACAGCTGCACCGCCGGCTACAAGGCCATCTGGTCCAAGTCGGACGGCTTCCCCAGCTCCGACTACTTCGCCGCCCTCGACCCCCGCTTCGCCAACGTGGTGGACGAGAAGATGTCACGCCAAGTGGCTTCGATCGGCGAGAAGGCGGGCGGGCTGAGCGGTGAGGCAGCGGCCTGGACCAGCCTGCAGCCGGGCACCGCCGTCGCGGTCGCCAACGTCGATGCGCACGTGTCAGTGCCGGCCACCACGGTGACCGAACCGGGTCGCATGGTGGCGGTGATGGGCACCAGCATCTGCCACATGGTCCTGGCGGACCACCAGGCTGCGGTCGAGGGCATGTGTGGCGTCGTCGAGGACGGCATCCTGCCGGGACTCTTCGGGTATGAAGCTGGCCAGTCGGCGGTGGGGGACATCTTCGCCTGGTTCGTCGACAACCTGGTCCCAGTCGAGTACTTCGAGCAGGCCGAACGTGAAGGCGTCAGTGTCCACGAGGTGCTGGAGCGCGAGGCAGCGAAGCTGGCGCCGGGGCAATCAGGCCTGGTGGCGCTGGACTGGATGAACGGCAATCGCTCGGTGCTGGTCGACGTCGATCTCTCGGGCCTGATCCTGGGCGCCACGCTGGCGACCAAGGCGCCGGAGGTCTATCGGGCACTCATCGAGGCCACCGCCTTCGGCACGCGCATGATCGTGGAGTCGCTGGAAGCGTCAGGCGTGCCGGTCAATGACATCGTTGCCTGCGGCGGCCTGCCCGACAGGAACAAGCTGCTGATGCAGATCTACTCCGACGTCACCCGGCGCGAGATCTCGGTCGCCGAGTCGACACAGACACCCGCCCTGGGCTCGGCCATGTGGGCCGCGGTGGCGGCAGGGGCGGAGGCCGGTGGCTACGACAGCATCGAGGACGCCACGGCCGCGATGGCACGCTTGCGCGACGAGCACTACGCGCCTGATGCGGCCGCGGCGGCGGTCTACGACGAGCTGTACGCCGAGTACAAGACACTGCACGACTACTTCGGTCGCGGCGCCAACGACGCCATGAAGCGGCTGCGGGCCATCCGCGACCGAGCCCTGGATCGTCCGGCGTAGTTCCTCCGGCCTAGATGGTCGGTCCGGCCCCCGGCACGAAGGGGACGCCGTGCCCGCTGTAGACGGTGGTGATGCCGCCGTCGACCATCAGGATCTCGCCACTGATGAAACTGGCATCATCGCTGGCGAGGAACAGCGCCGGCCCAGCGACCTCGCGGGGCTGGCCCATGCGGCCGATGGGATGGAGTCCGCCCACCCGCTCGCGTCCGCCGGCGGGGTCGCTCAGGCTATCGAAGTAGCGCGTCACCATGTCGGTGTCGATGTAGCCCGGCGCGATGGCGTTGATGCGCACGCCGCGTGAGGCGTATTCGGCGGCCAACGCGCGCGTAAGGCCGATGAGCGCATGCTTGGCGACCGGGTAGGGGAAGCAGCCGGGCACGATCTGGAACGCGTGCGTGGAGGCGATGTTGATGATGGCGCCGCCGCGGTCGATCATGTGCGGCAGCACTTCCCGGCTGAGCCACCACACGGCCTCCAGGTCGACGCTCATGCAGCGTTGCCAGGCCTCTTCGGTCAGCTCAAGGGGATCGTCAGCCACGAAGATGCCGGCGTTGTTGACAAGGATGTCGGGTGGGCCGTAGTGGTCAAGGGTGCGGGCCACCAGCGCGCGGAGCTGCTGGCGATCAGCGACGTCCGTGGCGACGGCGAGCGCTGAGCCACCACCTGCCACGATGCTCTCTGCCTGAGCCTGTGCGATCGATCCGCTGCGCTGGGCGATGACGACTTTGGCGCCCTCGGCTGCGTAGCGCTCGCTGATGGCGGCGCCGATGCCCTGGCCACCCCCGGTGACGATCGCTACCTTGCCCTCGATCCGACCACTCATGCGTTCTCCTTGCTCGTTGTGTCGTCGAATCGTCCTACAGTCCAGCAAGACACGAGCAGTCCAACAAGGCGCGAGCCCTCGACGACCAGGAAACGCGCGCAGTGGACCCGCTCCTCGATGGATCGAAAGCACTGGGCACGCCTGGCGTCGGGCGCCCGCAATGCCGCGCAGATCCAGGCGGCGAGCATGTCCCCAGGACATATCGAGCTCCATTCCCGCATAGAGCGAGCATGGTCGCCCGATCCGTGTGATTCGACGGTCCGTCGGCCCTGGGGCACGACCTGAACACTCCAGATCGTGCCCCAAGGGGCATGATGGCTGCCATCGACGAGCAGCCAGGCCTCTGCCCCGGGGTGCAGCGCCGCGAATCGGCCGTTGCCGTTCGGTCTATGTGGGATTCCGGCCCGATGTGGCGCCGCGGCTGGCGGCGTCGAGGCTGGCGGCGTCGAGGCGCGGCTGCCTCCTCCTGTCGGCGCGCTGCGCGCCCCTCGTTCCCCCCTAGACCGCCCCGGCGAGATGCCGGTAGGCTGCCGTCCAGCGCACCTCCTTGGCGAAGCTGCGCGCGGTGGTGTCGGCATCGATGGCCAGCAGCTCCACGTCGAGCATGTCGGCGAAGTCCTCGATGACCTCGAGCCCGACCGCCTGGGAATAGGCGGTGTGGTGGGGACCCCCGGCCAGCAGCCAGGACTCGGCGGCGGTGGTGAAGTCGGGTCGCGGCTCCCACAGTGCCCGCGCCACCGGCAACCTGGGCAGGTCCTCGGGTGGCGCCACCGCGTCGATGGCGTCGGCCACCAGTCGCAGGTGCGTGCCCATGTCGACGAGGCCCACCACCACCCCCGGACCGGCGGCACCGCTGAAGACGAGTCGTACCGGGTCCTCGCGGCCACCCACGAAGAGCGGGTGGATCTCACAGGAGGGCGTGGTGGCAGCGATGCTCGGGCAGACCTCCAGCATGTGCGCACCCAGCACCGCGGGACTGGCGGCACCGAGGTCGTAGGTGTAGTCCTCCATGAAGGACACGCCACCGGGCAGGCCCTCGCTCATGGCCTTCACGATGCGGACCAGCAGCGAGGACTTCCAGTCACCCTCGGCACCGAAGCCATAGCCGTCGGCCATGAGGCGCTGGGCGCCGATGCCGGGCAATTGCTTCAGCCCCCCGAGGTCCTCGAAGGTGTCGACGAAGGCCATGGCGCCGTGGTCGGCCAGGAAGGCCCGCAGGCCCAGCTCGATGCGGGCGGCATCGCGCAGCGACGAACGGCGCTCACCGCCGGGTCGCAGCTGCGGTACCACGGTGTAGGCGTCGTCGTACTCGGCACACAGCCGCTCGACCTCGGCATCAGCGACCTGGTCGACCACCGCCACCAGCTCGTTGACGGGGTAGGTGTTGACCGAGGTCCCCAGCTTCGCCTGTACCTCGACCTTGTCGCCGTCGGTGTCGGCCACCTCGCGCATGTTGTCGCCGAAGCGGATGACCCGCAGCTGGCGGGCCTCGTGGACACCGGCACAGGCGCGAGTCCAGGCACCGATGCGACGCTGCACGCCCTGGTCCTGCCAGTGGCCCGCGATGATCTTGCGGGGCAGCCGCAACCTGCTCATGAGGTAGGCGAACTCGCGGTCCCCGTGGGCCGACTGGTTGAGGTTCATGAAGTCCATGTCGATGTCGCGGTAGGGCAGGTCGGCACCGTACTGGGTGTGGAGGTGCAGGAAGGGCTTCTGCAGTGCCTGCACGCCGGCGATCCACATCTTGGCCGGGCTGAAGGTGTGCATCCAGCCGATGACCCCGATACAGGCATCGTCGGCGGAGGCCTCCAGGCAGGCCCGGCGGATGGCATCAGGCGTGGTGACGGTCGGCTTGTGGACGATCTCGATGGGAATCTCCGGCACAGCCGTGAGACCCGCCACCATCTCCCTCGATTGGTCCAGCACCTTGGCCAGGATGGCCTCGCCATAGAGCTCCTGGCTACCGGTGAGGAACCAGATCCGCAGCCCATCGAATGCCATCGTCGTATCGCCTCCTGCGCAAGGCCCGAGCGAACCGTCACACGGGTACGCAATCGAGTGTATGCAAACGTATGCCTAAGGTCAAACTGCTATCCTCACGCGCATGATCGACATGGCACTTCGGGAACAGGTCGCCAAGGCCAACGCGGACCTCACGCGGGCCGGTCTGGTGACGCTATCCTTCGGCAACGTCAGCGGCGTGGACCGTGAGGCCAAGGCACTCATCATCAAACCCAGCGGTGTGGCCTGTGACAAGGTGCAGCCGGAGGATCTGGTGGTCGTCTCGCTCCAGGACGGTCGGGTGCTGGAGGGCGCCATGCGTCCGTCCAGCGACACCCCCACGCACCTGCGGCTCTACCAAGCCTATCCGCAGCTGGGTGGCGTAGTCCACACGCACAGCTCGTTCGCGGCCGCCTTCGCACAGGCCGGCCAAGACATCCCCGCCCTCGGGACGACCCATGCCGACCACTTCCGCGGCCCCGTGCCCACTTCGCGTCTGATGACCGAGGAGGAGATCGCCGGCGCCTACGAGCTGGAGACCGGCAACGTCATCATCGAGACGATCGACGGCCGCACCGACGACGCGTTGCGCATGTCAGCCGTGCTGGTGCGCTCACACGGCCCCTTCACCTGGGGCGTGGACCCCGACGCCGCGGTGGTCAACGCCATCGCTCTGGAGGCGGTCGCGGCCATGGCCGTCCGCACGCTCTCCATCAACCCCGGGGCGCCGGATATCCAGGAGGCGCTCCTGCGGCGACACTTCGACCGCAAGCATGGCCCGGGTGCCTACTATGGTCAGCCGGCGGACGCGCACTAGCGCCGGCACCGACTCCCACGTCAGTCGGGCCCCTCGCCATAGGAGGTCGATCGATGTTCATCGCGGCAGTCCACGTCTACATCAAGCCCGACAAGGTGGATGACTTCAAGGCCATGATCAGGGCCAACTACCTTGGCTCGATCGCCGAGCCGGGCTGCATACGTTTCGACGTGGCGCAGTCCAACGACGACCCCACCGAGTTCATGCTGTGGGAGTGCTACCTGGACGAGGCCGCCCGCGATGCCCACCGCGCCACCTCTCACTATCAGGCGTTCAAGGAGATGGCGCCCGAGCTGATGTCCAGGGAGCGGCAGAGCGACCTCTACACGGGCATCTACGTCGACACCCAGAAGGCGCCGTGATGGTCGAGGCTGTGCCCGCTTTCGCGCTCGGCCGCCTGCCGCGAATCACCTTCGGAGCCGGCGTCTTCGCCCAAGTGCCGGCTATCGTGGCGGGCCACGGCTCTCGCGTCCTGCTCGTCATCGGGGGCCACTCCTTCAGCCACTCACCCCGGCGCGCGGAGCTCGAGGCCGGACTGGCGGCGGCCGGGGTCACGCTCGTCGGCTCCACCTCGGTCAGCGGTGAGCCAGGCGCTCGTGACGTCGAGGAGCCGCTGGCTCGCTTCCGTGGTGCAGGCATCGATGTGGTATTGGCGGTCGGCGGCGGCGCCGTGCTTGACACCGCCAAGGCCATCGCCGGCCTGCTAAATACGGACACGGAGCTGATGGACCACCTTGAGGGTGTCGGCCGCGGACTCCCCTACCCCGGTCCGGCCGTGCCCATGGTCGCCGTGCCCACGACCGCGGGCACCGGGTCTGAAGCGACACGCAACGCGGTCATCAGCGAACGCGGCCCAGAGGGCTACAAGCGCTCGTTCCGTGACGAATCGATGGTGCCGAGGGATGCGGTGGTCGACCCCGACCTGCTGGCGAGCGCGCCGCCCGCGCTGATCGCCTCCAACGGCCTGGACGCGCTGACCCAGCTGCTGGAATCGTTCACCTCCCGGAAGGCCACACCGCTGACCGATGCGCTCGCGCGGGACGGCCTCTTCGCCGCTCGTGAAGGGCTGCTGCCCTGGTTCAGCGACCCACAGGGGCGTGCCGCGCCCGAGGCGCGCAGCCACATGGCGTACGCGGCATTGCTCTCAGGTATCTGTCTCGCCAACGCCGGTCTCGGCGCGGTCCACGGCTTCGCCAGCCCTCTTGGCGCGCAGCTGCCGATTCCCCACGGCATGGCCTGTGGAGCCGTCCTGTGGCACGTCACCGAGGCCAACATCACGGCGCTGGTATCGCGAGATCCAGGCTCACCAGCATTGCCCAAGTACGCCCAGGCTGGTCGCATCCTGGCGCGCCTACCGCATGGCATCAGCGATGAGACCGCGTGCGTCGGGCTCGTCGATGTCCTGCACGAATGGGTCGACGCGCTGGACGTTCCGCGACTGTCGGCGTTCGAGATGACCGCGGCGCAGATCCCGCTCATCGTAGCCGATTCACCCGGTAGCTCCATGCGCACCAATCCCATCGAGCTGACCGACCCTGAGCTCACGGCGATCCTGGAACGGGCGCTGTAGCGGCGGCCTTGCACCCGGTGACGGCTGACCTGGCTATCACACATCGCGTCAGCAAGTGACCCCACTACGCCAGACCAGGTAGGTCCGATGGTCATAGGCCCATCTGAGGAAGTTGCCATTGCCGGCAAGAGCCGAATGGCCCTATCGTTGGCCTTGCCGTCGTCCTAGACGCTGGCACGGGCCCTGAAGGCGTCGACTACCGGGCTCGGGACGAACCGCGATCCGAGAAGGTCAACGTGGTGGTGCTATCGACACCGTGCATCGAAAATGTCCGGCGCCACATGGAAACTGGATCGCCGTCTCCGGGTCACGAGTCGAGTAACAGGTAAACCGGCTGGCTCCGGGTCCTCGCTAGTGGTGGGATCGACGGCGAGGTCATCTATCTATCTCAGCAGAACTCGAGTCGCCAGGCCAGCGGAAAGGCCGGGCGACTCGACTGATTCCCAGGGCCGGATAGGCGGTGACCGTGGTGCCTCTCCCGCTTCCCGGACTGGGCCCCCATCCCGGCTTGGGCCCCTTTCCCGCCCTACGCCCGGTACACGCGCTGTCCGCGTCGGCTTCGCCTACGCCTCGGCGGCGCGCGGCCGACGCTCGACCCCTCGTGCATCAAGATCACCGGCGATGACCCGGGCTCGCATCACCAGGTCGCGATCGCGGGTGATGGTCGAGGCGATCCAGTCGATGTAGGTCGGCTCCTTGTCGGCCACATCGCCGAGGGTCTGGCCGTGGAAGCGGCCGAAGCCCAGGACGGTGGCACGGGCCTCGTCCAGGCTGGGTAGTCGGAGGCTCGAAAGATCCGTTCGTCGATGCACGGGGCCATTGGGGGCGCTGGCACGCAGCTCCGGACCTCCGCGGTAGCGGCGCCACTCCCGCGGAGGCTGGCCGGCCAAGGTGGTGTGCCGCCGCGATCGGTCGCGCGCCTTCCTCACGCTGCCGATCGGCTGGAATGACGCCGACGTGTCGAAACGCGCGGTGACCGGCGGCGACGGTGGTGGTGGTGGTGGGCCGACCGTGTCGTCGCCAGGAGCCGGACCTTCGGCATAGCGCTCGCGACGAGCATGAGGCGTGGCATCGTAGCGAGCTCGCCGCAGTTGATCTCGCAGCACGTCATAGGCCGCGTTGATCCGAGCCATCCGCGTGGTCAGACGCTGGCGCTCATCACCATCGGCTCCGGCGCGATCGGGATGATGCTCCCGGGCAAGCTCTCGCCAGCGTCGCTTGATCTCGTCGGCGGACGCGTCATGGCGCACGTCGAGGACACGGTACGGATCGCCTCGAAAGGTCGGAGCAGACACATCGTCGAGGCTACCACGCAGCGATGTGGGGCCCTCCTCGACGGAGTATCGTGCGGCCATGCCGTTCCCCCTTGAGCCGCCCATCGAGCCCATGCTCGCCAAGGCTGTGGCCGAGCTGCCGAGCGGCGATGGCTGGCTGTACGAACCCAAGTGGGATGGCTTCCGCGCGCTGGTCTTTCGCGACGGCGACGAGCTGCTCATCCAGAGTCGGGACCGCAAGCCTCTCGACCGCTACTTCCCGGAGCTTTCCGAACCGTTGCGCACGCACTTGCCGCGGCGCTGCGTGGTCGATGGTGAGATCGTCATCGCGCGAGACGGAGCGCTCGACTTCGACGCGCTGCTCCTGCGCATCCATCCGGCCGCATCGCGTGTGACCCTGTTGGCGGCCGAGACTCCGGCTGCCTACGTCGCCTGGGACCTGTTGGCGATCGATGACGACTCACTCCTTGAGACCGAGCAGGCGGACCGCAGGCTCCGCCTCGAGAACGCCCTGGCCGGCACTCGCCCGCCGGTCCACCTGACGCCGCTGACACGAGACCGAACACAGGCTGCCGACTGGTTCGACCGCTTCGAAGGCGCAGGGCTCGATGGCGTGGTGGCCAAGGACGCCGCGGCACCCTACACGCCTGGCAAGCGGCGGATGCTCAAGATCAAGCATGCGCGCACGGCCGATTGCGTGGTGGCGGGCTTCCGCTGGCACAAGAACGGTGACGGCACACATGTGGGCTCGCTGGTCCTGGGCCTGTTTGACGATGCCGACGTGCTGCACCACGTCGGTGTCACGGCATCGTTCAAGTGGGATCGACGTGCCGAGCTGGCCGCAGAGTTGGAGCCGCTGCGCGCGAACGCCCTCGACCACCACCCGTGGCGGGCCTGGGCTGACTGGGCTGCGGCGGAGTCCGACCGGCGCATGCCCGGTGCCACATCGCGCTGGAACCGCGGCCGGGACCTCTCCTGGGAGCCCCTGCGGCCGGAACGCGTGGTGGAGGTCGCGTACGATCACTTGCAGGGCGACCGCTTCCGCCATGCCACCACGTTTCGGCGCTGGCGGCCCGATAAATCTGCCGCCGACTGCCGCTACCATCAGTTGGAGACGACCGTCCCGTTCGAAATACGCAACATCTTTGCGGATGGGTGAGGTTGGGACTATTCGTTAATGGTCTCGAGGCGGGTACACTTGCGCGTGCCTATTCAGGGAGGAGCTCATGGACCAGAACACACCGCGCGATGGCGCGACCGGCGCGCCACCACCGGCAGATCCCGGCGGCGGCGAGACATCAGCCTGGAACCAGGCGCCGGGGCAAGATCAGCCACAAGCTGCCGCTGGAGGTGGGGACACCTCCGCCGAATATGCGGCGTGGTCGGCTGACACCGCATACCAACAGCCGGCGCCACCGGTGCAACAGCCGGCGCCGTCTGACACCCAAGCCTACGCGGCCCCGGAGCCGCAGTCGGCGACCTACAGTGAGCAGCAGGTGACCGCGCACGACCCCGGCCAGCAATATCAACAGCCGCAGCAGCCGCCACCGCCGCAGCAGTACCAGCAGCCGCAGCAGTACCAGCAGCCGCAGCCGGGCTACTACGACCCGGCAGCATACGGCCAGCAACCGCAGCAGTATCAGCAGCCGCAATCTCAGCAGCCGCAGTACTACGATCCGGCCGCCTATGGCCAACAGCCAGGGTATCCGCCCCAGTACCAGCAGCCGCAGTACTACGACCAGTCGGCGTACGGCCAGCAGCCGGGCTACTACGACCAGTCGGCCTACGGACAGCAGCAGTACCAGCAGGGTGGCTATCCGCAAGCACCCCAGCCCTATGCCTACGCCCAACCGGCTCAGGAACCGTGGCCGGGCCAGGCGTGGGAGCAGGATGGCCCCAGGTATGGCCGTTCGTTCATCGCCATCCTCGCCGGCTGGGTGATGCTCACCTGGGGCGTCGTCCTGGGCGTCCTTGGGGCGCTCGTCCTGTGGACCAATAGCGTCACCGACCTGATCGGTGACACCGCGCTCAGCGCGGAAGCGATGGACCTGGCAAGGCAGGCCGATGATCAGATCGTGGCCGTCGGCGGCATCGCGCTGATCCTCGGCATCATCCAGGTCATCGGCGCCATCGGCATCTTCGGCCATCGTAGCTGGGGCCGCGCCTTCGGCATCATCATAGGCCTGCTAGGTGTGCTGGCTGGTCTGGGCTTCATCACCTTCGCCGCTGGCTTCGAGGCGCTCGACGTCGGCTTCGAAGAGGCCATCAAGGGCGAAGAGGGTTCCCTCGGAGCCAGCATCCTCGTGCTCGCGAGCTATCTGCTCATCTTCCTGGCCATGTTCGTGGGCCGACGCCACTTCAAGCGAAGAGGCGTAGAGGGCTAGACCGCCCCACCTCCCAAGGGCAGCAACGACGACCCCCGGAACTCCGGGGGTCGTTCGTCGTGCAGCGATGGATGCGCTCATCACTCGACATGCAGCGATGGCGGCGTCGAAGGACCCGATGAACCGTGCCCGTGGGCACATGGACCCGCTCTCTGGGTATGCTGGCCCTATGACCGTTGTACCCGCACTCCCCCTCTCCAGTGGCACCGCCATCCCGCAGCTCGGGTTCGGGACCCACCTGGTGCCACCCGATGACACTGCCGATATCGTGGCCGCTGCCATCGACGCGGGCTATCGCCACATCGACACCGCGCAGATGTATCGCAACGAGCGAGGCGTCGGCGAGGCCGTCCGCTCGTGCGGGCTCCCACGCGACCAGGTGTTCGTGACCAGCAAGCTGAACAACGCCTGGCACCGTCCGGACGACGCGCGACGGGCATTCGAGGGCACGCTGTCCGAGCTTGGCCTTGACTACGTCGACCTGTTTCTGATCCACTGGCCATTGCCGACCCGGTTCGACGGCGACTTCGTGGCCACCTGGAAGGTCATGGCGGAGTTCCTGCGTGATGGGCGCTCTCACGCCATCGGTGTCTCCAATTTCCAGATCGCACACCTGCAGCGGCTGGCCACAGAGACCGCGACGCCTCCGGCAGTCAACCAGATCGAGGTGCATCCGTACCTGCCCAACGATGAGGTGCGAGCCTACGGCGCAGCGCACGGCATCGTCACCGAGGCGTGGTCACCCCTGGCGCAGGGAGCGATCCTGGCGGACCCGGTGGTCGTGGGGATCGCGGGCCGTCTTGGTCGTACGCCATCCCAGGTGGTGCTACGTTGGCACATCGAACGGGGTGACATCGTATTCCCCAAGACGATGTCGGCGAGCCGGATGCGCGAGAACCTGGACATCTTCACCTTCGAGTTGACGGCTGCCGACGTATCAGCGTTGGCGACGCTCGACCGCGGGGAGGACGGGCGCGTCGGCCCGCACCCAGACACGTTCGACTGGATCCCCGACTGACCTTGGACTGGCTCGCGCCGGTCCGGCGCACGAGGGAACGCATCACATAGCCGATGTGACGGCGGGCGAGGCTGAGGTCGAGGTTGAGGTTCCGGGACCGTGGCACCCAACGTGGGCCTCGTCCCCGACTGGCTCGACAACCTCGCCGCGCTCAGCTGGCGCGTCATCGTGGTGGTCGCCATCGTGGTCGTCCTGTGACTGATCGGCTCGCTGCTGTGGGTCGCTACCGAATCGATCACGGTGACCGTCGTCATCTCCGCGGTCCTCGCGCCTTCGGTCCTGCGACAGCGCAACGGAGGCCGCTCAAGGAGTGTCGCAGCCGGCATCGTCTGGGCCACCGCGGTCCTGATCTTGGGGCTGACGCACGATGCCATCAGGGTCGGCACCAATGTCATGCTGGAGATGGCGCGCTCCCTGATCGACAACGTCGCCGCTATCGGCGCCATCGGGCTGTTGAGCGTGCTGTTGGCGTACTACTTCCTGCGCGACGGCACCAACATCCACCCCGCCAGCGTGCTGTTGGCGATCCCGGCCGGCTCGGCGGTGGCAGGCATCCTGGGCATATTCCTGGTGGTCCCGGTCATCGCTGTGGAGGCTGCGACATGGCGGACGATCTTGCCCATCGTGGGCGCCGAGCCAGCAGCCGCCGACTGACTGACACTGAGCGCCGCCGACCGAGCCACACCGCCAGTCCTAGTCGGGCGGAACCTCTCGATACGCCGCCCACGGGTCCTCGTCGGGGTCCAACCGCTCCTGCGGCGGCCGCTGGGATTCCGGTACGTGCTCCAGGTTGATCCGGATGCGTGTCCAGGTGGTCGATCGGCCGCGCATCGCGTCCACCAGCACGTCCGCCGGCTCCAGGAGTGCCGCTGCATCGGGGTGGCGAGCCTGCCACCGCTCCAGGCCGGCGAGCGCATCAGTCTTCTTCAGGGCCCGAGCGATCTCGATGAGTGGCTTGCTGCTGCGGCGGCGCTTCGAAGGCGGCACCCGCGGCGGCTCGTCCGCCCCTTTGCGATAGTTCGGTGGCCAAGGCGCGTCGCCCATGCCCTCTGCCTCGTGCCGAGCAGACAGCTCCAGCAGGCCCTCGAGTGACCCGACCGACTCGTCGATGCCGGCCTGTCGATCGCCGTGTGCCTCGAACAGTGACGGCACCGTTGCCAGCGTGAACGCCTCGGCGACCACGTCGGGCACCTCGCCCCAGGTCAGCGGCATCGACACGCGCGCATCCGGCAGCGGACGCACCGAGTAGGCCGAGGCCACGGTTCGGTCCTTGGCGTTCTGGTTGTAGTCGAGGAAGACACCGTGGCGCTCCTCCTTCCACCACTTGCTGGTTGCGATCGACGGCGCCCGCTCTTCCACGTCACGGGCCAGCGCCAGCGCCGCGCGCCGCACCTCCGGGAAGGTCCAGCGAGGCTCGATGCGAACATTGATATGGATACCTCGAGAGCCCGAGGTCTTGGGCCAGCCCACGAGGCCGACTGCGGTCAAAGCCTCCCGCGTCACCATGGCCACCTCGCGCACTTCCGACCAGGGCACCCCGGGGACCGGGTCCAGATCGACCCGCAGCTCATCGGGGTGGTCGAGGTCCTCCGCGCGCACCGGGTGCGGATTGAGATCCAGGCAGCCAAGGTTGGCCGCCCAAGCCAGGGAGGCGGCATCGCGCAGCACGACCTCCTCGGCCGTGCGACCTGATGGGAATGCCAGCCAGACGGTGTCGATCCAGTCGGGCCGCTTGGTCGGCGCTCGCTTCTGGAAGAAGAAGTCACCGGCAGCGCCATCGACGAAACGCTTGAGCGCCATGGGTCGACCACCCGCGCCGCGCAGGGCACCGTCGGCCACCGCGAGGTAGTAGTGCACCAGGTCCAGCTTGGTGTGACCCGGGCCGGGCCAGTAGATCTTGTCGGGATTGGTGATCCTGACCTCGCGCCCCCCGATGTCGATCAGCTCGAAGCGCTCGGCCATGCCCTACGCCTCCGGTGCGCCGTTGGCATCTCCAGCCCCCGCGGTCTCCTGCTCGGCCAGCCAGCGCTCCCGATCGGTGCGCAGGATCTCCAGCGTCTCCGCCACACCGGCCCAGCCGTCGAGCTGGACCGACTTGTCCTCGAGGTTCTTGTAGGTGTTGAAGAACTGCTCGATCTCCAGCAGCTTGTGCGGCGAGACCTGCCGCAACGCTTCAAGGTGCGCGTACATGGGGTCGGCCAGCGCCACACACAGGACCTTGTAGTCGACACCCTTCTCGTCGGCCATCCGTAGCACCCCCACCGGGCGCGCCCACACGTGGCAACCCGGGAACGTCTTCTCGTCGATGAGCAACATGGCGTCGGTGTGGTCGCCATCGTCAGCGCGCGTGCCATCGATGAAGCCGTAGTCGAAGTTGTAATAGACCGCAGAGGACAACACCCGGTCGAGCCGGATGACCCCGGCGTCTTCGTCGTACTCGTACTTGTTGCGGCTCCCGGCCGGGATCTCGACCACGACCTCGATGACGGCGGGAAAGCCATGTGGTGTCGGCATCGGCGCAGTCTACGACCCCGCCGCCAGATAGACTCGTGCGATGGACACCATCAAGGCCATCCGGACGCTGCGGGTCGTCCGAGCCTACAAGCCACGACCACTGACCGAGGATGAGATCCGCGCCATCGCCGATGCTGCGCGCAAGACGGGCTCCTCGAAGAACACCCAACGCTGGGACTTCGTGACCATCCGCGACCCCGAGTCACTCAAGCGTCTTTCGGGCGTGACCATCTACGCCAAGCACCTGCCCTACGCTGGTGGCGCCATCGCCCTCATCCTCGATGCCCCCGCGCCGGAGCATGCACGCTCAGTGCTTTGGGACCTGGGTCGGGCCGCCCAGAACATCACGCTGGCGGCCTGGGATGTGGGTATCGGTTCCTGCCCCATCACGGTCAATGACTTCGACCTGGCCGCGGATGTGCTGCAGTTGCCGGCGGACAAGCAGTGTCAGTACATCATCGCGCTGGGCTGGCCGGCCGACCCCGACGACCTGACCCGGCCGTCACGGGTCGGTGGTCGCAAGCACTACCGCGAGGTGGTCCATACGGAACACTGGGGAAACCACGAGCTAGGCACATGAGGAGGGCAGGATGAAGGCAAAGATCGGCGCGGCCATCGCCGCTGTCGCAGCCGCCGCGAGCGCGGCCGGGGCCGCGGCGTGGGCCCGGCGCAAGCGCGAGGGTCAAGGGGAGGTCGATCTGGAGGTACGGGAGGCCAAGGCGGCGCCGAAGGCCGCACCAGCCGAGCCGGTCGCTGAGACCGCCTCAAGCGCTGAGGCCGTCTCGACCGAGGCGCCGCCGAAGGCCGCACCAGCCGAGCCATCTGCGGTCGACGTTGGTGCGGCGGAGACAGGCGGGGCTGAGACAGGCGGGGCCGATGACCTCACCGTGATCAAAGGTCTCGGCCCGCTGAGCGCTGAGCGACTTGGGGAGCACGGGGTGACCACGCTGGCAGAGATCGCTGCCTGGAACGATGCCGACATCGAGCGCATCGCACCGCAGATCAACCTCGCCGCCGATCGCATCCGTCGTGACGACTGGGTCGGCCAGGCACGCGCCGCGACCGAGGGCTGACGATCGGTCTAGGGTTACAGGCCGGTTTCGGGTTGTCTACTGGTCAAGATGTTGCATCTGTTGCAAGGTGCGCCGACGCGGCCGGATCGGCGGCCGGATCGGTGGTCGAATCGCCGGCAGCTGGAGCCAGGCGGACAGACCGACGCCGCCGGTCGTGGGTGTTCCGGCGGCGTTGGGGCAGACGTTCGGTTCGATCGGGGTCAGGCCCTGATCTGATGGGCTAGCGGTTCCTTGCCAGGAAGGACATCACATCCTCAAGGCGGAAGCGGCGGTCGCCCCTCTTGCAGACACGATAGAAGGGCAGTTCACCACGGTCCCCGAGTCGCTTGACCGTGTTGACATGCAGGTGGAGAAGCTCAGCGACTTCGCTCGCGGTGAGCATCGGGCCGAGCTCGTGGGCTGCCATGGACGCCATCTACGTTCCTTACTTCGCGTTCAGTGGGCTGCTGGACGGGTGCTCGGGTGCTCGGAGGCTCGGCGCCACTGGTCGGCCGAGGACACCCCGATGGAGGAAGTCACGTGTGATGCGGTCTATCGAGGTGTTGGGTCGCATGGTGGCGTCCGCACTGCTCCGCAACAACCCGTACTTGGGTCAGGCCCACGGGTACCGAGGGTCTGTTGCCCATCGGCACCGCACCGGAGCAAACCACACTGGTCAGCTTCCGAGAGCATCCATGCGCTCGGCCAAGGCAGCCTCGATCATCGCCGCGGCAGCCGCTGAACCAGTGGCCTCGATCGATCGCACCTTGATGTGTCTCAGCTGGGCCCCTGTGCCTTCAAGCACACCGCCAGGATCGGGCAGGACCGCACCGTAGAAGAACCCCAGGTTGACCCACCTCCGCTGGGGCGACACATAGCAGTAGGCCTCACTCATCTTGTGAGGTCCGACCCCGAAAGTAGCAGCGCGGTCGCCCAGCCGCACGACCTCCACCGCCGTCGGGTGGATACGATGCACGATCTCACGCAGCCTGGTTGCGATCGGTCGCATGTCCGGCTCACTCAGTGCCATCAACTCATCGAATGTGCCAAAGTGGGTCGCCACGATGCACTCAAGGTAGCACGGCCGTCCGGGGCGTTCGATCAGTTAGCGGCGACCGATTCCGCGCGTGCCAGATCGGCATCGCGGAGATAGCGGCGGAATCGCCGCCAGGAACCCACCCAGCGGCGGACCGATGAAGGCGTTCATCGTCAGCTCGACCGCGTACAGCCGCGAGTTGGCTCGGGCCAGCAGCGCCTTGGGGACGATGTTGGGCATGATCGACTGGGCCGCCGTGTCGAAGAGCGTCTCGCCGATGCCAAGGACGAAGGCCGTGACGTACGGCACCGGACGTGAAGGACCACCGGCCAGTGCCAGGGCCACCATCACCACGCGCATGATCTGGACGTTGCGCCTGGTGACGCGCCGGTCCAGTCGGTCGGCCATTCGTGTTGTTCGCCGGCGCGCTACACCAGCCACGGCAGACGACCCGCGATCGACACGCCGGCCACCAGCGCCGGAGAGGTGGTCAGCGAACACCGCGACGAGCGGCAGCGCTACCACGAAGATGCCATCCGCCAGGTTGGATACGGCAGACGCCGACCACAACCTGAGGTCGTTGGACCCCAGCGACAGGGACGGCCCGGCGGCGTACGCTGTGCTCACTCGCAGACGGTACCGGAACCTAACGACCGCGGGTGATAGCGCCACACGGGGAGCGACCACATGATTCTGTCCACGTCCGACCGCATCGAGGGCCGCGAGATCGCGGAGACCATCGGCGTGGTTCGCGGCAACGCCGCGCGTGCGCGCGGCCTCGGCTACGACATCATGGCCGGCTTCCGCAACATCTTCGGCGGCGCCGTGCCCGAGTACTCCCGGCTCATCACCGAGACTCGTGACGAAGCGACCGCCAACATGATCGCGGCAGCACAGGCACAAGGCGCCGATGGCATCGTCGCCGTGCGCTACACGACCTCCATGATCGCCACCGGCATCAGTGAGATCCTGGCCTACGGGACGGCTGTCAAGCTGCGGTAGGACTCGGCGTAGCGGCGTCCTGGTCCCGGACCGATCAGCCCTGGCGACGCCGCCTGATGATGTCGAGGTACACGGCCAGGATGACGATGCAGCCGGTGACGACGGTCTGCCACTCCTGGGGCACGTTCATCAAACGCAGCCCATTAGTGAGCACACTGATGATGAACGCGCCGATCACGGTGCCGAACATGGAGCCCTCGCCGCCTGCGAGGGAGGTACCGCCGATGACAGCCGCGGCGATGGCGTCGAGCTCGTAGCCGAAGCCGACGGCAGGCTGCGCGGAGTTCAGGCGGGCTGCCATGACCACGCCGGCGATACCCGCGAAGAGACCGGCGAGCACGTAGGCGGAGGCCTTGTAGCGCATCGTGCGCACACCGGACAGTCGCGTGGCTTCCTCGTTGCTGCCGATGGCGAAGATGTAGCGGCCCAGGACGGTCTTGCTGAGGATGAAGCCGGCGATGACGGCGACGGCGATGAAGACGAAGAACAGGTTGGGCAGGTCCGGGAGGCCGAGGTCTCCGAGAAACGAGCCCATGAACGCCTGGTTGAACTCCGGCTGGTCGGGGAAGTAAATGGGGCGCAGCTCGGAGATCACAAGCGAGAGGCCGCGCGCGATGTTGAGCATGCCCAGCGTGGCGATGAAGGGCGGCAGATTGAAGCGCGCGATGAGCGTGCCGTTGATGGCACCCATCAGGGTACCGGTCGCGATGCCGGCCAGGATACCGATACCCCAGGGCAGCCCGAGATTGGTGACGAAGACGCCGGTCATCACCGCCGAGAGCGTCATCACCGTGCCGATGGACAGGTCGATACCGGCGGTGATGATGACGAAGGTCACACCCATGGCCAGGATGCCCACGACAGATGTCGCAAGGAAGACGCCCTTGGCGTTGCTCCACGAGAGGAAGTGCTCGGACGCAAGTGAGAAGAAGATGATCAGGATGACCAGCGCGCCCAACGCCAGCACCTTCTGGACGGCGTCGGACTTGAAGATCGATCCTGCTCGTGTCGCTGCGCTCTGCATCTGTGTCCTCGTCAACTCGTCGCTTGGGCGACCGACTCGCGTTGGGTCGCGAGCGTCATGATCTTTTCCTGGTCCGCATCAGCCGCGGTCAGCTCACCCGTTAGCCGTCCTTCACACATCACGATGATGCGGTGGCTCATGCGCAGGATCTCCGGTAGCTCCGAGCTGATCATGAGGATCGACTTGCCCGCCGCGGCCAGCTCGTTGAGCAAGTGGTAGATCTCCTGCTTGGCGCCCACGTCGATGCCGCGCGTGGGCTCGTCGAAGATGAGCACGTCCATCTCTGCCGTCAGCCACTTGGCGATGACGAGCTTCTGCTGGTTGCCACCGGACAGGTTGCGCGCCTTCTGTTTGATGCTGGGCGTGCGGATGTCCAGCTCCTCCACGCGCTGCTCGGCAATTTCCGCGGTCCGCTTGGTATCGACACGACCGAACGACTTGAGCAGGTTGTTGAAGGAGGCCAGCGCCACGTTGTTCTCGACGTCCAGGCCGAGGGCCAGCCCATATCTCTTCCGATCTTCGGAGAGATAGGCGATGCCCAGCTCGACCGCCCGTGCCGGGTTGGCGATCTCAACGGGCTGACCATGCACCTCGATCTCACCGGCGTCCTTGTGGTCGGCGCCGAAGATGAGACGGGCGAGTTCGGTCCGGCCAGCGCCCACCAGTCCCGCGACACCCAGGATCTCGCCTCGGCGCAGCTGGAACGTGACGTCCTGCACGGCACGGCCGCGCGAGAGGTTCCTGACCTCAAGGACGACTGGCTGCTCAGCGGCATCGAGGGGAACGTGCGGCGCCTCCTCGAAGATGGTGCGCCCCACCATCATCGAGATGATCTCGTCGATCGACACCGACTTGGTCCCGACGGTGTCGACGTACTGGCCATCACGCATGACCGTGACGCGGTCGGAGATCTGGCGCAGCTCCTCGAGTCGGTGAGAGATGTGGACGATGCCCTTGCCCTGTTCCCGCAGCGAGCGGATGATGCGGAACAGTTCCTCGATCTCGGCGTCGGTCAGCGCGGCGGTGGGCTCATCCATGATGAGCACCGACGCATCGAGTGACAGCGCCTTGGCGATCTCCACCATCTGCTGCTGTGCCACTTTGAGGTCCATGACCTTGGCGGTGGGATCGAGTCGGAGACCGAGACGTTCGATGAGCTCCGCGGTCTGCCGCACCTGCGCCTTGTCGTCGACGATGAAGCTCAGGCGACCGCGCGGTTCACGACCCATGTAGATGTTCTGAGCGACCGTGAGATGCGGGGCCAGCACCAGCTCCTGGTGGATCATGCTGATTCCCAGCTCGCGTCCAGCGCGCGGGTTTGGCACCTCGACCTGCCTACCGTCGACTTCGATAGTCCCCGAATCGCGCTGGTAGATGCCGGTGAGCACCTTCATCAGCGTCGATTTGCCCGCGCCGTTCTCACCGACCAGCGCGTGGACCTCACCCGGGCGCAGATCGAACTGTGCGTCCTTCAGTGCCTGGACGCCGGGGAAACGCTTGTCGATGCCCTGCATCCGGACAAGGAGGTCAGCCGACATAGGACCCTCGCTGTGGATAGGCGAACGGAGCCGCCGCCTGGATCGCGGCGGCCCCGTCGGTCTCGTTACTTCAGGGGTGCAGTCCTACTCGTAGAGGACAGCCGCGACCTCGGGATCATCGATGGTCGAGGCATCGGCCCAGATGAAGCCGGTGTCGATGTTGGCTGGAACTTCCATGCCCTGCAGCGCCATGGCGGCCGCCTCGACGCACTTGGCGCCGATGCCGACCGGGTTCTGCTGGACCGCACCAGCCATGGTGCCGTCCTTGATGGCGTTGATCTGGGCGATGCCGGAGTCGTAGCCGATGACCACGACCTTGTCTGCCACGCCGAGCTCGTTCACGGCGTTCAGGACGCCGATGGCGGAGCCTTCATTGCCGCCGAAGAAGCCCGTCATGTCCGGGTTGGCAGTGATCATCGCCTTGGCCAGGTCGGTGGACTTCAACTGGTCGCCACCACCGTACTGGGGGCCGATGATCTCGATGTCCGGGTAGGCCTCAGCCATGCGGTTCACGAAGCCCTCGGAGCGGTCGATGCCGGTGCGGCTGGTCTGGTCGTGGACGATGACGCCGACCTTGCCGGAGCCACCGATGAGCTCGGCCATCTTGTCCGCGGCGAGTGCCGCAGCGGCGACGTTGTCCGTCGCGGCCGTGGTGATGGGGATGTCACTGTCGACGCCGGAGTCGAAGGCGATGACGGGGATGCCGTCAGCCTGCATCTGCTCGAGCAGCGGGTTGGCAGCCTGGCTGTCCAGGGCCGCGAAGCAGATGGCGTCGGGATTCTTGTCGTATTCGGCCTGCAGCATCTCGATCTGGATGGCCACATCGGACTCGCTGGCGGGCCCGATGAAGTTGACATCCATGTTCAGCGCGGCGGCCTCATCCTCGGCCCCGCCCTTGACGGCCTGCCAGAACTGGTGCTGGAAGCCTTTGGAAACGATGGGGACATAGGGCTTGGCGTCGTCAGCGAATGGCTGGGGTGCAGCCATCATGTCCGCGGCGGGGCTCACGTCCGCTGCGGGGCTCTCATCCTGGGCCACCACCGGGACCGCCATCACCGCCGCCAGGGCGATCGACGCGGTCAGCGCGATTGCACGTGTATTCATGGTCCTCCTTCGACCTTTTCTCTCAGCCCTGTCGCCCGGACTTGTGCCCAGCGAATAGGTATGCGGGCTGCTCGAAGACACTATACCGGTGTCGTCCATGGTCGGATGACCAAGAGCACATCCGATGGGGTCCAGGTGGACCGACGCGCCGCTAACCGACCGGCAGCCAGAGCAGGCTCAACTCACCGACGTTGATGTCGTTCTTCTCCAGGCCGACCTCGAGCGGCTCGATGGCGCCTGCCTTCTGATTCCACTCGTCCTCGATGCCGGCGACGGCTTCACGCAGGTCCTCTTCGAGGTCCTCAAGCTTGAGGTCGTCTTCGCCGATGCGGTTCTCGATGGTCTGCACGCGCTGTGCCGCCGATTGGCCGCGGGTGGCAGCCCGGCCGGCCGAACGGGCGATGGTGGTAGCACTGCCACGACCACCAAGGATGTGACCAAGCACGGAGCTGCCGATGGCGATGAGGTCCTGGTTGCGACGGTCGGTGACATCGGCCTGCATCTCGGCGATGCGGTCCTGGTGCGCGGCGATGGAGGCGTTGAGCCGGTCCATCTCGCGGGTCAGGCGCTCGCGGATCTTGGCCACCTCCGCATCCTTGGCCTCGTCGGCGACAGCACGGCAGCGCTCGCTGAAGGCCGCCTCCGTCTCGTCGAGGCGCGAGTACAGCTTCAGCTCGCGATTGGCCCGCAACGTGACGGTCTGCTGACGATAGAGATGGTCCTTGAGGTCGGCCGTCGCTCGTCGGAACCAGGCCGCCTCCTTGATGGGTGCCTGCGGCAACAGGTACACGGTCCCGGCGGGCGCCTCGGACCGCAGGTCGCGGGGGTCGTAGTCCACCGCGTGAGCGGTACCCCAGTCGACCTGTTGACCGTCGATGAGGACGACCGCTTCCCACTCCACCATCTCGCGGAGATCGGCCTTGGTGTCATCGAAGAGCATTCGCACCCGAGTCACAAGGCCCGCTGACAGACGCTTTCCTCCGGGCATAGCGCCCGCCGCAGTGGCCCATGGCGCTGCCGCATCAAGGTAGAAGACGGGCACGCCGGCGGCGACATCGGGCGCGACCCGCGTCTCGTCATCGGCCAGTTCGGGTACGGGCTTGGCCGAGTCGGCGCCGACGGGCGCGAGGGGCGCGGTGGCATCGGCGCCTGGCACGGTGGCCTCGGCACCTTCGCTGGTCGGCAGATCCGGCTGGTCGACGGGCTCATCGACCGTCAGCCGCCTGATCTGGTCAGGTGTCAGTGGTCCGGCCAGGTACGACATGGCCCAACGCGTCGAGAACTGCACGGGCGCCTCAGCGGTTGTGCTGTGAAGCAAGAACTCGCGCTTGTCGAGCGCGGATATGGTGGCACCGAGGGCAGCCGTGTCGACCGCCCCTGCGGCCGAGGTCATGCCCTCCAGCAGCCGCGCCTTGTCCCGCTCGGTCTGGAGTCGGCCGATCATCCAGGTACCGGCGTTGCTGATGGCCTTGTAGTCGAGATCGACCGGATTCTGGGTGGACAGCACCATGCCCACACCGTGAGCGCGTGCCTGTTTGAGCAGCGTGAGGATGGGTCTCTTGGCCGGCGGCATCGCGGTCGGCGGCACGTAGCCGAAGACCTCGTCCATGTAGATCAGCGCTCGCAGCTCGCCGGTACCCGACTGGCGTCGTGTCCACGTCACCATCCTGGAGAGCAGCAACGTGACCACGAACATGCGCTCCGAGTCGGAAAGGTGCGAGACCGTGACGATGGCTGCCTGTGGGCGGCCATCAGTGCTGAGCATGGCGTCGATATCCAGCGCGCGCCCCTGGTTCCAGGCAGCGAACGATGGAGAGGCCAGCAAGCCATTCAGCTTCATGGCTAGCGCGGAACGCTCGCGTGGTGGGTAGAACGTGTCCAGCTCCAGGACGCCGAGCTTGCGCATAGGTGGGTCCTGGATCTGGCCGATCAGCGTTGCCAGATCGAGGTCCTCCCCGGCGACCCAACTGCGCTCGATGAGGCTGGCGATCAGGACGTGCTCCGGACTTGCCAGTGGATCGGCCTCGATGCCGACGAGACCCAGCAAGCCGGAGGTGAAGCCCTCGACCTCATCGCGCAGGATCTCGAGATCGTCGACGCTGGCCGGCGCTTGCAATGAGCCGATGAGGTCCAGCGGCACGCCGGCGTTGGACCCGGGCGTGTAGATGGTGAAGTCGGCAACGTCACGCAGCTTCGCGATGCGGTCGGGCGTGATGCCGCTGCGTAATAGCCCATCGCGCCAGGTCTGCGCGGTCCTGGCGGCAAGCGCATCAGGTGTGATGCCTTCGCGAGCAGCGGCCGCCTCCTCGACCCAGGGTCGGAAGTCAGACGGGGCCAGGTCCGGAAACGTCAGCAACAGGTTGCCCATGTCGCCCTTGGGATCGATGACCAGGCAAGGCACGCCCTGTAGCAGCGCCTCTTCGATCAAGTCGATGCCGAGACCAGTCTTGCCCGAACCGGTCATGCCCACGATGACGCCGTGCGTCGTCAGGTCGGCTGGATCGACGCTCAGTGGACTCCTGTCGTCGAGCCGATGGCCGATGAAGAGCTCGTGGGGGTCGTTCGCCATCGGTCAGCTAGGCTCCCCAGGTCTCGGCTGCGACCGCCGGGTCGACACGGATAGCGCCTGTGGCTCCGGCTTCCACTGGGCGCTCGACCCGGATGACCGCCGGGGGCTTGGCAGGAGCAGCCTCGGTGGCCGGATGCGCTGCCGGGTCGGCCGCCAGGTCGGCTGGGACCGAGGCGATCACGCCGACTGACACACGGAAGCCGGCGCGCCGGTGCGACAGTGGCAGCAGTGTCCCCTGCCCTACCGGCGACTCACCAGGGAACCAGCGCTGCCATTCCTCGTAGAACGTGTCGAACTCGGTCGCCTCGCGCAGGGACCAATTGGCCCAGACCACCGCGTCGAGGGAGCTGCCGACCGACTCGAGCCTGGCCTTGAGGTTGGCCAGGCACTGGCGCGTCTGCAGCTTGATATCGGGGTTGCTCACCTGGCCGGTCTCGGGATCGACCGGCCCGATGGCCGACACGTAGGCCATGCCGCCGGCGACCGTGACACGACCCCGACCCAACCCCGCCGGCACGAGGGCCGCGACCGGCGCCACGCCGCTGAAGCCCCAGCGCGACTTGCCGGGTCGCGCCGGCTGCTCCGGATCTTGTGGCGGGATGCCGTACTGACCCGGCGGCAGCGTCACACCACGCGTTTCGAAGGTGGGCATGAAGGTGGGCCGGATCCCAGTCGGCCGTAGGTCTCCCTGGATCTTGCCATCGACCACGCCGGTCTGTTCGTAGCGGAAGATCTCCTGCGTCAGGATCTCGTCATCCTCGATGCCGAAGACCTCGGTGATGCTGGTGATCTTGCGCGAGCCGTCGCGTAGTCGGGCGGTGTGCACCAGCACGTCCACGGCTGAGGCGATCTGCTCACGGATGGCCCGCAACGGCAGGTCATAGCCGGTCATCAGGATCATCGTCTCAAGACGCCGCAGCATGTCCCGCGGTGTGTTGGCGTGGCCGGTCGAGAGCGAACCATCGTGGCCGGTGGTCATGGCCTGGACCATGTCCAAGGCCTCACCAGAGCGGCACTCGCCGACCACGATGCGATCAGGCCGCATGTGCAGCGCGTTGCGCAGCAGGTCGCGGATGGTGATCTCGCCGGTGCCCTCAAGGTTGGGTGGGCGTGCCTCCAGGGTGATGACGTGCCGCTGACTCAGCTGCAGCTCGGCGGCATCCTCGATGGTGACGATGCGCTCGGTGTCAGGGATGAACGAGGAGATCACGTTCAGCGTGGTCGTCTTGCCCGAACCGGTGCCGCCGGAGAGGAAGATGTTCAGCTGCGCTTCCACGCAGGCTTTGAGGAAGTCGAACATCTCCGGGCTGGCCGTACCGAAGCGGACCAGGTCGTCGACGGTGAAGCGGGTGGCGAACTTGCGCACGGTGATGACGGGGCCGATCAGGCTCAGTGGTTTGATGATGGCGTTGACGCGGGAACCATCGGGCAGGCGGGCGTCCACGCGCGGGCTGGTCTCGTCGATGTGACGGCCGAGAGGCGTGATGATGCGGTCGATGACGTTGAGCACGTGTTCGTCGTCGCGGAACGTGACCGGCGTCTTCTCGATGCGGCCGGCACGCTCGATGTACACGAGGTTGGGACCATTGACCATGACCTCGGTGACGGTCGAGTCGGCCAGCAGTGGCTCGATGGGCCCAAAGCCGGCGACCTCGTCGATGACGCCCTCGACCAGTCGGCGGCGTTCGTCGCGAGTCAGGCTCAGGTCGTTGTCGTAGATGAAGTCACCGATGAACTCATCGATCTCGCGGGCCAGGTTCTCGCGAACGCCGATGGGGTCGGAGAGGTCGATCCGCGATGACAGCGCATCGGCCACGGCCTCGCCGACGCGGTTGCGGATGTCGCGGAAGCTCAGCTCGCGGGCGGACATCCGGGACGACATCGCAGGCTGCGGCAGCATTTGGGCCGCGGTCTGGGCCGGGCTGGCCGATGCGCCTGGCCCGACGGGTGTGCTGAGGCTGGCGACGTTTGTCGGCGATCCGGGCGTGGGTGCCCCGGGTACGGGTGCGGCGATTCCTCGTTTGGCCGCCTCGACGCGTTCGAGTAGTGACATCCCCATCCCCTCTCATCCCGCACGACCAGGACGACAGACTCGGAGCATACCCCGCTGGTGCTAGCCCAAAGCCACCGCTAGCGGCCCCAAACCGCACTGGCCGCTGACACGTGTTGCCGATGCGCACCGCATCGGGCCGCCGGTGCTTGACGTGGCGGTGCTTCAGAATGGGGCGATGAGGATCGGCATTGACTGAGCAGGACCAAGACCCGGAGCCGACCGACCGCCCAAAGCCGACCGACCGCCGGGACATGCCCGAAGCGGCCGTTCGTGATCACTTGGCCAACGAGCGAACGCTGTTGGCTTGGCAGCGCACGGCCCTCGGTGTCGTGGCCATCGGCTTCCTGGTCGACCGATTCGCGCTCGAGGACGCCGGGTCGGTAGCGACAGGATCGATCATCGGCATCGCCATCGTGGTGCTCGGTGCGGTCGTCTCGATCATGGGTGCCTACCGCTTTGTGCGTACCGAACGGGAGATCGACACGGGCACCTATCGGCCGGCCATCCTCGCGCACCTGGCCTTGACCGTGGCCATCGTCATCGGCGCCTTCGCGCTCGTCCTGTTCCTGTATTCGGCGATGGACTGACAGATCCTCGGGCTGGTCCTACCCCGCGCCGAGCAACGAGCACGCCCCGGGAAGCACGATCGGTCCGACCCATAGCCGGCACACTCGCAGCCTCGCGCTGTATGACGGGACCGGGCGTTCGTCACCTTCGGCCGGGGTAGTAGCCAGGGCCTCGAGACGTCGGCGCTCGCTGTCATCGACCCGTCACGCGACCGTCAGCAGGAGGTCACGCAGCCACCATCATCGGCACCATCGACCCGTCGGAAGTCATGTCACGCGGCGGACCCGAGGATGTTACCGAGGCCGCCCGCGAGGAGCTGGCCATCCTTGCTCCTGGCGGCGGGCTCATCCTTGCCGCCGGGTGCGCACTGCCGCCGGATACGCCAGCCGAGAACATCCACGCGCTGATCGAGGCCGCCAAGACACTCGGCCGCTACGACCCCGACGGCTCTCTGCCCGGGCTCGCCTGACCGCCGACACTCCATCCTGACGTTCAGTCAGGCGTGCCATTGGCGCTCGGCGGGCGAACCTGGAGCGCTACCGTCGCGGTGGCTTCGCTCCCTGGACCTGCCCGTGTGGGGCGATGGTGGGAGCCTGGGGGTACAGCCCGAACCGGATGGCCTGATCCGGCCACTCTGGGTCGTCGGGCTTCCAACGGTGCATCGTGGAGCCGCGCTTATCGATGTGGTCGATCGAGCCGTCGACATCCAGGACGAGCCTGCCACCGTGCGTGAGTTCGAGGGTATGTGGCTTGAACCGTCGACCTCGGGTCGCGGGGGTCCGTGCGGGCTCGCGCCCACCGAGTTCATCGGTCATCGTGGTCTCCTGTCTGGTGCAGAGACTGACGATACGTCGAAGTGGAGCGCCGTGCGGCAAGCGATCGTGCGTCTGGCGAGCGGCACTATGCGTCCGTCGTGGTCGGGGCCCGGTCGGCCAGCATCACGCTAGGACCGGTTAGCCTGATGCGGTTCGCTTCGTCAAGCCGAGGGCGGGCTCGCTCGGGTCATAGAGGTAGTGCTGGAAGCCCACGAATAGCTGGCGGATCTGCTCGGGTGCACCGAGTTCGACGGTGGCATCCACGATGGCCTTGTACCTGAGCCGCAGTAACGGGGCGAGCTTCTCGGCGTCGAGCTCCCAGACGCCCTCCTTCGTGTACTGCGCCAACACGAAGTCCACGAATGCCCGCTGCTTGTCCGTGGACTCATGACGGACATGCGCCCGTGCCTGCTCCGGGCGTTTAGGCCCTGGACGGCTATGGCGGCGACTACGACCAGGAACACGGCGTCATACTTCGCACACACACGCGTGGTTCAACGGCGAGTCGATGGCCGAGGCCTGGATGATCGAAGCTCGCGCCGAATGGCTCAGTGTTGCCGCCAACGACTACGGGTGCACGGAGCCCGGACCGTATCCCGGCAAAGGCAAGCCTAGGCTCGGGACTGGCAGTACCTGAGCTTGAGGCCGACGAAGCGTTAGCGAGCGACGGTCGACTACCAGTACGCCGCGGGCTGCTTGCTCATGCAGGCGATCGAACTGGCGGCTGGGATACCTGCGGTGAGCGAGGTGAACGGCGCCCGCCTGGCTCGGAGCCCCAAGTACGGTGGCACCGCGAGCGAAGCGGTTCCGAAGCCCGACTGGCGCGAGTGGCTCGACGCGGTCGACGAGGTCGCGCTGGTGCCCGCTGGTGTCACTGACCTTCGGCTTGCCGAGAGACTGCTCGTCGATCAGGGCATCGCAAGACCCAGGCAACTCACGGGTCGCGCTGAGGCGAGGACCCGGTATCACGCGGCACTCGCGTACTCCGTCATCGACTTCATGCCGGTCTTCGTACGGGACGCCATGGACGCGTGTGAGTTCGACGAGGCGATGGAGGCGCTCACGGCCGCCGTGGAAGCCATGGCGTTGGCCCAGGACAGCGCCCATGGTCAAGGCGCAGCCGGTCTGGCTGAGCTCTCACGGAAGCTCGTCCACGACGGTGACGCCGAGCTCGCTGCCCAGGTCTATGCCGTCGATGCCAAGCCGGCGATCAAGGGCTGGTCGCTCTCGCCGCATTCCGAGCGTGTCCGCATCGAGGCTGCTGTGGCCGTCATGCACGCCGTCCACCGGGCCATGAACGCTCCGCGACCCCAATCCCGCCGCATACGAGGCCTCCGACGATGACGACGCTAGCCGACACGTTCTTCTCCACCGGTCAGCCCAAGGCATCCGGTGACCAAACGGCCATCGACTACCGGCCCACGGCGGGTGAACGTGGCTCGTCGGAATGGTGGCTGCAGACGCTGCTCAAGCGACTGGCCATCCGCAATGAACGCCTGCAGCGGCTGCGCGACTATTACCGCGGCGAGAACGAGACGTGGCAGTTCGCCGACCGCGCTCATCGGGACACCTTCGGCACGCTTTTCAGGAACCTGCGCGCCAACTTCGCACAGCCCATCGTCGAGATCCCGGAGCAGCGGATGCGCGTCATCGGGCTGACCTTCTGGGACGACGACACTGCGTCCGACCGGGCGTGGGGAATTCTGGCTCGAGAACCAGCTGGAGGCGATGTCGTCCAACGCGCACCTCGAGGCTCTCTCCACCGGTGTCTGTTCGGTGCTCGTGGACCCGTGGCGCAAGGTATCCGGGGTCACGCCGCTCATCACCGTCGAGGACCCGCTGCAGGTGTACGTCGAGCACGACCCGGCCGACAGTCGCGTCCAATTCGCGGCGCTCAAGAAGTGGACCGAGGACGACGGCCGGCGCACGGCCATCCTGTACTTGCCGGACCGCATCGAGTGGTGGCGGACAAGCGCCAAGGTCGAGTCGGGCCAGCCACCCAAGTGGGAGCCCGTCGAGAACGAGGGCGGCCCGAACCCGCTCGGCGTCGTGCCCATGGTGGAGCTGCGCAACGCTCCAGCCGGTCGGGCCGAGCACGAGGCCATCGCCAAGCCGGGAGCCGAACTGGACCGCTACGCCGCGACCCTGTACAACATGGCCACCGCTGAGCACTTCATGGCCTATCCCCAGCGGTGGGGCACCGGGATCCAGACCCGGAGGAGGACACCGCGCTGGGCGCGGATGGCATGCCGTTGACATCCCCACCGCGATGGTGGCATCGGTGAGCCGCGCACGGTTCAGGGTGCGGTACACCCAGCCGACGTTGGCGTGCGCCGACGGGACCGCGACGTGGACCGCGCCCGTCGCCGAGCACAGGTCGGTGAGGTAGGACAGCGCCGGAACCTCGGTATCGGTGCCATCGAAGAACGTGCCGCTCTCCGGGCCGCCGCCGTCGAGGTCGCGCGGCCAGTGGCCGACCCCGGCCGCGGTCAGTGCAGCATCCCGCGCCTCCGCGTAGGCGAGGTCGGAGCGGAAGGGCCTGCTGATGCGCTCCGCCACCAGGTCGCGCAGCCCGTCACTCGTGGTCAGGTGGGCATGCTCGCCATAGGGGTCCGGGGCCACCGTGGTGAGGCGACCCCATCCCAGGCCATGCGCGCGGCCGCCGTGGGTGGCGCGGGCCATGATGGGCACCATGGCCTTGACGGCACCGTAGAGCAGGGAGCCGGTGTGCCAGGGCGTATAGGTGCCGTCCACGTCGGGCAGCGCACCACCCATCGTGCCCGGGACATCGGTCCCGTCGAAGGCCGCACCGCGCACGATCTCCCAGCTGTCCGGACGGAGCTCGTCGAGGGCCTCATAGACCTCCACCTCCGAAAGCCGCACCGTCATCGCGGCGGCCGCCCCGGCACTCACCGAGACGGCCACGTCGGTGCGTTCCACGGATGGCGTCCAGTCGAGGGTGTGCCAGGTCCAGGTCGAGGTCGAGGTGACGGTGGCATCGGCCCGGTCGGCCGGCGTCCCGATGCTGCCCAACCGTAGCCGGACCTGGTCGCCGCCAGCGATGGCCCGCAGGGCGATCCGGAGCCGGTGCGTCATGTCGGCCCGGAAGAGACGCGACCCGAGCGCGATGTCCGTGCCGGCCCCGGCGCTGGCCGGGGTCACTAGCTCGGCGGAGCCATCCACCATGCCATCGCTCGGGATACGCGTCAGGCTGGTCGCTGCGCCGGCGATGAGCGAGCCATCGGTCACCCAGCCGGTCGTGTCGGTGAGGAACGAGCCGTCGTCCACCTGGCTCGCGAGCGGTGAGTACACCAGCACGTCATCGACGAGCACCGTCATGGCCTGCCCGTCAGCCGACATGATGGCGAGCTGGGCATCGGTCACGCTCACCTGTGGCCGCCAGGTCAGGATGTACTCCTGCCACTCGTCGAGCAGCTCCACCTCGATGCTCGCCCGGGCAGTCACGGTGCCCTCGCTGCCGATGGTGACGCGGACGCTGCGCCCGCCACTGCCGCGCTTGAGCCACAGCTTGACCACGACCAGCGTGGAGTGTCCGGCATCGGCATACCACCGCTGCGAGCCGAGGTCGTGGTTCGCGCCGGCATCCACGGTGGCCGGGATGACGATGCGACCGCAGGCGGAGCCGGAACGGGCATCGGTCGTGATGCGGGTGACCGACGTGCCGGCGGCGTTGATCCCGGCCGCTACCGACCAGCCGGCCACGTCTGTCTCGAACGTGCCGTTGGCGAGGCGGGTGTACCGCTCCGGACGCCAGGTCGCGCGCACCTCCAGCGATGGTGTGCGCTCGGCGACGGTGGGCTGGCCAGCCGGGACCGGGCTACTGGACGATGACGGGGGCAGGACGGGGATGGGCACCTAGCCAGCCTCCCAGTGCGTGCGCAGGTACTCGATCCACCAGTCGAGCGTGTGCTTCTGGTCCTTCGGCGCAGCGACCACGATGGCCCGCACGCCGCTCCGCCCACGGACCTTCGGCGCTGGTGGCGGGCTGCCCTTCAGCAGCGCGGTGAGGGTCATCACACGACCTCGAAGTAGCAGCTGTAGGTGGTGTGGGCGTACCAGGCCGACCAGCATGGCGTGGTGCCGCTGGCGCCGTCGTCGGCACGGTGGATGTTGGAGCCACCGCCCTCGTCGTAGGGGTATGAGTCCATCTGCGTCGCCGTGGTCGTGCCGCTGTCACGCCACAGGATGAGCGGCAGGCGGTACTCGCCCGATGCGACGGCCACCTCGACGCGGATGACATCGCCCGGGTCGATGGTCACAGTGCCCGACAGTGCCGCTCGACACCAGGCACGGGCACCGCTGGCGATGCCGCCGGACGTGGTGAACGTGCCGGTGGCGACGGGCGAGCCGTTCTTCTTGACGGTCACGGTGGCGTTGGTGGAACCGCTGGACTTCTGCAGCCAGAACGAGACGGCGTCCACGTCGATGGAGGCCGCGCCTGACGGACGGGTGAACGACCAGCAGCCGATGCTGCCCGAGTTGACGATGCCCACGACGGTCGGGTTGTAGAGCCAGTCCTGTCCCTGGATGGCCGACAGGCCCTCGTGGGCGCCACTGGTGTATCGGACGTCGAAGCAGGGCGGGTAGTAGCTGACGATGCTCCACGACGATGGACCGTGGTAGTAGGTCACGTTCTCGTCATCGGGGTCGAGCGGCTGGAGGGGTGACCCGGCGTCGGGCGCGTAGATGTTGTTGATGGAGGTGTAGTTGCTGTCCGGGCTGCTGTGGACGTTCTGGATCGACGACGGCGTAGGACTGCCCGGCCACGAGCGTGGGGCCGCCGCTGATGGTCACGGCCGCGCCGAAGTTCGCGGGGCTCGTCGTGATGACCGGGTCCCAGGTGCCATAGTTGCCGAGCCATGTGCCCGATGGCTTGCCGGCACCATCGAGCGACTGGATGCCGACGCGGTAGATGCCGGCGTCACCCGCACCGTATGGGCTCACGCGGTTGGTGGCCTGGAAGCGGATGCCGTTCACGGTGCCGCCGACCAGCGCCTTGAAGCGAAGGCCGATGTATCCGTGGTTGCCGGGACGCATCTCGAGGTTGCCCTTGGCGCGAGACTCCACGGCGGGACCGAAGACGGCGGACGTCGGGGCCGGAAGCGAGCCGGTCGTATCGAAGTCACCGGCATATTCGGCGCCGTTGCCCGAAGCATCCACGCTGACGATGCGGTAGTAGTACGTGGTGCCCTCGGTGAGGCCGCTGATGACCTGGCTGTGGTAGGTCAGGTAGCTGGGCTCGAACGTGGTCTGTAGCCCGTAGGCGGTCGTGGTGCCGTACTCGATGTAGCCGGTCGCTGGCTGGTCGAGGTTCCAGCTGATGGTGCAGGTGGTGTCGCCGGGTGTCTCGACCACGCCCGAGATGACCGGGGGCGTGGTATCGCCGGCTGGTGCGCCAGTGGGGTGCCAGCGACCCGAGCGGAAGAGGTGGCGGTGGATCGATGCGAACACCCCCGTCCGCAGGCTGTCCATCTGGGCATCGGAGAGCGGGCCGTCCCAGTAGAAGATGAGCGCCAGCTCGCCGTTCCAGTACTGCCCGCCACCACCGCCGATGGCGCAGGCCGGGTTGCCGTCGCGCTTCCACGTACCGCTGAACGTGGTGTCATCGAAGGTGTCGGAGTCGTGGTACGCACGCAGGACGCCGGCCCCCGAGTCGTAGCGGGCGGCCACGAACTGCCAGATGTCATCGAAGGTGTCCGAGCCCTCGAAGGCGAGCCCGTGCGTGGCGTTCGACGTGTTCCAGGTCTGCGCCTGGATGCCGTAGTCGTTGCCCTTGTTGAGCTGGAACGTGCCCTGCCCGGTCTGGAGCCAGTAGAGGATGGAGCGCGCGCCAGCGCCGGCGGGGTGCTTGACCCAGGCGCTGATGGTGAAGCCTGATGTGGACGGGTCGGTCAGGCTGCTGCTGACGGTGAAGTACCCCGACGAGCTGCCGGGCAGGGTGACGCCCTTGAACGCCTCGCCGTTGATCGTCGGCCCCGCCACCTCGTAGGTGATGGAGCCGCCCACCGCGGTGGCGTTCCAGCCGTGGCCGGTCAGGTCAGCCGGGTTGCCACTGGCCTCCTGCAGGCCCCAGCCGGCAGCCGGCCCGAGCGCGAGCACGGACGCGATGTCGTCCGGGCTGGGCGGGACATACAGGCCGGCCGGGCCGCGCTGCCAGTAGTAGTACTGCTCCTCCAGGCCGGGCATCAATCGCGGGCCAGGGTACCGGCTCCTGCCGCCGGCACCGCGACGGAGCGGGCGGAAGAAGTGGACGAGTCCGCGCTGGACGGCGGCCGACGCAGCAACGCCCTGCGGGACGCTCGAGGCTGCTGAGCGCATGGTCTCGCTGCCGCCTCGCCGTCGCCGGGCAAGATCGCCCATCCCCACCAGCGGCACCTACCTCGTCGATGCGCACGGCCTGTTCGAGGCCGACGACCGGGGTGCCTATCGGCTGATGTGGCTGCTCGTCAACGGCTCCGACCGGCACGCGGACGATCGCGTCGTGCCAGTTGGTAGCTCGTTCCGCCCCTCGACCTCCTGTGCCAAGTACCTGGAGCTATCGGCTGGAGACTATCTGCAAGTCCTCGCCCGGCAAAATGCCACCACGACCGCCGGGGCGGACATCACGCTGGACCTCGAGGCGTACGTGCAGGTGATGCTGGTAGCGGGGGGTAGCGCCCCGCGTCGTCCGGTAAGCCCATGCCGGCTGCTACGATCAAGCCAGCTCCGCATCGGAGCGGGCTGGCTTCCTGACCCCCTGTCACCTCCTTGGCAAGGAGTATGCTAATCCAGCGCTCGGTCCAGATGTATTACGTGCGGTGGGCTGCGGTGCGTGGCACTACCGGGCGCGAATGAGTCAGACGACAGCGCACGGATCGAGTCCCGGACTTTTAGGTGTTGCTGGAGCCGATGGCCGAGGGTGTTCCCGAATCGAAGACCGCCAGCGACCTCATCTACAGGAAGCATCCCAAGACGACATTGGCGGCCTTCCGTGGGGCCTACGACAAGCGGCATCGTCGGCGCGGCGCTCGCGCTCCTCCTCTGGGCGCTGGCCGTCGAGCCGCGCTTCGACGCCGGATCGATGGCGCTCCCCCAGGTCGCCACCCTGCTCGCCTACCCCGCGTTGGACGTGGTGATGCTGGGCATCGTCATCGTCGCGGTCATGGTCGGCCGGCCACTCGATCGACCGGCATGGCTCTTCGGGCTCGCGGTGATGGCCTTCCTCATGAGCGACATGGCCTATGCGACCGCCGCCACCCATGACGCCTACGCTCCGGGCCTGATCGATGCTGGCTGGTTGCTGGGCTATGTCCTCTGGGGCGCGGCGGCCCTGGCGCTGAGCTCCCCGGGCACGGCCGTGTCGGTGGGACCGGACGGGACCCGTGCCTGGAAGATGCTGCGACCGCTCATCCGTATTGCTGCCATCGTCATGCCCCTCGTGGCCGCGGTGCACAACACGGTCCAAGGACGCGAGGGCTCCGCACTCTTGGGGATGATCGTGACGGTGGTCGTGGCGATCGTGGCCATCCTGCGACTGGAGCTGAGCATCCGCGAGCAGGGCCGCATACTCGTGGAACGCGAGCTGCTCGAGGGGACATTGCTGCAGCAGGCCTCCGAGGACCGGCTGACCCAGCTACCGAACCGGCGCGGCCTCGCCACGAACCTGGTGTCGGCGCTCGGCGACGACGAGGACATCGGGCTGCTCGTGCTCGATCTCGATGACTTCAAGGCCGTCAACGACACCCACGGCCACCAGGTCGGCGACCAGCTGCTCCGGGCGGTGGCCGATCACTTGCGTTCCTCGGTGCGGGCGAGTGATTCCATCGCCCGCTACGGTGGGGATGAGTTCGCCGTCGTGGTCAGCCCGTGCCCGACGAGCACCACCGCGATCTCGATCTGCGAGCGCATCCTCGCCGGTCTCGAGGGACCGATCGAGTCCGGCGGCCGACAGTTCGCCGTGTCGGCCAGCATCGGCATCGCACTCAGTGGTCTGTCCGGCCCTAGCGTCGAGCACCTCCTGCGGGATGCCGACCTGGCCTTGTACGAGGCCAAGGCCGCGGGCAAGCATCGCTGGGCGTTGCTGGACGCGGAGGCCCGACAGCTGGCGCTGCGCTCGCTCTCGGTGGCGGAGGAACTGCGACGCGCGCTCGCGCAGCACGAATTCCGGCTCGCCTTCCAGCCCATCGTCTCTCTCACCGACGGCAGCATCGAGTCGATGGAGGCCCTCATCCGCTGGGAGCATCCGACCTTGGGCCTGCTGTCTCCCGGCGAGTTCCTGCCGGCCGCGGAGCGGTCGGTCCACATGCGTGCCATCGGCCGATGGGTCCTGGAGGAAGCGTGCGCCGCTGCCGCCGAGTGGCGACGATCCGGCTGGGAGATCGGTGTCAACGTGAACATCTCGTCGTCGCAGCTGGCCCACACGGGGTTCGCCTCCTGCGTGCTCGACAGGTTGCGAGATGCTGGCTTGCCGCCGAACCTGCTGACCCTGGAGTTGCTCGAAATCCTCGCTCGATGCCATCCCGTCGATGGCTGACCGTCTCGTCCCCCTGCGCGATGCCGGTGTCCGCCTGGCGGTCGATGACTTCGGCACCGGCTACTCGTCGCTCTCGCGGGTGGCCTCGCTGCCGATCACCGAGCTCAAGCTCGATCGCTCCCTCGTCGCCGGTGCCGAGAACGAGCGCATGGTGAGCGCCGTGGCCCGCATGGGCCAGACCCTCGGGCTCCGGCTGGTCGCCGAGGGCGTCGAGACCGAGGCCGAGCTCCGGTTGGTCCGCTCGCTCAACTACGACTCCGCGCAGGGCTATCTGCTGAGCCGACCGATCATGGCAGCGAAGGTGGCTGCGCATCTGAGGACGTGGCAGCAGACGCCGGCCGTGGCCCCGCTCCGGATGGCGGGAGTCCTCGCCGCCGTGTAGCCTCGGCCCGGAGACGGGAGGGGGGCCCGATGGTCGACCCGCGGGGGTCCCACAAGGAGAAGGATGCTCCGGCCCCGAGCGTAGGTGCCGTCGATGGCCGAGACGAGGGGCCGAACGTCCGATCATGGTGGGCGCTACGACTCCCCGGGCAACCCGCCATCGGCGCATCCTGCCCGTCCTCGCCGGCCATCGCGAGCTGATGGGCCACGCGCTCACCGCCAGGCGTGAGGCGCTCGGCCACCCTTGCCCGTCATCACCCCACCGTCGGCACTCAGCCATCCACCGCTGGGTCTGGCATGACAGTTCCCACCACGCCCACCACTGCGGCGACTCCGACCCCGTATGCGAGCGCGAGGACGCCCCCGCCGAGTAGCTCCGGCAGGTCCGACAGCCATTCGGCGATGACGGGCACGAAGGCCGCGACGAAGGGAGCGAACCCGAACGTCAGGGCGAGCGCAGTCACACCGCCAACGATCGCCAAGGACAACTCAAGGGGTCGTGGTCGGTCGAACGCCTGAATGTAGATCGACGCAGCGGCATACCCGACGAGACCCGCGTAGACGAGGTTCCCGACCAACTGCAGCAGCGTCGCTGCAACATCAGGACCAGCCAGTGCCTCCACGATAGCGATGATGTTGGTGAAGGTGATGACGCCAACCGTGATCATCGATGCGACGATCGCGATCACTGACGACACAGCGCCAGTGCCCAGGAGCAGCAGCCACGACGGCAGCGCGCCCATCAGCGCACGCCTGTGGCGCCGGTCGCAACGAGCCACATCTCGGTCATCGCAAGACCCCCAGACCCGGCAAAGTGGTGGACTTCATGCGGCCCGATGCGCGGGCCGTTGTGGCGCACGCGCAGCTCCCGGAGTCGCCAGGAGATGACGAGCGGGTCGGGGGCGGGGGTCAGGAGGCTGGTCGTCATGATCGATGCGTCACAGGTCCTCAAGCTCGGCCAACGCATCGCGAAGCTCTTGGAGGCGCTGTGGGTCAACCAGGCCGTCGTACCGAGTCGCGAGCTTGTTGTAGAACGCCCAGACATCTTCGTCGCCGAGGATCATCGCGACCTGGGAGTTGTCCATCGCCGCCTCGACGAGGGCCTCGACTTCCCCCGTGGAAAACTCGTCGAACCTCGCCAGCTGACGTATGGCCTGGTGTGTCGAGTGAAAGCCGAGGCTCCCTGGAGCGCACTGACCGCCGGCTTCGCTCTGGGTCGGGCGCCACAGGTTCAGGTGTGAGACGAATCTCCGGGTAGTGGGCATCGAAGACCGACGACAGGTTGCCGTGCAGAGTCGCACTAGCCTGCTTCCGGCTCTGCCACTCATCCGCCAAGTACTCGTCAATCACGGCCGGCTGGAGACTGGATGAGAAGTCCCCATCGCTGCTCACGAGGATCAGTTCTGCCTCGACTGGCACGCCGACCAGCAGGGACTCCCAGTTGACCGCATCCCTGATGGAGCCCTTCTTGCCGGGCGGGTTGCCAAGTTGGGACCGCTGGATGGCTGCTGCATGAATCGCATCCGACAGAGGGATGCGCTGGGCGAGCCCGAACAGGCTGCCGATCAGGCGGTCAGCGTGGAGGTCACCCGCGATGGCCAACCCTCTCACGCGGTCGACCAGCTCGTCTCGTTGTTCCTCGAACTGATCGAGCGTCGCCCGAAGCTCGGGATACCCCTCCATGTTCGTGAAGAGTCGCGGGTAGGACTTGGGCAGCTTCGCGTTCTCGAGGAAGCGCAGGGACTCGCTGATGACCGCTCCACGGTTGCGCCGGAACTTGTCCCGAATCTGGTCGAGCAGGTAGAGGGTCGTGTCGTCCGATCGGACCGAGTCAGCCAGTTGCTGGAGTCTCTCGAGGTTGTCGTCGGACAGCCGAAAGAAGCCGAGATATGCATTTGCATCGAGAAACAGGTGCATCGGACTCACTACCCGAAGGCCTCGATCTGCCCTGGCGACTCCTTCACGACCTCCGCCTGTTGATAGGTCGGCATGACCAGCAGCGGGAGTGCCGGCCGCTTGCCCTCCAGCAGCTCCCGGACCGTGAGGATCTGCAACCGAGGGTAGTCCCTACCGCTTCTCGCAGGCGATCCCATCACCGTCGCGGTCCATGCTCTTGTTGGCCCGATACAGGGCCTTGGACCGCTTGAAGGTCGTGACCCGCGTCCCGCTGGTGTGGTCCCGCGCATTGGGCCGACCAACTCCGTGCTTGTAGACCTTGTTGAGGGCGGTGCAGTTCTTGAACGTCTTGGCCACTGGTGCCAGCTCGCGTGAGGCGGGCGACGTCGCTGACGCCGCGCCGACCGCGCCCAGCGCCATGACTGCCGCAAGTGCCGCGCTGATGATCCGTGTCCGCATCTCGATCCTCCTTCTGTCTATCGAGGCCTCTTGAGTGGGCCTCATCACTTCCCTGCCCTACCCGCCACAGCGCAGCGGGGTGGGGTGGTGGGGCGATCAGGGCAGCGTGACGGTCCGCTCCAGTTCGACGCGCTTCAGCCCGGATGACTCGGACACGTTGCTACCCGTCAGGTGCTTGCCCATCTCTCCATAGCGTTCCATCACGACTGCCGGCTGTCCGTGCTCGGGGTCGACGTCCTCGCCGATGTCGGGCTGGAATGCGGTCCAGACCGTCACATCTCCGGCCGGCCAGCCTGCGACTGGGACCGTGAATGCATAGCCACCATCCTCGACAGGAACGGAACCATCGGCGAACAGGCCCCAAGTGACGTCCTGGAAGTCATCGCTCGTGCCGAAGGACTCGTGGGTGACCTCGTAGACGATTCGCGCGCCATCGGGAAGGTCCGTCGTCCCTTCGACCACGATTGTGCTCCCTACGACCTTCGATGCCATGGCCAGCTCCACGGTCTGCCCGGCATCACCCCCGCATCCGATGAGAACCAGCGCCACCACTGCTGCCACCGCTGAGGCTCCGGCTCGTCTCATCTCATCCTCCTCTCTTGCCCCTCGTCTCCGTCGTGCCAGAGCCTCGTCAGAGTGCCCAGAACACCTCCGTCTCGGCCACCGTCGGGAGACGGTAGTAGGTGTCGACTTTGAACGATCGCGTGGCGTCCGGGTCGAGGAAGGGGATGTAATCGCTCTCGCCTCCGACGACACGGCCATCTTTGTCACGCCACACCACGATCACTTCGATGTCTTCTTGGCGTTCGATGAACGTGCTCGTGGCCTTCCCGGTGGTCGATCGTGTCCCCGTCTTGACGCTTCGTCTTCACCCCGCTGAACTCGACGTGGCCCGTCTGGAAATCGAGCTCTTCCCAGTCATCCTCCGAGTTGGACACGGCGACTTCCATCTGCTTCGCCGCGCCAGCATCGAACTCGGTGCCGGTCATGGCCGTGGTCTGCCCTGGCAGCAGGGTCACGTATTCGTTCGTGGTCGTCACGACATCTCCGGAGCCATCCAGGAAGTCGATGATCACCTCCATCTGGGCGGCCCAGCCGACCTCGTTCGGGTTCTGCAATACCAATGCCCAGTTGAGGTAGTCGTCATCCCGCTTGGGGAACGCCGTGAAGCCGTAGTCCATGACTGCGACATCGAGCGGGCCACCTTCGGGTACATCGACCGGCGCCGCGGTAGGCTCCAGCGCGGTCGCTGTACCGCAGTCCACGGCTCGCAGCACCTTGATGAGCCCGCTCTTGATCCCGTTCGTGATGGACAGCGGAGACGACAGCACCGCGCCTGGCCCGGCGTCCACCACAAGACACAGCGGTGTCTGGTCCTGACCGGCCAACGTGGCGCCCCGACATCACCGGAGCCAGCGTCAAGATGGAGAGCCGACCAGCAGACACAGGAGGTCAGGTCGCTGGGAGGCGCAGCGGGCCAGAGAGCGAGCCGTACCACGGGCCGGTGTCGGTGATGCTGCGGCGCTGCGCCGGCCCGAGGAGGGTCGGTGGCCGCCGCGGCCGTCCGCCGCGCCAGGCCGATGTCGAAGCTCCCGTGCGGCGCTCAATGCACTGACCGGCTGTGCTCCTCGACGATGCCCAGGTCGTCACGATCACCGCGTCGAAGCGATACCAGTCGCACACGACCGAACCGATGGGCGTGACGCTCTCGGTCGAACCGCTGGTGGACGGGATGGGCCTGGCCTGGGAGCCGGACCCGGTCGACGAGCTCCGCCGGGAGGGCCTGCTGTGACGCCCCGCCCCGATCCCCTCGTCATGACCCTCGCCCGTATCATCGTGGCCATCGAGCGACGGCGGGATCTGCGGGTGATCGAGGGAGGCAAGCCAGTGCCGAAGTCAAAGCGGAAGGCCGGCTGAATGTTGCCGCGTTCGCTCGACGAGATCCGGGGGCTCCGTGCTGCTCGCTGGATCCGTGAATCGACCAGCGGCCAGTTCGACCGGTACGGACCGGCCAGCCAGCGCGAGCAGCAGGACCGCTTCATCGAACGCCACGAGCTCATCGACACGGGGCTCGTCTGGCAGGTGGCGCAGTCGGGGACGACGGTCTGGCGCTCCGAGGCTATGGCGGAGATGGTCCAGGCTGGCCGCGACGGCGCCTTCGACCTGTTGCTCACCGGCTACGCCGACCGCTGGCAGCGCAACCTGCGCCGCACGCTCGAGCTGCTCGAGGATGGCCTGCATCCAGCCGGCGTTGCCCTGGTCATGTGCGACCGCCGCATCCTCTCCTCAGACCCCCATGACTGGAACGAGCTCATCAGCGAGGCCCACCAGGCCGACCGCTACAGCCGCCGGCTTGGCGAGCGCATCAGCGACGGCTACGCCGCGAAGTTCCAGCGGCTCGGGGACCAGGCCGGCAACGCGCCGTGGGGCCTGCGTCGGACCGGTGAGACGCACACGCTCGAGCCCGACCCCGACACGGTCGGCGATGTCGTCACGGCCTTCGAGCGATATGCCGCAGGCAACGTCACCCACGACATGCTCGCCGACGAGCTCGACGTCGGTGTCGAGCAGGTCCGCAAGGCCCTGCGCAACCCGATCTACAACGGCTGGGCGATCCGCCACCGCGGCCGCGAGCGCACGCCCGCACCCTGGCGGACCGACCCACCGGTCAGCGACGAGCTCTGGGAGCGGGTGCAGGCCGTGCGCGAGATCCGCACCCACGGTGGTCCCAAGCCCGGCCAGTGGCGCCGGGGGCTCGACCCTCTCGGGGGCCTGCTCTGGTGCGTCTGCGGCGCACGGGTGCGCACCAATGGGACAGCCGGCCAACCACCACGACGACAGCGGATCCATCCCGCCTCGGGGTGTGCCGGATGGGGCGGTCACCGGACCACGTGGGGCACCACCCATGACGTGCCGATCGCGCTCCAGGTCCAGGGCATCCGACTCGGCGATGCCACCATCGAACGGGTCGTCCGCGCCGTCCGCTCGCTCGAGGATGCCGGCCCGCCTCCGATCGTCGACGAGGCCCGGTTGGCGCGACGTCGTCGCGAGCTCGCGCTCACCCATGCGGCAGGTCGCCTGGGTGACCAGGAGTACCTCGACCAGGTCGCATCGCTTCGCGACGAGGCATCGCAGGTAACGACCCGGCCCACGCCGGTCACGGCCGAGCGCGCAGTCGCGTACCTGCGGGACCTGCCGATGCTGTGGGGCGCGCGAACGAGGAGGAACGAGCCGAGTTGCTCCACGCGATCTACGCACGCATCGGGGTCACCCGGAATGGGTTCACCGCGATCGAGCTGACGCCCGATGCCTACGCCCACGGCCTTGCATTGGCGCTGCCCGAGACTGTAGTGGCGTCCCCGGCAGGGTTCGAACCTGCGACCGGCCGCTTAGAAGGCGGCTGCTCTGTCCACTGAGCTACGGGGACGCGACCGCGCAAGTCTACGCACAGAGCGGCGGGTTCGACCATCCCGCGCTCCCCCGACCCTCAGATGATGGAGCGGACGGCGCCAAGCAGACGCGGATCGATGAAGTCCTGCAGCAGCGAATCGGGCATATCGGTCCGGAAGAACTCGCCGATGGCCGCCTCCATCGTGGTACCTCGCTTGACGACCTCCGGACCTTCTTCCACGAAGACGCTAGCGATGGCAAAGCCAATTCCGGTACTCCCTCCGGTGACCACGGCCAGCTGCCCAGCCACACCCATGTCCAATGGCCTACCCATCCTTTCGATCTGTCATACCCAGAGACTACTGCCCGACGGTGATGACGAGCTTGCCTTGGGCGCGCTTGTCCTCAAGGTAGCGCAGGGCTTCGGGCACCTGTTCCAGGCTGAACGTACGGTCGATGCGCGGCTTGAGCTGGCCGGCATCGATAATCCTGGTCAACTCGGCCATATCTCGCGGGTTCGCCGGCTTCCAGGAGAAGAGGCTCGACTTGCGGCTGCTGACGATCGAAAGAATGGTCCCAGCGGTCATCACGCCCAGCAGCGACCACATGTCGCCGCCGGCCCAGGCGTAGACACCGCCCGGTCGTAGCGAACGGCGAGCCGCGAAGACCGAACGGTGGGCGGCCACGTCCACGATGCGGTCCCAGCGCCGCCCGCTGGCGGTGTAGTCCTGACGCGTGTAGTCGATGATGTCGTCCACGCCGAGGGACCGCACGAAGTCGATCTTGGCCGTACTGCAGACGCCGGTCACCGCCGCGCCGTAGGCCTGCGCGAGCTGCACGGCGAAGGGGCCCACGTTGCCGGAGGCCCCGTTCACCAGGACCGTCTGCCCAGTCTTGAGTGGCTTCCAAGCCCGCAGACCCTGCAGCGCCAGGACAGCCGACTGAGGCACGGTCGCGGCCTCTTCGAACGTCAGCGCGGCGGGCTTCGGTGCGAGCGCCGCCTCGGTCGCGATGGCGTGCTCGGCAAAGGCGCCGTAGCCGCACTCGGTGAGATCCCCGAAGACCTCGTCGCCGATCGCGAAACGGGTCACGCCGGGCCCGACTGATTCCACCACTCCGGCCACATCGAGGCCTAGCCGCGGGCTCTTGGGCCGACGCAGCCCGGTGCCCATCCGGGTCATAGCCGGTCGGCCGTACAGGTAGTCCAAGTCGGCCGCGTTGACCGATGACGCACACACCCGCAGTAGGACCTCGCCGTCGCCCGGCATGGGTGTCTCGACCTGGGCCAGCGTCAGCGACTCAGGCGGTCCGTATGCGCTCCGGACGATGGCCTTCATGTGATCCTCCTCCGCCCAGGTCCGCTCCCCGAACGGTGCCCTCAAGCATGTACGCGACGCCCCACCAAAGGGTACGCGCGCCATGCAACCGATGGCCCGCACGCCGCTAGTTCAGGGCAGGTACGTCTCCGTCAGGCTGATCCCGCGCTTGCGCAACTCGGCCGCGTAGTCGGTTCGCGACACCGCCAGCTCGACGGGATGGACACCGCGCGGCGTGCGGCCCTGCGCGCTCATGATGGCCTTCAATGCGCCATCCCAGCCGGTGGTGCGCTCCATGGCGCTGAAGCCGGTGGCGTCGCCGAAGCGGTCGATGAGCTCGACCTGGACGGCTGCGGGCGCCCCGTCCTTGCGACCCTTCGCCAGGATCCGCACGATGACCAGATCGGGATCACCCTGCGGCGCCCGAATCCTGGGGTCCAGCAGGGCATGAAGGACATCGCGCGGCACGACCGGCCAGCCGTCCACCTCGATGGGCTCCTCTTCCAGCAACCCGGCGATCGTGTAGGCGCGCCACTCGGCGAAGGCTTCAGGAACGCGACCGGGGCGTCGTGGTCAGCGACGTCCAACTGCTGCGCGTTCGCGACATCCGAGCCGATGAGTGCGTTGACGCGCTCGGCCGAGCGGCGTGCCACATCGGCGCCGATGTCAGCGATGAGCACACGGTCAGCGTCGCCGTTGCGCGCCATGTCGTAGGCCGCGGCGGTTCCCTGTCTTCCGCCTCCGAGGACCGCTTACGGGTAGGCCATTGCCCTCCCCCTTCGACTGCCTGGATGAGGAGACGCTAGCAGTCCGCCGGTCGGTCGGTGTCGTCTACCAGATCGTCGGCACGGGGTACTGCCGGATGGCCTCGTCGGGCGTCACGATGGCCATCCCCATGGAGATGGCCTGCCAGACGAGCATGCGGTCGAACGGGTCGCGATGGATGCCCGGCAGTCGGCCGACCTGCAGGACAGTTTCCTCACCCAGCGGGAGCGCTTCGACACCCATGCGCTCACGAGCCATCGGGACCAGCTGATCCGGCGGTAGCGGTAGCACGAGCTTGCCGAGGGCGTGCTTGAGTGCGATCTCCCAATCTGGGGCGGTCAGCCCACCGTGGTCGGCAACACCATCGAGCAGCCCGGGACCGTCGGCATCAACGTGGACGGCGACGAGGACTACAAGAGCGTGGCTCCGCATATCGAGAGCAACACCATCACGGGCTCTGGCGGTATCGTCTGGAGATCGCCTGCGGGATCGATCATCGGCAACTCCATCTCCAACGGTACGGCCGGGTTGATGGTCATGAGCGGCAATCGCTCGTGCTACAACGGCGAGAACTTCGTCCTGCTGGAGAGCGCGACGCCGAGCGACGACGGCACGAATGAGTTCTGCGAGGACACGCCGACCGCGTAGTCCATCACGCAGCCGACACTCCTTACCTGGGTCGGCCGGCTGGCCCGGGTATCCTTCTGTCTAGGCGACCTCGGTGACCGGCTTGATGGGCTCCGGCGGCGTGTCGGCATCGCCGAAGGTGTGCTCCCAGAAGCTGACATCGCGCCAGGCGTCACGCTTGAATCCGAGGTTCTTGAGCGTGCCCGAATGCTCGAAGCCCAGCGATTCATGCAGCGCCACGCTGGCGTCATTGGGCAGCGCGATGACCGCCACCACGGCGCGGTAGCCCTGCGCCTCGAGGATCTCCAGCATACGGGTCGACAGGTCGCGGCCGATACCCTGCCGTTCGTGGCCAGCGCGGACGTAGACGGTGACCTCGCAGGTCCAGTCATACGAGCCGCGCAACTTCCAGGGAGAAGCGTAGGCGATGCCGCCCAGCACGCCGTCCTTCTCGGCCACGATGAACGGATAACGCTCGTGGAGCACCTGCCACGTCGCTTCCCAGTCCGCCTCTGACTGAGGCCGGTCATGGAAGTTGATGGCCGTCGTCTCGATGTAGTGATTGACGATCTCGGCGAACTGCTCGAGGTCGGCCTCCTGGGCCAGGCGGAAATCGTAGGCGTGCTGCATCGGCAGACGATACCGCACGGCGAGCGGAACGCACACACCATCGATGGCGCCGCGCCCCGGGCTTGTTTGCAGCAGATGCAAAGGCGGCTACATCAAGCTCGGCACGGCAGCTGGGGCCGGTGGCGACATGAGCGTCAACCTGGACGCGTCGATGCCTCCCGTGCCGAAGTAGATCATTCGGCCGAATCGTCGACCTCGTCAGCCTCGTCGGCCTCGCTTACCGCCCGTACCGGTGTCGGCGCCGAGTCATCGTCATGCCCCACCAGCCGCTGCCAGGACCCCACGTTGCGCCAGGCGCCGTGCTTGTAGCCGACCCGCTCGAGCGTCCCCAGGTGGCGAAAGCCGAATGATTCGTGCAATCGGACGCTGGCGTCGTTTGGCGTGGTGATACCGGCGATCAGGCAGCGGTAGCCTTGCGCGTCAAGGATGGGGATGAGCCGGCCGTACAGCGCGGTCCCCAAACCCTGGCCCCCGCGCCCGTCGCGCAGGTAGATGGAGACCTCCGCGGTCCAACCATAGGCGGCGCGCGTGTTGAACGGCTTGGCATAGGCCAGCCCGTCGATGATGCCGACCCGTTCGGCCACCAGCCAGGGGAAGCACTCCTGGTGCGCCTCCCAGTCGGCCATCCAGTCCGCGGCCATCTGGGCCCGGTCGCCGAAATGCGCCACGCCGCGCGCGATGTGACGGTTGACGATCTCCGCCACGGACGCCATGTCAGCCGCGCGCGCTCGTCGGACGTACCAACTCATGCGCTCACGATAGAGCCTGCATCGGGGTCCATGTGGACGACCCGGATTGGGCCTAGATGGCACTGCGAAGCGCTGCCGAGCAGCGCATCATGGCAGCAAGATCATCGACCCACGCAGGAGATACACCCATGCCCACCGACTATGCGGTCCCGCAGCTCAGGGAGCCGGCCCCGCCCACGCCTAATGAGGTCGTGCTCGTCACCAGTGGCGACCTGCGCCACACCGCCAACGTGATGGGCTGGCCGGCACAGCAGGTGCTGGAGCAGCAGATCACCGACGCCCTCGCGGAGGTCGGCTGGACCGTTCGTCGCGGGCACGCATACGACCCGGAATACGACCACGGCTTCATCTGGAACCAGCGCATGGGCATGGACGTCTTCGCCGACATCCACCCCGACACGCCGGTCATCATCGCCGAGGCCGTGTGGGAGTACAGCCATCACGTCCTGTCGGGCCTGAAGTCGCAGCGCGGCCCCATCCTCACCGCCGCCAACTGGAGCGGCCAATGGCCCGGGCTCGTTGGCCTACTCAACCTGAATGCCTCGATGACCAAGGCCGGCATGGCGTACAGCACCATCTGGAGTGAGGACTTCAGCGACGAGTGGGCTCGCCATGCCCTCCAGGAGTGGGTCAAGACGGGCAAGATCGAGCACGACACGTCGCACGTGCGTGACCTCGATGCCGCCAAGCTACCCGCCAGCGAGGCCGAGCTGGGCCGCGCGCTGGCCGCCGAGCTGCAGCAGAAGAAGGCCATCATGGGCATCTTCGACGAAGGCTGCATGGGCATGTACAACGCCATCTTCGATGATGAGTACATCAACCCCCTGGGTATCTACAAGGAACGCTTGAGCCAGTCGGCGCTGTACTACCGCATGACCACCGTCAGCGACGCAGAGGCTGAGGCGGTCTTCGCCTGGCTGGTCGATCGCGGCATGACGTTCGACTTCGGCAGCGACCCGGAGACCGAGCTCACCAAGGACCAGGTCATCAGCCAGTGCAAGATGTACATCGCTGCGCTGCGCATCGCCAAGGACTTCGGCTGCGCCGGCATCGGCATCCAGTACCAGCAGGGCCTGAAGGACCTGGTGCCAGCGTCAGACCTGGCCGAGGGCCTGCTCAATGAGATCGATCGCCCGCCCGCCTACGATGAGGACGGCCACGAGCTCTATCCTGGCCAGCCCCTGCCGCACTTCAATGAGGTCGACTGGGGTTGTGGCGTTGATGCACTCATCACCAACCGTGTCTGGACGGCCATGGGCCTCAACCCTTCGACCAGCCTGCACGACGTCCGCTGGGGCGACCCCTGGGGTGACGACTTCGTGTGGATCATGGAGATCTCCGGCTCGGTTCCGCCGTCCCATCTCCGGGGTGGCTACGAGGGTGTCGTGTCGGAGCGCCAGAGCCCCATGTACTTCCGACTCGGCGGCGGCACCATCAAGGGTGTCAGCAAGGCCGGCCCGGTGGTCTACAGCCGCGTCTTCCTGATGGACGGCAAGCTGCAGGTCGACATGGGCCTGGGCAAGGCCATCGACCTGCCCGATGAGGAGACGCAGCGGCGCTGGGATGCCACCAGCGGCAACTGGCCCATCATGCACCTGGTGATGCCGGGGGTCTCCCGCGACCAGTTCATGGCGCGCCATCGCAGCAACCATATCCAGGTGGTGTATGCGCCGGACGTAGCGACGGCCAAGAGGGCGCTGGCGGCCAAGGCGGCCATGTTCGACGCCCTCGGTGTCGAGGTGCACCTGACGGGCGACCTCGACTTCTAGACTCGTCACGCCGCAGGACAGGGACCCCTTCGGCGACGAAGGGGTCCTTCGTCGCCTGCGGCGGGTTGGCTGGCGCTGTCGTCGGCGGCGCCTGTCGGCGGCTTCCGCAAGCTCAGACGGCGGCACCACTGCCAAGCGAATCGACCCAGGCCGCGAAGCCCTTGGGAACCTTGGGGCCCTTGACCATGTACATGCCGGTCACCTTGCCGCCCGATGACTCGACGGCATTGGCCATCTGTCGCAGCGTGGAGCCGACGGCCAGCTTGTAGGTCGCAAAGACCGCCACCGGCCGGTGATTGATGGACATGCCTTCGATGAAGGTCAGCAGCCCTTCGGATGGGTGCTGCTTGAAGATGAAGTAGCCCTTGGTCCAGGCGCCTAGCACGATGGCATCGGCACGGGTCGCCGCCTTTGCATCCGCGTGGGAGATCGACTGCACGGTGCACTCGTGGCCGGCGGCGCGTACTACCTCTGCCATCGCCTCTGCCGCCGCACCCGTGGTGCCGGTGTGTGTCTCGTAGACGATGGCAACCTTCATGTGTCCTCCTGTGATCGATCTTATGCCACGGGCGCGGGCGCGAACTCCATTCTGAGCCACCCGGCCTAGCGAGACAGCGAGCGGGATGCGTCGCTAGCCGAGCGAGTCCGGTGAGCCCAGGACCCATCCCTCCAGACCCTTCTCGGCAGCATCGATGGCCAAGGCGGCGGAGATGACCCCGACGTGACTGAAGGCCTGCGGGAAGTTGCCCAGCTGCTCGCCATTGCGGGGATCGATCTCCTCGGCCAACAGACCCAGGTCGTTGGCGTGCGACAGCACCATCTCGAAGCGCTCGCGGGCTCGTGCGACCTGGCCGCTGCGTGCCAGCGCGGCCACCATCCACAGCGTACAGAAGACGAAGGTGCCTTCTTCGCCGTCGAGACCGTCGTCGTTGCGATAGCGGTAGATGTGCCCGTCAACGCCCAGCTCCCGGTCGATGGCCTCGATGGTGGCCAACATACGAGGGTCGGCGGCGGCGATGAACCCGATGGTCGGGATCTGCAGCGCGGCTGCGTCCAGTGCAGTCGATCCGAAGGCCTGCGTGAACACACCGCGGACCGGGTCCATGCCTTCGGTCTCGATGCGGCGGCGCATCTCGTCACGGGCCTCACGCCAGCGGACCGGCACCGCAGCGGCACCGTCGTGACGCTCCACCAGGCGAACACCCAGATCCACCGCCAGCCACATCAGCAGCTTGGAGAAGAGGAAATGCTGGGCTCCGCCGCGCACCTCCCAGATTCCCTCGTCAACCACATCGAACTCGTCGATGGCCAGCTCCACGACCTCGTCGGTGAAGCGCCGGTAGTGGACATCGGCGTGCTCCCCCACGTCGCCGGAATGCGCCTCGCGGAACCAGGTCGAGGCCAGCAGCCAGCCGTAGGTGTCGTGCTGCTTCTGGTCCCAGGCACCGTTCCCGATGCGCACTGGCTGCGAGCCACGATAGCCAGAGAGGTGCGACAGCGCGATCTCACTGAGGATGCGTTCGCCGCCGATGCCATACATGATCTGGAGCTCCGAGGCTCGTCCGGCAGTGGTATCTCGGATCCAGCGGCTGAAGCGGGCGCACTCGTAGTCGTGGCCCAGGCGGATGAGCGCATCCAGCATGGTGCTGGAGTCGCGCACCCAGGTGTAGCGGTAGTCCCAGTTGCGTCCACCGCCGATGGTCTCCGGCAATGAGGTGGTGGCAGCGGCGATGACGGCGCCGGTCTTGCCGTCGGTCAGGCCCTTGATGACCAGCGCACTACGCTCGACAGCCTCGCGATAGGGACCGTCGTAGCGCGTCCGCTTGTTCCAGCGCTGCCAGAAGCGCACGGTGGAATCCAGCTCGTCGATGGCTTCGTCGTGTGGGATGCGGTCGGTCACGAGCCCGCTGGGCGTCGACCAGGTGATGCTGACGACACGCTCATCCCCGGCTCGGACGGTAGCCTGCGCGTCGACACCGCCACGACCATCACGCCTGAGCGGCCCGATCTCGCTGTCCAGCAGCAGTGCGTCCGCGCTCCCGGTCGCCACCATCAGGCCCTCTGCCAGCTCGATGACGTGGGGCGTGGTGAGCCCATACTCGAAACGGGGACGGAAGGTGAGGCCGACCTCCATCGCTCCGCTGACGCCGCGTACGACACGTATGAGTGAATGCCGCGCACCCAAGCGATGTGCCACCCCCACCTCCTCGTCGTCCGGCTCGACGGGCATGAAATCGGTCAGCGTGACTACGCCACCAGCGGTGTGGAAGGTGGTCTCCAGCATGTTGGTGCCGGGCAGGTAGCGGCGCTCGATGTCCACCTCGTCTGCGGTCGGTGCGATGCGGAAGAAGCCGCCGATGTCGCGGTCGAGGATGCGCCCGAAGACCGGCCGTCCGTCGAACCGGTGGAAGACGGCCCATTCGACCGAGCCATCGCGGGCCACCAGCGCCAGTGAATGGCAGTCACTCAGGAAGGCGTAGTCGGAGATGGGCGGGAATCCGCCGGTGGCCGAATAGGCTTCATGCTTCTGGCTTGCCATGGCTCACCTCCGCTCGTCTGCCCCCGCGCATCTGCTGTCGGGCAAGCTCGAGTGTACTTGTGGAGCGTGATCCGACAGCGACGCTCGGTATACTCGGGCGGCGATGCAGCAGCCCATGTACCACCCCGATGACCTGGCCTCGATGGACCCGCTGGTCCTGATGAAGAACCTCGACCACGTGCGCATGACCTCGCGACGTCTCAGCTACATCCTGCAGGGACAGGTCCACCTCTATCGGCCGGAGGCCAACGAGCTGCGCATGGAGATCGACCGCTACGTCGAGGCCGAGCGTGTGATCGAGGCCGAGCTGGCGCGTCGTCAGATCCGCGCCTGACCCCACGGGGACGTCTGGCCTCTAGGCCGGGCGGCCGATCGCGAAGAGGTAGCGCGGCTTCTCGCCGTCGGGTAGCTCCAGCAGCTGACACACGGCACGGTCGTCGAATGAGCCGACGGGCACGGCCCCAAGGCCCAGCGCCACTGCCTGCAGCAGCAGGTTCTGACCAGCGTGGCCGGCTTCAAGGTCCGCATATCGGATCGCACGATCCTCGCCGTGACGCCCAGAGACGCGCCCCGGCACGATGCTGAAGATGACCACCAGCGGGGCACTGCCGATGAACGGCTGGCCCCCGGTGGCCTCCTCCAGGCGCGCCCGCAGGTCTGCGTCCTCAAGGGTGGCGAGGGCATGCTCGTCGGGCACGTAGCGGGCGAGGCCGGCGGCAGTGACGACGTAGGTCTCCAGGGCCTTGAGATTGCTGGCAGAAGGGGCGGTACGTCGACCGTCTTGGTGGGTGACGCCCTGCGCGGCCCACAGCAGCTGCCCGATCTCGGCCGGCATCAGGGTGTCGGCTTGGAACTCGCGCACGGTGTGACGCTGGGCCAGCGCTGCTTCCAGGGCCATGCTGCCCTCGGTCCGTGGCGGGGGCAGCGGTGTGGACGAGCGTGATGTCTGCATCGGCCCATCGTGGCAGGCTGAACACGTCGACGATAGGGCCATCGGTCGCGTCGGGTAGGCTGCGTGGACAGATGGACGCCGAGACCACCGTCATCCAACTTGGCCTTCCGGAGCATCTGCGCTGGGCCGGTGTGATCTTGTTCGACGATGCCTTTGGCGACAAATTGCGGATCGCTATCCCCGACCGGGAGAGGCGCCTCGCATTCATGGCCCGCGTCTTGTCCGGCCAACACGCGGTGGTGGCCAGACGCGGAGACGACCTGCTGGGCATGCTCGGGCTCAGCTCCGGTGGTGGCCGCTACCACGGCGGCCTCCTGGACGTCACCTGGGACCCACGCCCCTATCGCGACCTGCTCGGCCTCCGCGGCTCCCTCCGGGCTGTGCTGGGGCTTCGCTTCGCCGAGCACCATCCGGCGGCCGATGAGCTCTACGTCGATGGCGTAGCGGTGGCGCCCGCGGAACGGGGAGAGGGCATCGGTACGCGGCTGCTGCAAGAAGCGGTCACCGTGGCTCGCGAGGACGGCCTACGCTGGCTGCGCCTCCATGTCGTCGACACCAACCCGCGTGCGCAGGCGCTGTACGAACGCCTGGGGTTCCGTGTCGCGAGGGTGGAGAAGACTCGGCCCCTGGAACGTTGGCTGGGCTACGGCGCCATCATCTCCATGGAGCTGCCGGTGGCGGGCAGCGATCGAGCCTGATCCGGCTCAGGCGACGATCGGGCCGTGAAACGGCACGCGGCGCCGGCGACGATCCGCACGGGCACGCTCGGCTCTGGCAGCGTCCGGTCAGGCGACTGCCACGATGGGCTCGCGGCGCCGTTCCTGCTTGATGACCTCATTGGCCATCTGCGCCAGGCGGGGCAGCGCGGACAGCGCGAAGCCGATGCCGAGGCCCTGGAGTTCTTCGTACTCCATGCCGCGATAGTCACCGCGAGCGGCCACGGCACACATCTCGTCATACAGCTCCGGCCATGCGACCGCGCGACGCCGGTAGCAGAAACGGACGAACTCGACCGCCTCCGCGTCGGGATCGACGACGGCCCCGGGATCGATGACGACATCGAAGCCGCTGACGTGACGCTCTTCTCCTGTCTCGGGCAGTGCGTTGCCCAGCCGCTCTATCGACACCCTCTCCCACCTTCCGGGCGCGCCGAAGCGCCCCCGTGTTGAAACGATCCATACGATCTCGCCGTCGCAGCTCGATGACTGACATGACACGGCGCCTTCAGCCCGTTCAGGGACGTCCGCAGACCCCCTGGGCTATCCCTCTCTCGCCCTCCCAGCACATCGTCTGAGTGGCTGCTGCGATGATACGGCCGACCCTCCGCGGGGCGCTAGGGCGTCGTCCACGAAGTTGTCCACGACCTTGTCCACATCAACTTGTGGTGGTGGCATCTGGTGACGCCCGGCAGGGTTCGGGTGGGCCACAAGGACCTCGCCGCGGTGGTTCAGCGGGCGGCGTTCGCCGATATTCCGAGACCAGGCTCGGAGGTCAGTTGCCAGCGGCAGTCGTCACCCAACTCAAGGCCGCCGAAGGGATCGTCGACCAGCATCAGGTTGCCATCCAGATCGAGCCAGTCGACCTCGCTGGCAACCATGGCACCGGCGGCCACACCGATCGTGGACTCGACCATGCAGCCGAGCATGACCTTCATGTGAAGCTCACGCGCCTTGCGGATCATGCGCAGCGCGGGGCCGATGCCGCCGCACTTGGCCAGCTTGACCACGACGCCATCGACGACACCCTGCAGCATCGGCAGGTCCTCGGGGAAGACGGCCAATTCGTCGGCCATGATGGGCAGGCTGGAGCGCTCCTTGAGCCAGCGCAGCTCCGGAAGCATGCGCGCCTTGAAAGGCTGCTCGATCAGCTCCACGCCGAGACGCTCGAGCTCGGGGATGAGCGCAGCCGCCTGTTCCGGCTGCCAGCCGGTGTTGGCATCGACGCGCAGTGGACCGCTGAAGACCGCTCGCACCGCCTCCAGCGTCTCGATATCGGCCGGACCGCCGACCTTGATCTTGAGGGCCGGGAAGTGAGCCGCCTCCCGCGCGCGCTCGGCCACCGTGGCTGGGTCATCGATGCCCAGCGAGTAGTCGGTCGGGGGTAGGTCGACAGAGGTGCCCAGAAGCTGCCAGATGGGCAAGCCCAGGGACTTGCCGGCGATGTCGTGGAGCGCCATGTCGATGGCGGCCTTGGCCCCGCCGTGGTTGCCCAGGGCATCGGTCATCACATCGGCCGAGCGCTCCAGCCAGGCCAATACCTCGGTCCGCTCACTCGGAAGCGGGCCCAACTGCTCGAGCGTCCCGACCAAGCGCGGCAGCACGGCCTCGACGGTCCCGATGGTCTCACCGTAGTAGGCCAGCGAGTTGCTCTCACCCAGGCCCTCGAGGTCTTCGTACCGAAGGTGCGACACGACGATCTGCGAGGAATCGGGGTCCTCTGTGCGGGCGATCCTGAAGGGGACACGCAAGGACAGGCCGATCACCTCGGTGTCAAGCTGGAACGTCATCGGCATCTCCTTGGAGTGAGGCGCGGAGCTCGGCAAAGAGCCGGTCCGGGCCAAAGCGATATGGGTCATCGACGGGCAGGCCGGTCTCGACGGCGACCCGTTCGATCTCTGTACGTGCGGCCACGTCCGATAGCAGCGCGGTGTTGAGGGCGATGGCCGCCACCCGTGACGGCGCGACCGCGTTGGCCACCAGTTCGTAGAGGCGGATGTTGTCTGGCAGCGATAGGGTGGGCGAAGCGACACCGGTGTTCTGCTCCCAACCGAAGTGGCCGCTGCGGCCAGGCTGGTGCACCAGCACCATGGCGTGCGGCGTGGTGCCATGGACGAGACCCAGGGTGACGGCCGAATAGGCGGGATGATCGATGGAACCCTGCCCCTCGACGAAGATCCAGTCGCCCATCTGCTCCGCCTGCTCGACGAGCCACTCCGCGGTGCCGTTGATGAAGTCGCTGATGACGCGGTCGACCGAGACGCCCCAACCCTCGATCATGATGCCCGTCTGGCCGGTGGGTACGAAAGTAGCCGAGAGGCCGGCGGCCTGCGCGGCGCGACGGAGCTCGAGGGCCACCGTCATCTTGCCGATGGCGCAGTCGGTGCCCACGGTAAGGATCACGTGTTTGCCGGGGCCGTGCTTGCGCCCCATGGTCACCTCGTGCCGTTCCGGAGGGCGACGATGGTCGATGAGCTCGACGCCATGCGCCGCGGCGAGGGCCGTGAACTCGGGGTCATCCGAGACGAACTCGTGGAGGCCACTGACGATGTCGAGCCCGTGGTCGATGGCGTCGGCGATGATGGCGCGCCACTCGGGTGGGATCTTGCCGCCCTGCGGTGCGGTGCCGATGAGGAGTGCCGACGGCGCCAGCGGCAACGCCTCGGCCAGGGTGGCTACGATGGGAGCGGCATGCTCCTGGCCCAGCCAATCGGCGACGTCGCGCCCGGCGTGGGTACTATCCAGCACTGCCACCACGTGATCGCGGCCGTACTTGATGACACCCATGGCCGTCTTTGAGCCGGGCTCCCCGAACTGCCCCTCGGCCAGGACCAGGTATCGACGACGGTTCTCAGCGTCCACGGGCGGTCTCTCTGTGCATGATCCGACTGTAGCGAAGTCGCCCCGCGGCAGACAGAAGTACGCCCCCGGGGCGCGGTCCGGGGGCGTGGGGATATTCGTTGGTACCGCATACCGGATTCGAACCGGTGATCTCCGCCTTGAGAGGGCGGTGTCCTGGGCCTCTAGACGAATGCGGCTCGTTGCCAGATTAGGTTAGCCGACCTTCGCCGACTCTGTCCACCAGCGGTGTCGTTGATCGGGGATCCTGTCCGCGCCAACGGTTCAGTGACTTCGTCAGTCTCGCGCGCCGTCACAGTCTCGCGCGTCGTCACAGTCTCGCGTGCGCCCACCCGGGTCCCGAGGGGATCGATCCCGCCACACGGCACCGAGCCCGCCGCCACTTGCTCGCGCTGGATTCCTCGTCACATGTCGCCGCCGGTGCCGCTAGGGCTGGTTTCCGATCGGCGGGGCTGTGCGCGATCGCATCCATATCCAGCTTGGCTACATATCCGGACCTCTTGACTGTTCCGAATGGATGGCCATGCAGACTGCTCGGTCGTCAACCAGCAGATCCGTTTCTAACGGCCGCAGGCCCGACAAGTGGCAAAGAAGTGAGCCGACGGCCGACGCCACGAGCACTCGGCGGCGGGAGTCACCAAGGCGCGGCCGGTGTCGCCCAGGCACTACGGGCGGCGGGACTCAAGAAGGCGCGGCGGGCGATGCCCCACACCGGCGGGCCGCCCTACAGGCGGTGGTGCTCCAGGAACGATCGGATAGTGTCAGCGACCTGATCGAAGGCCTGCTCGCCAAGTACGGCGCCGTAGTGTGAATGGGCGCCGAAGGGCTGGTACTCCGCTCCCAGCCACTCGGCCAGTCGGGCGCTGTCAGCCTCGGCGAATTGGCGGTCCAGCCCAGCACCGATCACGAGCGTGGGCACGTCGGGCAGCTTGTCGCGATCAACGTAGACACCGGCCAGCATCTGCCGACGCGCGGCGCCGCTCTCAGCCCCCAGGAGGTGCTGGATGCGACGCACGTCGGCCAGCGTCAGGTCCGGGTTCTGCCGTTGCACCTGCTCGTCACTGCCGGCCCAGTCGATGAGCTCAGCCTGGTAGAAGGCCGGCACCAACCGGATCACATGGGACGGCGGCACCGGGCGCAGCGGCGCCGGGATGGCCGGGCTCACCAGGACGAGTGCGTCGACCTGGTGGCCTTCCGCCAGCTTCATCGCCAGCAGGCCGCCGAGGCCGTGACCGACGACGACGGCCGGGCGCTCGAGCGCCTCGAAGCCGGCCACCGCATCTTCAAGATAAGTCTGGACGTCGAGTTCCTCGATGGGTGCCGTCTGCGACCAGAAGTGGGCCCGCAAGTTGAGGGCATGCCCCTCCCAGCCACGCTGGGCGAAGTAGCGCAGATACGCCTCCCACAGCCAGGAGCCGCCCAGCTCCCCATGGAGGTAGTACAGCGGCCGCCGGCGTGATCGACGCTCAGGCAGCCAGGACTCGACATACAGCCCGCGCTCCTCGAGCACGATCTCATCCTTGCGCACGGGCTTGCCCGGCGGGCGACCGAGGTCCGTTCTGTCACCACCTCGCCCGTTCCCGGCGATGGCGGCTGCTCCCTTCGGGAGGTCCGGGTCCATCCTGTAGCTCTCCCCTCTTCCCGGGGCCCGCTCCCTTACCACTCGTGTGGGCTGAGCAGGAGCCCGGTCGGCGCCTTGGGATCGAAATAGGTCGACTTCTGGGGCATGACCTCGCCGGCGCCTGCCACCAGCGCGATGGCCGCGGGCGGCATCTCGTGGAGCAGGAAGGCAGCCGATGCCTCCTCGTCAGTGACCTGCGTGGTCGCATCGGCAGCGTCCTTGACATACCAGAGGCGTCCCTCGGCAGCCATGGTAGTGGCGTCATCGCCGTAGGCGTGCTCGATGATCACACTGAGCGCGTTGACGTCCAGCCCCCTGGAGCCGACCGAGAGGCTCGGTTCGAGGAGCACGTCGACCGCAGCACGATCGACGGTCAGGATGGCAGCCAGGCCTCGCGTGAACAGGCCGATGCGGCCGCTGCCGGTCGCCCCCGAGTCGAACTCGACCGGCTTAGCCACCCGAGCCAGCAGCGTGTCACGGTCCGGCAGCCGTTCGATCCCCGCAAATGGCATCACTCGCTCCAGCAGGTCCTCGCCACAGGGAAACCCGCGGATGACACGATGGGTCGGCAGCGCCGGTGGGGACTGGTCAAGTGGGTAGATGAGCGCCAGCAGATAATCCCATGCCGGGTCAGCGTCAGCATCTCGATCGGCCTCGTGGTCGGCACGGTACTTCAGCGCGGTCTCATAGCGATGATGCCCGTCCGCGATCGTCAGCGGCGCGCCGGACATCAGTTCCAGCACCGGCTCGGCCGCGACGGCGTTACGGATCCAGAGCCGGTGGCGCACACCGTCGGCAGTCGTCGCCCCAGCGTCCGGGACGCCCTCGGTGAGCGCCAACAGGGCCGCCGAAGTCGCAGCCGGGTCGGACCCGGCCAGGAAGACGAGCGGGCTGGTGTTGAGGCAGGTGGCCTCCAGCAGCGCATAGCGATCCGCTTTGGGCCCGCCATGGGTGTTCTCATGCGGCAGCACGCCAGCACCGGGACCGTATTCCTCAAGACGGAGGCGGCAGAAGAGCCCGGTCGCAGACTGTTCACGACCCTCAGCATCGGTCCAACGCATCTCGTGGACGGTCACCGTCGGCTCGGTGTCCTTGACCAGGACCCCGACCTCACGCCACTCGTCGAGGGTAGCTGCGGCAGCCGCGTAGTCGGGGGCGTCGGCTGCACCAAGGTCGGCCGGCAACTCGATGCGCACGATGTTGTGCGGGTCACGATCGAGCAGTGCCAGACGGTCAGCGGGACTGATGATGTCGTAGGGCGGCGCAAGCACCGCCGAGAGGTCGGCGGCAGTCGCGTCGAACCGCAAGGCGCGGAATGGACGGAGTTTGGGCACGCGGGAATGGTAGCGACGATAAGCAAATTGGGCCGAGACGAAGCTCGCTACGGCTCGACGACGAAGCTTGCTACGGCTCGCTAGGGCTCGGGACAGGCCGGGATGGCGTCCCGGTGGCGCCACGGATATGCCGTCGAGGCGTACCGCACATAGAGACTCAGCCAGCGGATACCGGGACGCGATAACAGCGTCGGCCGGATCTGCGAGGCCACCGTCACGTCCTTGCCAACCGATACGTTCGTCCGGCAGGTGCCGAGGAGCACCACGCGCGCCGCGGCGCGCTCGCTGATCTGGACGTGCTCGAAGCCTGTGGTGCCGGACGCCACGAAGCGCAAACCGCGCCGGCGCTCCACTTGGGTAGGCCCGGCGTAGAGCCGCAGCAACGCGCTCTCGGTCCGGCGCTGGCTGGGCACCTCACGCGTGACGGCCACCACATATGGCGGGTCCGAACGGGCGACCGCACTGCGATCGACGAAGTAGACCTTGGCCGGGACACGAGCGAATGCCGTGGAGACATCGACGACGAAGCGGCTTGGCTTCGTGAGTCGCATGCTGCGAAGGATCCTGGCCTGGCGCATGAGACCGATCCCGACGGATACGTCCGCTTCGTAGTCGCCAAGCAGGACGACCTGGGCGACGTTGGGCAAGGCGTACGCTCGACGTGCCGGCCGCAAGGTGCTGCCGGACGGCGGTTGTTGCTGGTGGGCCACGGCCGGCTCGAAACGGACTCGCAGGAAGGCGTTGCCCTGGACCCGGGCTGGCAGGTCCGAGGGGTCCAGTCGCAGATCCTTGACCCAGCGCACGGTGGCCACATCGGGCGGCGGGCCCTTGAACTCGAATACGATGCGGTCGTAACCCGAATGGTGCGCGGCTCGGATGTCGACGAGGGTCGAGACACGAGTGCCTGCCACCGATGCCCCGGAGGCCTCCATCCCTGTCGCCCACGAGCCGCTGCTGACGACCAGACTGGCGCTCACGACGACGGCCATGAGCATGCGACGATGTAGGACCGCTCGATGCGCCATGAAACCAATCCCCGTGCGGATCTGACTCTCTCGCGTGGATGTTCTCGCCGCCTTGCACAGGGCGCAAGTGCCAAGCGGGGCGAAGATGCAGCATCGTGGTCGGGACCCAGTAGGCTATCGGGGTGAGTTCCGTGACCCGAGCGATCGTGCTCCTGGTGATGCCGCTGCTGCTCGGTGGCTGCTACTCGCTGGCGGAGCCGTCCTTCGACCCCGGTGACCAACGTGACGTGGTGCAGTCGATCGCGCGACGGGGCATCGTCATCAGCGAGCCCCTGACCGGGGAGACCGCCTGCGACGATCCCGATCTGGTCGGCAACTCCACCTACCTGACGGCACGCATGCCCGACGAAGAGCTGCCGCGGGACGTCTACATCCACGCCTACCGTGAGAAGTTCTGGGAGCAGTCGATCGAAGAGGTGGATCGGTGCATGGTGGAGTACGCCGCTGCCCACCCCGATTCGGAGATCGGCCAATTCGACATCCCCACCTTCCGTGTCTTTGGGGCCGACTGGTCAGACGAGCTGACCGAGCAGCTGGTGAAGGCGTTCGAAGAGGCGGCCCACTCGGGCAAGCCCTGATGACACCATCGAGGCGCGCATGACCTTGCCGGAACCCGACGTCAGCAGCCGCCAGAACCCTCGCTTCAAGGCTGCCCAGTCGCTGCGCGATGCACGAGAGCGCCGCGCACGCGGCCACATCGTCGTCGATGGTGCCCGCGAGATCGGCCGCGCCCTCGATGCCGGCGTCCCGCTCATCGAAGCCTGGGTCGCCATCGACCGCGTCCGCAGTGATGCGGCTAGGGCACTACTACCGAGGCTGGCCAGTCGCGGAGAGCTGATCGAGACCACACCCGAGCTGCTGGCACGCCTCGCCTACGGAGAGCGCGACGAAGGCATCGTGGCGGTGCTCCAGATGCCCCCGACTGACCTGGCACGGCTGGCGGAGACCCTGCCGGAGCGACCCCTCATCGCGGTCGTGGAGCAGGTTGAGAAGCCGGGCAACCTGGGCGCGCTGCTGCGTTCCGCCGACGGCGCTGGCGTGGACGCGATCATCGTGGCCGACGCCGTGTCGGACATCTGGAACCCCAACGCCGTCCGTGCCAGCCTGGGCACCATCTTCAGCTTGCCCCTTGCCGCCTGCACATCGGCCGAAGCCCTGGCTTTCTTGCGCCAGCACGGCATCAGCGTCGTGACCGCGCGCATCGAAGCCGCCCTCGACTACGACGCGGTGGACCTCACCAAGCCGGTCGCGCTCGTGGTGGGCGCCGAGACGGCTGGCCTCAGCGATGCCTGGTGGGGCGACGATGTGACGCCGGTGAGCATCCCCATGCTGGGTCTCGCGGACAGCCTGAATGTCTCAGCCAGCGCCGCCGTACTCTTCTACGAAGCCCGGCGACAACGCCGCGCCGCCAACCGCTAGCCCACGTACTGGAGGGGATCCCCATGGCTACCACCACGCTCTTCGTGGAGTTCGACATCAAGCCCGGCCACCTCGACGCCTTCAAGGCCGCCGCGGCAGCCCTCTTCGCCAAGACGCAGGAGGAGCCGGACACCCTGCGCTACGACTACTTCCTCGCCGCTGACGGCAGCAAGAATGTCAACGTCGAGGTATTCAAGGACGCCGATGCCTTCGTCTTCCACAACCGCAACGTGGCCGCCCTGGTGCCGGCGCTGTTCGCCAACACGGAGAACCTGCGCATCGCCGTCATGGGCGACGTCAACGACGACCTGTGGGCGGAGCTGGCGGCCATCGAGACTGCCCACTTCGAGTACCTCGGCGGCATCTCCCGCTAGGTCAGCTGCCGGCTGCCGGCTATCCCAGCGACTGCGTCGCCAGACTGACGACGGCGATATGCCGTTGGCGCGGACCGTCGAGCTCAAGGAAGATGACGCGCTGCCAAGTGCCCACATCCATCCGTCCGATGGTGATGGGGAGCAACAGCTGGCCGCCGATGAAGCTCGAGAGCACGTGCGACTGGGCATTGCCCGGGTTCCAAGTCTCGTGCTGCCAAGGCCCGTACGACTCGATGAGGCCGGCCGCCACGCGCTCGTAGTCGGCGAACATCTTCGAGCCCGATTCACCAAGGAAGATGGCGGCCGTGGTGTGCTCGACCGATGCCAGCAGCAGGCCGTCGGGCCAGGCACGCGAGGTGAAGAGATGGGTGACATCGAGAGCCTGTACGCGCCGACTCGTCGAGAGATCGAAGCGGAGCATGCGCGGCAACGCTACACGCCGTCGAGGACGACCACCTGGCCCAGGTGCCGGGGCGCTTCGGGGTCGCAGCCGCGACGGACGGCGATGCCCAGCGCCAGCGCCTGCAGGACGTGGAGGACCAGGGGCAGGCGCGCGATCTCACCGAGGTCGGCAGCCGGGCCGTCGGGACCCAACACCCACGTCGTGGCGCCCAACGCCGCGGACTCATCGACCACGCGCCGCTCATCCTCCTCGGTCTCGCCACCGACGATGCCGACCACCAACATGCCCGGCTCGCACACCGAGATAGGCCCGTGGCGGAACTCGTAGGGATGGAACGCGGAGGCCGGCACCTGTCCCGTCTCGGTCGCTTTGAGCACCGCCTCATTGGCGAGGCCGAAGGCGGCGCCACCACCAAGCACCACCAGCCGAGAGGGGTTGGCCGCCGCCAGCTCGAAGGCCTGCTCGATCCATGGCGCGAGACCGTCCCAGCGCGATGGGAGGGTATCGAGATCGGCCGCGAAGGCGTCAGTGCCCAGGCGCGCTGCCAGCCGCATGAGCAGCGCGGTCTGGGAGGCGAAGGAGCGCGTCATGACGATGGCTTCCTCGTCCCCCTCGGGCACCGCCAGCGTGGTGTCCGCCAGGCCCGCGATGGGCGAATCGGGACGGCAGGTGACCACCAGGGTGTATTGACCACGATCGCGCGCGGCCTTGATGACCTCCAGCGCCTCGGTGGTGGAGCCGGAGCGCGAGACCACGATGACCGGCTGATCCGCCAAGGCCGCCCCGGCGAATACGGCCTCCGGTCGAAGCAGGACCTCCGAGAGTGGCTGTGCTTCGGCGGGCAGCTGCCCGTGCGCTCGCATGGCGAATGCCGCCACCTGGGCGATGTAGAACGAGGATCCGGCACCGGTGATGACGATGCGCGCGGCACCGTCGAGTCGGTCGATGATGTCCTGCGAAGCTGATCGAGCGACTAGGAGAGCGGCGGCGATGGCCTCACCCCCGGTGCTGGCCTCGCGCCAACCAGTGGTGGACTCGACGCGCGTTCGGATGTCGGCGGCAGTGAGGGACTGGGGCGCGGTCATAGCGGCTGCTCCTTGTGACTGGTCAGGTTTCGCGCAGCTCGACCGAATAGCGATAGCGGTCGGCGCGGAGGATGGATTGGCAGAATTCGATGATCAGGCCGTCTGAGTCGTAGGTCGTGCGCTCGACCTGAAGTGCGGGACTGCCGGCCACACCACCGAGCACCTCGGCCTCATCATCGTTCATCAGGATGGGCTGGAAGGCCTCGCGAGCACGCGTGGGTCGCACTCCGTAGGTGATCGTCAGCGTGTCATAGAGCCGACGTCGAGTGAAATCGACGTGCTCCAGTCCGGCGAAGCGTGCTGCCGGCAGGTAGCTGGTCTCGGTCACGATGGGCTCCTCGTCGGCCAGACGGATCCGGCGCAGGGCCACCACTGCAGCGCCGCGTGAGACCTCCAGTGCGGCCGCCACGTGCTCATCCGCCTTCTCCACGCGAAGGCTTCGCACGCGAGTTCCCGGCTTCATGCCATGGCTCTCGATCTCCCGGCTATAGCTATAGAAGCCGCCCAGTCGGTGTTCCAGCGCGGCCTTGCGCACGTACGTCCCCAGACCCCGCCGGATCTCTACCTGTCCCTCGGCCACCAGACCAGCCAGCGCTTGCCGCACGGTGGCACGGCTGACTCCGTAGCGCGACATGAGCTCCTGCTCGGTCTCCAGTTGGCCGCCCGGCGCCAGCTCGCCACTCTGGATGCGGTCACGCAGGTCCGTCTGGATACGTCGATACAAGGGCAGGCCCTGAGCCTCGTCCATCATGGTCTCCTCCTTATGGACACACCTGGGATCGCCCGCCTCGTCAGAGCCATCCCTATCCCTTCAGCCCGCTGATAGCGATGCCGCGCACGAAGTACTGCTGAGCGATGACGAAGAGCAGCACCATGGGGATGATGCTGACGACCGTGCCGGCCATCATCTCTGGCCACTTGCCGACGTACTGGCCCTGGAAGAACGCCAGGCCCACGGTGGTGGTGTAGTCGGGCAGGTCGCGCAGGTAGATGAGCGGGTTGATGAGGTCGTTCCAGCTCCACATGAAGGTGAAGATGGCGAGGGTCGCCAGGACCGGCTTGGCCAGCGGCAGGTAGATGTGCCGGAAGATGCCCCAGGGGCTAGCCCCGTCGACCCGGGCCGCGTCGGGCAACTCGCGTGGGATGGTCAGGAAGAACTGGCGGATCAGGAAGATGCCGAAGGCGCCACCCAGGAAGGCGCCGATCCAGAGCGGCTCCTGGGTCCCGATGAAGTTGCCGCTGTCACTGAAGGGGTCGGGCAGCGTGCGGTAGAGGATGAAGTTGGGAACTAGCACCACCTGGAAGGGGATGATCAGGGTGGCCAGGACCAGGGCGAACAGCAGGCCCTTGGCGCGGAAGCGCAACACCGCGAAGGCGAAGGCTGCGAGGGAACAGCTGATCAGGACACCGACCGTATTCAGGGTCGCGATCTTGAAGGAGTTCAGGAAGAAATCACCGAAGGTGACCCCGGGGAGCGCATTCCACATGCGCTCGTAGTTCTCGAAGTGCAGGCCCGAGGGGAAGGACAGCATGGGCGAGCTGAAGACTTCGGCTCTGGTCTTGAGCGAGGTCGTGATCATCCAGACGAAGGGCACCAGCATGATCACGCCACCGACGATGAGGATCAGGTAGAGCCAGAGCAGACGAAGGCGCTTGCGGGCCATCACCGAGCGGTCCGATCGCAGGCTCCTGACCTCGATCCCGGCGGCTGACGTCGCCCTCACTGGTAGTGCACCCAGCGGCGTTGCAGACGGAAGTAGAAGTACGTCAACGTGGCGGCGACGACGAACAGCACCCAGGCCGCGGCGCTGGCCTGGCCCATGCGGAAGAAGCGGAAGCCTTCCTCGTAGATGAAGTAGACCAAGGTGATGGTGGCTTCGGTGGGTGGTCCCGGTCGGGCCAGGATGTAAACCTGGTCGAACACTTGCATGGCACCGATGAAGCTCAGGATGCCGGTAAAGAAGATGCTCGGAGTCAGCAGCGGCAGGGTCACGTTGCGGAAGCGCCCCCAGCGGCCGGCGCCGTCCACGTCGGAAGCGTCGTAGTACTCACGTGGGATCGCCTGCAGACCGGCCAGGAAGATGATGATGTTGACACCCAGGCCCTGCCAGATGCTCATCACGATGATGGCCGGCATGGCCCAGAAGGGATCGGATACCCATCGCTGGGGCGGGACACCGAAGATGCCCGTGAGCGCGTTGAGCAGTCCGCCCTGGGGCGAGTAGATCCAGAGCCACACCAGGCCCACGGCCACCGCCGAGGTCACCAGGGGCAGGAAGTACATGGTGCGGATCCAGGCGATGCCGCGGATGGCCTGGTCCAGACCGAGGGCGATGGCCAGGGCGATGAGCATGCCGATGGGCACGGAGAGCAGCGTGTAGAAGGCGGTGTTCTGCATCGCCCTCCAGAAGCGCGGATTCTCGGCGAGCGCAGTGAAGTTGTCGAGGCCCACCCACTGCGGCGGGGTCAGCAGGTCCCAGTCGGTCAGGCTGATCCCCAGCGTGGCAAGGATGGGTCCCGCTGAGAGGACCGCCAAGCCCAGGATGGTGGGAGCCAGAAAGAGCCAGGCCCAGCGACTCTCCCCGTGCAGAGGGCTGCGCGAACTGCCGGCTCGCCCTCCCGCGGGTGGGCCAGCTCCCTGGGCGCCCTGCCCGGTGGAGGTACCCTCCACCACGGGACTGCCGGAGATCCTCACCATCGGCTCATGGCTGTGGCCACGGCGACGGAGGGAACCAGCGCCATGGCCGAAGTCGTCCGATGCCGGCTACTGCTGTGCAGCCAGGATCTCGTCAAGCTGTCCGATGACCGAATCGATCGCCTCGCGGGCGGTCTTGTTGGGGGCATTGAACAGGTTGGTATCCAGCTCGTTCTGGAGGATGGTGCTCCATTCCGAGTAGCCCGCGAACGAGGGCTTCAAGTGAGCATGCTCGAGCATGGCCGCCATCACGTCCGAGCCTTCGAACGCGGCTGCGTAGCTGCCCTCGAGGACCGACTTGTCGACCGGCAGCGCGACCTTCCCCTGCATCAGCATCTCCTGGGCCTCAGGACCGACCAGCCACTTGACGAACTCCCACGCAGCATCGGGGTTCCTGGAGCTCGCCGAGACGACAGCCCCGGTGGGGTTGAGGCTGGTGGCATGCCCGGCTGAACCGGCCGGCAAGGGTGCGATGCCGAAGTCGATGCCGGCGGCCGTGTGTGTGGGCACGAGCCACGAACCATTGGCTTCCATCGCCGCCAACCCCTGCTCGAAAGCATCGCCGGTCTCCGCGAACAGGTCGGGCGTAGCCATGATCTTGTACTTGTAGATAAGGTCCTGCAGGAACTGCAGACCGCCCACGGCTTCGTCGCTGCCCAGCAGCGTCTGGGTGCGATCATCGGAGATGATCTCGCCACCGTTCTGCCAGACGGCTTCGCTCCAGAAGTTCTCCATGTCGGTGGTCTCGGTATAGAAACCCCACTGCTCGGGCAGGCCGTCCGCGTTCTCGTCGATGGTCAGCTGCTGCCCGACCTCGACCAGCTTGTCCCAGTCCCAGGTCTCGTCCGGATAGGGGATGCCGGCGGCATCGAACATCGTCTTGTTGTAGAAGAGCGGGACCACGTTGAGATCGCGAGGCAGGCCGTATTGACCGCCGTCAGCGGTGGTGAAGTGGGCCACTCCGGCGTCTGCCAGGGCGGAGACATCGAAGCCATCGGCGGCGATGTACGGCTGCAGGTCGAGCAGCACGCCACGGGACTGATAGTCGGGGAAGATGGGGCCATCCATGGCGAAGACGTCGGGTGCATCGCCGCCGGCGATGCTGGTCTGGAGCCCGGTCCAGTAGGCATCCCAGTCTGAGACCGTGACCTCCACGTTGATGTCGGGATGCTCCGCCTCGAAGGCCTCGACCAGGGCGATCTGGCTGGCGAGCTCGGATGGATCGCCCCAGATGGCATAGGTGATCTTGCCGCTGGGCTCCTGCGCTGCAACTGGCGCCACCAGCGCACCTACCAGCATGGCACTACCGATGAGCGCAAAGCCGGCGCGTCGGCGATTTCCTGATCGTTCGATCATCAAGCCAACCTCCTCCGTACGACCCCGGCCCGTCGGCCGGGGAACATCCGGATGTCCGGATGTCCGGATGTCATCGTCGCAGGAGTGTCAAGCCTGGAGCCAGCCGGGCAGCCACTCGGCCTCGGCCTCGATCAACTCGTCGGTCAGCCGCCAGGTCTCGTCCAGGCTCAGACGTGCCGTGATCTGGGGATCCTGCATGACCGCGTGGTAGATGGCCTCACGATCCTGGTCCAGGGCTGCCCGCACGGTCAGGGCCTGCGTATCCACGGCCGGGCCGATGTAGGCACTGCACTGGGGCGGCAGGGCTCCAGCATGGACCGGCCAGACCCCGGTGCCATCGACCAGACAGGTGACCTCGACGCACGCGTCGGCGGCCAGGTTGTCGATCAGCGAGCCCTCGTTCATGACATTGCCCACGATACGAGCGGGCTCGCTGGTCAGCAGGGAGTGGATGATCACCGCGGCATACTCGCCGCTCTGCTCGATCTCGAAGGGTTCGCCGGCGTCGAGCCGTCGCTTGGTCTCAGCGTACTCATCGAGGTTGTGGGCGACGCGATCGAGGTATTCCCCGATGGGGATGTGATAGCGCTCCACAGCATCTCCCTTCGGGATGAACCAGGGGTTGTATTCGGCGTGGTGCTCGGATGATTCAGTGGGGTAGTAGCCGAGCCGGGAGAAGAGTTCCGCCCGTACCAGGTCGTCATCGGGCACCCGACCCTGGGCCACGAACGCTCGCAGATCGGGATAGAGGTCGCGGCCGCGGTGCTCGAGTCGCAGCAGGAAGGCCAGGTGGTTGACCCCCGCCGAGACGTAGTCCACCTCCTCGCGCGGCAGGCCCAGGTAGCCCGCGAGGGTGTCGATGGTCCAGAAGACGGAGTGACACAGCCCCACGGTCCTGATCCCGCTGCGCTCGGCAACGGCCCGCACCAGCATGCCCATAGGGTTGGTGTAGTTCAGGAACCAGGCATCGGGGCACACCTGTTCCATGTCGCGCACGATGTCGAGCACGACCGGGATCGAGCGCAGTCCGCGCATCACGCCACCCACGTTGATGGTGTCGTTGATGGTGTAGCGAAGCCCGTAGCGCGCCGGGATGTCGAAGTCGATCTGTGTCGCTCGGGCGCCACCTACCTGGATGGTGTCGATGACGAAGTCCGCTCCCTCCAGTGCGGCGCGTCGATCGAGATGGCCCTCGATGACCGGTGAGGCACCGAGGGCCGAGGCTGTCCAGGCCGCCATCCGCTCAGCCGTGCGAAGGCGATCGGCATCGATGTCGTGCAGCACGATGGTGGCCCCACGCAACTCCGGGTAGACCAACATGTCGCCCAGCAGATTGCGGGTGAATTCGACGCTTCCAGCGCCAACCATCACGATACGCGTCATCGATCGTCTCCCTCCAGCGCTCCAGCCGGTGCCGTTCCGGCAACCGACACGGTGCTTGTCGCCTGAGATACGGACGTCCGTACCTCAGGCGATGGTAGCATCGACACGGCGGCCCACCGCTGGAGCTGCCCTTCACACCTCAAGGAGGTTGCTGCCATGAGGCTCGGCACACTTCGCGGCCTGGACGCCTGTGCCTCCGACCGTGGCACGTTCTCGATCCTGGCGCTCGACCATCGCAATAACCTGCGCCGGATGCTCGATCCGGACGATCCCGGCGCGGTCCCCTACGAGCAGATGGTGGAGGTCAAGCGTGCCATCGTGCGTGCCATCGCCGGCACCGCCAGCGGCATCCTGCTGGACCCTGAGCTGGGCGCCGGTCCGGCCGTGGCCGACGGCTCGCTGCCTCCAGGTTGCGGCCTCCTGGTGTCCGTCGAAGAGACCGGATACGAGGGCCTCTCGACGGCGCGCCACAGCCGCCTCATGCCCGGCTGGGGTGTCGGCCAGATCAAGCGCATGGGCGCCGATGCGGTGAAGCTCCTGCTCTACTACCACCCTGACGCCGAGAATGCGGAGGACCAGGAGCGGCTGCTCATCGAGGTGGCCGAATGGTGCGCCGATGTCGACATCCCGCTCTTCCTGGAGACGCTCGGTTTCGCACTCCAGGAAGGGGAAACGCTGACCGATGATGCGCGACGCGACGTGGTGGTGCGTACGGCACGCCGCCTCACGGCCCTCGGTGGTGACGTGCTCAAGTGCGAGTTCCCCTATGACGCCGCGGTCACTGACCGCTGGCGCTGGAAGGAGGCCTGTGCCGAGCTGGATGAGGCCACGGCCATCCCCTGGGCCATCCTGTCGGCCGGTGTCGATGACGCCACGTTCGAGGCGCAGACGGAGATCGCCTGCGCCGCCGGCGCCTCGGGCGTGTTGGTCGGCCGCTCAGTGTGGAAGGAAGGCGCCACCATGGTCGCTGCGGAGCGCGATGCCTGGCTGGCGAGCGAAGGGGTCGCCCGCATGCAACGGCTGGTGGACATCGTGGAGAGCGAGGCGCGTCCCTGGCGCAAGCGCTCTCCTCTCCTCGATCATGCTGGGCTGGCTGAGGGCTGGTACACCGACTACCCAGGCAACGTGAGTGACTGACACGCCGCCGACCCGGGCACCTGAGCGCGAGACCGACCTCTATGTCATCGGTGACGTCAATCCGGACATCCTCGTCATCGGTGACGACGTGGTGCCCGAGTTCGGGCAGGTCGAGAAGATCGTCGGCACCATCCGCCTGACGGTGGGTGGCTCGTCAGCTATCACCGCCTGCGGAGCGGCGCGACTGGGCCTGCGCGTGGCGCACGGTGGCATCGTCGGTGATGACATGCTCGGCCACGCCATCCTCGAAGCGCTACGCGATCGGGGGGTCGATACCTCGACCATCTCGGTCGAGCCGGCCATCCCCACCGGTGCCACGGTGCATCTGGGCAAGGGCGATCGGCGCGCCATGCTGACCGCGACCGGCACCATCGATCGCCTGCGCGCACAAGACGTGCCACGCGAGATCCTCTCGCATATCCGGCACCTGCACGCCGGTTCCACGGCCATCCAGCCGCGCTTGCGCCCCGGTCTGCCGGCGCTCTTCCGCGAGGCTCGAGCCGCTGGTGTGAGCACCTCCTTCGATACCAACTGGGATCCCGACCGCCGCTGGGAGGGCATCGACCCGATGCTGGCGGAGGCGGATATCTTCCTGCCCAACGAACGTGAGGCGGCGCTCATCTCTGGCGTCATGGACCCGCTGGAGGCGGCCGGCGCGTTGGTGGCTAGAGCGCAGGACGCCGGTCGCTCCGCCGCTGCGGCACCGCTCACGGTGGTCGTGAAACTGGGCGCCGACGGTGCCCTGGCCGTGCGTGGCGAGGAAGCGTTGCGGCTGCCGGCCAATCAGGTCGAGGTGGTGGACTCGACCGGTGCTGGCGATGCCTTCGATGCCGGCTTCCTCTACGGCTTCCTGGACGGTCGGTCGCTGGCAGAGGCACTGGCCATGGCAGTGGCCTGCGGCACCCTCTCCACGCGCGCTATCGGCGGCGTCGACGGCCAAGCCACCCTTGCGGAGGCAGAGGCGCTCCTGTAGCTCAGGGCATCTCGCGGTCGCTCAGGGCAGGAAGCGGCTCGTTCGCGCTCGCAGCCAGACGTTGCAGCCGATGAAACCCTCCGCCGCAGCGACGCCGCACTGGAGCCCGCGGTACCTCGACACTGTGCGCACCTGCCCAAGCATATCGACATCGTCGTGATCGGCCAGCCAGGTCAGCTGGCTCTGGTGCTGGGCGAGCATGGCCAGCTTGGCCTCAAGGAAGTCGGAGATATCGACGAACTCGGTGGGCACGAAGTCGTTGCCCGATACGGTCTCCATGTACGCCAGCGCCGGCACGTCCGAAAGGTGTGGCGACTCGGTCTCGAACAGTGGAAGCGTGGCCAGGAAGCTCGCGTCCAGCGCCAGTCGCGAGGCCTCCACGTGGTCGGTCATGTAGTCGTTGGGCGCGTGGGCCAGCACCACATCCGGCCGTGCCACCCGGATGGCCTCGACCATGTCGGCGCGCTGACCCGGGTCGGACCCGTTGACCTCGCCATCGGCCACGCCCAGGGCCAGGTACGTGGCACCGATCACCTCCGCCGCCCGGCGTGCCTCACCGTCACGGATCTGCGCGATCTCCTCCCGAGTGTGCTCATACGAGCCCCGATCGCCGCGCGCCACGTGGCACATCGTGACGTCGTGCCCTTCGGCCGCGTATCGGGCCAGCGTTCCCGCGCACAGGATCTCCAGGTCATCCGGGTGGGCGCCGATAGCCATCACGCGCATGTTCGTCTCCTCTTCGCCGGCGGTCAGCTCAGGCTTCTTCGCGCTCGATCTGGCGCCGCGTGGCAGGCGTGCGTCTGGGCGCCGGCACATCGGAGGCGCCCTCCACGAAGGAGGCCTCGCGCGCCCATGCCGCGGCCTGCTCCTGCTGCTCCAGCGAGAGGATGCCGTGGCGAGCCAGCGACGCCATCTCGTCGCGGATGTAGGTGCTGAGCATCTCCGGGCCGTCGGTGTTGATGGTGTAGCGCACGCCGTTCTGGTGGAACGTATCGAAGATCCAGGCGAACTCATCCCAGCCCGAGACGACGCGGGAGTTGAGGTTGCTGGTGGGGCACAGCTCCAGGGTGATGCCGCGTTCGCGGATCATGCCCATCGTCTTCTCGTCGTAGGCCGACTTGACGCCGTGGCCCAAACGGTCAGGCTCAAGGTGCCGGATGACCTGCGCGACCTCTTCCACAGGGCCTGATTCGCCGGTGTGGACGGTGATGCCAAGGCCCTGCTTGCGTGCGCGTCGGAAGGCGGAGGTGTAGTGCGCCGGGTCGAAGGTGGCCGACTCCGGGCCGGCGATATCGATGCCGACCACGCCGCGGCGGCGGTAGGCGATGGCCTTCTCCACGATGATCTCGTTGAGGTGTTCGGGAAAGGCGCGGTCGAGGCACAGGATGAGACCGGGCTTGATGGGGTACTCGAGGGTGGCCAGGTCCATGCCGCGGATGGCGGCGCTGATGATGTGGTCCAGGTCCTGTTCGCCGCCACGGTTTCGCTTCATGGGGTTGAAGCGCAGCTCCATGGTGGTGATGTGGTTCTTGCGGTAGGCGCCGCCGATGACCTCGTAGGCGGCACGTTCCACCGCGAGTGGTGATGACTGGATCAGCTCCGTCCAGTGGAACAGCTGCAGGTAGCCGTCGAAGGAGCGCCCGCGCCGCTTGGACACGGTGATCATCTCGCGGAACTCCCAGAAGTCCTTGCTGGGCAATCGGATGCCCTGGGAGTGGGCGATGCCCCACATGATGGCCGGCGACACGGCACCGCCAAGGTGGCAATGCAACTCGGCCAGCGGGATCTTGCGCGACAGGACAGACGGCATGTGGCCATGCTAGCGGCTCGGGTGTCGCCCGGGCCGCTGCTGATGGGGTCGGGTAGTCGGCATCGCGCTGCGCGCCATCGCGTCGCCCCTCCGCTCTGGGATCGAGTCGCGCCGGATCGTGTACCTCTCCTGCGACTCGCTCCACGCCTCGGATGTCAGGGATCTCCTGCGACGAAGCCGTACGACGTTCGCGTCCATGGACCAGCCACGATCCTGGTTCGTCGGAACTCGCGGCTGAAGTGAGCGACGGACAGCCCGGCCGCGCGCGCCAGGTCGGCGACGGTGAGTGGCTCTGTGTGGCCCGCATCAGGCAGGTCCCTGGCACGGAGGAGATGGCGGCTGGCGGGGAGCACGGCGACCATGCACCCAAGTATCGGGCAGTCCGCAGCGGTATGCCCTACCGGCGCTGTCGGTCTTGACACCTTGTGGCACGATGAGGCCCGGACATCCGGACGTCCGGATGTCGATATCCCCACAGTCAGGGCACCAGAGTGAGGAGACGTTCCATGACCGTTATCGATCGGGCGCATGCGCGAGGTCGCGTGGCCCTTGTGAGCGGCGCAGTCCTGACCGCGTCCATGCTCGCCGCCGGGGCCGTTCCGGCCGCCGCCCAGGACCCAGCCAGCGACCTGGCGGCATGTCTCGCCAATGCCACGCCCAAGACGTACGGATACATCAAGCCCGGACCGGATACCTGGTACCAGCGCGACGTGGACGGCTTCGTCTATGCCGCCGAGGCCGACGGCAATGAGGTCGTCGTGCTTGACACCGAGTACGACGCGGAGAAAGAGCTGGCCAACATCGAGTCGTTGGTGAACCAGGGCGTCGATGGCATCAGCATGTTCTCCTCGACCGAAGCGGGTGCCACCGCCGCCGCCGAGGCCGGCAACGCCGCCGGCATCCCGGTGGTCCTGACCGACAGCGTCGGTACGGTCATCGCCAACGGCACCGACCATGTCGCATCGATCGACTTCGACTGGTACGGCATGGGCGAGTCCTACGCTGAGTGGATGGCCGCGACCTATCCCGGTGAGACATTCGCGATCCTGACCGGCTTCTTCGTCTCCCCGCCGAGCCAGCAGATCAACGCTGGCATGACCGAGAAGGCGGCGGAGTTGGGCGCCAACACGCTGATGGAACCCATCCTTGAGACCGAGTACAGCCCGGACAAGGCTCGCGACCTGGCACAGGACCTACTCTTCTCAGGTGAGGAGCCTGGGCTGTTGTTCGTGATGGACGAGGACATGGCCACGGCGGTCATCCGCATGCTCGAGAACGAAGGCGCGCTGGACAACCCGGTCAAGGTGTTCGCCCAAAACGGCTCGACCTCAGGCATCCCGCTCCTGAAGGAAGGCTCGCTGAAGTACACCATCAGCAGCTCGCCCGGATGGGAGGGCTTCGTGGCGTACCACGCGCTGAACAACCACGTGCAGGGCTGCACCGACGAGCTGAACCAGCAGATCATGCTGCCGGTCATCGCGGTCACGCCCGAGAACGTGGACGACCCCATGCAGGTCGTGCCCTGGGAGCCGGATCCTGTGTACGTCGAGCTGACCAAGCAGTACTTCCCCGAGTTGCTCCCCGAAAGCTAGACCGGCTACAGATATCCCGCTTGCACGTGACTGCGCAAGCTGAGCTGACCGGACCGGCCGTCGTGGGTGACCGTGGCGCCGGTCCGGTCCTTTCTCTCGAGCACATCTCCAAGGCATATCAGGGCACCCGCGCCCTGATCGACGTCAGCCTCGACGTGCACCGCGGCGAGATCCACTGCCTCATCGGCGAGAATGGCGCCGGCAAGTCGACGCTGATGAAGATCCTCTCGGGGGTCGTCACGCCCGACCAGGGCGACATCGTCATCGGGGGTCGGCCGTACCGGCGCCTGACTCCGCACGCCGCGAACGTGGCAGGGGTCAGCACCATCTACCAGGACGCCGACATCGTGACCAGCCTCTCGGTCACCGACAACATCTTCCTGGGCCAGGAATGGACCCGCGGCTTCGAGCTGGTGGACACCCGTCGGCAGCGGCGTGTCGCGGCCGACCTGATCGAAGACCTCGGAGTCGATCTCGACCCTGACAAGCTGGGCGCCGACCTGACACCTGCCGAGCGACAGCTGACCATGATCGTCCGGGCGCTGCGCTTCGATCCAGCGCTGCTGGTGCTTGACGAGCCGACCTCATCACTCGGACAGTCCGAGACGGCGCACCTGTTGGGTCTGGTCCGGCGGCTGGCAGGGACGGGGCTGGGCATCATCTACATCTCCCACTACCTCGAGGAAGTCCTTGAGGTTGGCGACCGGATCACGGTGCTCAAGGACGGGCGGCACGTCACCACACTCGCGGCTTCCGGCGCGACGCCGGATGGCCTGGTGCGCCTGATGGTCGGTCGCGACGCTTCGGCCTTCTTCGTCAAGCAGGCCGTCGAGATCGGAGATGTCGTCCTGCGTGCGCGGGACTACACCGGGCGGGGCATCACGGTGCCGGCGTCCTTCGAGGTCCGGCGCGGCGAGGTGCTGGGCTTTGGCGGCCTCGTCGGCGCCGGTCGTACCGAGTTGATGGAGCTCATCTTCGGGGTCCGCCACGCACGCACCGGCAGCCTGGAGATCGACGGCAAGACATATCGGCCCAGTAGTCCGCGCGAAGCCGTCGCGGCTGGGCTCGCGTTGGTGACGGAGGATCGCGCCGGGACGGGGCTGCTCCCGGATCGGCCGGTGCGAGAGAACCTCGCCAACGCATGGAACGAGCTGCGTGGGTTCCTCATCAGGGGTGAGCGCGAGATGTCCGAGGACCTGGTGCATCGACTCGGCATCATCACACCGTCGGTCGACCAGGAGGTACGGCGGCTGTCAGGCGGCAATCAGCAGAAGGTGGTCATCGGCCGCTGGCTGGCCGTGGACGCCAAGGTGTACCTGTTAGATGAGCCCACCAAGGGCGTCGACGTCGGCGCCAAGCACGATATCTACCGCCTGATCGGGGAACTGCTCAAGGCCGGACGTGCGGTCGTCATCGTGTCGTCCGACCTGCCGGAGCTGCTGTCCTTGAGCGATCGCATCGCCATCATGCGGGCCGGGCGGATCGTCGATACGGTGGACGCGAGCACGGCCACCGAACACAGCCTGATGAGACAGTTCCTGGGAGTCGCCGATGACTGATGCAACCGGCCAGACTGGCACCATGGATCCGTTGGGCCAGAGGCCCGCGACCCCCACCAGACGCCAGCAGACGACCCGCTTCATCGCGGCCAACCAGTGGGTGCTCCTACTTGCACTGACCCTCATCCTGGGTGTCTTCACCGGCTTGATGAACGAACGCTTCTTCAACCACCGCAACCTCATCAGCATCCTCGAGCAATCGTCGGTCCTGGGACTCGTGGCGGCGGGGGCCACCATGCTCATCATCTCGGGCAACTTCGACATCTCCGTCGGTGCCATCGTGGGTCTGGCCGCGGTCGTCATGGCCATGATCGTCCTGGCCGGTTATCCCGAGGAACTGGCGATGGTGGCTGCCATCCTCGTAGCGGTGGCTTGCAGCGTCTCGAACGCGGCCGTCGCGCGTCTGTTCCAGGCGCCCACATTCATCGTCTCGCTGGCCACGCTAGGCATCTTCACCGGTATCGCCCTGTGGCTCACGTCCGGCCTCATCCAACTGGTGCCTAACAACTTCACCTTCCTCGCCAGCACGCGCCTCGGTGGCACCATCCCGCTCATCTTCCTGATCAGCCTAGCCGGCTACGTCGCAGTCGGATTGCTGCTGAAATACACCCGCATCGGGCGGCGAACGTATGCCATCGGTGACAACCCGCGGGCAGCGTTCCTGGCCGGTATCGACGTCTCCAAGTCGACCGTGATGATCTTTGCCATCAACGGCGTCCTGGTCGGCATCGCCTCCATCCTGCTCATCTCTCGCATCGGCTCGGCGTTGCCAGACACCGGTGCGGGACTGGAGTTGCGGGCTATCGGCGCGGTCGTCATCGGCGGTGTGCCGATCACCGGCGGGCGCGGCGGCATCATCGGCACGTTCTTCGGCGTGCTGCTGCTGGGCGTCATCTCGAACATGCTCAACATGCTCCGCGTGGACCCGTTCCTGCAGGACATCGCCTTCGGTGGACTCATCGTGCTGGCCATCGGCGTCAGTTGGCTACGGACCCGCGTCGGAGCCGATGGATAACGGAGGAGATCTGAAGGATGCGAGAACCTCGACACGTGCGGATCGCCATCATCGGCGCCGGCAGCATCGTCTTCACCAAGACGCTCATCCGCGATGTCCTGGCCGGGCCGGTCAGGGACGTGGAATTCGTGTTGATGGATCCGTCCACCCGGCGGACGCCATTGCTGAAGCGGTGGGCCGAACGACTGATCGAGGCGCACGGCGTTCCGGCGACGGTCACGGTCGAGACCGACCAGGCCGCGGCCATCAGGGGCGCTGACTACGTCATCACCACCTTCCAGATCGGGGGGCTCCGCGCCACCGAGCTTGACTACCAGGTCCCCTTGAAGTACGGCGTGGACCAGTGCATCGGCGATACGTTGGCGCCAGGTGGAATCTTCCGAGCCCTTCGCGGGATCCCGGTCGCTCGGGCGGTCGTCGGTGACATCGGAGCCCACGCCCCCCGTGCGCTGCTACTGAACTACGCCAACCCGATGGACATGATCTGCTGGGTGCTCGACGACCCTGCCGTGCCCTCAGTCGGGCTCTGCCACGGCACACAGGTGACACTCGACCTCATCGCCGGCTACACCGGCGTGCCCCGCGACGAGATCGACTTCCGGGCCGCTGGCATCAACCACATGAGCTGGTTCGTCCAACTCGAACACCGCGGCAGGGATCTCTATCCGCTGCTGCGGGAACGCTTCGAGGAGCCCGAGTTCTACGTCAATGAGAAGGTCCGTGGCGAGATGCTCCGCCACTTCGGCTACTTCATGACCGAATCGACCGGACACCTCTCGGAGTACCTTCCCTACTTCCGAAGATCACCGGAAGCGCTGGCGCTGTACTGCGATCGGCCGGCCTTCGGCGGCGAGAGCGGAGCCTTGGTGCGCTGGACCCGTTTGGTCGCGGCGCAGTACACCGATGACGATGTGCTGCACGAGGGTGGCGTCGAACTGCCCGAGCGCAGCCACGAGTACGGCCCACGCATCATCGAAGCGATCGAGACTGGCGTGCCCTTCCACTTCCAGGGGAACCGCATCAACCGTGGTGCGATCCCGAACCTGCCCAGCGATGCCTGTATCGAGGGGCCCATGTATGCCGATGGCGGCGGTCTCCATTCGGTCCAGGTCGGGGACCTGCCGGCACAGTGCGCGGCCCTGAACCTGACCAACATCAACGTACAGCGACTGGCCGTCAAGGCGGGCACGGCGGGCGACCCGGAGGCCGTCGTGCACGCCCTCGCGCTGGACCCGCTGACCAGCGCCGTGCTCACGTTGCGCCAGATCCGCGAGATGGCCTCCGACATGCTCGAGTCACAGCGCGAATGGCTGCCGCAGTTCGAAGGTAAGTCGATCAGGCCGGTACCGATCATCTCCATCCCATCGGACGTCGTGCCAGCGGAGGTCCCCATCGACCCTGCGCTGTCGGTGGCGCAGCGCTTCGGTGACGTTCTCAATCCCAAGGACCCAGGTACCGACACCTGACGCGCGGGGGCGGCCGGCGATGGCGCGGACTGCCCCAACGACGTTGACACGAGTGGCATGATGAGGACCGGACGTCCGTACGTCCCGATGTTCCGATGTGACGCCGCCGGCGGACCCGGATACATGGAGGAGGTCAGTACCCATGACCAAGCGTTTCTCAGGAGTCGTGGCACTCGGGGCCGCGGGCCTGCTGGCTGCCGCTGGCGCAGTGCCGGTGGCCGCCCAGGATGCCACTAGCATCGAGATGATCGCAGCCCAATACACCGATGCCATGCAGCCCTACTTCGATGATCTGGCAAGCCGGTTCATGGAAGAGAACCCGGACGTCGACGTCACCGTCCAGGTGGTCAACTGGAATGACATCGACCAGGTCGTGACGACACGCATCGCCACCGGCGAGCCGCCGGACATCGCCAACCTCAACTACTTCGCTGCCTTCGCAGCGGACGACCTGCTGTACCCCGCGGACCAGATCGTGGATGAGGCGACCGTGGCCGACCTGATCCAGACCTTCCGCGACAACTCCAAGTACGACGGCATCGAATACGCCGTGCCGGACCTCGCATCTGACCGCCTGTTCTTCTTCAACAAAGCCATCCTTGAGACCGCCGGCGTGGAGCCGCCGACGACCTGGAGCGAGGTCAAGGCCGTCTGTCAGGCCATCCTCGACACGCAGCCCGGCGTCGTGCCGCTGGCACTCCCGTTGGGTCCCGAGGAGGCCCAGGCTGAGTTCCTCATCTGGGCTGGTGGCAACGGCGGCCAGTATTTCGACGGCCAGGACTGGGTCGTCAACTCGGCTGAGAACCTGGCCACGCTGGACTTCCTCCAGGAGTTGGTCGACATGGGCTGCACGCAGCCGAACCCCGGTTCCTTCAACCGCACCGAGGGCGCCTTCCAACTCTTTGGCCAGGGCGTGGTGGGCATGCTCAACGGCGCCATCTTCCTGCCCGGTGAGCTTGAGAACACCTACCAGAGCGACGTCGACTGGGGCGTGGTCCCCTTCCCGGCCGCCGACGGCAAGGAGTCCATCACGCTGGGCGTGCAGGACTACTTCTTCGGCTTCAAGAAGGACGGCAACCAGGAGGCTGTCCAGAAGTTCCTGAGCTTCCTCTACCAGCCAGAGAACTACGCGGCCTTCCTCGAGGCGGCCGGCGGCTTCCTGCCGGCGACCATCTCCGCTGGTGAGGCCATGTCGGCGGACCCCTTCCTGGCACCGTTCATCGAGGTCCTGCCCTCAGCCATCTTCTACCCCTCCGACCAGGCTGCCTGGGGCTCCGTCCAGGGCGCTATCCAGGACGGCATCGGCGCGGCCTTCGTGCCCGGGGCTGACAAGCAGGCCATCCTCGACGAGATCAACGCGGTCGGCGAAGCAGGCTGATCGAACCCGTCACGATTGACTAGCATGCGAGGGTCCCAGCCAGACACGGTTGGGGCCCTCGCTCTTCTTCCTCGGAGGGATCCGTGAGCCAGGCACGCGTCGCGCCCGTCGACAAGCCACCCGTCGCGGCGCCGCCCGGGCGACGGCGGCTGCCGGATCTCGGCCCGCTGCCCTGGATCGGCCCGGCCCTGCTGCTCATCTTCGCGGTCGTGCTTTGGCCGGCTTTCGAGATGGCCCGCACGTCGGTGCTGGAGATCAGCCGCTCCGGTCTGGCCAAGGGCTTCATCGGCTTGGAGAACTTCGAACGCCTCTTCGCCGACCCCGACTTCATGGGCATCCTCACCCGCACGTTGGCATGGGTGGTGATCGTCGTCAGCGTCACCATCCTTGTTTCGTTGGCACTGGCGTCACTGCTCAACGCCGCCTTCCCCGGCCGACGCCTGGTGCGCTGGGCGTTGATCATCCCGTGGGCGGCATCGGTGGTCATGACCGCCACCATCTGGCGCTGGATGCTCGACGGCTTCTACGGGATCATCAACCGCATCCTGCTTGACCTGGGACTGCTGTCTGGCCCCATCAATGACTGGCTGGGCAACCCCTCGAGCGCCTTCATCTGGCTCATGTTCGTGGCCATCTTCGTGTCACTGCCGTTCACCACCTACGTGCTGTTGGCCGGACTGCAGTCCATCCCCAAGGACATCTACGAGGCCGGTGAGGTCGACGGCGCGACCGGTTGGCACAGCTACGTCAGCCTCACCTTGCCGCTGCTCCGACCGGCGCTGCTGGTGGCCGCGATCATCAACATGATCAACGTCTTCAACCAGTTCCCCATCATCTGGGCAATGACCCGCGGCGGTCCCGGTTCGCTCACCGACACGACCACCACACACATGTACAAGCTGGCCTTCCAGCTGCTCGATGTGGGCCAGTCGGCCGCCATGGCCGTGGTCAACTTCGGCGTCATCCTCCTCTTCGTGCTGCTCTACTTGCGCTTCGTCGATTGGCGGAGGGCGTGACGTGACCACGATGCAGTCGCGACCGCGAACTCCGACCATCAAGAAGGCCCTGCTAGCGGGCATCGGCGCCCTGGTCGCCTTCTTCTTCATGGCGCCCTACATCCAGATGTTCATCACCGCGTTGTCGCCGGCGAACGAGCTGGTCTCGGTCCCCGCGAAGTACCTGCCGTCGCGCTTCGAGTTCTCCAACTTCATCACGGTCTGGGAGGAGGCGCCGCTGTGGGGCTACCTCCGAAGCAGCCTCATCATCTCCATCTTCGCCACGCTGCTGGTGTTGATCGTGTCGCTGCCGGCGGCGTACTACACGGCACGCTATCGCTATCGCGGCCGACTGTTGTTCCTGTTGCTGGTTCTGATCACACAGATGTTCGCGCCGACTGCGCTGGTGATCGGCATCTACCGTGAGTTCGTCGCCATCGGCAGCGTCTTCCCGGCCGCCGGCGTCAACACCTACCTGGCACTGATCATCGTCAACGCCGCCTTCAACCTGGCCTTCTCCACCTGGATCATGGTGGCCTACTTCTCGACCATCCCGGTCGAGCTGGAAGAAGCCGCGTCGATCGATGGTGCCTCCCGCCTGGGGGTGCTGCGCCGGGTCACGTTACCCTTGGCGCTGCCGGGCATCATCACTGCGGTCATCTTCACCTTCATCGCCGCCTGGAACGAGTTCGTCATCGCCTTGACGCTGGCGCAGTCGGCCGATATCCATCCGCTCACTGTGGGTGTCACCACCTTCATCGGCCAGTACCGGGTGGAGTGGCAGTACCTCTTCACCTCCTCGCTCATCGCCATCGTGCCGGTGGTCATCCTCTTCATCATCATCGAGAAATGGCTCGTCGGCGGCCTCACCGCCGGCAGCATCAAGTAGATGCGCCTCTCCGACTACCGGCCGCTGAGCAAGCTGCGACTGCCAGAACACCTGATCGAGAAGCCACGCTTTGGGGTGGTCGATGCGCACAACCACCTGGGGCCGACCTTCAGCCAAGGCTGGCACGCCCGACCTGTCTCCGAGCTGTTAGCGGCACTGGACGAGGCCGGCGTGGAGGCCATCGTCGACCTTGATGGTGGCCAGGGTGAGGCCTTCAGCCAGCACTTCGCCAAGTACGCCGGCGCGCACCCGACGCGTTTCGCGCATGTGGCGCAGATGGCCTACGAGGAGTGGGCGGAGCGTGCCGATTTCGGCGAGATGGAGGCAACGCGCTTCGAAGATGCTGTGGGTCGTGGCGCGGTCGGTATCAAGGCTTGGAAGCCACTAGGCCTGCGGGCGCGCGATCCTGATGGCGCGGTCGTGCCGGTCGACGATCCGCGCCTGGACCCCGTGTGGGCGGTGGGCGCCAGGACGGGCGCGGTGATCATCGTCCACGTGGCCGATCCCATCGCCTTCTTCGACCGCCTCGACGAGCACAACGAGCGTTGGGAGGAGCTCCAGGCCCATCCCGACTGGCACTTCTGGCCGCCGCGAGCAGCGACTGGCGGGGCGGGCGAGGCGGGCGAGGTGAGCGGGGCTGGTTTCGCGAGCTTCGATGAGATCATCGCGGCCTTCGAGCGGGTGGTCGCCCGCCACCCCGACACGACGTTCATCGGTGCCCACGTGGGCTGCGCCTCGGAGGACCTGGCGCTGGTCTCGGGCATGCTGGACCGCAATCCGAACCTCTATGTCGACATCTCGGCGCGCATCAGCGAGCTGGGTCGGCAGCCGTACACGGCACGCGAGTTCTTCCTCAAGTACGCCGATCGCATCCTGTTCGGGACTGACTTCGGCTACGACCCCGCCATGTACCGGATCTTCTACCGCTTCCTTGAGACCTTCGACGAGTCGTTTGACTACGACCTGGACGACTATCCGTCCCAAGGCCGCTGGCAGATCCACGGCATCGGCCTGCCCGACGAGGTGCTGAAGAAGGTCTACGCCGACAACGCGAGGCGCATCCTGCTCAAGAGCCGGTGACCGCTTCTATCGTTCACTCAGTGGTATCAATTCGATTGGACATCGACTCTAAGGCATCGTAGCCTCTCTCTGACGACAACGGGGGCTGAGCGGGTCGAAGTGGGCCCGATGATGAGGAGCGATGCCATGTCCGACTACGCCAAGCCTGCCGCCCTGGTGAGCGCCGAGTGGGCACAGCAGCACCTCGACGACCCGTCGGTGCGCTTCGTCGAGGTCGACGTCGATACCGAGGCATACCGCCAGGGCCACCTCCCCAGCGCAGTCGGCTGGAACTGGCAGACGCAGCTGTCCGACGGCATCCGACGGGACATCGTCAGTAGCGATGAGCTAGCAGAGCTGCTCTCGGTCTCCGGCATCGGCCCTGACACGCATGTCGTGTTCTACGGGGACAACCACGACTGGTTCGCGGCCTGGGCTTACTGGCAGCTTCGGCTGCACGGCGTGGAGCGTGTCAGCCTGCTCGACGGCGGCCGGGCCTACTGGCTGGCGAATGGTCTGCCCCTCACCGTCGAGGTGCCCGCCTATGCCCCTACCGGCATCACGCTACCCCAGCCCGACTTCTCCACCCGAGCCTTCCAGCGTGACATCCTCGAGCAGCTGGGTGACGCCGATCTGGCGCTCGTCGATGTGCGCTCGCCGGCCGAGTTCAGTGGTGAGGTGCTGGCGCCTCCCGGCATGAGCGAGTCGGCGCAGCGTGGCGGGCACATCCCGGGTGCAGCGTCCGCCCCGTGGGCGCAGACGGTCAACGAGGACGGGACGTTCCGGTCGGCCGATGAGTTGCGCGAGCACTTTGCTGCCATGGGCGTGACCGCCGACCGTGACGTGGTGACCTACTGCCGGATCGGAGAGCGCTCGAGTCACACCTGGTTCGTGCTGCACGAGCTGCTCGGCTACGAGCGTGTGCGCAACTACGACGGCTCCTGGACCGAGTGGGGCTCGGTCATCGGCGTCCCCATCGAGAACCCCAGCGCGGTCGCGGCGCGAGAGGCGAGCGCGGTCTAGTCCGATCGTGGATCCGGGTCGCCGGGATCGGCGGTGCCAGTCTCCTGGCCGCCGGACTCCGAGTCTCCGGGATCCACGTCGCTCGGATCCGGGTCGCTCGGATCCATGTAGAAGGTGAACATACGCTCGGCATCGATTCTCGCATAGGCCACGCCAGAATCGAGGAACCGCTCCCAGTCGGGACCGTAGCGGGGCAGGTAGATGTCGAGCAGGGTCCTGCGGAACCCCGCCTGCTCCGACGCCGCAACGTCGATCTCCACGGCTTGGCCATGCGTCGTAGCAGAGAGTTCCTCGGCCGGTAGGTAGGTGGCGCTCACCTGCGGTCGCCGGCGGATGTGCCGGAAGCGCAGGGACTCCGGCGCCGAGCCGAAGTACCAGTCTCCGCGGTAGAAGATGCCGTCGACAGGGCCGGCGATGGGGCGGCCATCGGCGCTGACGGTGGCCAGGGTGAGCAGGCACATGCCCACCAGTCGGTCGACCAGGTGGTCCGCGGACAGCCGACGCTCGGGCGTGATGATCTCGCGCAGGTGCTGCCCCGCCGCTGCGTAACTGCGGTCGAGCGTGGCCTGGAGTCGCGCCAGATCCGCGGGTGTCTCGTGCACCGCCCGTCCCCGAGCTACGAGCTGGTGGCCAAGCCGTTCGCGGCCAAGGCAACAGCGCGCGCGTTGCGGTTGCGCTTCGACTCCTCGGGCACCTGGTCGCGGGCGTGATAGGAGGACCGCACCAGTGGACCCGATTCGACGTGCTTGAAGCCCAGCGCCAGAGCCTCGGCCTTCATCTCGGCGAACTCGTCGGGGTGGACGTAGCGCTCGACCGGGAGGTGCTTCATCGAAGGCCGCAGGTATTGCCCGAGGGTGAGGATGTCGCAGTCGACCACCCGTAGGTCGCGAAACGCCTGGCTCAGCTCATTCCGCGTCTCGCCCAGGCCGACCATGATGCTCGACTTGGTGTGCACGGTCCCGGTTCGCCCAGCGATCTCGAGCGCCATGGCTTTGGCATCGGCAAGCACCTGCAGCGATCGGTCGTAGCGTGCGCGCTTGCGGACCGGCTTCTGAAGCCGCTCGACGGTTTCCACGTTGTGGTTGAGGATGTCGGGAGCCGCCAGCATCACGGTGCGCAGCTCGGCATCGAGGTAGTCGGGGATGAGTACCTCCACGCCCATGGCGGGACTGCAGCGGCGCATCTCGCGGATGGTCTGGGCGAAGATCCGCGCGCCACCGTCGGACAGGTCGTCCCGACACACGCTGGTGACGACGACGTGCTCAAGGCCCATGACAGCAACGGCTTCGGCCACGCGGCGGGGCTCGTCATCGTCATTCCACTCGGGTCGGCCGGTCTTGACCGCGCAGAAGCCGCAAGCGCGGGTGCAGGTGTCACCCAGGATCATCACGGTGGCGGTGCGCTGCTCCCAACACTCCCCGATGTTGGGACACATGGCCTCTTCACAGACGGTGTTGAGCGAATGGCCCTTGACGAGGCTCTTCAGCTCCTCGTAGTTGGCGCCGCTGGGCAGCTTGGCTCGGATCCAATCGGGGTGGCGTTGACGGTCAGGGCCGGTGTGGAGAGCCGAGGCATCCACCGAACCGCCCATGGCGATGCTGAGCGGCTGATGCAGCTCGGGTGGGCCATTGTTGGGGTCGAAGATCGGGAGTTCTCTGTTCATGGCGCTACCAGATGGGGGTGTCCTGGTCGACCGCGCCAAGCCACTCGGCGACCTCGGTCAGGAACGCGCCGGCCTGGGCACCGTCCACGGCCCGATGGTCGATGGCGATGCACATGTTCATCATCGAGCGCACCGCGATGGCATCGCCCTGGTCCTCCAGCACCACCGGCCGCTTCACGATCTTCTCCATGGTGATGATGGCCACCTCGGGAACATTGATGATGGGCAGCGTCAGGATGGAGCCGGTCCAGCCGGTATTGTCGACCGTGAAGGTGCCGCCCTCCAGGTCCTCGGGGCGCAGCTTCTTGGTGCGGGCGCGGGTGGCCAGGTCATTGATGGCGGTGTTGAGGCCGTGCAGGCTGAGGTTCTCGGCGTTCTTGATGACCGGGACGACCAGGCCGTCGTCGACCGCCACTGCGATGCCGATGTTGACCGCCTTGCGACGCCAATGACCTTCGTCGGTCCAGTGCGCATTGAAGTCGGGATACTTGCGCAGGGCTTCGACGCAGGCCTTGGTCATGTATGCCACGTAGCTCATGGACATGCCTTCGCGCGACTTGTAGTCGGCGTTGACGGCGGCACGCGCCTTCACCACGGGTGTCATGTCGACCTCGATGGTGATGTAGGCGGCAGGGACATCGAGGAACCGCTCCATGTGCCGAGCGATGGCCTTGCGCATGGGGCTGAGCAGCTTGAGCGAGTCACCGTGCTTGACCGGGGAGTCGCTGGGGTCGGCGGCAACACGGCCAGCCGACGGCGGGGTCGCAGATGCGGGGGCGGGCGCGGTGGCAGGTGGTGTGGCGGCAGGTGTGGCGGCAGCAGCGGATGCGGCAGTCTCAACGTCGTCGCGCGTGATGCGACCGCCCTTGCCGGAACCCGTGATGCCGGTGACGTCGACGCTAAGGTCGCGCGCTAGCCGCCGCACGGCGGGCGTCATTCGGATGTTGGCCGGGACCACGACAGCGGGCTTGGGGGTGGCGGCCGGAGCAGGTTCGGCCTTGGGCGTCACAGCGGCTTCGGGCTCGCGTGTCTCCGGCTCGGGGTCCTTCGCCTCCTCCTCTCCCTTCTCCGCCACCTTCGGCACCTTAGCCACAGCTTCCTGCTCGGCCGCCGCGGCCGCCTCGACCTCAGCGATGGGGGCGTCGTTGGCCACCGTGTCGCCCTCGGATACGAGGATCCTGGTGAGCGTGCCTTCGAAGGGCGATGGGACTTCCGCATTGACCTTGTCGGTCACGACCTCGACAAGAGGGTCGCCCACGCGTACGGCATCACCCACGCGCTTGAGCCACTTCCCGATCGTGCCGGATTCGACGCCTTCGCCGAGCTGGGGCATGGTCACCTGGGGCATGAGTCGACTCCTGGGAAGCTCGTTCGCTGGGACTTGGTGGGCACGATAGGGATCAAGGACCCCATGATAGCGGCCGGTCCGATTCGGACGGGTCTTGATGTCGGACGGGTCTTGATGTCGGACTGGCAGTGAAGCTCCAGCCAAGCCGCAATGAAGCCTCGCCGGCCACGCTGACGGCAGGGACGATATCCGCATCGGCAACACGCTTCGTGTCATCCGAGTCCGTAGAAACCTGCCACAAGTGGACGTGGCTCGCCGCTGCGGAACTTCACGAGAAACGGTCAGCCGTCTCGAGCGTGGCTGGTTCGGCCGCGTGCCATACGACACCTTCCGGTCGGTGGCGACCACGCTCGGCATCCGGGCCGATGTGCGGCTGCGATGGCAGGGCGGCGAACTCGACCGGGTGCTCAACGCCGTCCATGCGGCATTGCATGAGGAACTGGCCCGCTACCTGGGTGGTCGCGTTGGATGGGCCAGGCGACATGAGGTCAGCTTCTCCATCTACGGTGAGCGTGGTGTCATCGACATCCTCGCCTGGCATGCCGAAACCCGCTCACTCCTGATCATCGAGCTGAAGACAGAGCTGGTCGACCCCCAGGACCTGGTCGCCACCATGGGTCAACAGATACGGCTTGGCACTCGCATCGCGGCGCAATACGGATGGGCACCGCTCAGCGTGAGCGTCTGGGTGGTGGTGGTCGACAGCAGCACCAACCGGCGCCGCTGCGATTCAACATGCGGGCCTGCCGCGGACGGCCTTCCCCTCCGACGGTCGAAACATGCGCCGCTGGCTCCGAGCGCCGTCGGGCACGATCTCCGCCTTGAGTTTCTGGTCAAATGACGGCGCGGGGTCCGTTGGCACGGCAACACGCCAGATCCGGCGGGTGCGGCAACGGGTGCGGAGCGCCGTCGAGCGCAGTCGAGCGTGAGCACACGTGACCAGTGAGGCTGGTGGCACCCCGCGCCAGCCAGGCACCTCGCGTTCATCACCTAGCGTCGTCCCGGCCGACGTGAGAGGAAGAAGTCGGCCGACGGGCAGGTCGCGGCCAACGGGGCGGCCACTGGCCAGAACCGCCGACCGCGATCTGCGGCGGCAGTTCTCGCAGCATGCCGCCGGGTTCGCAGGGCATGACGCGCCGAGGTCGCCGGGCATGACGACGGGCTCGCCGCGGCGTACGCTGGACTTGCGCTGGGCAGCGACAGCGAGTCGCACTGGCTCGGGCACTCGCGAGCCGTCCCCAGGTCCTGATCGCCGACGAGATCACCTCCGCACTCGATGTCTCCATCCAGGGCGCGGTGCTCGATCTGGTGCGTGAGTTGCAGCGGGAGCTGGGACTGACCATCCTCTTCATCTCGCACAACCTGGCTGTGGTGCGCTATGTCGCCAACTATGTCGCGGTCATGTACCTCGGGCAGATCGTCGAGTACGGCACGACCGCGGAGGTCCTGGCCGACCCGCAGCGCCCCTACACACGTGACCTGCTGGCCGCTATCCCCGGCTCTGGCGCAGCGATGGGAGACACGACCGTGGCGCTCGCCGAGGTGACCGATCCGCATCACCTGCCGCAGGGTTGTCGCTACCATCCACGCTGCCCGATCGGCCCGCTCGTGTATCCCGATCGTGAAGTGTGCCGAACCGTAGAGCCCACGTCGGATCACCGTCAGGCGGCCACCTGCCACTTTGCTGAGCCGCGCCCTCCAGCCGACCAGCCTCCCCGTCCAGCCGACCAACCTCCCCGTCCAGCCGAGCCCGAGAACAGGAGAACACCATGACCCGCCAACTCGTCAACGCCGACCTCTCCGACGTCACGCATCGATCCAGCCCCATGGACGTGGCGCACTGGCAAGACCGGCTGGCCACACTGGCCGCAAAGCACCGTGTGCCCGGCGCCCAGCTGGGGATCCTGCGAATGGCTGATGAGGGTTCCGCCAGTAGCGCGGATGGCCCTGCCGACGAGCTGGCGGAGGCGGCCTGCGGCGTGCTGAGCACACGCACGGGCGTCGCGACAACGACAGAGTCGGTCTTCCAGATCGGTTCCATCACCAAGGTCTGGACCGCCACTGTGGCCATGCAGTTGGTCGACGAGGAGCTCATCAGCCTGGACTCGCCGGTGCTGGAGGTCGTGCCCGAGCTACGGCTTTCCGACCCAGACGTAGCGGTGCAGCTAACGCTGCGGCACCTGCTCACCCATACCAGCGGCATCGACGGCGACGTCTTCACCGACACGGGACGCGGCGACGATTGCCTGGAGCGCTACGTCGAGTTGCTGGTGGATGTGGCCCAGAACCATCCGCTTGGCGCCACCTGGTCGTACTGCACCTCCGGCTATTCGCTCATGGGCCGCATCATCGAGAAGGTCACTGGCGGGACCTGGGACAAGGCCATGCGTGAGCGCTTGTTCGCTCCGCTTGGACTGACCCGCACCGGCACCTTGCCGGAAGATGCGCTGCTTCACGCAGCGGCTATCGGTCACGACGAGGAAGACGACCAACAACGCGTGGTGCCGGTTTGGGGGATGCCGCGTTCGGTCGGTCCGGCGGGTCTGATCGACCTCGACCGCAGCAGACCTGCTGGCCTTCGCCCGCATGCACCTGGTTGGTGGACTGGCCGCAGATGGCACACGTGTGCTGAGTGAAGCCAGCACCGCCGCCATGGCCGACAAGCATGCCGATCTTCCCGACCCGTACATCCTGGGTGACTCCTGGGGCCTTGGCTGGATCCGCTTCGAGTGGGATCACCACCGGCTCATCGGGCACGATGGCAACACCCTCGGCCAGGCCGCGTTCCTGCGCCTGCTGCCCGAGCATGGACTGGCAGTCACGCTGCTGACCAATGGCGGCCACACCCGGGATCTCTACGAGGAGCTGTACCGGGAGATCTTTGCCGAGGTGGCTGGGGTGAAGATGCCCGAATCCCTCACGCCGCCCCATGCGCCAGTCGAGGTCGACCCGCGGCCATTCGTCGGCAGGTACGAGCGAGCCTCTGTACGCCTTGAGGTGCTGGCGCCCGATGCCGACCACCCCATGGCGCGCCTTCGGACGACCGAGACGGGCGCCCTCGCCGAGCTGTCACCCGAACCCACCAAGGAGTACGCCATGGTGCCGGTGGCTCCGGACCTGTTCGCCATCCGACCGCCTGAGGCTGAGACGTGGACGCCGGTCACGTTCTACTCGCTGCCGACCGGCGAGCGCTACATGCACTTCGGAGCCCGGGCCACGCGCCGCGTGGACTGAGGCGGCTCGGCGCGCCGAGTGGACTGAGGCGGGTCGGCGCGCGGACTGAGGCGGGCCGCGGGCGCCCGCGTCTCCGAGGGTCGAACGGGATCCTCCGGGCCACAATCTTGGCCAGATGACGCCCCGGGGTCCGTTGACTCGAGAACTCGCCAAATCCTGCGGGGTGCGACGACGGATGCGGGCCGCGGTCGAGCCTGATCAATGCCTAGAATAGCCACCAGCCAGACGCCCTCGCGCGTGAAGGGCAGCGCCGCAGCCCAGCTTCCTCACCTAACGGCGGCCCAGCCGACATCTGATGAAGAAGTCGGCCGGCCGAGGCTCATCGCGGTCGGGGTCCGGCGATCGACGAAGAAACCGCGGTGTCCGGCAGGCGGTGGCCAGGATCGCCGTCGCCGGCCGACTCCGGCCGACTCCGGCCGACTATGAGTGACAGCATCTGACACCGGCCGACTCCGGCCGACTCCGGCCGACTCCGGCCGACTCCGGCGACAGACTGACAGCATCTGACACCGGCCGACACCGGCCGACACCGGCCGACACCGACCGACACCGGATGACGCAGATCGAGTCCGGAATCTCGCCCTCAGAAGTTGATGGACTTGCCTTCGACGGCCATGGCGGCCTCGCCAATCGCCTCTGAGAGCGTGGGGTGCGGATGGACCGCGGCACCGACTTCCCAGGCCGTGGCCTCCAGCAGCATGGCCGTGGATGACTCGGCGATGAGCTCGGTGACGTTGTGGCCGATCATGTGGACGCCCAGCAGCTCATCGGTCCCGGCATCGGCGATGACCTTGACGAAGCCGGTCGTGTCGCCCTCGATGATGGCCTTGCCGTTGGCCTGCATGGGCATCTTGCCGACCTTGGTCTTGATGCCCCGCGCCGCACACTGTTCCGAGGTCAGCCCGATCGAGGCCACCTGCGGCCGCGAGTACGTGGCGCGCGGCATCTTCACATAGTCGATCTCCTCGACTTCGAGACCGGCGATGGCGTGCGCGGCGGCGATGCCTTCGTGCGTCGCCACGTGCGCCAGCCACAGGCCGCCGATGATGTCGCCGACGGCGTACAGGTGCGGGTCGGCGGTACGCATCTGCGCGTCCACCTTGATGACACCGCGATCGACCACGGCACGCGTGGTCTCAAGGCCGATGTCCTCGAGGTTGGCAGCGCGACCGGTGGCCACCAGCATCTGCTCGGCTCGCAGTTCGGACGGCTCGGCACCCTCCGCGCCCACCATCAGGCTCACGCCCGACTCGTCGGCCTTGACGGCCGCGGGGTCGAAGCGCGCCGAGGTGATGACCTTGATACCACGGCGTTTGAAGGCGCGCTCCATCTCACGGCTGACCTCGGCATCTTCAAGCGGCACCAGGCCTGGCAGGTACTCCAGCACGGTGACCTCGCAGCCAAGGTCGTGGTAGTAGCTGGCGAACTCGACACCGACCGCACCGGCGCCCACCACGATGATCGACGCGGGCAGATGGGATGACCTCAGCACGTCGTCGGAAGTGACGATGTGAAGTCCGTCCGGCACCAAGCCCGGCAGTGACTTGACGCGAGAACCGGTGGCCAGGATGACGTCTTTCGCCTTGAGGATGACCTCGCCGGACGGTTTGCCGTCAGCGTCGAGCCTCTTGACGCGCACCTGCTGAGGACCCTCCAGTCGGCCCCGACCCACGATGTACTCGACCTTGTTCTTCTTGGCCAAGCTGGTCACGCCCTTTACCAGGCGGGAGACGATGCGGTCGCGCCGCGCCGCGATAGCCTCAGCATCGATCTCCGGCACCCCGGCACTGATGCCGAACTCCGAAGCGTGCCGGATGCGGTCGATGAGGTCAGCCGAGGCCAGCATGGCTTTGGTGGGGATACAGCCGATGTGCAGGCAGGTGCCACCGATGCCGACGGGGTTGTCGTCGACGAGGGCGACCTTCAGCCCCAGCTGGCCGGCGCGGAAGGCGGCGCCGTAGCCGCCGGTGCCGGCGCCAAGCACGACGATGTCAAAGGACTGGGTTTCGTTGGGCACGGTAGACCTCGGGATGAGCGATGGAACGGACGACCTCGATGGTAGCAAAGGGGGCCAAACGACAAAGTCGACCGACCAGCAAAGGGGGCCCGACCGTCAAAGAGCACAGACCGGCAGCCTATACTCGGCCGGCGTGGACGACCTACCCCTGACCCTGCTGCTGCTCGCGATGGGTTATCTCATGGGCTCCCTGCCCATGGGCGTCATCGTGGCCCGCCTCACCGGTGGCACCGACCCCCGAACGGTCGGGTCTGGCCGCACTGGCGGCACCAACACGTTGCGCGCCGGGGGTTGGGGTCGTGCCATCGCCGTAGCGGTGCTGGATCTCTCCAAGGGCGCCGTGCCCATCCTCGTCGCGCGCGCGGCTGGCGCGCCGGTCGAAGTACAGGCACTCACCGGCTTGGGGGCGGTCCTGGGCAGCTGGAAGTCGGTCTTCCTGCGCTTCCACGGCGGCCGCGGCGTGGCCACCGGCGTCGGCGGTATGATCGCCGTCGCACCCTGGATCGTGCTGGTCGCGCTGCCGGTCTTCATCATCATCATCTGGACGACCCGCTACGTCTCGCTGGGCTCGATCCTGGGCACAGCTTTTGGCGCCGGCGTCGTGGTCGTCGCGGTCGTCACTGGTTGGCTTGACCCCGGTTGGTTGCTCTATGCCATCCCTGGCGTGGCCATCGTCTGGGTGGCTCATCGCGACAACATCGCACGCCTCCTGGCCGGCACAGAGCGCAAGTTCTCAACGGGCGACCGACAACCGACACCCCCACCCGCGAGCTAGCACCACAGCGACCGATGCGCCGCGCGTGAGCGCCGCTCAGTAGCTGTCAGCCTGGATCGGGATGCCGATGGGTGCGACGAGTACCCGGCCGGCCAACACCTTGGCGACTCGGGCACGATGCCCTTTCTTGGGCCGATGGAAGGTGATGGTGACGTCGGCGCGTACCACCGGGTCGGAAGGCTCGCCGGTGGAGAGATCGACCGAGGTCGGCGTGTCCACCGCCAGCACCGGCACCTGGCCCTCGCGGGCGCGGACGGCGACATCGACCGCGGTGCGGATGGGCTCGCGCAACGGACCCCTGACCCCGGTGCCAAGCAGCGCGTCGATGATGAGGCCGGCGCGCTCGATGCCATTGAGGTAGAGCGCGATGTCACTGTCGCGACCCGTGGCCACGCGGTTGACGAGCTTGAGGTCGTCGAGCCGATCCCAGTTGAGCCTCGCGTCCGGCGTGGACGGCAGACCGCTGCTCGAGAGCAGCAGGACCTCAGAGGCGACGCCATGCTCGGCTAGCCACCGCGCTGCCACCAGGCCGTCACCACCGTTGTTGCCCGGGCCACACAGGACGAGCACGAGCGAGCGGGCCGGCCGGTCGGTCGAGACCATCAACGCCTTGGCGGCCGCAGCGGTGGCGATGCCGGCCTGCTCCATCAGCCACTCGCCTGGGGTCCCCAGGCGCTGCGCGCGGATGTCAGCGCCACGCATCTCCTGCCCGCTCATCGGCTCCAGGGTCGCCTGCTGGCGCCAGCGGTCAGTGAGCACGTCGATATCGACGTTGTCCTCGAAGAGCGCTTCATCGGACAGGGGCAACAGGAGCCCGCTGGCAGGATCGTAGGTCGTGGTCATGTCACGTCCGATGGTAGGCGTACCGACCCATCGGGGTGTTGCTGCAGCAACCCGTCGCGCTCCAGGCCAGCTACTGCGGCCGCGATCTCCGTCTCCCCGTGCACTCCGATGGCGTTCGGGAGCCGGGCCCAGGAACCGTCATCGAGGTGGCGCAAGCGCTCCACGATGCGGCCGCGCAGCCAGCGAGTAGTACGCTCGAAGGGCAGGATCGGCGTGCGCACGGAGCCTGCCCGCGCGCCGTCTCGTCGCTGCACCGGGCGTGGCACGGGCGCGACCTGTCCCGCGCTGGCGCACCACGCGCTCACGGGGCAGGTCTGACAGCTGGGGCGATGTGCGGTGCAAACGGTGGCGCCCAGCTCCATGGAGGCATGCGTCCAGGTGGCGGGGTCATCAGCCGGCACCAACGCGTCAGCCAAGGCCTGGATCTCTCTGCTGCTGAGCGGGGCACCTACCGTACGGGTGATCACCCGTCGCACATTGGTATCGACGGCCGCGACCGGGCTACCGAAGGCGATAGCCGCCACCGCTCGTGCCGTATACGGCCCGACACCCGGCAGTCCCTCCAGTGCCTTGACATCAGCTGGGACCCGACCCGCGTGTTCAGCCTGGATGAGCATCGCAGCCCGTTGCAGGTTGACGGCGCGCCGGTTGTAGCCCAGGCCCGACCAGGCACGCAACACGTCGGCGGTCGATGCAGCGGCCAGGGCAGCCGGCGTGGGATAGCGCTGCATGAAGGCGACCCAGGCCGCGTCGACACGCTCGATCTGCGTCTGCTGTGCCATCACCTCGGAAACGAGGATGGCCCACGGCTCGCGCGTGACGCGGATGCGCAGCGGCCGGGCAACAGGTCCGTACCACGCCAGCAGCGCTCGCTGAAAACGCCCTGAGTGACCGCCCTGCAGCCACCCGGACCACACGGCAGCAGGACTATCCGCACCTGAAGGTTTCGGAACCTTCATCTTCGCAACACCCACATTCGCCGAAGGTCGTGCACAATCTCCCTTGCATGCCATATCGCCCACAGAAACGCCGCGCTTCCCGCACCGGAACTGGGAACGGGACCCATCATCAGGGTTCGTACGCAGCGCGTCTTGCCATCGCTCGCAGCACCGCCCGCAAGAAGGGATCCAAGGGTCCCCATGCGATCGTGGTGCTGTTGCTCATCCTGATGGTCTCAGGCGTGACCGTCGTGTCCGCGGCGGCCATCACCGCCGGCGGCGCCGCAGCGGTCACCATCGCCACGCTGGAAAAGGGTCTACCTGATGTCGAGTCCTTCCGTGACATCGACTTCAGCGAAGAGACCGTCATGACCACCAGCAACGGCAAGGTCGAGCTGGCCAAGTTCTGGGAAGAGCGCCGCAGCGTGGTTGACTTCGATGAGATCCCCACCATCGTGCTGGACGCCACGACTGCGACCGAGGATGACACCTTCTGGGAGAACCCCGGAGTGGACCTGCAAGCGACCATCAACGCGCTGGTTACGGAGGCGGCGGGCGGCGGCAGCCGCGGCGGTGGTTCGACCATCACCCAGCAGCTCGTGCGCGCGGTCCTCTTGCCGCAAGACGTCCTGGATAACCAGGACACCAAGGAAGGCGTGTACCTGCGCAAGGCCAAGGAGATCCTGCAGGCCTACAAGCTGACCCAGGCGTTCCCCGGCGAGGAGGGCAAGAAGGAGATCATCACTGCCTACCTCAACCAGATCCCCTACGGTGCTGCCTATGGGGTGGCCGCCGCCGCTGACGTCTACTTCGGCAAGAAGCTCGATCAGCTGACCCTCAGTGAGGCCGCGTTGCTGGCGGCTATCCCGCAAGAGCCGGGCAACCTCTACCCCTACAAGACGATCAAGGGCAAGTACAGCAACGTGGTCAAGGAGAAGTACGGCAAGAATGCCAAGCGAAACCGCAAGCAGCCCACGAGGCTGGTCATCAGGACCTGCGGTGACAAGCCGAACTGCCAGGAGACGGAGCTCGTCAACCGCCGCAACTTCATCCTGCAGCGACTCCGTGACGGCAAAGGACGCTGGACCAGCCTGACCGAAGAGCAGTACCAGAAAGCACTCAACGAGAAGATCGTCATCAAGAAGGAACAGAAGGTCACCTACAAGGCGCCACAGTTCGTGGAGGCGGCCCTGAAGGAGCTGATCCTGATCCTCGGTGACCGCGATCCCTACAACACCGGTGGCTACAAGGTCACCACCACCCTCGACTGGAAAGCCCAGGAACTGGGCCAGAAGTACATCTACGCCGGCGCCGTCATCCCCAACCTGCCCGCCAGCAAGTACTACGAAGCCATCAAGAAGAACAAGCTCGGCCGCGATGCCGGCTGGATCGCCAACCTGCGCGGGCTCAACCTGCGCAACGGCGCCATGGTGGCGCTCGACTATCGCACCGGTGACGTCCTCGCCTATGTCGGCTCAGCCGGCTACTACCGCAAGTCCAACACCCCCAAGTTCGAACCCAAGTACGACCACGCCGGATTGGCCAACCGCCAACCAGGCTCGGCCTGGAAGCCCATCGTCTATGCCACCGGCCTTGAGACCAAGGCGCTGACCGCGGGCACCGTCCTGCTGGATATCACGACTCCGTTCGGCGGTGTGACCGCAGACGGCAAGACCTGGGCACCCAAGGATGCCGACTCACGAGATCGGGGACCCATCCTCGTTCGTGACGCGCTCCAGCAGTCGCTGAACGTGCCCGCCATCCGCGCCCTTGATCGCGTCGGAGTCAAGACTGTGCGCAAGTACGCCGTCGATGCGGGATTCCAGTTCATCCAGCCGCCGTACGGCTACGGCAACAAGGCGCTCGATGTGGCCGGACTGGCCGGCGCCATCGGCACCGTCGAGGTCCGCCCACTGGACATGACCGCGGCCTTCGGCGCCTTCGGCAACGGCGGCAAGGTGACGCGGCCGCGCTTCATCCTCAAGGTCGAAGGCCCCAAGGGTGAGATCATCTACGATGCCGGGCTACCGGTGACGAAGCAGGTGTGGAGCCCGCAGACCGCCTACATCATGGCGGACATGCTGAAGGGCAACGCCGATCCGGCTGAGAATGCGGTCTGGGCTGACACGTTCGCGATGTACAACACCAAGAACGGCGTTCGTCGTGAGCTTGGCGTCAAGACCGGCACCACCAACAACCTGAAGGACTACTCCACCTACGGCTTCCTACCCATCCCCAAGAACCCCAACCAGCCGGCTTTGTCGGTCGGTGTCTGGTACGGCAACAGTGACAGCACGCCACCCAACCTGGGCCGGCTCGTGTACTCGCTCGACAATGCCGGCAAGACGTGGGCGGCCTTCGTGCGCGACTACATGAACAACAAGCCGGTGCCCAAGTTCCAGCGGCCCAAGACCGGCGTGGTCACCGCCTCCATCCGCAATGTGACCGGTGGCAACCGGCAAGAACTCTTCATCCGCGGCACCCAACCTGGGGGCAATAAGCAGGTGGACCCGGTCTACAGCTGCGGAACATCCATCACCGCGCTCGAGAACCCCGGCGCCCCATCCAACTGGATAGCGGCCGTCAACTCGTGGGCCGGGCGGGGGAACGGGTCGATGAGCCAATGGGGCTCGGTCAAGACCGCCCTGGGTGGCTGCTACTCGGGCGGCTCGAGTTCCGGCGGTGGGTCGAGTTCCGGCGGTGGCTCGAGTTCCGGCGGTGGCTCGAGTTCCGGCGGTGGGTCGAGTTCCGGCGGTGGCAATAGCGGTGGTAGCTCCGGCGGTAGTAATGGCGGTGGCGGTAGCGGAAACAACCCCGCGCCTACCTGCCAGCCTGGCTTCACCGACAAGCCCAAGGGTTGCGTCATCTCCTTCTAGCGACTCTCACCTCCAGCGGCCTCTCACGGAGGGCCAGAGGACACATCCGAGCCAGCCATCCGACCGATAGGCTGACCACATGCCCGTCTATGCCGATCCCGCCGGCGGTGTCACCGTCGGCGTGGATGACCTCTTGTCCTGGACCACAGTGCTGGTGGAGCGGCTCGGCACACCCCCCGACATCGCCGCCGATGTGGCCATCGTCCTCATCTCCAGCGACCGCCGGGGCATCGCCTCTCACGGCACGGCACGCCTGCCGCGCTACGCCGCGCTCATCGAGCGGGGCATCATGGATCCGCTGGCCCGGCCGGAGCAGGTCCGGAGGAAGTCGGCTATCGCCCTCTTCGATGCCCACAACGGCTGGGGGCACCATGCCTCGCGGGTGGCCATGGACGCGGCGATCTCAGGCGCGCGGGAAGCCGGTTCGTTCACCGCAGTCCTCCGCCACTCCAATCACTACGGGATCGCCGGTTGGTACGCACTGCGTGCCGCCGATGCCGGACTGATCGGCATCAGCCTGACCAACACCTCACCGCTGGTGGCGCCGACGCGGGCGCTCGATCCGACGCTCGGGACCAATCCCATCGCGGTTGCGGCGCCGGCCGGCCAGTACGCCCACTTCTGCCTGGACATGGCAACATCGACCATCCCCCGAGGGCGCATCGAAGTAGCCGCCCGTCGCGGCGAGCGACTGCAGCCGAGCTGGGCCATCGATCACGAGGGACGGCCAGCCATGACGCCCGAAGCCGCATTCGCCGGTGCGTTGCTGCCGCTCGGTGGTTGCGAAGAGACCGGTGGCTACAAGGGCTACGGATTGATGCTCGTGGTCGATATCCTGACCGGCATCCTGGGTGGGTCGGCAGCAGGGCCGCTGATCGCGCCGCTCTTCTCGCCCAACCATGGCTCGAGCGACCTGGGCCAGGCATTCATCGCCATCGACCCTGACGCACTCGATGAGCCCGGCGCGTTCGCCAAGCGCATGGAGCACGAGATCGAGCTGCTGGCAGCGGCGCGAACGGCCCCCAACGCCCCCGGGCAGGTGCTCATCCCGGGCGAGCCCGAGGCAGAGGCGGAGCGTCGAGCAGAGCAGCGCGGCGTGGCACTCGACCCGGAGCACTTCGAGGGCTTGCAGGTGCTGGCGGAGCGGTACGACGTTCCCTTGCCGGAGTCGCGACCGCTCTGACCTGGAGTCGAGGCCGCTCTGACATCGGGCGGAGGCCCGCGTCAGCTTCCTGTCAGTCGCGACGGGTGATGGCCTTGGCCAATACGAACGCCCCCAGCACGATGAGGATGATGGGCCAAAGGCGGAGGGCACCCGCGACATCGGTGCGGGTCAGCTGCACCAGGCCGATGAGCGTGAGGATGCCGCCGGGGATGAGCGGCCACCAGTGGTTCTGGGGTAGGCGGTAGAGGGAGCCGATGACCCAGATGCCGAGGAAGCCACCGGCGATGGCCAGCATCATCACGCCGCTCTCGGCTTCGCCACTGGCGGCAGAGTCGAGCACGATACCGATGCCGACACCCGTCAGGATCGAGCCAGGCACCAGGAAGCCGTACTCGCGCTGCACCACGAACACCGCCAACAATGCCAGCCCGATGAACAATGTCACGAACCGCCCGATGTTCGGCTCCAATTGACCAGCGAGGAAGAAGAGGCCGATACCAGCGATGACGAGGCCGGCCACCAATCCACCGGGGTCACGGCGGGGGGCGCGCTTTTTGCGCCGCAGCGCGGTCGGAGGGAGCGGTCGCGGCGTGCCGACAGGTGGTGCGCCGCCAGGTGCGGGGCCGCCAGGCCGAGGTAGGCCACCAGCGGGCGATGGGTATGGGGTTCCCGGCGGTGGCATGTATCCCGGCGCCGGGGCGTAGTTGGGCGGAGGTGCGTATCCGGGAGGCGGAGCATAGCCGGGCGGAGGTACATAGCCGGGTGCTGATGGATGCGGCGCTCGCGCCGCCGGAGGCGACGACGCCGATCGGAGCGGCGGGCCCGGGTAGCCCAGTGGCGCGCTGGGGTCGATCACGCGCTAGATGCTGGCACGTGACCGCATTCCTTGCTCGGCTGTGGGACTATGACGTCCCGACCAGGAAGCAGGAGGAGAGTGAACATGTCCGATCACCGCAGAGGGGTGAGCGTGCTGGCCGTCAGCGCCGCCAGCCTCGCACTTCTCGTTAGCCCGCTGGCTGCTGTCGCCCAGGATGATGAGGCGTCGCCCGCCGCGTCGCAGGCTGCCACTTCGGTGAGTGAAGCGTGCCAGGCTGCCAACCTCGGCGACATGCTCAAGAACCCCGGCCGCCTGACGCTCAGTACCGATATCCCGGCCTACGGCCCGTGGTGGGGCGGCGACCCCGACGAGCAGTACCCCAACGAGCCTGAAGGCGGCAGCGGCTGGGAGGTCAGCGACCCCTACTCCGGCCAGGGCTATGAGTCCGCCACTGCCTACGCCGTCGCAGCCGCCCTCGGCTTCACGCCGGACCAGGTCGACTGGATCCAGAACACCGTGTTCGAACTGGCGTTCGCGCCGGGTGAGAAGCCCTTCGACTGGCACATGGCACAGATCTCGATCCGACCGGAGCGAGCTGAGAACGTCACCTTCTCCGAGCCCTACTTCGATGCCAACCAGTCGCTGTTGGCGATGACCGCCAACGACGCCATCATGGGCGTGACCACGGTCGAAGGGCTGAAGGACCTCAAGCTCGGTGCAGCCATCGGGACGACGAGCCTGCAGCTCATCGAGGAGTACATCCAGCCCAACACCGACCCCCAGGTCTTCAACGACAACGCCGCGGCTCGACAGGCGCTCGAGGGCGGCTTGGTCGACGGCCTGGTCGTGGACCTCAACACCGCGTTCTACATGCGCGATGCGCAGATGGAAGACTGGGACACACCGGATCCCGAAGGCACCATCGTGGGCCAGTTCTCCGTCTCCGCGCAGGCAGACCAGATGGGCATGGTCCTGGAGAAGGAAAATCCCCTGGTCGACTGCGTGAACGAGGCCATCGCCGTCGTCAAGGATTCGGGCGAGCTGCAGGCGATCTTCGACCGCGAGATCGCCTCGGCACAGGACATCCCCACCTTCGAATGACACTCCGGTCCGCGGGCCGGCCGTGAGCGGCACGCCGCCCTCACGCATCCTGCGGGTTCGTCAGGCCATCAGCGCTCCGGCGCATCGGTGGCCCCGACTGACAGCGTTCGTCATCGCGACGGTCAGCACCGTCATCGTGCTGGCCGTCGTGGGATTCCTGGTCGTCAACGCAGCCGGTTGGCCCAAGTTCCAGAAGGCATTCCTCGATGGCGAGGTGTTCTTCGACCGACTCCCGGAGATCGCGAAAGCGTTCTTGCTGAACGTCCGGCTCTTCGTCACCGCCGAGGTCCTCATCCTGGGCGGCGGGCTCCTCCTGGCCGTGCTGCGGGGCTTGAAGAGCCCCATCTTCTTCCCGCTGCGGTTGGCCGCCATCGCCTATATCGACATCATGCGTGGCCTTCCCAGCATCCTGGTCATCTACATGCTCGGCCTGGGCATCCCCACACTCAACATCTCGGGCGTCTCCAAGGATCCGTTCATCTGGGCCGTGGTCGCGTTGACCATGGTCTGGAGTGCCTATGTGGCGGAGGTCTATCGCTCGGGCATCGAATCGGTGCACCCGAGCCAGAACGCGGCGGCACGATCGCTGGGCCTGAGCGCCACCCAGTCGATGCGCTTCGTGGTGCTGCCACAGGCGATCCGTCGCGTCATCCCGCCGCTCCTCAACGACTTCATCGGCCTCATGAAGGACACCGCCCTGATCTCATTCATCGGACCCATCGAGGTGTTCCGACGAGCTCAGATCTCCGCTGCCGCCACGTTCAACTTCACGCCTTACCTGGTCTCCGCGATGATCTTCCTGGTGCTCACCATCCCCATGGCACGCTTCGTGGACTGGCTCGTGGAGCGCAGTCGGCGTCGCCAGACGGCGGGCGCACGATGAGCGACGAGACGGTCGGCGCCAGTGGCCGCCGCCTCGGGGATGAGGCGGTACGCGTGGAGGGCCTCTACAAGTCGTTCGGTGACCTTGAGGTGCTCAAGGGCATCGACCTGGCCGTCGCCGAGCACGAGGTGGTGTGCCTCATCGGTGCCTCGGGATCGGGGAAGTCCACGCTGCTGCGCTGTGTGAACCTGCTGGAGGCCGTCGATGCCGGCCGGGTGGTGGTCGAGGGCGCTGATATCACCGCCCGCGGCGTCAAGATCGACATCATCCGCCGCCGCATCGGCATCGTCTTCCAGGCCTACAACCTCTTCCCTCACATGAGCGTCATCGACAACGTCACATTGGCGCCGCGCAAGGTGCTCAAGACCGGCAAGGCTGACGCCAGATCGGCGGCGCTGACCCTGCTGCAGCGCTTCGGGCTGGAGGAGAAGGCCGACCAGTATCCCGACCGGCTGTCGGGCGGACAGCAGCAACGGGTCGCCATCGTGCGCGCATTGGCCATGAAGCCGGACCTCTTGCTGCTCGACGAGATCACCTCCGCCCTCGACCCGGAGTTGGTGGCAGAGGTGTTGGATGTCATCCGGGAGCTGGCCGAGGCCGGCATGACCATGATCATCGCGACCCACGAGATGGGCTTCGCGCGTGACATCGCCGACCGAGTGTGCTTCCTGGATGCGGGGCGCCTGCTCGAAGAAGGGCCGCCAGCGGAGATCTTCGGCCACCCGCGTGAGGCCAGAACGCGGCAGTTCCTCGATCGCGTCATCCAGGCCGGCCGCATGGGTGGTGGCTCCAGCGGCGGTTGACACGACCGGACACGCGCGAGTCGCGCTACAGTGACGCCCAGCGCACACCACCATGCGCGATCGCCGCCGCGTTCGCCGCCAACAGCGAGGTCGAGGTCAAGCATGCGATTCCAGCTCATCACCTGCGACATGCTCATGGTGCCCGTTGAGCACCTGGCGGCCTCGTCGCCGCACGAGGTCATCGTGTCGGACCTGTCAGCCGCGCTGCATGTCGACCCGCTGCCACTGCGCGACCGCATCCAGGTGGAGGTCGATCGCGTCGAAGCAGACGATCCGGACGCCGCGGCCATCCTGCTCGGCTACGGGCTGTGTGGCGGAGCAGTGGCTGGCCTGGTCGCCCGCACGCGCCCGTTGGTGCTGCCTCGCGCGCACGACTGCGCCACCATCTTCCTGGGCAGCCGTGAGCGCTACGAGGCGGAGCACGCCGCGTCGCCCGGCACATACTGGTTCACTGAGGACAACGTCAAGCGCGGCAATGCCCTCACCGGCTGGCAGTTGGGGGACTCGACTCGTTCCGACGGCGTCAACGCCACCTACCAGATGTACATCGAGAAGTACGGCCAGGAGAATGCCGACTACCTGATGGAGGCGATGGGCGAGTGGCAGTCCCACTATGAGCGCGGCGCCTTCCTGGAGACCGGCCTGGCCACGGACGACGAGGCCAAGCAGCAGGCGCGCCAGGAGACGGAACTACGCGGCTGGCGCTTTGAATCGGTGCTGAGTGACCTGAGCCTCATCGACCGCCTGCTCGGCGGCGAATGGGACGAGGACTTCCTGGTCGTGCAGCCCGGCGAGAAGCTGGTCATGAGCTACGACGACGATGTGATGAAGGCGGTCCCGGCTTCGACCTAGCCGGCTTTATCCTGGCCGATCGGACCGCCGCTCGACTGACGCAAGACGAGCTTGGTCGGCAGGACCAGCTCGCGTATGGGCCGCCCTGGGTCGGCCAGGCGTTCCAGCAACAGCTCCACGCTCAAGCGTCCGATCTCGAACGCAGGCTGTGTGGCCACGGTCAGGAACGGGAATGAGATCGATGGCCTCAGGGAGGTCGTCGAACGCCACGATGGCGACATCCTGCGGCACACGGAGGCCGAGCTCCCTGAGCGCATGCTGGGCACCGATGGCGATGAAGTTGTTGGCTGCGAATAGCGCGGTCGGGCGAGGATCGACCCGCATCGCCTTGATGGCGTTGTCGTGGCCGCTTTCGACGGTGTAGGCGCCATGGAAGATCTCCGGCTCAGGTAACCCATGCTCATCAACCACGGCGCGACGGAACCCTGCGACCCGGTCGACGGCCGTCGGCACCGTTGGCGCGCCGCTCAGGATAGCCATCCGCCGGTGGCCCAGGGTCACCAGCAGGCGCCCAAGGTCGAGCGAGCCAGCCTCCGAATCGGCGCGTACGACATCGACCTCCGGCCGCTCCGGTCGGCGGTCGATCTGCACCAGGTGAACGCCCTGCCCCCGGCAGAGCTGGATCGCGGCCGTGCCCGCGCCCGCCGGGACCAGCAGCAGCCCATCGACCTTTCGTTGCAACAGGATGCGCAGGAGCCGCAACTCCTCGTCTTCGTGCTCATCGCTGTTGGCCAGGATCATCGTGACCGAACGCTCCCGAGCCGCGGCCTCGACGCCAGCCGCGAGCGAGGTGAAGAACGGGTTGGTCATGTCCGAGAGCAGCAGCGAGATGGTGTCGGTGCGCTTGGACCGCAGTCCTCGAGCAAGCATGTTGGGCAGGTAGCCCGTTTCGGCGAGCGACTTCTCCACTCGCAGGCGTAGCTCCGGGCTCACCAGCGGAGATCCGTTCACGACTCGCGAAACGGTCATGGTCGAGACACCGGCTCGCTTGGCGACATCCTGAAGGGTCGGCATCAGCCGGGCGGGCTCCCGGTTCCTACAAGGCGCCGCTGGCGGAGACGCCGCGTTTCTCGACGACGTACAGGTGGACCAGTGCCAGGACCACGTCGCCGCTCTGGTTGCTGACCGTGACCGTCTCCTCGACCATCCCCAACTCCGCGGGGCGCTTGCGATGGTCTGCCTTGCTGGTGATCTCCGCGCGCACGGTGAGCGTGTCACCGATGTAGACCGGGCGCACGAAGCGCACTCGATCGTAGCCATAGCTCATGGCGCGCGGATTGATATCGCCGGCGGTCATCCCCACGGCCATGGACATGACCAGGGTTCCATGGGCGACGCGGCGACCGAACGGTTGCGTGGCGCACCATTCGGCATCCATGTGATGTGGGAAGAAGTCGCCCGTCTGGCCGGCGTGCAACACGATATCCGCCTCGGTCATGGTCCTGCCGGTCGTCTCGCGAGCAGAACCGATGACGTAGTCCTCGAAGAACTCCTCGGTGGTCTTCATCCTGCTCCCTGTCTAGGCTGACGCCGCGCGCATGGCCGAACCTGCCAGCGGCAGGCAAGACGGGCCGACCGGCTCGAACGACTTGTAGGTCAGCACGAACTCCTGGTGGCCCATCTCCTCGCTGGCGCTTCGGCGCCCCGCGGCCACCTGCTGCACGAGTTCGTAGATCTCTGCCCCAACGGACGCCAACGTGGCCTCGCCGGTGATGACCCGACCGGCGTTCACGTCCATGTCCTCAGTCATGCGCGCATAGGTCTCAGGGTTGGCGCATACCTTGACGATGGGCGAGATGGCCGAGCCGACCACCGAGCCGCGCCCAGTGGTGAACAGGATCATGTGCGCGCCGCAGGCCATCAGCTCGGCAGCCTCAGCGTTGTCATTGATGTTGGGGAAACCCCAGCGCACCTCACCATCGGGGATGACGTCGAGCAGGTACAGGCCGCTGTGACCGGGAATGTCACCGGGTTTGATGACGCCGTGGATGGGTCCGCTGCCGCTCTTGGCGTAGGCTCCCAGCGACTTTTCCTCGATGGTGGTCAGGCCACCCTCGGCATTTCCGGCTGCGAAGCTGCCGTGGCCCAAGACCCTGTAGTAGCGCTCGGCCTTCCGCACCGCCGCCACGAGTTCCACGCCCAGGTCGGGCGTGATGGCACGTTCGCGCATGATGTGCTCACAGCCGATGAGCTCACCGGTCTCCTCGAAGATGGCGATGCCGCCGTCCGCCACGATGCGGTCGAACGCCAGGCCGACGGCGGGGTTGGCGCTGAGGCCGCTGGTGCTGTCCGAGCCGCCGCAGATGGTGCCCACCACCAGATCACTCATCGTCAAGGGCCCACGCTGCACGTCAGCGAGGTGCTTGCGGGCTTGCGAGACCCAGTCGCGTCCGGCCTCGATGGTGGCCCGAGTACCTCCCTGCTCCTGGATGACCAGCGTGTGCACCGGCCGGCCACTCGCCTCCACGATGGCTGCCAGGCCCTCGCGGTCGAAGCCCTCGCAGCCGAGGGAGACGAGGAGCACGGCGCCCACGTTGGGGTGCGTGGCCAGTCGCTCCAGCATCATGGAGGCGTAGTCGTTGGGGTAGCAGCCGCCGAAACCGATGACGTGGACGTCGTCCTCCAGGCCCGCCCCGATACGGGTGGCAACGTGGTGGGCGCACTCCACGAGGTAGGCCACCACGACCACGTTGCGGATGCCCTTGCGCCCGTCCGCGCGGAGATAGCCCTGCATCGTCGTCATTGCTCACCTCGCGCGTGTGTGCGCATATACAAACTCTCAAGGTTGTGGGTGTGGATGAGTTGGCCCCGGCCGATGGCGGACGTCGTGCGGCCGATGGGCGTGCCGGAACGCAAGGCCGTCACGCCGGCTTCAAGGTCAGTCGCAGCCACCTTGAAGCCGAGCCTGAGGGCGGACCCGGCTACCACCGGCTGGCCGCTGACCAGGAACCGCTCCCCGGCTTCGATGGGTGCCCTGACGATGAGTACGTTGTCACCTTCGGCCACGCGCATGAGACGGGCATCGGAACCGGCATCAGTGCTCACAAGACGTGCCATCGCTCCCAGACCTCGCGCAGGCTGGCCCCCTGGATAAGCTCCTCGAGGACCGAGTGCTCCGCCGTGGCGCGCTCTACGGCTCGTCGCAGAACCTCAGACTCGATGGTCCTGGGTACGACGACCACACCGTCCTCGTCGGCCAGCACCAGGTCGCCGGGCGCGACCCTCACGCCGCCACATTCGACGGGCTGACCCATGGACGCCACCTGCATGCGAGCCCGGAAATCAAGTGGCCGGCAGGAAGGCGCAAAGAGGTCATAGCCGAGCGCGCGGACCTTGGCCACGTCGCGCACGGGCCCGTCACACACGGTGCCCACCGCACCGTGGCCCCCGGCCGCGGCGGAAAACAGCTCTCCCCAGTAGGCCGTTCGTTCATCCTCGCCGGTGGCCACGACTGCGATCGAACCGGGTGTCAGCGTGTCGATGAAGGACATGGCCAAGCCGTAGGGATCATCGCTGTCGCTATCGCCGGGGACGAAGTGCACCGTGCGCGCCCGACCCATCGATCGCGAACCGGACGTCACTGGCATGATGCGCGCTGTCATGACCTGACCACGCGCGCCGCTAGCGTCCAGGGAATCGGACACGATGGCACTGGTCAGCAGCGCAGCGATCTCGCCCGCCAGATCTTCGAGGCGCATCTCTCCGCCGTGAACATTCGTTTGTTCACTCACGCGCCGCAGTATAGCTAAAGGTCCCGTGCGTGGATACTCCTGAACTGGCGGGCGTGATGGGGATCGCGACTCATCGGGCCAAGGGAACGCATACGCTTGTGAGTGCACTGGTTATCGTTATCAACGTTGACATAACGGGTGCTTCAGGACTACCCTGCGCAAGTCTCGGCATGGAGGAGACAAGCCGAGGCCTACTGGTGGCCGGACGGCCACGATCTTGGAGGAAGTGATCCATGGGTTCGTTCCACAACGGTTCGACACGTGTGCTGGCGGGGGGCGCGATGGCGCTGCTGCTGGCCACAACCGGCGCCAGCGTGGCCCTTGCCGGCGGCGAAGAAGCGGCTGATGCCAAGGACTCCGGCGGCGCCATCATGGTCTGGGTCGACGCACCGCGCGTGCCGGCGGCTGAAGCCTTCGCCGCAGCCTATCCAGACATCCCGTTCGAGTTCAACCAGATCCAGGGCAACGTGGGCAGCACGGAGCTGCAGCAGCAGTTCGCCCTCTTCAACCAGGCGGGCGAGGGCTGGCCAGACGCCATCTTCTTCCCGTCCAATGACGACATCGCCTGGGCTACCAGCTCGAAGATCGAGTACGCGCGTGATCTCTCCGAGGTCATGGCGGACTACCTCACGGGCTACAGCGAGGCGGCCAATAGCCCTTGCGCGATCGACGGCGGCGTGCGCTGCGTGCGCAACGACCAGGCCCCTGACGTCTTCTGGTACAACGCGAAGTTCTTTGAGGAGAACGGCTACGCAGTGCCCGAGACCTGGGAAGAGTACGGCGAGCTCGGCATTCAGATCGCCACCGACCATCCGGGCATGATCTCCGGGTTCCTCGGTGACGCCTACGCGCCGGACCGCTACCTGTGGGCCTCCGGTTGCCCGACCAACAACCGCCTTTCAGAGACCGAAGTCCAGATCAATCTCTCCGACCCGCGTTGCCAGCGCGTGCTCGACCTCGTCGATCCGATGATCGAGGCGGGCGCCCTGACCGCGACCGGCATCTTCGACCCCAACGCGGCTGAAGTCGGTCCCGGCCTGGTCATGAGCCCGGGCGCCCTGTGGTGGGGCAACTACCTCTTCAAGGACACCTGGAAGATTCCCGCGGGCGAGATGACCGCTGCCAAGGCCCTGCGCTGGGCTGACGAAGACCCCGGCTTCACCGGCAACGAGGGTGGCGGCCTGTGGGCAGTCTCCACGCATATCACTGGCGAGCAGCTCGCGAACACCCTTACGTTCGCGGAGTTCGTGACTGGCGACCCGCGCTGGCAGGTCGAGCTGTCGACCGGTATGCCGGCCTACGGCCCGGCCCAGGATCCGTGGCTGGAGAAGCAGGCCGAGGTTGGCTACATGGCTGACTTCGACACCTCCGCCGAAGCCTTCAAGGATGCCGGCGACCGCGTGCGCGGCGAGCATGCCTACATGCTCTACAACACCGGTGGCATCTGGTCCAAGACCGTGACGCCTGTGCTGACCGACGGCGGCACCCTGAGTGACGCCTGGGCTGCCTTCGGCAACCAGCTCACCAACGAGGCCAAGACGTTCGGCTACACGGTCGTCGAAGAGACCGAGTAGCCCAACCGTACGTCGCCGCCAGCGGACCACCGCGGGCGGCGACATCACCCGTTCAGCGAGCCACTATGAGCACCGCCACGGCCACCCCAAAAGCACGCAGCCCCAGATGGCGCACGCCTCGCTGGGCGGAGGCGCGCTCGGCATTCATCCTCGTCGCCCCCTTCTGCCTCCTGCTGCTGGTGGCCGGGGTCATCCCGGTCGTGTATGGCATCTACATCAGCCTTGAGGAGCCCGCGGGCGGCTTCGGCCTGAGCGCATACGAACGGATCATCAACGACTTCCGCTTCGTCAACACCTTCGTCCACATCCTCACGACCCTGCTGGTGTGGATCCCCATCATGATGATCGGCGTGGTGGGGCTGGCGCTCATGGTCTACGCCACCCCGGGCCGCTACGGCTCGGGCTCGCGCTTCATCTACTACATGCCGGGCGCGCTGGCGGGCATCGCCAACATCATGCTCTGGCTGTTCATCCTGAACCCCGGCCAAAGCCCGCTCGACCCGCTGTATCACGCACTCGGATACACCAACCTCAACCAGGTCGCGCGGCCCGATCACCTGCCCGTCATCCTGACCGGTATCCTCTTCCTGCAGGGCGCGGGCACCTGGCTGGTCATCATGAATGGCGGCCTCAACGGCATCTCCGAGGAGATCTTGGAGGCGGCCACCGTCGACGGTGCGGGTAAGGTCTCGCTGGCCTGGCACATCCAGCTGCCCATCATCCGGCCCTGGATCGGCTACATGGCGCTGCTCAACATCGCCTACGGCTTCCAGCTCTTCATCGAGGTGCAGGTCCTGTCAATCGTGACGCACGGCCTCATCTCACCGCAGTGGACACCAAACCAGCTGAGCTACACGTACGCCTTCCAGATCCTGGACACTCCGGCGGCGGCGGCTATGGCCGTCATCCTGCTGGGCATCTCGCTGGCCATCGGCTTGTTGGTCATCGAGCGTAGCGGTCTGTTCAATGACGCGGACGCGGCATGAGCGGAGTCAGGCATGAGCGGAGCCAGCCATGAGCAGTAGCCCCCGCGCCACCCGCCATGCCGGTCAGCGATGGACGATGGGGCGTTTCTTCCGCCTCGGGACCCTGGGCCTGGTCGCCGCCGTGTTCGCCATCCCCATCGTCACCTTCATGCTGATGTCCCTCCGGGAGGAGAACGAGACCGGCAAGGTGCCTGGCGGCATCTACTCACTCGAAGGCTTGTCCCTCGACAACGTGGTGCGGAACTGGGACACCATCATGGCCTTCAACAACGGCATCTTCACGACCTGGTTCGCGAACTCGATGATCATCTCGGTCCTGGCCACGACCCTCGCCGTGTGCACGGCCATCCCGGCTGGCTACGCCCTGGCCAAGCTCCGCTTCCCGGGTCGCAAGGTCCTGCGCTTCGTGACGCTGTTGACCATGGTCATGCCCAACACCGTCCTGGTCATCCCGCTCTTTCTGGAAGTCAGCGCCATCGGCAAGGTGTTCCCGATGTTCAGTATCGGCCAGCTGTGGCCGGTCATCGTCATCATGGCCTTTTACCCCTTCGGCGTGTACCTCTCGTATATCCACTTCGTCACGACGCTGCCACGGGAGCTCATCGAGGCGGCACGCATCGATGGCCTTGGCGATGTCTCGATCTTCTTCCGGGTGGCTGCTCCCCTGGCCAAGCAGGCCGTGGCCCTGGTGACGTTCTTCGCCTTCGTGGCCACCTGGACCAACTACTTCCTGCCGTTGGTGATGCTGCCGCTGTCCTACCAGCGGCCCCTCTCGGTGGGCCTGCAGGCACTGGTGAGCGCCAGCCCGCTCTTCGACCCGACCACCTCAGCCGGCTTGGCCGTGAAGCTCTACATGCCCCAGCTGGCGCTGGCCACGACGGTCACCATCATCCCGTTGTTCATCCTCTTCATCGCCGCCCAGCGCTTCCTGATGCGCGGTGCCGTCGTGGGCGCCGTCAAGGGCTAGTGGCATGCGTCGGTCTGCCAGTGGAAGGGATGGCTGATGGTCGACACAAGGGGCACGGAGACCCCTCGGCCGGCAAGCCGGGTGACGCAGGCTGATGTCGCGCACCGCGCCGGCGTCTCAATCTCGGTGGTTTCACGCGAGATCAACGGCGATCCGGCGCTGCGCGCCCGTCCCGAGACGCGGCGGCGCATCCACGACGCGGTGGAGGAGCTCGGCTACTCCCCCAGTCATGCCGCGCGGTCGTTGCGCCTGTCTCGGGCGTTCGCAGTGGGCTTGCTCGTGCCCGACCTCAGCAGCCCCATCTATGACCAGCTCATTCGCGGCATCGATGAGACGGCCGAAGAGCTGGGGTACCAAGTGCTCGTGAGCCGTACCGAACGCCTCACCCACGGCGCCGGCTTCCTGCGCCGGCTGGCCGGCGAGGGGCGTGTCGATGGCTTCCTGGTGCAGCGTCGTGATGAGGCCGACCTACGCGACTTCGCCCCTCTCGCAGATGCCGGCGGACGCCCCGTGATCCTGGTCAACTCCCGCTGGTCCCGGCGCGGCTCGGTGGTCCATGACGATGTCAGGGCGGGACACATCGCCACCCAGCACCTGCTTGACCTGGGCCATCGCGACATCGCGCTCATCGGCGGCAACAAGCAAAGTCACAGCGCCAAGGCGCGCGAGCGGGGTTTTGTGGAGGCTCTCCACGATGCCGGCACGCGCCGCCGCTCCGCGTGGGACCTGCACCGCCGCTACGAGCCTGAGGCGGGGCGGCTCGCCATGCGCGAATTGTGTACATCAGGGCGCCGCCGACCCACAGCCGTCGTGGTGGCCAATATCAATGCCGCCATCGGTGCACTCCAAGGCGCCTTGGAGCTCGGCCTCAAGGTGCCCGAGCAACTCTCACTGGTGGCGATACACGATTGGTGGGCGGCCGACTACGTGCGTCCCAAGCTCACGACCGTGCGCCTGCCGCAGTACCAGCTGGGACAGGCGGCCATGCGCCTGCTGCACCTGTGCCTGTCAGGCGAGCCCGCCGACGATCGCACGGTCACCGATCCTCCGCCCTTCCTCATCGAGCGCGAGTCGACTGCGCCGCCACCACGCCGCATGGTTCGCGCACGGTCAGAGACGCGACTCTGATCCTGACTCGACCACCAACCTGAAGGAGCCACATGCTGCACGATCCCAGCCACTACGAACCGCCGCCCATCGCTCACGAGATCGAAGTCTCCGATCAGGATCGGGAGATCTTGCGCACGCTCGCCTCCGAGCTCGCAGCGGTCGCTGCCCTGCCAGTGCACCAGGAGAAAGCCGTCCTGTGGCGGAAGCTCAACGACCTCCGATCGGCGCGGCCGATGGTCTGGATCAACGAAATCCCCTGGCATGAGATGAACGTCGATGACGAGCTGACGCTGCGCACGAGCGACCCCTGGGCTCAGGACCAGGAACGCGACCTGCGGCGCACCTTGTACCAGTGGCGCCACCTGCGGGGCGACATGGTCATCGACGATCACATCGCCTGTCCCCTGGCCATCCATAGCACCGATTTCGGCATAATCGAGGATGTCGACCTGGCCAGGACCGATGACGCCAACGACATCGTCTCGCGCGAGTTCCACATCCAGATCCGCGACTTCGAGGACCTGGAGAAGATCAAGATGCCGGTGGTCACCCACAACGAGGCCGCGACCGAGTTCCGCTTCCAGGCGATGTCCAAGGTCTACGAGGGCATCATGCCGGTTAGGAAACAGGGCCAAACGCACGTCTGGTACACACCCTGGGACTTCCTCGTGCGTTGGTGGGGCGTCCAGGAAGCGATGATGGACCTGGTCATGCGCCCCGACCTCGTCCATGCGGGGGTGGCGCGGGTCGTGGCTGCCTGGATGATCGAGATGGACCAGTTCGAGGCCATGAACCTGCTCTCGCTCGACGCCAACAACACGCGCATCGGTTCTGGTGGCTACGGCTACACCAGCCAGCTACCCGGTGGCGACTTCGACCCCGCCTGGGTCAAGACGAAGAACATGTGGGGCTGCTCCAACGCACAGATCTTCTCCGAGGTCTCGCCGCAGATGCGCTGGGAGTTCGCGGTCGAGCACGACCTCCAGTGGCTGGAGCGATTTGGCCTGACCTACTACGGCTGCTGCGAGCCGCTGGACCAATCCATCGACGTCATCAAGCGCATCCCCAACCTGCGCAAGATCTCCACCACGCCGTGGGCGAACACGGTCTCGATGGTGGAACGGGTGGGCACCGACTACGTGCTCAGCCGCAAGCCAAACCCCAACGTCTTCGCCCGTGACAACTTCAACCCCCAGCTCGCCCGCGACCAGCTGGTCGAGTTCCTTGATGCCTCCAAGGGCTGCCACCGCGAGCTGATCATGAAGGACATCTCGACGGTCCGATACGATCCGCAGCGCCTGTGGCAGTGGGCGGAGATAGCCGCCGAGGTGGTCCAGGACTACGCCACCTGATCGCGCACATCCCCGGCCCGAGAAAGGATCTCACATTGATCGTCGATAGCCACCAGCACTTCTGGAACCCCGACCAGGTCTACTACGACTGGCTGGTGCCGGACTATGGGCCCATCTACCGCACCTTCGAGCCTGCCGAGCTGGCGCCACAACTGGCTGCCGCAGGGGTCGACCGAACGGTGCTGGTGCAGGCGGCCTGCAACTTCGAGGACACCGAGTCGATGCTCACCCAAGCCGCCGAGCAGGAGTGGATCGGCGCAGTCGTGGGCTGGGTCCCGCTCTACGCTCATCAGCTAGCCGAGAAGGCGCTCGACCGGTTCATGGCCGATCCCTGGTTCAAGGGCGTCCGTCACCTCAATCACGAGGAAGCCGATCCTGACTGGCTGGTGCGGCCCGACGTCATCGAAGGCCTCAAGATCCTCGAGGAACGGAGGTTGCCATATGACGTGATCGCGGTCTACCCGCTGCACCTGGGACATGTGCCCACGCTGGCGCGCGCCTGCCCCGACCTGAGGCTGATCATCGACCACTTGGCTAAACCACCCATCGCAGCCGGCGACTATGACGCCTGGAAAGCCGATTTGAGGGCCGCAGCCGAGTACCCCAACGTGCACGCCAAGATCAGCGGGCTCAACACCGCAGCCGAATGGGCGACGTGGACGGCGGCAGACCTGGTCGAGTCCATCGGCTATGCCATCGAGGTCTTCGGTAGCGAACGACTGCTCTTCGGCAGCGACTGGCCGGTGGCCATCCTCGCGGGCGACTACGCCAAGGTGTGGAGCGAGACCAACAAAGCACTCGACGAACTCGGCGTGACCGACGTAGCGCGTGCTGACATCCTCGGCGACAACGCGGCCGCGCTGTACGGCATCGCCTCATGATCGGACCGCTCGCCGAGATCGCTCAGGCCTGCGACCTGACCCCGCCACCCGAACACATCCGGCCGTTCGGGATCGTGGGCAACGGGGCCATCCTCGATGCTGCCCACCTGCCGGCCTACCGTGCCGCGGGCATCCCGGTCCCGGCCATCTGGGGCCGCAACCGCGAGAACGCCCAGCGCTTCGCGGAGAAACACGGCATCCCCCGCGTACACGGTACGCTCGACGGCCTGCTGGCCGATGCCGACGTGGCCATCATCGACATCGCCGTGGCGCCCCAGGCCCAGACGGAGATCGCTCTGGCGGCGCTCGATGCCGGCAAGCACCTGCTCTGCCAGAAGCCGCTGGCGCTCGACATCCGCGACGCCGAGCGCATCGTAGAGCGCGCCGCCGAACGTGGCCGCACAGTGGTGGTCCAGCAGCAGATGCGGTATGAGGAAGGCATCCTGGCGGCCCGTGAGATGGTCGCTCGCGGCTGGATCGGCGAGATCGCCACCATCACCTTCACCATCGACCTTGATACCGACTTCTCCGGCTGGGGATGGTTGCGCCAGACCCAGCACATGGACCTGCTCAACCATTCCATTCACTACCTGGACACCGTTCGCGCCTTCCTGGGCGAGCCGGAGCAGGTGTTCGGACGCCAGTGGCGCTTGCCCGGGCAAGACATCGTGGGTGAGACACGCACGCTGAGCATCCTTGACTACGCGCCGGACCAGCGCGCCATCGTGCACACCAACCACATGAACATCGCCGGCGACAACGAGGCACGCTTTCGCATCGACGGCTCTGAAGGTTCCATCCGGGGCACCCTGGGGCTGCTGCTCGACTACCCCAATGGTCGACCGGACACGCTGGAGCTGTGGAGTCGCGTGCTGCCCACGGACGGCTGGCTGCCCTACCCCGTGACGCGGCGCTGGGTACCCGATGCCTTCCTGGGCCCCGTCAGCTCCCTGCTGCGAGCCTTGAGTGAGGGTGGCGAGCCCCAGTCCAGCGCTCGCGACAACTTGCGCACGCTGCGCCTGGTGGAAGCGCTGTACGAGTCCGGCCAAGCCGGTTGCGTGGTCAAGATCGGAGCGAGTGAAGCTACATGAACGCCAACGCTTCGGGGACTGCACCCGGGCGCGTCCAGGAGCAGACACTTGCATACGGCGGCCCTGTGCCGCAGACGGAGGAAACGATCGATGGGTGAAGTGCATCCGCTGACACAGGCCATCATCGATGGCGACAAGAGAGCCGCCACCGAGCTGACGCAGCAATGCCTCGACGACGGTGAGGAAGCCAGCGCCATCATCGAGGGACGCCTGGTCCCAGGCATGGCTGTCATCGGCGAGCAGTTCCAACGCGACGAGATCTTCGTGCCGGAGATGCTCATCGCTGCCAACGCCATGAAGGCTTCCCTGGCGCTACTTGAGCCGCTTATCGCCGAGAGCGGCGTGAAGGCCCCCTACAAGGCCGTCATCGGCACGGTGCAAGGCGACCTCCACGACATCGGCAAGAACCTGGTGGGCATGATGTGGCGCGGTGCCAACTTCGAGGTCATCGACCTGGGCGTCAACGTCTCGCCGTCAGGCTTCGCCGATGCCGCTCGGGAGCACCAGCCCGACATCGTGGGCATGTCCGCCTTGCTGACCACGACGGTGCCGCACATGCGGGACGCGGTGGCCGCGGTCAAGGCCAGCGGTGTCGCGACCAAGATCGTCATCGGCGGCGCCCCCATCAGCGCCGAGTTCGCGGCGGAGGTGCAGGCGGATGGTTTCGCCGAAGACGCGGGAGCCGCTGTCGATATCGCGCGCCGACTCGTCGGCGCGGCCTAGCATCAAGGGGTACGGAACACATGAGCTTTTTCGGCACCATCAAGACATCGGACAGCGCTGAGCGCAAGCCGAGCACACTGGCCAAGCTGGAGCGCCTACGAGCGACGTTCGCCCACGAAGAGGCCGATCGTGTGCCCATCAGCGACTTCTTCTGGGGCTCCTTCACCAAGCGCTGGCGGCAGGAGCTGGGCCTGGCCGAGGACGCCGACCCGCACCGGCACTATGACCTCGACTTCATCGTCACCGTCCCCAACATGGACCCCCATATCCGTGACTTCGAGACCATCAAGGAGGACGACGAGGAGGTCGTGGTCCGAACCGGCTTCGAGACCATGATCCGCAAGCGCTTCGACCTGCCCATGCCCGAGCAGATCAGCTGGGAGACTGACAGCATCGAGAAGATGGAGGTGTTCGAGTTCGACGACCCACAGGATCGGCGGCGCTATTTCGAGGCCGGGGACAATCAGATCGCCGGCGTCGGCGACGGCTTCGAGCGCAACAGCCCAGCGTGGGTGGAGACCGTCAAGGGACTGCATCCGGACTTCCCGGTCTACGGCAGTGTCACCGAGGCGTCGGAGATCACCACGCGTCTGCTGGGCCAGCTCAACACGCTCACCTGGATCGGTGAATACCCAGAGCGCTTCGGGGAGCAACTGCTACGCATCGGCGAGTACAGCTACCAAGTGGCCAAGGCCCAGATCGAGGCTGCCGACGGCCTGCTCGACGGCATGGTCATCTGGGGTGATGCGGCGTACAAGAAGGGCCTGTTCATGGGCCCGGCCTACTGGCGCCAGTACTACAAGCCCACCATCGCGCGCATCATCGAGCTCAGCCATTCACACGGCCTGCCAGTCATGTTCCACGGCTGCGGCAACGCCAACAGCTACCTCGAGGACATGATCGAGATCGGACTCGACGGCTACAACCCGCTTGAGGCCAAGGCCGGCCTGGACGTCGTCGAGCTGCGCGAGCGGCTGGGCCACCGCCTGACCTTCTGCGGCAATAGCGATATGCGCGTGTGGGAGCGCGGCGATCCCGACGAGGTCCGCCGCGAGGTGCTGCACCGCCTTCATGCCGCCTACGGCGGCGGCTATGTGTTCATGTCCGACCACTCGGTCTCGAGCGACGTCTCCGGCCACACCTACGACCTCATCGTCAAGACGGTGCGCGAGTACGGCGACTATCCGCTCGATCTGCCAGCCGAATAGGGTCGAGGACCCCGAGTGCGAGCCTGATCAGGAGCGCAGGCTCGCGCGCACCTCATCGGCGATGGCCTCGACGGAGGGGATGACCGCGTCCTCGAGTGGGGGCGCGTACGGGATGAGCATGTCATCGGGCAGGCCGACCACACGTGGCGCGGCGCTGAGACTCGTCCCGGACCTGGTCAGGCGGCTGATGAGCGCGGCGCCCCAGCCACCGTCGTGCCACTGCTCCTCGACCACCACCAAGCGCCCCGTCTTCTCGACCGAGGCCACGACCGTGGGCATGTCAAGCGGACGGATCCAGCGCAGATCGATGACCTCGGCGCTGATGCCCTCGGCCTCCAGTTCGGCAGCCACTTCCAGGGCCCGGCGGACCATGTGCAGCGTGGCCACGATGGTGACGTCGTCGCCCTGGCGTTCGAGGGAGGCCTTACCGATCTCGGCAACGGAACCGCGGCGCACGGGTGCCTTCTGCAGGTACAGCATCTTGTGCTCATGGACGATGACCGGGTCGTTGGAGCGCACGGCCGCGGTGATGAGCTCGTAGGCAGCCGCGGGCGTGCCGGCCGCGGCGACTCGCAGGCCCGGCTGGCCCATGAACCAGGATTCGCCGGTGGCACTGTGCTGCGTGCCGAATCGGCCGCCAGCGCCAGAGATGGCTCGAAGCACCACCGGCACCGACAGCGCGCCGCCGCTCATGAAGCGGTACTTGGGGAGCTGGTTGATGATGGCGTCCGCGGCGGTGGGCATGAAGTCGGCGAACATGAACTCGACGATGGGCCGCATGCCCACCACGGCCATACCCAGGGCTACGCCGGTGAAGCCGTTCTCACAGATGGGCGTGTTGATGACGCGCCCAGGATGCTTCTCCGCGAGCCCGTCGTTGGTCTTGAACACACCGCCTTCGTTGGCGACATCCTCGCCCAGGAAGACGACGGCGGGGTCGGCCGCGAGGGCGTCGTCGATGGCCGCGTTGACGGCCTCGCGGTAGGACATCACGACCGCCTCAGCCGCGGGGATGGTGTCAGTCGGCATAGACATAGCTCGCAGCCTCCTCGAGTGTCAGGGTGGGTGCGGCTTCGGCCGCGGTGATGGCGGCGACGACGTCCGCTTCTGCCTCGCTCGCGTAGCCTGCCTGCTCCTCGGGGGTCATCAGGCCTTCCCTGAGGAGGCGATCTCCCAGCACCAGGAGCGGGTCGCGTTGCTGCCACTTCTCCAGCTCCCCGTCGGCTCGGTACTTGGCCGGGTCGGAGCGGGAGTGGCCGCGATAGCGATACGTCTTCATCTCCAGGAGACTCGGGCCATGCCCCGCCCGGGCACGCGCCACGGCGTCAGATACCGCGGCGTGGACGGCCTCGACATCCTGGCCGTCGACGATGACGCCGGGCATGTCATATGGCTCGGCGCGACGAGCCAGGTCGTCGATGGGCGTGGTCATGCGCACGGGCGAGTACTCGCCGTAGAGGTTGTTGGCGACGATCACCACGACCGGCGCCTTCCAGGTCGCGGCCATGTTCAAGGACTCGTGGAACGTGCCGATGTTGGTGGCGCCGTCGCCCAGGAAGGTCAGCGCGACGTGACGCTCCTGACGCAGCTTGAAAGCCATGGCCGCGCCGACTGCGATGGGCATGCCGGCGCCCACGATGGCATTGGCGCCGATGTTTCCCTTCTCGGTATCGATGAGGTGCATGGAGCCGCCGAGACCCTTGGAGCCGCCGCTGGCCTTGCCCATCAGCTCGGACATGGCCGTCTCGAAGGTCATGCCCAGCGCCAGCGCCTCACCGTGGCCACGGTAGGTGTTGGTCTGGACGTCGCCCTCCTCCATGGCTGAGATGGCACCGACCGAGACGGCCTCCTGACCCTGGCACAGGTGAGTGGTGCCGTCGATGCGGCCGCTCATGAAGAGCTCCTGGACCCGGTCCTCGAAGACGCGGATGCGCACCATCTGGCGATACCACGCAAGGCGGCGGTCGGCAGGTTCGGACATCGGTTGCTCCTCTTCGCTGGCGTGCTGCGGGGGCCGGCTTACGCGGGTGCGTCCGGCGGCACCGGGAAGCCCTGGCGCTGGTAATGGACCTGGCGGGGCTTGGTGGTGTCCTTGTAGATGAACCAGCGGCAGGGCCGGTCGGGCAGGTCACAGTCTTCCACTGGACGCAAGGGTGGCGCACCCTCAGACATCTGGATGTACTCCAGCGCGATCATCGAGTGGATGCTGTACCAGCTCATTCCGGTGCGCTGCTGCGTCCACTGGTGCGGCTCTTCGTTGGTGGCCGAGGCGTGGGGCGGACGTCCGCTGTCGGGATCGCCTCGACGCAGCACGCCACAGCTGCCGCAGGGGTCGAGCTCCATGGTGTATCGGTCGCCCTCGTCGAGGACTCCGACGTCGCCGCGGTGGCGCGGCCCCGAGAGATGCCCACCACGCATGCCCTCGACGCTCAACTGCAGGCGCAATTCCGGGCTCATGTCACCCCAGAGCGCGTAGCGTGGCTTCCAGATGTGCTCGTAGGCCAGCGTCACGGACTCGCGGATGGCGTCCTCTCCGAAGCGTTCGGCGATCTCGGTCTGCACCTCCTGGACCCAGACCACGAGGCCATCGTGTTGGGCGGCCCAGCGCACGCGCATCAGCTCGATGGCCGCGATGGCAGCCTCGGCATCGTGTACCTCAAGAGCCGCTCTGGCTCGTGCCAGGTCGCCGGATCCGGGCTCGAAGCGACGGTACCCGCGCAGCAGCATGCCGCCCATGCCCTCCTCGGTGGCACCGGCTTGCGCCAGGCGGTAGTCGAGGATGTCGGTCAGCCACGTGAACAGGACCTGGTTCATGACCGAGATCTCGTGGGCGAAGTACTCGGTCAGCTCCAGCGCGAGCTCCCAGTGGCCCTCCTCGACCGCGGTCTCGGCCCATGTCTGCGTGCTGATACCGAGCGTCTCGATGCCATCTTGTCGCAGCGGTCGGTCAAGCACCTCGCTGTAGCGGACCGGGCTGGCTGGCCAACCCTGGGGGCGGATGCTGAGGGCGGTCATCAGGCGCTCCTTCGGGAGGGTAGGCTTGGTCCGGCCGAGCTGATGGGGCCGGGATCATCGAGAGGAGACCAGGCATGGATGGCAGTCGCGCGGGCTGGGGTCTGGAGGGACGGGGCGTCATCGTGACCGGTGCTGCTCAAGGCATCGGCGAAGCCACGGCACGAGCCTTCGCCGACATGGGGGCACTCGTCTGCGCCGTGGACCTGCGCGCGGAAGCGGTCGAGGCGGTGGTGGACACCCTGTCGGGGGGACCCCACCAGGCGGTCGGCATGGATCTCACTGACCTCGCCGCCCATGCCAGCCTCGTGACCCGGGCGGCAGATGCGTTCGGTGGCGTGCATGCGCTCGTGCTCGCGGCCGGCGTGCTCAAGCGCGAGCCCTTCGGCGATGTGACCGAGGAGCACTGGGACTGGCAGCTGGACACCAACCTCAAGGCCTCGTTCTTCCTCGCTCGCGCTGTCGGCGAACACATGCAGCAGCGGCGGGACAAGGGCAGCATCAGCACCTTCACGTCGATCTCGGCAACCATGGGTGGCGTCAGCTCCGCGCCCGCCTATGGCGCCTCCAAGGGCGGCATCATCGCACTGACCTACGCCATGGCTCGCCACTATGGCCCATCGGGCATCCGCGTCAACAGCATCGCGCCCGGCTTCATCGACACGCCGATGCAGCGAGAGGGGTTCTCGCCTGCCGCCCAGGCCTACATCGACAGCACACCCCTGGCTCGCCAGGCCGACGCCTCGGAAGTGGCAGCGATGGCGATCTTCCTCGCTTCGGACCATGCCAGCTTCGTGACCGGTGCCGTGATGAATGTCAGCGGCGGCGGCTGGATGGGCTAGCACGTCCATCATGGACCTGGCTCCCGGCGCCAGTCGGCCACGGCCGAGCGTGCTTCGTCGGCCGCCTGTCCGAGGTAGTCGGATGCATCCATGTCGGTGATGCGACTGGGGTCGGCGCAGAGCTCACGCAACGCATCGGCGAGCTCGATGCGACGGGTCTTCGACACCAGAGCGGCCTGGTAGACGAGGTCGTGCGCGACCTCTCGGCCGAGCTCAGGCGCCAACTGGAACATGTAGCCCTCAGCCAGGGTACGACCCTGTTCGCGCTCGAGATTGATCGACATCCGCTCGACATCGGGGACCAAACCGCTGACGATGCGACCCGAAGTCGCCAGGCAGCCAGCCGTCAGCACTGCCACCTGGGGGATAGCGTGCCACTCGATCTGCCACTCCCCGGCCGACCGTTCGTGCCCAGCTTCCATGGCGCGGTAGGCCGTCCCGGCCAGGGCTTCGACCACGGCGGCCATGCCCACGACGACCTCGGAGTCGATGGGATTCGCCTTCTGCGGCATCGTCGAGGATGCCCCGCGGTGGTGTGCGGCGGCTTCGCTGACCTCGGCGATCTCGGTACGTGAGAGGTCGATGACCTCGCGAGCGAGGCGGGCACACACCGCCGCTGCCCGCGCACAGGCCGCAGTGAACACGGCCAGCCCGTCGCGTGTCACGTGCCAGGGACCAGCCGGCTCACCCAGCCCCAGGTCGGCCGCCATGGCCGCCCGCACCGCAGCGGCGCTCGGCCCGAGACCAGCGGAGGTACCCGCGGCGCCGTGGAGACTGACCAAGGCGACTTCGGCGCGAAGTTCCACCAGGTCTCGACGCAGTCGGTCGGCCTGCCGCAAGAACGTGGACAGCACCGCACCAAAGGTGGTGGGCACCGCCTGCTGTCCGTGGGTGCGCCCGGCCATGACCGTGTCGGCGTGCGCTTCCGCCGTGCGCGCGAGCGCATCACCGAGCTCTCCGACGAGGTGCGTGAGGCGGTCCACCGTACGCGCCAACTGCAACGCCAAGCCAGTGTCCATGATGTCCTGCGTGGTGGTGCCGTAGTGGAGCGAGCCCCGGTCCGCCTCAGGCAGACGTGCGGTGATCTGCCGGATGAGCGGCAGGATTGGATAGCCCACGTTGGCGGTCTCGGCCCACAGCGCCGCCAGATCGATGTTGGGGAGGCGACAGGCAGCGGCGATGGCAGCGGCGCGCGCGGGTTCCAGCTCGCCGACAGCAGCCTGGGCCTGCGCCAGGGCAGCCTCGGCGCGGAGCCACGACTCCACCGTGTCGCCCTCCGAGAAGATCGCCTCCATGGCGCTGTCGCCGAACGCCCGGTGCAGCACGGAGAAGATCACGCCGGGCGTTCGGCCATTGTCTGCAGTCACGTGGCGACCCTAACGTGCCGGGTCACAGTCCGGCCTCGACATCCGCGAGCGCGTCGTCAAGGATCGATACCATGCGCTCGATCTGCGCCTCGGTCGCGACCACGGCCGGGGCCAGGAAGAGGACGTTGCCCGGATGCAGCAGCAGCGTGGTCAGACCTCGCTCGCGAGCCGCGATGCGCAGGGCGTTGCCCGCTGCCAGCGGATCGGCAAAGTCCTCCCCGGTGTCCTGATCGTGCACGATCTCCAGGCCGGTCAGAAGGCCCTTGCCGCGTGCATCCCAGAAGGTGCGGTGGTGGCTCAGCGAACGGAGGCCCTTGAGCAGCTGCGTGCCCAGGCGTGCGCTGCGCTCGGCGAGGTCGTCACGGATGACCCGCCGCAACACGGTCAGGGCGGCCGCCGCGGCCACGGGGTGGCCGGCATAGGTGTGGCCATGCAGGAAGACACCGTCGTGCTCGAGGTACGCCTCGCGCACCTTGGGCGAGATGAGCGCCGCGCCGATGGGCACATAGCCCGAGCTGAGCGCCTTGGAGAGCGTGATGAAGTCAGGCACGATGCCGTCCCACTCGGTGGCGAAGAGCTTGCCCGTCCGGCCCATGCCAGTGATGATCTCGTCGACCACCAGCAGCACGCCGTAGCGGTCGCAGACCTCGCGCAGGTCACGCAGGTAGCCGACCGGCGGGACGGAGACGGCGATGGCGGTGGCGCAGGGATCGACCACCACCGCGGCCACGGTCTCAGGCCCCTCAGCACGGATGGTGGCTTCGATGGCATGCACGCAGGCGAGATGCCGGCTGGCCTTGCCGAAATCGCATCGAGGACATGCGCCTGCGGGCACCGTGCGGCCCCAGCTCATGCCGCCGTCGTAGACGACGTTGCGAGACGCGAAGTACTGGCCGTCGAGGGCCATGGCCCCCGCGGTCACGCCGTGAAAGGCGCCCTGGCGGGTGATGACCTTCATGCGATAGGGCTCACCGCGCAACGCGTGGTACTGCCGTGCCATCTTGATGGCGACCTCGTCAGCCTCCGCGCCGCCGGGCGTGAAGTGGGCCGCGGCCATGCCCGGAGAGGCGGCCACCAGCTCCGCGGCCAACTCCACCTGCGGCGGGGTCACGAACCGGAAGACGTCCACGAACGACATCGTCCGTGCCTGCTCGGCGATGGCCGCCACGACTTCTTCATCACCGTGGCCCAGGATCAGTGCCTCCAGCGCGGACGTCCCGTCGAGGTACTCGCGCCCCTCGGCGTCCCAGGTAAGCACGCCTCGTCCGTGGGTCATGATGCGGATCTCATCGCGCATGGCGCCCTGCGCACCAGGTGGCGAGTAGGGCATCCAGAGGTGCTGCTCGGCGAGTTTGCGCAGGCGTGCCGCGTCGGCCCTCGGTCGGGTGGTCATGGTCAGTGCACGTCGATGCCGAGGGCCGCCGCCCGCTCGGCAAGGTGTCGCACCGCCTGGCCGATGACTGCGACCGGCAGGTGCTCTACCACCGCATACATATCCCGGTCGAGCGCCTCGGTGCGGCGAAGCACGGTGTCGATATCGAGCATGCCCGAGCCGGGGATGGTCTCAGCGATATGCACGACGAAGCGGTCCTCCAGGTAGTAGTCCTTGACCTGGACCGTCCCACAGAACTCACCGCAGACGTCGAAGTAGTCGTTGATCATGCTGGTCGAGTCGAAGGCGGTGGGTAGGTCGCGCACGAAGTTAACGGGGTCGATGTTGACCGTGACCCAGGCCGGGTCAGTCCGCTCGATGACACGCCGGATGCGGGCCGGTGTGTCCAGCGTGGAGGTCGCGTGCGCCTCCAGCACGACCTTGACCCCTGCTGCGACAGCGACCTCCAGGATCTCCGAGATACTGCGCACCAGACGGTCCTCGCTGGCGTCGCTGTGGTTCTCCGGATGGGGCCACCAGTCGCCGCGGGGGTTGTGGCTGGTAGGGCGCACACCAGCTTCCGGCACTCCCAGCCGCGCCGCCAGGCGGACGACATCGCTGGCGCCCCGCACGCCTGCGCGACGCACCTCGCTATCCTCGCTGATGATGGAGGGATAGGGTCCCCAGAGCTGGAGGAAGTCCAGCCCATTGCGGTCGATGCAGGTGCGCACGTTAGCGGCGACATCGTGGGTGATGGTGGCTGCCGGTACCGTCAGATGGGCACCGACGCCGGTGAAGCCGAGTTCTCGAGCGAAGGCGACCCGCTCGTAGTCGACATCGGTCCAGTCGCTCCAGATGACACCCAACACGCCCAAGCGCATACCTAGTCCTCAGTCGATCGTTCGATGGATAGCGGGCCTTCGCCACTTGGTGTGGGCACCGCCGCAGCGATCAGGCCTTGGTCTTTGAGCTCCACCCAGAGAACGTCCGGTATCGGCCAGCGCAAGTTCTCGATAGCGTCGTCGAGGTGCGCGATCGATCGCACGCCGGCTACCACCGAGACCACCAGCCGATGGCCAAACGCGAACTGTAGCGCGGCCGCACGAAGGGGTACACCGTGCCGCTCGCAGACGGCCTGGATAGCCAACGCCTTGTCCAGCAGTGCTGGCGGTGCGGGCGCGTAGTCGAAGAGCGCAGTCGGCCCCGGGTTGGCCAGAAGCCCGCTGTTCATGACGCCGGCCGCGACGATGACCGTGCCTCGCTCCGCGCAGACCGGGAAGAGCTCGTCGAGCGCGGTCTGGTCGAGGAGCGTGTAGCGGCCGGCACACATGAGCGCATCGAAGTCCCCTTCTCGAGCGAAGCGCGCCAGCATCGGCGCCTGGTTCATGCCCACGCCGATAGCCGAGACCACGCCTTGCGAGCGCAGGTCGGCCAGCGCCGGGTAGGCGCCGCCGATGGCCTGCTCCCAGTGGGCGTCTGGATCGTGGATCCAGAAGATGTCGATGCGCTCCAGGCCGGTCCGACGCAGCGAGGCCTCGACCGAGCGCATGACCCCGTCGTAGCTGTAGTCGAACACGGGTCGCTCATCGGGCGCACCCTTGAAGTAGCCCTCGTGGGGATCGAAGTCGGGGATATCGACCGCGGGACGGTCGGGCTCGAGGCATGCATCGGCCTCGATCTGGGCAGGCGGATAGAGCAGGCGCCCCACCTTCGACGAGATCGTCCACTCGGCCGGGTCATGCCGCTGCAGCAGTCGGCCAAGGCGCCGCTCCCCGAGGCCGTAGCCGTACAGGGGTGCCGTGTCGTAGTAACGCACACCGACTTCCCAGGCACGGTCGAGGACGGTGCTGGCCTCCGCGTCTGACACTTCGCGGAACAAGCCACTGAGCGCCGCCAAACCGAGGCCAAAACGCCACACGTGGACCGGCGCGCGTCCGAGCCGGACACGCTCGAAGGGATCGACGCCCATGACCTCCCTGATGTCAGGCGCGGCTGCCTGAGTAGCCCCCGAACATGGGTAGTATGGCCGGACGCGCCGGGGCCGGCATGACCGTGGCCACGCCCCGACCGTCGACGCTCATGCCAGGTCCGAGCTACTGCCCGGTACGGTCGGCACCAGGTACCGTCCATCCTCTACCCGAGCCGGCTCGGCGAAACGGTCACGCAAGTGGGGTATGTACTCAAGGAAGACCTCGTCGAGCCCCAGCGCGACCCGGTTGAACAGGACCAAGTGTTGGTGGACCTGACCCATGTCACCCACATGCGGCACGACGGGCAACCCGTACTTCCTCGCGAGCAGGCTTATGGTGATGAACTCGCTGACGCCGCCGACACGCGTCGTATCCACCTGCACGAAGTGGAGCGCACCAGCCTGGAACATGTTCTTGAACAGGACGCGGTTGGGGATCATCTCGCCGGCGGCTACCTTGATGGGGGCGATGGCTCGCGCCAGCTCGGCGTGGGCGAAGACATCGTCGGGGTGTGTCGGCTCCTCGATCCAGAAGGGATCCATGCCAGCCAGATCACGGCTCACGCGGACCGCCTTGGGAAACGACCACTGCTGGTTGACATCGAGCATGATGCGCACGTCCGGCCCCAGGGCTTCACGCAGCAGGTAGGCACGCTCGATGTCTCGGTCGCTATCGTCGGAGCCGACCTTCAGCTTCACGGCGCCGAACCCGGCGTCGACCGCGGCCCGAGCCCGCTCCAGGACTTCGCCGGTGCTGAAGTCGAACCAGCCGACCGATGTGTCGTAGCCGGGATAGCCGCGCTCAAGCACGTCGGAGCGCGAGGCTCTGTCGCGGGCAGCGCCGGCCAGCATGGCCACGACCTCGTCCGCGCTGAGCGCATCCTCAAGGTAGCTCAGGTCCAGCAGGCGGACGACTTTGTCCGGCGAAAGGTCGAGTAGCAGTTGCCACAGCGGCAACCCACGCGACTTGGCCCACAGGTCGAAGCAGGCATTGGTGATGGCGCCCAGCGCGAGGTGCACCACGCCCTTGTGGGGCCCGAGCCAGCGGTACGCCGGATGATCGGCGATCGAGCGGAAGGCGGTTCCGAACCCGGCCATGAGATCCTCGATATGCTGGCCGACCAGCGGCTCAGCAAGCGCCTCGATGGCCTGACACACGAGCTCGTTGCCGCGGCCCATCGTCAGCGCGAAACCGCTGCCCGAGATGGCCGAGGAGGTCTCGATGACCGCCGTCGCGTAAGCCCACTCCTCGGTGTTGTGGACCGAGTCCGTTCCTTCGCCAGCGCCCAACTTGAAGCGGACGTCGCGGGGCACCACCCGCCTGATCGTCGTCAAACCAGATACCGGCCGATCTGCTCGCTCACATCCTCGTAGGTCCGTGGCCGCTCGTTGAGGTCGTCAATCTCAGCCACGATCCCGAAGTCGCGGAAGACCAGTATGCGACGCGCAAGGCGGACCATCTCCGGCAGGTCGGACGAGATGAGCACGATCGACTTGCCCTCGTCATGGGCCAGGCCCCAGACAAGCTTGTGGATGGCCTCCTTGGCTCCGATGTCGACGCCGATGGTGGGCTCGTCGATGATGAGCGTGTCGCAGCCGGCGGCGAGCCACTTGGCGATGCTGACCTTCTGCTGATTGCCGCCACTCAAGCTGCTGACGATCTGGTCTGGGCCGGTGGCGCGGATATCGACCGCTTCCATGAAGTGCTCACCGGTCCTTCGCTCTTCGCGGAGGTCGATGCCGCGAAGCCCCCGCACGAGCCGGTCCCAGACGGTGATGGCGATGTTGGTCTTGATGCTGGCCTCCAGGATGAGGCCTTTTTCTTTGCGGTTCTCGGAGACGTAGCCCATCTTGTATTTGCTCAGGCTCTCGTACATGCCGCCGATGTGTGCGGCCTTCCCATCTACGAGGACCTCGCCTTCGAAGTCGTGGTCCTCGCCGATGAGGATCTGAGCCAACTCGGTACGTCCAGAGCCCACGAGCCCGTAGAAACCAAGGATCTCGCCCTTGTAGAGCTTGAAATCGAGCCCGTCGAAGCACCCGGATTGATGGATCGCGCGCGCTTCCAGCGCCACGTGCTCGCGGTCAATCTGGAGGCTGCCCATCCACTCGGTCTGCGTCGATCGGCCGATCATCATCTGGATGAGCGCGTCCTTGTCGAGGCCCTCGATGGGCTTGGTACCGACACACCGACCATCACGCAGGACCGTGACCCAGTCCGCGATCTGGAGCACTTCCTCCAGCTTGTGGCTGACGAAGACGATAGCCACGCCGTCTGCTCGCAGCTGGTCGAGCACGCCGAAGAGGTGCTTGGCCTCGTGGAGCGTCAGCGCCGAGGTGGGCTCGTCGAGGATCAGCAGGCGGGCGCTGGCCGAGAGCGCCTTGGCGATCATGAGCAGCTGCTTCTGCGCAGCGCTCAGGTCGCCCGCCCTCTGGGACACGGGCAGGCCCAGGCCGATGCGGTCCGTGTAGACCTTCGCCTCGCGCTCGACAGCGCGCCAGTCGATGCCGCCGCGCGACTTGAAATCGTCGAGCCGGTGCAAGAGCACGTTCTCAGCGACCGTGCTGTTGGGCACGATCTGCAACTCCTGGCTGACCAGCTCGATGTTGCTGGCCATGGCGTCGCCGTAGGCACGGAACTCGACTTCGTGCCCGTCCACCAGCACAATGCCAGCATCGGGTTCGTAGATGCCGCAGATCAGCTTGATGAGCGTCGACTTGCCAGCGCCGTTCTCGCCGATGACGGCGTGGATGGCACCGGCATCAAAGGTCACCGAGACATCGTCGAGCGCGAGCACGCCGGGAAAGGCCTTCGTCAGGCCCCGTACCTCAAGCATCGGTTCGTGGGGTCCTCGTTGGTGGGGTGGGTCCTCGCACGGCCGCGCGCCTTGTGGCGCGCGGCCGTGCGAGGAGGAGGGCTACTTGGTCAGGTACTTGGTCAGCAGGTCGTCCTTGATGGACTGTGTGACAGCAGTGATGTCATCAGCGAAGGTGTCGATGTTCTCGGCGGTCACGAAGGCCGTGCCCGCGTCGATGTGATAGGCACCCTCTACCGGGACGTAACCGTTCTCCATGCACAGGAGGGCTAGCAGGCTGAGGTAGCCGTGACCGTAGGGGTTCTGGGCGATGGTGCCGGTCATGATGCCGTTGGCGATGGCATCCATCACGACCGGGTCGGTGTCGATGCCCACCGACTTGATGTCACGGTCGCCGCCCTGCTCCCTGTAGTCGGCCAGCACCTGGGCGATGGCCACGCTGGGCACGAAGCCGGTGGCGATGATGCCATCGACACTCGACGCGTTGGCGGCGATGGCGTCAGAGATCTTCTGCACGGCCTCCTCGGCGCTCTTGATGCCGGCGACCTCCTGGATGATCTCGACATCGGGGTAGTTTGCGACGACCTCTTCGATGCCTTCCTTGCGCAGCGCCGTGTTGGGATCCTCGAGGACCTCCAGCACGTTGATGATCTTGCCGGAGCCACCCATCGATGCGATGAGTGCCTCGGCCGCCTCGGCGGCGGCGGTCTTGACGTCGGTCGCGACCACGAATGACGCGGTCGTGGGCAGCTGGGTCGAAGCGCCGAAGGTCACGATCTTGGCGCCCTGGGCGGTGAGCTCCTCGAACAGCGCGTTGGCACCGCTGGCGTCGCTGGGATAGACCGAGAACGAGCGAGCGCCCTGGGCCGCCAGCGCTTCCATGCGCTGGTTCTGGCTGTCCTGCGTCCAGTCGGGCCCGACCTGCTGATCGACCTCGACCCCGAAGTCGGCGGCGAAGGCCTCTACGCCCTTGGTCACCTCATCGAAGTAGGGATGCGGCGCCGAGGCGTACCAGACCGGCGCCCAGCTGTCGGGCACGGCGCATTCGACGGCGGGATCCTGGGCCATCGCGGCCGCTGGCACCATGGCCGCGCCGACGGCCAGGCTGAGGGTGACGAACCCTGCGAGGGTCTGCTTCTTGTGGATCATGTCCTGACTCTCCTCCAAGACTTTCTGGTGACTGTGCTGAAGGGCCGTCCCTGCGGCCGGGTCGCTGCCTCGGTCCTTACGCGGGCGCACCTGCCTTTCTGGTGGACGAACCGCGCCGCGTGTGACGCCGCGCGATCGCCCGCAGGCTTTCGATGGAGACGGCCAGCAGGATGACCAGGCCCAGGAACGTCTGCTCGTAGTAGACGTTGACGTTGAGCATGACGAGGCCGTTCTTGATGAACGTGAGCAGGAAGGCACTGGCCACGATGCCCATGGCCGAGAACTGGCCGCCCTTGAGCGAAGTCCCGCCGATGATGGCCACAGCGAACGAGATGATCAGCCAGTCGCTGCCGATGGAGGGCTGGGCCGAGCCCAGACGTGAGACCCATAGGAAGCCGCCGACGGCTGCGAAGACGCCCGAGAGGATGAAGGCGATGACGATGATGCGATCGGAGCGGACGCCGCTGAGCTTGGCCGCCTCTTCGTTGCCGCCGGTCGCGAGCAGGCGCCTGCCGGTCACGCGGTAGCGGAAGAAGTAGCCGACCACGACCATGGTGATGACCATCAGGATCAAGAGCCAGCTGAGGCCGAAGAACGACTGGCGACCGATGACGCTGATGGACTGGGGGATGTCCGTGTAGGGGAAGCCCTTGCTGATGCCGTTGATGAGGCCCGCGAAGACGAAGCCGGTGGCGAGCGTGACCACGAACGAGTTGATCTTGAGCTTGGTTATGAGCAGGCCGTTGGTGAGGCCAGCGGCGATGCCCACGCCGATCGCGACGGCGAAGGCGATGACCGGGTCCAGACCCAGGTCCTGCATGGCCACGCCGGCGAAGACGACCGAGAGGCCGCCGATGTAGCCCAGCGACAGGTTCATGCCCCCGACCACCAAGGGGATGGCCTGGCCCATGGCGATGAACACGTAGAGCGAAGCCGTACGCGAGACGTTGAATAGGTTGTAGCTTGAGAGGAAGCTCTCACTCAGGATCGACAGCAACAGGAACAGACCTGCCGTGGTGAGGACGACGTTGATGTCACTGCGCTTCAGCGCCGAAGCCACGAGACTGCGCGCCCGCGCTGCGCTGGAAACCGGCGCGGCCTTGTTGTCGTTGCTGGTCTGGGTCATGAAAGGGCCCTCAGTTCTTCAGGGGCGCCAAAGGCGCGAGTGACGGGGCCGTAGCCGCGTTGCCATGGAAGGAGCGCCGGAGACCGGCGTCGATGTGCGTGCAGACCGCATCGATGGCGGCATCAGTATCGCCAGCCACGAGCGCTCCCAGGATGGCGGCATGCTCGAGGACGCTGACGCGCACGTCGACCAAGCCGGACGTGCGGAAGAAGCGTGAGGCTTGGACGTGGATGTTCAAAGCCCGGAACGCGTCCAGCAGCGCTGGACTCCCAGCCAGGCCGATGAGAGCCTCGTGGAAGCGTTGGTCCAGGATGCTGAACGCACGGTACTCACGGTAGTGCGGCTTGAGGTCTGGGCCACCCATCTCGTACAACAGCCCCTCCATCTGCATGATCCAAGCCATGGCTGAACCCGAGGCCGACTGCCTCACGGCGTAGGTCTCGAGTAGCTTGCGCACGCCGAAGAGGTCAGCGAGCTGCTCGGGCGTGGGTGGTTCCTTGACGAAGTACCCGCGATACGACTCGACGTCGACGAGCCGCTCCGCTGCCAGTCGCGCGAGGGCTTCGCGGATGGGTGTCGGGCTGACGTGGAACTGTTCGGCAAGCGCGTCGATGTTGAGACGATGGGCAGGAGCCAGAACGTTGTCGAGAACGTATTCCTTCAACTCCAGATAGACCCGCTCGGCGAGCAGCTTGCGCTCCTCACCACGAGGTCCGTTGGGGCGGCGCCTACTCCCTCTCGTCGCGTCGACCATCTCCACCATTCCTATACGATACATCACGATGCTATATGATTCGGCACGGAACCCGTAGCAGGCGATGAGAGGGAGGTCGCTCCGTGTCCAGCAGGCAGCCGATGACCCCGCGCCAACGAGTCTTGGCCGCAGTAGCTCACGAAGAGCCTGACGTCGTCGCGGTCGACCTCGGATCTAACCCTAGCTCGGGCATCTCGGCGGTCGCCCACGCCAACCTCGTGGAGCACCTCGCGCTGGCCGATCAGCGCACACGTGTCTACGATGTCGTGCAGCAGTTGGCACAACCGTCCGATGAGTTGCTCGGCCGCTTGCGTATCGATGCGGTCGATATCGGCCGGACCTTCAATAGCGCGGACCGCGACTGGAAGTCGATGACGCTGCCATCAGGCGTGAACATCGAGATCCCCGCCTGGTTCGACCCGGTGCGGCAGGCGGACGGCACCTGGGAGGCCTTCAACGCTGACGGCTTGCGCATCGCCTCGATGCCCCTCGGTGCGGCGTTCTTCGACCAGACGCACTTCCCCTACCTCGATGGCTATCCCGATGACTATTCCGGACTGGCCGACGTGATGCCCAACGTGCTTTGGTCGGGGTTGGTGCACAGCCCCTGGGACCACGCTGGCGACGAAGGATTCTGGGACACGCTGCGAGCGCAGACACTGGCCCTCCGCGCCTCCACCGATCGAGCGCTCATGGTGGTGGTGGGCTGCAACCTCTTCGAGTGGGGCACCTTCCTGCGCCGTATCGACAACTTCCTCATGGACCTGGTGATGGACCAGGCCAACGTGGAGCGCCTGCTCGATGCCTTGATGGAGATCCATCTCGAGACGCTGCGCAAGACCCTGGCGGCGGTCGGCGACATCGTTGACATCATCCGATTCGGTGACGATCTGGGTATGGACAACGGCCCACTGATGTCGCCCGACACCTACCGGGCAATCTTCAAGCCACGGCACGCCGCGCTCAATGCCTATGTCCACGAGCACAGCGGCCTCAAGACGTTCCTGCACTCGTGCGGCTCGCTCCATGACCTGCTGCCGGACATCATCGAAGCTGGCGTGGACATCCTCAACCCGGTCCAGATCACGGCGCGGAACATGGAGCCCGCCAAGTTGAAGGCAGAATTCGGTGCGGACATCACCTTCTGGGGCGGCGGCGCAGACACACGCAAGATCCTGCCCAAGGGCTCGACCGCAGAGGTCAAGGACCACGTCCGGCGCAATATCGAGACCTTCGCGCCCGGCGGTGGCTTCGTCTTCGCCACGGCGCACAACATGCTGCCGGACATCCCGCCGCAGAACATCGAGGCCATGTTCGAGGCCGTAGACGAGTACCGCTGACCGGCAATCCTGACCAGGAGCGCAGTATGGTCCTGACGAGCAATGAACGCGTCCTGGCCGCCCTCGAGCACCGTGAGCCCGACCGTGTCCCGCTCGATCTGGGCGGCGCGGAAGTGGCCGGCATCAACATCCACACCATGCGCCGGATGCGCACACACCTAGGTCTCGACTCCAACGTCGAACTCGATAGCCTGGTGATCCAGACCGGCGTCATGGCCGATGACCTCATCGAGGTCCTCGGCGTGGATGTCAAGATCGTGCGCCCCAACGACCCTACGGAGCCCGGCCTTGAACAGGACCTCGGCCTCGTCGGCGAGCACTTCCGGTACGTCGACGAATTCGGCATCGGCTGGCAGATGCCGGCGGCAGGCGGCCACTACTACGACCTCTACCTCCACCCCCTCGCTGACCTCGAGACGGTCGAGGAGATCGCACACTACCCCTGGCCGGACATGACCGATCCCATCCGCACCGTGGGTATGGCGGCGCGAGCACGCGCCATCGCACGCGATGAGCAGAAGGCCGTCTTCCTGGGCCGGGCCAGCTCGGGAATGTGGGAGCACGTCATGTGGATGACGGGCTACGAGAAGTACTACATGGACATGGCCACGAACCCAGCGCTGTGTCGTGCCAAGATGGAACGGATCCTCGAGCTCAAGATGGCGTATTGGGGTCGCGTGCTCGCCGAGATCGAGGAGGAGTACGTGATCGTCTCATGCGCCGATGACCTCGGCGGCCAAAACGGGCTCCTGGTGTCGCTGGAGATGTACCGCGAACTGGTCTGGCCCTACCACAAGCGCCTGTTCCAGTTTCTCAAGTCCACGCCGTCCAGGGCGAAGGTCTTCGTCTTCTTCCACAACGACGGAGCTATCTACGAGACACTGCCACTGCTGATCGAAGCCGGCGTCGACATCATCAATCCTTGGCAAGTCAACTGTGCCGGCATGGGCGACACCGCCCGGTTCAAGCGGGAATTCGGGCGCGACCTGACCGTGTGGGGCGGCAGCTGCGACACGCAGCACGTATTGCCGTTTGGCAACCCGCAGGATGTGCGCGATGAGACCCGGCGGCGCATCGAGGACCTCGCCCCTGGCGGAGGCTTTGTCTTCGCGCCCATCCACATCATCCAGGACGGTGTGCCGGTGGCGAACATCATGGCCATGTGGGAGACGCTGCAGGAGTTCGGCGTCTACTAAGCGCTTGACGGCCTCGCCACGGTAGCGCCGTCGGTGACGACGTAACCCTCGGTCAACGTCTCGCGAACGGGTGCGTCCCAGGCACGGTCGAGCACCAGCTCGACGGCGCGACGACCCAGGTTGCGCAGAGGCATCTCCACGCTGGTCAGCGGCACAAGGCGGTACTCCTCGGCCGGCAGTTTGTGGATGGCGATGAGGGAGATGTCATGGGGCACGCGCAACCCCCGCCGTTCCAGTTCGTGCCAGGCCCCCAAAGCCTCGTTGGGGTCAGCGGCCACGATCGCGGTCGGAGGGAGCGGGCTCTTCATGATCTCGGCAACCGCTCGGGCGCCACCCTCGGGGGTGTAGTCGGTGGCCACCACCCACGAGGGATCGAGCCAGAGATCGGCCATGGCCATGGCATCGCGGACGCCGTTCTGCCGACGCTGGGCGGTGTCCACACCGGCCCGCCCACCGGCCCAACCGATGCGAGTGTGACCGTGCGCGATGAGGCATTCGGTCGCCAGCCGTGCGGCTCCTTCGTCATCGAGGATCGACCCATCGGTCCGAGCCGACCGTGCGGCGGTCGACGAGCAGTGTCGGCACACGTGGATCGCGCAGGAGTTCGTCGGCCGAGTAGCCCGCCAGCAGCCCGGCCACGAGGGCCGCGTCCACGGCGCCGCTTTGCAACAACCGCAGGTAGCGTTCCGTCAATTCGCCCTCGTGGGCAGCGGTCCACAGCAGCAGGCCACGTTCGCTCGCGGCCTCCTCTGCCCCCGCGATGACCGGCACCATCAAGGGGTTGCCTACCGGGACCAGCAGGCCCACCGCACCACCCTGCGCGCGCGCCAGCCCGCGGGCATGGAAGTTGGGCCGGTACTGCAGCTCAGATGCGGCGGCGCGGACACGCTGCCGAGTCTCCTCGCGCACACGCAGCGCGGGGTCGCCACTCAGGACCTTGGAGACCACGGCGCGGTCGACGCCGGCCCGCCGGGCCACGTCGGTGATGGTCGCGCGCTGCTTATGCATCGGATCGGTCCCCTGACTCAGGCCACTTGGCGACCCCTACCCTGCCACTTGGACCCTTGTTGGTCAACCGGTTGACGTTCACGAGCGGGAACGATACGGTACGAACGGGACCGAGGGCACCCCGGAGGACGGAGGACGGATGAGCAGGTTCGCCGAATTGCTGGCGCGCAACGATGGCACCACCACGCTGGTGGAGCTGGTGCCTTGGGCTGGCCCGCTCCAGGACGAGGCCGGGGAACGCCACCGCGAGACCGCTCGCGAGCTGTCCGCCGACCCGCGCGTCACCGCCCTCACGGTGACCGACAACGCCGGCGGCTTCGTGCGTCTGGGCCCACTGACGCTGGGCCAGTCCATCCAGCATGACGGCGGTGAGGTCGTCGTCCATCTTGCCTGTCGCGATCGCAGTCGGGCGGCCCTGCAGTCGGCCATCTACGGGCTCGCCAGCGAGGGGCTCACCAACGCCCTGGCGCTTTCGGGTGACTACCCCAAGGAGGGCTTCCACGGTCGATCTCGCGCCGTCTTCGACATCGACTCGGTGGGACTCATCGCCATGATGCGCGAAGCGTCACAGCGAGGACCCCGCTTCAGCGTGGGCTGTGCCGTCAACCCCTTCAAGCCTCTTGAGGCCGACCTCGTGCCGCAATACCTGAAGCTGGCCATGAAGGTCCGAACCGGTGCTGACATGGCGATCACGCAGGTAGGCTACGACACCCGCTCCTGGTCGGAGCTGCTGTTGTGGAACGCGACGCAGCCGACACCGATCCCCCTGATGGCCTCGGTCTACATCCTGTCCAGAGGCGTGGCCACGGTCTTCCAGCGCAATGGCGTGCCCGGTATCCGTCTCAGTGACGATCTCCTGGCCTGGGCACAGAAGCAGGCCGCGGCTGACGACAAGGGCCGCGCCGCCTTCCTCGAGTTCGCGGCCAAGCAGGTGGCGGTGGTGCGGGGCATGGGCTACGCTGGCGCCTACATCGCGGGCCAGCGCAACGCGGGCGAGATCGACACCATCCTGCGCCTGGCCGACGATCTCGCGTCCGACTGGCGGGCACTCCTTTCGGACATCCACTTCCCGGAGCCAGACCCTCATCGCCTCTTCAAGGAAGGAGACGTGGCGGGCCTGGCATCACCTCAGCCGACGGCACCGACCAGGAAGAAGCGGGCGCCGCTCAGCTATCGCTTCAACCGGCTCACGCACGACCTGGCCTTCGATCCCGAGTCGCGCGGCTTCGGTGTGGCCAAGGCCGTCTACGGTCGGCTGGAGTCGGCGCACCTGATGTGGCCGGCGCACGTCTTCGAACAGGCGGTCAAAGTGCCCATGTTCGACTGCAAGGACTGCGGCGATTGTTCGCTGCCGGACATCGCCTACCAATGCCCGGAGGGCGCCTGTGCCAAGAACCAGCGCAACGGGCCCTGCGGCGGCTCGCTCGCGGGTGAATGCGAGGTGCCCGGAAAGCCCTGCGTGTGGGCAGTCGCCTACGATCGGCTGCGCCCCTACGGGGAGGCCATGACCATGCTCGAGCGTGAGCCGGTCATCGGGGACAACGCGCTGCGTGGCAGTAGCGCCTGGGCCAACACGTTCCTGGGCCGCGACCATTACCGTCATCGCACCGACCGCACCGGAGGAGAAGACTCGTGACCGACGCCGCAGGCGCTACCCCGTTCATCGTCATCGGCGAGAACATCCACACCAGCCGTGTCGTCAAGCGAGACGGCGCGCGCGGCGGCGTGGCACCCGATGGGCGACCCGGCGTGCGCTTCCCCGATGGCGATGGTGGCGAGGCCTGGGTGCCGCTGCCGGCGTCGATCATCGAGTCCAAGGAGTTCGAGACTGGTGGTCGCATCAAGCACGTCATGGCGGCGGTCCGCGTGGGCCTGGCCGGCGGAGCCGACGCCGATGTGGCCGCCCGTTACGTGGCCTGGATGGCGGAGCGCCAGATCGCCGGTGGCGCCCACTACCTCGACCTCAACGTGGACGAGATCAGCCCCGATGTCGCCGGCCGCCTGGAGGCCATGAAGTGGCTGGTGGCCGCCGTGGGCTCCGCATCGAGCGTGGCACTGTCGATCGATTCGTCCGATTCTGCCGTGCTGGAAGCCGGCCTTGATGCCATCGACTCAGGGTGGGCCAGTGGGGCCATCCCGATGGTGAACTCGGCTTCGACTGAACGGCCGGACGTCCTGCAGCTGGTCAAGCAGCGCGGCACGCCCGTGGTGCTGTCGTGCACGGGGGCGTCGATGCCGTCGGGCACACAGGATCGCATCGAGCGCGCTGAGGAGATCATCGGCATGGCCTCCGACCTGGGACTCCCCGCCGACTCGCTCTTCGTGGATCCGCTGGTCATCCCCATCGGCGTCGATCCCATGGCCGGCGGGGCCTACCTTGATGCGGTGCGCACCATCCGTGAGCGCTTCGGCGATGAGATCCATATCACCGGCGGCGTGAGCAACGTGAGTTTCGGCATGCCGGCACGGCGCATCATCACCGATACGTTCCTTGATCTCTGTGTCCAAGCTGGGCAGGACAGCGGCATCATCGACCCGGTGGCCGACGTGCAGGCGGCGCTGAACCCCGACCGTGATACAGAAGCCTACAAGCTGGCGGCCGCGATGCTGACGGGCGAGGACGCCTTCGGCATGGCCTTCATCGAGGCCTTTCGTGCCGGCTCGCTCGGCTAGGCGCCGCTGATGGCGGCCCAGCTGCTCAAGGGTGGGCCGGTCGCTGCCGAGATCCGGGCGGGCGTCGCCGAGGACGTGGTGGCCTTTCGCGCTGATTTCGGCTACACGCCGGAGCTGGCCATCGTGGTGGTGGGTGCCGATGCGCCCTCGCTGGTGTACCTGCGTAAGATCCTCGACGGCTGCGAGAAGGTCGGCATCGGCGGACGGCTGGTGGAGCTTGAGGGCAGGTGCAGCGCGGACGATCTGGGCCGCACCATAGAGGCATTGGGCGAGGACCGGCACGTGGCCGGCATCATCGTCCAGCAGCCCCTCCCCGACTGCATCCCCCTGCGCGTGGTGCTGGACACGCTCGACCCACGCAAGGACATCGACGGCATCCATCCGCTGAACGCGGGGTTGTTGGCGCTTGGCTACGAGGGCTACCTGCCCGCCACCGCGCACGCCTCGGTGGAGCTGCTGAAGCGCTCCGGCATCGAGCTCGCAGGGTCGCATGCCGTCGTGGTCGGCCGTTCCAACGTCATCGGCAAGCCGGTGGCGCAGTTGCTGTTGCGGGAGCACGCCACGGTGACGCTCTGCCACTCCCGAACGGCTGACCTGCCGGCCATCTTGCGCGAGGCCGACGTGGTGGTGGTGGCGGTCGGTCGGGCCGGTTTCGTCACCGGCGAGATGCTCAAAGCCGGCGCGGTCGTGGTCGATGTCGGCATCAACGTCACCCCAGCGGGCCTCACCGGTGATGTCGACTTCGAGTCGGCCGTCCAGGTGGCGTCCGCCATCACACCGGTGCCCGGTGGCGTCGGTCCGCTCACCAATGCCATCCTCTTGACCCACCTCATGCGCGCTGCGCGTGACCAGGCCACGCAGTCGGTCGCCGTGGGTGCGCCGTCCGTGCGAGCCAGCTGACCCGTCGTCCCACAACACCGCCCCATCCGGAGAACCGACCATGACCATGACCGATCTCGACATCGCCCGCTCGGTGACCCCCCGACCCATCGATGACATCGCCGCCGAACTCGGCCTCCGACCCGATGAGATCGAGCACTACGGCCCCACCAAGGCCAAGGTCACGCTCGAGGGCTTGGAGCGCGTCGAGCGCGAGAACCCGCGCGGCAAATACGTGGTCGTGTCGGCCATCACGCCGACACCGCTGGGTGAGGGCAAGACCACTACGACCGTGGGCCTTGCACAGGGGCTCAACCGCATCGGCCATCGGGCCGCGGTGGCCATCCGCCAGCCCTCGCTTGGCCCGGTCTTCGGCATCAAGGGCGGTGCCGCCGGCGGCGGCTACAGCCAGGTCATCCCCATGGAGGACTTCAACCTCCACCTGACCGGCGACGTGCACGCCATCGGGGCCGCACACAACCTCGCGAGCGCCTTCCTCGACAACCACCTCCACCACGGCAACGCGCTCGATATCGACCCCTATTCGATCACCTGGCCGCGCGTGCTCGACATCAGCGACCGCGCCCTGCGCAAGGTCAACATCGGCCTTGGTGGTCGGCTCAACGGCGTACCGCGTGAGAGCGAGTTCGTCATCACCGTGGCCTCGGAGGTCATGGCCATCCTGGCCCTGTCGACCGACGTCTTCGACCTGCGCGCACGCCTGGGTCGCATCGTGGTCGCCACCAACCGCTCTGGCGCGGCAGTCACCACCGAGGACCTCGGCGTGGCCGGCGCCATGACCGTGCTGTTGCTCGATGCCATCAAGCCCAACCTGCTGCAGACACTGGAGGGTGGGCCGGCCTTCGTGCACTGCGGGCCCTTCGCCAACATCGCCCACGGCAACAACTCCATCCTGGCCGACCGGGTGGCGCTGGCGACGTCGGACATCGTCGTCACCGAGGCCGGCTTCGGGGCTGACATGGGGGCGCAGAAGTTCTTCGATATCAAGTGCCGCGCGTCCGGTCTGGCGCCCGATCTGGCGGTGGTCGTAGCCACCGTGCGCGCGCTGAAGATGCACGGTGGCGTGGGCCGCATCGTGGCCGGCAAGCCGCTCGACCCGGCGCTGCTCGAGGAGAACCCGGACGCCGTTCGTGTGGGTGGTGAGAACCTGGCTGCGCAGATCGAGCTGGTGCTTCAGTACGGCGTGCCCGTGGTGGTGGCCACCAATGCCTTCCCGGGCGATGCCGAGTCGGAGTTCGAGGCCATCCGCGAGGTGGCCATGGCGGCGGGTGCGCGCGATGCCGTGGTGACCACGCACTGGGCCGACGGCGGTGCCGGCGCGGAGGCGCTGGCGGCGGCGGTCTGGGAGGCCGCGCAGGAGCCGTCCGAGTTCCAACTGCTCTACCCCGACGAGATGCCGCTGCCACAGAAGATCGAGACCATCGCGACTCGCGTGTATGGGGCCGACGGGGTCGACTTCTCGCCGGCCGCGGCGCGGGCACTGGCCGAATACGATCGCCTCGGCTACAGCCGCCTACCGGTGTGCATGGCCAAGACGCACCTGTCGATGTCGCACGACCCGTCGCTGCTGGGTCGGCCATCAGGATTCCGCGTGCCCATCCGCGAGGTGCGGCTGGCGGCCGGTGCCGGCTTCATCTACCCCCTCGCGGGCGACATGCGCACCATGCCGGGGCTGCCCTCGAAGCCGGCCGGTGAGAACGTCGACATCGACGCTGACGGCAAGGCCGTGGGGTTGTTCTAACGTCCGTCGTCGGCGCAAGGTGACGCGCGTAGGCAGTTTGGGCCGGGTTGGCGCGCGTACGTCCCAGCGGCATTCCCGTTGAGCGGGACAACCTGACGATGCAGGCACCGTCGTGGCGCGTTCTTCCCGCCCATCGGGATTGCATGTCCAGCAGTCCCGTCACTCGGGAGGAACTGGCAAGTCGGCCGCTCGGCTGGTCGAGTTGTCGCGACCGAAGGCAATCGGGGTTCGAACCGTCGTAGACGGAAGGTCGCCCATCCCCTCCACACCCGATTCCTGCCGAAAGACCCTTGCATGCACCACACTTAAGGTCGGACTGTCAGCAGGGGTATCAAGATGAGATCGTGGTGGCGCGCCGTCGCTACATATCCGCCGTCCTGGATCGCCATCGCTGCGGTCCTGGTGGCGGTCGTCCTGATCGTGCTGCTGCTCGAGCCGCCTCCGCTGCTCGCCATCGTCGTCATCGGCCTAGGCATCGTCGCCATCGCCCTCTGGCCCGTCACGCTCTCAGCGACCGGTACGTTACGCAGGCTCCAGTTCCAGGCGCCCAGGCTTCCGGAGGTCAGCGAGATCGAGCTGCGCACGCTCGAGGATGCCTTGGATGAGCTCGAGGACCCGCGTCCCGCTTACCAGTTGGAGGCCATCGGTGAGAAGCGTGACAACCTCGTGGCCATCCTCGGCAGCCGACTGGATAGCGGCGAGCTGACCTACGGGCGCTACCGCTCGACCGCACAGCAGGTCTACCTGGCTGTCATCAGCAACCTGCGTGAGGTCGCCATCGCCAGGAAGAGCGTGAGCACCATCGACACCCACTACATCGACGCCCGACTCGCGGAGATCAACGCCGGCGACGTCGTCGGGGCACAGGCCGAGGTCACCTCGCTCCAGGATCGGCGAGCGCTGGCTGTGACACAGGAGGCCAAGGTGACCTACCTGCTGGCCCAGAATGAATCGGCCATGACCTTGCTCGATCGCACCTCGACCGCGCTGGCAGATGCACCCATCGGGCTCGCGCCGCAGGATGCCGAGGCGGCCATGGAGGCGCTCAAGGAGCTGGCCGACCGCGCCGGCCGGTACGCCACAGCATGACCATGTCCACGTGACACCCCGACCCCATCGCGAAGGCCACCACAAGGGAGAGCAAGCATGAACGACACGAGCGGCAGCACCAACGAGGAGAAGGCCCTGGCCCTCCGACTGGACCTGGACGTGGCCGGCACGAAGACTGAGGTCATCGTGCCCGAGCCGGATGTCAGCGCTGAGCTCCAGGAGCGAGCACTGGCCGTCGCGGAAAAGCTGGTCACCTTCGACCCCGATGACCAGGACGCCCGGGTGACCACGGTCGATGCCGTCGAGGGCATGGGCCGGGACCTGCAACGTCGCGCCGCTACGCGCAGCCGCATGCTTCAGGCACCGTTGCGCGACCTCGCCCGTGAGAGCGAAGAGGGTGGGCCAGTCGCGAAGTCGCTGTCGGACCTGCGCATCGAGATCCAGAAGCTCGACCCCACCTCGTTGAACCTCGAACCCGGAACGTTCAACCGACTGCTCGGGCGCATCCCCGGTGTGGGCACCCCACTGCAGCGCTACTTCATGCAGTTCGAGACCTCACAGGGTGTCATCGACGCCATCATCCGCTCGCTCGAGAGCGGCCGCGACCAACTGAAGCGCGACAACGTCACGCTCAATGAAGACCAGAAGTCCATGCGTGAGCTGACGCTCACAATCACCGAGCAGGTCGCCTTGGCACAGGCGCTCGACGCGGCCATCAACGCCAAGCTTGGCCAAGAGGTCGGGCCTGACGATCCGCGTCGCACGTTCATCGAGGAGGAGCTGCTCTTTGTGCTGCGGCAGCGGACCATGGACCTGCAGCAGCAGCTGGCCGTCAACCAGCAGGGCGTGCTCGCCACCGCGCTCATCGTGCGCAACAACCGCGAGCTCATCCGGGGTGTCGATCGTGCGCTGGACGTCACCATCAGCGCCCTGGAGGTGGCCGTGTCAGTGGCCATGGCCGTGGCGCACCAGAAGGTCGTGCTTGACAAGGTCGAGGCGCTCAACCGCACCACATCGGACATGATCGCCGGCACCGCGGCGCGACTCAAGACGCAGGGTAGCCAGATCCACCAGCAGGCCTCCAGCACGATGCTGGACATGGACGCCCTGAAGTCGGCCTTCCGCGACATCAACATCGCGCTCGACGAGATCTCGCGCTATCGTCGCGAAGCCCTGCCGGAGATGGCCAGCAACATCGTGGAGATGGACAAGCTCACGTCCGAGGCTGAGAAGACCATCGAGAAGTACGAGCGCGGCTCGGCCACCACAGGGGCCCTCGATCTGGAGGTCGCTACCGGGGACAAAGCGGCGATCGACGCTTGAGAGACGCCACGGCAGGGGGACACGTCATGACACGATATCGCGGCGCGATGACGCTCTTCGTCGCCCTCGTCAGCATCCTTTTCGTGACCACGGCCTGCACCACGGAGCTCGGCAGCAACGAGCCCCTCAGCCAGACCGACGCTGAGGCTCAGGTCGCGCAGATGACCGGCCGCATGGACTGGGTCGATGAGCCCATCGACCGCAAGGCCAGCGTGGCACCGGGTTTCGATCGCGATCTGGCAGACGCGCTGCCGGACATCAGCGAGTTCGAGCTGACCGTGAACCCCCCTGCCCAGGCCGGCGAGGTGGTCGCCGAGATCTTCGCCTCCACGGAGAAGTCCGGCACGGGCACCGATGGCTGGATGGTCGAGGCGGCCGAATCGTTCAACCGCTCGGGCACGAAGCTCGCGGATGGGTCCCCGGCCAAGGTGGCCATCCGTGAGATCGCATCGGGGACCGGCTACCAGTTCATCGCTGCCGGCGATGCCATCCCGGCTGGCTTCAGCCCCTCCAATGAGCTTTGGATCGAGATGGCGCGCGCCCACAGCACCCTGTCCGTGGTCGCCGACCAGACCGTCCCCAACGTTGCCGGCATCGTCATGAAGAAGGCGACCGCCGATCAGCTGCGCAAGCAGTACGGCGAGCTAGACGCCAAGGTGCTCCTGCAGGCCGTGATCGCCGGCGACGTGGTGATGGGATACACCGACCCCTTCGCCTCGTCCACCGGTCTGAACTTCCTGCTCACGGTGCTCGATTCGTTTGCCGAGGGCGACGAGGCCAGGCTCGTCGCACCGGACGTGGCCAGCGTGTTCGAGACGTTCCAGGAGCAGGTCCCGTTCGTGGCTTTCACGACGCTGCAGATGCGTGAGTCGGTCGAGAAGGACAACGGAACGCTCGACGCCTTCGTCATGGAGTGGCAGACCTTCGCCAATACCGAATCGCTGCGCTCGGGGTTCGAGTTCATCCCCTTCGGCGTTCGACACGACAACCCGCTCTACGCCTTCGACTCAGCCACGCCCCAGGAGCGTGAGGTGCTCGACCTGTTCGCTCGACATATCGAAACCGATGAGGTGCAGGGGGAAGCCGCCAAGTTCGGCTTCGACCCGCCGGACTATGTCTCCGACGTGGCCATCCCGTCAGGTGAGACGCTCATCGAGGCGCAGCAGCTGTGGAAGGACAAGAAGGACGCCGGCCGCCCCGTCTATGCCGTCTTCGTGACCGACACGAGCGGGTCGATGGCCGGGTCACGCATCAACGCGGTGCAGAATGCGCTCGAGTCTGCCCGGCAGTTCATCAACCCCGAGGCATCGGTGGGCATGGTGGAATTCGGCGATCAGGCCCGTAAGCGCCTGGAAATCGCAAAGTTCGACCTTAACCAGCAGGCCCTCTTCGCGGCCGCCGTCGAGGACATGGATCCGGTCGGTGGGACGGCCATGTACGACGGCGTCATGCTGGGCCTGTCGATGCTGGCCGACCAACGAGCCATCGACCCACGGGGCAAGTACATGCTCGTCGTGCTCACCGACGGAGAGACCAACGAGGGACTCGATCTGGGGCAGGTCGACCAGGTCATCGAAGGGTTGCGCATCCCGGTGGTCACGGTCGGCTTCGAGGCCAACCTCGAGGAGCTGGGGCAGCTGGCTTCACTGGTGGAGTCGGCGTCCATCAACGCCAGCGAAGGCGACGTCGAGTTCAAGCTCTCGTCGCTGTTCAACGCCGGGGTCTAGCTGGGGGTGCGTCCACTCGCCATCTTCCTCGTCGGTGTGCTCATCGCCTTCGGCCTGGTCGCCGCGTTGATCATCGTGTCGCGTCCGACGGAGCGAGTCTTCGTGGTGGTCGACGGCTCGTTCCCGATGCGCGGCGTCTGGAGCCAGGTCCGAAGCGCGCTCGACGAGATCGAGAGCGAGGGCTACGCCGAATACGCGCTGGCCACGGAGAAGGGCCTGGTCCACTCGTGGCAGGACTCGCTTGAGCTCCGTGTCCCAGCACCCTATGCACCTTGTGACTTCAGCGCCATCGGCACGCCCGCTGAGGCCGGAGAGGCGGACGAGCGAGTGCTCATCACCACGGTCGGCTCCTGCCCCACGGATGGGCTCGCGGATTGGAGGGTGGTCACGCTCAGCCGCTGAAGCTGCCGGTCCAGGTCGAGGCAGCGCGGACCGATCGATCGGCCGATGCGCGCACGATGCCAGGCCCCGCCGAGTCCGCCGGCGCTGGTCCGGGGCAGCTTTCCCGTCACACGGGACAACCTGACTACGTTGGCACCGTCTTGTCGCGCCTATCCCGCCATTCGGGAAGTCGTGCCAGGGCCCCGCCACCCGGGAAGAACCGGCAGATCGGCCGCCTCGCTGGTCGAGTCGTCCCGCCCCGCGGGAACGGCCCTAGGACGAGCTGTTGGCCCTCCAAACGTGACGGTTGACGACGTTCTCGGCAAGCTCCTGGTGCCCGCTGACGGGAGCAGGCGCGATGCCACCAGCCTCGACGCGGTCGGCCAGGTCGGCCAGGGACAGCGCCCCGGACATGATCGACTGTCCGAGCTGACCCGACCAGCCGGCGTAGCGCTCTTCGACCATCGCCGAGAGCTCTCCCAATTCAACCATGTCAGCGGCCGCGAGCAACGCCTGGGCGAGTGTGTCGATGCCCCCGATGTGGGCGTAGAACAGGTCCGTTCGGTCACTGCTCTGGCGCCGAAGCTTGGCGTCGAAGTTGAAGCCACCGCCCGCGGTGAACCCGCCACTCTTGAGGATCTCGTACATCGGCATGACCAAGTCATCGACCGAGTTGGGGAACTGGTCGGTGTCCCAGCCGTTCTGGGCGTCGCCTCGATTGGCGTCGACGGAGCCGAACATCCCATTGGCGACCGCGTACGCCACCTCATGGTGGAAGCTGTGCCCTGCCAGCGTGGCGTGGTTGGCCTCGATGTTGAGCTTGTACTCCTGCTCGAGTCCGTGGCGGGCAAGGAAACCGTGCACGGTCGCCGAGTCGTAGTCGTACTGGTGCTTGGTCGGCTCCTGGGGCTTGGGCTCGATGAGCAGCATGCCCTCGAATCCGATCTTGGCCTTGTGCTCAGCCACCAGGTGGAGGAAGCGAGCCAGCTGCTCGCCCTCATGACGGAGGTCGGTGTTCAGCAGTGAGTCGTAGCCTTCACGCCCGCCCCACAGGACATAGTTGGAGCCGCCGAGCCGCTGCGTGACCTCGAGCATGTTGCGGACCTGAGCGGCGGCGCAGGCGAAGACCTCCGGGTCCGGATTGGTCGACGCACCGCCCTGGTAGCGCGGGTGGGTGAAGAGATTGGCGGTGCCCCAGAGCAGTCGGACGCCAGTCCGCTCCTGGTAGCCCAACGCATCCTCGACAAGCGCATCGAGGTTGGAGCGAAACTCGCGGAACGACGCCCCCTCCGGCGCGACGTCCACATCGTGGAAGCAGTAGTAGGGCATGCCCAACTTCTCGAGGAACTCGAAGGCGACCGACATCTTCAGGCGCGCCGCAGCCATCGGGTCCATGCTCGGGTCCAGCCACGGGCGGTCGAGCGTCGCGACGCCGAACATGTCTCGGCCATCCCACGCGAACGAGTGCCACAGGCAGACCCCGATGCGCAGCTGGTCTTCCATGCGCTGGCCGAGGACGATGCGATCGGGATCGTAGACCTTGAAGGCCAGCGGGTCGCTGGACTCCAGTCCCGCGAACGGGATGCGGTTGGGTACCTGTGTGAAGAATGGACCTGACACGCTACGACCTCCAGGATGGTGGATGTGGACTTGCTTGGGTGACCCTGCGACCGGTTCACTGACGATAGCTCAGCGGCACATGCCTCGATGTCGGCCAAGGTCACGTAGCCGACGGGCCTGATGTCCTTCCGATCAGCGATGACGTGCATGACCTCGCCACCGGGATCGCCCAATGAGCTGACCACACAAACCAGCGCCTAGCAATGTCCCAAATGAGCGCGCCATTGCTTCCCAACCTAGCACCTGGGAAGTTCCAGGGCCGGCGGGTCCGAGCGCCCTGACGGTGGAGCAAACCAGACGTCTGACGTCACCCAGCACTGCGGATCGGAGTCAGCGAGCACGTCCGGGCATATCCAGCAGGAATCCCACATAGGGCGAACACAGTCGTCCCATCCGCTGCGTTCGCCGACTGCGCAGCTTTGCCGCACCGTCCGAGCGCTCCCGTTCATGCCCCGGTGGGCATGGCGTCGGCCATCGTGGAGCAGCTGGGCGTCCACCGTGGGCCGCAACGGCACGAAACCGCGTTCCTGTTCGGCGGGGGCGGCGGGTGCCGGCTTCATCTTCCAGCTGGCGGGCGACGTGCGCACGATGCCGGGCCAGCCGAGTGCGCCCACGGGTGACAGGCGCGGCATTCCCGTCACGCGGGACAACCTGACTATGTAGGCACCGTCCGGTCGCGTTGTTCCCGCCAATCGAGATGCCGTGACGAGCATTCCCACTACTCGGGAAGAACCGGCAGCGCGGCCGAACCACTGGTCGCGTTGTCCCGTCACGCGGGAACGGCTGATCTCGGCGCGACGGGGCAACCATTCCGAGCCGCTCGACGTGACCCAAGCCATTCGACCGGTTGACTGAACGTGCTCATTCGTGATTGAATAGCAGTCGTTGATGAGCGTTTATGACCAACCCCCCTTCGAGCCCTCGAATGTCGTGGCGTTCGCGCCTGAACGGCGTGAGCGGCTCAAGCAGATCGTTCGGACCCGTCACGCGGTGCGCGTGGAGGACCTCAAGACGGAGCTGGGGGTGTCCACGGCGACCATCCGTCGCGACCTCGACGAGCTCGAGGAGTCGGGCGAGCTGCGCCGTGTCCATGGTGGAGCGATATCGGTCGACGTCCACCCCATCGAGGCACGCTTCGAGTCCAAGGCCGCCAAGTACTCGGCTGAGAAGCAGCGCATCGCCGCCCGTGCCCTCGAGCTGGTCGACCCTGATTCGAGCATCTACCTCGACGCCGGGTCGACCTGTCTGGAGCTGGCCAGGCTGCTGGCCAGTCGAACTGACATCACCGTCGTCACCAACAGCCTGCCCGCCATCGTCGAGCTCGCGGGGCAAGGGCCGCGCCTGGTCGTTATCGGCGGTGAGCTGCGCCCGTTGAGCCAGGCCATCGTGGGCCCCTTGAGCACCCCGCTGCTCGATGAGCTGTACGTGGATCGCGCCTTCATGGGCACCTTCAGCCTGTCACTCGACGCTGGCCTGACCACCACCGATCCATCGGAGGCCTTCACCAAGGAACGCGCGCTCAGCCGGGCTCGCGAGGTGGTGTTGCTGGTGGACAGCTCCAAGCTCGGCACCCGCTCATTCGCTCATGCCGGTCGCCTTGACCAACTCGACGTCATCATCACCGACGCCGAACTCGACGAGGCAACCGCAACCACGTTCGCAAACGCCGGCGTCCGCGTCCTGGTCGCCACACAGGAGGATCGATGACCGATACCCGCACGCTCTACCGCTCGGACCACCGACCCGAGTTCAAGTCGTTCACCATCACGCCGCCGAAGGTCAGGGGCTTCGCCTACGAGGGCGACCTCGCCTACGAGCTGCGCAGCCACTCCATCGATGGCGCCGCGGCCGTGGCTCTGCTCGACGACATGCTCGCGATCCGCGAGTTGGAGGAGATGATCGTGCGGCTGCGCTCGGGCGGTTACGAGCCACTGCAAGGCTATGCCTATCGCGGCCCCACGCACGTCTCGATCGGTCAGGAAGGGACGGCCGTCGGCGCCTCATCCGTGCTCGGCCTGACCGACCGCATCACCTCCAGCCACCGTGGCCACGGTGACGCCGTCGCCAAGGGCTTCAGCGCCATCCGCCAGATGGACGATGTGCAGCTCAAGGCCCGCGTGCCCTGGAGCAAGTCCAAGGACCACGAGGGCCTGCTTGCTGACGCGCTCGAAGAGCACATCTATCGTGTCGTCGCCGAGCTCTTCGGCAAGGACGAGGGCTACTGCGCTGGCCGCGGCGGTGGCATGCACATCGGTGACTGGTCGACCGGGCACCTGGGTGCCAATGCCATCGTCGGCGGCTCGGTCCCTATCGCCACCGGAGCGGCTATGGCGCAGCGATACTTGCAGACCGAAGATGTCGTGGTCTGCTTCGCCGGCGACGGCTCGTATGCCAACGGCGTGGTGCTCGAATCACTCAACTGGGCCAGCCAGTACCAGTGGAAGAACTTCCTCGCGGGTGACAAGGCCTATGGCCTCCCGGTCATCTACGTCATCCAGAACAACCACTACGGCATGACCCACCGCACCGACGACGAGGTCATGGGTGTCAAGGCACTGGCCCTGCGAGGCGCAGGCTTCGCCGATGACGGCATGCACGCCGAGGTCGTCAATGGCATGGACGTGCTGGCCGTCCGCGACGCTGTTTCGCGTGGCGCGGAACTCTGCCGGGCCGGCGAGGGGCCTGTGCTCATCGAGGCCTCCACTTACCGCTACTACGGCCACTCCCTCTCGGATCCGCGCAACGAGTACCGCACCAAGGAAGAGGAAGAGGCTTGGAAGGCGGTCGACCCCATCGAAAACCTGGGGCGTCAGCTGGTCGCCAGCAAGGTACTGTCCGAGAAGGATCTGACAGCCGTGAAGCAGGCCGCTGCCGAGCGCAATGCGAAGGCCGCCAAACGTGCGTCTGAGGCTACCGACCCGTCGCCGGAGGACGTGCTCAAGTTCATGTACGCCGGCACCGTGTCCGAGACCGTGCCTCAGGAGTTCGCCAAGCCGACCCTTTACGACGATGCACCCGTGCCAAAGCTCACAGAGGCGGGCATGCTCCAGCGCGATGCTCTGCGCGAGGCCATGATCGAGGAGATGGAGCGCGACAGCCGCGTCCTTTTCTACGGTGAGGACGTGGCCGATTACGGCGGCGCCTTCAAGGCCAGCAAGGGTCTGATGGAGCGCTTTGGTCGCGACCGCGTCTTCAACACCCCCATCAGTGAGGCCGCCATCATCGGCACCGGAGTCGGTGCGGCCATGGCCGGCTTGCGGCCCGTGGTCGAGCTGATGTACATGGACTTCGCGCTGATGGCGTCCGACCAGATCGCCAACCAGGCCGGCAAGTGGCACTTCATGAGCGGCGGCCAGACGACCGTGCCGATGGTCATCCGCTGCTCGGTCGGCGCCGGCAAGGGCTACGGCGGCCAGCACTCACAATCACTCGAATCACTCTTCACCCACCTCCCGGGCCTGGTGGTCGTCTACCCCTCCACGGCGGCCGATGCCAAGGGCATGCTCAAGTCCGCCATCCGTTCCGATGACCCGGTGCTCTTCTGCGAGAGCCAGGGCCTGTACGCGGCTCGCGGCCCGGTGCCCGAGGGCGAGGTGCTGGTCCCGCTGGGGGTCTCCGCGCTCATCCGCGAAGGTGGCGATGCCACCATCGTGGCCTGGGGTCCGGCCGTGCCGGATGCACTGAAGGCGGCCGAGGAGCTGGCTGGCGAGGGCGTCGAGTGCGACGTCATCGATCTGCGCACGCTGGTGCCGCTGGACATGGAGCCGGTGCTGGCCTCGGTGGCCAAGACCGGGCGCTGCGTCGTGGCTGCCCAGGCCATCCTGAGCGGCTCGTACGTCAACGAGATCGTGGCGCGGGTGGTCGCCGAGGCATTCGATGACCTCGACGCGCCGGTGGCGCGCATCGGTGCGGCTAATGGCATCAGCCCTCAGGCCGAGGGACTGGAGGCCGCCTTCCTGCCCAACGCTGGCGATATCGCAGCGGCGGCGCGAGGGCTCATCTGATGGCCACACCCATCCGCATGCCGATGCCTGGCCAGATGACCGAGGAGTGCACTGTGCTCCAGTGGTACAAGGCTGAGGGCGAGACGATCGCCAAGGGCGACCCGCTCTTCGAGATCGAGACCGACAAGTCCAACATGGAGATCGAGGCCTTCGACGAGGGCACGCTGCTGCGTATCGATGCGCCCGAAGGGGCAACGGTGCCGGTGGAATCGATCGTGGCCTGGATCGGTGCGCCCGGCGATGAGTTGCCCGAGCCGGTGGCTGCGGGCGATGGGGCATCCGTGGCTGGAGTGCCGGTGGGTGGAGCCGTGGCCACCACCGAGCCCACGGAGGGCACTAAGCCTGCGGAGAGCGCCGTCGCCGATGCCCCTGGGGTGACTGCGGCTGGAAAGCCCTCTCCTTCCCCCAGTCAGATCGAGGCATTTCCCAGTCAGCGGGGGGCATCACAGAGGGCCGCGGATGCTGCTCCGGCTTCGGCTCCCGCTCCGGCTCCCGCTTCGGGGAAGCGCATGGCCATCAGCCCGCGCGCCAGCCGGGTCGCGGCTGAGCTGGGGGTCGATCCGCGCTCGGTGACCGGCACCGGACCCGGTGGCCGTATCGTCGAGCGTGACGTGCGATCGGCCGCTGAGGCTCCGACCGCACAGCCCGCTGGCGCAGCGCCGCAGGCCGTGGCCTCCGCTGCCCCGGCCCCGGCCAACGTGATCGGTGAGGGCGAAACCCTGAGCCGTATGCGTCAGACCATCGCCAAGCGGCTCACCGAGAACACCTCGGTGCCGACGTTCACGGTCACGGTTGCCGTCGACATGACGGACCTGCTGGCCTATCGGTCGCAGTTGAAGTCGGCCGGGTCAAAGATCAGCGTCACCGACTTCATCCACGTGGCCACGGTCCAGGCACTGGGCGAGTTCCCTTTGCTCAACGCCTCGACCGACGGCGTGCAGGTCTGGAAGCACGAGCACGTCCACCTCGGCGTGGCCGTCTCGGTGCCGACCGGCCTACTGGTGCCCGTGGTCCGCGATGCCGACATGCTCAGCGTCAGGGGCCTCCACGACAGGACCGCCGAGGTCGTCACCGCGGCTCGCGGTGGTGCGCTCACGCCGGATGCACTCAGCGGGTCGACCTTCTCGGTCAGCAACATGGGCATGTTCGGCGTCGAGCAGTTCATGGCCATCATCAACCCCGGTGAGTCCGGCATCCTGGCGGTGTCCAGCGTGCAGCCAGAGGTCCGTCCCTACGCGGGCGGCATGGCCATCCGCCAGATGATGCGCATCACGCTCACGGCCGACCATCGCCTCGTTGACGGCGCGATGGGGGCCGAGTTCGTCAACGCCGTCAAGCGTCGTCTTGAGGACGCTGACGGGTTCCGCAACCAGGTGCCGCTCGGCTAGCGACACACAGGGCCATCGCATCTCCCTGGTTCCTCCTCCTCTGACCGGCGGTCGGGCCTCCAAGGCTCGGCCGCCGGTTCGCTGTAGGCGCGCGCTTCATCGGTCGAGTTGCTTGAACACGCTGGCCAAGGCCGGGTAGAGCTCGCGATAGGCGGCAGCCATGGCCCGGTAGCGATCGCGATCGGCGTCTCGGGGCTCAACGGCTTGCCAGCCCTGCGACATGCGGCGCGCCGTTGCCACCACATCGGCCTCACCGGCGACGCCCACCCCTGCGGCGGCCAGCACGCCTGCGCCAAGCGCCGTGGTCTCCGTGTGCTCGGTGACTTCGACTGGTCGCTCGAAGATGTCGGCGATCAGCTGGATCCACAGCCGACTCCGGGCACCCCCACCCATGAGTCGTAGCCGCTCGGTGGAGGTGCCCGTGTCTTGCTCGATCATCGACAGCACCATGGACTGCTCGTAGGCAAGGCCCTCGAGCACGGCGCGGTAGAGGTGACCCAGGTCGTGATGGTCACGCAGCCCCACCCAGGCCCCTCTCGCTGCAGGGTCCCAGTAGGGTGTCTCCGCACGGACGAGATAGGGCAGGAAGAGCAGGCCATCGGCACCCGCGGACACCGCCGCAGCCTTCGCCTCAAGACATTCCAGCGCTGCATCGGATCGGTCGCCCAGCACGCGAACCCTGAACCACTCCAGCGAGTGCACACCGCTCGCGAGTGCCGCCTCTAGCGTCCACCTGCCGGCGATGGGACTGGCGAGTGTGCGGTATGCAAGGCCGGACCGGTGTTGATCAGAATGGACACCCAGCGTGATGGCGGTGCCGAGGTTGAGATAGGCCTCCCCACGGTCGCAACTGGCGGCACCCAGCCCCGCACACTGGCCGTCGCCACCCCCGGCGATCACGGGCAGACCGAGTGGCAGGCCCGTCTCCCGAGCAGCCCCTTCGGTGACGTGGCCGGCGATCTGTCCCGGAGCGACGAGGGCGGGCAGCTGGCGTTCGCGCAGGCCGACCAGCTCGAGCAGCCGCTTCGAGTAGGCGAACGCGCGCACATCGAGGAGCCCAGTCGGATCCGCACTGGCCCAGCTGGTGACCCATTGGCCAGTGAGCCGATGGACCAGGAACGCGTGTACCTCGGCGACCATCGCAGTGCGCTCCATCACCTCCGGCTCGTGCTCGCGCAGCCAGGCGAGCTTGTAGAACGATGGTGCCGTGCTCGGAGGCCGTCCCGTCACCTCGTGGATCTGCCTCGAGCCCAGCGTCCGGACCTGCTCGGTGGCGCGCGCATCAAGCCACAGGATCGCCGGCCTGATCTCTCTTCCGTCGCGGTCCAGACACACGAACGTCTCTCGCTGGTGGGTGATCGACACGGCCCGGATGTCTGTCGCATCGAGCTGGGCCCCATCCAGATCGGTCATCACCTGGCGCAACGCCGCACACATGGATGACCACCACTCCTCAGATGACTGCTCCAGCCAACCCGGATGCGGGGATGATGTCCCGAGCGGCTCGCGCGCCGTCGCCACGACCTCGCCGCGAGTGCCGAAGGCGATCGCCTTACAGGCCGTGGTGGAGAGGTCGACGGCGATGACTAGCGGCTGCGTCGCGTGCTGGTCCCCGGCTGCCTGCATGCTGCGAACACTACCAATGGACGAGGGCAGCGGGATGCTCGCTATGCTCGGCAGCCGGATGACCTTTGAGCACCAGAAGGAGATAGCGATGAGCGACTACCCGAGCTTCCGACTCGACGGCAAGACGGCCTTGGTGACCGGTGCCGCCCGCGGCCTTGGTCGCGCCATCTCCCTGGCACTGGCCGATGCCGGTGCCGATGTGGCCCTGGGCCTGCGCGTGGGCACCGACGCAGCGGACCTCGCCGCGGAGATCGAGGGCATGGGCCGGCGGGCGTTCCGCGTCCAAATGGACCTGCTCGACCTCGGGCAGATCCGCTCGGCGGTCGAGGAGGTACGTGACGCCTTCGGCCGTATCGACATCCTCGTCAACAACGCTGGCATCGGCCCGGAGGAGGCGGCCGCCGAAGACTGGACAGAGGCGGAATTCGATGCCACCTTCGACCTCAACGTGAAGGGCCTCTTCTTCGCCAGTCAGGCCGCGGCCCGCATCATGATCGAGCAAGGCTCCGGGCGCATCGTCAACCTCAGCTCACAGGCGGGTTTCATCGCGCTGCCGGGTGAAGCGGTCTACTGCGCAACGAAGGCCGCCGTGTCGCATCTGACCAAGTGCCACGCGGTCGAGTGGGGCCAGTACGGCATCAACGTGAACGCGGTGGCGCCCACGTTCATCCGCACGCCCGGCACCGCACCGGCCCTGGCCGTCCCCGCCTTCAAGGCCGATGTCGAGGAGCGCATCGCGGCCCTGCACCGAATCGGCGAGCCCGTGGACGTGGCCGGCGCGGTGGTCTACCTAGCCTCCCCTGCCGCTGCCCTGGTCACCGGCACCACGCTCATGGTCGACGGCGGCTGGACGGCCCGCTGATCATCGCGGCCTCGGCATGCGGCCTGATCAGGCGGTGGCCATCGGGATGGGGTGGAACATGCAGCCGTCGACGAAGAGATCGAAGAAGTCCGGCTCGGTTTCCAGCTCGACATGTTCGACGCGGCCGATGAGCACGCTGAGCGCTTCACGCTGCGTGCGCGAGAGGAGCAACATCGCCGCCCCGCGCAGGGCCGAGTTGCCGACACGCTCCACGCGCTCGGGGCGGACCTGGGCGAGGAAGCCGATGGCGATGGCATTCTCGATATCGATGGCGTTGGCGAAGCCGCCCGCGAGGTAGATGTGATCGACCTGGTCGGCTGCCAGACCGAGTCGGCGCAGCAGGATGCGCTGGCCGGACGCGTTGGAGGCCTTGGCCTGCGCCAGCTGGCTGGCATCGGCGCGCGAGAAGGTGATGCCCTTGGATGGCGCGATGGTGTACTCGAACCCTCCGTCGGGGAAGCGGCCCTCGGGGCTCATCCAGGCCACGCGACGAAGCTCGGCGATGACGTCGACCAGGCCGGAGCCGCAGATCCCCTGCGGCTCGACGCCACCGATGACCTGATACTCGAACGTATCGTCGTTGATGTGTACCGCCTCGATGGCACCATCCGCACCGGGCATGCCGAAGCGCAGCATGCCGCCCTCGAAGGCAGGACCGGCGGGGCTTGATGCCGCCACGATGCGTTGGCCATCGCTGACCACGATCTCCGTGTTGGTGCCGATGTCGATGAGCATGCTGGTGCCAGGCCGTGAGCCGAAGTCGGTGGCTACCAGGTCGGCCGCGACATCCCCGCCGACATGGCTGGCGATCAGTGGTGCGCCCACGACCCGGCCCTGGGGGTGCATGAAGAGGCCCAACTCGAAGGCGCGGCTCTTCACCCAAGTCGAATCGGCCTCACCACGAAGCATGGCGTGCTCGGTGACCGACTTGTAGGGCATCTCACCGATGGGTTTGACGTCGAGGCCGAAGAACAGGTCGCGCATGGTGGAGTTGGCCACGATCATGGCCTCGTAGACCTCGTGGCGGTCGATGCCGTGCTCCTGGTAGACCTCCTTGAGTCCGGCGTTGAGCGCGCGGCGCAGGGACTTGCGCATGGTGCCGGGGTGACCGCGCTCATAGGTGATGCGGCTCATCACGTCACTGCCGCCGAAGCGTTGCGGGTTCTCGAAAGCGCCACCGCTGACGACAGCACCGGTCGTGAGGTCGATGAGGCGGAACACGACCGTGGTGGTGCCCACGTCCACGGCCATGCCCAGCACGCGCTCGCGGCGGACATCCAGAGCGGTGCCGTCGTAGAACACCTCGACGTCGGTAGCGGTGACGACCGGGTCGACCTCGGTGATGGCTGCGCCGGCTTCCTCGAGGATGTGCATGCGCCGGCGGATGATGGCGAACTCCACGTCCTGGTCGGCCGATTCGATCTGGGCCTGGCAGGCCAGTCGGAAGTCCACGGGCAGGTATTCCTCGGCCTCGGTGCGCGCGGAGAGCGCGGCGCCGCCCTGGCGGATCTCGACGACGCACTCACGGCAACGCCCCGATCGGCCACACGATTGCGGGACGGCGATGGAGACCTCGTCGGCATAATCGAACAGCGACTTGCCGGGGACGAGCGGGCGGCGCTCGATGCCATGGATGATCTCAGGCACGGGGTCTCCAACGACGGGGGTTCGGCGTCGCTCAACGCTACCAAATCGCGCCACGTCATTCCCTGGGGGACTGCTAAGACCGTCGAGACGTCTTGGGGACGGCGCTCATTGTCGATCGGGCGTCACGTGTCGAGGTTTCATTCCCCCGGGGACTCGGATGTCCGGCCCAGCGGTCGTTTCATTCCCGTGGTGCATGGGTCGTCGCGGTGATCGGCGAATCGAGCCCCAGCGCCGTCATAACAGTCCCGTGGGGAATAAGCGTCCGAAGAGGCGGTAGCGGAGGTTTGGTATCCTTGGTGTTCTCGATGGCGAGTGGCCAAACGGTAAGGCACCTGACTCTGGATCAGGGGATTGAAGGTTCGAATCCTTCCTCGCCAGCCAACTCTTTGCCCGAGTGGCGTCTCCCACGCACGAAACCGCTAGTTAGCGCTGTCCGCTGACAAGCATGGGGCTACTCCTGATCTCCTCTGGATGCGAGTCAGAGGAGCAAATTCATGCATCTCAGTCCCCTGATCGTGTCAGTCGTGAGCGTGGGACGCTTATCGGCTCCAGCGACTTGAACGAAGAAGCCGGCCGCAAGGCCGGCTTCTTCATCGAGATGCGCTGGCGGAAGACCTGCCCAAGGTGTTGTCCGATCAGGCCCCGGCGGGAGCCTCGGTCTCCTCTGGAGCCGCCTCGGCGACAGCATCCAGAGCCTCCTCGGTCACATCGATGGCCTCCACCTCGCCGCCGAGCTCAGCGAGCTTGCCGGAGATCGCACCAGCCTCTTCGGCGCTCGCGAGGACCCCAACGGCTGTCTTGCCGCCGGTCCGGCCGCTCGAAAGTCTACAAACAGGCATACCTGCTGGAGTTCCTCGAGCAGTTCGAGAGGGCGTATGACCAGGTGAAGTCGGCCCGCCGGCTGCGCACGTTCGGGTTCGACTCGCCGACCACGCTGACCCTGACCGCGGAGCAGGTGATGGGCTTCCGGGCCCAGAGGGCTGTCCTGAACGAGGCCGAGTTGACCTTCGAGACGTACGCCCGCAAGGTCGCCGCGGTGCCCGGCCCTGGGGATCGGTGGGGACTTCCCTGGTGGCCGAACTCACAAGGTTGTACCAGTACCTCCACAGCGTCCTGATGGAATGGGAGACGGATCCGAACGTGTTCGCCGCTGGTGGCGACACCTCGGCGATGCAGAGATGGTCGAACTTCCGCCGTTTCGTCGGTTACGACGAGGTCTCTGTCCAGGCCTTCCACGAGGGCGTCACCGAGAGGATGATCGCCATCGAAGTGCTTATCCGTGCCGCCGACCGGCCCGCTCCCCGCGCATACCTGCGGCGGGGCCAGCACGACACCTCAGACAGGTCCCTCTAAGGGAAATCTGCGGCGGGAGTGGACGCGCCAACGAACGACCGGCCACGCAGCCAGAGCAATGGTCGGCGCACTTCATCACCACCCGCCGCGAGGGACTTCGGTCACGGACCTCGATGCTGCCCTGCTCTTGGCGTCCAGTCTGGTCGACACGCCGGGCTGTTCACACTAGCTGCCCTTGTGCACGACGCGCTGGACGATCTCGGAGACATCCTCGGCAGCGTCGATGGACTCTTCGAGCGAGGCGTAGATGTCACGCCACTTGATGACGTCCAGTGGATCGGTGTCCTCGCGGAAGAGCCGTCCGATGGCGGTTCGGGACAGGCCGTCGGCCTCGTTCTCCAGGACATGGATGCGACGCACGTGTTCGCTGAGGCCCTTCATGGACTCGAACTTCCGAAACGCCGCATCGAGCTCGACGGCCTGCTCCTCGAGGATGGCGGCCAGTCGCTTGGCTTCCTCCGACGGAGTGGCCACGACGTAGATGTGCATGGCTTCGGCGGTCTCCTGGATGCGATCCACGACATCGTCCATGCGCCGCGCCAGCTCGTGGATGTCCTCCCGGTCGATGGGCGTGATGAACGCGTCCTCGAGACGCTTCTCGATGTCGGCACCGATCAGGTCGCCGGCGTGCTCGAGCTCCTGGATGCGTCCGATGCGGCCATCGAGGTCATCGTAGGACGTCATCAGCTCATGCAGCTCGTGGGCGGCCGCGAGCAGGTTCGCCCCGTCCGTGATGAGCAGGTCGAAGAACTTCACATCGCGAGGCATCAGGCGCAGGGTGACCATCGGTCGGGATCCTCCGTTTCTAGCTCACGCCGAGGGCATCGAGGAGTAGCCAGGTGGCGGCGCCGAATCCGCCCGCGGGCTCCGCTCACGTCGCCGGCGGGCGATCTGCGCCCAAGGGGTGAGGCTATGTACGCCTAGGCAGTGGCCTTGGCCGCCGCGTCCTTGATGGAGCTGGCTGTCGCGTCGTCGACACCGGCGCTGCGCACGCTGGTGGCGTCCGGCATCTTGGCCGTCACGGCCGCGACGTCGTTGGCCCTGACCAGCGCGAGGATGCCCGACTGGTTGGGCCCGAGGGCGCCGGTCAGGGCATCGCCGGCCTCCGACTTGTGCCACTCCTGACGGAGCTTGCCGAGCACGCCACCGATGATGCCGACCTGGACCGCACCGGCGATGAGCGTGGGCGGGAAGAAGATGGCCAGCACCACGCCACCGACCGCGCCCCACTTGAGGCCGGTCTTGGTGCTGTGGTCGGTCATCTTCTGGATCTTGACCTTGCCCTCGTCGTCGGTCTTGATGACGAGCACACCCTCGATGCCAAGGCCGCCGGCCACTTCGGCATCCAGCAGGTTGCCGTAGGCGGCGATGGCTGCGTCCTCGTCGTTGAAGGCCGCCACGATGGCGGCGTAGTCGTAGTCGGTCACGACCGCGCCGACGGCCTGCACGCCGCTCTCATCGCCGACGGCGGCCACGACGGTGGCGCCGGTGTCGTCGGCTTCGGCGGCCACGACGGCATCGACCTCCTGCGGGGTCTGCTGATCCTCTGTCATCTGGTTCTCCTTGTCACTGCTGGGGGTCCTTCGGCCGCCTGCTTGGTCACGGTCGGCCGGGGTTCGGATGGAGCCGTCTAGACCTCGGCCTCGATCTCCTCGGCGGCAAGGACGGTGGCGAGCGCCTCCTCGGCGGCTTCCTCCTCGATGAGCTCGGCGGTCACCAGTGCCGCGACGGCACGCTCGGCCGCCTCCTCCTCGATGACCTCCTCGGCGATGAGGGCACGGATGGCCCGCAGGGCGGCGGCCGCCTCGATGGCATCCGCCTCCGCGACCGCGTCCTCGGCTTCTTCGACGGCGGACTCCTCGACGTCCATGGCCATGCGCACGACGTCGGTGGCCTCCTCCTTGGCGGCCTCCTCGATGAGCTCGGCGGCGAAGAGCGTGTCGATGACGTCCTCGACCGCGGCATCCTCGATGGCGATGGCGGCGGCGATGACCTCGGCGGCCTCGAGCATGACGGCCTCCTCGATGAGCTCGGCCTCCTCGAGCGTCTGGACGATGTCGATGGCGGCCGCGAGCTTGACCGCCTCGGCGGCCTCGATGGCCTCCTCGGCTTCCATCTTGACGCGCAGCTCCTCGCCCACGAGCGCCAGTGCGTCGGGTGCGACCATCGCCTGCATGAGCGTGCGCCCGCCGGCCTCGGCGATGGCGTCGCGCAGGTCGGTGGCCCAGTGGTGCTCGATGACGAGGATGGCGGCGGCACCACCGGCGGGGACGGCTTCGGCCAGCTCGACCAGGCGGTCGCGGCTGAGGCCGGCGTCGCGCTCGGCCACCGCGAGAGCGCCAAGCTCGGCACCTTCGATGGCACCTTCGAGGCCACCCTCGCCCATGCCGATGAGACCGCCGGCGATGGCGCCGAGGCGCATCCGCTCGCCCTCGGAGAGGTCGGTCAGGTGCATCGTGTTCTCGATGTCACCGTGGGCGTCCTTCTGGACGAACAGCGTATCGATGACACGGATGACACCGCGCTTGCGGACCCGGCGCAACTCGGCCAGGATGCGGCCGCTGGCCTCGAACTTGTCAAAGCCGATGACGAAGACCTGGATGGGTCCGGTCACGAGCTTGTCAGCCATGGGTTGGCTCCTCCTGTGAGTGGTTCGGATCGCTTGGTTGAGAGTCATCAGGCGTCAGCGGCTAAGGGTCCGGTCATGCGACGCCGCCGGTCATCAAAGGACATCGGTCATGCGACAGCCGGGGTCGCGGTCGCGGCCGGCTTGGCAGGGACTGTCGCACTGCCCATGCGGCGTGCGACGAACTTGCCGATCTCCCAGCACAAGAAGAGCGAGATCCCGGCGACGATGGTCAGCCCCCACTGCTGCACGTTCAGGGGAGTGGTCCCGAGGTACTTGTGGAAGACATCGAGTTCGGTGACCAGGAAGGCCAGCGCGACCTCGAGGATGACGATGATGTTGAGTTGGCGGTTGTCGAACGTCTCGAGCGCCACGGAGGTCCCGCGCTCGCTGCGGCATTCGTAGGCGGAGACGATGCGGAACCACGCGAAGGCCGTGAGCGCCAATGACGATCCGGCGGCAAGGCCGCCGTATTCGGTGATGCCCAACTGGATGAGGCCGATGAGCCAGACAGCCATGAAGACACCCACCAGCACCGCCGTCACGATGACGCCGCGGGTCAGGATGCTCTGGGTCTTGGGCCGCGGGAAGCGCGACATGATGTCCGGTGATTCCGCGTCGAAGCCCAGGGCGATGCCCAGCGGTGTGTCGATGAGGAAGTTGATCCACAGGATCTGGATGGGCGTGAATGGTTGCGGCGGCACAGATGCGGCTGACCTGGCTGCGGCTGAGGCCGCTGATGCCGAGGGCCTCGACGAGGTCCTCCACCCGTCGGGTGGAGACAGGCTTCCTGGACCACCGCCAGCAGGGCCCGCTCAGCCCGTCGCCGTGGCTCCAGCAGGCTGGGGAAGTAGCTGCCGTCACGGACGCGCGGGATGGAGAGACCGATGCTGCCCACGCGCGTGTCCCAGCGTCGTTCCCGGTAGCCGTTGCGCTGGGTGCTGCGGTGCTCGGGGTCACGCACCCCGTGGGGCACCCCGGTGAGCCCGGTGACCTCGGCTTCCATCACCGCCTCCGCGAGCACCTGCACGCTCTGGCGCAGGAAGTCGGCATCACCATCGGTGCCGGCCTTGCGCATCGTCTCGAGCAGGCTCATCCTGTCCTCGGCCATCGTGGTCCTCCTTCGTCGTAGGGTCCTAAGTCCATCGACGCGAGGATGACGCGGTGGCCGCTTCCGTTCCCGGCCTCCCCGCTGTTACACCAACTCTAGGGACACGACCCACCGCCGCCGCCTCCGGATGCGAGTCAGAGGAGCAGATCCGTGCACTCATCTCCATTGAATGTGGCATGCGTGAGCGTGAAACCATCCCTTGTTCGTCGGACTCGCATCATTTTCGGGGGTCCGAACGATGCGTCGTGAACACCCCCGCGATCGCTCCATTGATCAGGTCGTCGATGTCTTCCTCGCCGACTGCCGGGCGCGCAACCTGTCACCCCGCACCATCGAGCACTTCGACTGGGCCATCCGCAGCTTCCGGGCCAGCCTGCCGACCGACCCTGATGCCCAAGTGCTCGCCGAGCTGGAGCCTACGGCGGTCCGAGCGTGGATCGCCGAGCTCGCTCGGACACGCAAGCCGATCAGCGTTCGGACGGCCGTGCGGGGCCTCAAGGTCCCTCGGAAGATGGGCCGCCCGCGAGGGCTACCGGACCGACCCGCTCGCGACGGTGCGGCCGCTTCCGGGAGTACCACGAAGGTCGGATTCTGTTGGGGGGACCGACCTGCGGGCGCTCGCTGCGGACGATGTCAGAGCCACTATCGGCGTGGTGTCGCAACGGGTGGACTTGTTCGACGCGACCATCCGCGACAACCTCGCGTTGGCCGAGGCAGTCGGACATGACCCACTTGGCGCCTCGCCGACGAGCGTCCAGGGTTCTCACATGGTCGAAGCCGTGCAGGGTCACGGGAGTGCCCATCGTGATGGCACATACTCCGGACATGGGGTGGCACAACGTGTCACACAGGCACGATGTCCAGACGGCTCCGTCCCGACCGGGTGGTCGGACGGCCTGATCCCACGGAAACAGTCAAGAACTTCTCGCCCTCGAGCAAGACCGCGCTCAGAGGTGCTCGTACGCTTCGAGCATGTTGGACTGCGAACGGGCTACGTGAAGGAGTCACAAGCTCCTCCTACTTGTAGCCAGGTCGTCGCTCAACACCCCAAGCGGGGGTCGGACGAAAGCAGGAGGAATGGGGAATGACAGGTCGAAGGGCAGCCAAGACGCTCGCGGCAGCGGCACTGGCGACAGCACTGGTCGCACCTGCGGCCCAGGCTCAGGATAAGCCGGTCGAAATCACGTTCTGGAGCTGGCTGCAGTCGGCTGAAGACCGCGTCGCTGAGTTCAACGAGTCGCAGGACGGAATCGTCGTCCACCACTTCAACGCCGGTAGCGGCAACCAGGAGTACGCAGCACTCCGGACAGCGCTCGAGACCGGCGTGGACGTGCCCGATGTGGTGCAGATGGAGTACCAGGCCCTGCCATCCTTCGCGGTGCGCGGCGACCTGCTCGACCTCGCGCCCTATGGAGCCGCCGAGGACACAGACCTGTTCGTTCCATGGACCATGGCGCAGGTCTCGATCGGTGAGGGCATCTATGCCTATCCCCAGGATTCGGGTCCGATGGTCATGTTCTGCAACACCAAGATCCTCGACGATGCCGGCGTGGCCGTGCCCGCGACATGGGACGAGGTCGCTGCCGCTGGCGCGGCGCTCCAGGAAGCCGCCCCCGACAAGTCCATCATGAACTTCACCTCTGACCAGGGCCACTTCTTCGGACTGCTCTGGCAGTCGGGTGCGAGCCCATTCCAGATCGACGGCGAGACCATCTCCGTCGACTTCGAGTCACCCGAGGTCGTGCGCGTCGGGCAGTGGTGGGAGGACGCCTTAGGGTCTGGTCTGGTCAGCTCGATCGATACATACACAAGCGACTGGAACACCGCCATCGCGAACGGGGACATCGCCTGCTGGACCTCAGGCTCGTGGGGTGCTCCTTTCATCGAATCGCTGGCGCCGGATGCGGCGGGAGACTGGCGGGTGCTGCCGATGCCGCAGTGGGATGCTGCCAACCCGACTGATGGCAACTACGGCGGTTCGACCACGGCGGTCGTCAGCTCGACGGCGCACCCTGAAGCAGCGGCAGCGTTCGCGCGATGGCTGAACACCGATCCTGGCTCCACGGCGGCGCTGACGCAGGCGCCGGACAACCTCTTCCCGGTCACACTCCAGAACCTGGAGAGTGATGAGTGGGCGGCCTATGCACCTGACTACTGGGGCGGCGAACAGATCAATCTGGTCATGGCCGAAGGGGCCGAGCAGGTCGATACGTCCTTCCAGTGGAGTCCCTTCACGGACTATGTCTATAGCACTTGGGCGGAGGAGTTAGGCAACGCCCTATCGAATCAGATCTCGTTCGAGCAGGCCTTGGCCAACCTGGAGACTCGCTCGAAGGAGTACGCGCAGGAACAAGGCTTCACCGTGGCCGAGTAGGCTGACGGAGAGGGACGACCTGGAGCTGAGCGGACGCAACTCCGCCCAGCTCTTTCGCATCGACTGAACGAAGACGACAGCCAGCGAGACTGCGGCGACCATGCCAGCGACCACGTCAGCGACCCACCGAGCGCCGAGGCTCCGTGATGTCAGGCGCAGGCTCGCCCCGTATGTCTTCCTGTCCCCCTTCCTTGTCACGTTCGCGATCTTCCTCATCCTGCCCCTCCTCTACGCGTTCAACCTGAGCCTGTATCGGACGAAGATCATCGGCGGCCGCTCGTTCGTGGGGCTGGACAACTACGTCAAGGCCTTCGGTGACGAATCGTTCTGGGAAGGCATCGGCAACGTCCTGACCTTCGGCATCATCCAGATCCCGGTGATGCTGGGCGTGGCCCTGGTGGGCGCACTGATCCTCGACGCGGGTATCAGTCGGGCCAGTGGGTGGCACCGACTGCTCTGGTTCCTGCCATTCGCTGTCCCGAGTGTGGTGTCGGCTCTCGTCTGGGGCTACCTCTACGGACAAGCCTTCGGACCGATAGCGCAGATCGCCGAGTGGCTGGGGTTCGAGCCGCCGGCCATCCTCTCAGCTGGTGGCGTCATCCCGGCCCTGGCAAACATCGCCACATGGCAATTCACCGGTTACAACATGCTCATCCTGTTCGCGGCGTTGCGGGCCATCCCGCCCGATCTCTATGAAGCGGCGCGTGTCGACGGCGCCAGCGGGCTGCAGATCTCGCTGCGCATCCGTATCCCGCTGATCTCGCCGGCCATCCTGCTCACGTTCATCTTCTCGATCATCGGGACACTGCAGCTGTTCAACGAGCCGAGTGTCTTGTCGCGGGTCGCGCCCACGGTGATCACACCGAACTTCACGCCGAACCTGTACGTGTACAACCTGGCCTTTGGCAATCGCCAGTTCGACTACGCGGCCGCGATCTCATTCAGCCTGGCCATCGTCATCGCGGTCCTCTCGGCGATCGTGTTGCTCGCCACACGAAACAGGGCGATGTCACGATGACGCGCAAGGGCTGGGCCGCCGACATCGCGATGCTCATCGGTGCCCTGTACTTCCTCCTGCCACTCGCCTGGCTACTCATCTCGAGCACCAAGTCCAACGCCGACCTCTTCACCACGTTCGGCTTCTTCTTCTCCGACAAATTCAACTTCCTTGAGAACGTCCAGGCGTTGATCGAGCGCGACGACGGCGTCTTCTTGCATTGGATGCTCAATAGCGCCATCTACGCAGTGAGTGCAGCGTTGGGCGCGGCGTCCATCAGCGCCCTCGCTGGCTACGCGCTGGCCATGTACCAGTTCCGAGGTCGGCGGCTGATCATGGGACTCATCCTCGCTTCGGTCTTCGTGCCGACCACGATCCTGGCCGTCCCGCTGTACCTGATGATCGGCTCCTCGGGGCTCAGCAACACGCTATGGGCCGTCATCCTGCCCTCGCTGGTGTTCCCGTTCGGCGTGTTCCTCATGTTCATCTACGCGCAAGCGGCGATCCCGCCGGATCTCCTCGATGCGGGACGGGTGGACGGCGCCGGTGAGTACCGGATCTTCGGCCAGATCACCTTCCGGCTCCTGGCCCCGGCATTCGTGACGGTCATCCTCTTCGCGTTCGTTGGTGCCTGGAACAACTACTTCCTGCCGCTGCTGGTCTTGCGCGGCCTCGATGTCTACACCGCGCCTGTGGGTCTCGCGTTCTGGAACTCGCTGGCATTCCAACCTGGGCAGTCCCAGGTGCTGTACTCGATCGTCATCACCGGCTCGGTCCTGGCGGTGGTGCCGGTGATGGTCGTCTTCATCTTCCTGCAGCGTTACTGGCGTGCCGGACTCAGCTTGGGCAGCGTGCGGGGCTGACAGCCGGCTCCGTCGACGCGCCCCGTGATGCGCGTGCGTGCGGGCTATCCTCGCTGCATGGCAACCCACCCCGAATCAGGGATGCAGGCGCTCCCGCTCCGCCATGCATGTCTCCAACGCGAGCCTCGTTCGACGGGAACCGAGCGATCTTGTCACGAGCCGCGAAACCCTTGACGGATCCCGGGAGAAGCGCGCGGCCCGTAGTCGGTTTCATCTCGACCTGGCCGGTGTACCAGGGCGCGACCTTCGATCGCCACGCGCCAGCCCTCATGCAGGGCATCGCCAGCGCAGCCGCCGAGCACGACTGTGACCTTCTGATGGCCGCCGGAGTCATCTCAACCCAGGAGGGGCTGCGCTGGCGCTCGGTCTGGCCGGTGCCCGCAGACGACACCGATCTCATACCCGTGGGGCCCTGGAACACCGACGGACTCATCGTCGCTCTCGACGACCTCACGCATGCGCAGTCGGAGTACGTGGGAGACCTCCAGCGGTCCGGCTTCCCCATCGTATTCACCGCGCCCGAGGCACCCGGGATCTGCGTGGTGGCCGACAACCGAGGCGGCATCCGGACAGCCGTCGAGCACCTCATCGAACACGGCCACCGAGACATCGGGTTCATCGCCGGCAAGCAGCACCGGGGTGGCGACAGTGCCGAGCGCCTCGAGGCTTTCATCGAGTCCATGACCGCTGCGGGGCTGCGGGCCGACGAGCGCCTGATAGCCTACGGTGAACACCGTCGGGACGGTGGCTACGGGGCCATGACACGGATCTTGGGCGACGGAGCCAGCTTCAGTGCCATCGTCGCCAGCAATGACCTCTCCTGCATCGGCGCGATGGACGCTCTCGCCGAACGTGGGCGGCGTGTACCGCACGACGTGGCGGTCATCGGCTTCGATGACATCCTCGACGCAAGGTCGCACGATCCGGCGCTAACGACCATCCGCCTGCCGACATTCGCGCTCGGGCAACAGGCACTCGTCACCGTACTCCAGCGCATCTCGGGAGCGGGCGGCCCTGACGTCGTGGTCGCGCCCACGCGGCTCATCGTGAGGCGCTCGTGCGGCTGTAGTCTCGAGCGCACGGTGCGGCCCCGAGCCGAGGCGGTTTCGACCGATCCCACTGGTGCTCTGGTGGAGGCCATGGCCTCAGCAGCCTACGCCGAGGCCAACCACGCGACCGAAGATGAGCTCCGCGATGAGTGTCAGCGATTGCTGGCGGCCATCCTCGAGGCGGCCGGACCTGGGACCGATCCCCAGGCCTTGCTGCTTGCACTCACAGACGTCCTCGAGTCGGCGGAGGCGCGAGGCGATGACCCCCACTTGTGGCAGTCAGCCGTCTCGGCGCTGTATCGGGAAAGGGTGCTGCTGGGCCGCGCAGCCGGCCCGCTCGATGAGGCTGCCATCCTCGCCACGGCCGACATCGCCCGTTCCACCATCGCCGAGCGGGCACAGCGGCGAACCACGAGCGTGCTACTCGAGCACATGGACACCAGGAGCCGCCTGGGCCTGCTGACCTCGCAGTTGCTGGCCGCGCACGAGATCCCTGAGACGACCCGGATCCTCGGAGAGCAGTTACCCGGGCTCGGCGTGCGAGACCTCCTTGCGTGCCGCTTCCTCGACGATGGAGAAGACCCTGGCGACGTCTCGGAGATCCTCCTCGCGACGGGCATCGAGGGCGCGGAGTCGGGCCGAACACTCTTGACGCGAGAGTTCCCGCCCACCGACCTGTATCCGCGGGATGAGCCCATCGGCATGCTGGTCCTGCCCCTCCAGATGGGCGCGGCAGCCCGTGGTTTCGTAGCCATGACCACCAGCGACCTGGAGGTGGCGGCGGCCATCGTCGTGAACCTCGGTGCCGCCATTCGCTCCAGCGAACTCTATGCCGAGGCCACCGCCGGCCGGCGCATGGCCGAGGACGCCAACCGCGTGAAGAGCCGCTTCCTCTCGACCGTGGGCCACGAGCTTCGCACGCCGCTGAGCGTGGTCATTGGTCTCAGCGACCTGGTGCTGCGTGAGGCCCGACAAGACGAGGAGCTGCCGCCATCGCTGCTGGCCGACCTCGAGCGGCTGGGCGAGAGCGCGGCCCACCTCGGACAGCTCATCAGCGACGTGCTCGACCTCGCCAGCGGCGAAACGGGCCGCCTGCGTCTCCGGCTCGCGAGTGTCGATCTGTCCGAGGCGCTGAAGGAAGCGGTCACCGTCGCTGCCGAGATGGCCGAAGCGGGTGGCTTGGACTTCGAGGCCCGTGTGCCGGCCTCAGGTCCGAGCGTGCGCGGCGATGCCACACGGTTGCGCCAGATCGTCCTCAACCTCGTCAGCAATGCCGTCAAGTTCACGCCTTCCGGTCAGGTCACGCTTGAACTCATCGAGTCCGACGGCCTGGTCACGGTCACGGTCACCGACACCGGCATCGGCATCCCTGCGGACGATCAGACGGTCATCTTCTCCGGCTTCAGCGGAGCCCCGCGGATACCCGTCCACGGCCGCAGCGGCTTGGGTATCGGGCTGACCATCGCCAGCGACCTCGTCGCGCTGCACGGTGGCCATCTCGAGGTGCGCTCGCCGATCGAGGCTGGTCACGGCTCGGCCTTCTCGTTCTCCCTGCCCGTGCTTGATGGCACCGAGCCAGACACTTTGGGTAGCGGCTTGGGTGAAGATACGGCGACCGCGGCGCTGAAAAGCGTGCGGGGCGATGCGCCCACGATCCCCAACGTGCTCATCGTGGATGACGATCCCGGCCTGGTCGATGTGCATGCGCGGTTGGTCGTCGAAGCCGGCGCCCGCCCGTTGCGCGCGAGCAGCGGCCACGAAGCCCTGGAGGTGCTGCGCGCGGAGCCGGTCGACCTGGTGATGTTGGATCTGGGCATGGAAGATGGGGATGGCCATGAAGTCCTGCGCGCGATGCGCGACGCTCCTGAGACTCGCAACACTGCAGTGATCATCGTGACCGGCCAGGACCTGGGCGAGGACGACCTCGCGGAGCTCGACCGCGGCGTGATCGCGATCGTCAGCAAGGGCATCCTCGGGACCACGGAGACGCGTGCGCGCATCGAGGCGGCCCTGGCTCATCGGCGCCTGTTGGGAGCGTCGGCGCGCCAGGTAGTACGCCGCGCAGCCCTGTACATCGACCACCATCACGTCGAACCCATCACGCGTGAAGATGTGGCCCGAGAAGTGGCCATCAGCTCCGACTACCTGACAGACTGCTTTCGCCAGGAGCTGGGCGTGACCCCCATGACCTTTCTGACTCGATGCCGTATTCGACATGCCCGGGAGCTGCTCGAGACAAGCGACGAACAGGTAACCACCATCGCTCTGGTCGTGGGTTTCTCGGACGCGTCCCACTTCACCCGGACGTTCCGTCGCGAGGTCGGCGTCTCGCCCCGGGCCTATCGACAGGCCGGGAGGAACTAGGGACTGGGCTCGAGGGCAGCATCCTCGCGGAATCCGTCAAGAACATCCCGCCGGCCTACAAGACCGGCGCCGCCGGCGCCACACAGAATGTCCGTAGTGCCAGCGCGCCACACGTCCGCGGCACGTCACCGTAGAAACGGGACCGAAGTGACCGCCAGACCCAAGCCATCACCCGCGGGCCCCACCATCATACTGGTCGGCCCGGACGAGGAGCTCGCCTACCTGATGTACCGCTACGCCATGGAGAGCCCCGACGGCATCACGGTCCAGCATGCCGGCTCCGATATCGAGCGCACTCGCGCGAGCGAGGCGGCAGTGATCTGGTTCGAATCGGTGACCAAGCTCGATGAGGCGCGTCCTCGGGAGCGAGGGATCGTCGGCGAGGACACGCCCATCATCGTCAGCGGCTCTGCCGCCGACGATCGGCTGGCCACAGAGCTGGGAGCGGACCACTGTGCGCGTCACCCACTGACATACTCGAGTTTCCGGGCGGCGCTTCGCTCGGTGGGCGTCGTTCGTGACAGCGCCGGGAATGGCGGTGAGACTCGTGGGTGACGCCAGTCACACCGGGACCCTGACGCGGATCCCGCGGCTCCTCTACGGCGCAGACTACAACCCCGAGCAGTGGCCCGCCGAGATGGTCGAGGACGATATCGCGGCCATGCGCGAGGCCGGCATCAATATCGTCTCTCTGGGCATCTTCTCGTGGGCACTCCTGGAACCGTCACGCGACGAGTTCGACTTCGAGTATCTGGACCGTGTGATCGACCGGCTCCACGAGGCGGACATCGCCGTCGACCTCGCTACACCCACCGCATCCCCGCCCGCGTGGCTCGTCCACGAGCACCCCGAGATCCTGCCCATCGACATCGACGGGGTACGCCTATGGCACGGGTCGCGCCGGTCATACTGCCCGCACGGCGCGGCCTACCGAGAACGCGCCGTGCAAATCGCCACGGTCATGGCCGAGCGCTACCGCGAGCACCCGGCCCTGGCCATGTGGCATGTCGACAATGAGTACGCCTCCAGCGTAAGCGAGTGCTTCTGCGATGCCTCAGTGGAGGCATTCCGGGACTGGCTCGAGCGGCGCTATGGTGACGTCACAGGTCTCAACGAGGCTTGGTCGACCACATTCTGGGGCCAGCGTTACAGCCACTGGGCCCAGATCCAAGCACCGCGCCGGACACCGGCATTCGCTAATCCGGGCCAGCACCTTGACTGGCGCCGTTTCTGGTCGGACGCCTGGCTGGCGTGCTTCGACGATCAGGCAGTCGTCCTGCGTGCTGTTACACCGGAGATCCCGATCACCACCAACTTCATGCACTTCTATCCCCCTGTCGACTACTGGGAATGGGCACGACACGAGGACGTCGTCTCGGACGACTACTACGCGGAGACGCACTCGCGTGATTGGATCGTCGATGCCGCGATGGTGGCCGATCTCATGCGCTCACTCGGCGGCGGGCGCCCGTGGATGCGCATGGAGCAGGCGACCGCTCACGTCAACTGGTGGCCTCGCAACGAGACCAAGTTGCCAGGCATCATGCGGCGCGCCAGCCTGCAAGCCGTGGCTCGAGGCGCCGACGGCGTGCTCTTCTTCCAGTGGCGTGCCTCACTCGGCGGCTCGGAGCGCTTCCACAGCGCGATGCTGCCCCACGCCGGCAAGGACACTCGCACCTGGCGAGAGGTCGTCGGGCTCGGCGAGGACCTGGCCCGGCTGAGCGACGTCATCGGCAGTCGTGTGCGGTCAGATGTGGCCCTGCTCTTCGACTGGGAGAACGTGTGGGCACTCCAGCCTGCGGGCCTGCCCTCAGTCGATCTCGATCCGATGGCGGAACTGCGAGCCTGGTATGCAGCGTTCTTCGCACGCGGCGTGACGGTCGATCTTGCCCATCCGGGTGCGGACCTGTCGGACTACAGCCTCATCGTGCTGCCGATGCTCCACCTGGTCGACGACGACTCGGCACGTAACATACGGGCAGCAGTGCATGGCGGCGCGGTCGCGGTGATGTCGTACTTCTCGGGTATCGCAGACGCCACCAGCCGCGTCCGGCCTGGTGGCTATCCCGGGGCCTTCCGCGACCTCGTGGGCCTCACCGTCGAGGAGATCGTGCCCTTCGCCGCCCAAGACCGCAACCACATCCGCACAGACTCCGATGGCTTCTACACTTCCAGCGTCTGGGCTGATGTCATCCGCGTCGAGGGTGCCAAGACGGTGGCTGAGTTCACCGACCAGTTCTATGCCGGGAGGCCGGCCGTCACGAGTCATCGCGATGGCGATGGCGAGGCTTGGTACGTCGGCACGCGCCTTGAGCCGGAGGGCATGGCCTGGCTGGTCGACCGGCTGCTGAAGTCCAGTGGCGTCGAGGGCCAGCAGTGCGTCGAGGCTCCGCCCGGCGTCGAGGTCGTCTGCCGCGCCGAAGGGGAACGCAACTGGGTGTTCGTCCTGAACCACACCGACGAGCGGATCGAAGCGGTTACGAACGAGCCCTGTGTCGAGGTCCTCAGAGGCGACAGGATCAGCCGCCGCCTCGAGGTCGAGGCAGGAGACGTGGCCGTCCTGCGCATGCGCTGATCGACGCCACGTGATGCATCAACAAAACACCCAACCACACCTGGAGGTACGAGCATGACAGGGGTTGATGTCCGTCTTGGACGGCTGTTCGATGGTGAGAGTGGCAGGACGTTTATGATCGCGTTCGACCGGACGTTGATCGAGGGTCCGCTCCCTGGCGGCATCGACACCAGGGAGGTGCTCGGACGCATCGTCGATGCCGAGCCGGATGCGGTTCTCATGGGACCCGGTCTGATGCATCGTCACGGCACCCTATTCGCGAGTCGCGGTGCACCCGCGGTCGTTGTCCGCATCGACTTCCCCGTCTTCGCCGAGTTCTCGCGCGGTAGTGGCGAGCACCATCGCCTGATATGCACGCCAGCGGAAGCCTTGGCCCTTGGCGCGGACGCGGCGGTCATGTTCCTCATCCACGGGTTCGCGAGTGGCGCGAACTATGCCGACAACGTGGCCCTGGTGGCCTCTACCGCTTCCGAGTGCCGGCGTGTGGGCCTCCCGCTGATCGTCGAGACCGTGCTGTGGGGCAGTGAGACCGACGACCCCCGCGACCCGGCCAGCCTGGCCGCCGTGTCGCGCATCGCCGCCGAACTGGGCGCGGACATGGTCAAGACCCAGTACACGGGCGATCTAGCCTCGATGGAAGAGGTGGTGCAGGGCTGCCCTGTTCCGATGACCGTGCTCGGCGGCCCCTTGACCGATCTCGAGGGCCTCGAGCGTGACACAGCCGACGCCCTGAAGGCGGGTGCACGCGGGGTCATCTACGGTCGCAACATCTGGCAGCACGAAGACACGACGGCCATCAGTCAGCGCATCGCACAGCTCGTCCACGGGTCGACAGGACCAGAGGGGTACCGATGAATGCCTGCTCGGCGTAGCGGAGAGAGACGAGGGATGGAGCGTCGGGCCTATCTGGGGGTCGACTCGGGCGGCACGGCGGTCAAGGCTGCCATTTTCGACCCGACCGGCTCGCTCCTCGGGGCCGGCGCCGCCAAGGTCACGACATCGACCCCCGCACCGGGCCATACCGAGCGCGACATGGAGGAAATGTGGCAAGGAGTGCTCGGTTCGATCCGTGCGGCGATGGCCGCCGCGCCGCCCGACACCGAGATCGCGGCGGTAGGCGTGACCGGCTACGGCAACGGCCTCTTCGCGCTCGATGCCGATGGACGTCCCACTCATCCGGCAGTGCTCTCGACCGATCGGCGAGCCACCTCCATCGTGGAGCGCTGGCAGGCAGAGGGCTTCGAGCCGGCGGTGCGCGAGTCAACATGGCAGGGGTTCTGGACGGGCAAGCCGCTCCCGCTGCTGGCCTGGCTGGCCAGTGAACGACCGGAGGTCATCGAGCGCACGGCCAGCGTCGTCTCGTGCAAGGACTACGTTCGATACCGGCTGACCGATGAGCTCGCCTCGGAGGTCACCGACCTCAGCAGTGCCTGCCTCATCGACGGGAGCACGCTCGAGCCTCCGACAGAGGTCTGGCGCCGATTGGGTATGGCATGGGTCGCAGATCTCGTGCCCCGACCCATGCTCCGACCTGATGATGTCGCGGGACACATCACCGCGGAAGTCGCCGCGGCGACCGGGCTGCGGGCGGGCACTCCGGTCGTGGCAGGCGGTGAGGACACCCTCATGATGCACCTCGGCTCGGGCATCACCGACACGGACACGGTGGGCATCAACGCGGGGACCTGGTCGATCAACCAGCGCTTCACCCGTGGGCCGGCCGTGGTCGACGGATCGCGCTTCATGACCGCACTGTCTCACGACCCTGACATGCTCCTCGCACTCGAGGGAAGTCCGACGTCGGCAGGCAACCTATCGTGGTTCATCCGCAACGTCGTGGCACCAGCCTCCGAGATCGAGTCGTCCGAGGGCGCATGGTACGAGCGGTCCAACGCCGAGGTCGAGTCGGTCACATCCAAGGCCGACAGTCCCCTGTTCGTCCCCCAGGTGAACGGCGCCTTCGAGACGAGCCGTGCACGGGGCGCGTTCCTCGGGCTCGGCGGGTGGCATACCCGCGCGGATCTGCTCCGGGCCATCTACGAGGGGGTCGCCCTTGAGCACCGACTGCACGTCGAGCGGTTGGTAGGTGACGAACGATGGCCATCGGTCATTCGGCTCAGCGGCGGGGCCGCTCGCAGCCACGCCTGGGTCGGCATCTTCGCTGACACCCTCGGAACCGCGATCGAGGTACCGAGCGGGGAAGAGCTCGGCGCATTGGGCCTGGCCATCTTGGCTGCGAGCGGTACTGGCGATCAACCGAGCATCGAGGATGCGGTGGCGGCGATGACCACGGTCGAAAGCCGAACGGAACCCGGGGCAGGCGGGGTGGCCGATCCTGCGCTACGCAGGTCGCTCTATCGGAAAGCCAAAGAGGCGACGCTCGAGATGGCACGAGCCCAGGTCTGACGCAACTGGATATCGACGACGGCAGCAAGCCATTCGGCCTGTCCAAGCCGACCGATGACTGAGGAAGAAAGGAGCACCGCAATGACCATGGAGAGGCGAGGAACGATGGCGTTCGACGGACTGCAGGTCTGGTTCCTGACAGGCAGCATCCACTACTACGACGACGCGACCCGGCAGAAGGTCGCCGAGCAGTCCACGCGCATCGTGCGTGGACTCCAGGCGTCTGCCGAGGTCCCCATCGAGATCGTCCAGCTGCCGACACTGCTGGACGCTGATGCCATCCGCCGGGCCTGCCTGGAGGCCTCCGCCGACGATGCCTGTATCGGGGTCATCGGCTGGATGCACACCTTCAGCCCGGCCAAGATGTGGATCGCCGGCGTGCAGGCACTGCAGAAGCCCTTCCTGCACCTCCACACCCAGTACGGTGCCGACCTGCCCTACCGCGACATCGACATGGACTTCATGAACCTCAACCAGTCGGCCCACGGGGACCGCGAGTTCGCCTACCTCATGAGCAGGTTGCGGCTGCCCCGCAAGATCATCGCGGGCCACTGGCAGGACCAGGGCGTGCAGCGTCGCATCGGTGCCTGGACTCGCGCCTGTGCCGGTGTCCACGAGGCCCGCCAGCTGCGGGTCATCCGCTTCGGCGACAACATGCGCGAGGTGGCCGACACCGACGGCGACAAGGTCGAGGTACAGGCGAAGCTGGGGACCTCGGTCAACACCTACCCCGTCAACGAGCTGGTGGCGGTGGTCGACCAGGTCGCTGATGCCGAGGTCGAGCGGCTGTGTGCCGAGTACGACGACGCCTACACCGTGGTACCGCAGCTGCGACCCGGCGGTGAGCGCCGTTCGTCGCTGCGTGACGCCGCCCGCATCGAGCTGGGCTTGCGGGCCTTCCTGGCCGACCACGGCGCCATGGCCTTCGTCGACACCTTCGAGGACCTCGGGGGGCTGAAGCAATTGCCCGGCATCGGCGCCCAGCGCCTCATGGCCGACGGCTATGGCTTCGGTGCCGAGGGTGACTGGAAGTCCTCGCTGCTGGTCCGCATCGTGAAGGCCATGAGCGAGGGCCTGCCCGGTGGCGTGTCCTTCATGGAGGACTACACCTACGACCTCGGTGCCGCCAGTCCGGCGGTGCTGGGTGCGCACATGCTGGAGGTCTGCCCGAGCATCGCTGCCACCACGCCCTCCTGTGAGATCCACCCGCTCTTCGTGGGTGGCCGCGAGGACCCGGTACGACTCGTCTTCAGCGGTGCCGCCGGTCCGGGGGTGGTGGTGGGCCTCGTCGACATGGGCACGCACCTGCGACTGGTGGCCGACGCCATCGACGCGGTGGCGCCACCCGAGGACCTGCCCAGGTTGCCGGTGGCGCGGGCACTGTGGGAGCCGCGACCCGACTTCACCACCGCCGCCGAGTCCTGGCTGCTGGCCGGGGGTCCCCACCACACCGCCTATTCCCAGGCGGTCGGGCTCGAGGTCATCGAGGACTTCGCCGACATGCTCGACGTGGAACTGCTGGCCATCGATGCCGACACCACCGCGCGCAGCTTCGCCAAGGAGGTCCGCTGGACGGCAGCCTACCGGCATCTCCGGACCGGGGTGTAGTCACCGGACGCCCGATTGCGGGCCGGACAGGTACTGTCAGCCAGATACGGCAGTGGGGCCGCTCCACGTTCCGGGGCTCGCGGCCGCTGTAGGCGTGCGGTCGAGGCGCGTGGACTACCAGTTCACATCAAAGTCGCCATCGCCCCAACGGTTGACGAGGCGCTTCAGGTTCGCGGCCTCGGAAACCACACGGACACCGACCAGCAGGTCGTCGTGAGTCCATGCGAGTCTGGCCTGGCCAGTCGGGCCTACCAGGTCACACACCATGCGACCCGCCCTCGGTTCCTTCTCATAGTTCCAGACACCGGTGGCCGCTTCTCCGCTCTTGCAGCGGCGGAAGAGATCGTCCTTGCGTGGGACGTCTGCCCGTTCGTTCTGCCACCAATCCGCAAGGTCGGACTCGGTTCGGAAGAACACGTAGGTGGCCTGGGCCTCACCGTCGTTCCAGGGGCAGCTGGCGACTTTCCAGGCCTCGACCTCGGAGGCCGCAGGGCCAGTGCTGCAGTCACGTGCCAGCTCCCGAGGGATGGACGCCAGAGGCCACCCGATGTCCAGGTTCGGGGTCGCCCGCTTGATCCCGTCGCGGATCGCGACCCGCGCCGCCACAAGCTCGGGATAGCGCTCGAAGAAGTCGAGCTTGATGTCGAGCACCGAGCCTGGCTCGACCTCGCGCCATTCGGCGCCGTCGTTCACGACAGGCGGCTCAGTGTCGTTCAGGACCCACTCGGCGAAGACCTCGGCCACGTCCTCCAGCGGGTGGGTCGCGGCGTATTCGGTGGCATAGACGTCCGGGTCGAACTCGGCGTCCGGTCGCCCGGGGAACGCGGCATAGTAGGCCGCGAGGTACGAGTCCTCGGTGGGGCACTCGGCGTCGGCGAGGATGGGGCACGCGGCCACGTCACCGGCCTCCCACTCCTCCGCTGTGGGCTGGACGGCCTGGCCCGGCCGCAGCGTGACGAGGTGCCCGAACTCATGCACCATGGTCCGCTCGAGCGTGGCGCCGTCTGACGACCCAGTGGTGTCGAGCGCGATGTAGTACTGACCCTCGATGGGCATGCCATCCTCGTCAGCAGGCAGATCCATGGCGCCGTCAGTACCGTCGGATCGCTCCTGGTCGATGGCCACGAAGTGGGTGACCTCGGGGCGCAGGTCCGCTGGGATCACCTCCGAGAAGCGCTCGAACACGGCCAGGTGTCCTGGGTCGGCATCGGCACTGATGGTGTCGTCGTCGAGGATCGGATACACGCCCAGGACCTTCAGGCTGTCGTTGTCAACATCGATCTCGTCTTCGACCGTCGCTCGCGGTGCCGCTCCCGATACCGTGGCCGCTACCGGCTGGGCGCCTGTGTCCCTGTCCGTCGCCTCCTCGGCTCCAGCCGGCGCCGCCATGGCGGCCGTGAGTACTCCAGCCGAGATGGCGGCCATCCATTGGACGCGACGGGTCGATGGCATGCGGGACTCCATGGCTGGTCGAGACGGTGATGCTATCCCACGCAGGCCGGCGACTCCGGGCGGGACCGATCAAGCCTGGTGAGACGCACTCTCAAAGGTATAGCGGCGTGCCCGGCGCCCCGTCGACGGGTCGTGACGCGGATGGCCACCGATGGTCACCGTTGGCACCCGTCAAGCCCACAGTGCCACCACAAGATGAGAAGATGCCCGGATCCGGATCGGCGTGACGGCGGTCATCGTCCGGACCAGCCAAGCAGAGGAGGCCGGTGGGTGACGTGGTGAAGCCTGGTGCGAGCATCCCGCTATTGTCGGTGCCGAACCTCCGGGACCTGGGTGGATGGCCTACGAGGGACGGCGGACGCGTCCGTGCTGGTCTCCTCTATCGCTCCACCGAGCTCGATCGGCTCGCGGGCGACGACCTCGCGGCCGTCGAGGCGCTGGGCATCCGCACGGTCTTCGACCTGCGCACCGAAGCGGAGCGGACCGTGCAGCCCGACCGTCTTCCCCGGGGTGCCGAGCTGGTGGTGGTCGACGTCCTGGCGGACTCGTCGGATGCCGCCCCAGCACAGCTGATGAAGGTCCTCGGCGACCCGACGGCTGCCGCGGAGCTGCTCGGTGATGGCAAGGCCGTGACGATGTTCGAGCATAGCTACCGGGAAATCGTGAGCCTGCCCAGCGCCCTCGCCGCCTACCGTACCTTCTTCTCCGACCTGTCCCAGCCCGACCATCGGCCGGCCCTGTTCCACTGCACGACGGGGAAGGACCGCACGGGCTGGGGGGCCGCGGCGACGCTGATGCTGCTCGGGGTCTCCGACGAGGATGTGATGCGCGACTACCTGCTCACCAACGAGCAGCTCGTGCCCTCGATGCAGCCCGTGTTCGATCAGTTCCAGGCCGCCGGCGGCGACCCGGAGCTACTGCGACCCGTCATCGGCGTCCAGATCGAGTACCTGGACGCGTCGCTCGACGAGATGCGCCGGAGGTACGGTTCCATCGAGGGGTACTTCGCGGAAGGGCTGCTGCTCGATGTCGGGGTCCAGCGGGCCCTGCAGGCGGCGTTCGTGGAGCCCGCAGCCGGCTAGCCTGCGATGCGGGATCAGGGGATTGAAGCTTCGAATCCTTCCTCGCCAGTCATTCCTTGCCCGAGTGGCAGTTCCGACGCTCGAACTGACGGCTGACGCCGTCCCCTGACACCGACCCGGTGGACTCCTGACCGCCTCTGGCTGCGAAGCAGCTGAGCAGGTTCGCGTACTTCACTGGACCCTGCCCGCCGACTCCGGTTACTGCTCGGCTGTAACGGCATCGAGCATCAGTGTGGAGTCCCTGTTGGTTTCGCCCATCCTCGGCAGGAGCCGAGGCCCGTCAAATGGTCGACGCCCGACCACGTCGAGAGGTGTGGGATGGACGGGAAGTCGACACGGGAGCAGCCCACGGCGCCCGAGCTCTTCCCGAGCTCTTCCCAAGCCTCTTCTTGCCAGTCGTAGAGATATGTCATGAGTGAACAGCGTTTGATCGTCGCCTCCACTTGGGACGCTTGTCGCCGTCGTCACGGGCGAGTCCAATCGCAACTGGGCATGAAGCACCATCGGACGCGACTCCCAGGTAGCACACTGTCCAAGCGGTTGTATACGTACGTCATCTCTACCGAGGTGAACGACAGCCGCCGCGCGTCGGTGTCTAATGCCGTCAGAAAGGGGCCTCAGGGCGACTCGCGCGAGGCTCGCTTGCAAGTGGAGGATCCGATGAGAAACAGGATTGGGATCGCCTTGGTGGCCGGAGTATTGGCCGCCGGACTACCAGGGGCCGCGTTGGCCGCTCCACCTTCGGACACTGAGGGCACGGTCGCGGCATATCTGCGTGATCAGCCGGACTTCCACGCAGCAGCCGAGCGAGCCGTCGCGCAGTTCGCCGAGATGTATCCGAATGTGACGGTGGATGTCCAGTACGTGCCCCAGGCCTCCGGCTGGGGCAGCTACATCGACGGACTCTTCAACCAGATCGCAGCTGGCGACACGCCGAGCGTGGTCGATCTGCCGATCGAGGGCTTCCTCGCCGTCTCGAGCAAGGATCTGCTCGTCGATCTGCGACCCATACTGGAAGCGGCGGACGACAGCAGCCTTGACGATATCGCACCAGCCCTGCTGACCCGGATGGAGTCGCCGCTCACCGGTGAGCTCAACTACTACCCGACCGACTGGAACAACATCCTCATCCACTACAACAAGGACATGTTCGACGAGGCCGGCCTCCCGTACCCCGAGGATGGCTGGACGTGGGCTGAGTTCGCAGAGACCGCCAAGGCTCTGACCAAGACCGACGCGGACGGAAACGTCACCCAGTACGGCTATCGCATCCCCGGCTTCAACTTCGGGATCACGCCCTGGTTCCTGACGAATGGCACGGACAAGCTCGACCCCACGTGGACGGAGTCGACGGTCACCGCTCCGGCGTTCGCCGAGACGCTGGAGTTCCTCCGCAGCCTGGTCGATGATGGCGCCGCACCCACCTACTCCGCTGGCGTTGGCGACCAGGAGTTCGCAGCCGGACAGGTCGCGATGTTCTCGTGTGGCCACTGGTGCGTTCCGGGCTACGAAGCTGCCGGCATCGAGAACGTCGGCGTGGTCATGCCTCCGGTTCCGAACGAAGGTGACGACCTCGTGACTGTGTTCGGCATCGGTGGGCTTGGCGTCTTCAAGGATGCTGCCGACGTGGATCTGGCTGTGGAGTTCGCCAAGGTCTTCGCTGGAGAGGACTTCCAGAAGACCTCCTCCGAGAGCCGGGTGTCCATCCCGGCCAGCCGGACGTGGGCGACGACCGAAGAGTTCTTGGCCTACCCGGACAACGCCGAGCTGTTCTATGCCACGGCCGATAACGACCAGATCCTGCCAATCGCCTCGCCGCCGAACTTCACACAGGTCGAGGGCATCTTCATGCGTCACCTCGAGAACTACCTGACTGGGAACGCCGACCTCGAGACTTCCATCGCGGACATGGACTCTGAGCTTGCGCGCGCGATGGAGCGAGCGTACCGCTAGCCCGCATCCACTCCGCAAAGGCAGCACGTGGTGCCATCTCCCCTCCTCCTGATGGCACCACCAACAGCGGGGACATCCTGGCATCGTGCCCGAGGTGTCCCCGCTAACTCACAGGTGGACCGATGAGCACCGGAGCGCTCCGGAAGCAGCAGGCCCGCGCCGCCTTCTTCTTCCTGCTTCCCGGATACACGCTGTACATCTTCGTCATCCTCGTCCCCGTGGTGGCGACGTTCGTTTTCACGTTCTTCTACATCGACCGCACCACGCTCGACTTCACGTTCGTCGGACTCGAGAACTACGACTGGATCGTTGGCGACAAGCGCTTCTGGACGTCGCTCACAAATACCTTCACCTTCGTGGTCTTGGCTGTCACGGGGAACGTCGGCGTCGGGTTGCTATTGGCCGTCCTCTTGAACCGTGCGTTCCCAAGGGCGTTGCTCTATGGCTTCCGGCTCGTGTTCTTCCTGCCGGTCCTCGTCTCCATCTCGACGGTCGCGTTCGTGTGGCGGTTCCTGTACAACACCGACCTCGGCCTGATCAACTACTACCTGGGATTGCTTGGCATCCCCAAAGTCGGCTGGCTGTCGGATGCGGGAGTGGCGATGTGGTCGGTCGTCCTGTTCGATGTCTGGAAATACGCCGGGTTCTTCATGGTCATCTTCCTCGCAGCACTCCAGGCGGTCCCCAAGAGCCTCGAGGAGGCGGCCCGGGTCGATGGCGCGAGCGGGCGAACCATCTTTGTTCGGATCACGCTGCCATTCATCTCGCCGGTCGTGTTCTTCGCGGTCACCTACGCCACGATCACGGGGCTCCAAGTCTTCGACAGCATCAAGGTCCTCACCAACGGTGGGCCGGGCGACGCGACGCGCTCGACCGTCATGTATATGGTCGATGAGGCCTTTGGCGGGGGCGACATCTCGACCGGCGCAGCGGCAGCGGTCGTCCTGCTCGTGGTCATCTCGATGGTAACCATCGTCCAGTTCGCCGCTGGCCGAAGGGTCGTGTTTTCGTGACCGGGGCCACTGCCGACCAGCAGTCCAACTGGCAGCGACTGCTCGACGCCACGCAGGTCATCAACCCGCGGAACTGGCTGGTCGTCGCGGTCCTCACACTGGCGGCGATCTTCGTCGCGCTGCCGTTCGTATGGATGGTGTCCGTGTCGCTGCAGCCCGGGGCCGCGGCGTATCAGCTTCCCCCGAACTACATCCCGCGTGAGCCGAGCCTCGAGTCGTACCGAACCGTACTCGGGTCGGACATCCCGTTCATCCGGTCCTATGTCAACAGCCTGATCATCGCGACAGCGACGACGATCGGTGTGGTGGTCACGAGTGCGTTGGCTGCGTTCGCCTTCTCGCGCCTCGAGTTCCGGGGTCGCACCGTATTCCTGGCCCTGATCCTCATGGGACTCATGATCCCGCCCAGCTTCGTGCTGATCCCGCTCTTCTTCATGTTCGCCAAGCTCGACATCCTCGACAGCCTATGGGCGTTGATCCTCCCCGCCATCGTGTCCCCGCTGGGCATCTACATGCTGCGCCAGTTCATGCTCTCGCAGCCCAAGGAGTACGAGGAATCCGCGGTCGTCGAGGGAGCCAGCTACTGGCTGATCTTCCGGAGGATCTCCCTTCCCCAGATGACTCCGGCGATCGCCTCACTCGCCATCATCACGTTCACCTTCAGTTGGAACAACTTCCTGCTACCCCTGGTCTTCGTGCGCAGCTACGACCAGATGACGCTGCCACTCGCGGTCTACAGCTTGGGCAACCAGGGCGGCTTGACGCTCAACCTGTCCGCGATGATGGCCGGTGTGACGCTGGCCATCGCGCCGTTGTTCGTCGTCTTCCTGATCGCCCAGCGCTACATCGTCGAGGGCTTCGCCAGCACCGGGATCAAGGGCTGAGATGCCATCCGCTGCGGACCATCGTTCCGGCTCATCGACGGCCCTCGGTCGTGGCCACGGTCTCGCCTAGGGCCGCCGCCGTGGCTTCGTTCCTTACCTCTCACCGCACAGGAGGGCCTCGTGTCCATAGCTCCGATGAAGCTCGACGACTACTTCACGTATGAGGCCGACCAGCAGGCAGAGATCTCGTTCCCGCTTGGCGGGATCGGTACCGGATCCATCGGCTTGGCCGGCACGGGCAGGCTGGTCGACTGGGAGATCCGCAATCGGCCGGACAAGGGATCCGTCCATGGCTTCACACATTTTGCGATCCGAGCCGAACGTGCTGGCGAGACCCTTGACACCAGGATCCTCCACGGACCCTTCGACGGCCGGCTCTCTGGCGACATCCAGGCTGGGCCCTACCGCTCATTCGGTCACGGTGCTAGGCGCGAGCGATTGGCAGGCATGCCAAGCTTCAGCGACTGTACGTTCCGAGGCTTCTACCCGGTTGCGGAGCTCGAGTTCGCGGACGCGCGCTTTCCCGGGGAGGTCCGGCTCAACGCGTTGAACCCCTTCGTCCCCCACGACACGGTGAGCAGCAGCCTGCCGGTGGCGATGTTCGAGTTCGAGGTCTTCAACTCGCAGTCAGACCCGATCGACTACACGCTGATGGGCTCGCTGGCCTCCGTGGAGGGATATGAGCAGACAAGCTCGATCATCGCGAGCCCCGGTGGAGCGACGACCTTGAGGTTCACGCCGGCGGACGCCGGGGCGCCCGGCACGACACCCACCAACGCGGAGCGGGGGCAGTTATCGATGACCGCGCTCGATGGCGACGTGTCGTTCCAGCACCACTGGTATCGCGGCAACTGGTTCGATGCTCTTCACGTGTACTGGCAGGATGCCTCCCGCCCGGGTGAACTGCGAGACCGCTGGTACCCGGAGGCCGACGACGATGGCCAGCCGATCTTCGCGGCACCACAAGACCACGGCATCATCGCCTCACGCGTGACCATCGGCCCAGGCGAGACGAGGCGACTCCGCTTCTTCATCGCTTGGCACTTCCCGGTGTTCGAAAAGTACTGGCCGTCGCTGATCAACCTCGACCAGATCGACCACGCGGCGCCGAACCACTGGAAGACGTGGTACGCCACCCGGTGGACAGGCGTGGAGGACGTCGAGGGTCACTGCGCGTCGAACTGGCAGGAGCTGTGGGAGCGGACGGTCGAGTTCCGCGACGCGCTGGCCGCCAGTGATCTGCCGACGCCAGTGCTCGATGCGGTGAGCGCCAACCTCAGCGTGCTCAAGAGCCCGACCGTGACTCGGCTGCAGGACGGCACGCTGTATGGCTTCGAAGGATGTCACGTGGACGCGGGAAGCTGTGAGGGAACCTGTACGCACGTCTGGAACTACCAACTCGCGGTGCCGTTCCTCTTCCCGCATCTGGCACGGTCCATGCTCGACGCCGAGTTCGAATACAACCAGAACTCGGAGACCGGAGGCCTTGGCTTCCGTCTGGCGCTGCCGCTGGCCATCGGAGCGAACGTGGACCGGCCCTGCGCGGACGGCCACTTCGGTGCGGTACTGCGGGTCTTCCGAGAATGGCGGCTCAGTGGCGACGATGCCTGGCTGGGGGCCAAATGGCCAGCGGTCAAGCGAGCTATCGCTTTCGCATGGCACCCGGGGAACTACGACCGCTGGGATCCTGATCGGACAGGCGTCCTGTGGGGACGACAGCATCACACCCTGGACATGGAACTCTTCGGTCCCAACTCCTGGCTGACCGGCTTCTACCTCGCGGCCCTGCTTGCCGGATCCACGATGGCCCGGCACCTCGGTGATGAGGCGATGGCGCTCGAGTACGCGGAGCTGTTCGAGCGAGGCCGCGCCTGGGTAGACGAGAACCTCTATCGCGACAGCTACTTCGCGCAGTCGATCGACCTCTCCGACAGGGAGATCATCGAGGCCTTCGCACGGGAGAACGACAACCATCCCGCGGTGCAGGGGTCCATCTCTGACCTCTACTGGAGCGAGGAGCACGCGCAGATCAAGTACCAGATCGGAAGTGGCTGCGAGATCGACCAGGTGCTGGCCCAGTGGCACGCGTCGCTCTACGGCCTGGGCGACGTGTTCGAGCCTGCCAAGGTGAAGAGCGCACTCCTGGCCGTCTTCGACCACAACTTCTACGATGACCTCGGGGACATCGCCAATCCATGTCGGGTCTTCGGCGTCGCAGGAGAATCTGGCACGGTGATGTGCTCCTGGCCTGACGAGGCCTCGACCCCAGCGATCCCTCTCCCGTACGCTCAAGAGACGATGCACGGTTTCGAGTACTCGTTCGGCGGGGCGCTGATGCAGGTCGGCGAGATCGAGCGAGGCATCCGCGTGTTCAAGGCCGTGCGCGATCGCTATCGTGGCGGTGGCCGGAACCCCTGGAATGAGATCGAGTGCGGCTCGAACTACGCGCGCTCAATGTCCAGCTTCGCCGCGGTGCCGATCCTCACCGGCCTATCGTTCGACCTGAGCCGCGGGTATGTCGGCTTCGAACCCAAGCTCCAGCGCGACGGTCGGTTCCGCTGCCTCTGGACCGCGGGCGGTGCCTGGGGTGAGGTGCGCTACGAGGGCGATCGCTTCATCCTCCAGGTCAACGGGAGTTCGATCAAGCTGGCTGAGTTGGCTGTCGGTCGCGAGATCGAGCCAAACGCTCGTCTCACCATCGATGGCGATGAGGTCCCCTATGAACGGACCGACGACTGGGGGAGGATCCGAATGGCACGTCGTGAGCTGAAGCGAGGTGACACGCTCGTCCTCTCGGGAGTGGACGCGGACCTCTCGGACCTCCCGGACCTGGACGCACGAGCGCCTTCACGACCAGCCACCGCGGCTGCAAGCTCCTAGGCGGAGCGATCAGATGCTCGGATCACAGATCCTCGACACGAACCTCACGTTCAACGGACGCGACTTCCATGCCAGCGAAGTCAGGGCGTTCGGCTACTCCAGATTCGAGAGAGCGGTCTCGACCAGCGACAAGTGGACGACCCATGACGGACCTGTCTTCATCGTGCTTCTGCGAGGCGAGGCTCTTTGGGACTGTGGGCCCGACTTGATCGTCCGTGCGGTGGGAGGCCAGGCTGTCCTCGTCCCCGGTGGCGTCCGGCACCGGGTCGCGGACGGCATCTATCCGCCGTGTGGCGTCCTCTGGTTCGTGCTCAATCACCGGGATCAGACCGCGGGCTCAGGGCTGTTCGCCGAAGATGAGCGTCAGCATTTCTACGAGGCACTGCCGGCCACGCCGGTCAGACGAGAGCTATCGCCTGACTTCGTGACTTCTGCGGAGCAGTTCGCCAGGGCCATCCAGAACCCGAGTGCTCGCTCCGGTTCGCGTCTCGTCATGGCGGACCTGCGCTCGCGGTTGTACTCGATCCTTGTCGGGATCTGGAGGACGGTCGAGACGCACGATGGCGACAGTCATCAGAGTAGGTTGGTGGTGGACGCTGTAGCCCTCCTGCGAGGAGGAGCGACCGAGAGTGTCGCCGTCGCCGAGGTCGCTGAGCGGCTCGGCTACTCGCGGGGCTACCTGCACGCGGCCTTCAGGCGAGAGATGGGGATGTCTCCATCCGACTACCAGCGTCGGCTGCGCCTGCGTCTCTGCAGCGAACGTCTCGAAACGTCGCGCGAGTCGGTCACCGAGATCGCTCACTCGCTCGGATTCTCGAGCTCGCAGCATCTGTCGAAGGTGTTCCGCACCTACTACGGCATGACGCCCAGCGACTACCGGAAACAGCATCAGGATGGCGATCGACCCGCGCTGTGACCTGCTCCGGGCGAGTGGTGGGAAACCGCGGGCACGCGGTTCGGCGGCACGAGTCGCGCGACACGCCTCGTCGGCGTGGGCGTGCAGGCCGCCTCGGGGTCCGACGGGAAGCATCGCGTCGTCGCGGGTGAGATGCAGGATGCGCGATGGGGCCAATCGGCACTGTTGCTTGGCCATTGGCATGGTCATGCTATTGGCATATGGATGCCGATACTCACCCCCATCACCACTACGACGACCATCGCGGGTGGTTCCGACCGGGCGGTCGAAAGGGCCGCTGGCTCGAACCGTTCCTCCTCGTCCTCATCGGCGAGGAAGAGGCCTACGGCGGGGTGCTCATCGCACGGCTCGACGAGTTGTGCCTGGCAGCCGGCGGCGTCGATGTCGGGATGGCCTATCGCACCCTGCGAGAACTCGAGGCGGAGGGCCTGCTGACCTCCCGGTGGTTCGCCGACGACGGTGCGCCCCGGCGCACGTACCGGCTGACCACGTCTGGCCGACAGGCACTCGACGAATGGACATCGGTCATGCGGGAACGCGGACGGCTGGTCGAGGCATTCCTCGGCCAGGCGGACCGGCTGCCGCCAGCTGAAGGAGATTGACGAGGAGGCCCGAAGTGTCGAGGCGAGGCTCGCCGACCTGCGTGACCAGGAGGAAGCAACGCTCAAGGGACGGTAGTCGACGTGGTCGCGTAGGAGCCGAGGCTGGCCCCGGCACCTGCCGACCGACCGATGCCGGACATGGGCGCACGTACCCGCTGTGGCTCCCGGCCGGGAGCTCGTGGGTACCAAGTTCGAAAGGACGTGTGTGATGTGGGGGGGCGGAGCATTGGCCGCTGGGCTGGGGCTGGTCCTGATGGCGACCTCGGCCTGTGGCGGCAGCACCGGCACTCTGGTCGAGTCCGACCGTCCGCTGATCGTGGCGACCACGACCATCGTGGGCGACCTCGCCAGCCTCGTGGCTGGACAGGAGGCCACGGTCGAGGCGCTGATGCCCATCGGCGCCGAACCGAGCGCCTACGAGCCCACACCCGAGCAAACGAGGCACCTCCTTGAGGCAGACCTTGTCGTCGCGAGTGGCCTTGGACTCGAAGCAGGCCGCCTCTCCCGGGCCATGGACGATGCCGAGCGCGTCGGCGTGCCCGTGCTCCGGCTGGGGGAGCGCCTCTGTCCGCTCCCCGTAGGCGAGGGCAGCGATGGGACATGCGATCCCTACTGGTGGATGGACCCGCTCCGGGCGGCGGGCGCCGTCGGCCTCATCGCTGATGCCCTGCTCACGGTCCAGGACGGCCGGTGGGTCATGCGCGCGATGGAGGCCGACGTGAATCTCGGTGACCTCGATAGCGTCATCCGCGTTCGCCTGTCGCGGTGCGACGCCTGGCCGCGCCGGATCATCTCGAGCCAGCCTGGACTGGGGTACTTCGCCGAGCGCTACGACTGCATCGTCACCTCGCCCGCCGCAGCGCTCGCCGCGGGCCTGCATCCCTCGGACGACGGCAGCACGGAGCCTGTCTCCCTGTTCGTCGTCTCGTTGGGAGGACCCGGTTCGGGGGCCGAGACCTACCTGGACATGATGCTCACGAACGCGAATCGCCTCGCCCATGCAGGGTCCGTGGTGTTCGTCGAGCGGGCGCCAGACCGCTTGTGACTCGATCAGGAGGAGAAATGACTGGAGTGCGACGCGCCAATGTTCCGGGCAGGATCGGTTCACCACCGGCTCTGGCTGGCAAACCACGCCCGTGGCCCGCGAACCCAGAACGGAGGAGTCGGATGACGACCGCAGCGGTCGATGTCTCGCCCATGATCCATCCGGCGGATGACGTCATCGCCGTGGTCGACGACGCTCGCGTCGGCGCCACGATCGGCGACTTGCGGACAGCCGGTTTCAGACAGGCGGACATCCACATCCTCCGAGGACCCGAAGGCATCGGCGTACTGGCCCTCGCCTGGTGTAGTCACTCCGGCGTGCCGGCGTCGCTCGCGCCCATCCTGGGCACCGTCCTGAGCGACGATCGGACCCTTGAGAAGACCGATCACTCCCAGGGCCTGGCCGAGCAGACCGTTCTGGCGGTCCATACCCACGGCCCCGATGACGTCGACGAGGCGAGGCGCGTCCTCCGTGGCTGCGGGCCGCACGACACCTGGTACTTCGGACGCTGGGCGACGCCGTCGCTCGAGCTGCGGCGAGGCACCCGAGACAGACGAACCCCTATGGAGGTGACCACAATGACGATCGAGACCAAGGAACCCGCACAGGTGGCGACCGATCCGGTGGCGGACGTGCTCGCGCGCCTGCTTGCCGACACCTACACGCTCTATCTCAAGACCCACGGCTATCACTGGAACGTGACCGGACCCCACTTCCGGTCGCTCCACCTGATGTTCGAGGAACAGTACGAAGAGCTCGCCGAGGCGGTCGACGAGATCGCCGAGCGCATCCGCCAGCTCGGACCGAAGGCGCCCGGCTCCTATCGCGAGATGGCACGCCTGACCGAGGTCGGAGACGCGGAGGGGGAGCCCGACGCGATGGGCATGGTCCGGAAGCTGATCGACGCGAACGAGATCGTGGTCCGTACGGCCCACGCGGTTACCGTCGCCGCCGAACACGCAAATGACCCAGCCTCGCTCGACCTCGCGACGCGGAGGATCAGCGTCCACGAGAAGACACTTTGGATGCTCCGTGCGACGGAGCCTGGAGGTGATGACGATGACTGACTGGCTAGACGACATGGAGAAGATCGCACAGGCCCTCGTGGCGCCCGGCAAGGGCATCCTCGCCGCCGACGAGTCGACCGGCACGATCGAGAAGCGCTTCGCGGCGGTCGGCGTGGACTCGACCTCGGAGAACCGGCGCGCCTACCGCGACCTGCTGTTCACGACTCCGGGCGTCGAGGCGCACCTCGGTGGTGTCATCCTGTTCGATGAGACCATCCGCCAGGCGGCCGACGACGGCACGCCCTTCGCCGAGCTGCTCGCCCAGCGCGGCATGATCCCGGGCATCAAGGTCGACCGCGGGGCGAAGCCGTTGGCCGGCGCTCCGGGCGAGAAGGTCACCGAAGGCCTCGACGGCCTCCGGGAGCGCCTGGCCGAGTACCGTGAGCTGGGGGCACGATTCACCAAGTGGCGAGCGGTCATCGCCATCGCCGCCGACCTCCCATCCGACTACGCCATCCACGCCAACGCGCATGCGCTTGCGCGCTTCGCAGCGCTTTCCCAGGCGGCCGGACTCGTGCCCATCGTCGAGCCCGAGGTCCTCATGGATGGCGAGCACACGATCGAGCGGAGCTTCGAGGCGACGAGCCGGACGCTCCAGGCCGTGTTCGCTGAACTCGTCGTCCAACGGGTCCGGCTCGAAGCGACGCTGCTCAAGCCGAACATGGTGCTGCCGGGCTATGCCTGCGGGGAGCAAGCGGACCACGAGGAGATCGCGGCCTGGACGATCCGCGCGCTCCGCCGCCATGTGCCCGCTGCCGTGCCCGGTGTCGTCTTCCTGTCGGGCGGTCAGAGCGACGACGACGCGACCGCGAACCTCGGTGCGCTGAACCGCGTCGGCGACCATCCGTGGCAGCTCTCGTTCTCGTATGGTCGCGCGCTGCAAGCGGCGGCGCTCAAGGCGTGGGCCGGTGATGAGGCGAACGTGCCGACCGCGCGAACGGTGTTCGCGGAGCGAGCAGCGGCGACCGGAGCCGCGCGGCGAGGAGCGCCGGGGCGACGTGAAGCGAGCGCGTGATGTCGCCGCCTCGAGAACCTGAGCGTCTCCTCGTCCTCGTCCGCCACGGCGAGAGCGTGTGGAACCGTGAGAACCGCTTCACGGGCTGGACCGATGTCGACCTCACGGAGCGTGGGGTCGATGAGGCCCACGAGGCCGCGCGGCTCTTGCGCGAAGCCGGGCTCGATCTCGACGTCGCCTTCACCTCGGTCCTGAGACGAGCCGTCCGGACGCTCTGGATCATCCAGGACGACCTCGACCGGATGTGGCTCCCGGTACACCGGTCGTGGCGCCTCAACGAGCGTCACTATGGGGCCCTCCAGGGCCTCGACAAGGGCGAGACGGCGGCCCGGCTCGGCCAGGAGCAGGTCCACCTCTGGCGTCGCAGCTACGGCGTGCGGCCGCCGCTGCTCGAGCCGACTGACCCTCGCTGGCCGCGTTCCGACCCCCGCTATGCCACGCTCACCGACGGCGAGCTGCCGCGTGGCGAGTCCCTGGCGGACACGATCGCCCGCGTCCTGCCCTACTGGCGGGAGGCCATCGTGCCAGCCCTCCGGGCCGGCCAGCGCGTGGCCGTCGTGGCTCACGGCAACAGCCTGCGGGGGCTGGTCATGCATCTCGACAGGCTCGGCAAGCGGGATGTCGCCGCGCTCGACATCCCCACCGGCATCCCGCTCGTCTACCGACTGGACCGGCGCCTGCACCCTCTCGAACACCACTATCTCGCGGACCCGGATGCGGTGGCCGCCGCCGTGACTCGCGTCGTCAGCCAGGGACAGGCACGGGTCTGAACCGCGGCTGGCGCGCCGGGGCCTCTCACGGCGACGACCGGGCCGAGCCGTAGTCGATGAAGCCTGCCCTCGACTGCATCCCCTGTCTGCTGCGTCGGACACTCGACGCGGCCCGGGTCGCGTCGCCCGACCCAGCCGTCCACGAGCGGCTCTTGCACGAGGTCCTGTCCTCGCTCGATGAGGCGGACCTACGCCGGTCGCCACCGGTCCTGGGGCAGGCGATCCACCGCCGACTGCGCGAGCTCACCGGCCTCGCCGATCCGTATGCTGAAGCGAAGGGACGTCAGACCGCCTCGCGATCTCGCTCCTGCCCGCGGTCGAAGCCCGGGTCGCCGCGGCGGCGGACCCCTTCGACCTGGCTGTCAGGCTGGCCATCGCAGGCAACGTCATCGACTTGGGCCCCACTGGGGGCCTCACCGAGTCCGACGTGCGCCGCTCGGTCGAGCAGGCGCTACGAGAGCCGGTCGATGGTCCGCTGGCAGCGTTCCGGTCGGCCGTCGAGCGGGCCGGGCGGATTCTGTATCTCGCGGACAACGCCGGGGAGCTGGCCTTTGACCGACTGCTCGTCGGGCAGCTGGGTCCACAGCGGGTCACGGTGGGCGTCCGGGGAGGGCCGGTGCTCAACGATGCCACGATGGAGGACGCGAGGTTCGTCGGGATGGTCGACCTCGTGGAGGTGATCGACAACGGCTCGGACGCGCCGGGCACCGTGCTGGCCGACACCAGCCCCGCCTTCCGGGAGCAGTTCGCCGAGGCCGACCTGGTGATCGCCAAAGGCCAAGGCAACTACGAGACGCTCAGCGACGAGCGCGCACCCGTCTGGTTCCTGTTCAGGGTCAAGTGTGAGGTCGTGGCCCGGCGGGTCGACCGTGACGTGGGCAGCCAGGTCATCGTGCGCTCAGCGAGGCCGCCTCGACGGCGCCACCACCAGATCGGCCACAGCGGGCGATCGGACGACCACGACGATGTGCTCGCTGCGGATAATGTCCCGACATGAGACCGCCAGGAGATGCCATGCCTCGAACCGCGACGCTTGCGCTGGTCGTCTTGGTGGGGTCGCTGACGCTCGCCCCTGGTGGCTCCGTGGTGGCCATGGCCGATGCACCTGGGGCGGCACTCGACGACCTGCTGTCCCGAGTGCCGGTCAGCCATCGGGATGACTGCCGCGCCGACCTGCCGGACGATCTCGAGGAAGCGCTGATGTCGGTCAGCTGCGAGCTCTCAACGGGCATCACCGTGATCTACTCGCAGTTGCCGTCGGCGGATGCGGTCGCTACCCGCTACGACGACCGGCGCATGCTCGAGGCGATCGAGTGGGACTCGGGCGACTGCGCCTCCCAGCTACGGGGTGAGCAGGCGTACACCGTCGCCGGTGAGCCGGTGAGCCGGCGGGCCGGTTGCTCTGCTCGTTCGATGCGAGCCTCGAGGCATACCAGGAGGAGGTCGACGACGCCGGGATCGAGCCGGACAGCGGCGACTGCTTGGCGTCAGCTCCCGGCGAGCAGGGCTACACCATCGGTGGTGAGCCGGTCGGGCGGCTGCTCTGCACGGAGCCCTTCGATTCCATCTGGTTCCAGTGGACCCACGAGCCGTCCGCCATCAGCGGCACGATCTCGTCAGACCTAAGCCAGACCGAGACCTGGGATTGGTGGCTCAGCGACTCCGGCCCGTGATCGCATCAGCGGAGACCGTCACGACCGACGGCGACGATCAGGCCTACGCGCGCAGCCGAGCCTCGCGGAGTTCCGCCCAGCGTCGAGCGGCTACGGGTCTACCTGGAGGTCGCGGTAGCCGGCCTCCTCGTACAGATGGTCGTCGGTGAGGATGTAGCCGCCCTCACCGTTGGAGAGCACCCGGTCGTGGTAGGCCGGCAGGCTGACGCGGTTGCCGTTGAGGTCCTCGTCCTCTGTCTCCCGGATGTAGTTCAGGAAGTCGTGGTTGGCCTCGTCAGAGGCCGCTTGTCCAGCCCTCCGGCAGCAGCAACGTGTGCGACTGCTACCTCGGTCCGGACGTCCGCTTCCCGCTCATGCCCGACCCGCCACCAGGCTGGGTCATCCGCATCGCGGTCGTACGGGTCTCGGGCATCGGGCCCTGGGTCACGGAGGCATAGGCAACCAAGCCAAGCCCGCGCGGCGGCGCTGAGGCGGGCGCTGACCCGGGGCTACCGATCGGGCGCTGACATGGCGCCCGGGGACCCCGTAGCGTGTCGCCCGTGCGGCCGAGTTTCACTGTGGATCAGTGGCCGTGTCGGCGTTCTAGGCGCCCGTGTCGTCCCCCGCCAAGCGCCAGGTCTCGGCGTGGTCGCGCGCGCAAGTGCGTCGAGATCGTGCGCTTCGGACTTCACCGATCCGCCGACCTTCAAAGGGTGGCACAGACAGCCGACGGACGAGGGGCCGTGAGGCATAGACTCGTGGACGACCGATCCCGCCTTAGGAGGTCCGTTCATGACCATGGAGTACGTGCCCCTGCCCGGTGAGACCGCTCCGCCCGTTCCTGACGGGCCGAAGCTGTGCGACGGCGACGACATGCGCATCCTGCACAATGCGTTCCTGTGGGCATACGAAGAGGCGCCCGGGCTGGTGCGCGGCGCCCCCGCCGGTGACGTAGCCCGCAGCGAGTTCCTCGGTCAGTGGCTCGCCGATCTCGACGCGACGCTGCATACGCACCACGAGAGCGAGGACGAGCTCCTGTGGGACAAGCTCGAGCAGCGTGCTCCTGCCTGCGCGCTGCACGTCGGCCAGATGCGCGAACAGCACGCACAGGTCGCGGGACTGCTCGAGGAGGCGAGCCCGCTCCTCGCCCGGTGGCGCGCGACGGCCGACCCTGCGGTCGGCGAACAGCTGGCCGACGCCTACGCGCGGATGCTCGATGTGTTGAAGGTGCACCTGCGCCGTGAGGTGGTGGAGGTCGTCCCGGTCGCGGAGCGAGTGGTCAGCAAGGAGGAGTGGAACGCGATGGCCGACCACAGTGTCGGGGCGATCCCGAAGAGTCGACTCCTGCCGCAACTCGGGATGCTGCTTGCCAACTCCACGCCGGCGGACCGCCAGAGCTTCTATGCCGCCGTGCCGCTCTCGGTGAAGCTACTCTGGCGCCTCGTGGGCAAGCGCCAGTACGCAAAGCAGTTCAGGCAGCTGTTCCCGGGCAGGCCCGTTCCACCGACCGTCTGACGTGTTCGTGCCGCTCGGCCTCGGATCGAGTCAGCGGCGGCGCTGAGGCTGGCGCTGACCCGTTGGCACGGCAGCCCGCGAGAGCACGTCGCCCTCGCGGGCTCCTGAGTGGTGTGGCGGACCGGCGGTGATCGGCGGGTGGATCCTGAGGGCACTCCTCCTCGTACTTGCCCCCATCTGCGCATCGCCGTCGTGAAGGCGTCTCAGCCCTCAGCCCGACTCCTATCGAGGGCAAGAGGTGCTCACGCGAGGTACGTCGCTGGCTCGTAACAGCTGAACCCTTTTGGACGTCAGCACCGGCCCGCCGTCTCATACGATCGCAGGAACCGGTCAATCATCGAGGATGAACCCCTGCGGTACCTCGCTGCGCCACACGATCTGAGGCCAATCCTCGACGGGCACCGACGGATCGTTCTGGTGGCCGACGACCACGCGATGGAGCTCCTGCGTCAGCTCCGAGACCAAGGCGGTTTGGTCGGCCTGGGTGTTGTCGCTCTCCGCCGGGTCCTCGCCCATGTGATAGAGCTGGATCTCTGGCAACCCTTCAGCGCGCGCGTCTGCGTCGTCGTATGTCCAGCCGCCGGACCCGGGACAGCGACACAGCTTCCAGTCACCCTTGCGGATGGCGAACATGCCGTCGATGGAGTGGTGAATCAGCGGCCGCCCGGCGGCGGTGGAGAAGTCGCCGCCGGTGAGACCGGGCAGGAAGCTGACGCTGTCCTCACCGGCGTCGGGGCCAGGGGCTCGGCCCGTGATCTCGGCGGCAGTGGCGAAGAGGTCAAAGATGCCGATGGGGGCATCGCAGGTACCACCCGGGGCCACCACGCGTGGCCAGCGGGCAAGGAACGGCACGCGGTGGCCACCATCCCAGATATCAGACTTGTAGCCGCGGTAGATGTGGCTGGCGCGGTGGGCGTAGCGCTTCTCGAGGTCGTCGCATCGGGCCGGGTCACGAGAGCAGCCGTTGTCGGATGTGAAGATCACCAGCGTGTCCTCGGCGATGCCCTTGGCGTCGAGCGCGTCGAGGACCTGGCCGACGCGGGCATCGGTCTCGACGCAGAAGTCGCCGTAGGGGCTGACGCCACTGGTACCCAGGAACTCCGGGGCCGGAGCGATGGGCGTGTGCGGGCTGGTGAAGGAGAGGTAGACGAAGATGGGTCGCTCGCCGTCATGAGCCTCGATGTGGTCGACGGCGCGATCGGTGATGGTGCCGAGGACGTTGTGGGCACGCAGCGACCTCATGCGTGGCCCGGCCCGACCGAACTCGTCCGGTGTGCCCCAGGCGGTCGGGACTTCCACCGGCTGCCTGTTCTCTACGTACACGTACGGCGGCATGTCCAGGCTACCCGCGATGCCGAAGAACTCGTCGAAGCCGTGGTCGGCAGGGCCGCCCTCCACCGGTCGGGTGAAGTCGATCCAGTCCTGGCTGTCGCCGAGCCAATCATCCCGATCGACGACGCCTTCCATGCCCGGCTTCACCGCCCAGTTCCAGCCGATGTGCCACTTGCCGAAGCAGGCGGTGCGGTAGCCGGCGTCCTTCAGGAGATCGGCGACGGTCACACGGTCGGCGGTGATCAAGGGAGCGCCCACTCCGCCGATGACACCAGACTTGAGCGTGGTACGCCAGCAGTAGCGGCCGGTCATGATGCTGTAGCGCGAGGGGGTGCAGACCGCCGACGAGCTGTGGGCGTCGGTGAAGGTCATGCCCTCGTTCGCCAGGCGATCGAGGTTGGGGGTCGGCCAGGCGCTTCTGTCGTTCAGGGTCCTGACGTCGCCGTAGCCCATATCGTCGACGACGATGTAGATGATGTTCGGGTGGCTCATCGGGGGATCCTGACCACGTAGGCCTCTGAGCTGGGGATCTCCCTGTCGAAACGGATCTCAAGGCCGTGGCGTGTGTTCACGAAGTCTGCAAGGCACTCGTGCCCCAGGAGCTCCGGCGCGCGATCGGGATGGACGCGGATCTCCGGCATCTCGAAACGTCGGTCGGCGACATCCCCGATGAACGCCGCGAAGTCAGCATCGTGCCCTCGAGTGAAGCGGATCTCTACCCCTGGCTCTGACGTCGTGGCGGGAGCGGCCCACGGTCGCGTGCCATAGACCGCCTCGCCGTTGACCTCGAGCCAACGGCCCAGGCCCAGAAGTGGCTCCCGTTGGGCTGCCGGGATGGTGCCGTCGGCCATGGGCCCGATGCCCAGGAGCAGGTTGCCGTTCTTGGCGGCAACGTCGACCAGCGAGCGCACGAGTTCTCCACTGGAGGCGTGTGTCTCCCGGGTCTCGTTTCGGTTGTAGCCGAAACCGAGCCCGATGCCGCGTGTCGACTCCCACACGAAGTCGGTCGCAGACTCGAAGCCGCTGTACTCGGGCGTGATGAAGTCGTAGTGCTTGTTCGTCGGCTGGGTCACACGCTCCGTGGGATCCATGTCCACGGGCAGCTCCTGTGCGAAGCGATCGTTGACGAGCCCGTCAGGGACCACGTTGTAGTAGTCGGCGAAGAGCCGAGCCAGGTCTGCTGCGGCGGGGTAACCGATGTCACCCCACAGGATGTCCGGTCGGTAGCGCTCGATGAGCTCTCGCCAGTGGTGATCCACGTACTCGACGTACTCGGAGCGTTGCCCGATGCAGCCGAACATCGAGGGGATGTCGGTGATGAGGCGGTCGTCCCAGGCCCAGTCGAGCCCGCCCGAGTAGTAGAGCCCGAAGCGCATGCCGCGCCGTCGCACCGCAGCCGCCAGCTCGCCGATGACGTCGCGAGTCACCTGGTAGTTCATGATGTGTGGGTTGGGGTGGCGACTCGGCCACAGCAGGAAGCCGTCGTGGTGCTTGGCCACGAAGACCACGTAGCGGAAGCCTGCTCCTTCGAGCGTCCGTGCCCAATCCTCCGGGTCCCACGCCTCCATGGCCTCGTTGAAGATCGATGCGAAGTCCGTGTATCTCGCCGTGCGCCCGTACGTCTCGACGTGGTGGCGCTGCGAGGGGCTGCCCTCGATCCGGATGGTGTTCTGGTACCACTCGGTGTAGGGGTTGTGGGCGAAGTAGTAGTCGAAGCCGTTGTCTCGGGCCAGCTGGGGCATGTCGCCCTCGACCGGGGCCCAGGCCGGTACCGACGATGGCGTCCAGTGGATCAGCGCGCCGAGCTTGGCATCGCGATACCAGTCGGGCACCGGGTGCGTCCGGAGCGATCCCCAGTCCGCCTCGTAGCGGCGCCGCTGATCGGTCACGCTCATTCCTTGATCCCCCCACTGGTCAGGCCTTGGGTGATGAAGCGCTGGCCGAACACGATGAGGACCAGAGCTGGGATGGCCAATAACACGAGGGCCGCGTTGTAGCGACCGATGTTGTCCGGCGTGAAGCTCAGGTACTCCTGGAAGCTCGAGACGGCCATGGCCGCGGTCGTCAGCTTCGGGTCGGTGATGAACATCAGCGGAAGCAGGAAGTCCTGGAAGGACCACATCATGGCCAGCACGCCGAGCGGGATGAGCGCCGGCCGAGCGAGCGGCAAGTAGATGCGCCGGAAGACGGTGAACATACCCGCACCGTCGATGGTCGCGGACTCCATGTACGTATCGGGCAGGTTGCCGAAATAGTTGCGCATGAGCAGCACGCCGAAGGGCAGCGTCAGCGCGGTCTCGGGCAGAATCACCCCCCAGTACGTGTTCAGCAACCCGAGCGTGCCGAGGATGCGGAAGAGCGGCACGATGATCGCGGTGCCAGGCACCGCCAGGCAGATGATCGCCAGATAGAAGATGAGGTCGCGATTCGGGAAGTCGAGCTTGGCGAAGGCGAAGCCCGCGAGCGAGCTGATGCCCACCACCAACGTGGCATGGCCCAGGGCGATGATCCCGGAGTTCAGGAACGTCTGCCAGATGTGGATGCCGCCGATAGGCTCGGTCAGCAGGCTGGTGTAGTTCTCGAGGCCATTGAAGACGAGCGAGCGGTTCAGGGCTGAGAAGATGGGGATGAGCCAGACCACGGCCATCACCAGCAGGATGGAACCGAGGATGATCGCGTCACGCCGGCGGGCGATGAGGATCTTCATGCCGCCGACCGCGCATCAGCGCGCTTCTGGATGGTGAGGTTGATCAGCGAGATGGCCAGGGCGATGAGCAGCACGATCACGGACGCAGCCGAGACGTAGCCGATGTTGACCCCGGACGTGGCGAAGCCATAGAGGTACGTGCCCGCGATGTCGGTCTTCCCCGAAGGCCCACCTCCCGTCGAGAGGTAGACGACCTCGAAGGCTCGGAAGCTGCCCAGCAGGATCGACAGGATGACCGTCCTGCGAGCCGCCACCGTCAGCGGGAAGAGGATGAGCCGGAACAGCGGCCACGGTCCCGCGCCATCGACCACCGCGGCCTCGAGCAGCGAGATGTTGATCGTGGAGAGGTCTGCGGTGTAGTACATGATGGGCAGGCCGATGACGTAGACGAATATCATGGCCACCGAGACCCAGGCCAGCGTCGGGTCACCCAGCCATCGCTGTGTGAATTCGCCGAGCCCCACGACGCGGAGGATCTCGTTCACGGTCCCGAAGCGTGACGCCAGCATGACCGCGAACACCGAGGCCACCAGCGACATGGGCATGAGGGCGGGCAGGAAGAACACGGCGTAGAAGAACTGGTGGCCACGCAACTTCGTGGAGAGCACGACCGCGAGGAAGAAGCCGATGGTCAGGGCCGCCAGGATGGCCACCAGCGCGAATGCGATCGTGTTGAAGATGGCGACGTAGAAGCGGTCGTGGGTCAGCAGCAGGTCGTAGTTGTCGAGGCCGACGAACACGGGATCGCGCAGCGTCGCGTCGGTGTCCATGAAGCTGGCGAAGCCTACGAAGATGAAGCTGTACAGATAGAAGACGGCGTAGAAGAGCGCGAGCGGGAGCAGGAAGAGCAGGGCGGTCCGCACACGGCCGCGCCCCATCGTCACTGTCCGGCCCTTTGCCACGTCCGCCTCCGTGTCGTCTGGAGCTCAGGACGCGGGACCGGCTCCTGGCCAGCCCCGCGTCGCGAGAGCCCGTCGCTAGCTCAGGTAGCGGCCACTCTCCCACTCGGCCTGCAGCTTGGCTGCGACCTCTTCGGGATCAGCGCCATTGAGCACCTCGATGATGCCGTCACCGACGACCTGCGAGAACGGCGTGTTGTTGCGGTCGCTCGAGGGGTGCTGGATGAGATCGCTCATGATGGCGTAGCTCTCTCGGGCCACCTCGCTGGTGAGCGTGGTGTCCGGCAGCGTGTAGCCGAGCTTCGCGGGCACGAAGCTAAGCGTGGGCGCCCACACATCGACGCCACCGCCAAACGCGAGGAAGTCGAGAAGCTTCATGGCTTCCTCGGGGTTGTCCGAGTTCTTCGGGACCGCCAGGCCCATCTCGATGAACGATCGGATGGAGGGCGTCCCGCCTTCGGCGATGACCGGGAGCGGCATGAGTCCCACGTCGTTGAGGGCGATGCCGTTCTCCGTGCGGAACGGCTCGGACAGCATGCCGGCCTCCCAGGTGCCCTGGAGCAGGATGGGTGCACCGCCGCCGTAGAAGATCTCGAGCGCGCTGCTGTAGTCGATGTCGATGGTGTCGAGCGAGAAGATGCCGTCGTCGAACAGCTGCTTGTAGTCCTTCAACGCCTGGACGTAGACCGGGTCATCCCAGCGACCATCGCCGTAGCGGATGTCGTTGTAGAACTCGGGGTGCGTCTGGCCGATGAGGGTGAGGAGGATCTCGTCCTGGAACCAGTTGGCACCACTGAAGACGACCGGGAACAAGTCGGGATCAGCCGCGGTGACGGCCTCCGCGTAGGCCTTGAACTCCTCGTAGTTCGTCGGCACGTCGAGGCCCAGCTCGTCCATGAGCTCGACGTTGTAGTAGCCCACGACCGAGCCGAGGCCGCCCAATGGCAGGATGTAGAGTTCGCCGTCGTCGGCCAGCAGCTTGGCCTGGTCCACGGCCTTGGCTGAGTACATATCGGCCCAGTCGGCCCCGACGGACTCCTCAAGGAGTGGCTCCAGCGGCCGCAGGTCGCCCTTGAGCTGATCGACCATGGAGCTGGTCTGGACGGCCACCAGGTCCAGCGCATCACCGCTGGCGAGCGCCAGGGGCAGCTTGTCCTGGTAGACCTGGGACTCGAACACGTTGATCTCGACGTTGATGTTGGGGTTCTCGGCTTCGAAGGCCTCGATCATCTTCTGTGTCGTCGGCAGCGGCGGGAACCAGGCCCAGTACTGCAGGGTGACCTGCTCATCCTGGGCAGCCACGCCGCCGAACGATGAGACGGCCAGCGCGCCGGCAAGAGCCAGGCTGGAGATGGCCAGAGTTCGGTTTCTCACACTTCCTCCTTGGGGCTTGTGGGTCTTCCTTGTGACGTGATGCCGGGCCCCTAACGGCTCGGTCGTGCCAATCGTCTCTGTCTCCTCCTTTCTGATGTGGTACGCGTACCACATCGGGTCCAAAAGAAAGACCCGCAACCTCCCTGCTGCCGGGTCAGGCTCTGGCGCATGGCGCCGTCAATTCGTATTCGATGATGTCGGTGGGGAGCAGGATCTCCTGGACGGGTGCTTCCAGGGCACCGCCGAGCCTTCGGAGCAACAGTTCCGCGGCGCTCCGGCCCATCTCGTAGCCAGGCTGCATTGCCATCGTGAAGAAGGGGTCCACCACCAGGTCCGGGGACGAACCGTCGAAGGTCACGACGGAGATGTCCTGTGGGATCCGCAAGCCATGCTCATGGAAGGCCTTGGCGGCGCCGATGGCGATGAAGTTGTTGCCGGTCAGGACAGCCGTGGGCCGCGGCTCGAGTCTGAGCATGTTGACCGCCATCTCGTGGCCGCCGGCAGGACTGAAGTCGCCGTACTGGATGAGTAGACGGTCGATCGGGATGCCTGCCTCACGTAGCGCTCGTCGGTAGCCGGCCGCGCGATCCGTGGCGGTGACGATGTTGCGCGGACCGGTTAGGGCGGCGATGTGGCGATGGCCCAGTCGGAGCAGGAGCAACACGAGCTCGTAGGCTGCTTGCTCGGTGTCGCAGCGGACGACGTCGACCGCCAGACCCTTCATGGGGTAGTTGAGGACGACCACCGGGACGTTGCGTGCCCGGACGTACTCGATGGGCTCGGGGACAGCCTCGATAGGGGTGATGAGCACGCCGTCCACCTGGCGCTTCAGCAGGTTCTCGAGGTGGCGCATCTCCTTCTCCGAGGAGGAGTCCGAGTCACACAGGATGATGTTGTAGCCGCTGGCGCTGGCCGCGTGCTCGGCGCCCCGGATGACGCTGACCCAGAAGGGGTTGGAGATGTCCGCGATCAACAGGCCGATGGTGTCCGTGCGCTTGAAGCGGAGGCTCTTGCCCAGGCTGCTGGGGACGTAGTTGAGATCGGCGATGGCGGCCTCGACCCGCTGGCGGGTCTCCGCCTTGACGTAGCCGTTCTTGTTCAGAACTCGCGAGACGGTCGGAGGTGTCACTCCTGCCCGTCGTGCGACATCCCTGATGTTCGCCACCGAGAAGCTCCAGCTCGTGTGGTATGCGTACCATGTGGTACGGGTACCACACTGTAGGAACCATGGCCACAGTTGTCAAGCCTACTGTCCTTTGCGCGGGCTAACGGGTCATTTCCAGCCGATCCTCCCCGACAGGGCCGGGGGCCAGCTATCCGCCACGGCTCACACTCTCCGGCGAGGAGGAGGGCGCCGGGATACGAGCCGTCTGGCGGATGCGAGCGAATGCGGGTGATGTCACGATCATGACTCCACGGCGATGCTCGGTGCAGGCCGAGATCACCTACCCGGTCACGAAGCGCTCGCTCCGGATGGCATCGGGCGGCAACCCGAGCGCGGCCAGCCGGCTGCGAACTATGCCACCGTGGCCGCCGAGAGCGACACGTTCGCCGATAGCGATGCCATCCAGCGAGCATTCCGCCGCCTGGATGGGAGTATACGTGCCCTGCTCGACACGTCCGCGGGCAAGCTCGATTGGATCGGTGGCGGTGGGCCGGCACCGAGCGTGTTTCCGGGCGCCAGCTGACATCCATCGGAGGGACCATTGGACCTCGGCACGCCCGAGGGTTCGCACGGACCATCCTGCCGGCGGGGTACCCACGTCGCGGAGATCTGTCCGCGCTGGTCTGCGGGGTCCGCGGTGAGCCACCGCAAGGCACGATCGAGGGCGAGGCGGTGAGCTTCGGGGTGATCGAGGCGAGCCCGACGGTAGGGTGTCTTCTTACCGACTCACCGACCCTCGTGCCTGACCGGGAGAACGCCACCGCCAGCATCCATGGCTGCCCAAGTTGCCCGACCTTCATGGGGATGGAGGGAACGTTCGGAACGTTCGGGGGCCTGCCTTAGCATCTCGGCCATCGGGCCAGATAGGTTCGTCTGCATCGATGGTCTCCCCTGCCCCGCCGGGGAGACGTCAGCCACCACCATCCGCAGCCGAGGAGTCAGGAGAGCAATCCCGAGCGTGACGCCTCTGGATCAGGGGATTGAAGGTTCGAATCCTTCCTCGCCAGCCATCCTTCCTCGATAAGGGGAGCGTCCCACGCACGAACCGGTACCCGATCAGCCACGTCCGTTGACTGGTTGCATATGCAGCTGCCGTCTCCTCCGTACGGGCCGACCTTGTGTTCAGGCGGAGGCGGTCACTGACTTGGTGGTCGTGGGCTGTTCGTCGCCCAGCGCCACGTAGAGCTCCTCTTCCTGGGCCATGTGCAACCGCAGGATGGCGTCCAGCCCGTAGAGGACACGTCGTAGGTCATTGAGATCCTCCGGTACCGGCCCTTCCGGTGGGAGTTCACCCACCATCCGGTCGGCCAGGCGGATGAGATGGAAGATCTCGGTGTGGGTGCGGTGAAGCGCGGATGTCAGGTCATCGCTCCCCGCCGCTCGTGCGAGCATTGGGAAGACCTCACGATCCTCGTGCTCCTCGTGCGGCACCAAGACCTCGACCAGGAACGTTCGGACACCATCCAGGCGTGCCTTGGCCTCGTCGGGTGGCAATGATCCGAGGGCATCGGCCAGCGAGCGCAACTCGGCCATGGCCGGTGCAAGGTCACGATGCTCAGCCTGCAGGCGGGCACTCAGGTCGCCCCAGCCGGGGACCTTTAGTGACCGCTCGACGCCGCCGGTGAGGGCACGCAGGGCGTTGAGGATGACGATGACGTCGATGGCCTCCTGGACCAGCGCACCAGCCACCGGCTGCAGGAAGCCCGTGGCTGCGAAGAGCATGGCGGTGATCGACAGGCCCATGCCGATGACCACCGACTGCACGGCGATATGCCGGGCACGAGCGGCGATCCGGATGCCCTCGGGGAGTCGATCGAGTCGGTCGACGGTGATGACCACGTCGGCAGCCTCCGAGCTCGCCGTCGCGCCGCGCGCGCCCATTGCCACGCCGACGTCCGCGCTCGCGAGCGCCGGCGCGTCGTTGATGCCATCGCCGACCATGACGAGGACACCATCGGCTTCGCGCTTCTCGCCGACGACCGCAGCTACCTTATCGGCCGGATCGCGCTCCGCGAGGACGCCGTCGACGCCGATGGCGGCTGCCACCATGTCAGCCACGCCGTAGTGGTCACCGGTCACCATCACCACCCGCCGTACACCGACGCGTCGCAGCGAGCGGATGACACGCGAGGTCTCGGGCCGGATGGGGTCGTCGAGGACGAGGGCGCCCACAACGACGCCATCCGCGGCCACGTAGACGCTGGTCGCACCCTCGAGGTTGACGCGGCGGCGCACGTCGCGGGCCCAGGACGGCAGAGGCGCGCCGCCGCCTGCGAACTCGCCCGTGCCAGCCATGACACGGACGCCGCCCACCGTCCCGGAGACGCCGGCGCCCGGCACCTCGGTGGCATCATCGGGCAACGTCAGCTGGACGCCGCGCTCGCGCGCACCGCCCACGATGGAGGCGGCCAGGACATGTGGCGAGACCTGTTCCAGCGAGGCTGCCAGGGCCAGGATGGCGTCCGGCATGTGCCCCGGAGCGGCCACCACCTCGGCCAGGCGCGGACGACCCGCCGTCAGCGTGCCCGTCTTGTCGAAGAGCACCACGCGCGCCCGGGCGAGGGTCTCCAGGGCCCCGCCGCCCTTGACGATGATGCCCCGCTTGGCCGAGCGGCTGATGCCCGCGACGATGGCGATGGGCGCGGCCAACAGGAGCGGGCAGGGCGTCGCCACGACGAGCACGGCCAAGGCTCGCACAGGGTCCCCTGAGACGAGCCAGGCGATGCCGGCGACGATCAGCGCGAGCGGCACGAAGAGGATGGCGTATCGGTCTGCCATGCGCACGAAGGGGGCCTTGGATGTCTGTGCTTCCTTGACCAGCCGCACGATGCCGGCATAGGTGCTGTGCTCCGCGGTGGCGCTGGCCACCAGGTCGAAGGGCGCCCCGGCGTTGACGGTCCCGGAGCTGACGGGGTCGCCGGCCTCACGCGTGGCCAGGCGCGCTTCTCCCGTGAGGGCTGATTCGTCGAGGACGGCCGGGTCGCCGATGACGTGGCCGTCGACCGGGACCACCTCGCCCGGCTTGACGATGAGACGGTCACCCACGTCCACGTCCGCGATGTCGTGGTCCTCGATGCTGCCGGCCTCATAGCGGTGGACGACCCGAGGTGCGCGCGAAACCAGCGCGGAGAGCTCCTTGTGGGCCTGACCAGCGGCATATCGCTCGAGCCATTCCCCTGTGGCCAGCATGACGCCGATGACCGACGCTGCCAGCGCCTCTCCCAGCAGGAGCGCTCCCATGATGGCCAGCACGGCGATGAGATCGACGCCGGCCTCGCCGTGCAGGAGATCTCGGATGATGGAGATGGTCAACCACGCGCCGACCAGGAGCGAGGGGATGGTCCAGCACCACGTCGCAGGCGCCTCGTTGCCGGCCAGGGAGAATGCCAAGCCGAGCAGCAACCCACCGAGCGTGAGCGGGAGGAGGAGTCGCGTGGTGATGGCGTCGAACCTCTCGATGGCAGCTCTCAAGCTCTGCTCCTGGTCGTGCCGCCGGATCGGCGACGGTCCGCCGAGACTATCGAGCGGGCGCCCCTGGTGCGAGGGCTGCGTGGACCGTCTCGTGCGTGCTCGGTGGCAGGTCCCGGGCGTTCGCGGGCCTGCCGGGCCGTCGCGGCCGGCCGGCCATCGCGACCGCTGCCCGGCTCAGAGGGCGGCGCCGATGGCCTGGCCGATGAGGAACGTGACCATCGCGGCGACGCCACCCAGCGCGAGCTGTCGTAGGCCGCAGCGGACGGGAGGACGCTCCGTCAGGAAGCTCACACCGAGGCCGAGCAGGAAGAGGGCGATGAGTGAGAGCCCCACGCTTCCCATGAATGCCGACATGCCAGTCAGGAGAAGGAACGGCAGCAATGGGATGATGGCTCCGGAGACGAAGGCGACGAAGGAGCTCACCGCCGCGGCCCAGGGACCGCCGATGGCCCGGGGATCGAGCCCGACCTCGTCACGAAGCATCGCCTCGAGCGCCCGATCGGGCGTCGCGAAGAGCGTGGATACGATGGAACGTGCTTCCTCGGGCGTGAAGCCGCGTTCCCGGTAGATGCCCTCGAGGATGGCCCGCTCGCCCGCCTCGTCCTCCTTCAGCTGCCGTTCCTGCAGTCGGTGCTGCGACTCGAACAGCTCGTGCTGCGAACGGACCGAGATGTACTCGCCGACGGCCATCGAGAATGCGCCGGCGAGGAGGCCGGCGATTCCCGCGATGACGATGGCCTGGTTGTCGGCGGTAGCGCCGGCGACGCCCATCACGAGCGCCAGGTTCGAGACGAGCCCGTCGCTGCCGCCGAAGACCGCGGGCCGCAGGAACGAGGTCGCGCGGTCTTCGTGCGGCGACGAGGAGGGTGCCGGGATCCGAGCCGTCTGGCGGAAGCGGGCGATGAGGGTCATGTCACCGATGATGACTCTACGGCGATGCCTGGTTCAGGCCGAAACGGCCCTCCCGGGCCTAGCATCTGGCAGGTGTCCGACCAGTTTCCAGTCCGAATGGGCAGCAACCGCTGGCATCGCCGATTCGTCAACGGGTCCGGGCCGACCTACGCGTTCACGAAGCGCTCGCGGCGGATGGCATCGGGCGGTAACCCGAACTTGGCCAGCCGGCTGCTGCAACCCTCGATCATGGCGGGTCCGCCACACAGATACGCGACCGTCCGTTCGGGCGACAGCTCCCCTTCCGCGATGAGAGCATCGAGATGCATCCCTACGCGCCCGCGACGTCCCATCCAGGCCTCCGTATCCGGGGCGCGTGACAACGTCGGCCGATAGGACAGCCACCTCCCATCCTCGCCGGCGGCCCCATCCGGCGTCGCCAGCTCCTCGCGCACCCTGGCACCATGGAGCAGCACGGTCCTCGGCGGCATGGACCGCGCGCCGAGCACCGCCATCATGCTCAGAAGCGGGGCGATGCCACTCCCCGTGCCGATGAGCAGATGATCCCGCTCGTCGGCGTCGTCAAGCCGAAAGAGACCGCGAGCACTTCCCAAGTGGACGCGGTCGCCGATGCGAAGTCCGAAGAGCCGAGGCGTGAGCGCGCCGCCTGCCACCAACGAGATGACGAAGTCGAGGTCGGACGCGCCTGGGCTCGAGGCGATCGAATATGGCCGCGGCGGTGCGGGGTCGTCGGCCAGTGCGATCGGCACGTACTGGCCCGCGACGAAGGAGCTGGGTCCATCGTCATGACGCAAGCGAAACCGCGCCATGGTGCTGCCAAGGTCCTCGCGAGCCACGATGGTGGCGTTGGCCCGTCGGGAGGGACGCGAGCGAGGAGCGAAGGTGGGCAGGTCCGGCTTGAGCACCGGCTTGGACGCGACCAGCGTCAAGACGTCGATCCGCGCGGCACGAGCTGGTCCACGACCCCTCGCGCCGCGGCCACGTCGCGGTACCAGGCCATGTCCGTCCAGGAGAAGTCGACCCATTGGGCGGGGAGTCGGTCGGCCCGGAAGATGGCCTCGTTCGGGCAGGAGGTCTCACAAGCGCCGCAGTCGATGCAGTTGTCGGGGTCGATGAACAGCTTGCGGTCCACGCCGTCCTCCGCGGCGATGGCATCGACCGGGCAGACGTCCAGGCAGGCGCGGTCCATGTGGTCCACGCAAGGGGCCGCGATCACGTAGGCCATGGGTGTCCTCCAGATGGTTGGCGGCCGCATCTCAGCCGGTCGTGCCACGATGCATGCTCGCGTCAGCGACGTCCTGTGTGAGCGATGAGGTCTCGATGAGAACCGGCCAATGGTGCCAGGCAGGACCGACGGTCACGCCGGGCTGCCGCCGGGGAGTCGTGGGAGGAGGCGGCCGTGCCTCCAAGTGACCTGATGACGAGCACGACTCGACGGCTTTGGCATCAGCGTGCCCGTTCCGTGTTCCGACGAGATCACGCGAGACACACGATCGCGGTGCCGTCGAGGGCTTCGAGCCGCAGGCGCTCTGATGTAGCCGTGTGGGAGATGGGCTGCCCAACGCGATGACCCCGCCTTTGGCGCAAGGCAGGAAGGCTCGGTCGACAGCTCTGGCGCTAGCCTGCGGCTTCGGGACGGGATCCGGGCCTGAAGACGTCGATGGCAACGGCGACGAAGTCCTGCACCGTTGGTCGGCTGTCACCCGTTCTCCAGGCCACCGCGTGTTCGAGCGCGCCCAGCGCGGCGAAGGGGCGCCAGACCAGACTTGGCCCGCCCATCTCGGCGAGAGCGCGCGAGCCGGTGTGGATGCCCAACTTCGCGCGTAGCGCCTCGACCAGCCCGTCGAGGGCTTGGAACTGCGCGACGATCCGAGGCGGCCTCCCCGAGCGGAGGGCCGTGGCCATCCAGAAATCTCGCCAGGCGCTGTCAGCAGTGACGAAGTCGAAGGTAGGTTCGGTCAGGATCTGCTCGAGGCTGGGCTCATCGACCATCGCCAAGGGGTGGTCAGCGGCCATCACGACACCCATCGGTTCGGCGAACAGGGGACGGGTCTCGAGCCCGATACGATCGAAGGGTCCGTAGACGAAGGCCACATCTGCCTGTCCTGACCGAAGGCCGCCCGATGGATCGGTCGCATCACCGAACCGGATCAGCACCCTGGTCTCGGGAAAGCGCTGGCTGTACTCTGTGAGGACATGGGCGAAGGAGCCATGCTCGATCGCGACGACGAAGCCGACGGTCAATGAACGCGTGGCAACCAGGCCGGCGGTGCGCGCCGCGTCGACCGCAGCCTCCGCGTCCTCGAGCAGGGCACGAGCCTGCTGATACAGCGCGGAGCCGGCCTCGGTGAGCGTGACTCGCCTGGTATCGCGATCGAACAGGCGTGTGCCGATGCGCTCCTCCAGCTGGCGGATCTGCGCACTCAGGCCCTGCTGGGCGATGGAGAGCCGCGCTGCCGCCCGGGTGAAGTTGAGTTCCTCCGCGACCGCCACGAACGCCCGCAGGTGGCGAAGCTCGATGTCCATGCACCGACAGGATAGCGAGCCACCAGCGCCGCTTGTCAGTCCTACATCGAGCTGGTGTTTCACATGCCGGGTCAGGGCATGCACGCTTCCGCCATGAAGACCTTCACCCGACCCGATTCGACCCGCTCGACCCTCGATCGCTGGAGTCTCACCGGACCATCAGTCGTTCCCGGAGAACCGGCCTGGGATGCGGCTCGCCAAGCCTGGAACCTGGCCGTCGATCAGCAGCCCATGGCGGTCGTCTTCCCCCGGGCCGTGGCCGATATCACGGCGGTCGTCGAGATCGCCCGTACGACCGGGGCCAAGGTCGTGACGCAGGGCACCGGGCACGGAGCCTCGGCTTATGGCTCGATGAGAGATACCATCCTCATCCGCACCACCCAGCTCCAGGAGCTCTATATCGGGGACCGAAGCGCCCGCGTCGGTGCCGGCATACTGTGGGGTGATGTCGCCGTCGCGGCCGGAGCCACCGGCCTCAGTGGTCTCGGCGGCTCGTCTCCCGATGTCGGGGTCGTCGGCTACACCCTCGGCGGTGGCATCGGTTGGCTGGCGCGCCGCTTCGGCCTAGCCTCGAACGCTGTGCGCTCGATCGACCTGGTCACCGCGGACGGGCGCCTCCAGCACACCAGCCACGAGCATCTCCCGGAGCTGTTCTGGGCCCTTCGCGGAGGTGGTGGTGGTCTGGGCGTCGTGGTGGGCGTGGAGATGGACCTGTTCCCCGTGACGGCTGTGATCGGCGGGACGCTGGTCTGGGATGCGCAGCTGGCTCCACTCATCCTGCCCGCCTGGTCGGAGTGGACAGTTGGTCTCGACGACTCGATCACCTCCATCATCCGGTTCCTGAATGCGCCCGATGTACCGGGCGTGCCGGAGCCATTCCGGGGCCGCCAGGTGATGACGCTCGGGTTGGTCGGCGTGGGTGACCCGGACGCGATCGCAAGGTCCATCAAGGTCATGCGCACGATAGCCACGCCCACGCTCGATAGCATCGGACCCATGTCCGCGGTCGAGCTGTGCCGGCTCCACGGAGATCCGGAGGGTCCCACTGCCGGGATGTCCCACCACACGCTGCTGGGCAGCATGGAGCAAGGTGCCATCGACGCCCTCATCGATGTCGCCGGCACCGACTCGAAGCAGCGGCTCATCTCGGTCGAGGTCAGGCATCTCGGTGGAGCCTTGGCCAGGAAGCCCGAGGGGGCTGGCGCCCTGTCCCACATCGGTGCTCCGTACCTGCTCAATGCGGTGGGTGCAGCCCACGACAGCGAGCGGGCCGCGTGGTCGTACGACCAGCTTGGTCTCACCATCGATGCGATGCGACCCTGGGCTGCGGGCGAATACCTGAACTTCGTCGAGCGATCGACGCGCTCGGTATTCGACGATGCCACGACCAGACGCCTGGCTGCGGTCAAGAACGCGGTCGACCCGACGAACGTGTTCCGCCTTCGCGGGGGCGTGCCAGAGTGAGCCCCAGCTGCCTGTACGGCACACCGCGGGAACCCCCCTGACGGCCCATCTCACCGCTTATCGCATCCCATGCGCGCGCGGTCCCCACCCGGCGCACATGTCACCGACGTGACGCGCGACGTCGCGCGTCCACAGGAGGAAACCAGATCCCATGGAACCGACCAGTTCTGCGCACATGCCATTCTCCCCCCACCGCACTGTGGCAGCCATCTCCCTCTCCACCATCGGCCTGCTCATGCTGGCCAATGCCGCGAGCGGAGCCAGCCCGGGGCCAGGCACCGTCCACGTGGCTGCCTCACCCTGCTGGGCGGATACACCAAGCGTGGTCGACAGCATCGATCACCCGACCGATGTCACGCAGAACCCGACTTCCCAGCGCTTTGGCAACGATGTGGCAATCTTCCGACCGAGTGGCATGAACGACTCGCTCTACGAGCCCCTTACACCGTTCGCCTGTTCACGACGCGTCGGCAGCCTGCTGGTGCCGACCGCCGCAGCCGACCCCACGGTCGAGCCGGAGATGGCGGCGCCTGCCAGCAAGGTCTCCCCATCCGCCCTCGCGAGGCCCTGGTCGATGACCGCGCTCGAGGGCGCCGAGGCCATCACGGCCGGGAACGGGATGTTCGTGGCCGTCGGCCAGACGGGGAATCCGCCGCAGGCAGCCGCATGGTGGTCGGCTGACGGTCGAACGTGGGAGCCTGCGCGATTGACCGATGCATCCGTCGGCTCCGGACTCACGCAGGTGACTGCGACCGACGACGGGTTCGTGGCGCTCGGGGTGGAGTCCGGGCTCTACGGCGCGGCGAAGGAACGCGTCGAAGCCTGGTACTCGGCTGATGGCCAGACCTGGGGACGGGCGACCGTCAAGAGGCCGGCGAAGTCCGGATACCAGGCCGTCGCTTCCGGACTCGCCGACGGACCTGCCGGATCGCTCGCTCTGGGCACGTTCATCGGCCAGGACCTCGAAGGTCAGCGGCTCTGGCGCACCGGGGACGACGGCACCTGGCAGCCGGCCACGCTACCCAAGGTCAGCAACCCGGTGTGGGACGCGGTCGTGTCGTATCCGAATGGCTACCTGCTGCTGGGCCAGTCCGGGCGCGGCATGGCCTCGAACTGGAGGTCAGTCGACGGGCTGACATGGAAGCGTGTGAAGGACACCCCGCGCCTGTTCGATGTGGCCGTCGGCGAGGGAGGCACCCTCGCCGGGATCGGCTACAAGCACATCTACCGGTCGCCAAAGGGGCTGCGTGCTTGGGAGAAGGCCCTCACTCGCCCGATGTCGTGGCGGGTCGGCGGCTCGAACGCGTTCTCCTTCGTCGAATGGGATGGCTCTGAGTTCGTCGTCCCGGGGAACGACTTCAGCGGTTGCCTCCCCAGCACTGACGAGTGCCACACCAACCCGCTGCTCGTCTCGGTGGACGGTACGGCCTGGTCGGCTGCTGCCGGCCCGGACGGCCTGCCAGGTGCGGACGAGGCCACCTGGATCACGGACGTCGCCTCGCTGGATGGCACCACCGCGATCCTCGGCCAGCACGAGGGCCAGACGCTCGTCTGGGTCGTCGACGAAGCGCCTATGGACGACTGAGCGACTTCCCACGAGCAGGCTGCCCTGACCCCTCGTCAGCATCGACGAGGGGTCGCCCGGTTCGCTGCCGGCGCTGTGGCGTCGAACTGCCACCGATGCCATGGTGGTCGGTAACGACCCGCTGGCCGGCAAGGTGGAGCAGCCCAAGTGACACCGAAGCGTGGTGGCGTGAGTCTTGTCGCTGCAGCGACCGAACAAGTCGCGCGCGCTCACGATTGCGGCATTGGACAGCCGAGTCGTTGGTTAGCTTCCTCCATGGATGGCCGGCCAAGCGGAGACGGAATAGGAACCATGGGAACCGGAGGAGCGCCGCACCGATGTGTTGTCACCGGCGGCCATACCGTCATCGATGTCACTCGCCTCCCCTGACCTGACGGAGAGACACCACCCAACGTTATCCGCAGTCGAGGGAGTCAGAAGAGCCGAATCGAGCGTGACGCCTCTGGATCAGGGGATTGAATGCGGACCAGAGCTCGAGCCAACGACGTGCCAGCGTGGATCGCTGACTTGGTGGAAGTGCAAGTCCAGCGGGCCGGGCATGGGCTGCATGCCATGGTGCTGACACCCGCGACGCGCGGGCCCGACAAGGGGTGATGCTCACCAGGGCTGTGCGCAGGTCGACACATGTGCGGGTCGTCACGTCGGGAGGCGCTACCCTGCCACGATGTCGCTCGAGCAATACCGCACCAAGCGCGACTTCGCGGTCACGCCCGAGCCGAGCGGCGGCGTCCACACGCACTCGATCGGCAACCTGCGCCGGTTCGTCGTCCAACGCCATCGCGCGAGCCGGCTGCACTACGACGTCCGCCTGGAGATCGGCGGCGCGCTCGCCAGCTGGGCGGTGCCACGTGGGCCGTCGCTGCGCCCCCTCGAGCGACGACGAGCGGCCCGTACCGAAGACCATCCCATCGAGTACCTCGACTTCGAGGGCACCATCCCGAGCGGTGGATATGGGGCCGGGGACGCCATCGTGTGGGACCACGGCACATGGGACCCGGAGTTGCCTGGCGACCCCGCGGCCGCCGTGGCCGACGGCGAGCTCAAGTTCGTACTTCACGGACGCCGCCTACGTGGCCGCTTCGTCCTGGTGCGCACGGCCACCGACCGTCGCGGATCCGAGGACTGGCTGCTCATCCACAAGGACGACGAGCACGCCGACGCGGAGTGGGACATCGAGGAGCACCCGGCCTCCGTGCTCTCCGGACGCACGAACGAAGGCGTCGCCCAGGGTGAGCCGGCGGACATCGATCCGGCTCGTCGCATCGGCGACCTGGACCTCTCGGCCGCAGTCGAGTCCACGGCCCCCTCGTTCGTCGAACCGATGCTCGCTACCGCGACGGCGCATCCGTTCGACGACCCGAACTGGCTCTTCGAGATCAAGCTCGATGGCTACCGCGTGCAGGCGGTCGTGGACGAGGCTGGCAGCCTCCGGCTGTGGACGCGCAACCGCAAGGACGCAGCAGCCTGGTTCCCGGCATTCGCCGCTTCGCCGGCACGCGAGTGGCTCGCGGGCGGTGCGGTCATCGTGGACGGGGAGATGGTGGCCATGCGTGACGACGGGCGGCCCGACTTCGGTCTCCTGCAGGAGCTGTCGGGCATGAAGGGGCGCGGCGCCAAGCGCCATGAGCAGCGATCAGGTAAGTCTGCGGGGGCACAGCGGGAGCCGCGGACGGGCGTACTCGTGTACCACGCATTCGATCTACTGCACGTCGACGGCTGGAGCCTCCGGGACGTCGACTTGTGGCAGCGCAAGCGCCTCCTCCGGCTGCTGATGCGTCCGCATCCCTCGGTGCGCTACGTCAGCCACGTTACCGAGCACGGGCGTGCCTTCCACGAGGCGGCTGCACGACAGGGCCTCGAAGGCAGCATGGCCAAGCTTCGCGACAGCCGCTACGAGGCAGGCACCCGCTCGCGTTCCTGGCTGAAGGTGAAGACTCGGCGCGAGCAGGAGCTGGTCGTCGTCGGCTACGAGCCGGGGACGGGAAGCCATGCCGACCTCGGCTCCCTTCTCGTGGCCACTCACGAGCCAGGCGGCTGGCGCTTCGCCGGGCATGTCGGCAGCGGCATCGACGCGCGGACCCGGCACGACCTGCGGGCGCTGCTCGACGAGAGCACACGCGAGGACCCCGCCGTGCCAGGAGTGCCGCCCTCATCGAGTGCCCGCTACGTCGACCCTCGCCACGTCATCCGCGCCGAGTTCGCGGAGTGGACCGCGGACGGGCTCCTTCGACAGGCCGTCTTCAAAGGGCTCGAACCGGACCGCGACCCGACGGCGGTCTCTCGGGAGACGGCCATCGATGATGCCACCGCTTCCGCGGGTGCGCCGGCCGACCGGGCCAGCGAGGGCGAGCTGGCGGCCCTCGACGCACTTGGTGATGGCGGCTCGTGGGCGGTCGGCGGGCATACCGTCGAGCTGTCCAACCTCGACAAGGTGCTCTTCCCGGAGGCCGGCTTCACCAAGCGGGATCTCGTCCGCTACTACGCCTCGATCGCGCCGCTCCTGCTGCCCTACCTGCGCGAGCGCCCGCTCAACGTGCACCGCTGGCCCGATGGAGTGGACGGCTCGACCCGCTTCTGGCAGAAGCAGATCCCTTCCCACGCACCCGATTGGGTGGCGCGCTGGGACCACCCCGAGGCCGGGCGCTCCCAGTCGCAGACCTACGTCGTCTGCGACCGCGTCGCCACGCTCGCCTGGCTGGCGAACCAGGCCGCCATCGACCTGCACCCGTGGACCAGCCGACTGCCGGCGTGGTGGCGCCCCACGTATGCGCTCATCGACATCGATCCCGGTCGGGACACGACGTGGGCACAAGTCGTGACGCTGGCGCGCCTGTACCACACGGCGCTGCAGCATCTCGGCGTCCGTGGCTATCCCAAGGTCACCGGCTCGCGCGGCATCCAGGTATGGATCGGCCTACGTCCCCGCTACACGTTCGACGACACGCGCGACTGGGTCGGCGCCTTGTCACAACGGGTCGGGGCCGTCGTGCCGGACCTGGTGTCGTGGGAGTGGAAGAAGGCCGATCGCGGTGGGCGGGCGCGCCTCGACTTCACACAGAACGCGCTGAACAAGACCCTCGTCGCCCCGTACGCCGTGCGGCCCGTCGCGCGCGGCGCAGTCTCCGCCCCGATCACCTGGGAGGAGCTGGACGACCCGACACTCCATGCGCAGCGCTGGGACCTGCACACCATCCTCGAGCGGACAGCCGAACGCGGCGACCTGTTCGCCGGAGTCCTGGCAGACCCGCAGGAGCTGCCGCCGATCGACTGACGGACCGGTAGGGTGCCCCGGCACCCTTGCCATGTCCTTGTGACGAAACGCGCACCAAAAGCGTTACCCTTTTCACGCCGCAGGCGATTATCATTTCGACCCGGCCGGTCAGTCGGTGGCAGGAGTAAGGAGCACAGCGATGCCACGTTCGATGTGGCGCGGGGCCATCCAGTTCGGGCTCGTGACCATCCCGGTCCGTCTCTACCTCGCGACCGAGTCGCGTGGCGGACTGTCGTTCAACATGCTGCACGAGGAGGACCTCGAGCGCATCCAGATGAAGGTCCACTGCCCCACGCACGGCGAGATCAAGCGCTCAGACACCGTGCGCGGCTACGAGTGGAGCAAGGGCCAGTACGTGGTCCTCGGCGACGAGGACTTCGAGGCGGTCCCTCTCAAGACGTTGCGCGCCATCGAGATCGAGCAGTTCGTGCCGGCGAGTGGCGACGACGACACCCGTTTCGTCAAGCAGTCCTACTATCTGGAGCCAGAACCGATCGGGCGCAAGGCGTTCGAGCTGCTCAGGACGATCCTCGCCGAGCGCGAGATCCAGGCCGTCTGCAAGATCGTCCTGCGGGACCGCGAGCACCTCGCCTCGCTCGATCCGTACGGCCCGACGATGTTGCTCTCGACGCTCTATTGGCCCGATGAGATTCGCGACGTCGGCGACCTCGACCTCCCCGGGGAGACACCGCAGTTCAGACCGGCGGAGCTTGAGATGGCGGGACTGCTGGTGGATGCGTTGAGCGGAAAGTTCGAGCCTGAGCGATACAAGGACGAGTACCGCGAGGCGCTGCTCCGGGTCATCGCGCAGAAGGTCGACGGTCAGCCCGTGGAGGCGCCCGCAGCTGAACCTGAGACGAGCAAGCTCACGGACCTCATGGCCGTGTTGGAGGCCAGTGTCGCGGCGGCCCGCGGCGAGCAGGTCTCGGACGACGCGGCCAGAAGTACACCGCCGCCGGTCTCCGTCAAGGCGGCACGCGCCTCGCGGACGAGCACGTCTGGCGCCAAGTCCACGTCCCGTGCCAAGTCCAGGTCGGGGGCCAAGGACGCATCCGGGGCCAAGTCCAAGAGGACAGCAGCTGGCTCCAAGGCCGGTCAGGACACCAAGCCTTCCAAGTCCACGGCGCCGGCAAGACGTCGAAAGTCGGCCTGAGCGGCCAGGGGCGAGCAGCACGCTCGAAGCGCCCGCCGATGGAACGCCAGCAACTCACCCTCGAGCTCGATGCCCTCGGAGGTGGCGAGACAGGCAGGTCGGCGCCCATCCTGCCGTTTCCGTCGGTCGTCGATGGGGGCCCACCCTTCGATGATGAGGAGCGCTTCTTCGAGCCGTGGTGGCCCGGTGCGCCGGCCTTCCTGCGTCGCGAGGGTGACCACCTCGAGATGCGCACGCAGCACCTCTCCGACCCGCTCCAAGCCTTTCCCGAGTTGCGCAGATTGTTGCCATCGCTCGCTGCTGAGCGGGTGATCATCGAGGGGACGCTGCTCGCGCTGGATCGCGACGGCCGACCTGATACGGCACTGCTGCGGCGCTGTTTGAGCGGCCCACGGGGGCCGGAGGACTCGGCGGAAGGCGCTTTCGTGGCTGCCGATCTTCCGTGGCTTGAGGGTCGCTCGCTGGCGCGTGAGCCATTCGTCGAGCGACGCCGTCAGCTGGCGCAGGCGCTGACCGACTCATCGTACGGCGTGGTCGGGCGGGGGGTCGTCCGTGAGGGTCGCATGCTCGCGCGCGCAGCGGCGAGGATGGGCCTGCCGGCCATCTCCGCGCGACGACTCGATAGTCGCTGGGGCAGCCGGCGCGTGGGTGATGAGCGCCTGCGGCTCACTGTGCAGGAGCAACCGATCGGACCGACTCGGCCTTTCCTCGTGCTCATCGAACGCCTACCACTCGAGGACCACGGCTAGGGCCGATCTACCGATCCGTATCGAGCGCACCATCGGTGGCCGGGGCGATGGGGACACGAGCAGAGTCTCGCTCGTGTCCCTCAGTCCCCGCGCCACGTGGAAGCCGCTAGGCCCGCGCACCTCACTCAACGGGGTCACGCTCAGCCCTGAAGATGCGCCTCCAGGAAGTACAGGTACTTGTCGGCACAGCGACTGACCTCGGTGAACAGGTCTGCTGTGTTGGCATCACCGAGCTCGTCGGTCTCGTCGATCGCCGCGCGTGCGGAGTTGGTGAAGGCGGCGAGTCGCTCGGCGACGGCCTTGACGTAGTCCATGCTCTCGGTGATCTCGGTCGGGAACTCCGGCAGGGAGCTCGACGCCGCGGCCATACGCACGGTACCGGTCGCGTATCCGCCCAGTGCGGTGACGCGCTCGGCGAGCTCGTCGACCCATTCGGCCGCCCGCTCGGCGACCTCGTCGAACAGCTTGTGCAGTTGCCAGAAGTCGGAGCCCTTCACGTTCCAGTGGGCCTGCTTGACCTGGCTCATGAGGTCGAAGGAATCAGCCAGGTGCTGGTTCAGGATCTTGTCGATCTTCGCTCGGTCGTCTGCTGGGATGTCGACGCTCGTCTGGAACGAACGGATCGATGCGCTCTTGGTGGCCATGGTGATCTCCTTGATGACCTTGTGTCGTGCTTCCGACCGGGGGTCAGTCGAGCGCTCAGGGAGCCGGCTCGTCGAGCTCGGGAGTCACCCGCTCCACGAACGCTGGGCGTCTGGTCCTCCGGTCTGTGAGGTGTTGCCCGGGCCGGTGTCAAAGTGACCCTGCGGCGCGTCCGAGGACGCGTCACAGGGTCACGGATCCGCTGAACCGGTCCGTGGCTGTACTTCATCTCGTCGCCTCGCACGGCGTCCTGGACCTGCTTGGCCTTGCCGTGGGCCTCCTGCTCCTTGTTGCCGGTCACTTTGCCGGCGGTCTCCTCGACCTTGCCCTTGACGTCGTTGATGGTTCCCTTGACATGCTCGTCAGTCATGATCGGTTCCTTCCAGCTTGTGCAGCCGTCGGCTGCGTGACCGAGACGTACTCGGTGTTGTGGTCGCCGCGGTCCTTCGCCGCGGTCAGGTGATGGTCTCGAGCGTCTGGTCGACGCTCACTCCGTTGGCATCGGCGGCCTGCCGGACATCCTCATACACGAGGTTGGCGCCGGGCTTGCCCATGGCGTCGTAGGCCCCGCACGCAGCCCTAGTCGAGAGACACATCAGACGGTTCCGCGTCCGCGCCTGCTGCCTGTCAGGAGGTTCGCCACGAACACCACGATGATCGCGCCGATGACGGACACGACGATGGTCTCGACGTTGATCCCCGTCGGCTCCTTGAGGTCCAGGAGGGCCCCCGCGAGGAAGCCGCCCACGACCGCCCCGACGATGCCCAGTGCGATAGTCATCAGGATGCCGTCCCGGGTCCCCATGATGAACGAGGCGATGAAGCCGGCGATAGCACCGACCACGATCCAAGCGATGATGCCCATGGATGTCTTCCTTTCGGTGTCGAGCGACCTGATCGGGGCGACCTCGTTAGAGATCAGACCACGGCGTGAGAGTCCGGGTTCGTCGCAGGCGACGAACTCTTCAGCAGTCTCACGGACGGCACGATAGCCCCGCGGACCCCTCATAGACATGCTCCACTACGATTTGCGCGTTGCGGCGCCATCGCAATTTGAGGCAAGCCTGTCCGTCGACTCCACGGATCCCGCGGGTAGCGCTATCCGCTGTTCCCCTCGATCGCTCCCCTGTACTCGTCTGGACGTGGATCGGAGGAGCAGATGCGTGCACTGACCTCCGTTGAGTGATCCCTTGTTCATGGGATCCGCGTTGTCTTCGTGGGCTCGCGGGCTGGGAGCGACTCGGGCTACGGGTTCCTCGCAGACATCACACGGGTGTTCTCGTGCTTGCGCACCTGACGGGGGACCCACCCGTGCCCGGCGGGGGACCCACCCGTGCCCGGCTGGGGACACTCCCCTGCCCCGACGGTCCTCTCGTCTACGCCGAAGAGAGGCCTTCCCCCGCTAGGCAAGTCGGGGCATATTCCAGTCATCTGGGGCATATTCCGGGGGCCCCGAGCACAGGCGGATCACCGTGGTTGTGGGCGGATAGTCGACGGCATTGGTAGCGGCAGCGCCGCAACTCCGCACCGAACTGCCGCAGCATCTCTGCGAGGCCGGGTGTCTCGGGTCCCAAGTACGGCATCGGCCAATCCTGGGAGGGAATGCTTCGCTGCGGCTTGGCTGGTACTCCACTGCCGCTGCATTCGCGTCGCACGTGCTCGTATCCCGGGGTCGACGCGCGATGGACACGGGGCAGGTTCGGATCGAGGTCCGGTCTCCGGCGCCATCGGCTCAGCACTCGCTCGGCGCCCCGGAAGTCATGCCCTCGGGTGACTGGCCGAGGGGCCCTGGCCCGCGACATATGCCCCCGATGACTGGAATATGCCCCGACTTGCCTGACCGGGGAAGCCCGAGTCCCGGAGCCACGTGTGTGCATCCACGCGATGCGCACCTGCGCTGTGCCCTCGCACCTCGGGGTACTGGATGCTGGCTTGGCATCGCTGCTTTTCCACTTGAGGGCCATCAATGGGTGGTCAGGATGGGTCGAGAGGTGGAGGCTCCTCGTGGCCACCAGTAGGGGTCCCGGCTTGGTGCGCGGCGGCGAGCCACTCTCAGCCGAAGCGGGACTCTCGGTCCACGCTGTCAGACGAGGGCTTGCGGAACAGGCGCCACGCGGCGGCGATGCCCACTGGCCCTGGGCCGAGGCCTTCGCGCTGGCGCTCGCGAGACTGCGGGCCATCACCATCGCGTCCTGAGCCACCATCCCGCCACTCGGACACCCGCGCTGCGGCATGTCCCCAGGGTCGTCCACGTGCTGTGCTGGTGTGCCGGAACGACTCGGGCCGCCCGGTCATCTCGTCCCGAGACCCTCACCGTGCTGGCCGCCTAGGCATCCAAGTCCTAACCGGCTTGCCGCCCGCTCCTGTCGCGCCTGCATCGTACAGCGCACTATTCCAGCCCAGAACTCGAGTTGGCCTACTTGGAGTCTATCGAGTTCATGTTCTGGACCTAGACCGGCTAACTCGCCAATGATCGGCGCCGACAGAATCCAACGACGAGTCGGGCTGGACCGCGCTCAGGGCTGGTCGTCACACACGCCCCGAGCTGCCCAAGCGCGGGCGGCGATGCTGAACGGCTCGGTCGGCAACGCCGTGCGGCATCGGGCGCGCAAGGCATCGCGGTGGTCGTCACCGAGGCTCGCCACGTAGGCGCCGGCTGGACCGACACCTCGGGTGAAGGGCTCCCACCACTCTTCGAACGTGGGATGCTCGACGCGCACGGCCAGGGTCGCGCCTTCGACCGAGCGCAGCCCCGCAGTGCCGAATAGCTCCACCAGGTGCCCCTCGCGCGCGCCGGCGAGGCCAGACTCATCGTGGATCGTTGGGTCGAGGTCGCGAGCGGCGCGCCAGAAGATGCCCAGCGGGCCCCCATCGCTCGCATGATACCCAGACGCATGCGGCGACCACCCCGGCGGGCCGAGTGATGCGTGCCATCTCCCGGATACCCGCGATCGGATCCTGCATGAAGTGGACGACGAGCTGGGCCAAGGCGGCGTCGAACACGCAGTCGGCGAATGGCAATCCCTCTGCACTGCCTCGCCGGACGTCGACGCCAGGGTGCCGTTGCCGAGCGGCCAGGACGAATGGCTCAGAAGGGTCGACAGCTGACACGGACTCGGCGCCGAGACGCGCCGCCAGCTCGCCCACGAGGGCCCCTGGACCACATCCGACGTCGACGACCCGCTGTCCCGGACGGACGCCTGCGAGATCAGCCAACTGGGCTGAGAGGCCGTGCGAGTACCGCCCCATGAAACGATCGTAGGCCTCTGCGGCGACATCGAAGCTCACGCCGACATGGTAGGCCTGCATGAGCTTGGTGTTGGGCTTCTTGGTGAGATCGACGCTCGTGTGCGCTCGCCATATCAACGGCGCGCGGCCTCGCCTGTATGGTCGATCCGGGCGGTCACGCCGTCCCTGCCTGCAGCGTGGGTATGGGCACCCAACAGGACCGAGATCACGCCAACGGAGGATCTGTGACGAGAGCAGGATGGCGCACGCCACAGCGATGGCTGCGCCTCGTGGTCGGGATGGCATCACTCATCCTCGTATTCGTCTCCGTGCCGACTCACGGCCAGGAGACATCGGCGAAGACAGTGGACCGGGTCGTCAGGATCGGTGCGGTCGACCGGGCGGTCGAAGCGCGCGAGTCCTACGGGCTCCCAGCCCATCCTTCGCACGTCAGGAAGCTGATGGTCGCGACCGACAACGTGGCCTCGGAGCAATACGGCTTCCCGCTCACGGAGAGGGAGCACGCCGATCTCGCAGCGCGAAACACCTACGTCCAGGCTTTCCAGGCGAAGACGCTCCCGTTCGTGGAAGGACTCGATGGCTATGGTGGCGTGTGGCTGGACCAGACGGACGGTGGCACGATCGTCGTCGGGCTTACGAACGGGCGAGCCAAGGCGACGTCGCGGGTGTGGACAGCGGCGAAACGGCAAGTCCGTGCGCGTCTACCCAAGGTGAACCGCGGTATCCGCTTCGTGAAGGTGAACGACAGCGCGGCCGATCTCGGCCGGGCGCTGAGACACGCCGACCGGGATTGGGCCAGCTTGCGCGCCGGTTTCCGACCACAGGCGTTCGCGATCTCGTACCGCGACAACCAATTGGTGGTCAAGGTCCTGCCGCACGATCTGCCCAAGGCGACGCGGTTCAGGGCGCGCATGGCAAAGCGGGCAGCGGTCGATGTGGCCATCGAAGCCACCGCGCCCGTGAGCGACAGCTCCTGCTCAACTCGGCAGAAGTGCTTCGGCCCGCTGCGCTTGGGGGCGCGCATCAACCACGCCGCGGTTTACCGCTCGAGCGCTCCCCGGAGCCAGTGGAACTGCGCCATCGGGTTCATGCTCTCCGACCACACCATCCTGACCGCCGGCCACTGCTCCTACCACCATACCAAGCCGTGGCAGGGCCACGCCGCATATCGGTCACGCTATGGACAGATCGGCAGGCTGGAGTCCTCGCGCTACATGAGCCAGCATCGCGATGTGAGCCGCATCACGCTCGAAGACTGGAGAGCCAACAGGACCACGCGGATCTTCGGGGACACCTGGCCCACCGTCCTCACCCAACCGGGCAAGGTGATGGACAACATGGATGTCTGCGTGTCCCTCGCTCGCCAGGACGTGTTCTGGTGCGGACGTGTCACCGAGCCGTCGGTCCGCCGCTGGAGCAGTACGGCAGGCATCTGGGTCTGGGGCGCGGGTATGCGCTTCAGCGTGCCTGGTCGGACGTCGCTCCCCGGCGACAGTGGCAGCCCGGTCGTGGCCAAGTCCAAGCCGTGTCCAGAGTGCACGCCATCGCGGACGCCGATCGGCATCGTCACCGCGGGGAACGAGGCCCGCGCGGGTGCGACGAACGGGAAGACCAAGGGCGCCGATCAACGCCAGCCTGTACTTCGCCAAGGTCTCATGGGCGCTCGACAGCCCCGGTGGCTGGCCCTGGCTTGACATCTACACCGGCAAGAGACCGACGCCCGAATCGACTCCGAAGCCGACCCCAGCCCCCACGCCGACACCGGGCCCCACGCCTTCGCCAACGCCGATCGCGACAGAACCACCACCGACCGAGTCGGTCGGATGATGGAGCCGCACTTGGCAGCCGCGAGCGGGGTACCGGCATCGACCGATAGGGTCCCTCGATCCGCCCCCCGCTTCTGGCGCGCCGCGACCCTGGCGGTCGCGCTCACCCTGCTCACGACGACGACGGGGCTCGCCCGGGGCGAACCTGTGTCGGCCGAGCCCGCGCCGAGGGCGTGCGCACCACCGGTGCTCGTCACACCCACGACCGAGTCCATCGCCGAACCACCCGCTACCCAGCCCGACCTGTCACAGGGGACCTGGCGGAGGATGGCGAACGCGCCATTCGGCTCCGAGTACGAGCCGGTGGTGTGGACCGGACGTCGGATGGTCGCGGTGGACCTCGAGAGCGGCCGCACGGCGATCTATGCCCCGTCGCGTGACCGCTGGCACGAGGTATCCAAAGCGCCGCGTTCCGCGGAGGCCTTCACGCCCTACGTGTGGACCGGGAGTGAGCTCATCCTGGCAGAGGTCACCGAGGACGGGACAAAGCTCGGCGGCCTGGCCTATCGACCGGGCGACGACCGCTGGCGCGCGCTGGCCCAGCTGTCGACCGAAGCTGACGGCGAAGAAGACCATGCTCTCACCAAGCCGGTCTGGACCGGCACACATATGATCGTGGCCGACTCGATGGGTTTGCTGGCCGCCTACGATCCGGCGGCCGACTGCTGGGCGGAGCTCGGTCGGGTGCCGGGCGAGCCCTGGGTCTGGCACCTGTACCAGGCCGGTCCGACCCTGCTGGTCGAGTCGCGACGCTGGGACGAGCCGGTCGAGATGCGCGCGTTCGACCCTGCGGCTGGCATCTGGTCCGAGCCGTTCGTCGGTCCGCTCGATCAGGCCGCGAGCGAAGGCGGGGGCTCCTGGGTCGACGATCGACTGGTCTATGTCACCTGGTTGGGACCCATGGACGACGGCGCGCCGAATGCCATCTTCGATCCGGCGACGATGAGCTGGTCGACCTTCGAGCACGACTGCGGGACGCGAGCTTCCGGCACGCTCAAGGTGAACGACTTGCTCATCGCGTCGAACGGACGCCGGGCGCTCGACGGCCGTTCGCTGGCGTGCCTCGACCTGCCAGCCTCGCCCCGGAGGCTCAACGGCACCGAGCGCATGGTCTGGACGGGCAGTGAGCTGATCGCCTGGTCCGGGATCAAGTCGCTACCGGAACCGCCGCGCCGAGGTGGGTTGGTGTTCCGGCCGGCCGACCGGGAGTAGCCTCCCCTCGCGGATGACCAGCCCCGGGGCGAGACGGTCACTCCGCTGAGCTCACCCCGATGAGGCCCCACGCAGGATGCGGCGCCGTACGTGCCTGCTCGAAGACGCGCTGGAGGTAGTGGTCCATGACCACCGTCTGGAAGGTCTGATCGTCGAGGATCTTGCCGAAGATGTCGGCTTGTCGTCCATGCGCTCCACGATGGACTTGATGAAACGATCGGCGAAGACCAGGCGGAAGTTGTCGATGGGGTTGGCTCGCGCCTGCGATGAGCGGAGCCGGGGGCCGCAACGGCCCACGGAGCCAGCGTTCCATGCATCCGGCGGGTGAGACGTTCGCTACTCCATCGTTTCATGCCCCCGATGGGTAAGACAGCGGAACAACGGGCGAAGCTACGTCAGATGACCCACCCCACGGGTCGGGCCGAGCGCCTCGGGCTGGTCGTCGCCTGCTGCAGTGATGGACCAGCGACTTGGCCATCGACATAGCCGACAGGTGAGGATGCTGAGGCGCTGCTGCGCCGCCGACAACGGGCCATCCGGTTTGCCATGCGGGCGCTTGACATCGGGGTCGCGCACGCTAACATATCCGGTTATTCGGATGAGTTAGGGGAACAGATGGCGGGTCGCAGCATCGGATACGCAACCGCGAACTGGGACTCGCTGCGTGTCGACACGGCCGCCATCACGCCCCTGTACCACCAGCTCAAGGAGCAGATCCGTGAGCAGGCGTCGCGGCTCCAGCCTGGCACGCTGATCCCTTCCGAGAAAGAACTGATGGATCTGTCCGGGGTCGGTCGGGTGACGGTACGACGTGCCATCTCTGACCTGGTCCAGGAGGGTGTACTCGAGACGCAGCAGGGCCGCGGGACATTCACGGTGCGACCTCGCATCGAAGCGTCCCTTTCGCGACCGGCTGGGTTCACCGAAACGATGACCAAGCTCGGACGCAGGCCCAGCACCGTGGTCCTGAACGTCGAGCGGATCGAGGCTAGCCCGGACGTGGCCCAGCGGCTCGGTGTGGCCGTGGGTGATGGCGTCTATGTCATCGAGCGTCTCCGGCTCATCGATGATGAACCCTGCATGGTGGAGCGGACACACATGCCCGAGCGGAACGCGCCGGGGCTGCAGGGCCACGACCTGGGCTCCTCGCTGTATGCCCTGCTGGCAGAGGAATATGGCCTTCATCCCGCATCCGGCACGGAGACGGTCGTCGCGGTCAATGCCGACTACCACCTCGCCGGCCTGCTTGGAGTTCCCATCGCTTCAGCCCTGCTTGCGACCGTGCGAGTGACCAGGACGGACGACGGTCGCCCCTACGAGTACACCTTGCGTCATGCGAGAGGCGATCTCCTCGCGTTCAGTGTGACTCTGACGTCGGGGACGACCTTGGGCCACCGTTCCACGGCTGATCCGCTCCTCCTCGTCGGAGGACATTGACGATGGCCACGCTGAGCACCAATGCTCTCGCACAAGACATTCGGATGACCGAACATTCGGATGCCCTGACGCTTCAGGGCGTGTCGAAGCGCTTCGGCGCCGTGGTCGCGGTCGCGGACGCCTCGTTGACCATCCGGGCCGGGGAGGTCACCGGGCTCGTCGGGGAGAACGGCGCCGGCAAGTCCACGCTCATCTCACTGGTGACGGGCGCCCAGCACCCGGATTCGGGGACCTTGACAGTGGCTGGACGACGCGTGTCCGCGCTCGACCCGATCCGCGCGCGCGATGCTGGTATCCACGCAATCCGCCAGGAACCCGTCCTGGTGCCGACCCTCAGCGTGACCGAGAACCTGCTGCTGGGGATGGAGCCATCCGAACGGGGCATCTATGCCGGCAGACGGGCTCGTGCGACAGCCGTACAGTGGCTCGACCGGGTGGGCGCTCGGTTCGGCCCGGGCACGTTGGTCGAGACGCTGTCGCCGGCCGACAGGCAACTGGTCGAGATCGCGCGTGCCGTCGGACCGGGTGCACGGATCCTCTTCCTTGACGAGCCGACATCGGCGCTTGGGCCCGCCGAGACCGAGCGGCTGTTCGAACTCATCCGTCGCCTGCGAGCCGATGGCACCGCGGTCGTCTACGTGTCACACCGTCTCGAGGAGGTCTTTGCCATCTGCGAGCGGGTGGTGGTCATGCGGGACGGACACATCGTGGCCGACGAGCCGATCGAGGCGCTCGATGAGGACAAGCTCGTGAGCCTCATGGCCGGTCAGGAGCTGGCCGCCGACCTGGGTACCCGGCAAGAACCACGAGAGCGCTCCAGCGGCCCCTCGTTCCTGGCGCTGGACCGGATCTCCCTCGAAGGGCGATTGCGTGACGTCACGCTCGACGTCGACCCTGGTGAGATCCACGGCATCGCGGGGATCGTGGGAGCGGGGCGCACATCGCTGCTGGAGGTCATCGCCGGCATCGTCGCGCCGGGGTCGGGGAGCATGACGCTGGCGGAGGAGCCGTATCACCCCTCGGGCACGGGCGCCGCGCTGCAGGCGGGCGTGTTCCTGGTCCCCGAAGACCGACTCCGTGACGCACTCTTCCCCGAGCTGCCGCTGGCCACCAACACGGTGCTGCCCCTCATCGGCCGTGTGGCGCGGCGGGGCACGCTGAGCTCGAGGCGCGAACACGACGCGGCGTTGCCGCTTCTGCGACGCCTCGACGTCCGACCGCTGGCGCCTTCCGCCCTCGGCAACGCTCTCAGTGGCGGGAACCAGCAGAAGGTGATCTTGGCGCGTGCCCTGTTCTCCGAACCGAGGTTGTTGCTGCTTGACGAACCGACCCGTGGCATCGACGTCGCCACCAAGGCAGACATCCATGACCTCATCCGTACCCTCGCTGGTGACGGCGTGACGGTCGTCGTGGTGAGCTCTGATCTACGCGAGCTCCTGGCGCTCGCCGACCGCATCACGGTGCTCTCCCGCGGCAGGGCCGCTGGGACATTCGAGCCCCCATTCGACGCCAACCGCTTGTTGGCCGCGGCGACAGGGGGTGTCACATGACGATTGCGCAAGCCGACCCGCAAGCCGCCGACCTCGGGGGTCGGGCGATGCAAGGCGCACGCACCTGGGTCCGCGGCCATGCCGCGCTCGTGGCGCTGGGCGCCGTGCTGCTCTTGATCTCAGCCTTCACAGCCACGCAGAGCGACGTGTTCCTGACGCTGGGCAACCTCCGCAACGTCATGCTCCAGTCGAGCGTGCTCGCCATCGTGGCCTGCGGCACGACCCTGCTCATGGTCTCCGGAGGCATCGACCTCTCGGTGGGCTCGCTCATGGGCCTCGCCGGGGTCGTCGCCGCGCTGCTCATGCAAGACCTGGTACCTGCGCCCCTGGCCATCTTCGCGGGCATCGCAGCTGTAGCTGGATTAGGTGCCTTCAATGGCTTTCTGGCTGCCTGGAGTCCATCTCACCCCTTCGTGGTGACGCTGGGCATGGCGATCCTCATCCAGGGGCTCGCGATCGCCTTGACCAACGGCCTCCCCATCTCCGGTCTGGACAAGGGCTTCGTCCAGATCGGCATCGGGTCCCTACTCGACATCCCCTTCCCCATCTGGGTCGCTGGCCTGATCGCGACCTTGTGCGCCGCCCTCCTGCGGTTCACGGTCTTTGGCCGACGCCTGTACGCGATGGGCGGCAATGAGCTTGCTGCGATGCTAGCCGGCATTCGGGTGCGCCGGACCAAGGTCGCTCTCTATGCATTGAACGGAGCCATCGTGGGTGTTGCCGCGATGGTGCTCACCGCCCGTATCTCGTCGGCGCAGCCACTCATGGGCAGCGGCTACGAGCTCCAGGCCATCGCGGCGGTCGCCGTGGGCGGGACACCGCTGGCCGGAGGACGAGGCGGCATCGTCGGCACGTTGCTTGGCGTGCTGCTGCTTGGCGTCATCTCCAACAGCCTGAACCTGCTTGGGGTCTCAGGCGCTTTCCAATATGTGCTCCAAGGCGGAGTGATCGTCGCGGCCGTCATGTCGCAGCGATTCCGATAGGTAGGAGGAACAGTCCATGGACGGGAGATTCGTTTCGGTCAGGCCGCGCCGAGTGGTCGCATTGGCGTTGACGACGGCATTGGCTGCCGGAGGGTTCAGCGCGCTGCCGGCATTTGCCCAGGATGACGCCGACGGTGCGTTGGAGATCGCCTACATCCAGACGGGTCCATACGACTACTACCAGCGAGGCGTTGACGGCGCGCAGATGGCTGCCGATGAGCTGGGCGTCTCCATGAGCGTGCTCAACTCCGACCTGTCGGCCGAGCAGGAGATCGCCAATGTCGAGGACGCCATCACCAAGGGTGTCGACGGCATCGTCCTCTTCTCCGTCGGTCGTGCCTCCGAGGAGGCCGCACTGACCAAGGCCAACGAGGCCGGTGTTCCGGTCGCCGTGCTGTACGGCTACGCCCCCGAGCTCGAAGACATGGGCGCGGTGTTCGTCCAGGCAGACGTCAATGGGACCGGCGCGATGGCCGGGGAATGGGTCGCCGCCAACGTGCCCTCGGGCAAGGTCGCCATCATCCAGGGGGCACTGGGCCGCGGCGACGCGGAAGCGTACACGGCTTCATTCAAGGAGGCGCTGGCTGCCAACCCTGGCCTTGAGGTCGTGGGCGAGCCTTCCGGCGAATGGGCACGCGACACGGCGCTGGCGGCCATGCAAGACCTGCTGACGGCGAACCCGGACTTGGCTGCGGTCTTCGTGCAGAACGAAGACATGGCGCTCGGCGCGATCCAGGCCATCAAGGCCGCGGGCGCTGCCACGGTGGTCGTGTCACAGAACGGTTCACCCGACGGCCTGACCGCCGTCGAGGCTGGCGAGATCGCAGCCACCGTCGGCTGGTCGCCGGCGCAGGAAGCACAGATGGCACTGGCACGTCTGGTGACGACCATCAACGAAGGCACAGCGCCTGAGCCCAAGCTTTGCAACACCCCGCTGAAGCTCGTGACCGCGGACAACGTCGCTGAGGCGTATTCGTGGATCCCGACCGCGGAGTCCACCACGGCGGCCCTCGTCAGCGAGTGTGGAGACTGACAGATGAGTATCGGCATCGGATTCCTGGAAGTCACCCATCCCCACGTCTACACGCGGGCAGACATCCTCACTGAGATGGAGGGCGTCGAGCTCGTCGGCGTGTGGGAACCAGACGATGCCTCGAACGCGTCCGTGTTCGCGGAACGGTACGGGGTGACGAACCACGCGAACGCGGACGAGCTCCTCGCTGATCCGCGCGTCGACGCGGTCATCGTCGAGTCCTGGACACATCGCATGGCCGATGTGGCGATCATGGCCCTTGAGGCCGGAAAGAAGGTGCTGCTGGAGAAGCCCGCCTCCAACGACGTGCCCAACATGCGGCGCATCGTCGACGCGGTGGAACGGACTGGGGGCTATCTCACCGTGGGCTACATGGTCAGGCAGTCGACGGCGTACGCTCGGCTCAAGGAGATCCACCGCTCGGGCATCCTGGGACGCACCACGGTGGGACGGTTCCACGTCTCGGTCCCGGCACCGGACGCCATCACGCCCTGGTTCAACCTGGAACACGACATCGGCGGTGTCCTCTTCGAGGACGGTTGCCACATGTTCGACCTCATCATCGACCTGCTGGGGAAGCCCAGGAGGGTGGCCGCGATGGTGCCCAAGTGGAGCGACCTCACACAGATGCATGGCCACCGCAACGAGGATGCAGCCGCCTGCATCCTCGAGTGGGACGACCTCGTGGGCACGGTGAGCCTGGTCGGCTGGGAGGCCAACGACTGGCTGGAGACCTGGGAGCTGGCGCTCTTCGGCGAGCAGGGCACGGCCTACGCCGGCCCTTTGCCGGCGCGATTGGACATCTTTCTGAAGGAAGCGGCAGGCGATCTGCCGGCCGGCTGGACGCGCCACAAGGAGACCGAGTTCAACGTCTCGTGGCTGGACCACGAGGCCAAGCACGTCTGGCACGCCGTGCAGCATCGCGCCTTCTTCCGCGCAGAGCTGGAGCGGTTCGTCAGGGATGTCGCAGAGGGAGGCCCACCGGAGATCCCGGCAAGTCATGCCTTGGCTATCACCGAAACGATCGCAGCGCTGTACGAGGCTGGTCGGGAGGGCCGGACGGTGTCGCTGTGATCGACCCGGCTGAGCTCGACCTGGCCCCTGACCTTGGGTCGAAGTCGTACCGGATCGGTGTCATCGGCGCGGGCGGCATCGTCCGCGCCTCACACCTGCCTGCCTACAGGTCCGTGGGCTGGGATGTCGTGCGCATCGCGTCACGGACCGAAGCGGCGGCTCGCGATGCCGCTCAGGAGTTCGCCATCCCCGCGGCGTCGGACGACTTCGGAGACGTCATCGCCGATGAGGCGGTCGAAGTGGTCGACATCTCCCTGCCTCCCCATCTGCAGCGCGAGGTAGCCGAAGCGGCGTTCGGGGCCGGCAAGCACGTCCTCATCCAGAAGCCCATGGCTACGACGCTGGAAGACGCCACGGCCATCGTCGAGGCTGCCGAGCAGGCCGGGTTGAAGCTGGCCGTCAACCAGAACGGCCGCTGGGATCCGGCCATCCGCGCCTGCCACGAGCTCATCGGGCGGGGCGCGTTCGGAGCCCTGGTCACAGCGTCATTCGAGCTGCGGACGCGTCAACCCTGGCAGGGGTTCTGGGAGGACGCCGAGCATTACCCGCGCCTGATGATGCTGGGGATGTCGATCCATCATCTCGACCAGTTCCGGTTCCTCTTCGGCAACCCGGTCGAGATCACCGCGGTGACGAGCACCTACCCCGGCCAGCCCTGGAGCGGGGACAGCATCGCTTCATACGTGCTGCGCTACGAGTCGGGACTGCTCGCGGTCGGCTTCGACGACGGCTTTCCCTGGACCCGGGACTGGTCGGTCCGCTACCGCATCGAGGGGCTGGACGCCATCGCGCGTGGTGACATCGGCTGGCCCACCGGCGGCTACTCCACGCTCGAGTTCACCACCAGTGATCGGCCGGATACCTGGATCCGGCCAGCGTTCACGCGCAAGTGGTTCCCGGACGCCTTCGTGGGCACCATGGGCGAGCTGTTCAGGGCCATCGAGACGGGCGACGAGCCAAGCATCTCGGGACGGGACAACCTGCTGACGCTGCGACTCGTCGAGGCTGCCTATCGATCCGCAGCCGAGCGTCGCACGATCTGTATCGAGGAGGTCCAGCTGTGACGGTCGTTCCGAACGGCGTTTACACCGCACTGATCACACCCTGCCACGAGTCCGGCGAAGTCGATATCGATGCCCTTGCGACACTGATCGACTTCCAGGCTGAGACCGGTGTGGCCGGCCTCTTCGTGCTGGGGACCGCGGGCGCCGGGCCGCTCCTGGAGCGTGCCGAACGACAGCGTGTCGCGCAGGCGATCCTGAAAGCCGCCACCGGCCGACTGTTCGTCATCGTGCATGTGGGCGCGATGCCGACGCGCGTCGCCGAAGCCCTCACCGCTGAAGCTATCGAGGACGGGGCGCCCGCGGTCGCCGCTGTCCCGCCGACCTACTACCAGCCCGACTTCACCTCGGTGCGAACCTACTACGAGCGCATCAAGGCCGCGGCCGGCGAGACGCCGCTTCTGGCCTACAACAACCCCTCCGCGACGGGCTACGACCTGCGGCCGGAGCAAGCCGCCGAGTTGCACCGCGACGGGATCATCGACGGCGTCAAGCAGGCCACGACGAGCGTCAAGGACCTGCACGCCCTCCTCGATGCCGGGGTTCCCGTGTGGATGGCCAACTCAGGGCTCAACACGGCAGCGCTGGCGATGGGTGCGCGCGGCACCATCTCGACGCTCACCAACGTGGTGCCGGAACTGTTCGTCCGTCTATATCGAACGATGCAGGACGCGGACCTGGTCACCGCAAGAGACGCCCAGCTCCGCATCGATCGTGCCAGCGCGGCACTGCGAGTGCCCATCATCGGTGCTCTGCACGCGGGAGCGACCCTGCGCGGTCTGCCCGGCGGCACACCCCGCGAGCCCTTGCGGCTGCCCGCCCCTGATGAGCTCGAGCGGGTGCGCAGCGCGGTCGCACAGCTGGACGGCATCTGATCCGATGCATGCGGACGTGGTCGTGGTCGGCGCCGGCTCCGCGGGCTGCGTGGCGGCGCTCGCCGCGGCGCGCGCCGGCAGGCGGGTCCTGCTGATCGATCGCCTGGGATTCCCCGGCGGGACCAGCACGGCCGTGCTGGACACGTTCTACGCGTTCTTCACCGCTGGCGAGTCCAGACAGAAAGTGGTCGCGGGTCTGCCGGATCTGCCGGTGGAGCGCTTGCGCGCTCGTGGCAAGCTCTTCGAGCGTCCCAACAGCTTCGGCTCCGGCCTGGGTTACACCTACGACCCCGAGACTCTCAAGATCGTCTGGGCGGAGCTCCTGCGCGAGCACGGGGTCGAGATGATGTTGCACTCGTTGGTGATCGGCACCCATGTCGTCGACGACCGTGTAACCGGGATGACCGTAGCCACCCGAAGTGGGCTGGTCGAGGCGGAAGCCAATGCCTTCATCGACGCGTCCGGCGATGCTGATGTGGTGGCCGCAGCCGGGGGCGAGATACTCGATGACAGCGATCTGCGACAGCCGGTCACGGTCACCTTCAGGATGGCGCCGGTCGACATGCCGCTGTTCCTCGAGCACGGGCGACCACAGCTGCGCGAGCTGGTGAGACAGGGCCGCGAAGCCGGCTATGGGTTGCGTGGCGGGAGCGGGAGCCTCCACCGATCGGGCATGGACGGCGTCGCCTTGATGGCCACGACACGGATCGACCCGCCCGATCTGGAGGACCCCATGGAGCCTGGGCGGGTCGAGATGGAGGGCCTGGCGCAGGTCGATGAGTGGTCCCGCTTCCTGCGTGACATGATGCCGGGCTTCGAGCGAGCCGGACTGGTGTCCGTGGGCGCGATGGCCGGCGTCCGTGAGACACGGCGCATCCGGGGTCGGTATGTCCTCGACGAGGCCGACGTCCTGTCCGGATCAGCCTTCGACGACCAGATCGCCCGGTGCGGCGCGCCGATCGAGGACCTCTCCGGCGCCGAGACGCGCTGGGTCCATGTCGGCGGCAGCGGCAGCTATGGGATCCCCTGGCGATGCCTGGTCCCGGCGCGACTTCGCGGGGTCGTCGTCGCCGGTCGGTGCCTTTCAGCCACTCACGCGGCACATGCCTCGGCGCGCTCGATGGGCACTTGCATGGCCATGGGCCAGGCTGCCGGGACGGCAGCCGGCATGGCCATCGAGTCAGGCCTTGATGTCACCGCGGTCGATGGCGCGAGACTCCGCGATCGCCTTGCGGCCGACGGCGCCGATGTCGGCATCAGCACCCAGAACGAACCAACCCACCCCTGAGGAGGAACCGTGAGCGCAGGCCAGTACCTTGACCAGATCATCCCCCGACTCGAGCGCATCCGTTCGCAGGCCGATGCCATCGAGCGTGCCTCGGCCCTGTGTGCTGACAGCATCGCCGGCGATGGCGTGGTCCACGTCTTTGGTGCCGGCCACTCCCGGATGATGGCTGAAGAGGCCTATCCGAGGATCGGCGCGGTGGCGGGCTTCCGCCCAGTGGTCGAGCTCGCGGTCACGTTCTTCCACGACGTCGTCGGGCCCAACGGTCTGGCCCAGGCATTGTTCCTGGAGCGTGTACCCGGCTACGGCAAGGTCATCTTCGACGAGCTGGTGGCGCGCCCGGGCGACACCACCATCGTGTTCTCAAGCTCCGGGGTCGAGGCCATCATCATGGACTACGTGGACGCCGCGCAGGCGGCGGGCATCGGCGTCATCGGCGTGACCAGCTTTGAGTATTCGGCCCAGACCTCTGCCGAACGCGGAGGCGCCCGGCGCCTCGCCGATGTCGCGGATATCGCTATCGACAACGGCGTGCCGGTCGGCGATGCGCTCGTCAGTGTCCCTGGCATCGAGGAGCGCGTGTCAGCCTCAGCGTCCATCCTCAACCTCGCGGTGATGCACGAGATCACCAGCGGTACCGCGACGGCGCTCGCTGAGCGGGGCCAGCCCCCCATCGTGTTCGCCAGCCCGCACCTCGCCGGACACGAACGCAGCCAGGCGCGCTACGAGCAGTCGCTCGCCGACTATCGGCGACGGGTGTGGGGCACGCGGTGATCGCTGTGGTCCCCAAGCGGCAGCAAGGACGCGTGGCGCTCGTCACCGGCGCCTCCAAGGGCATCGGGCGTGCCACGGCGATCCGTCTTGCCCAGGAAGGCGCCGCCGTAGCCGTCAACTACCTTGGCGATGCGCAAGGCGCGGCGACCGCGGTCGAGGGGATCCAGGCGGCCGGTTCCACGGGGATCGCCGTGCAGGCCGATGTGGCGGACGAGCAGCAGGTGAGCGAGATGGTGCGGCGTATCGTGCAGGAGCTCGGATCGGTCGATATCGCCGTGAACAACGCGGCGATCTTCCCGTGGCAGGAGTGGACGGACATCACCTCGGACGACTGGGATCGCGTGCTGGGCGTCGACCTGAAGGGCGCATTCATCGTGTCGCGAGCGGTCTACCCACACATGCGCGAGCGCGGCTGGGGCCGCATCATCTCGCTCTCGAGCGCGACCGCACTCCACGGCCAGGCAGAACTCATGCACTACGCGGCGGCAAAGGCCGGCATCATCGGACTGACGCGCTCGCTGGCCCGGGCGGTCGGTGACGATGGCATCACCGTCAATGCGGTCAGCACCGGCAGGACCCTGACCGAGGGCTTCCAGCGGTGGTTCGACGACGGCACGCTGTCGCGGGCCGAGACTGAGGGCTCGCGCGCCAACCAGCCCATCAAGCGACTCGCCAAACCCGCGGACATCGTCGGGACCATCGCCTTCCTGGCCTCGGACGATGCCGCCTACATGACCGGACAGCTGCTCAATGTGGACGGCGGAAGGGCGATGTACTGATGGTCACGCGTCCGGTGCACTTGGTCGCGGTCGGGGGCGCCGGACTCGGAATCCGGTTCGATGTGGAGCGACCCGCCGCCGCGGGCGAGACCGTGTTCGCTCGGAGCGTCTCTACCGTCAATGGAGGCAAGGCTTCCAACCAGGCCATCGGAGCCGCCGTCTTTGGCGCCGATGCGTCGATCATCAGCGCCATCGGCCGCGACGAGTTCGCCCCGCTGATCCGCGGTGCCCTCGTGCAGCATGGCGTCGACGTCAGGAGCATGGTCGAGTTCCCGGATCAGCATTCGATGGTGGGTGCGGTGATGGTCGACGAGCGCGGTGAGAACTTCATCACCCTGGCTCCCGGTGCACTCGCCCGCCTCACCGCTGTCGATGTACGTGCGCACTCCGGCGCCATCGAGGGTGCCGACATCTGCGTGGTGAGCCTTGAGATCGCCATCGAAGCGGCCATCGAGGCACTCCGGATCGCGCGGGAGCACGGCGTGACGACGGTGTTGAACGCCGCTCCCGCACCACCAGCAGAGCGGGCCGCTGAGCTGCTGTCCCTTGCCGATTGGGCGACCCCGAACGAGAGTGAGGCCGCGGCGATGTACGGCCGGCATGGCTCACCTGAAGACCGCGCTTTGGCCCTGCTGGCATATGGCGCGCGCGGCGTCGTCATGACGCTCGGCCCTGAGGGCGCCCTCGTGGCTGCCGGTTCATCGTTCGAGCGCATACCGACGATCCACGTCCCTGACGACGAGATGGTCGATACCGCGGGGGCCGGCGACGCGTTCAACGCAGCCTTCGCGGTCTCGCTCGCGAGCGGCCTTGACGTGCTGGACGCGGCCCACCTCGGTTGCCAAGCCGGCTCCAGGATCTGCCGCGGACCAGGCTTCGTGGAGGCGCTCGACCAGCTCGAAGGCCTGTGTGTGCCTGTGCGGAGGGCGATGTAGGGATGCAGGTCCGCACCGTCCTGGGTGACATCGACGCGTCCGAGCTCGGGATCACGTACGCACACGAGCACCTGGTCATCGCTGGCGGGAGGCCGGTCGAGGTCTATCCGGACATCCGACTCGACAGTGTCGAGAAGGCCGTGGAAGAGCTCGCGCCCGCGCAGCGGCTTGGCCTCGCGTCCGTCGTCGACGCGATGCCGGCAGACTGTGGCCGGGATATCGAGATGCTCGCCGAGGTCAGCCGACGAAGCGGTGTCCACGTCATCGCCTCGACCGGGCTGCACACGACTCGCTACTACCACGACCGCCACTGGAGCTGGCGCATGAGCGCGGACGAGATCGCGGCGCTCTTCATCGACGAGATCGAGCAAGGCATCGATACGTTCGACCTCGCTGGACCGAGCATCGGTCGGTCGGAGCACCGGGCCGGGATCATCAAGGTCGGTGGCTCAGCTGGCTTCCCGGACAGGCGGGACCGCAAGGTCTTCGAGGCTGCCGCGCTCGCGCAGGCTGCGACCGGGGCGCCCATCCTCACCCATTGCGAGGATGGCCTCAGGGGGCCCGAGCAGGTCATGTTCCTCGTCGCTCACGGGGCAGATGCCGGCCACATCGTGCTCTCGCATGTGGACAAGGTGGTCGATCGGGAGTATCACCACGAGATCGCCGCGATGGGTGCGTTCGTCGAGTACGACCAGGCGTGGCGCTGGCGCGGAGCGACCAACGGCACCCTGCAGCTGCTCGAGTGGATGGACGAGGATGGTCTCATCGGCCACGTCGTGATGGGCCACGACCACGCTCGCCGTGGCTATTGGAAGGCCTACGGGGGGATGCCAGGCATGAGCTTCCTGCTGGCCGAGTTCTCGCAGCTCATACGCGAGCGAGGCCTCTCGGACGACGTCCAGGGCGCGGTGTTCGCTACGAATCCCGCGGCAGCGCTTTCTTTCATCGAATGTGTCGAGGTGACACGTGACACCAAGACAGTCGCGCCCTCCCCAGGTGAGGAGAGGGCCGAATGACGGCCGACACAGCAGAGCAGCAGCAGCATCGGAGGGGTGGCATGGAGTCACGCGAACGGTTCAGGGCGGCCATGGAGCATCGCGAGCCTGATCGCGTGCCCATCGATCTGGGCGGCATGGTCACCGGCATCAGCACCGGCGCCAGTGGGGCACTGAAGACCCACCTCGGCATCGACTCCCCGGACGTCATCGCCGACCGCGTCCAGCAGCTGGCAATCCCCGATGACGCCATCCTGGACCGCCTGCACGTCGATTCGCGGTACCTCTACCTGCGCGCCTCGCGCGACTGGCAGGACATCGAACTGACCGAGGGTACCTACCAGGATGAGTTCGGCATCATCCGTCAGGCCGCCATCCGGTCCGACGGCCACCTGCTCTACTACGATTTCATCGGCCATCCGCTCTCCGAGGCCAAGACCGTCGCCGATGTGGCCGCCTACCCCTGGCCCGATCCCCATGATCCGGCACGCTACGCAGGCCTCGAAGACGCCGCCCGAGCCATCTACGAAGGCTCGGACAAGGCCCTTGGCGTCAACATCATCGCCTCACTCTTCGAGTTCAGCTGGTACCTGCGTGGCTACGTGGGCTTCTTCGAGGACCTGCTCCTGGACCCGACCCTTGCGGAGGCCCAGCTCGACGCCATGCTGGAGTACCAGATGGCGCTCGTGGGCGAGGTGCTCGACTGCGTGGGACCCTATGCCTCGTTCATCAACACGGGCTCCGACCTGGGCACCCAGCGGGCACCGATGATCGACCCTGAGGTCTATCGGCGCATCATCTGGCCGCGCTACCGCAAGCTCTGGGACTTCATCCATTCGCGTACCGAGGCCAAGATCTTCTACCACTCCTGCGGCAGCATCGTGCCCATGCTGCCGATGCTTATCGAGGGCGGCGTGGATGCTGTACACCCGGTACAACCAGGGGCGGAGGGCATGGGCGACCGAGCCCGACTGAAGCGTGAGTTCGGATCAGACATCACCTTCTGGGGTGGCTTCGACCAGCAGGACACGCTGCCCTTCGGTACACCCGAGCAGGTCCGCGAGGCGACTCGTGAGCTGTTCGACGCCTTCATGCCAAGTGGCGGCTTCGTCTTCGCTGCGGGTCACAATATCCAGGCCGACGTGCCCCCGGAGAACATCCTGGCGCTGTTCGATGCGGCCGAGGAGTTCGGCCGCTACTAGCCGGGAGTGACGACGCATGGGGACGATGACCGCGATCGAACGGGTGGAGGCAGTGCTCCGGGGCGGGGTCCCCGACCGGGTGCCGGTGGATTTCCACGACTTCATGGTGGCGGCGCACCGATCAGGCCTGCCCTTCGGGGACTACTTCCGCAACGGTGAGGCCATGGCCGCTGGTCAGATCGCCGACTGGCGCGAGTTCGGCCACGACGTGGTGCTCGTGGAGAACGGCACGGCGGCCCTGGCTGAGGCCTGTGGCGTGGGCGTCGAGTACATGTCGGATTCGGCTCCGGTCTCCTTCACGCCGGCCATAGCGAGCCTTGATGACATCGACCTGTTGGTCATGCCCGATCCCTACACCACCGAGCCGCTGGCGGAGAACCTCAAGGCCACCCGCATCGTGGTCGAGGAGATCGGCCGCGAGGCCTTCATCATCGGCCGCGCCGACCAGGGACCGTTCTCGCTGGCTTCGATGCTGGTGGGCATGGAAACGTTCCTGATGGCGACCGCACTGCCCGGCAACGAGGAGAAGCTGGCGCAGCTGTTCGCCTTCGCCGAGGAGGTCGTCTATCGCTATGCGACGGCCCAGATGGCACAGGGCGCGCACCTCACCTCGATCGGTGAATCGCTGGCCGGACCGGACGTCTGCTCACCGGCGGTCTATCGGGCGTGGGCCTGGCCGGCGGACAAACGCCTCGTGGAGCGCCTGGCGGCCGATGGCATCGGGCTCGCGTATCACATCTGCGGCAACGCCACGCGCATCGCTGAGGATATGGTCGAGACTGGCGCGGCGGTGCTCGAGCTCGACTACAAGTGCGACCTGCCGACCATCAAGGCGGTCGCCGCGAGTAAGACGACGGTGCTGGGTGTCATCGATCCTTCGGGCGTCATCGCCCGCTCCACGCCGGACGTGGTGCGCCAGGCGGTGCGCGACGAGCTGGAGGTCATGGCACCGGGTGGCGGGCTCATCATCGGCCCTGGGTGTGCCCTGCCACCCGAGACACCGGCGCAGAACCTGCACGCCTTCGTGGAGGCCGCCCACGAGCATGGCCGCTACCGGCCAGATGGCAGCCTCATCGCCTGAGAGGTCGGTCGTCCGAGTGGAGGCGGGTCCCGCTCCGTGGCCAAGTGGCACACTTGGCCGACCCGCGGTGCCAAGTCACCGTAATGAAGGAGATCCACCCCATGGCTGACAAGACGACAGCGGCTCCATCCCTGCCATTCGACGACATCAGCGACTTCGAGGACGCGAAACGTGGCCTCATCGGTCGCCTCGAACCCTGCGTGGTGAAGGCTGACGATGGCCGAATCGTGTGGGACAACTCGAGCTACGCGTTCCTCGAAGGGGATGCCCCCGACTCAGTGAACCCGAGCCTGTGGCGACAATCACAGCTGGCGGCCATGGATGGCCTGTTCGAGGTCGTGCCGGGCATCTACCAGGTCCGCGGCATGGACCTCTCCAACATGTCCATCATCGAAGGCGACACCGGGGTCGTCATCATCGACCCGCTCATCAGCTCCGAGACAGCATCGGCGGCACTGGCGCTATATCGCAAGCACCGTGGCGATCGACCAGTCGTCGGTGTCATCTACACCCACAGCCACGTCGACCACTTCGGGGGTGTCAAGGGCGTCACGTCCCAGGCCGATGTCGACGCCGGGAAGTGCGTGATCATCGCGCCAGAACGCCTGGTCGAGCATGCCGTCGATGAGAACGTTTACGCCGGAACGGCGATGAGCCGTCGCGCCGGCTACATGTACGGCGCGGCTCTCGATCGAAGCCCACGCGGCCAAGTCGGCGCAGGCCTGGGCCAGACGACTTCCACGGGCACCATCACGCTCATCGTGCCCACTGACTCCATCGCCTCGACCGGCGAGACCCGCGTCGTGGATGGCATCAACATGGAATTCCAGCTCACGCCGGGTACGGAGGCACCGGCGGAGATGAACGTCCTGTTCCCGGACCACGAAGCCCTGTGCATGGCCGAGAACGCCACCCATACTCTGCACAACATCCTGACCATCCGGGGAGCCCTGGTGCGCGACCCGCGGATCTGGGCACGCTACCTGACCGAAGCCATCGACCGCTTCGAGGGGCGATTCGAGGTCGTGTTCGCCTCCCACCACTGGCCGACCTGGGGTCGCGAGCGTGCCGTCAACTTCCTCTCGCTGCAGCGCGACCTGTATAGCTACCTGCACGACCAGACCCTACGCATGATCAACGCTGGACTGACCGGCAGTGAGATCGCCGAGCAGATCGTGTTGCCACCAGCGCTGGAGCATGCCTGGCACTGCCGCGGCTACTACGGCTCGGTGAGCCACAACGTCAAGGCCATCTACCAGCGCTACATGGGCTGGTATGACGGCAACCCCGCCCACCTTTGGCAGCACGAGCCAGCCGAAGCCGGGAAACGCTATGTGAAAGCCATGGGCGGCGCCGATGCCGTGGTGGCCATCGCCCAGACGGCGTTCGACGAGGCCGACTACCGCTGGGCCGCGGAGATCCTGAACCACGCCCTGTTTGCGGATCCATCACATCAGGCTGCCAAGGCCCTGCAAGCGGGTACCTTGGAGCAGCTGGGATTTGGAGCAGAGAACGGCACCTGGCGCAATGCATTCCTCGCGGGTGCGACCGAGCTGCGGGAGGGCAACTTCGGTACCCCCGCGGAGACGGCCTCGGCAGACATGTTCGCGGCCCTATCGCCGGAGCAGGTGTTCGATGCCATCGCCATCCGGGTCGACGGGCTCCGAGCCTGGGACGAGAGGTTGTCCATCGGAGTCGACCTGACCGACACCGGAGCGACCTATCGCCTGGACCTTCACAACGGTGTGCTCGTGCACCACGTATCGCCAGTCGAAGGTGCCGACCTGGTCCTTCGGTTGCCCCAGGCAGCGCTGGTCGGGCTGTTGGCCGGCAACACGGGCGGCATGAAGACCGAGGGCGACACCGCTGTGCTCGGCCGACTCATGGCCGTGCTCCAGGCGCCCGATACCGCGTTCGCCATCATCACACCCTGAGGCCGCACCGGCTCTGGGCGCGATCGCCATCAGGGGGCTATTGCCGCACCCTCAGGCGGGGCCTATCTCCACAGTGGCCTTGATGGCGTCGATGCCGCCCGCGAGATGATGGCGGACCGACGCCGCTTCAAGACCGGGGATGCGGTGCGTCATGAGCTCGGCCAGCCAGCCTCGCATGCCCGGCGTCGCCTCCGCTCGGCCGATGGTGGCGACCGCCTGTGCGTAGTCGCCCCATGACGCGGCAGCGCTACCGACGATGACGCGGTTGTAGAGCACCACCGCCTGGTTGAGCCGAGCCACATCCACGGACTGCCGATCGCTGCCGGGGGTGACGCTGAAGAGCGCCAACACGCCGTTCGGGGCCAACGCCTGCACCGCCGGCTCCAGGAGCACTGGCGCACCCGATGCCTCGACGATGAGGTCGAACGAGCCGTCACGCTCGACCAGCCCGGGCAGATCGATGTCCGCGGCACTGACGTAGCGTCCACCGATGCGCTCCAGCAAGTCGCTATTGCGATACGGCGGCCGATGTCGGGCGAACGTCGTAACCTCCAGCCCACGCAAACGCAGTGCCAGTGTCGCCAGGAGGCCGATGGTGCCGGCGCCGGTGACGAGCGCCCGTCGTGGCTTCCAGAGATCGAGACGCGCCTGCACCGCATCCGCCTGTCGCAGCGACTTGGTGATACAGCTGAGCGGCTCGGTGAGGATGGCCACGTCGACCAGATCGTCTGGGACCGGCACGAGGTACTCGGCGGCGGCAACCACCTCCTCGGTCATGAAGCCATGGGCGCAACTGATGCCGGTCTCGGTGAAGACCTCGTCGGTGGAAAGATCGGGTCGGCCGATGTGATCGTAGCTGCTGGAGCCAGGGCGTCGGATGGTGATGACCACGAGTTGCCCGGGAGACACTTCGCTGACGTTGGGACCGAGCTCGGTCACCCGCCCCAGCGATTCGTGGCCCAGCACCAGATAGTCGTCCCCATCGGGCGCACGGCCGTACTCGCCGGCGGCAAGGTCGGCGTCGGTGCCGCAGAGCCCAACACGGATGATGCGGACCTGTACACCGCGACCGTCGGGTACGTCGCTCAACGACGGGCGCGGGATGTCTTGCCGTCGGATGGAATCAGGCACGCCGGGGCGGATGGTGATGGCCTTCACAACGGCCAACCTAATCCCTGCGTGGCCATGACGCCGGCGTTGTTGATGAGCACATCGATGCGCCCATGTCCCGAGCGAATGGCCGCTGCACAGGTGCGTACCGAGTCCAACGAAGCCAAGTCGAGTGGGTGAAGCTCCAACCGGGCGCCGGGCACCGCCGAGCTGATCGACGCCATCGCCGCCCGGCCCTTGGCCACGTCGCGGACCGCCAGCACGACCGTCGCGCCGCGGCACGCCAAGTCACGAGCCGCAGCCAGGCCAAGACCGCTGTTGGCACCGGTGATGACGGCGACTCGGCCATGTTGATCGGGGATGTCGCTCGACTTCCAGCCCATCAAACCTCCTGACTAACTGCGCTCGACGTAGGAATCGAGAGCGGGCGGTGGACCGCCCACCGCCCGCTCTCGTGAACTCCCAGGCTGCCTCACAGCTCCGGGGGTGCGATCCCCGATAGGATACGTTGTCGCGCTAGTACGCTTCGAGATAGCGGTCCAACTCCCAGTTGGTGACCTGCTGGTTGTACTCGGCCCACTCCTCACGCTTGGCCTCAAGGTAGTGCGTGTAGACATGGTCGCCCAGCGCCTCGGCGATGACCTCGTCCTTCTCCAGCTCGACGATGGCCTCGCCCAACGATCCGGGCAGCTCGGCGATGCCCTTCTCCTTGACCCGCTCGGCCGTCATGTCATAGAGGCTCTCCTCGACCGGATCGGGGAGCTTCATGTTCTTCTCGATGCCGTCCAGGCCAGCCGCCAGCATGGCCGCGAAGGCGAGGTAGGGGTTGGCCGTGGGGTCTGGGCAACGGACCTCCACGCGGGTGGCCTCGATGGAACGACCCGGTGAGACCCTGGGCACGCGGATCAGTGCCGAGCGATTGGTGCGACCCCAGGTCAGGTAGGTCGGCGCCTCATAGCCTGGCACCAGCCGCTTGTAGCTGTTGACGATGGGCGCCAACAGCGCGCTCATGCCACGAGCATGGGCCAGCACACCAGCCATATAGGCCTGCGCCAGCTTGGAGAGGCCGTACTTGCTGCGCGGCTCGGCGAAGGCGTTCTTCTGCTCCTCGATCGACCACAGGCTCTGGTGCGTATGCATGCCGGAGCCGTTGATGCCGGCGATGGGCTTGGGCATGAAGGTGGCGTAGAGGCCGTGCATCTGTGCGATGGCCTTCAAGGTGAACTTGAAGGTGACCGCATTGTCGGCCGTGGTGAGGCCGTCGCTGTACTGGAAGTCGATCTCGTGTTGACCGTAGGCGACCTCGTGATGGGCAGCTTCGACACGGATGCCGAATGCCTCCAGGGCGTTCACCATGTCACGCCGGACCGACTGCGCCAGGTCGGTCGAGAAGTCGAAGTAGCCGCCGGTATCGTGCGGCAGCGGGGCGATGTTGCCCTCGGCATCCTTGCGGAAAAGGAAGAATTCCAACTCCGGGCCGGCGTTCCAGATGAAGCCCATCTCCTCGACCCGCGCCAGCTGCTTCTTGAGCACACCGCGGGGATCGCCCACGAAGGGATTGCCGTCAGGGGTCATGACGTCACAGATGACACGGGCTGTTCCGCGCGAGCCCATGGGGCCGGCGCTGAACTCACCGCCCTGCCACGGAATCTCGGCGAAGGTGCGCATATCCGGCGCGAGCCACTGGTCGGATTCGGCGATGCGTGTGAAACCCTCGATCGACGACCCGTCGAACCAGGTGCCATGCTCCAGCGATTCTTCGAGCCGATACAGCGGGATGGTGATGCCCTTGACGACGCCGAGCAGGTCGGTGAACTGCAACTCGACGAAGCGGACGTCGCGTTCCTTGGCTGCCTGGATCTTGTCGAGGGGATCGTTCGACGCTACTTCGATGACCAACGGTGTCTCCTATTCCTGCCGTGCGCTGGGCCCGAGTTCTTCCGGTGTGGGCGCATCAGGTGGGCCCAAGAGGCGACGCGGCACGGCCAATTCGCAGCATAGGAGCCACCGCGTCTCGATAGGTTGCTCCATGGTTACGCATCGGGCGCAGTCGCCGGACGAATCGCGCGCGATACCGCGATTCGGTCGAAACGGGTGCCACCAGGGAGGCAGAGAGCCCGAACGGGGCCTCATACCCCGAACGAGCCGTCTCAGGTGTGCGGTCTGTCCAATTCGCCCGCGATCTTCCCCTCTGTGGCTAGCCCCACCGCCTCGGCGAGCTTGGCGAACTCGCCATCGGCATCCACGTAGCGGTCGGCCACGAAGGCCAATTCGACGCGATCGTCGGTCACACGAGCCCAGGCCCGCCGTCGAGGGAAGTAGAAGGTGAGTACCAAGCCGGCGATGAGCAGGCCGAAAGCCACCCAGATGAAGGGTTGGCCGGGATCACGCTTGATGACCATGCCGGTCCAGCTGCCGACACCCTCCCAGCTGATAGCGTGGCCGGCGGTCACCTCAGGATCGGTCGTCACGCCCGACGGGATGGTGACCAGGAAGAGGGTCTCGTTCTCGCCGGTGACGGGATCGGCCGGACCCACACCCTGCATCACCAGCTGCGGGCTGCCATCGCCACCCCGCCCCAGGACCGCCACCACGCCCGCGTCCGCACCGGGGATGGTCATGAAACCCTGCGGCTGGCCCAGCAACTCGTCATCCAGAAGCAACGGACCCTGCCACACCAACCCGCCCGCGCCGTTGCGGATGACCAGGTCGACGGCGGGCCCGAAGGTGTTCTGGTGGAAGACGTAGCCGTCGAACTCGAGCGGGTCGTTGACGCGGATGGTCTTGCGCGCCACTTCTTCGCCGTTTCGATAGACCGAGAGATCGGTGCTGAAGTCGACGAACGAGCCGTCCTCACGACGTGGCGCCAGGAAGCCGTTGTTCTTGACCAGCAGGTTGCCTGGCGTACCCACCGCTTGCACCGGCGCGCTGCCACCCTCGCCCACGAAGACGACCGTCTCGAACCCGGCCGCCACCGTGATAGCGCCGGCGGCGAAGAAGAGCACCAGACCGGCATGTGTCAGCAGCGTGGCCAGCTTCTGGTACTGGTTGCGGTCGCCATAGACGAAGCTGACGCCGTCTGTCTTCACGAGCTGCTGGCGACGGAAGTGTCGCCGTCGAAAGGCGCTCCGCACCGCATCAACCAGATCCGCCGCCCCGCCACCGGCGGGGTCCCCAGCGCCCTCGATGACCGCACGGTGGCCACGCCCCCGATCGAAGAAGGCGGCGGGCTGTTCCACACGCGCCCCACCGGCGCTGCGCCACAGCCGCGGGGTACGGTCGAGCGTGCAACAGATGATGCTGATGACCAGCACCGTCACCAACAGCAGGAACCCGGGCGTGGCAAAGACGTTGAAGAAGCCCAGCCGGTCGAAGACGTCGGCCAGCAGCGCACCGGCCGGCATCCTCTCCCATGCCGCGCGGACCGTCGCCAGCGCGACCGCATAGCGAGCCGGGTCATCGGCCCTGGTGACGGGGAACTGCCGCACCAACATGCCGATGAGCCCGGACACGGCCAGCAGGGAGATCAGCACGACCGCGAAGCGGACATCGGTCAAGAGGCGCCAAGCGGCCGCTCCCGTCCGAGCCAGCAGCATCGGCGTCAGGCGCTCCGGCCGGCCCCCGTGGCGGCAGCCAGAGCAGCATCCACGTCGGCGATCAGGTCAGCGGCATCTTCGAGGCCCGCGGAGATGCGCACCAGGCCCGGCGGGATGCCCGCAGCCAGTAGCTGCGCCTCATCCAGCTGCCGATGGGTCGCCGTGGGCGGGTGGACGGCATAGGTCACGACGCCGCCCAGGGTGGCCGTGACCGGCGGGATAGTGAGCCCATCGATGAACGCTGCGGCCATACCACGTGATGCCAGCTCGAGTGCCAGCATGCCGCCACCGGTGCGCAACTCACGCGCGGCGATAGCTGCCTGGGGATGGCTGGGCAAGCCCGGATAGGCCACACGATGCACACCAGCGACCGACTCAAGATGGGTCGCGAGCGCCAGCGCCGTCTGACTGTGGCGGTCCATTCGCACATGGAGCGTCTGCATCCCGCGCAGCACGAGGAAGGCAGAGAAGGGCGCCACGATGCCGCCGGTGTCGATAGCCACATCACGGATGGCGCGAATACGTTCGGCCGAACCCGCCACGGCGCCGGCGATGACGTCCGAATGGCCGCTGAGCCACTTGGTGGCCGATTCCAACACGATGTCCACGCCCATCTCCAATGGCCGGCACAGGTAAGGTGAGGCGAACGTGTTGTCCACCACCAGCACGGCACCATGTCGGTGGCTCAGATCGGCGAGGCTCGCCAGGTCGGCCACCACGATGGTGGGGTTGGAGATCGTCTCCGCATAGAGCAGGCGCGCCGGTGCTGCAGCCAGCGCCTCTTCGACGGCATCGAGGTCCACCGGGTCGACGAACACGACGTCCACGCCGAGGCGCGCGAGCACGCGTTCCATGAGCGCGCGGGTGCTGCCATAGACCGCTTGGGTGCAGACGATGCGGTTGCCAGCCCGGAGCAGCGAGACCAGCGCGGCGTGGATGGCGCCCATGCCAGAGCCGAAGGCGAAACCAGCTTCCGCACCGTGCATCTCGGCGAAGGCCGCCGCCATCGCGTCGGAGGTGGGGTTCTCGATGCGGGCGTACGAGTAACCGGGCTTCTCGAACCCGATCAGCTCGGCATAGTCATCCACGTCACGTGCGTGGAACGTGGCCGACTGGTAGATAGGTACCGCCGCGGGCTCCTGGTCGACACGTGGCGCTCGGGTGGCGGCCTCGATGGCGCGGGTGCCGAACCCGCGCTGTGGTTGGTCACTGGACATGCACTGACTCTACACGCCAGCGCCGCCCGGCCCGTTCGTCAGCTTCGGGGAAGCGGCGGCTGATCGTCGGGCTCGATAGGGATGGCGATCCAGGGCCGACCGCCCTTGCCGCGGATCTCCTCGGAACGGCTGGAGGCTCGGCCGGAACCGCCGCTGCTGCCGTAGCCGCCATAGCCGCTGTAGCCGCTGCTGGTTCGCAGGTCGGCGGCAGGTCGCTGCGGAGGTGCACCGGCACTGCCATCGAGGCCGCCGTGCGGAAGCCTCGTCCCCGAGGTCTCGGTCCGGGTCAACCAGAGCTGCTCGGCAGCCCCTCCCATGTCGGCGGCATCGTCGGCACCGGGGAAGATGGGGGCCTCGGACGCATCGATGGCCGTGCGAGCGCGCGTGGGTGGCTCGGGTGGATCATCGGTCGGTCGACCCGCGGGTCGCGGTCGCGTCTCGCTCGACGGTGACACCTCCGTGGACCAGGGAGCGGGGCCGATGTGCTCGGGCTCAACCGAGATAGTCGAGCGGTCGGATCGACGTGGGGCGGGCGGCGGCAACGGCGCCTCGTCGGGTGACGAGGGCTCACCCCAGGGCGCCGGATCGCCACCGGTGCGCACATCCTGCGCCGGATCGAGCTGCACCAGCTCGTGGCTGTCGGCATCGATATCGGTGGCGACCCGCTCGGTGCGCATCTGGTAGCCGACGATACGGTTCTTGCCGCGCCGCTTGGCCTCGTACATGGCCACGTCCGCGGCCGCCACCAGCTGCTCGATGGTGCTGCCGTCGTCCGGATAGGCGACCAGGCCGACCGAGATCGATGAACGCACGTTGCGATTGCCCGCGTGCAATGCCATCGCCTCGATATCGCGCCGCAGCTTCTCCGCCACCACATAGCCGCCAGCCAGGTCGGTCTCGGGCAGCAGCACCACGAACTCGTCGCCGCCGTAGCGTGCCGCCGCGTCGGTGAAGCGGATGGTGCGCCGGATAGTGTCGGCGACGGCCTTGAGCAGGCGGTCTCCCCATTGGTGACCGAAGGTGTCATTGACCGGCTTCAGGTCATCGAGGTCGAGCATCAGCATGGTGAAGCCGCGACCCATGCGGTCGGAGCGGCGGATCTCCTGCTCCATGGTGGTGAAGAAGAAGGAGCGGTTGTAGAGGCGGGTGAGCGCGTCGAAGCGGGAGGCGCGCAGGGCCTCGTCGCGTGCGTGACGCTGGGCGCGCGCCGCCGCCGTGGCGATATCGGCCAGCAGGATGAGCGAGACCGCATTGATGCCGACCCACGCGAACGCCTCCGGTTGCAGGGGGCCCAAGATCAGCGCCTCAAGCAGCCCGACGGACGCGATGGTGACGGCACCCACGAGCGCGACCGCGATCGGCGCCCGACCCTCGGTCGAGAGCGCTGTCCCCGCGACCACCAGGTAGAAGCCCACCAGGAAGGGGCTGCGCGCACCGCCCGTCAGCGCCATCAGGAGGCCCAGGAAGACGATCGCACCGATGCTTTCCATGGGCCGACGTCGGCGACCGAGCACCGATGGCGGCACCATATCCATGAAGAGCACCAGCAGCAACATGCCTGCCGCGAGCAGCGTGAAGATGGCCGGCTCGTTGGCCTGCCAAGCTTGGGAGAGAGCCACCACCACGGCCACCGATGCCAGGAACAGGAAGGCCACGACGCGAGCGACCTGGCGGGTGCTGGTGGGCGTGATGAACAGGTTGATGCCGCGGGGCCCGCCCGCGACCGACGCCAGGTCCGAGTCGTCGCCCACCGAGTCTTCACGCTCGAAGTCGTGTCCACCGGCATGGGCCGTTTCGGCATGGACAAGATCGGCATGGGCCGGATCGGCCGACCGCTTGCGAGGCGTGGCCCGCGTCGCGAACGCCGTCGCGTAGGCCACCGTCACGGCCACAGCCGAGATGACTATGAGCCCAACGAAGAGCAGGATGATCTGGACTGCGGACACGCGCTACCCCAATTCCGGTGATCGTGGGTGCGTCCATGGTGAGGCAGGCCGGCCACCACAAGTACTCCCTTCACGCTGGGCGAATGGTACTGCCCCTGCGTGCCCCATCACCATGTGCCGTGCTGCTAGTGTGGACAGCTGGCAACGTCACGCCGCAGAGGAAACCATGAGCGAAGAAGCGCGATCCCAGCAGGCCTGCCCGGTATGTGGTCAGCACACGCTGGCGCTTGACCGGCCACCGGAGATCGACGTCATGGGCGTCCAGGCTTACAGCGACATGCTGGGCATGGGCGACCTCCAGAATGACAGCGCCGTCGGCATCGTCTGTCTGAGTTGCGATACGCACTGGCGTGACAAGGACGCCTTCGATCGCGGTGAGGCCGATCCCGGCCAGGCCATCGAGGACGATGAACCCGGGCTGGACGAACCGGAGAACGTTGCCGATGCTGGGAGTGACGGCGGCCACTGATGTCGTGGCTCCGGCCGACTACGCGTGTTAGAGGCCGCGCTGACCGAAGTAGAACATCAGCGCCAGGCTGATGAGTACAGCGGCGCCGAACATCAGGGCCACGATCCAGCTCACTGCCAACCCGAAGGCGAGGGCGGCGAGCGTGAAGATGACCACCTCGAACACCAGGCGCACTGGGTCCTCAAGTCGCCGTGAGGCCTTGGGCGCCACGAAGAGCCCCCAGACCAGCATCACGACAGCCGGCGCGGCCACGCCGAGAAGCAGCTGGATCAGCAGCGTGTCGGACATCGACTTGCCCCACAGGAACAGTGCCAGCAGCACCAGCATCTCAAGGATGAAGCGGAACGCCAGGTTGAGGCTCCGCATCGACACTTCGTTCATGTGGCCTCCCCTGCCGGTCCGACGTCGGGAGCTGAGCATCGAACCTCACTCTCCAGCTTCACCAGGCTGACCAACGCATCAAGCTCGCCCTGGAGTCGCTCGTTGAGACGACGGCGGAACAGACGCGCGCCAAGGCCGCTCATGGAGGCATCCGTGCGGACGTGGCTACCGGTCGAACCCGCTTCGACACGCCACGACTGGCGCTGACGTATCGCCAGCAGTCGGGCCTCCCAAGCGAGCGTGTGCGGCGCATCGACCTGTGTGATGCGGCAGCCGATCGACCCGAACGGCGTGGCGTATCGGAATCGCGCACCGACCTCCAGCTCAGCCGTGAACGTGGCGTCGCGCACGCCGGGATTCCATGTCGGCCACGAGGCGATGCCGGCGATGACCGTCCAGACCTCGCGCTCGCTGGCGGCGATGTCGATCTCCGCATGTGCGGCCACCGGTGCTGAGGTGCGCGTCTGCTCCACGTCGCGATGCTACCGCGCCGACGGGCGGCTCGACCGGGCCAAAGGAAGTGGTCGGGGTGGCGGGGATCGAACCCGCGACCTCATGCTCCCAAAGCATGTGCGCTACCGCTGCGCTACACCCCGACGAGGTTCGTGCGTGACTAGGGTACACAGCGTGGCTCGATAGCGACACAACGGGACCTACAGCGCTCGAATCGCAGGGTACTCGAGGCTTGTGCGCACCCACCCCTCGATGGGTCATCGAGAAGTGTGGTTAGACCGTCCGTTGGTACGGCTGCCGCTTCAATGATCGCCATGCGCCATGGCGCCGGGCCTGCAATCTCCAGCCCAGGTCACCCATCAGCCGATACGCCCATTGCGGGATGACGGGCTTGTCGAGAAGCTCCTGGGCGGCGGTCGGGATCGGTTGGCCTGCCGCGAGTGCCCCTGCGGCCAGGTCCAGCGCCTGTCGGATGCGGGCGGTCCTCCCGCCGGTCAGTGGCGCCCCGTCGATCATCCCACCACCACCCAACGCCAACGCACCAGCCCACGCGAACCCGGCCTACTGCGCGAACGTCTCGCAGATAGCCAGCGCCGTGGCGTTGTGGGCAGCTTCCGGGAAGCCGTTGTTGGCGATGGCCGTGAAGACCTGCGGCCGGCTGTGCCGGCCCCGCCGATGCGCGGCGATGCGCTCGAGCGTCTCGATGATCGGCGCGGGCAGTAAATCGACGTACAGCGGGAATGCCAGCGTCACCAAGTCCGCAGCTTCCACCGCATCGAGCAGTGCCTGGGCCTTGGAGGCGGAGCGCAAGACCGTGTGCGGATAGATCGTCTCGGTCTCGATCGACCGCCCGACCAGCCGCTCGTAGAGGTACTGGCCGAGCGAATTCGAGGTGCTCTTGCGAGTCCGTGGGCTACCCACGAGCAGGAGCGCGCGTCGGACATCCGGGGCGCCAGACATGTGGGGAGAGCTCCCGGGCAACCGGGCGGGGGGTGATGAGCGACCACCCTTGACATCGCGGAGCCACCCCTGCGCGGCGTCCCGCAGCTCCTCGCCTGTCGGGTTCGCCGTGACGACCGCGGCGATGGAGGTCCGCGCGTCCAGGTTGAGCGCGTTGCGCTGGACGAGGTGCCTGAAGCTGGCCTCATCCCGTTCGTCGGGCTCGGCCATCCAACCCACCGCGAGGAGATCGGGGTTCCTCCTGTAGCGCTTCTTGTGGTGGGTCTCACCCTCGATCGTCGTGAAGAACGGAGCGTTGTTCTGTATCTGGTGGTCCACCATGCGCTTGAGGGTCGAGGAGTAGCCGCCAAGGGTGACCGGCGTGAGATAGACCACGAGATCACTCGCGACGATGCCTTCAGCGATGGCACGGTTGTCGTCGTCCACGTTGCAGATGCCAGGCGTGCGCATCCAGCAGAAGAAGTCGCCGGCGCAGCTCCCGATCTCCTGCTTGCGCAGGAGAACGTGCTCGACGTCCCAGTCACGAGCTTCGAGCTGTGCGCTCAGCGCAGTCCGGATGCGCTCACTCGTCGGATCGCCTTGGGCTGACCCATCGAGATGGATCGCCTCCACCTCCACACCTCCATCCGATCAGGTGGTGCGTGGACGCGCAGTCGTCGCATCGTCAATCGCCTTCTTGCGTCGGATAGGGCTCAGCCGTCGCAGCCGCCTCGGCTCGCACCCGCTCCACCGCCTCGGGCGAGGGTGCGGGCTCGGGGCGGAGTTCGGTCGGCAGCTCCTCCCCGCTGACCCAGGCCTCGACCGTGCGGATGTGCAGGTCGGGCGCCTGCCGCTGCCAGCAGTGGTCGAGGCCCGGTGCGTACCAAGCCTCGGCATGGGGCATGACCTCGGCCAGGGCGGCGTTCATCGTTCGGACCACGCTCTCCTTCTCGCCGGCGATGAGCAGGGCGGGGCTCGGCGCATCGAGGGCTGCGAACTCCCCGAAGCACTCCCCGACGACGCGCCCGAACTCCAGGCGTGATGCGACCCGCAGGTCCTCCGGGTCGTGGGTGTCGCGGAGGAACGCCATGAGCGGGCGCGTGTGGATGAATGGCGCCATGGCAAGCATGGACAGACGCATGATCGCGCGGCCGATGCGCGGCGTGCCAAAGGGGGGTGAGCCGTCGATGACAGCCCGCTCGACGCGGTCGGGGTGGCGATCCAGCAAGGCGTGGATGTGCAGCCCGCCCGAGGAGATCCCCACGACGCTGGCGCGCTTGGTCGGGACGCGCTCCTCGATGAGGCGTGCCAGCAGGTCCGCCACGCGCTCCTTGGTCGCGGACCCGAGATGGTTGCTTCGCCCGAACCCGGGCAGGTCTGGCGCCAGGCAGTGGAAGCCAGAGAGCCTGTCCATGTGCTGACGCCACTCGCGGCTGCTCTGGCCGGCTCCATGGATGAAGACGATGGCGGGCGAGCCCGGGGTCCCGGACTCCTCGACATACAGGCCATCAGGAGAACGCCGCTCACTCATCTCGTCACCCTTGAACAGACACGAACATGGGCTTCACCGTTTCGGACGAGCAAGGTGGCCGATGCCCACCTCGCGCGCGGCAGCCACCGCGGCCGCGACACCATCGGTCCAGGGCTCTCCGTGACCCGGCAGCAGCCAGCGCGCCTCGATCTGCTCGAGGTCCGCCAGCGAGGCCAGTGCTTCATCGGGATCGGCAGCGAAGGGACAGACCTGCGGACCTCGGCGCTGGGTGATCACCGCGTCCGTAGCCAGCGCGTCACCGACGAAGAGGGCGTCGTGCCCCGGCGCATGGAAGGTGACACTGCCATGCGTGTGCCCGGGTGTATGGATGACGCGCAGCGCGCCCGGTACGTCGAGCGTCGTGCCCGGGTCGAAGGTGCCGACCTCCGACAGCGCCTTGGTGCGCATCCCGCCGTGACGCATGAGCCACAACATGTAGTGCAGCAGGGAATGGAGCCTGCGCTCGCCCATGCCGGCGCTCGGGTTGCCGGCCTCGCCCCGAGCCAGGGCGGCGTCGAACTCGTGGATGCTGACGGGCACATCGCGCTCGGCCCGAAGTCGTTCGGCGAACCCGATGTGGTCGTCGTGGCCGTGTGTCAGCACGACGGCGCGAACATCCTCGATCGTGCGGCCCATGGCCGCGAGCTCAGCTGTCAGATCGCCGTAGTAGGCGGGTACACCCGCGTCGATGATGGTGACCTCGCCAGCCTCCTCGAGAAGGTAGCAGCTGACGATCGCCTCCCCGAGTCGGTGCAGTGATGGTGCGAGTCGCATCGGATCGATCTCACGCCACGCTCTCAGCCGGGGTTGGTGCCGCCTCGGGAGTCGCCTCGACGGCTGCCGCCGCCGACTTCACGCCTCGGGCGAGCAGCGCCTTCGAGAACACTGGCATGACCAAGACGGTGACATCGGTGAAGCCGGCTTCTTCCACGGTCGACTGCGCGGCGGCATCGCTCCACTGCCACTGACCGAAGGTGTCGACCACGGCCTCGGTCGACACCTTCGGGGCGTACCCCGCCTCACCCATGGTGATCGCTAGCCGACCCCCGGGTCGCAGGACCCGGTGCATCTCCCGCAGCGCTGCCAACGGGTCGGGGAAGAACTTCAGGGCATTGATGGAGGTGATGACGCTGAAGCGGCCGTCCTCCCACGGTAGGTGCTCGGCATCGCCCTGGACGATCTCCGCGGTGCCCGCCGCGATGCGCTCGGCCAGCCGGCGGCGGGCGATCTCGAGCTGCTGCTCGGATGCGTCGACGCCGGCGACGTAGCGCACGTGCCCCGCGTGGTCGACGAACAGGGTCGCCGAGCCACAGCCGACATCGAGCAGCTCATCCTCCGACTGGAGGTCTAGCTCCGCGGCGATCACCTTGTGGAACGGCCGGCTGCTCCTCGGCATCAGCCTGACGCCGAGCCGTCCAGTCAGGCCGTGCGGTACCCCGAAGAATGAGTTCCACCAGCTTCGGCGCAGACCCATCACACGTCCCCCCGAATGCGGGCCGGGTTCGCCAGTGGCTCGGCGTGGTCCTCAGCGGCCATGGTCGGCGGGCCACGCGTCGTCGCCTCCCGCTACTGACGATTATCCCGTGGCCGCCAAGCCGGGAGTCAGAGTCCGGCAGCTCGCCCGGACAGCCAGGCCATCAGCATCTGGACTTTGCCGCGAATCACGCTCGCGAACCGCACAATAATCGAGGCCTTCACCGCTCGGGCCATCGTGCTCAGGACCTCGGAGCCTTCACCGCAAACCCCTCGTAGGCTCCCAAAGCATGTGCGCTACCGCTGCGCTACACCTCGACGAGGTTCGTTCCTGGATACGGTACACAGGCCGCTTCGAAAGCGACAGCTACGAGCCTACAGCGCGGCCGATTACCGACCTGACGCTTGGTGTACAGGTCTCGGGTCGGTGACTGGCGAGGTGAGAGGAGACAGGTCGCTGCACGGCGGCTCGGATGTGGACCTCTGCGTTGGTACGGTCGGCGGCCATCCGGTGGCCTATCGGGACGGCTTTGGCGGGTGCCCATCAGCGCGGCGTCCAGGCGCCGCTCGATGCGAGGCTCGAAGGGCTGTCGGACCAGTCACCTGCAGCGGCCAACGACAGCCCCATGTGGCAAGCCGGCATGGGACCAAGGGGTTTTCCTCTTGAACCGGACCTCGCACGATCAAGATCCCGTGCGAGCCGTGGCGGAGTTGGCGCAGTCTGGGCGTGGGGCGGCGATAACGCTCAGACTGCGCCAAGGCGCAACCGATCGATGGATGTCTCCATGGCCCGCCAAGCCACAGTCACACGAGTCCTGGACGATGAGCAAGACCCTAGACACGACCCAATCCGACGAGGTACAGCGCCTAGCGGCTGACACGATCGAGACGACCGGGTTCCTTCGAGCGGGAGCATGGTGGCGACTACTGGGCCTATCGCTAGGGGTCGGCCTGCTGAGCACCCTCGGGGCCCTTGCCTTCGTCTGGATGGTCGACACCGGCACCGACATCGTATGGGCGGATGCCCCGACCTCTGCGCAACTCTTCTCGGGGTCACCGGTGATCGTGGTCATCATGACCGTGGCCGGGATCCTGGTCGGCCTCATACACCGCTTCGTACCATCAGCCGGGGACCCCGATGTGTTCGCGGCGATTGTCACCGGCCGACTCGATCCGCGTCCGGTGCCGGGCGGCCTACTGGTCGCCCTGACCACACTCATCGGAGGTTTCAGCCTCGGTCCCGAGGTCCCGACAGGAATGCTGGCCGGTGGCACCGCGTCGGCCGTCGGCGATCGGCGTGGCTGGGACGAGACGACGCGCAAGGTGACGCTGGGCTCGTCTGTGGCGGCCGCCTACGGTGGCCTCTTCACCTCGCCCTTCGTAGCGTTGATGCTCCTGATCGAGCTGGTACAGTCGCGCTCCGTCGTGTCGCTGGCGTTCCTGGTCATCCAGGCCGCGTCGGCGCTGCTCGGCTTCGCGGTGTTCTTCGCCGTCGGCGGGTTCTCGAGTCTGCTGTCGTCGCTTTCGCTACCCGACTACGAGCTCCACTTGTGGCACTTCGCAGCGGCCGCCGCGATCGCCGTCGTCGCTGTGGTCCTGGGATTGATGACCGCCGTCTTCGCCAGGCTCTTCCGACGCCTTGCGGCGCCCCTCACCAAACGGGTCGTCCTGCGTGGGGCCGTGGCAGGATTCGGCCTGGGACTGCTAGCGATGGCCGTGCCGCTGACCCTCTTCTATGGCGCGTCTGCCCTGCCGGGGACGACAGCAGAGGCCGCCGAGATCGGAGCAGCGGTCCTCATCATCTCACTCGTCGCCAAGCTCGCAGCGATGACGGCGGCGAGGTCGTTCGGTTTCATCGGCGGGCCGATCTTCCCGCTCGTCTTCGCCGGCGCGGCCCTGGGCTCCGCCGTGAGCGTCCTCGTGCCCGACATCCCCGTCGAGCTCGCCGTGACCGCCGGCATGGCCGCGGTCCCGGCAGCCGTGCTGCCCCTGCCCTTGAGCCTCGGCATACTGGCCGTGGTCATCGCCGGGACATCCATCGAACTGGTGGCGCCGGCCCTGACAGCTTCGCTGCTAGCCACGACCGTGGTCCGGGGCATACGGCGCGTCGAGACCCCAGGCGCGGCGAGCTAGCGGCCGAGAGCGCTACCATTTGGCTTCGGTCCGGCGCATGTCCGGCCAGCCAGGAGGGCGTCCACACTGAGCACCAAGTCCAAGCAGCACAAGCACCAGACCGAAAGCAGCCAATCGCACAACCCGCGGCGGGAGCACGACCGCAAGGCCCGGAACCACGCCGACGATGCCTTCCAGGGTGGTGGTGGCGTGTCGCGGAACGTGAGGTGGGCGATGATCGCCATCGCGGCCGTGATCGTAGTCACGCTGACGGTGACATTCATGGCCGGCTTGATCGAATGGTAGCCGGGCCACCCAGCGTGTAAGGCAGACCGGACCTGCACCGTGGGGTCACCCGATAACAGGACGATCGACGACCTCTCGCTGGACCTGTCCACGCCCGAGCGGCGCCCGCGATCTCACGCTGCACCGAGCCCAGTCGCACGCGCGATGGCCACCAGCGCCATGGCGGCCAGCAGGCCGAGCAGCAGATTCCGACGCCACGCCACCACCGCGACGCACACGATGACAGCTAGCGCCTCCACGCCGAAATGGAACTCTGCGTCGCCGTCGGGTGTGACGAGCACGAGGGCGTTGACCGCCGCCAGCGAGGCCAGGATGGCCGGCCCGACCAGACGGAGATAGGCATGGACGGCGTCGGGCAAGCGCTCGATGCCGGGCAACAACAACGGCACGGCGCGGGACGGATACGTGACGGCGCCCATGAGCACGGCCAGCGCCACCAGCTCGATGCTCACGGGCCAGGCACCGCGGTCGGCTCACGCAGTGGGTCCGGATCCGAGAGCCGTTCCTGCTCACGGGGGTCCCGGACGAGCATCGCCACGAGCGGTCCCACCAAGCCACCTACGATGACCCCGACCGCGGGCTGCAAGCTGAGTGCGACGACCAAACCGATCGAACCACCTGACAGCGCTGCCACGAGCGAGCGCCGCTCTGTCACGAGCGCGACAGCGAGACCAGCCATGGCGGCCGGGAACACGATGTCCAGGCCGACAGCGCGAGGGTTGGGCAACAGCTCGCCGCCGACATACCCGATCGCAGTCGCACTCACCCACGGCACGAAGGTCAACACCACCGCGAGGGCGTAGCTCGTCGGGTCGAGCCGCCCCAGCGTGCGGATCCCCGGCATCGACAGCGCGAAGGACTCGTCGGTCAGGAAGTGGGCGGCGATGGCGCGTCTCTGTCGCGAGAAGCCGGTGACCCAAGGCGCGAGCGACGCCGCGTACAGCAGGTGCCGCGCGTTGAGCAGCGCCGTCAGCACGAGGATGCCCAGCCATGGCACGCCCGCAGCAACGAGGCCGACCGCGGCGAACTGGGCGGCACCAGCGTAGGCGAAGAGACTCATCGCCAGCGCCTCGATCAGTGAGAAGGAAGCCTCTCGCGCAGCCAGACCGTAGACCGTGCCGAACGCGAACACCGACAGGACGATCGCCAGGCCATCGATCAGGATGCGCCGTCGCACCGACCGAGTGTCCTGTCCCCGAGTCATGCTGTCATCCCCTCCCGCATCGAGCCCCGACGCGGGAACGCGTCAGACCACGTGGTCACGATACAGGCAAGCTGCACGCGTCTGGCCATTCGTGCACGAATGACCCGAAATGCACCGAACGCTGCGGACCCGGGCGGCTGCGGCGGGGACATCGCTGTCGAACTACCTACTCGCCGACATCATCCGTCTGGCGGAACGTCCGCCCGCGACCGATGTGATCTTGCGTGCCGGATCGCGCGCAGGCGGCGCGAATCTGGACCTCATCGTGGAGGCCGTGCGCTCGGGTCGCGATGGCCCATGGTCGTTTTCGATACATCGGCCATCGTCGCTATCCTGGCGGGCCAAGCCCCGATGCGACGACTCGTCGATCGCATCGCGACCGACAGTGACCTGCATGCTCCCCACCTGATCGATGTGGAGCTCCAACACGCCCTGCGTCGCCTCGTGGTCGCCAGGGCGATCACGGACGATCGCGCCGCGGACGCACGGGTGGATTTCGCGGACCTGACGATCGTGCGCTACCAATACGTCTCGCTCGCGGACCGCATGTGGGAGCTTCGCCACGACGTGACCGCGTATGACGCGGCGTTCCTGGCACTGGCAGAGGCGCTCGATGCGCCGCTGGTCACCTGCGATGCCCGACTCGCGCGCTCGCCCGGCCACACCGCCTCGGTGGAGGTGTTCCTGCGAGCGTGATGAAAGACCGGGAGCCCGCTGACCCTCGTCATCGATACGACACCAGACCTAAGCATACTCAGAGGTCGACCAGGCGAAGGGTCACGCTGCGAACACCAGGTCAAAGTCACGGAGAGAGTTCGAAGTCATGAAGCACCGACTGGTTGCCGTGCTGATGCTGCTCACGCTGGGGACGATGGCAGCGGGCGCCGGCGCCGTGACGGGCGCATCGAGTGCGCTTGACGAATCGGCCGGATCGGTCCCAGACGACGCCCTCACAGCGATTTTCGCCGGGGGCTGCTTCTGGTGCATGGAGTCGGCCTTCCAGGAACTGGATGGCGTCTACGCAGTGATCTCGGGCTATACCGGAGGCACCCAGGCAGACCCGACGTATGAGCAGGTGTCGTCGGGCACGACCGGCCATGCCGAAGCCATCGAGGTCCGGTACGACCCCGAGCGGATCAGCTACGACGATCTCCTGAGCGCCTTCTGGCGACGCGTCGATCCCACTGACGCCGGAGGGCAGTTCGCCGATCGGGGTTCGCAATACCGCACCGCGATCTTCTACCACGACGACGAGCAGCGAGCGCTGGCCGAGGCCTCGCGAGATGCGTTGGCCCAGAGTGGTCGATTCGAAGACCCCATCGTGACCGACATCGTCGCTGCCGGACCCTTCTACCCTGCCGAGGCATACCACCAGGACTTCTACCTGAAGGACCCACGCTTCGAGGCCTTTCGATCGCACTCGGGACGCCTCCCGTTCCTGGAGCGTGTCTGGGGCGACGAGATGGACAGACCTCAGGCCGCTGACGGCCTTCGAAGGAGCCTCACGCCACTCCAGTATCGAGTGACCCAGGAAGACGGGACGGAGCCGGCGTTCGACAACGCCTACTGGGACAACAAGGCGGCCGGGATCTACGTCGACGTGGTCAGCGGCGAACCCCTGTTCAGCTCGACAGACAAGTATGAGAGTGGCACGGGCTGGCCGAGCTTCACCCGTCCGATCAGCCCGAGCGCGGTCGTCGAGAAGGAGGACCTCGCGCTGTCCATGCAACGCACCGAGGTGCGCAGCGCAGCTGCTGACAGCCACCTCGGACACGTCTTCGCCGATGGCCCTGAGCCCACCGGCCAGCGTTACTGCATCAACAGCGCCGCACTTCGCTTCGTTCCCAGCGAGGACCTTGAGCAGGAAGGCTACGGGGAGTACCTCGCCCTGTTCGACTAGGCGCCCAGCCGCGGCCTCACTGGCCGACGGCTACGCCGAGACGTGCTCCTGCCAGGTGTGTTGCGGTGCATAGCCGAGCACCCGACGGGCGCCGTCGATCGAGAGCAGTGTCTCCCGTCCCTGGAGCTCGCGTGTCAGCGGCACTCCAGGAAAGATCTCTGCCATGAGCTCGGCGCTGGAGCGCGTCATGACGTTGTCAGAGGCCGCGATGATGCACACCTCGACCCCGTCGATGGGTGCCTCCAGTCCAAGTCGCACGGCCTGTGCCACATCGCGCACATCGACGTAGCTCCACAGGTTCCACTTCCGCACCTGCGCGTCCGTCCAGTACCCCGGGAAGGCCGCATAGTCAGCTGGCTCCATGATGTTCGAGATCCGCAGGCTCACGAACGGGATTGCCGTCCGGCGGTGGACTTGTCGCGCCATCTCCTCGCCGAGAAGCTTGGCCAGCGCGTACGAGGACTCAGGCCTCGGTTCGATGGTCTCGTCGATCGGCGCGAACTGTGGCGGGATGTCGAAGGGCAAGCCCAGGACCGTCTCGCTCGACGCCGACACGACACGCGAGACACCGTGCGCCGCTGCGGCGGAGAAGACGTTGTAGGTCGCGAGGATGTTGTTGCGAAAGGTCTCGCCTTCCGGTCGCAGGCCTGGGGCTGGGACGGCGGCAAGATGGACGACCGCGTCCGCACCTGCGATCACGTCATAGCATTGGCCAAGTTCGGTGAGATCGACCGCCAGCGTCGACCCGTGAGGGCCGGCGTCCCGGACCAGGTCGACATTCAGGACGTCATGGCCGTGCTCGCGCAGGTCGCGCACGACCCACCGACCTGCCTTGCCGGTCCCTCCGGTCACTACGACACGCATTCCGTCCCTCCGCTCCGTTCAGCCGGCCAGCGGCGCTCCCGTCGGGCTCGTGGCTCGTGCCTAATGATGCCCTACGGCGGTACCATTGCCCGACCGAGCGGCGTTGAGGGACGCTCCTCGGCGGTGCTGGCGCGCAACAAGATGCTGCGAGCGTGCACGTGGGGCCCCCTTTCCTGAAAGTGGTGCCTAAGGCACACTGGGGTCTCGCGCCCCAGCGATAGGGGCCGGAGGGAGTGGGAGTCCGCGACGCGCATGACCAACAGCAATACGGTTTCAGAAGACCGAGCCGTCGATGACGACGCGCCCACGCGCAGGGCGGCAGTCAACGGATCGGCCTTCGCTGCGCCAGCCGTGACTCGCGGCGACATCGCCTCAGCGCCCCGACTCCGCAGCCGTCTCATCGATGCCGATGACCCGGCGTGGCTCGCCTTTCTCGATGGGACGGCCCACGACTTCTACCACCGACCGGAGTACGCCAAGCTCGAAGCTCGGCACGAAGCTGCGCAGCCCTGCGCCCTGCTGGTCGAGGACGGACAACGCGCGATGCTGTTGCCCCTGCTCATCCGCTCAGTATCCGATGTCGGGATCGACGCGACCTCCCCCTACGGCTACTCGGGTCCGCTGCTGCGCGGCACACGCGAGCCCGACTTCCTCGGCGAAGCCCTTGAGGCCGGCATGCCCGTCCTCGAGCGCATCGGGATCATCTCGCTGTTCGTGCGTATGCACCCGCTGCTGATCCAGGCTCCGCAGTGTGAGATCGGGACGCTCGTGCGTCACTGCGACACGGTGGCGGTCGACCTCCAACAGTCATCCGATGCGATCGCGGGGGGAATGCGGCGCAATCACCGTGTCCAGATCCGACAGGCGCAAGAGATGGGCTTCGTGGCCCGATGGGACGCTTCTGACGCCGGCTACGAGATCTTCAAGGGGCTCTATCGAGAGACGATGAGTCGTCTGCGCGCGTCAGAGTTCTACTCCCTCGACGACCAGTACTTCGACGTCTTCCGCGCATCTCTTGGCGAGCACCTACGGCTGGCGATCATCGAGTGGGAGGGTGAGGTCTACTCGGCGGGTATGTTCATCGAAACCTGTGGCATCGTCGAAGCCCACTTGACTGGCACCAAGGCAGATGGCGGGAGTGCGTGTCCCAAGGCCGCCAAGCTGATGTTCAGTTTCGCCATCGAGGAGTCCCAGGCCGATGGCCAGCGCTGGCTGCACCTCGGCGGAGGGAGGGATGCGGAGGAGGATGGACTTTTCCACTTCAAGGCGGGATTCTCGTCCCTGCGATTCCCGTTCTACACGCTCCGCATCGTCATCGACGCAGCGAAGTACCAACGCCTCCTGGCCGACCACGACGCCGACCTCGATCCTGCTGACCTGACAGGCTTCTTCCCTGCCTACCGGCGATTCGCTGAGGCCCATACCCACGGCTGGTAGCGAGCCTGTCCACGCGCGTCGATCGTCGAGAGGTCGCTGACTCAGGGGCAGTCGCGCGTGTACCTGTTGAGGTTCTTGACATGGTCGAGCGTGGCCATGTGGAGCCTGCCGATACGTTGGCTCCGCTCGCGCATGGTCTCGGCCGGCAACGGTCGCCACTCGTCCAGACCACGCAGGAGTCTCTTGGCGACGACTCGATCCTTGGCATAGGCGTCCTTGAAGCACGCTGCAGGTGGGTGCTTCCGCATGAACACGAGGTGCCGGTCGATGGCGGTCCTGGACTTACGGACGATGGCGGCTCCGTTGGTCCGAAGAGCTTGACAGCGATCATCGGACGCGCTGGCGCAATCCATGTTCTTGAGCCGGGAGATGGGTCGATACAGCGTGAGTACATACGTCCCATAGGTAGAGTCGTAGTAGTCGCGCAGGGTCCGAGCCGCGGCCTTCGTCCAGTCGGAGCGTTGCTTTGGTCGACGGGTCGACTGTTTGCCCGTGCCCGGCTTCTGTTTGGATCCCGTGGCGGGCCGGACCGTTGGCTCCGGCGTGGGTGATGGGGTCGGTGTTGCCGCAGGGGTGGGTGCGGGTGTCGCTAGGGCTCGCACCAGGGAAGCACAGACCGCGTACACGCCGAGACCTCCCAAGGGGTCTTCGCAGCGGGCGAGCAGGAAGTCGAGCGAATCGGTTTCGCCAAGGACCTGCGGATAGAGCGCAGCCGCCGCACTGAACTCCTCGACGCTCGCGCATCGACGGATGGCGTCGTCCAGGAAAGGAGATGCGCCAAGGGGCAGAGGACTGGCAAGAGGATCGGGCTCAATGACGACGGCCGACGGATCTGGGCTCGCGGACACTCGTTGGGCAGCCAGCGAGAAGGAGATCTCGCAGAGTGGATAGACGGGTCGCGGGGTGGGCGCCAAGGCATCCTGACCGCTGACGATCGAAGCTGCGAGCACCAAGATGATGAGTGTGATCGTGACGCGCATGTGAACCCTTGCTACTGCGGCCACGGTAGCATCCTCGTACCTTCCCTGGTGTAGGACCCAGTAGTCTGGCAGTCATCAGTCTTTCGCTCATGCAAGGGAGACCCGACATCTCGACGCGCAGCCGCCTCCAGGACAAGACCGCCGGCCGCCGCCGGCAAACCCTGCGTGTGGTGGCAATGTCCACGGCAACACGCCTGACGACTGCGCCGAAGGCGAAAAATATCGGGGGCTGACAGCGCCAGCCCCCGTGTAGTCAGCGCCCTTGGTGTCAGCCCAGATCCGCAAGCTCGTCGGGGAGCAGCGGCCGGACGGCCAGGCTCGCCATGTCGCCGGATGGCGTCTCCAGCGCGATGTAGCCCTGACCGCCGTTGGGTACCGTCGTCACCTCTGCCACTTGGTCCGGGGTGAGTGTGGCCTGATCAGTCAGATCGTCTCCGAAGAGTTCCGTGGGGCTCTCCGGCCATGGCCAAGGCAGCGGGGTGCCGGGATCCTCGATCCAAGGTTCGTTCAATGAGGAGCGGTAAAGCGGCACTTGGTAGTCCTGTGACGTCTCGACCTGTGCCCCGAAGTCGGCCAGAAGCCCGGCGAGTGCTTCGAATCGTGCACGCGCCTTGGGATTGGGCGCCTGGTCATCGAAACCCAGGGCTTCCACGACCACCGACTTGTCCACGCCGTCGGCATCGATGGTGAAGGTCGTGTTCGGCGTGTCGACGATGAAGGGGTTCGGATAGCGCGCCTTGGCATCCCGCAGGCCGCCGTCGTCGAGGGCATACGTCAGGACTTCATCGACCTGCTCCGCGCTGAGGCGCGAACAGGCCAGCGCCGGCAGCGGGTCGGTCAGGTCGGATGACTGGCCTGCCGGTCGGAAGATGGCCACGTTATTGCCGTACAGCGTGAACGTGGGGCTCTCGATGAAGGCGATCTCGGTGGGCACGAAGCCCCCGCCGACGGACATCCGCAGCACGATCGCCATCGGCTCGACCGGATGGTCGATGGTCCCGACGACGCCGGGCTCGGTGGTCCAGCAGCTCGAGTCCTCGTCGACGGCCGCGACCGGACCGGATGCAGCGAGGGCGGCCATGGCCAGCAAGCTGGTCGCAGTCGCGACGCGGGTGGCGATGGACAGGGGGCGATAGGGGGATAGTGTGTTCTTCATGCAAGTGATGACGACCGCTCGACCCCAACGGTTCCCTCCATTCGGCACTACGACTGGCTTCAGGCACGGGTAGTGTCAGACGGACCATCGAGTCGCAGGGAGAGGATGCATGGAGTTGACCCGGCGCGAACGCGTGTTGCGGGCCCTGACGTATGAGCCGGTGGACCGGCTGCCGACCCAGTTCAACTACACCGCATCCATGGGCCAGCGCATGGCCGAGCACTTCGGTGTCGACGTGACCGACCTCCCGACCCGGTTGGACAACCACCTGCGGCGCCTGGACATGTCGTACGATCCGCGCTTCAGCGAGGATGGCAAGGCCAGGTTCGACTGGTGGGGCGCCGGCCACGATACGCAGGAGGAGGGCTACTACATCCGCGTAGCCCCGCTTGCGGAAGACCGCGACCTGGACGCGTTCGACTGGCCCGATCCGCAGACCCCTGACCTTCTGGCCGATGCCGAGCGCATCCGCGCCGAGGTTGGCGACGCTGCGTTCGTGGTCCCCAACATGGGCTGGGCGCTCTTCGAGCGAGCCTGGTCACTGCGCGGCTTCGAGAACACGCTCCTGGAGCTGGCGCTCGATCCCGACTACATCGGTGAGCTGCTGGACCGCATCGTGGACATCCGCCTGGTGCTCATCGAGCGCTACCTGGAGCTGGGTGTGGACGGTGGCTACTTCGGTGACGACTACGGCGCGCAAGCCTCGCTGCTCTTCTCCCCGGCCACTTGGCGAAGCCTCATCAAGCCGCGGTTGGCGCGCCTCTTCGCTCCCTTCGTCGAACGCGGCCTCCCGGTGCTGATGCACTCCGATGGCGACATCGGCCAGATCGTGCCGGATCTCGTCGAGATCGGGCTCACGGCCCTCAACCCGGTGCAGCCGGAGGTCATCGACCACGCCCGGTTGCAGGCTGAGTTCGACGGTCGGCTCGCCTTCTACGGCGGGGTCTCCACGCAGACAGTGCTGCCCCATGGCACGCCGGCCGAGGTACGGGAGGCGGTTAGGACGTGCGCGGCCACCTTGGCACCGGCTGGTACCGGCCTGATGCTGGCGCCGTCGCATCGACTCATGACCGACGTGCCCATGGCCAACGTGGAGGCCATGCTCGACGCCATGGTGGGCCTGGCCTGACCGATGGGCGCTTCGCGGCGGGAGGAGGCACTGGCCCACGAGTTCGCCAAGATGTACCGAGTCGTCCCGACCGACTGGTTGCGGGCACCGGGCCGGGTCGACCTGATGGGCAGCCACACGGATTACAACGACGGCTACGTGGCCACCATGACGGTCGACCGCGACACCTGGCTGGTCGTCCGGCCGCGCACTGACCGCCGGGTCCGCATCGGGTCGCTCAACCTGCCGGGCACGGCCGAGTTCAGCCTCGATGCCGTCGAGCACGACCCCGATGTGACGTGGACCGACTACGTGCGTGGCTCCGCGGCGATGCTGGCGAGCGAAGGCATCGACCTGGTCGGCTTCGATGGCTTGCTCCACAGCACCGTGCCGTTCGGCAGCGGCCTCTCGTCGTCGGCCGCCATCGAGATCGCCACGCTCCTCGCGTTCGATACGCTCATTGGCCGCCACCACGAACCGGTCGAGCTGGCACTCCTCGGCCAGCGCGTGGAGAACGAGTTCGTGGGCGTCGCCTGCGGCATCCTCGACCAGTACACCTCCGCGCTGGGAACCGTTGGTCATGCGCTGCTGCTCGACTGCCGCTCGCTCACGAGCTCGCCGGTCGCCATCGCGTCCGACCTGGCCGTGGTCATCTGCGATACTCGCGCGCCTCGACAGCTGACCGACGGTGTCTACGACGAACGGCGGGCCGAGTGTGAGGCGGGCGCCACGTACCTGCGGCGATACGATCCCGCCATCAGGGCACTGCGCGACGTGAGCCTGGACCTGCTCCGGTCGCACCAGGCAGAGCTACCGCCATTGGTGGCCAGGCGCAGCTGCTTCATCGTGGAGGAGAACCAGCGAGCGCTGGATCTCGCCGAAGCCCTGCCGACCGGCGACCGGGCCGCCTTGGAGGCGTTGTTCGATGCCTCCTTCAACGGCGCCATGGAGCTCTTCGAGATCGGCGCTCCCTCGATGGCCGCCATGCATGACGCCATGGATGGTGCCCCCGGACTCATCGCGCGTCGCCAGGCCGGAGCCGGCTTCGGCGGCTGTCTGGTAGCACTCGTGGAGCGCGATGCGGTGGACCCCTTCAGCGCGCACGTGGAACGTACCTACGCGGGCGCCACCGGCATCACTCCCTCCATCTTCGGAGTCGAAGCCGCCCCCGGCGCAGGCCCCGTGGCACGCGCCTGAACACCCGGACCGCGGCGGCAGTCAGCTACGTGGGCTGACCGGCGGGGCTGGGCAGTGCCAAGCCCCGCCGGTCACACCCTATGGGAATAGCGGGTCCTGCCAAGCGGGGCGGTCGGGCTCCTCGCCCTTGCGCAGCATCTCCCACCACTGCTCGTCGGTCAGCCGGTCGCTCGTGGGCCAACGGAACTCGTAGAACGAGTAGACGCCGCCGCTGGCCACGCTGAACGCGCCCGTGTCGTCGGGGACGAGCACGAAGACGCGATCGATGCGGCCGGTGCCCACCTCGAGCACCTCGTCGACCTGCTTCTCGAGATCGATCCCGCGCCCGATGTCGGCGATGATGGCGGCATCGTCGTCACGGATGGGCCGGTCGGTGTCCAGCCGGTCGCCGCTGCGCCACCAGAAGCCCTCGAGCGTGCCGCCGATGGACCGCAGCCACTCGTTGTCGGTGCCGAAGAACGCCCGGTCCTTCTTGCCCTGGCCCTGCTCGATGGGAAGGCCTGCCAGCTCGTCGGCCGCGATGCGTCCCAGCCGGTCGACGAAGTCGATGTAGTCGTCCAGCAGGCGGCGGGTCTCCTTGGGCAGCAGGTCGCGCGCGGCCAGCCCGTCGCGAGTGAGGGTGGCCATGGCCGAAAGACGCCCGAAGGCCACCGGGTCGGGCTCGACCCAGTTGCGCACCTCCGGCAGCTCCGGCACGATGTCGCCCATCTCGCCCACGAACTGCTTGGTGTACAGGATGGTGTCGTGGCGCAGCTCGGCATGGGAGCCGAAGCCGGTCTGGTGATCCTTGGCCTGCCAGGCATCGGTCTGCATGTAGTCCGGGAAGGCGAGACCATGTGGCAGCCACATCGGCTCCAGCGCCGCCAGCCAGGCGTCGTAGACCGTGGCGCCCCAGGCCTCATCGGGTCGGGCCGCCACCGCCTCCCGCATCGCCTGCATCTGCTCGGGGTAGCGGGGGTAGGCCGACTCGCCGGCGGCGTCCTGGATGGCCAGCGCGAAGTCGGAGCCGAAGGCGGCGGCCAGGTCGAGCACCGAGGGCAGGATGCGCAGGTCGGGCGCATCACTGACAGCCGGCGTGATGAGCTGGTCGAGGATCCAGGAATCGAGCACGAAGCGCGTGCCCATCAAGCGTACCGAGGGTCGCTCGGCGTCGATGCGGACGGGACGTGTCTCCTTCAACTGGGTGGCGACCGCGAAGAGCGAGTCCTCGTCGGTCGAGGAGAGCGGGTCGGCCATGCCGCCTGGCACGACCGCTTCCACGGCCGTGGCCAGCTCGAAGGGGGTGTAGTCGTCAGAGACCCCGACGAGGAAGGCGGTGGGCTCGAAGACCTGGCGCCACAGCGCTTCCAGCTCTGCATCGCCGACCAGCGTGCGCGAGGCCAGCAGGGCCAGGCGCAGGTTGTCGGCGTCGGTCACGACCGTGGCATCGGTCTGCACCGAGCCGGGCAGGCGGAAGGCATGCTGGCCCAGGACCGACATGGCCACGAAGTAGCGACGGAGATCCTGGTGCGTGTGTAGTGACCGCGCGGGGCGAAGAGCGAGTAGTCGGTCTGGGTCCCGAGGATGGGCGAGGCGGTCGACTGCTTGTGCTCGTCGATGAGCGCCTTCTCCGCCAGTGCGCGCTGGCTCAGCGTGCCGGGGTCCGATCCCAGCTCGGCCGCGGTGACGGACAAGAGGTCGACCACGCGCGCGGCGTCGTCGGCAAGGACGGTGCCGGCGAGCGCCTTCTGCTGCGCTCGCGCGTTCTTGAGCATGCCGCCGAGCAGCTCGGCGAGGGCGGGTGACAGCCTTCTGGTCTCGACATCGCGCAGGGACTTGTCGAAGACCTCGTGCCAGGCGTTGTAGGCCGCATCGGTGGTGACGTAGACCGGCGTACCCTCGTAGTACTGCTCGTCGTAGGCGTGGTGGAAGAGCCGGAAGTCCTCGGGCACGACGACGAAGCCCTGCTCAGCCAGCTTGGCGCGCGCCTCCGGCGTCAGGAGCTTGTCCACCTGGTCGGTCATGCTCACGTCGTCCAGCGAGGTGGGCGTGGCCGGCTCGGCATAGGGCTGGCTGTCATCGAGCAGGGGGACCAGCTCGTAGCCACCGAAGTCCCCAGCCATCGAGGGCAGGACCGGTTCGGCCGGGCTCGTCTCGGCTGCAACCGGTGCGGCGGCTGCCAGGGCCAGCAGGCCCGACAGCACGATGGCGATGCGACTCACGCTTCGCTCCTTTCGATGATGGCCGGCTCCGTGAGGCCGTCGCCATCGATATCGACACAGATGGGGGTGCCAGGCCCCGGAAGTGGTTCGGTAGGAAGGAAACCGAAGACGACCCAGCGCCAAGCGCCGGTCTCGACGGCGCCGGGTTTGCGCATCCGGCCGTAGGCCACCGCCAACGCACCGTCGCAGGCGGCCAGGTCTACGACCGGGGCGACGAGCGTGCCGGCGACCCAGAGAGAGTCCAGGTCAGCGGGGCGGTAGAGACCCACGTGGGCACTGTCACCGTGACGGTCCACCCAGGCGCGGCGGGGCCGGGTGATGTTGATGGCCGTGTGCCTGAAGGGGCGACGGAACGAGAGCACCAGGTCGATCTCGCCGTCACCGTTGATGTCACCCATGCCAACCGCGGTGAGGCGGTCGGGGGTCCGCCCGGTGGCGGCCGGGGCGACCTGCTTGCGCACCGACTCGAGCGTGGCAGGATCAGGCTGAGGCGGCTCGACGGTGAGATCGGCCAGCGGCCGCAAGGGCGTCCACCAGCGCTCGTCGAGAAGCACCGCATCGCCGCGGGGGAGTCGCGGTTCACCGTCGAGGTCGAGCACGCGGTAGCCGAGAGCATCATCCTCGCGGCTCAGGATCTCGATCTGGCCGTGGTGCCCGGACCTCAGCAGCGAGACTCGCTGGTGGGTCCCGTCGTCGGCACTCGCCGGGTGCGCGCCCGCCAACAGCGCCAGGGTGCAGACCATGACCAGCAAGCCGCGGGATCGCGACATATCAACGCGACGATAGACCGGGCTACCACTGCCCGCAAGTGCCGGATGGCGGCGTTGCGGGCGCGCGCTGTTACAGGCTCATCAACCGATAGAGACAAGCCCCGGGACGGCCAGGCCTAGGTGTTCGATGAGTCCGTCAAGCTCGACCAGGGTCGTCGCATCGAGCGGCGGATAAGGCCGGCGTGGCGCGGCATGATCCATGGCCCCGCGCTTCTGGTAGATCAGCTTGCGCAGCGGCAGGTTGAGCCCAGCCTGGTTCTCGTAGCGGATGAGCGGCAGGTAGCGGTAGAACGTGTCACGTGCCGCGTCCACGGCACCGGCACGGAAGTCGCGGTAGATCGAGACCAGGATCTCAGGGAAGCCGAAGCCGGTCATCATGCCGATGGCGCCGCGTTGCAGCTCTTCGAGCATGAAGTTGCCACCGAGGCCGCCGAAGACGCCGATGTCTGGGTTCGCCTCCAGGATGGCCGTGACCTTCTGCGCAGTGGGATCATCCTCCAGCTTGAGGTAGCGGCAGGAGGGCACGTCGGCCGCCAGTCGGGCGATGAACTCGGGACTCATGAAGACACCCGAGCCGGCCGGGAAGTCCTGCACCACGATGGGGATATCTACCGCGGCGGCGAGTGTCTCGTAATGCCGCCGCACGGCCGCTTCGTTGGGGCGGGCCAGGCGTGGCGGTGCCACCAGCAGCCCGGCCGCACCACGCACCTGCGCCTCACGGGCGAACCCGACACCGGGGTCCGTGGCCGGCGCGGTGGCGCCGACGATTGTGGGCACGCGGCCGGCAGCGGTGGCGATGCTGATCTCGATGACGGTGGCCCGCTCGGCCTCGCTGAGCTTGCCGGCCTCACCCAGGAAACCCAGGACGGTGAGCCCGTCGACGCCGGTGCCGATGACGAAGTCGATGAGCCGGGCGAGGCTGGCCTCGTCGATGGCGCCCGACTCGTCGAAGGGCGTGGGAACGATGTTGTAGATACCGTGCATGGAGATCCCCCTGGGTCGTCTGGCAGTGTTGGGTGGCTGGCTATGGGAGGGCGCGGACCATGCCACCGTCGACCGGCACGATGGCGCCGCTGACATAGGAGGCCGCGGGTGAGAGCAGGAACGCGGCCACGCGACCGATCTCGTCGGTGCTGCCGTAGCGGCCCAGTGGGATCCTGGCCTCCATCTGGCGCCGCACCTCGTCCACGCTGACACCGGCCGACTGGGCACGACTGGCATCGATCTGGCGGACGCGCTCGGTGGTGAAGCGGCCCGGCGCCACGCCGTTGATGCGGATGGGCGCGATCTCCGCGGTCAGGTTCTTGATCAGCCCCACGAGACCGGGCCGCAACGTGTTGCTGGTGGTGAGGCCGGGCACCGGCTCACGCACCGACGAGGAGAGGTTGATGACGATGGCTGGATCGGTACCCTCGCGAAGGTGCGGCAGCGCTGCGCGGATGAGCCGGATGGTCGACAGCAGGGTGCCGTCGATGGCACGCGTCCACTCGTCTTCGCCAAGCTGGTCGAAGGTGCCCTGGGGCGGACCGCCGGAATTGGCCACCAGGAGGTCCAGGCCGCCGAGCTGGTCGACGGCGTCCGCGACGGCACCAGCTGGGCCTTCGAGCGTGGACAAGTCGGCCACCACCCACGCGGCGCCGATGACTGCTGCGTGCGCCTCCAGGCGATCGGCGCTCCGACCGGCCAGCACGACCCGCGCGCCGTCGGCCGCAAGAGCGGTCGCGATCCCGGCCCCGATCCCGGAGCTGCCGCCACCCACCAGTACCCGCTTGCCACTCAAACCCAGGTCCACCGTCGTCTCCTCGTTCGTCCGTTCCGACCAGTCGACTTGAGGATAGCGGCGCTTGCCCTTCCGGGGCGCGGCAGAGGCGGCGCTTTGGCCTATGCTCACTCCGATGGAAGCGACCCAGAGCACCAACACGGCTCGGCTACGCCGGGCCGTGGGCTGGTTCGGCGTCGCCTTCTTCGCCGCCCTCGCGGTCGTCGCCTCGGCCTACCTGCTCTTTGACGCCTGGCGAGTCGCGACACACATCTCGTCGCTGGCATCGGTGCGGATCGCGCTGGAAGCGGCGGTGGTCATCCTGGGCGGGCTCATGCTCGTGGCGGTCTTCGCCTGGCTGGCAGGTCGATCGGTGCGGGCCACGGCCATCGCGACCGTGGTGGCCCTGGTCACGCTGATCCTCATCCGCATCGCCATCGCTCTCGCCTACGACGGCGTCCTGTCGGGCGAGCCCGGCATCTACACACGGCTGGCGGAGACCATGGCGAGCGGCAACTGCTGCCTGTGGGACGCGCCCATCGACCGCCCTCCCGGCTACGTCTTCATCCTGGCGGCCGCCTTCGCCGTCGGCGGACAGACCCCCGCGGTCGCGGAAGGCCTCAACATCGTCATGGCGCTGGCCACCGGCCTACTCGTCCTGGCGCTCGCGCGTCATCTCTACGGCCCGCGAGTTGGCGCCGTCGCGCTGTTGCTGTACGCGCTCTGGCCTGCGGGGGCGCTGATGATCACCGCACCCCTCCCCCACACGTCCTACGAGCTGGCGATCGCGGCAGGTGCGTGGGCAGTGGTCGCTGGCCCCAAAGGCTGGAAGGGCAGCGCACTCGCCGGCGGCATCCTGGGGCTCTCGCAATACCTGCGGCCAACCACGATGCTGCTGCTGCCGTTGTTCCTCGTGGCGCGGCTCTGGGGCAGCGGCCGATGGCAGGGCTTCATCACGGGCACGTTGATCCCCATGTGCCTTGCATTCCTGCTGGTGTTGTTGCCCATCGTTGCCTGGAACGTCTCTACGCGAGGCGCCATCGATCTCAGCACCTCTGCCAATGGCGGCAAGACCTTCTACCACGGCACCAACGTCACCAGCGGCGGCAGCTGGAGTAGACAGGCAGCTGACGAGCTGGCCGCAGCCGGCGGAGATGATGACTGGGCCCGCAGCGCCGCGGGCATGCGTATGGCCATCGATCGCGCCTTGAAGGATCCATTGGCCATCACCGCGCTGGCCATCCGAAAACAGACCACCTTGTGGGGCCGTGAGGCCTACGGCGTGCGCTACGGGATCCGCCGGGAACTCGCCAGCCGCCCCTACCTGCCCAAGTCCGTGCTGCCGTCGTTGGCCAGCGGCACGTTCTATGTGGGGTTGCTGGCGTTGACGGCCCTGGGGCTCTGGATCCGGCGCCGGCGCACTGATGGCCTCTCGGTATTGCTCATCGGGATGGCGGTGATGCTCTCGCTGCTGCACGGGCTGGTCGAGGTGCGTGACCGCTATCACTCGTACCTCATCCCCTTGCTGATGCCCATCGCTGCCGTGGCGATCATCGCCCTGGTCGACCGGCTCAGACGTCTACGGCAAGCCCAGCTCGCGCAGCGGGACGGGGTCGCTGATGGCACCGACGAAGGCGTCACGCCCACTGCCGTCGATGAAGCCCATCACCTGCCACTCACCGCCCCTGTCGCGGACGAGACGCGCGGAGTACAGGTCCGGCAACGGGATGCGCTGTGCGCCCGCGATGCCCCAGGGCCCAAGCAGAGTCTCGCCTCTGGCGAGGAGCGAGCCCGAGCCCTCGGAAGGAAGACGCGTGCGGCGAGTCGCACTGAGGCGATCTGCCGCTACTGAGAACAACAGCACCGGGACACCATTCACGATTTCGGCCTGCGGCACTTCGAGGTGCCCGAACTCCCCCGGCTCGGTGAGCGGCGGACGGACCTCCCAATGCACCAGGTCGGCCGACCAGGCGTGGCCGATGACGCCCCGCGCGTCGGTCGGGCCATGCGTCGCACGAGCGGTGATCAAGGCATGGAACCCGTGGCCATCGGGATCGGCCAGCAGCCATGGGTCGCGCCAGGCGTCGGACTCGACGAGCTCGTACCAGCTTGGATCGAGCTCCAGCACCGGATTGCCCGGGTGCTTGGTCCAGCTGGACAGATCGGTGGAGGTGGCCAGGCCGATGCGCTGGGTCACCCCATCGTGAGCCGCGGTGGTACCGGTGTACAGCATCCACCACATTCGATCGTGCTCGATGATCGAGCCAGTCCAGGTGGCCAGGTCGTCCCAGGCGCCGGGAACGCCGGGCGCCAGAGCATCGTTGAGAACATGCCAGGCATACAGGTCGGACGAGACCGCGTGGCCCACGGTGGCATTGATGTGCCGCGCCGATTGGTCACCCAGGGAACGCGGCGCTTGCAGGTAGAACAGGTGAAACCTGGAGCCGGTGTCAGCGATCCAGAAGTCCCACACCCACTTGTCGGCGAGTCGCAGCACCGCTCAGCCCTTGAGACCGCTGGTCGCCACGCCCCGGACGAACTGTCGCTGGAAGATGATGAACACGATGAGCAGCGGGACCACCATCATCGCCGCGTAGGCCATGATGTCACCCCAGTCGCGCGGCGGGAGCCCCTGGAACTCCGCGATACCCATGGGCAACGGTCGAGCCTCGACGCTGCGCGTGATCATGACCGGCCACAGGTACTGGCCCCACGATGCGAGGAACATGAGGATGCCGGCCGCGGCGTAGGCCGGCTTGGCCAAGGGTGCCGCGATGCGGATGAACAGCGTCGCTGCGCCAGCGCCATCGATCCGCGCCGCCTCCTCAAGCTCCCTGGGGATGCCAAGGAAGAACGAGTAGAACAGGAAGATGTAGAGCGGCTGGGCCAGGAACGGCAGGATCTGGGCGTGCAGGGTGTTGGTCCAGCCGAGCTCAGCCATGATCAACAGCAGCGGCACCGCCAGCGTTTCGAAGGGCACGATGATGAGCGCCACGACGAGCACCATCAGGATGCCCTTGCCCTTGAAGGGCACGCGCGCCAGGGCGTAGCCGAACAGGCTGTTGACGAGGAGCCCACCAAAGACGATGCCCGCGGAGATGATCGCCGAGTTGCGGAACGAGAGCCAGAAGTTGCCGCGCTCGGCCGCCTGCTGATAGTTCTCGACACCCACGAAGGGTTGAGGGATGAAGGCCTTGAGGCTACCGCTGTCGGCAATGACCGATGTGTCCGCCTTGAAGGAACCCGCGATCATGAAGACGATGGGGAAGAGGAAGAAGATGGCCAGCAGGATCAGCACGCCGTAGGAGACGATGTAGCGCCTAAGGTGCTCACGGCGGATGGCTGCGTTGGCCTCCTTGAGCGTCGTACCCTGACCCGCGGGGCTCTTGACGGCGGCACTCACTTGATCTCCCCTTCCTGCTTGACGAGGCGCCGCTGGACGATGGTCACGGTGAGCACGATGACCAGGAAGATGACCGACAGCGCGGAACCGCGGCCGACCGCCTGCTGGTTGAGGCCGGTATCGACGATGTCGACCATCAGCGTCCTGGTGGCATCGAGCGGCCCTCCCGGGCGGTCGGGCATGATCCAGACCTGGTCGAACAGGCGAAACGCCAGGATGGTGGTGATGGTGAGCACGAACAGGAGCGGGTTGCGGATACCGGGAAGCGTCACGTTACGGAATTGCTGCCAGTTGTTGGCGCCGTCCAGCCGTGCCGCCTCGTAGAGCGACTCTGGCACGTCTTGTAGCGCCGCGAGGAGGATGACCATCTGGAAGCCGACGCTGGCCCAGATGGACACCAGGATGATGGCCGCCAGTGCGTAGGCCGGGTCACCCAGCCAATCCGGTGAGAAGTTGCCGAAGGTGATGATCTCGAAGAACGAGTTGACCAGGCCCTTGGGGTTCAGCAGCACGATCCAGATGACCGCCGTGGCGGCCATGACGACCGTGATGGGCATGAAGAAGATGGTGCGGAACACGACCACGCCGCGCAGCTTCTGGTTCACCAGGATGGCCAGGAGCAGTGCGAAGAAGGTCTGCAGCGGGACGACCACGACGCTGAACGCGATGTTGTTGCCCAGCGCCGTCCAGAAGCGCGGATCCTGGAAGACCCGGGCGTAGTTGTCGAAACCGATCCACTGGGTCTCGCGTCCCGGCGGAGACAGGAGCCGTTCGTTGGTGAACGAGAAATAGAACGCCAGGATGAATGGCAGGATGATGAAGCAGGCGATGAGGAAGATGGCCGGCGCGGAGAACAGCCAACCCGTGACGCTGTCGCTCCCGAACCTAGGTCTTCTCTGCTGAGGTGGGCGCATCCGTGTGGTCGCCGCAACCTCCGCCGCGACCTCTGCTCCCCCACTTGGTATCGCGCTCATCAGTGCCTCACCCCTGTCTCGGTTGGACTTCGAGGGCGGTGCGTCAGTACGCACCGCCCCCTGAGACATCGCCGGCTACTACCAGCCGACGTCCTCGATCTCTCGGTCGATCTGCGTCACGATGTTGTCCAGCGTCGACTGGACATCAGCGCCAGCTACGATGTCCGCGAAGGCCTCGGAAAAGCGGTCGCGGATGAACAGGTAGGCGGCGGTCGCGGGACGCGCCACCGCACCGTTCTTGGCGGCCTGCGGGTCGGACATGGCATTGGCCAGGTAGTCGATGTACATGGAGCGCATCTGACCCGGCTCGAAGCCGGGGAAGTCGGCCAGGTCCGGCGTCGGCGGAACGGCGCCATAGCCGTTCACGAAGCGCAGCACCGATTCAGGACTGGTCGCGTAGTCAACGAACGCCCACGCCGCATCGAGATCGACCTCGTCACCGCTGTTGGGGATGCCGTCGGCTCCGCTCGAAACGGCCCAGTTCCAGGAACCCATGGCACCCTTGCTGCCAGTGCCGAAGTCCGGAAGCGGCAAGAGGATGAGGTCGTCTCCGAGGTTCTCGTCATAGAGCGTGAACATCCAGTGACCGACCCACGAAAGCGGCGTCTCGTCGCCGGTGTTGGGCTGGCCGTCAGGACCAACGGTGAAGTTGTTGTCATCCTCGGCGATGAGGTCGATCAGGCCATCCTTGACCCACGTCTGGAACTGCGTCAGGGCGCCCACGGACTCGGGGCCGTTGAGCACGCCGCTGGAGCTCTTCATGGTCGAGCGGTCGATGAGGTCACCGCCGGCCGACTGGATCATGGGCGCGAAGCCATAGGCGCGCCACTCGCCCGCACCGTATGCCCACTTGATGTCGAGCGGACCTTCGGCGCCATAGCCGGCGGCCTGCAGGTCGCGCAGGACCTGGTCGAACTCCTCGACCGTCCAGGCATCGTCGATGCTGGTAGGGATCCGAGCCCCGATGTCCTCGAGCATGCTCTTGTGCGCCCAGATGCCCATACCCGACTCGAAGCTACCCAGCGAATAGAGTTCGTCGTTGTAGGTCCCCTGCTGGATGATCGAGTTGAGGAAGTAGCCCAGCTTCTCCTCGTCGGCACAGCTGGTGATGGGGCGAAGCAGCCCGTTGAAGGCGAACGGGTACAGCGTGGGGCCGTCCATGTCCACGAGGTCCGGCATCTCGCCGGCCGCAGCGGCGCTGGTGACAGCCGTCTCGTAAGCTGTCTCGCCGATGGGGATGACGTTGATGGTGACGCCCAGCTCGGCGCCGGGGCCGGCGTTGAAGGCCTCGACGGTCGCCATCTCCGCACCTGGGTTCGAGCCTGTGTGCATGGTCATGTCGAGGGTCAAGGGACCGTCGATGACGCCGTCACAGACGTTGGGATCGCCTTGTGCCACCACGGGGGCAGCGGCGAAGGCTGCTCCGACCAGCGCTGCGGTAGCCAGCATGGCTACCCTACGGCTGGTGTTGGAATGGGTCATGTCCTTCCTCCTTGCCCCGTGCTAACCATCCGTGATCGCCGCGGGGCGCATGCGGTCACGACGTCCCCCGCCTAGGGCGGGACGGCAGACCCGCCCCGTCGCGGGGCGGTGTGACCGATTCGCGGAGCACCAGCGGACACTCGATCCGCTGTTGCCGTGGCCCATCGATCTCACCGCTGAGGACTCGCAAGAGGTGCTCGACCGCCCAGCGACCCATGGCCTCATGGGGCAGCTGCATGGTGGTGAGCGGGGGGTCGAGCCAGGGCGCGATCTGGTCCTGGTTGTCGAACCCGAGGACTGAGATGTCGTGCGGGATGCGGAGGCCGGCGTAGCGGACGGCGCGGTAGGCGCCCATGGCCATGCGATCGGTGTAGCACTGGATGGCGGTGGGGGGTTCATCCAGTGCGAGCAATCTGGCCGTGGCGACGTGGCCCCCGAATGGATCGTTCTTGTCGACGGCCACCAAGTCGGGATCGAACTCGATGCCACTCTCCGCCAATGCGCGCTGATAACCGGCGAACCGCTCAGCGTCGGCAGGGTACGGGTTGGCCTCTCGAAGGTAGCCGATGCGGTGGTGTGCGTTCTCGATGAGATGCCGCGTGGCGGTGTAGCCACCACGCTCCTCGTCGGGCACCACCCAGGAGTCGTCGGGGTTGGTCGTGCGGGAGTCGAGGACCACCGAGTGGACCTCACTCAACTCCGCCGGTGGCTCCACGATCTGGTGCCACATGGTGGCGTAGATGATGGCGTCCACCTGTCGGGCCAGCAGCGTGTCGATGGCCCGGGCCTCGACATCTGGGTCACGCTCGGTGTTGATGATCAGGAGCGTCATGCCGGCCTCGGCAGCGACTTGGTCGGCGCCGTGGATCATGGCGCTGGCGAAGGGCGTGGAAGCGATGGTGTCGGAGATGAGGCCGATGGTGTCACTGGTCTGCTGACGAAGGCTGCGCGCGACCGTGTTGGCGCGATAGCCCAGCGCGCGACTGGCCTCGAAGACCCGCTCCTGGGTGAGGTCCGGGATGGAACTGCCGGCCTTGCCGCTGAGTACCAGTGAGACGGTGGTGGTGGAGACCCCCGCGGCAGCCGCGACATCGGACATGCGAGCGCGGCGCCTGCGTGCCGTGGCACGGTACGGGGTGGATCCAGCCGCCTTGTCGCTCCCCTGCGTGACCATGCGATCCTGGGTCAACGCGCTCTCCTCCCTGCCAATCGAACACTCCGCTGGTCCTCCCTGACCGGCGCGGGCAGTGACTCAATCGATTCAGTAAATCGATACTGCGCCCATCGGACGATGCTTGTCAACCCGCGCGCGAGGATCGATGTGGTCATGCGTGAAGCTGCGATGGAACAGACGGAGGTGGCGGTGTGAAGGTCCAGGTCGGGGTCGTGCAGATGGACTGTGTGCTGGGTGATGTGGATTCCAACGTCAGCCATATCGAGCAGCTCGTGCGTGACGCGGCCGGACGGTTCGGCGAGGGCGACGGGGCGACTGATGACCGCCTGACCGTGCCGCCTGAATGCGCCACCACCGGCTACTTCGTGGCTGAGCGAGCGACGGAGCTCGCTGAGCCGGCCGACGGACCCACCAATGCTCGGCTGGCCGCGCTGGCAGCCTCGGTTGGTTCGCACCTGGCGGCAGGGGTCATCGAGGCAGACGGTGACGATGTCTGCGACTCGCTGGCGCTCTTCTCCCCGACGTATGGAGTGCTCGCGTCGTATCGCAAGGTGCACCTGCTCTCCGGAGAGAGGCAGGTCTTCTCCGTGGGCCGTGAGCCTTGCCTGGTCGATACGTCGTTCGGCTGAGTGGGCCTGACCATCTGCTACGACCTGATGTTCCCGAATACGTCCGGGGATTGGTGTTGTCGGGCGCGCGCCTGATCATCAACGGCACCGATTGGACCACCGACGCGTGGCAGACCGAGCAGGGCTGGGCCGGCCCTAATGTCCGCGCACTGTGCCAGATCCGAGGGCTCGAGAACGGCGTCCACGTCGTCATGGCCGACCGAACGGGCGAGGAGGCTGGTTTCACCAGCCTGGGATACTCAACCATCTCTGGCCCGACCGGTGCGGGGCTGGCAGGTGTCGACGATGGTGAAGGCATCGGCTACGCCACCGTGCAGGACCCCACCGAGGACCTGGAGCGGTGGCGCGGATACGCCTCCTATCTCAAGGATCGTCTGCCGGATCTAGACGCGCAGATGGGCGTCGGCCCGCGGGACTGACCCACCCTCAGGACGCCCCGGGGGGCAGGGTTATCGCCCGTCGATCAGCCGACCGTGACTCGGTCGCGGCCCATCTGCTTGGAGGCGTACAGCGCGTTGTCCGCCGCCGCGACCAGATCGGTCGCCGAAGCCGCATCGCGCGACGGATAGGTGACCGCGCCGATGCTGGCGGTCACCGTCACGCGGCGGTCGCCGTCCATCACCTCAGTGGCTGCGATGGCACGGCGAATCCGTTCCGCGATGTCCAGAACGTCTGCATCAGCAGCACCGGGCACGACGACCATGAACTCCTCTCCCCCGTAGCGCATGAGGATGTCGCCCTCACGGCAGATGCGACGGATAGAGGCGGTCGCGGCACGTAGGATGCGATCGCCTACCAAGTGCCCGTAGGTGTCGTTGACGCCCTTGAAGTGGTCAAGGTCGATCATCAGGATACCGAGCGGGCTCGACACTCGCAGGGCTCGGCCGAACTCCTCCTGCAGCCGGACCAGGCCGAAGCGCCGGTTGTAGGCGTCGGTCAGCGGATCGAGCGCAGCCAGACGCTCCAATCGGTGGTGCGATAGGGCGTTGCTGAGGGCCAGCCCAAGGTCGGCCTGGAAGTGCCCGATGAGCAACTCCGTGGAGAGCGAGAACTGGTCGACCGAGGCGAGGACCAGGGCACCCAGCGGGACGTCCTTGAAGGTCAACGGCACAATGACCACCTCTCGCGCGGTCTGCTCCATGAGCACGCTGTCGATGACCACCTGCTCAAGGGCGACATCGAGTCGGCGCATCTGCCGGGACCGCAGCGCCGCGGTCACCTGGGCATTAGCAGCGACCCGATTCGGATCACTGATCCCGACCGTAGCGAGCGGCTTCAAGCCCTGCTCCTCTTCGACCAGCAAGAGGCCGGCCGTGGCACCAGTGTCCTTGAGGATGGACGCCAGGGATTCGCGGGCCAGCGAGTCCAGGTCAAGGTGGCTCGCCACCACTTGGGTGAAACCGCGAGTGGCACTCTCGATGGCATGCGAGCGCGCGAGGGTCCCGATAAGCGCATTGAAGGCCACGGCACTCCTGCCGATGTCGTCTTCGGAGTCGACCGGAAGCGCGCACTCGAGTGGATTGCATGCGCTCCAGTCACCGGACTTGGTGGCGGCCACCAACTGCCGCTGCACCCGCGTCATGTGCGTGGTCAGTCGCTTGAGCCGCATCCCGACCACGCCGTGGGCAAGCGCAAAGTTCGCGGCACCCACCAGCAGGCCGGCCAACAGCGTAGCTGCGAAGAACGGTAGGCTGATGACTTCACCCTTGGGCAAGCCCAGCATCACGCAGAACGGGGGGAAGAGCAAACCGACGAACAGGCCGAATCCGACCATCCAGATGGCCAGGTCGGTGAAGACCCGGTTCGTGAGACGCGGCATACTGCGAACTCCAGGAAGCTATCCGACGACCGCTGACGTCTGGCGATCATGGACGACACTGCACCTCACCCAGTCGGGGCAGACATCACCTGAAAGTCTGCATGCGCGCACCCGATGGGGTACACCCCACCCTGAGGCGCCACCTGGCACGGACCGCCGTGACATCGGGGATGGAACCCGCGGCTCTCGCGGCTGCCGGTCCCCCACGAGCGACGCTCGGGAGCGTGGCTGGCGATTCGGGGCAGAGCGAGGCACCGAAGCCTCGGCGGCCAGACCGTGCGCTGCTACTCCAGGCCCATCTCGGTGCGGGTGGGGGGCTCGGCGCCGGCACGGGTGCAGGTGATGGCGGCAGCACGGGCAGCGAAGTGCACGGCATCCTCCAACAGATGCACGTCGGCCAGCTCACGTCGGCCGAACCCGTGCTCCAGCCACATGGCCAGGAAGGCACCGCCGAAGGTGTCGCCCGCGCCGACCGTGTCGACGACCGCCACCCTGGGCACCGGCACGCTGAACTCACCACCGGCGCAGAAGCCACGCGCCGCCGCTGCACCCTGCGTCACCAATACGGCACTCACGCCCCCGGCCAGCAGCATCCGAGCCGTGGCCTCCGGCGACTCCGCGAGAGCAAGATAGGCGAAGTCCTCATCGCTGCCCTTCACGATGTCCGCCCGTGCCAGCACGCCTCGCATGCGGGAAACGTAGCGCTCGAAGTCGGGCGTGGCCGTGGGACGGCAGTTGGGATCGACCATCACCAACGTCTCCGGGGGCACCTCAGCCACGATGGCAGCGAGCGAGTCGGCGATGGGCTCCAGGGCAAGTCCGAGCGTGCCCACGTGGAGGGCATCGGGCGCGGGAACCAGGCTGCGCCGCGCATCGGCCAACTCCAGGCCAGGGACGGTCGTACGCTCGACGTACCAGCGGTAGAGGGCCACACCAGCCGTATCGATCTCCGCCAGCACCAGGGTGGTCGGATCGGTGGTATCGACGACCAACTCGGTCCCCACTCCATCCGCCTCGAGCTTGGCGCGCAGCATCCTCCCGAACCAGTCGTCGCTGAGTCGGCCCAGGAACTGCACATCGCCACCGAGGCGCGCCACCGTCCGCGCCGCATTGTACTGACCACCACCGGCGGCCGGCGTGACCGTGCCATCCTGATCGACGAGGAGGTCGATGAGCGCCTCCCCGCCGACTACGACCCTGGGCCTCACCGCGATCATCTACCAGCCCTCCCCTTTGAGGTACTCGGCCATGGCCCGCGCAGCCTGCCCTCGATGGGAGAGCGTGTGCTTCTCATGGGCACTCATCTGGCCGACTGTCCGCGCTCCCGGTGCCTCCGACGCCGGTTCGAAGATAGGGTCGTAGCCGAACCCTCCCGTCCCACGCGGAGCGGTCGCGATCCGACCCTCGAAGGCACCGGCTCGAAACACCGGCTCGCCGCCAGCGGTAGGGTCGACGAAGGCCAGCACGCACTGGTAGCGCGCGCCGCGGTCCTCCGGCGGCAGCCCCTCGAGCTCGCCCAGCAGCTTCTGATTGTTCTGCTGGTCGGTCGGATCGTCGCCGGCGTAGCGGCGCGTGAAGACACCCGGTCGGCCATCGAGGGCATCTACCTCCAGCCCTGAGTCGTCAGCCAGCGTAGGGAGTCCCGAGCGCTCGGCGTAGTAGCGCGCCTTGATCTCAGCATTGCCCTCGAAGGTCGCGGCGTCTTCGACCGGTTCACCCTCGACCTCGGCTTCGTCGGGCGTCACCAGCTCCACCTCGGCGAGGTCCAGCAGGTCACGCAGCTCGACCACCTTGTGGCGGGCGCGGGTGGCCAGCAGAAGGCGCCGGGTCATCCGGCCGACTTGGTCGACTCAGCCGGCAGGGCCGACTTCGCCGCCTCGCCCTTGAGCACGGCCTCCTGGATGCCGAAAAGCGTCTTCAAGCCCCCGTCGGCGAGGCTCAGCAAGGCGTCCATCTGGGTGCGATCGAAGGGCTTGCCCTCCGCCGTCCCCTGCAGCTCCACGTAGGTGCCGGCATCGGTGCCGATGACGTTGAAGTCGACCTCGGCCGAGGAATCCTCGCGGTATTCGAGATCCAGCAACGGCGCATCGTCGACGATGCCCACGCTGATGGCCGCGATCTTGCCGCTGATGGCGCGCTCCAGGTTGACCTTGCGCAGGGCCAGCACCAGCGCGATGTAGCCGCCGGTGATCGACGCACAGCGGGTGCCACCGTCCGCCTGCAGCACGTCGCAGTCGACCACGACGGTCTTCTCGCCCATGGCCGCGGTGTTGACCACGCCACGCAGTGAGCGACCCACCAAGCGCTGGATCTCGTAGGTGCGGCCCCCCAACTTGCCGCGCACAGATTCGCGCTGCATGCGCTCTGAGGTGGCGCCGGGGAGCATGGCGTACTCGGCCGTGACCCAACCCGTGCCCTTGCCGCGCAGGTGCGGCGGCACGCGGTCCTCGACCGTGGCGGAGCAGAGCACGTGCGTGTCACCCTGCTTGTAGATGAGCGACGCGGCGGCCCACTTCTGCACGTTCATCTCGATGGACACCGGACGCATCTGTCCTGGTGTCCGCCCATCGACGCGGTAGCGCCGGCCTCCAGCGATGCTCACAGACCCTCCTTCTCGATCGTCTCTTCTCGTTTGGCCAACTGCCACAGGTCATCGAGGGCGTCGAGCCCGAGCGCCTTCAGCTGCAGTCCGCCTTCACCCGCCAGCCGTTCCACACGCGCGAACCGCGAGGCGAACTTCTGACTGGCAGACCGTAGCGCGGCTTCGGGATCGATGCCCAGCTTGCGGCCCATGTTGACGAGCACGAACAACAGGTCGCCGTACTCCTCGTGGCGCTCCTCATCGGTCGTCGCGGCCAGCAGCTCCGATGCCTCCTCAGCCACCTTGTCGATGACACCCTCAAGATCAGGCCAGTCGTAACCCAGACTGGCGGCGCGGCCCTGCATCTCGTCGGCGTAGGCCAACGCCGGCAACGACCGGGACAGTCCCTTGAAGGCCTCGGGCATCTCGCGATCGCGTACCTTGGTCGCGCCGTTGGCGCCGCGCTCGGCCGCTCGCTCGTCGGCCTTGAGCTGCTCCCAGTTGCGCATGACCTCGTCAGGCGTGTCCGCCTGGACATCGCCGAAGACGTGTGGGTGGCGGCTGATGATCTTGGCCGTGATGCCACGCTGCACGTCGGAGAGGTCGAAGACGCCCGCTTCTGCGGCGTACTGCGAATGCAGCACGATCTGCAGCAACAAGTCGCCCAGTTCCTCAGCCAGGTCGGGTGTGGCACCGTCGTCGAGCCTGTCGTAGACCTCGTAGGTCTCCTCGAGCAGGAAGGGCTTCAGCGTGCGGTGGTCCTGCTCGCGATCCCAGGGGCAGCCATCGGGCTGGCGCAAGCGGTGCGCCAGCCAGGCCAGGCCGAAGGCGCCGGCGGGGTTGGCGGCGGCATCGAGCGCCGGCACCAGGTGCGGCCCAGCGGCCAGACCGTCTGCATCGACCTCCGCCACCGTGCTGTCGAAGACGGACCCCAGCACGGGGTGGTCGGCGGGATAGAAGCGACGCAGGAGCGCGGCCGGATCGGCACCGTGGCCGTGCCGTCCGGGCAACAGCGCGAAGGGGTCTCCGGAGGTCGGGCCACCGCCCGTCGGAGGCAGCAGCAGCAGTGCCATGCCGGCATCGAACGGTCGTGCCACGAGGCGGTCCAGGGCCACGACCTGCAGGCCCTCGGCGGGATCGACGGCGCCGCGTTCGAGGAGCGCCACGACGGCAGGATGGCTCAGGGCTGATAACGTGGGCGGCACGGCTGGCATGGCCTGATCTGGACGTCGCCTAGGCCGGCGACAGGATGCCCCGCGTCTCAAGGTACTCGAGCACCAGCTGGGCGTTGACCCCCGCTGTGGTGTCCGTGGTCTGCAACGTCAGCTCCGGGTCAAGCGGTGTCTCGTAGGGGTCGGAGACGCCAGTGAACTCCTTGACCTCGCCACTGCGAGCCTTGGCATACCAGCCCTTGACGTCACGCTGCTCGACCACGTCGAGCGGGGTGTCCACGAAGACCTCGATGAAGTCCTCTCCGACCATGGCACGCACTTCGTCACGGGTGTCTCGATATGGGCTGACGAGCGCCGCGACCACCAGGCCACCGTGCCGGACCACCTCGCTGGCGACGTAACCGACGCGCCGGACGTTGGTGTCACGGTCCGCTCGCGAGAACCCCAGGCCCTGCGTCAGATGCGTCCGCACGACATCGCCGTCGAGCACGGTCACGGTGCGGCCACGCGCCTCCAGCAGTGACACTAGAGCCTCCGCCGTGGTCGACTTGCCCGAGCCGGACAGTCCGGTGAACCAGACACAGGCACCGCGCGGTGTACGCAGGGACTCGCTACTCATACACCGAAGCATCGATGCTGATCTCGCCCTGGTCCTCGGCGTCGATCTTGAGTGGGTCATACCAGTCACCGAATGCGGTTGCTTCCAATTCCGCCGCATCGGCCGTATCGAGTGGCCGCGTGGCCTTCTCCTGCAGCTGGTAGATGTGGTAGCCGTCGCTCCCCTCGATGGGCTCGCTGATGTCGCCCGGGTCCAAGACCGCCAGCGACAACTTGGTCTGGTCGTCGAGCAGGTCCAGTCGCTGCCATCCGAGCAGACCGCCATCGGCGGCTTCAGGTCCGTCGGAATACTCGGCTGCGACCGCCGCGAGATCGGCGCCATCCTCGGCCAGCGCTGCTTGCACGGCTGCGAGGCGATCCGCCAGTGGAGCGCGGAACTGATCGAACATGATGACGTGCCAGCCGAAGTCGGAGCGGACCGGACCGAGGATATCGCCGCGCTGCGGATCTTCGGCATCGAAGATGGCCGCGGAGAATTCGGGCACCATGGCGTCGCGAGTGAAGTAGCCCAGGTCACCGCCGCTGGCGCCGCTGCCGGTGTCATCGCTGTCGAGTCGAGCTCGTGCGGCGAAGGCCTCCATGCGGGCATCTACATCGTCGATCTCGTGCGCCACTCGGGCGACCGACTCAGCCTGCTGCCGAGCGACCTCCCAGGCAGGGTCGTCGGCGGGCAGGTCGGCCACCGCGGTGGGATTGCCGTCCGCATCGAGCGGCGTCTCAGGCTGGTACAGGATGTGGCTGGCACGAACGTCACCCTGGTCGTTCTCAGGATCGACGTAGGGGTCAGACTCGATGAAGATCTGGGCCAGCTTCACCTGATCGTAGTCGGCCGCCACAGCCTCGCTGGTTACGGTGTCCTCGAGCTTGGCCGCGGTGGCCTCCAGCTTGACGTTGCCGCGGTGCGTCCCCTCGCCGACGTCCTTGTTGACGGCCTCGATGAAGCCGTCGTCGACCTGGGCCGGCGCGATGGCGGTGACCTTGCCGATGAGCTGCTCACCGGTGGCGGCTTCGAAGACCTCGGTCACACCTCCGTCTTCGAGGGCGAAGATGGCGTTCTCCCAAGCGGCGTCGCTGATGTCGCCAGGGATGATGTAGCCGGTGTCGTAGTTGGCCGGACCGTAGGTCTCGGCAAGCGCTTCCGGATCCCCACCGGCGCGCAGGTCCGCCAGTGCCGCTGCGGCCCGATCGCGAGCATCGGCGATACCGGCCGCCGTGGCGTCCTGACCGAGTGACTGCTCGGGCGTGATGACGATGAGGGCCTGGACCTCGCGCGCCTCCGGCAGGCCACCGTCGGCGGCCACGGCCGCGTCCAGCTCGTCAGCGCTGAGCTCGATGCCCCGGTCCTGTGCCAGCTGTCCCTTGAAGGTGAGGTCCACCAGCTCATCCATGACGGCACCAGCGGTCTGGGGTCGATCGTTGTTGATGGCGGTCAGCCGACGGTTGGCCAGGTTGGCATCGATGCTTCCATCGGCCAGAGCGGCCCTGACCTGGGTCTCGGCACGAGTGGCGCGGAACTCCTCCAGATTCTGGCGGTCCTGCCACTCGCCGCGACCGATCTGGGTGCCGTTGAGGCTGGCGAGCGGCTTGAGGTTCGACTCCCAGAAACCGTAGGCCAAGCCGGCCACGGCGATGACGACCACGATCACGATGAGCCCATAGAACGCCCACGTCACATTGCGGGTGTGTCGTGCTTCCTCATCGATGACGCGACCTCGCTTGTCAGTCGACAGTCGGGTCGAGATGCGGTCCCTGATGGACTCACTGGGCGGTCGTGTCGGCGAGGTCATGCGAGGACGGTTCTCCGGCTCTTGAAGGTATCGAGGGTGCGCATCAGAGAAGCAGGGCCGATGGGGACATCCCGTCGCTGCTGGGCGCCGCCGCAGTCTAGCGCGTCAAGCGGGAACCTCGCGCGCCCATGGTCGTGTGCGCACCGCGCCGTGCCGGGGCGGGCTGGAGCTCAGGCGTCAGCAGACTGCTCCAGGCGCCAGGCATATTGCTGTCGGTAGTAGTCGTGCCAGTCGCCGCTCTTGATGGGCTCCCACCAGTCGCGATGTGCGGTGTACCACTCGACGGTCCGGGCGATTCCCTCCTCGAAGGTGGACCGCGACTCCCAGCCGAGCGCGCGCAGGCGCCGGCCATCGAGCGCATAGCGGCGGTCGTGGCCGGGCCGATCCGGCACCGTCCGCACCAGCGACCAGGGCTTGCCCAGCAAGGCCAGGACCGCCTCGGTGACAGCGCGATTGGGCCGCTCCACGCCATCGCCTGGGATGTTGTAGGCAGCTCCCGACTCGCCGTGGTCGAGCGCCACGCTGATGCCATCGGCATGGTCGGCCACGAACAGCCAATCGCGACGCTGCATGCCATCGCCATACATCGGCAGCGGCTCGTCATCGAGCGCGTTGGTGACGAAGAGCGGGATGAGCTTTTCGGGATACTGGTTGGGGCCGTAGGTGTTGGCGCCGCGCGTGATGACCGTATCGAGGCCGTGCGTCTCGTGGTAGGCAGCCACGAGGTGCTCTCCAGCCGCTTTGGCAGCACTGTACGGGCTGGTCGGTCGGATGTGATCGGATTCCACCGACAGGCCCTCCGGCACCGGCCCGTAGACCTCGTCGGTCGAGACCTGGAGCAGGCGGAATGCGCCGCCACGCTTCTCCGACTCGGTGCGTGCCGCTTCCAGCAGCGAGAACACGCCCAGTACGCCGGTGTGTAGGAATGCCGCCGGCTCCAGGATGGAGCGGTCCACATGCGACTCGGCCGCGAAGTTGACGATGGCGTCGCACTCGGCGGCCAGCTCGCGCATCACCGGCTCATCGGCGATGTCCGCCTGCACGAAGCGATAGCGGTCGCGGGTGGCGGGATCGTCGGCCAGACCCGCCAGATTGGCTGGGTTGCCGGCATAGGTCAGCTTGTCCACCACGACCAGCTGGTCGCCGCTGGCGGCCAAGCGCCGCCGTACGAAGCAGGAGCCGATGAAGCCGGCGCCGCCGGTGACCAGGATCCTCATGCACGTCCTCCATCGCGGTAGGCCGGGAAGGCGGGACTGCCGCTCGTGCCCGCCGCCTCGTTGAGCGCATCGTAGGCGAGGCGATCGATGATGCGACCACAGCGGTACGACGGCAGGGTGAGATCGGTCCAACCGGCCATGAACCGGGCGGCGTCTTGTCCCGCCTCGGTCACCGAGCCGGCAGCGGCCCCCAGGTCCAGTCGGGACAGGCCACGGCCGACCATGTCCTGCGCCATCGCCGCATACAACGCAAAGAGCGCACCGAGCTCATCGCACCGCGGGCTGCTCGCCACCGCGTGGAGGTGTGCGTCGTCGCCCGCAAGGTAGACGATGGCGAGGGCCACCGGATCATCGTCGGCGGAGGCCGTGATGCCTACGCAGCCGGGCACCGCCAGCTGTCGCTGCTGAGCCGCACGCGAAAGCTCGATGGGCTCCGCGGTCGGGGCCACGCCACCGGGAGCAGGAGCCAGTCGTGCCCAGATGTCGAGCAGGGCGGCGGGCGACTCCACGACCTCCACCTCGACCAACTCACTGGCCCGACGCACCGCGCGCCGATGCTCGCGCGATGGCCAGAAGGCAGGCAGGTCGACCACGAAGTGCCGCGCATGGACGCGCACCAAGTCGGGAAAGGCCGCCCGCAACATGGCCTCATCGACGGGCGCGAGTGGATCGCTGGTGGCGCTCAAGGTGACGATGTCGGCCAGCGCGGCGGTCTCAGTGAGATCATCCGCCAACGCACGTGGGTCGCGACAGATCAGCAGGGGATGGCCGACCGAGGCATCGGCGCGATCGCTCCCGCGGATGGCCCGTGTCAACAGCCAGGCGCCACTGCGCCAGAGGTGCCGAACCGCGCCCGTCTCGGCATAGGCCTCCGCGAAGCTCGGGTGGAGGTACCCGTAGCGGCCGGCCGCCTCGAAGAGATCCGCAACCGAGAGGATGTCGCCCACTATGGCTCGCCGGTGGCGTCGACCAGTGCCGGCACATCCGCGCAGGCGACGTCGCGCGCCAGGAGGCGGAGCAGCGATACCAACAGTCGCTCGACCGGATCGCTATTGCGCCGCTGACGCAGGGTGGCCGCGCGGACCCACAACAGGGGTCGGCCTTGCAGGCGACGAAACAGCAAGACTGCGCCGAGCAGGCCCGTATGCACGACTCGGCGCAGCACCGGCTGGCCTCGGGACGGATCGAGCTGCCCCTTGACACCAAGGAAGACCAGCTGGCGCTGTCGGTGCTGCTCCTGTGGCGCCGCAGGAACCGGCCGCGTCACGACCAGGTTGCGTTGCGCCAGCTCCAGCAGCAGCCCCTCATTGCTGGGGCCCACGGCGTCCCCACCTGGCAGGATGGCGACCTCGCCGGCGGGATCCTGGGCACCTTCGTAGCCGTACTCGCGCAGATAGTCCGCCAGATGCAGTGCCGCGAAACGACGAGCATCGGCGGACATCTCCCGCTGCCAGCGACCGACACTATCGCTGTTGAGCGGACCGGCGACGCCCGCCTTCCACCATTCGTGCGCGGCCGCGACACCGCCGGCTGTCTGGCGTGAGTCGAGCATGGCCGGCTCGTAGGTCTCGCCGATGAAGCCGCAGACGCGGCGCAACTCAACTTCAGGCTGGGTGACGAGGTCCTCGTAACGAAGTGTCATGACCCGCGGGTCCATGGCGATGCTGTCACGCGAGGCACGATCATCCTGGTCCACACGCACCAGATTCCCCACCACCGAATCCTTGGCGAAGGGCACGCGCGATAGCGACATGGCCACGTCACGCGGATCGCGCACGATGCGGACGATGAAGGCATCGGGCCAGTGACGACGGACGGTGTCGGTCATGAGCAGGTGGCGCGGTGTCTTCTCGATCCAGCGCGCCTTGCCGGCCGCCCGCGCGTGTAGCAGGGTGAGTGACTCAAGCATGGCCGCCAGCGATGGTGGGCGCACTGCCAGGAACGCCTCGATCTCCGGGAGTGTCAGGCCGAAGAGCTCGCTGACGGGGTGCCCCTGGTTGCTCAATGAGGCGATGAAGTCGACGGCCGGTCGCGGCCACGTGGCAGGCTCCAGGATGCGCCTGCGGGTGCCAGCATCCAGGTGGCGGTATCGGGCGAAGAAGCGCGATTCTGGGCCGCAGTCGAGGCGCGAATGTGCCGACAGCATGGCCGACAGGAGGGTGGTGCCCGAGCGGGCTACGCCAACGACGAAGACCGGCGCAGCGGTCGCCCGGAGCGGTGTTTCGGTCGACCAGACCGGTGAGTCGGTCATCGGGCGGCTATCGCCGCCGCGACGGCTTCGGGCTCGACGGTGCGAGCGAACAACTGCAACTGCGCCGCGATGGCGATCTCACAGAGGTCTGTTGGCCGACGCTCCCGATGCGACCGTCGGCGCACCCATAGGGCCGGGCGTCCCCGCAAGCGCCGGAACAGCAGCAATCCAGCCAGGCGAGCGGTGTTGAGCGCACGTTCGATCCTGCCACCGTTGCGCAGCGGGTCGATCTGGCCGCGGACGCCGCAGAACACCACATCCGGATGCGACATGATCTCACTCGCCCGGCGTGGAGATGGCCGCAGCGTGACCATGTCCTGCGCAGAGAGGTGCAACAACAATGCCTCGCTGCGCTCGGTGACAGCCCCACCGATGGGCACGAGCGCGACTCGCCGCAGCGGTTTGCGGCCGTCCTCGTAGCCGTGCTCGGCGATGAAGCGGGCCAGGTGCAGGGCGGCGAAACGCTGAACGTCTGGCGGCATCTCCGTGCGCCAACGGCCCACCCTTGACGTATCGAGGCCAGCGCCCACCGAGGCCTTCCACCACTCGTGCCCCGCGCTGACCTGACCAGCCGAAGCGTGGCGATCAAGCATGGCCACCTCGAACTCCTCGCCCACGAACCGGCAAAGTCGGCGCAGCTCCCGTTCGGGCCGCCTGACGAGATCCTCGTAGCGCAAGGTCATGGCGCCCTGGTCGCTGCTGAAGAAGTGGCGCGACACCCGGTCGTCGTAGTCGATGCGAACGAGGTTGCCCACGAGCGAGTCTTCGCCGAATGGGACTCCGAGGAGGGAGACGGCGACGTCTCGGGGGTCACGCACGATGCGCACCACCGCGGCCTCGGGCCACAGCTCGCGGATGGCATCGAGTGAGAGCAGGTGCCGCGGGGTCTTCTCGACCCAGCGCGCCTTGCCGGCGCGTCGCGCATGCGGCACGACCAGCGACTCCAGCATGGCGGTGACCGATGGTGGCCGTGCCGCCAGCCAGGTGGCGACCTCCTCCCGGGACTGGCCAAAGGTCCCCAACGAGCCGGAACTGCGTTCGTGAAGACCGTCAAGGAATACCGTCGCAGGTCCCGGCCACGAACCGTCGTCAAGCAACTGGTCCAGCTCTGCCGGCGGCAGGGTTCGCAGTCGGTCCAGGATCCGGGTCTCAGGTCCACAGTCGAGACGCGAGTGGGCAGCGAGCATCGCCGAGAGCAGTGTCGTACCCGAGCGGGGCAGTCCCACCACGAAGATGGGGCCGGTGCGCTCAGTCATCGGCGCCCAGGACCCGCGGCAGGTCCTCCGCCTCCATCGAGACCGCCAGCGACTGGAGCAGGCGGGCGATGACGCGCTCGCCGCCGTCTCGCGGGTGACGCCGGATGAGCGAAAGACGACGCACCCAGATGACCGGCCGGCCCTGCAGTCGACGTGTGAGCAGCAACAGGCCCAGTCGAGCGATATCGATGACACGGTGGCTCGCAGGACGGTCCCGGTCCGGGTCGAGCTGGCCCACGACGCCGAAGAAGACGAGCGGCTCTTGCAGGTGTAGCTGCTCGATGGCGACAGGGATGGGACGGCGGATGGCCACGTCGGCGGCGGCCAGTCGCAGCAACACCTCATCGTACCGGGCATTGAGTGCGTCTCCGGCCGGCACGATGGCCAGTTGGCGTGCCGCCGGCGCCGCTGCGCCATAGCCGTGCTCCTCGAGCATGGGGCCCAGGTTGAGCGCCGCGTAGTGCTGCACGGCGGGCGGCATCTCCTGTCTCCAGCGACCCGAGCGGGTGCGATCGAGCGGCCCTGTGGCATCACCCTTCCACCACTCGTGTGGTGCCGCCACGCCGGTGGCACCACTGCGGTCCGCCACCATGTCCGGCTCGTATGTGGCGCCGACGAAGTCGCAGATGCGACGCAGCTCGCGCTCCGGTGTCGCGACCAGGTCCTCGTAGCGCACCGTCAGTGACTGTGGCGACGCGCGGTAGAAGTCGGCCGCCGCCTCGTTCATCCGCGCCAACACGGACAGGTTGGTCAGGAGCGAGGGTGTCCCGAAGGGCACCTTGGTGAGCGACACCGCGGCATCGCGGGGATCACGCACGATGCGCACGATGCGGGCCTCAGGCCAGGTGTCGGTGATGAGCTCGGGCACCTCCAGGTGGCGCGGGGTCTTCTCCACCCAGCGGGCCTTGCCCGCGCGATGGGCCCGCTGCGCGGTGAGTGATTCGAGCATCGCCGCCAAGGACGGCGGGCGGGCCGCCAACCAGTCGTGCACGTCCTGCGCGCTCAGCCCGTACATCGGATAGATCGGCTGTTTGCCCAGTGCGAGGCCGGTGACATAGGCGACCGCGCGCAGCGGCCAGTCGGCCCGGTCGAGGATGCGCGCGCGTTCACGACGCGATAGGCGCGTCCAGCGCGACAGGAAGTGGGTTTCAGGACCGCAATCGAAGGCAGGATGGGCCGCCAACATGGCCGAGAGCAAGGTTGTCCCCGAGCGCGGACCACCGACCACGAATACCGGCGCTGTTGTCGGGCTGCTCACGCCGCCGACTCTATCAGGCGAGGCGTGCGGCGGGCACAGCTCGCGGCCACGGAGACAACTCGCACGATTCTGCTACCGTCTAGCCCGTCCATGGGAGTCGTCAACGAGGCACCTGCTGCGTTCCGCAGCAGCAACGATCGGCCAGGTCCGCTCGCCCTCATCCGTAACGCGATAACCGACGTGTGGTCACGCCGTCGGTTGATTAACTACATGGTGCGCGCCGACGTCAAGAAGCGCGGCGTCAACACCGTCCTGGGCAACATCTGGTGGGTGCTTGACCCGCTCATCACCATGCTCATCTACGTGCTCGTCATGACCGTCATCTTCCAGCGCTCCACGCCCGACTTCCCGCTCTTCCTGCTGAGCGCCATGGTGCCCTTCAAGTGGTTCACCGCGACCGTCGGCGCCTCCAACACCGCGGTGGTGGGCAAGGAAGGGCTCATCAAGCAGGTGCTCTTTCCCAGGATCATCCTCCCGGTCACGCTCTCGTTGTCGCAGATCGTGGGCTTCCTGTTCGGCATGGCCGTCCTGATCTTCGTCTGGTTCTTCGCCTACAACGACCACGTCACGTGGCAGGTGGTCTGGGTGCCGCTCATCGCGGTGGTGCAGTTCACCTTCACCCTGGGCTTCACATTCATGCTCTCCGCCATCACCGTCTTCTACCGTGACGTCGGCATCGTCGTCGGCCATTTCATGCGGCTGCTGTTCTGGATCTCACCCATCCTGTGGTCGTTCATGGAGGTCGCGGGTCGCGGGCAGCGTCTGCAGATCGGCCTGGAGGGCGTGGACCGCTTCCTTGGCTTGCCCAAGGACACGCTCTTCACGATCATCTCGTACAACCCCATGTCGCTGTTGATGGAGGCCTACCGTAAGGTTCTCTACGGTCGGCTCTACATGGACAGACTCACCGATCAGTTGGACTGGAAGGAAGCTACCCTGCCCAACTTCACGATGCTGGCGGTGATCTTCGTGACTGGGGTCATCATCATCATCATCGGCACGCTCATCTTCAAGCGGCTCGAGCCCGCATTCGCCAAGGTCCTGTGATGAGCCAGCAGCCGGCTGAGGTCGAGTCGAGCACGTCCCCCAAGCCCGGCAACTCGCGCTTCGAGGATCACCTCGACCGGGACGCCATCGCGGAGATCGAGGCGGCTGAGAACGAGGCACCGGACGCCGAGGAGTTCGGTCTCCACGTGGCCGCGCCGCTGGGCGACATGGCCATCCGGGCCACCGATCTGGGTGTGCGCTACAACCTCAACTTCACCAAGAAGACCAAGCTGCACACGACGTTCGCCAACATGCTCGATCCGCGCAAGCGGAACCGCGGCCACTTCTGGGCACTGCGTCATGTGGACCTGGAGGTCAAGCGCGGAGAGGCCGTTGGCATCATCGGCCCCAATGGCTCGGGCAAGTCGACCGTCCTGCTGGCGATGGCAGGCATCCTCCAGCCGTCCGAAGGCGTGGTGGAGGTGAACGGCCACGTATCCACATTGCTGAGCCTTCAGGCCGGCTTCGATGCTGAGCTGTCGGGCCGCGAGAACATCGCCCTGGCCGGCGCGCTGATGGGCATCGACCACCGCATGATGTCAGAGATCACGCCCGGCATCATCAAGTTCGCCAGCATCGGCGCATTCATCAATGCGCCCATGAAGACGTACTCCTCCGGCATGCGCGCACGTGTCGGCTTTGCCATCGCCACCGCCGTCGATCCGGACATCCTGCTCCTCGATGAGGTGCTGGGCACCGGTGACAATGCTTTCAAGCAGAAGTCGAAGAAGCGCATCGCAGAGGTGCTGCAGTCGGCCAAAGCCGTGGTCATGGTCACCCACGACATGAGCTGGATCCGGGCCTTCTGTACGCGGGCCATCCTGCTCGACAAGGGTCACATCGTGGCCGATGGCAAGCCGCGTGAGATCACCGACCTGCACGAGCAGGGCGAAGACCGGCGCAAGCAGAACAAGCGCAAGGCCAAGCAGCTGGTGAAGCACGGCAGGCTGGAGATCGGGGAGCTCAAGGCGGCCATCAAGGACGGCAGGCTCGACCAGGTCGTCGAGGCGAATCAGGAGGAGCTAGTCGAGCTGGAGACGGCCAGGGCTGCACGCAAGGCCAAGCGCCTCGCGGCCAAGGCGGCGAGGACGGACGGCGCGGCGGCCGACGGTGCAGCGGCTGAACCTGCTCGCTCCGAACCTGCCCCGACCGGTGAGAGCACAGCTGTCGAAACGGCGGCGAGGCCAGCGGACCGACCGCAGACCTAACGGCCCGTATCGTGCCGCGACGCCCCTGGCCCTACGGGGTCGCGATCAGCCACTCCGCGATATCGCCCGGGCTGGGGATGCGGCCCGCGCTCTTGACCTCGCCGTCGATGACCAGGCCGGGCGTGGTCATGACGCCGCGCGCGGCGATCTCCGCGTAGTCTGTGACCTTGCTGACCTCGGCCTCCACGCCGGCCATGGCCACGGCCTCACGCGCGTTCTTCTCGAGCTTCTGGCAGTTGGCACAGCCGGAGCCGAGGACTTCGATCTTCAGCATGGGTGTTCTCCTTTCGATGCCGGTGGCATCACAAACCGAGGGCGTTGAACAGCAAGCCGACCATGAGGATGCCCACGACGACGACCGCGAGGAAGATGAGCAGCAGCGGGATGCGCGCGACCCGCCGCAGGATGACGAACTCGGGCAGGCTGATGGCGACGGTCGCCATCATGAAGGCCAGCACCGTGCCCAGCGGTAGGCCCTTGTCGAGCAGCGTTTCGACGATGGGGATGACGCCGGCTGCGCCCGCATAGAGCGGCGCCGCCAGGAGGACCACGATGGGCACAGCGAAGGGATTATCGGCGCCACCGATGGAGACGATGGTGTCAGTCGGGACGAAGCCGTGGATGAAGGCGCCGACGCCGATACCGGCGACGACCCAGGGCCACACCTTGCGCACCAGATCGCGGGTCGAATCCCAGGCCTCGCGCAGCCGCTCTTCGGCGGTCGGCTTGGCCACCACGATCTCGGCTGGGCCGCCGGCGTCGCGCGCCGCGAGCACCCACGGTTCGATCCAGCGCTCCAGCGGGAAGCGGCCCAGGAGGAGCCCTCCGATGATGGCCACCGACAGGCCCGCAACGAGATAGAGCACCGCGATCTGCCAGCCGAAGAGTCCGAAGAGCAGGACCAGCGCGACCTCATTGACGAGAGGTGAGCTGATGAGGAAGGCCAGCGTCACCCCGACCGGGATGCCGGCCTGCAGGAAGCCGATGAAGAGCGGAACCGCCGAGCAGGAACAGAAGGGCGTGACCACGCCGAAGGCCGCGGCGCTGACGGTGCCGATGACGACACCGCGGCCGGCCAGGGCGGCGCGCACCTTCTCTGGTGGCACGTACGAGCGCAGGTAGCTGACGATGGTGACGATGCCCAGCAGGAGCAGCAGGACCTTGGGCACGTCGTAGCAGAAGAAGGCGACGGCCTCCCCGAGTGAGCTGCCCGGCTCCAGGCCGAAGAGGTCGAAGGCGACCCACTGACTCACCGGCCAAGCCGCGAACCAGGCCACCAGCCAGGCGATGGCGGCGAGCGCGGCGGTCGGCCAGAAGGGCAGGTCGGAGCGACGGAGCGTCAGCGTGTTCACTACAGGATCCGGTCGAGCGCCTCGGCTGCTCGCGCGATGGCATCCTCGTCACGCTCGTAGTAGATCCAGCGTGCGTCGCCCTGGTGTCTAGTGGTGTGCACCAGGCCGGCGGCTCGCAGCTTGGCGAGGTGGTTGCTGACATTGTTCTCACGGGCACCGAAGGTAGCGGCGAACTCGCACACGCAATGTGGACCGTCGCGGAGCAGGGCCAGGATGCCGGCGCGCGTGGAATCCGCCAACAGCGCGGCGATAGCCGTGGCGGCGGCGACGTCGGGCGTGGGCAGGTCGAACCGCGGACAAGGTGCCGGTTGGGCGTCCGCTTCGGGCGCCATCGAGATAGGGGCCTCAGTGGGCATGGGTCGGCTCCAGCTTGGTGGCCGACCGGGTGTCGGGCCAGTCGGGGAAAAGGCGCGGCCGCAGTCTCATCGCGGACCAGACGAGCACGAGCATGATGGGCACCTCGACGAGCGGGCCCACCACCGTCGCCAGCGCCACGGTCGGGCTGAACGCGGTGATGGCGATGGCGATGGCGATCTCGAAGTCTCGCCCGGTCACGTTGAAGGCCACGGCCACGCCGTCCCCGTAGGGGAAGCGCAGGCGCGAGCCGATGAGCAGCGCGACGAAGAACATGACAGCGAAGAAGATGGTCATGGGGATGGCCATCTCGAGGACGATGCCCGGCTGCTGCAGGATGAGGTCACCCTTCAGCGCGAACATCACGATGAGCGTGAACAGCAAGCCCAAGATCGAGAGGCCGTTGAGGTAGGGCTTGAGCGTATCCATGGCCGCCTCGCCTCGCCGCCGCACCACGATCTGGCGGGTCAGCACGCCGGCCGCGAGCGGCAGGCCCAGGTACAGCAAGACGCTCTGGAAGACCACCATGACGTCGAACGACACATCACCGATGAGGAGCTGCGAGTAGACCGGGATAAGCGCCATCTGTATGACCGAGTTGAGGGCCACGAAGACGAGGGCCATGGCGGTGTTGCCCCGGGCGAGGTAGGTGAAGACGATGACCATCGCGATGCAAGGCGCCAGACCGTAGAGGATGAGTCCAGTGCGCAGCTCCGGGTCCGACACGAAGAGATTCGCAAGCAGGAACATGAAGAACGGGGCCACGAGGTAGTTGAGGATCAGGACCAGGCCCAGCTGGCGTGGTGAGCGGAACGCATCGCCGACCTCGGTGAGGCGGACGTTGGTCATGGCTGGGTACATCATCGCGAACAGGCCCAGCGGTACCCCCAGGGAGATGAGCGCCGGCACGCTGGCCTCGAACGAGCCGTCGGCCATGGCCTTCAGCGCGTCGATGGGAGGCGTCAGCTCGAAGTCCGAGATGTTCAGCAGGCTGCCGATGGCGATGCCGATGGCCATGCTCACGCCGACGAACACCGGCAGCAGCCGGAAGTCCTCGAGCTTCAGCAACAGTGTCTTCATTCGGTGTCCTTGCTTCTTGGTATCTCATCGCTCAGTGTGTCAATCATGGCTGATATAGCGCAGGGTCAACCGTCACGGAACCGGGGTCCGTTCAGCCCACAACGAACGATCAGGGTGCCTCGACGAGGTGGCCCTCAGTCAGCGATGACGCTCCCGACCGGCATGCCCGCGGTGCGCCGGGCGATCTCGATGAACGGCCGCAAGCGCTGAGTCAGCTCCAGGCGTGTCTTCCGAAAGGCGGCCAGCTTCTCCTCGTCGCTACCCTCGACCTCGGCCGGGTCCTCCAGCCCCCAGTGGAGCGAGTTGGTGGACCCGGGGAACACGGGACACGCCTGGCGCGCGCGATCACAGACAGTGATGACGTAGTCGAACGACTGCTCCAGGAAGGGCTCCAGTGGCTTGGACCTGGCATCGGCCCAGTCGATACCCACCTCGTCGAGGACTTGCACGGCGAACGGGTTCACCCCCTTGGGCTCCGTGCCCGCGGACTCCACGGCGAAGTCGACACCACCGAGTTGCCGGAGCAGGGCCTGGCCGATCTGGCTGCGGGCCGAGTTACCGGTACATACGAAGAGCACCCGGATGGGCTGGACGGTCATGGTCATCTCCTTGGATGTGGCCCGGATACGCTCAGCGGCCTCGATGGTCAGTTCCAGGTCCGTCAGCTCGGCGTCGAGCCGGTCGAGGTCGTCGCGTTGGTGCGCGATCGCGTTGCGCTGGGATGTGATGAGCGGCGCGAGGTGGAGGTCGACGGTCCCTCGCTCCAGGCAGAGCCGGGCCAGGCGTCCGGCGTCCTCCGGTCCGAGGCCGAGCCGGCGCAGGCTGACCACGAGGCGTACACGCGAGAGGTCGACCTCCGTGTAGGCGCGGTAGCCGTTGTCCTGTCGCCCGGGGGCAGGCAGCACGCCGGTCTGCTCATACCAGCGAACCGCAGACGGCGCGATGCCCGCCCGTGCGGCCAGCTCCGAGATCCTCATGGTCGAGACCCTACACCTTCGAGTAGGTCGAAGGTCAAGGGTGTTCATCCGAGCAGGTCAAGCGCCATCTTTGCGGCGATGACCCACAGCAGAACACCGATGAAGCGCTTGAGCTGGGCGCTCGTGAGCCTGGTCTGCATGACGCGCGAACCGACCAGTGAGCCGCTGGTGGCGAGGACCGCCATCGTGGCCAGGAACACCGGATCGAGCCCGCCGAGCGCCATGTGCCCAAGGAAGCCCGAGAACGAGGCGAAGACGACCACGAGCGCCGTCGTGCCGGCTGCGATCTTGGCCGGCAGGCCGAGCCAGGTCAGCCCCGGGAGCACGATGTTGCCCCCGCCCACACCCAGAAGGCCGCCCAGAAAGCCGGCCACGCTGCCCAGCGCTGCGCCAACGCCGGCCTCAGCCACTTGGCCCCGGTCGCGGACGGTCGTTCGCGGTCGGTAGAAGAGCATCATCGCGCCCGCGAAGACGAGGAAGCCCACGAACAGCGCCAGCAGGACGGTGCGATCGATGTGCGGCGTGAGCGCGGCTCCGAGCGGCGCCAAGATGACCGCAACGATGAGCACGGGGATGCCCACGCGCCAGTCGATGAGCCCGCCGCGGGCGTAGGCGATGGCTGCCGCGGAGAGGCTCACGGCGTTGAGCAGGAGGGCCGTCGAGGTCGCCTCGTCGAGGGGTACGCCAAGGTAGTAGAAGAGGGGCACGAACAGGAACGCCGCGCCAAGGCCGGCCATGGCCATGACGCCCGATCCGACGAAGACAGCGAGGCCACCGACGAGGTAGAGGGCCATGGCTCGGGCCTACCCGGTGATGCGGCGGCCCGTCAGCGCGGGTAGCCCGAGCAAGCGATGCAGACCGCCACGCCCTCGGCGGTGCGCAGGTAGGGCTCTGCCACGAGCTCCTCGCAGCGTGGACAGACCGCGAAGCGAACGACCTCATCGGGCTCGCTCCAGGCGCGCACCTCGACCGCTCCGATGGTCATGATCTCGTCGGCCGGAGCGTCCCAGATGAGCGAGACGACCTCCATCTGCTCCTCGTCGGGGATCTCCGTGGGCGGTACGCCCGCGGCCCGCTTCTGCATGAACGCAGTGGCCTTGATGCGCGGCTGCAGCGTCGGCCGGTAGGCCACGCGGACCGATCGCCCGGCTGCCTTGTCGACGAGCGTGACGGCGAACTTGCCCTCGCCCGACTTCTCGATGTTGCCCTTGCCGAAGGTGCAGCCGGTGGCGACCTGCACGCCGTCACCGAAGCACATCGCCCCGTGGTAGTCACCGATCTCCACGATCGCGTGGAGCTCCTTGGCCCCGGCTCGCGTAGCGTCGAGGGCAGACATGGCCGTGAGGCTTAGCCGCACCCCGGCGGCGCTGGCCCAGCAGCGGTGTCCATGGAAGGCCCGGGTCTGGTCGAGGATCTGGACGTCGTCCATGAGTGGTGACTCCTATCGAATCGGCGAAGCAGCGTCGAGGGTGCCGGCAGGGTCATGCGGCCACCGATTCGGGATGGCCGGGAAGCAGCGGACCGTGGTCGGACCCACCCCGGGCGGGTTCGTGAAACACATGAAGCGCTGTGTAGTGCGCCATCTTTATCTCAGCGCCTAGTGTCTCAACATCGACTGATATGTCGCAGGGTCAACAGTCACTGAAATGGGGGTTCCAGCGGCACGTCCACACGGACGTCCCGGTACGAGCTGGCCCTCGGGCAACCCCGCCCTCGAGCTACTCGCCGCGGTAGAGCTTGGCGGTCTCGACCGCGATCGGCCCCCAGTCGACGGTGTCGGCCCAGGCACGGGCTCGCAGTCCCATGCTCGCAAGATCGGCAGTGGCGGCATCACGTATCGCATCCCGAAGGCCGTCTGGCGCAACGGGGTCGTACAGGAACGTAGCATCGGCCGGGAGGGTCTCGGGCAGGCAGCCCATGGCCGGCGCGATCACCGGCCGACCGTGGCTCATGGCCAGGATGGCGCTGCCGGAGGTGAGGATGTCGCGAAAGGGCAGCACCGCGGCGTCCGCCGCGCGGAGGATGCCTGACAGCTCAGCCTCCGGGATCCGCTCCAGCCGCAGCACGATGCGCGGATCGGTTGCCGCTCGCTCCTTCAGCTCCCGTCCCAGCTTCTTGGGCAGGGGCCTGCCACAGACCAGCAGACGATCATCTGGACCCAGCTCAGAGACGCCGACGAAGGCGTCGAGCAGCTCGCCCACGTTCTTGTAGCCTCGGATGGAACCGACGAAGGCGAAGACACGGCCGGTGGGCGGGAGCCCCAGTGCCGCCCGCGCGGCAGACGCATCAGCATCGACATCGTACTGACGGACGTAGTTGCCATGGGCCAGGACGTGCATGCGCGCACGAGCGGCTGCGCTGGGCTGGTACTGCTCAGTGAGCGCCTCGCGTGCCATCTCGCAATGCAAGATGATGGCGTCAGCCGCCTCGATCATGGACCGATGCGCCCTGGCGTCACGAGGGTCGTCACCGGCCTCATGGCCCTTGAGGTTGTGCACGGTCCAGACGATGCGGACGCCACGCGCTTTGAGCAGTCGCAGCTGCCACTCGAACCAGCGAACGTTGCGGGCGCTGGGCGTGCCCGTGCTACCGCCCAGGAACTCGTGGATCCAGTGGACATGCACCACCTGCGGCCGACCCTGCGCCCGCCAGGCGCCCAGGATGGCCGACCGCTGGGGCCAGTCATGGACAGCGACGGCTTCCACGCCGGCCTCCGAGAGCGCCGCCGCAAGCAGCCGCTGGTAGGGGTTCCAAGCGTGTGAAGGCAAGAGCATCGCGCGCAGTGGCTTCTGGCCAATCGGCGTCTTGCCGGGGCGGCTCACAGCTTTACCAGCACATCGGCGATGCGCTCCCCAGCATGGCCGTCCCAGCCCGGAGGCCCGCTCCCGGGGCGCTTCTGCGCGCCAGCCAGGGCGCCGTCAAGAGCCGTGCCCACCGTTCCGGGCGAGACCAGCCGATTGGTCCCAGCGGTGACCGTGACGGGGCGCTCCGTATTGGGCCGTAGCGTCAGACAGGGCACGTCCAGCATCGTCGTTTCCTCCTGGATGCCGCCCGAGTCAGTGATGACGACCGCGGCACCACGCACCAGAGAGAGGAAGTCGATATAGCCCAGCGGGTCCACGACCGTCAACCCGGGCACATCATCGAGCCCGGCGGCCGCCAAGGTTGCGCGGCCGCGAGGGTGGAGCGGAAGGACCAGCGGCAGGCGAGCCGTCACGTCGCGCAGGGCACCGATGAGGGCCGCCGCCGCATCGGTGGTGTCCACGTTGGCGGGCCGGTGCAGGGTAGCCACGCCATAGGGGGCGGTGGTGCCCAGTCGTGCCATCACCGGCGCCGGATCGAAGCGCGCAAGATGCGCCAGCAGCGTGTCGATCATGGGGTTGCCCACGAAGACCACCCGCTCACCAGTGATGCCCTCGCGGGCAAGGTTCTGCTCGCCTTCCGGCGCCGTCACGAACAACGGATCGCTCAAGAGGTCGGTGACGCGCCGGTTGATCTCCTCGGGCATGCTGGCGTCGAACGAGCGCAAGCCCGCCTCCACATGCGCCACCGGGATCTGGAGCTTGGCGCAGACGAGCGCCGCTGCCAGCGTGGAGTTGACATCGCCGTACACGATGACGCGGTCAGGCCGTTCTGTGCCGAAGGCATCCTCCAAGGCGATCAACAACGCCGCGGTCTGCGCCGCGTGCGAACCCGAGCCTACGCCCAGGTTGCGATCGGGCTGCGGGAGGCCCAGCTCCTCGAAGAACACCTCAGACATGGCGCGGTCGTAGTGCTGGCCGGTGTGGATAAGCTGTTGCTGCACACCGAGGACTCCGAGAGCGGCAATCACTGGCGCGGCCTTGATGAAGTTGGGCCGTGCGCCGACGATGTGGATGAGTCCAGGCATACACGCAAGCATGCCATCCCCGCGCGTTGGTGACACATCCCCGCGCGGCTGGCGCGCCCGATGCTAGAGTCGATGGGCTGTGACAGACACCAACTTCGACATGGTCGGCATCATCGGGCTCGGTTATGTCGGCCTGCCCCTCGCGGTGGCCTTCGCTGAGGCCGGCCTACATGTCGTGGGCTTCGAACTCTCGGCCGACAAGGTAGCCTCGATCACAGCCGGCGAGTCATACATCGAAGATGTGCCCTCCGACACGCTCGGTCGGCTGCTCGACTCGGGCGCCCTGCGGGCCACCACCGACGCAAACCGACTGTCGAGCTGCGGCGCGCTGCTGATCTGTGTGCCTACCCCGCTGGGCGAGTATCGCGAGCCCGACCTCTCCTACGTCCTCGCGGCGGCCAAGACCGCCATCGCCAACCTGGCCCCGGGCGCCCTGATCGTGCTGGAGTCTACGACCTGGCCCGGCACCACGCGGGAGGTGCTGGCACCGATGTTCGAGGCCGCCGGTCGCACCATCGGCGTAGACGCCTTCCTCGCCTTCAGCCCGGAGCGCGTGGACCCCGGCAACACGCGTTGGGGCATCCGTGAGACACCCAAGGTGGTAGGTGGCCTGACGCCAGCCTGTGCAGCGCGTGCGTGCGCGCTCTACGCGCGCATCTGTGACACCGTCCACCCGGTCTCGTCGCCCGAATCGGCGGAGATGTCCAAGATCCTGGAGAACACCTTCCGCGCCGTGAACATCGCGCTCGTCAACGAGATGGCCATCCTGGCCGATCGCATGGGTATCGACGTGTGGGAGGCGATCGAGGCAGCCGCCACCAAACCGTTCGGCTTCATGCCCTTCTGGCCCGGTCCCGGTCTGGGCGGCCACTGCATCCCCATCGATCCCTTCTACCTGGCCTGGCGGGCGCGCGCCTTCGACCTGGACAGCGAGTTCGTGGAGCTGGCCGGTCGCGTCAACGTCCAGATGCCCTACTACGCGGTGTCACGGATCACACGCTCGCTCAACGGCCGTGCCAAGGCCGTACGCGGGGCGAATGTGTTGCTGCTGGGCATGGCCTACAAGGCGGACGTTGGTGACCTGCGTGAGAGCCCTTCGCTGAAGCTGCTGGAGCTGCTGCGCGATGCCGGCGCGGACGTGACCTACCACGACCCGCACGTGCCGGACCTGGCCGACGCTGGTCTCTCCTCGGTCGCGCTCGACGTCGACGTGGTTCGGGCGACCGATTGCGTCGTCATTGCCACCGCACATAGGGCCATCGACCTGGCCCTCGTGGTCGAACACGCCGACCTGGTGGTGGACCTGCGAAACGCGGTACGAGGCCGCCTCTCAGGTGGCACCTCAGGCAGTGTGCCGCCCAACGTCGACGTCCTTTAGCGGGCGGCCATGACGAGCAGGTCGTCGTGACGACCGGGGAGGCGTGAGCGTGCGCCCGCGGAAGGTCTGGATCGACCTGACCAACTCGCCGCACGTGCTCTTCTTCCGCCCCATCCTGCGACGCCTCGATGCGGCCGGCGTGGAGACGGTCGTGACCGCACGTGATTTCGCCCAGACGCTGGGCTTGCTGGATCGATACGGCATCGCCCACACCGTCGTCGGCCGCCACGGCGGTGCCTCGGTCGCTGGCAAGGGGTTGGGCCTGGCGCGGCGCTCGAGTGCGCTGGTGTGGTTCGGTCGTGGGCGCGGCATCACCCAGGCCGTCAGCCACGGCTCGAACGATCTTGCGGTCGCGGCGCGCCTGCTGCGCATCCACAGCACCGTGATCCACGACTATGAGGGTGCCGCCGGCATGCACCGCATCAACTTCCGGCTGGCCACCAAAGTCATGACGCCTGACGTCATCCCCTACTCGGCGCTGTCAGGATACGGGCTCTCCAGGGAGCGACACCGGCCCTACCGTGGACTGAAGGAGCAGGTGGCACTGGCCGACTTCCTCCCCGACGAGAGCGTCTACGAAGAGCTGGGACTCGACCGCGAGCGGCCCATCGTGGTGATGCGTCCACCGGCCACCATGAGCCTGTACCACCGCGGCATCGAGAACACCGTCTTCGATGAGGTGCTGACACGCCTGCTCGACAGCGACGCACAGGTGGTCTTGCTGCCGCGGACCGCGGAGCAGGCCGAGTCATTCGCCGACGTGGTCGGCGTGATCATCCCCGAGCGACCCGTGGACGGCCCCTCGTTGGTTTGGGCGGCCGATGCCGTGGTCAGCGCCGGAGGCACCATGAATCGCGAGGCCGCGGTGCTTGGTGTGCCCGCCTGGACCACCTTCGCCGGGCGGCTCGGCGCGGTCGATCGGGAGCTGGTCGAGCAGGGGCGCATGGCTGTGCTCGAGCGTGCCGAGGACGTCGTCATCGCTCGACGAAAGCGCTCCAGCCCGGACTTCGAGGCCATCGCCGATGAGGTCACCGAGGAGATCCTGCGCACGTAGGCCGGATGGCTCTACCGCTTTTGGATCGACTGCTTGACCTGCGGCGTGATGCGCACGGCGAGGCGGTTGCTGTCCCCTGTTCGGCACAGACCCTTGGCGTTGATCTCGCACTCGACCACGATGCCAACGACGCACTGGGCGCGCCCGCAGGGTGACTCGGAGCCGAAGGAGCGCCATACGGGGCCCCCGCTCATGCCCTGTGCCACGAAGGCGTTCACGTTCAGGAGGCTGGGCTCATCGGAGGCTCCCGGCCACACGGTGCCCCTGGTGCGCCACATGTTGAGCGCGTTCATGCCACTGAAGCGTGGATCCGATGGATAGCCGCCCACCTGGAGTTTGCGGCCGGCAGCTAGTTGGGCGTCGCCCGACTCTGTAGCCCACAGGCGCATGACGGCGCTCCTGGGATACGAGCAGCCTCGCTCCGTGGTCAGGACCGCGTAGTCGTGCACCCGGCTACCGAATTCGCGATCGGCTGAATTGCGCTTGACGAACTTCGAGTGGACCCACACCCTTGCCACGTCACAGGCTCCGAATTTCGCGCCCCCGGCGACCCCACTGTAGGCACGATAGACGCGCACATTGTCAGGCAAGCCACCACGGAGCTTGTACTTGCCGGCCGCCGCGTCGCGGACCAGGCAGTGCGCCGCGGTAACCACTTTGCGCGGCGCCACGATGAAGCCGGTACAGGCGACATGATCGGCGATGGTCACCAGCGCCAGGCCGCGATAGGGCCGGTCGGCGAGTCGCGAACGGTCGACGATGTTGCCGTCGACCTCCAGCGCGGCAACACTGCCGAGGGTGGTGGCCAGCACCAGCAGTGTGATGGCGAGCGACAAGGCCAGGCGGGTGGCGAAGCGCATCAGACCGCACCCCTTTCTCGTGCCAGCTTGCGATAGAGCGCCAGCAGCCCCACGGCCGTGTGGCTCCAGGTGTACTTGCGGAGCGCCACCTCGCGACAGTGGGTCCGTAGCGCTCGCCGCTCCGCGACCGGCGCGGTGAGCAGGTCAGTGCAGGCCGCGGCGATGGCTGCCGGATCATCGATATCGACACAGACGCCGACGCCCTCGTCAGAGGTCAGCCGGCACTGTTCGTTGCCCTTGGCAACGACCACCGGGACGCCGGCCATGATGGCCTCGAACAGCTTGTTGGGCAGGTTCATCTTGTGGTTCAGGGTGCGCGGCGGTTGGCCCACGAAACAAACGTCAGCGCTGGCGGTCCAGGGCATGAGATCGTCGGGGCGCACGGCCGGCAGGAGGTAGATGCGCCCGGGATGCGCAGCGACGGCATCGGCGATGAACGTCTCCAGCCGCCCGTAACCCATGAACACGACCGCGGCACCCAGCTTCATGAGGCGCGGCTCGGTGGCCGCGGCCACCAGCTCCTCCACGCCGCGGTCGACCGAGAAGCCGCCCTGGTACAGCACGATGGGGCGTTCCGGTTCGATGCCGGTGGTCTGGCGGATGCGGTCGGATTCGACGATTCCCGGCTGGTCCGGGCGCCAGGCTGGCGGGCAGTTCCACAGCACTGTCGGTCGCGGCACACCCCAGCGGCGTACCACCAGGTCAGCCACCGGGTCGCTCACGGCCAGGAAGGCCGAACCATCGCGGGCCCAATCCCGCTCCCGTCGCCGCACCAGCTCACGCACCACCCAGGGCATACGCGCCAGGCGGGCGGCTTCAGTGTGGTAGTCAGCGATGTCGTAGACGAACCGACCGCCCAGCCGACGGGCCGCCTCGCGCACCACGGGCAGCACGATCAGTGACTGGGCATGGAAGACGTCCGTCTCTGGCGCCGCCGCCACGACGGCATCGGCCCACGGTCCGGCGCGGCGCGAGTTGGCGAGGATCTCGAGTGTGCGACGGAAGGGGTGGAGCAGTCGGTCGCGACCAGCCGGCGCGTCCGCCGGGAGCACTTGCGCATCGGGGTCCAGGCGGATGAGCCGGCAGATGCCGCGACGCACCCGTCGTGGCAGGGGCCGCAGGGCGTTGCTGATGCGGCGGTCGATGTCCAAGCGGCTGAGCCGAACGCCCGGCGCCAGCTCCTCCTCCGGCGGCAGACCCGGTGCCGACCAGCCCAGGATCCGCAATCGGTGGCCATCGGCAGCCAGCGAGGTCGCCGAACGCAGGAAACGCGAATCGAACTCGAAGGGGTTGGCGGCGACGATGGTGATGTCCAGGCTGTCCGGCTGGGGCGCTGCGGCACTCACGGTGGGGCTGCTCCATGGATCGGCCCCGTCCACGACGGTATGGGGCTCGCTACCGACTCAGCCTAACGCGGACTACGCATATGAGCAGACGCGTCACCGTCGACATCGTCATCGCGGCGCATGGACGCGGTCGGACCGCGACCACGCAACTCGTCCCAACGAAGCTGCAGCACCACCAGCAGCGCCTCCACGATGATCGACTTCGACATCTTGCTGGTGCCCACCTCACGATCCTTGAAGACGATGGGCACCTCGGTCACGCTGGCGCCCGCACGCGTGGCCAGGTAGGTGGTCTCGATCTGGAACACGTAGCCACCCGAGTGCAGGCGATCCCATTCGACCGCCCGAAGTGCGGCCCTGCGCCAGGCCTTGAAGCCGCCGGTCAGGTCGTTGGTCCCCAGGCGCAACACGATCCTGGCGAATAGTGAGCCACCCCGCGACACGATGCGCCGCATGATGCCCCAATCACGAACGCCCCCGCCTCGGGTATAGCGCGAGCCGATGACGAGGTCGGCTCCGGCCTCGATGGCGGCCATCAGCGCGGGCAGGTAGTCGGGCGAATGTGACCAGTCGGCGTCCATCTGGACGACGAACCGAGCGCCGGCGTCGAGCGCGACACCGAAGCCGTCGACGTACGCCTTGCCCAAGCCCTCCTTGCCAGCCCGATGCCTGACCACGATGCGTGGCTCGGTGGTAGCCAGTCTATCGGCCAGGTCGCCGGTCCCATCTGGCGAGGCGTCATCGACCACCAACAGCGTGGCACCGGGTAGCGCATGCAGGATGGCCTCGGAGATGCCGGCCAGGTTCTCCGCTTCGTCATAGGTCGGCAGCACCACCCAGGTTCCGGCGTATCGATCGACGTTGGTGTGCTCGGTCATCAGGCCTCAGTCTAGGCGCCGGTCGGGACGACACGATAGGAGAGGTGGCGCTCCGGTCAGTCGCGGACGGGTCAGTCGCAGGTCGACAGTCGCGCTCGCTCAGCGCAGCTTGAAGATGTAGACGCGCGCCTGCGTGCCATCGGCGATGTCAGTGCCCAAAACGCGGACCCGCATATTGCCCGGCTTGCCCTTGGTCTTGGTCTTGAGCACCACCCTGAACTGGTTCTCACCGCTCTTGGTGATCTTCCACTTGGGCACGGTGTACGTGGGGATGAGGCGCTGGTTGGCGGTGACGACCGGCTTGCCCTTGAGCGGCTCGGCGGAGGTCAGCGTGAAGATGATCTTGTCGCCGCGTCGAACCGACCACTTCGGCGTCGCCAGATCGAAGGGCGTCATGCGGACCTCGATGTCATGAGCGTAGGCGCCCGCCGGCCGGCTCACGCGCATACGAGCGACATAGCGACCGTCCGGGAGGACCGCCCCGTCATCGTCGGTGCCGTCCCACAGGAAACGCGCGTCGCCGGCTGGGAAGGCGGCCTCATCGGGGCCATGTCTGACGACCGCGCCACCGGGCTTACGGATGGTCCAGCTGACGTTGGCATCTCTGGTCAGGCGAGCCTTCAGGGCGGTCGTTTGCGCCAGGTCGTCGCCATCGGCGGCGTAGAACAAGGCGGGGTTGGCCCTGGGGTTCTTCATCGAGTTGAGGACTCGCACCCTGGTCTCGGCGGGCTCACCGTGATTGCCGGCGCGGTCGGCCGGCGTGAGGACGATCTTGAATGAACCCTCACCGACCAACTTGCCGTCATCGCGCAGGCCATCCCAAGTGAGCGAGCCGCGGCCCTTGAGCGCCCAGGTGGTCGTTTGGCGCACCGTTTGGCCGTCTCGCCTCACCTGCATCTCGATGAAGGCGTTCTCTGACAGCCGATGCGAGATGGCGATGCTGTCGCTGATGCCGTCACCGTTAGGCGTGAAGACCGGGTCACTCGAGTCTGCTGTCGCGAGCGTGACGGCGGCCTGGCTGGCGCTGACCTCTGTGATGACCGGCGGGTCCAGGTCCGGCGGTGCGGCGGTCGCGTCACGCCACTCGGTGGTAGTGAAGTCAAGGTCGCCGGTGATGCCGCGCAGGTAGCCGTACACGGGATCGGGGTCGATGTGGATGGTGGCTCCGGGGATGCGCACCGAGGGGAAGTAGCCGGGCTTGTCTCCGATCCAGCCGTTCAGGGGGTTGACGGCGCTGCCATAGCGAGTCATGAAGACCGCGTCCATGGTGGCGTCCTCCCCATAGAGGGCGTCGATGACGTCGGCGCCTGGCTGCCAGCCTAGTGCCCAGACGGCACGGGCCCCGATGGAAAGGAAGCCGTTGGCGAAGTTATCGACACGCTGCACGGCCACAGCACGAGTCGGGATGGGCATGCCTGATGAGGCATTGCCGGAGGCATACGAGAGGTGCGAGAGGATGACCACCGCGTTGGGCGCCAGCTCGATATTCGCCCGCAGCCAGTTGGCGCCCCTGTAGACGACGTTGGAGGTGCTGCGCTTGTCAGGGTCGTCGGGGTTGAGGCCGATGCCGTTCTTGGTGTCCTCCTGGAAGGGGCCGAAGGCGCTGGGCCAGCCGTTGCCGTGGCCGACGTAGACGAAGAGATCGGCGCCGTTGGCCGCCGCCTTGACGCGAGACTTGGTGGCATTGGGGTGGAAGACGCGTGTGACATCCATGCCCTGGGCCTCGGCCGCGTCGGCGATGGCCTTGGCGTAGTCCCGGTAGCGGTACGTCAGGCTGTGCACCGGGCCAGACACGATGACAGCCCGCTTGGGCGCCGGCACCTCGTCCGCGGCCGTGACGCGCGACACCAGGTTCAGTGCCGAGCTGGTCAGGACGAGCGCGATGATGGCGGCGACGATGGCGAGGATGCGGAGGACGTCGCGGCGGCGGGCCGTGGCGGTCAACCGGGTCGCGTGGGCCGCGATTTGGTGATGTGCGGGCATGTGTCGCCAAGGGTCCACGCTCGGATCCGGATAGGCCATGCCGAGATGGTCACCACCCCAACACCCGGATGGTCCCAAGCGCCGTCGGACGAGGCGCCCGAGGCGCGCCACGTGTGCGACGTCTCCGACGTGTGTGGCCCCTGTGGCGATCATTCGGGAGCGACCTCCTGGGCTGCCGCTTCTTCGGCGTCGGTGACACGCTTGGGCGGTGTGAACTCGCCCTGCTGCAGCACCAGCACATATTCGAGGTGATCCAGATCGGCATCCGGCTGGATGAGCGCCGTCTTGACCACATCGCCGGGCTCCTCGATGACATCGACCACACGGCCGATGGGGATGCCCTTGGGGTAGACCGAGCGGAAGCGCTTCCCCAGTCTGGCGCCAAGGGTGACGATGCGGTCATTGATGGAGACCTGGTCGGTCCGCGGGATCTCCTCCATCGCCAACGGCGCCGAGAGCCGACCGACCACGTTGCCGGTGGCGTCGGTGCGATTGTCACGCCCGGCCACCAGCGAGGTGGTGTCGTTGATGAGCGTGACCTCGGCCCAACCCTCGCCGGCATCGGTCACGCGCCCGGCCAGCGCGCCACCCTCGGAGATCGACCGGTGCACCGTCGAGGACCCCCGCTTCGGTACCCCGGTCGATGGTGATGATGCGCTCGAACTGCGACGCATAACGGCTGCTGACCGCGGCAGCGATGGCGCTGAACTGCAGGTCCGACTTGGTCTTGAGCAGCTTGCTCAGACGCTCGTTCTCGGCGTTCACAGCATCGAGCGTGGCCAGCTGGTCCTCTAGCATGTCCACGGCCGTGCGCAGATCCTGGTTCTCGCGTCGCAGCACGTCCACCTCGCCAAAGGCCCCCAACACCGAGGTCACCGAGCGGGTGCCGTTCGAGAGCGTGTCCTGCACGGGGGCGATGGCGAACTTGACACCGTTGCGCAGCTCGTCCACGGGGGCACTGCCGCTGACCACCAGCATCACCACGCACAGACCCACCAGGACGATGAACTCGACGAGGCGGCGGCGTGCGTGGCGGTCGTGCAACATGACCGGCCTAGCGCGGCGGCCTCGAATACGTCTCGGCCACCAACGCGCGCTCCATCAACGGGTCATCGATGGACTCGAGCACGATGCCCGTGCCACGCGCCACGCACGTCAGTGGATCGTCAGCGATGTGGACCGGCATCTGCGTGGCCTCTGCGATGCGCCGGTCCAGTCCCTGCAGCAGAGCCCCACCGCCGGCCAGCACGATGCCCTGGTCGACGATGTCCGCGACGAGCTCCGGCGGGGTCTCCTCGATGGTGTCCTTGATGGTGCTGACGATCTGCGCCAGAGACGCGTCGATGGCCTCGCGCACCTGCTCGGCGGTGATCTCGACGAACCGAGGCAGGCCGGTCAGCAGGTCGCGGCCGCGAAGGCTGACGTGCTGCTTGTCGTACGCGCCCGGGTAGGCGCAGCCGATGGCGATCTTGATGTCCTCGGCGGTGCGCTCGCCAACCAGCAGGTTGTACTCGCGGCGAGCGTAGGCGATGACGTCCTCGTCAAGCTCATCACCACCGACGCGGACGCTGCGGCTGACGACGATACCGCCGAGCGAGATGACCGCCACCTCGGTGGTGCCGCCGCCGATATCGACGATGAGGTTGCCGCTGGGTTCGCCGACCGGCAGGCCGGCACCTATGGCCGCCGCCATGGGCTCCTCGATGAGTCGCGCCCAGCGGGCGCCGGCGTTGAGGGCTGCGTCACGGACGGCGCGCCGCTCGACCTCGGTCACTCCGCTGGGGATGCCCAGGAGCATGCGCGGGCGCGGCACCAATCCGACGCGATCGTGCACCTTTTGTACGAAGTACTTGATCATCTGCTCGGTGACGTCGAAGTCGCTGATGACGCCGTCGCGCAGGGGCCGGATGACGGTGATCGAAGTCGGTGTCCGACCGACCATGCGCTTGGCCTCCGCGCCGATCTGCAAGACCTTGCGCGTCTTGGTGTCGACGGCGACGATACTCGGCTCGCTGATGACGATGCCACGGCCACGCACATGGACGAGCGTGTTGGCAGTACCGAGGTCCATCCCGATGTCACGGGAGAAGGCACCAAAGAAGGCGTCGATCATTCGAGCCGGGCGGCAACCTCCATCGGTGGCCGGGAGCGACCACGAGCATGCTGGCACCGACGGTCGTCCACACCCGCACGGCAGGGGGTGGCGTACCAGTCCAGAGCGGGCCACGGCGACCCGAGTGGGAGCCCTCCTCGGCTCCGTGCTCCAGTGTCGGAGAGTATACGCGGGCCATCACGGATCCCGACTGCCGGATGGTTCGAAGGGATGGGGCCCCAAAGCCCGTCCGTGGCGACCTCGCAGCGTCTCAGTCGCGCCCATGGCCCGCGTCAGCTGCGCTCGAAGGCGACTCCCCGGTCACGCAGGCTGACCCACGACCCGTGGCCGATGACCAGGTGGTCGAGAACGGCGATGTCAAGCAGCCGCCCCGCAGCCACAGCTTCAGCGGTCATGTGCAGGTCGTCCGGGCTGGGCGTGGGGTCGCCGGAGGGATGGTTGTGGACCAGGATGAGCCGCGCCGCATGGAGCCGGACGGCATCACGGAAAAGCTCGCCGATGCGCACCAGCGCGGCCGAGACGTTGCCCCGGTAGATGGTGGGCATGGCCAGCACGCCGTTGCGCGTGTCCAGCAGTACCACCCGCAGTTCCTCGCGCTGCAGGTGGCCCAGGTCCGCGGTCAGGCGCTCGGCCAGGTCGCGCGGGCCACGGATGGTCCAGCGACCGGCAGGCCAGTCGATGACAGCGCGGCGCCCGAGCTCGAAAGCTGCTGTCAGCTGTGCGGCCCGTGCCGGACCCACGCCGGGCACTCGCTCCAGCTCCCGCGTCGTGGCCATCGCCAGTCCCGACAGCCCATCGCAACGAACCAGCGCCTCTTCAGCCATGCTGGCGGCTGAGGACTGTCGGGAGCCCGAGGTCCATAGCAGGCCGATGAGCTCAGCCGATGAGAGACCCTGGGCGCCACTTGCCACCAGTCGCTCACGGGGGCGCTCGGCCACCGGCAGCTCCCGCACCGATCGTCGGGCTGGTCCCTGGGACGTGCTGGTCATGCCGCTCCTCCGTTGGCGAGCCTGTGGTCGAAGGTGCACCAGCGACGCGCTGGTGGCCAATCGATGAGCCGTTGGCCGGTCGTCCGGCTCGTGGCGAGCCGGACATGTGTTGGCGCCTCCGGGTCCGAACGACGGAGCCCGCCAATTCCCCCGCCGTCCGGTCCCGAAGGCACTGCGTAGCCTAGGGATGGGCCCTTCACGCAGGCATGGTCAGCGCTTGCCGACTGCTTGCGAGAGCAGTGGACAGGGCCAAGATCGGCGCGACAACGCCGAGGATCTATGTGGCGATGCCGGCAGCGAGATAGGCGAGTAGCAACAGCAGCGAGTTGTAGGTGACGTGGGCGGCGATGGCGGCCACGATGCCGTAACGCAGGAAAAGCCAACCCAGGACGAAGCCCAGGGGCAGGATCACTGCTGTCTGCAGCAATGCTTGCGACAGGCCTTCGGTAAAGCTGTCCGTGCTGATGTTCACGATATGGATTAGCGCGAAGAACAACGCGCTGCGAACCAATGCGGCGCGTTCGCCGAGGTCTCGCAACCAGGCGGTCAGCGCGAAGCCGCGGAAGAAGAGCTCCTCACCGACGGGGATGATCAGTGCGGCGCTCAACGCCACCATGAGGGCCGAGGCTGACGAGTCGGCCTCTGGCAACACATCCGGCGCTCCCACCCCAAGCAAACTGCCCAGCAGGCCGCCCAGGAAGAGCAGCCCAAAGGTCACCGGCAGCATCACCGCCACAGCGATACCGATGGCACGCATGATGCCGCCGCCTGCGGACTGCCAGGTCGGCCAACCCATCTGCCGCCATGTCAACGAATCGGTGCGGACGACCAGCAGATACACCACGCCGGCATAGCCGATCGCTTGCAGTGAACCGATGAGCAGGAAGCCCAACGCGTCCTCTGGGTCGATGAGACTGCTCACCGAGACGAGGAACCCCACCAGTGCCATAGCGAAGAAGTAGCTGCCGAAGACGAGCAGCGGTGTCGGCCCACGGTAAGCCGCGGCATCTCGGTCTCGCCGCTCCAGGACCTGGTAGCCACAAGCCGTGGCGAGGCCCAGCGTCAACAGGATGGTGCCGATCGAGAGCAGCACGATGGCGGCATCACGCGAGCTGGCCATGGCGCCGATGAAGAACAGGCCAAGACCGACCACGGAGATGACCCAGGCGGCCAGGTACAGGCCGGGGGCACGCCGACCTTCGAGCGTGAAGATGCCGGCATCGCCGGCATCTCCGGTGTCACTCACGCCTTCGGTGTCGCCCGCCTGGGGCACATCGGGCGCCTCGGGCACATCCGATGGTGCGAGCGTCGCGTGCGGCGATCCGTATCGCGGGCCTGGTGTGGGCGCAAGTCCGGCAGGTTCGGGTGCGGGGCCGTCAGGTCCAGGGGCAGTCCCGCCAGGTCCGGCGCTGGTCAAGGGGTCGCGGTCGCGCTAGATCCCGGTCGTGGGCTTGGTTTGACCGGGGGCCGATGCGGGCGTGGATGAAGAGGCGCTCGAGCTGCGCGGCGCCGGTGCCTGTGCCTGTGCCGGTCCACCTGCGGGCTGGCCGAGCGGCTGCGGGTTCTGCTGTGGCTGATTGACCTTGGCACCCTCGGCGGCGTTGCTGGTGGCGGACTGCGGAAGAGGGCGGGCTGGCGTCGGTGGCGGTGGTGCGGGCAGACGCATCGGTGGCTGCTGCTGTTGCGGCTGCTGCTGTTGCGGCTGCTGCTGGGGCTGAGGCGGCTGCTGCGGTCGAGGCGCCGGCCGAGCGGAGGGCATGAACGCCGTCGTCCCTGCCGCCTCCGCCCGCTCGAAGTCCTTGCCACACCAGGCGCACAACGTCCAGTCGAGCTCGATCAGGTGCTCGCAATTGGGACAGACGCGACGCAGGCGATTGCGACAGCTGGGGCAGATGATCCACTCCTCGTGGACAGGTCGCGAGCAGTTGGCGCACTGCGCGTGGGACGCGACCTCGGCCAGCATGGCCTCCTCCGCAAGCGCCCGCTCATTGACCTCGCCGATAGTCTCCTTGGGCCGCACGATGCGATACACCAACAACCCGAAGAGGAAGAAGATCGGCGTGAAGATGATGATCGAGAGCGCCGCGATGTACGGCGTGATGGCGCTCGACGAGCGCAAACGCATGTCGCGGTAGGCCCAATATGCGCTGGCGAGCCAGATGAGCACGATGTACGCCACGATGACGTAGATGACGGCCTGGAAGACATCGCTTGCGAGGATGTCAGCGATCTGCTTGTCGAGATCCTGCAGGCCAAGTGATTCGAGCATGCGTGGAAGGCCTCAGCACTTCGGGAAGTCGGACGGCGCCCCTCGCCGTCCACGGCGGGGCCGAGTGTAGCAGCGAACCCGAGTGTCTAGCCGTGGAGCCCTGGAGCTCCGGCCACATCGATGGCTCGACGGAAGGCTCGCATCACCTCAGCCACCAGCTCGTTGTCACGCATGGTCGACTTGCGCACGGGGTCCCAGCAGACGGCCGTGAGGACCATCAGCGGCCGCAGCCAGGGCTCGGTCTCGTCCTCTGCTTGCGCCATGCGCATGCGGATGAGCTGGCGACCATCCTCCTGGGCCAGCAGGCCCATCAGTGCGTTGGCGAGTGTAGGCCCGATGACCTGTAGCGGCGGCGATGGCGGCGGGCCGCTTGCCGGCGCCACGGTACGCGACTCGAGGACGCCCTGATCGTCCTCGACCCACAAGGTGAAGACCCACCAGTCGTCATCCATCACCGAGGGCTTGGTCATGCCCAGGCGGACGCGAGGACCGAGGGTTCCGCCAGGTCCACGCAGACGAAGGGGCGCGGCGCGGGCGAACGAGGGTCCCGGCGATGGTGTGCGCCCCGCGGTCATCGGACGTCTCGGCCGTTTCGGTCGACCCAGTCGGCTGGGTCGGCTCGGTGGGCTCGGTCGGCCATGTGGGTCCGGTCGGCCATGTGGGTCCGGTCGGCCCTGTCAACAGCGGTCATTCCCACTCGATGGTGGCCGGGGGCTTGCTGCTGATGTCGTAGACCACGCGGTTGACGCCCGGGACTTCGTTGACGATGCGCGAGCTGATCTTGCCCAGCACGTGGTAGGGCAGCTTGGCCCAGTCAGCCGTCATGCCGTCTTCGCTGGTGACGGCGCGGATGGCCACCACATTGGCATAGGTCCGACCGTCGCCCATGACGCCGACGCTACGGACGGGCGTGAGGATAGCGAACGACTGCCACACGTTGCGGTACAGGCCGGCTGCCTTGATCTCGTCGATGACGATCCAGTCGGCCTCGCGGAGCGTGTCCAGCCGCTCACGCGTGACCTCGCCGATGATGCGAATCGCGAGACCCGGTCCGGGGAATGGTTGGCGCATGACCATCTGCTCGGGCAGCTCAAGGGCCAGGCCGACCTTGCGGACCTCATCCTTGAAGAGGTAGCGCAGCGGCTCGATGAGCTGGAAGCGCAGGTCGGACGGCAGACCGCCCACGTTGTGGTGGGTCTTGATCTTCTGCGCCGCTTTGGTCTCCGGTGCGGTCGATTCGATGACGTCGGGATAGAGCGTGCCCTGGGTCAGGAAGTCGATGCGCCCCAATTTGGCCGCCTCTTCCTCGAAGACACGGATGAACTCGTCGCCGATGATGCGGCGCTTCTGCTCCGGATCCTCGACGCCGGCCAGGCGGGCAAGGAAGCGCTCGCGTGCGTCCACCATCACCAGCTTCATGCCCAGGTTGGCCTCGAACGTGTCACGCAGCAGCTCCGATTCGCGCTTGCGCATGAGGCCGTGATCGACGTAGATGCAGGTGAGGCGGTCACCCACCGCGAGGTGGACCAAGGCGGCCGCGACCGAGGAGTCGACGCCGCCCGACAGCGCGCAGATGACCTTGCCATCGGAGCCGGTGGCGGCGGCGTGCTTGTCGACACGCTCGCGGATGCGCTCCACGGTGGACTCGATGAAGTTGGCGCTGGTCCAGTTCGATTCGGCCCCCGCGATGCCGTGGACGAAGTTGGCCAGGACATCTTTGCCGCGTGGCGTGTGCACGACCTCGGGATGGAACTGGATGCCGTAGAGCCTGCGGGCGGGGTCGGCCAGTCCAGCGTAGGGCGTTGAATCAGTCTGGGCGGTGGCCTCGAAGCCGCTCGGCAGTCGCGTGATCGAATCGCCGTGGCTCATCCACACCGGTTGCTCCGAGCCCAATCCCGTGAGGAGCGCATCGTCAGTGGCGGTGATGGCGATAGACGCCGGGCCGTACTCGCGGTGGTCGCTGGGTAGGACGTCGCCGCCCAGCTCCAGCGCCATCAGCTGCGCGCCATAGCAGATGCCCAGCACGGGGATGCGACCGGACCAGATGGCCGGATCGGGACGAGGAGCACCTTCGTCATAGACGGACATCGGGCCACCGCTCAGGATCACGCCCTTGACTTCTCGACGTTCCAGCTCCGCCAGCGGCGTGTCGAACGGGAGCAGCTCCGCGTAGACATCCAGCTCGCGCACACGCCGGGCTATGAGCTGCGCGAACTGGCTACCGAAGTCGAGCACAACGACGCTGTCAGGCGGCTCGGGCGGGCGGCTGATGGTGGGACGGTCATCCTCCGGCGCGCGCTGGGGTGCGGGGGCGTCGAGCGCGACCTCCAGATAGGCCTCGACCTCGGCGTCGTCGGAGGTGAGGACACGGTGGCCCGCGTTCGCCTCCTCACCGTGAACGGTCTTGCCGCGCTCCTTCTTCCGCCCTGCCGGGCTCGCCTCAAGCTCACCTGCCTCGGGCACCGCACCGCCTTCGGTCACAGCACCGCCTTCGGGCAGGTTCTCGTCAGCCGCGTCTGTCATGCACACCCCTCGCTACTTGCCTGCCGTCCTATCGCTGACCCGAGTCTATCGGAGCCACGCGAGCGCCGGACTCGCGCCAGCCGGCCAGCCTCCACGGCGTTGATCGATGCGGGCGAGATGCGAGCGCGGAGTGCCAGCTCGCGTGTGGTCATGGCGCGACGGCGTCGCTCATCACGGACCGCCGCACCGATGCTGGTGGCCAAGCGGTTGACGAGTGCGGACGCTGCCGGAGCTGGCGGCCTGGTTGGGCGTCTGGGGGACATCGTCCGCGTATCGAAGCAGCGGCCCCTTATCGGCGGCGTAGTTGCTGATGGCCTCGAGATCGTTTGTGAACGACCACGACCCAGATTCAGCCGCGGTGTCGCCCCCAAATCTCAACCAAGCGGTCGTGCGGAAGCCGGTGCGCGATGTGGCCGTCCTGACCGCTCATCGTCTCGGCCGCCACGAGTGCGTTGAGGATGGCCTCTTCGGTCGACTCGATGGCCGCCCAGAAGAGCGGACTGATCCAGGTGTCGTCAAGCACACGCACGTCACGAGCAAAGGGCCGGTCGGTCGCCTCGTCGGCTGCGACCAGAGCACGATTGCCGGTGGCGAAGGCGATGAACAGGTCGCCGCTGGAATGCTCCCCGGCCCCGCCTGTTCGAGCCACGCCCAGGCCGGCGCGTTGCGCCAATCGCTCGCACTGGTGAGGCAGCAGCGGCGCGTCGGTGGCCAGCACGACGATGATGGACCCCGAACCGGGGTCGGCCGGACCAGAGCCATCCAGGCGATCCGAAGGCACTTCACCGAAACCTATCTCTCGCCCCACTGGGACGCCATCGATGGCCAGTCGTTCTCGCCGACCGTAATTGGCCTGCACCAATGCACCCACGGTGAAGCCGCCCTCCGCATCAGGCAGGCGCCGCGATGCGGTGCCGATGCCACCCTTGAAGTGGTGGCAGATCATGCCGGTTCCGCCGCCCACGTTGCCCTCAGCCACCGGCCCCCCGACGGCGTCGGCAAGCGCAGCGTCCAGGTGTTCGGCCCGGACGTGCTGGCCGTTGATGTCATTGAGCCAGCCGTCCCAGGTCTCGCCGACCACCGGCAGGGACCAGGCTGACGCGCCATGTGCCGCGCTCCGGGTCGCGGCAGCCACGATGGCGTCACGCACCACACCGACCGAATGCGTGTTGGTGATGCCGATCGGGCCTGCCAGCAAGCCCGCCTCGCGGATCCACTCCAGGCCGGTGAGCTCGCCATTGCCATTGAGCCGATGCGCCCCCGCATAGACGGCCTCGGCGAAGGGGTCGCCATCGATGGGCACCACCACGGTGACACCGGTGCGGACCGGCCCCTGCCCGACCACTCGCGGCCCAGCCTCACCCGAGATGAGCGTGGCGTGCCCAACGCGAACGCCGGCCACGTCGGTGATGGCGTTGAGCGGTCCGGGTGCCATCAGGCCGATGGAGATGCCAAGATCGCGAGCGCGGCTGGTCATCGAACCCGGCTGGTCATCGAACCCGGCGCACCGCTAGCGCAGGCGAGTGGCGAAGATGTTTCGAGGAGTGCCGTCGAACTGGCCAGACTGGACCGCGATGGTAACGTTCTTGCCGTTGGCCGCCACGTTCGGTGCCATGCGCAGCAGCGATTCCCGCTTCGCAACGGTCTTGGGGCGGTTCCACGAGCGAGCGTCGTCCGGGCTGAAGCGCGAGACGACCATGGTGCTGATCAGGCGCCGGTTCTTGATGCGTTCGTCGATGAACGTCAGGAGCGCCTTCTTGTTCGGCAGCAAGGTGACGTCGGCCGCACTCAGGCTGTGCCCCTTGGCAGGCTTGAGCAATCGGTCGCGCCAGGCTTTCCCATTCCTGCCAGAACGCGCCACGATGACCCCGCCATTGGGTGATTGCACCGTGGCCACCACGGTCTTGCCACGCGAGTCCAGCTCCGGCCAGCCGTAGTTGAGGCGGTTGGTGATGCTGCCACGGGAGCCCCAGGTCTCGCCCCGGTCGAGCGAGCTTCGGATCTTGATCCCCTGCGCCAGGCACTGCCGGGTGGGGGCATGCGACCAGGCAACGTGGACGGCACGCTCGTTGATGGCCAACCCGACCAGCCCATCGGTCAGGCGCTTCTGGCAGTCGATCGAGAGGCTCGTTCGGCCCAGTGTTCGTGCCGCCTTGTACGTGCGTCCGTCATCGCGACTGGTCCGGATCTTGATCTTGCCGTTGGCGCGATTGGTCCAGGCGACCGCGACCACGTCGTCGCCCACTGCGACGGCCGGCACTCCGACGCCGTGGCTCTTGGGGGTCGAGAAGATCTCTCGCTTGCCAGCGAACGAACTGCCACCGTCGCGGCTGACCCGCACGAACAGGGCATTGCCGGCCGGTCCGTTCACGCGCCACGCGACGACGACCAGGTTGTCCTTGGCAGCGATAGCCAGGTTGGGCACCACGGTGCGGCGCTGCAGGGATGCCGTGAACAGCGTGCGCTCTTTCGTCCACGAGGCACCACCGTTGGTCGAACGCTGGAAGACGACGCGGTCGTCGGTCGCGCTGGGGCCGATACGTGGGTGGACCAGGTGCAGCTTGCCGCGATCGGCCGCGAGCTGATGCAACGAATCGAGGCGCGAGCCACCCGTGACGCTGACGCGACTCAATGTGGTCCAGTCGGCGCCGAGCACGAGGGTCGGGAGCAGGAGCAAAGCGAGCACGGCAGCGACGAGCCCGGTGATTGGCGCACGACTGCCGACCCCGCGGTTGGAGGTCGTCACGGTCACATTGTCGCCGGTGCACCCACGCACCGAGAATAGCCACCGGGTACGTGCGTACGCATATGACTTTCGGCCGTGGCGGGGCCTGCGGTGGCCGTGCCGGCATCCGTACTTCTGCGAATGTCGCCCTTGGTGGCCTTAGCCAAGTTCAGTCGCCTGCTTGGCTCCGATCGATGCATACACATGCAGGGACGTGCACGGAGCAAACGCGAGCATGGATGACCAGTGCATGCCGATGCAGACCGACCTCGCCTCGACGGTTGCGCATGTCGCTAACGCCACCTGGCGCGGCATCTGATCAGTTGTGCCTGGGCACGCACCGCTCAAACAGGCTCGGCGGTGCTGTTGCCAAGCTGAGCGGTGCTGTTGCCAGCGCCGGGCGCCATCGCCACCGTCTGGCGCCAACGCCAACGCCTAGCGGCGAATCTGCCAGGACTTTCCCTCGACCGCGACGGACGGGGCGTAGACCATCTCCACTTGCTGCATGGCACGGATGTCGGACGCGCCCAACGCCGCCATCGACTGACGCAGCGCACCCATCAGGTTCTCGGTGCCATCGGTGACGCGCGACGGCCCGAAGAGGATGCGCTCCATCGGCCCGACCGTGCCGACGTTGATTCGGGTGCCGCGCGGCAGCGTCGGTGAAGGCGCGGCCATTCCCCAGTTGGTGCCATGGCCCGGTGCCTCGTCGGCCCGCGCCAGAGGCGAGCCAAGCATCAACGCATCGGCACCGGCTGCGATGGCCTTGGCCATCTCACCACCGCGGCGCATGCCGCCATCGCCGATGACCGGCACGTAGCGGCCGGTCCGGACCAGATGCTCGTCACGCGCCGCCGCCACGTCGGCGATGGCCGACACCTGTGGCACGCCGATGCCCAGCACCTCGCGCGTGGTGCATGCTGCACCGGGTCCGACGCCCACGAAGATGGCGGCGATGCCCTGCTCCATCAGCGCCGCAGCTGCCTCGTACGAGGTGGTGTTGCCGACGGCCACGGGGATGCCCATGAGCCGCGTGAACTCAGCCAGCTCCAGCGGCTCGTACCCGCTGGCAAGGTGCTGCGGCGAGGAGACTTGTGACTGCACCAGGAAGACGTCGGCACCCAACTCGGCGCAGATCGGCCCCCAGTGGCGCGCGGCGGCCGGAGTGGCCGAGATGACCGCCGGCGAACCGGCCGCATGCAGCTCACGGATGCGGCAAGCCACGAGGTCCGGCGAGATGGGCGGCGCATACGCAGCCGAGAGGACCTCCTGCACTTCATCCGCTGGCGCCAGGGCGATGCGTTCCAAGACGACCGTCGGCTCTACATAGCGCGCCTGCACGCCCTCAAGGTTCAACACGGCAAGGCCGCCCAGCCCGGCCAGGACGCCGGCCGAGCGCACGTCCACCACGGCGTCCATGGAGGCGGCCAACACCGGGATGCCCAACGTCAGGCCAGCGAACTGGACGGAGGTATCCACGTCATCCGGCTCGACCGTGCGTAGACCTGGCGCCAGCGAGACGTCGTCGAAGCCGTAGGCGTGGCGGAGGTTCGCGACCTTGGAGGCTCGGCGGCCCGGAACGGGGGCGATGACGTGGGCGGTTTCGCTGACCTGGTCCTGTGTGCTGCCGACCCTGATGGTCACGATCGATGGACTCCTCCTGCATGGTACGAGCGGTGGCGGCAGTATACCGAGGTGACGACCCACCAGAATGGGCCCGACCAGGTGACGCTGGCCGATGTCCAGGCCGCGGCCGATACCTTGACCGGCGTGGCCCTGCGCACTCCCCTGCTGGCCTTCGGGCCCATCGACGATGACATCGGCGCGCCACGCGTCTGGCTCAAGCCGGAGAACCTGCAGCCCATCGGCGCCTTCAAGATCCGCGGCGCCTACAACGCCCTCGCCTCGCTTTCGCCCGAAGAGCGGTCACGCGGTGTGGTCACCCACTCCAGCGGCAACCACGCCCAGGGGATCGCCCGAGCCGCCCGGATGCTGGGCATGCGCGCGATCATCGTCATGCCCAGCGATGCCCCCGCCATCAAGGTCGCGGGCGTCCGCGCTGATGGTGCCGAGATCGACTTCGTGGGGGCTGACAACGAAGAGCGCATCCGTCGTGCCGATGAGTTGGCGCAGGAACGCGACCTGGTGCTCATCCCCTCCTTTGACGACGCCCGGATCGTGGCCGGACAGGGCACCATCGGCCTCGAGATCGTGGAGCAACTCGCCGAGCTCGGTCGTGCTAACGAGCCGCTGACCGTGCTGGTGCCCATCGGTGGCGGCGGGCTCTCAGCGGGTGTCTGTGTCGCCGTCAAGGGCCTGCGCCCGGACGCCACCGTCATCGGTGTGGAGCCCGAGCTGGCCGCCGACGCTGCCGAATCCATCCGTGAGGACCACATCGTCCGCTGGGCGCCAAAGCTCGCCGGCCGCACCATCGCCGACGGCGTCCGCACCAGTGCGCTCGGCCGCATCCCCTTCGCCCACCTGCGACGGCTCATCGATGACGTCGTGACCGTCAGCGAGGAAGACATCAAGCGCGCCATGGCGGAGGCCGCCACTCGGGCGCGGATCGTGGCCGAGCCGTCGGGTGCCGTGTCCATCGCGGCCTGGCTGCGCTACGGCGACGAGCTGCCCAATGCCGACGTCGCTGACACCGTCATGGTCGTCAGCGGCGGCAACGTGGATCCGGAGGTGTATCGGGCGCTGCTGGCCGAGGCCGCCGCGCTCGACTGACCCTGCCCCGCCGATATCCGAAAGCGGTGCGTGGACGCGCCACCGCGGCGGTGCCAGACTTCAACGCTCGGGGCTGATGTGGACGCTGCGACTATCATCGCCAGCATGTCCGAGCGACCCGTGCCCTTTAGCCTCCTTGACGCCGCTCGAGTGGTGGCACGTGGTGGCACGTTCGAAAGCAAGCTGGCCGCCCTGTCAGCCCAAGCCCAGACCGTCACCGATGCTGACGCCGTGGGCATCCTGCTTCGCGACCCGGACGCGGAGGTGTTGCTCTCACTCGACGGTGAGCTGGCGCTCCCCATCAGCGCCGCTGGGGCACACATCACTGAGGCCGTATCCGACCGCCAAACGGTGCTGACCGCCGGGGTGCCCAAGGCGCTCGCTGCGATCCTGCCCGGCGCGCGCTCATGTCTCTTGACGCCGCTGCTGATCGAGGACGAGGACGGCACCTTCGTCGAGGGCCTGCTGGCGGTGGGATGGGCCGCGCCCGAGACGCCCCTCGAGGACGCGCCCGACGCCATCCTGGCCATCGCCGACCTGGCCGCGGTCACCGTGCGCCAGGCGCGGTTGCGCAACTCAGCTTGGGAGTCGTCCGATCACGCCGACCGCCTAATGCATACCGACCGGCTCACCGGCCTCGCCAATCGCGTCACCTTCGAGCGCATGCTGGAGTTGGAGATCGCCCGCGCCACTCGTCAGGGCTCGCCACTCGCGGTGGCCGTGCTCGATGTGGACGGCCTGACGGATATCGGGGAGCGCAAGGGTGCGCGTGTGGCCGACGAGGTGCTGCGCCACGTAGCCAGCGCCATCGCTGACCGCGTCCGCTTGCTGGACACCGTGGCTCGCTTCGGTGAGGACGAGTTCGTGGTCATCGCACCCGGCGATGCCGGCGGTCTGGTGGCGCTGCGACTGCGCGACGCCATCGCCGACCTACCACCCATCGGTGATACGGAGATCACCGTGAGTGCTGCCGTCGTGCACCATCCTGCCGACGGCGCCACCGGCGCCGAGCTGGTGGCGGCATCGGAGGCCGCTCTCGCCGAGGCCAAGGCCAAAGGCCCAGGGACGATCTTTGGTGTGCGTGAGGCACGAGCGTAGCGGTCGTCCGCCAAGAGCTACCCGATGCTGGTCCGCTCCAGGAGCTGGTCCACGGCGCGACTGACTTCCGCCGCCACGGCCTCGACGTCGGCGCCACCGTCAAGCACGACCCAGTGTTCGGGGTCGGCCGCCGCCATCTCAAGGTAGCCGTGGCGAACTCGCTGGTGGAAGGCCAGATCGTGGCGGGATCCGTCTTCGAAACGCGTGAGCTCGGCGGCATGGCCGAGGTCTCGTCGGGCCAGGCCCACCTCCACCGGGACGTCCAGCACCAGCACCAGGTCTGGCTGCAGGCCACGTGTGGACAGCTCGGCGATGACGCCGAGCATGGTGCGGTCCACGCCGCTGCCGTAGCCCTGGTAGGCCATGCTGGAGGTGGCGTAGCGGTCGAGCACCACCGCCTCACTGCGCGCCAGGGCCGGCAGGATGACGTCCGCCACCAGCTGGGAGCGCGCGGCATTGAACAGCAGCGCGTCGGCCACGGGGCCACGTGGCACATCGGCCGGATCAAGCAGGATGTGGCGGATCTGTTCGCCCAGCGGCGTACCGCCCGGCTCGCGCGTCTCGGTCACGGTCCGGCCCCGCGCACGCAAGTGCTCGGCCAACAAGCGTGCCTGTACTGACTTACCGGCCCCATCGGGACCTTCGAGCACGATGAACAGGCCCGGCAGGGCGTTCACGTCGGCCCTGGTCGTTTTGGCCACGCGCAGATCGGCCACGGTCGTGTCGCCCCGGGACCGTCTATCGCCACGCCCGCACCTTCTCCGGATAGAGCCGCACCCGCCGGAACGGCTCGCGACCGCGCGAGCGCGAGACGACGTTGGCAGCCTCAGCGGCGCGGTGCTGGAGCTTGCGCAGGTAGGCGTTCTGGGGGGACAGCTCGACCGGCCTCGATTCGGTACGCACCAGTCCGATGGCTTCCTCCAGCTCTCGCATGGCCACGTCCTGCGGATCGCTGTCGAGCACGTACAGGCTGGTCAGGATCGTCTGCATCTGCGCGATCGTGTTCGATTTGAGAACGTAGATGGGGATGCCGCGTGCCTCGGCCTCACGGATCAACGGAGACTTCTGCTTGTAGCTGCTACGCAAGGTGATGACCACATCGGCTTCGTCCGGCTCACGCACCACCACCACCGGCAGCTGCAGATCCCTGACCGCTTGCTCCAGGCGCTTGCGGCTGATGCCGTGGCCGAGGACGTTCATGGGCTGCAGCTGGACGACACCGCCGTTGCGGTCGGAGAGCCGGATGAGCGATGCCTCCTCCTCACGCGTCGCTGGCGGGGCTTCGACATCGACGCCGGAGGGGGCAGGATCCAAGGCACCTCCGGTGAGGTCGCCGGCATCGATCTCATCGGCCCTCAACTCGGTCAGGGCACGGTTGGCCGAAGCCCGCCACTCAGCCTGGCGTTCCAGCTCGCGAGCATCGCGAGCCCGCTGGTCTGGCTCCGCCGAACCACGTTCCATGGGGCCGCGATCGGCGATGGCGCCGGCGCGGAAGGCGGGCGTCGGAGCGGCGCCCGTGCGGCCGCGAGTCGTATCGCCCGGCCAGCCCGCCGTGTCACGCTGGCCACGACCTCGGCCACGGCCACGAGGTGCACCACCGGAACGCCCGGAGAGGTCGACGTCGGTGGCGCCGCGACCAGGAAAGCCTGGACCACCAGCGAAACCACCCAAGCCACTACCGACGAGGCCGCCGAAGCGCTCACCCGGCATGCGATCGCGCGGCCCCGGACGTGGTCGGGCCTGTGATCGGTGCACGCCGCCCTCATCACGCCAGCGCATCTCCGGCGCCAGCGCATCTCCGCGCAGCATGGCGTCGATGGTCTCCGCCACATCGGCGTGCACCGCCACGCGGTCACGGTCCTGGATCTCCACCACCACATCGAAGGTGGGTGGCGCCTTGCGCTCCAGCACCGACTTCTGGGTGCGGCGCCGGCGCGCCTCGTCGTCGCCCAGCGTGACCGTCTGGATGCCACCGATGAGGTCGGACAGGGTCGGGTTCAGCATCAGGTTGTCAAGGTTGTTGCCATGCGCGGTGCCGATGAGCTGCACGCCGCGTTCGGCGATGGTTCGGGCGGCGAGCGCCTCCAGCTCGGTGCCGATCTCATCGATGACGATGACCTCCGGCATATGGTTCTCGACCGCCTCGATCATGACGGCGTGCTGCAGATCGGGCGTCTTGACCTGCATGCGCCGCGCGCGACCGATGCCGGGGTGTGGGATATCGCCGTCGCCGGCGATCTCATTGCTGGTATCGACGATGACGACGCGCTTGTCGAGGTCATCCGCAAGCACGCGTGCAGCTTCGCGCAGCATGGTCGTCTTACCGATCCCGGGACGACCCATGATGAGGATCGACTGGCCCGATTCGACCAGATCGTCGACGATCTCGATGGTGCCGAAGACGGCCCTGCCCACACGACAGGTCAGGCCCACGATCTTGCCGTTGCGATTGCGGATGGCGCTGATGCGGTGCAGCGTGCGCTCGATGCCGGCGCGGTTGTCCTCACCGAAGGAGCCCACATGCTCGACCACGTACTGGATGTCCTCAGGCCCGATCTCGCGCCCCAGCAGGACCTCCTCGCCGCCACTGCCGAAGCGCGCTTCCGGCTTGCGACCCAGGTCCATGACCACTTCGATGACCGAGCTCACCTGCTCGAGCGAACGCATGCGGGCGCCGATTCTCCGGGGGCAGCGCATCGAGCAACGCTTCAAGGTCGTCGGTGGCCTCCCGATGGACAGGTCTGACGCGTTCGAGCCGGCCCGCGGATGGGATGCTTGCGGTCATGACTTCCGCTCGGGGTTTGGGTTCCTCCACGGACATGGCTTCCTCCGATGGCGGCGTGGACATCAGACGGCCGGCACCAGCGCCGGTTCGGCGACCCGCACCAGGGCCTCCTTGACCAGCAGCGAGACGGTGGCGATGGCCTCCATGCCATGGTCCTCGAGTCGGCGGTCGATGGGCAATTCATAGGTCCGAACGCAGGCCATGACGCCGTGCTGGTGGGCAGGATTGGCCGAGCGACGATTAGCCCCGCTGCGCCTGCCGATGACCCCCAGCCCGTAACGGATGAGGGTATCGGCATCGTGCTCGGGCAGAGCTATGAGGCGCAGGTAGTGCGGTTGTTGCTCCTTGGCCACACCCAGCTGAAGCATGGCGGCAAGGCCACTGCCATCGGCCGACTCCTGGACGTAGGCCTCCATGTCAGCGAAGCGAAGCAATGGCGTGAGTGAGGTGCGTGGCACCGACGAACGACCCGGCAGGTGCTCCCAGTCGGGCAATCGGTAGTCCTCCAGGCGCGCGACCGGGGCCGGCGTGACGCGTGCGTAGAGTGCCGCCAGGCCGACCGAATCGAGGGGCGTCGCGGGTCGGATGCGCTGATCGCTCGTGTCGAGGCTGCGCAGGCTCGGGAAACGTCGGCGCGGTTCACGAAACAGGATGGTCTCCTCGCCGTAGCGCGCGAAACCGGCCTGCATGAAGAGCTCGACGTTGCCGTCGATGTCAGCACAGGCGACATGGAAGCGGGAGGCTCCGCGGCGCGAACCGTCACGCAGGAGATGCTGGACCAGGCGGTAGCGGATGTCTCCTGCCGCACCCTGATCCACCGCGTCGAGCTCCACGATGGTCCACTCGTCACGATTGGTGTCGCGTTCGACGCGCGCCAGGCCTGCCAGACGGCCATCCTCCTCGTAGACGTACAGCTGATCGTTGGGCCGGAACGCCCCCAGGGGCATGCGGAAGAGGCTGAAGACCGAGACGTGACTGGCGGTCACCGGCAGGCCCAAGGAGCGCATCAAGCGCCCGGGTTGCTCAGGACGAACGGGGCCGTCGTCGCGGTCGATGTCGACACTGGGGTGGGCCAGGCGTGACAGCTCACCGACCGCCGCCAGGTCGGTCAGGCGGGCGGCCCTGACGCCGCCCGAGCGAGGTGGCACCGGCATCAGCAGCCCCCCATCGTGCGACGTGGGCAGGTCATCTGAGCGCCTCTTGCAGCCCCCTGCTCACGGGGTATGCCGCAGCCATGGCGACCAGCAGTCGATGGAAGCGCGACTCGCTAGCCAACTCGGGGTGAAAGGCGGTGGCGAGGATGTTGCCTTGGCGCACGGCGACCACGCTACCGTCTTCGAGCCGCGCCAGCACGTCGACATCGTCGCCCACCCGCTCGACGACCGGGGCTCGGATGAAGATGGCATGGACCGGCGCGTCACCCAGGACGGGTACCGCCAAGTCGGCCTCGAACGAGTCGAGCTGCCGTCCGAAGGCGTTGCGCTTCACCGAGACGTCGAGCAGCGGGAAAACGGGTCGGTCGCCATCGACGATCTCGCGCGCCAGGAGGATCATGCCCGCACAAGTGCCCAGCACCGGCAGCCCGCCTGTGATCAGGTCAAGGGTCGGCGCCCACAGGCCCCAACGGTCGATCAGCTTGCGCATGGTGGTGGACTCGCCGCCGGGCAGGATCAAGCCCGACAGGTCCTGGAGGTGCTCCGGCAGGCGCACCGGAACAGCCTCTACGCCGAGGCCGCAAAGCAGCGCCTCATGCTCGGCGAAGGCTCCCTGGACCCTGAGGACACCGATCCTCACGATAGGCCTCCGTGCATCCCCGGTGTCATCGGCCTACCAGCCGCGGGCCGCGAGACGCTCCTCCTGCGGGACCGAAGCGACATGGATGCCACGCATCGGCTCGCCCAGGCCGCGGGAGACCTCGGCGATGATCTTGGGGTCGTCGAAGTGGGTGGTGGCCTGAACGATGGCGTTGGCGGTGGTGGCCGGGTCCTCGGACTTGAAGATACCCGAGCCGACGAAGACGCCCTCCGCACCCAGCTGCATCGCCAGGGCCGCATCCGAGGGCGTAGCGATACCGCCGGCCACGAAGTTGACCACGGGCAGGCGACCTGCCGCGGCCACATCCCTGACCAGCTCGAACGGCGCTGCCAGCTCCTTGGCGGCGGCGAAGAGCTCGTCCTCACGCATGCCGGTCAGCCGTCGGATGCCGGCGTTGACGGCACGGATGTGGCGGACGGCTTCGACGATGTCGCCGGTCCCGGCCTCACCCTTGGTGCGCATCATGGCGGCGCCCTCGCTGATGCGGCGCAGCGCCTCGCCCAGGTCGCGAGCCCCACACACGAACGGCACCTTGAAGGCGTGCTTGTCGATGTGGTTGTCCTCGTCGGCGGGCGTCAGCACCTCCGACTCATCGATGTAGTCGACGCCCAGCGCCTCCAGCACTTGCGCTTCCACGAAGTGGCCGATGCGCGCCTTGGCCATCACCGGGATGGTGACCGCATCCATGATGCCGGCGACGAGCGCGGGGTCACTCATGCGGGCGACACCGCCGGTGGCGCGGATGTCTGCCGGGACGCGCTCCAGCGCCATGACGGCCACGGCGCCGGCCTCCTCAGCGATGCGCGCCTGGTCGGGGGTGACGACGTCCATGATGACGCCGCCCTTGAGCATCTGGGCCAGGCCCTTCTTGGTCGCCCAAGTGGACGAATCGACGTTCACGACATGCCTCGATCGAAGTTGGGTTCTGGTGGCGCTGGCCAGCGACTCGGCAGCGGGGTCGTCGCCCGCACGGAGTCGACTGGTTGCCACGACAGTCGCTCGATTATCGCACGCGCTCCCGATGACCTGGCTCTGGGCCCCGCTCTGGCCCAGCCCTCGGCCTCGCTGGCCGGGTGACGCGGCGGGTCGTGATGATGGATGGTCCATTGGAGGGGGGTGTGGTACTGATGGTCCCGGTGTCGGGGGGCACCACAGTAGGGAGGGCCAGCACGCAGGGACCTGCTAGCGTGCCTCACATGCCGGAACGCCAGCGGACCAAACGTCCCCCCATCGACCTTGCCGTGGAGCTCGAACGCGCCGTCGAGCGCAACGAGTTCGGCCTCGAGTACCAGCCCATCATCGATCTGGTCTCAGGGTCCATCGCTGCGGTCGAGGCGCTGCTGCGCTGGCGGCATCCACTGATGGGCACCATCGCGCCGGCTGACTATCTGCCGCTCGCCGAGGAGACCGGGCTCATCATCCCTATCGGTGATCGGGTCCTGGATGCGGCCACTCGTCAGCTGCGCACGTGGCACCTGGGCTTCGCGCGGATGCAATCGCTGCGGATGAACATCAACATCTCCCCGCGTCAGCTCAGCCATCCCGAGCTGCTGGGCCAGATCCAAACCGTGCTGCAGCGATCGGACCTGGATCCAGCCTCGCTGACCCTGGAGTTGGGAGCCGGTTGCAGCGGCTATCCCGACGAGATCGCCGCACTGGCCGACGTCGGAGTGGGCCTGGCGCTCGAGGACTTCGGCCAGGGCTCGGCACTCGACGACGTGCGCAGCATGCCCTTGACGATCGTGAAGCTCCACCCCAGCTTCGCCAACCTGGTCACCGGCAGTGACGACGACGTGGCCTTCGCCGAGAGCGTCCTGGCACTCTGCCGTTCGCGTGGTTTGGCCACCATCGGCAAGGGCGTAGAGACGCGCGAGCAGGCCCGGCGGTTGGCCGTGGTCGGCTGCGACATGGCACAGGGCTACCTGTACTCCAAGCCACTGGGCTCGGAAGGGATCGGCACGCTCCTGGCCCGTGGCCGCGTCACCGCCCCCAGCACCGTCCGCTAGCCCTCGTTTCATCCGCTGGTTCTCCGGTCGCTGGTTGCCGGCTGTAGGTCCCGACCCCGAATCCCGCTGCTGCTCCCGGCTGCGTGTCCCGGCCGCACGGACTGACCGGCCGCCAATACTGACATGACGAACGGCCGGGAGGTCGATGCCTCTCCGGCCGTCTGAGCTCCGGGGTGCAACCCCCTGAAGGTGGTTCTAGAAGACGCCCATGGCTCCCATGGCGGCGCCGTAGAGCCCGACCGCGGCAACCAGGCCGACCAGCACGAAGGCACGTCCTCGGGACACGCTGGTGGCGTCGTTGAACGCCGCCTGATGCAGCGAGACGTCGTACTCAGTGCCGCGATACCGCTCGGTCAACGACAACTCGCGACCGTCGGTGGGCGCCTGGACCGAAAACGCGACGGCGGTCGGGTCCCAGCGGCACGCGGGGCAGATACCACTGTTCTGATCCAGTTCGGTCTCGCACTCTGGGCAGTAGGCGTTCATGATCCGTCCTGTTCCTTAGATGTCTTGGTGTCCTTGGTGGGTGATTTCGCTCGGATCGATGACATGCCGAACCCTATCGTCCCCGACGGTCCTGTCTCCATCACCCGGTCGTCCCACGCTTCGGGCGGAGGCGAGCCGTTGGGTGCGGTCGGGTGGACCGGCTGGGGTCTACGCCTGATGGAGCATTGGTACTGCCTGCGGGGTGTCTGCGGTAGGGCATGGTCGAGGGGTGCGTTAGGATGCGCGTGCAGCGTGTGGAACACGCCCGTCCGAGGTGCACGGTGGATAGCGTCGTCCTTCTTCTGAACGCCGACTACGAGCCGCTCAACGTCTGCGACATCCGCAGGGCGTTCCGGCTCGTCTTCGGCGAGAAGGCAGAGGTGATCGAGTACGACCACACTGAGGTGCGGACGCCCACCACAGTCCTGCGTGCGCCCTCGGTGATCAAGCTGCAGTACCGCGTCAAACGGCCTCGCCCGCGTGTACGATTGTCGCGTCGAGAGGTCTTCGCTCGCGACGGCCACGCCTGTGTCTACTGCGGAGAACGGACCCCCAAACTGACGCTCGACCATGTCGTACCCCGCCACCGTGGCGGCGGGCACAGCTGGGACAACCTCGTGGCAGCCTGCAGCTCGTGCAATCACCGCAAAGGGGGCCGTCTGCCAGAGGAGGCCGGCATGCGCCTGCGCCAGCCACCTCATGAACCCCGCTGTGACATCTACTCGTTGTACTCGTCCTACCTGGCCGACCCCCGCAACGAAGCCTGGCGGGATTACCTCACGCTCAACCGCTGAGCGGCGGACCGGGAGAGCCGGGGATGGTGAACGGCATGGAAGATGGGCCGCCGTTCCCGGTCGCTGATGCGGCGATGTCGGTGCTGACCAGGCTGTGGGACGAGGGGCACGGCGCCTATCTCGTCGGTGGTGGCGTGCGAGATGCCTTGTTGGGCCTTCGTGTCAGCGACTGGGACGTCGCCACAGACGCGCGGCCGGAGCGCATCCTCCGTGTCTTCCCGGGCAGCAGCTACCAGAACCGCTTCGGCACCGTCCTCGCGCGCGAGATCGAGATCACGACCTTCCGCCGCGATCATCGCTACGCCGATCATCGCCGACCCGACAGCGTCACCTTCAGCGGTGATGTCTTCGAGGATCTGGCGCGTCGCGATCTGACCATCAACGCCATCGCCTGGGGTCGCCGCGGGCCAGGATCCGCCGCCCGCCTGGTCGATCCGGCTGACGGTCAGGGAGACCTGGACGCCCGACTGGTCCGTGCGGTGGGCGATCCCGACCGACGCTTCGATGAAGATGCCCTGCGCCTATTGCGAGCGGTGCGCATCGCGGCGCGCCTTGACTTCGCCATCGAACCGGTCACGGAGCGGGCCATGCGCCACCACGCAGCCGACATCGCGTGGGTATCCGAGGAGCGCATCGGCAGCGAGATCCGCCGCATGCTGGCCGCGGCGGCACCATCGCGGGCCATGCGCCTGATGTCTGAGACGGGCATCCTGGCCACGACGCTGCCGGAGCTCGCGGCGCTGCCGGAAGAGACATGGGAGCGCACCCTTGGCACCCTTGATCCAGCTGCCGAGGCTGACCCGGACAACGAGCGACTGGCGCTGGCTGCCCTCCTTGGCGAGGTTGGGCCCGATGCTGCCCGCACCATCCTGGCGCGCCTGCGGGTGGGCGGACGCGAGGCGGACGCGGTCACTTCGCTCATCGCCGCTGCGGCGGCCGGGTACGACCCGACCTGGACCGATGCGGACGTGCGCCGCTTCATGCGCCGGCTGCCGGAGCTGCTCGACGAGGTGCTGCTCCTGCGCCGGGCTCGGGCGGCCGACGATGGGGCGACGCAGCGAGAGGCGCAGCTGTTTGATCGCATCGCCGGCCAGCGTGCGGGCGGATCACCGTTGACGCTGGCCGATCTCGCCATCGACGGTCGCGACGTGCGCGAAACCCTGGGCGTCCCCGAAGGTCCAGCCATCGGCGAGATCCTGGATCGTCTCCTCGCCGACGTCGTGGAGGAGCCAGCCCTCAATCGACGCGTGACGCTGCTGACACGGGCCAGCCTTGTCCTCGAAGACCTGCTGCAGGCTGGCCAAAGCGAAAGCGACACAGACGGGGGAGCCACACATCCAGCCATCAGGTAGTCTCGACAGCATGATCGAGCAGATCCTTGAGGCTGACCGGAACCTGCAGGTCGACCAGGTCACCAAGGCCAGGGATATCTACGGACGGGTGGTGGAGCTGGATCCCGGCAACGCCATCGCTGTCGTGGGCCTGGCGAAGTGCGCCTTGGCGGAGGGCGATGATGGGCAGGCCTATCGGCTCGCCTCGCGCGCGCTCCAGATCGATCCCGAGAATGACATGGCACGGCGGATGGAAGCACGCCTCTCGGAGGTGCTGGCCACTCGCGGTGAGCCCGTCGAGCGGCCGGCCGTGACCGCCACGCTGAGTTCCCACCAGATGCGTCCCGTCGTGACTGAAATCGCCACCCCTACCAAGGAGTCTCCGTTGCGCAGATCCCTCTTCGACCGCCTGCTGGGCCGCTGATGCGCGTCCTCGTCACCGGCGGCGCCGGCTACATCGGCTCGGTCACCGTGGAGCAGCTCATCCTGTCCGGGCACGAGGTGGTGGTCCTGGACACGCTCGTGACCGGGCATCGTGAATCGGTCGCGCCCGGTGCGGAGCTGACAGTGCACTCGGTGTCTGACAAGGCGGCCGTGGTGAGCTTGCTCAATCATCATCACATCGACGCCGTGCTGCACTGTGCCGCCCGATCGCTGGTCGGCCAGTCGATGCAGGATCCGGGACTCTACTTCAGCGAGAACGTGGTCGGCGGCATCGCCCTGCTGGACGCGCTCCGCGAAGCGGCCGTCGACCGCATCGTCTTCAGCTGCACGGCGGCGGTCTACGGCGAGCCCGATCGTGTCCCCATCCGCGAGAACGCGCCGACTCGCCCGGTGAACCCCTACGGCGCTTCCAAGCTGGCCTTCGAGAGTGCCATGGGCTGGTATTCCGCCTACGGGCTGCGCTCGGTATCGCTGCGCTACTTCAACGTGGCCGGAGCCAGCGAGCACTACGGCGAGCGGCATCATCCCGAGACGCACCTCGTCCCCAACATCCTGGCTGCCGCCCGGGGCGGTCCCGAGCTGACCGTCTTCGGCGATGACTATCCCACCGCTGACGGCACTGCCATCCGCGACTACATCCACGTGCTCGACCTGGCCGAGGCGCACATCGCCGCCCTGGAGCTGACTGGCCAGATGGGACCGGGCCAGGAGATCTGCAACCTCGGCTCCGGCACTGGCTTCAGCGTCAAGCAGGTGCTCCACGCTGCCAGCGCCATCGTCAGCGCCGAGATCCCGCACCACTACGGGCCGCGCCGTGCCGGCGATCCGCCCGCACTCATCGCCTCCTACGACCGGGCTGGCGAGCTGCTGGGCTGGCGACCGCAGCGTGGCTCACTGCACGAGATGATCGGTTCTGCGTGGCGCCTGCTGGAGAGCGGCCGGGCCGGCTAGCGCGACATGGCCGACCGTGTGCCCGCACCCGTCCCCGAGGATCCGCTCGACTGGGGGCCCATGCGCGCCTACCGCGGGCGCCGCACGTTCGATATCCGCGATCCACTGCTGGAGCCGCTGTGGAGCGGTACGCGTGCTCTGGCACACCTGAGCCTGCGGGCAGAGGCTGAGGCCCCGGTGACGGTGGCGCTCATCGAGGAGACGGGCGTCGACGTGACACCCGGTCTGCCGCTGCTGACGGCGGCCCTGGGCGATGCCTTCATGGCCGTCGATGCCATCGTGGATGGCGTCATCAGCCGCCAGGTGATGCTCGATGGGGTCGGTGCCGCGGCCATCCCCGAGGTCCACAGCCATCCCACCCAGATGTTCGTGCGCAGCAGCATCGATTTCGACGTGTCGGCGCGCAACGTCATCGACCAGCTCGAGGCGGAGGCGGACAAGATCGACGGCTTCGTGGCCGTGGACCTGCTAGCACTGGACGGTACGGACCTGCTGGACGTGCCACTGCTGGAACGCAAGCGACTGCTGGAGAGCATCATCGCGCCAGGTCCGTTGGTGCGGCTCTCGGGTCACGTGCGGCCGCCCATCGACAGTTGGATCGCCACCTGGAAGGCGATGGGGCTTCGCGGCGGCATCCTTAAGGCGGCCAACAGCCGCTACCACCCCAACGACGACACCATCGAGTGGCGCATCGTGGAGCGCCTCGCACACCGTCGATAGGGGATGCTGGTACGACCAAAGAACCGGCTCTTCGCCATTGGGCTAGTCTCAGCGCATGCCTGATCGAGCCCTCCCCGAAGCGCTGGCCGCAGAGGTCGAGCGACTTGGCCCAGCCGACATCATGGTCGGCATCCCCAGCTTCAAGAACGCCGCCACCATCGGCCATGTCACGCGCGCCGCACAGGCCGGGCTGGTGCAGTACTTCCCCGACAGCAAGCCGGTCCTGGTGAATGCCGACGCCGGTTCGCCCGACGGCACCGGCCGTGTCGTGATCGAGACACAGCCGCCCGACTATGTCGAGCGCATCCTGCTGGTGCGACCTCGCAACCGGCTCCAGCGCCTGTCGCTCACCTACCCTGAGGTCGACGGTGTTGGCGGCAAGGGTGCGGCCCTGCGCACCATCTTCCAGATCGCCGAGACGCTCAAGGTGGAAGCGCTGGTGGTCGTCGACTCCGACCTGCGCTCCATCGTGCCCGAATGGATCGAACTGCTGGCCGGACCCATCCTCAAGGGTGGCTTCGACTACGTCACGCCGCTCTACCAGCGCTACAAGTACGACGGCACCATCACCAACACGGTCACCTATCCCATCACCCGCGCCCTGTACGGACTGCGCATCCGCCAGCCCATCGGCGGCGACTTCGGCATCAGCGGCGACCTGGTCAAGCACTATCTCGACCAGAACGATTGGACCTCGGACATCTCCAAGTTCGGGATCGACATCTGGATGACGACCAAGGCCATCACCGGTGGCTTCGCAGTCAGCCAGACGCGTCTGGGCGCCAAGATCCACGATCCCAAGGACCCCGGCGCGGATCTGGGCCCCATGTTCAGCCAGGTCGTCGCCACCATGCTGCGCCTGACCGTGCAGCATGCCGAGAGCTGGCTTGATGTGCGCGGCTCGCACGCCGTGCCGACCTACGGCTTCGAGCGCTACGCCGACCCACCTCCGCTGGAGGTGGATGTGACACGCCTGCTGGGGGCCTTCGCCCGGGGACGAGTGACGGTTGGCGAGGCTTGGCAGAAGTTGGTGTCGCCGGCGCGCATGGAGGCACTGGACCTGCTCGCCACCGAAGCTGCCGAGGTGCTCGATGAGATCACCCGTGCCGACACGCCCACGTCCGCGGACGACGCCGAGTTCCACCTCAGCGATGACCTGTGGGCACGCATCATCTACGACCTGGCGCTGGCGGCTCGCGGCGACAGCATGGACATGGATCACATGATCGCAGCGCTGGTGCCCATCTACTTCGCGCGCGTCGCCAGTCTCGTCATCGAGGCTCGCGACATGACCACGCAACAGGCCGAGTCGCTGGTCGAACGACAGGCCAAGGCCTACGAACAGGCCAAGGCCGGCTTCGTGGAGCGCTGGCGGGCCGGTGAGGGCCTAAGTGGGCACAAGCCGAAGCGAGCGGGGTCCAAGGCCCCCAAGCCCGCCAGCAAGGGGAAGAAGGCATGACGGACGACGCGGCGCTCCCCAAGTCGGGCGATGCGACGCTTCCCAGTTCGGGTGATGCGACGCTCCCCAAGTCGGGCGATGCGACGCTTCCCAGTTCGGGCGATGCGACGCTCCCCAGGTCGATCGTCATCCCGCTGGCCAACCCGCGTACCGCGTCGGACCTCGTGCGCATCGGTGCTGCGCTGCTGCAGGACGGCGGAGCTATCACCGCGCTCTCCGTGGTCGAGGTGCCTGAGGGCGTGCCGCTTTCTGAGGGCGCGACTCGTGCGCGGCAGGCTCGCCGGCTGCTGCAGCGGGTGTTGGAGTTCGTGCCCGAAGGCATCGAGCTGCGCACCGTCGTTCGCATCGGCCGTCGTGCCGATGAAGGCGTCGTGGAGGTGGCAGCGGAGGAAGAGGCGGACCTGATCCTCTTCGGCTGGGGCGGGCCTGACCGGCGCCACCACAGCGTCGCCGAGCGGCTTGCCGACCAGACGGAGTTCCACCCGGTCTTCAGCCCCACCATCGACGAGGTCATCCGCGAGCGTCCCTGCGACATCGCGGTGGTGAAGCAACGCGGCGTGGGCGATGTGCGGCGCATCGTGGCCCCCATCCGTGGTGGTCCACACGCCGAGCTGGCGCTGCGCTATGCATCCGCCCTCTGCGAAGCGTTCGGGGCGACCCTGGACGTGCCCACCGTCATCCCCCCGGGCCTGGATCCGACGCTCCGAGAACGCTACGGGCGCAACCTGGGGCTCTTCGTCGAACGCCACCATGGTGACCCCTCCGCGGCCCGCGTGGTCGAGGGTGAAGACGTCACGGCCGCCATCCTGGCCGAAGCCAACAGCGCACAGCTGGTGGTCATGGGCGCCACCGCATCCGCCCTGGACAGCCCCGGTGCGCCCCTCTTCGGCCAGCTCGTCGAACACGTGGCGCAAGAGGCTGAGCCCACCGTCATCGTGGTCAAGACCCGCGAAGCGCCCACGCGCGCCACCTTCGTCGAGCGTGCCCTTGAGCATGAGTCGCTCGAAGCCGCTGAGCAGGCCGCATCCGCGGTGCGCTCGCTGCCGGCTCGGGTCGACCGCTGGTTCGGCGAGTCGTCACGCGAGTACCGCGAGTTCTCAGACCTCAAGCGGCTCGTCGAGCTCAAGGAGAAGCGCGGCCTGACGATCTCAGCCGTGCTGCCCACGCTCAACGAGGCCGAGACCATCGGTCCCATCGTGCGGGCCGCCCGACGGGAGCTGATGAAGGTGGTGCCGCTCATCGACGAGCTGCTCGTGATCGATTCCGGATCGAGTGATGACACGCGCCGCATCGCTGAGGAAGAGGGCGCGCACGTCGTGGTCCATCAGCAGGTGCTGCCCAGGTACGGCGCCCACGACGGCAAGGGTGAGGCACTCTGGAAGAGCCTCTATGAGACCAGCGGCGACCTGGTGGCCTGGTGCGACACTGACGTGCGCGACTGGGATCCACGCTTCCTGTACGGCACGCTGGGACCACTGCTGACCGAGCCACGCCTGGGTTACGTGAAGGCCTACTACCAGCGACCCATCGTGCAGGGTGGCGTGCTCACCGAGGGTGGCGGCGGCCGTGTCACCGAGCTGGTCGCCCGACCCCTGATCAACCTCTTCTTCCCCGAGCTGTCCGGCTACATCCAGCCGCTCTCGGGCGAGTATGCCGGCCGTCGCGAGATCCTTGAGGACATCCCCTTCTTCACCGGCTATGCGGTCGAGATCGGGCACCTCATCGACCTCGCCGACAAGATCGGCATCGACGGCCTGGGGCAGGTGGACCTGGAGATCCGCCACCACCGAAACCAGGACCTGGAGGGCCTCTCCAAGATGGCCTTCGTCATCATGCAGGCGGTCATGAAGCGCCTCGAGGAACGCGGCAAGACCCGGCTCATGGGTGAGCTGGGGACGTCGATGAAGCTGCCTCGCTCGGCTGGGCACCAGCTCTCGCTGGACGTGCTCGACCTGGCCGATCTCGAACGGCCACCCATGAACCAGATCCCCGAATACCGACGCAAGCGGGGCCTGCCCGAAGACCCCGGTGGCTGAGCACCCCCTGGTGGCTGAGCACCTCCTGGTGGCTGAGCACCTCCTGGTGGCTGAACGATCGCTGCGCGTGCTGGTGGCGCCCGACTCCTTCAAGGGCACGTTCTCGTCGGTGGTCGTGGCCGACGCGCTTGCATCAGGCTGGTCGGCGGTGCGGCCGGATGACGAGGTCTCGCTGACGCCGATGGCAGACGGCGGCGAGGGCACGCTCGATGCGGTGGAGGCCAGCGGTGGCTGGGACCGTCACCGAGTGGCGGCCAAGGACCCGTTGATGCGCACCCTCACGGCGGCATTCCTGCGCGATGGCGAGCGCGCCGTGGTGGAGATGGCTTCCGCGTCGGGACTCTCGCGAGTGAGCGATGTCGAACGCGACGCCATGGCGGCGACCACCTTCGGCACCGGCCAGATCCTGGCCGCCGCCATCGGCCTGGGCTGCCGTGACATCGTCATCGGTCTGGGTGGTTCGGCCACCACCGATGGCGGCGCCGGGCTGCTCGAAGCGCTGGGCGCCCGCTTCCGTGATGCCGGCGGTGGCGACCTCGGGCCAGGCGGGGGCGCGCTTGGCAAGTTGGCCAGCGTGGACCTCTCGGAGTTGTCAGAGGTACTAGCCGAGGTGCGCTTGACGGTGGCGTCCGATGTCACCAATCCCCTGTTGGGCGAGCGTGGCGCGGCAGCCACCTACGGACCGCAGAAGGGCGCCACGCCTGAGCAGGTCGCAGAGCTCGACCGCAACCTGCGCCGCTATGCCGACCTGCTCGAAGGCAGCGTGGGCCGGCCGCTGCGCTACGAGGCCGGCACTGGTGCCGCCGGCGGCACCACCTTCGGACTGCTGGCCATCGCCGATCGGTTCTCCTCCTTCGAGGTGCGCGCTGGTGTCGAGGTGGTCATGGAGTTGACGGGCTTCGATGACGCCGTGGGGTCGGCCGACCTGGTGCTGACCGGCGAGGGCATGGTCGATGGACAGACCGCCTACGGCAAGACCGCCATGGGCGTGGCCGAGCGAGCGCGAGATGCCGGCGTGCGGGCGGTCTGCTTCGGTGGCGGCGTCACGTCCGAGGGCGCGCAGTTCATGCATGCCATGGATGTCATCACCATGCCGGTCACCGAGCGACCCATGAGCCTGGACGAGGTCAAGGCGGCGGGCACGGCACCCATCGAGCGGGCCGCCCAGCGGGTGGCGGCGTTGCTGGACCTGGCCAAAGAGGTGGTGCGATGAGCGCGAGCACGGGTCGGAACTCGACCGAACGGCGCAAGCCGGCCAAGCCACGCAAGCCAGGTCGGCGGCGCAAAGCGGATCCCATCAAGCCCTGGGCCAAGCGGCTACGACAGACCCGTCCTGACCTCGTCGAATACGTGCTCGACGGCGTGCAATCGCTCTACGGTGTGCCGCAATGGAAGCGTGTGCTGGATCCCACCTCCGAGCTGGTGCTCACGATCCTGACCCAGAACTCGGCTGACATCAACGCCGAGAAAGCCTTCGATGCGTTGCGCCGCACCTATCCATCCGACGCGGCCTTCGTCGAGCAGGGAGTCACCGCGGACCATCGGCCCGGATGGGGCGGCATCGGCTGGTCGCAGCTACCACCGCCCGACTGGATGCGCGTCGAGCTGGCGCCCATCGACGAGCTTACCGATGTCATCCGCCCGGCCGGTCTGGCCAGGCAGAAGGCGCCGCGCATCCAGGCATCGCTGGCGCGAGCACGGGAGACTGGCGGCGACCACTCGCTGGAGTTCCTCGGTGAGATGGAGCCGACCGCGGCGCGTGACTGGCTCACCGGCATCGACGGCATCGGCGTCAAGACCGCCTCGGTGGTACTGATGATGTCGTTCGGGATGCCGCTCATGCCGGTCGACCGCCACGTGGACCGCGTCTCCAAGCGTATCGGCCTGATGCCGGCGAAGGTATCGGCAGAGGAGGCACACGACCGCTACCTGGCGCTGCTGGGGCCCGAGCAGTGCTACCCACTGCACGTCGGGCTCATCACGCACGGCCGCCGGACCTGCCATGCGCGCGTGCCTGATTGCGATGCCTGCCCCATCGCTCCCCGCTGCCGTTTCGTCGATCGGCGCGCTCCGTAGGTCGCGCGAGCTGTGGGGCCCGCGCATCGGCCTGGTTCGGTGCAGTTCTTCGCCATTTGTCGGCTGGGGCACCGCAAGACGAGAATCCTCGTCTGGCCGACCCTACTGGTCGTACCGCAGTCCATGAGGGCCGGGAGATCCTGAGCGTGAATGGGCATAGCTCGGGCCACGAGGCCAGCGGCGACCTGGTCTTGGCGGTCTCATTCCGTAACTAACGGACCCCACACCGACGATCGACCAAGAACACGCGAGGTCAGCAACATGCATCGAGAGGCGGTGCGCGCGTTGTCACAGCTGGATCATCATGTCCCCTGATCCGAGTGACAGACCGAGACCGGAGAGGCCTGCGTGACCGAGATACCAGCCAGACCGCGTACGCCACCGCGCTGGTTCGTGCGTGCCTTCTGGCTCGGCCACCGCGCAGTGCTGCGCGTGACGCGTGGCCACATCGGCCTGCGGCGAGCCAGGCCCGATCGCTGGGGCATGCTGCGGCTCCAGACGCTGGGCCGGCGCAGCGGCCAGATCCGCACGGCCATCCTTGGCTATCTCGAGGACGGCGATGACCTCTTGCTGCTCGCGACCAATGGCATGGACGAGCGTCCACCCGCCTGGTGGCTCAACCTGCAGACCACGCCCGACGCCATCGTCGATCTGCCAGACGGCGAGCGCGACGTACGAGCGCGTGAGGCGTCCGGCCAGGAGCGCGAACGGCTCTGGGCGATGTGGCTCGACCAAGGTGGTGGGTTGCAGGAGGATGCCGCGGCGCTCGAGCGGGAGATCCCGGTGATCGTCCTGGAGCCACGCCCGTCGGCATGACGAGCCGCGCGGCGGCGGGGCGTGACGGCCCGGGCGTGACGGCACCGCGCCAGCAGGTGCAGACCTGCTTACCGAAGGATCGAGATGATCGCGCCGATCACCAGGACCGCGATCACAGCCACCGCCAGTCCGACCGAGCGGCGATCGCCCACGCTCGAGTATTCCCCGGCCGTCACGATCAGGCCGAGCAGCGGCGTCACTACCACCGCGTAGACACCCAGCGTCGCCCAAGCCCACGGCGTGAAGGTCAGCAGCCCATCGATGACCGCGGCGAAGTCGGTCATGCTGCCGCTTCCCGGCGCTGAGCCAGCGAGCTCCGCCGCCAACGCGACCACGAAACAGGCTGCCGCCAGCAACGCGCCGCCGGTCAGGGCCGCACTGGTGTATCGCCGCGGGGCGTGCCCGACCGAGCTCTCCTGCTGCCTACTCATGCGGCCAGGAACTCCGCGAACATGCTGACCGCGAACACCGCCGCAATGGCCACGAACGCCAGTCGTAACACGTTCTGCGACAAGCGCATCGACAGGCGAGCACCCAGACGAGCACCGATGATGACCCCCAGCGCCACCGGAGCCGCCAGCAGCGGGTCTACCCGGTCTGAGACGATGTAGACCGTAGCACTGGCCGCCGCCGTGGCGGCCAACATATAGGTGCTGGTGGTGGTCGCGACGCGGATGGGCACGTGCATCAGGACGTTCAAGGTGGGCACGTTGATGACACCACCGCCAACGCCCAGCAAGCCACTGATGTTGCCGGACACGAAGGCGACCACGGTCCCGGGCATGATCCGACGTGCCTGGTACTCGATCTCCACGCCGCTGGTGGGCTCGACATATGACGAGGCAAACCCCGACCAGTCAGCGTCGTCATCGACTGGGGGATGGACGACCGGGTGGCGGACCTGCCACAGCATGCGCAATGCCACGCCCGACAGGAGCAGCGCGAACAGCAGCGACAGGGTGCGACCATCAAGCCGCCCCGCGGTCAAGCCGCCAGCCAGACCGCCCAACGCCGCGGCGACGAGCAACAACAGGCCCAATCGGCGATCGGCGATGCCACTGTGGATGTATCGGGGACTCGCCGACAATGAAGTGGCGATGACGCCGATGAGGCTGGCGGCGATGGCCGTCTTGACGTCGTAGCCCAGGCCCACGCTGAGGACGGGCACGATGACCAGGCCACCACCGATACCGACCAACGAGCCAAAGCCGCCAGCGCCGACCGACATCAGGAACGCGACGAGTGCGGCGCTCACGGACGCTCGCTCACGGACGCCTCGAACGTTCGGACTGGTTCCACGCGTTTGAGGATAGCCGGGCTACCATCAGGCCATGACGATGTTCGCTGATCTCGAGCCCCGCGCACCCGACGCCATCCTGGGGCTGATGGAGCGCTTTCGCGCTGACGACCGACCTGACAAGGTGTCGCTCGCCTCGGGCGTGTACGTCGACGAAACCGGCACGACTCCGGTGCTCGACACCGTTCGTGAGGCTGAGGGGCGCATCCTCGCGGGCCAGACGACCAAGGTCTACAAGCCCATCGGCGGCGATCCGGCCTACACCGGACCGGTGCGCGACCTGGTCTTCGGTGCCGAACATGCTGCCGTCGCCGGCGGTCGCGTCGAGACCATCCACACGCCCGGTGGCACTGGCGCCCTGCGGGTCGCAGGCGACCTCGTAGCCGCCATCGCACCCGGTGCCGCGGTGTGGCTGTCGACGCCGACCTGGCCCAACCACCCGCAGGTCTTCGAGGCAGCCCGCTTGCCCGTCCGCAGCTATCCCTATCTGGGAGCGGACGGCGAGCTGGATATCGAGACCATGCTCAACGTGCTGCGCTCCGTCCCCGCCGGGGACGTCGTGCTGCTGCACGGCTGCTGCCACAATCCCACCGGCATCGATCCGCAGCCTGCGCAGTGGGAACGCATCGCCGACACGCTCGCGGCGACCGGCGCCCTGCCGCTGTTGGACTTCGCCTACCAGGGCTTCGCCGATGGTCTCGTCGAGGATGCGCGCGGCCTGATGGCGCTGCTGGCACGCGAACGCACGATGCTGGTGGCGAGCAGCTTCAGCAAGAACTTCGCGCTCTATGACGAGCGAGTCGGTGCCCTGAGCATCGTCGGGGCGAATGCCGACGAGGCGGCCACGTTGCTGACGCACGCCAAGGCTGTGGTGCGCGCCAACTACTCCAACCCACCCGCACACGGCGGCGAGATCGTGGCCACGGTGCTGGCCGATCCGGAGCTGCGAGCGCGCTGGATCGGCGAGGTCGGCATGATGCGTGATCGGATCAACGGCAATCGCGCCAGGTTCGTGGCGGGGCTGCACGCGGCCGGAGCGCCAGGCAACCATGAGAAGCTGTTGCGCCAGCGGGGCATGTTCTCGTTGCTGCCGCTGGGCGAAGAGCGTGTGACCAGGCTGCGAGACGAGTTTGGCATCTACGTGGTGGGCAAGGGCCGGGTCAATGTGGCCGGCATCACGGAGACGAACCTGGAGCCGGTCTGTCGCGCCATCGCCGAAGTGACGATCTGATCGGTTGCCCTCGGCGCCCGCGTGGCGGGGCGTCCGTGCGGCCGACATTCGCGCCACGGGGCCGATGGTACTGGTGCCGCGGCGCCTACAGGCCAAAGGTACGGGGTGGTCTGGTGGGGTTGGTGGAGGTACCCTCTGCCACCTGATGGGTCGATAGTACGGTTATGAACGTCGCTATCTCTCCCACCCCCGGTACGTCCGTCAGGTACCCGCCGGTGCCGGCAGACGAACCGGCGTCGTTGCCCCACACGAGGCCTGCGAAACGCAGCATGAGCGCCACATTCGCTAGTATCAGCAACCGAATGCGACTCAGTCTCTTCTCCCGAGCATCGGGCGGGGAGTACGCGCCTTCGAGCACGACGCCACCTGCCACGGACACTGCGAGGCCACCCACGAGCAAGACCTTTCCCGCCGATGAGATCGTCTGGGGCATCGTCATCCGCAACGGTTTCGACGAGCTGGACGATCCCTGGTATCACCGCGGAACGACGCAGCACGCCTACCTTGAAGGCAACGACAACGTCGCCATCTGCGGCTTCCGACCCCCACAGTCGGGTCCGCGAACGCGACGCCGGTCGCGCCTGGGTCTGCCCAGCGCGGGCGAGCACCCCATGTGCGGCATCTGCGCACGCATGGTGGTGGCGCCGCGGCCGCGAGTGCCGGTACCGGTCCAGGGCAGCCGCCCGTCGGTCCCCGTCCCGGTCGCTCGTCCAGCCCCCAGGCCCCTCCAGCCCGTCCCCGTCGCTCGGCCGGTCCCGGTGGCCCAGTCGGCGTCCGTACCGCCCATGGCTCCCAAGCCAACCGCGCCGAACGTGGCCGTGCCTACCTCGCCCTGGGTCCGCCAGCGTGCCGGCATCGAACAGCAGCCAGCCGGCCCGACGACCGTGGAGTTCGGGACGCGCCACGATTCCAGCCTTCTCGATCGCGGGGTTCGCACGGAGCTCAAGGAAGACTGATACGCCGGCAGCGCCTGGCCGAGCATGGGAGAGGCCGCCCGACATCGAGGAGGTGTCGGGCGGTTGCTCATGTCTGTGGCGGGCGTTGACGGCCAGCTGGTCGTCACTCCTTCGGCTTGACTCGTTACTCCGTCGGCTTGACGATGATCTTCAAGCCGTTGCGTGCGACCAGGTCGTCGAAGGCCTTGGCGGCCTCGCTCAGCGGATAGGTGGCCGTGATCATGCCGTCAAGCGGCACGATGCCGTGGTCCACCATCTCGATGGCGCGCAACATGTGGGTCGCCTTCATGCGCCGTGACCAGGCCAGCGTCAGGCCCTTGCCGCGAGCCAGCTTGGCCGGGAATGAATGGCTGTTGGTGGGTGGGATCCCACCACCACCACGCGGCCACCCAGCTTGGCGGTGATGAGGGCCGATACGAGGGCACCATCCTCACCGGCTGCCTCGAAACCCACGTCCACTCTGGCCACGGAGTCGATGCCGTCGGGCTGACCTTCGACCGTGGTCAGATAGGCTTCGTCGGCGCCGGAGGCCAGCGCTGCCTCCACGCGATGCGGCTTGGCGTCGGTGGCGATGATGCGGCCGGCACCCATGGCCTTCAAGGCACGGATGATGAACAGGCCGATGGGTCCGGCCCCGAAGACACCCACGCTCATGCCGGGCTTGAAGTGGCCCAGGTCGATGGCGTGGAGCGCGACACCGAGTGGCTCCAGCAGCGCGATGTCGTCACCCTTGATGCTGTCAGGCGCTGGCAGCAGCAGGCGCTGGGGCCAGTTCATCAGGGAGCGCAGGCCACCGTGGATGGGCGCGTGGCCGCAGAACTTGACATCGGGGCAAAGGTTGGCATTCCCGGCACGGCAGACATCGCAATGACCACAAGGGTTGGCCGGTTCGACGATGACGCGTTCACCCTGGCGGGGGCCGCTCATGATCACGCCGCCCATCTCGTGGCCCAATACGAGCGGCTCGACGACGACCAATTCGCCGATGCCACCGTCCTCGTACCAGTGGAGGTCGGAGCCGCAGAGCCCCACAGCGGTGATGCGGACCAGCTCTTCGCCGGGAGCGACGACGGGCTCGGGTTCCTGGTAGATACGAACGTCTTTGGCGCCGTGTAGGCGAAGCACTTCCATGCCGCCAACGATAGCGGGCCGGGCAGTCAGTCGTTGCGGGCCAGTCGGCACTTCGGTGGCGGCGCATCGGCACCGTGGCTGGTGCTACACCACCCCAGTGTCGGGACGTGATGGCACCCCGATAGTTGGTAGCGATACCACTTCCATCGAATGTGGTGATAGCCGCCGCGGCGGTGCGAGATCGAACCCCAGTGGTGCGTTCGGTCAACCGCCAGCTTGGTGCAGTCGCGTATCCTCCAGTCGTGGCCGATCGTGCGTGCCGTGCGCGCTTTCGGACCACATCTTCGAGGGAGCATCTATCGCCTGATGGCTGCTGAGCAGGTGCCTGTGTCCGCGCACGCTTCAGACTGGGTCGCGCCGACTGCGTCGCCGCCCGAGTGGGTCGCTGTCAGCGCGCCCGCGAAAGCGCGTACACCGGTCAACGAGGGACTCATCAAGGTCGCGTCCGAGATGGCGCCGGGCAAGGCGCTCGACCTCGGCTGTGGTGAGGGCCAGAACAGCATCTGGTTGGCGCAGCGCGGCTGGATCGTGAACGCCGTGGACATGTCCTCGAGCGCCATCGATGAGGCCCGCGAGACAGCAGCGGCTGCAGGCGTCGATGGCACGATCGTCTTCAAGGTCGCTGACATCGGCGAATGGGGTCCACTGTCACGCTACGACCTGGTCTTCTGCACCTTCGCCCTGCCCGCGCGAGGCATGGGACGCAGCCGCATGCTGGAGATGGCTGCCGGGGCCGTGGCTCTGGGCGGCACCATCCTGTTGACCGACTTCGACATCTCGCTGCGCCGTGAAGGCTGGATGGCAGAGAGATATCTGGTGTCGTTGGAGGAGTTGGAGCGCCACCTGTCTGACTTCCGCATCGATCGTTCCAGCGTGTCCATGGCGCGGCATCGCCATGGCTATGAGGAGCGAGTCCTGCCGGTAGTAAGCATCGTCGCTACCCGACGCACGGACCTGCGCACCTTCTAGCTCCACCACGGCCGACCGCGCCCGCTGATGCGCCCAGCGACTCAACGGGCCAGGCAGCGGCTCCAGTGAGCCAAGCACCGGCCCCAACTGGCCACGCGAGTCACCCGTGGCATCAAATGGCCACCCGGATGGCATCCTGGGTCGTCCCCAGCATCGAACGGCCGATCACGGGTCCGCGCTTGGCTCCTTGAGTCGCCCTCGACATCAGAGCGGTGCGATGCGGCGCGGCGCGGACGGGCTAGACGCGTCACCCGCAGCACCAGCCCCCTATGCTCTCGAAGTGACCGTGCCCGACCACCCCATCCGTACGCAGCTGCGAGAGGCGCTTCCACACATGCGCCTGCTCACCGAGTCTGCAGATGTCGAACCGTTCCGCCGCGACGAGACCGAGTTCGTGCCCGTCGGAGCGCCGATGGCGGTCGCCTTCCCCACGAGCACCGATGAGGTGGCCACGATCGTGCGTCGCTGTGCGCAGCACCGGGTGCCGCTGGTGGCCCGGGGTGGCGGCAGCGGGCTCACCGGTGGCGCCAACGCCGTCGAGGGTTGCATCGTGCTGGTCACCACGGGGCTCGACCGCATCCTCGAGATCGATGCCGACAACCTGCTCGTGGTCACCCAGCCAGGCGTCATCACCGCCGACCTGGAGGCGGCCGTGGAGGCGCAGGGTCTTTTCTATCCGCCCGACCCCGCCTCCCGCGAGATCAGCTGCATCGGCGGCAACATCGCAGAGAACGCCGGAGGCTTTCGCTGCGTCAAGTACGGCGTCACGCGCGACTGGGTGATGGGCCTGGAGGTCGTCCTCGCCGACGGTGCCGTCATCCGCACCGGCGGCCGCAACATCAAGGACGTGATGGGCTACGACCTGACGCGGCTGTTCGTGGGCTCCGAAGGCACGTTGGGCATCATCACCGAGGCCACACTGCGGTTGCGCCCCTTGCCCGCGCCGAAGGTGACGCTGCTGGCCTTCTTCCCCACGGTCCGGCACGCCGGAGATGCCGTCTCACGCATCACTCGCGCGGGGCTCGTGCCGGCCACGCTGGAGCTGCTCGACCGCCATGTCATCGCCGCCGTGGAGGCCGCCCTGGCGCTGGGCCTTGACATCAGCGCCGGGGCCATGCTGATGATCGAATCGGATGCCGGCGGCGCGCTGGCAGAGTCGGAGCTGGACGTCGCCTCAGCGGCATGCCGGTCGGCCGGCTCGTCGACTCAGACCCGCGCCACCGACGCGACCGAGGCCGACGCGCTGCGCGAGGCTCGCCGACGCGCCCACTGGTCGATGGAACAGGTGGGTCTGGCGCGGTCGGAGGACATCAGCGTGCCGCGAAGCCGCGTTGCCGAGCTGATGGAGGCCATCGCCCGCGTATCGGCACGGCACGACATGGAGATCGGCGTGCTCGGCCACGCCGGTGATGGCAACTTCCATCCCACCTACGTCACAGGCCACGATGCGCCACGCGCCGAGGAGCGCACCGACGCCGTGCGGGCCGACCTCTATGCCGAAGTCCTGGCGCTCGGTGGCAGCATCGCCGGTGAGCACGGCACGGGCCTCAGCAAGCGCGACTTCCTCGAGTTGCAGGTCGGCGCCCGCGGTCTCGCCGCGATGCGCGCCATCAAGGTCGCGCTCGACCCCGACGGCATCCTGAACCCCGGCAAGGTACTACCGGACCAAAAAACACCTACGGCGTGACGCTCCAGAGTTCGCGACCGTGCTCGCCGTCGTTGGCGCTGAAGAGGAGCACCCCACCGAGCTTCACCAGATCCCGTGGGAACGACGAGACGAGTGGGTTGATGTCGACCGCCTGGAGCGTGCCGGTTCCTGTGCCATCGCTCATCCAGAGCTCGTGGTCAAGCAGCCTCCAGTCCGTGCCATCGTCCTCGCCCGGACCGGCGGCGAACCAGAGCCGACCGTCCAGCCCAATGCACCGTAGTGTGACCGCAGAGGTGAACCAGTCGGCCGTGCCGCCCTTCACGAGTTCGGTTCCGGAGGCGGTCGCGTCACTGACCCAGAGCTCGTCGCGTGAGGGCAGTGATCGCGAGGAACGCGTCATCCACAATCGGCCGAGGCGCTTCTGCATGCCGGGTAACGGACGGACGCGGGGCACCACCGCGCCGGTGCCGGTCTTGGTGCCATCGCTGCCGAAGAGCCGGGGCCGGATGCCTTTGGTCCAGCCGTTGAAGTAGATGGTGTCACTCAGAACGACGAACTCCTCGGGGGTGGCGAGGATGTCACTCACGGGCTTGGTGCCGGCGAGGCTGCCGTCGGTCCACCACAGACGAGGCGGCTCGATGCAGCCGTCGAGACCACCGCACCAGTCCGGCCCATGGAGCATGCCGCCGATGAAGTAGATGCGCCCGCGGAAGGGCGTCAAACCGCTGCTGTTCAGCCATCTGGATGAGATCCGTTTGGTGGCGATACTCGTGCCATCGGTCTTCCACATCGCGCCGTCAGCGCTGAAGTACAGCCGCGATCGCATGACCGCCGACCCATCCAGGTCGATACCCTTGAACGCACGCACCAGCCGAGTCGAGGCGGCCGTGCCATCGGTGCGCCACAGGTCCTCGTAGCGGCGGCTGAAGTAGGCATGCTCCCCGAGGGCGGCGATCTGGAGGTCGCCGGAGCCCTTGGCGCCCGGCGTCAGGTCTCGCACCAGGCGGGTGCCCTCGCGAGTGCCGTCGCTGATCCACAACTCGCGGCCGTGGCTGCCATCGTCGGCGCTGAAGTACAGCCGATCCCCGACGCGCGTCAGGGAGCGCGGCGCAGAACCACCAGAGCCGGGGCGGATGTCGCGAACCAGGCGAGTGCCAACGGGAGTGCCGTCAGTGGCCCACAGCTCGCGGCCGTGCGTGCCGTCAGTGGCCGTGAAGAAGACCATCTTGCCGACGACGGTGAGCGACTCCGGCCCCGACCCCGACGATGGATGGATGTCGGCGATGAGCGTAGCAGACGGAGCTGCGGCGACGCCGACTGGAGGGATGAGCAGGACCGCGGCGATGACGATCGCGACGGCCCAGGTGACGACGGCGCGCATGGCCAATGTCTCCCGAAGGGTCCCACGTTGACCCGGTGAGGGCTGCCATCGCGCAGGACCCAGCAGTCTGACGTTACGCCTACCATCATCGGCATCAATATGCCGTAGGTCACCTCGATGGACCGAGTCGTTCAGGCGCCTCTGGAGCCGTCCAGTCGAGCGAGGATCTGGAGTGATAGGCGAGCGGCCTCGACCGGGTCCGAGCCGAGCACCTGGCGGTAGTAGTCCCACGATTCGAACTCGACGGTCAGGTAGCCCTCGTAGCCGATGTCATCGAGCGCCTCGAAGGTGGCCGCCCAGGGCACGATCCCCTCCCCCAGCAGCGGGAACACGAACGTCTCGCCGAACATGCCCGGTCGACCGACCGCGTCCTTGAGATGGACATGGCGGATGCGAGAGCCGAGCTGGCGGATGACCCAGGGGATGTCGTTGCCGACCAGAACGCCGTGCGACGGGTCGAAGTTGATCCCGAGCGCCGGTGAATCGTAGTGGCGCAGCAGCTCCAGCGTGGTGTAGTAGTCGTGGACGAGATGGCCGAAGACACCTTCGACCGCCAACTGCACACCGGCGTCCTGCGCAGCGGGCACGAGCCGGTCGTAGGCAGCGCGGACCATGTCCCAGGCCGCTCCCTCGCTGAGGTCCTTGCCCAGCCTGGGCGCGTCCGGGTCCCACGGGGCCGGGCCGGTGAAGAGGTTGATCGGCGCGACGACCGACTGCCCGCCCATGTCCAGCTCGGCGACGGCTCGGACCGCGGCGACGGCGAGGTCGATGCGCCGGTCTCGGACGGCGGCGACGGGATAGACGAAGTCCAGTTGCACGATCCATTCGCTGACCGCCAGGCCGGCGGCGTGTGTGTCGGCCACCAGTGCACGGCGGTCGGCATCGGTCCGATGGTCGGGATCGATGCGTGCGAAGGGCCAGGAGACCGCGGCGTAGCCCAGGCCGGCGAGCGAATCGGCCACCTCCGCGGCGGGACGGTCGGCGAAGTCGAGTGCGGCGAGGAACCCGTAGGAGCGCCTCGTTCGTGCGTTCACGCGTGGTCGGCCAAGAGGATGCGCTGACCTCGCTCGGCCGAGACATATGCGGCACGGATGATGCGCAATGCCGCGCGGGCGTCCTGTGGCGTGACCAGGAACGGACGATCGTGTGCGATGGCAGCGAGCGCGTGGGCGAGGCCTCGCCTGACCGACCAGGGCCACCATTCGGGGTCGTGCTCGACGTGCTGCGGGACCAGTTCGCCATCGCTCCAGACCGCCATCGGGTCGCTGTCTTCGAGGCGAACGTGGATGGCACCTGTCTCGCCCCAGATGGAGCGAGTCTCACTCCAGGGCTGCCCGCCCGACGCATATGCGACCACCAGCGAGACCGTGTGGTTGGGGTACTCGAGGATGAGCGCAGCGGTGTCGTCCGCCTTGTCCGGCGACTCGATGACGTGGCGCGCGAGATGACACTGGAGTGAGGTCGGCACGCCGAACCAGTGGAGCGCGAGATCGACGAGGTGCGTGCCGCTGTCGGCAAGCGCACCTCCGCCGGCACGATCCCAGGTGCCCTTCCAGTGACCGGGCAGGCCCATGCGAGGGCGTTCGTCACCGGCGACGGTCAGGGTCGCCAGCGAGACGCGGTCGATGAAGCCATCGTCCAGCAGGTCCCTGGTGCGCTGATGGCAGGGCAGGAAGCGCTGGTTGAGGGCGACGTAGAAGCGCCGGCCCGACGCTTCCGCCGCGGCGATCATCGCGTCGGCTTCGGCGAGCGTGTTGGCGATGGGCTTGTCGACGATGACGTGCTTGCCTGCGGCAAAGGCTTCGAGCACCACGGGGTGATGGAGGTCATGCGGGAGGCAGACATCGATGACATCGATGCCCGGGTCGTCAAGGAGGGCACGGTAGTCGGCCACGGCGTGTGCGCTGTGGTAGTCGCGGCTGATGCGGTCGAGCTGGTGAGGGTCGCTATCGGCGACCGAGACACGCTCCACGTCATGGTGGGACAGCGCCTCCTCGACATGGACGGCTCCGGCGAACCCGCCGCCGATGACCCCGACGTGCAGTCTCATCTCCGCCCTCCTGCTCCTGAAGCTTTCACCACCAGCGTACGCCTCCGCCGCCGAGAGGTGAGCGCGCTGATGCGGGGTTGCACCGGGGGAGTACGCTGGCCGCTCGCCGGGGGTCGGGGGGCGAACAGAGGTCGAAACCCATGCCCAGGCCCTCCATCGATGCTCTGCGTGAACGCGTCAGCGGGCGTGTCATCACCGCGACAGACGACGGCTACGATGCCGCCCGCGCCGTCTACAACGCGATGATCGACCGGCGACCGGCCGTGATCGTCTCAGCCACGGATGCAGCTGATGTGGCGGCCGCGGTCGACTATGCGCGCGAGAACTCGCTGCCCCTGGCTGTTCGAGGAGGCGGTCACAGCGTGCCGGGCTTTGGGACCATCGACGATGGTGTCGTGGCGGACCTGTCCGGGATGCGCGCCGTAAGCGTCGATGCCGTGCGCCGCACCGCGCGGGCCGAGGGCGGTGCCACCTGGGGCGACTTCAACGCCGCCACTCATGAGCACAGCCTGGCCACGACCGGCGGCATTATCTCCACCACGGGCGTGGCCGGCCTGACGCTCGGAGGCGGCATCGGGTACCTCACCCGAGGCCATGGGCTGGCCTGCGACAACCTCATCGGCGCCGAGATCGTGACCGCCGATGGCCGCACCGTCGTCGCCACCATCGACGAGAACGCGGACCTGCTGTGGGCGCTCAAAGGTGGCTCCGGCAACTTCGGAGTCGCGACCGTACTGGAGTTCCAACTCCATCCGCTGTCCGACATCTACGGCGGGCCGATGTTCTTCGAGCTGGAGCATGCTGGCGACATCCTGCGCTGGTATCGCGACTTCATCGCCGACGCGCCCGAGCCGTTCGGTGGCTTCCCCGCCTTCCAGATCGCGCCACCACTGCCCTTCATCCCGGAGGAGCGGCACGGCGATCCCATGATCGCCTTCGTGTCCTGCTGGGCGGGACCACTCCATGAAGGCGAAGCCATCGTGGGCAAGATCAGGGACGTGGCGCCGGTCGTGGCTGAGCATGTCGGACCGATGCCATATCCCGCGCTTAACTCCGCCTTCGATGGGCTGGTGCCGGCCGGCTTGCAGCACTACTGGAAGGCCAACTTCGTGCGAGAGCTCAGCGACGCGGCGATCGACGCGCACCTGGAGTACGGCCCCAAGGTACCGGTCGTCAACTCCACCGTGCACCTCTACCCCATCAACGGCGCGGCTCAACGCTTCGGCCCTGACGATGCCGCGTTCGGGCACCGAGACGCGACATTCGCGCCGGTCATCGCCGGCATGTGGCCCGATCCCGCCGACAACGACGCCAACATCGCCTGGGTCAAGGACTACTTCGCAGCCACGGCACCACATTCCGAGGAAGGTGCGTACGTCAACTTCGCAGCTGCGGATGACCAGGATCGCGTCCGAGCCAACTACGGTGCGAACTACGACCGACTGGTGGATGTCAAGCGCCGCTACGATCCCGACAACCTGTTCCGCCACAACCAGAACATCCAACCGGAGTAGTCTCCGGTTCGTTCGGCAGGGCGACCGATGACGCGGTCCCCGAGCGTGTCGGCGCCCGATGCGGGGCGCTGGCGACAGCTCGGGATCATCGGAATCGCGAAGCTTCTGGCCATGTCGCCGTGGTTTGGTGCGTCAGCGGTCGCGCCCGATCTGGTGGCCTCTTGGCGACTCGGTGGGTTGGACCTGCCCATGCTGACGGTCGCGGTCCAGTTGGGGTTCGTGGCTGGAGCTCAGCTGCTCGCCGTCAGCGGTGCGGCCGATGCACTCTCGCCCAGGCGGCTCTTCTTCATGGGGGCGACGTTGGCCGCGCTGACCAACTTCGGGTTCGCCATGGCCGGCGACCTTGTCGGCGCGCTCCCGTTCATGTTCCGCGCGGCCGGCGCCGTGGGCACGCTCGACTGGCGACTGGTCGTCGCCGCGTCCAGTGGCTCGGCCGTGGTGGGCGGTGTGCTGGTCCTGCTGGCGGGACGTGATGGGCCCTTCGACCAGCGAGCACCCGCGCTGAGTCTCGAGTCGGCGAGGCGGGCATTCGCCGAGCCGGCCGTGCGGCTGGCCAATCTGGGCTACCTGGGTCACATGTGGGAGCTCTACGCGATGTGGACGTGGATCCCGTCTTCCTGCTCGCCAGCTTCACGGCCGCGGGCACCCGTGACCCCGCCGTCGCGAGCCTGGCGGCCTTCGTCGTGGTCGCCATCGGTGGGCTCGGGTGCATCGCGGCCGGGCTCCTGGCCGACCGCGTGGGGCGCACGACGTTGACCATCGCGGCCATGGCCATCAGCGGCTCGGCTGCCATCGTGACCGCGCTCCTCTTCGGGTCCGACCCGTTGCTGACGACACTCGTCGCGGTCGTCTGGGGCCTGACGGTCGTGGCGGACTCAGCACAGTTCTCGGCGGCCGTCACCGGGCTGACGCCAGCGGGCACGACCGGGACCGCACTGACCCTCCAGACCGCGGCAGGCTTCACGCTCACTGGCGTGACGATCCTGATCGTCGGTTTATTGAGCACGCGTGGCGGCGACATGTGGCGTGTGGCGTTCGGACTGCTGGCACTGGGACCCGCTGTCGGCCGCGTGGCCATGTGGCGCTTGCGCCGCCGACCTGAGTCGGTCCGGATGGCAGATGGACGCCGCTAGTCGACGGCAAGCATGTCGCTGAGCCGATTGCGCTCTTGGGACCCGCTAGAATGGCGACCGACGCCGACATAGCTCAGTGGTAGAGCAGCTGTTTCGTAAACAGCAGGTCCTCGGTTCAAATCCGAGTGTCGGCTCCACACCCCCACCCGTAGTGGTATCCCTGACCGGGCCCTACCACCGATCGTGGTGTCCCCCGTCTCCCTGTGATCGAGGTAGACGCACAAGCCCGACTGACCCCGGCATTCATGTTCGGCCACGCCTTTCCGCTGGCGAGCCGGATCGGGCTCGTGGCCAGACATCGCGATGGGTCTCGCTGGGCCGTTGGCTCTGGGCCTGATCCCATGCTTATGTCGGTCGAGGTTGCTGTCTTGGATGGCGGGGACGAGTCCGTCGCGGTCGTGGAGGTCTCGATCGCGCGGGGGGTCAGAGCATCCGGACGTGCGACCGTGGATGACCTGGGAATAAGGCCAGCCAGGCACTTGCGGTTGCGCCTGGCCAACGGCGTGTCCAATGTGGACTCAGATGCGGCTGCGGCTGCATCGTACGCGTTCGGCAAGGAGATGCGCGACTTGCGCGATGCGGGCGTCAAGGAGACCCACTCCTTCTTGGCCGTACCCGCCGCCCTTGCTCTCCTCGTGGTGGAGGACTATCGCGAGTAGGACGAGCGTATCTCGCGCGGTGGCAACGCGAGAAGGCCGCCGGACCAGATCCGGCGGCCTTCGTTCAGGTGACGGCGGGGGGCTGTCTTTGCTGGGTTCGCTGTTGTCGCCCCCGTCGTCGTCGCCGCCCTAGTCGTCGTCCAACTCGACCCGGGTGCTGACGTAGACATCGGCGGTTGCTCCGCGCCCGAAGTACAGGCGGGTTCCGTCCCCGGACTGCGACGGTCGCGATTCCGGCTCCGCGGTGTTCACCGCCGCCACTGGGACGGGGCTCGACCACAGTCCGGTTGACCGGTTGAATCTCGCGGTCCAGATGTCCATGTTCCCGCCTCGACTCGACGCGAACACGATCTCAGTCCCGTCGCGGCTCACGTTGGGCATCTGGTCCACGGCCGCGCTGTTCAGCTCGCCAACGGCCTGCGGCGTCCCGAACGAACCGTCGCGGTTCAGGCGGCTTCGGTAGATGTCGTGGTTCGCCCCCGTTCCCGTGCTCGAGAAGTACAGGTACGTCCCATTGCGGGTCTTGACTAGCGACGGTCCGAACTCACCGCCGGTGAAGTTCGGGCCGGTTCCGTCCGCAACGCAGCCGAGGTGCCGCGGGGTGGTCCAGGTCCCGGCGTAACGCTGGCGGGTGAGGTAGATGTCGCCCACGGGTGGCGTCTGTCCGGGAGTGGCGCCGCAGGCCGGACGATCCGAGACGAAGAGCAGCCAGCTGCCGCCGAGCGGCGTGGGGCAGAATTCCTGGTCTGCGCTGTTGATCGTCGGGCCGAGATTCGTCATCGGCCCCCAGGGCGCTCCCTTGTTCGGGCGCTCCGCGACCCAGATGTCGTTCTTCCCGAGCCCGCCCGCCCGCGTGGAGGCGACGTACAGCTGCCTGCCGTTCGGCGACTCGATGGGACAGCCGTCATGGGCATCCGTGTTCACCTCGCTCACGGCCGTGGGCACACCCCAGTCGGAGTGCTCGGTCGGCCCGTGCGCCGCGACCGGGAGAACGCTGGCTGCCACAAGGAGGAAGGCGCCGACGATGGACGCCATGGCGCGCTGTGGTCGCGCGTGTGTCCTACGGACCGGGGCCGATGAGTAGAGAGTCATCTTCCTTCTCCATTCTGCTATCGGCGGGAGCGTTGCCCCGCCTCTCCGTGGAGAAGGTGGTCCTAAGAGTGCGCCGGCCACATCGTCAGCGTCCTTAGACGGGCGTCGTGAGTTTCCTCATTCTTTCCGGTCAGCAGGTGTAGAGCGGGGTTCCGCCTGCAAGCTCGGCGACGACGTCGGCCGCGGAGATGATCCGCGCGCCATCGATCAGGTGCTCCTCGGTGATGCCGCGTGGCTTCGTGCAGGCGCCGCAGGCCCAGATCTGCCCGCCGTTGGCCAGCAGGGAGGCAAGAACCTCGCGGAGCGGTTGCATGCCCTCGTGGTGGATGTCATCCGCGTAGCCCTTCGTCGCCAGCCACACGCCATCGATGGTGAGCAGCACGATGGCCTCCTGGTCGGCCGATGCGGCGACGTTCGCCACGATGAACGGCAGCGTCGCGCGTTCCGGATCTTCGCGACCATGGGTAGCTTGCGCCATGAATCTCGGCATCTATTCGATCCTCCGGGCCTACTTTCGACACAGGTAATAGCGGGTCCGCCCGGGCCCGTCCTCGATGATGGCCACGATGGGATTGCCGGTCAACCGCGACCAGGACGCCAGACCGCTGCGAGCCGTGGGGTCATCGGAGATGACCTCCAGGACCTGGCCGGTTTCGAGCTGGCGCATCCGGGACGCGATGATCGGGGTCAACGTCGAGCAGCTCTGCCCTACGAGGTCCATCCGAACGTCCGGTGCCGGGGCACTCGATGCATCCGTCATTGGCTTGTCCCTTCATGTGTGAGTGTGCCGGTAGGGTATGCCGCCGTGGCGAGCCACGGCAATGGGTCGCTCCTTAGCTACGGGTGGCAGCATTCCTTAGGCCGGCCGTCATAATCGGCGAATGACCGCGCGGATCTCTAGCCCGGTGTTCGTCGGACGCGGCGAGGAGCTCCAACGTCTGCAGGCCGTGCTCGATGGCGCCATGGCGGGTGCGGTGGGCGCTGCCCTCGTCGGCGGCGAGGCCGGCGTCGGAAAGACCCGTCTGCTCACGGAGTTCCGGGCGAGCGCCGTGTCCGCCGGAGTTCGTGTTCTGGTGGGCGGATGCGTCGACCTGGGGGACGGGGCGCGCCCGTACGATCCCTTCGTCGCCGCCCTCCGACCGTGGCTGACGTCACTGCCGCCGGACGACTTCAGCCGCATCGTCGGGCCTGCGCGATCGGCCGTCCTGCAGCTGATCCCCGACCTGGTGTCCGACGACGAAGGCGAAGCTCGGGCCCAAGCGCCCACATCGGCAACCCAGTCCAGCCTGTACCTCCAGGTGCTCGGGCTGGTCGAGCGCATCGCCGCGGACACAGGCACCGTCATTGCGCTGGAGGACCTTCATTGGTCGGATCGATCGACCCGCGATCTGCTCCAATTCCTGGTGCGAAACCTCACCCATGGCCGTGTGATGGTGGTCGGGACGTACCGCACTGACGAGGTGAACGAGCGCCATCCACTCCTGCCCCTGCTCGCCGAGCTGGATCGCAGCGGACAGGTCGAGCGATTCGAGCTGTCCCGGTTCACGCCAAGCGAAGTTCACGCTCAGCTGGCGGGCATCCTGGGCAAGCCCCCCGCTCGCCCCCTTGTCGCTCGCCTCCACCAACGCGGAGGGGGCAATCCGTTCTTCACCGAGGAGCTCCTCGCCGTCGCTGAACGGGGCGACCAACGCATCGGCCTCACGCTTCGAGAGATGCTCCTCGCCCGGGTCGGTGGTCTCTCCGCGGCGTCTCGAAACCTCCTGCGCGTGGTCGCCGTAGCCGGTCAATCCGCGAGACACGACATCCTCGGGATCGTGACGCGAATGGAGCAGGCTGAGATCGCCGCGGCGTTGCGGGAGGCGATCGACCGTCATCTGCTGCAGGCGGGCGACAACGAGGTCATGCAGTTCCGCCACGGCCTCCTGCAGGAAGCGGTCTATGACGAGCTTCTGCCCGGCGAACGACTGGCGTTGCATGCGGCAGTGGCCGCAGCCGTGGACATGGTTCATGCCGGCCTCGACATCGATGCCGCACTGGCGTCCGAGCTCGCCCACCACTGGTACGAGGCCCGCGATGCGCGCCAGGCGCTGCCGGCCCTCCTGCGCGCCGGCCAGGCGGCGGAGCGTGTGTTCGCCTTCGGCAACGCCTTTGCGCACTACCATCTCGCGTTGAGCCTCTGGCCGGCCGGCACGGAGTCCGTCGAAGGGATCACACGCCATGACCTGAGCGTGCGCACGGCCGAGGCAGCCGCCCTGAGCGGTGGATACGATCGGGCGATCGCGGTGGTCCAGGCCGCGCTCGACGACGACTCGGCCACAGGGCCGGAAGCGGCGCGCACCGGAGCCTTGCTCGAGCGTCTCGCCGTGTATCACCTCGGGTCGGGCAATCCCGACGCGGCCCAGCCTGTCGCGCGTCGTGCGCTTGACCTACTGCCGACGGAGCCTCCGTCCGTCGCACGCGCCCAGGTGCAGGGCATCCTGGCCCAGGCACTCGGGCTGCAAGGCCACTTCGACGAGTCGAACCGCCTTGCCGAGGAGGCGCTGGCAACCGCGCGCTTGGTCGACTCGGCTCAGGCCGAGATCCGCGCGCTGGGCTGCATCGGCCGCAACGCCGCTGCGGTTGGCGATGCCGAGGCGGGGGTGGGCACCCTGCGCCAGGCGTTGACGCTTGCGCACTCGGTCGCGGACTTCCCGGGGGCAGCCGAAGATCTCCATCGCGCTGGTGCTGGCACTCCACTGGGCCGGCGACCTGGACGAGGCGTGCAACGTCGCCGACGCGGCGATCGCCGAGAGCAGCCGCTGGGGGGTCGAGGGATTCGGGAGCACTCTGCGAGCCATCAGGGGCGTGTCGGCCTTCCTGCTCGGACGCTGGGCCGAGGCGGACGATTGGGTCGCTGGCGCGCTCGAGCGAGACCCGGTCGGATCACCAGGGGTCCTGGCGCACGGTGCACGAGCGCTGCTCGACCTGGGCCGCGGCAGGCTCGACTCGGCCGCCGAGCACCTGGAGATCGTGCTGCTGATGTGCCGGGACTTCACCGCGACCGCCTACAGCTGGACTGACCTGTACTCGAGCATCGCCCTGCTATCGATCGCGAGAGGGCAACCGACCGACGCGATCGACTCGGTGCGCGAGAGCTTGGTGCGCTCGGCCGAGCCTGAGCGCGACATCCAGATGCGCGTGTGCTATCGCCTGGCGATCCGTGCTGCAGCAGACCTCGCCGAGGTGGCTCGACCGCTCGGCGATGAGGCGGGCCTGGAGGAGGCACTCGCGATCGGACGAGAGTTCGACGCACGGCTCGATCGTCACGCCCATCTCGTCCGCGCACTGCCTGGTGGGGGCGACCCACACCTAGCCCTCGACGTGGCGCTCGCCAAGGGCGAGCTGAGCCGGCTCACGGGTCGCTCGAGCGCGGCCGCGTGGGCGACCGCGGCGGCCACGGCCGTCGAGCTGCAGCACTCCCACGAGGCCGCCTACGGCCGTTTCCGCCAAGCCGAGGCGCTCCTGCTCGTACGCGGCTCGCGGGCCGCCGCGCAGGCAGCAGCCGTGGAGGCGCACCAGATCGCGTCTGCCCTGGGGGCTGCTCCCCTTCAACGGGAGATCGAACGGCTGGCCGCACGATCACGGCTCGACGTCGCCAGCCGGCCCGTTGTCTCCGAGCCAGCGTCCGGCGCCGCGCCCGTCGGCCGTGCGATCCCATTCAGGCTGACGCAGCGCGAGCAGGACGTCCTGGAGCGCCTCACCCTGGGGCACACGAACCGGGCGATCGCCACCGATCTATTCATCAGCGAGAAGACGGCCAGCGTGCACGTCTCGAACATCAAGTCGAAGCTGGGAGCGAACGGCCGCGCGGAGATCGCGGCTATCGCGGTGCGTCTCGGCCTCGTCCGCGAGGCCACGGACGGAGGCGAGCCTGCAGGACCGGTTGCCAGAGCCAGGGCCCTGCCAGCGGCTCGGTCCGCCCTCCGCCTGCGGCCGACATCCCCAGAGACGGACGATGGGGGCTCCCCGTTGAGGATCCGGACAGGAAGAGACCCGAGTTGAATACAAGTCGGAGTGTCGTGAACCCAGACACTCCCCTCACCAGCCAGCTCAAGTGGCGCGTCGAGGAGCCGAAGGCATCTCCCTCGCAACGAACACCCGGTTTCGGTCACGGCCAGGGAGCTCCTGCAGAATCTCGGCTTCAACGAGTTTATGGACGTTGAGCGAAGCCGCTCGGTAGGTGACTGACAGCATGTCGCGGGCTCGGGGGACGGTGAGGATCGGCGTCGCGAAGAGCTCATCGACGAGTCGAAGCGGATCGAGCGGCGCTCATAGCGCGAGCTGATGAGCGAAGAACAATGCCGCGGCTACCGGGTCGAAGGGGATGTAGCCGACCTCGTCGACCACGAGCAGGGGGACGCGCCCCAGGCGTTCGAGCTCCTCGTCGAGCCGGCCCGCCCGCTTGGCCGCGCCCAGGCGGTTGACCCACTGATGGGCGGTGGCGAAGGCGACCCGATGCCCGCGGCGGGCAGCCTCGCCAGGGGTTTGACTCCGGCCATTCGCGCTTGAGGACAGACTCGACCACACCACTGTCCGAGCCCACGACGGTCAGTCGTTTGCAGCCAAGTTTGCAGCCAAGGGCTCTGCTGGAGTTCGTCAGCCGGCGCCGATCATCGTGTCCAGCTTCGCCTCCGGGAGCACGTGACCACCGGTGCGCAAGGTCAGGGTGCTGTCCTGATGGCCCAGCGTCTCCGAGACAATCTTGAGGGACTCACCACCGACCAGGAGCATCGACACGAACTGGCAACGAAGGTCATGGAACGTGAGATCGGCTAGGCCGGCCCCGGCGGGGAAGCGGCGGAGGTGCTTCGAGCGGAGTCCCGACCGTGGTTGTGAGGACGTAGCTGGAGACTTGCCACCCCGGCCGGCATGCAGGCGGGCTCCGGTCGCCCGCTCGTGATCGGCCGGCCCTTCACCCGTCCGGGTGACTTCTGGCTCGATGGCCCTTGTCCTCGCTGGTGACGCCGGTCATCATGGAGCACAGGGTCCGCCGTGAGCGCTGCGTCTCGCCGCGGCGATGCGAGGAGGATGGACGCGGAAGAGGGGTGCCGGCTCATGCCCAGGCTCATCGCATCCGCCGTTATGGCTGTCCTGCTCATCGCCCTGTCCGCCCCTGCGGGCGGGCTCGTGCCCGTGGCAGCGCAGACTCCCGAGGCCGAGGTCGTGGCCATCGCGGGAACCACCATCGTCGATGACCTGTCTGACGGCTTCCGGCGGATCGGCAGCGGCTGGCGCTCGGCCCCGGGCGGCTTCGACGGCCATCACTACTGGTCGCCCGCGAGCCGCAAGCTGAAGCGCGTCGGCATCTGGACCGCAACGCTCGGCGAGCCCGGGCTGTACCGCGTCGTGGCCAAGCTGCCGGTCGTGCACTCCAGCAGCCGCACGGCGATCTATAGGCTCAAGACTGCGGACGGTTGGGCGACCCGGGTGCGCAGCCAAGCGGCATATCGCGGCCGCTGGGTGGACCTGGGCACGCATGCCTTCACCACCCAGGCCGAGGTGCGGCTCACCGACAGGACGCGCGATCCCCGCGGCATGCGCCGCATGGTCGCCTTCGACGCGCTCGAGTTCATCCCCGTCGAGCCGCCCGAGCCACCGGTCATCATCCGGCTCGATGTCGAGGCCAGGCACGACCGTGCCATCGTCACCTTCAGCCTCGCGGGGGCGGGTCCCGCGCGCAGCGAGTACCGCGAGGCGGGCAGCTCGTCGTGGAGCGTCGGGGGCAACGAGACCAGCTCGAAGTACGCCGATCATCGCCAGGTCATCAGCGGGCTCACACCCGAGACCGGCTATGAGCTGCGGGTCATCGCCACCAACCTGGGTGGCCAGACCGTCTCGCCGATCGTCGGCTTCAGGATGCTCGCCCCACCACCGCCGGTCATCCACGATCTCCGCGTCGCCCCTCAGGACACGCGCGCGGCCGTCACCTTCAGCCTCGACGCCAAGGGCCCCGCACGCACCGAATACCGGCGTGCCGGTAGTAGCGAGTGGCTCCCAGGGGCCGAGGAGACGAGCAGTAGTTACAGAGACCACGAACAGATGGTCCGCGGCCTGGCCCCCCAGACCGACTACGAGCTGCGGATCGTCGCCGCCAACGCCGGTGGCCGCACGGTGTCGGACATCACCCTCTTCTCGACGCTGCAACGTACCGTGGACTGTGATACCGGCGAGAAGCTCCAGGCGGCCATCGACCGGGCGCGACCCAATGACACGATCATCGTGACGGGACGCTGCGTCGGGACCTTCACGGTGCTCAAGGACCTGACGCTGGAGGGGTCGGGTGGCGCCGTGATCGACGGTGGCCAGGGCCGCTGGGCACTCCTCGCGGGATCGTCCGACGGAACCAGCGAAGGGTGGGTCGGGGGTGTCGATCTCGAGGTGAGGAACCTGACGATCGCTGGCGGCAGGGAGTCCGCCCTTGACTCATGGGGAAACGTCCTCTTGCGCGATGTCGTCGTCCGCGGGAGCGCGGGGTCAGGCATCTACGCCGAGGGAGCCGTCACGGTCCAGCGATCGACGGTACGCGGCAATGCCGGATCCGGCTACTCCAGCGGGACCGTCAGCCGTCTCGTGGTGATCGACTCGGTCTTCCGGGACAACGGCGCCGCAGGCATCAGCATGGGTAATGGCGACATCACCATCTCCGGATCGACGGTTGACGGCAACGGCGGAGTCGGCATCCGCTGCGTTGCCCAATCCAGCCTCCAGATGAGCGACACGACGGTCACTCGGAACGCGGGTGGGGGGCTTCACATCAGCTACTGCCCAGGTCGCATCACCGATTCCATGATCGTGGGGAACCGGACGTCGGGGGACGGTGGCGGGATCTGGACGGCAGGCTGGATCTCCGAAGGCTACGCGCCAAGGATCGAGCGATGCACCATCCGCGACAACCAGGCCGCTGGCCGCGGAGGCGGCATCTTCAATGCCAAGCCGAGACCCGAGCACCTCGGCCCACTCGTCGTGGTGGACACGACGATCCGCGGGAACACGGCTGGTGCGGGCGGTGGCATCTACAGCGAGGAGGAGATGGCCCTGACGAATGTGACGTTCTCAGCGAACACGCCCGACGCCTGTCTGGGCTTGGGCTGCCCCTGACCGACCCTTGCAGACTGAGCCATGCGAGCACAGCTGAAACGCTCTTGGGGGTCAGATCGCGTCGCAGCCCGGGAGACCCGACCCAGCTCTGGACCTCACCGCCACCCGTCAAACCTTTCGTCATGACCGAGCCACTGATGGTCTCGGCCACATCGGGGTCCTTGCGAACAACACTCCGGCGGGCTGCGTCGGCTGCTGAGCCAGCCCGTGGAGGCGCGTCAGTTCTGCTCTAGGACCACCTACAACCCCCCTTGGTGGTCCCGCCACCATGGAACCTGCCCTCGGATACCCTCCATGTCTCGGACGGGCTCCACGAGGGTACTTCAAAGCCCCGATTGGAGAGACGACCCTCCCCCCACGGCGCGGCAACCTGCTCTCGAAACACATATCGATTCCGTCAACCCCATCGTCACCATCCCCTCGACACCGCCGAGGTCGATGGCCAGTACCTTGGTGGTCAGGTGGTGACGTGCCATCGCTGCCTGGCGCGACCAGCACAGAGTCCATGGTGGGTGCGGGTGGGCAGGAACAGGCGGATCCATAGCCCGATCGCGTTGACGCGGTATCGGCGGCTGTCTATCATCGGCTAGTCATCGATTATCGATGAGCAAGTCGCGTGGTTGCTGGCCACCGACCGGGGCATTCTATTCGAGTCGACTGCACACGAGAGGGACCTCCTCGCGCCAACTGCGGAAGCAAAGGTGACTACCGCCTACCCAAGTGCGGCAGAGCGCCACAAGTGAATGGAGAGGTGTGGATGTCAGAAGCGTTCTCATTTGACCTCGATACGATCCTGAATCGGGAGTATCCAGGAACCGAGCACATCGACCCGAAGCGGACTGCGCTCATCGTGGTTGACATGCAGGGATTCTTCCTGGAGCCAGGCCAGCCTGCGTACCTTCCGGGAGGCGATGGCTCCCCATCAGCAGAGACGGTCGTCGAGAACTCAGTCAAGGCGGTTGACCTTTGCCGGCGTCATGGGATCCAGGTGATCTGGTCCCGATGGGGTCTGAGGGGCGACGGCTGGGACGTCGGGCGCTGGGGGCCCAAGTGGCCGGTCTGGCACGCCGGGAAGCCCGAGGGTCCAAGTTGGGAGAATCCAGCGATTGAGATCGTCGATGCGCTCCAGCCGGGTCCCAATGAGCCAGTGTTCGACAAGAGCAGGTATTCCTCGTTCTGGGGTACGCCCCTCGACACCTTCCTGCAGCACATCCCTGACGTCGACACCCTGATCATCATCGGTGTCACCACCAACTTCTGCGTCCGCTACACGGTCGAAGATGCCTTCTCGAAGGACTATGCCGTCGTCGTTCTTGCGGACTGCACGACGGCCACCAATGATCCTATCCAGGCTGAGGTCCCCGGAAGCGGACAGTACATCGCGGCGCTCAGGGACTTCTCCATCGGCCTTGGTGACGTCTGGACGCTTGCTGAGTTGGAGCAGGATCTGGAGGGATCGCACAATGGATAACCGCATACAGGAAGGTACAAACTTGACTACGTCAAACCAGTCGACAACCGCTCGGTTCGGACCTCTCCGAGCGAGCCTGCTCCTGCGGGCAACGGCAGCCTTGATGGCGGTCGCTATCGCCAGCCCGCTCACGGCCGTGGCCCAGGACGGAGACCCCGTCAAGATCGGTGGTCTCTTCCACCTGACCGGTGTCGGTCAGATCTGGGGGCCTTTGCAGGAACAGCCAGCCATCCTTGCGGTGGAAGAGATCAATGCCGCGGGCGGCGTTCTCGGACGGCCCTTGGAGCTGATCTCCGAGGATGACCAGACCAATCCCGACGTGACGGTGCAGAAGGGTACCAAGCTCGTGCTCGATGACGAGGTCGAGGCACTCTTCGGTCTGGTCTACTCCAGCACCCGTTCCGCCGTAGCCGCGAACGTGGCGGCACGATACAAGGTGCCCTACTTCTACCCGACCTACAGTGAGGGCGGCGTTTGCGGACGCTACTTCGTCAACCTTGGCGCTCTGCCGAACCAGCAGCTGGACTTCTTCATCCCGTACCTCATGGACCGATACGGGCCTAGCTTCTACTTCGTCGGCCAAGACTATGTGTGGCCGCGCGAATCGATCGAATACAGCACGCAGCTCATCGAGTCACTCGGCGGCACCGTCGTCGGTACCGAGTTCGTGCCGATCGGTGGGACGACCGACTGGGGCCCAATCATGGGCCGGATCCGAGATGCAGACCCTGACATCTATTTCCCGTTCACCGGCGGTGACGATCTAATCACCGGCCTCCGCCAGTTCTATGACTTCGGGTTGAACGAGGACATCGCGATCGCGAGCACGCTGCTCGACGAGTCCTTCATCCCTGCGATCCCTGAAGACGCTCGTGGAGGATTCGCGACAGCGGCATCCTACTTCATGGGTCTCGATACGCCCGAGAACATGGCGTTCCTGGACAGTTTCCGAGCGCGCTGGGGCGAGGATGCCATCGTGACCAATATCGGCGAGGCGACCTACGACAGCATCCACCTGTGGGCAGAGGCCGTCGAGAAGGCTGGCAGCCTTGACAAGGAGGCCGTCATCGACGCGTTGCCGTCAGTCTCGTTCGCCGCCCCGCAGGGTGAGATCTCCATCCAGGAGGGCAGCAACCATGCGGTCCTCCGTTCGCTCATCGCAGAGACGCGGGCTGATGGGACGTTTGAGGTGATCGAGGACTTCGGTCTCGTCGAACCACTGTCGGGCTGCGAGATCTGAACCCCGTCAACCAGCCTCAAGTTCTCAGGTGAACATCACGGCGTCTGTTCTTCGGGAGCGAACCTGATGCAACGCCGAGAGCGCGGTCGATCACCCTTCGGAGGTCGACCGCGCTCTTCCCTTGAGCCCGCTGCTGGTGATCTCGACTGATGGACACAGCGATCTTCCAAGCCCTCAACAGCGGAACGCTCATCGCGATCCTATTCCTTGTGTCACTGGGCCTCGTGATCACGTTCGGCCTGATGGGCATCATCAATCTCGCCCATGGCGAGTTCTTCATGCTCGGTGCCTATACCGTGGCCATCAGTACGGAGGCCGGCGTCCCGCTCGTGGTGGCGCTTGTTGCGGCCCCGTTCGTCGTCGGCGCGCTCGGCATAGCCATCGAGCGGACCGTCGTCCGTCGCCTATACCTGCGGCCCCTGGACACGCTCCTGGCCACGTGGGGACTCAGCCTCGTGATCCGACAAGTCGTCACGATCGTCTTCGGGGCACGGCAGCGGGGAACCGATGCACTGTTCTCGGGGACCGTCTCGGTGGCAGGCGTCGAATACCCCGTCTACCGCATCTTCATCATGGTCATGGCGCTCCTGGTGGGCGCGGGTTTCTACTGGATCGTGTTCCGCTCTGACTTCGGGGTCAAACTCCGTGCGGTCATCCGGAACCGCGAGATGGCAAGCGCGCTTGGTGTCGACTCACGTCGTATCGACGCTTTGACCTTCGCTGGTGGTGCCGGTGTGGCGGCCTTTGCCGGAGCCATCATCTCGCCGTTGGGCACGGTCAATCCGAACATGGGACTGCCGTGGCTCATCGACTCGTTCCTCGTCGTCATCGTTGGTGGCGACTCCGCCCTGGGGCCAGCCGTTGGCGCGATCTTCGTCGGCGGCGCTGAGTCCACCTTGTCCTTCTTCATGCAGCCGGTGACGGCATCGATGCTCGTGTTGCTCATCGCCATCGTCGCACTGAGGTTCCGGCCCCAGGGACTCGCTGGTGGACGCCGCCGAACATGAACGTCGAGACAGTCGCGAGCCGAGCGAACGAGCGTTGACACCGAACCGGCGCCGCGTCGTCGCCATATTGGCGGTGGCGGCCGTGGCGGTGTTCCTGCCCGAGCTGCTCACCGGCTATACGCTGGGTTTGGCGACCCGATTCATGATCTTCAGCATCCTCGCGATCAGCCTTGATCTCCTCTGGGGCTATGGCGGGGTCGTCAGCTTCGGCCACGCGTTGTTCTTCGGGCTCGGTGCCTATGCGGTGGCGATCACCTTGACGAACATCGGCGGAGTCGGCGGGACCCTCGTCGCGCTTGTCCTCGGTATGGCGATCCCCGGCCTGCTGGCCCTTGGGCTGGGACTCTTCCTGTTCTACTCGAAGGTCTCGGGTGTCTACTTCGGCATCGTCACGCTGGCACTGACCGTGGTGTTCGAAACTCTCGCGATCGTGAGTCGAGACCTCACCGGGGGACTCGACGGGCTGTACGGATTCGAGATACCCACCATCTGGCTCCCGGGCGTTGGTGTCGTGGAGCTGTGGGGTTCGCTCAACCCGTTCTACGCAGCCCTGGTCGGTTTGATGGTCGCGTTCGTCATCGCCCGCTGGGTCACAGGGTCTTCTTTCGGAGTGACGATCAAGGCCATCCGGGACGACGAAGCGCGCGTCGAGATGCTGGGCTACAACGTCGCGTTCATCAAGACCGTGCTGCTCGTCATGGCTTGCATGATGGCTGGCTTCGCGGGTTCCCTCTACACCACTATCGGGTTCGTGTCCCCCGCGCTCCTCGGCGTCTTCTTCTCGACGCAGGTCCTGGTCTGGGTGGGGATCGGCGGACGCGCCACCATCATCGGTCCGATCCTCGGGACCATCCTGGTCGGCATCCTTGAAACGTATCTGAGTGACCAGTATCAGGACATCTGGCCGCTCTTCGTGGGCCTCACGTTCCTCGCCGTCGTCCTCTTCTGGCCGAGCGGCCTGTATCCCCTCCTGCTGGATGCCATTTCACGTCTATCTTCCATGCGGTCGAAGGCTCAAGCTTCATGACGAGCACGACCTCTGGTGACACGGTCCTTTCCGCCGCAGGCCTGCACAAACACTTCGGTGGCGTCGCAGCGCTCGACGATTTCTCGATCTCCGTTGCGAGTCAGGAGATCCGATGCATCGTCGGGCCGAACGGTGCTGGCAAGTCGACGCTCTTCAAGGTCCTCGCGGGCCTTGAACGAGCTGATACAGGCGGCGTGCACATCCTTGGGCAAGATACGACCAAGCTACCTGCCCGGGAGGTCGCGCGCCTGGGTGTCGCCACCAAGCTGCAGACACCTCGGATCTTTCCCTCGCTGACCGTGCGTGAGCACCTTGGTCTGGCGGCCAGATCACAGCACCGTGTGCATCAGCTGCTCGGCCTGAGCCGCAACGATGTGGTCCACGTCGATGAACTGGTGGACGAGCTGCTCACCGACCTCGGTCTGGCCGATTCCCAGAGCCGGCTCGCGGATGAGTTGAGCCACGGCGAGAGCCAATGGTTGGAGATCGTGATGATGCTCTCGACCCGGCCGAAGATCCTCCTGCTCGATGAGCCGGGCGCCGGGATGGCGCAGGAAGAGAAGGCGCGCACCGTGTCGCTGCTCCGTCGACTGGCTGAGACGGTGACCATGGTCGTGATCGAGCATGACCTCGCCTTCGTCCAGCTGATCGCACACAAGGTCATGGTCATGCACCGCGGCAGACTCCTGACCGAGGGCTCATTCGATGAGATCTCGACGAACGAGGAGGTCCGTCGCGTCTACCTCGGGACGGGCGAACCATGAGCCTCCTCAAGGCCGAGCATGTCCGCTCCGGGTACGGCACCGTCATGATTTGCAACGATGCCCACCTTGAGGTCGACCCGGGCGAGGCGGTCGTAGTCCTGGGCAGGAACGGCGTGGGCAAGTCGACACTCCTCAAGACCATCCTTGGGCTTGTCCCGCTAAAGTCCGGCTCCGTGACATTCGAGGGTCAGGACGTGTCTTATTGGCGGCCAGACCGGATCGCCCGCGCGGGCGTGGGCTACGTCCCTCAGGGCCGCTTGCTTTTCGGCGACCTGAGCGTTCGCGACAACCTGAGGATCGGCTCCATCGCGCGCACAGGGAAGATGGAGGAACCGAGCGAAGACATCCTCGGCTACTTCCCGGTGCTGCGCGATCGCATGCGGCAGAGCGCGGGCACACTCAGCGGGGGCGAGCAGCAGATGGTCGCTGTGGCTCGCGTCCTGATGGCGCGCCCGAAACTCCTTGTCTGCGATGAACCCTCGGAGGGTATCCAACCCAGCATCATCGATGAGCTCGGGAGGATCCTTCGGGCAGCCAGCGCCGAGCTCGGCACCGCCATCCTGCTGGTCGAGCAGAACATCCATCTTGCGAAGTCGTTGGCATCCCGCGGCTACGTCATCGACGGCGGTGCCGTCGTCAAGGAGGGCACCATCGATGAGATCACATCCGATGAGTCCCTTGGGCGGCACATCGCATTCTCCGAGATGGCAAAGTCCAAGCAGGGCGGAACGATAGAACAGAAGTAAGCTCGAAGAGCGGGTGCGGGCTGCCAACCTGCGCGCTCTCGGCGGCCGCGTCGTCGAGAGCGGTGTGTGTGTTCGGGACGGATCTCTCTACCGTTCGACCGCACCAGTGAGCCTGACGACGGAGCAAGTCTCGAGTTTCGCGAAGATGGGCCTCCGGTCCGTCTCGATCTGCGAAGCGGCCCTGAGCCGGACGTCGGCGAGTCAGGCACGGCGGACCACAACCCGCTGGGTGGTGTCAACACGGATGAACTCGAGCGGGCCATTGATAGGGATCGGATCCTGACCTCAGTGGCTTGGGCCAAGTCATCTTTCAGGAGCGCGAATGGGGGACATCAAGCCCACGGGCGGTTCGCACCCGTGGGCTCGAGGTTCAAGGGCTGCAGGGCGATCGGACCTTTGAGGAGCCCAAGCGGCAGCGATAGGACTCCGGTCGCGGGCCTACCTCGAGTAGGCGCTCCAGGGGTTGTCCTGCATGAGCTTGGTGATGAGCTCGTCGGAGAAGCCAGCCTCTCGCATGGCAGGCACGAACTCCCCTGGCACCATGCTGTAGTCACCGGCGTAGTCCCCGACCATCGTCAGGACGCCATCGACCTCCTGGAGCTCGAAGCCGGCAGGCTCACCCGGGTCGTACCAGCCGGTGTCGGAGCCGATTAGGAGGCGATCCTCGAAGCCGGCATCGACGAACTGCTTGATCCGCTCGATGTTGTCCGAGTAGCCGGCGTACGTCCCACCCCAGAAGGGGCTGCCGATCGAATCGAGACTGAGATAGGCCCCCCGCTCAAGCGCAGCCATGAGGTAGTCCATGCCCGAGTCCACACCGACGACATCCGCCAGCTCGGTCGGTGAACCGGCGGCGCCAGCTTCGACCCCGGCGTGGATCCAGATGAAACGCTGCTCGTCGAGCGGGCAGCCGAAGCTCTCGAGGGCGTCCATGACCGCGAGAGCCGTCGGACCCGCGGAGGAACCCCAGAGTGCGATATGGCTGCCTATGGCCGCCCCGGTCTCCTGACCCACGATGCAGGCGGCCTCGAGGATCTTGCGTTCCGTCAGCGTCATGCCGGTGCCGTTCTGTGAGATCTTGATCCAGCCGGCGGGGACGTCGGTGTCGCCGACGCCGGACTCGAGTTCTTCGCGGAAGAAGTCAGCGATCTCATCGACCGAGGCGTCGGAGACCCACTCGGGCATGAACGGCTCGCGGTAGATGCCCGTGACCATCATCGTGGGTAGCTCGGCACGGTCGGCGGCGTACTTGATGATGTCGGGCCGCGCACCGACGCCGAGGGGCGTGGGGTCGACGAATGTGCCGATGCCGAGCGCCTTGGCATCCTCCAACCACGGGCCGATCACCTGGTACACCGTCTCGGGATCGGCGTCTACGTATGCGATCGGAGGGTTGGCACCGTATTCCACGAGCATGTGCTGATGCGCCAGGACATCGCCGATCTGATCCCTGGCGAGCGGTCCGGCGGTGGTGTAGAAGACCGGCCTGTCAGCGTCCTGGGCGGTGACACCGCTGCCAGGCACCACCGACATCAACAGGGCCGCTCCCGCAACGCCCGCCATCCGAAATGATCCCATCGCTGCCACCTCTCTTGCTGCATGACGCCTGTCTCCGGCATCCAGCGACCGTTCCTGCGGATCGGTGTTTGGATCGGTCCCCCCGTCGTCATCTACGGTGAGCCACTCCAGGGGTCCAGCCGCAGGGCAGTGAAGCTACAGCATCGATTATCGATTGTCTAGGTATTAGATTCAGCCCGCTCCGATCCTGACGAAGCCGAGCCGTCGGTCGACTCACAGAGGCATTCCCGTGGTGAGCGGGCCACCTTGTCACGCTGACCACCAAGGCGATCCGGTGTCCATTGACCCTGGGGGCACACCTAAACCTCGGCGAGACGAGCGAATGAGCCTCGAAGGGCCGGGTACAAGTCTCGATAGACGGCGTAGGCGCCATCGTAGACTTGGGCATCGGGGCCGGGCTCGGTCATGGTCGAGATCTCGACCATGACCTCACAAGCAGCCTGTGCGGTCTGATGCCAGCCCGCCGCCACCGCGGCAAGGATGGCCGCGCCTGTTGCTGCCGCTTCATGGTTGCGTGTGAGGGCCAGCGGTACGTCAAGGACATCGGCCATGATCTGGGTCCACAACTCGGACCTGGTGCCCCCGCCAGAGGCGCGCACATCACGGACCGGCTGCGGAGAGGCATCGCGAACAAGCTCGTAGATATCACGCAGGCTGAAGGCCACGCCTTCGAGGACGGCACGCACCATGTGGTCCAAACCGTGGCGATGGGTCAGACCCACGAATGCGGCGCGAGCGAGCGGATCAGGATGCGATGTCTGATCACCGGTGAGATAGGGCAGGTATAGAAGGCCCTCGGCGCCAGGTGGAATACCCGCGGCCCGCATTGTCAGCTCACCCCATGAAGCATTCGGCGCCAACTCCTCACGCAGCCACTTGAGCGATCCGGCAGCGGACAGCGTCACGCCCATGAGGTGCCACATGTCGGGCACGGCATGGCAGAAAGCCTGAAGGCGACCGTCCGACTTCGAGACCAAGTCCTCGGTCGGCGCGAAGACCACGCCCGAGGTGCCAAGTGACAATGCAGCAATACCCGGGACCACGGCTCCAAGGCCGACGGCATTGGCCGCCTGATCACCTGCTCCGCCAACCACCGCTGTCCCGACCCGCAACCCGGTCGCAGCGGCCGCTGCTTCGCTCACGACACCGACGATCTCGGGTCCTTCCACCGTGCGTGGCAACATCTCGGGATCGAGGCCCAGCGCGTTCACGATCTCGCTCGACCAGGTTCTCAACACCAGATCGAAGAGTAGGGTTCCAGCTCCATCGGAAACATCTACGGCGTAGTCACCCGTCAGTCTGAACCTGACGTAGTCCGTCGGGAGGAGCAGATGCCTGCATCTCTTCCAGACCTCGGGAAGGTGCCTCCGCACCCATAGGAGCTTGGGTGCGGTGAAGCTGGCGAGTGCGTCATTCCCGGTGATGGCGACGAGGCGCTCTCGTCCGATGATGTCGCGAATCTCGTCGCACTCGACCGCTGCGCGCTGGTCATTCCAGAGAATGGCAGGCCGGACGACCTCGCCGTGGTCATCGGCGGTCATAGTCGTAGACCGTGAGCCAGTGGGCCCGCAGGAGCTGGTCCGCGTATCGCGGGTCCGAGAGGCCGGCGCGCATCAGCCGCGACAGGATCTCGGCCCATGCGGCGTTCACGAACTCGGTGAGGCCGTGCGAGGGGAGATCGAGCTTGTTCGACAGGTACAGGAGGTAGTTCTTCGCCTTCTCGAGCTCGGTCAGGGGCTTCCCGCGGTCGTTCATGACCTCGAAGATGACGCCCACCTCGGCGCTCGTGGAGACCTCGTAGAGGACGAACACGAGGTTGGAGGTCACCTTCGTCCTGAGCCCCTGTAGCCATGTGCCGTAGTCCGGCCCGAGGACGGCGCGCTGGCGCTCCAGGTAGGCGGCGAAGTGGCGCTTCGCACCCACGAGTCGTTCTTGCGACGCGTTGACCGGCTGCGCCGGCACAGACGCGTCCGCGAGGACCGAGTCGCGCCAGTAGCCATCCGTGTCCGCGTTGAGGCGCAGTCTGTCCAGCGGCTCACCCGCCGCCGAACTGACGTGCAAGTAGGCCTCGGCCGTCCCGATCGCGAGCGGCAGCAGGTTGGGCAGCGTCGCGAGCTCCCGGCGGATGGCATCGAGGAGGAACACCACCGCCGTGAGCCGCTGCTGGCCATCGACGCTGTCGAAGTCCTCGTAGGCACGCCCGGCGTGGGAATGACTGCCATCTGGCCCCACCGTGATGGTCGGTCCGGCCATCCCACGCTAGGCTTCTGGCGACGAGCTGTATTGCCGAAAGGGGACGACCGTGGAACACCGGACACTCGGAGACAGCGGCCTGCGGGTCCCTGTGCTGACGCTAGGCACGGGTACGTTCGGTGGCCGGGGAGCCTTCTACTCCGCATGGGGCGCTACGGATGCACAGGGTGCCAAACGGATGTTGGATGTCTGCCTTGCGTCCGGCTTGTGCATGTTCGATACCGCCAATTCGTACTCCGACGGAGCCGCGGAGGAAATCCTGGGTGCAGCGATCGAGGGTCGTCGACACGAAGTAATCATCTCCACGAAAGCGGCGCAACGGACCGGGCCTGGGCTGAACGACATCGGGGCCTCTCGCTCCCACCTCGTCGATGCCGTCGACGCCAGCCTCAAACGCCTCGGAACAGACTACATCGATGTCTTCCAGCTTCACGGGTTCGACACCCACGCCCACCCCGAGGTGGCCCTCCGGGCTCTCGACGACCTAGTCACCGCGGGCAAGATCCGCGTCATCGGATGCTCAAACTTCTCTGGCTGGCAGCTGATGAAGTCCCTTTCCGTCTCGGACCGAAGGGGTCTCGAACGCTTCTGGGTCCACCAAGCGTACTACTCGCTGGTGGGCCGGGACTACGAGTGGGAACTCATGCCGCTCGCCGTTGATCAGCGACTCGCGACAGTGGTTTGGAGTCCCTTGGGCTGGGGACGGTTGACCGGAAGAATCGGCCGCAGCAAGGACGTGCCGCGCTCGAGCCGCCTCAACTCAGACCTCGTGGCCGGTCTGGGGCCCGCGATAGCCGATGAGCAACTGTACCGGGTGACCGATGCGCTGGATGAGGTTGCTGACGCCACTGGTCGGACTGTTCCACAGGTCGCCGTGCGTTGGCTGCTGCAGCGACCCACAGTCACGAGCGTCATCATCGGAGCGCGAAACCAAGAGCAGCTTCAGGAGAACCTGGGATCTGTGGGCTGGACGCTCGACGAAGTTCACATGCGCCTACTCGATGAGGCGAGCGCAGTCTCTCTTCCGTATCCGTATTGGCATCACGCGCAGTTTCCTGAGCTGCTCCGGACTTCCAGCGACCTGCCGCGTCGTAGCTGATCTCGATGCGGCCTATGTCTACCCCGGCATGCTACGGAGTACACTCTGAGCGGATGCCGTCGTCGATGGCGGTGTCAGAACCGGTGATGAAGGTAGCTCTGTCGGAGTCGAGGAAGCGCACGAGCCCGGCGACCTCCTCCGCCATCCCGAGCCGGTTGAGCGGGTGCGCGGCGGCCCACCCACAGCACAGGCCCTCAGGCTCCCGACCGACGAACGTGTCTGCCGCGATCTGCGTTAGGGTAGTGTCGATGGCGCGGGGCGAGATGCCGACGCAGCGGATTCCGTCTCGCGCATGATCGATGGCGGCCGCCCGGGTCAGACCTAGGACGACCGCCTTGGAGGGCGAGTTGGCCGCGGTGGCATCGATCATGCAGCAGTGGAATGGCCAGCTTGCAAGAGATGACCTGTGCGGTGGGGTTCAACTGCAGCGTGTGGTTCCAGTCCTCGAGAGCGAGGACGTCGACCGTCCCGAAGCACGCGACATTCGTCTTCGGTGGTGCGAGAAACTTGAGCCCTGTGGAGACCTGTGGCCGTTCGACCTCGCTCGCGGAACGCCTCTGGATGATTGACGGCAGCGCGGAACACATGGTCAGCCAGCAGTTCTGACCGATCAGCGGTGCTGAAGAGACGGAGAGGGCTGACGGACTCAAACTGAATGTTCTCTCTGCGTATAGGCCCTCAGGTCAGTGCTGCGGCGGCCTCATCGGGGAGTGATCGGAAACCCGTGGAACGGCTGATCGGATTGCGGTGGAACCGGTGATCGGAATGGCGCGGAATCCGCGTGTTCTCCGCGGAAGTCCTCGATCTAAGCAGAGAAGACATCCATAGGCGAATACGAACAGCGCCCCTGGGTGGGGCGCTGTTCGTAGGAGGAGGAAGTCGGGTTCCTCCTCAGTAGACCTCGCCGTTCGCGTTGATCCCCTGGATGCGGTCACGACCGCCGTAGACCACTGCGATGTATCGCGTCTCGAGCTTGCCCTCGCCGGCCAGGGTCACCGCGCTACCGTTGTCGATCGCTTCGAGCAGTCCCGAGTCTGGCCAGCTGGTCCACGGTTCGAGCGCACAGGTGTACTCGCGACCCCACCAAGGGGCATCCGGCTCTCCGCCCCACACCTGCCAGAACCACAGATACGGGAAGAGCGTCGCATCCCAGCGCAGGCCGAAACCGACTTGCTTGCGGCCGCTTGTGATGCCGTACCAACCCTCATCGAAGTCGCGCAAGCAGACCCATTCGGAGCGGCCGACGTCCGCGGGCGGCACCACGCTCAGGTCGAGCGTACCGCCACCGATCAACCGTGCGTCTGGCCAGCAGAACTCTTGACCGAACTCCAATGTGCTGGTCGGCAACGGCGCTGATCTCTGCGTGCTCCCCTGGCAATCGGGCAGGTCGATGCGACAGCTGTCGTCGAGGAAGGGCGCCCCGAATGCCGGGTGCTGCCCCCACATCAGATCGATGGGATTACTCGAGAGGTTGTGCACGATCTCGTCAACGGTCAGCGCCGAGGAGCCCGAACGGAGCGACAGTCGCTTCTCGACACGGAACGGCGTGAGTGGGGTCTCGACGGACAGTGCGACCGTGACGAGCTCGGGCGTGTCCATCTCGACAACTGCGTCCCAGCGGGAGGCCCACAGCTCACCATGGAAAGGAATCTCGGCACCGCGGTATGCCACACCCGCGCCGCCGTTGGGCAGACATTCCTGCCAACCACCCTCCCACTCGTCGAGGAAGGCGAAGACGCCCGATGCCGGGCGGCGACCGCCGGGCATCGGGGGCTGCAGTCCGGCAGAGCTTCGCCACAAGACATCGGTGTCGGACGGCTTGTGTACGAAGGACACGACATCGGTGCCCTTGTCAGGCAGCAGCTCCACGCGGACCAGCTCGTTCTCGAGCGCGATGACGCGCCGGCCGGCTTCGACGAAGTCGCGGACCCGAGCTCCGAAGTGACGCGCTGCCATCAGTTGCTCATCCCCAAGGCGCGCCGCACCACATCGACGGCTCGAGCGGCGTCAGGCGCGAACCCGTCGGCGCCGATCTGGATCGCATACTCCTCAGTGACCGGGGCGCCGCCGACGATCACCTTGGTGGCCGCGACGTCGCTCGCGCGCACCGCGTCCACGACATCGGCCATGCCGGTCATGGTCGTCGTTAGCAGGGCCGAGATGCCGATCACAGCGGCGTCGTGTTGACGGGCGGCTTCGACGAATCGGTCGGCCGGGACGTTCGTACCCAAGTCGATGACCTCGAGATTGGCGCCCTTCAACATCATCGAGACGAGGCCCTTACCGATGTCGTGTAGGTCTCCCTTGACCGTGCCGATGACGACCGTGTGTTCCGGCTGCACGCCTGATTCGACGAGCGCGGGCTCAAGCTCGATGAGCGCCTCCTTCATCGCGCGCGCGGCGACCAGCATGCCGGAGACGTAGACGTCGCCGGTCTGGAAGCGCTCGCCGATGGCGGCCATGGACGCCGTCATCGCGTCCAGGATCTTCGTCGCAGCGATGCCATCAGCGAGCGCGTCACGGGTGAGCGACCGTGCGGCCTTTGCGTCGCCGATTTCGATAGCGGTGCCCAGTAGGGCCAAGTCAGTCATGGCTTCATGCTCCTCGGTCGCGCGTTGTCATCTGTTCTCATAGGCTTCGAGCAGGGCCTCGTGGACCTCGCGCGGGCTGTCCTTGCGCCGATCGGGGACCGGCTGGTAGCGACCACCCGGCAGCAAGCCGAGGATGGGCGAGTAGTCCTGGAGGAACGCGACCCCCCGCAGCTCGATCAGCTCCGCCATGCGCTCGAAATAGGCTCGGTAGTCGATCGGGGTGAAATCGCCGATGAACAGCACCAGGCGGTCCTTGACGCGCTCGTGCAGCTGTGCGAGGGCGTCAAAGTCATGCAGGGTGAACACGTTCAAGCCCTTCAGCCCATCCGTGGCCAGGAAGCTGTCGGCGTGGTGGCTGGCGTTGCCACAGTAGTGCACGATCCCGCCACCGAAGGCCGTGAGGATGCGGGAGTTGTAGGGCACCACGAACTCGCGGTACAAGTCGGCGTCGATGAGAACGGCGTCGTCGTCGGACAACCAGACGCCGATGTTCTCGCCGGTGTACACGGACTGGTTGGCGATGCAGTAGCCGGGACCTTCCCCGATCAGCTCCTTCTGGGCCTGGACCCACGTGATCAGTCCGTCGGTGACGACGTCCATCAGCTGGTGCATGGACGCCGGGTCATCCATCATGAGATAGATCAGCTTGTCGTAACCCATCAACTGGTTGGCAGTCGTAAGCGGACCCTGGTGGTCGGTGATGCCGACCGGCAGGTCGCTGTTCTCCTTCATGTAGCGCAGGAACTCGAGGACCGTCGGCATCAGGCCGTCCCGCTCGGGATCGGGAACGCGTAGCCGCCGGATGTCGTCGGGACCATGTACGGGGTAGTACGTGGGGTCGGCGGCCGGGTCCTGGCCGGGCTGAAACTCGACGCGACAACCGAAGGCGGAGGCCGCCACCACGGTGCCGAACCACGGCATCAAGTAGGGCACCCAGTCGTCGTCGACGTTGCGGAGATGGTTCAGGTACCAGCGCTCCTGGGCAGCAACTGCCGCGACGGGGTCGGTGAAGAACGAGTCAGGGACGGTCTCCGGTGCGTGGCCGAAGACCCAGGCGACCGCGTCGGTCACCGATGCGACAGGCCGCTCCATGGGCTCGAACGCGAACACCGCGTCCATGCGCGGTTTGGTGCGAGCGAGCCGCTCCTCGTACCGGCGCTGCAGCTCGGCACGCTCCGCCGTTTCGAGCGGCATTCCATAGTCCTGCTGGTCGTCGAGTTCGTTCATTGGCGTTCCGTCCCTCCCTTTCGACGGCCTCGTTGGGTCCGCACCTGGCCGCTGATCTCCGTGCGTCTTGTCATCCGGCAAACTCGTTCGTGGCCAGTCCTGCGACGCCAGGCCGACAGACGAAGGTGGCCCCCGCGAGCGGCTGGTCCCGAAGGGCATCTGCGCCCAAGGCATACGCTGCGGACGTGATGTACAGATCGCCGAGGTCAGGACCACCGAAGCACACGCTCGTCGGCTGCTTGACAGGAAGACTGATGCTGCCCCGCAGCACACCGTCGGGCTGGTAGCAGCGCACCTCGCCTCCGAAGAAGAGCGCCACCCAGACGTTGCCCTCGGCATCGACTGTCAGTCCATCTGGCATTCCCTCGTCCTGTGCGAACGTGACGAGCCGGGATGGTTCGCCGAGTGCGCCACTCGTGGCGTCAAACGGGAAGGCATCGATGGCGTAGTTTCCCGAGTCGATGAAGTACATGACGTCGCCGCCGGGGCTCCAGCCCAAGCCGTTCGCGATCGTGAGGCCGGAAAGCATCCGCGTCACCGAATGATCGGCGTCCACGCGGTACAGAGAGGCCGCGCCCTCGGAGAAGTCGAATGCCATCGTGCCCGCCCAAAGTCGACCCTGTGGATCGCACTTCGCATCATTCATCCGGTTGCCGGGGTTGTCGGCCTCGATCGGAGCGAAGACCCGTACCGCGTCATCACCATCGGCCAAGAAGCCGATGCCGTCCCGCATCGCCACCACGAGCCCACCCTGAGCTCGCGGGATGGCTGCTCCCACTTCCTGTCCCACACTGGTCTTGTCGAGCGATCCACTCACCGGATCGAGGCGGTAGATGAGGCCTGGCGAAACATCCACGAACAGCAACGTCCCGGTCCGCGCGTCCCACGAGGGTCCCTCGCCCACGTCGGCGCCGACCTCCGAGATCGGCGTCACGTTCACGTCGTCGAACACCATCGCGCCTCCCTGCGAATTCAGAAGTTGCCCAGCGAGGAGCCGCCGTCGACCAGGTACGTCGACCCGGTCACGCTGGCTGCCGCCGGGGTACACAAGAAGAGCATGACCGCCGCGACATCCTCCGGTTCCAGGAGCGCTCCGAGCGGTACAGCCCTGGCGGCCCGTGCTGCGTACTCGGGATTTCGCTCCGCCTCCGCCCGTGCCAAACCAGCGTTCACGATCCCCGGCGCAACGAGGTTGCAGCGGATCCCGTCCTTCGCGTGCTCCAGGGCGATCGACCTCGCCAGCATCTGCAGCGCTGCCTTCGAACTCGAGTACGGAGCGAGCTCCGGCCATGGTCGCTCGCCCACCCACGACCCGTTCAACACGATGGAGCCTTTGGTCCCGTCACGCAGGAATCGGCGGACCGCCGCCTGCGTGACGTGGAAGTTACCGGTCAGGTTGACCTCGATCTGTCGCCGCCACGAGTCGACCGTGACATCGACGAACGGGGCCGGCTCGACGATCCCGGCGTTGCCGATGACGAAGTCGAGTCCATCCGCTCCGTCGATCGCAACATCGACTGCCGGGCGGTCGGTCACGTCAGCAGTCACATAGCTGATCTGATCGGATGGCAGACCGTCGAGCAGTGCCGTCGCGCGCTCCGGGCTCGACCGACCGACCGCGATGACCTTCGCCCCCGCTTCGACGAATGCCCAACAGACGGCGCGTCCGATGTCGCCGGCTGCACCGGTCACCAGCACGGTCTTGCCACTCAAGTCATTCACGAGACACCTCTGCAGTCGACTCCGGCCGGAGGTCCACGACCTCCATGATCGAATCTTCGCTGAACAGGGCCGGGTCGACAGGCTCATACGGGTGCTGTGAGATCGCGGCGTGGTCCAGTTCGACACCGAGGCCCGGCGCTTCGGAGACGTCGATGTGGCCGTCGGCCACGCGCGGCGCTCCGACCACGACCTCGTGTCGCCAGGGCACATCCCAAGGCTCCAGCATCTCCTGGATCTGGAAGTTGGGGCTCACCACGTCCACGGCGAGCGTGGCGGCGGTGGCGACGGCGCCGTTGGGATTGTGCGGAGCGATCTGCACGAACCAGGTCTCGGCCATGGCCGCGATGTCACGAGCTTCGGCGATGCCCCCCACGTGCAGGATGTCGGGTTGGAGGATCTGGACCGCGCCGAGCTCAAGCAGGCGTCGCACCTCGAGTCGGGAATAGCAGCGCTCGCCTGCCGCGATAGGCACCCGGCTGTGTTCAGCCACATGCCGCATGGCCTCCGGATTGCCCGGTGGCACCGGCTCCTCGAAGAAGAAGGGGTCGAAAGGCTCGAGGCGGTGGGCGAAGGTCACGGCAGCGTGGACGCTGAATCGACCATGCCCCTCGATCAGCAGCGCCACCCTAGGCCCAAGTTCGCGTCGGAGCGCAGCCACGATCTCGACCGCGAGTTCGCTCTCGTCGACCGTCGGCGCCAGGTCCGCCCGCCCGAAGGGATCGAACTTCAAAGCCCGATAACCCAGCTCCACGACCTCGCCAGCGCGCTCGACCCACTCCTCGACCGTTCGGACCCCGAAGTACCAGCCATTGGCGTAGACCGGCAGCGGGCCATGAACACGACCTCCGAGCAAGCGCCATACCGGCTGCCCGAGCTGCTTGCCCATGATGTCCCATAGAGCGATCTCGACGGCAGCCAAGCCCGTGCCGGCGACATACCCACCGACCCAGAACGGATCGCGGGTGAGCAGGCGACGGACTCCGGCGATAGATGTGGCGTCTGCTCCGACAAGAACACGCTTGAGGTCCTCGAGGTGACCCTGGATCGTGAGTTCACGGCCTTCGAGCGTGGCCTCACCAAGGCCGATGATGCCGTTGTCGGTCTCGACCTCGATGAAGACCCAGTTTCGCCACCCAGCGTGGCATGGATACCAGCGGATGTCAGCTATTCGCATCACTCGCCTCCCGTACGCGGGGAATCGTCTGCCGCGACCCCGGCAACTGACTGCCGGAACATTCGCTTCTTGCGGACTTGGTCGATACCAGCAGCAACGATGACGACGCCACCGACGAAGAGGTTCTGGAGTGTCGAGTCGACCCTCAGAAGAATGAGACCAGTGGTCAGGACGCTCAACAGGATGGCTCCGATGACCGTGCCTCGAATCGAACCGATCGAACCCGAGATGCTCGTTCCGCCGATAACGACAGCTGCGATGACCTCGAGTTCGAAGCCCCCGCCCAAGGACGGCGGGCCGGAGCTTAACCGGGATGCCATCAGCACGCCGGCGAAGGCGGCCAGCGCACCGCCGAGGACATATGTGGCAAGGGAGACCCGGACGACATTGATGCCCACGCGCCGGGCGCCCTCGCGATTGCCTCCTACCGCCCGTACCGTCCAGCCGAAGTTCGTCCGCTCTAGCAGGATGTCCATCAGGATGGCCACGATCGCCGCGATGATGATGAGCAGCGGCAAGCCCATGAACTCCCCTTGGCCGACCGCCGTGAACTCGTCCGGTAGGGGCCCGATCGGGTTGCCACCCGAGAGCGTGACGACGAGTGACCGGACGGCAAAGAGTGTTCCGAGCGTCACGATGATGGGCGGGATGCTGGCGTAGTTGACGAGCACACCGTTGAGCAGACCGACGGCGATGCCGGTGGAGATGCCAAACATGAACACCACGGGTACGGCCCAACCGGCTTCGGCGGCCCACGCTGCACTCACCGCTCCTGCGGCGAAGACCGACCCGATCGAGAGGTCCAAGCCACCACCGATCATGACGATCGTAGAACCTGCCCCAACGATGACCAGAAACACGGCGTTGCGCAGGATGTTGGTCCAGGTCTGCTGGTCCAGGAAGTGTTCGTTCTGGGTAGCGCCGAGCAAGACGAAGACGATGATGACCAGGATGAGGGCACTCGCACTGCTCGAGGCGATGCGGCGCCAACGCGACTGCGTCACTGAGGCCAGATCGACGTCCAAGGCCTCGGTGTTGATGGCTTCTGCGTCAGCCATCCGAGTTTCGCTCCCCCGCCTCATGGTCCCCGGGCAAGGCGCCAGTGATGAGCCCGACGAGTTCCTCGGGAGTCGTTTGCGCCACTTGGCGGACACCCCGGACGCGGCCCAATCGCATGACCATGACCCGGTCAGCGACCTTGAAGACGAACGAGACATCGTGGCTGATGAGGACTACGGCCTTGCCACTGGCGCGCAGCTCACCCACGGTGTCGGCGACCTGCTGGGTCTCCCTGACACCAAGGGCGGCCGTCGGCTCATCCATGACTACGATGGGATTGTCATCGCGGATCGCCCGCGCGATGGCCACTCCCTGGCGCTGGCCACCGGATAGCTCACCCACCGGCACACGCACGGATGGCAAGCGGACGCGCAGCCCACGGATGGTCTTGGCGGCTTCCTCGATCATCCGCGTCCGATCCGCGAAGATGCGCCAGCGGCTCAAGGGTTGACCCAGGAACATGTTGGCAGCGACGTCGAGGGTCTCCACCAATGAAAGGTCCTGGAAGACGGTGGAGACCCCCATCGATCGGGCTACGTGTGGATCACTGCCCTTGAGGGCCTTGCCCCGGATGTGGAGCTCACCCTTGTCCAGGGCGTAGACACCCGACATGACCTTGACCATGGTGGACTTGCCGGCACCGTTGTCGCCAACGACCGCCAGCACCTCGCCGGGGTAGGCGGTGAGCGAGACATCCCGAAGCGCGACCACGTGGCCGAAGGACTTCCATGCCCCTGTCAGTTGCAGGGCTGGCGTGGAACCCAGAACCTGAGCTTCGGAGACGGCTTCAGGGATGCTCGCCTGCACCGTGGCGGACCTAGCCCGCGGACTCGAGGCTGGGGATGAACTCTGCCGGGCAGCCACCGTATGGCAGCCGATCGGCCGTGACGGGGTCGACATCGATCGGCCAGAGGGTCTGCTCGGGACCCGTTCCAGCTTGGTCAGCCTTGATCAGCTCTGCCGCGAACGGAGATGCCCAGAAATAGCACTGCGTCAGCGTGGTCGTGATCCAGCCATCCTCGATCGCGGCCAGGGTCGGATCGAGGGCGTCGATCGAGAGGACGAAGACCTCGCCAGGCTCCAGGCCCGCCTCAGCGAATGCTGCCGGGACCACGCCCGGAGCCGCGCCTTCGATAAGCCACAGGGCATCCATCTCGGGATAGGCGAGGCTGATAGCGCCCAGCTTCTCAGCGGCCTCGGCCGGGTCGGAGTTGTCCGTCTCCCAGGCAAGCTCCGTGATGCCCGGGTATTCGGCGGCGACCTGCGCACGGAAGCCCTCGACTTGGGCCACCTGGTTGGGCGTCTCGCGCGCCGTACCCAAGATGACCACGTTAGCTTCAGGCCCCACTTCGGCGGCGATGATGTCCGCTGAGACCTTGCCGTACTCGGCATTGTCCGTCCCGACGGAGTAGTCGGCCGCTTCGTCGATGCAGCCAATCGACACGACGGTGATACCTGCGGCCTGCGCCTCTGCGATGACGCCGCTGAAGGCCGCCGGGTCCAGGCTGCAGGTGATGATGCCGTCTGCGTCATCGGCGATGGCCTGCTCCATCATCGAGACCATGGCCGGGATGTCGATCGTGTCCGGTCCCACCAGTGTGGGCGTATAGCCGATGCGGTCTGCCGCAGCCGCGAAAGCCTCATCCGACTGGCCCCACGCCTGGAAGCTTGGCAGCGGGTTGACGTACCAGATGTTCAGCGGCTCCTCGCTATCCTGGGCCTGGACAGGCCCCACTGCGGCCGCCGCCAGGGCCACGCTGGCAAGCGCAGCGACCATCTTGAAGCGTGCACGTCGTTGCATGGTTTTCAGACCTCCCCGTTCTGCTCTGATGCGCCGAAGGTTTCGGCGTGACATATGATGTCATACCTCATGAGGCACTGCGGTGTCAACCCCTCCTGAATGAGAGTCTTGGTACGGGTTTCAGGGTGCGGAGTCGGCCACTTTGTGGGCGCATGTATGATGTCTCTGTGAACACGCAAGCGAGACTCGGCGCCGCTCGGCCGCGAACGGCTGACCAGCGACTTATGACGGACGCTGGAGGGTCGCGCACCGAGATCCTGATCGGCCAGCTCATCGACCGGATCATCAGCGGTGTCCACGCCCCCGGCGACACGATTCCCACCGAGGCACAGTTGGGGAATGCGTTCGGGGTAAGCCGCACGGTCGTACGCGAGACCATCAAGGTCCTGGCCGAGAAGCAGCTCGTGCGCGTCGACCGCGGGCGCGGGACTGTCGTGCGACCCCGCCGCGAGTGGCGGATGCTGGATGCCGCCAACCTCTCGGCCCAGATCCGCCACGGTGACCGAGAGGTGGTCATCCGTGAGTTGATCGTGATGCGCAAGGGCATCGAACCGGAGCTGGCAGCGATCGCCGCCGCATCGGCGACCCCGGAAGTGATCGCATCGATCGGTGTGCGCGTCGATGCTCTCGCGCGTTTGGTCGACGACGAGCCGGCCTACCACGTCGCAGATGGCCAGTTTCACGAGGCGATCGCCGAGGCGGCCGGTGTCGCCATCGCCGTCGAGTTCCTTCGAGTGATGCGCGAGCCCCTCGACCTCGGCCGGCAGCTCACGGACCTGATTCCGGACGCCATCGCCAGCGCTCATCAGCATCACCTCGAAGTGTTCGGTGCCATCGCTCAGCGGGACGCAGATGGGGCTCGGTGCGCGATGCGACGTCATCTCGAGTGGGCGGAGGAGCGGCTCGAGCTCGCATTCGACCCCAGGCGCGCGAGATGAGCGTCCCTGGGACTCTCGAGCTGATCGAGGCTTTGCGTCGCGTCGGATACAGCGCCGTCGTTTCCGACTGCTGCGATCAGGTCGGCCTGCGTGAGCAGACGATGACGGCCGGCATCACACCGATCTCCGGCGGGACCGAGGTCCTCGTCGGGTTCGCCCGACCGGTCCTCAGCGCGGCCATCGACGAGATCCCCGACCAACCCTACGACGCGGAGATCGACTACATCGACTCACTGCGTTCGGATGACGTCGTGGTCGGCGCCGTGGAGGCACCTGGAGCGTTCTGGGGCGAGCTGTTCTCGACAGCCGCGAGGGCGCGGGGTGCCGTCGGAACGGTCGTCGACGGCCTCGTGCGTGACCAGGCGCGGATCCGCCAGCTCGGCTTCCCGGTGTTCGCCCGAGGTTCACGGCCGACCGACAGCCTCGGACGCATCTCCATCCGTGAGCACGACGTCCGCTTGGGGATCGGCGGCATCTCCGTCTCGCCCGGCGATCTCGTCGTAGCCGACATCGATGGCGTGACGGTCGTGTGTGGTGTCAGGCATCCCGGTCCGTCCGGACGGGGATGCAGATCAGCCGCCTGAGTGGTCGCGTTGTCCCGTCATACGGGAACGTCCCAGATGGCGCCGTTCAGGGTGTCACACTGAGCCAAGGTGGCTGTCGTGTCGATCGCCTCGCTGGGAACCATCGTGGTCGCGGTTCTGGACGCTGAATCTGCGCGTCAGCGATCGATCTCGCTGCGACCATGACCTGCGACCGCCTTGAGCCCTCGGCCCTAGGACGAGCTGTTGGCCCTCCAAACGTGACGGTTGACGACGTTCTCGGCAAGCTCCTGGTGCCCGCTGACGGGAGCAGGCGCGATGCCACCAGCCTCGACGCGGTCGGCCAGGTCGGCCAGGGACAGCGCCCCGGACATGATCGACTGTCCGAGCTGACCCGACCAGCCGGCGTAGCGCTCTTCGACCATCGCCGAGAGCTCTCCCGATTCAACCATGTCAGCGGCCGCGAGCAACGCCTGGGCGAGTGTGTCGATGCCCCCGATGTGGGCGTAGAACAGGTCCGTTCGGTCACTGCTCTGGCGCCGAAGCTTGGCGTCGAAGTTGAAGCCACCGCCCGCGGTGAACCCGCCACTCTTGAGGATCTCGTACATCGGCATGACCAAGTCATCGACCGAGTTGGGGAACTGGTCGGTGTCCCAGCCGTTCTGGGCGTCGCCTCGATTGGCGTCGACGGAGCCGAACATCCCATTGGCGACCGCGTACGCCACCTCATGGTGGAAGCTGTGCCCTGCCAGCGTGGCGTGGTTGGCCTCGATGTTGAGCTTGTACTCCTGCTCGAGTCCGTGGCGGGCAAGGAAACCGTGCACGGTCGCCGAGTCGTAGTCGTACTGGTGCTTGGTCGGCTCCTGGGGCTTGGGCTCGATGAGCAGCATGCCCTCGAATCCGATCTTGGCCTTGTGCTCAGCCACCAGGTGGAGGAAGCGAGCCAGCTGCTCGCCCTCATGACGGAGGTCGGTGTTCAGCAGTGAGTCGTAGCCTTCACGCCCGCCCCACAGGACATAGTTGGAGCCGCCGAGCCGCTGCGTGACCTCGAGCATGTTGCGGACCTGAGCGGCGGCGCAGGCGAAGACCTCCGGGTCCGGATTGGTCGACGCACCGCCCTGGTAGCGCGGGTGGGTGAAGAGATTGGCGGTGCCCCAGAGCAGTCGGACGCCAGTCCGCTCCTGGTAGCCCAACGCATCCTCGACAAGCGCATCGAGGTTGGAGCGAAACTCGCGGAACGACGCCCCCTCCGGCGCGACGTCCACATCGTGGAAGCAGTAGTAGGGCATGCCCAACTTCTCGAGGAACTCGAAGGCGACCGACATCTTCAGGCGCGCCGCAGCCATCGGGTCCATGCTCGGGTCCAGCCACGGGCGGTCGAGCGTCGCGACGCCGAACATGTCTCGGCCATCCCACGCGAACGAGTGCCACAGGCAGACCCCGATGCGCAGCTGGTCTTCCATGCGCTGGCCGAGGACGATGCGATCGGGATCGTAGACCTTGAAGGCCAGCGGGTCGCTGGACTCCAGTCCCGCGAACGGGATGCGGTTGGGTACCTGTGTGAAGAATGGACCTGACACGCTACGACCTCCAGGATGGTGGATGTGGACTTGCTTGGGTGACCCTGCGACCGGTTCACTGACGATAGCTCAGCGGCACATGCCTCGATGTCGGCCAAGGTCACGTAGCCGACGGGCCTGATGTCCTTCCGATCAGCGATGACCTGCGTCACCTCGCCACCGGGGTCACCCAGCGAGCTGACCACGAGCGCGGCTTCGCTGAAGTCCTCGTCACGCGTATACCCGTTCACGGTCACCAGCGTGGCGAGACCCGCCGTGTGTGCGGCGAGCAGACCGTTGCGTGAGTCCTCGACCACGACCGCATCGACAGGGTCGATGCCGAGGCGCTCGAGCGCCAGGAGGTAGATGTCCGACGCCGGCTTCTTGTGCGCGACGACGTCACCGGCCAGCACCAGGAACCGTGCCGCCATGTCCACCCCCACCGCATGCTCGAGGATGGCCCGCACCGATGGCTCCGCCGAGGTCGAGCAGACCGCCAACTGCCAGCCCGCGGCATGCGCCTCGGTCACGATGCGCTCGATGCCCGCTCGTGCCGGCAGCGTGCCCGCCTGCACCAGCTCGATGTACAACTGCGTCTTGCGCTCGTGCCATCTGGCCACCTGCGCGAGCTGCCCCTCGCGGTCGGTCGGCAGCCCCGCGGCGGCCACGAACATCGGTGTCAGCAGCGAGGCCAGGCGCTCCTTGCCACCACCGATGCGCAGCGCCACGCCGTAGTCGTCCTCCGACCAGTACACCGGCAGGCCGAACTCGCTGAACGTGGCATCGAAGGCGGGCAGGTGACCGAAGCGCTCGGTGTCAGCGAGCACGCCGTCGCAGTCGAAGATGAGCGCGTTCACGCGCGGCCCTCGGCACCGAACAGGCGGATATGGTCGGTCGTCATGGCCATGACCGCCTCACGCACATGGGCGAAGAGCTTCGGCGGATCGGCGGCGACGGGGTGTTCGACCAGGTAGCGCCGGTTGGCCTCCATGTAGGCGATCTTCAACGCCGTCGAGACGTTGACCTTGGCACAGCCACGGCCGATGAGGTCGGCGAACTGCCCGGGCGTGAGTCCGGTGCCACCGTGGAGCGCCATGGGGATCCCGGTGGCTTCGACCAGGTCGCTGATGCGCTGATGGTCCAGCACCGGTGTGGCGGCATACATGCCGTGGGCATTGCCGATGGCCGGGGCGAAGATGTCAACGCCGGTGGCCTCGATGAAGTCGACCGCGACGGCCAGGGTCTGGATGAGGCTCTCCTCATCGGAACCGATGCCGTCCTCGACACCGCGGATGCCTTCGATCTCACCCTCGACGTCGGCCCCGTAGCGGCGTGCCTCGGCCACCACCTCCTGGCATTGGCGCGTGTTCTCCGCCACGCTGAGCTCATGGGCATCGAAGAGCACCGAGCTCCAGCCCGCGGCGAGGCACTCGCTGATGACGCGCCGGTCGGGGCAGTGGTCGAGATGGAGCGCCACCGGCACCGAGACCCGAGCGGACATCGACGCCCACAGCGACCACAGCACCTCGACGCCCATGGTGCGGACGGTCTTGACCGAGGTCTGCACGATCATCGGGGCCCGAGCCTGCTCGGCGGCGGCGAGCACGGCCTCGAGGGTCAGGTCGTTGACGATGTTGATGGCCGGCACGGCATAGCTACCGGACATGGCCCCGCGGATCGATCTCCATGGTGGGGACCCTAGGCATGGCACCTCCTTCGCGAGCGCGTGGTGACGGATCTTCGCCTCATGCGGACTTGCTCATAGCGAGCCGCCCGACCGATAGCGGCGGCCGAGCATGGCGGCTCCCAGCATCGATGAGATCGAGGTCCTCCCTCGAGTCGAACGGCGTGCGGGTGGGCGCGTGGGTGCCGGCGATGTCCGTCACAACACCTTGAAGCGGTCCCACGCCTCGCGTAGCAACGCCCCGCCCTCGAGCATCTCGCGAGCACGGTTCTCGGTGGTGGCCTTCTCGATGGTGCGCCTCGCGACCTCTTCGATGGCGTCTGCTGGCACGATGGTCACGCCATCGATGTCGGCAACGACGAGATCGCCGCTGGAGACCGTCACGCCAGCCACCTGCAGGGGGACGTCGTGTTCTCGAACGGAGATACGTCCGAGGCTGTCGGTCGGGCGCCCGCCACGAGCGTAGACCGGGAAGCCGATCTGCTGGATACGCGCCTGATCACGGACCAGGCCGTCGACCACGGCGCCAACGGCACCTCGCGCGTGCGCAGCGGTCGAGAACAACTCACCCCAGAACGCACCAGGAGCTTCGACCGTTCCGACCACCACGTCGTCCCGACGAAGCGAGTCGATGAAGTCGATCTCCGCGCCATATGGTTCGTCGGGGATGACCTCGATGGCCACACTGCGGGCGGGCCGAGCGTATCCGATGAGGACCTCGGTGGCACCGGCGACCGGCACGATCCCTGCCGTCATCGTTTGGTGGCGCAGTCCCACCTGGTCACAGCAGTCCGACACGACCGCACTGTACGCGACGCGACGAAGTGCCTCGATGACAGAAAAGCGGTCATTCGCGTTCATGTCCAAGCCATCTCCTGACTTCTCTCCTGAGCGGGGTCCCCCAGCCTCATGCAGCTGGTCGGACGGGATACGTCCCGTACTTGTGGGCCGCCTCGATGAGCGCGTGGATATTGTCGGGAGGGACTTCCGGTCCAAGGGCACAGCCCGGACCGATGATGAAGCCGCTGTCTGGTGCCAGGATCTCGATGGCCTCGCGGACCTCATCCTCGATGTCGCCGGGCGTTCCCAAGGTGATGGTGTTCGTGTCCAGCGTGCCCAAGAGGCAGGTGCGGCCGCGAGCGAGGTCCTTGGCCCGTCGCTTGTCTGTGACGTGGTCGATCTCCAAGATCTGGGCGCCGGTCGCCATGAAGTCCTCGAAGATGGGGATGGTGTCGCCGCAGATGTGGTTGGCGACGATACCGCCGCGGCTCGTGACGTCTTCCACGAGCTGCCGCTGCTGTGGCATCGCGAAGCGCTGGTAGTCGCGAGGCGAAATGAGCCCGGGGCCTGAGACAGGCTCCCCGATGGAGGTGGAGCGGCCACCGGCATCGAGCAAGGCGTAGGCGTAGCGGGTCGTGACTTCGCGACAGTACGAAAGGAGCGCATTCACGCCGTCGACCTCCCCCATCGCCATGGCCATCATCAGGTTTTCCATGCCGAGGAGCTGGGCGGCCAGATCGAACGGGCCCTGGTCGGCCCTGGCGACGATCCACGCCTGGTCCCCTATCTCCTTGGACAGGATTCGCGTGGCCTTGAGGATCTCGCACTGCGGAAACGTCGTCTCCGGGTCGGGGACGACCAGGCCGGCCACCTCGTCCAGCGATGTGATCAGCGGCTTCTCCGCTACTGGCGAGGCATCGTCTCGGTAGCTGACATCGGCGCCGCAAGCCTCGGCATTGCAGCCGGTCCCGTTCTCGAGCAGAATCATGTCGTGGCCATACTCGCGCCACGCATCGAGCACCGCTTGGGCCAGCAATTCGCCGTCCCGGAACGTCTCGCGGAATGGGCGCCCGAACGCCTGGGCGGCGGGCAGGAAGTCGTGCAGGTCTACGGGGACTCGGTCAGGGGTCCGCAGTTCGATGGCTGCTGCGACGCGCTCGATCGAGTTCATGGGTGGTTTCCTCCTCGGGTGGTTTGGGCCGCATTGGTAGTGGTTGTGGCAGGCTGGGGCTTCCCACTGCCGCTCACGCGGATCACGCTCGGCGCGACCGGTTCTGGAGCGCGTCTATGGCGACGGCGATGATGATCACGGAGCCCTTGACGAAGCCCTGCCAGAAGGGATCGATGCCCAGGAAGATGAGGGCGTTGCCGATGGCACCGAGGATGAGCACGCCCAGCACCGTGCGGGGGATGGTGCCCACGCCGCCGCCGAGTCGGACGCCACCAAGGATGACGGCGGCGATAGCGTCCAACTCTCCACCGGCGAACGCGCCCGGAGTCGCGGAACGCAGATAGGAGGTCATGACCACGCCCGCGATGCCGGCGCACAGCGAGACGATCACGTACGAAGCGGTGATGACCGCGCTGGTCGGGACGCCAGCCAGGCGGCTGGCTTCGATGCTGCCACCAACAGCGTAGACGTAGCGTCCGAAGCGGGTCCGACTCAAGAGGAAGTGGCAGATGAGCGCGGTGACCAGGAAGTAGACGATGACCGAGGGGATGGGGCCGAAGTTGCCATCCGAGATGGAAAGCAGCCACGGCTCGAAGTTTCGCCGGGTCTCGCCGCCGGACGCCACCAGGGTCAGCGATGAGGCGATCGAGAACATGCCCAGTGTCACCACGAAAGGGTTCACGCGCGCGCGCGTGATGAGCGTGCCATTGATGAGGCCGATGAGCGCGGCCACGCCGAGCGCCAGGCCGATGGCGGGGATCGGCCCAAGATGGTTGACCGTGCCGACGATGACACCGGCGAGCGCAGCCACGCGGGCTACCGACAGGTCGAAGCCGCCGGAGATCATGACGATGGCCATGCCACAGGCGATGATGCCGATGAACGACTGACCCCTCAGGATGCTGACGAAGTTGTCGACAGAGACGAAATCCGGGCGGATCAGCGCGACAAGGCCGACCATCGCCAGCGCGAACAGCGCCAATCCGTTGCGACGAAGATCCAGCGCAGCGACCACGCGGGCGAACGGCGAACGACCGCCGCCCGCGGCACCTCCGCCGCTGGAGCGACCCTGAATCATGGCGGCCTCAGATCGATTCTCGCTCATGTCTCCCCATCCCATTGGTCACGCGGCATCGGAAACGCTGAAGCCGTGCGCGATTCGTACGATCTGTGCCTCGGTCGCGGTCTCACCAGGGATCTCACTGGCGATGGCCCCGCGGCGCATGACGATGATGCGGTCGGCCGTGTGGATGACCTCTTCGAGGTCGGACGAGACCAGCAGCACGGCCGCACCGGCGGCGGTGAACTCACGCAGGAGCTGGTAGACCTCTGACTTGGAGCCGATGTCCACACCGAGTGTGGGGTCGTCGAGAACGAACAGACGCGGCTCCAGCGGTGCCCACCGTGCGAAGAGGACCTTCTGCTGGTTGCCACCACTGAGATCGACCATGAGTTGCTCCGCGCCGGTGGTCCGGATACCAAAGGCATCGATGAGACCCTCGACGCGCCGACGTACGGCGCTTGCCCGGACGACACCCCAACGACTGTCGGTCCAGAGCCAGGGCAGCGACAGGTTCGATTCGATGGCGAGGCCGGGATGGGTAGAGTCGCGCCGGTCGCCCGTGACGTAGGCGACGCGCTGTGCGATGGCTGCACGCGGGTCATTGGCCCGGATCAGTCTGCCATCGACCGTGACGCTGCCAGCGATTCGCTGATCGACGCCCACGATGGCCCGGGCCACTTCGCGTTGACCCGCACCGAGCGCACCAACGAGTCCCACGATCTCGCCCTGGCGGATGGTGAGGGAGACGTCCGAGATCCCAGGCGCCTTGAGACCAGAAACCTGCAGCACGGTGTCTCCTGGCGAGCCCTGACGGTCGGGGTAGAGCGTCTGGATGTCCCGGCCGATCATGAGCGGCACGAGGCGATCGTGTGTCGCCTGGGTGCCCGCCAGCTCGCCGGCCAGCTGGCCATTGCGCAGCACGGCCACGTTGTCGCAGATGACGGGGATCTCCTCGAGTCGGTGGGACACATAGATGACAGGAACGCCACGGCCACGGATATCGCGGATGGCATCGAATAGGACCTCGACCTCGTCGGGGCTGAGTGCGGCAGAGGGCTCATCGAGGATGAGGACGGTGGCCGCCATGGCCAGCGCGCGGGCGATCTCCACCAGCTGGCGCTGTGCCACCGAGAGCTCCGCGGCGGGTGTCTCGAGGGGGATGTCGAATCCCGTCTTCTCGACCAACGCCTTGGCCGCCTTGTGGGTACTGCGGTGGCTAACCAGTAGCCCCCCAGTCCCGCTGGCCGACTCATGGGCGAGCATCAGGTTAGCGGCGACATCGAGGTTCGGTACGAGGCTGCTCTCTTGGTGGACCGTGGCCACCCCGGCGCGCAGCGCTTCTGCCGGAGAGCCGAACGAGACCTCGCGGTCGCGCAGTAGTATCCGCCCTCCATCGGCGCGGTGTACGCCGTTGAGGATCTTGATGAGTGTGGACTTACCGGCCCCGTTTTCGCCCACCAACCCGAGGACCCGGCCCTCATCGAGCCGCAAGCTGACACCGTCCAACGCGCGAACACCGCCGAAGTGCTTGGAAACGGACTCGAGCTGTAGTGCGGTAGCCATCAGCGTCAACCTAGGGTGAAGGCCGGCGCGCCGCCAAAGGGGCGGCGCGCCGGATCCAGGTCACGGTAGGCGATAGCTCACCACTCCCCGGGGTAGTCCGCCACGTTGTCGATGGTGACCTGCTCGATGGGCACAGGCACGGTCGGGCGACCCTCGATGTCGGTTAGCTCGGCAGGCGTCTCGCCGTTGAGCAGCGACAAGGCGGCTTGAAGCGCAAGGATCCCATCGAGGCGCGGGGATACCCAGACGGTACCGAACATGCGGCCTTCGGCGATGGCTTCCGTGCCTTCCATGCTGCCACCGACACCCACAACGTTGATCTCGTCCTGACGTCCGGCACGTTCGACCGAGGTGACGACACCGACCGCCGATGCATCGTCATGCACGCCGATGACGTCGATGCTGCCGCCGGGGTGCTTGACCAAGAGCTGATCGGTCAACTCGATGGCCTTGGCCTGCTGGAAGTCGTTGGTCTGCTTGTCGATCACGCTGATGGCTGGGTTGGCATCAAGCACTTCGAAAGCGCCGCGGTCACGCTCGATCTGCGGAGACGAACCGATGGTGCCCTGCTCCATGATGACGTTGCACGGATCCTTATCGCCGCACGCGACGACCATGAGCTCGCCCAAGTTGCGGCCGATCTCGAAGTCGGAGAACCCCGTGTGGACCTTGGGATTGGCGCCGTCCACGCCACCGTATTCGCCATTCACGAAACGGTTGCTGGTGATGATCGGCACCTCCGAGTCGGCATAGGCCGTAATGCCCGGTAGTGAGGCATCGACATCGACCGGTGCCACGACGACCGCGCTCGCACCCGAGGCGATGAGTTCGGCGACTTGCTGGTTCTGCTTGGCCGCGTCGTTCTCGGCGAAGGCGAACTTCACTTCGACACCGAGCTCATCCGCGAGCTCCTTGACGGCATTGTCATAGGCGGTGAAGTACGTCGCCTGGGACGTCGGGATCGCGAATGCGACCACGTTGCTGTTGTCCTGGGCGGCCACCGCTCCGGACAGGGATGACGCGATGAGAGCCGCTGTGCCGAGGCTCCCAACGATGCGTGTCCGTACCACTCTCGTGACTCCTTCCTCTGCCATTCTCAAGTGGTTCGACCGGGTCGGTCGCTCGGAATGGCCCTCCGTATCAGGCCACGAACCCCCTGGGCAAGCACGAGCCTCGATGTGGCCCTGTCCTTGCCGCAGGCTCTCAGCCTGCTGATATGGTTATCATATGACCATGTGATACGCTGTCAACCCCTCAACTTGGATCAAGGAGATCGGTTTGGGTGAAGGTCGAAGGCCTCTGCGGAGTTCGCGATGGTTCGCGCCTGACGACCTGAACGGGGTGATCCACCGTGGGTGGATGCGGTCACAAGGGTTTTCAGGTGCGGTGTTCTCAGAGGGCCGACCGGTCATCGGCATCCTCAACACCTGGAGCGAGGTGACCAACTGCAACGCCCACCTGCGTGATCTCGCCGAGGCCGTCAAGCGTGGGGTCTGGCGAGCCGGTGGGGTCCCGCTGGAGCTGCCGGCGATGTCGCTCAGCGAACCGCTGATGAAACCGACCACGATGCTCTACCGGAACCTCCTCGCAATGGAGGCGGAAGAATCACTTCGAGCGAACCCGTTCGACGCCGCAGTGCTGCTTTCGGGATGTGACAAGACCACGCCGGCACTCCTGATGGCAGCGGCGAGCGCCGACATCCCGGCGATCCTTCTGACCGGCGGGCCGATGTTGCGAGGACGCAGTGGGCTGGAGGACCTCGCGGGCGCGAGCGCGATCTGGAATGCCTCCGACCGGCGGCGAGCCGGTGACTACTCAGACGAACGCTGGGAGGAGCTCGAGTCGTGCGTGGCTCGGTCTGCCGGGCACTGCGGCGTTCTGGGAACCGCCTCGACCATGGCCATCCTCGCCGAAGCCATGGGCATGACCCTGCCGGGAGCAGCGGCCATTCCAGCCGTTGACAGCCGGCGCCGTGCCCTCGCTGAAGAGACCGGTGTTCGTAGCGTGCAGATGGCGCTCGACGACGGACCCCGACCTTCAGCTATCCTCACAGCCAACGCGTTCCGCAATGCCATCACCGTCCTCAATGCCGTCAGTGGAAGCACCAACGCGGTCATCCACCTGATGGCGCTCGCGGGCAGGGTCGGCGTGAACCTGGCCCTCGACGACTTCGACAAGATCAGCCGGACTACTCCCTGGATCGTCGATGTGCGACCGGCCGGTGCTCACCAGATGGAGCAGTTCTTCTACGCGGGCGGCGTGCCCGCGGTGCTGCATGAGATCGCTCCCCTGCTCGACCTTGAGGCCCTGACCGTCAGTGGGCTGCCGCTCGGCGAAGAGGCGGATGGAGGCACGATCCTCGATCCATCGGTGATCCACAGCCGGAGCGAACCGCTCGCGGCCGAGGGAGGTCTGGCCGTGTTGCGCGGAAATCTGGCGCCGGATGGTGCAGTCCTTAAGCAGACGGCGATGGACCCTGCGCTGCGGAAGCACGTCGGACCTGCGCTCGTCTTTGCGGACAAGAAGGACCTGATGGAACGGATCGACGATCTCGACCTGGATGTGCAGCCGGATTCGGTCCTGGTGCAGTTGATGGGCGGCCCCGTCGGCGCGCCGGGAATGCCCGAATGGGGCCAACTGCCGATCCCGGCCAAGCTCTGGCAGGCCGGCGTCCGCGACATGGTCCGCATCTCGGATGCGCGCATGAGCGGTACGGCATACGGCGCGTGCGTGCTCCACGTCGCCCCGGAATCCGCGGTGGGAGGGCCGCTGGCACTCGTTCGCGACGGAGACCTCGTCGAGCTCGACGTTGACAACAGGCGGCTGGACGTTCATGTGGACGATGAAGAGCTCGCGGCGCGACGAGCCGCCTGGCGCCCGCCGGAGCCGCGCTTCACCCGAGGGTACGGGCGACTCTACATCGAGCACGTCCGCCAGGCCGATAGCGGCGCTGATCTCGATTTCCTCACGGGCGGGCCGGGTGCGGACTGGGAGCCCTACGAACCGACCAGCCACTAGCGCGGCACGCGACTCATCGGTCGCCCACTCGATGCTGCCCGTTCGGGTCGGCGGCAAGCTCGGCCGTGTCGTGGTTCAGTCCGTCGAAACGGTCTCCGGTGGCGACGAACGACGGCGTACATCCGATCCATCCTCGGGCAGAACGCCAGCACGCTGGGCACCCCAGAGGATATGGTCGCGCATGGCATGCCGGGCTCGCTCGGGATCGTGAGCCTCGATGGCGGCCAACACCGCGGCGTGGTCTTCCAACGCATGCGGGAGGCCATCCTGAACCACGTTCGTCAAGCGTCGGCTCGTCCGCATGATATCCGCGATGGCATCGATCAGATGCGAGATGACGCGGTTCCTGGCCGAGATGACAACCTCCCGATGGAACGCGATGTCATGCTCCAGAAACACGTCCGGACGTTCAAGGTTGTCGCGCATTCCAGCGACCGCGCGTCGCATGATCTCGATCTGATCAGGCTCCGCCGCGCGGGCGGCCCTTGCGGCGGCCTCCGGCTCCATGAGCATCCGGACTTCGTGCAGTTCACCGATGAGACGGCGGACGCCCTCCTCGTCCTGGAGCTCGATCATCAGGGGATCCAGGTAGTTCCAATCGGCGGCAGGCCGGAGCTGCATCCGGCGACCGTGCCGAACCGTCACGAGCTTGAGGCCGTCCAGTCGAGCCATGGCTTCCCGTGCGACGGTCTTGGACACACCGAACTCGTCGCATACCTCCTGCTCGGTCGGCAGTGGGACGTCGGCGTGAGACGAGGCCGCGGCGATGATCCGCCCAGCGAGAACCTGAGTCACCTTCTCGCTGAGCTTGTCCGCGCGGAAACGCCGAGGGGCCGTTCTGGAGAATGTCACGACACTACCGCCCGCAAGCCCTGTGTCAGATCCATGGACTCACCAGTATCTTCACTCCGGCCAACTGCTGGCTAGTCATCGACTCGAACCCGACCTCGACGGTGTCCTCGAGTGGGATGCGTGCCGCCACGACCTCATCGGCGCGCAGCAGGCCCGTGGCGAGCATCGAGACCGCCTCAGCCAAATCCTCGTCCCACACATGCGAAAGCGAACCGATGAGCTCGCGTTCGGTCGATACCAGCTCGAAGTAGTCGAGTTGGCCGGCCTCCGAAGGCAGGCCCAGGAAGACGACGCGACCACCGCGACGCGAGGCGCTGACCGCCTGAGCGCATGCGTGCGGCGTCCCAGCAGCCTCCACGACCAGGTCAGGGCCCCGTCCATCGTGAAACGCTCGAACCTCGTCGAGAAAGCCCGAACTGCTAGGGTCAACGACCGAGTCGGCGCCCATGTCCAGGGCTCGCTGGCGTCCTCGCTCCGATCGTGCAGCGACCGTCACGGATGTGGCCCCAAGGCGCTTGGCGACGCGCATGGCGGAGAGCCCGATCATGCCGGCGCCCTGGACAAGGACCTGCTCGCCTGGCGCGAGACGCCCCTTCCGCAGAGCGCGGATGGCGACCGATACTGGCTCGGCCAGGGCCGCGGTCTCCGCGTCGAGGCCACTGGGGACGACGATCGCCATCCGGGCGGGGACGGTGATAGCCTCCGCGAGCCCTCCGTCCACATGAAGACCGATGGACGCCAGCAGCGGGCACAACGTGAGCTCGTGGCGCTTGCACCACCAGCAGGTACCGCAGGTGAGGATCCCGTCGAGCGCCACGATGTCGCCCGGCGCCAGTCCGCTGACATCCTCACTGACATCGGTGACCGTACCCGACACCTCGTGCCCGAGCGTAAGCGGAGCCGCGGTACCCGTCATCGGATGCGGCTCGAGCGTCGGGATGAACAGCGGTCCCGCGCGCCACTCTTCACGATCGGTGCCGCAAATGCCACACCAGTCCACGCGCAGCCGGACCTGGCCGGGTCCTGGCATCGGCGCGTCGGGAATGTGATCGAGCCGGACATCGCCCCGACCGTGCCAGCGGACTGCCCGCATCACACTTCCGGTTCTTCCAGGATGGCATCAGCCGGGCCTGCCTCAGCACCAGCCAGATGCAGCGGCAGAACCGTCAGCCGATACGAACCCGGCCCGATGCCGCACAGGTCCAGACCCTCGACCACCGCGACGCGGGCTCCGAGGGGCACATGATGGGTCTCGAAGGCATCGCGTCCAAAGGGCTCGAACGAGAGATAGGCGATCCCGACCGGCCACACGCCCGCCTCGACTAGGGTGCTTGCCGCTTCATGCTCGATGCCGACGTAGTCCTCATCGAATACCGAGCCGCCTAGCCGCTGGCGGGAGTTTGACGTCTTACAGAGGAGTCGTTCGGCGGATGCGATCTCCGACCACGGGATGTCCTCGGGGCGGATCGAGACCACGCGATCGGGCAACTCGACGACCATCGCCGGACCCACCAGCGACTCATGCGACTCCAGCGGCACGCCGTCGAGGCCGGGAGCATCCGGGAGGAAGTGGGAGGGTGCATCGAGGTGGGTCCCATTGTGGGCGCCGATCGTCCAACGGCTGCCATCGCCGATGTCACCGCGAGACATCTGAATCTCCCACTCGACGCCCGGAACGGTCGTGCCGGGCCAGCACACCATGTCGGAGGAGGCGGTCATGGAGACGTCCTGGATTGTCATCTCGTCCTCACCTCTCGCGCGCGTGGGTCATCCCGCGCTCAACCGATGCTGATTGACATACGATGACCATATCACTTGGACCGCCGAGGACCAAGACCCAACACCAGGAGGAGCACGATCCATGGCTGACCTAGCTGCACTGACCGCTGCCGTCGAGGCCGGTAACCGCGCTGAGACGGTGACCCTGACCCAGGCCGCCATCGACGATGGCACCGAGCCCACGGTCATCCTCGATGCCATGACCGCGGCCATGACCGAGATCGGCCGCCGCTTCGCCTGTAACGACGGCGTCTACGTGCCCGAGATGCTCATCAGCGCCCATGCCATGAAGGCCGGCAGCGAGCTGCTCGAGCCGCTCCTCGTGGCGGGTGGTCACAAGCCCGAGTACACCGCGGTCATCGGCACCGTGCAGGGTGACCTCCACGACATCGGCAAGAATCTCGTGGGCATGATGCTCAAAGGCGCCAACTTCGCCATCGTCGATCTGGGCACCAACGTCAGCCCCCAGGCCTTCGCCGATGCCACCAAGGAGCACGGTGCCGCCCTCGTCGGCATCAGTGCCCTGCTGACCACCACCATGGTGGGCATGAAGGACGCGGTGGCCGCCATCCGTGCGGTCGATCCAAAGGCCAAGATCATGGTCGGTGGGGCTCCGGTGACCGATGAGTTCGCCGCCGAGATCGGGGCCGACGGCTTCGCCAAGGATGCCGCTACCGCTGCGGTCGTGGCCCAGGAGCTGCTGGCCGCGGCCAAGTAGCCATGCGCCACCGCGGCGCGTTGCAGGTTGTGGTGGCTACCCGAGAAGACTCGTCGACGACCAACGGAGGAGCGGGTGGATGTGCCAAGGGCCGCATCGTAGCGAGTATCAGTCCATACCGCTAGCCATCAGTGAGACCAGACACTAGGCGCTGATCATCCGGCGCCTGATCTCGCCTAGCACGTTGCTCGGACAGCTGGTTTCGTGCTTGGCTTCCCTACTTGGCGCGGTACTTCCGGCTACCGAAGAGTACGAACACGCTCGAGCCAGCCGAGTCCTTCCTCGGGATGACCCGAACCTCGAGCTTGTGTTTGGTGGCGACATCGCCGAGAGCCATCGCCAAAGCCGGGAGTCCCTTGATGCCGCGAGCGCTCACGTCACGGATATCGGCCTCAAGTGCCGCGTGATCGCCCGCGGCTCCGAGCCACACGTCGAGCGCTCCGCTCGGTCCGACGATACGCAGCAGCGAAGCCCTCAGCTTTTCCGTCTGGAGCAGCGTCGCGGCTCCGGCGCCGGCCCCATCTCGGCTCACGCTACGGACCGCGGGACGGTTGCGCTGGAAGAAGTATTCCTTCGTATCCTCCGCGGCGATGAAGCCGAAGCTACGCTCGGCGTCGACCTTCTTGATGGTGCCGGTGGTCACGGGGACCTCCTCAGCGCTTCCCGAACAGGGAGAGCAGCGCACGGTCCGTTCGAGAAGGGGGTCGACCACGCGGAGCGTCGCCACGACGAGGCGGGCGAGGTATCGAGCGTACCAATGTGCGACAGCCTCCCAGCCTCCCATGGGGGTTGCTGCTCGTGTCGGTGGTCTAAATCCAGCTCGGCGCGGCGGCTGGTTGGCGTTCCATGGGGTCCCTCCGCTGGAGCCGGATGAGCCAGGGGACGTCTCAGCGTTCGCGTGGCAGCACGAGCCCGTAGAGCCTGCGCGCGTGGGCCGCGGATGCCGTGACCAGCTCGTCGACGGCGAGATAACAGCACCCCACGCGATCTAGCGTGACGATGTCCGCATCGTCCATGTTATCCGCTCGACGCACGAAGTCGCCAGCCACGATCTCCCACCGGTCGAGCAGACCGGCTTCGAGGGCCTCACGCGGGCAAGCGTAGAAAGGCGAGCCCCATCCGGAGCTGTCAGTCGACTCGGATGGTGCGCGCCTCGCCCTGTCACGTCGACGCGAGGCGGTCGCAGTAGCTACTCGTGCGTCCGCAACGCGGTCTGTCTACCTTGGATATCACGGGGGTGGGCACCTCCGGGACAGCAGGCAGGAGGACCGCAGTGTCAAGCCGCAAATCGTCCAGAACGGCTGGCACATCCACAACCGCGACGGCGTGGGTTCGGGCACCGTCAGCGATTCCTCGGGTGACGTTCTCCTACTCCGCGGTGAGGACGGTGAGCATTGGTCGGTCCCAAGGAGGACCTTGCCGAGGAGGCAGAGGAGTCCATGCTGGCCACCCTCTCCACGGATGCCGACCGAGTACGCCGGGCCGAAACCTAGGACGCACTCGGTGGATTGGCAGCCATGAAACGGCGAACGTCGAAACGGAGGCGAAGCGGTGAATACCCGACGGGGGACCCGCCCACGACCGAGAACAGGGATCAAAATCAAGGCATCGGCAGGGTCGGCTGGTCTTGGGTCCTCGTTGCGATCCTCGCGATCGCCATCGTCAGACGAGAGGATCAGCCGCGGGCGCCGGGGTAAGGGTGGACCCCGGCCGGTATCGCGCCCAGACCGCTCTGGCCAGGCTCCCGTCGAGCGAGTGCCTGTCGCCGCTTGCGGAGGTGGCGTCGGAAGTCGTGTACCGCGGCTCGGCCCGGTCGTCCCCCCAAGACGAGCGCGAAGCTCCTGCCCCCGATGGCGATGACCCCTCGGCCGAAGGGGTACGAACGGGCCTCCTCGGGCATCAGTAGGGCATCCCAGGGTGCCCAGCGGATGACCCAGCGATCGTGGCCGGCCATGCGTCGGAGCGTGGCGATGGCGAGCTTGCGCGGCGTCGCCACGAGCACGGTCGCGCGCCCAGATCCCACCTCGGATACAGGCAGGACCGCGCTCGCGCGTTCCCTCTCCAAGGCGGCTTCGAGCCGCTCCGCCGGCAGGCTGCACAGGTGTCGCAGTCCATCGAATCGCATCTCTTGACCTCCTTTACCCCACTGCTTCCGCACCGTAGCGCACACGGACCTCGCGGTCACTGGGCTCTTCGAGGCAGGTGACGATGGCTCGGAAGTACCGCTCTCGATGAGACTCAGCAAGGGCTGAACGGCCCTATCTCGAGGGCCGCTGATACTTTGTAAGGCTTCGGGCCGGCACCCAGAGGAGAGTCCGGCCCGGCCTCCTGCGCTGGTCGATCGGGCCGCAGCTCGGATGGGAGTGCTCGGTCCTCGACCTAAGCTCCCACCATGGCGACGTGGACCTCTGGCGCCACACCCAACCACCCGTGTCCGGCAGACGGCATCATCAGACTCGCGGCATTCGGCATCATCCCAGCCAGCTGCCGGTTGGACCGCCGGACATGTGGCAGCTCCTTCTCTCCGGCGACAAACAGCGCCGGGATGGACGCGCGAGCCAGTGGCTCGCAGATACGCACTTCCTGCGCATCGGAGAAGGCGCGACGGAACGAACGAGGATCTGCCTGACCGAGCTGCTCCACCAGATCAGCCGCGTCCTCCGGATCTGCGATGCCCAAGCCCCGCGCCACGAGGTTGCCGACGAACGGGCGCCGGATGAACCGCGAGACCAGACTCACCCCGAGCTTCATGAACGGTGCGAGCGGTGTGCCCACGGCTGCACACCCGTCGATGACGACATGATCGAGGAGATCGGACCGATGCGCCAACAGTTCGAATGCGATGGAACCGCCGAGGGAAAGACCCACGATGTTGGGCTCGGCCTGCGGGCAGGCGCTCGATGAACCCACCGACCAGGTCGGCCGTCTCGGCCCGACCCGACCAGCGGATCGCGGAACTACGTCCATGTCCGGGCAGATCGGGCGCCAGGCAGTGGTACGTCGGCAGTGCATCCATGTGGCGCTGCCACATGGCACCGGTGTTCCCGACCCCATGCAGGAAGACGATGCTGACCGCATCGAGTGGTCCGGACTCACGAAGCCACAGGCGCTTGATGCCGGCAGTGATACGTTGGCGCTCCTCGTCCGCATCGTGCCGTCTGGCACGATGCGAGAGGCCATCCGTCGCTGGGTTGTCCCAACGGACTCGCGATGCTCGGAACGCGCCGGCCGACGCACGGAGATCGGCTCGCTATCCTCCCCGGTCATCGGGCAAACGACATGCCACGGTCGCGACGCGATGTGACTGCTCGAGGCTGCCTGAAGCCGTGGATGGCGAGCTCACGGGCCTGCGCCTGTCGGCGCTGCGAAGCCCACGCTGGTGGCTGCAGCTGGACGACGACGCACGAACGCCGCTGCGACCGCGGCAGTCGTCCGGGCTCCACTGATGGATCGGTTCGGTCTGGGCCAATGACCAGCATGGCATGGTCAACGAAGGTCAAGCCCAGCGGCAGGACCTCGCCGGGCGCGGACAGGACCGTGTCCCCGACGCGGAGCCGTCGAGGACCACGACACGACTCGCACGCGACGAGAAGCTTGTCCGGCCAACGCCGACGTGGTATCCCATCGGATCGGCACGTCACAAGGGCTGTGAAGTGAACGAGATGCTTCACAGGACGACGCATACCGGATCTAGCCCACCCACACGCTCAGGAAGGCGATGGGACGCCACTCGCGACGACCATGGACTTGGGGCACCGACCAGCCCAGCAACAAGCACCGGTCGGTGCCTTGACGAACACCACCCGGTGGACCATCCTGCTGCGGTGCTTCGAGGCGAGCTGATCACCCTGAGACCCATCCGCCAGTCGGACTTCGACGCCTTCTACGCCGCGCATACCGACATCGTCAAGCGCGGCGTCTTCTTCCCGCTGGGCGTGGCCTCCGAGTCCCGCATGCGTACGGAGTTCGCCGACACCGGTTTCTGGCAGAAGGACGCGGGGACCCTCCTGATCGTCTCATCCACCGGCGAGATGGCCGGTCACATCGAGTTCTTCCGACCGGTCGACTACTGGGACGCCTGGGAGCTCAGCTACCAGCTCTACGATGACCGATTCGCCGGTCGCGGCTACACCACCCAAGCGGTCCAGCTGCTCGTCGACTACCTGTTCGCCACCACGAAGCAGCACCGCGTCCAGCTGGTCATCGTGCCCGAGAACAAGGCCTCGCGGCGGATCGCGGAGAAGTGCGGGTTCTCGCTGGAGGGGACGGCCCGTGGGGCGTTCTTCAACGACGGCCGCAACCAGGACGTACTCATCTACTCACTGCTCAGGACCGATCTCCGGCCCTGGCGCGGCCACGCCTAGCCCCGTGCGTCTGCCAGGTGGCCATCCGAGTCTCGACCACCTCCCCCATCAGGCACAGGAGCGTCGACCGCTAAGCGCGGCGTGCCGAGGATGCGCCGATATCGGCGCATCGTGTGACCTGCGACGACCCGGTGTCCCTCGTGGTTGCCCTGATGCGCGACCCACCAACGGTCGCCGCCACGTCCAAGCCACCAGAGCACCCTTGGCTTGCGTCGCCGTGGGCTATTCGGCCGTCGGCTCGGCTCGAGCCTCGCTGATCTCGAAGAGGTGGCCGTCCGGGTCGCGGAAGAACGCGCGCACCTCCCAGGCGGAGGCGACCGGTGGCGTTAGGAAGCGGGCGCCTCGAGCCCGCAGAGTCTCGTAGGCCGCCTGGCAGTCCCTGACCCGGATGGTCATGGCGTGACTGACCCGCCCCGGCTCGTGTGGCGTCGCGAACGTCACGGTCGGCTTGTCCGGTGTGGGTCCACCACCGGTCACCAGGAGCAGCCAGGCTCCCTGGAACGAAAACACCGCGGACGTGCCGCCGTACTCGCGGATGAGCGTCGCGCCCAGCACATCGCGGTAGAACGCGCTGGCCCGCGGGCAGTCACTCACAACGAGTATGTGGGTGAGCTCCATCTCCGCATCAGGGAAGGGCGCGGACATCGCTTCGAACGACCTCCTGGCATGGTTCGCGTGGCGGGCCGGGCACCGGGCCTTGTCGGGCCCTGCGCGTTGCCGGCTGGGTGCCACTGTACCAAGTGACGAGCAGGTACCACTCGCCCGCATGTCCTCGTCGTGTTGCGTTCGATAGCGACCTGCGCGGGTCTGTAGACGGCCGCGCTCAAGTCCCAGCGCGTGGGTGACCACAGGCTGGGCCATGCCCTTTCCGCCAGGCCGAGGAGCCGCTACAGCCTGCGCGTCCGGAGAGATTCCGGACGGCGCCTTGGAGTGCCGCAGTGTCGACGATGTTTGAGTCGTATAGTCCCGTCCTGAGGGCGACGAGCCGGACCGAGCAAGCGAAGGAAGGGGCTGGGGATGGATGAGCAGCAAGTCCGTGAGCACGCCGAGGCCGTGTGCGCCGCGCTTGTCCTCGGCGATGTCCAAGGCATGAGCGAGGACCTCAGCGATGAGCTGAGGTCGAATCTGGGCGAAGTGCTGGCGCTGCTGCCGCTGCCGGCGACCGAGGCGACCGTGGACTCGATCGAGCACAGCGGGGGAGCCGCGTATGTCGTGGTCCTGCGGCTCGTGGGTGAGAGCGAGGAGGTCCGCATCCAGTCCCGGTGGAAGGACCGCGACGGGCGTCCCACGATCGTGGAGGTGAGCCACCTCAGCCGGGAAGAGCTTGCGGTGTCCACTGACGAGACCTCGGGCGATGCCGACGCCGCCGACGAGCAGCCAGCCTGATCGCCCGGAGGCGCTGGTCGAGCGAGCCGTCGTCTGGGAGCAAGAGCACCCATGGTGCTGAGCGAGAGCGCCACGCGATAGGGGCGCGCCCGCGGAAGTAGGCACGGCTCGCGGCCGCTGTAGGCGTGCGGTCGAGGCGCGTGGACTACCAGTTCACATCAAAGTCGCCATCGCCCCAACGGTTGACGAGGCGCTTCAGGTTCGCGGCCTCGGAAACCACACGGACACCGACCAGCAGGTCATCGTGGGTCCATGCCAGCTTGGCCTGGCCAGTCGGGCCTACCAGGTCACACACCATGCGACCCGCCCTCGGTTCCTTCTCATAGTTCCAGACACCGGTGGCCGCTTCTCCGCTCTTGCAGCGGCGGAAGAGATCGTCCTTGCGTGGGACGTCTGCCCGTTCGTTCTGCCACCAATCCGCAAGGTCGGACTCGGTTCGGAAGAACACGTAGGTGGCCTGGGCCTCACCGTCGTTCCAGGGGCAGCTGGCGACTTTCCAGGCCTCGACCTCGGAGGCCGCAGGGCCAGTGCTGCAGTCACGTGCCAGCTCCCGAGGGATGGACGCCAGAGGCCACCCGATGTCCAGGTTCGGGGTCGCCCGCTTGATCCCGTCGCGGATCGCGACCCGCGCCGCCACAAGCTCGGGATAGCGCTCGAAGAAGTCGAGCTTGATGTCGAGCACCGAGCCTGGCTCGACCTCGCGCCATTCGGCGCCGTCGTTCACGACAGGCGGCTCAGTGTCGTTCAGGACCCACTCGGCGAAGACCTCGGCCACGTCCTCCAGCGGGTGGGTCGCGGCGTATTCGGTGGCATAGACGTCCGGGTCGAACTCGGCGTCCGGTCGCCCGGGGAACGCGGCATAGTAGGCCGCGAGGTACGAGTCCTCGGTGGGGCACTCGGCGTCGGCGAGGATGGGGCACGCGGCCACGTCACCGGCCTCCCACTCCTCCGCTGTGGGCTGGACGGCCTGGCCCGGCCGCAGCGTGACGAGGTGCCCGAACTCATGCACCATGGTCCGCTCGAGCGTGGCGCCGTCTGACGACCCAGTGGTGTCGAGCGCGATGTAGTACTGACCCTCGATGGGCATGCCATCCTCGTCAGCAGGCAGATCCATGGCGCCGTCAGTACCGTCGGATCGCTCCTGGTCGATGGCCACGAAGTGGGTGACCTCGGGGCGCAGGTCCGCTGGGATCACCTCCGAGAAGCGCTCGAACACGGCCAGGTGTCCTGGGTCGGCATCGGCACTGATGGTGTCGTCGTCGAGGATCGGATACACGCCCAGGACCTTCAGGCTGTCGTTGTCAACATCGATCTCGTCTTCGACCGTCGCTCGCGGTGCCGCTCCCGATACCGTGGCCGCTACCGGCTGGGCGCCTGTGTCCCTGTCCGTCGCCTCCTCGGCTCCAGCCGGCGCCGCCATGGCGGCCGTGAGTACTCCAGCCGAGATGGCGGCCATCCATTGGACGCGACGGGTCGATGGCATGCGGGACTCCATGGCTGGTCGAGACGGTGATGCTACCCCACGCCGGCCGACGACTCCGGGCAGGACCCGGCACGCCCCGATGAGATAGGTCTTGCGGATGCTCTGTCCCTCCACGTCCGCACCACCAAACGACCGGCCGGAAGTCGTGCGGCCTACGCTCAAGGGACCCTTGGGCGATCAGAGAACGCCACATCGACGATGACCGCGCTCTGCTCCCCCGATCGGCGACGGACCCCAGCGTCAGCCTGTCAGAGCGCCGATCGGGACGACCCTCACGCCATCCTCGCGTACATAACCGTATCCGGTCGCGGTCACGACCACGAGCGCGATCGGTTCGCCGGCCGTGTCGGTATCCACTCGCGCGCGGAGCCGAAGAAGGTGCTCGGCGGCCGAGTCGATCTCCCGTTGGCCAAGCTTCACTTCGAACGCCGCCCACCGCCCATCAGGCATCTCCACGATCGCGTCGGCCTCAAGCCCGGTCTCATCACGATAGGCGAAGACCTGGGCATCAAGGGCCTGGGCGTAGACGCGAAGATCCCGGATGGTGAGGTTCTCGAACAGGAGTCCGAGCCACTCGACGTCGCGAAGCAAGCGCTCTGGTGTCGCCCGCATCGCGGCGACTGCCAGTGACGGATCGACGAAGTGCCGAACCGCTGCGGTTCGTAGGCGTGTCCGCGATCGCAGCGACGGTCGCCACGATGGCAGATCCTCGATGACCATCAACCGCGCCAGGGCATCGAGATATGCCGACACCGTCTCAGACTTCATGTTGCCGTCCGCGCCGTTCACGTCCCTGGTCAAGGCGTTGATCGAAGCAGCGGTCGCAACGTTGCGGGCAAGCGACCGCAGCAGGCGAGCCACCGTCTCAGGAGCACGCCCAACACCATCGACTCGCTGGATATCGGTGCGCGCTACCTCGGCGAGATAGCCACGGACAAGGCGTTGAGCCCTCGCGATCGGCGCGCCGAGATTGTCCGGCCAGCCGCCTACCGATACGAGCTCAGCGATACGTCTGACAGCCAGGCCGGGATCACCCGCACGGACCACGTCCCCGTTCATGATCGCCTCGAACGAGATGGCGTTGGTCGAGTCGCCGGACTCGGAGACTGTCATCGGGCGCATTCGGAGTCGGAGGAAGCGGCCGGCGCCAGAGTGCCGGGTCTCGTCATCCAGAGGAACCGCCGATCCGGTCAGGATGAACTGGCCGTTGGCCTGGCGGTCGTCCACAGCTCGGCGGACGTGGTTCCAGATCTCCGGCTCCCATTGCCACTCGTCGATCAGGCGCGGTGTCTTGCCGTCGAGTACGAGGGTGGGATCCGTCGCGGCGGCAAGCCGCGCTCGTTCGTCGACGTCGAGCCGAACCTCGCTTTCCGCAGCCTGACGGGCAGTTTCGGTCTTGCCACATGCCTTGGGACCCTCGATGAGCACAGCCCCGACGCTTGCGAGGGATTCTGCCAGTTCGGCATCGACGATGCGGGGGTGGTAGACCATGGCTGGATTGTGCGACCGGCGCACCGATGCGTCAACACCCAGGGAGGCGTTTGCGACGGCTCTATGGGGGCATATACGGACCTTCTATGGGGGTGTTTGCTAGATGGACGCAGTCTCGACTTCTGGATGCGGCAAGGCATCCCCGACCGCGAGGCACGATCTCGCACCCTCACGTTCTATGTCGACCGCCACAAATCCAGGGCTCGGCTCGGCATTGCCGCGCTGAGCAACGACCCGAAATCACCCGAGCACGAGCATGCCGTCACCAACGAGTCGCGCGAGCCACCAGGAGGTGCTCGACGCGGACAGGCAGGCGCTCTGAGCCGTCTACCTATGGATCGTGGCGTCCGGGACCCCTGATCGCCTTGGAGTCAGTCGGCGACGGCCATGATGATGCCGGCCAGCAAGGTCGTGCGGGGCACGATCGAGTCCAGGGCGACGTATTCATCGGGCGCGTGGTCCAGGCCACCGATGGGGCCCAGGCCATCGATGGTGGGCACACCCAGGCCAGCCGTCGTGTTGCCGTCAGAAGCTCCGCCAGTCGCGGCATCACTGAGCCCAAAGCCGAGCCGAGCGGCCACCTCGACGGCGCGCTCTACCAGTCGCCCGGTCGCCTCCGTCCGCTCCATGGGCCAGTGCCGAGCGGTCAACTCGACGGTGGTGCTGACGTCCGGGACGGTCGAGCTCTGTGCGATCTCCATGATGGCCGCCTCGACGGCCTCCAGTTGGCGTCGCTCCACGGCCCGCACGTCGATCTCGATGGACGCGTGGTCAGCCACGATATTGGGCCTGGTGCCGCCGTGGACCACGCCGGCGTTGACGGTCACGCCGGGGAAGCGCCCGTTGAGGCCATGGAATGCCACGATCTTGTGGGCCGCCTCGAGGACCGCGCTGCGACCCTTCTCTGGCTCCACGCCGGCGTGTGATGCCCGGCCCTGGATCTCGAGGCGGAGATCCATCTGCCCTTTGCGAGCGGAGACGATGTCCCCGTTCTCCCTGGCTGCCTCGAGCACAAGGGCAAAGTCGGCGTCCGCAGCATGGTCGCGGATGATGGGCTCGCTCACCGGTGAACCGATCTCCTCATCGGGATTGACCACGAAGACGAGCCGCCCGACCGGGAGCCACGGACAGGCCGACGTGCTCGATGGGCCCGACGATCGGCCAGGAGCGACGGCACGCAGCGCCGACAATGCGTAGAACCCCGATAGCAGTCCTGCCTTCATGTCGCTCACGCCGGGCCCGTAGGCTCGACCATCGCGGACGGCGAAGGGCCTCTGGGCCACCGTGCCCGGCTCGAACACGGTATCGAGGTGTCCGATCATCAGGACCGTGGGGCCGTCCTGGTCCCGCTCGAAGGTGCCCACGATGGTGTCGCCCAGCTCTGTGTTGGCGTGGCGGACGACGGACGCACCCAGCTCCCCGAGGCGCTGCTCCGCCCAACGACCGATCTCATCGACACCGGCCTTGGTGTATGAGCCGCAGTCGACGTTGACGAGTCGCTCCAGATCCCGGAGATACTCGGGCAGGGCGACCTCAAGGTGGGCGCGGAGGGCTTCCAGGTCGAGGTGATCCATCAGACGCCCACTCTAGAGCCAAGTCGGATCAGGCGTGACGTGGACGATGCGACCCCGAGCATCAGCGGCGCCAGCCCGCGCATCAGCGACGCGATCCCCAGCCAGATGCAGCTCCGGGCACGTCCCCATCGGAAGTGACCACGCCGCCATCGAGGCCGCCATCGCCAAGGGTGTGAAGCTCCTCTATCTGGAGACGCCCACCAACCCCACCTTGAAAGTGCTCGACATCGAACGGCTGGCGGCCGCCGGGCACGCTGCTGGCGCCACGATCGTGGTCGACAACACCTTCGCCACACCGATCAATCAGAACCCCCTCGCACTCGGGGCTGACCTGGTCGTCCACAGCACCACGAGGTTCCTCGGCGGGCACGCAGCTGCCCTCGGCGGCGTCATCGTCGGTGAGGCGGCGCTGATGCGAACCGAAATCGAGGTGGTGGGATGTGCAGATGCTCGCACAAGTCACTGCACAATACTGGCCTCGATGCTTCGGATCAAGCGGTAGTGGGGGTCGAGGCTTCATCTTTGCGTTCACTGGTTACAGCACCAAGGCAGCTACTGTTACCACCCGGGCATGATACGCACGCAAGCGTCACTCACCGAAGACCAGATGCGGCGCCTCCGGCACGAGGCACGCCGACGCCATGTCTCACTCACGGCTGTCGTTCGCGACGCCGTCGACGAGGTGGTGCCTGACGAGGACCGCTTGCGGAGCGATCGGATCGACGCCCTCCTGACGATCGCCGGCTCGGCCGCGTCGGGCACGGGCGATGTCGCACAGGGACCCGACGAGGTGCTCGCGGGCGAACGCTGGTGACGCTATTCGTCGATACCAGTGGCATCCTCGCGCTCATCGACCGCGACGACCGGTCGCACGTCGGCACGAAAGGTGCCGTCGGCCTTGGCCGAACGGAGTCGCTCGCGACCCGCGTATGTCGTCGTGGAGACCTTGGCTGTCGCTCGGCGACGCTTTGGCGCGGCGGTGACCACTGACATCATCGACCACGTCCTGCCAGCCATCGAGGTGAGTCCCATGGATGCAGAGCTGTATGCCACCGCGGTCGCGTCCTTTCGTGAGTCGATCGATTCGTCGGTGTCGCTGGTCGATCGCACGAGTTTCGCCTTCATGCGACGTGAGGGCATCACTCGCGCCATCGCGCTCGACGCCGACTTCAGGACGGCCGGCTCCGAGACGCTCCCGTAGCGCGCTCTACGATCTGCGCTTCGTGACAGCAGACCCCTGTCTCACCTTAGCGTGTCGACTCGTTCGCGTGGTCAGTCCGTGGGTGCGGTCACAGTCACCTGCGCGGCAACTGCCGACGCGGCGGTGTCGCCGGCAGCCGCCCTCGGGGATCCGCGGGACAGCTGTACGGTGACGCTGTCGCCAGGCTGCAGGGCATCAGGCTCGATCGCCTCCTGTGCGACCCAAGTCGTGGATGCGTCGGTGGCAACGATAGTGCTGCTGCCGTCGGCCAGCGTCAGCGTCATGGACGACTCGGACACCGCGTCGAGGGTGCCTTGCAGGCCTTGGGCGAACCCGCCACCGAACCCGCCCGTGGGCAGGTCGTCCGTACCCGCAGGTGGCTGACCGCGTCCCTCGGGCGAGGTACCAGCCTGCGTCTGATCCGCGCTGACACTGGAGGTGCTTCCATCGTCCAAGGTCGCGGTCGAGGCGTCGGTGACGGCGACGAGGGCGAGCCCTCCGTCGTTGGTGTCAGCCGCCGTCGCGTCCACAGTCCCGCTCGTGGCGGTGGTCGCGGCGGTGTCGCCAGCCGGGTTGATACCGGCTGCCCGAGCCTGGGCGCCGGAGAACGCCACGGCCGGCGACGCCGCCCCAGTACCCTCGGCACTGAGTCGCCCGACCGCGAACGAGACGCCACCCACGGCCACCAGCGCCGCCAAGGTCAGCGCCACGGCCGAACCGGACGCCCGACGCCGCAGGCGCGGCCCAGTAGCGGCCCGCTCGGATGGCAACGTCTGAGCGCTGACGGGCGTCGGCGGCGGCCACGAGCCGGGCACGGCCGTAGCGGTCGGCGGGGACGCCGGCCAGGTTGTCGCGGGTGGGATCCCGGTCCCGCGGACCACGGCGTGAACGATGGTTCTGGCAGGCCACCCGGAGTTGGTTGGCCATTCTGCTGTGCTGCTGTCATGTGCGTTCCTTTCAGGGTCGGAGCAGGCGACCGCCTACTCGTAGTGGAGTGCCTGGATGGGGTCGAGTCGCGCCGCCTGCCGGGCAGGCCAGACGCCGAAGATCACACCGATGGCCATGCTGAACCCGACGGCGATGCCGATCGTGCCCACGTCGAGCGCCACATCCCACCCGGCGAAGTTGGAGATGAGGTACGTCGCACCCACGCCGACCAGGACACCGACGAGACCACCGATGAGCGAAAGCGTCACCGACTCCACGAGGAACTGGCTCATGATGTCGCGGCCTCGAGCGCCGATCGACTTGCGGATGCCGATCTCGCGGGTCCGCTCGCGCACGGACACGAGCATGATGTTCATGATCCCGATGCCACCCACGATCAGCGAGATGGAGGCGATGCCGGCGAGCATGATGGTGAGGGTGTCATTGACGGCTGAGGCCGTCTCCAGGAGCTGTGCCTGGTCGACGATGCTGAAGTCGTCCTCGTCGCCGCTGGTCGGCAAGGCGTGCAGCTCACGCAGCTGAGCTTCGACTTCGGCGATGACCTGATCGATGTCGCCTGCGGACGTCGCGCTCACCGCGATGGTGCGCACCTCGTCGCTGCCGGAAAGGTACTTCTGCATCGTGGTGATGGGGATCAGCACCTGGTCGTCAGGATCGTCCCGACCGGTCCCGCCCTTCTCTTGCAGGATGCCCGCCACGACGAAGGGAAGGCCCGCGATCTCGATCTCGCTGCCTACCGCGTCGGCGCCGAGGCCCAGGTCATCCGCGGTCGTGGCGCCGAGCACCGCGAGGCGGAGCTCGTTGGCCACGGCGAGGCCGGTCAGCTCGGAACCCTGCCAAAGCTCGAAGTTGCGTACGGCAAGGTAGTCCTCGGTGGCGCCCAGGATGGTCGTGGTCGTATTCTCATCGCCCGCGGTCACGTACTGGGAAGTCGAGAGCTCCGGCGAGACACCGGCCACCGAGCCAAGAGTTCGGAGTGCGTCGGCATCCTCGATCGTCAGGGAGGCAGTGCTGGTGGTGGTCGAGGCTGGGCTGATGGTGATGAGGTTTGTGCCAAGGCTGGTGAGTCGGTCCTCGACCGTGGAGGTCGAGCCCTGGCCAACGGCTGTGAGGGCCACCACGGAGGCGACGCCGATGATGACGCCGAGCATCGTCAGCGCGGTGCGTAGCCGACTGGTGCGCAGCCTGGACATGGCCAGGCCGATCATGTCGAAGGTCCTCATGCCGCCACCAACCCGTCTCGGATGTGGATCTGGCGGTCTGCCTGTGCGGCGACCTCCGGCTCGTGGGTGATGAGGACGATGGTGCGCCCCGCGCGATGGAGCTCGCGGAAGATGGCCATGACCTCGCTGCCGGAGTGAGTGTCGAGGTTGCCGGTGGGCTCATCGGCCAGGATGAGCGCCGGGTCGGTGACGATGGCCCGCGCCACCGCCACTCGCTGTTGCTGGCCGCCTGAGAGCTCGGTCGGCTCGTGGTCCATGCGGTCGCCCAGCCCCAGTCGCTCCAGCGCCTCCGCCGCACGCTTGCGGCGTTTGCGGAGCCCGACGCCCTGATACATCAGGGGCGTGGCCACGTTGTCCAGCGCGGACGTGCGGGGCAGCAGGTTGAACGACTGGAAGACGAAACCGATGCGCTTGCTGCGAATCTCCGCGAGGCCATCGTCGTCCAGCTCGCCCACGTCGCGGCCAGCCAGGTGGTACGACCCGAACGTCGGCCTGTCGAGACAGCCGATGACATTCATGAGCGTGGACTTGCCAGAGCCTGAGGGGCCAACGATTGCCACGAAGTCGCCTGCCTCGACACGGATGTCGACACCCGCGAGTGCGCTCACCGAGACGCGTCCGGTGTCATACATCCGGGTCACGCCGCGAATGTCGATGATTGGGGCGACAGCCGCGATCCGGGTCAGCGTCGGGCTCGTGAGGGGTCCGACGGTGATGGGTGGGGTTGGCGATCGCGGGAACATCGGCGGAGCCGGCTGCATGGGTGTGTTGCCGAAGGTCATCACTAGCCTCCAAGACCGCGCTGGGGCGGGCCGCCGGCAGGTGGCTGGCCGCCGAAGTCGCCGGCGCCCAATTCGCTGAGCGCGTTCTGGCTGCTGTCATCCGCAGATCCGGTGCGATCGGACGTGGAGCCGACCACGACCTGCTCGCCGGCGGTCAGGCCGGACTGGATCTCGGCCAGCGTCTCGCTCACCAGGCCGACCGTGACCGGGCGAGACTCGACGGAACCGTCCGCGCCGATGACCTGGACGCTGTAACTGCCGTCGGTGCCGCTGAGCGCGGTCGTCGGCACGGCCACCACACCGGCGGCTTCGTCGATGATGATCTCGACGTCGCTGCTCATGCCGGCCAGCACGCTCGTGCCGGGATCGGTGAGCGTGACCGTGACCGGGTAGGTCACGACGCTACTGGTGGTGCCGCCGGAGGTCGGTACCACGGAGGTCACGACACCGGCCACTTCTTGCCCGACGGCATCGATGCTGACGGTCGCCGGTTGGCCCACCACCAACGAGCCGATATCGGACTCCACCACCGGCGCCACGACCTCGAGGGTGCCGCTATCGACGACCAGCGCGCTGCCACTCGGTGCGTCGTAGCCCGAGCTGATGTTGACCTCGGAGACGATGCCGTCGACGGGCGACGCGATGGTGGCTAGCTCGGCCTGCTGCTGCAGGTCCGAGAGTTGCCCCACGAGATCCGAGACGGCCAGCCGGGCTTCGGTCACCGCGAGTGATTCCTCGGGGAATCCGTCACCACGCTGGGCTCTGAGATCGTCACGCAGGCTCTGAGCGTCTGCCACGCGCGTCTTGAGTCCAGCGATGTCCAGCCTGGCCTGGGTCTTGGTGGTCGAACCCGACACGGCTGCGTCGCGGCGTTCCCTGGCCTGGTCGAGCTGCAGGTTCAGCGAGCGCACGTTGAGGATGGCGGCCTCGATCTCGGCTTGGAGCGCATCGGGCGCCGCGTCGAGGGTCTCCTCCGTATCGGCCAGCGTCAGGCGGGCTCGCTCGAGGCTGGCCTCGACATCGGCGACTTGATCGTCGATCTCGGTCGTATCAGCGACGGCCAGGGTCTGGCCAGCGTTCACTCGCTCGCCGACATCGACCAGCACGTCGTCGACCGTCCAGGTCGAGCCGCCCACAGACGTCACCTCGCCGAGGCTGGGCTCGGAGCCGAAGGTCAGGGCGTACGACGCGGCCGAGGTCACGTTGCCCGACGCGGCCGAGGTCACACTCACGTCGGTCTGTTCGGCCACTTGGCTGATGTAGTCGAGCGTGGCGGCCTGCGTGTCCTGGAGGCCGACGGTCGAGATGTAGACCGCTCCGCCGCCGACCGCGATCAGGGCGGTCGAGGCGAGCCATGGCAGCCACCTGGTCATCGTGGCGCCTCCGCGCGGCGGCGGGTATTGCGCCTCCGCTCGTAAGGAAGGATGTGCGCGAGGGACATGCGTGGGACTCCTGTTGGGGCTCTATCAATGGTCCCAACGTACGACCGCAGCCTTTCGGGTCGGTTACGGCGACACGCACCGCCCCCAGCATCGACTGCGGGCCGTCCTGATGCCTTCGAGGGCAAGCCGAAGTGCGCTGCGGACAAGAGGAAGACCGATCCACCGCGCGGTGGATCGGTCTCCGTTCCTTGGGCTACGGCCGTTAGCAGGTCGCTGTCCGGCGCGGCGCCATCAGTCCATCAGCACTGCTTCCAGTTCCTCCGGTGTGACGCCGAGCTCGTCGGCGGCCGCCTCGAAGTCCTGTTCCTGATTGGGATTCCCAAGAGCCGCCACCAGCTCCTCTTCCGCCACGCCGAGCTGCTCAGCGGCGCGAGCGAAGTCTGGCGGTCCGCCCTGGCCTTGTGGCGGACCGGCTTGGCCGTCGCGCGGGCCGCCTTCCGGCGGACGTTGGCCATCTCCGCCGACGCTTGTGACGCCGTCCTCGAACACGACCACGCGATCGGACTTGACCGTCGTCGGATCACCCTCCGGCGTCTCGGTCACCTCGCCGCCACGCACGAGGCGCACGTAGTTCTCGCCGCGTTCGGCATCGATACCGTCGGGGCCCTCCACCGTCTTGGTGTCGAAGCGGACCGCGCCGGCACCGTGCGTGTCGTTGCCCTCCTGATCGACGGCGTAGCCCGAAGCGAGATACCAGGCGTACCAGTAGCCGTCTTCGTCTCGCGGGTCGATGTAGGGGTTGGACGTGCTCGACCAGTAGTACGGGTAGTCGGCGTTGCCGGCCTCGTTGACGATGCCCGTGACATCGAAGACCGGATCGACCGCCGGGAGGATGCCCGAGTAGTCGGCGATGCTCTGCAGCTCCTTGATGTCGGGCAGGCGCCAATCGTCGTAGCCGGCGTCGGTGGACGCCTCGGCGTATGCCAGCGCGGTCTCCCAGTCCAGCGCTTCGCCGCTGTCGTCCTGCGCCCACATCAGGCCGGTGGCAACGTCGGTGACGGTGCCGTCGCCGTTGTCGACGAAGTCGTTGATACCGTACTCGTCACCACTCACGCAGCGCACGAACCGCTCGCCGTCGAGGGCCTTGATGTGTCCGGTCCAGTCGTTGACGATGAAGGCGACATCCTTCACCGCTTCCTCGGTGTCGACCAGGTACTCATTGCTCGACCAGGAGTGCTGCTGGGCACCTTGGGACCCATCCCCGACGAGGTGGAGCAAGTCGGTATCGACCCATGGCCACCCCTGCGAGAAGTCCCTGATCGACCACAACTCCTTGATGTTGGGAAGACGCCAGTCGTCCACCTCGCCGACCTCGACCGCTTCGCAGTAGCCCGACGCGTCCGACCAGGCCATGGATGCGTCGGACAGGTCCTGCGTCCAGACCAGGCCGGTGACGTCGTCGGTCACCGTGCTGTCCCCGTTGTCTGTGTAGCTGGGAACGTTGCCCGTGTACTGCGCGTCCTGCCCGTAGAAGGCTTCGCCAACAGCCGGGCAGTCGATGAGCTCGCTGTCGTCGTAGCAGGTGCCCAGGTTCGTATCGACGATGGCATACGTGAGGTCGTCGGCAGCTACGACCGCCGCCCCGTTAGCAGCCATCAGGGCGAACACGCCGATGGCCGCAACGATGGACCCCCGGATGGGGCTGGTTGGTTTCATGATCAGTCTCCAGTCGGTGTGGTGTTGCGAGGCTGCGGCAGGGCCTTCGTCGTTGGCGTTACTCATCGGCCGGAAGCTGACCGGGCGGCATGCCCTCACCGGGAGCGCCCTGCGGAGGCGGCCCCCCGGGACGTGCGCCCTCGGGCGTCGCGCCTTCCGGAGCACCGACCGAATCGCCCTGGGGGGCGCCACCCGGACCGCTCTCAACCATCTCGAGAGACTCGTCACGGGCCTGGTTGGCCTCGGACTCCTCGAGCGTGGACTCGGTGTCGATCTCGTAGTCACCGCCACGCACCAGGCGTACGGAGTTATCGACACGGGCGTCTTCCTCGCCATCCGGTCCGCTCTCGACCTTGGTGTCGAAGCGGACCGCGCCGGCGCCGTGGCTGTCCTCGCCATCGGGGCCGACCGCGTAGCCAGCGGCCACGTACCAGGCGTAGTAGCGGCCGTCATCCATGGGGCTGAAGTAGGCAGACGTGCTCGTCCAGAAGTAGGAGTCCTCGTCGGTGACCTCGAAGAAGTCAGGGTCGACGGCCGGATACACACCGGAGTAGTCGACGATCGACTGCAGCTCCTTGACGTCCGGCAGGCGCCAATCGTCGTAGCCCAGGTACATCTCGTCGTTCATCACCTGCGCGTAGGCCAGGGCGCTCTCCCAGTCCATGCCTTCGCCGGCGTCAGCGGCAGACCACATAAGGCCGGTGGCCTCATCGCTGATCGTGCCGTCGCCGTTGTCGGCGAACTCATTGATGCCGTAGTCCTCGTTGCCCGTCACGCAGCGGACGTACTTGCCCGAGCGGTCATCACCGCTGTTGCCCTCGGGATAGGCCTTGATGTGGCCGGTCGCATGGTTCACGCCAAAGGCGGATGAGGCGCCGCCGTGGGTGGTGCCCACCTCGTAGTGGTTCGACGACCAGTACTGCTGGGACTTATCCAGGCCGGCGTCGGTGAGCTCGAAGTAGTCGAGGTCGAGATAGGGCCAGCCGCTACCGAAGTCGCTGATGCTGAAGAGCTCCTTCAGGCTGGGTGTGCGCCAGTCATCGATGCCCGCGAGCGAGAGATCCTCGCAGTAGGTCTGGGCATCATCGAAGCTGTACTTCTGGTCGGACGGACCCTGCTCCCAGGTGAGGCCGGTGACGTCGTCGGTGACGGTGCCATCGCCATTGTCGGTGTAGCTCGGCTGGGTGCCCACGTAGGTGGCGTCCTGACCGTAGAAGGCCTGCTCCCCGGACGGCGCGGCGATCGTCTCGCCGGCGGCGTCGTAGAACGAGGTTTGGCCGCTATCGACCAGGGGGTAGCTGAGGTCATCGGCAGCCACGACCGCTGCCGCGTTGGCAGCGATGAGAGCGGACACGCCGATGGCCGCGACCATGGATCTCCAGACATTTCTATCGAGAGTCATGATCAGCCTCGGGTCGCGGTGGTTGGGGCAAGGCCGCCGCGGCGGGTGTCGCACCCCGGCTGGGAGGGAGAGATGTAGGCGAGGGACATGCTTGGGACTCCTGTTGGGGGCTCTCTTGAGTCGCCTCAACGTACGAGCGCAGCCTTTCGGGTCGGTTACGGCGCCGCCTCGATAGACCAGGGCCGGCGCAGCGCCTGGGTCCACTTGTTGGAGGGCAGTGTGGGATACAGCGCCGAGAGGCTGGTACAGAACTTGGAGACTTTGACGGGCCGATAGCCGAGGCCCCAGAGGGCGTGGTCGGCTGTGGACGGGGCCCCACTCGACTTGGTCTCGACCACCGCCATCGCGGGAAGCGCCACACTCCGCCCATCGCCGACCAGCGATCGCAGATCGACATCGACCGTCACCCGGGCGTTCTCGGGCAGCAGCAGGGTGGAACGGGTGTAGCTGGTGATCAGTACCGGCTGGAGCGCGGGCGCCTGCTCACTGATGAGCGGGCAGGCCTCGACGAAGTCGCGACCCGGTCCACCGAGTCGACCCCTGGCGTCGATGGGATGGCTTATCCGCTGCTTCACGGTCCGCCCGCGTCGATCACGCGTCTTGATCTCGAGCAAGCACTGCCCCGAGTCGAGGTATGACCTGGTCCGGACCTTGAAGCGCCTGGGGCGTCGGCGGGCGGCGCCGAGGTAGCTGACCAGGTCGGGCGTGTCGAAGTAGACCGACTGGTAGTGGAAGCTCCGCCTGCCACCGATCTCGAGTACCCGACTCGACGAGGTCAGCTCGTCCACGAACAGGCGAGCATCCGCCCAGGGGACCAGGTACTTGCGGTCACGCCGGGTGAGCAGCGCCGCGCTGGCCTCGAGTTCGTCCAAGCAGACCGAGGGCATCGATCCGAAGACGGCGTCCAACTCCGGGCTACTCACCGAAGCCTCCCACGATGGGCGCGACCAACACACCCCTTGAGTGCCGCTCGGGATCGGGCAGCAATTCGTAGCGTGCTTCGACGATGGTGGTCGCCTCGACCAGATCCACCCGCCGGACCTTGATCCGGTGTACCCGCGCAGCGAGCAGCTTCTCGAGCTGGTCGATGAGCTCTTGCTCATTGGTGTATGCGACATCGAGCTTCAGGGTCTCGACGCGGTAGCGCGCGAACAGCCAGGTGCTGTCGCCGATGGCGAGGGCGATGAGGATCGCTACCATCAGGACAGGCCCCAGCCAGAGCGGTGTCAGGACCAGGCCGCCGAGCAGGCCCAGGGCGAGGGCTGCGAAGTAGTAGGCCACTTCCTGCTGGTCGAGCTCGGCAGAGCGTAGCCGGATGATGGAGAGGACCGCGAACAGGCCGAAGCCGAGCCCGATGGACATCTCCGTCGCGATCAAGGCGCTGGTGACCGCCACGAGGCCAAGGTTGACCACGAGGTAGGCCACGACCATGTCCTTGCGACGATGGCGCGGGAAGTAGAGCCCGAACACCAGGATCGAGATGGCGATGAGGTCGACGAGGAATATCAGCGTGGGTGTCATGGGTGTGCCCTTCCGGCGTAGCGGTCAAAGACGGGGTCAAGCGGCCGTTACGGTGCCGACCGAGATCCCGCCCGAGTACTCGGCATCGAGGTACAGGCCACCGAGGCTGTCGCCACTGACGCTGCCCTCGAGCAGGATCTCGTAGCTCTCACCGGCCTCGAGCTCAGGCATGCTCACGACGACCGACTGGAACGGCTTGGTGGGCTCGACGGTCACGATCTCCGTGCCGTCGAGCGCCTGGACGCGAACCACGGTCCCGGCCGGCACGACGCTGCCGAACTGGAGGTCCAGCGTGACTTGCTCCGAGCTGGCGCTGGGTGTCTCGACCATGCCGACGCTGCCGGCGGCCACGAGGGTGCCGCCAGAGACGAGGAACTCGCCGTTGATGTCGATGGCGCCTTCACGGGAGGTCGTCGGACCGCTGATCACGATGGTGCCGCCGGACATGCTGGCGATGCCGTTGGATTCGAAGCCATCACCGTCGGCGTCGATGGTCAGCGTGCCGCCGCTGACCTCCACGAAGAGACCCTCGATGGGTGCCTCGACCGGGCCACCCGGTCCAGGTCGCTGTCCAAGCGCGTCGCCGGGCTCGCCAGCTGCCGGGCCGCCTGAACCGTTGCCATCGGACACGTTCAGACCATCATCCTCGGCGACCACACCGGTCGCGCCACCGCTGATGACGATCTGCGTGCCCTCGAGTCCTTCGTAGGAGCCGGTGATATCGATGGAACCACCGCTGATCTCGAGCCAGGCCTCGGAGTGGATGCCGTCGTCGTCAGCCCAGAGGGTGAGGTCGCCACCAGAGACGAGCACGGCCGTGACGGCCTCGATGGCATCAGCCCCGGCCGTGATATCGAGCACGCCGCCGCGGATGCTGACGTAGCCGAGGTCCGAGTCTTCCTCGTTGTCCGAGGTCAGGCCATCACCGTCGGCGATGATGTCGAGCGCGCCGCCGGTGACCACGAGGTAGTCCTTGCCACGGATACCGTCGTCGACCGCGCTCACGCTGATGGTGCCGCCGGCGATGACGAGGCCGTCCTTGCTGGCGATGCCGTCGTTGTGGTTGGCGCTGACCGTGAGTGCGCCGGAGCCGGTGATGGTGAGGTCGTCCTTGCTGAAGAGCGCTGCGTTGGGCTCGTCTTCCTCGGGGTCGGCGACGGCGTACTCCGCTGCATCGACGAGAGTGTTCTCCGATCCGTCGGCGAGGTAGACGATGGTCTTGTCGGCGTCGAGGATGGCGATGGCGGCCCCGCTCGAGCTGGTGATGCTGACACCGTCGAGGATGAGACGCACGAGCCCCTCGTCGTCGGTATCGACGACGAGCTGGCCATCGGAGAGCAAGCCACTGATGCGATAGCTGCCGGCATCATCGATGGTCACTGTGCTCCCCTCGATGGTGACCCCATCGCCGCCGCTGTTGCCAGTGTCATCGAGGCTGATGGCGATCTCGCTCGCCTCGTCCCAGGCGTAGTCCGAGTCGAGTTCGTGCGTGGCCGCGAGAGAGAGCGAGGCGACTTCGGTGGTAGCCGCGGCAGCGACTGGCGTAGCGATCGTGCCGCCGATAAGGGGATAGGCCGCACCGATCACGAGGGCGGAGAAGACCGCCGCGATGGTGAGGCGTCGGACGTTGAACATGGTCATGGCTCCAGTGGAGGGCGTAGGCTAGAAGGGCATCAGCCCCTGTTGGCCTGACCGTATGTCCGGGGACCTTTCCGACCGGTTACGGGCGTTCCTCCGCCGATCCGTGACCCGCCCAGCTGACCGACATACGGGCTCCGCCGGCGGGCGATGATCCGACCTGCCAGCGACCATCAGTGGCGCGGACGATGGCATCAGCGATGGCCAGGCCCAGCCCCGACCCGCCGGGTTGGCTCGAGTCTCGGTGGAATCGATCGAAGATGCGCTCTCGCTCTGCCTCCGGGATGCCGGGGCCGTTGTCGTCGACGGTCAAGGATGTGCGTCCGTCACGATCATCGACCCTGACCACGATCCGTCCATCAGTCGGCGAATACTTGCAGGCATTGTCCAGCAGCACCCCGACCAGCTGATCCATCCATGCAGCCGGTGCCGTGAGCGTGCGGCCGGGTGACTCGATCGCCACCTCGAGGGAGATGGACTTGGCGGCGGCGACGCTCGAGAAGCGGTCCGCGGCCTGCTCCACGACGACGCCGAGGTCGACCGGGCCTTCTTTGGGGGGCTTGTCGGTCGCATCGAAGCGAGCCAGCCAAAGCATCTCCTCCAGCAGGCGATGCATACGCCGCAATTCGTCGAGGACCCGCTCGAAGGCGCGTCGATACCAGGCGCCCTCGCGTTCCTCGGCGAGGGCCAGGCTGGCGTTGGCCTCGATGACGGACAGCGGGGTGCGCAACTCGTGCGAGGCATCGGCTGTGAATGCGAGCTGCCGCTGGCGGGCATGCTCGATGGGGGTGGCGACGCGACGACCAACGGCGAAGGAGCCGAAGAAGACCCCCAGCAGCAGGAACGGCGCGACGATGAGCAGGCCGAGGATGACGGTGCTCCGAGCGTCATTCACCGCACCCATAGACTCGCCCACGATCACATGGCCGTCCTCGGTCGACGTGCCGGCCGCCCGGATCTCGCTGCCGACGATGACGATGGTCTCCGGGCCGATCAGGCCCACGTACTCAGCCGGCAGGGGCAAGTCCTCACGGTCAGTGGTCACGGTCCCGTCGGCGGCGACCGTCCAAGTCACTCGCTCCCGTCCTAGCGGCGGGGTTGGTGGCATGCCTGGCTGTCCAGCCGGGTCGCCAATGTCGGCGGGTGGTTCAGGGCGAGACACATCGCGCGCCGGGCGGTCGGTGGCGGACATGGAAAAGGTCTGGAATGTCAGTGCGCGCGCGAGCCGACCATCGACCTGGGCCGTGAGGCTCAGGGTCAGCCAAGCCACGATGATGACCGAGATCAGAAGATAGAGGACCGCGACGAACCCGGTGGCGGAGAGCGCGACGCGGGCGGAGAGCCGGCCGACTTGGGATCTGGAGGCGTTGCTCACTCCGGCTCCAGGCGATAGCCAGCACCGCGCACGGCCACGATACGCACCTGTGCCTCGGCCAGCTTGGCTCGAAGGCGGCTCATCTGGACATCGATGGCATTGGTGCCGATGGGGTCGGTCTCGTCGGCCCAGGCGTGCGTGGCGATGGCTCCTCGGTCGACGACGGCGGGGGCACGGCGCATGAGCACCTCCAGCACCAGGTACTCGGTCGGTGTCAACGTCACCTCACGACCGGCAGAGGTGACCACTCTCCGAGCGGGGTCCAGGCTCAGTCGGCCCTGTTTGAGGATGGGTGCATCCACACCCCTGGGACGACGCTGGAGGGCCCGGATCCGGGCCAGCAGCTCACCGAATTCGAAGGGCTTGACGAGGTAATCGTCGGCCCCGGAGTCAAGGCCCTCGACGCGGTCCGCGGTCGTGTCGCGCGCGGTCAACATCAGGATGGCGGTCGGTCGCTCATGGCGGCGCGCCCAGCGCACGACCTCGATACCCTCAGCGCCCGGCATCCGCCAATCCAGCACGGCGACGTCGTACTCGTACCATCCCAGCTGGTCGATGGCATCGTCCCCTCGGTCGACCGCATCGACTTGGTAGCCCGCGTCGACCAGGCCCAGGACGATGACGTCCCGCAGGCTCGGTTCATCCTCAGCGACGAGGATCCGCATCTGGTCGCTCCTTCACATCACGTAGGCCTACCATCCTGCCACCGTAGGCAACGAACCTTTCATCTCGGTTACGAGCCCCGATATGCTACCTTTCTGTACATGAAATCGACCGTCGGGGTCGCGGAGTTGCGACAGAACCTCAGCCGGTACCTGCGACGCGTGGAGCAGGGAGAACGACTCCTCGTCACGGACCACAACCGACCCGTGGCGGAGCTTGGGCCCGTGCCCAGCAGCGCCGAGTTGGACCGCCTGATCGCGTCCGGGCGCGTCGCGCCCCCTAGCCGGGTGGGACTGCCGGAACCGCTGCAACTGGATGCTGATCCGTACGCTCTCAGCAGAGCGCTCGATGAGATCCGCCGGGAGCGCTGACCGTTGACGCTGCTCTATGCCGACGCATCGGCCATCGTCAAACTCGTACTCGACGATCCTGAGAGCGACGCGCTCCGTCGCTACATCGGCGGCGCCGACTTGCTGTCGTGCGAATTGGTCCTCGCGGAGGTGCCACGCGCTGTTCGCCGAGCGGCGGCGCATGACCCAAGCCTCCCCATCGACCTGTTGATGTCTCGGGCCGCGCAAGCCATCGACAGCATCGCCCTGGTGCCGCTCGACCGCAGCCTCCTGCTGGCGGCGGGCGCGTTGGCCGAACCGATGCTGCGCGCGCTCGATGCCATCCATATCGCGACTGCCGTTGGCCTGGGGCCTATCGATGCCTTCGTGTCCTACGACGAGCGCCAGTCTGCGGCCGCTCGGCTTGCCGGCCTACGCACCACAGCGGCTGGCGCGTGATCGCTGCTCCGTGGCTCAGATGTGCCGATGCAAGTCACTCTCGGGGCTCGTCCCGGGGTCATCGTCGCGTGGCGCTTGCTCCCATCCCATCTGCTCGGCCTCATCGTGGGTGAGGCTGAGGTGGATGGTCTCGTGTTCCACATTGGCGATGTACGAAGCCGGGACGTAGACGTCCGCCGCAAATCCCGACCGAGAAACGAGGAAGTAGCTCCGCCCCACGTCCCTGACGACACCCAGCTGGCGACCGTCATTGCCCACGACAGTCCAGCCAGCGCGAAAGTCCGTCATCCGCATCGTGACACCCCCTAGATGGTCAGCCTAAGCATAGCGACAGGCGAGCCTGCCAGGCGGCGCGAGGGCTGCCGCGACGCAAGAGCGCTGTAGCCCAGCCCGAACCGGATCTCGCCGCCCACCGGGGCGATCATCCGTGGCCGTGGCGCAGGTGGTTATACTAAAGGTATGAAAACCGCTGTTTCAGTGCCCGACGAGATCTACCAGCAGGCTGAGGATCTCGTGCGGCGAAGCGGCCGATCACGCAGCGAGATCTACAGCACCGCTTTGCGCCAGTACCTTGTCCAGCACCAGCCCGCCTCGATGACGGAGGCGATGGACCAGGCCCTCGCTGAGATCGACCCCCAGCCTGACCCGTTCCTCGACGCCGTAGCGCGGGAGACGCTGGTCGAGGCAGAGTGGTAGTCAGCCAGGGAGACGTCTGGTGGACGGATCTGCCCGACCCGACGGGCTCGGAGGCAGGCTATCGACGACCGGTAGTCGTCGTCCAAGGCGACCCCTTGAACCGCAGCCGCATCTCGACGGTCGTGTGCGTGGTCGTAACCAGCAACATGAAGTGGGCCAAAGCACCCGGCAACGTGCGACTCTCAGCGCGTGAGTCGGGTCTACCGCAAGACTCCGTGGCCAACGTGTCGCAGATCCTGACGCTCGACCGCTCGCGCTTGGGCAAGCACGTTGGCCGCGTCGAGGCGGCCAAACTCGACACGATCCTGGACGGCCTCGACGTCGTGCTGGGCCGGTAGCCATGGCAACACGGCGTCAGCCCAGCCCTCGTGGCCGGACTGACGCGCAAAGCCGCAAAGGCGATCTGGTCAGACGGAGGTCGACGCTCGCCTATTTCGCGCCGTCCCACGAGAGGCTACTCGACGGTCGCCTCGGACGCGGCCACGTCTGACTCGACGACTAGCCAGCTGAATGGCGCGGATCGATTCACGGGACCGGACAGTCGGATCGTGAAGGTGTCGGTGTTGGGGTTCGTGGTGACCCAGAACGCGCGGTCACGCAGGTTCGTGGACGGCGTGACCATCACGACCGTCCCAGGTCCGACGTCCCAGCCCGGCTCGACGGTCACGAAACGACCATTCCTGGGCACGCTGGCGAAGCCACTGGCACTGTCGATGGGTGGGCCCTGCTCGCCCTGCGGGCCGACCTCGCCCTGCGGGCCGACCTCGCCCTGCGGACCGGTTTGGCCAGGCTCGCCCATGGCGCCATCGGCACCGGCTGGGCCGACCTCGCCCTGCGATCCGGGCTCGCCCTGGGGACCCTGAGGGCCTTCGAGGCCGGGGTCACCCGGCTGCCCCTGCGGGCCAGTTTCGCCTTGCGGGCCGGGTTCGCCTTGCGGGCCGGGTGCTCCGGGCTCGCCCAAAGCACCATCGGCGCCGGCCGGACCCGTTTCGCCTTGCGGACCGACTTCACCTTGCGGCCCGGGTTCGCCTTGGGGGCCGACTGCTCCGGGCTCACCCATAGCACCATCGGCACCGACTGGACCGGTTTCGCCTTGCGGGCCGGCTGGACCTGCTGGACCCTCGGCGTTCCAACTGACGGGCGAGTTGCCAGCCGCGCAATGTTCCGCCGGCGCCTCGCCGACACCGACATCGACCAACAACGCTTCCGGCGTGATGCAGCCGTAGTAGCTGTCCACCGATTGCGCTGCCACGCCAGCCGGGACGAAGCTTGCCGCCATCATCGCGACCACCGCGACCACGACTGGGCGAGACGCGGCCCCCCGTTTCGTCTTGAGCGTCTTCTGCATGATCGATCCCTCCTCAACAGACGATAGTCACGCCGTTACAGACGATAGTCACGCCGTGATGCTACTGGGTCGCGGCCGGTAGGCGTGAGCCGGTCTGGCATCTATAGTTCGCTGTATCGGAGGGAAAGCGCCCCTGCGGGCCAGCGGTCCCCGCAACGCCGGCGCCATGATGGAGACCGACGAGAGGGTGTGATATGGGACTCAAGTCAAAGGGATTGGCGGCGGCGACCGCGGCGCTCCTGTTGGTTTCGCTACCGGTGTACGCCCAGGAGGCGACCAGCACCGTCTTCTTCGATGGCAACGGCTTCACCTTCGACGAGTCGCTTGGTGTCAGCGTGAATATCACGCAAGTGCCCGGCGGCCCCCCGGGTGAGGAAGGCCCAGCCGATCTCGGTCCGGGTCATCAAACGTTCACGCTGTACGGCCCACGACAGGAAGGGGCAAAGACCCCACGAACGTTCAGGGCTCCCGGCGCCGTGCGCTTCTACCGCACCGCGGATCTGGCTGGCCACGGCTGGCAGGCACAACAACTGACGGCATTGCAGTCCCTGCTCGATGAGCGCCCCGATCTGGCTCCATACACCGCACCGGGTGAAGGTGGCGCGTCTCTACCGCTGCCGTTCGTGCTCGATGGCTCAGCCGCTCAGGCCATCGATGCCAAGGCGCAGTACATCGACACCCCGGAAGTCGCCGGCATCGCCTACCTGACCGTGTTCCGCCAGGACCTCTTCCCGTTCGCGGCAGGCGACTTCTGGTACTCCTTCCAGGGGCTCAGTACCGATGGTGACTGGTACGTCGCGGTCGACTTCCGGATCGAGGCTGACATGTTCCCGGCCAAGGTCAGAGGGAAGGACGCGAAGCAGGTCGGGACCGCCAAGAAGTGGATCGCCTATCAAGAGCAGAGCGTCCAGACCCTGGAGGCGGCAGCGGCCGATGCGTTCACGCCGCCGCTCTCATCGATCGACGATCTGATCATGTCGATCGTGACGGCCTGATATGGCTGCTCGCGCGAGGCCTTCGATGATGAGGTCGAGCCCGAAATCGAAGGAGTCGCCGAAGGCGTAACCGGGCCGCAGGACGTGCTCGACCGTGAACTCCGCCAGATACGGATAGTCGGCGAAGCCCTCGCGGACCATGTCTTCGGCCACCTCCACGATCTCGCCGCTGCCTCCACCCGGCAGGTTGGCCTCTTCGAGCGCGAATCCGTAGACGAAGCTATCGACGATCGCGTAGGCGTGTGCTGTCAGCTCCAGGTCGAGGCCGCCGCGCCGCAAGCACCCCAGGACGGCGTCATGATGGCGGAGGGTCGCAGGTCCCGGGTCGAGCCGAGATTCCATCAGTGGTGGCGCCCACGGATGGCGGCGCAGGACGTCCCGAGTTGAACGGCACCGGACGCGGATGGCGGCCTGCCATTCGACATCTTCGGGAGGGAGGTCGATCTCGCTGAACACGATATCGACCATCCCGTCGAGGATCCCCTCCTTCGATGCGACGTAGTGGTAGATGGTCATCGGCTTCACGTCGAGCGCCGCCGCCAGCCGTCGGATGGTGAAGGCCTCGATGCCGATCTCGTCGACAAGCTCGATCGCTCCGGCGAGGACGCGGTCGCGCGAGAGGGTCGGTCGTCGCGCGTCGGTCGTCATCGTCTCAGTCTTCATCAGGTCGGTCTATCGTCGATCTCGCAGTTTCGTGGGCAAGCGCCCTTGTCCGCCAAGCGGACGGCGATCGAAGCGCGCCCGGTGCCAAGGCATCACCGATGACCCATTCGGTGGGCGAACCAGCGGAGCGACCGGCCATGCTCCGTCCGATGACCCATCCGGTGGGCGAGGCCTCGAGCCCCAGGATGATCGCCACCTCCTGCGGTGTCCGCCCACGGGCCGACCGATGGATGAGGATGGTGAAGCGTCGCTGTGCCGGGCCGTCCAAGCTGATGGTCTCCCTCTTGTCCATGGTTCCGAGCGAGGCGGACTCGCTGACCCGTTAGCTGTGACGTTTATCGCTGTCTCCCGTCATCGTCGATCCTTGATGTTGACAATATCGTACTAAGTACGTTAGGGTTTCTCCACAAGGTCGTACTAAGTACGATAGCACCCACGAGCGGAGGACACACGATGCAGGCGACGACGCACCAGGACCACATCGAGAAGACCACGGCTCTCGCCGGCGAGCGCACTCGTACCATGCGCGCCATCGTCCAGCGAGCGTATGGATCGACCGAGACCCTTCACCTGGACGAGGTCGCGCTGCCAGCCGTTGGGGCGGAGCAGGTGCTCGTGGAGGTCCACGCGGCCGGTGTCGACCGCGGCACGTGGCACCTGATGACCGGAAGGCCCTATGTCGTCCGCGTCATGGGCTTCGGTCTTGCCCGGCCCAAGAACCCGGTTCCCGGCGCGGATGTGGCCGGCCGGGTCGTGGCCCTCGGCCCGGGCGTGGAGCGGTTCAAGGTCGGCGACGAGGTCTTCGGTATCGCTAGCGGCTCCCATGCCGAGTTCGCTGTCGCCGACGCGGACAAGCTCGCGCACAAGCCAGCGACGCTGTCCTGGGAGGGGGCCGCCGTTGCCTCGGTCTCGGGCATCACGGCACTCCAGGCCCTGACCGAGATCGGCAAGGTCGAGGCGGGTCAGGAGGTGCTGGTGATCGGCGCGTCGGGTGGTGTCGGCAGCTATGCGGTCCAGATCGCCACGGCGCTCGGTGCCCGCGTCAGCGGCGTCGCCAGCGGCGCCAAGGCCGATCTCGTTCGCTCACTCGGCGCGGAAGCGGTCATCGACTACGCACAAGCCGACTACCTTGACGGCTCGAGGCGATACGATCTGATCATCGACATCGGTGGCCGGAACCCGCTGCGAGACCTGCGCCGCGCACTGACCCACCGCGGCACACTCGTCATCGTCGGTGGCGAGGGCGGCGATCGCCTCACCGGAGGGATCGGCCGCCAGATCGTGGCCACGCTGCTGTCCCCGTTCGTCTCGCAGCGGATGGCGATGTTCATCAGTAAGGAACACTTCCGCTACATCGAGGAGCTGGCGGGTTTCATCGAACGCGGCGAGGTGACGCCATCGGTGGGTCAGCGCTATGCCCTTGAGCAGGTCCCGCAGGCCATCGCAGACCTCGTTGCCGGCCGAGCGCAGGGCAAATCGGCCATCGTCATCCGCTGAGCGCGTGGGGCCTCGGTTCCGCTCGTCGGGCATGTCGGCCGAGGCCTCGCGTCGCATGTGTGCTACATTTGTCGCATGACTGAGGTAGCCTCCCGCGAACTACGCAACGCCACACGTGCGCTGCTGGAACGCGTCGCGGCTGGGGAGGACATCACCATCACCGTGGGCGGCAGACCGGTCGCGCGGCTCGTACCACCAGTGCCGCGCCAGCGCTGGATGCCCCGGGAGACCTTCGCCGGCCATATCCTCAGTCATCAAGCGGATGTGGACCTCGCGTCTGACCTCGCTGGTCTGGCACCAGACACCACCGACGACCTGCCCCAGTGATCGAGCGTGGGCTGGCGGATACATCGGTGTTCATCGCCCGCGAATCAGGTCGGTCCATCGATCTTGACGCGCTGCCTCAGCGGCTGGCCGTGTCAGTCGTCACCATCGGGGAGCTACGCGTCGGAGTGCTGGCCGCTGCCGATGCTGCCACCCGCGACCGTCGCCTGGACACACTCACCGCGGCACTGGCGCTCGATCCGATCGAGATCGATGTCTCCGTCGCGAACGCTTGGGCCCGCTTGCGGCTGGCGCTACGTGATCGGGGCCTGCGGATGCCCGTCAACGATGCCTGGATCGCGGCGACCGCGATGGCCCTGGATGTGCCCATCGTGACGCAGGATGACGACTTCCCGACGCTCGGCGAGCTGGCGGTCATCCACGTCTGACGACGGGGTCACTCACCAGCGATCTCATCTCCTGCTGCCGCCGCCGCAGGCTCGCCATCGGTCGGGCGCGTCGGAGTGCAACTGGTCAAATGGCGCCCAGGGTGGCACTAGAAGGTTGCCGCCACGCCCTGGGCCAGCGTGCGTGACCGGATCACCGCCCCTGGGCACCCGATCATGCCCGTGGGTGACTGGAACCATGCCCGCGGGTGAGTTGGAGCGAGGTAGACATCGCGCCATCGGCCGGAGCCTTGGGCCTGCCAAGTCGCTAACGGCGCCGGGAACGACATTCGGATAGGTACCTGGCTCCACACCGGTTGTGCGTGGCGGCTCAGCGATCGTACCTGGCCGCTCAGCGGTCGTGCGCTGGCGCTACTGCGGTCGTGGGTGGAGAGTCGACGAGTCGCGCTGGGTCCTGACTCCGGCTCCACTGGCTTTGTCTGACAGCACAAGCCACCGGACACAAGCCACCGATTCCACGGTGTCGGTCTGATATCCTCGACTATCTTCCCCACCGCACGAGCTTCATGATCAACGAAGGACTGCGACGACTCATCGCGCCACACGCGAACGACATCGGAGGGCCTGTGACCGCGCTCCGGATCCTCCAGCAAGACAGCGGCTGGATCGATACCGATGCGGTGGACACGGTCGCCGACGTCTTCAACCTGAGCCGGGCGGAGGTCCGTGGCCTGGTCGGCTTCTACGCCGACTTTCGCACCAGTCCACCGCCGACGCACCTCCTGCGGGTATGCCAGGCGGAGGCCTGCCAGGCGGCCGGCACCCGCGAGTTGACCCGGACCATCAGCGAACGACTCGGCATCGCGCTGGGCGAGATGACAGCCGACCAGCGCATCGGGCTAGAGGGTGTGTACTGCCTGGGCCTGTGCGCACGTGCACCAGCGATGGTGGTGGACGAGATGCTGGTCGTGGACGCCGATGCCGCCGTCGACCGGATCATGGATGGCCTCCTGACATGACCGAGCGCGCGTTCGTCCCGGCTGAATCGGTCGCCAACGCGTTGGGCGCCGCTGAGCTTGCGAACGCCCTCTCGGCGGCAGGAAGCGAGGTCCGACGAAACGGGTCGCGCGGTCTGCTGTGGGCCGAGCCGATGGTCGAGATAGAGCGCGACGGCCAGCGCATCGCCTACGGATCCGTCGGCCCTGATGACCTCAAGCACCTGAAAGCGCACGAGCTCGGCCCCGTGGACGACCTGCTGGCCGGACAGACACGGGTCGTCTTCGCCAACTGTGGCGCCTACGAGCCCACGTCCCTCGCGTCCTACCAGTCCCATGGTGGGTTCAGCACGCCCGGCCTCACTCCCCAGGAGATCATCGATGAGGTCACCACCGCCGGCTTGCGCGGCTACGGCGGCGCCGGCTTCCCGGCCGGTGTCAAATGGCAGGCCGCTGCCGACCAGGCCGCCGACCAGAAGTACATCGTGGCCAACGCTGACGAGGGTGACTCCGGCACGTTCTCCGACCGACTCATCATGGAGGGCGACCCGTACCTGCTCATCGAGGGCATGCAGCTCGCCGGCCGTGCCATCGGAGCCACTCGCGGTGTCATCTATCTACGCTCGGAGTACCCCCTCGCCGCGGCGGTCCTGCGCGAAGCCCTGGCGAACGCCCAGGCTGGTGGCGTCCTCGGCGACGGCTTCGATATCGAGCTCTTCATCGGCGCCGGCGCCTACATCTGTGGCGAGGCCACCTCACTGCTCGAAAGCCTGGAGGGCAAGCGCGGCGAGGTCCGAGCCAAGCCACCACCCATGGCCGTGCGGGGCCTCTACGGAAAGCCGACCGTGGTCAACAACGTCATCACGCTCTGTGCCGTGCCCTGGATCCTGCGCCGCGGTAGCGCCGCGTACGCGCGGTTGGGCGTAGGCCGTTCGACCGGCACGATGCCCTTCCAGCTGGGCGGCAACATCAAGCGCGGTGGCCTCTACGAGCTCGAGTTCGGGGTCACCCTCGGCGAGCTGGTGGAGCAGTGGGGTGGCGGGACACGCAGTGGGCGGCCGGTGCGGGCGGTACAGGTCGGTGGGCCGCTAGGCGCCTACCTGACGCCTGACCACTTTGACATCCCCATGACCTACGAGGCGCTACGCGAGGCCGGCGCGGACATCGGCCACGGTGGGGTCGTCGTCTTCGACGACAGCGTCGACATGGCGCAGCAGGCCCGCTACGCCTTCGAGTTCTGCGCCGAGGAATCGTGTGGCAAGTGCACGCCTTGCCGGATCGGCTCGGTGCGTGGCGAGGAATTGGTGGCGCAGATCATCGCCGATGGCCCGCGCGCCGATCGACTCACCGTGCTCGACGACCTCTGCACCGTCCTGGAGGGGTCCAGCCTGTGCGCCCTGGGCAGCATGACGCCCAAGCCGGTCCGTAGCGCGCTCAAGTATTTCCCCGAGGACTTCGGGCTGCCGGTGGAGGGCCCCTGACATGCGACTGATCGAGACTGACTTCGGGACTCCCCCGAGCTCCGTGACCGGCGACGTCGCCCTCGAGATCGACGGCGTCCCAGTCACCACCACCGCGGGTACATCGATCCTGCGCGCCGCGACACAGGTGGGCGTGTCCATCCCCAAGCTCTGCGCGACTGACAGCCTGCGCTCCTTCGGCTCGTGTCGCATGTGCATGGTGGAGGTCGACGGTCGGCCTGGGTTCAAGGCCGCCTGCACGGAGCCTGTTCGCGACGGCATGCGCGTGCGCACCCAGTCCGAGGCCATCGCCAAGCTGCGTCGTGGAGTCATGGAGCTGTATATCTCCGACCATCCGCTCGACTGCCTGACCTGCTCGGCCAACGGCGACTGCGAGCTGCAGGACGTTGCCGGTGCCGTGGGTCTGCGCGAGGTGCGCTACCAGGCGCCCGCCACGCACCTGGACCTACCGACCGACGACTCCAATCCCTACTTCGACTTCGACCCCACCAAGTGCATCATGTGCTCGCGCTGCGTGCGTGCCTGCAACGAGGTGCAGGGCACCTTCGCACTGACCGTGCTGGGACGCGGCTTCGATTCGGTGATCGCCACCAGTGCCAAGGACTTCATGTCCTCCGACTGCGTCTCCTGCGGTGCTTGCGTGGCGGCCTGCCCTACCTCGACGCTGATGGAGAAGTCAGTGGTCGAGCACGGCGTGCCCGATCGGACGGTGCTGACGACGTGCGCCTACTGCGGGGTGGGCTGCTCGTTGAAGGCCGAGCTCAAGGGCGACCAGGTCGTGCGCATGGTGCCCTTCAAGGACGGCAAGGCCAACCACGGCCACGCCTGTGTGAAGGGCCGCTTCGCCTGGGGCTATGCCAACCACAAGGACCGCGTCACTGCGCCCATGATCCGCGAGACGACCGATCAGCCCTGGCGTGAAGTCTCGTGGGAAGAGGCCATCAGCTTCGCCGCCAGCCGCCTCAAGGCGATCCAGGCCGAGCACGGCAAGCTCGCCGTCGGCGGCATCACCTCATCGCGCTGCACCAACGAGGAGGTGTGGCTGGTGATGAAGCTGGTGCGCGCCGCCTTCGGCAACAACAACGTCGATACCTGCGCCCGGGTCTGCCACTCGCCAACGGGCTACGGGCTGAAGCAGACCTACGGCACCTCCGCGGGGACACAGCACTTCGACTCTGTGGCCGGCGCGGACGTCATCATGGTCATCGGCGCCAATCCTACCGAGGCACACCCGGTCTTCGCCTCACAGATGAAGCGGCGCCTGCGTGAGGGCGCCCGGCTGATCGTTATCGACCCGCGACGTATCGAGCTGGTGCGCTCACCCCACGTGGAAGCGGACGTGCATCTACCTCTGCGGCCCGGCACCAACGTGGTGCTGATGAACGCCTTCGCCCACGTGATCGTGACCGAGGGGCTGCTCGACCACGACTTCGTGGAGGAGCGCTGCGACTTGCCCTCCTTCCGCGAGTGGCTCGAGTTCGCGGCGCGTCCCGATCTCGCCCCTGAAGTGGTCGCCGACGAGATCGGCGTGCCCGCTCGCGACATCCGCGCGGCGGCCCGCGTCTACGCCACCGGCGGCAACGCCGCCATCTACTACGGCTTGGGCGTGACCGAGCACAGCCAGGGCTCGACCATGGTCATGGCCATGGCCAACCTCGCCATGGCCACCGGCAACATCGGCCGCTTCGGCGTCGGCGTCAACCCACTGCGTGGGCAGAACAACGTGCAGGGCTCGTGCGACATGGGCTCCTTCCCGCACGAGCTGCCGGGCTACCGTCCCGTCACCGACGCCGCGGTGCGTGCGTCGTTCGATGAGCACTGGGGCGTGCGCGTCCATGACGAGGTCGGCTTCCGCATCCCCAACATGCTTGACGCCGCTGTGGGCGGGACCTTCAAGGGCATCTACATCCAGGGCGAGGACATCGCGCAGTCGGATCCCAACACGCAGCACGTGGAAGCGGCGCTCGAGTCCATGGAGTGCGTCATCGTCCAGGACCTGTTCCTCAACGAGACGGCCAAGTTCGCCCACGTCTTCCTGCCCGGCACCTCATTCCTGGAGAAGGACGGCACCTTCATCAACGCAGAGCGGCGCATCAATCGTGTGCGTCCGGTGTCAAAGCCGCTCACCGGCAAGGCCGAATGGGAGGTCACGCAGGACCTGGCGGTCGCACTGGGCTATCCCATGCATTACGAGTCTGAGTCGCAGATCCTCGATGAGATCGCCGCTCTGACGCCCTCGTTCGCCGGCGTCTCCTTCGACTTCCTTGATGAGCACGGCAGCGTGCAGTGGCCCTGCAACGAGTCGGCTCCCGAGGGCACGCCCATCATGCACGTCGACGAGTTCGTGCGCGGCAAGGGCCTCTTCGTGCTGACCGAGTATCAGCCGACCGAGGAGCGCGCCAACCGCAAGTTCCCGTTGCTGCTCACGACCGGGCGCATCCTCAGCCAATACAACGTGGGCGCCCAGACGCGCCGAACGGAAAACATCCGCTGGCTGGAGCAGGACGTGCTGGAGATCCATCCGGCCGATGCCGAGCTCCGCGGCGTCCACAGCGGTGACCTGGTCTCCGTCCAGAGCCGTAAGGGTGAGATCACGCTGCCGGCCACCGTCAGCGAGCGGGTCGCACCGGGCGTCGTCTACACCACCTTCCACCATCCCGACACCGGCACCAACGTGGTCACCACCGAGCTGTCCGACTGGGCCACGAACTGCCCCGAGTACAAGGTCACCGCGGTGGAGGTGCGCCCCGCCAACCACCGTTCTGCATGGCAGGACGGCTTCGCCGCACGCGCCGCCACGCAAGCCCGCATGCTGCCCGTCGTAGAGTGAGATGAACTTGGTGCGACCCGCGGCCGACGCGCCGGTGGGGGTCGCCGCGGTCGACGTGAACGTCGTTTCTGAAGGCGTGGCGACACGACAAGGCGACGTGGTGACCGTCGAGGAGCCGCTGGAGATCCGCCTTGTGACGGGCCCGCCGGGCGCGCGCGTCGAACGCAGCGTGGCGGTGACGATGCGCACCCCGGGCGATGACGTGGCGCTGGTGCTGGGCTTCCTGCACGGAGAGGGCGTGGTGCGCACGATGGCGGACGTCGTCGCGATCGACCATCCGGGGGCATCCGAAGGCGACGGCTCCAGCAATGTCGTTCGCGTCGAGCTGGCCCCGACGGCCGGGTTCGATCCGGACGCCCTCACGCGAAACTTCTACACCACGTCCAGCTGCGGTGTCTGCGGCAAGGCTTCCATCGATGCGGTGCGAGTGCACATCCCCGACTACGCCGGCCGCGACTCGTTCGCCATCGACCACGACCTCCTGGAGGCACTTCCCGCGCTCCTGCGCCGTGAGCAACCGGAATTCGACCGCACCGGTGGCCTTCACGCCTCAGCCGCATTCGACACGAGCGGACGGATCGTCTCGGTGGCCGAAGACGTGGGTCGCCACAACGCCCTCGACAAGCTCATCGGCCGCTTCCTGGCCGACGGCCGACTGCCATTGCCAGAGCTAGGCCTCATCTTCAGCGGGCGTGCCAGCTTCGAGCTCATCCAGAAGTCGGCCATCGCCGGGTGTCCGTTCGTGGCTGCCGTGGGGCCGCCGTCGAGCCTGGCCGTGGAACTCGCAGCCGAGCAACGCATGACGCTCGTGGGCTTCCTGCGCCGACACCGCTTCAACGTGTACACACTGCCACACCGCGTCGTCGTGCGGACCTGAGGCTGCCGACGGGGCTCAACGCCAGCTCGGTGGTGCATCCTGTCACCGACTTGTGCACCGCGACCGTGAAGACCGTAGCCTGGTACTACTGCTGGTCGGTACTCTAGTCCCATGAGTGAGGCCGATTGGTGGCTCTGCGGTCATTGCCAGAGCCTGAATAACCTCTCGGCACGGAAGTGCTATTCGTGTCGCAGGCGCAAGTCCAAGGCAACGGTGCGCGCCAGCGAGTATCTGGGCTACGTGCCATTCATCGACGAGAATGGCAAAGTCGCCCTGTCGGCTATCCCCCCTCCCTTGATGGCGCAGCGACGGGAGGCCGCTACCGAGCGCGTGCCGCCACTGCGAGATCCGATCCTTCGCGACACGCTGGTGGTGGCACCGCGTCCGCCGGCGGGGGCACGCATCACCTACCATTCGTTGCCCCCCGAGCCACCTCCACCGCAGCCGACGGCCCTGCCGCCCACGGCACCCTTGCGACTGCCGCCGGGTCCGGGGCCTGATCCGGGGCCGGGGGTCGCACCGGGTCCGTGGGTCAGACCAGGCCCGCTGGTCGATGTCGGGCCAGGCCCGCTGGTCGCGATGGGACCAGGCCCGCTGCCGGTGCCCGCTGCTCCGCCCGGAGAATTCACCCCGATCCCGATCCCGATCCCGGGCCAGACCGAGCGATGGGCGCATTGGAGCGACCTGCTCGACGTGCCCAAACCCGCGGCCGATCGCCTTCGGGCGACATACGCGCTGGACCGCGAACAAGAGGCCGTGGCAGACGTCGAGGCGGCAAGCAACGGCAACGGCAACGGCAACGGCAACGGCAACGGCGCCGGCAACAGCAACAGCAACCGCACCGGCACGTTCGGCCAGAGGATGAAGGTCGTGCGTGAGGACGATCCCGACTTCGCGAGCAGTTCGGTTTCCTGGCCCGAGAACGACCGACCAACGCCCTGGCCGGCGCTCTCCCCGCGCGACCGATAGCGCTCGGGCATCCGCTGAGAGGCCCGCTTGCTCAGCCAGCCCATCTGTGACGCGGCCGCCACGTAGACTCGCGCCTGTGTGGTGCCGTAGCGAGCAGGATCTCTATGCCCCGCTGAAGGCGTTCTTCGAAGCCCAGGGCTACGAGGTGAAGTCCGAGGTTCGAGGCTGTGACCTCGTCGCCCAGCGGAGCGGCGAGCCGCCGGTGATCGTGGAACTCAAGACGGGCTTCACCCTGCCGCTCGTTCTACAAGGCATCGACCGGCTCGCTATGACCGAGCACGTCTACCTTGCGGTCGCGGTGGCGACGCGACCGGCGCGCAACTCCCTGTGGCGACGTGACCGACGCGGCATCCTGAAGCTCTGCCGTCGCCTTGGCTTAGGGCTGCTCGCGGTGCACGAGCCGAACCCGCTCGGGCGGGCACTGGTGGAGCCCCTACTGGACCCGCGGTCATACCGACCGCGTCCTGACCGCAAGCGCCAGGGACTCCTGCTCAAGGAGTTCGCTCATCGCGTGGGCGACCACAACGTCGGAGGGATGACGCGGCGACCCATCGTCACCGCCTACCGCCAGGCAGCGCTGGCGTGCGCCGCCTATCTCCGGGACCAGGGCCCCACCAAGGCGGCCCGGGTCGCCCAAGCCAGCAGGGTCGGGAGCGCCGGCAGGGTCTTGCGAGACGATGTCTACGGCTGGTTCGAGCGAGTCGACCGTGGGGTCTACCGACTCTCGCCCAAGGGTGAAGCGGCGATGAACACCTATGCCGATGTCGTCGCCGGTCTGGAGACCGCCGGCGGAGACTCGCCACCGCTGCGCAGCGGCACGTCCGTCACCTGATCAGGCCGCCCGACTACGGGTCCCCGGCCGGTGCCTCCAGCAGCTCCAACAGACCGCCCATGGGGATGCTGACCCAGTCAGGGCGCGAGCCCAGCTCGTAGCGGAGCTCGTAGGCGGCCTTGGATAGCAGCAGCGCATCGAGCAGGACACTCCAGGCGTGGTCACCGCTGGGCAGGAAGGCGGCGCCATCGGTGACGTCGCGGTAGCCGCCGATACAGGCCGCCGCCACCCAGTGGTACCAGAACGCGGCCCAGCTCTCCATGCCGGTGTCCGACTCCGTGGCGTCACCGTTCGACATGCGCTCCAGGCGCGACCAGTGAGCTGCGTAGTGGAAGGACCGGACCATGCCGGCCAGGTCGGTCAACGCCGAGCGCTTGAGCCGGCGCTCACTCAGAGGTCTTGCCGGCTCTCCTTCGAAATCGATGAACATGACATCGTCACCGGTGTCGAGCACCTGGCCCAGGTGCAGGTCCCCGTGGATGCGGATGCGCTGGCCGCCGATCTTGTGATCCAGCAACCGACGCGCCCTGGCGTCGACGTCGGCCGGCGCGCGCAGCAGTCGCTCGCTGGTGGCCCGGTCTCGCTCGGAGAGCAGCAGCTGACGCGAGCGCAGCAATGTCAGTGACTCACGCAGCCCACTGCGGATGGACTGGTAGAGCGCGCGCACGTGAAACGGCGCCATGGCCTCGGGAGCGAAATCTGCGTCGGAGGTATCGGCAGCCGCCAGGGTGAGATGCATCTGGCCGATGCGCTCACCCAGCAGGCGCGCCGTCTGGAGGTAGGGGCCGATCAGCCGATGCGCCACATCGGGCGCGAGCGTCCGCGAGAGGTCCAGCAGCGATGGTCGACCCGACTCCGCCCATGTCGGGAGCTCCGGCTCAGCCGCGGAATCCTGGAGGAACGACTCCACCGCCACACGTGTGGCGTTCCACAGGTCGCCCTCGTTGGGCACGAATGCCTGGATCATGGCTACCGTGCCGCCGGACCCTGACGTGACGCCCAGGCTGATCGAACCCAGCACCGGCGGCACATGCTCGAAGCCGTTGTCGACCAGGAAGCGGCCGACCTCCAGGTCGGGATTGGGACCGTCCTCGATGGCTCGGTAGAGCTTCATCACCAGCTTCTCGGCGAAGATGGCCGAGCTGTTGGACTGCTCGGTCCGCATCGGTGTCGCCGGCAGCGCCTGCGGCCGGGTCCCGGCCCACGTGCGCAGACCGCCGAAGGCGCGACCGAGCAGATCGTGGCCTGACTCTCCGCGGATGCGCCGCCGGCCCGCAGCGACACCCATGAGTGCCTCCAGCACCTGCGGCACGAGCGCGCCATCGACCAGGTGGCTGGTCACGTCTCCATCCACCAGCCTGGCGATGGCGGCGAACGGCGTGCCCGCGAGGATGTCGTCCAGATCACCCGTCTGATCGCTCAGCAGCGGCAAGGCGTAGGTTTCCGGCTCGCCATCGATGTATTCCACCCTGAGGAAGGCGAGGACGGCGGTGGCCGATGCGGTACGGAGCGGCACGAAGCCGGACAACGTCGCACCGCGGACCTTGCGCGCCTTGCCGCGATACCAGCGCCGGTCGCGCATCCAGTCGAGCAGCACCGTCGCGACGCGGGCTGGCTGCGTCCGCAGCAGCCCCACGATGTCGCTCCGCCAGCGCAGCGCGGGCAGAGTCCTGCTCGACGGCGGCGAATGCCTCGGTCATCGTGTCTGCCGCCAGCCGGAACCACAGGAACGAGTGGGGGCCGAGGCTGACCAGGTAGGGCGCCGCGCCGATGCGGGGGAACTCCACCGCGCCGAAGAGCTCCACCGGCACACGACCCTCGAACCGGGAGAGGGCCAGCTCGGTCCACTGGGCGTAGCGGCTGAGGTTGGCGACCACCAGGATGGTCTCACCCTCGTACTCACGGATGAAGGCGAGGATGCGGCGGTTGTCGGGATGCAGGAACTCGAGGCTGCCACGGCCGAAGGCGGGATGCTTCTTGCGCAGCGCGATGAGCCGCTTCATCCACCACAGCAGCGACTGCGGGTTGGCCTGCGCGGTCTCGACGTTGACGGCCTCGTAGTGGTACTCGGGATCGGTCACCACGGGCAGGTAGAGCCGCTGCCGGTTGGCAGCGCTGAAGCCGGCGTTGCGGTCACTCGACCACTGCATCGGGGTACGCACGCCGTTGCGATCACCGACATAGACGTTGTCGCCCATGCCGATCTCGTCGCCGTAGTAGAGGACCGGCGTGCCCGGCAGGCTGAAGAGGAGGCCGTTCAGGAGCTCGATGCGGCGACGGTTGTTGCCCAGCAATGGCGCCAGGCGGCGGCGGATGCCGAGATTGATGCGCGCCTGCGGGTCGGCGGCATAGACGCGGTACATGTAGTCACGCTCCTCGTCGGTGACCATCTCCAAGGTGAGCTCGTCGTGGTTGCGCAGGAAGAGCGCCCACTGCCCCGCCGCGGGCAGCTCGGGCGTCTGCTCGAGGATGTCGAGGACCGGGTAGCGGTCCTCCATGCGCAGGGCCATGAACATGCGCGGCATGAGCGGGAAGTGGAACGCCATGTGGCACTCGTCCCCCGCACCGGCACCGAAGTAGGCGACCGCATCCTCGGGCCACTGGTTGGCCTCCGCGAGCAGCATGCGGTCGGCGTAGTGGGCATCCACGTGGGCCCGCAGGCCTTTGAGGAAGGCGTGCGTCTCGGGCAGGTTCTCGCCGTTGGTGCCGTCACGCTCGTAGAGGTAGGGGATGGCATCGAGGCGCAGGCCGTCGACGCCGGCCTCGAGCCAGAAGTCGGTGGCTCGCAGCAGGGCCGCCTGGACGCGCGGGGCGTCGAAGTTGAGGTCCGGCTGGTGAGCGTAGAAGCGGTGCCAGTAGTAGGCACCCGCGACCGGGTCCCAGCTCCAGTTGGAGGGTTCGAAGTCCTTGAAGATGATGCGTGCGTCCCCGTAGCGGTCGGGCGTGTCGCTCCACACGTACCAGTCGCGATCGGGGCTGCCCGCGGGTGCCTTGCGGGCGCGCTGGAACCAGGGGTGCGCATCACTGGTGTGGTTGAAGACGAGCTCGGTGATGACGCGCAGGTCACGACGGTGCGCCTCGCGGATGAAGGTGCGCACGTCACGCAGCGTGCCGTAGTCGGGATGGACGCCGGTGTAGTCGGCGATGTCGTAGCCGTCATCGCGTCCGGGGCTGGGGTAGAAGGGCATCACCCAGAGCGCCGTGACCCCGAGGTCGGCGAGGTAGTCGAGCCTGCCGGTGAGGCCGCGGAAGTCGCCGATGCCGTCGCCCGAGCTGTCGCTGAAGGCCCGCACGTGGACCTGGTAGATGACCGCGTCCTTGTACCACGAGGCATCGGCCCCGAAGCCGGTGGAGCGCCGCTGCGCGGGGGCAGCCTCGGGCCGGCGGGATGCAGGCTCGGGCCGGCCGGATGCAGGCGGTCGATGGCGGCGGGCGGCGCTCATCGGGACGTGTCGCTCCGACCACGCGCTCGCAACCAGATCATCCGGGCCACACCGCGGGTCGGATCGAGCTCGAACGGCAGGGTCGCCCCATCAAGCATCACGACATCATCGCCCAATAGATCGACCGCCTCGACAGCAGCCGGATCAAGACCGTACTCGGCGAGCGGCAGTGACACGCGACCACCGTGGACGCCGGCCGGATCCAGGTTGACGACGGTGACGACCACATCCGAGCCATCGGCCGTGTGCCTCGAATAGGCCAGCACGTGGTCGTTCTCCGTGGGCAAGAACCAGAGCCGCTCGTATGACTGTAGCGAGGGGTGCTCGCGCCGGATGCGGTTGACCCGAGCGATGAGCGGCGCGATCGAGTCACTTCCCGCAACATCCCAGTGCCGCAGCTGGTACTTCTCAGAGTCGAGGTATTCCTCGCTGCCGGGCTCACGCGGGACACCCTGCAGCAGCTCGAAGGGCGGCCCGTAGATGCCGTACGACGGTGCCAGGGTGGCGGCCAGCATGAAGCGCACCTCGAAGGCTGCCCGACTCCCCTGCTGCAGGAAGGCGTGCAGGATGTCCGGGGTGTTGGTGAAGAGGTTGGGCCGGAAGAAGTCGCTGACCGGTGGGCGGCTGATCTCCTCGAGATACTGGCGCAGCTCGTCCTTCCCGTTGCGCCACGTGAAGTAGGTGTAGGACTGGCTGAATCCGACCTTCGCCAGGCGGTACATGACCTTGGGCCGGGTGAACGCCTCAGCCAGGAAGAGCACATCCGGATCGCTCGCCTTGATCTGGGCGATGAGCCACTCCCAGAAGACGAATGGCTTGGTGTGCGGATTGTCCACGCGGAAGATGCGCACGCCGTGGTCCATCCAGAAGCGCGTCACCGTGAGCAGCTCCAGCCAGAGCTCCCCCCAGGCGTCGGTCTCGAAGTCGAAGGGATAGGCGTCCTGATACTTCTTGGGCGGGTTCTCAGCGTACTGGATGGTGCCGTCGGGTCGCGCCTTGAACCACTCGCGGTGCGCGTCGAGGTAGGGATGGTCAGCGCTGGTCTGGAAGGCCAGATCGAGCGAGATGGCGATGTCACGCTCGGCCGCCGCCGCCACCAGCGCATCGAAGTCGGCCAGCGTCCCCAGCTCCGGATGGACGGCCATGTGACCGCCTTCCGCAGCACCGATGGCCCAGGGCACGCCGGGATCGTCGAGGCTCGCATCGAGCGTGTTGTTGGGGCCCTTGCGGAAAGCACGGCCGATGGGGTGGATAGGCGGCAGATATAGCACGTCGAAGCCCATGTCGGCCACGTAGGGCAGGCGCTCGATGACGTCGCGGAAGGTGCCATGCCCGCTGGGCCGGGACGAGGCCGATCGCGGAAAGAGCTCGTACCAGGCGCCGAAACGCGCTACCCGCGGATCGACCGTGACTGCCAGCGCCGGCTCCCAAACCGTCTCGAAGCGGCGGTCGGGATTGGCCTGCATGAGCTGCAGGAGCCCCTCGTCCATGGCGGCATCGATGCGCTCAAGTGTGGGCTCGCCGTCGACCACATCAGCCGCAGCGTCAAGCCGCTCGCGATCGCTGCGGACCGCGCGTCCGGCTGCCTCGCGTATCAGCGCCGCACCGATGGCCATGTCGACCGCCGTGGTGGTGCTGGCCTCGACCCGACGAACGAGATCGTGTCGCCACGTGCCGAAGTGGTCGATCCAGGCAGCGACGGTGTACTCGTGGCGGCCGAGGCGCTTCAGCGGCAGCTCAGCTGACCAGCGGTCGTCGTCAGGCTCGGCCATGGGCAGCTCAGACCAGTCGGCCGCACCCGGCGGTCGGTGGCGCAGGCGCACGCTGATGTGGTCGTGGCCATCGGGAAAGGCATCTGCCTGCACGAGGAGGACGTCTCCCAGCACACGCTTGACGTCGAACCGCCCACCATCGACGGTCGGCAGCACCTGATCGATGACGACGCGTCGTCGTCCCTCCGTCGGCATCCCCTCCCTGGTTCCTGTTCGTTCAGCCATCAGCCTCGACCCTCCCGCGGTGCTGCGTGAAGGGGCATGGTAGCGAGCCTCAGGCATCGGCCGTCTCGACTGCAGTGACGAACACCGCCGCCGACATCGCCGGCAGCCAAAGTCGGCCGCCCTCGGATCGGATATCAGAATGAGAAGCTGCCGCCAGGTCAACCCCCATCGGCAGCTCGATGGAATGGCCATCTTCTGCGAAGTTGGCGGCGACCGCACGGTCGCCGCTCGTCACCACCAGCCAACCCGCGTCGGGGTCGGCATGCACCTCTGGCCAAGCGTCGCCATCGAGCCCACGTGTGGCCCGGCGCACAGCGATGAGCCTACGGTGCCAGTCCAGCAGCGCCGCATGGGGTTCGTGCCGTGGCTCGCGCCAGTCGAGCCGCGATGCCTCGAACGTCTCGACTGCCATGGGGTCGGGAACATCCTCCGGGCGCCAGCCGAAGGCGACGAACTCCGAACGACGCCCCCGTCGGACGGCTTCGGCAAGCGCCTCGACTTCAAAGTCCGCGAAGAACTGGAAGGGTGTCTCCGCGCCCCACTCCTCACCCTGGAACAGCAGCGGCACGAAGGGCCCGCACAACACCAGCGCGGCGGCCACGCGCAGGGCCGCGTCGTCGACCAGCGCGGAGAGCCGTTCGCCACGGGCGCGATTGCCGATCTGATCGTGGTTCTGAGCGAAGCTGACAAAACGCCGCAGCGGCAGCCCATCGGCCGGGCGCCCGTGTCGTCGGCCGCGGCCTACCGAATGGCGTCCCTGGTAGACCCAGACCTTGCGCAGCGCCGTCACGAGATCGGGGAAGCCGGCAAAGTCGGCATAGTAGCCCTCGCGCTCTCCGGTGAGCGTGGTGTGTAGCGCATGGTGGAAATCGTCGCTCCATTGGGCATCGAGGCCGTAGCCCCCAAAGTCGCGCGAACGAACGATGCGTGGGTCGTTGAGGTCGCTCTCGGCGATGAGCACGAGCTCGCGGCCAAGGCTGGCGCCGAGCGCCGCTGTCTCGGTCGCTATCTGCTCGAGCAGATGCGTGGCGGTCAGGTCGATGAAGGCATGCACGGCATCGATGCGCAAGCCGTCAACGTGGTAATCACGCAGCCACATCAGGGCGTTGTCGATGATGAAACGCCGAACCTCGTCGGCGCCGGCGTCACCCAGGTTGACCGCATCGCCCCAGGGCGTTCGGAAGCGATCGCTGACATAGGGTCCGAACTGCGACAGGTAGCAGCCCTCGGGGCCAAGGTGGTTGTAGACCACGTCGAGCAGCACCGCCAGGCCGCGGTCGTGGCAGGCATCCACCAACCGCTTGAGCCCGTCAGGCCCGCCATAGGGTTCGTGCGGCGCGAAGAAGCCGGCCACGTCATAGCCCCAGCCGCGACGGCCGGGGAACGCGTGCACGGGCATCAGCTCCAGGTGCGTGATGCCCAGCTTGACGAGATGATCGAGCCGATCGATGGCGCCGGCGAACGTGCCTTGCGGGCTGAACGTGCCCACATGTGCCTCATAGACGATGCCGTCGCTGAGCGAATCAGGTCTGAACGCAGCGTCGTGCCACTCGAACGCCGCGTGATCGACGCGCTGGCCAGGTCCGTGCACGCCGTGGGACAGCCGCTCGCTGCGGGGATCCGGGATGGCGGCGGCGCCGTCGAGCGAGATAGCGTAGTCCTCGCCCAGCGCGGGACCAGGGCCGGCAGTCTCCCAATAGCCGCCGTCGACGACACGTAGAGGCCGCCGCCCCCCAGCCACGACCAGCTCGACCTGACCGGCACGAGGCGCCCAGATCCGTAGGCTCATCCGTCCTCCCTCACCAGGAGCGCCACGGGGAACCGCCGCAGCACGCGCTCCACCGGCAGCGTCCCATCGCCCGGCAGCGTCCCATCGCCCGGCAGCGTCCGCGCATCGCTGCGAACGACGAAACGCTCGCCCGTCAACTGGTCGCGCCATCGGCCAGAGGGCACCTCGACGCGCGTATCGCCCCAGCCTGATGCGGGAGGCAGGAGGCGAGCGCCCAGGCGGCCACGAGTGAGCTTGTAGGGGTGGCGAGGCACGATGGTGACGGCCGCCTCAGCGCGGGCGAAGGCGACCACATGGTCGGCCGCACGGCCCGTGACCGCGAGCGGCCGATAGGCCGCTTCGGGGCCGTAGAGATCACGCCGATGGCGGCGCAGGTGCAGGGCCTGTCGCGTGATCCACAGCTTGGGGAGGCCCGCGTCCGCGGCGGCCAGGATAGCGGCCGGGCCTGGTCCCCGGACCGGATAGACCTCCACCGCTGCCTCGAGGTCGGCCAGCAGCCGGTCTCGCAACTCGAAGTCGATCGGACGGCGATTGTCCGGATCCACCAGCGAGAGGTCCCACAGCTCGCAGCCTTGGTAGATGTCCGGCACGCCCGGCGCGGTGAGCTTGAGCAACGTCTGCGAGAGGGCGTTCACACGTCCGGCCCGCACGATCGGTGGCAGGACGTGTTCCACGTCGGCCACGAAGCTGGCGTCCGCGAGCGTCTCCCGAACGAACGCCTCCAGTGACGCCTCGTAGGCCGCATCAGGTTCCGTCCAGGCGGTGCGCAGCTTGGCCTCACGAGCGGCCTTCAGCAGGTACGCGCTGAGCCGGTCGGCGTCGATGGGCCAGGTGCCCACGATGGTCTGGGCCGCAAGATAGCCGATGACCGGGTCGAAGCTGGTCCCGCGCCAGCGACGTCGGAAGCGCCGCATCCAGCGCTCGGCGATGCGCCGCCATCGGTCGGGCATCTCCGACAGCACCGCCAGACGCGCGCGGACGTCTTCGGAGCGCTTGGTGTCATGGGTCGATGTCGTCAGCATGGCCGCCGGCCAGGTCGCTGCCCGGGCGGCAGTGGCGGCGTGATACGCCTCCACGGAGATGCCGAAACGGCCGGGTTCGCAGCCGACATCATTGAGCGCCACCAGCCGGACGTAGCGGTAGAACGCGGTGTCTTCGATGCCCTTGGCCATGACCGCACCGGAGAGCTGCTGGAAGCGGCCCACCAGATCGCCCTCGGCGTCCCCCTTCACGCCCAGGGTCAGGATGTCGCCAAGAAACCCGAGCAGCTCCGTGTCGATGTCCGGGCGGGCCTCCTGGGCCACGGCGATGGCGGTGCCGATGACGCGCCGGTCCCCGTCGCTGATAGTGCCCTCGTCAGGACGCGCATAGGTGCGATACACCGGCATGGAAACGACCACGGCTCGCAATGCCTCGTGGAGCTCGTGGCGCGTGTAGTCCCGGAAACGACGCTGGTTCTCGCAGATGGCCACGAACACTGCGGTCAGCCGGTTGAGCTCCGAGCCCAGGGTCTCGCGCACCACGAGGTCACGTGTCTCGCGGGTGATGGCATCGAAGCTGCGCGGCTCACGAGTGAGACGGGCGTGCAGGTCACTGAAGGCCTCCTCGGCTTCGGGATCGACCAGCAAGCTGACCGTGTCACTGAGGAAGTCATAGCCGGTGGTGCCGTCGACGGGCCAATCGCGGGGCAAGGCCTCGCCGGGCATGAGGATCTTCTCCATCACCAGCCAGGTGCGGCGCATGGTCGTCCGCAGCCGCTGCGCATAGGTGGTCGGGTCCAGCAGCCCGTCAGGGTGATCGACCCGGATGCCGTCGAGCACACCATCGTCGATCCAGCGCTTGAGACGCGCATGTGAGTCGTTGAAGACGGGCTTGTCCTCGACACGCAGGCCGATGAGCGTGGTGATATCAAAGAAGCGTCGATAGCCCAGGTCGCGACCCGCGGCCCGCCAATAGGCGAGGCGATAGTTCTGGATGGACAGCAGGGCGTCAAGGGCATCGGGATCGGCGCTGGCGCTGGCCAGCTCGGCGTCGACCGCATCGCGCACCCCCGGCTGCTCATCGAGCAGGCGCTCCAGCAACTCCTGCAGCACCTCCTTGTCACGGTGGCGCCGGATCAGGCTCTCGCGGTCGGTGACGGTCGAGCGCGGAAGGGCGCGGAAGGCCGCCGCCAGAAAGGCCAGGTCGCGGGAACGCGTTCGCGCGGCGGCCGGTTCCAGCAGCCGATACAGCGAGCGTGGCGAGAGCGGCAGCAGGTGCTCGTGATAGCGCAGGCTCACCGCGGCGCCATGACGCTCCAGCACCAGGTCGCCGGCTTCGAGGACACGACCGTAGTGGTCACCCAGGATGGGCAGCAGGACCACGTTGCGGTCTCGGGCCTCGGGTGGATCCCACTCCACATCGAAATAGCGCGCGTAACGGCTCGACTGGCCGTTCTCCAGCACGTCCCACCACCACGGATTCTCCGGGCCTGAGATGGCCAGGTGGTTGGGCACGATATCGAGCACCTGGCCGAGTCCCAGGCGCCCCAGGGTGCTCGAGAGCCGCCGATGGCCGGCGCTCCCGCCCAGCTCCTCGTTGACACGTCGAGGGTCCACCACGTCGTAACCATGCTGACTGCCGGGTGCCGCTTGCAGATAGGGCGAGGCGTACAGGTGGCTGACACCCAGGCGGGCGAGGTAGGCGGAGACGTCCGCAGCAGCCCTGAAGCCGAACTCCGCTCGGAGCTGCAGCCGATAGGTGGCGCTGGGCACGACGCGACCGGGGCGGCGGGGCCGAGGCCGAGGTCCAGGCGCGCTCGTCGCCTCGCCGGCCGCGACCTCAAGAGACGCCACGGACGCGCGCGACTCAGTCGTCGTCACGCTGCAGCACTTTGATGGAGTGGGCCGGCCACCGGTACTCGCCATCCGGCATGGTAGAGACGACCACGTGCCGGGAAGGGTGGCTCGGCCGCGGTGGCCAGGACCGTACGCCAGCGTCTGCCCAGCCGCTCGCCCGGCAACCGGAAACGCCGATCGCGCGCACCGGCGTTGATGGTCATGTAGTAGGAGTGGTCGTTCAGTGGGCTGCCGTCCATGTCCGTGAGGCCCTCCGGCGAGAGGAAGATGCCCAGCAGGCTGACCGTCGCGGACTCCCAGTCATGGTCGGTCATCTCTGTGCCGTTGGGTGCGAACCACTCGATATCGGCGACGCCGGGGCCGTGCAGCGGGCGATCTTGGAACCATCGGCGGCGGCGGAAGACCGGTCGCTCGTGGCGGAACTGGATCAAACGTCGGGTGAAGTCCAGGAGAGGTTCGTCCACCGCATCCCAGTCGTGCCAGCTGATCTCATTGTCCTGGCAGTAGCCGTTGTTGTTGCCACCCTGGGTGCGACCCATCTCATCCCCGCCGAGCAGCATCGGAACACCCTGGGACAGGAGCAGCGTGGTGAGGAAGTTGCGCTGCTGTCGAGCGCGCAGCGAGTTGACGGCAGGATCATCGGTGGGACCCTCGGCACCACAGTTCCAGGAGCGGTTGTGCGACTCGCCATCCTGATCGTCCTCGCCGTTGGCCTCGTTATGCTTGTCGTTGTAGCTGACCAGATCGGCCAGCGTGAAACCATCGTGGGCGGTGACGAGATTGATGCTCGCATGCGGTAGCCGTCCTGACCGCGCGTAGAGATCGGAGCTGCCAGTGAAGCGGTAGCCGAAATCGGACAGCGAGCGGGGCTCGCCGCGCCAGACGTCTCGTGCTGTGTCGCGATAGCGCCCATTCCATTCGGACCAGTGGACGGGGAAGTTGCCCACCTGGTAGCCGCCCTCTCCCACGTCCCAGGGCTCGGCGATGAGCTTCACCCCGCGGACCACCGGATCCTGGTGGATGACGTCGAAGAAGGCGGACAGTCGATCGACGTCATGGAGCTGCCGAGCCAGCGCGGAGGCCAGGTCGAAGCGAAAGCCGTCGACATGCATCTCCTCCACCCAGTAGCGCAAGCTGTCCATGATGAGCTGGAGCACGTAGGGATCACGCGCATCGAGCGTGTTGCCCGTGCCGGTGTAATCCATGTAGTAGCGCGGATCGTCGTCCACCAGTCGGTAGTAGGCGTGGTTGTCGAGGCCGCGCATGGCTAGCGTGGGCCCGTCGTGGTTGCCCTCAGCGGTGTGGTTGTAGACCACGTCGAGGATGACCTCGATGCCTGCTTCGTGGAGCGCCTTGACCATATGCTTGAACTCGCCCACCTGCTGGCCTTGCGTCCCGGCGCTCGAGTAGTCCCCATGCGGCGCGAAGAATCCGATGGAGTTGTAGCCCCAGTAATTGCGCAGACCCCGCTCCAGGAGATGGCCGTCGTGCACGAACTGGTGGACCGGGAGAAGCTCGACGGCAGTGATACCGAGTCGGACGAGATGCTCGATGGCGGCGGGGTGGGCCAGGCCCGCGTAGGTGCCACGGAGCTCCGGCGGGATGGCCGGATGCCGCATCGTCAGCCCCTTGACGTGGGCCTCGTAGATGACGCTCTCGTGCTCCGGCCGGTGCGGTCGCACATCGCCGCTCCAGTCGAAGGCACCGTCGATGACGATCGAACGGGGGACGAACGGGGCGCTGTCCTCGCGATTGGGCGCGTCCGGGTCCGATAGCTCGTGGCCGAATACCGGCGGCTGCCAGTCCACACCGCCGTGGATGGCCAGGGCGTAGGGGTCCAGCAACAGCTTGGACGGGTTGCAGCGCAGGCCGGCGCCCGGTTCCCAGGGACCGTGGACACGATAGCCATAGTGTTGACCCGGGCCGACCCCGGGCAGATAGCCGTGCCAGGTGTTGCCCGTCATCTCGGGCAGCTCAACGCGCCGCTCGTGGCCGTCCGCATCGAAGAGGCACACTTCGACGCGCTCGGCGACCTCCGAGAATACCGCGAAGTTGGTGCCCCCCTCATCGGGGATGGCACCGAGGCGGTCGGGCGCGCCGGGCCGGATAGCGGCCCCTGAAGCTGTGTCGTCGGTCATCATCGTCCTCGATGTGGTCAGATGAGCAGGGCGGTCAGCTGGCGCCGTGGTCAGCGGACGTGGTGGTCAGCGGACTTGGCCGCTAGCCCAGCAAGCCGGTGGCCGCTCAGAAGGGATCGTAGGGATCCCGTGCGGTCGCGAACCATCGGGCCACAGCAAGCCCATATTCTGACCCCGATCAGACGCACCAGAGCAAAGCCCGGATATCGACCCTCGGGCGCCGCGCCGGGGACGCTCGCCCAGCGCATCGATCGCCGTATCCGGCTGGTCAACGCCTATTCCACGAGTCGTCCTGGCTGGCTGCTGTATCACGGCGTCGCGCATCGGTACCCGGGATGCCCAGGGCGCTGATGTCGGTCGCGAAGGCCATCAGGTCGTCCAGCCCCAGATAGAGTGCTGGGACCTTGAAGATCGTCCACGGAACCGGCTCACGAAAATCAAGGCGAACACCACCGCGAGGGCTCCCGGCGAAGGTGATGTCACCACCGCGGATGCTGCGACGCACGCCGACAGCCGTGATCCAGCGCCACGGACCCTCAAGACGCCAGCGACTGATGTTGGCGGTAGCGACGCGGAACTCCCATCGTCCGAAGCGCGCCACCAACTCCTCGTCAGTCAACGAGGCCCATGCTCGTTCGGGCGTCGCCCCAAAGGCGACTCGGAGGAGCGGAGCGGACTTGCGGCCGATGCGGATGGGGTAGCGGCGGTCCCAGGGAGCTGACCTTGTGGCGTCATCATCCACGGCATCGATCAGCTTGCCGATGAGGACGCCTTGTTGGTACGGCTGGTGCGGCGCTTCTTCTTGGCTGCTCGCCGCGTGCGACGCGTCCTGACCAGCAGGGCCAGCAGTCCGAACGCGACCAGGGCCAGCCCGACAGCCGCGACAGCCACCGCGACGGCCCGCTCCTGCTCAGCCGTGCGCTCCTCCAGCACACGCTCCAGATCCGAGCGCGCATCAGTCTGCAGATGCTCGACCTGTTCCTGGATCTGCCGGATCGCACCTCGCACGTCGTGCTCGATCCCTGCCACGGCCTCCTCCACGGCCGGTCCTCTCTCCGCGATCACATCCTGGGCGCGACCCACGATGATGCCGGCTGCTCGTTGGGCGCGTTCGGTGCCGCTTGTTTCGATCATCGGACTCCCTCGACTTCGGTCTTTGGAGTGAGCATATAGAGGACGGGTGACGACCGCACCCGGCGGCTGCGGACTGGGCATCACAAGCACGTTGCGTTCCTTCGTCGAAGGCAACATCACTGGCCGCGGCGATATGGGCCTGATATGCGATGGCGCATGAGTGCAGTCCGCTTGTGCGTACCGATAGCCGACACTCTCCTCGCGTACGCCACGCAAGCACACGCCACGCAAGGAGGATCACATGGCAACCACGAGTCGTGCTACCGGAGACGTCAAGAACGAGAGCGGAGATATCGTCCGCGACTTGCTGGACACGGTTGGCGAGGTCTCGACCGAGGCCGAGACCCGATTGGAGCGTGCCGCGGGACACGTGGAGTCGAGTGTCGGGAAGGCCAACGAGTCCCTGCGCCGCAGTTCGGACCAGACCCTCGGAATCGTTGGTGCCTTCTCGGTGGGCCTTGCCATCGGCTTGTTGCTCGCGGGCACGAACCGGTTGCTGACCACCGCCGCACTCATCCCGGCCGCGCTGGTGGCCGGGGTCGCCCTTGAGCGGGCTGACCACGTTGCGGGTGCGGGTCGCCCCTCGAGATCCTGACCCTGCGCCGGGGCCCTGGCACCCGGGTGAGGCCGCCTCGCCCGCGGTCGGCGTGTATGGTGGGCCCTACCGCAGGGGGGCCTCGGAGGACATGCACGTGCTGAGACCCACTTTCCACTCGGGCCCCGCCCTCGCCCTTGCCGCCGCCTTGAGTCTGTCCATCATGACGACGGCCGCGGCTCAGTCGAACGATGCCGATGCGGGGACTGCCAGACCCCCGGCCGCTCCAGATCTTCAGGGCTTGGCTTGGTACCGGTCGGTCGATATCACTGGCTCGGAGATCGAGACCATGCGCGATAGCGACGAGGTCGCCCAATGGGTCAAGCTGGTCGATGGCGCGGGTGCGTCGCTGACGGATCTGGAGTACACCTACTACCAAGCGTTCGACCCGGCGGCTCTGCCGAACCTGGGCGAGATGGCCACCGTGCGCGTGGCCGGGGCCGAGACGGACGCGCTGCGCGGGGCGGTCGTGCAGGACATCGTCGATCAGGTCGTCGGCTGGGGCAGCGATGCGCCCGTGCCAGATGAGACCGTGATCGGAGACAAACACGTGGTCGTGGTCAGCCTCCCCGACGAGCTCGGGCTCGCAGACGCCATCGTCTACACCAGCGGCGATAGCGCCTGGGTCCTGATGCTCGATGGCGAGCTCGCGGAACAAGCACTCGCGCAGCTGCCCTGACTACGCCTCGGCTCGGACTGGTCGGCGTCGGCCTCGCCATCGTCATGCCGTTCGCCTTTGCCTGGGAGTCAGCTTCGCACACGCGCGCAGCAGTCGTGCCGAACTCGCCCCGCTGGACGGCGTGTGTCGGTGCGGACCAAGCGGCCGAATCGGCGGAATGCGCGACCCTGCAGGTGCCGCTCGACCATGCCGACCCACGTTCGAGGACGATCGGGCTGCCGGTGCGGAGGGCCCGAGCGGACGACCAGACCGAGCGCCTGGGCGTGCTGGTGACCATCGATGGCGGGCCGGGCCAACGTGGCACGCTTAGCGTCCGGCCGGGCGCTCATACCAAGGCGATCGAGGACCACTTCGACATCGTCAGCTGGGACCCTCGTGGCACGTCTGGCGAGACGCTCATCGACTGCATCCCCGAGTGGGACCCATTCGTCGGACTGGACCGCACGCCTGACACCGACGCCGAACAAGGAGCGCTTGATACCGCGACCGCTCGGCTGGCGACGCGCTGTCGAGAGCTGCACGCGGACGTCTTGCCATACGTGGGCACCCTCGCGACGGCGCTCGACCTGGAGTCGTTGCGGCAGCTGCTGGATGAACCGCGAATCAGCATCCTGGGTAGCTCCTACGGATCGGAGGTCGCCCTGACGTACGCCACGCTGTTCCCCGAACACGTCCGAGCGGTCGTCCTCGACGGCTACAGCGACCCCAACCTATCGCCGGGCGAACGGGAAGTCGAGGGGGCAGGAACGTTCGAACACGAACTGGACACCGTGCTCGCCGAGTGCGGCGACGACCCGCTGTGCCACTTCCGGCACGGTGGTGAGCCGGGGCCAGCACTCGACCGGCTCCTGGCGGCGCTGGACCGGGAGCCGGTGGCCGCCGGCGATGGCGCACGGCTGACGCAGTCGGAGGCCTACGAGGCCATCCTTGGCTCCCTCACGCGTGACCGCCCGACCCGCCACCGGCTCCTGGAGGCCCTCGCGGAGGCAGAGAAGGGCAACGGCGAGCCGCTGTTGGGGATGGCGAACGAAACACGACGGGCCTACGAGGCGAGCGGCCTCAACCAGGGTGCCTTCATGGCGATCTACTGCGCCGATCGGGGAGCTTGGTGGCGGCATCTGTCCCCCGCGGAAGTGGCAGAGCTGGCCGATCGCGTGCTCGAGGTCGCACCCCGGCTGGGACGCTGGCTGTGGTCACCGCCAAGCGATTCCGACTTGCCCCCGGTCGGACTGTGCGCGATGCAGGTTGCCGACGCTGCGATGCCAGCTGCGGTCATCACCAGGTCGACAGACATGCCCATCGACGCTGCCGGTGCCGGGCCCATCCTGGTGCTCGCGTCCAGCGGCGACCCGACCACGCCCATCGTCGCCGCCCGACGCTCGCTGGAAGACCTTGAAGATGCGGCGCTGGTGTCCCTTCAGGCTGACCACCATCTTGCCTACCACTACGCCCTGAGCGACCCGGGGCGACCAGCCTACCGCTGTGTCCTGGACACCGTGGAGGCCTATCTCATCGAACTCGAGTTGCCGCCCACGCAGAAGGAGTGCGCTGATGACCACTGAACATGGCTCGACACCGCGGCTGCGGGCCACCCTCGTCCTGGCGCTGATGATGCTGCTGCTGGTGGGGTCGACAGCAACCACGGCGACGGCACCCGGACCGGTCATCCCGGTGGGCGATGCGCCCAGCGAGGCTGAGACGCCCCCAGGCGAGCCGCCGCCGCAGGACGAACCCGACTGCCTGGTGGGTTCCTCGAATGCCGGATCCACGCTGGCGGCATATCCCGCGCCGGTCGTCCGCATCCCCTCCATCGAGCGCGGCTCGCCTTGTTGGACCACGATCTCCCTGTCGCTGAGGGTCGAGTCCCCGGACGAGCGAAGACCGCAGGGGGCCGACGCCACGCTCGGCGGGATGATCGCACCTCGGGCGGTGCTTGAGACAGGCTTCGACACCACGCTCCCTGCTCGATCGCGAACGATCTCGCTCAGTCACCCCGGCGAGGACTGGGAGGTCACGGACGTAGGCTGCACCTGTGGCGGCAGCACAGCATCAGCCCAGCTGGTCAGCTACCCGGGCCCGGTCATCCCGGTGCCCTCGTTCGACTCTGGCGCGCGCCCAGGCAGGACCCCATGTGACGCCGTCGGCGCGTCGAGACCGGCTGTCGCGTCCATCGCATCGCTGGTGTCTGGCAGCCCCGGCAGCTTCGACTTGACGACCGATCCTGGGCCGATCATCCCAGTACCGGGGCTGGATGAGCCACCGACGCCTGCGGAGCCGCCCGAGCCGCCGCCCGCCGCAGTCACCGTGAGCTGGAACGCCGACGGCACCGTCCTCGTCGAGGACAACGACCGACTGGGGGGCGCGATCTCATGTGCCTGGACGGTGGCACTGGTCTACGGCGATCTCATCATCGAGACGAAGACGGAGCCGAGCGGCAGCGCAGGGCGCTTCAGCTACGTGGTCACACCCGCGAGCTCCGAGCACGGAGCGACCCCGACCACGATGTATGGCTCCCCGTCGGGCCTCATGGCCAGGCTGTGGGAGGGTGCCTGGTCCGTGGAGATGCAGTCGCCTGATCAACGTTGGGAGCTGAAGCGATCTAGCTGTGATGAGATTGACGGCGCCACCGTCAGCAGCGCCTCCGGGACCAGCGCGCTGATCGGCCTGGATCCCGGCGACAAGGTCACGTGTACGTTCGAGCTGAAGTTGCTGGCGCCCAAACCGGGCAAGTGGCGAGCCAGGAACGGCCAAGGCCTGGTCTCCTGCGGCACGCAGAGCCTCAAGCTTCCCGCTGTGACCGACTTCGGCAGTCTCAAGGTCCGCCAGAACGGCGACCTGCTCATGGCACGCGGGTTGACACCCGGCAGCGACACGACCTGGAAGCTGCGCCGCGACCAGACAGACCCGCGACGCTACACCGGCCGGGTGACACTGAACCTCGCCGGCGCACGAGGCACGTTCGATACATCACTCCGGATGCGTGACGAGGAGCACCTGACGGGCTCGTTCAGTGGCAAGGTCAAGGTCCGCGGCCAGACGTGCGCGTTCAGCCGACCCCTGAAGCTGGACTACACGGGCGGCTGAGCTCGCGGGAGCGCTACTCTCGGGCTCAGCGCCGCAGACGCTCCAGGTCCTCAGGTCGGTCCACATCGGGCATCTCACCGTCGACGGGCACGTCGAGGACCAGCTCGGGGTGCTGGGCGATGAGCGGGGCCAGCCCATGGTCGCCGCGCAGCTCCTGCATCAGGGGCCACGCCGCCCGACGGATGAGCACGGGATTGCGGGGTCCGGGATCGGCAACGTAGCGGGGCACGATCAGCAGCCGATCGACGGCGGCCGCCGTCCGCGCAGCCCCTGCCAGCGCATCGAGCGTCGAGGGCCGAAGCTGGGGCTGATCACCCAGCACCACGAATGCGCCTTCGAGGGTGACGGGCAACCCGGCGAGCGCTTCGATGCCGACCCGAAGCGAGGAGGCGATGCCCTGTTCTGGCGCCTCGTTGCGGACCCTGAGCTCGTTCGACCACGTGATTGCCTGCTCGATGCGTTCGGCTCCGTGTCCAAGCACGACGATGGTCATCTCGGGACCGTATCCACGCACCGCCTGCAGCACATGCCCCAGGACGGTCCCGTCATCGAGCGGCGCCGTCAGCTTCTCGCCGGGGAGACTCGAGAACCGCGACCCCGCGCCCGCCGCAAGCACCACCACACCTAGGCGCAGGGGTGACTCGTCGCCAGTCGGCATCTTCATCGTCACGCAGATCCGCTACTCGAACAGCGGCAGGACGCTCTCTTCGCTACAGATCGCCTCCACCGCGTCGGGCTCGACCGGCGAAAGCGCTGACAGGTTCTCGTGGCCATCGGCGGTGATGAGCAGGTCGTCCTCGATGCGCACCCCGATGCCGAGGAACTCCGCCGGCACCTCGAAGACGAAGGTCCCCGCCTCCTCTTCGCGTCGCGTGACCTCCGACTTGGCCGCAGCAGTCCCCAGCTCGAACCCCAGGCGCAGCCGCTCGTCGGGGTCGTAGCCAGCGTGCGAGAGCGTCAGGCGGGCCTTGTCACGCGAGATGTAGAGACCCGGCTCGACCGTGAACGCCATCCCCGGATGCAGGGGCCGGCCGGCGCCATCTCGCCGAGTGGCACCGGCATCATGGACGTCGATGCCCAGCCAGTGCCCGGTACCGTGGAAGAAGAACTGGCGATACCAGCCCTTCTCGACCACCTCGTCGAAAGGCCCCGGCAGCAGGCCCAGCTCGACCAGTCCCGCGGAGAGCACCGCCACCGCCGTGGTGTGCATCTCATCGAAGGGCAGACCCGGCCGGCAGCGGTCGATGACGGCGCGTTGTGCGGTCAGCACCAGCTCGTACACCGCACGCTGGGGTGCGCTGAAGACGCCGCTGATCGGGAAGGTGCGCGTGATGTCTGCGGTCAGATGGCGGTACTCGGCCGCAGCATCGATGAGCAGCAGGTCGCCGTCATGAAGCAGCTGGTCGTTCTCGACGTAGTGGAGGATGACCGCGTTGTCCCCGCCGGCCACGATGGAACCGTAGCCCACGCGCTCGGCATCCAGCTGCCCAAAGACGTACTCCAGCACCGCCTGCACCTGGCGCTCGGTGCGCCCGGGCGCGGCGAAACGCATGGCCTCGTTGTGCGCGAGCGCGCTGATGCGGCAGGCTTCGCGCAGCGCCTCGATCTCAGCGGGCGACTTGAGCAGCCGCATCTCGTACGTGAACGAGCGGATGTCCACCAGGCAGTCTGGAACGCGGTCGCCGGAGCGTTCAGCATGCGACCGCGCGGCACGGATAGCGCCGAGCACTTGGTCATCGATGGGCCCGCCGAGCACGTAGCCCACCGATCGCCGCCCCAGGAGTCGGCGCCTGAGCCAGTCGGAGAGGTCGGCGAGCGGGTGGGCGGCATCGGCCCCAAAGCGCTCGATGGCACCCGCAACACCCGCGCGCAGCCCGTTCCATGCCTCCTGCTCGGGGTCACGCGGACGGACGAACAACGTGAATGGCTCCGAACCGGCGGGGTCCAGCACCGCCACGGCGTCGGGCTCGCTGAAGCCGGTCAGGAAGTGAAAGTCGGAGTCCTGGCGGAAGGGATGCGTGACATCGTCGTTACGCGTCTGCTCGCGCGCGGCCGGGATGATGGCGATGGTGTCACCGAGTCGGGACAGCAGGTCCGCTCGGCGCTCGCTGAAGCGGTCGAGATCCATCAGCGGACGGCCAGTCGATCACTCATGCCGCCACTCTACCGGGTCGCGTCGCGGCTCAGTGGCCCCAGATACGCAAGGGGGTGTGTCGGGCCATCTGTTCGAAGTCTCGATCGGTGGTTAGCATCACCAGGTCGTGGCGGATGCAGAGCTGCGCCAGCAAGGTATCGATGGTCCCGGCCTGGACACCACCACGGCGACAGGCGTTGCGCAGCCCGGCGGCCGCGATGTGGTCGGCACGGTCCGGCATCAGCAGCGGCAATGGCTCGAAGCGGCTGACGATGGCGCCACCATCCCTGGGGCCGGCGAACCCCTGCAGCAACTCCTGTAGCACCAATCCGGTGGTGAAGACGCCCTCTCCGCTCCGCAGCGCGTCACGCAACCGTTCCACTTCCGGCTCATCGGCCGGGATATCACGGCGCAGTGCCAGCGACCAGACGCTGGTATCAACGAACAGGTTCATCGGCGCGAACGAGCAGCCTTGTAGTCGTACCCCTCGTCCCACTCGAGTGCGCCGAAGAGCTCCACCAGACGCTGCTGCTCGTGACGAGCGATCAACTCACGAAGGGCGCGTGTCACGGCGGCCGTCTTGGTGCGCTCGCCGCTGACCTCCACGGCCCGTTCCAACAGGGCCGCTTCGATGTCCAGGTTGGTAGCCATGTGCGAAGTATCGCACATGTCTACGCACAACTACGGATCGGGCGTCCAGCGGGTCAGCGTGACCCGGCGGCCGGGCCTCAGTGGCTGAAGTGGGTGCGTTCCACCGACTTCAGGGGCGGGTCGGCCAACAGGTCGTCGACGGCTGCCTTGAGGTCCGCCAGCAGCGGCTCGCCCAGGTCGCGCGTGAATCCTTCGCGCACGACGATGCGCAGCACGACCACGTCGGTGGCGTTGTCCGGCATCGTGTAGGCAGGCACCTGCCAGCCGTTGTAGCGGAGGTGGTGGGACACGTCGTAGGCGGTGTAAGGCAGATCGTCCGCCACTGTGAAGGAGAGCACCGGGATGGCGCTGCCATCACTGATGATGGTGAAGGGGCCGATCTCGGCGATGCCGGCCGAAAGCCGCATGGCGACCGACTGCAAGGACTGCATCACCCGGGTATAGCCCGAGCGCCCCAGCCGGAGGAAGTTGTAGTACTGCCCCACCACCTGGTTGCCGGGGCGGCTGAAGTTGAGCGTGAAGGTGGGCATGTCACCGCCCAGGTAGTTGACGTGGAAGATGAGGTCCTCGGGCAGGTCGTCCGCACCCCGCCAGATGACGAAGCCGATCCCCGGATAGACGAGGCCGTATTTGTGGCCTGAGACATTGATCGAGACGACGTTCGGCAGGCGGAAGTCCCACTCCAGGTCGGGGTGGATGAAGGGAGCCACGAAGCCGCCGGAAGCGGCGTCGATGTGGAGAGGCACCTGGCGACCTGCGGCGGCGTTGTCCGCCACCACGGCGTCGTGGATCTCCTTGATGGGCTCGAACTCGCCGGTGTAGGTCGTACCCAGGATGGCGACCACGCCGATGGTGTTCTCATCGATCCGTGACAGCACCTCATCGGGCGTGATGACGTAGCGGCCGTGTTCCACTGGTACGTAGCGCGGTTCGACATCCCAGTAGCGGCAGAACTTCTCCCAGACCACCTGCACGTTCGAGCCCAGGATGAGGTTGGGCCGCGAGCCATCCTGGCCGGCCGCCTCACGGCGCTGGCGCCACTTCCACTTCATGGCCAGACCGGCCAGCATCACCGCCTCGGAGGAGCCGATGGTGGACACGCCGACGGCATCGCCACCGGCGGGCGCATTGAAGAGGTCGGCCACGATGTTGACGCAGCGCTTCTCGATCTCGGCGGTGGCGGGGTACTCGTCCTTGTCGATCATGTTCTTGTCGAAGGACGCGGCCATGAGCGCCTCTGCCTGCGGCTCCATCCAGGTGGTCACGAAGGTGGCCAGGTTCAGGCGCGCATTGCCGTCGAGCATCAGCTCGTCGGCGATGAGACGTTCGACGGTGTCCGGCATGGATCCCTCGTCAGGCAGTCGGTACTTGGGCACCTGGCCGGCATCAGCGCGATGCGTGTAGGCCGGCGCGAGGATCTCGCTCTCGAGTTCACGGGCACTGAGCTTCTTGACGACCATCGGTCGGCCTCCTGACTAGCGGATCGGTCGGCCCATCGCGATGGCCATCGAAACGGGCATGGCAGTGGACCATATCACCCGGCGAGCTCACCATCGTCCGGGCGTTGACCGATGACCCCGAGCACCGTCCGCCACGTCGCCGCCACGACGCCGATAGCAGGGACCACGATGAACATGCCGGGGATGCCCGCGACCGCGGCCCCGGCTGGGATGGCCACCAGCACGATGGCCGGATGGATGTGCACGGTCTTCCCGTACACGATCGGACTCACGATGTTGCCGGTCACGATGTTGAAGACCAGGGTCCAGATCGCCATGATCACGATGTCGGTCTGTGAGCCCACGGCGATGGTGATGAGGAAGGCGATGCCGGTGGAGAGGAATCCGCCGATGTAGGGGATGAAGCCCAGGAAGAAGGAGAGCACGAAGACGGGCAGGGCCAGGGGCAGCCCCAGCACCACCATGATCACGAACTGGCTGGCGGCACCCACGAACGAGATGGCCGCGGTTCCGATCATGTAGCCACCGAGCACCTCAAAGGCGCGGTTGGCGGCCGCGTTCACTTCGTCCAGCGTTCCCGGTCGCAAGCGCGAGACGGCACGGCCCCACAGGTCGCCACCGTCACGCAGGAAGTAGAAGGTGAGCAGGGTGCTCAGCAGGACGATGACGGCGGCACCCGCGAGCGACTCGCCGACTTGAGCAAGCGTCTTCACCATCCCCACGAGACCGCCCGCCGCGGCGTCAGCCGGGATCTGGAGATGGCCACCCAGCGCATCGTTAGCCGCGCTCACGCCGGAGCTGACACCGTCGGACAGTTCACCGGCCTGCTCGATGAGCGAGACGACGGTCAGGACGAGGACAGCACTGATGGCGAGGAAGCCGCCGCCCACGGCGATGGCGGCGGCGCGGGATCGTGCGTGACCGCGCCGCAGCAACGACTGCACGAGCGGGTCCAGGGTGGCGGTGAGCACCAGCGCGAGGACGACGGGAATCAGGACCAGCGGGATGGCAGTGAAGACGACGATGGCGAGGGCGATGAGGGCGATGGCGACAAGCAGCCGCCAGCTGAATTGCGCCATGCGGTCCAGCCAGGCAGGCACCAAGCCCGGAAGGATGGGCGGCGGGTCCGGAGCAACGATCGCCACGACCGCCCCTGCGACCGCCAGCACCACGGCTGTGACGGGGACGGCTGCGAAAAGGCCGATGACACCGGCCAGCTGGAAACCCGCCGGGAGAGAGATCAGCACCACCGCTGGATGGATATTGACGGTGCGGCCATAGACCATGGGCCGGACGCCGTAACCGAGGACCAGGTTGCGTATCCCGATGAGCACCAGCATCAGTACCGCCGGCCCGGTACCCAATGCGGCCAACGTCACGAGCAGCACGATGAATGTGGCGATGATGCCGCCAAAGTAGGGGATGTACCCACCCAGGAAGACGAGCACGGCCAGCGGCACGGCCAGCGGTACACCCAACACCCACATGAACACCAGGTCGGTCAGGGCAACCAATGCTGCCAGCACCGTGGTGCCGCGCAGGTAGCCACCCACCCTGGCGAGGGCATCGTCGCCGGCCCCGGTGATACGGGCACGCTTCTGTTCGCTGGCGTCCTGGAACAGCCAGAGCCAGGCCTTGTCGCCATCACGCAGGAAGAAGAAGATCAGGAAGGTCGCCAGGATCGCGACGGTGGCGATCTCGCCGGCGGCGGCCAAGAGCCCGCCGCCGTCCTGGCTGACGTCGTCACGGACGATGCCGATCAGATCATGCGCGATGGTGCTGACGAATGGTGGGACCTGGAGGTCCGCCAAGCTGCTCTGAAGCTGGGTAAGGCCTGCCTCGATGTGGGAGAGGAGGTCGCTCAGATAGGGCAGGAATGCCGCCACCAGGAGTACTAGGACTCCACCGATGCTGACCACGGCGGCGGCCCAGACGATGGCGGCTGAAGCTGTCCTTGATCGACCACCGTCGCGCAGGCGCAAGACCAGCGGTGCGAAGACCGCTGAGACGATGATGGCGACCAGGATGGAGGCCGTGACCGTCCACAACGTGACGGTGATGGCGCCAAGCACCAACAAGAAGCCGGCCACGGCCAAGACGCGCCAGCCAAGCGCGGCCAGGTTGATCAGCCAGTGAGGGACCAGCTGGGAGGAAGCGGCGGTCTGGCCGGCCTCTGGAGCCTCCGCATCGAGCGGCGGCCGGGCTTGGATGCCCGCCCCATCGCTCGCTGATCGCTCCGTCGGACCGGCCATGGATCCTCCGCTGGGACCAACGCGTGGTCCGGGTGGCTAGATGCGGCGGCGTCCTGGGGTGACGGCGGCGCCCACGACCGCGGCCTTGGCCACGGGTGAGGGACCAGGCGATACAGCGGCACCTACGACCGCGGCCTTGGCCACGGGCGAGGGGCCGGGCTTGGCGACCGAGGTCACGACCGCAGCCTTGGCGACTCGGGATGGTCTCAGCGGCATAGCAAGCTCCTTTAAGCTTCGGCAGCCGCGTCGGCTTCGACGGCGGCGATGATGGCCTGGATGGGGATGCGGCCGGCGGTGACCAGCTGGCCCCCGGCGCGACGAACGGAGGAACCGAAGGGCGCTGCCCACAGGTTCTCGTAGACGAGGATGCCGGCGACGCTGCCGGGGGCCATGGACTCAGCAAGGGTCGCGACGTCATCCGCGGCGAGCGTCTCGACGAGCTGCTCCTCGATGCGCTCCAACTCGCCGAGTTCGGCGAGGTTGGAGATCTCCTCAGCCTCGAAGGAGCCGTCGTCGTCCTTGACGATGATGACCAGGTCCATGATACGGATGGTTCCAGCGTCGTGAAGCCTGACCAACTCGGTCACGCTCTCACCGCTGAAATTCTGGTGTCCGGTGGGGAACTCGACGATCAGGTAGTCGACGGGCCCCAGCTCGTCGATCGATCTTTCGGTCATGCGCTTTCCTTTCGATGTGGTCGATTCGCCCGCCACTGGCACAAACAATTCACGCACTGCCCGTTCGGCAACGCATCACCCCAGTGGGATGACCCGGTCGGACAGGCAGCATCGCTCCGTCGTGTCGGTCACGCTAGAGAGTATCAACCTCACACAAGGGCTTCGTCAGGCTTTCGCGTCGCTGCTGGGAAGTCCAGTGGTGGTGGCCAACGGTTCTGCACCCACAAGCCCTTCGTCCTGGGCCACGGACGCCTCGTGTAGCTTCTTCTTATCGTCATGCTTGGGGAGAAGTCGAAGGTCAGCGCACCGCCGAGGATGATGGCCACGATGCCGGCGCCATAGGCCAAGTCACTGCCATCGATGAAGGACGACTGGGCGGCCGTAGTGATCTGGTTCGAGTACTTGGGGTTCTGTGCCGCGAGGTTTTCTGCACTGGCATATGACAGTTGGAGTTGGCTTTGCGTCGCCGCCGTCACATCCTGGCCGGAATCCGAGATAGCCACGCCCATCGCCGCGGCGTACCCACCCGCCAGCAGAGCGCCGAAGACGGATGTCATGAGGGCGCCGCCCAGGTCCCGCTGCAGATCGGCCGTGCCGGAGGCCATCCCCACGCGCTGCACCGGCACCGATCCGGTGAGCGAATTCGACGACGGTGTGCCGGCGAGGCCGACGCCGATACCGACCAGGGCCAGCGGGATCGCGATCATCCAATAGGCGGTGTCTGCATGCCACATGAGGAGCATCAGGACGAACGCGACGCCGACGAACGCCTGGCCCAGGAGCAGCGGGGCGCGTGACCCTCGCTGTTCCACGAGGATCGCCGAGCGAGGCGCCACCAAGACCATCAGGATGACCACCGGGAGGATGGCCGCACCGGCCTCGAGAGTCGAATAGCCGAGCACGTTCTGGAGGTACTGCTGGTTGATGAAGGCGACACCCACGAGCGAGCCGAAGACGATGATGCCGGCGCAGGCCGCCACCCAGAACGTTCGCCGCGCCGCGATGTGCAGGTCGTAAAGCGGGTTCCTGGCGCGCTGCTGGCGGATGACGAAGACGATCACCGCAGCAGCGGCGATGACGAACAGGCCGATGGCGATCGCCTGCATGCTCGGCACCACGATGAAGCTGATGGCGAGGATGAGGGCGCCCACGAAGATCGCCGAGAGGAGCCCGCCGAGGTTATCGACCGACTCGGTCGTCTCGTTCACGTGCGCGGGGACGTTCTTCCAGGCCATGAAGAGCGCCAGCAGTGCCAGGGGCATGGTGATGAGGAAGACGGAGCCCCAAGCGAGATATTCGAGCATCAACCCGGCCACGAGCGGCCCCAGCATGGCGGTGCCACCACCGAGGGCGGACCATGCCGCGATCGACTTGGCACGTGCAGCCCCCGCGGCCCAGAGCGCAGTGACCAGGGCCAATGTCGTGGGATACGCCATGCCTGCGGAGAGGCCGCCCACCACGCGTGCCAGGAACAGGATACCAGCCGTCGGAGCCAGACAGGCCACGATCGAAGCCGGCACTGCAAGGACCATGCCCAGGACCAACAGCGTCTTGCAGCCGTATCGGTCACCAAGAGCCCCGAAACACGCGGGCATCTCGGCTTCCTCGGTCACCATCCGCCCCATGGCCACCCGGTCGACCGAATCGATGAAGCCTTCGTCGATCTCGAAGCCACCGGCACGGCCTAGCGCATCCCGCAGTGGGACTGCCCAGTGGTGTTCGATGAGCAGGAGCGCCGCGGCCGAACCCGGCGGGATCGACGGCGGACTTCAAGTCGACGGCTGTGGACTTGATGGCAGCCACCTCGCTCTCAGCCGGATCGCCTGCCGACGACCTTCACGCATGGACCGCGCCATGGACCGCGGACGGGCCGGACTGGATGTCATCCGTGGTGCTGATGGGCCGAGATCCTCCATGTCGACGACGGCCCTGGTCAGCGTCTCCAGGGACTCGCAGAATGGCCGGCCCGTACAACACATCCGGAGTCTCGGGCTCGCGAATGTCGTGGATGTCATCGATGACTTGGAGGGACGGGGGTCTTGAGCGCCAGCTCTGCAGAGACGCGACGCGTGAGCAGCGACCAGATCGAAGCGGCCGGGTACTCAAGCGCTTCCCGGATTGCCGCGGCGCGTGGCCAGGTACGCAGGATGGAAACGGCGATGTTGGTCGCCAACGTCACCGGATCGGGCCTGAGGCCGAGCAGGCGATCCCGGGCCACGACCGGTCGGCCGGCCGTCGGAGGCCGCAGCTTCGCGGCAACCGCCAACGATCGGGGCGTGGTCAATGCACACCGAGCATGATGGGTACCGTCAGCCACGTGGATAAGAGAGGCAACGGTATCATGCGGCTTCGGTCCGCCAGCAGCGGTTTCGTCCCGGTCGGGCGTTGCGTGGCCCGTGCAGTTAGCCCAAGCATACGGACCGGGAGCAGCGACGGCATCGGGAGCGATGCCAGACACACCAACACCTCGCGCCCGGAGACCGCTACCCTGATGAGCAAATGAACAAGCTCGCGACCATCTATAAGACACAGTTCGAGTTGCTGTGGCACTGGCGCCTTGGCCGTCGGGCACTTGTGAAGCGGGCGCTGGCGGCGATGCTGGCAGCATTGCTCGCCTTCTGGCTCACCGCATGGCTGTTACCCGGCCTGTTGAGCATCGATCAGCTCGGTGGCGGCCTACTGGCGGTCCTGTTCATCAGCGCGCTCAACCTGCTGGTCCGGCCGGCCCTGCTGGTCCTCGTCGCTGGTCGTTTCGCGCTGTTGGTCGTCACCACGTTGCTGTTCCAGGCGCTCGTCATCTGGCTGCTGACGCCGTTGGTGCCGGGTGTCACGGTCCATCACGGCTTCCTGGGAGCGCTGCTGGTGTCGTTCATCCTGGGATTCTTCACCGGTGCGGCTGGCATGCTGGTGGGCCTGGGCGACAACGATTCGTACTACGGCGCGCTTGTTCGGACCCTCGCCAGTCGCCGCAGCGATGTCATCCACTCGGACGAGCCGGGGCTCATCATCATCCAGGTCGACGGGCTCTCCCACGATGTGATATCGCACTCGCTCCGCGCTGGACGCGTGCCCTATCTCAGCCACCTGATCCGCAGCGGGAGCCACAAGCTGGCGCACTGGACCGCGCTCCTGCCGTCCACCACACCGGCCAGCCAGGCGGGCATCCTCCACGGTAACAACGACGGCATCCCCAACTTCCGCTGGTATGAGAAGGCGACAGGCCAACTGCTGGTGGCCAACCACCCCGAGGACGCCACAGTCATCGAGCAGCGCATCAGCAACGGAGAGGGTCTTCTCAGCCCTGGCGGTGCCAGCATCAGCAACATCTTCACCGGGGATGGCGAGCGAGCCTTCCTGGTGATGTCGACGATCAAGGTCAAGGAGCGTGGGCTGGGCCAGTCCAATGCTTTCGCGTTCTATTTCGCGAGCCCTTACAACTACCTCACGATGATGGCCAAGTTCCTCGCTGAGGTGGTCAAGGAAAACATCCAGTCGCGGCGCCAGACGCGGGCCGGCATCGAGCCGCGTATGCACCGTGGCTTCCCCTACCCTTGGGTGCGCGGCGCCACCAACGTGGCCCTGCGTGCCCTGGGCACGTCGCTCATCGTCGAAGAGATGATGCGCGGCACGCCAGTGGTCTACATGGACTACACCGACTATGACGAGATCGCGCACCACAGCGGACCAGAGCGGTCGGAGTCGCTCGACGCCCTCGACGGTGTCGACCGCGAGCTGCGCACGCTGGCCAAGGCAGCTGAGGATGCACCGCGTCCCTATCGTTTCGTCTTCCTCGCGGACCATGGCCAGAGCCTTGGCGCCACCTTCCTGCAGCGCTACGGCACGTCCCTTCAAGACGTCATTCACTCGCTCATGGATGGGGCGACGTCAGTCGCGGCGGCCACGGCACAGATCGAGGATTGGGGGCCGCTCAACACGTTCCTGAGCGAGGTCGGCCAGACGTCGAGCATGGCCGGCTCGGTGACGCGCTCCGCCACCAAGCGCCGCACGAAGGACGGCCAAGTGGAGCTGGGACCCGATGTCGGACTGGTGGCCGATGGCGCCCGTGCGGCTTCGCGTGACGCGTCTGCCCGTGGCGAGTCTGCCGGCGACGCACCGGCGGATCTCATCGTGGTGGCCGGTGGCAACCTCGCGCTGGTGTACTTCACCGCCATCGCCGAGCGAGCCAGCTTCGAGCGCATCGAAGCCGCCCACCCGGACCTCGTGCAGGCGCTGGCCAACCACCCGGGTATCGGCGTTCTCATGGTGCGCTCGGATGCCCACGGGCTGCTCTGTGTCGGAACCGACGGTATCCACTACCTCGATGAGGATCGCATCGAGGGTGTCGACCCGCTGGCCGTCTATGGCGAGCATGCGGTGGCAGCGGTGCGGAGGCTCGACGAGATCGAGAACGTCGGCGACGTCGCAGTCATCAGCACGTACGATCCCGAGACCGGCGAGATCGCCGCCTTCGAGGAACTCATCGGGGCCCACGGCGGCCTGGGCGGCCCCCAGACCAAGCCCTTCTTGCTGCATCCGACCGAATGGGAGCTTGACCTGGCACCGATCATGGGCGCGCCCATGGTCTACCAGCAGCTGCGGCGCTGGATGGAAGACGAGCTGGGCATGACCTTTGGGCCTCAACCGAAGCCGCCGCTCAAGCCCGAGCCCGGCGACCCGAAGGGCTGAGCCCGGCGACCCGACGAGAGCTGAGCTCGGGCCGCTGCCTGGGCACTTGGAGTGGCTCAGGCAGCCGGCGCGTCGTCTGCCGGCGCAGCGACGACTGCCGGCGCGGGCTCGCTTGCCGGCGCATCGCTTGATGGCGTCAGGAACACGTTGGCCAAGAAACCGGTGAGGGTGCCGAAGACACCGACTCCGACGATGATGATCATCGAGCCGATGACTCGTCCAGCATTGGTGACCGGATACTGGTCGCCGTAACCCACCGTCGACATGGTGACGATCATGTACCACAGGGAGTCAGCAGCCGTGGTGATGTTCGCCGCTGGGCTGCTGCGTTCCACGGCAAGGATGGCCAGACTGCCGAACTCCATCACCAGGATGGCGATGAGGAAGACCAGCAGCAATCCGCCCGTGGCCCGGTTTCTGAAGAACGCTTTCAACGCAGGCCCCAGCCCGCCCATGCGGCCGACCACGCGGACGACACGGAGGATGCGCAGGATGCGCGCGATCCGCAGCGCCGGGAAGATGCTGATGGCGTCGAGCCAGCCACGCCCCTTGGTGAGGTAGGCGCGGTTGTCCTCAGCGACGTTCAGACGTCGCACGAGGTCGACCGCGAAGATGATGACGAGGACCAGATCCATGACGGTGATGATCTCATCCAGGTCCGGGTTGCGGATAAGGAGCGCCAGGACCAGGTTGACGATCGAGAGGATGGCGACCGCCAGCACGAAGATCTCCCAGGGCATCGAGAGCAAGACCTGGCCGTCTTCGGACTGCGTGCCCCAGGCATCGGGACTGGAGGTCTGATCGGATGTCATCTTGTCTCCTCGGCGGCTGCGTGATGCGAGGTTGATACCACTATCTGCAAGCCTTCTTTGTCCCCGGCCGCCGCGGCGGCTACCCTGAAGCGGTCACATCAAGACGGATGCGAGGGACCTGATGCAGCTGGCTGAGGCGTTGCTCCACGCGCTGCGGAACGCTGGAGCGCGTGAGATCTTCGGCATCCCTGGCGACTTTGCGCTGCCGCTGTTCGCGGTCATCGAGCGTACGGACATCCTGCCGCTGTACACGCTCAGTCACGAACCGGCCGTGGGCTTTGCCGCCGATGCGGCCACGCGCTTCCATGGCGGCATCGGGGTCGCCGCCATCACCTACGGCGCGGGCGCCTTCAACCTGGTCAACGCCGTCGCTGGCGCCTATGCCGAGCGCACGCCACTGGTGGTGCTGTCCGGCGCACCCTCACGAGCCGAGCGCTCCAGCGGTCTGCTGGTCCATCACCAGGCCCGCACGCTCGACTCCCAGCTGAACGTCTATCGAGAGATCACCTGCGACCAAGCCGTGCTGGACCACCCAGCGACCGCCGCAGACGATATCGCTCGCGTACTGCGCAGCTGCCAGGAGCGCTCGCAGCCGGTGTACCTGGAGATCCCGCGCGACATGGTGGCGGTCGAGGTCGGCGCGGTTCCCGACCTGCCCCCGAGCCCGGTGGATGCCGATGCCGTGGAGGCGGCCGCTGTGGAGGTGATGGAGCGTCTGTCGGCAGCGCACTCACCGGTGCTGATGGTCGATGCCGAGATCCGGCGCTACGGCATCGAGTCTGAGGTCGCCGACTTGGCGGTCCGCCTGGGTATCCCCGTCGTCACCACCTTCATGGGTCGAGGGCTGTTGACCGAGTCGGCCAATCCGCCCCTGGGGACCTACATCGGTGTGGCCGGCCAACCGGAGATCACCCGACTGGTCGAATCGTCTGATGCGCTGTTGTTGCTGGGCGTCATCCTGTCCGACACCAACTTCGCGGTGTCCATGCGCCAGATCGACCTGCGCCAGACCATCCTCGCGGCGGAGCGACAGGTGCGCCTGGGCTTCCATGTCTACCCCGACGTGCCGCTGGCGGCACTGGTCAGGGCCATGGCTGCCATCGCTCGGCCACTGGGCACCCGACCGGACCTGCCAGCCTCGCCCCAGCCGCCCTACGATCTCGCGGCCGACGAGGCGCCACTGACCCCGACCGACATCGCCACGGCCGTCAACGACATGATGCGGAGCCACGGCGCGATGCCGATGGCCTCGGACATGGGCGACTGCCTCTTCACGGCCATGGACATCGCCCAGCATGCGCTGGCAGCGCCCGGCTACTACGCCGGCATGGGCTTCGGTGTGCCCGGTGGGCTCGGCATCCAGGCGGCCACCGGCGAGCGCCCGCTGATCCTCGTCGGTGACGGCGCTTTCCAGATGACCGGCTGGGAGTTGGGCAACTGCCGCCGTTACGGCTGGAATCCCATCGTCATCGTCTTCAACAACGCCTCCTGGGAGATGCTGCGCGCCTTCCAGCCGGACGCCGGCTACAACGATCTTGACGACTGGCCCTTCCACGAGCTGGCCGGGCCACTGGGTGGCCTGGGCATCCGCGTCTGGACCCGTCGCGAGCTGGCCGAAGCGCTGGAGCTGGCCATCGCCACCGTCGATCGCTTCGTGCTCGTCGACGTGGTCATGGAGCGGGGCCGCATATCGGACACACTCAGCCGATTCGTCGAGGGCTTCAAGCGCCGCCGCGCCGACGCTGAGGGCTCCGACTGAGCCCGGACGCTCAGCCGGCGGCCCCGGCAGCAGGTGGCGGCCCGGTGGAGTCGCGGACCACGAGCTCGGCCTGAAACACCGGGTGGAGATCCATCGCCGGTTGGGAGGCCCGATCAAGCAGACCGATGGCGATGTCCATCGCGGCCTTGACCATGGCACGCACGGGCATCCGCATGGTCGTCAGGGGCGGCATGATGACGTGGGCGCCGGGGATGTCATCGATGCCGGTCACTGAGACATCCTCCGGTACCCGAAGCCCACGCTGCAGCGCAGCGTGCACCAGGCCGATGGCCTGGACATCGGTGGCGCCGACGATGGCCGTCGGTGGCTCGTCCAGGCTCATCAGATGATGTAGCGCCTCCATGCCGCCTTCGTACTCGTTGACGGTGTCCGGCATGTACTCCGCACGGACCTGCCAACCCCGCTGCTTGAGGAACGCCTCGTAGGCTTCTTCGCGCTCCACGATGTCACCCAGCAGCTTCCGGCCGACAAAGGCGATCCGCTCATGACCGAGCGAGGCCAGATGCTCCATCACCGTCGTGATGGCTGCGCGATTGTCCACGTTGACGGTGGGAATGATGGTCGAACGCGAACCGTGCCAGAGCGCCACGACCGGCTCACGCGTGCTTTCGAGCCCTTCGATGAGTGCCGGCTGATCGCTCAGGTCGCCCAGCAGCAGGATGGCGTCGCAGTGGCGTGATTCCAGGATGGCCCAGAGTTCGACCGCCTCGCCCACACTCCCCTGGGCGTGGCCCAGTACGACGTTGTAGCCATGCCGGCGGGCTTCGGTCGTGACGGCCTCGATGATGGCCGGAAAGCTTGGATCGGTGATGTCGCGGATGACGGCGCCAAGCAGCATGGTTCGTGCGCCCATCAGACCGCGCGCCAGCGGGTTGGGCCGGTAGCCAAGACGCTTGGCCGTCTCAAGGACTCGCTCGCGTGTCGCAGCTGCGATGGGGATGGCCGTGGGCGAGTCGGAGAGGACACGAGAGACCGTCGATTGAGAGACGTTGGTGGCTTCGGCGATGTCACGCATGGTGGGCGGCCCCGTGGCGACCCGGATGGGCGCGGCCGGCATGGCGCCGCCAGGACCCGCGTGAACTCGCCTATCCGGTCGTGTCATCGATGCCCTCGTATTTCCAGCTCCCCATGCTAGCGGTCCAGTCTCACTTGCTGCTTGACGGTTGAGCATGCGCTTGCATACAATCGCTTGCACATATGGGGCTGGGCCAGCGGAGGCCCAAGAAGAGGGGGTTCGGGATGGCGTTCGACGGACTGCAGGTCTGGTTCCTGACAGGCAGCATCCACTACTACGACGACGCGACCCGGCAGAAGGTCGCCGAGCAGTCCACGCGCATCGTGCGTGGACTCCAGGCGTCTGCCGAGGTCCCCATCGAGATCGTCCAGCTGCCGACACTGCTGGACGCTGATGCCATCCGCCGGGCCTGCCTGGAGGCCTCCGCCGACGATGCCTGTATCGGGGTCATCGGCTGGATGCACACCTTCAGCCCGGCCAAGATGTGGATCGCCGGCGTGCAGGCACTGCAGAAGCCCTTCCTGCACCTCCACACCCAGTACGGTGCCGACCTGCCCTACCGCGACATCGACATGGACTTCATGAACCTCAACCAGTCGGCCCACGGGGACCGCGAGTTCGCCTACCTCATGAGCAGGTTGCGGCTGCCCCGCAAGATCATCGCGGGCCACTGGCAGGACCAGGGCGTGCAGCGTCGCATCGGTGCCTGGACTCGCGCCTGTGCCGGTGTCCACGAGGCCCGCCAGCTGCGGGTCATCCGCTTCGGCGACAACATGCGCGAGGTGGCCGACACCGACGGCGACAAGGTCGAGGTACAGGCGAAGCTGGGGACCTCGGTCAACACCTACCCCGTCAACGAGCTGGTGGCGGTGGTCGACCAGGTCGCTGATGCCGAGGTCGAGCGGCTGTGTGCCGAGTACGACGACGCCTACACCGTGGTACCGCAGCTGCGACCCGGCGGTGAGCGCCGTTCGTCGCTGCGCGATGCCGCCCGCATCGAGCTGGGCTTGCGGGCCTTCCTGGCCGACCACGGCGCCATGGCCTTCGTCGACACCTTCGAGGACCTCGGGGGGCTGAAGCAATTGCCCGGCATCGGCGCCCAGCGCCTCATGGCCGACGGCTATGGCTTCGGTGCCGAGGGTGACTGGAAGTCCTCGCTGCTGGTCCGCATCGTGAAGGCCATGAGCGAGGGCCTGCCCGGTGGCGTCAGCTTCATGGAGGACTACACCTACGACCTCGGTGCCGCCAGTCCCGGCGGTGCTGGGTGCGCACATGCTGGAGGTCTGCCCGAGCATCGCTGCCACCACGCCCTCCTGTGAGATCCACCCGCTCTTCGTGGGTGGCCGCGAGGACCCGGTACGACTCGTCTTCAGCGGTGCCGCCGGTCCGGGGGTGGTGGTGGGCCTCGTCGACATGGGCACGCACCTGCGACTGGTGGCCGACGCCATCGACGCGGTGGCGCCACCCGAGGACCTGCCCAGGTTGCCGGTGGCGCGGGCACTGTGGGAGCCGCGACCCGACTTCACCACCGCCGCCGAGTCCTGGCTGCTGGCCGGGGGTCCCCACCACACCGCCTATTCCCAGGCGGTCGGGCTCGAGGTCATCGAGGACTTCGCCGACATGCTCGACGTGGAACTGCTGGCCATCGATGCCGACACCACCGCGCGCAGCTTCGCCAAGGAGGTCCGCTGGACGGCAGCCTACCGGCATCTCGCCGGGGCGGTCTAGGGGGGAACGAGGGGCGCGCAGATGACAGCTTGCAGGTAGATGGAGGTGACTCACCGAACCAGGACGAACGAGACCACGAGGTGGAACCGGATGGCTACATCCGAGGCATCCACAGCGAAGACAGAAGCGTGGCCGAAAGACCACGAGGATGGAGGATCGACTCATGCGACGTCTTGGTATCAGTTCGGCTGTCGTAGCGGCAGCAGCCCTGGTCGTGGCGATGGTGCCTGCGGGCGCACTCGCCCAGGATGGCCCGGTCATCGGGCTATCGGTCAAGACCATCACCAATGACCCCTTCCAGGCTGCCTGGGTGCAGGCGGCGACGGACAAGGTCGAGGAACTCGGTGGCACGGTACAACTCCTGGTCGCCGGCGGACAGACCGCCGTCGCCAGCCAGTCCAGCCAGCTGGAAGACCTCGTCACTCAGCAGGTCGACGGCATCATCGTGAGCCCGCTCGATGGCTCAGCGGTCTTGCCCGCGCTCCAGAAGGCCAAGGATGCCGGTGTCTCGGTCATCCTGGTCGACCAGCCCATCGCGGCCGGCAACGAGGAGCTCTATGAGACCCTCATCGCGACCGACAACGTGAATGCCGGGCGCGAGCTGGCGACCTACCTCGTCACGACGATGGCCGACCCGGAGCTCAAGGTCGCCATCATCGAGGGCGCACCCGGCTCGGTGGCCGGCGATGACCGTCTTGCCGGCTTCATCGAAGGCCTGGCCTCGGGCGGCATCACGCCGGTCGCCTCCGCCACCGGCGGGTGGGACAACGCCGTGGCACTGGCCGCGATGGAGAACATCATCACCGCCAACCCGGACCTTCAAGCCGTCCTGTCGGCCAGTGATGTCATGGTCGACGGCATCCTCCAGGCTCTCGCCGGAGCAGGCAAGACCGATGTGGCGGTCCTCGCCATCGATGGTTCCACGGTCGGCGTCCAGGGCGTCCTCGACGGCAAGCTCCTGGCCGACAACACCCAGGACCCCATGGCGATGGGTTCCATGGCGGCGGAGTTCGCCGTGGGCATCGCCAACGGTGAGATCGAGCCCGGCTCGCTCGAGAAGTACATCGACTCGGGCACCACCACGGTGACGATCGACAACGCCGAAGAGGCGATGGCGAAGGCCTTCTAGCGGCCCTTACCTGGTCGAAATCGCTGGCGCATCACCCCATCGGTGGTGCGCCAGCCGTCAACGGAGGCCTCGAACATGCCCAGGCACCAGCAGGATCGACTGCGACGCGTGATCGCTGCCGGCGTGCTGATCGTGGTGACCCTGCTGCTCGTGGGCCAGTTCGTACCCTATTTCGCGACGCTCTCCAACCTTGAGAACGTCCTCTCCCAGGCGGCCATCCTGTCGGTCGTCGCGTTCGGTATGACCCTCGTCGTCGTCACCGGCGGCATCGACCTGTCAGTAGGCGGGGTGATGTCCCTGGTCGGTGTCACGGAAGTCGCTCTGGTGAGTGTCGGCGTCGCGTGGCCGCTGGCCGTGGTCGTCGGCCTCGGGGTCGGCGTGCTGCTGGGCTCGGTCAATGGGCTGATCGTCTCCCGACTGAAGCTGCCCCCATTCATCGCCACGTTCGGAACGTTGGGCATCGCGGCCGGCCTGTCTCTCTATCTGGCCGACCTGGTCGGGCGCCCGATCCTGCCACCGGATTTCGTGTCCCTCGGCAACGACACCATCCTGGGGGTGCCCTACCTGGTCATCGTGGCCGTCGTCATCCTGCTCGTGATGGAGGTCGTCTGGCGCGTGACCAGCTGGGGCGTACACCTGCGCGCGACAGGAGACAACCTGGCCGTCGCCCGTCTTTCCGGCGTACCGGTCCTGCGGGTGCTCTCGAGCGCCTATGTGGTATCCGGCCTCTTGGCGGCGACAGCCGGGACGATGCTGGCCGCTCGGCTCGGCACCGCCAGTCCGCTCCAGGGTGAGCCGTTCACGTTGTCGGCCGTGGCCGCCTGCGTCATCGGTGGAGTCGATCTTTTCGGCGGCCGCGGGCATCTCTGGGCCGCCGGCGCTGGAGCCATCTTCCTCGTCTCCATCCGAAACATCCTGAACCTGCAAGGTGTGCAGCCGTTCATGCAGGACTTCGTCACCGGCATGCTCATCATCCTGGCGGTCCTGGTGACCGTCCAGGGTCCAGCGCTGCGTGACCTGCTGGCCAGCGCGCTCCTACGCGTCCGGGGCGAACGTGCCGCATGACCGCTTCTGAAGCCACCTCGGCAGGTGGGTCGCCCACCATCCACGAGCCCACGCCACCGACATCGGCGTCACGCGGCCGTCTTGGCGCCATCTGGGAGCAGGTCACCCGCAACCCGACGCTGGGCCTCCTGGCTCTATTGCTGGTCATGTGGATCCTGGCAGCGGTCTTCGTGCCGAACTTCGGGACGCCTGAGAATATCCGCAACATCCTGCGCCAGGCTAGCGATCTCTCCGTCGCGGCCATCGGAATCCTCTTCGTGCTCCTGATCGGAGGCATCGACCTCTCGGTGGGCGCCGTGTACGGATTGGTGTCGGTGGTCCTCGTGACAGTCATGATCGAGACTGGCAGCTTCCCGCTATCGCTGGCCGTCGCCCTCGCGACCGGCGTCATCTTCGGGCTCGTCAACGGCTTCCTCGTGCAATGGGTCCGGATCCCGGCCTTCATCACGACCTTGGGCAGCTTCTACATCGCCTACGCCATCGCACAGATGATCTCGGCGGGCAGCATGCTCTCGATGCCAGCCGACGAACTGTTCGTCGGCCTGCAGACCGGAGATCTCTTCGGTATCCCCTATCTGGTGGTTCTGGCTGGGCTGGTCGCCGCCCTCGCCTGGATCGTGCTCAACCACTCGAGCTTCGGCCGATCGGTCGTCGCCGTCGGCTACAACCGCGTGACAGCCGGGCTCTCAGGCATCCGCGTCCCGACGATCGTCGTCAGCTGCTTCGCCATCGGCAGCGGCATGGCCGCCCTGGCCGCCGTGATGCTCACGTCCCGCGTCCAGATCGGTGTACCCACGCTGGGGGGCTTCAATACCACCTTCGAGACCATCACCGCTGCGGTGGTGGGTGGCACCAGCCTCTTCGGCGGCCGAGGGACGGTGGTGGGGGTGATCATCGGCGCCATCATCATCCGGACCATCGGCAACTCGATCGTCCTGCTCAACATCACGCCACTGCTTTACCAGGCGGTGATGGGCCTGCTCATCGTCACCTCCCTCGTCATCGATGCGACGCGCAGTCGATACCTGGGGGAGCGGACATGACGCCGGTCGCTGGCCCGGTCGCTGGCCCGGTCGCTGGCCCGGTCGCTGGCCCGGTCGCCGGTGAGGATGCGGCGGCCATCCTGCTGGACGCCCAGCATGTCCAGAAGTACGCCTACGACGACGAAGGCCGACCCATCCGTGGCACGGATGTGCTGCTGCTCGCCGATGCCTGCCTGGAGCTCCGGGCCGGCGAGGTCCATGCGCTCGTGGGCGAGAACGGCGCCGGCAAGTCGACGCTGATCAAGGTCATCGGCGGCGCCCTCCCGTACGAGGGCGGCAGCCTGCAGGTGATGGGGCGCCTCCGCGGGGAGACCACCATCTCGCGGGTGCGGCGAGAGGGCATCGCGGTCATCTGGCAGGAGTTCAGCCTGGCCCCGCATCTGACGGTCGTGGAGAACATGTACCTGGGTCGAGAGCTGCGTCGGGGGCGTCGGCTGGACAAGCACGAGATGCGACGGCAGGCGGCGGAGGCTATCGCCACGTTGGGAGTGAGCATCGACCCGGATAGCCCGGTCGAACGACTCTCCACCTCGCAGCAGCAACTGGTCGAGATCGCGCGGGCGCTGAACGAGCGCTCCAGGATCCTCATCCTCGATGAGCCGACGGCCAGCCTCAGCCGGTTCGAGACGGAACGGCTCTTCGAGCTGTTGCGGCGGCTACGGTCCGACGGGCTGGGCATCATCTTCGTGACGCACCGGCTCGACGAGGTCTTCACCATCTCGGACCGGGTCTCGGTCCTGAAAGACGGTCGCTCCACGGGAACTCTCCGAACCAGCGAGACCAGCAAGGATGAGATCGTGGAGCGGATGGTCGGCCGCCACCTCGACTCGGTCTACCAGCGTCGGCGGACGATCCCGGGTGAGATCGCGCTGGAGACCCGCGATCTGCTGCCCATGGGAGCGCCGGCACCTGTCTCGCTCACAGTCCGGCGGGGCGAGATCGTTGGGATCGCGGGGCTCGTCGGCGCCGGCAGGACGGAGCTGGCGCGTGTCATCGTCGGGGCGGACCCGGCAGCATCGGGCTCGGTGCTCCTGAACGGTCAGGACGTCACGTCGTGGCCGATGCGGCGGCGGCTGGACGCCGGGTTCGCCTTCGTCCCGGAGAACCGCAAGGACCAGGGCGTCATCCTGTCACTGCCGATCATGCGCAATCTGGCCATCACGGAGTGGCCAAATCTCGGCCCAGGACCGCTCGTCGTGCCCCAGCGTGAGCGTGGCTTGGCGACCTCGCTGGTCGACGAGCTCAGCATCGTGGCCCGCAGCGTGCGCCAGCCGGCGTTCACCTTGAGCGGCGGCAATCAGCAGCGCGTCGCCATCGGCAAGTGGTTGGCCCGCGACCGGCTCGTCTACGTCCTTGATGAACCGACCCGCGGCGTGGATGTCTCGGCGCGCTACGCCCTCTACGAGCTCATGGAGGCCATCGCCGACCGTGGCGGAGCGGTCCTCATGATCTCCTCCGACCTGCCCGAGATCATCAGCATGAGCGATCGCATCTATGTGATGCGGGTGGGCTCGATCTCGGCTGAAGTCGCACGTGAGGACGCTACGGAGCAGTCGCTCCTGACATCGATGCTGCCGGACACGAGTGTGGGTGATGCCAACGCACCTGTCGGGGCCGATGGTTCTGCCGGGGCCGATGGTTCTGCCGGGACAAGCGCGTGAGGGGGCCGCACTCCGCCGATCCGACGCGATGAGCATGGGCATCGTCTTCGACATCCGTGAGTTCACGGTGCATGACGGGCCTGGCATGCGCACCACCGTCTTCATGAAAGGCTGTCCGCTGGCCTGCACCTGGTGCCACAATCCGGAAGGCCTCTCCATCCAGCCCCAGGTCATGCGCTCCACAACGGGCGAACGGTCGGTTGGCCGCGAGTACGAGGCTGGCGAGTTGGCGGCGATCTTGTCGCAACAGGCGGACATCCTTGCGGCCAGCGGTGGCGGCGTGACCTTCTCGGGCGGAGAGCCACTGCTGCAGGCCGACTTCGTGGCCGATGTGATCGACCTCCTGGGCGATGTGCACGTGGTGCTTGATACGTCCGGCTACGCTCCGGCCACTGTGTTCGAGCAGGTGGCGGCCAGGTCCGACCTGCTCTACCTCGACATCAAGCTCATCGACCCCTGTGCGCACCAGCGCTGGACGGGCCAGGACAATGGGCCGATCCTGGCGAACGTGGACTCGCTGGCACGGCTCGATCGACCCTTCGTGGCTCGGGTGCCGTTGGTCCCAGGCGTGACTGATACGACCGCAAATCTGACCGCCATCGCGGAGCGCCTGGCGCCGCAGCCGACGCTCCGGTACGTCGAGTTGCTGCCATACAATCGAGCCGCGGGCGGCAAGTACGAGGCGTGTGGCATGACGTTCCAGCCTGGCTTCGATGAAGCGCAGACACCCAACGCGGACACAGGGCCGTTCGAGCAGCTGGGGATCGAGGTACGAGTGGCATGAATGGGAGGCTGACGAGACTCCGAGCGCTCACGCGCGAGGGCCACTTCAGGCGATACCGCCAGTCGCTGGTGCTCGACCTCATCTCTGAATGCGATCGTGAAGACCTGTCGTGGCCGTCACGGATGGCACGCCTGACGCGTCGCATGTGTGAGGCCGAGCAGGTCGTCATCGAACCTGAGGAGCGCATCGTCTTCACTCGGACGCTGTCGGCAGTGCCACCGGTCTATGCCCAAGCCGACCTGGCTGCCATGACCGAGGGCAGGACCCTGCACGAGGGCGGCATCGTGAACAACGTCTGTGCTGACTGGGGCATGTCGTTGCGAGACGGCTTGCTGGGACGACGCGAGGTCGCCCTACAGACGCGCGCTCGGCTGGTGGCGACCGACGACGTGGCGGGCATCTTGTTCATCGATGCGTCCCTTGAGACCATCGATGCTGTGCTGGCGCTGGCCGGCCGCTATGCGTCGGAGGCTAGAGCCCGCAACATGCACGATGTCGCCGACCGGCTGGAGCACGTTCCTGCCGGGGCTCCGCAGTCCTTCCACGATGCACTCCAGTCGATGCGCTTCATGCATGCCATCGTGTGGCTCTCAGGTCACCACCACGTTGGCTTGGGACGACTGGACCAGTACCTGTGGCCGTACCTGGCGGCAGATCTTGACGAAGGTCGACTCGATGACGCTGGTGCTGAGGCATTGTTGGCCGAGTTCTTCATCGCGCTCAATCGCGACTCTGACCTGTACCCAGGCATCCAGCAGGGTGACAACGGCCAGTCGCTCACTCTCGGTGGGGTGACGCCGACTGGGGCCTCCGCGGTCAACCCACTCACCACGATGGTGCTGCGGGTGGCTCGCAACGTCGGCCTCATCGATCCCAAGATCAACCTTCGCATCACCCCCGAGACCGATCAGGCATTGCTGGAGCTGGCGACCGAGCTGACCCGCAAGGGACTGGGCTTCCCGCAGTATGCCAACGACGACGTGGTGATCCCGGCGCTGGCAGCGCACGGCTACGACATAGCTGACGCCCGCGACTACACCGTTGCAGCCTGCTGGGAGTTCATCATCCCCGGCCGTGGCATGGACGTGGGCAATATCGGTGCGGTCTCGTTCCCGGCCGCTGCCGATGCCGCCGTCCGCGATGGTTTGGCTCGCGGCACGTCATTCGAAGCCATCCTCGAAGGGACCGTCTACCAGATCCGCGCACAGGTCCGCGCCCGAACCGAGCCCTATGAGCGTCTACTGTGGGCGCCATCGCCCTTCTACTCGGTACTGATGACCGATGCCCTTTCGGACGGCGTCGACCACGGCCGTGGCGCCAAGTACCGCAATCTCGGCATCCACGGAGCGGCGGCGGCGAGTGCGGCTGATGCCTTGGCTGCCATCAAACGCCACGTGTTCGATGCTGCCGACGTCGAGGCTGCCGATGTGCTGGCTGCGCTGGACGCCGACTACGTGGGCTACGAGGATCTGCGGCGCACGTTGGCCGAGGAGAGTCCTCGCGTCGGGCTGGCCGAGCCGGAGGCGGACGACCTCCTGCGGCGACTGTACGACTGGCTGGCTGATGCCTGCGATGCTGAGACCGAACGCTCTGGGCTGATGGTGCGGCCCGGAACCGGCACGGCTATGTACTACCTGTGGCTGGCTCGCGGGCGCGACGATGGCCCGCTGGCCGAACCGGTGGTCGGCGCCACCGCCGATGGTCGGCGTCGCGGCGATCCCTTCGGCGCCAACCTCGCCCCAACGCCGGGAACGCGGCTGCGTGGACCCATCAGTGTCCTGCAGTCGTACTCGAAGATCGACTACGGCCGTGTCTGCAACGGTGGGCCGATCACCCTGGAGCTGTCCGACTCGGTCTTCCGTAGTGCCGGTTCCATCAGCAAGGTGGCGCAGTTGGTGCGGGCGTTCGCCCGGCTCGGCGGGCAGCAACTGCAACTCAACGCGCTGAGTGCGTCCACGCTGCTCGACGCAAAGGCCAACCCGGAGGCGCACCGGGATCTCATCGTGCGCGTCTGGGGCTGGAGCGGCTACTTCTGTGAGCTCTCGCCCGAGTACCAGGACCACGTCATCGCCCGGCACCACTACTCCGAGGTGTAGGGCCCGACGCACCAAGCCGTGCAGCCGACGGCGCTGCGATCCCACGTCCAGCCGGCACGAATCCCACGTGGAGCCAACAGGATCGGCCGGACGAGGCCCCTCTCGCTCGTGTCCGGGCGTTCGGTGCCGCCAAGTCGGCCCTCGTTGGCCCTGAGCTGGTCCCGATCCGGCCTTGGCTGCGCACCGGGGACTGGGTCGATGCCCGCGGGGGCATGATCGAGCGCGTTGACCGGGCACGAGCTGGCTCATCGACCACGAGGAGCCCGCATATCGCGCGGATCCGTTCGCTCCATCTGAGAAGATCGGCCAGATAGTGGCAGAGACGATGCTGACGGGCGATCGCCGCGACCGGCCGGGTGGCGGACCCGCGACCGGCCGGGTGCCGTTCAGCCCTATTCGGCTTGCTCGGCCTGGCCGTTAACGGAGAGTTCGCCGAGTTGCTCATCGATGGCGTCCAGGCGATCGGCGACCTCCTCCATTGCATCCTCCGTGTCGCTGACTCGAGAGCGCAGGTTGGCGGCGTCGACACTGCCGAGCTGCGTCGCCAGCTCATCGAGTTGGGTTTGGAGTTGCGCCACCGATTCATCGAGATCGGCGATGTCGCGCGGCCCGAAGCGCTCGGCGAGCGTCACCGTCGGCGCAGCCATCTCGCCACTCCCTTCGGTCCAAGCGACCTCCACCTCGCCACAGCGCTGGATGACTGGAAAGGCGATGGTGGCACCGGGGTCATCAGGGAATCGGGCTCGGAGGCCGAACTCCCTGAACGTGCCTTCCGGCAGCGGGCCGCCGCTCCAGCTCACCACGGTCTGCGCGCTCCCGTCGCCGTCCGTCGCCAGCGTCTCGACCTGCACGTCCCAGCCGGGCAACGACTCGGGGAGTGGACTCTGGACCGAATCCGGGATGGTCACTTCTAGCACATCGGTAGGCGCCCCGTCGCAGCCTTCCTGGACCTGGAAGTTGATGACAAAGACGCTGCCAGGCGTCACCGCTCCACCTTCGGGGATGTTGACCGCGGCGGCGGGCGCCGCGACCAGTCCGGCCAGCCCTGCCAGCACTGCGACTCTCGTCATGCCTTTGGTGATGGGATGCATCATGCCGATGGCCTCCTTCTATTCGGTGTTCTCGGAGGAGCAGTCTGGCCAACGCGGCGTAACGGCCGGGCGGGCACGCCAGCGACCCACCTTGCAACGCCCTTGGGAGTCGGCCTTGCGCCGCCGGCACGGTCAAGCTGGTGGTGCACGTCGAGCCGCCACAGTACATGCGGCACGACAAGTCGAGACCGGCCATAAGAAGAGCTGACTCCGGCGCCGGACTGCGCCCCCGAAACGAGAGGACCCGCTCGTCGCATCGGCTCCGAGCGGGTTCTCCGCGTGTGTCATGGGTCCCGGGCCTAGGAATCTACTGATCGCTGGCTGGGTTGTGCTCATCCTCTCGTTCATCTGGCGCGCGGATGGGCTCGTCCTCTTGCCACCCGTCCGGCACCAGGTCACCATTCGACTCGCCCGGGGCACGCTGCTCGCCGTGGTCAGGTCGCACCTCCTCACGACCCTTGACGTCAGACATCGGTCCCTCGACCTGTCCTCGAGCCACTTGGAACGGATCATCATCCTTCATGTCGGTAGTCCTCCATCGAATGGAGCCAGATCGCTCTGGCAGGGGCTCGGTTGCAGGCCAGACGTCGGCCGCTCGCAGTGATCGCAGCCATCGACTGACCGATGGGAGGGCCGCTCAAGCCAAGCGCCGTTCGCCCCGGTGGGGCGTGGTCATGGACTTCTCCCCCGTCGTGGCCCGATGGCCCGACGACCTCCGAAGGTGACCACGAGCTTGCGCCTGATGGAAGGCTCAAGGAAGCGTCATCAAGAACGCCCGTCCACACTGCGCCAGCCACGTGACGGATACGTAACGGTTCGTCCGAAAGACACGACGCCGCCCAGGGTTCGGCTCAGGATGGCCGTCAGGAACGCGGCTCTTCCGAACCCACATCGAACGCCGTCAGCGCGCGCCGGATGGGGGGCAACCGCGACGGTTCGGCATCCTGTGCCAGTGCCTCCAGCACCGACCTCAGACGGGAACGCACCTGCGGCAGGGATGCGCTGGCATCGTGGATCTCATCGACCGAAGCGTGCACGAAGGCGTCCCAATCGGGTGCCGGGATGACGATGACGACACGACCGTCGGCCCGGACCAGGCGCGGAGAGTCGATCTTGCGGGTGAGCAGATGCCGCAGCAGGTCGTGGAGCTGGTCGATGACCTGGTTGGCGGTAGTCGGGTCGTTCAGGCTGGGAGAGAGCGCGCGCAGCGCCACGTCCACCAGTTGGCGGAAGCCGAACTCGGGGTCCTGGCTCATGGTCCGCTCGGGGCCGACCCGCACGGCATCCCCCAGGCTCTCGCCGGCGACGGTGTCGGACGCATCGACCGCCCCGTGCGATCGCAGCATCGGAGCGCCGCGCACCAGGTACTCGCCCAGGCCAAGAGTCAGCTCCAACGTGAGACCGCTGCCGGCGTACTCAAGCAACCGCTTCTCATCGATGGCCTGGATGTAGCCGGACTCCTGGGCCCAGCGGATGGTCGGTGCGTCATCGTCAGGGTCGCCCTCCTCGGCCCACACAGGACGCGGCGCATCATCGACCGTTGTGAGCTCGTCATAGTTGCGGTCGATGGCCTCTCGTGTCTCGGCCGCGATGGAGTGGATGACGCTGGTGGGGCGGATGGCATGTGCCATGTGATCGATATAGGCCACGAACGCGAAGACGGCGGCCAGGACCAGGATCACCGTCACGATCACCCCGAGCTGGGGCACAAAATCGGACGTCACGGTGGCCAACGTGAGCAACGCGAAGACGAAGGTGGCCACGAACAGCCCCAGGACCGACTGGTTGAAGCGGTCGCGCAGGAAGGTACGCATCACCCGCGGTGAGAGCTGCGAGCTGGCCAACTGCAGCACCAGCATCGTCACGCTGAAGACCAGACCGGTGAAGCTGATCATGGCCGACGACACGGCCGAAAGCAGCGACCGGGCGCTTACGGCATCCACCTCGATCGGCAGACGAAGAGAGCCCATCCGCTCCTCGATCCCGACCACGATCATTGCACCCACGGCAGCGGCGACAGCGGACAGGGCCGGCACGACCCAGATCTGGAGTCTGAGGATCTCCGAAAGAACGGAGAATGAGGCGCGCATGCCCTCAGTATGCCGTGCTCCACCGGCTCCGAAGGAGGACCGCTGTGCCGTGGCGGCATCGCTGTCAGGTCGGCATGGATTAAGAATCCACAATCATTCCTAAATCTTTCTACACCTTTAGGGGAGTTCGGCAAGAGTACATTTCAGTGCGGGAGCGGGGTGCGTATTCCGGCCGCCGTGGGCCTTGAGCGCCACCACGCTGGTGAGGGCTGGGCCGATGGGGACGCATCGTGCGGATATGGCCGTGCCATCCGGCACGCCCTCCCCGACGACCCAAACGGGGGCGACACCTACCACGCCGCTCGTCGTAGGTCTCCATGTGTCGAGCCCCGCGAGCTCCGCGCACCCCAGGACCTACCCGGTCGTGGAGCGATCCGAGACGCCCGACGTGGTGGGCCTTGAGCTTGTTGCCGCGCATCGGCTCGCCCGCCAGCACCGACTACGCCTGTCGGTCTCGGTCTGGGAGACCAAGATCGGACCCTGGGGCATGGTCTTGACGCAACAACCCGGGGACGGCACACAACAGCCGGGCGAGTGTATCTATGTGGTCGTCGCGGCCCGACCGCACCTCGCCATCCCTGATGTGAGCGGACTGGAAGCAGGCGGGGCTATGCGAGCACTGCGTCGTTTCGGGCTGCTGCCGATCCGCGTCGAAGGTCGAGCCTCACGCACGGTCCCGGCAGGTCACGTCATCGCGACACGACCCCGCGCCGGCACACTGGTCGCGGACGGCGAACGCGTGACAGTCACTATCTCGCGCGCCGGCCCTTCACGCGGAGTCGCGGAGTAGCCGGTGGCCTCCAACGAGGAGACGCCCCAGGCTGAGGCGGACCCAAGGTGGGAGGTCCAGCCAGAGCCCCCTGATGAGACGCCCGAGCAAGGCACCCTCTTGCGCATCGCCGTGGCGGTGGTAGTGGTCGCTCTCGCTGCATCGGTATTCCTGGCGCTCGCCACGCGTGGCGTGTAGAAACCACCTTGGTCCCGGCAGGAGCAGGCTGAACGATCCTATCGGTCGCGGACCAAAGCGCCTAGCGTGTCATCCGAGCGCGCCGATCCAGCGCCCAGGAGCGACTGGACCTCACAGCCGCGCTGCACAGCAGGCGAGCCAGACGGCACGCGCTGCACAGAGGATGGGGGCGCACACGTGGGTTCGGCGGGTACCAGGACAGAGATCGATGGCGGTCATGACGCGACGGCGAACGCGGCACCTCGTACACGGCGCGCCACCCGCCTGCTGCTCAGCATCGCCGTGGCCGTGGTGGCGGGAGTCATCGCGGCGTGGGTGACACCGCGCGGACCAGTCACGACCACGGACACCGTGGCCTGGACGGTTGGTGCCATGCTGGTGGGGCTGGCCTGTGGCTTCATGCTGGGCTCCCGCTGGGCCGTGCTCTTGGCACCGGTCGCCTTCGGTGTGGCCTTCGAGATCGCCCGCGTGGGCACCGATGGGCCCACCGTCGATGCCGTCCATCTTGGTTCGACCTACGGCATCATCGCCTTCGTCGTCGGACGCGGCCTCAGCGTCCTATTGCTGGTGCCGGCCATGATGCTCGGCGGCGTCGTCGGGGTGGAGATCGCCGCCCGCACGGGCCGGCCCCAAGCGCACACGCTCGGTATCGCTGGCTGGCTGGGAGTGGCGGTGCTGACGCTGGTGGTGGTCGGACTGCAGGCGTCCTTCCTCCGACCAGCGGAGATCACGCCCATCCTGGGCTCCGACGGCGAGCCGATGCCGGGTGCGGTAGCGGAACTGACGAGCGTGGAAGTGGGCGGCCACGAGCAGGCCATCATGATCCGGGGCCGCAGTGACCAAAACCCGGTGCTGCTCCACCTCGCCGGCGGTCCCGGCGGCACTGACATCGGCGCCATGCGCGCCGATACCTCGCTCGAGGACGACTTCGTGGTCGTCACCTGGGACCAGCGCGGCACGGGCAAGTCCTACGGCGCCATCGATCCGGTCGAAACCTTTACGACGCAACAGATGGTCAACGACACCGTCGAGCTCAGCGAGTACCTTCGAGACCGCTTCGACGAGGAGCGAATCTATCTGCACGGCCAGTCATGGGGTTCCCTTCTGGGCGTGCTGGCAGTTCAGCAGCGACCCGACCTGTACCACGCCTGGATCGGCAGCGGCCAGATGGTCAGCCCAGTCGAGACGGATACGATGTTCTGGGAGGACACCATCACCTGGGCCGAATCGGTCGGTGACGATACGCTGGCAGCCAGCCTGCGCGAGAGCGGCCCGCCTCCGTATGAAGACATCCTCGCCTACGAGGCTGCGCTGTCACATGAGCATGACTGGAACCCCTATCCGGAGTTCGATGGCAACAGGGAGATGCCCTTCAACCTGTTCGTGCCTGAGAACACGCTGATGGACCAGTTCAACGGCCTGCGCGCGTTCCTCGACACCTTCTCCGTGTTGTATCCGCAACTGCAGGACATCGACTTCCGCCACGATGCGGCCGCGTTGGATGTGCCGGTCTACCTCATCCTGGGGGCGCACGAGGCCCGCGGTCGAGCCGTACTCACTGAGGAATGGTTCGAGGCGCTCCAGGCGCCAACCAAGGAGCTCGTCACCTTCCCGCGATCCGGCCACCGTCCGACCTTCGAAGAGCCGGGACGTTTCGCCGAGCTGATGGGGCGCGTGCGCGACGAGACATACCGCGGGGCCTGACGGGGACCAGCCCGACGACCGTCTACGATGGCCCTCGCGCCACCTGCAGCGGGAGAGCCCCATGAGCGTCGAGACTGAGCGCCAGTCGTCCCAATCTGATCGCCTGTCCTTGGAGCGCATCCGCGAGCTGGCGGCAGCCGACGACCGCGAGGGTCTTGATGCGGTCATCAGCGCACTCGAACCGAGCGAGGCCATCCGCGCCATCCTGCGCCTGGAGCACGAAGACCAGCAGTCGGTGCTGACGACCCTGTCGCCACCGGAGGCCGCTGACCTGATCGAGGACGCCCCCGATGAGCAGGCAGCCGACCTGATCGAGCAACTGACACCGACCGAAGCCGCCGCCATCGTGACCGCGATGCAGAGCGACGAGCAGGCCGACCTGATCGCCGATCTGGGCCGCTCAGAGGCGGCGGCCATCCTGGGACAGATGGAGCCCGAGGCCGCGAGCGAGTTACGCGCCCTCGCGGACTACGCTGACGATGTCGCCGGCGGTTTGATGATCACCGAGTTCCTGCAGGTGGGCGAGAACACCACGGTAGGCGAGACGCTCGATGCGTTGGTCGAGAACGCTGAGGACAGCGACGACCATTTCAGTCGCTACGTCTATGTCCTCTCCCCGCTGGGGCGGCTGGTCGGGGTCGCTGCCGCCAGCGTGCTGGCTGCGGTTCCGCGCACCCAGCGCGTGGCAGACACGATGGTGCCACCCCTCTTCACCACCCCCTTCACCGGTCTCGATGCCCTGCGTGACTTCTTCGAGGCGCATCCCATCGCCGCCGTGCCGGTCGTCGATCCCCGCGGTCGCCTGCTAGGCGTGACCCGCCGCACGGCGGTGCTCGATGCCCTGACCGATCGTACCGAGCGCGAGATGCTGCGGATGCGCGGCATCGTCGGTGGCGACGAAGTGCGTTCGCTGCCGCTGGCTACCCGTACCAAGCGCCGTCTCTCCTGGCTGAGCATCAACATCTTGCTCAACGTCGTCGCTGCCAGCGTCATCGCGCTCTTCATCGATACGCTCGATGAGGTCATCGCCCTGGCCGTGTTCCTGCCCATCATCAGTGACATGTCCGGCGCCAGTGGCAACCAGGCGGTCGCGGTCAGCATGCGCGAGCTCTCGCTCGGCCTGGTCCGGCCGTATGAGGTCGGCCGGGTATGGATCAAGGAAGTCTCGGTCGGGCTCATCAACGGCACCGCCCTGGGCATCCTCATCGCCCTGGTAGCCACGCTCTGGGACGGCAATGCCTGGCTGGGGCTGGTGGTCGGCGTGACGCTCGCCGTCAACACCGTCATCGCGGTGTCCATCGGCGGCACGGTGCCGCTGCTCCTGAAGCGTTTTGGGGTCGATCCGGCGATAGCCTCAGGGCCCATCCTGACCACCATCACCGACATCTGCGGCTTCTTCATCGCGCTGAGCCTGGCCAGCCTGATGCTGGCACAGCTGACGTAGCCGAAGCGTTAGGCTCAGAGGCGACATGGCACCAACCCACACCAAACCAAGCCGCACCAAACCAACCCGCACCCGACCCCCGCTCACCACGGTCGGCTGGCGTGAGTGGGTGGCGCTGCCAGACTGGAGCGTGCCCTGGTTGAAAGCCAAGATCGACACCGGCGCCCGTACCTCAGCGTTGCACGCGTTCGACATCGAGACCATTGAGCATGACGGTGAGCGCTGGGCCCGTTTCGCCATCCATCCCTGGCAGGACACATCGCAGGACGAGGTCGTCATCGAGGCGCCGCTCGTCGACCATCGGGCGGTACGCAGCTCGTCGGGCTCACAAGGCGAGCGGCCAGTGGTCCGCACCACCATCGAGCTGGCAGGGCGAACGGTGTCGCTGGAGGTGACGCTGACCAGGCGCGACGAGATGGGCTTTCGCATGCTCATCGGCCGACAGGCGTTGCGGCGGGCATACGTCGTCGACCCGGCGCGCTCGTACCTGGGCGGCCGCCCATCACACGAGATCCGCAAGCGCAATCGTGGGCGAGCGTGATGCCCGAGCGACGAGCGTGACGACCGCCAGACGGGCGGACTTCGATTTCGCCGGTCTGGCCATCCCGGCCGGCCGTGCGGCGACCGGAGAGCTGCCCGTACCTCGCCTGGTCACCGGTACCGACGTCTCGCTGCCGGTGCGTGTCATCCACGGCCGCAACGATGGCCCAACGGTCTGGATCAGTGCGGCCATCCACGGCGATGAGATCGCTGGCGTGGAGGTCATCCGCCGCGTCATCGGCCGCTTGGACCCACGCCGACTCAGTGGCACCGTGATGGCCGTGCCCATCGTGAACGTGCATGGCTTCCTGACCGGCGACCGGTATCTGCCCGACCGGCGCGATCTCAATCGTTCCTTTCCCGGCTCCACCAGCGGCTCCCTGGCCGGCCACATCGCCAACGCCTTCATGGCGCAGATCGTGCTGCGCAGTGACATCGGCATCGACTTGCACACGGGCTCAGACCACCGCACCAACTTGCCCCAGATCCGCGGCAACCTCGACGATCCGCGCACGCGCGAGCTGGCGCTCGCCTTTGGCGCTCCACTGATCCTGCACTCGGGCCTGCGCGACGGCTCGCTGCGCGCAGCGGCAACCGACGCCGGCGTCACCGTCCTGCTCTTCGAAGGTGGCGAGGCCTGGCGTTTCGACGAGGAGGCCATCGCGGCGGGCACCAACGGCACGCTGCGGGTGCTGGCCCACTTGGGTGTGATCGACACGGATGGCGTGGCGGCCGCGACGACCCCGGTCGAAAGCCGGCGCAGCAGCTGGATCCGGGCACGTCGCAGTGGCATCGTCTCGATGCTGGTGTCACTGGGGCAACCAGTGGGCAGGGGCCAGCACGTGGCGGTCATCCATGATTCGCTGGGGCGGCGCCTCAGCCGCGCCAGTGCGCCATTCGCGGGTATGGTCATCGGCATGACGCAGCATCCGCTCGTCCACCAAGGCGACGCCCTCGTCCACGTCGCTGCGACGGAGATCAGGACGGAGACAGCATGAAGGTCGGGATCCTCTCGCGCGCACCGGGTGCCTACAGCACCCAACGCCTGAAGGCGGCCGCCCTCGACCGCGGCCACCGCTGCCGCGTGCTCGATACGATGCGCTTCGCCATCGATCTATCCACCGGCGATCCGGACCTGCAGTATCGTGGCAAGCCGTTGTCCGACTACGACGCGGTCATCCCCCGCGTCGGTGCCTCCATCACCTATTTCGGGTCGGCGGTGGTGCGGCAGTTCGAGCAGATGGATGTCTACACGCCCAACACGGCCAACGGCATCACCAACTCGCGTGACAAGCTGCGCGCCATCCAGTTCCTCTCGCGCCATGACATCGGCATGCCCGCCACGGCGTTCGTGCACGACCGCATCGATGTGCGCCCGGCCATCGAGCGGGTCGGTGGTGCGCCGGTGGTCATCAAGCTGCTGGAGGGCACCCAGGGCATCGGCGTCATCCTGGCGCCCAGCATGCGCGTCGCCGAGGCCATCGTGGAGACACTGCACAGCACCCGCCAGAACGTGCTCATCCAGGAGTTCATCTCGGAGTCCAAGGGCAGGGACATCCGTGCGTTGGTGGTGGGCGACCGCGTCGTGGCGGCCATGCGCCGCACGGCGCAGGGTGACGAGTTCCGCTCCAATGTGCACCGCGGCGGCAGTGCCGAGAAGGTGGCCATCAGCCCCGAGTACGAGCGGACCGCGGTGCGGGCCGCCCAGATCATGGGATTGCGCGTGGCCGGTGTGGACATGCTTGAGGGCAAGGACGGTCCGCTGGTGATGGAGGTCAACTCCTCACCCGGCCTCGAGGGCATCGAGACCGCTACCTCACTGGACGTGGCCGGTGCCATCGTGGACTACATCGACAATCAGGTCGCCTTCCCCGAGCTGGACGTGCGCCAGCGTCTATCAGTCAGCACGGGGTATGGCGTAGCCGAGCTTTTGGTGCGCGAGGACGGCGATTTCGTGGGCACCACTATCGCCGATTCGGGCTTGCGGGACCGCGATATCGCGGTGTTGACACTGCACCGCGGCACGGAGGTGATCCCCAATCCGCGCGAGTCGCGGGTGCTGGAGTCGAACGACCGATTGCTCTGCTTCGGCAGGCTGGAATCGATGCGTGACATGATCCCCACGCGTCGGAAGCGGCGCGTGCGCGTGCGCAAGCTGCCGGACGATCCGCTCGCAGGCGGCGAGCCACCGACAAGCTCGACCTCATAGCAACCCAAGCCGCCAGCGATGGCGTCGCCTTTGCAGCAGATGCACGATCTCGACCCGTCTGTCGAGGAAGTCGCAGGTTCTTGCATCTGCTGCACCGAACTGACGATCCTTCTCATCCACTGCAAGTGATCGGCAGATCGGGACGTCCGTGCGTCGAGATGTTGCATCTGCTGCAAGTCCGGCCGGCCGCCAGAGGACTCGGGGCCTGCCCCCACGTCGACCGCCGTAGACTCATCGAGTGCGGTCGAGAAGGAGTCCGCGTGTGCAGGAGGCAGGGATGCGATACGGACGGTTCGATGACGAACGGCGTGAGTACGTCATCACGCGGCCCGACACGCCATTGCCGTGGATCAACTACCTCGGCAACGACGACTATCTCGGACTCATCTCCAACACCGCCGGCGGCTACTCCTTCTATCGAGATGCTCGCCTGCGGCGGCTGACGCGCTACCGCTACAACAACGCACCGCTCGACGTCGGTGGCCGCTACCTGTACCTGCGAGACGACCTCAGCGGCGACTACTGGAGTCCGAGCTGGCAGCCGGTGGGCGGGTTCGTCGAGGACTACGAGTGTCGCCACGGCCTGGGCTACACGGTCATCGGCTCGCGCAGCAGCGGCATCCGGACGGAGACGACCTACTTCGTGCCCCTGGGCGAGACGCTGGAGGTGTGGCGCTGTCGCATCACCAATGAGCGCGAGACGCCGGCGAGGCTATCGCTCTTCAGCGCGGTCGAATGGAACCTCTGGGACGCCCTCGACGATGCCACCAACTTCCAGCGCAACTACTCCATCGGTGAGATCGAGGTCGAGGTCGGCGTCATCTATCACAAGACCGAATACCGCGAACGCCGCGACCACTTCGCCTGGTTCGCGTGCAGCGAGCCACTGGCAGGCTTCGACACCCAGCGCGATGCCTTCCTCGGTCCTTACCGCGGCTGGGATCGCCCGCTGGTCGTGGAGCAGGGGGAGGCGACCGACTCGATGGCCCATGGCTGGCAGCCCATCGGCTCCCATCACGTTCGTCTGGAGCTGGCGCCAGGCCAGACGCACGAGGTCATCTTCGCGTTGGGCTACGCGGAGAACCCCGCCGACGCCAAGTTCGACCCACCTGGTTCGCAGATCATCGCCAAGAATGGCGTGCTGCCGACCATCGGACGCTACCTCCGCGCCGACAACGTCAAGCAGGCTCTTGCGGGACTGAACGATCATTGGGATGGGTTGCTGGGCTCCCTGCAGGTCGACACGCCCAACGAGCACCTCGACCGCATGGTCAACATCTGGAATGCCTACCAGTGCATGGTCACCTTCAACGTCTCGCGCTCGGCGTCGATGTTCGAGTCGGGCATCGGCCGGGGTATGGGCTTCCGCGACTCCAACCAGGACCTGCTCGGCTTCGTGCACATGGTCCCCGAGCGCGCCCGGCAGCGCATCCTCGACATCAGCGCGACGCAGCTCCCGAGTGGCGGCGCCTATCACCAGTACCAGCCATTGACCAAGCGCGGCAACGACGCGGTCGGCTCCGGCTTCAACGACGACCCGGCCTGGCTGGTGCTGTCTGTGGCGGCCTACCTCCGCGAGGCCGGCGACTGGTCCATCCTCGATGAGCCGGTCCCGTTCGACAACACGCCGGGCTCGGAGACACCACTCTACGAGCACCTCGTTCGCGCCATCGAGTACACACTGGCGCGCCTCGGACCGCACGGGCTGCCGCTCATCGGCCGAGCCGACTGGAACGATTGCCTCAACCTCAACTGCTTCAGCGCAACCCCCGGCGAGTCGTTCCAGACCACGGAGAACAAGGAAGGCGGTGTGGCCGAGTCGGTCTTCATCGGTGCCCTCTTCACGCTGGCCGTGGGGGAGATGGCAGCCTTGGCGCGACGGCGAGGCGACGACGCTTTGGGTGATCGTTACGAGTCGGCCGAGTCGGACATGGTGGCGGCCATGGACACGCATGGCTGGGATGGCGCCTGGTTCCGCCGTGCCTACGACCACTTCGGCGAGCCGGTGGGCTCGGCCCAGAACGAGGAGGGGCAGATCTTCATCGAGCCCCAGGGCATGGCCGTCATGGCCGGCATCGGCCTCGACGACGGGCGGGCGCGACAGGCCTTGGCGTCGGTGCGTGATCGCTTGGCCACGCCCCACGGCATCGTGCTGCTGCAACCGGCCTTCAGCCGCTACTACCCCGAGTACGGCGAGATCTCGTCGTATCCGCCCGGCTTCAAGGAGAATGCCGGCATCTTCTGCCACACCAACCCCTGGCTGATGATCGCTGAGGCACGGCTCGGCAACGGCGATGGTGCGCTCGACTACTACCTGCGCATCAATCCCTCAGCGCGCGAAGAGATCAGCGAGGTCCACCGCTGCGAACCGTACGTGTATGCCCAGATGATCGCCGGGCCGGACGCATCTACCCACGGTGAGGCCAAGAATTCCTGGCTGACCGGGACGGCGGCCTGGAACTACGTGGCCGCTACGCAGTGGATCCTGGGCATCCGCCCCGAGTACGATGGCCTGCGTATCGATCCATGCATCCCGGCCGACTGGGAAGGCTTCAGCGTCACGCGACGCTTCCGGGACACCACCTACCGCATCCACGTCAGCAAGCCAGAGGGGACGACCGGGCGAGTCCGCCGTCTCGTCGTCGATGCTCAGGTGATCGACGGCAACATCATCCCGCTGCCGAGCCAGCGTGGTGGCACTATCGAGGTCGAAGCGCTCGTCGAGGGCATGGCCATGGGAGGATCGTGATGTCGCAGAACCAGGGCTGGGGACCGCCACCCGGCAGTCAGCCACCCGGCAGTCAGCCACCCGGCAGTCAGCCACCCGGCAGTCAGCCACCCGGTACCGCGCCACCGGTGGGTCCGCCCCCACCGCAGTGGGCAGCACCGCCGACGCCGCCAGGGCAGCCCTACAAGTATTGCTACGCCTGTGCGTCGGCCATGGACAGCCGATCGGTCGACTGTCCACGTTGTGGCGTGCGCCAGCCTGATGCCTCCGGAGGCTACGGCAAGAACCGGGCAGGGGCGGCGCTGCTGGCCATCATCGTCGGTGGCCTCGGCATCCACCGCTTCTACCTTGGTGACATCGCCTGGGGCGTGGTCTACCTGCTGTTCTCGTGGACGGGCATCCCCAGCATCATCGCCTGGTTCGAGGCGTTGTACTTCCTGACGCGATCCGACGCGCAGTGGGCGGTCCAGCACGGCGGCCCGGTGCAACCCGCAGACGGCTTGGGCATCGGCTGTGCCTGGGTCTTGCTCCTTTGGCCTCTGATCCTCGGAGTGCTGGCGTTTGTCCTGTTCGTGGGTCTTGTCTCGGCAAGCGCTGAGATCTCATCGATCTTCTCGGCGACCAGCTCGGGGATCTAGTCGGGCCGTGGCGGTCAGGGCAGCGATGCCGGGCCAGCGGGGCCATCATCCGCGCCAGTCGAGATCCTCGGGGTGGTCCACATCGAAGAGGCTGCGAGCGCCGGGGTCCAGTCTGCCCCACTCGCTCTCAGGTACCAGCTCAAGGTCGAGTCCGTCGAGGAGCGCCCGCAGGCTCCGCTTCCCCGCCACGACCAGGTCCCGCCCTTGTTCAAGCACGGACCGTCGACACAGCGCCACCGGCAGTGGGCGGGGCACTGCTTCCCACACCAGACAGGCTCCGGCGCGGTCGTCGGCGTACGACAGCAGCCGCCGCAGGACTCGCGCCTCGAGTTCCGGCATGTCACCACCGACGACCAGGAGACGTTCATTCCCGGCTTTCGCGGCCGCATCCACCAGCGCGACCAAGGGACCCTCGAAGGCCGCTCTGTCGAGGACCTCGATGACTTGAGCGGGGACGTCAGGCAGGATCGCGACCGGGAGACCGGCGGGTGATCCGACCACCAGGACCTCCTCGCAGACTGACGACACGGCTCTTAACGCCAGGTGCAGGAGCGGCACGCCATCCTTGAGAGACGCCAGTTTCTGGCTGCCAAAGCGCTGGGAGCGCCCACCGGCCAGCACGATCGCCGAGGCCGACCCGGCGAACGGACGCCCCGAGGAGCGGGCGTCGTCAGTGGGCGTCGGGCTCACGCAGGGGCAGCCAGTACAACGCGATCGTGAACAGCAGCGCGCCAAATGCCAGCACACCGGCCACGACGAGGTACTCGACGAGCGTCGGCACGTACCAATGGGTCACCGCGAAGCTGCTTGCCGCCGGCCCCTGGTCGACCCCGATGGGCAGCCCCGGCGGCAGGTCGATGGGCGCATATGAGAGGCCATTCAGGAGGAGGTTAAGGCGATGGACGAAGATCCCGCCGATGGCCAGGACTGACGCCAGTGCCACCCAGGATGTCCGCAGGCGGGTCCGCCGTACGGCCAGGATGACGAACGGGATCGCCAGACCCATGACGACCTCCACCAGGAAGAGCGGCGTGTACGGTCCCGCCAGCATCCTGCTGATGGCGCTCGACTCGCCCGTCCCTCCTGGATACGAGGCAGTCAGGTATTCAGCCAGCACCAGGAATGCCTCGACCGCCAGGAACACGCCCAGGAGGCCACCCAGGAAGGCCACCAGGTCATCGCGGAACTCCACCTTGCGCAGGCGACGAGCGGCGAGTGACACGAGGATGACGAGGGCGAGGCCGGACACGAGCGCGGAGGCGATGAACATCGGCGCCATGATCGAGGAGTACCAGAACCCGCGGCTGATCTGCAGTCCGAAGATCCAGGCCGTGACCGAGTGAAGCAGGATGGCAGCCGGCAGGGCCACCCAGGCCAGCGTCGACTTCAAGCGTTCATCTCGCGCCAGAGCCCGCTCGCTGGTCCCGGTGCCGAAGGCCAGCCAGCTACCGCGGCGTGCCAGATCCGCTCGCGTGTAGACCCAGACGTACAGCGCAGACAACATCGTGTAGGCGATGACGATGGTGATGTCCCACACCATGGGCGATGTCAGATTGGGGTGAAGCAGGATGTTGATGACGCGTTCGGGGCGCCCCAGGTCGGGCAGGATGAAGATCCCCGCCAGAAGCACCGCCACGGTCGCCTCCACCACTGCCAGGCGCGTGATGGGCTTGAACATCGTGGCACCAAAGAGCCGCCCCGATGAGGCTACGATCAGCCCACCGGCGGAGAGTCCGATGAAGAACATGAAGTAGAGGATGTACTGGCCCCACATCATCGGGTTGCGCATGCCGGTGACGATGAGGCCCTGGTTGAACTGATAGGCGAACGCGATGACGCCCACGCCCATGGTGATCAGCAGCAGGGCGACCCAGACGCATAGCCAGAGGTTCTGTCGCATCCAGCCGCTCCAGCGCTCCCAGCGTCGCGCGCCCGGTACGTCAGCCGCAAGCGGCTGTTCGGTCAGCACACTCATAGTCCGGCCTTTCGCCGCGGCGGCAGATACCGCACGGACGGCTGCGTGGCGAGTTCTTCGAGCAGCTCGTAGCCCTCCCGGTCACGGATCAGCGCCACCACATGACTGTCGTGGTCGTTGAGGTCACCAAAGACGCGGGCACCCGTCGGGCAGGACCAGACACATGAGGGCACCTGGTCTTCGGCGAGTCGGTGGACGCACATGGTGCATTTCTCGACGGTGCCCAGCGGTCGGGCTTCGACCATACCCGTGTCGTACGGCGTGGGTCGGGATGGCTCACCCCAGTTGAAGGTGCGAACGCCGTAGGGGCAGGCGATCATGCAGTACCGGCAGCCGATGCAGCGATCGTTGTCCATCATCACCAAGCCGTCTTCGCGATGGTATGTCGCTTCCACCGGACAGACCTTGGTACAGGGTGCATTCTCGCAGTGCTGGCAGGCCACGGGCAGCCACGACAACTCAAGGCCACCGGTCACCGGCTGCGGCTGGTCGAGCGAATCGCCCTCCGTCAGGATGCGGTTCCACCATGCGCCCAGGGGCAGGTCGTTCTCCGACTTGCAGATGATGGCGCACGTCCAGCAGCCGATGCATCGCTCCTGGTCGACGACCATGCCCCAATGCGGCTGCTCCGAGCGCGGGCCGATCTCGCCATATTCCCGCGAGACCGGAGACAGCGCCTCGACCGGGGAGACCTTGTCAGCCATCGTTCGCCTCGTTTGCCTCGGTAGCCTTGCGGACCTCGCAGCGACAATCCTTCCAACCAGTGCTGGGTGCCCACATGTTGCCCACGTAATGGACTTCGTGGATGGGATTGACAGCCGATGAGGTCAGTTCGTTGACGCCCTTGCCGGCGGCGAACTGGCGAGGCCACCAGCCTTCGTAGAGGGTCACGCTGCCTGGCCGCTGTGCCTCACTGATGCGTGCCCAGGCACGCACCGAACCGCGCGTATTGCTGACGTCGATGAGATCGCCAGTGACGACACCGCGCGCGTCGGCATCGACCGGACTGATGAAGACCTCCGGCTTGCCGCCGTTGATCTCGCCAAGCCAGGCGTTGTTGGCATAGGTGGAGTGGATGCGCCACTTCGAGTGTGGTGACAGCAACGCAAGGGGATAGTCGGCTTCATCGTGGACGGCATCGTCGAAGGGCGGCCGCCAGGTCGGCACCGTCTCGCCCAGCTCGATGAAACGATCATCTTCCTTGTAGAACTCGATGCGCCGAGTGGTGATGAACTCCGCGGTCTTCTCAAGCGGCGCCGGCAGGGAGACCGGCGGGAACGGCACGCGGTCACGGATCTGCTCCACGAATGCCACGTCAGGATCGGGGACGGGCAGGCGTACCGGACCCGCTTTGAGGTCCGCGAGCGTGATCCCTTCAGTGGGCCCGCCAGGCTCGTTCCCGGCGGCGAGGATCATCTCGATGGCGGCCTCCTCATCCATCTCGAACCATTCCGCCGCCAGCTCGGGCGCCACGCGACGCATGATCTCCCGCCACATCCACAGCTCGGAGCGCGACTCGCCGACCGGCTCGATGGCCGCCTGCTGAAGTTGCAGGAAGGGGTGAAGGGGCGTGGCCGTGAGGTCCGACTTCTCATACCAGGTGGTGGCCGGGAAGACCACGTCGGCCCAGCGCACGGTCTCGGTCATCTGGTGGTCCACCACCACGATGAGGTCGAGTTCTGCGAGTGTCTGGTGCAGCCGGTTCACGTCCATCGACTGCACGAACAGGTTGGCGAACGTGCACACGAGCCCGTGCCAACCCTGTTCGGGATAGGGCACGTCCGGATGCATGGTTTCGGTCCGTCCCCGCACGAAGTAGACGCTGGGACAGACCTTGGCCTTCTGCCCGCCGGGGCTCCACCAGGGCAGCGTGGCGGCGCGGACCTTGTACTGGCCGACGTAGACCGAGAAGCCGCCGCCCGAGCGACCGACATTGCCGGTCAGGGTGGCCAGGAGCGCGAAAGCACGGCCGGTGAGGTCGCCGTGGTACCAGTGGTTGGCGCCGCCGCCCATCAGGATGGCTGCTGGTTTGGTCGATCCGTAGCCACGTGCCAGGCGGACGATCTGGTCGGCTGGGACGCTGGTCACCTCCTCGGCGTGCTCGGGCGTCCACGCCTCCAGCTCTCGCCGCACGTGGACGAAGCCAGGCGATGCCTCGACCGTGGTCCCGTCCCCCAGGGTCACGTCGTAGGTGCCCTCCAGGGCTGGCACGACGCCATCGGCAAACCCGAGTCGGTCGGTGCCCACGACGATCGGCGCACCAACCGTCTCGTCCCAGGCCACGAAGGAGGGATCAGGCGCCGCCGGATCGATGTCGATGCCACGCAACCGCTTGCCGTTGTCACTCCGCACGAGCAACGGCGCATCGGAGTAGGTGCGCATGAAGTCGGCATCCATCATGCCGTCCTCGATGATCTGGCGACACAGCGCCAGGCCGAGGGCGGCGTCCGTGCCCGGGCGGATGCGGAGATGCGCGTCAGCCTTCGAGGCGGTCGACGAGAAGGTGGGGTCGACCACGACCAGCTTGGCACCTGCCTCGACGGCATCGAAGATGAAGTGCACGTCCGGGATGCGCGTCTCCACCGGGTTGCTGCCGATGAGCAGCAGGAACCGGCTGTTGGCCCAGTCCTTGGCTTCATGCTCGGCGTTCTGCACGCCGAACGTGATGGGCATGCCCATAGGCAGGTCGCCGTTGAAGTCGAAGCTGGTGCCATGGATCATGCCCAGCAACGCGCTGGCGCGGTAGTTGGCGCCCTTCTGGATGTAGCCGGACCCCGGCACCTGCCCGAAGACATGGATGGAGTCCCAGCCCCAGCGTTCACCGATCGAGCGCATGCCGTCCGCGACACGGTCGAGCGCTTCCTCCCAGGTGGCTTCGCGGAATGACCCTGAGCCACGCTCACCGTCACGGATGAGCGGCCGCATGATGCGGTCCTCACCGTAGATCTGGTTCATGTAGCTCAGGCCCTTCATACACCCGCGAGGCGAATAGGCGGCATCGGGATAGTCCGCCGCCTGCTGCACCTTGACCACCACGCCGTCGCGGACGAAGGCCAGCTGTCCGCAACTGCCGGTGCAGTTGGGCGAACACGTCGTGCGCACGACACGATCGACCGGAAGGCTGGGGTCAACCTCGAAGTCGCGGCCGGCCAGGGCCGGTTGCTGCAGGACGGGCAGGCTGGCACCTACGACCGCGCCGACGGCTGCGGCTGACCCCTTCAGGAAGGTCCGACGGGTGACCGGCACCTAGCCGACCCTCCCGCGCCAGACCGTGCGCCGCGCGGGGCACGTCGAGTCCAGCATGGCGTGGTCATCGGACCCACACACCGCACAACGGCTGGCACTGGTCCCGCTCGGCTGCGGACGGACCTGTCCCGCCACGCTTTTCATGGCGCGACCGTAGGTCGCGGCCAGCGGCATCACCGCGAGGCCGATCGGCACAGCCATGGCCAAGCGCAGGACGTGGCGGCGAGAGAACGTCATGCAGGATCCCCCCTACTACCGACGACAGCAACGATGTCCAAGCGATGGTCGCTTGCGTCCCCGGGGCCCCGATAGGGCCGAATGGACAGTCCTTCCACGGTCGTCCTGCATCTTCGGAGCACCTACCATGGCAACCACGCCGTGCCAGACGGGACGGCAAAAGGAGGCGAACATGGACCTTGAGCAGTGCTACCGGACCATCTCCGAGGCTGCATCCGAGCACGGCCTGAAGCCGCTTGAGCCGCTCTCGAACGACGAGATGACGGCCATCCTCGACCTCGCCCGCGTGGTCGCCCACGGTGTCGAGCGCAAGGCCGCGCCGCTGGTCAGCTACTCACTGGGCAGAGTGCTCGGCGACGCCGATGCCGAGGTGCGCACGGCAGTGCTGACGGACGCCATCGCACGCATCGAAAAGGCCGGAGACTCAACCAGCGGGGCATGACCCCCGAGTGTGGCGGCGGTGTGCGGGCGGTGCCGGTCAGTGAGCCGGTTCGGGTCCGACCCGCACGGCCAGGAACGCCAGGCGGGTGGTGGCCTCGATGCCGCGCCGGGCGCCGGCGGGCGCGATGATGGTCATGCCCGCGGTCACCGCATAGCGTTCCTCGTCGACCTGCACGATGCCCTCGCCCTCGAGGAAGTGGTAGATCCCCTGGGGCCCAGGGTGCACCGGAATCTGCCCGCCGGCCTCCAAGCCAGCGACCAGTACGCGCAGCTCAGGCTCGTCGTGGAGCAGTGTTGGCTGGGGGCCGGGAGCGGAGAAGTGCACCAGCTCGTGCCAATCAGGGTGTAGTGCCTTGTTCATCGGTCGGTTCCTCCGGCGAGTGGTGGGTCGTGGTGCGGCGGGCGGCCACATGCACGCCTCCTACCGTACCGCCGAACGAGAGGGCGTGATCGGCTCCATACCACCGGCCAGACCACGCGCTCCACCAAGGCGCCGCTACCGGCTTGAACACGAACCACGCTGGCCGTATCGTTGCGCGGCCGCGACCCCTATCGGACCCTTCAGGCACCACGCGGCAGGAGGTTCTCATGCCCAAATTCCTGTTCACCGGCAGCTACACCCATGAAGGCGCACGAGGCGTCCTGGCCGAAGGTGGCACGGCCCGTCGTGAGGCGACCGCACGACTGGTCGCTTCGCTTGGTGGAGCGGTGGAGGCCTACTACTTCGCCTTCGGAAGGACTGATTTCTACTTCATCGCCGACTTGCCAGACAACGCAGCAGCGGCGGCAGTTCCCCTGACGGCGGCGGCGTCTGGCGCGGTCGTCACCCGGACGGTAGTCCTGATCATCGCCCGAGGAACTCGACGCTGCGACGAAGCTGTCGCCGACCTACCGTGCGCCCGGCGCGTAGCGAGTGAGTGATCGTCCGGACACGGCAACTGGGGTGGTCCACGTAGGGCCACGGCCCGTTCCCGTGGTCCAGATCGCCGCCACGGTCAGGACGACCCTGGCGGCGATCAGTCAGCAGCCGAGCCGGGTCGTGGCCGTTGTCGGTGGCCCGGCCCCGTCGACGCTCATGCTGTTGGGCGCGCTACATGGACTCCACACCTGACACGTGATCGATGGTATCGACGACGGCGCCGTCGAAACCGGGGCCGCCCTTGACCACGTCGACCTGACCGTCGTTGGCCTGGATCTTGTCGTCGCCACTCCCGGCGTCAAGCATGTCCCTGCCCTCTTCTCCGGCGATCTGGTCGTCGCCATCCCCGCCGTAGACGGCATCGTTGCCTGCTCCGCTGGAGAGTTGATCGTTCCCCGCGTCGCCGTAGACAGTGTCCTTGCCCCCGCCACTGGCGATCTGATCGTCGCCTGTGCCGCCTCGAACGAAGTCGCTACCCGCCTCGGTGGAGATGGTGTCAGCGCCCGAGCCGCCGAAGACCTTGTCGTTCCCGGATCCGGCCGAGATGGAGTCATTGCCGCTGTTGCCCCAGACCCTGTCGTTCCTGGATCGGTGGAGATGACGTCGTTGCCGCCGCCACCCTTGACGACGTTGGCGAGACCACCAGCCGCGATGGAGTCGTCGCCGCTGCCCCCCAGGATGACGTTGGAGCCTGACGTGTCGATGAGGCCATCGCCATCAGCTCCACCTTCGAGCACGTCATCGCCGCTGCCGCCGTCAAGACTGTCGTAGCCGTCATCGCCGAGCAGATCGTCGTGGCCGCCGCCACCTTCGAGCGAGTCGTCACCCAAGCCGCCGTACATGAGGTCGTTGCCGCCGCCACCTTCGAGGTCATCATCCCCGTCGTCGCCGAAGAGGCGAATCTGCACCGGGGCCGCCCTCGAGGTCGATCGGAGTCCGTCCCGCCGCGGAGCTTGTCGGCACCCGGGCCGCCCTCGATGACATCGTATCCGGCATCACCGGAGATGACGTCGTTGCCCGGCCCGCCCTCGATGCGGTCGTCTCCGCTGCCGCCGCGGATGATGTCGTGGCCACCCAAGCCCTTGATGGTGTCGTTCCGGCCAGGCCGCAGATGACGTCGCGGTGCGGCGTGCCGTTGAGGTCGGGGTCATCATCGGGGGTGCCGACGATGGTGCATCCCGCGGCCGATGCAGCCGAGGCACCGATGGTCGATGGCGCCATGGCCGCCATCGATCAGTACCGCGAGCCCACATGCAGCGAGCGCCCGGGTTTGTCGATCGTTCATCTTTTCGTCCCCTTTCGAGTGCGTGCTGGTTGCACCGTTCGAACGCTGGCGGGACGGCGCCCTCCGCTCAATCGGGGAAAACCACACTGTTTCACTCAGGCATCGCGGGTGGCGGCCGACCCAGGCGAGCCACCAGCTCGGTCCGCGAGTGAACGCCAAGCTTCGCGAAGACCTTCGATAGATTGGCCTCGACGGTGCGGACGGAGATGAAGAGCGTGCCGGCGATCTCCTTGTTGGACCGGCCCTCGGCGACGAGGGCGGCCACCTGCCACTCGGTCTCCGTGAGAAACCTCGAACCCGGCGAGCGACCGGGGATGCGAGCGAGTTCCTCCACGGCCTTCTCAGCCCAGAGGGGCGCCCCCAGAGTCTCGAATAGTTCGAGCGCTCTCGAAAGCGCCGTGCGTGCCGGCCCGCGCCGCTTGAAGCGGCGTTCGATCTGTCCTTGAACGAGCAGGGTGCGCCCAGCTCGAAAGGCTGCGGCAGTCGCTCGTGGCGCCCGTAGGGCTCGGTCGATGCTGGTTCGAGCCGTCTCAGAGTCGCCACGAGTGGCCGCGACGAGTGCCCGCCCTCGAGCGGCGACCGCCGCGTGCCAGGCCCGTGCCGTCGGGCGACCCAGCTTCTCCACCCAGCCGATCTCCTCCACTGCCTCGTCGAGTCGACCAAGTGTGACCAGTGCCTCGATCTTGTTCTGGACGACGTTCGAGATCGAGCAGCTCGCCGATCCCGAGAGCCCGCAGCTCAAGCCCTGCCGGGCGCAGATGCGCCAGAGCCGCCGCCGAGTCGCCTCGGGAAAGCTCGATGAAGCCGAGTACGCCCCGCGATCGGATGACCACGATACGGTCACCCCCCGCGTGCGCTAGCGCGAGCGCTCTCTCCGCCCCATCCTGCGCGACGTCGAGATCACCGACGTGAGCCTGAACCAGGGCGTGCACCATGAGGACCACACTTTGTTCCTGCTCGATGCCCGTCTGGAGTACCGATGCGACGGCCTGGTCCGCGCTCCGGGCAGCCGCCGTCCGAGTCGCCGGCGCGGAAATCGAGTTCGGCAAGGCGGAACAACACACCGAAGCGGGCCGCTTCGTCGCCCGCGGCCTGGACACGTTCGAGTCTCGGCTTGGAGCAGTGGGCGGGCCCCGTCAAGGTCGTCCGTGTACATGCGGATCACGCCGAGCTGGAAGCTGGGGCGCATGTTAGTCGGGAAGTTGGCAAGATCCGCTCGAGATCCTGCTCGAGTGCGAGAGCCCGCTCCATATCGTCCTCGTGGTACTGACGCCCAAGAACGGTCTCCGCGTGGCATAGCTCGCCCAGCGACACAGCGACCAGCAGCGCATCGCCGGCGCGTTCGGCGCATTCAGCAGAGGCGCGGCAGTGCTCGGCCGCCCGTTCCAGATCCCGGCGAGCCAGGTGAAGACACCCAGAGCCGTGTTGATCTGTGCTTCGATCGAGGCTGAGCCGCCGACTTCGACCAGTGCCTGCTCGCACAGGCGAATAGACGTTTCCAAATCGTCGCCGACGGTATCGGCCAGACGCCAGAGCAAGTCCGCACGGACAGGGCCCGGCTCGAGCCCCTCGATGAGGCTCTCGAGTGACTCTCGTCCTCGGGCGGGGTCGCCGGCGGCGACGTGGTACTCAGCCGCCTCGGTCAGACGACGCCGCCTCTCATCGCCGAGCCGCGGTGGGGTCAGCCGATCCCGGCGTCCCCGTCCAGAACTAGAGCGCCGGCACCCGCCGGGAGCCCCTTGAGGAATGCTGACGCGGTGCTCCGCTCCGCAAGCCGACCGACCATGACCGCCTCGGGCAGCCGTGGGACCGTCACGCCATGGATCCGTTCGCGCCGAGGCCTACGGCGCAGGCGACTCCAGGATCAGCCGGTGCCTCGCACGTCGCGAGGGCTGCGAGGATGTTGAAGGGCGAACCCTTGAAGCCACCGGAGCCATCACTCGCCTCCACGTACGCGCTGGGGTGGCGCTGCTGGAGCGTCGTCGTCCATGGCATCGGTGATGGAGATGAGTTCGGCGAGCGACGACGACTTCAGTTGCACGGCGGCTTCGGTGACTCCCTCGATAGAGGACTGCCAGTAGCCCAGGAGCTCCGCGTGCGCGTCCGCGTAGCAGCCCTCGGGCACCAGGGCGAGGAGACGCTCCTGTTCGGTCATCGAGCTGGCACGCAGCTTCCTGAGTCCGACCAGGACCTCCTTCTTGGTCGGCGGGTCGCTGAGCCCCGCGAAGGGATCGTCTTGCGTGAATGCCTCCAGTGCTGCGACGTATTCTGCGTATGGCAGTGGGTCCACGCTGGGGACCAAGGTGGACTCCGATGCGACCGCCGACGGCCCGGGGGTCGCCGTGGACTGCGTGCCCGACGCGGGGTCCGACTCGACGATGGAACCACCGCAGATGAGCCAGATGCCTTCATCTGTCGGCCTGACCTCCGCCACCTCGCCGATGTACTCGCTGAAGGTGAGACTGTCCCCGAGCTGCGCGCTGACGAGCGCCATGAACGCTTGCACATTCTCCTCGGTCAGCTCCATGTCCTGCGTCCGCATCTCGTTCTCGACGATGGCACGGACGAATGGGTCCATGGCCAGGGGGTCAAGGCTGACAGTCATCGTCGCTTCCACGCCGAGCGAGGTCACATCGGCATCCTCGGAAAGGACGTAGACGAGCGGCTCTCCCTGTCCATCAGGGCCGGTGACGGAGATGGTCAGGGCATCGATAGCCAGCTGGGGGTCGATGCCCGGTGGAAGTTCTGCCGTCATCTCCGCGCTGAGGTCGAACCCTGAGGCCTGGTCTGCGTATTCCGGGCAAGAAATACTCGACCGAGGTCATCGAAGCGCTTCTCGGACATGGCGGTCAGGAGTCCCAGCACGGGCGTCTCTGGACCATCCTGGGCAGTCGCACCGATGGGAACGAGTGCCAGCGACATCATCAGCGCTGCCAGGGCTGCAAGGATCTGCCGGACGGGCCGACCGCGATGAGCAGCTATCCCGGGACGTCCTGTTTGGGGTGACCAGATGACGTCGAGCGAGGCGACCGGTGAGATGGCCGCCCATGTCCAGCGACGCATGTCCCCCTCCTTGGATGTGGCCCTACCGCGTCTTGACCACCGCGGACTCGGGAGACGCCGAATGTAGAGGCCCGCAAGGGACCCGGTCAAGAGGTGACTTCGTGCACCGGGGTCAGACGCTCCACGCTCAACGTGGCTGGCCAGGTGAGCGCCCCTGCGCAGCCGCCACGATCTGTGCGAAGTGGGAGGCCTCGTGTCGGGCGAAGTAGGCAGCCTGTGAGAGCACGTTGACCAAGCCCCACTCTGGATGATGGCCAGTTCGACTCCACTGCTTCGCATCAAGGCCCTGGAGGCGATCGACTGTGCGTAGGCGCAGTTCTCGGTATCGGTCGAAGAGCACCGATCCGGGCTCACCGGTCTGCACGCTCCCCTCGTCGGAGGCCGGAGTCTCAGCCCAGACGGCCCGGGAAACGAGGTCGGGTCGACCTCGAGCAGCAATCGGTCCACCCGCTCCGCCAGCAGCAGTTCGGCGTGCAGCAGGTGTTCCATCGCCTCGCGCGCGGACCACTGCCCAGCCGCAGGAGGGCGTGCCAATGCGTCATCGTCATGACCCGCGAGCGCGGCCCCGATGCGGTTCGGACCCGACTCAAGGGCGGCCAGGATGGCGTTTCGCTCGGCCGGATCGAGGAACCAGATGGGGAGGTGCTCCCGGAAGGAGAGGGACGGCGACTCGCACGTCGGGCACTGCGCCGGCAGCTCCTCGCCCAGGAAGAGCTCCCCACAGACACGACACGTCCTGGCTGCCGGTGCCTGGGCGAGTGGCAGTGTCGAGCCGTCCCTGGCTGCGACCTCGACCGCGACCAGGCTCGACAGGAACGCCTCCGGGTAGTCCGTCGTGAGCTCGACCCGCAACTGGGCGACCGCATCACCAAGCGCTCCCCGACCGACGGGGGCGTGGACATCGGCATGTCGCGACAACTTCCCGCTCAAGGGCCGCCCGCACGAGCTTGGCACCGTTGTACCCGCCTTCCCACTCGAGCCCGCGCACGAGTGCGGCCAGGCGACCGAGTCCGATCCAGTCGCGTATCCGCCATCCCACCCTCCTGCCGGAGTCGAGCCCGCCCGACGATCAGAGCTTCCGGTACGCGATCGATCCCAGCCGCACGGCCGTCATCTTCACGAAGGACACGCTCCCTGAGCCACCCGCAGCCGTCCGTCGGCAGCGCAGCTTGACCGTGAACGGCCCGTTGTCGCCCTGCACCATCGATTGGAACATGGGGCCGATATGGGACACGTTGTTGCCGTACTGGATGGCGCTCTCATCCGCGGTACCGACGATGACGACCCGGCACTGCGCCCGGCGCGTGACCACGTCGCTGGGCACGCCCGCTGCATCGAACCACTCCTTGGCAAGCACCATCCAGTTGCCCCGGGTCAGGGCCATCGAGCCGACCGTCTTGTACGTGCCGACCGGGATATCCGTCGGGCCGTTCGACCATCCCGAGATGATCCTGGGGGAGCCACTGCCGACCGTCCACGTGGGACCACCGTCGGTGTTGTGGTTGGTGAGTCGTCCCGCCTTGATGGCGCTGATGACGACATCCCTGACCTTGAAGCCGTAGGGCGCCTTGCAGCTGAGGACGGCCTGGCCCGGTGAGTCGAAGACATGGACGACCTGGAGGCCAAGCGGGATGGAGTCACCCGGATATCCTGGAGCCGACATGCCGAAGTCGACGACATCGAAGTCGCCACCAGCGTCGAGAAGACATGCCGCGTCATCGGTAGTGTTGCCATTCGATGCGACGGCCTTGGCCACGAACCACCACGCCCCACGACCCACACCGAGCTTGCCGACGGTTCGGTAGGTGCTGTCACCGAGGACGGGCGTCGCGCCCTTGTACTTGGCCGAGAGGACGACAGGCATGCCGGACCCGGTCGTCGTTGGTGGTGACGACGCCACGCGAGTCGACAGCTTGCCGGTCTTCATGGCCGTCATCCGAATGGAGCGGATGACGACGTTGCCACCCTCCTCACCGACGCAGCGCAGGTTGGCCTTGGCGGGGTTCTTGACCCGGCTGGCGAGGGTGAGCAGCACCGGGATATACGAGCCGTCGCGCTGCAGCGGGGTGGGCGCGGCAGAGATGTGGTCGCTGCGCTTGCCCAGGGTCAGGCGGCACTGCACTCCCAGGTGTCCCGCAGGCGACCCACCGATGCCCACCAGCTGTGCCTTGGCCATGATGAGCCAGCCCCCATTGGGCAGCGCCATGGACGCTACGGTCTTGAGCTTGGCCGGGATCTTCACCGGCCCGGCCTTGCCTCCATAGAAGACCCTGGGCCCATTCGCCGCCGATACCGGTGCAGCCAGTGCCACCGACGAGACAAGCAGCAGGGACGAAGCCAGAAGCGCCGACCAGGAGCAGTCGTAGGGTGCCCGACGACCCTGTCGGTGTTTCGGAGATGCTCATCAAGCCAACCTCCAACACTGCCACGAGACCGTGGAGGCGTGCACGATAGCGGCAACCTCGATCGGACACAAGGCCCATACCAAGCTGCGCGAACATCAGCCCCGCGTGGTCTTCGGTCACTACCACGTCGAGGTCTTGGCAGACCCCATCATCGCCCTCGATGACGTGGAGATCCCGGGCGGGCAGGAGGTTCGCTTGACGGTCGCATCAACGAAACCCTCGTGGTCCACCGGGGTATCGGTGGCCGGGGACCCGGTGGCCGCGACCCGACGTACCCAGTTCCGGCGGTCAGGTGGCCGACCCACGGCGACGGAGGTATACCCGGGGGTATGCCCGGCGATATCCCCGCGCACGAGGGCCGGGTCCGCAGTGGGACAGGCGCCCGGTCGACAGGTCACCGCTCGAGCGCCTCGAGCAGCATCGGCAGCGCGTGGTGGAGGCCCTGCTCCCAATAGGGCCAGCTATGCGTCCCCGCCCCCGACTCGATCGTCGCGTCGATGCCCAGCGCCGCGAGCCTTGCCGCGAGGGCCTCGTTCTGCGGGGCCACCCAGGCTTCGAGGTCGTCGACCGTCGCCCCCTGGGCATCGAGCGGGCCGGGCTGGCCGTCGCCCCAGGAGAGGTAGGCGGACTTGCCGGCTAGGGCCTCGGCCATCGCCAGCGGGTCGTGGGCAGCCCAGAGATCGGACTGCTCGAGCTGGTCGCCCCAAAGCCTGTAGTCCGCCTGGAAACCTCCGCCGGCCGGATCGACGACGCCGCTGAACGACGCGACGGCCTCGAACAGCTCGGGATGGGCGGTGGCGTAGTGCATGGTCCCGTAGCCGCCCATCGACAGTCCGGCGATGACCCGCTCATCGCCGGCGCGCCAGTCACGTTCGATGATGTCGCGCAGCTCCGTCAGGTGGAAGGTCTCCCAGGCCGGCACGCCACCCTCACCCCCGTTCCACCAGTCCGAGTACCAGCCCTCCTCGCCGGCGTCGGGCATGACCACGAGCAGGTCGAGGTCCGCCGTCAGCTCGGCCACGTCGGTCTCGCGTGTCCAGCTCGTGTAGTCGTCCCAGGCGCCGTGGAGCAGGTAGAGCACCGGGTACGTCGCCTCGGGATCCCCGTCGAAGCCGTCGGGGAGCAGCAGCCGCGCCTTGACCTCACCGACCGAGGGGGACTCGATGGTCAGGTCGCGGGTGCGATCGTCGAGCTCGGCGACCTCAGCCACGCGCAGCTCGGTGAAGACCGTGGCACCGGCGGCCTCGGCCACTGGGATGTCGGCGACGGGCTCTGGCCGGGTGGGCGTGATGCGGTACAGGCCGCCGTTGTCGCCGGCATGGCCGCCCACCGCCCAGATCGTGCCGTCGGGCGCGACCGCGACCGCGCTGATGGGCGTGCCCGCGAGGTAGGTGACCTCCCGCACGGCGACCGGGTCCCAGCACGACACGCCATCGCCGTCCGTGCCGCAGCTGGGGCTGTCGGGGGAGTGCTGGAAGATGCCGGGCTCGCCGAGCGCCCAGGTGAGCGCACCACTCTCGGGATTGGCGTCGTTGTCCTCGCGGCTGTAGGTGCTCGAGAGCCAGACGGTGCCGTCGGGCAGGACGAAGATGCTGTCCATGTCGTAGCGGTAGGTCGGGTGCGTCTCGTCGAGGTCGTGCCAGGCGCCGTCGCTGACGACGCGCTCGACACCCGGCTCGATCTGCTCGGTAACGAGGCCGGCGAGACCGTCGTCCGCGTCCTGTGCTGAGGCGCTGTCGGGCGGCAACGGACCGGGGAAGATGGCGCCCGCGACAGCGCTCCTGGGCCAGCCGCTGCTGGTGACGAACAGGATGGCGGAGAGGCCCTCGTAGGCGCCGTCACCGGTCAGCTGGTACTGGATGAGCGGGGTCTCCGACACCGCCGCCGAGTCATAGGTCGAGGTCCAGGTCCCCGCCCACGTTCCCTCATCGTTCGTGATGGTCAGCTCACCCCACGAGACTTCGACACGCTCGTCGGTGTCGGACTGGGGGAACTCGTCCACGCTCCCCGTCTGCTCCCATACGCCGCTGATGCGTGGGTCGTCCATCTCGCTCGTGCCCGACCCGGTCATGCCGCGAAGCGTGAGCCGATTGCCTTCGTCATCGAACGTCTCGACCTCGTCGCCGCAGCAGTCGACCCCATAGAAGAAGCCGTGGACGTAGGCGGCCGGACCCGTCTCCTCGGCGCCCTGCGCCCCGACACCTATGGCCGAGCCTGTGGCCAACAGGCCGATGGCGAGCACGCTGCTCAGTCTTGACCTGGTACCCATGACGGGAACCTCCCTCTCCCCCACTTGTGGACGCTCCTGGCCTTGCCCGGGGCGCCCTTGACGTGACCGGGTCCTCTTGACCCACGAGCTATGCGATCAGCGGCTGACCGTGGCGCTACTCGGTGGTTGCGCCCGAGGCGGGCAGATCGTCGAAGGTGAGGATCCAGGCTTCCCGGCGTCCCGCGCAGTCTTCGTGGAGGGTGGTGACCAGGGTGTTCGAGCTGATGAGGCCTTCCCCAGACCCACAGTCGCCGAAGCGGATGCCCATGTCGGAGAGATCGATGGACGCTCGTTCTCCCTGGTCCGGGATGAATGAGATCCGAGGCTCGCCCCGACTTCCGGGCCCCACGATCCACCCGCTCGCGATCCGGAAACCATCACCGCCTGGAGGAGCGGGTGCTGGCTCCCAGCGGCCGTTCGACTCCCGCCACTCTCCGGTGGCGGTGGACAGGACCACCGAACCGCTGGACACCGGACCGAGCCATGTCCAGACACCGTCGACCCCGGTCGGCTCGTCCGCGTCGTCTCCGATGATGTCGGTCTCGCTCCACTCGCGACCGTCCCGCGAGCGATGCACGTGGACGAGGCCATCGGCTCCGATCGTGTAGGACACGAAGCCATCCTGGTCGGCGGTGAAGGCCAGCGATGACTCGTTCGCGACCTCCTGCGGGGGATCCACTCCGACGAGTGCATCACCGCTCAGGATCGCCAGCCCTGCGACCGGGTCGACCGCGTGGCCCCCCATGGGGGTCCCCTCCTCGACGGCGAGTCGCTCGACGTACTCGAGGCTCACGTTCTCGAGCACCATCAGCTCCGTGCCGTCAGCGTCGTCGGTCACCCGAAGACCGAGCTCCGTATCCTCCATCCGAAGCGTGGCGTAGGTGTCGGCGCTCAGAGCACCGCGGGGGAAGCCCTCGATCTCCTTGATATCGAAGACGCCCGGCGCAGCCTCGACGAGGGCCGGGTACTCGAGGTCGTCGATTCCCGGCAGCTCGCGGAACACCACCGAGTAGTCGGCGGTCCACGTGAGCGGGACGATGGTGACCCCGTCGTACGTCACGGGCTGGCCGGGCTGGACGACCCATGCATAGCCGTCCGGTCCGGGCGGGTCCAGCTCCTCGAGACTGACCTGCTCCCAGGTCTGCGTGTCTCGCGAGCGCCACAGCGAGGCATCGCCGTCACGACGTCCTCCTGCGCTCAGCCAGTAGGTGTCACCGGCCCGCCACAACTGGATACTCCCGGCTCCGATGCCGAGAGGCTCCTCCAGGGTCCAGCGGAGAAGGTCGGGGGACCGCCACAGGCCCTCCGAAGTGCCCGTCTGAGAGTCGAAGTCCGGGACGATGTATCCGCCTTGCGTGCTGAGCAGCTCGAAGAGCTGGCTCGGGAGCGACGACTCGTCGCCCGTCAGATGGACCCACCGTGCCGGCCCGAAGGGCGACTCAAGCGTTCCCGATCGGACGTCCACGGGGATGTCATTCGGCAGCTGGATGGGCGGGAACGTCGTCGCCTCCGGGGTCGCGGTGGGACCGACCGCCGGGGGTGGGTCATCGCTCGGATGTGTCAGGACACCGCTGAGCAGGACGCCGGCGAACAGCGCCACGATGACACCCGCAACGACGAGCTTGGTCGCGCTGAACATGGTCTGGAGCCTCCACTTGGGGGACTGGATGGCGGCGGCATGGGCGATGGCCAAGGCATCGAACGATGGCTCCGGACCGCCCATGCGGTCGAGCACGACACCGATCTGGCGTTCAAGGCTGGTGTCGTCACGCATGACCAAGGTCCTCCCGTAGCCGCCCAAGCAATCGTTCGAGGCGAGTCCGGGTGCCCGATGGGCTGAGTCCGATCGCCGTGGCGAGCTCGGAGGAATCGAAGCCCGCGACATAGCGGAGCGCGAGCAGGGCGCGATCGTCAGGGTCGAGCCGCTCGAGAGCCGCTTGCAGATCGAGGTAGGCGATGCCGGTCGCTGGATCGATGCCACCTGGCTGGTCCGGAGGCTCACCGATGAACTCGACCCGAACCCTTCGGCCGCGCTTCTTCAGGAGCTTCCGCGCCTCGTTCAGCGCGACCGTGATGAGCCAGGGACGGAGCCGATCCGGCTGCCGGACGGTGCCGAGCTTACGCCAGGCGATCGACCAGGCGGTCTGAGCCGCTTCCTCCGCGATGGCCCTATCGCGGGCGACCATGTGGCAGATGCGTACCAGCTCGGCGTGGTGCGCGGCCACGATGCGGGCGAACGCCACATCGTCACCAGCCGCAGCAGCTGCGATCACCTTCGTGACCTCGCCCGCACCGATCTCGGTCATGGCTTCCATATCCCGTTAGATACGCTGCTGGCCCGCAAGTGTCTCAGCCGACGGCAAATTCGGGGCAAGCCGTGCCCGCGACTCTCCGACACGGAATTGGGCTCGCCTCTTTCGCGGGCTGATGCTGGGCTTGTGTCCGCTCATCGCTTCCGACCTACCCCCGCTTGGTTCGGACACCTGCAGTTTGGCTCCTTGCCTCAACCGGGTCGCGTCGACCCGCGAAGGGTTCCTATCCGGCGTGCGCTCTGGCCCTACTCCGCAGTCGCCCCCGCGGCCGCTGGGTCGATGACGAGGAAGCCGTTCCTGACCCAGAGCCAGATCGTGCCGTCCGGTGCCACCTGGAGCGGGCGCTCCAACAGATCGAGGTCCTCCGTGTCGGTAAACACGTCCGTCCACGTGGTCCCGTCGTAGACGCCGAGCACGAGTCCTCGATCGGAGGCCCCCGCAGCCCACAGCCGCCCGTCGGGCGCCACGATCATGTTGCCCGTGTAGCCTCCAGACGCGGCGATATGCGGGATATCCGCATCGGCGTCCGATACCTTCCAGGCCATCCCGTCGAACCGTGCGAGCGCGGGTGGGTCAGTGCTGATGAACGCCCACAGCTCGCCCTCGGGGCCGCTGGCCAGGGGCGAGTAGCAGTTGACCTGGGGAGGCGGTGGCGTGACCGGCTGGAACTTCGACCCATCGAACCGAAGCAGTTGCCCAGCGCGGTTCCCAGTGTGGTCGCGATCGAGACCCACAAACTGCCGTCGGGCGTCGACGCAAACCCGCCCGGGAACAAGTACACGTAGTCGGCAATCTGCCCTTGGTCGTCCACGATCGGGTACGCGGTCCAGGTGTCACCGTCGAGACGTGCGAGCGTGGTGGTGCTGCGCGCCCAGACGGTCCCGTCCGGCAATACCTCGAGCGCCTTGGCCGGCGCGTCACCAGGAAACGCCGGGACCGTCGTCCAGACATCGTCCCGGAACGAGGCCACAGTGCCCTTGGCGAGCGACCACAGGGCGCCATCGGGCGAGCCGGTGAGATCGGCGAAGTCGAGTCCGACGGACGGGCCCGGGAGAGAACCGACGTCCCCGACCCGCTTCAGTCGACCCGTGGTCAGTAACCAGATACCACCGTCGGCATCGAACGCCAGATCGCCATGCCGGCTGCTGCCGACACCGGCATGGCTGGCGAACAACACGCCGGGAGCGAGCTCCTCGGTGTCCAGACCAGGCGGGGGTGTCCAGCTCGTCGGCGAGGGCGAAGGCGTGGTCGCGGGTACAGGCGTGGGATCGCTGACAGCGGAGAACAGGAGTGTACCGGCGCCAAGTGAGACGACGGCGATGGTGGTGATGAGGGTGGTGGTGGCAGTCAGCATCGGGCGAGTCCTCCGAGTCGTCGTGGTCGTGGTCGTGGCGGGTGGGACGCCGACGCCGGGTCGGTCAGTGAGCCGGGGTCGGTACACCGGGTCGGTGGCTGGTCGAGCGCGCAGGCTGCGCTGGAGGGTCATCTCATCCATCACTCTTCCCCTCCGATCACGTCCAACCCGGTGCGCAGCGTCCGTAGCGCGGTCGTGGCGTGGCTCCGGGCCGCGCCGGCTGTGATTTCCATCACCTGGCCGATCTCCTCATAGGAAAGGTCCGCCTGGTAGCGCAGGTAGATGACCTGGCGCTGTCGGTCAGGCAGCTGGTCGACCTGACTCCAGACGGCGACCCGGTCGGTCGCGTCCGCTTCCATCACCGGCGGTGTCGCCCGGTCGCCCAAGCGGGCAACGAGGGTGGCGATGCGCCGATGGAGCCGGTGCTCATCCATCGCGAGGTGGGCCAGGGTGCGGTACGTCCAGGCTTCCGGGGAGCGGATGTCCGCCCCGCCGTCCAGTTCGCGCCAGAGGCGCAGCAGGGCCTCCTGCACGAGATCACCAGCACGGCCGGCGTCGACCCCAAGGCGGAGGGCGTAGCCGAAGAGCCGCTGGCCTGACGCCTGTTCGAGGGCAACGACCGCCAGCCAGGCGTCGTCTCGGGCCGCCTCGAGCACGATGGGGGCCCCCGCTCGACTGATGCTCATATCATCATGACGCTCGAGCGGGGCCGAAACGCATAGTCGCGGTCGAATCCTGGCTAGGCCCATAGGGCGACATAGGGCAGAGTCACCACCTCCCACTTCCGTTCGTCATCCCGAGCATCCGCATGCCCCCGCGCTTGACGCCCACCTGACCGGCACGTAGACCGAGAGGCTGCACGGACATCCAGGTGGCGGTGACCGCGCGATGTCCAGACGTGGCCGATGTCGACGATCGAGACCACGTCTGGATGGCCGCCACTCCGCCAGGGATGCAGAGGCCCGGCGTCCCTCGGCCTGATGATCGCGGGACCCGTTCGCGTGACGCTACTTGGTCGAGGCGTTCTCCGGGGGCGGTGGCAACTCGCCATCGATGATGAAGCCGTGCAGCGTGTAGGGCTCGACTTCGAGGAGCACCGCGACGAGTCCTTCGTAGTCACCCTCCCCGTCGAGGACCCACGTCCCGCCGCTGCTATCGCCGTACCGAGGAGACTCGATGAACGGGCGAGGCCGCATGCGCCATCCGCCGCCGTCGTTCTCGATGCTGATGGCGAGTGTGCCGACCGTCACGCCGCTATCGAGGTACTCGTCCTGGGACGCCGACCAGGTGACCGTGCCATTGAGCCGCTCGTCGCTGAAGGACCAATGAGGATTGCAATACCCGCCTCGGCTCTGTGTGACGTCACCGACGGCCTCGGTCGTCGGTTCGCCGGGGCACGGTCCCGCTGACGAGGTCGCGGTGACCTCCACCGGCGGTGCTGGCGCTGGATCCATCGCGGCCCCTGGCACGCTGCCCTGCTGACCGAAGGGCTGGGCGATGAGGAAGGCACCCCCGATGGCGAAGACGATGGAACCTGCGGTGATGGCCTTGATCGGACTGAACATGGACTGAGTCCTCCCTGTAACGGTGGGGGTGTGGCCGTTCGTGGCCGGGATAGGACTGGGCTGGGCGTTCGAGGTCTGGTCCGTGGTCGGAGGCTGATGGTCATGCCGGAAGGTGGGGAGTGGCCACCAGCGACCTCGCTGGCGGGTCTGCTCCACTCGGGCAGACACGAGACCCGTGCTGCGATGAACGTCCTCCGGCCCGACATCCGTTCGCTTCAGCCACGCCCGCACCACTGGAGACAACTGCTTGTTGGTCACGGCACGACCTCGCGTTGGGTGTGCGCTGGCGAGTCGGGCTCGAAGTCGACGCCCATCGCGATACGCATGGCATCCATCGCTCGACTCATTCGTGAGTACACGGTGCCCTTGCGGACTCCGAGCGTCTCAGCGACCTGCTCCAACGTCATGTCGAGCAGGTAGTGCAGGACGATCACGGCTCGGTGGTCCACCGAGAGTTGCCTGAAACCGTGTTCCAACTCGTCGCGGTCGAGCACTGCGCCGTAGGCATCTGCGGCTCTGGGTTCACGGGTCCCTGGCAACGCGGTGTCCGGCAGCCACTTCGGCGTCCGCTTCGCCTCCGCGTAGCAGGCGTGGACAAGCAGCCGACACGACCAGACCTCGTACTTGGCAGGGTCTCTCAATCGCTGGATGTTGCGCCAGACGTCGAGGTACGCCTGCTGCGTGGCGTCTTCGGCATGAGACCGATCCCGGAGGATGCCTTGGGCCACTCGGAATAATCGGGGATAGTCAGCAAGCGCCAGCGAGTCGAACGCTCGCTTGTCGCCTCGTTGTACCCGAACGATGAGGTCTCGGTCCATGCCACCGCACTCTCTGACCGTCGGCCTTGGTGACCGACGGGCGGACCAACATGTGCCGGCCCGCTACACCTTAAGAGTGCTGGGCAAGCGAAAACTCATCCATGCCGAGTCAACAACGACTCCGACACCATCGGCGCCTTGCAGCTGGGCTGCTGCGGTAACTCGTCGATACGGCGGGTGCGGGTCGCAGGGCGTGTCTGAGGAAGTGGCGCCGGAGTCCATTGGTGCGTCGGTCACTCCCCGGGAGTCGGAGCGCGGCGCAGCTCGTAGAGCCAGCGGATATCGCACCCCAGGGGCCGAGCGGATGCGTCCCCGAAGTTGGTGACACCGGTGAAGACCGCCTCGACCACAAAGCGGTCCCCATCCGTCGGGAACGTCACGGACGCGACCTCTGCGGCTTCGGTCGAGAGGTCCGGGTTGGCGATGGCGAAGCCGCTCATGCCGATGCGGCCGCCGGGGACATCGCGCAGACCCGCGGTGAGTCGGCCGCCGCCACTTATCGAGTCAGGCTTCCCTTTCCTCGTTCCGGAAACGACCAACGCGTGGTGGAGTTCGACCGTCGCTCCCGGTGTTGCCGACCAGGGAGGCGGCTCGAAGGCCCAGGTGAAGCTCAACTCCGATACATCCTGCTCAAGGTAGCTCGAGCGGTAGCCGTAGTCGATCGACTCGTCAGAGACGGCACATTCGACGAACGAGCCGGACCGATCGGGGTTGCCGGGATGCAACTCCCGGCGCTGGGGACGCGCTTCGGGGTTGTGGATGGGACGGGTCCTGACCCAGAGCCCCGTCTCGGCCGCGTCCGCCGCCGGAAGCACCACCACCAGGGCATCATCCGAGCCGCCGTAGGTGGTATTCCGCAGCACGACTTCGTAGGCGCCGGGCTCCGTGAAGGTGTAGTCGTATCGCTCGTCAGCACAGGGCATGGACGTGACCGATCGACCGTCGATGGCGATCTCGCAATCGGGCTCGGAGGCGGCGGTCTTGCGCCAGACGAAGCCCACGTCGAGCGGCGCGCTGCCCTCATTGGGTACGGCCTCGAACTCGGTGATCCCCTGCGAGATGTTGTTGGCCACGAAGACGAGCCCCGAGCATCCGGACAGCACCACGACAGCCGCGGACGCCAGCCCGATCGACATCACCTTCCCACGTCCGGTTCCCATCGAGCACCTCCTGCTATCTCGGCCGTCCGACGTTGCCTTGACTCGGGTGGTCAGGTCTGCGTGTCGAGGACCTCCGACATGGGTCGAGCGATGACGACGCTGGGGGTGAACCTTGCCACGGGGCTGGCTCCTTCTCCATTCGCCGGGCGACCACGTCGGGCTGGATGCCCGGCGCCGGTTGGGCCCCCGCGTGCGCACCACCCTCGCCTGCGAGCGGAGGATAGCCGCTGACCCATCGGACAGGAAGTCGACCTTTGCGGCACTCTTCTGGCGCGGGCCGGCCGTGATCCGTGGCCGTGACCTTACTCGGCCGCCGCCACGGCCTCGGGGATGATCACGTAGAGGGCGTTCTCGGCGACGCTCCAGGCATGACCATCGGGCCCGAACACCCGGTCGGTGCCGCCCGGGAGGTCCTGCGCTCTGAGCCCGTCCGCATCGAGGACCAGCTGACCGTCGAGGAACCAGACCGTTCCGTCGTCGAGGACGTGGGGGCCGTCGCTGTAACGGACTGTCGCGTTCAGAGCGTCCAACATTCGTGTCACGCTAAGCTCGACCTCGAACGGGCGATAGGTCGTCCACGCATCACCATCCCAGGTCCTGAGCACGAGGGTGACGAATGCCATGCCCTCTCGCGGGGACTGCCGGTTGTACGACTCGACGACCCAGACCGCGCCATCGGGGCCGACCGACATGTCGTCGGGGCCCAACCGGACCGAGCCATCGACGAGCGACACCACTGCCTGATCGGAGGGGATCCGTTCCCAGGTGCTGCCGTCGTAGCGCACGAGGCCCGCAAATCTGGACCCGGGCGAGCGGACGGTGGCCCACAGCGTCCCGTCATCGGCGATGGTGACCGACCCGATGTGTCTATCCGACGTGAGTCCAAGCTCCTCGGGAGCGACGTCGACCCAGCCACCGTCATGGTCGTCCCGGCCGAGAGAAGCCTCGAGGAGGGTCCAGCAGTCGCCGTCGGCCGCGATCCCGCCCTGCCCACCCTCGCTGACCTCGTCGCAGGGCGAGGGCTCGTGATCGACCCAGGCCTCGCCGTCGAAGAGTCGCGCACGTGCCCCATCAGAGACGACCGGAGCGCCGTCCACGGTGAAGAGCTCCCACAGGTCCTTTCGATCGAGCTCACGCGACACCCCGGGCTCCCCGAGGCGGACGATGTCCCAGCTCTTCGATGAACCGAGCTCGACCCACACGTCGCCCTCGGGCGTCACGGTCACGTCGTAGACCTGGTCGGAGAGATCGCGGTGTCCATCGCTCAGCACCCGGTACACCCCCGGCTCGACCTCCTCGGTGACGAGGTCCACGCCTGGCAGAAGGTCAGCGGCGACCGATATCTCGGAATCGGCTGAGGCCTCGGCAGTCGGTGCCGACTCCGGGGACGACGAAGCGGACGCGATCGCAGCCGGAGCCTCTTGCCTCGGTTCGGTCGTGAGGATGCCCGTGAGCAGGAAGCCGCCGAACAGCGCCACGATGGCACTGGCGACGACGAACTTGGTCGCGCTGATCATGGTCTGGAACCTCCACTTGGGGGACTGGGTGGCGGTGATGGCGTTGAAGATCGCGGCATCATCGACAGGCTCCGACGGCCCCATCCCACGGATGACCTCGCCCGCGACTCGTCGCTCGAAGGTTTGCGTGTCATCCATCGCCCAGATCCTCTCGGAGTCGCTTGAGCAACCGCTCGATGCGGCTGCGGGTGCCCGACGGGCTGATACCAGTCGCGTCAGCGAGTTCGGTGGAGTTGAAGCCAGCGCCGAAGCGCATGGCGAGCAGCGCCCGGTCGTCAGGATCGAGACGGGCCAGTGCGCGGCGAAGGTCGATGGTGTCGACATCGCCGCTCGGGTCCATACCACCCGGGTCACTCAAGCCATCGGACGGGACCTCGATCTCGGCTCGCCTGAGGCGCTTGCGCAGGAGCTGCTTGGCCTCATTGACCGCGACCGCCATGAGCCAGGATCGCAGCCTCGCGGGTTCGCGGACGCTGCCGATCTTCTTCCAGGCGATGACCCAGGCGGCCTGCGTGGCCTCGTCCGCGACGGCGCGATCACCGACCACGTACAGGCAGACCCGGCGCATGTCGTCGTGGTGCGCCGCGATGATGCGGCGGAAAGCGTACTCGTCGCCGGCAGCCGCAGACGCGATCAGGTCACTGGCATCGTGTTTGGCCAACCGCGTCACTGCCTCCATACCTCAAAGATGCGTGGCGTCAGACCTACTGTCTCAGGTCGATGCAATCTCTCGCGCGACTCGCGACACTCAACGGCCCTGCGTCGCTTCGGAAGCGGACCGTGCACGGCGAACCGGCTACGACTGCCTGTAGGTGCTCGATGCACATCGTGCCCGGGCCACTCGGGGCGACCTCGTGACCGCCGCCGCCGACCGCGCGGCAACCGGGACGATCGTGGAACGCACGAGCCGCTTGCTCCACACGGAGACACAGCGTCCTCATGAGACAAATATGACCTTGACATTTGAGAAAGCACGGTCCATCGTCCCCGCTCTCTACCGCCATGTCAGGCGGGGCAAGACGCGGAGCGTTGCTTGGACGCTGGGGGTCAGGTCGGGTCAAGGGCCGGACACACGCGAGGGGTCGCGCGTCACCCCGTTCTTTTCGTCCTCTGCGTGACGTTCGCGCTCATCACCGGTCTCGCCGGCTGGGGTGATCCCGCGGTACGTGCCGCCGAAACGCTGACCCCACCACCGGCCCCGTTGTCAGTCGCGATCGACGTGGTGGGGTCGCCCTCAACGGTGATGGTCGGCCAGCCCGTGCTGATCACGATGCATGCCAGAGGCGCCAAGGACATCGTCGCGCTCGAGCTGTGGGAGAGCGACCGATCGGTGGCCGTGCTGCCGGCGGATGGCCCGCGCACCACGATGTCCTCGGGTTGGGAGTGGACGCCGGGCGCCCCTGGCGATGTTGCACTCTTCGCTCGCGCGACCGATGTCGCCGGGAGCGTCGCCAACTCGAACGCCGTACACATCCGCATCCTGGGGGATAGGCGGCGGACGTCGCGTGGCGCTCCCACACCAGGCGATCCGAGTCCACCCAGTGCCTCGGCCGACCCTGCGTCAGACCTGGCGATCGAAGTGGTCGGCTGCCACGCATCGCTGCGACTGCAGCCGGACGCGGGTGCAGCGGGGATCTCGATCCACCATCTCGCGCCGACCGGCTCCGCCTTCCGACGGATCGTCACCGTGGCCGCTCCGGAAGCGAGCTTCACGTACGACCTCCCACTCAGCCCCGGGCTGCATCTCCTCAGCCGATCTGTCTTCGACGACGCGACCGAGCGATACGGACGGGTCGTGGCGGTCAACGCGCCGCAGCGCTGTGGCCATGCCGGATGGCGTGGGAAGGCACGCCTCATGTCGGGGCGGTTGCGGGTGCCCGCCAACGTCGACCGCGGGTATCTCTACATGAGGATCGATGGCGGTCCCGCCGTCCGTGTCCCTGGCGACCCCCGCACCTTCGTGGTGGCAGTCGACGGTATCCTGGACTTCAGCCGACACCTGCCACCGCTGACGGGGCAGGAGCTGTCGTTCGAGGCTTGGGCCTGGGCCAACGGGCGGCTGGTTGATCTTGGCGCCGGGCGGTTCGACATCAAATCGGCACGGAGCGATTTCGCGCGGAGCCCGGGATCCATGGGTCTCAGCCTGGCTGGCGACCTGGACACCGCCGGGTTCATCGGGTACGGGGCTAGCACCTCGCTCGACATGGTGGTGATCAAGGGCGGTGGTGAGTATCGTCGAGCAACTCGCACGCGACGGTGGCCTGACATTTCCCACCGAGCCTGCCGGGCAGCCGATCTTTCGAACCTTGCGCTGGACGACCAGCCTGCCGGGCGTGACCTCCGTCGTCTGGCAAATCCTGCCCTATGCGCCAGGTATCTCACCCGACCTCACGCCGCCCTTCGCCATCGACCTGTGGTCCGAGCAGGTTCCCGAGGGAACCACGTCGGGCAGCTTCGGTGTGGACTTCAGCCTCTATCTGGAGAAGCCGGCCACCGTCGCGATCAGAGCGCTGGAGCTCGGGCTCGGGGTGAGTCCGGAGACAGCCATCCTCGGCGACCCCATCCTGCCGGGAGCATCACCGACGATCCCGCAGCCGGAGACCGTCTCGCAGGCTCAGCCGGCGATCGGGGGAGAGCTGATGGCTCCGGCCGCGTCGTGGCCGGTCGCCTTCCTCGGTGACTTCTACGTTCGGGTCGTGCCCATGGCCGGTGCCGTTCCCATGCCCGCATCGAACTACGTCCGATTGAGCATCGGGGAGGCCGGTACGGACGGGGTCATCAAGCCACCGTCTATTCCGACCTGTGAGGAGTGCGGGTCCAGCCCGGGCGCCCTGGGAGTCTCCTGGAGCTTCACCTTGCCCACGCCGGCCAACCCGAAGTACACCGCGTGCGCCGTCGTGACCGGCTTCGCCCAGGACTACCTGAAGCCACCGGCCTGGTGGCCATACAGCTACAAGGTGGGCAAGGTCCTCTGTCCCGACCCGCCTGACGATGGCTGGAGCGTCTGGGATGCCTTCGACGCGGTCGTCTCGTTCGTAGCGGACGTATGGGACTTCGTCTCTTCCTCGTACGCCTGGATCAAGCAACAGGTGGTGTCTGCCGTGCTCATCGCAGTGCCCTGCCAGGCCATCGCGGACAAGTCGGTCTGCGAAAGCGTGGCCAACATGGCGCTCGATGCCGTCGCCGTGGGTTTCGGCATCCCGCCGTCCATCCCGGACTTCGATGCGACGATGGCAGCACTGAAGGGTGATGTGGTGGAATTCGTCGTGGAGAATGCGGCCAAGCAATTCCCGGCCGTGGCGCTGGCCTGCGACATCGCGTCAGTTGGCACGTCGGCGGGCGCCGGTATCAAGAACTGCGAGGACCTGGCCGCCATCGCCGTCGATGAGGTCCTGAAGCAGATGGCCACCGCACGCAGCACAGCTGCCGGCAAAGCAACCGGGAAGGCATGGCCGGGCGTTCTCTTCGAGCCGGATCCGCGCGGTCAGTGGCAACCGCCGAGCGTGACCTTCACGGCAACGCGCACCAGCGACCCCGTGCAGCCCGCGACGTGCTGGGTAGGAGCTGCGATGTCGTCCACGCTGCACGACTGGGAGTGGCCTGAGCTCGTCGCTGGCCACACCGAGACAGGCTCTGGTGACATCAAGGGCTCACCCCTGTTGCCCGAGGCCGTGGCCCTGCCGCCACTGAAGCCCGGCGAGTCCGTGACCCGCACGCTGTGGCTCGATGACTACGCGACCTGGTTCGAGAGCGGGGATTCCTACGAGTACTGGTACTACGCCAAAGCACTGGAGCACCCCAATCGGGCGTGGGCGCTACTGCAACAGGGCGCCCAACTGACCTTCACCGTATCGAGCAACTGCGGTCCTACCAGCTCCATCGGGCCGGTCACCCTGCAAAAGTCAGCGACGAAGCCATGAGCGTGCTCGTGCCGTTGCTCACCTGGCTGACGGCGGTCCTCACCGCGATCACCCTGATCGTGTCGTCGTTGAGCGCGCCCTCGTTCGACGAGCATTCCGGGGCTCGCGCCTGGTTCGACGAGCCCCTGCCGGGCACGATCGTACTGAGACAGCCTCTGGCGGTAGTTGGTCATGCCACAGCCGCCGAGGGGGTCGCCCAGGTCGATCTCATCGTCGACGGTGTGGTCGTGGCCAGCGAGACGTTCGCACCTGGACGCGTAGCTGGCGACCGGCCAGCAATCCTCAGGACTGCGCATATGACCTGGAAAGCGCCTTCGCCAGGACGTCACCTGCTGATGCTCCAGCCGACCGATCCGAGTGGCGCGCAGGGGATACCAGCCAAGATCGTCATCGAAGTCAGCGCGGAACGGCCGACGCCCAAGCCGACGCCCAGGCCCACCCCGCGACCGACACCACGAGCGACACCCAAGCCTGAGCCCAAACCTACACCGAAGCGGCCGCCACAGGACACAGCAAAGCCCAAGCCCACGCCAAGGCCTACACCGAAGCCCTGCGTGCCATCGCCGCCTGGCCTGGTCGCCCCACCTGACTTCTTCCTGATCGCCGAGCCGGCAGCCAATCCCCCGACCTTCCGCTGGAACGCCGCTCGCGGCGCAGGCTGCAAGTCGACCGGCTACGTGGTCGAGGTGACCAATAACGATGGGGGCATCGTCCTGCAGCAGCGCCTTCGCGCCGACGCACGGTCATGGACGCCGAGTGACACGTTTGCGAACTGTCAAGCATATCGCTGGCGCGTCCGGTCCATCGGGCCGGGAGGAGCCGGTCGCTTCAGCTCCCGCCGGTCCTTCGCCATCTCGTATCGCTGCGACTAGCCGGCATCACTCAGCACAGGTCGAGGTCCAGCGCCCCCGAGAACTTGGCGTCACTGAGGGTGTTGGAACAGGCGTTCGCGCCGTTCACCTCGAAGGGGCGAACGATCCCAACTAGTGTGTGGTGGGCCTCTACCTCGACCCGCCCGCTGGCGCGGTCGTCCTGTCGGTCGATGAGAAGACGCAGATCGGGGCACTCGACCGCACCCAGCCGATGCTGCCGATGCGACCGGGCCAGGTGGAGCGCCATACCCACGACGACACCCGTCACGGCACGACCTGCCTGTTCGCCGCACTCGAAGTGGGTAGCGGGCAGGTCACGACCGACCACCGCGTCCGCCACACCGGGGCCGACTTCCTCGCGTTCATGAAGCGGGTTGCCCGGACCTATCCGGAGCAGGAGCTGCACATCGTGCTCGACAACGTCTCTTCCCACAAGACGCCTGCGATCCGGGAGTGGCTCGAGAAGCACCCTCACATCACCTTCCACTTCACCCCCACCTCGACCTCCTGGATGAACCAGATCGAGACCTGGTTCGGCATCCTCAGCCGCGGGGCCATCCGTCGTGGCAGCTTCGGGAGCGTCAAGGAGCTCATCGCCATGATCGATGCCTTCACCCGCCAGTGGAACGAGGGTGCCAGCCCCTTCCTCTGGGTCAAGGACGCTGCCCAGATCCTGGCCAAGGCGGTGCGCAAGCCACGAGCCAACAGTGGATCGGGACACTAGCCCCTTTGGCACTGCCTGGATGCGAGGGTCCTGAGCCCAGCCGAAATCGTCCCCGGCCCGCACTTGGCCCCGTGTGCGACCTTGGGTCCGTTCGCTGCCGATGCGGGTGTTGCCAGTGCCACAGATGATACGAGGAGCCCGACCAGGGGCAGACCAAGCGTGCCCGGCTTCGCAGTCGGCGCTTCGGAGATGCCCATCAACCCAGCCCCCAACACTGCCGTGAGACCGTGGAGGGGTGCCCGATAACGGCACGCTCGATCGGACACAAGCCTCACTCAGAGCTTGGCCAGCCTTGATCCGGCTCGGCCAACGGAGGCCTGGACGCGACCAGGCCTCCACCGCTCCACCACAGAGGCGAGCGCCCCTCGTCATGCTCCGTGGTTGCGACCTGCGGCGACTAGGTGACGAACTTCGGCGGCTTGGGCTTCTTGGGCTTGGGCGGTCTCTTCGGGGTCTTGTCACCCATCTGGCACCTCCTTGTACTGGCTTGCGACTCAAACGTCCTGTCACGTGGCCAGTCGGCCACCTCGGGTCCCGGTCTCCAGGGACACCGAACCGTCACTACCATATCGGTCTCCGCCGAAGTCGGCGCGGTCCAAGGGTGGCCTATTGGTGGGCTTCAGGCTTGCGGTGCGGCGGGCCTAGGGCATGACCACCGGCTCGACCGGATACGGTGCGAGCAACTCGCCGCCCTGGGGCGTGACACGGTAGACATCCTCGAAGCGCGCGCCGCCGAAGCCGGGGATGGCCAGTACCGGATGGCCGATGGTGAACGTCATACCCTCACGCATAGGCACGTTCTTATGCGGCGGGATGATGGTCGGGGCCGGGGTCTCCTCAAACCGCAGCCCAAGGCCGTGGCCGATGCCGTAGACGTGGAACATGCCCAGGCCGTGACGGTCGTAGACGTCGTGCGCCACGGCGTCGAGCTTGGCCGGCGTGGCGCCCGGGACAAGCACGCGTCGCACGGCCTCCACCGCCTCAAGGTAGGCATCGATGAGGCCCTGCTGGCGCTCGTCGGGCTGACCCACCACGAAGGTACGGGCGAGATTGGCGCAGTAGCCCTCCACCTGTGGCGTGAGGTCGACGATGACCATCTCGCCGGCGGCCAGCGGCTGGGGACTCTGGCGGCCGTGAAGCATGCAGCTCTCGATGCCGAAGTTGGCCCAGGGCGGCGTGCTCGTCGACTCGGCCCCGGCGCGCATCATGGTGTAGAGCGCCTCGGTCACGACCTCGTGGGCGGTGACGCCCGGCCGGAGCAGCTCACGGGCGCGATCCATCCCCAGGCCGGCGATGCGCTGTGCCTGTGTCATGAGCTCGATCTCACCGGGGTCCTTGATCATCCGAAGCGGGTCCATGATCGCGTCGGAGGTCACCACCTCCATTCCCGGGTTCACCTTGCGGAACATGTCCAGGAGGAATGCCGGCGTCTCGAACCACTGCTGCATGCCCACCTTGGGGCGTTCTCCGGACGGGACATCGGACGCAGCGGCGATCTGGTTCAGGCGGGAAACGACGTCATTGATCTGGCCGCCGACCGTGGTGAAGACCTGGACTCGGCCTTCATCGATGCCAGCTCGCAACTCCGGCTCCTCGCCGGCGAAGGCCACGATCTCGGCCGGCCCGGACGCAGGGATGAGCGCGCGCGGCTGCGAGCGGTCCTCACCGAACAGGTATCGGAAGTCGTCGTGGTTCATGACCACGATGGCGATGAGTCCCTGCTCCCGGATCCCTCCTGGACGCGAGCGATACGGTCATAGCGGATATCCATGGAGTCCCCCGTTGAGTGGTCCAGATGAAGCCCAAGTATCGCCCGACGGCTCGATCTCGGTCGTCGACGGTCGGTTGGCGCGCGGGGTCCAGTCGCTGCTGGCTACCAGGCGGCCATGGGGCGAGGGTAGGGAAGTGCACGCAGCCGCTGGTCTTTGGTGATTCGTGCGCTCGGTTTGCATGCCAGACACGAGCACGACGAGGAACGCAGGTGAGGCGCCAGGTACATGACTGCCAGGCAATCCCGGACTGCGAGCCATGGGGCGCCGTCAACTCGTGGACAGCGCCTCGAACCCCGCGACACGCCATCGGTCCAGCCACTCGCGGCCGATGTGGACAGCCTCAAGGACCGCGCCCACATCATGGAGGTCAAGACCATCCGGCCAGCAGCCGCGGAGCAGCTCGGCATCGTCACGGCCGTCGGCACCAGACCGTCGCAGGACATCCAGCCCGGCAGCCACTCCCATAGCGTAGCGCGGGGTCGACACACCTTCGGCGACCCCGAGGCGGATGAGGCCGATGAGTCGGTCATCCCAGCCCAGTTTCCGGCGCGGATCGCGAGCGGCGCGCTCGATGGTGTCGGCCAGGTACGGGTTGACCATGCGTTCCAACAGATCATCCGCGAAGGCCTCGAAGCCGGCGGCCGTGAAGAGATCGTCGGCCCCGGCCCAGCGCCGACGCAGGGTGGCACCGGACTCCTCGATGAAGGCGGCGCGCAAGAATCCCATGGCGCCGGGCACGTCGACCAGGTCGGCGAATAGGGTCAGGCCCAACGACTGACCCAGCAAGGCGCCGAGTGCGTGCGTGGCGTTGTGCCCCAGCAGCTTGGCGTCCTCGAAGGGTGCCAGGTCGTCCACTTCTCGCAACACTGGCATCCCGGGATGGATCACGCCGGCCGGGTCCACGCGGGAGACGAGGATGCGGTCGAACTCCTCCACCAGGAATGCCGAAGGTAGCGCCGAGGTGATGGTGGCGAGACCCAGCGACGTGATCTCTGCCGCATCGGTGATGACGCCGCTCATCTTGCCGATGACGGTGTCCACGTAGCGGGCACGTGGGCGGACGCGGACGCGCTCGCCGGCTGGGATCACCTCGAGCACGGCCTCTTCCAGCAACGCTGCTGCGCTGCGGTGGTTTTCCGCACAGTAGACGATCAGCGGCTGCGCCGCGGTGCGATCCTGGAGGCCCTCCGCGAGCAGCCGATGTGGGCTGTTGGCAGCATCGGAACGATAGAAGGCGACGCTGGGGAGCGCTGAGGCGAACTCGTCAGCAGCGGCGATGGCCTCGATGATTCGCGCACGTTCGGCAGTCACGGCCGAGTCGGCGACCTCGATCGGCCCCAGCTCGGCAACGTCGACCCGGTCGGCGCGAGCGATGTTGACACGAACTCGTCCGCCGGCAGCACGAGTACCGGCCACCAGATCTTCTCGCACGTCAACCACCAGCGGCGGCGCGTACTCGCCCGTTCGCTGCGCCTCGTAGACGAACAGGCCCGACCCGATGGCTCCGAATCCGAGCCCAACCAACCTTCGTGTGCCGCCGAAACCCACTCCCCTACCCCGCCGCGAGGTAGCGCCGCTCGTCGGCCGAGTCCCACCGGGTCACATCCTTGATGGCAGAGGAGCGCCGGTGTGGATAGACGATAGCTTTGCCCTGCACACGGCCTTCGCGGGCAATCTGCAGCAGCTCGGGCGCATGGGCCAGATCGCCGACGTGGCCGATGTGGGCAGCCGCGTCGATCTCACCAGCCGCCATCAGCCGCAACGTCTCGATGACGTCCCATGGGCCACCACCGGACGAGCCGGTGATGTTGATCTCCTGGTAATGCACGAAGCGCTCGTCGATGCCGATGGTCTCCTGGCCCGGGGGTAGACCGGCGAAGAGGTCGAGGACGCCGAAGCGCGCCACCAGATGCTGGACCAATTCCATGAGCGGCCCATCGGCGGCAGTGACGATGACATCGTCGGCGCCACGGCCGCCGCTGACGCGCTCGACCGTGGCCGTCAGGTCGCCGTCGCCGGCGACGACCGTCACCAGCTCGACACCGGCCGCGGCCGCACGCTCGCCGAACGTATCGTGGAGCCACTGGAGTCGCTCCGCGCGCCGGGCAGTGACGACGATGGCGCGTGGTCGCGCCGCGATGGCCAGATCGACGTGGATGCGGCCCATCGGCCCGGCGCCGATGATGACGGTGACGCCACCAGGCGCCAGGCCGGTCTGTGCGACCCGAGCCCGCGTACGATCGGGCTGCGAGAGGTGCATGTGATGCGCGTGCGAGCTGATGATGCAGCTGATGGGTTCGGCGATGGCGGCGTGGCCGGCCGGCAGGGCGTCATCGGGAAGTGGCAGTAGGCAGCCAGCCGCCAGCACTTCTTCACCGATGAGGATGTACTCGGCGAGGAGGCCCGGAAGCGAGTAGCCGACCGCGATCTTGGCCACGCCGCGGCCGCCATCGTGATACCGATCGAGGTGGTTGATGGGTGAGTGGTCGACGGCCGGCTGCACCGAACAGCGCTGCCCTACGGACCACTGGTCACGAAGGCCGTCTCCGACCTCCACCAGCGTGACCACGCCTTCGTCGCCCACGATGGCCGGATGCTGGGCGGGATCCCAGCCATGCATCAGCGGATGCTCAGCACCCTGGTCGATGAGCTTGTTGACCGACGTGCAGATACCGGCCGCATCGACCCGCGCCAGCAGTTGACCGGGCCCAGGTCGCGGCATGGGCAGACTGCGGACGGCGAGCTGATCGGTGCCGCGGCCAGAGAGCACCGTGGCCCGCATCTCCGTCGGCACCACCTCGACCTCTCCCGGCCTGATCACACTCATCGGGGCGGTTCCAGTCCAGCCAGCCGCCAGGCATCGGCAGGATCATCAGGCCCAGAGAACGTATCGATGGTGGTCGTGCACAGGGCGCCCATGGCCGCACCCAGCCGCGCCGCATCCTCGGCCCCAAGGCCGTGGATCAGGCCAGTCAGCACACCGCCGGTGAAGGAATCGCCGGCCCCGGTGGTATCGATGGTGTCCACCTTGTAGGCCGGGATGTGACCCACGAAGTCATCGTGGTTGACCCAGGCGCCGCGCGGACCATCGGTGACGATGGCGAAGCGAACCCCCAGGTCACGCAAGGCAGCCGCCGCATCGGCCGGGTCAAAGACGCCGGTGATGCCCACCACCTCGGCCAGGCTGGGCACGAAGAGGTCGGTGTACGGCAACGCCGGAAGCACCCGCTGCCACCGTCCGGTCGAGTCGTGGACCACGTCCAGGCTGGTGTGCAGCCCACGCGCCTTGGTGCGTTCGAACAAGCCGGCCAAGGGAGCACCGTCAGGGTCGTCCAACCCAGGCAAGACCAGCGCCCCGCCCACATGGAGGTAGTCGCTGACCATTCGGGATTCGATGGACTCAGCGGTGATCGACGTATCGGCGCCAAGGTTGTGCAGCATCGTGCGCTCGCCATCGGCGTCCACCGCCACCAGCGAGGTCGAGGTCGGGTACGGCGATGCGACGAACTCGACGTGCAGATGTGGTGCCGGCACGGTCTGGCGGAACGAGCGGCCGAAGATGTCATCGCCCACGGGGATGATGAGCCGGGTCTCGATGCCCATGCCGGCCAGGACGCGGCCGGTGCGCAGTGCCGGCCCACCTTCGGCGGTCGAAAAGGTATCCACGAGGCCCAGCACGCCGATAGGCAGCGGCCCCGTGGACTTGGCCAGGATGTCGAACACGGCGCTGCCGGCACAGGTGATCTGGATGTCGCTCATGTTCCGATGATAGGTCGGGCCCTACAGCCGGTGTGAGATGGGCGCGACCGCCGGATAGAGTTCGCGATATAGGTCGTACTGGCGGGAATACGCCTCGTGCCGCTTAGGATCCGGCCCATACGTGTCCGTCAGCTCCAGGAAGCGCTCGGCACCGTCGGCGGCAGACCCCCACAGCCCCGCCCCGGTACCCGCCAACAATGCCGCCCCGAATGCCGCCGCCTCGGTGATGCGCGGCGTGACCACAGGGATGCCGGTGATGTCGGCCTTCAGTTGCAGCCACAGCCGCGAACGCGCCCCACCGCCGATCGCGCGCAACACGTCGATGGCCACGCCACCGTCGCGGAGGAGGTCCAGGTTGAGCCGCAGCTCGTAGGTGAGCCCCTCCAGGATGGCCTTGGCGATGTCAGCGCGGGATGTCGAGAACGTCAGGCCCAGGATGACGCCGCGGGAGGCCGTGTCGAAGGTGGGTGTGCCTGCGCCCGCGAAGTGCGGCAGGACCAACAGGCCGGATGGCTCCGCGGAGGCATCGGCCAGGATGACGTCGTACGCATCAGCACCCGACGCCGACGCACGATCGAGCTGTGGCTCACAGAAGCCATCGCGGAACCAGCGCAGCGCCAGACCACCGCTGTGATTGAGCGTCATGGCCAGGAATAGTCTGGGCACGGTGGCGCGGTAGACCGAGACGTTGCCCTCATAGAGTGGCTCGGAGACGACGGGCGTGCCCAGCGCCACCTCCACGACCTCTGCCGTGCCCGTCGAGACCGATGCCAACCCGGGTCGAGTGAGTCCGACGCCCAGCGCGCCACAGGCCTGATCGTGGCCTCCGGTGACGACACCGGGAGGCGACGCCAACCCCAGTCGGTCGGCCAGGTCGGCGCGCATCTTGCCCACCAGCGTGCCCGAAGGCACGACGTCGGCCAGGCGGTCCGACGAGAGCTCCAACGCATCGAGGATCTCGGACGCCCAGCCCCCAGCACGGAGGTCGAACAGCTGGGTGCGTGACGCCAGGCATTCGCTGATCACTGGGCGGCCGGTCATGCGCGCGATGAGGAAGTCCTCGACCAGCAGGAACCTGTCAGCCGCTGCCCAGACATCAGGCTCATGCTCGCGAAGCCAGAGCAGCTTAGGCAGCGTGTTGACCGTGTGGATGGGCATCCCGGTCAGCTCGAAGAGGCTGCGCGCGCCGAAACGTTCGCGCAGCCAGGTGTTCTGCGCCTCGGTGCGGGTATCCATGCCCAGGATGGTCGGCCGCAGTGGCCGCCCGGCGGCATCCACCGGCGTGACCGCCTCACCGTGGACGGACAAGCCGATGGCAGCAACGTCGCGCACCCCGGCCGCGGCAACAGCGTCGCCCATCGATTCGACGGCCAACGCCCACACCGCCTCGATGTCCTGTTCCGCCCACGTCGGCCGCGGGAAGTCCACGGCGTACTCGCGAGACGCGCCCGCGAGCAGCGTCCCGTCCTCGTCGAACACTACGGCCTTGCAGCCGGTGGTGCCGACATCAAGCCCGATGAGGTTGGCCATCAGCTAGGCGTACCGTAGGGCGGCCTGGTACATGGCCTCGATGCGATCAGGGGTGATGTCAGGCTGCAGGTTGTGGGCGGCGCAGAACACGTATCCGCCCCCAGCACCCAAGGTCTCGATGCTGTACTTGACCTCGCGGTCGATCTCTTCGGGCGTGGCCCCCGGCAGCACCTGCTGCACGTCGATACCGCCTCCCCAGAAGGCCAGCTCGGAGCCGAACTCCTGCTTCATGACCGCGATGTCCATCTTGGCGGCGCTGCGCTGGATGGGGTTCAAGGCATCCACACCGCAATCGATGAGGTCCCCGATGATGTCGAAGACCGAGCCACAGGAATGCATGAAGACCACCGCATCGGTCTTGGAGTGGATGAAGTCGTAGAGCTGCCGCAGATACGGCTTGATCTCCGAGCGGAACATCTCCGGCTTGACCCAGGTGCTCATCTGGGTGCCCAGGTCATCACCCTGCGCCACTACCTGTACGTACGGCTCGACGTGCTGCAGGAAGAGGTCCCAGAGCGCGATATCGGTCTGGGTCGATCTTGTCGAGGATGGCGTGCGCGAGCTCCTTGTTCCAGTAGAGGTCCATGCAGAACTGCTCGTAGCCGCGCATGAAGCAGGCGCCCTCGAAGGGGCCCAGACACATGATGTCCGCCACGACCGCGTAGTCGGTCTCCTCGAACAGTCGCTTCGCCTCGTCGGCGATACCCGCCACGCGACCCGGATCGTAGGGATCGGGCCATTGCACCCGATCGAGATCGCTGGGCCGCTCCAGGTTCGCGAATGGACGCTTGACCACGTCGTAGTAGAAGGAGGCCTTCTCCCAGGTCAGGTCGTACTCGTCGACGAAGCGGTCGTCCGGCAGCTCACGGGTCTCGAACTCCCAGGGCCCCTTGAGGTACACCGCGCGGGTATCGATGTCGTAGCGCTGCAGCAGGTCGTCGCGCGGATAGACCGTGTCCATCTGGCGGTGCGAGATATGAGGCTCGTCATCCGGCGGCAGACCCAGGTGCGTGAGCAGGTTCTGGTAGGCGATGCGGGTGGCGGTAGTGACGATAGTCGAACCAAGGTCGATGGGCACGCGATCAGGCACCTGGTGGTTCAGCGTCGCAACGACGCGTTCCCGGTGGTTCATCTCACTCCTCTGCCTGGCTCCGATCCCAACCTGATTCGCCGTCACCCGTTCTCGCCCGACCCGCCCGCGCCGCCGCTATGACGGAGCGGGCGCTGGTTTGGCCCTGGGTGGGCCGATATCGCCCTTCTCGACGCGGATGTTGCGCCGCTCCAGGCGACCGAGGATGCGCATGCGTTGAGCGTCGATGAAGACAGCGAAGAAGATGACCGAGGCCGCAACCATGTCCTGTAGGTAGAGGTCGACCTGGAGATAGACCAGGCCGGTGGAGATCATCTGCACCAGCAGCACGCCGATGACGGTGCCGGGGAAGACGTTGCCGATGCCGCCGAAGAGGCTGGTGCCGCCCAGCACGGCCGCGGCGATGGCACGGAACTCCACGCCCTCGCCGATCCCGGCGCTGATGCTGCCCTGCTGACTGATGGCGATGACGCCAGCCAGCGACGCGCAGAAGCCGCTGATGACGTAGACCGACCCGGTCAGGCGGACGACGTTGAGACCGGCCTTCTTGGCGGCATCGATGTCGTTGCCCATGGCGTAGATCTGCCGCCCCGGCGCGGTGTAGCGCAGGAACAGGACCGCTGCGACAACGACGATGGCGAGCACGAACACTGGAAGCGGAATCCCGAAGACGTCAGTGGCCGCATAGGCCATCACCGGGGGCAGGATGAACTGTCGCGATTCGGTCAGCAGCAAACCGATGCCACGACCGACCGTCAGTGTTGCCAGCGTGGCCACGAATGGCACCAGTCCGACCTTGGCGATGAGGAAGGCGTTCACGAAGCCCCAGCTGGTACCGGCCACGATGCCGGCCAGGATGGCCACGAGGTAGTTGACGTCCTGTTGCAGGAGCGTGCCCACGACGGCGGCGGTGATGTACATGGTGGCGCCGACCGAGAGGTCGATGCCGCCAGTCAGAAGCACGGCGGTCATGCCCACCGCCAGCAGGCCTACGAAGGCTGACGTCTCCACGATATTGGAGAAGTTGTCGAGGCTGAAGAAGCGCTCGTCAAGCACGCTGAAGAGCACGAACACCAGCACGAACAGGATGGCTGGCATGTTGCGCAGAACGGGCATGGTCAGTCGATTGCTGGTCATGCTGCGTGCTCCCTGAAGGCCGTTCGGATGATCGCCTCGCGGTCGAAGTCGGCTCGCTCGAAGGACCCCAGCACCTCACCCTGGCCCATGACGATGATGCGATCGCACATGCCCGTCAGCTCCTCGATCTCCGACGAGATGAAGAGCACCGCGGTGCCTCGTGCTGCGATCTGGTCGATGATCTCGTAGATCTCGAACTTGGCACCCACATCCACGCCGCGGGTGGGCTCATCGATGATGAGGATGGATGGCTCGGTCATGAGCCACTTGCCCAGCACCACCTTCTGCTGGTTGCCACCAGACAGGCCCTTGGCTTCGTTGCGGAAGGCGTCATTCACCTTGATGCTCAGCATGTCGACTGTCTCGCGCACCGACTTGGCCAAGGGGTTGGAGCGAACCCGCTTGAGCCAGCGCGTGGTGTACTCGGGCAGCGCCGCCAGACTGAGGTTGTCCGAGACGGTGGCCTCCATCATCAGGCCCTCTTCGCGCCGGTTCTCGGTCACGAAGGCCATGCCGCCCTTGATGTTGCTGGTCGGGTTGAGTGATTTGGCGACCTTGCCATCGATGAGGATCTCGCCCTCGTCGAAGTCCTCCAGGCCGAAGATGATCTCAGCCAGTTCGGAGCGACCCGAACCCATCAGGCCGAAGACGCCCAGCACCTCACCCTTGTGCAACCCGAAGTCGATCTGGTGGCTGATGCCGGCCTTGGAGAGGTTGCGCACCTCGAGCATGAGGTCCTCGGTCGGTGCAGCCGTGCGTGCCGGAAAGAGGTTCTCGATGTCGCGCCCGACCATCGAGCTGATCATGCGATCGATGGTGAACTCATCGCGTGGTCCGGTGATGACCAGGTTGCCGTCTCTCAGCACGGCGATGGCATCGGAGAGTCGCATCACGTCGCCGAGGATGTGGCTGATGTAGAGGATCGTCTTGCCGTCATCGTGGAGACGGCCGATCAACCCGAAGAGCCGTTCGGTCTCGCGCGCCGTCAACGAGGTGGTGGGCTCGTCGAAGATGATGATGCCCGCGTCCGTCGAGAGTGCCTTGGCCACCTCCACCAACTGGCGCTCACCGGGCGCTAGACGCTCGACGGCCATGTCGGGTGAGACTTCCAGGTCGACGAGTGCCAGGTACTCCTTCGCCCGGCGGTTGAGGTCGCGCCGGTTGAGGAGGGGCAGCTTGCCCGCGGTGGGGAAGTCGCTGATGAAGAAGTTCTCAGCGATGCTGAGGTTGGTGAAGAGGTTCAGCTCCTGGTGGATGAAGGCGATACCGGCGGCGTCAGCATCGGCCGGGTCGTCCGGGCGGTAGGGCTTGCCGTCGAGGAGCATCTGGCCGGACGTCGGCGGCACCACGCCACCAAGGATGTTCATCAGGGTGGACTTGCCGGCGCCGTTCTCGCCGACCAAGCCGACGGTGCTGCCGCGTTCCACATCGAGGTCGATGCCCTTGAGCACCGGCACGCCGAAGAAGGCCTTCTCGATGCCCTGGAATTGCAGGATCAGGTCACTCATGGCCAAGGTCCTCAAGCCTGTTGCAGCGCCAGCCGGCGCCGTACCACATCGAGGAGGGCGGCCAGAAGGATGACCGAGCCCTTGACGATGGCAACATAGAAGAAGGGCACGTTGAGCAGCGACAGCGCGTTGCCGAGCAGGACCAGGAAGACGACGCCGAAGACGGTCCACATGATCTTGCCGCGCCCACCGAAGAGGCTGGTGCCGCCGATGACGACCGCGGCGATGATGTCGAGCAGCAACGGCGCACCCAGGGTGGGACGACCCTGGTCGACGCGGGCGGTGTAGATGATCGAGGCCGCGGCAGCGCAGACGCTGCTGAAGATGTAGGTGGCGACGATGACCTTCTTGACGGGCACGCCGGAGACCAGCGCGGCGCGTGGGTTGTTGCCGATGCCGTAGAGCCAGCGCCCGAAGAGGCTGCGCGAGAGCACCAGGTGGGCCACCACTGCGACGCCGATGGCGATGGCCATGGCAATGGAAAAGAACTCCAGGCCATCGAGCGCCGGGATGTCGAAGTCGTCGCCGATGACGCTGAAAGCATCGGGCATATCGATGATGTTCTCGGTCTTGACCACGTAGATGGCCAGTGCCGCGACGAACATGGACGTCACCAGCGTGACCATGAAGGGCGGGATGCGCGCGAAGGCGACAGCGATCCCGTTGAAGGCGCCGATGAGTAACCCCACGCCCAGCATGGCGAGGATGGCCACTGGGATCCCGAAGACCGAGTCGTGCAGGATGGCGCCATCCTCGAAGAGCATCACACCCCACAGGGGACTCTTGCTGAAGACGATGGGTTGGACTGACTGCGCGATGAAGGCCGCTCCCACCACGCTCGAGAGTGACACCACAGCTCCTTGGGAGAGGTCGATGCCGGCGATGATGAGCACGAAGGTCTGCCCGATGGCGATGACCAGCAAGGGCCACATGTTGGACAGCAGGTTGCTGATGTTCCTCGGCGTCGCGACCGTGGGCGACACGAGGTAGAGGCCCACGAACATGGCGATGCAGAGATACAGGATGAGGTACTCGGACATCAGCACGCGCTTGCCGAACGAGACCGCGCGGTTCATGCCTGAGGGTTGCGTCACGACCGTCATGTCGCCCGTTCCGTGCGGTTGCCGTGGTGGAGGTTCATCGCTTCCCGGTTGATGAAGAGGATGGGGCGGACCGCCAGACGGCGGCCCGCGGCTCGGAAGAGGCGGCTCAGCGCCGCCCCTTCCGGAGTGCTAGATGGCTATTCGAGGACAGGCTCCTGGTCGGCGAGCAGGATGCAGCCCCACATGTCCATGGCACGGTCAGCGAAGTTGCCGGCCGTGAGGGCGAACCCGGGGTCATCCAGCCACTGGTCGGGCTGGGTGTCGCCGGACTCGATGGCCGCGAGGAGCGCGTTCATCATGAGCTCGGCCTCGAGGTACAGGTCCTGTACGCCCGTCGAGTCGACGAAGCCGTCGCGGATCTGGCGGCAGGCGTTGACGTCGCCGTCGAGGCCGGCCATCAGGACGTGGTTGGGATCATCACGGGTGACCCACTTGCCCATCGGCTCGAGGATGCCCTTGATGGTCGGGAACAGGAAGTCCGATGAGGTGAACAGGAAGTCGATCTCGGGGTTGGCTGCCACAGCCGCCTGCAGGTTGGCCTGCGCGGTCGCGGCGTCCCACTTGGTGGGAACCTCGATGACCTCATTGAACAGGTCGGGGTTGGCGTTGATGACGTCGTAGAAGCCCTCATAGCGGCCGACCGCGTTGGGGTCACCAAGGTCGCCGACCATGATGAGTGGCGTCACCTTCTCCTTGCCCATCTCCATCGCCACGTCGGCGATGTACTGGGTCGCGTCGCGGGCGATGGTGCGGTTGTCCGCCTGGACGACGATGGCGGCGCCATCTTCGCTCTGCGGCGGGCGGTTGAAGATACCGATGGGGATGTCAGCCGCGTTGGCTTCTTCGATCAGCGTCAGTGCGATCGAGCCATCCTTGGGGATCACGAAGATGCCGTCGACTTCCTGCGCGATGCAGTCCTTCAGCAGCTCAAGCTGCTCGTTGGCGTCGGGGCCGTAGCGCTCCAGGACGTTGTGCCCCGCGGCTCGCAGCGTCTCGGTCATGGCCTTGTGGCCAGCCAGCCAGAACTCGGTCTCGAGATCCTCGTGGATGAAGCAGATGTCGAATCCGCTACTGGCGGCCATGGACTCGTCCGGGGCGGTGCTTTCGTCCTGCGCCAGGGCCGGCATCGCGGACAGCGCGAGTGCGCCGGCCATGGTGAGCCCGATGATTCCCTTGAGATTCCGCATGAGTATTGACTCCTCCAAGATCTGTTCCCTAGATGGGCTTCTGACTCTCCGTTTGGCCTGCTAGCACCTCCTACGCTGGTCACGCATGTCGGAAGACCTCCCAGTCGAGGTAGTTCTCGAGCGCCTCGGCCACGGCGTCCCCGGTATGCGCGGGGCTCATGGCGCAGTGATGCTCGAATCCGACCTTGCAGATGAGCTTGAGAAGCGGCTGGAAGTTGGGGATCTCTACGACGGCACGGGACCCAAAAGTATCCAGCGGGTCGTCGAGGAACTGCCCCTCAGCCACGTAGGCCTTGCACTTGCCATTGACGTCGTCCGTGCTGATGCGGGCGATGGTCAGCGGCGCAGCCGGTGCGCGTCCGTTGATGGCGCCGAAGACGTTGTCGTTACCAAGGGTGGTGCCGAGCACGTCCGCGATCTGCATCTCGGCCTCGCCTTGGGGATAGAAGTTGAGCGGCCAGTTGCCGCAATGGAAGAGCACGCACTTGTCTGGGTCGTCGCCATAGTTGTTGTTGAGATCGACGATGGCCGCGGGCTGCTCGGCGGCCAGCTGCAGTGCGTACATGGAGGCCAGACCGGTGATGTCGGTCTCGCACGCGCTGGGCATGAGCTTGTTGCTCATGATGCTCATCAGCGTGCAGACGTTGACGCCGTAGTTCTCCTGGAGCGAGGACCAGCACTGCATGGCCGTGGCATCAAGGTCGTTGTCAGCCATCCAGTCGTCGACGACCACGCCCAGCTTGGCCATCTTTACCAGCTTCTCCGGGGGCACCGTGGGATGTGGCATGTAGGCACGGATCTCATCGAGCTTGGCCTTCGTCTTGGCATCGTCGTCGCCCAGGCGGTTGGCGTTGCCGAAGACCTCGCTGAAGTCGATGACGCTGACGGCGATGCCGCTGGCTTCCAGCAGCTTCTCGCTGTACCGCACGGTCTTGAAGGCATCCGGACGCGTGCCGATGGCGCCCAGGCGAGCGCGCTTCATGCCGTTGGCGACCTTGCACACGCGGATGAACTTGTCGAGGTCAGCGCGGAAGGCGTCCGACTGCACGGGCGTGGTGTGATTCTCGGTCAGCGAGTACTTGAAGCCGTACTGGCGCAGGTCGCTGGAGACGGAGATCTTGCCGCAGAACGCGTCGCGGCGGCGGTCCACGGTGAAGGCGGTGACGTCGTCGGGATAGGCCTGCAGCAGGATGGGCACGTTGAGGCCGGACAGCCGCATGGTGTCCGCAACGCCCTTCTCATCGCCGAAGTTGGGGAGCACCACCAGCACACCCTCGATGCGCCTACGGTTGTCGTCGAACAGCTGGGCACACAGCTGCGCCTCACGCCAGGTCTCGACGCCGCCAAGCTTGGTGGCTGCGGCATCGAGGATGACGGGCTCAAGGTCCATCTCCTCGAATAGGGCGAGCACGTCCGCTCGCGCTTCGGTGACCAGGGCGTCAGGGAAGAAGTCGCGGTTCCCGACGATGACTCCCAATGTGGCTCGTGCCATTGTCCTCTCCTCCTTGGACCTCATGGTCCGTGTGGTCCGTGTTACTCGGTAGCTAGGTGGTCGACGGCCGTGAGCAGCTCGGCATCGGCGATCGCTCCCTGCGACCACTGGTCCTGTAGCTGCCGCAGCCTGTAGACCGTGGATGGCTTGATCTCGACGTCCGCGGCAGTGATGGGCGTGTCCATGGCCACGGGTCGGACGACGCGGGCGCCGTTGGCCAGGCCGATGGGCAGGAGGCCCTCGGCAGCGGCGGTCTCATAGGTGTCGATGAGGCTGTAGTAGGCGGTGCCGCCGATGGCATCGAGCGTGTCGTCGGGTGCCAGGTCGCGCTTGGCAACGGCGAAGACCTCGGAGGTAAGCCGATCGAGCGGGACCATGTTCGACTGGCGCCGGATGGTCAGCATGGCGCACGTCAGCGGCACCTCGATGCTGCATAGGTGGAAGGGTCGGAAGAGCGTGTAGTAGGGCCCATCGCCCATATCGCGCAAGACCATCGCCTCACGCAGTCGAGGGTGGTCGGTACGCACGATGACGAAGACGCCGGGAGCGACCGCCCCGATGCCATAGTCGACCACGCCCATCTGGCTCAGCACACCGCCGTCTTCGACGAGCCGGAAGGCGTCGGTCAGGTGGTCGCGGTCGGTGTCGGGGCCGTGCATGCCGCGGATATCCGGGACCAGGCCGGTAGCGTTGGACGTTGCAGCCATCTCGATCATGGTCTTGGAGCCATCCACGAACTCGACCAGCATGTTGGGCGAGAGGCCACGGCGAGCGGCTTCCTTCTGGACGGCCGGGTCGGTCGGCGTGGAGTGGCGATCGAGCGGGTTGTTCTTGCCCTTGCCGGCGGCCACGATGGTGAAGCCCATCGAGACCGCGAGGTCGTACAGCTCCTTGCAGGCAGCTGGCTCGTCACCGGCAGCGAGTGCGTAGAGCACACCCTTCTGCTTGGCATACCAGTGCAAGATGGGGCCGACGGTGATGTCCGTCTCGACGTTCATCATGGCCAAGTCCTGACCATTGCGAGCGCTGCGTAGCGCGGCGCGAGCGCCGATCTCAGGCACGCCGGTGGATTCCAGCATCACGTCGATGCTGCGCATGTCAGTGACGATGCGGTAGTCGGCGACGGCGACCACCTTCCCGGCCTCGACCGCTGCATCGGCTGCGGCGGCCGTCTCGGCCACCACGACCTCGTCCTCGATGAGACCGATGCGATAGGCATCACGAGCGCGCTCGATATCCAGGTCGGCGGTGACGACCACGCGCACACCTTGCATCTCGTGCGTGGTGGCGACCACGTCGGTACCCATCTGCCCGGCCCCGATGAGACCGATGCGGACGGGCTGCCCGGCAGCTTCCCGCTGTCGCAGCTCAGTGTTGAGTCCGATCATGCCGGATCCGTGCCTTCCTGGCCGATCTCGACCATGACCTTGAGCGCCTCGCCGGCGGCGACGGTCCGGAAGACCTCATCGGCCTGATCGAGGGAGAAGCGGTGGGTGATGATGGCATCGGGATCGACTTGGCCACGTTCGAGCAGTCTTAGCGCGCGGGCATGGAAGTCGGGGTGATAGCTGAAGGAGCCGATGACGCGGATCTCGTCGTAGTGGATGCGATTGGCGTCCAGCGTCGTCATGGGCGCCGCCTTGGGCAGGCCGCCGAAGAGGACCACGTTGCCGCGCTTGCGTACCGCCTCGACCGCCTGCTGGTGGGTGGCGGCCACGGGGTTGGCACAGATGGCGCTGTCGGCTCCGAGGCCGTCCGTGAAGGCCTTGACCTCAGCCACGACGTCCTGGGTCATGGGATCGAGCACCAGCTCGGGCGCAAACGGCTCGGCCAGCTTCCGCCGCAGTTCGTTGGGTTCGGACAGGATCACGCGGGCGCCGCGCAGGTGGGCGATGAGGGTGTGCAGACAGCCGATCGGGCCGGCGCCCATGACCAGCACGGTGTCACCCAGGGTGGTGCCGATGTCCTCGTGACAGGCCTGCACCGAACTCAGCGGCTCGCCCAGGGCGCCCTGCGCAAAGCTGAGCGACGAGGGCATCTTGTGGATGGTGCCGCCGGCCAGGGCGTGTGCCGTCAGGACGCAGTACTCGGCCAACCCGCCGTCGAAGCCGGGCGTGATGCCGATCATGGTCATGTCGTCGCAGAGGTTGTATTGGCCCACGCTGCAGTACCAGCATTCGAGGCAGTGGACGTCCGGCGCGACGGCGAGGTGCTCCCCCACCGTGTAGCCAGACACGTCGGAGCCGACCTCGACGATCTCGCCGGCGAACTCGTGTCCGGGCACGGTGATGGGGCCGGCAGCCGGACCTTCACGCCAGCGCCGCAAGTCGGACCCGCAGACCCCACAGGCCCGGACGGCGAGGAGGACGCCGTCGTTGGGGCACTGTGGGACGGGAACGTCGACCAGCTCGATCGTCTCGGGGGCGGTGAGGTGGGCGGCTTTCACTGGCTGTCGATCTCCCTGATCTTGTGACCGACGGCACCACCCGGATGGGTCTCCCCGAAATCGGTGACGGAGTAGCCGCGCAGCTCAAGAAGCGCCACACAGATGGCATCGGTGAAGGCCGAGATGAAGAGCGAGCTGCCCGTGGCCACCATGCCGAAAGGGTCGATGCCGTCCGGCGCGGTCACCGGCAGGATGACGTCGGCCAGCCGACCCAGGCTCGACGCGGGCTTCTCGGTGATGGCGACGACCACCGCTCCTCGCTTGCGGGCGATGCCAGCGAGGAAGACGACCTCGGTGGTCTCGCCGCCTTTGGATAGACCGATCCAGACGTCGTTGGCGGTCACGGCGCCGGCCGCCCCGTGCTGGCTGTCGCCAGGGTGCAGGAAGAGCGCCGGCGTCCCTACGCACGACAGCAGATGGGCGAAGCGCAGCGCCACTGCGTGCGAGGTGCCGGAACCCGACACGAGGACGTGGCCGTGGCAGTCCAGCAGCATGCGAACGGCCTGGGCGAACGTGTCCGGCAAGTCGTTGGCCAGCGTCGCGGCGGCAGCGCTTTCACGGCGGATGGCCTCGGCCCCGAGCGCACGGAGCTGCTGATCGTCCATCAGCCGCTGATCGTCCAGCCGCTGCTCATCCATCGGACGCCTCCAGGAGTGTCTCAGCCGTCACCGAGTCGGTGATGAGCACATTGATGAGGTGTCCGCGAAGCGCGGCGCGGATGGCGGCCTGCTTGTCCGGCCCGCCTGACACGCCCACGATCTTGGGCACCTGCTTGATCTGCTCCAGTGTCATGCCGATGATGCGGTCGTTGATCTCCGACTCGATGCACTCGCCCTCGGCGTCGTAGTAGCGCAGGGCGATGTCGCCGACCGCCCCCTTGTGCAGCAGGGCATCCAGCTCGGCACGCGTGATGATGGAGCCGTCGCGCATCGTCACCGAGCCCAGCGTGGGGGCACCGATGCCGACGAAGGCGATGTCCAGATCGTCGAACGCTTCCACGGCTCGTTGGACGTGGACGTCGGAGAGCAGCACCTCACGGGTACGCTGATCGGCCACGATGCCGGGCACCGGCAGCAGCGTCAGGCGACAGCCCAGCGATCGCGAGACGCTGCGGCACAGTTCCGTGGCGTGGACTTCCGAATCGGGCTGGCCAAGGCCACCGATCACCTGTACCACCTGGGCATTGGGGTAGCGCTGCGAGGTCAGTGCCGCGGCCATGTAGCGCAGCGTGTCACCCCAACACATGCCGATGGTGCTGCGGGGAGACATGGCGCGCAGTAGGTAGCCCGCGGCGGCGCTGCCGACGGCTCGGCTGACCTGCGCCTGTGTGTCCCCTGACTGCGCTTCGACCACGAGGGCCTCCTGCAGCCCGAAGCGCTCCTCAAGCGCGCTCTCGAGGTCGAGGAAGAGATCCTCCGGCGCGACCACGTTGATCTGCACCACACCCGTCTCGCGCGCCTGTGCCATCAGCCGGGACACCTTCGAACGAGACAGCCCCAAGCGTGCCGTGATGGCATCCTGGTTCAGGCCGTCCTCGTAGTAGAACCTGCTGACCTTTACCAGCAAGCGAAGCTCCTCGTTCGAAGGGTGGCTGGCTATCGCCATGAAAGAATTCCCACTCCTGAGAATTATTTCAGGCACCGTAGCATGGTCACCAGGCGGTCGTCAACCATAAGGGGCAATCGAATGCATCGGTCCGCTGCACAGCGCGACCCGCCGGGCGGGTGATCCGACAGTCGTTCGCCATCCATCTGGGCCTGGCCGGCAGTCCTATCCACATGGCGGGTGAAACAGCGATGATCCAACGCCATCCGCGCGCTCGCTACGTTCGTTCACCCGCCCCGCGGGGCGATCGACCGAATCTGGGTGCCTGAAGGCGACCTGCTCCGTCACTTCACCCGTCCGGTGGGTCAGACCGACCACCGCAGCCATAGCGTCAAGGGCTCAGTCGCGACACCCTCAGCGTGGATGCGTGGGCGCGACATCCCTTGGGCGCGATGACGCGATTGGCATGGATGAAGCAGTCACGCCACAGCTGGTGGTTCCCGTGCATCGGGAGAGCCTGACCCGTGATGCCATCAGAAGGCCACCTATTCCCGCACGGCGGGAGAAGACGGCAGCGGTTGACGTTCTGCGGGAAACATCGGCAGGTTCGAGGTCCCACCGGTCGTGTTGGCCCGCTGAACGGGAACCTCGGGACGTCGCGGGACCATGGCGCATCGCTGCGCCAGTGCCACGGCTTGCCACTCGGGCGGTCGACTCGTTGGGGGCGCTACTCCTCGGGCGGGTAGACCTTCTCCGGCGGATTGCGGCGCGCGGGACGGCAGATCAGCTCGTAGGTGACGCCGTACGCTTCCTGTGTATCGAGATAGGCGTAGTGGCCGTCGCCATCGGGACCGAAACCGGAGCCGTCCATGATCATGCGGAAACCGGCAGCCTCAGCCTGCGCCAGGGCCACATCCATATCGTCCACTAGCACGCCAAGATGCTGCACGCCGAACCCATGCGCCGCGACGAAGTCAGCGTAGACCGTCGGCCCCTCGACCATCTCGATGAGCTCGACGCGCATCGGCCCGAAGTAAGACAGCGCCACCCGCATCTTGTACTCGCAGGGCTGACCGTAGTAAGACATCTTCTTCACCAGCGGCTTGCCATAGGTGTAGAAGTGCCAAGGCCCCACGCCGAACATCTGGTGGTACATCTCCACGGTGCGGTCGAGATCCTGCACTACGAAGGCGATCTGGGCGATGCCGTTGTCAAGGAACGGCAGCCTCTGCGGGTGTTGCTCGCTCATCCCGACCCCCTTATCCATAGAGGGCGTCCTGCAGCCGGCGCAGCCGTGCCACGAACGTCGTCTCATCGACGGCCACATCGTCCTCGGTGATGATCGAGCCGGCAGTGATGGCCCGCTTGGCGACCGCTCCCGCACCGATGCCGATGGGCACCGCTCGCATCGCGCGAGCCTCTGCGTATGTCATGATCAACCCGTACCAATCAGGCCCGCCGATACCCTCCAGCACGGCCCCACCCTCGATAGCGCGCTTGGCCGTGCACACCACCTCGGCGTGCATCTGTTCGGCAGCCACGGTGACCTCGCCCAGCAGCACCGCCTCCGCCACCGACTGTGGCGTCTCCAGATCGCAGAGATGGTACGGCCGCAGGTGCAGGTAGTAGGGCCCTTCAGCGTGGGTGATGAACTTCATCTCCTTGCGGATGCGGGCATCGTACGAGCGCACGATGGCGAACACGCCTGGCGCGATGGCTCCGGTCGAGTAGTCCACGCAACCGGCGCGTGACAGGATGCCGCCGTCAGCCTGCGGGATGAACGTGCTGACCAGGTCATCGACCTCCACCTTGGGACCATGCATGCCGGGAACATCGGGCAGCAGGCCCGTGGCGTTGGACACCGCCGCCATCTCCACCATCGTCTTGGTGCCATCCTTGAAGGCCGAGAGCATCTTGGGGTTCATGCCCTTGCTGGCAGCCTCTGCCACGCAGGCATCGGGCGTGGCGGCAAGATCGATGACGTTGTTCTTGCCCTTGCCCAGGCTGACCACCTCGAAGCCCATCAGGATGGCCTGCTCGTGAAGCATCTTGAGCACACCCGGCTCATCGCCCGACGCCACGGTGTAGACCGTACCCATCTTTCGAGCCAGCCGGTCCAGGTAGACCCCGATGGTGATGTCCGTCTCCACGTTCATCATCACCACGGGCTTCCGGTTCATGATGGCGTCGTGGGCTACGCGCGCACCCACATCGGGCACCCCGGTAACCTCCACGATGCACTCCAGGCCCTCCATCTGCGGCATCGACAGCGCATCGGGCGTGACTACCGCGGCCCCGGTCCGGATGCCGTCCTCCGCCTCGGCGAGACCTTCGGCCACCAGCACATCACCCGAGCGGCCCATCTCACCGTAGGTAGCGACACCACGGGCGACGTCCAGATCGGCGATGGCCGCGACACGCATGCCCTCGATGTTGTTGATGGCATGGGCTAGGCCGGATCCCATCTGCCCGCAGCCGACGATGCCGATGCGGATAGGGTCGTTCGCGGCGACCCGCTGCCTGAGCTTGCTGACCAGCTCCATGTGTGGCTCCTGTCTGTCGCGCTACTGCGACCGGATACGGGCGAGCTCGACGAAGTCTCCGCGAAGGTCCTGATAGACCTGCTTGAAGAGCGCGAACCGTTCCATGTAGTCGGCATGGGCCGCAGGGTCGGGCTCCATGGGATCGATGGTGGTGGCCCAACCCCTGGCCACGGAGAAGTCCTTGAAGATGCCGGTAGCGACGCCGGCCAGGATGGCATCGCCGTAGGGCGCTCCTGTGCGTCGTTCCAGCAACACGGTACCGACGTCGAAGACATCGGTGATGATGCGCCGCCACAAGTTCGACTTGGCGCCACCCTCGTTGAGCACCAGCGGGTAGTTGACGCGGAGTCCCGCCGCACCGAGCGTCTCGAATGAGTGATACAGGGCGAAGGCGACCCCTTCCATGGCCGCGCGCACGACATGCCCCTTGGTGTGGTTGAGCGAGAGGCCGAAGAGCACGCCGCGAGCGTTGACGTCCCAGATGGGCGTGCGCTCGCCCATCAGGTAGGGCAGGAAGAACAGGCTGTCCGCACCTCTTGGCACAGCGGCTGCTTGTGCATTGAGCTCGTCGTAAACGTCCGGCCCACCGGCCTTCTCGCGCTCGACCTCCAGGGCTGAGAACTGGTCGCGTAGGTAGCGCAGGGTCCCGCCGCCAGTGGTCGTGGTCGGCACCGTGATGTATGTCGTCTCCGAATCCACGGTGTAGGGGAAGTTGATCGACGCGGCGCCCGATTCGCTGAACAGGAACTCGCGCGAGCGGTGGATGATGCCGAAGTTGCCGGCCGTGCCCAGGTTCATCTGGATGTCACCGGGCTCGATTGCACCGCCCTGCATCCAACCAGCATTGCAGTCCACCTGGCCACCGGCTACCGGCGTGCCCGCAGCCAGCCCACACTCGGCCGCAGCCGCCGAGGAGATCTCACCGATGATGTCCTCGCAGCGACACAGTTCGGGCATCAGCGCCGGATCCACGCCCATGGCCTCGAGCAGGGCGGTATCGAAGCGCCGTTCCAGGATGTCGTAGGCGCCATAGAACGGGCCGGCCGAATAGTGCGCCGTCGATGTCCCCGTCAGCTTGAAGTTGATGAAGCCGTCGATGGTCAGGACCTTGGCGATGGTGCGGTAGCGCTCGGGATGGTTGGTGCGCTCCCAGAGCACGTTCATCAGTACGGGGTGGTCTTCGAGCCGGTTGGCGGTGATGCCGAAGATGCGCTCCGCGCCGATGTGCTCGCTGACCCAGGTCACCTCAGCCGTGGCGCGGCGATCCATCAGGTTGTAGGCCCGAGGGAGCGGCTCACCGTCACGATTGACTAGGACGACCGAGGGGAGCGCGGAGGAGGCGGCCACGCCCCGGATCTCGGCCGGGTCCACGCCGGTCTCGGCGAGGACCTTGCGGGTCATGCGGCAGAAGGCGTCCCAATAGCGGGGCGCGTCATGTTCCGACCATCCGGGATGGTCGGTGTAGATGGGGTATTCCTCATAGGCATAGCCGACCTGCTCCCCGTCGGAGTCGATGAGCACGACCTTTGCCCCGCCAGTGCCATAGTCGGCACCCAGGAGGTAGTCAGTCAAGGTTCGTTTCCGTCGCCATGTGTGAGAATTCTCTCGCTTCTGAGAATATTCTCAATTCAACCTAGCAGGCTGCGACTCGCGAGTCAAATCCTGATCAGCCGCTTGGGGTCAGGCGATCTCACCCGGGGGCGCGGTGGCGGCCTCGGCCAAACGGCCGGCCGGCAGCAGCTCGCGGTCGGCCGAGTCCTCCCAGACCGCATCCGACCAACGATAGGCCACGAAGGCCACGCTGCAGACGAGCAGGCCCGCCAACGCGAAGGGCGTGACGGAGCCGTCGTATGCCGCGTCGATCAAGGCACCGATGATGGCACCGCCGAGCGTTGCGATGGCCCCGATGATCGCCGCCGCCGTGCCCGCGACACGACCCATCGGCATCATCGCGGCAGAGTTCAGGTTGGGCATCACGAATGAGTGCGTCACCAGGATGGGCAGCACCCCGACCAGGTACAGCCAGAACGGCGGATGCCCGCCGGTAGACAGCGCGATGACCACGAAGACCGTGGTCGCGGCAAGGTAGCCAGTCAGTGCGAAGCGCACCATCCGTCGCAGCCCGAAGCGGTCGATCAGCCTGGGATTGAAGAGCATCGCGGCACCCAGCATCAGCGACGCCCCACCGAAGACAAGAGGAAACCACGGCCCCAGGCCGAAGACGTCGTCGATGATCAGCTCGGTGGAGGCGAGGTACGAAGCGAAGAACCCGAAGACCGCCATCTGCGCGATGGTGAAGCCCATGGCGAAGCGGCTGCCGAGCACCACGCGCGCGGCCGTCCACAGCCGGGAAGCTCTGAGGGGAAGGCGTCGTTCGGCGGGGAGCGTCTCCGGCAAGCGCCTGGCCCAGAGACCTGCGGCCAGCGCGGCGACCACGAAGAACGCGAAGATCCAGCGCCAGTCACCGATGGCGAGCACGGCCGCGCCCAACGATGGTGCCATCATCGGCACCAGCAGGAACACGGCCATGATGTACGAGAGCACCTTGGCCATCTGGTCACCGCGGTAGCGATCACGAATCGTGCCCTGGGTCATGATGCGGATGGCCGCGGCACCAAGACCACCCACGAAACGCAGCAGCAGCAGGATGGTCAGCGACGGCGCCAGCGCCGCCCCCAGTGCCGCCAACGAATAGATGACGAGGCCCACCCAGAGGATGCGCTTGCGACCGAGCGCGTCGGACAACGGACCCCAGAGCAGTTGTCCCGAACCGAAACCCACCAGGAACACGGTGATGACCGGGGCGATGGCCGTCGAATCCGGCGCCAGGCCAAAGCTCGATCGCATCTCCGCGAAGGCCGGCAGCATCATGTCGATGGCCAGGGCCGTCAGAGCCATGAGCATGGAGATGAGCACGATGAATTCGCGCTTGCCCATCGGGTCGACCGACTCGTCGGCCACCGGCTTGTGGGCAGGGTGCCCGTGGCGGAGAGCGGTCATCGGCCGATGCTCAACAAACAGCCCTTAGCTCAGGTCGAGCGGTGTGCCGACCGAGCGCCGGGCAGCGCGGGCCACCCGCAGGAAGTTGGAGACGTGAGCGACCGGCCGAATGTGGCTGCCGGCATCCTCATAGATGGTGGGGATGGGCACCCAATCGATGGCCAGGCCAGCCCGGATGGCGTCCGTGATCGATCTCCACCTCGAACTCGAAGCCGGGTTCCTTGCTCAAAAGCAGATGTCCCAGCAACGGCTGCCCGATGAGTCGATAGCCCGACTGGTTGTCATCGATGTGGCGACCGACGGCCCAGCTGAAGGTCCGCGTGCCGAGAACGTTGGCCACTCGGCGCGAGAGCGGCATCTGGCCAAAGTCACGGCGGCCGATGATCAGCGGCGCACGACTCGAACGCCACCGCGCCAGAAAGTCGGGAACGCAGGCTGGGTCGTGCTGGCCATCGGCATCGAGCGTCAGCACCGCCTCCGCACCTTCCGCGAGAGCGTGTCGGAACCCGTGTCGTAGCGCCGCGCCCTTGCCCTGGTTGGGCCGCTGCTGCAGCACCTCGGCTCCCGCAGCTTCGGCCACCGCGGCCGTGTCGTCTGTGGAGCCGTCATCGACCACCAGGACCGGCAGGTGCTCCGCCGTCGCGCGCACGACCGTATCGAGCGTCGCCGCCGCCTGGTAGGCAGGGATGACGGCGATGACACCGGGCGCTCGGGAACTCATACCCCCATCGTAGGACGGAGGAAAGCATCAGACATCGGTCCACGACAATCTCTCGCGACGCACACCGGTCCATCGCGAGAGGCGGCCCGGATCGATCGACATCTCAACCAGGGTCGCGCCCTGACCCCACGACTGGTGTCTCCATGATGCGTTGAAGGTAGTCCTCGCGATCCGGATCGCCGAACAGGATGGTCAGGATGGCCAAGGTGTCACGGATCACGATCCTTGCTCGTCGTAGCCGAGCCGCTCATCCTGCTCCGATCGCGTCAGCACATGGCCACGTGTCCCATCTGGCAGGCTCCGCCACACGGAGTCAGCGAGCCAGGCCCTGAGGGCACGCTCGCGGCTCGCGGTGGGGCTTGAGATCTCGAGTCTGGCCTTGCGTTCCTGTAGCGCCACGCGGATGGCACCGGACCTGGATTCGCCGGTCATAGATTCGACTTCCCGGGCAAGTTGCTCCGTCCGCGGATCCTTGATGTCCAATGGCATGGTGCAACGATGCTCCGGATGGTGTAATGCCATCCCAGTGGGTCTAGTCGATCATGATCGCGTCGGGTGCAGGAACGCCGGTCGGCGTCGTCGCCCTGGAGGCCGGCAGCCGCCGGTTGAGCGCGAACTCACGCATGGCCGTGGCGCCTGAGAGGTTGTAGACCTCCTTGAAGCCATGCTGCGCGAGGATGCGAGTACCCAGATAGGATCGCATCCCGGAGCGGCACGCCACGATCGTCGGCTTCGAGGGATCAAGCTCATCGAGCCGGTCGCGAAGCTGGTCAAGCGGGATGTTGATGATGTCGTCACAGTCGGCCAGTGGCAGCGCCGCGACCTCGAACGGCTCACGCACATCCACCGTCTGGTACGGGCACAGGTCGATGTCGGGCTGCACCACCCGGGCAAGGCCGGCCAGATGGTTCTCCGCCGCGAATGCTGCCATGTGCAGCGAATCTTTGGCCGAGCCGAATGGTGGCGCATAGGCGAGGTCGAGCTCGGCGAGGTCGTGAACGTCGCCGCCGAAGTGGGTCAACGTGGCGATGATGTCCAGGCGCTTGTCGACGCCGTCACCACCGCAGGCCTGGACACCGAGGACCTTGCCAGTGCCCTCCTCGAAGGTGAGCTTCAGGGCCATGGCCTGGGCGCCCGGGTAGTAACCGGCGTGATGGTTGGCGATGACGTGGACGGCAGTGGCATCGAAGCCGGCGTCGCGCGCCGCTCGCAACGAGAGGCCGGTGATACCGGCGGTGGTGCCGAAGACGCGCACGATGGACGTGCCCCAGACCGACGGCGCCGGACGCGACGAGCCCGTAGCCGCGTGCTCACCGGCCAGCCGCCCGCTGCGGTTGGCAGGACCGGCGAGCGGCACGCGCATCTTGGCACCGGTGCTGCCGAATGTATATTCGGCCGCGTCACCGACCGCATAGATGTCCGGGTCGTTGGTGCGCATGAAGTCGTCGGTGGCGATGCCACGACCGGCACCGAGCACCAATCCGGCATCCTCAGCCAGCTTGACGTTGGGCCGGACACCGACCCCCAGCAGGATCAGGTCGGCAGGCAGACGTGTGCCGTCGGCCAGCACCGCAGCCACGGCCCGACCGTCGCGCTCCTCGATCCAGGCGATGCCGTTGCCGAGCTCCAGGCGCACGCCGTTGTACTCCAGCTGGCGGTGCAGCGGCTCGACCATCTCACGGTCCAGGAAGGGCATGACCTGCGGCTGCATCTCGACCAGGGCCACATCAAGCCCCTTGCGCCGGAACTGCTCGACCGTCTCAAGGCCCACGTAGCCGCCGCCGATAACGACCACCTGACGAGCCTCGGGCATGGCCGCGGCGATGCGGTCGCAGTCCTCCAGGTTGCGCAGGGTGAAGACACCATCCGCGTCGGCACCCGGGATCGGCGGCACCAAAGGGTCGGCACCCGGAGCCAGGATCAGCTTGTCGTAAACCTCGCTGTAGGTGCGGCCGCCGTCCAGATCGGAGACGCTGATGGTCTTGGCCGCACGGTCGATGGACACCACCTCATGGCGCGTGCGCACCTCGATATGGAAGCGGCGCTTGAACAGCTCCGGCTTGGCGACCAGCAACTTGTCGCGGTCGCTGATCTCGCCACCAAGGTAGTACGGGAGACCGCAGTTGGCGAAGGAGACATAGGAATCGCGCTCGAAGATGATGATGCGCGCGTCCTCATTCATGCGGCGAGCGCGGGCGGCAGCGGAAGCGCCACCAGCCACGCCACCGACGATGAGGATGGTCGGGGCAGAGTCGGTCACAGTTCGGTCTCCGGTTCGGAGTGGGCTCGGTTGTCACCGTTGATACTGGGTCTCAGAACTCCGGCTGACATCGGCCGCGGGTCCCCGATTCGGTGAGCCATGCGGACCCTTGCTACCGACGGACATCGACAAGCGGGTGCTGTGGGAGCGTGGTGACCATCTACCGGCTCGGCGAGCACGGCCTGGACATCACCGTCGAGCCGCGGGGCGGCGCCTACGATCGCAACGAGTGGACCAACGCCCGCCTGCGACGCGCCGGCACCGCCCGCACAGGTTCTGCCTGCCAGCGTCCCCTCGCTCTGTGGTGCGTTGAGGCCAGCTTCGTGCGCCTGCACCCACCCCGTCGTCGCCAGGCTCCACGACGGGTCGAACTCACCGATGTCGATCGTGACGACCACGAGATCAAGGGTCGGTCGCTGCCACCTGACCCTCCATTGGACTCGTCCCTATCAGGCATCATACGCAAATGCACAGCAGTCCAGCGACCATTCGAGCCGTGCCGCGACGAGTGATGTAATGGAGATCGGCACCGTCGTCTTCGTCTACGGGGTCTTTGCCCTCATCGGGATCGTGGCCCTCTTCTGGCTGGGCCTGATGTTCGTCGCCTCACGCCTGTCCGAGTCGGTCGACCAAAGCTTCAGGCGACTCTGTCGGCGACTCAGCCCGTTGGCCATCACCGGCGCCTGGGCGGCAGCCACGCTGGCGATGGCCGGAAGTCTCTACTTCAGCGAGATCGCGCACTACACGCCGTGCACGCTGTGCTGGTACCAGCGCATCGCGATGTACCCGTTGGTGCTGATCCTCGCCATCGCCGCGATCCGCAAGGACATCGGCATCCGGCGCTACGCCGTGCCACTGGCCGCAGTTGGCGCGGTCATCTCCGGTTACCACTACCTGCTGGAGTGGTTCCCCCAGATCGACACCGGTGCCTGCACGGTGGGCATACCGTGTACACAAGTGTGGTTCCGTGAGTTCGGCTTCGTGAGCCTGCCGCTGCTGGCGCTGGTGGCGTTCGGCCTGGTCATCGCGATGCTGCTCATCCCGCCGCGCGAGCCCGCTCCTGATGAGACCGCCGCCGAGGACGAGGCGCCAGCAGGCTGACTATCTCACCACGGCCTCCACGACCGCGGAGGCGATGGCGATGTCCTGGACGGCCACGCCGGTCGAATCGAAAACGGTGATCTGCTCGGCTGACGTTCGCCCCCTGGCCTCCCCTGCCAGCAGCGTCCCCAGCTCGACGGCCTTGTCCGAGCCGATCGCCCCAGTGGCCAAGGCGCGTGCGATCTCGCCACGCGTGCGGGACTGCTGCAGGCTGTCGGCCACGACCACGTCCGCCAGCGTCAGCACGTCGGCAGCCAGTTCCTGTTTCTCGGCCGTGTCCGAGCCGATGGCATTGATGTGTGTGCCGGAGTGGATGTCGGACGCATGCAGCAGCGGCTCGGTCGAGGGCGTGGTGGTCACGATGAGGTCGGCAGCCTGTGCGACGCCGGTCGGCGAGTGCGCCACCTCCACCAGGAAGCCGGCGGTCGTCATGTCGGTGCGGTAGCGCTCGACCCGCACTGGATCCCGGCCCCAGACGATCAGCGAGCGCGTAGCGAACAGCGGCGCCAGATGCTGCACCTGCAGTCGAGCCTGCGTTCCCGTGCCCAGCACGCCGATGCGCTCCACGTCGGTGCGCGCCAGAGCCTTGGCACCGATGGCACCAGCCACGGCCGTTCGCACATCCGTTAGCCAGCCTTCGTCAAAGAGCAGGGCCTCCGGCTCTCCAGTGTCCGAGCGGAAGACCAGCATCAGGCCGTTGCTCGAGGGCAACCCGCGCGTGGCGTTGCCGTAGAAGCCCGAGGCGATCTTGATGACGTAGTGGCAGTCGCCGCGGATGGCACCGTACTTGATGTGGACCTCGCCATCGTCCAGCAGCAACTCCCCCAAAGGCGGCACGATGGCGCGCCCGGCTGAATAGTCGCGAAAGGCCCCCTCGATCAGCGGTAGCAGATCAACGCCCGCTAGCGTCTTTTCGATCTCGGCCCGATCGATGATCCTCATGCGATGACCCGCCGCAGCTTGCCCAGGCCGACGTTGCCACCACAGAGGATGACGGCCGTAGTGCCATCGACCGCCGTCGCGGCAGAGCGAGCCGCCGCATAGGCCATGGCGGCCGAGCCCTCCACAAGTTGGTGCTCGATCTCGATGAGGTCGAGGAACGCCCTACGGATGTCGCCTTCCTCCACCGTCACGAAGTCATCCAGCAGCCCGGCCAGGATGTCGAAGGTGATGGCCTCAACCTCCACACCGCCGGCGGTGCCATCGCTCAAGGTGGGCTCGGATGGCAGGTCCAGGATTCGACCGGCGCGGAGCGAGTGGTACATCACGGCCGACGCGGCAGGCGAACAGCCGATGATGCGAGTCGTCGGCGAGAGCGCTTTGATGACCCCCGCCACGCCCGAGGCCAGCCCGCCACCACCGACCGCCACGTAGACAGCAGCAAGGTCGTCGACCTGCTCGAGAAGCTCCAACCCCAGCGTGCCCTGCCCACCGATGACCTGCCGGTCGTTGTAGGGCGAGATGTAGGTCATGCCGCGCTCGGCCGCCAACGCCCGCGCCGCCGTCTCACTATCGACGCTATCTGAGCCGCGGACCTGGATGTGGCCGCCCAGCCGCTCGATGGCCGCGAGCTTGGCAGGGCTGGCGTTGTCGGGCACGACCACCAGCGCATCGGCACCGACGATCTTCGCCGCGTAGGCAACCGCGGCCCCATGGTTGCCGGTCGAAGCGGTGACGATGCCGCGGTCCATCTCATCTGAGGAGAGCGAGAGCACCTTGCTGAGTGCCCCGCGCGCCTTGAAGGAGCCTGTGTGCTGCAGGTTCTCGCACTTGAGCACGACCTGCGAACCGATCTCCACGGTCAGTCCGACCGCAGGCACGACCGGGGTCGTCAGCAGGTGCGGTCGGATCCGAGCCTCGGCAGCCCGGACGTCGGCCGCGACATCGATCACTTGCGCAGTTCGAGCACCGACTGGTGGATGCGCTCCAGTCCATCGAGCAGCTGCGGCTCGGGCACCGCGAACGACAGTCGGATGTGGTGCTCCAGGCCGAAGTGGTCGCCGGGCACGATGAGCACGCTGCGCTCGTCTCGGAGCTGCTCCATCCACTCGGTCGAGCTGATGGGCAGGTCGTACTTGAGGAAGGTGATAGCCGCGGCATCAGGCGGGGTGCCGGTGAAGACGCCGTCCTGCTCACTGAGCCACTCGCCCAGCAGGCCGTAGCCACCCTTCAGCAGCATCCTCGTCCGCGCCAGGATCTGCGGGCGCACCTTGGGAGACAGCGCTGTGGCGGTGAGATGGTTGGACAGCATGGTGGTAGCGATGGTGATGTACTCGTGGCGGCGCCACATGTCCGCCACCGCCCCCGCCGGACCCACCGTCCAGCCCACGCGCAGTCCGGGCAGCCCGTAGGCCTTGCTCATCGAGCCCTGCGCCAGCACCTTGTCGTAGCGTCCGTAGAACGAGGGCGTCTCCTCATCTCGGTCGCGCTCGGCACCGCGGTAGACCTCGTCGGCCAGCAACCATGCGCCCGAGCGCTGGGCTGCCGCCACCACCGCGTCCATCTCCGCCTCGCTCATGATGCGGCCGGTGGGGTTGTTGGGGTTGACCACGCAGATCATCTTCGTGTCCGCGCTCGCCGCCACTTCGAGGGCGGCTGTATCCAGTGCCCAGTCGCGATCTACGTCAAGGTAGACCTCCTTGACACAGCAACCTCGGTTCCTGGCCACACCCCAGACCTGCATGTAGTTGGGCAGCACGATGACGACCTCATCGCCCGGCTCGGTGAAGGTATTGATGGCGAGGTAATTGGCCTCGGCCGCACCGACCGTGACCAGCACATCGTTGGTGGTGGCTCCGGGATACATCGCCGCGATGGCCTCTCGCAGCTCGACGGTTCCGTTGGCCTGCGGATAGGACATGCCCATGTCCGCCAGGTCGCCAGCCTCGCGCCCGTCCATGGCCAGCAGCTCGCCCAGTGTCATGGGGTGCACGCCACTCTCGGACAGGTTGATGTCCACGGCGTTCTCCCACTCGGACATCATCTGTTCCATCACGAATGGCTGGAAGGGCATGGCAGGACTCCTGTAACGGGTGGTCGGCGTGCTCAGTCTAGGGCCCGCGCCGGATGCGGCGTGGTGATGACCCTGACCGTCAAGAGACCCACCACCACTGCTCCGGTCAGGAAGATCGGTTGCGGTGTAAGTGGCGTCAGCAGCACTAGCATGATCGCCACCGGTGTGAGCGCCAGGCGCACGCGCGACATCGGCCGCGGCAGGTCGTGAAGCACCCACACACCGGCCAGGTAGATCGCGACCGGGATGGCCACCGTGGCGCCCGCGAGCGTCATGTCGACGTGGGCGTGGTCCGTGAGGACGTCGACGCCCGCGGCGATCCCAGCTCCCACCGCGGCCGCCGCGATCCAGATGAAGTAGTGACCGTAGCCCCACTCGAAGGCGCGTCCCCGGGACGTGAGCAGATCGTTGCTGGAGCGCTCGAAGTACAGCCACCACATGGCGAACACCAGCAGCAGCGCACCCAAGGCCAGGAAGAGAAGCTCAAGATCGGAGAAGGCGTCCTCGGTGATCGAGCCGAATGCCGTGGCTCCCGCCAGCACCAATTCACCCAGCACGATGATGGTGAGCAGCCCATAGCGTTCAGCGATGTGGTCGGCATGCCAGCGCGTCGGCAGGTCGTGCGTGGCGATGATCGGAACTGCCAACTCCCCCGCGACCAGAACCAGGAACGCCACGGGGAACAGGTCTGTGGGGATGAAGAGGAAGGCGATGACCCAGATCACCTGCATGATCGCGATGCCCGTCGCCCAGCGGATGTTCTGTCGACGGTGTAGAGGATCGTTGCGGGCAGCGCGCAACCACTGCCCCACTTGTGAGATGCGCATGACGATGTATCCGAGCAGGACCAGCGACCAGTCGCCAGCATCGAAGGCACGGCTGATCCCCGCCGCCATGATGATGGCGCCAGCCATCTGCGCGAAGACCGCGATGCGATAGGGCACGTCGTCGGTGTCGTATCCCGCGGCGAACCAGGTGAAGCTCATCCACGCCCACCAGATAGCGAAGAAGGTGAGGATGTAGCCGAGGATGCCATCGACGATATGGTCGTCCGCGAGCGCGTGGTGCAGCGATGACGCCGCTGCTGCGATGGCGACCACGATGACCAGGTCGAAGAACAGCTCCAGTGGCGTGGATGCTCGGTTCTCCTCATCAGGCTCCCGGCCGCGCATCGGGACCGGCCAGCGCTTGACCTCGCTCATGGCGGGGAACGGAATCAGGCCGGTCAGTCCAGCGGGTCGGCGCGATTGGGACATGGGATCGCTGGCCCGTTGGCGGACAGGGTCGCTGTCCGCCGTCACGCGCGGACCCTCGATGGGTGAAGTTATCGAAACCTTCGCCCGGTCCAGACCTGACATGTCGGTATGGTCGGGGCATGCAACCGAGATGGGCGGGCCATACCCCCGATGGCAGGCTGGGGCAGACACGGCCCAGGCGTTTCCGCATCACCACCATCATCCTGGTTTCGCTCCTGGGCTTCGCGGTCGTGATCGCCGGGCTGCTCGTCGGACTCGCGCTGGTCGGCCGGAACCCGCTGGATCTCCTGGCACGCGATACAGACCCAGGGCAGCCGCGGGCCATCGGCAGCCGCCAGATGGCGGAGTTGGCGGTCGGGACCAGCCCCACCACGCTGGTCCGGGGTCCAGAGGATGGTGCCTTCTTCATCGATGGCCGCACCGGCTCTGTATGGCGTGTCAATCTCAAGGCCGGCAAGGCCGTTGAGATCATCACACCGGGCGATCGACCGGCTGGCTCGGACGACGCCGTCGGCACTCCAGTCGAGCTCGCTGCGGCCGGTCCCGATGTGGTCGTGGTCGATGACGCCGGTGGAGCGTGGCGCTGGCAACCATCGAACCGCAAAGGTGCCGGCAAGCTGTCGCGATTGCGCCTGCAGGGCGAGCCGACGCTTCCCCAAGGCCATGGCCCGGTGGCGGCATTCGGGTCGGAAGTGGGCCAGTACCGTCTCTACGTCGTCGACCGCAGCGGCGACCAGATCTTGCGCTACCAGCAGACATTCGACGGCAGCTCGTTCCAGCCGCCCAGTCCCTACCTGGAACGCTCGGAGACGGTGACCGGGGATGTGAAGCAGCTCTACCTCGACTTCGACCTGTATACGCTGGCGGACGGGGACCCACAGCGCTATACCTATGGCCGGCGTGACTGGATGTGGCTGCCCGATGACGTGGGGGGCACCGACTACCGACTGCTCGGCGGGAGTGGGACCAGCAGCGACGATGGGCGGCTCTACCTGTATGACGCTGCCGGCCCACAGATCATCGGCATGGCCAAGGCGGACGGCAGCATCCTGGGCCGCTGGACCCCGGACGTGGGGAGCAGTGCCCTGAGCGATGTTCGCGGCATGTACGTCGTCGAAGGCGGTGTGAGCAAGAAGGGCAAGCGCAAAGCGGACACGTTGGTCTGGATCACGCCGGATGCCATCCACCGCGCCAAGCTGGGGTTGCCCGTCGATGGTTGACGGGCTCGCGGTCATCGAGCGCGAAGGGCGTCGCATCATCGCCTTGGGACGATCCGCCCCCGAGCGACGGGTACCGCAGTATCCGACCTGGACGCTGCGTGACCTCGTGATGCACGTGGCCAGTGTCCACGGGCGCACGGCGGAGGTCTGTCGGATGCTGCCAAAGGAGCGGATCGCGACGCCGGCTCCTCCCGAGGACAGGGATGCCTTCGACTGGGCGACCGAGCAACTCGACCGGATGCTCGCTGGGCTTGGCACGGCCGATGTGGAGTCCGCAGTCTGGACCCTCGTTCCCAGCCAGCGGCTGGCATTCTGGGGACCCCGGATGGTCATCGAGACGGGCGTCCATCGTTGGGACGCGCAGGCTGCGATCGAAGTCCCCGAACCGCTCTTGCCCGTCGTCGCGACCGCTGGGCTCGACGAGTTCAGCGCCCTCTACCTGCCACAGCTGGGCCGAGTCCCGACCATCGAGCTGACCGCGACCGACCACGGACGAGCGTGGCGCTTCGGTGAGGGCGAGCCGGCGGCGCGGATCGAGGGGACGGCCTCCGACCTTTTCCTGCGGCTGATGTCACGCCCCGGCACGCCCCTGCCGCACGAGTGGGAACGGGCCGTCGACGCGTTGGGCTCACCGGCGGATGGTTAGCTGCGGCAACGTCAGGCCCGATAGCGATCGAGCCCGCGGGTGGTGATGAGGCGCTCGTCGTGGCTGATGCCGGCTGCGTCGTAGCCGGGTAGCGAATCGACCCAGCTGAGCCCATCGCGTCCCATGGCGAAGGCGGCCGTGGCGTAGGCGTCGGCCCGTGCCAGGGCAGGCCCGACCACACTGATCGTAAGCAGCTCGTCGACGGCCCGTCCCGTCCGCGCGTCGACGATATGGTGGCCACGCTCGGTGATGCCGGACGTCGCCACCGCGAGATCGTCGCTCTGCAACACCAGGGCCACGGACGTTCCCGTGTCTGGGTGCGCGATACCGATGCGCCAGGTCACGCCCGGCTCATGCCCGCCATGGACGAGCACGTCGCCGCCGGCGCTGATGAAGAAGCGTTCGATACCGGCCGCGGTGAGGATGTCAGCGGCCCGGTCGACGGCCCAGCCCTTCACCACTCCAGTGGGGTCCGGCAGGCCATCGGGCCGATGGCCGCGGATGTCGAAGGCCCCACCACTGAGCACCTCGACGGCATCGGCGATCTGGAGCACGTGGGCAAGGTCGTCGGAGAGATCCGATGCGGCCATCTCGCCGCGCATCATGCGGCTGACCTCGCTGTCCGACTTGAATGGGCTGAAACGGTCATCGACCTCATGGAGCCAAGCGAACGCAGCATCGACCGGGGGTGAGCAAGCACCCCCGTCGGGCACGAAGAGGCTGATCACGGTGCCCATAGCACGCTCCACGCGTCGCCTGTCAGGGTCGCGCGTCGCGAGCCGATCCTCACCGACCAGCTCGGCCTCCATCTACATGCCCAACTGGTCGAGCGCTGACTGCAGCGATGCCGCATAGGCTCGGCTGGTATAGGTGGCGCCGGAGATGACGCTGACCCCGGAACTGTCGGCCGCGATGGCCTCCTCGCGCAGCACCGGGCCAGCATAGCCACTGATCTGCGAAGAGTGGCGATCGCCATCGGGCAAGGACAGCGTCTGCACGTCGACGATGTCTCGGCCATCAACGGTGACGGCGACCTGGACCGTGCCCCAGCGGATGGCGATGGGGTCACCCGTGACCGTCACCGGAGTGGCCGTCACCGGCTCGCTCGTCGCCGTCACCGCCGGCGAAGCCTCGACCACTACGTCGGCACCTCTCGTTGCGGTCGCCGTGTCAGCCATCAGCTCATCAATGGCCGCGGCCCTTTCGTCTTCGGCCACCACGACCGTGTCGAGCGACGGCGCACCGCGAAAGGAGAGGAGCAGTGCCAGGGCCCCGACGGTGCCGGCAAGGGCCAAGCTGCCGCGGACGGGGAGGCGGGACGGTTGGCGTGTTCCAGTGTTCATCTTCAGTACCCAAATCGTTCTGCGTGGATCTGCCGGGACGGGACGCCCAGGCGTCGAAGGCTCTGCAGGGTGCACTCGGTGAAGGAGCGCGAGCCGCAGATGAAGACGTCCGCATCTACGAGGTCGGGGATCAGGCGTGCCAGGGACGCGGGCGATAGAGGGTCGATTGGCATCTGGGCCGAACCGCGATGGCCAGCGAGGATCCGCACGTCGGCGCCGCTGCGGGAGGCGATGTCTGCCAGCTCGCGACCGAAGATGACCTCCGACGGCTCACCTTCACGGTAGAGCAGCGTGCAGCGAACCGAACGGGCTACCAACTCCTCCAGGATGGCGCGGAGCGGCGTCACTCCGACACCACCCGCCAGCATGACGACGCGCGGACGAGTGACCAATGCCGAGGTGAAGGCCCCGTAGGGGCCCTCGATGAAGACCGCTGTTCCTGGGCGCATCGTGAGCATGCGCCGGGAGTCGTCGCCCAGGCCCTTGATGGTGAACCGGAGGTACGATCCATTCGGTGCAGCGGAGATGGAGAAAGGATGTGGGCGCCACCAGCCCCCGCCTCGCAGGAAGCGGATGTTGAAGAACTGGCCTGCCCGCACCGGGAGGCGCTCGATGTCCCGGCCGACGAGATAGATCGACACCACATCGAGTGACTCCGGCACGACCGCGGCCACTCGAAGCCGGTGCCGCGCGGAAAGCCGGATCGGTGCCAGCAGGCGATACCACAGGAGCAGGCCGAAGGTGACGACGTAGAGGCCAATCCAGAACGCGACGGCCACCGGGTCAGCCACGAGATCGCTGCCCAGGCTGATCTGATGCGCGAAGGCCAGTGCGATGCCGAGGTAGGCGTACAGGTGAAGTCCATACCAGGTCTCGTATGCGAGCCGGCGACGCGCGGCCGCGATCGACGTCAGCGCCACTACCGCCAGCAGCACCAGCCCGACGGTGGCGATGAGGACGTCCCAGGTCTCGTTGAGCGCCACGAACTCCGCGACGACATCGGTACCGGTGCCCAAGGCCGGACCGATGGTGCTGAAGACGACGTGGGCCACGATCAAGCTGATCATCGTCCGGCCCAACCATCGATGCCAGGCCATGAGCCGGTCGCTGCCGACCACATGGTCGATCCAGGGCACCCGCGCCATCAGCACGATCTGCACGAGCGCCAGGTAGGTGCCCACCAACGCGGTGAGCTGACCGAGGCTGATGGCAAGACCAGACGGAGAACCGACTTGGCCAAGACCGCCGTGGCGGACCCACATGCCGACGACGAGGAGTCCGAGGACGATGAATGCGACGGCGATGTCGCTCGATCGGAACGACCACGACCTCAGCATCGTACTGCGCCGGGTCGCGAGCGCTCGCCCGGCCTGCGTCAGGGTCGTCACGATGGGGCGGAAAGGTGTGTGTCCATCGATACCGAGTCTCAGGGTCCAAGATCAGCCTCCCGGCCCATCCGCGTAAGGGCGGTGTAATCGCCTGGCCGTCGTGCCTGGGCGAGCGGTTCGAACCTCGTCGACGTCGTAGGGCTGGCCATGCCGTAGGCGATACTTGGCCGTATGACCGACCGTCAGCTCCGGTCCTCGGATCCCATCGCCCGAGGCAATACGTCGGACATCATCGCCTGGACCAGGGAGACCGTGGTCAAGGTGCTGCGCCCTGAGATCCCACGGCACTGGGCCGCCATCGAGGCGGACATCACCCGCAGAGTGCACGCGTCAGGCCTGCCCGTGCCCTTCACCGACGGGGTGATCGAGGTCGATGGCCGGCCCGGTGTCATCCTCGAACGGATCGACGGCCCGACCATGTGGCAGCGCATGAAGGACGAGCCGCGCGAGGTGCCCGGGTTGATGGACACCTTGGTGGCGCTTCAAGCCGAGTTACACGCGGCGGTGATACGCGGGCTACCGGACCTGGTGCGGCGACACGGAAGCAAGATCGACGAGGCCGTCCAGGTATCAGCTGCGGAACGACAGGAGGCACAGCTGCTGCTGGCGGCGATGCCCCGCGGCTCTGCCCTCTGCCATGGCGACTTTCACCCCGCCAACATCATCCTCGCAGCGCGTGGGATGGTCATCCTCGACTGGTTCGACGCTGCGACCGGCAGCGCTGTTGCAGATCGCGTTCGTAGCTCGCTACTGATGCGTGCCCCGCTCGACCGAGCGGCGATGCCCGTCCATCTCGGTGGTGCCACGATCGATTCACTCGACCGCATGCACTCGGGCTACCTGGCAGCCCTCGCTCGCCGCGGGCTCATCGATGTGCCCGAGTTCGCGCAGTGGGAGGCGGTCGTGGCGGTCGCGCGGATGTCAGAGCCTGTCCCGAGTGGCGACCTGTTGAGCCTCTGGAGCCGCTGGCGAGCGGAGGGCCCTGCGAGCACCGCCGCGATGATCAAACGCTGCCTGCAAGACGACGCCTGCGACGAGGACGAACCGAGCTAGGCGACCAGCCGACACAGGGCCTCGTGGATGGCGGCTCCCGACACGACCATGAGCCGGCCATTGGTCGCAGTGGGCCACTCGAAATGAGCTCCGGCTTCAGCCGCGGATCGAGTGCTCCCGCGGCATAGTCCCAGTACTGCATGTTGCGCTGATAGAAGCCGTCAAGACGACCGCAGGCCACCCAGCACAGGTTCAACGCTGCCGAGCCGAAGCAGCGGATGTCGCGGGCGGCGGGCAGCACCCGCTGCAAGTACGCAGCTTCCGCGACTCTGCCGGCCGGTGTGTAATCGAAGCCGGTCGCGATGAGGGACTCCGACAGATCGACAGCATCGGAGACCGCGATGGGGCTACCGCCACGGCGGGCACCGCGGCCACGGATGGCACTGAAGACGTCCCCCTGGCAGATATCCACGACTGCGCCCGCGACCACCCGCCCACCCCGCGTGGCCGCCACCGAGACGCTCATGACCGGCAAGTCGTAGGTGAGGTTCACGGTGCCATCGATGGGGTCGATGACCCACCCCACATCAGACGAGCCACTCGCCGCGCCGTCCTCTTCACCCAGCATGCTGGCGTCCGGCGTGTGTTCCAGGAGGACTGCCCGGATCGCTCGTTCGCTGGCCAGATCGAGCGATGTCACCGGGTCCGTGACGGTGGACTTGGTCCGGATGGTCCCCACATCCCCGGCGGCGGCGCGGACCACGCGGGCACCCTCGAGTGCGGCCTCGATGGCGAAGGCTTCCAGTTCAGTCGCGTGGTCAGCGCCACCGCTCACGTCAGGTACGGACGACGACCGGACCCTGCTCCTGGAGGAGGGCCGCGGTGGCGTCGTCCATTCCCGTATCGCTGTAGATGATGTCCACCTCTTCGATGCCCGCGAAGCGGAACAACTGCTCGTTGCCCACCTTGGAGTGGTCGAACATCATCACCACGCGTCTGGCGGCTGCCATCATCGCCCGCTTGATGGCCACCTCTTCGCGGTAGGGGGTGGTGAAGCCCCGTTCGGGCGACATCCCATCGCAGCCGATGAACGCGACATCCACAGTGATGTCCCTGAGCGTCTCAACGCTGGACTCATCGACGAAGGCCAGCGTGCGGCGCCGCAAGGCACCTCCGATCACGATCACGTTGGGTCGTTCGGTGATGGAGAGCGAGCGGATGATGGGTACGTGGTTGGTGATGACCGTCAGATCCCGATCGCGGTCCAGAGCATCGGCCAGGTGCAATGCCGTACTGCCCGAATCGATGATGAGCGATCCACTCTGCGGCACTTCGGCGAGCGCGGCGGTGGCGATCCGCCGCTTCTCATCCACCTTGCGTCCCTCGCGAACCTCGAGTCTCGGCACGAGCATCGATCCGCGCCAGGGGACCGCACCGCCGTGGACGCGCCGGACGAGACGTTCGCGCTGTAGCTCGGTGAGGTCACGACGGATGGTCTCGCCGGTCACGTCGAATGCATCTGCCAGCTCAGCGACATCGACACGCCCATGCTCCAGCAACCGCTTCATGATCTGCGCCCGCCGCTCACCCTGGAACAACGGGCCGGCTTTCGCCGCGATAGCCATCGGACCAGATGCCGCTTGCTCCATCAACTCTCCCTGTCCAGCCACAGCTCAAGGGTGCGGCACGTCCCCTCCTGACGGATCGAGTCCAGGGCTTCCACGAACGCAGACACGAACCTCGGGTCCGCGGGGAGGCGCGAGCCGAAGACATCGTCGAAGCCAAGGAAGGCCGCCGGCTTGATCAGGGATGCCCGAGCGAACTCGACCGCCTCGTCGAGGCGCGGATCGGCGGACAGCGTGATCTGCCGGCCCTGATCGTCCCTACCCAGCAGGTACTGACACCAGCCGGCCAGCGCCAGTGCGGAAAGGCGGATCGGCCCGCGCTTGTCGAGCTGTGATTCGATGGTCGGGACCAGGAACTTGGGGAACTTGGACGTCCCGTCGAGACAGACGCGGGCCACCTGATCACGGACTTCGGGGTTGGCGAAGCGTTCCGCCACCACCCGCTTGTAATCCTCCACGTCGATACCCGGAACCGGGGGCAGCGAGGGGGTCACCTCGTCATCGTGGAAACGCCGCAGGAACTGAGCCAGGAGTGGGTCAGCCAGGATCTCGTGGATATAGACATGGCCGATGAGCGCGGCCATGTATGTCGTGGTGGAGTGGCCCGCATTCAGGATGCGCAGCTTGAGGATCTCATACGGCCTGACGTCATGGGTGACCAGAGCTCCGGCGTCCTCATAGGGTGGACGGCCGTGAGCGAACGCGTCCTCGATGACCCACTGGATGAAGGGCTCCGCCACGACGGGCCAGCGATCGACGAGCCCGTACTCGGTCGCCAGGAACTCGCGGTCAGCGTCGGACGTCTGCGGGGTGATGCGATCGACCATGCTGTTGGGGAAGGCCACGTTCCGCTCGACCCAGCTCTCCAGCCCAGGTTCGACCATGGCGCAGACGCCGAGTGTGGCCGCCTTCGCGGTGTCGCCGTTGCCCATGACGTTGTCGCAGCTCTGCACGGTCAGGCCGCCGAGCCCGGCGTCGCGGCGCCGCCCCAAGGCGCGCGCCAGTGCTTCGAACGTCGGCGGCAGCGCATCGGCCGGAGGCGCCATGAACCCGCCACTGGCCTCATCGACGGGATAGCCGCCCTCGGTGATGGTCATCGACACGATGCGCGTGTCGGGGTGTGCGATCCGCGCCGCGAGTGGCTCGATATCGTTTGCCGCAAGAAGATAGTCGGTGATGGAGCCGATGACCCGGACGTCGGTCGCGCGACTGTCACGCGTGACGAGCGTGTAGAGGTAGCCCTGGGCTTGTAAGGCGCTGGCCATGGCCGCATCGCCGGCAAGGACGCCGGCACCGGTGATCGACCAGTCCGAGACTCCAGCACGACAGAGATCGTCGAGGTAGACAGCCTGGTGTGCGCGATGGAAGCCACCAACGCCGATATGCACGATGCCGCCGCCCGGTGCGTCCCGAGCGTAGGTCGGGATGGAGATGCGTGGATCGAGCCGGCGGAGCGTCTCACTCGAGAGCTCCATACGGCGCCGGAGGCCGTCGTCAGTGGTCATGGGAACACATTACTCCAACACAGAACCATATGAAAGCCACAACATCATCATGGATACGCCTTTGTTATGGCTTGCATTCCCAAACGCTACCAACTAGCATGCCTCTCTAGCGTGTGGAATCCACGCATGGAGGAGTCGGGGTTGCGCCCGTCCCAACAGGAGGAACCGTCTATGTGGTCGGATCGTGTCTCGAGAAGCAGACACACCAAGTCCGGTGTCCTGGCCGTGGCCATCGCCCTCGTGGCGTCCACGGCATTCGCCGGAGCAGCCATCGCCCAGGATGAGAAGACGATCAACGTCGCCATCGTGGGCAACCCCCAAATGGAGGACATCGCCAGTCTGACGCCGACGCTATTCACTGAGCAGACGGGGATCAATGTCAACTACGTCGTGCTCGAGGAGCAGACACTGCGTGAGATCGTGACGCGCGACATCGGCGCCGGCGGCGAGCAGTTCGACGTCGTCATGATCGGCATGTTCGAGGCGCCGCAGTTCGGTCGCAACGGCTGGCTGGCAGACCTCAACCAGTACGCCGCCGATGACGCCGACTACATGGTCGACGACATCATCCCGGCAGTGCGTGACGGCCTCTCCTTTGACGGCGGCCTGTACGCGGCGCCGTTCTATGCGGAGTCGTCGTTCGTCATGTACCGCAAGGACGTCCTCGAGGCGGCCGGCCTGACCATGCCGGATGCGCCCACGTGGGCAGAGGTCGCAGAGATCGCCCGCGCCGTCGACACGCCCGAGATGGCCGGCATCTGCCTCCGTGGCAAGCCCGGCTGGGGTGACCTGGGTGCCATCTTCACCACCGTGATCAACACGTTCGGTGCCACCTGGTGGCTAGCCGGCGAGAACGACACCATCGGTGCTGCTCAGATCGACCAGCCCGAGTTCAAGGAAGCCCTGCAGTTCTATGTCGACCTCATCAAGGATGCCGGTCAGGACGACGCCTCCAACGCCAGCTACAACGAGTGTACGGCCCAGATGCTCGATAGCAAGGCGGCCATGTGGGTCGACGCCACGGTCGCGGCCAGCAATCTCGAGTCGGCTGACAGCCCCATCAAGGGCAAGCTCGGTTACGCGCTGTCACCGGTGAAGGAGACTGACGCCTCCGGTTGGCTGTGGTCATGGGCCCTGGCCGTTCCGGAGAACGCACCCGACAAGGACACCGCCTGGGAGTACGTGAAGTGGGCCACCGGTCCGCAGTACCTCGTCGAGGCCGGTGAGAACCTGCCCGGTGGCTGGGCCACCGTGCCGCCTGGCACCCGCCAGTCGCTCTACGAAAACCCCAACTACCAGGAAGCTGCGGCTGCCTTCGCCCAGAAGACGCTCGACGCCATGCAAGCAGCCCCCATCAACGATCCGGGCCTGCAGCCGCGACCCGGTCTGCCCGGTGTGCAGTTCGTCGGCGTGCCGCAGTTCCAGGATGTCGGCACGCGATGCACGGAGCAATTCTCCGCGGCCATCGCGGGCAACGTCTCGGTCGATGACGCGCTGTCAGCCTGCCAGGCCATCGCGTCTGAGGTCGTGGGTGAGTCCTGGTAGGCGCTAGCCTGCCAGGTCGATAGCGAACGAGGGACAGCCGCACGTGACCGCTAACGCCGAGCCGATAGGGAGCCCTGATCCAGCCGCCGAGCGTGCTGCTGCGATCGCGGATTTCCAGCGACGCGACAAGTGGCGGAGGCGGCTGCCCCTCCTCCCGGCCCTGCTGTTCACCATCCTGGTGACGCAGGTCCCCTTCCTGGTCAACATCTGGTTCAGCCTCCATGAGTGGACGATCTTCCCGCCCAGGGGTCCCGACTTCATCGGCCTGGAGAACTTCACCGAGGGGTACTCCAACCAGTTCTTCCTCCAGGCGGTCAGCACCTCGGTACTCATGACCGTGGCGGCCGTGCTCCTGTCGCTGCTCATCGGCACAGGACTCGCGCTCCTGCTGGACCGTCAGTTCTTCGGCCGCGGGATCGCCAGGACCCTGCTCATCACGCCGTTCCTGATCATGCCAGTGGTGGCCGGCCTGGTCTGGAAGAACCAGATCTTCAACTCGAGCTTCGGCGTCCTCAACGCACTCATCGAGGCCATCGGTCTCGACACCATCCCCTTCGTCGAGCGCTATCCGTTCTGGTCGATCGTCACGGTCCTGGTTTGGCAGTGGTCGCCGTTCATGATGCTCATCATCCTGGCCGGCCTGCAGGGGCAACCCACTGACATCCTTGAGGCCGCCCGGGTCGACCGCGCCAGCAGCCGGGGTGTCTTCACGCAGATCACCCTGCCGCTGTTGCGACCCTACATGGAGCTGGGCATCGTGCTGGGCGCCATCTATCTGCTGCAGGTGTTCGACCAGATCGAGGTCATGACCGGTGGGGGTCCCGGGTCGACGAACGTGCCCTACTTCGTCTACCAGCGGGCGATCGGGGGTGGCTGGGACTTCGGTCTGGCCGCGGCCTATTCGATCATCGTGGTCATCGCCACGATCATCATCGCCACCTTCGCCCTCCGCGTCCTGTCCAGCCTCTTCCAGCGTCAGGAGTCGGTATGACCCTCACCGCAGCTGACAAGCAGCTCAGGGGGCAGTCCCGTTGGGGCACGCTCCTGCTCGCTATCGTCACATGGTTCGTCGCCGCACTCTTCTTCTTTCCGGTCTTCTGGATGGCGCTCAACAGCTTCAAGACAGAGCTGGTGGCGAACACGAAGCCAGTGCTCTTCTTCGAGCCCACGCTCGAACGCTGGCAGGCGGCGACCGAGTCGATACCCGGGCTGCTCAGCTTCGGCGAGGCGTTCTACAACTCGTTCCTCGTCGTCATCGTCTCGACCCTGCTGGTGCTGCTGCTGGCCATCCCCGCTGCCTACGCTCTGGCCATCTACCCCATCCACAACTGGCGTGATGCGCTGTTCTTCTTCATCTCCACCAAGTTCCTGCCTGTCGTGGCCGCGATCCTGCCGCTGTGGTATATCTCCAAGGAACTGGGGCTATTGAACACCCACCTGGTGCTCATCATCCTGTACACGGCCATGAACCTGCCACTCGCGGTATGGATGCTGAACTCGTTCTTCCGCGAGGTCCCGCGTGAGCTCATAGAGGCGGCACAGATGGACGGGACCGGGCTGTTTGGGCAGCTCAAGGACGTCATGCTGCCCATCGTCGCGCCGGGCATCGCTGCGACCGCACTGCTGTGCTTCATCTTCGCCTGGAACGAGTTCTTCCTGGCGGTCCAGTTGAACCCGGTCGAAGGCTCGACGGTGCCGGTCTGGGTCAGCACCAGCGTCACCACTCGTGGCCAATTCATGGCCAAGCTATCGGCAGCATCGACCCTGGCGGTGCTGCCGGTCGTCATCGCCGGCTGGATCGCCCAGAAGCGCATGATCCGCGGTCTATCCATGGGCGCCATCAAGTAGGGGAGTCATGGCTGAAGTCAGTTATCGAGACGCGACCAGGATCTACCCTGGCACCAAGCGGCCCGCGGTCGATCACCTGAACCTCACGGTCAACGATGGTGAGTTCCTCGTGCTGGTCGGCCCTTCAGGGTCGGGCAAGTCGACGGCCCTTCGCATGCTCGCCGGGCTTGAGGCCTGTGACGAGGGCACCATCTACATCGGTGATCGCGACGTGACCCTGGTCCAGCCAAAGGACCGCGACGTAGCCATGGTCTTCCAGAGCTACGCACTCTATCCGCACATGAGCGTGGCCCAGAACATCGGCTTCCCCCTGAAACAGCAGAAGGTCTCCAAGGAAGATCGTGAGAAGCAGGTCATGGAGGCGGCGCGCATCCTGGACCTGGTCGAATACCTCGATCGCAAGCCCAAGCAACTGTCGGGCGGACAGCGTCAGCGGGTGGCAATGGGACGCGCCATCGTGCGCAACCCGCAGGTCTTCCTCATGGACGAGCCCCTCTCCAACCTCGACGCCAAGCTGCGCGTCCAGACTCGAGCCGAGCTGGCCGACCTGCAGGCTCGTCTCGGGGTCACCACGGTGTATGTCACCCATGACCAGGTGGAGGCTATGACGATGGGCCACCGCGTGGCCATCCTTGACTACGGTGTGATGCAGCAGGTGGCCACACCCGGCGAACTCTATCGTCGACCCGCGAACCTGTTCGTGGCCGGATTCATCGGCTCGCCAGCGATGAACCTCATCTCCACGAACATCGAGGATGGCTTTGTCATCTTTGGATCGATCCGCATCCCACTCGACCCTGCGGTCAGTGCGGCCGTCGCCGAGGCCGGGCCTGGCGACCTGAAGATGGGCGTGAGGCCACAGGGCTTGTCACTGGGCACCGGAGGGGTCCCCGCCAAGGTGGTCGTCGTTGAGGAGCTCGGCTCCGAGACGTTCGTCTTCGTCGAGCTCGAGCATCTGGGGCAAACCACGCGCATCCGCGTGCGTGTCGATGCCGACTACCGGGTCAGGCGCGGCGAGCTGACCAGTGTCGGAGTCTTGGGACCGGTGCACCTCTTTGGCCCTGATGGCCTCCGAATCGAGCCCTCCATGGAACAGGCAGCCTGAACGCGATGGCAACGACATACGACTTCAGTGGTTCCGCCGCCCTGGTGACGGGAGCGGCCGGTGACATCGGTCGAGCAGTGGCCCTGCGTCTCTCCGCGGCCGGTGCCAGGGTCGTTATTACCGACCTTGATCGTGCCGTCTCCGGGTTGCAGCAGACCCGCGACGCCTGTGCCGCGCTCGCCGGGGGCGACACCGTCGTGGCGCTGACCGCCGACGTCACCGATCCTGCTAGCGTCAGGGCTTGCTACGCGGCCGCTGTCGACCACGTCGGCGTCCCCAGCCTCGTGTTCAACAACGCCGGTGTGCAGGGGGAACTGCTGCCGCTGCAGGACTATCCGGTCGCGGACTTCCCGTTCGTCATGAACGTCAACGTTTTCGGCATCTTCAACGTGCTTCGTGAGTCTGCACGCCGACTACGCGACGCTGGTGCAAGCGGTGCCATCGTCAACTCGGCGTCGATGGCTGGCGTCGAAGGGGCCGCCAATATGCCGGCCTACAGTGCCTCCAAGGGTGCTGTGATGAGCCTGACCCGCTCGGCATCCAAGGACTTCGCGCCGTTGGGCATCCGCGTCAATGCCATATCGCCGGCGTTCGTCGGCGAAGGCCTCATGTGGGAGCGCCAGGTCACCCGCCAAGCGCAGGCGGACACGCAGTACTACTCGACCGACCCGGTGGTCGTGGCGCAGCAGATGATCGATGCCGTCCCAGTGCGTCGCACCGGCACGCTCGACGAGGTCGCCGCCGCCGTGCTTTGGCTCCTGTCGGATGAGTCCTCCTACGTCAACGGGCACAACATCATCGTGAGTGGCGGGATCTAGGCCGCCCTGCCACCAGGGACGATCTGTCCTCGCGCCCACAGACACCGCCACGGACGCTGTCTGCGCCTGCTCCTAGCTGGCCATCACCCGCGCTACGGCGGCATCGATAGCAGCCTTCGAAGGTAGTGGCCGGTCGCCGTGGCAGCGCTTGAACTTGCGTCCTGAGCCACACGAACAATCGTCGTTGCGCCCGCGCGCCGCGTCCTGGGCGGCGTAGGTGTACATGATCTCGGCTGCCGGGCGACCCGCCTTCAGCAGCGACTCCATGGCCCGCATCGGCGCGGTCACGTGGCCGAAGAAGCGTTTGAACCCGGGACACAGGTAGTTCAGTCCAGGCTCGCCATAGGGATCGTCGCGGAAGCGGTCCTTGGGACAACCACCGTGGCAGGCGAAACGCACATCACACTCGCGGCAGAAGCGCGGCAGTCGGTCGCGCTTGTCCAGCCCGAACTGCTGCATCTGCGGCGAGGCCACCAGCTCCAGCATGTGGGTCTCGCCGATGTTGCCCAGCTTGAAGCGGGGCTCCACGAAGTGATCGCAGGTGTAGAGGTCACCGTTGTGCTCCAGTGCCGGGCCACGGCCGCACGTCTCCGCATGGACGCACAGGCTCGGCGGGGCACCCACGAAGTTGGCCAGTGTCACGTCGAACATCTGGACGTAGACGGTTCCCACGTCACGCCGGACCCACTCCTCGAAGATGTCGATGAGGAAGTCGCCGTACTGCTGCTGACCAATGGAGCGGCTGGTGACGAGCGAGCCCGACTGCGTGTAGAGCGGCCGATCCTTGACACTGTCGCCCCAGCCCGCCTCAGCGACCTCCAGCAGCTCGGGCGTGGCGCGCTCGATGATGGGGATGAACTGCATGAAGCTCGCCCCCACCTCGTCGCGGAAGAAGCGGTAGACCTCCTTGCCCCGATCGCCGTTGAGCTGGTGGACCGTGCACAGGATGTTGAACTCCGCGCCGGCAGCCTTCAACAGACGCGCCGCACGCATGACCTTGTAGTGGGTGCCGGCGCCGCCCTTGTCGACACGTTGGGCATCATGGATGTCAGCAGGACCGTCCATGGAAAGGCCCAGCAGGAAGCCGTGTTCGGCGAAGAACGCCGCCCATTCCTCGTCGAGCTTGGTGCCATTGGTCTGCAGCGTGTGCTCGATGATCTGCCCGGGACGCCGGTAGCGATCGACCAATGCCAAGGTGTCACGGTAGAAGTCCAACCCCATGAGCGTCGGTTCGCCGCCTTGCCACGCGATCGTGACGTGCTCGCTCCGATGCGATTCCAGCAACTGCCGGATGTACTGCTCATGCGTCTCGTCAGACATGCGGAACTTGCTGCCTGGGTAGAGCGCTTCCTTGGAGAGGAAGAAGCAGTAGGTGCAATCGAGGTTGCAGATGGCGCCCGTGGGCTTGGTGAGAACGTGATACCCGGGCGGTGCGCTTGCTGGCAGTGGGTCGGGGAGCAACGGCAACTGACGGATCGTGCCGCCGTCACCCGCGCCCACGTGAGGCGGCTGCGGCAAGCCTGTCACGATGTCGGCACGAGAGAAGGCGCGGCCAGGGTCCATACGGGAGAGCCTACAGGTCGACTACGCTCGATGGGATTCACGTCTGCGAAGGAGAGCCACCGAATGACCCCGACCACGTTGCCGTCATGGCGAGCGGGTGTGACGCGCGACGCCATCGAAACATTCCTCGACGCCGCGGAGATGATCCCGGTCGAGCAGCGGGTCGCGGTCTTCGACAACGACGGCACCCTATGGTGCGAGAAGCCGCGCTACGTCCAGCTCGAGTTCTACCGTCGTGAACTGCTCGTAGCGGTGTCCGACCGTCCCGACCTCGGGACGCGTCCCGAGTATCGAGCCGTGCTTGAGGACGACGCCGCCGCTATCGGCCGACTGGGCCTGGTCAACGTGGTGATGGCCCTGGCTGAGCTGCACGCTGGCATCACGCCTGAGGCGTTCGATGCACGCGTACGCGAATTCCTCCGCGATCACCGCCACACGGATCGTGCCGTGCCCCTCTCTCAGATGCGCTACCGACCCATGCTGGAGCTCATCGGGGAGCTCCGTGCACGCGATTTCTCTGTATACGTCGTGACCGGTGGCGGCACCGAGTTCGTGCGTGCCCTGAGCCAGGCCTTCTACGGAACCCCGCCGGAGGGCGTGGTCGGCTCACAAGTGGGCTACGAGCTGGAACGCGCTCGAGGCGTCCCGCGTCTCCTGCGTACGCGTGAGATCTTCGGCGATGCCAATGAAGGGGCAGCCAAGGTCGGAAACATCCAGCGGCTGCTGGGCCGGCGGCCCATCTTCGCGGCCGGTAACTCGGCCGGCGACGCGGACATGCTCGACTACGCACTGGCGTTCGACGGCCCAACGCTCGCGCTGCTCGTCGATCATGACGATGCCGAGCGCGAATACGCCTACGAAGGTGCCTCGGTCACCTTCACGACCCATGAGCCCATCACGACCATGGCGGCCCAGAGAGGCTGGACGATGGTCTCGATGCGGGACGACTGGGCGACTGTCTTCGCCGCTAGCTAGACCCAGCCGCAGGGCACGAAGAGGCCCCGGCCGGGAGTCACCAGCCGGGGCCCTTGGCCGCGCGCGGTGGGAGGTCGCACGCGGCCGACGAGGGAGGGAGAGTGGTTCGGATCAGCCGGCGCGCTTGGCGTCGCCCTCGAGTTGTCGGGCCTTGCCCTTGGCCTCGGTCTCGGGGTCGTCGGTGACATCACCAATGACCTCCTGGACCTTGCCCACGCCCTGGTCGATGGCGCCTTCGGTCTCGCGCTTCGCCTTGGCCGTAGTCTGCTCGGCGGCGCCCTCGCGCTCCATGTCCTCATTACCGGTCAGGTCACCGACGCCCTTCTTCAGACCACCCTTGACTTCGTCAACTCGATCGCCCATGTCGGGATCTCCTTTTCATCAATCTGCGGTCGATCTCGCCGCCTCCAGAACCGTATCGTGCGAGCCGCATCGTGGGCATCCCCGCAAGGCGCCGGGGCATCTCGATGACGTTACAGCCACACACATTAGGTACCGCAAACATCGCGATACGCGCACCGGACGTCCGTCCAGTACGCTCGTGGTCGGCATGCGTGGTTACCGCAGTAGGAGGCCGGACCGAGTCGGCGCCCGACACACGCCAGTCTCGTCGATCAAGGCGTGCGGTCGGCGGTCAGCGTCGCGCCAGGCGAGTCGATGAGGTGCGCATCCAGACACCACGCAGGTCCTCGCGGGCGCCAACGACGCCGCCGAGCGCGGCGGCCAATGCGGTCAACACCAGGGCCAGGAAGATTGCCAGGATCCGGAACGGATGGTGTCCATGAGCTCCTCGGTGTCGACGGCAGCAGCGGGTGCGCCGATCCCGAACGTGGCCAGTAGCGCCACGGCCACTAACCACAATGACCACACCAGAAAGCCGTTGATGAGGCTTCGTCCCGGGTCGGAAGCACCGGCTGACCACGTGGACACGAAGCCACCGATGAAGAAGGAGACCAGGGCGACCAGACAAGTGACGATGATGGCCGCGATGCCCATGTCTTCGAGCCCCTCGGCCCCGGGCGCAGCCTGAAGACCGAGCGCGATGGCGGCAACGTCAGCAGCACGAAGATGCCGACGGCCGTCAGCAGGCCGGCGAAGATGGGACCAAAACGCAGTTGCTGAAGGTCCGCGCTGGTGACCTCAAGTGGACCTTTGTGGTCATCGTCTGCGCGCACGTTCGTGGCGGGGATGGTCGAGCGGGTAACGACCGGCTCATTGGCCGGATCGGGCATCGTCGGCGCGAGCCTGATCGGCGCGGACGTCCATGCGAGCATGGAACACGATGCGTCACGCGCGACCGCACGTGCAGCCCAGCGTATATCAGGTTGCTCTCACCTGCGGACACCCCGTGCGCTCTGTTGCGAGGGTCCGCTGACCAACTGATCGACCCTCGGGAGTCCTCGCCCATAGCCGAATAGGCGGTCCCCGGAAGACACTGCCGGGCAGGAAGCTTCGCGTCGACGCACGACCTGCTCGCCCTGATGGCCGGAGGCTCGCGCCCAAAGGTCAAGCAGTGGCTGCGAACCCTGACCGATGCGGGCACCCCGACGCTCGGGCGGACGGAATTCGAAATCGTGGACAGGGCGACAAACCGCACATGCGTATGTGAGTGTTGCGTCGTCATCAGTGAGGCGTGTGCACACGCCTTTGACGGTCGCGCTCCACGCTGATCCAGCCGCGCGGGCGGCTGGATCAGCCGCTTGCGGGCCGACCTGGTCTACTCCGTTGCTGGTGCGGGCACGAAGACGGCATCCTCCAGCTCGGAGATGCGCTCGCCCTGATTCGCGATGCGCTGTCCCTGGTTCGCGATGCGCTGGTCCTGGCTAACGTCGTTGGCTTCCAGAGCCCGGATCCGATCGCGCAATCGGGTGATGGTGTCGTCGATGCGGGTGATGGCCTCTTCATTGGCGCTGATACGGGTTCGCAGACGCCCGATGGTGGAATCGATGCGGGTGATGGACTCCTCGTTAGCGCCGATGCGGTTCCTAAGCCTGGTCACGTTGACCGAGTTGAAGCTCTCCGAGAGTGTGGCGATCTCCGTCTTGGCCAAGTCGATCTGTGCCTGTAGGTTCGCCAGCTCGGAGGTCAGCGCGTCGACATCCGTGGCGGTGACGGTCACCGGCTTCTCGCGGTACATGAGCGTCACGGCTCCAGCGGCATCCGTCAGGCTGAGCATGCCCTCGTCGACCGACCAACCGGTCGTCGAAGCCAGGAGCGGCAGGTACGCGCCCTCCGCATCCTGGGCCGGACCCTCGCAGAACATCAGGGTCGAACCGAGCGGCTCAGGAAAGGTCAGGTTCGTGGCGTCGATCTGGTACGTGCCAAAGTAGGAGTTGCAGCCAGCAGAACCGAACACGTCGCCACCGTTCATGAAGAGCGTGACCTCGACATCAGCGGGAATTGCCTCGCCAGCGAGCGTGTCAAGCGACCATTGGATCCCTTCGGCAGCAAATGGGCCGGCTTCGTCCTGGGCTGACGCCAAACCCGGCAGCGCGCTCAGCAGGAGCGAGAGACTGAGGGCGGCGGCGATCGACCGTGTGGGGTTCATGCTGGATCTCCTTGCGTCTCATTGCGCCGGCCCGGAACGGCGGCGATACGAGGTGTCCCTATTCTCGGTCGCTCCGCAGCCCTCCGTCCTCCAGCCGGTCCTCACGGGTCGTCCGCGCTACGCTGGCACCATGCAATACCGACGATTTGGCAAGACCGGATACGAGATCAGCGCCATCGGATTCGGCGCCTGGGCCATCGGGGCTGACTGGGGGACCGTTGACGACAGCGACAGCCTCGCGGCCCTCCATGCCGCAGCCGATGCCGGCATCAACTTCATCGACACCGCCGACGTCTACGGCGACGGCCACAGTGAACGGCTCGTCCGCCGCTTCCTGTCTGAGCGCAGCGGTGAGCGCATCTACGTAGCCACCAAGATGGGCCGGCGCGTCGAACAGAGACTGGAAAACTACACGCCCGAGGCGTTCGTGGCATGGACGGACCGCAGCCGCGAGAACCTGGGCATGGACACCTTGGACCTGGTGCAGCTGCACTGCCCGCCCACCGACGTCTACTACCACCCCGAGCTCTTCGACGCCTGTGATGACCTGGTGGCAAGCGGGGCCATCGCCCACTACGGCGTCAGCGTGGAGAGAGTGGAGGAGGCCATCAAGGCCATGGAGTATCCGGGCGTGGCAAGCGTCCAGATCATCTTCAACATGGTGCGCCAGCGGCCTGCCGACCGCTTCTTGTCACACGCTCTGGCGAAGGACGTGGGCGTGCTGGCGCGCGTACCCCTAGCATCCGGTTTGCTGACCGGCAAGTACGATCAGGCCTCCACGTTCGCCGAGAACGACCATCGCAACTACAACCGCTATGGTGCCGCGTTCGACGTGGGTGAGACCTTCGCCGGGCTCGATTACGATACCGGACTGGAGTTTGTGGCGGCCATCCGCGAGCTGGTGCCGGCGGGTGCGACCACGGCCCAGTTGGCATTGCGCTGGATCCTCATGCATGAGGGCATCACGGCTGCCATCCCCGGCGCCAAGTCACCAGCGCAGGCCACCGCCAATGCCGCCGCGGCCGACTTGGCCCCGCTCAGCCCTGACACCATGGCGCGAGCCGGGGAGCTCTACGAGCGCTACGCCAAGCCGCTGGTGCACCAGCGCTGGTAGCCGCGCCGCTGGCCGAGGTGGATCCGTCGGCGCGGGCTCAGATCGCGTCAGGATCCGGCAAATCGCCATCGAGGACGAAGGTGACGAGCATGTCCACGTGATAGCTGGCGATCTTGCCGTCCTTGAACTCCACCTTCTGCTCCTTGATCCAGGCGCTCTCGACGTTGCGCAAGGTTTCTCCGGCGCGCTCCAGCCCAACGCGAACAGCATCTTCCCAACCCTTGCTAGAACGAGCGGTGATCTCAGTGACTCGTGCGACGTTGCCCATGATGGCCTCCTCAGGTTCCACGTAGTTCGGCCGCGGTGGAGCGGCGGCGTATCGCGGAACGGTAGGCGTGACTCAGTTGCGGAAAGGTCAACCCACTCGCAGTCGGCGTTGCGATGTCATGGCAGTCGTCTCCGGAAAGCGCCAGTCTCGCGTCATCCACCGAGGTCCGCCCCGGCGAGGTGTGGAAACTCGTGTGCGATGATGCGACGATGACGACCGATGGCGAACCACCGTCCTCCGATCATGCAGCGAGGCTCCCGACCGTGAGCGAAGCACTGCAGACATGGCGAGACGCGGAACGTCACTCGATCCGTTCGACCGCACAACGGGAGGCGGCAGAAGAGGCCATCGAGGCGGCCCAACTCGCGGAGGTTGCCGCTACCGCCACCTCCGCCGCGGCTGCCAGTGCCCAACGCGCTGCAGGGGAGGCCTCACGGGCCGCCGAAGCCACCGCGGAAGCGGCGCGGAGGGTCGTGACCAGCACGTTGGCCGCGGGCGAGGCGAAGCGCCTCGATGAGCAGACCGCGATCTCGGCGGAAGACACGGCGCGTGACGGGCACCAGGCGGCGGTCCAGCGCGCCGACGAACGCTACCGCCGCAGCTGAGGCCGCGTCCGTCGGCGGGCAGCGGTGGGTGGTGCAGCGGCACGGCCCCTGGATCGGCGACGGCGTCAGCCCCAACGAGGCGTTCGGCACCCCGCTTGTCGTTGCCTTCGTGTCGCGTCCTGTCGGCGCACACTTGACGGATTGCTCATCTTGATGATAATCACGTTGGTGACCATAACTATCTCCCCAGATCGATCTCTCGATGTCTGAAGTGGACCTCGTCGAGCAGATCATCGACGAGGCGCAGCCGCTGTTCAACTCGCAGCGACACGTCATCGCCAAGGTCTGGCAGGACCGCTCCATCAGCAAGTTGAACCTTCATCTGCTCATGCTCCTGGAGGTCCACGGACCACAGCCCATGAGCCAGCTCGCCGCGCTGGGGGATGTCGCGCTGCCCAACCTGACCGGCATCATCGACCGCATGGAGGAGCGCGGCCTGGTCAGGCGAGTGCGCGACAAGGATGACCGGCGTGTCATCGTCGTCCATGCCACCACACATGGGCACGATTGCCTCGCCGAGCTGGAAACGGTGCGCCGAGAAGAACTGCGGCGCATCTTGCGCAAGCTCGGGCCAGACGAGCAGCGAATCTGCCTCCAGGCGATGCAAGCCATGGCGCGTGCGGCGACCGACCAGGAACCACCATCACTCTGCGCGAGGAACCCGAACCGCCAGCCATGACGACGCCCCACGTGCCAACCATGTCCGAGCTCGACCCCGCGCTCGCACTACCACAGCGCCGCAAGATGGAGATCCTCTTCGCGGTCCTGCTGGTCATCTTCCTGTCTGCCCTCGACCAGACCATCGTGGGCGTGGCCCTGCCGCGCATCGTCGGCGAACTGGGCGGCAACAACGAGCTCTACACATGGGTCATCACCAGCTACCTGCTGACCGCCACCATCACCGGCGTCTTCTACGGCAAGCTGTCGGACATCTTCGGTCGGCGGCTGATGCTGCTCTTCGGCGTCAGCGTCTTCCTCATCGGCTCCGCACTCTCCGGCCTCTCGTGGTCGATGGAGAGCCTCATCATCTTCCGCGGGGTCCAAGGTGTCGGTGCCGGCGCCATCTTCCCCGTCTCGCTGGCCGTCATCGCCGATCTCTTCACGCCGCGCGAGCGCGGTCGCTACCAGGGCCTCTTCGGCGCCGTCTTCGGGGTCGCTTCCATCCTCGGACCGCTGCTGGGCGGGTTCCTGACCGACAACCTCAGCTGGCACTGGATCTTCTTCGTCAACCTGCCCATCGGCGCAGTGGCCCTGTACATCGTCTACCGCTACCTGCCCTCGGTCCATGGTGAGCCAGCCACACGCAACCTCGACTACGTCGGCGCGTTCGTCTTCACCATCGGAGTCGTGTTCCTGTTGCTGGGTCTGACCAACAAGCAAAGCGCCGATTGGGCCTCGTTCGAGGTGGGCGGCTATCTGCTCATCGCAGCCATCCTGACACCCGTCTTCCTGTTCATCGAATCGCGCGCCGCGGAGCCGATCGTGCCGCTGGACCTGTTCAAGATCCGCAACTACGCGGTCACCATCCTGGCCACGTTCCTTGCCTCCATCGGATTCTTCGGCCTGGTCATCTTCCTGCCACGCTGGTTCCAGTTCGTCAAGGGCGCGAGCCCGACGCAGTCCGGCCTGGAGATCCTGCCGCTGCTGGTCGGCGTCATCGTCAGCTCCATCGTGGCGGGCATCCTGGTCAGCAAGTCGGGCCGCTACAAGTGGATCGTCTCCGGGTCGCTAGTGCTGATGACCGTGGGCATCCTGCTCTTCACGTTCCTCAACGCCACCACTGACATGACCATGCTGTGGTTGTGGATGCTCCTCGCTGGCTTGGGCGTTGGCCCGACGCTGTCGGTGTTCACCATCGTCATCCAGTCGTCGGTGCCGTTCAGCCGCCTGGGTGTGGCGACCGGCAACCTCACCTTCTTCCGCCAGATCGGCGGCTCGGTGGGCCTGGCGATCGTGGGCACCATGTTTGCCGAGTCGTTCACGTCACGACTGGAGCCGTCGTTGATCGATGCCGGTGTCCCCGCCGAGCAGGCGGGCATGGTCAGCCAGTTCGCCAGCAGCGGCAACGACCTGACGCAGATCGGCGGCGTGAGCCTGCCAGATCAGCTGGCACAGGTACCGCAACTCCAGGGCATCGTGGACCAGGTCGTGGCCGGGATCTACGGGGCCTTCTCGCTGGCCATCGCTGACACCTTCTGGTTCGGGCTGGCAGCAACGGTCATCGCCCTGGTGGTGGTGACGCTGGCCCTGAAGGACCAGCCGCTGCCGGGCGATGGACTCGCCGACGAGGTGGACGAGACCGGGCCCATGGGATCGCCGGCCAAGGCACTCTAAGTGAGAGGAACAAGCATGAAGGTGGGACTACTGGCGCCACAGGGATGGAAGGGCGAATACGACGGCTGGGATGCGGCCGAGGCCTGGGCACGCACGGTCGAGTTGGCGGTGCAGGCAGAAGATCTGGGCTTCGAGTCCCTATGGGCTTTCGACCACTTCCACACGGTTCCCGAACCGACCGATGAGATGACCCTGGAATCCTTCTCCGTGCTCACCGCACTGGCCATGGCCACGAACAAGGTGCGCTTGGGCCATATGGTCATCTGCACTGCGTTCCGCAACCCTGCCTTGACGGCCAAGCTGGCGTCCACCATCGACGTCATCAGCGGCGGCCGCTTCGAGGTTGGCATCGGCGCCGGCTGGAAGAAGGATGAGTGGCTGGCCTACGGGTACGGTTTCCCGCCCATCGGCGAACGCATCAGCACCTTCGAGGAGCACCTGGAGGTCATCACCCGCATGCTGGCGCCTGGCCATGCCAGCTACGAGGGCCAGCGCGTCCACGTGCGTGATGCCATCAACGAGCCGCGCGGCATCCAGGCGCACATCCCGCTCATCGTTGGCGGCAATGGCCGAAAGCGCACCGCCGGGCTGGCGGTGAAGTTCGCCGATGAGCTCAACCTCGTCTTCCTGCAGCCGGACGAGGTGGCCCGGCGCATGACCGATGTACGCGGCATGTGCGAGGCGGTCGGTCGTGATCCGGCATCGCTGCGGTTCTCGGTATATACGCTCGATGAGGACTTCACCGAGGCCGGCCAGAAGCGCGTCGACCTGGTCGGCGCCTTCGACGAGATCGGCTTGGATCGTCTCATCTGCTTCCCCACCTTGCGTGAGCCCACCACGGAGTCGCAGGCCGGCTTCGCCCAGGACGTGCTGGCTGCCGGCGTGAAGCTGGATGGCCCAGCCTGAGCGACCGATGAGCGCGCAGGTGCGTCGCCTCTTGCTCATCGGTCTGGCCGCCGCCCTGCTCACCGTCGGCCTGAGCGGTCCGGCCTTCACCGCCGAAGGTGATGGGCCGAGCGTGGTCGTGGTGTCGCCTGCCGATCCGGACGCGGTGATCGGGGCTCGCTTCCCGGCCGGCTGGCGCGCCGAAGCGGCGACCGACGGTTCTGCACGCCGAGCCGTCAACTACCTCTGGGGCGATGAGCGCTGCGAGCTCGCGACCCGAGAATCGGATTTCGCCAACCCCGCGTCGGATGTGGATGACTTCGTGGTCGGGCTGGGACCCGGCTCAGGCTTCCAGCTCTTCGAGCGGCAGCCGGTGACCTTGCCTGCGGGACCCGCTGAGCGGGTCGACCTTGCCGCGGACGATGGCGGCGCGTGGTCGGTATATATCCTGCCCGACAGTGGCTACATGCACGAGCTGTGGTGTCGTGGCGACTCGCTTCCCGAGGGACGCTGGCTTTCCATCGCGCAAACGATGGAGGTGGGACCGGCGCTCAGTATCACCGACTCCGAGTTTGACGGCAGCATCCAATTACCGGAGCACGGCGTGGCACTCTCCTTCCCTGGCGCCTGGACGGTTCGGGGCAGCTCAGCCAAGCTGGGAGTGCTGTATGCCGCACGTGACACGGCCATCTGCACCTTGAGCGACTACTCGACGCTCGCTCCTGACGCCGGCTGGCAGTCGGTCGATGAGTTCCACGACGCGTATGTGACGAATGCCGGCGAGAACGCCGCCATCGACGTCAACGAGGCGAGCTACCTGGAACTGAACGCAGGCCGTACCGGCTTCGCCGATCTCTCGTGGGATGACGGCACCCGCGCCATCCGCTACTCGTTCGCGCTGGACGACCATTGGATGGGGCTCTTCTGCGTCGGTGACCCGGTGCCCGACGATCGCTGGCTGTCACTCGCCGAATCACTGGAGTGGCTCCCGAGCGACCCAGGTTAGGCCTTCGGAAGGCCCGCTACGACAGCGGTCACGACCTGGCCCGGATCGCTGCCACCAACTCCGCCTTGTCCATGTTGCTGCGCCCGCTGATTTCCAGCTGGCGGGCGCGATTGTAGAGTTCGTCTCTCGTGCGAGACTCCAGACGCGAGTAGGGGTTCCCTGTCCCGGAGGTGCGACGCCGCGGCGTCCTGCCTTCCTCCCGTCGTTGCTTGTTGACGGTCCTGGCCGCGATCTCCTGAGCGCGCGCTTCTGAGCGGCCGCGCTCCATGCTGCTCCCCTTCACGTGCTCGTACTGGCGCTCATCCTTGTCGCTCCATTCAGGCATCAGGGGCCTCCTCGCCGGTCGCTGGCGGTGTCATGCCCTCATCGGCCGCCCGCTCCAATTCCAGCAGCTCGAGGCGCCTGGCCTCGGCGCGTTTCAGCTCGTCGCCCGGCACCTCGGGAGACGCTGGCTCGGTTCGCGCCTCATCCTCGTTCTCAGGGCGTGGGTGTTCTGGGGTCAGCTGCGCAAAGCTCATGGATCCTCCTGCACGTGTGGTCGAACGAAGTCGTAGCTCGGATAGTCACCGGACGCCCACTACGCCTACACCACGGCGGGCCTACAGCGCGTTGCATCTACGTCGCAGCCGCCAAGCCGCAGCCAGCACAGGTCTCAGTCGGGGCTCTGGTCGCGCGGCGCAACACATCCGCAATGCGCGAGGGCCGCGACAGCAGCGCAGACGTCACGACGCCACCCCTACCGTTGCGTGGTGACTGCCACGGGTTCACGCATTCACACCGGTCCGCCAGATCGGCGCAACGACCTATTCATCTTTCCCGTTCGCTCAAGGAGACGTTCATGTTGGGTTTGGCAGGACTGTTCCTGGTCATCGCCATCGTCGCCGGACTGACCGGGTTCACGGGCGTGGCTGGCGACCTCGCATCCATCGCGTGGCTGCTCTTCGTCGTCTTCATCATCCTGTTCATCATCAGCGCAGTCGCGAACATCGTCCGCGGCCGCCCCACCACGGCTCCTTGACCGGTCGCTGGGCCTCGATGACCGCGCTGGCAAGCATTCGCGACCACGTAACTGATGCCGTTGAGGCCGGCCCCATCGGCGGGCTCCGGCGCATCGGCGTATCCGTGGTGCGTGAGTTCCTCGCCGACGATGTGCTGGGCCTGTCAGGCGAGCTCGCCTACCGCTGGCTGCTGTCGATCTTCCCGCTGGCCATCATGGTGGCAGCCATCTCCGGTTTCGCGGCGCAGAGCCTGGGTGTGCAGGACCCTACCGGCCAACTCCTCGACGTCGCGGGTTCCTCCTTGCCACCGGAGGCTGCCGCGACCATCCGGCCGCAGCTGGAACAGATCCTTGACCACCGCGATGGCGCTCTGCTCTCGCTGGGCTTGCTGCTGACCATCTATGCGGCGTCATCAGGCATGAAGGCGCTCATGAAGGGCCTCAACCGTGCCTATGACGTGAAAGTGGCCCGGCCGTTCTTGCGCCAGACGAGCATCGCCCTGGCGCTGACGCTCATCCTCGGTACCGCCGTGGTGGGGTCGTTCATCGTGATGGTCAGCGGCCGGGTGGCAGCCCAGGGCATCGCGGCCACGCTCGGTCTCGGTGAAGCGGCGGCGGGGTTCTTCGAGATCGCGCCCTACCCGCTGGCGATCCTGGCCCTGGGGGTCGCCTCAGCGTTCCTCTACTGGGCGGCACCGGCGCGGCACCCTGGCTGGAAGTCGGTGCTGCCAGGGGTGATGGTGTTCGTGCCCGGTTGGATCGTGGCCACCATCATGTTTTCCTTCTATGTCGCCAACTTTGCCTCCTACGACAACACCTACGGGGCCCTCGGCGGCATCATCATCCTGCTGCTCTGGCTCTATCTGACGGCCGTCATCTTGTTGTTCGGAGGCGAGCTGAATGCGGCCATCGAACGCGAGCGCGGACACGACCGGCGGGGCTCAGACACGAAACGAGCAGACACGGAGGCCGGGGAGCCCCTGGCATTCCAGGCAGTGAGCTCAGATGACTGATCGAAGCCAGCTCTGGCTCTGGTCGGTGCGCGGATTCGGACTGGGCCTTGGCCTGTTCTCGGTCCTCATCCTGGCTCTGGTGGCGGAGGCGGCGGTCGATGTCATCGTGTTGGTGGTGTTCGCGGTGCTGTTGGCTTCGGGGCTGGACCCCGTGGTCAACTGGGTCCGGAACCACTTGCGTCTGTCGCGTGTGAAGTCGATCGGACTGATCTACGTGCTGCTCCTGGTCGGGGCCACCTTGCTGGTGCTGCTGCTGGTTCCGGCCGCGGTGTCCGAGATGAACATGCTGTCACAGCGCCTGCCTGAGCTGATCAAGGAAGCCCGCACCTGGGCGGACCAGCTTGAGCCGGCCGTCATCGGCACCACGCTGTCGCGCCTCATCGACACGCTGGACTCCAGCCTCATGCGCAGCGGCGTGACCAGCCCGGAACCTGACACCATCGTCGAGTTCGGCCTGACCGCCGCCGATGCCGCGCTGGCGGTACTAAGTGTCCTGACGATGATCTTCTTCTGGCTCATCAGCCGCGAGACCATCCAACGCTTCGCTCTGGCCATGGTCTCCCTTCCGAAGCGAGGGGATGCGCGTTCGGCCTGGAACCAGGTGGAGAACCGCATGGGCAACTGGTTCCGTGGACAGCTGGCGATGATGACGCTGATCGGCGTGGCCAACACCGTCGCCTATCTGGTGCTGGGCCTGCCCAACGCCCTGCTGCTGGGCGTCTTTGCCGGACTGACCGAGATCATCCCCATCGTCGGTCCCGCCATCGGTGTCATCCCGGCGCTGATCTCCGCGCTGGTCCTGGGCGGACCCGAGTTGGCACTGCTGGTGCTGGGTGTCTACATCGTCATCCAGGTCGTGGAGGGCAACGTGCTGGTGCCCATCGTGATGAAGAACGCCGTCGGTCTGCCCCCATTCGTCGTCATCGTCAGCCTGCTCGTCGGAAGTGCCGTGGCTGGCATCATCGGCGCCCTGCTGGCGATCCCCGTCGCGGCCGCCTTTGCCGCGATCCTTGAGTACGCGCAAGCCCGCGAGAACCCCGTCGCTCTGGACAGTTTCAAGATGGCAGACCCTGAGGACGACGACGATGCTAAGAACGGCGAGGCGAGTCTGACCCAAGAGCCGGAACCCTCGTGACGACCAGCCAGCCCGGCACGGGCTCCAGCATCCCCAGCGCGCACCGTGCACGGCAGGCGACTCGTCATCGGTAGATACTGTCATCCCCAGTTCGCATCCCAGAGGTCAGGCAGGGCATCGATGGTGTCGTCGTGGCGATCCGTCCACTCCATGACCGCTTTCGTGCGAGCGCCGTGACCACGGTCGAGGGATCGACACCGGCTGGGCGGTCGGTGCCTTGGCCCGAATGGATCGGCGGTCGACTTCACGCGGCGCTGGATACGGCCGGTGTGGGCCTCTGGCGGATCGACAGCACGTCGGAGATGGTGTATCTATCGGCGCGGATGCAACGTCTGGTCGGGACGGGCAACACCTCGGGGACCGTGAGCACCAGTGAGCTCCTGGACCTGCTTGACGCTGCCGACCGCGTCCGCGTGCGTAGGAGTGTCGCGGAGGCGTTACGCACGGATGGCTCGGTCTCGCTGGACCTTCGCATCCGGCAGTTCGACGGGGGGAGATGCTGGCTGCAGATCTCCGGCGCCGTCGAGCGGGATGCGGGCGGCGGCGCCATCCGTGGCGAGGGTATCGCGGTCGATATCACCGAGCGCAAAGGCACCGAGCAGCGCCTGTCGCTGGCCGAAGCCGTGTCTCGTGTGATCGCCCGAGCTGACACCATCGACGAGGCCTTTCCCGAGGTGCTTGGCGCCATTACCTCGGGCACAGATATGGACTTGGCCCTGCTGTGGCTACCCGGCGGCCAACCGGATGTGCTCGACTGTGCGTACACACACGTACAGCTTCTCCCGGAGGCGCGCTTCGAGCACTTCCTTGGCCAGGTCAAGGAAGCCCGGTTCGAGCTGGGGAAGTGGCTGCCCGGTCGGGTGTGGCAGCAGCGCCAGGCTGAGTGGGTCGAATCGGTCGCAGACGAGCCGCGCTTCGAACGGCTGCCCGCAGCCAGCGCAGATGGACTGATCAGCGGCATCGCCATCCCGCTCCTGGTCGGCTCGGTCTCGGTCGGCGTCATCGAAGCCTTCAGCACCCGCCAGTCGGTCCCGGATGAGCGCCTGCTTGATACGCTCACCGGACTGGGCCACGAGTTGGGGCAGTTCATCCTGCGAGCACGCGCTGAGGCGCGACTCCGCCAGAGCGATACACGCCAGCGCCTGCTCGTCGAGATCCTGCAGTCACATCGTGAGGCCGCGGATCCCGAAGCGGTGGTCCAGGTCACCTCCGAGGCGCTGGCGCGGCACCTGTCTGTCCAGCGTGTGGGCTTCCATGACGTGAAGGACACCCAGATCGTGCTCCTGCCGGGCTGGACATCCGCCAGTGTCGAGCCGATCGAACGAGTCTGGCCGGCCAGCGCGACCAACGATGCCTATCGCGAGCTGGTGAGCCAGGGGCGGTCGGTGGTGATCGATGATGTTGCCAGCAGCCCGTTGGCCTCCGGAGTCGGCCTGGAGTCCGTCGGTGTCCAGGCAGCGCTCAGCATCCCCATCATGCGTTCCGGCCGTCGCAGCGCCGGGATGTATGTCCACAGCACGGTGCCTCGCCGTTGGACCTCGGCTGAGGTCGCCCTCGCACGCGAGGTCGCCGACCACACGTGGGATGCAGTCGAGCGGCTGCGGGCCGAGGCGGCCAGACGCGAGGGCGAGGCACTGGCACAGACCATCTCCGACAACTCCACGCAGGCGCTGATCCTCATGGACCACCGCGGCTACGTGCAATACGCCAACGTAGCCTGCCTGGAGATGACCGGCTACGAAGGCGAGGAGGTCCGGTCACTTCCTGTCCACGACCTCCTCCACCACCACCATCCCGATGGCCGGCCCTATCCGAGCGCCGAGTGTCCCATCGAGATCGCACGAGCCCAGCGCGCCATCGTCCGCGAGCACCAGGACGTGTTCTTTCGCAAGGACGGCAGCGCATTCCCCGTGGTGTGCGCCGTCAGCCCGCTGGTACGACCGGGGCGCCCTGACGCCACCATCATCGAGATCCGCGATGTCTCCGCTACCCAGGCGGCTGCGCGGGCGCTGGAGGTCAGTGAACGGCGCTTTCGCAATACCTTCGAGAACGCCGCTGTGGGAGTCGCCCACGTGGCCGAAGACGGGCACTGGTTGCGTGTGAACCGCAGGCTCTGCGAGATCACCGGCTATGGCGAGGACGAGCTGCTGGGTCGATCGTTCCAGGACATCACGCATCCCGACGACCTTGAGGCCGACCTGGCACAGGTCGATGAGGTGCTGAGCGGACGATCGAACACCTACACGCTGGAGAAGCGCTACGTGCGCAAGGACGGCCGACCAGTCTGGGTCGAGCTGACCGTCTCGGTCGGGCGCGATGGTGACGATGCGCCTCCCTACTTCATCGCCATCGTCGACGATGTCGAGGCGCGCAAGCGGGCCGAAGCTCGGATGCAGACCGCTTTGGCCGTGAAGGAGGAGTTCCTGGGCTTGGTCTCGCACGAGCTGCGCACGCCCATGACCGTGATCTTGGGCATGAGCCAGGTGCTGGTCAGGGAAAGCATCGATCTCGCCAGGGCCAGATCGATCGCTGCCGATATCGCTGAGAGCGCCCATGAGCTCAACGAGTTGATCGAATTGATGCTCTTGCTGGCCCGCCTCGATCGGGACGAGGAGGTCGTGCGCGAGCCGGCCATCCTCTCTCGGGTCGCCGCCGGATCGGTGGAACGACAACAGGCCCGTGACCGCTCGCGTCGCTATTCCGTTGACGCCCCCGCAAGTGTCATCGTCGATGCCAACCCCGGCCTGCTGGACCGGGTGATCACGAACCTACTGGTGAACGCGGCCAAGTACTCGACTAGCGGCGAGGACATCCGCCTGACCATCGAGGCCCACGACAGCGAGGTGCAGCTGCATGTGCTTGACGCTGGACCAGGGCTCGACGACGTGGAGCTGGCGCACGTGTTCGAGCCGTTCTATCGCGCCGCTGGATCGAAGAGCGCGCCGGGTGCCGGTCTGGGACTCTCGGTGGCCAGCCGTATCATCGAGTCGTTTGGTGGCCACATGTGGGCATCCCGCCGCGACGGCGGAAGTGATTTCGGCTTCGGACTTCCGCTGCTCGAGCCGGACGACGAGGAGTAGCGGCCGCCTTCCCGCCAGGCACGAAGTCTGCCAACAGCCAAGACACGGTGCTACGCTCCAAAGCGTGGGCACGACCGTCGACACTAGGCAGATCTGATGGCTGCCCGAGGTTCCCAGGCCACCATGCTCGAGACACGGTTGCGCGGTGTCCTCGGCGACCGGCTCCATGCCGAGCTCGGCGTACGTGCGCTGTTCACCTCAGATGCGTCCCTCTACCGCGCGCTTCCGGCGCTGGTGGCGGAACCTGCCAACGTGGATGAGTTGGCCGCGGTCGTCCGCGACTGCGGCGCGTCGGGGACACCATTGACCATGCGCGGCGCCGGCACCAGCATCGCCGGCAATGCCCTCGGTAGCGGCGTGCTCGTCACCACACGCCTGCTCGACCGCATCCTGGAACTCGATGCCGACGAGGGCTACGCGTTGGTCGAGCCGGGCGTCGTGCTCGACGACCTCAATGCCGCCGCCGCCGTCCACGGGCTGCGGGTCGGTCCGGACCCTTCCACGCATAGCCGCTGCACGATCGGCGGCATGGTCGCCAACAACGCTTGCGGGTCGCACTCGGTCAGGTGGGGCACCACGGCACAGAACGTGCTCGGCCTGGACATCATCCGCTCCGACGGTTCGCGTGTCCGACTGACCAGCCCCGACGCTCCCGTGCGCCCCCCAGATCCAGGCTGGCCCGCGCTCGATGACCGCATGGCCACGGAGCTGGCGGCGTTCACCGAGGCGGAGGCCAACCTCATCCGCGGCGAGCTGCCGCCATGGCCTCGCCGCGTGTCGGGGTATGCCCTTGACTGGCTGCTGCCCGAACACGGGCCCGACCTACCCAAGGCCCTTGTCGGGACCGAGGGGACGTGCGCCATCGTCGCCCGAGCGGTGGTGCGCCTGGTTCGGCCGCTTCCCACGCGCGCACTGCTGGTGCTCGGCTTCGCCGACGATATCGAAGGGGCCAGCAGCGTTCCCGACCTGCTCAGGGCGGAGCCATATACCGTGGAGTCGCTGTCGGCCGAACTGCTCGCCTTGGCTCATGCGAAAGCCGCGGACGTAGGCCTGCCCGCGGGCGGTGCGTGGCTCCTGGTCGAGTCCCGCGGCGCGGACGAGTCATCAGCGCGTGAGCATGCAGAACGACTTGCCGGTGCCGTCGGACGCACCCTCACCGCTCCCGACGTCGCGCTCATCGAGGATGACCGGGCCCAGGCTGCGCTGTGGAAGATCCGTGAGGATGGCGCCGGCCACACGGCTCGACTGGCCGACGGCACTCGCGCCTGGCCTGGCTTCGAGGACTCGGCCGTGCCACCCGAGCGGCTGGGTCCCTATCTCGCGGCGCTGCGTGCCCTGCTCGATCAGCATCACATGCCGGCCATCTCGTACGGCCACTACGGTGAGGGTTGTGTCCACCTGCGTGTCGGCTTCGGCCTGGACTCTCCGGGCGGGTTGACGCGCTTCGAGCGCTTCATGACCGATGCCGCCGACCTCGTCGTCCGCCACGGAGGCACGCTCTCAGGCGAGCACGGCGACGGCCGCTCGCGGGGTCCGCTGCTGGCTCGCCAGTTCAGCCCGCAGATGATCACGGCGTTCAGCGACTTTCGTCGGCTGTGGGATCCCCTGGGGACGCTCAACCCGGCCGTCATCGTCGACCCAGCCCCGATCACCCAGGATCTACGGGCTACTTCACCGACCTTGCTGGACCTCAGGCCCAAGCAGGCCTTCAGCGCGGACGGTGGTGACCTTCGCTCGGCCGTGGAGCGCTGCATCGGCGTGGGCCGCTGTGTGTCCACGCAGGGGTCCGCGCTCATGTGCCCCAGCTTCCGCGCCACGCGGGACGAGCAGCACTCGACGCGCGGCCGAGCCCGGCTGTTGCAGGAGATGGCCGCCGGTAGCCTGGCCGACGAGGGCTGGCGCTCGCCTGCCGTCCGAGGCGCGCTGGACCTGTGCCTGGCCTGCCGAGGATGCGTGTCAGAGTGCCCCACCGGGGTGGACATGGCCACCTACAAGGCCGAGTACCTTGACCACCACTATCGCCACCGCCTGCGTCCGTTGTCGCACTACTCGCTGGGCTGGCTGCCGCTGTGGCTCAAGCTCACCTCGCGCGTGCCCTGGTTGGTGAACGCCCTGACAGGCTCGCGAGCGACTGGCCGCCTCTTCACCAAGGCTGCCGGCATCGCCGCCGGTCGCGGCATCCCACCCATCGCGCCACGCACCTTCACGCGCGAGCATCGCCCTCGCATGCGCGGGGTCGCCACACACGGGCGGGTGGTGCTGTGGCCGGATACCTTCAACAACCATCTCACACCACAGGTGGCACATGACGCGGTCCGGGTCGTCGAAGCCGCTGGCTTCGAGGTCATCGTTCCCGGCCGTTCGGTCTGCTGCGGGTTGACCTGGCACACCACCGGCCAGCTGGGCACCGCCAAACGCGTCCTGCGCCGGTCGCTGCGCGCACCGGAGCTGGCCGGCGACGAGCCCGTGTTGGTGCTGGAACCGTCCTGCGCCACCATGCTGCGGTCAGACCTGCCCGAGCTGCTGCCGAACGAACCGCGTGCCCACGCCCTGGCGAACCGCGTCACCACATTGGCAGAGCTGCTCGATGGTGTCGAGTACGTGGCCCCGCCGCCGACCACCGCGGCGGCCGCGGCCATCGCACAGCCGCATTGTCATCAACAGGCCGTGCTGGGGCTCGCTGCTGATCGCCGCGTGTGCGAGCGCAACGGCATCGCCGTGGGAGTGGAGCTGCAAGGCTGCTGTGGCCTGGCCGGCAACTTCGGTGCCGAAGCAGGTCACGAGGAGATCGCACAGCGGGTCGCCGAGCTGGCGCTCATCCCGGCCCTCGTGGCCGACCCCGATGCTCCCCTCCTGGCCGATGGCTTCAGCTGCCGCACCCAGATCGAGTCCGTCTCCGGCCGTCGCGCCCGCCACCTCGCCGAGGTCCTCGCCGAGCGCCTCCCGCAACCGTAGGCCGGGCAGACCCGAGCGTCGGGACCTGAGCCTCGCCACGACACGATCGCCTACCTGGCCGCGACCGTGTTTGCGTGCCATTCACGCAGCCGGCGAGTGATCTACATCCCGGACCACTCCGTTGCCTGCGACGCAACCCTGGCGCAGTCCGGTTCCGATTCGGGAATGGCACGCAAACCACCGACGCCGTGTTCGGCCACCTCGGACACTGCGTGCTTGGGAGACACCCGCGGTGGTCACAACTCGTGACCAAGAGCCAGTTGACGCGGGGTAGACGCATGGTGGACAATCTGAACGTTCAGATGAACGTTCCTATGAACGTTCAGACGCGAGCCGACGGATTGCTGGGAGGCATATCCATGGCGCCGGGGATGCAACGAGCCAAGCGACCGACCATGAAGGACGTGGCCCGCCTTGCAGGCGTGTCCGTGCAGACGGTATCGGTCGTGGTCAACGACAAGGCCGTCGTCTCCCCTGACACACGCGACCGGATCCTGGCCGCCATCGAGGACTTGGGCTACCGGCCGTTGGCCGCCGCTCGCAGCCTGCGCACCGGGTCGACCAAGACCATCGGGCTCATGGTGGCGGACATCACCAACCCCTTCTTCGCACGCATGGCGGATGCCGTCGAGGATCACGCCCACGCGGCGGGCTACCACGTGATCCTCTACAACACCCATAGCGATCCCGAGCGCGAGCGCACGTATCTGCACATCGCGGCGCAACGCTGGGTGGACGGCATGCTCTTCGTGACTACGACTGACACGCTGCACGGGCTGCAATCCCTCCGCGATGCTGGCATCCCAGTGGTCGCCATCGACCGCATCCCGCACCACTACGACGGCCCCTCCGTCACCCTTGACAACCACCGGACAGGCGAGCTGGTGGCAGAGCATCTGCTGGACCTTGGACACCAACGGCTCGCGCACATCTGCGGCCCGCTCGACCTGCGCCTGTCGATCGAACGCCTCGAGAGCTTCGACGCCACCATCCGTGCGCGCGGCCTGGAGCCGCTACCCCATGCGGTGGGCGATGCCGCCTGGAGTTGTGAGTCGGGCCACGCCGCGATGCGCGAGCTGCTGTCACGTGACCCAGCACCGACCGCTGTCTTCGCCTCCAACGACCGACTGGCTATCGGCGCCATGCGAGCGGCCGTGGAGGCCGGGCTGAGGGTGCCCCACGATATCTCGATCGTCGGCGTCGACAACATCGAGCTGGCCGCATACCAAACACCGCCATTGACCACCGTCCGACAGAGCCTCACCGACGTGGCCACGCTCGCGACCAAGATCCTGCTCGACTTGCTCAAGGGCGTCGAGCCGGCGGAGCCCAGGGTCGTCTTCGAGCCCCGGCTCATGATCCGCGAGTCCACGGCCTCCCCGCCCAAACATGAGCTTGAACCGAAGAAGGAGGTGTCGCGCAGCACGAGTTGACTCCCGAGAGTCGGAGATCGAATCTGCTGGTCGAGGACGTGGATGGCCTGCGTCGCCAGCGAACAAGGAGGGTTGAACATGCGAACCGCTATCCGCTCCATCACCGTCGCCGCAGCCGCCTGTCTCGTCCTGAGCGCCACGGCTGTCGTGGCACAGGACGGTATGACCTTCGAGAAGAAGGATCCGTTGAAGGTCGGCTACTCCGTCTACGACATGCAGCAGCCGTATTGGCAGGAGTACGCACGAGGCGTGCAGGAGGCCGCTGAGGCCGCTGGTGCCGAGTTCGTGCTCAGCGATCAGAAGAGCAGCCAGGAGACACAGGTCAGCGGCAGCCTCGACCTGATCAACCAGGGCATCAGCGCCCTGGTGGTCTCCCCGGTGCAGCCGGCCGCCCTTCCGGCGTCCATCGACGCCGCCCATGAAGCCAAGATCCCCGTGATCATCGGTGACGTCGGAGCCGAGGGCGACTATGACGCTTTCGTCCTCTCGGACAACTACGAGGGTGGTGTCCTGGCAGCGAAATACATGGTCGAGCAGCTAGCCGACGTCGAAGGCCAGAAGGAGGTCCTGTCGATCCTGCTGCATCCCGGTTCAGCGGTGGGCGAGGTCCGCGCCGCTGGTTTCCGAGACGAGATGGCCGACCACGATGACTTCACCGTCGTGGCTGAGCTCAACGGCAACGACACCGTCGAAGGCGGCTTCGAGGTCACTCGCGACACGCTGGTGACGAACCCCGAGCTGGCCGGCATCTATGCCACCAACGACCCTGAGGCGATCGGTGCTAATCAGGCCCTGAAGCAGGCCGGCATGAGCGGCGTCGATGACGTCCTCCTCGTCGGCTTCAACGGCGATACCCCGGCGCTTGAGCTGATCGCCGCTGGCGAGATGGCCGCGACGGTCCGCCAGGATCCCTACGGCCAGGGCAAGGCCGCGGTCGAAGCAGCCATGACGCTGCTCGACGGCGGGGCGATCGAGTACTCCGATCCGGAGACACGTTCGATCTACTTCCCGGTCGAGGTCGTGACCGCCAATTCGGTCGACATGTACATGCCTGCCGAATAGGCAGCGACGCTGCCGGCCCCGGGCAACGACCAGGGGCCGGCGACCGAGCCGGGTCCACCTCCTCCGCGTCCGCGCCCAGCGGGCGTCCTAGGGCCCGGCTCACTACCCACATCGAGCAGCCGGACGGATCCGTGGCCGAACCCATCCTCGTCGCCCAGCACATCACCAAGCGTTTCCCTGGCGTCCTCGCGCTCGACAACGTCGATCTGGAACTGCTGGCGGGTGAAGTGCATGCGCTCGTGGGCGAGAACGGCGCCGGCAAGTCGACGCTGATCAAGGTCCTTGGCGGCCAGCACCAACCCACGGCTGGAAGCATCAGCGTCAATGGCCAGGCCGTGACGCTAGCCGACCCACTCCAGTCGCAGCGGGCCGGCATCAGCGTCATCAATCAGGAGTTCAACCTCATCCCCCAGCTGTCGATCGCCACCAACATCTTCCTGGGTCGCGAGCCGCGGCGCCTCGGAGGCCTGATCGACTGGCCGCTAGTGAACCGCCAGGCTGCGCAGATCCTCTCGGAGCTGGGCTTGGACACCAAGCCCAGCCTGCGGGTGGAGTACCTGAGCGTCGCCGACAAGCAGCTGGTGGAGGTCGCCAAAGCGCTCTCGCTGGACTTCCGCGTGATGGTCATGGACGAGCCCACGGCTGCACTCAACAGCGCCGAAGTCGATCGCCTCTTCGAGATCGTCAGCGACCTACGCGAGCGCGGCGTGGCTGTGCTCTACGTCTCACATCGCCTCTCGGAGATCTTCCGAAATCGCCGATCGTGTCACGGTGCTCCGCGACGGGCGCCGCGTCGACACCAAGCCCATCGCTGAACTCAGCGAACGCAGCGTCATCACCATGATGCTGGGCCGTGAGCTGGAGGACCACGCGGTCCACCGGCAGGCCGCCGCCGAGACGGGACCGGCACTGGCGGTCAGGGAGCTGACGGCCAGCGGGGGACTGGGGCCGATCAGCTTCGACGTGCACTATGGCGAGGTGCTGGGCGTTGCCGGACTGGTGGGCTCCGGCCGCTCCGAGCTCATGCGCTCGCTCTTCGGCATCGTCCGACGCAACGGCGGCACCGTGGAGCTGGACGGACGCGAGATCGCGTTGAACGACCCAGCGGGGGCCTTGCGAGAAGGCATCTATATGCTGCCTGAGGATCGCAAGACGGAGGGCATCTTCCCCGACCTGGATGTCGAGGAGAATCTGGTCGTGACGCGCGCCCGCGTCGGCGAGTCAGCGCTGCAGCGTAGCCTCATCGACAAGTCGGCTGAGAAGATGGTCTGGCAGCAAATCCAAGAGCTGTTCGCCGTGCGCGCCCACTCACCGAGGCAGCTCATCTCGACGCTGTCGGGGGGCAACCAGCAGAAGGTGATGCTCGGCCGTGCCCTGGTCAGCGAGGCCCGCATCCTGCTTCTCAATGAGCCGACCCGCGGTGTGGACGTGGGCACCAAGGTGGAGATCCACGAGCTCATCCGCAAGTTGGCGAAGGACGGCCACGCCGTGGTCGTCAGCTCCTCCGATGTCCCCGAGCTGGACCAGGTGAGCGATCGCTGCCTGGTGCTCAGTGCCGGGCACCTCAGCGGTGAGCTGGAGGGCGCCAGCCTCAACGAGGACAACATCCTTGCCTGCGCTGTGGCTGATGCCACCCTGGGGGTCTGAGGTGACTGCGAGTGCACGGGGTGCCGCCGGCACCAACGAGAGCGGTCGTGGTCTGACCCTGGCGCTGCGTTTCTTCCAGCTCTTCGAGAGCCTGGGCGTACTGGTCATGATCGTGCTGGTGGTGGCGCTGGTCACGAGCGTGGCGCCCAACTTCCTGCAGCCGGGGAACGTCCGAAGCCTGTTGATCACCGCGTCCATCATCGCCGTGCCGGCACTGGGCATGACGCTGGCCCTCTCGATGGGCTCGCTGGACCTGTCGATCGGCTCGCAGCAGGCGCTGACCGCCTGTGTCGTCGCCATCCTGCTCGGCAGCGTCGGCATCCCCCTCGCCATCGGCGCAACGCTGTTGTTGGGTGCGGCCGTGGGACTCGCCAACGGCTTGGTCATCACACGCATGGGTGTGCCCGCGTTCGTGGCGACCTTGGGCAGCATGAGCGTGCTACGCGGCGCGGCACTGCTCATCACCGACGGGCAGTCGATCCTGCTGATGGATCAGCCCGGATTCGCGCAGCTCAACTCCGGCCAGTTGCTGGGGGTACCTATCCCGGTGCTCATCGCGCTTGGAGTCTTTGCTGCGCTGTGGGTGGTGATGCGGCACATCCCTTTGGGCCAGCACATCTGCGCCATCGGTGGCAATGAGAAGGCAGCTGAGGCCACCGGCCTCCAGGTCTCTCGGGTCAAGGTCCTGGTCTTCATCATCGTGGGCGTCACGGCCGCGCTGTCAGGCGTGATGTTGGCATCGCAGTTGATGATCGTGGACGGCACGCTCGGGGTCGGGCTGGAGCTGCAGGCCATCGCCGTGGTCGTGCTCGGTGGCACCAGTCTCATGGGCGGCAACGCCAACCTGCTAGGTACGCTCCTGGCCGCGGTGCTCCTCGCGGTCATCAGCAGCGCCCTCAACATCCTGAAGGTCGAGCCCTTCTACCAGTACCTTGCACTTGGGCTCCTGCTGATCATCGCGCTGGCCCTGGACACCCTGCGGCGCGAGGTCATCAAGCGGGCAGTAGCAGAGGGCCGGCTGTGAGCGCAGCAGCGCCGCCCGCCACGGGCTCCAACGCCGTGGGCACCAATCCGGCGCTGCGCTGGTTCAAACGCAGCCTGGCGCGCTACACCATCCAGTACCTGCTGCTGGTCGCGGTCATCGTCATCTTCGCCACCAACGAGAACTCACGCCAGGTGAGCAATGTCCTGTCGGTGCTGTTGCAGGCCTCGTTCATCGGCATTGGCGCCGCGGGCATGACCGTCGTCATCATCAACGGTGCGTTCGACCTTTCGGTCGCTGGCATGCTGGGCCTCTGTGGCGTGGTCATCGCGCTGCTGCTGCCGGATATCGGCATCGGGCCTGTCTTCGTCGTGGCGATGGTCCTGGGCGCGAGCCTCGGCGTCGTCAATGGGCTGGTCGTGACCAAGCTCAAGATCCCGGCCTTCATTGCCACCTTGGGCATGATGAACATCTACCTGGCGGCCGCGTTCATCATCACCAGCGGCCAAGTCGTAGCCGTCAGCGAGAAGGCCTTCCGCGAGCTGGGTACGGGCAAGATCCTGGGCGTGCCCATCCCCTTCATCTTCATGCTGCTGACCTATCTCGGCCTGCACCTGGTGATGTCTCGGACGACCTACGGCCGCAACATCCGCGCGGTCGGCAGCAACGAGGTCGCTGGTAGGATCAGCGGGCTTAAGGTGGACCGCGTCAGGATCTTCGCCTTCGCCCTGCTGGGCATCTGCATCGGCATCGCCGCCATCTTGTTGACCGGCTACCTGTCGTCGGCCAACGCCATCATGGCCCAGGGCTATGAGCTGCGGGTCATCGCCGCGGCCGTGGTCGGTGGCACGAGCCTGCGCGGCGGCAGCGGCACGCTGCTGGGCACCTTCACCGGAGCCATCTTCTTCACGCTTATCAGCAATGCCCTCAACATGTACAACGTCGAGGCGTACTGGCAGTACGTCGCGGTCGGTTTGATCATCATCATCGCGCTGGGCTTGGACGCCTTGCGCCGCCGCTACATGGGCGGCCTGTTGACCTAGTCGGTCGCCCACCTATCGTGGGAGGCCCCGAAAGGAGTGGGGACATGCGTGACTACATCACACGCAAGGAATATGACGCCTGGATCAACGAGTCGGCGGCGCTGGCCATCGCCTGCGGCTACCCGGTGCAGGATTCGATGCTCAACGACAGCACAGGACTCATCCTGGGCGATGACCAGTACGACGCCTTCGTCAACGGCATCTGGTCGCGCGAGCCGTACGAGGTGTTCACCATCTTCGAGTCCATGAACGAGCCGGCCATCGATGGTCTCCCCGAGGCCGCCATGGAGTACGCCGACTTCGGCGGTCTGTGCGACAAGATCATGATCGTGCACCCGGGCAAGTTCTGTTCGGCCCATTTCCACTGGCGCAAGACCGAGTACTACGAGGTCGTGCTGGGTGAGATGGACCTCTTCTACGCGCCTGAGATCATCGACTTCCCGGACCTCGGCATCGTCGGTGCGGACGTCATCGGGCGAACACCCATGTCCAAGGGCGATCCTTGGCCGGACGACATCGTGTTGGCAAAGGGGCGAGAGGAAGCGTGGCGCCAGCTGACCTCGTACCAGCGACTGCGCAAGGGTGACCCCAAGTTCCTCATGCCTCGCAAGCACCTCCACGGCTTCGGTTGTCCCGCCGATGCGCGGACGCCGCTGGTCATTCGCGAGAACTCGGGCTACAGCCACGAGCCCACCGAAGTCGGCAAGGCCGGCCTGCTGCCTGAATGGCAGAGCATCCACGACAACCACTTCCTTGCCCAGAGCGCCAACAGCGGTCGCCTGGCTAACGACATCCGCGAAGCATGACCGCGTCGGTGGTAGTCCCCGGGCTGCCTGCGCCACTGCGATCGATCAACGACCTGGAGGAGTGGAGCACTGGTGATTTGTCGCTGGTGTTCCACGCAGGTTCGGGGACCGACTGGTTCCGCGACCCCGCTAGTACCGCCGTGATGGACAACGCGCCCGCGCTCGTCATGCCGGTAGCTGGCACGTGGATGCTCCAGGCGAGAGTCTCCGCCACGCACGAGGCCACCTTCGACGCGGCCGTGCTGGCAGTCCACGTGGATGCACGCACCTGGGCCAAGCTGTGCCTGGAGCTGTCCCCACAGGGCCAAGTCATGGTCGTGTCAGTGGTCACGCGGGGCGAATCGGACGACTGCAACTCGGTCGTTGTCGACGGCCCGGTTTGGCTGCGAGTCTCGCGCCTGCAGCGGGCGTTCGCCTTCCACTACTCGTTGGACGGGACCGAGTGGCACATGGTCCGCTGCTTCAGCCTGGGAGACCCAACATCGGTTGAGGTCGGCTTCCTGGCTCAGTCGCCCACCGGAGCGGGCTGCACAGCCACCTTCACCGACATCGCCTTCGAACACGAGGAGCTGGCGGACCTTCGTTCGGGCGTGTGAGCCTCGACTCAGGCTGTGCGATGCTACGTTCCTTATCGGCGGACGCGTAGTGTGCGGGGCCAAATCGATGGAGCGCTCACATGACCCTCTCCCCTGAGGCGCTAGGGCGCTTCGAAGCCGTCGACAGCGAACTCATCCGCATCTCCAAGTCCATCCGCGTGCTGGCCAACCTGACCTGGCCTCGCGAGCTGGAGGAGCGCTTCCTGTCGAGTTGGCGAGCCGGAACGCCTCACCTGCCAGAGGTGGAGCTGCAGGCGCCCGACCATCACGAGGAGATCGAGGCGCTCGAAGCGCTCATGGCGCGCTGCGACCGCGGCCACCCCATGGGCAGCCACCTCTACAAGACCGCCTGGAGCTACCTCACTGCGGCACGCATGGTGGCATCGATCGGAACGCCCGAGTTCACACAGCACTCGATCCGACTGTACGGCCGGCCCGACTTCATCTATGAGCGCCAAGGGCTCTCCGCAGCCAGTGCAGCCGAGCCGCTACTGGAGGTGACCGAGCAACTGCAGGAATCAGATGCCGTCATGCGTACCAAGCCTGACATCGCAGCTCCCCAGTTCGCCGAGATGTTGCGCGCTGGCCTGGCGGCGTTCTTCACCGGGGACGCGGTGGAGGTCGTGGTCGATGCGGCCATGTCCGCCAAGGCCGCGGCCGGCTCCAAGCGCGTCAAGATCCAGGCCGGTGCCCTCTTCTCTGAGCTCGATCTTGCGCAGCTGCTCAACCACGAGGCCTTCATCCACACGGCCACCAGCCTCAACGGGCAGCATCAGCCGAACCTCAAGGTGCTGGGGCTGGGCTCGCCACGCACGACGCGCACGCAGGAAGGTCTGGCCGTCTTCTCCGAGCTCATCACCTACTCGATCGACCTGGTGCGACTGCGCCGCGTCGCGCTGCGGGCACGGGCGGTCGAGGCAGGCCTTTCGGGAGCCGACTTCATCGACGTCTTCCGCATCTACCTGGAGGGCGGACAGACCGAGACCGATGCCTACAACTCCGCTCAGCGCGTGTTCCGGGGCGGCGACGTCAACGGCGGCATCGTCTTCACCAAGGACGGCGCCTATCTGGAGGGCCTGTTGCTGGTGCAGACGTTCCTGCGCAAGGTCATCGCCGAGGGTCGACCCGAGCTGGTCCCCATCCTCTTCGCCGGACGAATGACGCTGGGTGACGCACTGGAGCTGGAACCTCTCTTCGAGGACGGGACGCTCGAGCCGGCGCGCTATCTGCCCGACTGGATCTCGGGCCTGCGCCGCTTGAGCGCCTACCTGGCCTACTCGCTCGTAAGCGGTCGCATCCGCCTGGAACGCGTCGAGCTGCCCCGCTTCCTCGAGTTGGACGAGACGTCAATGGCCTGAGGGTCGGCCACGGCGAACACCGGCTGAACCGTGGTCGTCAGGCGGGCGTCTCCACCGTTGGCGTGACCCGACCGAACAACCGACTCAGCGCACCCGAGTACACCAGCATGCCCAGGGCCAGGCTGAGCGCCACACCCGCCGCATAGAACCAGAACGGATAGGGCCGGCCCATCTCCCACAGCGCACCTGACAGCACTGACGACAGGATGACCCCGACCGTCCCCACCGACCCGTAGATGCCCTGCGCCAGCGACGCCCGGCCGTGTGGCGAACCGGCCGCGACCATGGCGAACAGTGCCGTCGCGAGGGCACCCGAGAAGGCGGCCTCTATCGGGATCACCAGCGATGGTATGACCGGTTCCCAGGCCATCGACCACAAGAGACCGGAGCCGACCATCACCAACGAGCCGGAGATCACGAAGGGGATGGGGCCCAGTCGATCGACGTATCGCCCCACGGTGGGGGCCAGGAAGATGGAGGGCAGGCCGATGAGGATGAAGGTCACCGCCACCCACTGGATGCTGGCACCGAGGTCGATCAGATAGAGCGACCACACCACATCGATCACACCGAATGTGAGCTGCGCGCCGAACCCCAGGATGACCGCCGAGGCGAGCACGCGGTTGAAGAGCGCCGACAGCGGCGCCTGCGCGGGGGCCGTGGTCTCCTCTTCGACCAAACGAGGCTCCAGGGCCGCCGCGGGATGGATCTCCGTCCTCGCCAGGGCCGAGTCATCGTGGGTCGCGTGGTGTGCCACGTCGGCCACGTGTGGCTCCGCTGGCTGGAACCGCCACAGCACCAGCGAGGAGACGAAACCGAGGACGCCGAGGGCCACGAAGGGAAAGGCGTAGCCGCCGAAGACCGCGGAGCCGGCAGCCCCGATCGCCGGACCCAGCACGAAGCCACCCATCTGGAAGGCCGCGAAGTAGCCGAATGCCTGCCCGCGCGAGCCCTTGTCGGTCGCCTCCACCAGAGCGCCGCGAGCTGCCGGGCCGAACATCCCCGAGGCGATACCGGCCAGGAAGCGCATCGCGAACAGCGCCGTGGCCGAGCTGAAGGCAAGCATCAGCAGCGAGGTAACACCCATGATGGCGAGCGCCAGCACCATCTGTGGTTTGCGCGAGTGCGAGTCGGCCCACCAGCCGAAGATGGGCTCGAAGATGAGCTTGCCGATAGCCCAGCCGGCCACGATGAGCCCGAGGGTCGCGACATCGATGCCCTTCTCGGTCACGAACAGCGGCAGCACGGGAATCATCGCGCCGAAACCGAGCATGGCGATGAAGGTTGCCGCCAGGATAGGCAGCAACGGACCCCAGTGTCGGAGCCATGCTGAGATACGGGCGCGGCCGATGGCGCGGATGTCGGGCATCGTTTCCACGATACGCCGCGGACCCTGCCGTTGCCGCCTGCCGAGTTACGCGCAGGCTTGGGCCTATCAGCCCAGACCGGTGGTCAGTCGAGCGACTTGGACGCCTTGCGCATGCGCTCGATCACGACCTTGCCGTCCTTCTCACGCGCCAGCAGGTTCAGCTGCGCACGATCGACGATGACCGTCGGATGGAGCTCTACCTGTGCCAGCGCGGCACCGTTGAAGGTCAGCTCGACCAGCACCCCCTCCTCAGTGGCCTCGAAACGCGGCAGGTCGAAGACCAGGTCACCCATCGAGTAGAGCACGGGCACCCCATCGACGAATTCGACCGGGCCGGTGACGTGGCTGTGCGCACCAAGCACCACGTCTGCCCCGGCACGCACCATGGCACGGGCCTGCTGACGTTGTTGTGGGAACACGCGAGTCACGTATTCGGGGCCCCAGTGCGGGAGCACCACGATCACGTCGGCGCCGTCGCCTCGCAGGGCGCGAATATCGGCACGCACGTCCTTCAGCACCAGCTCCGCCGCGCCCGCGCGCGTGTCGCTCACTGCGTGCACGGCGGTATTGATGGCGTCGTAGCCGAGGAAGCAGATCCGCAACCCCGCCTGATCGAGACACGCAGGCGCTCGGGCACGCCTTGGATCCTTGCCGGCACCGAACGTGCGGATGCCCGCGGAGCGGAGGTTGCGAACGGTCTGCTTGACCCCGGTCGAACCCGCATTGCGGATATGATTGTTAGCCAAGCTCACGATATCGACCCCGGCCTCGACGACGCCATCGAGCATCTTGGGATCGACCGTGAACACCAGGCCGCTCGGGTGATACGTGTGAGCGTTCGGAGCCGGCGCCTCGTGGTTGACGATGGTGATGTCAGCCGATGAGAGGAGCTCGCGCACGGCTCCCTTGGGACCCACGCGCTTCGTGGTGATGGCGGGTCCGCCGTCCTGCGTGCAACAGGTGCGTGAGGTGATGCGGGCGTAGCCGCCGTCCCACGGGTAGTCGGGACCCTTGCCTTCGATCATCGACTTCCGATAGGGCTCCCGGTCGAGCATGACGTCGCCACCTGCCATCAGCGTCCACGTGGCATCAAGATCGAAGGCGCCCTCCCCTATCGCCATGAGGGGCCAGTCGGCCAGACTGTCGACCCGCCCGCTCCCGAACAGGCTCAGGTCGTCGACCGACAGAGCCCGCACGTTGGGCCCGACCGACTCGGCCGGCAGCAGGCCCAGGGTCCGGCGCGAGGCCTCCACGGCGGCCCGAACCTCGTCAACAGCGCCGATCTGCACCGCGTCGCCGGGTTCCACGCCGAGCGCCTGCCAGAGGCCCAGAGTGCCATCACCCGCGATGGCCACGCGGTCGAAGTCCTCGCCGTGCCCCTCGATGGCAGCGCGGATCTCGTCGAGCGTGATGACCCGCTGCGGCGCCCAGAAGCGCAGCACCGGTACGTACGCTACAGCGCCGAGCGCCATCGGCTCTTGCGTGTCGGTCGGCGGGACCTGTCCTGCCACCGCGCCAAAGAGGGTGACCGTCATCAGCACCGCTACCAACAAGGCACACAGGGATCGAGCCGGGACGGCCCGTACTCGCTGCGCAGCGCGTGGAGTCGCGCCTGGCGGCCCGCTCGTTGCAGTCATGGCCTTCAAGCTTATCGAATCAAGACCGAGCAGCCCGAAGACCATGGCCTGCGAGAGCAGAGAAGGGAAAACGCATCGTTGCATCGCGTGAGGTCGGGCGTCGCATGTGTCGCGACGAGCAGGGGTCCATCCTCGCGTGAGCGTCATGGCCACGGGCGGGTAACATCCACCTTCGCACAACACATTCACGCCCTCGGAGGAACTGCGCATGCCCCTGGTCGCCCACAACGCGCTGCCCACCTTCGAGCGCCTGCGCGCGGAAGGCGAGGACGTGCTCAGCGTGGAGCGCGCCCAGCACCAGGACATCCGCGAACTCCACGTGGGCCTGCTCAACATGATGCCGGACGCCGCCCTGTTGGTGACCGAGAAGCAGTACATGCGCCTGATCGGTGCCTGCAACCGTATCACCCAGATCTATGTCTACCCCTTCAGCGTGCCCGGCCTGGCCCGCAGCGAGGAGGCACGAGCGCACATCGATGCCTTCTACGCCGACTTCGAGGATCTCAAGAGCACGGGCCTCGATGCGCTGATCATCAGCGGCGCCAACGTCACGGTTCCGTCGCTCGACCTGGAGCCCTTCTGGGAGCCACTCGGGGAGGTCGTCGGCTGGGCGATCGACCACGTCACCAGCATCCTTTGCTCGTGTCTTGCCACCCATGCCCTCGTCAAGCACCTCTACGGCATGGACCGTGAACCCTTCGACCACAAATTCTGGGGCGTCTATCGGCACCAGGTCGTGGACCGCGGCCACCCGCTGACCCAGGACGTGAACACCCGCTTCGACGCGCCCCATTCGCGCTGGAATGACATCCCCCTCGCCAAGTGGCAAGCCGCCGGCTTGCGCGTCCTGGCCCAAAGCGAGGACGCCAGCGTGCACCTCGCCACCAGCCCCGACGGCTTCCGCATCGTCTACTTCCAGGGGCACCCGGAGTACGACCGCAACAGCCTGCTGAAGGAATACAAGCGCGAGGTCAGCCGCTTCCTGAACGGCGAGCTCGATTCGCCGCCACCCTATCCCGAGCACTACCTGACGCCAGAGGCTGACCATCTGGCACAGTCCTATCTCCGCGATGCCCTCGCCGCGCGAGCCCACGGCAAAGCCGATCCGGAGTTCCCGGAGGCGTCATTCGACGCCCACCTGGACAACACTTGGGGGGACACGGGCCGAGCACTCTTCAACAACTGGTTGGGGCTGGTGTACCAACTCACCGGCCTCGATCGCCACCAGCCGTTCATGCCCGGAATCGACCCGACTGACCCACTGGCGCTGGCCGCCACGCTTGGTCAGGGCCCCCTAGCAGCAGAGCAGGAGATCCCCCGATGAGAGACGAGACCCTCGCCGTCCATGCCGGCTACGAGACCGATCCGACGACCAAGTCGGTGGTGGTGCCGATCTACCAGACGGTCGCCTATGAGTTCGATGATGCCCAGCACGGCGCCGACCTCTTCAACCTTGAGGTCGCGGGCAATATCTACACGCGCATCATGAACCCCACCTCGGATGTGCTGGAGAAGCGCGTCGCGGAGATGGAGGGTGGCATCGCCGGTCTGGCGCTGAGTGCTGGCTCGGCGGCCATCAACTACGCCATCCAGGCGATCACAAAGGTCGGCGCCAACGTGGTCTCGGTACCAATGCTCTATGGCGGCACCTACACGCTGTTTGCCCACATGCTGCCGGCACAGGGTGTCGAGGTGCGCTTCGCTGCCGATGACAGCGCAGCGGCGCTTGAGAAGCTCATCGACGACAAGACGGCCGCGGTCTTCATCGAGACCATCGGCAACCCCGCCGGCAACGTGGCCGATATCGAGGCCATCGCCCAGATGGCGCACCGGCACGGCGTCCCGCTCATCGCCGATGCGACCGTCTCCACGCCGGTGCTGACCAAGCCCATCCGGTGGGGCGCGGACATCGTCATCCACTCCATGACCAAGTACATCGGCGGCCACGGCAACTCACTCGGCGGCATGATCGTGGACAGTGGCAACTTCCCCTGGGCCGACCATGCTGACCGCTATCCGATGCTGATCGAGCCCGAGCCTGCCTACCACGGGGTCAGTTACACCGAGACCTTCGGCCCGGCGGCGTTCATCGCTCGCGCTCGGACGGTCCCGCTGCGCAATACCGGCTCCGCCATCAGCCCCATGAATGCCTGGCTGATCCTGCAAGGCCTGCAGACGCTGCCCATCCGCATGGAGCGGCACGTGGAGAATGCCATGGGCGTGGCCACCTATCTCCAGGACCACGACCAGGTCAGCTGGGTCAGCTACGCCGGCCTGCCGGGTTCGCCGTACTACGAGCTGGCACAGAAATACACCGGTGGCAAGCCCTCAGGCCTGCTGAGCTTCGGTGTCAAGGGTGGCTATGAGCCCGGCGTCAAGTTCTACGACGCGCTGAAGCTCTTCAAGCGCCTTGTAAACATCGGCGACGTGCGCTCACTGGCGGCACACCCGGCCTCCACCACGCACCGGCAGATGACTGCGGAGGAGCAGGCCATGGCCAACGTCACGCCGGACACCATCCGCCTTTGCGTGGGCATCGAGCACATCGAGGACATCATGGAGGACCTGGAGCAGGCGCTGGCGGCTTCAGCGAGATAGGCGCCCGGATCACGGTCCCGGGGTGTCGGCCGTGTGCTACCGTCCCATGCTTGGGGGTCCGGCAGGGGGACGCCTGCCGACCCACCTTGCGTGGAGGTAGTCGTATGACTCGACGTGGAGCCGCTGGTTCGATCCTGCTTTCCGGCCTCTTGGCCGCCGGTCTGAGTGGCGCTGCGGCAGCACAGGATGAGGGCAACCTCGTGGTGCTCTGTACGCCACAGGAGGACTGGTGCGTCAGGATGGTCCAGGAGTTCCAGGACCAGACCGGCATCAACACCAGCTATGTGCGCATGTCCTCCGGTGAGGCGCTGGCGCGCTTGCGTGCCGGTGCCGAAGCACCGGAGTTCGACGTCTGGTGGGGCGGACCGGCTGACGGCCAGATCGCGGCCGCCGCGGAAGGTCTCATCGAGCCCTACATCTCCCCCAACGCCGCCGCCATCCCTGATGACAAGAAGGGCGCCGACGGCACCTGGACGGGCGTCTATGTCGGCGCCCTGGGTTTCTGCTCCAACCAGAGTGAGCTGGAGCGACTGGGCATCGAGGCACCCACCTCGTGGGACGCCCTCCTGGTGCCAGAGTTGGCTGGCAACGTCGCGGTCGCCCATCCGGCCAGCTCCGGAACCGCCTATACGGCGCTCTATACGCAGGTCCTCCGCCTGGGCGGTGAAGATGCCGCCATCGACTACATGAAGGAGTTGCACAACAACATCCTGCAGTACACCAAGTCCGGCTCCGCGCCGGGCGGCATGGCTGGACGCGGCGAGATCGCCACAGCCATCATCTTCAGCCACGACTGCATCAAGAACTACGAAGAGGGCTTCACCGACCTGGAGGTCACCTTCCCCGCCGAGGGTACCGGCTACGAGATCGGGGCCGTGGCGCTCGTTGCCAACGCTCAGAACCCCGACAACGCCAAGAAGTGGATCGACTGGTCGCTCCAGACTGACACCCAGGAGATCGGCCCCTCGGTGGGCTCGTTCCAGCTCCCGACCAACCCAGATGCCGCCGTGAGTGACCTCTCGGTGACGCTCGATCAAGTCAATCTGATCGATTACGACTTCGACGCTGCAGGAGCCGCGAGGACCGAGCTGACCCAGCGTTTCGAGGACGAGGTCGCCGCCGAGCCGGTCGAGTAGACCCTTCGACAAGGCCGCGAGCACCAGCACCAGTGTGGCGTTCGTGAGTACTCTGAACTGCACTGACGAGGCCGGCCCGACGCCGGCCTCGTCCCATGTCCCATGACCGTCACCGAACCATGACCATCACCGACCGCCAGGCGATTCGCGATGCGGCGCTGCCGAGGCGCGACAAGATCCCCAGGATACCCAGCCGGCCCAAGTGGCGCGCCGTCGATCCGGCCGTCATCATCGCCATCCTCGTCGCGGCTGGCTTCGTGGTCATCGCCATCGTGTGGCCCGTGGGCAAGGTCGTCGGTGAAGCCTTCTCGGCCGAAGCCATCCCCATCTTCGAGCGCTATCTCACCACGGCCCAGAACAGGATCCTGCTGAACACGATCATGTTGGGCCTCACCGTGGCCACGCTGGGCACGGTGGTGGCGTTCGTCTTCGCCTTCGTCCAGGTGCGCGTGCCGGCGCCGCGCCACCTCAAGACCCTCATCCACGTCATCGCACTGCTGCCGATCGTTAGCCCACCCTTCGCGCTGGCCGTGGCGACGATCACCATGTTCGGCCGCAGCGGCATCATCACCCGTGACATCCTGGGCTTGCGATTGGACATCTACTCGTGGCCGAACTTGCCGCTGCTGCCGCCGGCCGGACTCTCCGTCGTGATGGCACTGACGTTCTTCCCCATCGCCTACATCATGTTGATGGGCATGATGCGGGCCCTGGACCCATCGCTCGACGAGGCGGCGGCGAACCTGGGCGCATCAAAGTGGCGCACCTTCCGCAAGGTCACGCTGCCGTTGCTGGCACCCGGTATCGCCTCAGCCTTCCTGCTGCTCTTCGTAGAGGCGCTCGCCGACCTTGCCAACCCGCTCGTGCTGGGCGGCAACTACACGGTCCTCGCCAGCCGCATGTACATCGCCATCGTCGGCGAGTACAACCTGACCGCTGGTTCCGTGCTGGCGGTCATGCTGCTGGTGCCGGCACTGGTGGTCTACTTCGTCCACCGCTACTACGCCAACAAGTCGTCCATCGTCTCGGTGTCGGGCAAGCCCAGCGGACGACATAGCGAGATCGGGAGCCGACCCATCCGCTGGCTGCTGCTGGGGACGGTCCTGGCCATCGTGGGTCTCATCGTGCTGCTCTACGGAACCATCGTGCTGGGCTCGTTCACCAAGCTCCTTGGCGTCAATCACGAGTTCACGCTCGAGCACTTCGAGGCGGTGCTCTTCGGCTACGGCTTCGAGGCCGTGACCGATACCGTGACGCTGGCCACGATCGCGACACCCATCGCCGGCGTGTTGGGGGTGGTCGTGGCCTTCCTGGTGATCCGGCGTCGCTTCTGGGGTCGTGGCACGCTGGACTTCGGCGTCATGCTCGGCGTCGCTATCCCAGGCACCATCTTCGGCATCGGCTACCTGCTGGCGTTCAACACCCCGACCGAGCTCTTCGGGGTCACGGTGTTCCCCAAGCTGACCGGTGGGGCAGCGTTCCTGGGTGGTGCCATCGCCATCGTGATGGTCTTCATCCTGCGCTCGGCACCAGGTGGGCTGCGGTCGGCGACATCTTCGTTGCAGCAGATCGACCCATCCATCGAAGAGGCGGCCACGTCGCTGGGTTCGAGCCAGCAACACACGTTCCGCAAGATCACGTTGCCGCTCATCCGCCCCGCCTTCCTGGCGGGGCTCATCTATTCGTTCGCGCGCGCCATGACCGCCATCAGCGCGGTCATCTTCCTGACCACGCCGGAGGTGCGCATCATGACCGCACAGATCCTCAATGAGGTTGATGCGGCGCGTTACGGCAACGCCTACGCCTACTGTGTCGTCCTGATCATCATCGTGCTCGTCGCCATCGGTATCCTCAGCTTCCTGGTGGGATCAAGGACGGACGCCGAACAGCGATCCGAGGGTGGCACGTCGACATGGGGCTGATGACCGGCGACATCAAACGAACGAGCGAACCGGCGACCCTGCTGCTGGAACGGCTGAGCAAGCACTTCAAGTCGCCCGAGGGTGGCGTGGTGCGGGCCGTCGATGACATCAGCATCGAGCTCACCGGCGGCAGCTTCGTGACGTTGCTGGGGCCATCGGGCTGCGGCAAGACCACCACCCTGCGCATGATCGCCGGCTTCGAGAACCCCACCTCCGGTCGCATCATGCTGGACGACAGGGATCTGGTCCGCCTGACACCAGACAAGCGCGGCATGGGCATGGTCTTCCAGTCGTATGCCCTCTTCCCGCACCTGACCGTGCATGACAACGTCGCTTTCGGCGTGCAGCTCCAGGGCAAGTCAGGCAAGGAGCTGGAGGCGACCATCGACGCCGCGCTTGACCTGGTCAACCTGCCCGGACTGGGGGCGCGCAAGATCTCCGAGCTCTCCGGCGGCCAGCAGCAGCGTGTCGCCCTGGCCCGCGCCATGGCCATCGAGCCGCGCGTGCTGCTGTTCGACGAGCCACTGTCCAACCTGGATGCCAAGCTGCGTGTCTCGCTGCGATCGGAGATCAGGCGCATCCAGCAGCAGCTGGGCACGACCTCGATCTACGTGACGCACGACCAGGCTGAGGCGATGGCGCTGTCAGACGTGGTGGTGGTGATGAATGCCGGCCACATCGAACAAGCCGGACCACCTGACGAGGTCTATCGTCGGCCGGCCACGCGCTTCGTGGCCGACTTCATCGGCCGCGCCAACTTCCTGAGTGGTGACGTGCTCGGCGTGGGCGATGAGACCATCGACATCTCGATGATGGGCGTAGCCATGACCATCCCTGCCGGGGAAGGCCATCAGCGCGGTGGCACCGCCGTCGTGGTGGCGCGTCCCGAGTCCATCCGTGTGGGCAGTGGCTCGCTGCGGGCGACGGTGAAGGGCAGCACCTTCCTGGGCTCCTACGTCGAATACGAGCTGGAGCTGGGCGATGGCCAGGAGAACATGCTGGCGGTCGACGGCGAGTGGATGTCCCACGGCATCCACCAGCCCGGCGAAACCATCGCCTGGACGCTCGTACCCGAACGCGCCTATGCCCTGCCCGCAGCTCCCGACGCTCCGACTGACCTCACGGCCTAGCCGGCGGACCGCGACCGACGAGGCGAGCGAGGCGACGGCGGGAGGCCGTTTCCCGCTTGGCGGGACAACCCGACCAGCGTGAGCCCCGAACGACCGATCCGTCCCGGCGCACGGGAACTGGTGACGCCCGGTCCCGCCGCGCGGGAAGACTCCGCAGTCATCCGGCGGTACTGGTCAGGATGTCCCGCCCGGCGGGAGGCCACACCAGCGACTGGTCGTGTTCAGGTGCAGCGCTCCGGCCCAGCGGGCCGAGCATTCGCGGGTGCGGGTGCGGCGGACCCTGCTCCGGCGTGGCACGCATCTGTGGCGCACCGTGGATAAGTCACGAAGCACGTAACCGATTATTCTGTCGCGGGGGGATGGCACGGACAAGCCTCCCGCCTTGAGGGTCGATGGATGGCAACCAGCATCGAAACGACCCTCCCCTACGGAGGTACTCTCGATGACAGGATCCACCCGCGTCATCTCAAGGACGCGGCCATGGGTAGCGATGCTCGCTGCGGTCGCGATGGTGCTGACCAGCTTCGGCGCGGTGGCCGCAGCGGAATACCCCAACGTCATACCCGACCTGGTGCCCAAGGCAGAGTTGCCCGCGGCGCCCGAGAGTGAGATCAACGTCTCGGTCGCCCCCAACGTGCCTCCGCCTTCCGGGCGCACGGAGCAGGCCATCGTGGACGTCGAGTTCGAGGTCGTCGAGAACGTCACCACCATCGATCCTGCTACCGGTGTCGAGTACATGACCTGGGGCTACCGGATCCCCGGCGATGACACCGTCTCAGGTACCCCTGGGCCCATGATCCGAGCCCGGGTCGGCGATGTCCTTCGCTTCACCATCCACAATCCTGAGGGCAACTCCATGCCCCACAATGTGGACTTCCATGCCGTCACCGGCCAGGGCGGCGGCGCCGCCAATACCACCGTCGGCCCCGGCGGCACCGCCATCATCGAGGCGCGCCTGCTCTATCCGGGCATGTTCGTGTACCACTGCGCCATGGGTGACGTGCCCGAACACATCTCCAACGGCATGTTCGGCGGCATCTTGGTCGATCCCGCCGAGCCGCTGCCCGCGGTCGACCAGGAGTGGTACGTCGTGCAGTCGGAGTACTACACCAACTCGACAGAACCGGGCCTCGTCACACTGGACCGACAGGCGGTCACCGATGAGAACCCCACCATGGTGGTCTTCAACGGCGCCAAGGGTGCCATCGCTGGCGACAACTCCCTCAAGATGCAAGTCGGCGAACGTGGTCGCATCTACTTCGCCAATGCCGGCCTGAACCTCATCTCCAGCTTCCATGCCATCGGCTCGCATTGGGATGTGGTCTACCAGGAAGGCGCGCTCTTGAACCAGCCCCTACGTGGATCGCAGACCACGCTGGTGCCACCGGGAGGCGCGACCGTGGTCGAGGTCATCGGCCAGGTTCCCAGCACGCTCATCCTCGTCGACCACGCGCTGGCGCGGACCTTCGACAAGGGTGCCCTGGGGCAGATCGTCATCGAAGGCGAGCCCAACCCCGAGATCTTCGAGGCCATCCCGGCCCAGTAGTCGCGCGCACAAGACAGCCGGCCAGGACCGTCCGGCACCAAGGACCCCAGCGTACCCGAGGGGTATTGCCGGGGTCTTTGGTGCTTGGTAGCATCACGCCTCCCCACGCAGGACCGAGAGGAGACGCAGATGATCCCGATGCGAGTCCTATCGCTATTCATGTCCGTCGCGCTGTTGGCGGTGCTGGCGCCGATGGCCGCGGCCCAGGATGTCGATGCGGACCCCGAAGGTGCCGATTGGCGCCTGGTCGAGCAGCGCATGGAGGGCTCGCTGGCGGCGGTCCCACTCATGGTCCCAGCTTCGATCTTGATGGCCGACGGCGTGGCCACAGGTTCCGGTGGCTGCAATGACTTCAGCGGCAGCTATACGCTCGATGGCGCGACGCTCTCGTTCGCTGACGAGATGGCGCGGACCCTGCGCTCCTGTGCGCCTGAGGCAGAGGTCGTCGAGGATGCCTACCTCTCCGCCCTGGCCGATATCACCTCCTGGGCGATCAGTGAGGGCCGGCTTGAGCTTCGCGACGCGCTCGATGAGATCGTCCTGGTCTTTGAGATCCCGGGCGACGGACTCACGGCGAGCCAGCTGGCCCAACTGTTGGCCAGGATCGATGCGGCCGACACCATCATCGCCGCGGTGGATTCGCGCGTCGATGACATCAGCATCGGACGACTGCGTGAGCGCATCAAGGACCTCGAAGACGCCAACGGACGCTTGCAGCAGCAGCTCACTGAGCTGCGCGCAAACCCTGCGCCCACCCAGACGGCAGCCTTCTCCTCAGCCGAGCGAGTCCTCCTGGAAGGCGTTCCAGCGAGGATCGCGAACACCTGCCAGCCGCTGCGGCAAAGCCTGCCGTCGGGCACGGCTGCAGCCGTCCGGTGCAAGCCCAACACGTCGCATGTGACAGAGATGGCCTATTACCTCCTGGAGGGAGATCGAGCTCTCACGCTGTTCAACGACCGCATGGCGTCCGGGGGCGCGTCATATGTGGACATCTATGGACCTCCCGGCACGCCCACCTGCGAGGACGGCGTGCCCTCGTACCTCTTCGCGGATGGTGGCGGCATCGCCGGATGGGGCTGCTTCGTCGACGGCGGCAAGGCCAACCTGCGCCTGGTTCAGGACGCCACCGCGTGCAAGCAGTTGAAGGTCGGCGGCCAGACGTTGAAGCGCCCCGCGACGTACGTTGCCATGACCGGCCCCAACGCCAACATCGTGCCGCTCAACGACTGGGCCCTCGGTGGCAGCGGCGTCACCAAGACGATCGCCCGACCCAAGGCCAAGAAGTCGCCCGGCGTCGTCTGTCCCTGAACAGCTAGTCAGCCCAGGCTTCGAGTCGCTCGGCCCACTCTGCGCGCAGCGCCCGATGGATCGGCCGCTTGACCTCCCACACCTCCTCGACCAACGAATCCAGGTCCATCCGGCGGAAGGCGCGGAACTCCTGGCGCTGCCCCTTGGGTGGCGAAGGATCGACCAGCTCCGGCCGCAAGCCGGTCTCCTCCTGTATCTCGCGAAGAGACGCGGCGGCCGGCTCCTCGCCGACATCAAGCCCCCTTGGGGCATCTGCCAGCGGCCGGGCTGTTCAGTACGCTCCAGTGCGAGTACGTGCCCATCGGCACGTGCCACCACCTTCCCCACATTGGCGCGAAAGGCCTGATCGCTCACCCATCCAGCATGCCTCAGTCTCGCCCTGCGAGTCTGGTCTCTAGCCCAGACCGCGCCGCGGTGTACAGTCTGGACCTGCCCAGCCAAAGACCGAGCAGAGAGGTATCCCCGTGACGCACCGCCGCCTCATCGGAACAGTCATCCTGACCGCGCTTGTTGCCGGCTTGCCAGCGGTCGCGACGGCGCAGGATGAACCGCTGGTCACACCTGAAGGCGTCGACTGGACGCTCGCGAGCTACCTCGACACAGAGACGGCCGAGGTCATCAACGTGCCCTTCGACGTGACGGCCACACTGCTCCTACAGGATGGTGCCGCATCGGGCTCCGCCGGCTGCAACCAGTTCAACGGCAGCTACCTGATCGACGGCACATCGCTGAGCTTCAGCGAGGAGATGGCCGTCACCTTGGCAGCCTGTGAGGACGATATCCAAGCCGTCGAGGATGCCTACCTGTCCGCGCTGGGACAGGTAGATGGCTGGATGATCGATGCTGACGCCCTCGAGCTCAGCAACAGCTTCGGCGACGTCATCCTGACCTTCGAGGTGCCGGACATCACCTGGACGGCTAGTCAGATGAGCGATCTGATGACGACGCTGTTGGGCCTGCGCACCGAGATCGAGTCCTTGACCAACGAGACGGTGACGCTGCGCGACGAGCTGGACGCCCAGAACGTGGTGCAGTTGCGCCAGCGTATCAAGACGCTTGAGGCGGATGACAAGAAGCTCACCAAGCGCCTCGACACTCTGGAGAAGACCCCCAAGTCGACGACCAAACCGAGCACGCCCACGGGCGCCGCGTTGGGCAAGTGGGAGCAGACGTTGCTCAAGGCCATCCCGAACCGCATCGCCAATTCCTGCGGTCCGCTGCGCACGTCATTGCCCAGCGGCACACAGGCAGCGCTCACGTGCACGCCCAACACGGATGCCGTCGCGAGCATCGAGTATTACCTGATGGAAGGCGACGACGCGGCCGCCGCCTACCAGGCCACGATGTCCGACCTCAACGTCCCGCAGGCCATTTCCAGCACCAAGACATGTGAGCAAGGGATCAAGTCACAACGACAGTGGATCGGCGGCGGCTGGCAGGCAGACGGCTGCTTCCGCAGCGGGAGTCGGGCGGAGGTGCGCTTCATCGACAACGCGACCGACTGCCGCAAGCTCAAGGTCGGCGGCACGACGCTGCAGAGCCCGTCCATCTACATGAGCCTGCAGGGCAAGGACAAGGACATCAAGCGTGTCTATACCTGGGCCACCAAGGGCCTCGACACCGGCGAACGCTGGATCACCGCGCTGACCGTCCCCATCGAGCGGCCCAACGCGGCCATCTCGCCATCCTGCCCGCAGTGACCCCGCTCTAGCCGGCACACACTTGCCAGGCAGCCTCGTCGTCGTCAACCCCTTCGCCTCTCGTGTCCGTGACCGGCAGGTCCGTGTGGTCCTGATGCAGCAGATCCATGCCGCGCTGACGGCCCGGGACGGGGTCGAGCCACGGATCGTGGAGACGACCAGGCAGGATGACACTCGGCCCCTCGTGGAGACCTCGCTGCTTGAGGGTGTGGCCACGGTGGTCGGCGTGGGTGGCGATGGCACCATGCGCGACATCGCGGCTGTGCTAGCCGGCACGAAGGTTCCCCTGGGCATCATCCCGGGTGGCACCGGCAACCAGGTCGCAGCCGTGCTGGGCGTCCCACTCAAGCCGGAGGCGGCCATCGCCGCGCTCGTGGGTGCGCGCATCAGGACCATCGACCTGGGCGAAGTCCGCATCAGCCCCGCTGGCGCGCCTGCCACGACTTCGGTGTTCATCATCGGCTGCGGAGCTGGCTTTGATGCGAAACTCATGGCCACGACCCCGGGCGAGCTCAAGCGGAGGATCGGCAAGTCAGCCTACGCCGTGCAGGCCGCCAGACTGGCGCCGGCGATCAGAGCGGTGCCATGTCGCATCGAGGTCGACGACGAGGTTATCGAGACCGAAACGTCGATCGTGCTGGTCGGCAACATGGGCCAACTCATGCCCGGGGTCCTGGACCTACGCCTGCCCATCGATCCGGCGGATGGCCTCTTCGACATGATCGCCGTCGGCGCACGCGGGCCAGTGCACGGCCTTGTGGGCCTGGCCGATCAGCTGCTGCGCACGGAGCTCGGCGGCGGGTCCGGAGCGACGAGCATCCGGCGCCGTGGCCGCGTCATCAGCATCACGCCGGAGCAGCCGGAGCCGTTGCAGGTCGACGGCGACTACGTGGGCGAGGGCAGCCTCAGCGCGCGCATCCTGCCCGATGCCCTGGATGTCCTGGTGCCGGACACCTCCACGTGATCGCGCACTGAAGCCTACCGCCCGGAGATCTCGCGCACGTTGTCGGCTACCACGATGAGCGCCAGTCCGGCCACCGCTGTGAGGACCAATTCCGCACGGAAGTCCCAGATGAGCAGGACCGCACCGACTGCGGCGAGCACCAGCACCGCGCGCAGCACCAGCTTGGTGAGACGCCGCCGCAGCGCGGCCTCGATGACGATGTAGCCCGCGATACCCACCAGCAGCGCTCCCCACCAGGGCACCAGGCGGAAGAAGACCAGCCCGGCGATGACCAACAGCAGGACGCCAACGCTGACTGCCGACCACACCTCGACGATGACGTTGTAGCGCGCGTCCTCGGGCGGCACCGGCCGATGCGGATGCTTCAGGTGTCGCTGTGGGTCGCCGCGGTCACCGCGCTCCAGCTCGGCCAGTTCGTCGCGGAGCGCTTCGCCTGTGTCTGCGATGCCGGCCTCGCGGGCACGCAGCGCCGACAGCTCCGCCTCCCCCAGCGCCAGGGCGGCAGCCCGAGCACGGTGCAGCTCGGCCATGGAGCCGTTGTCGGCCAGCGCACGCACCTCGAGCTCCAGCCCTGGCAGGCTGTCGGTCAGGCGGTCGATCTCAAGTGAGACAGCCTCTGCCTCGGCGTCGAGTCCCTCGATGCGCCGATGAACCTCGTCGGGTTGGCGGAAGGGTGGCGCCATCTTTCCCAGGCCGGCGAAGCCGAGTGGGTCGTTCCAAGATTGACGCACCGTGCCGGTGCGGGTGTACCTGGGTCCGGCCGGCGCCCGCTCGCCCGCGAAGCGGTCGTGCGTGTCCAGGCCGAAGAGACCTCGATAGCCCTCGACCCAATCAGTCGAATCGTCGATCAGGAGAGGCGACCACTGGGCCTCCGCGTCCGGTCCGATGACCACCCCGTCACCACGGGCATAGTCGACGAAGGGTACGGACAACGCCGCCGACAAGGCGGCGCGCAGGTCACCCGGGTCGGGCTGGCGCAGCGTGTGGCGCCAGAAGTCACGCACGACGTCGAGGAAGCTGGCCAGGCCTCGCAAGGCCGGGATGGGCACCTCGGTGAGGTACTCGCCAGGCTCGAAGTAGGAGGCGTGCGAGCCGGCTCCGGCACTGATGACCGGGTGGTTCCCGTGGAGCTCCAGCGTGGGGTCGTCCCAACGCCGCCGCAGCTCGTCACCGCTGTAGTCATGTGCAGCGGCCGCGATCCAGACGGGTCGCGGACCACCTGGGGCATCTTCGAGGTAGACGAAGACCTGTTCCCAGTCCGCCTCATGGTCGTTGACACCGTGGAATGTGCTGCGGTAGTCATTCATGAAATGGAAGAAGAGGTAGTGCAAGCAGATCCAGCCGTTCTCACGTACGACTCGACCGTAATACGCGAAGCGAGGGTCCTGTGCCAGAGCCGCGGCGTACTTGATCTGCGCTGCTGCCGCGGTGCCGCCGGGGACCGACCCGCGCAGCAGCAGCGAGGCCGTGAAACCAGCGTCCAACAGTCGCGCGAACAGGCCCACACGCGCCAGCCGGCCCGGCGCGCTGAAGGGGACCCGGTCGGAGCGGTTGCGCCAGCGCAGCAGCTCGGGGCCGGTGAGCGGCTGCTGGACGAGGCGCAGATAAAGGCTCTCTCCGACCGGTGCGTCGAACGTCGCCAGCGACGCTGCGGTCACCTGACCCTTAGGTACGAGCACGCGTGCGTCGTCCTCGGACGTGCCCACCAGAAGGTCACACTCGGCGAGATACCCTTCGACCGCCGTCGGGAAGAAGAGTTCGCCTGCGGTGTACCGGACGACCGGCTCATGTGCCCGCAGCAGATCGAGGTCGGCTGTGTGGTCGCTCACCCGCTACCGCCCGTGGGAACCTCGGCGGCGTTTCCCCCGGCCTCGAAGTAGCTGTGCACCGCGCCCTGGTTGAGGTAGAAGGCAAGGATCACGTTGAGCGCCAGCGGCACGTAGGCGGGGTCGCCCAGCCAGTAGACGTAGAAGGACGTCACCAGAGCGAAGCCGGCCAGCAGCATGGAGAGCGCCCACGCCCAGCGGTAGCCCAGCCAGAGCCCTCCAGCTGCAAGCAGTCGCAGGATCGCCGCGGCGACCATCACGCCGGGCACCCAAGGGCCAACCTCAAGCAACGTGTCGGTACGGGTGCTGAGCGAGGTATCGAGCGCGATCTGGCCGATCGCAAACGCCGCATCGGCGATCAGGAACAGCGCGATCACGACGACGCCAAGTGGTCGTTCCCGTGTGACGGTCCGGCTGACGTGAAGCTGCATCCGGTGAGCGTACTGCACGGTCACCGGAGTGGAGTCATCAGATCACCTTGGGTCCCGATCAGCCATCCGAGCAGTCCAGCAGCTCGGCAGCGTAGGTCGAGATGGCTGAGACCGAACCGTCTGGTGTGATCTCCACCGACCAGCTCGATGCCCACACCTCGCTGCCGTCGTAGGACTGCCAGAAGTCCGAGGTCCACTCACAGGCGCCACCGGCCTGGCTCACCGCCTCTGCGGGCCAAGCGGCCTGCCATTCGGGTGGGTCGACCGGGTCATCGGTGAGCTGGCAGCTCAAGCGCTCGTCGAACGTGCCATCGGCGTACTCGATCCACAAGGCCCGATCGCACCAGGCACTCATCAGCGAGGCGTCGACCTCCGGGTCCAGCACCGGTACTTGCGCCCTGAACTGCTCCACCTCGTCCCAGGCGACAGCGTCCTCGGGAATACCCGGCGGAGCGTCGCCGGCGGCATCGCCATCCAGCGGCTCGATGGTCTCGGCGACCGACACCCAGGCATCCTGTGGCAACGTCGGCGCCGCACACACGAGGTACTCCCGCGTCCCGTCGATGTCGAAAAGGTAGATGACATGGACCTCGCCCACTTCATATGTCTCGATCAGGCGGATCGCGTCGCCGATGGGCAGGCTCACCGGTTCGACCGACACAGTGGCCGGATAGTCGGTGTTGCTGCTGACCATCGACTCGAACCACGCCGCATGCTCCTCGAGCGACATCGGCATCTGCTCGTAGGCGTAGACGTTGCACCACTCGTCTGCATCGTCGGAGGACTGCAGCAAGCGCCAGAGGTTCACCTCGCCGAGGTCTTCGTACGGCGGTGGGAACCACGTGCTCAGCGCCTCCATCTGGGGCACCACAGCCCAGTCCGCTGGGAGCGACAGGGCGATGCTGGCGTCGGGTAGCTCCACCCCCTGGACCTCGGAGGTGGCACCGAGCGGCACGATCGATGCGGCAATGGTGGGCCAGGCACTGTTGGGCCCGTGCGAGCTGGCGCAGTCGAGCTGGTAGCGCATCGGACCTGAGTCCCACAGGTAGGATCTGAACGCCTGGAGTTGGCCGGCCTTCGAGATATCCAGCTGGTATGCGAGATCCGCGCCGATCTGGGTCGATGACAGCTCGACGACCGAGTCGCTACCAAGACCCGCGGCGTAGCGAATCTCATCCCACGCAGCTTGGTCCTGAAGGGTCATCGGGTCGTCCTCGTAGATGCTGACGCCGCACCAGTCGCCCCATTCCGATGCGGCGTAGAGCACGTCGGTGTAGAAGGCGGAGCCGGCGTCCGCGTATTCCGGTGGCAGGTCGAACTCCTTCTGCTCCATCTGCAACTCGACGTCCCAGCCGGTCGGCAGCGCCATGCCCCAGATGCCATCGGAGAGCATGCTGAACTCGAGGTCGTAGCCAGCAACGGCCACGGTCGGCTCGGTATCGGTGCTGTTCTCGGTGCCATCGGCAAGCCATTCCAGCGTCGCCGCGATATCCATCCAATCGCGCGCGTCGTGGACACTGGCCATGCAGTTCAGGTTATAGCGCCCGCCGTCCGAGTCGAAGGTGAAGGATGACAAGTAGTCCGAGTCGGCAGGATCCTGCACGTCGACGCGGTAGCTTTCGCCGACCGCCAACTCGACTGGTGTGACCTGGACCGTGGAACCCTCGCCGCGCGAAGCCTTGAAGTTCTCAGCCATATGGTCGGCCAATCCCGAGAGGTCACCGAGGGCCGCCAAGTACCAGGTGAGATCGCACCACGCATCCTCGGGGCCGCGCGCGTAGAGAACGTTCCAGTAGCCGGTCTCGGGTTCACCCTCCTCCATCTCGGCATAGTCCATCTCGATCTCGACATCCCAGTCGGCCGGGAACGCGACAGCGATGCCGGCATCGGCCACCTCCACACGCTCGAAGTAGGCGGGGTCGTCGCCCATGCGCAGATCCTCATCCTGCGCCACCACCGTCCCGACCGTTGACGCCAGCAGCAGGCACGCCGACAAGCTGCCCGTGAACGCTCTTCGCATCGTCCTCCCCCTTCGATGGAACCTCTTGCGCTAAGCCTTCGCTACTGCGGCTCGGGGGCCGCGAGCCACTCGATGGATGCAGCCACCGACAGCCAATCGTCATCGGCGCTTTGGTCGCTCATGCACGGCAGAAAATAGCGGCCCCCGTCCGATCCGAGCAGATAGGATGTGCCGTAGTCGTCGGTGGGCTCGTTGTAGATGACGAAGCGGAAGGCGCTGCCGGCCGGCAGGGACACCGGCGTCACCTCGATCGAACGCTCCACGTCCGCGGACGTCGGGGTCATCAGTGCCTCGTACTCGGCGGCATGTACGGCCAGTGTCATGGGATGCTGCGGATACCAGGCCACGTCACACCAGGGCCGGCCGTCGGCACTCGCATAGAGCACCTTCCAGAAGGTCAGTGGCGCCGCGTCGTCGTAGCGCTCGGACAGCCCCCAGTCCTCCCGCTGGCGCATCTCGATGTCGACGCTCCAGTCGGCCGGGAATGACACCGCCACACCGGCCTCCGGCACCTCGGTGCGTGTCTCGATAGGCTTCGATGCCGTGGGCGTCTCGTCCTGGGCCGTGACGGGCCGCGTGATGGCGACCAAGCTGACCACGACCAGCAGGCTCGCTGCCGTGGCGATGGCGCTCCGCGTGTGCATCGTCGTGCCCCTTCGTTCGATGACCACGCCATGGTCCGCCTCTGGCCGGGGGCCGTCAAGCCACGAAGAGACCGCCGGCGGCCCTCTCTGGGAGAGCTCACCGGCGGTCGTCGGACGGTGGAGGAAGGGCGGTGGAGGCGTTAGGAGACAGCCTCCACGTCGGGCCAGGCGATGGTCGATCCAACCGTCGGGACCCTCGGTGATGACACGCTGGCCCAAGGTGGCAGCCTCAGCGATCTCCGGCATCTCGGCGATGAGCGCCAGGAATTCGGCTGAGCCGACCTCGACCTCGGGCGCGTCGGCACCAGTTTCGAAGTCGTTGCGCGTCCAGGTCTCGTCCACGAAGTAGAACGTGTGGGCGCCTAGCACCTGCGACGTCTGCGTACCCAGGCCGAGGTTCCCATCGCGCAGCTCCTCGACCGCGATGGCGCGATCGACGGCCGACTTGCCACTGGCCGGCGCTTCCGCGAACGCCTGCGCTTCGTCAGCCGCCAGGCGGACGCCACGTTCTGGGTCGAATGCCATCTCCGGCTCCTGGGCCAGATAGGCCGTGTAGGGGGTGACGATGCCGAACTGGTTGGCGACCTCCACGATCTCCTCGATGAGCGAGTCGCGCACGCCTTCGATGCGCAGCTCCGTCAGCAGATCGGCGACGCGACGCTGTGCCCAGAGCTGGGCCACAGCCGGATCGGCCTCATCGCGTTCGGGGAAGGTGACGTCGTAGACGAACTCCTCAGGCCCAGCCGCAGAGTTGCCGGTCACCGTCAAGGTCGCCTCGCCGGCACCGTCGTATCGGCCCGCCAGCAGGGCCTGGTTGCCAGCGAAGATGCCGGGGATCTCGGCCGGGGCCAAGTCCCAGGTCTCGACGCCGTCGATGCTGATCTCGACGTCGGACAGGACCGGGGTGGAAACGCGCTCCCACAGCCGCGCCACCTCGGTATCGATGCGCTCCTCCGGCGAGACGTAGTGGCTGCTGCCGGTGAAGGTGTTGGCCAGGGCGTCCAGCAACACGGTGTCCACGTCATAGCCGACACCGAAGGCGAAGAGCTGAGTGCGATCGGGGGCCGCCTGCTCGGCGACCTCAAGGATGCCGTCGGCTTGCTCGATGCCCACCGTTGCCAAACCGTCCGTCAGGAAGATGACGGTGCCGGGCCGCTCGCCATCGAGGAAGGCGAGACCGCGCTCAAGTGCACCGGCGATATTGGTGTTGCCCCCGGCGGCGAGACCACGAACGTAGTCGATGCCGGCTTCAGCATCGGCGGAGGGGCGCATCGCCTCATCGAAGATGCGGATGTAGCGGGAGAAGTCGACGATGGCGAAGCGGTCGTCGGAGCCAAGGTTGCCCAGCACGTACTCAGCGGCTGAGATAGCTTGCTCCATCTTCTCGCCTTCCATCGAGCCGGAGCGGTCGAGCACCAGCACGACATCACGAGCGATGGACTCATCGAGTTCCACGATGGGCGCGAAGAGGAGACTGAAGTACCCATCCTCACCACGCTCACGGTAGGCCAGCAGGCGGGTGTCGATGAGGCCCTCACCCCCCGAGAGGTAGAGCCGGAAGTTGGTGTCAGGCGACCAGTCGGCCGGTGACTCCCAAGCCACGTCCATCTGGCCGTCGCCGGCACGCTCCTCGTCAAGTGTGAAGCCCGGCGCGATGGCGGAGCGGACTTCCCACGGCACATCGACCGCGACGTCGACTAAGGCCGCTGCGGGACGTGGTGACATCCGGGACCAGGGCACCTCCACAAGGGCCTGTTCGCCTTCAGCCAGCAGCGGTGTGGTCACGGTGAAGCTGACCTGGCGTTCCTCGCCGGCCGGGACGGGAAAGGCACGGACCTCATACATGTCGCCCTCGAGCGAGCGCAACAGCGCGGGGTCGATCAAGCGCCGTACGATGTCCTCGTAGATGCGCGTGGCGTCGTCGGAATCGAGCAGGCGGCCTTCCAATGTCTCAGGCCCACCGGAGAGGACGAGATCGGTGACTGAGCTGCCGGTCGGAACCGGGAATATGATGCGACCCTCTGCCCCGGGTCCACCTTCGTGACCTTCGAGCGCGGGATTGGAAAGATCGAAGCGGTAACGCGCGATGGTCACCCCATCGCTGACGTCGATGTCGGCTTCGATGCTGTCGAGCTGGGCTACCGCATCGACCGGCCACCAGCAGCCGGGACACGGCAGCGGTGGTTCGGGTGCGATGATCTGCTGGGCACTGGCGCTGGCCGGCAGGAGCAGCAAGGCTGCCAATGCGGTCACGATGATCCGGGACGGGGAACGCATGCTGGTACCTCTGTGGCGGAATGCCCCGCTTGGACGCGAGACCCCGGGAGCGGGTTCCCTCAGGCGGTGCGTGGAGGCCCCGCCCGAAGGCGAGCGCGGAGCGAATCGACCGACATCCGATCGGGGTAGCAGTGCTCCAGCCACCAGGTCACTCCGAGGTCGGCGTAGGCCTGTGCCAGCGCTTGGTCGCGCATGGCATCGCCGCTCAGCAGGCCGGCGTGCACGATGTCGAACGGTCCATCCGCGGAGCGCTGCGCGCGCAGGTAGGCGATGGCGTCGGCCATGTCCGCGGGGCTCAGCTGCTGGCTCAGGTCCTCACCCACATCGATGGGGAAGGCGCCGTCCCAGGCCGCGGCACGCCGCATGGGACGCTTGTTGGGCCACAGTCCCGCGACCCACACCGGGATGCGCGGCTGCTGCAGTGGTCGTGGCAGGAAGGGGCTCGTGCGTGCCTGCAGGAACTCCCCCTGGTGGTCCACGGGCCGGCCACTCCACAGGGCAGCGAGCAGGTCGAGGCTCTCATCGAGGATGCGACCGCGCAACTTACGATCGCCGGCATCGCCGAAGGCGGTGAACTCCCGCTCGTCGAAGTGGCCCAGACCCACACCCAGGATGAGGCGGCCACCGGAGAGGTGGTCGAGCGCCACGGTCTCACGAGCGAGCTTGGGCATGCGCCGGCGCGCGAGGGGCGTGACCATGGGACCGAAGCGGATGCGCTCGGTGCGCGCAGCGATGGCGGAAAGCACCACCCAGGGGTCGGTCATGGGCTCCCCCTCGATGTCGCCGGCCACGAGGTGGTCCCACAGGAAGAAGCCGTCCCAACCGGCGGCTTCGGCCACGAGAGCCAGGTCCAACAGCAGGATGGGATCGCCGAAGTCGCCGAAGTTGGGCAGGTCGATACCGAATTTCATCCCGGGGTCCTCACGTTGCGCAGGCCGGGATGCCGACGCCAGCGGCATGGATCACCAGCCGGTGACGTGAGGAAGCCGATCGACGATGTCGTGGTCGTGAGCGAAGCGCGGCATGGCAACAGTGCGGCATGGCCACAGTGTGGCAGGACGGCGCTAACGCCAGGCGGTACGACCGGCGACCAGTCTCGAAGCGGATGCCGGCTCGATGGCCCGAACAGCCAGGGCGGCGGCGCCGAAAGCGGCGATCTCAGGCTCATCGACGCCGGCCATGGGACGTCGATAGGCGGCCAGCCGGAGCGACCGCCACAAGGGCACGCGGGTGGGGTGCCCGGCAGCGAGAACGAGTCGGTAGGGACCGCCGCTCGCGCGCTCGAGCCGGTCGACGATGGCCGCTGAACGGCGAGCCAGCCCCTCGAGGACGGCTCGCATCAGCTCGCCGCGACGCGCGTCGTAGGGCACCGCATCGAGCCAGCCGCGGCGCAGGTCGTCGGTCACCTCGAAGGTGATACCGGCCGTGTCCACGGCTTCAAGCTCCGCATACATGGCGTCGTCGTCGACGCTGCGGTAGAGCAACTCGCGCCATTGGGCGAAGAAATGGCCCGAGTGGATGTTGGCGTGCGCGTACCAGGTGTGGTCATCCACGAAGCAGCCCTGGTCGATGCCGCGTCCGGCCTCACCAAGCAGTGGCGTGTCGACTAGCGCCAAGTGGGCTTCAGACGTACCAGCCGAGAGGAACAGCTCTCGTGGAGAGCGGAGGCCGGCACCGAAGGCCGCCACAAGATGATCGTGGCCGCCGCTGACGATGGCGACGCTGGGCGCCACGCCGATATCGCGAGCGGTGGTGGCGTCGATGTTGCCGATGACCGTGCCGGAGGGCACCAGTCGCGGGAACTCGAGGTGCAGTCCCGCCGCTTCGATCGACTCAGGGTCCCAGCCGTGTTCGACGATGTCGAAGGCGCCGACGCGCGAGGCATGCGACCAGTCCATCACCAGGTCACCGCCGAGCCCGTGCAACACGTAGTCGCCGAGATCGGTCCAGGTGACCGCGGTGCGATATCGGTCGGGCTGATGGTCACGCAGCCACATCAACTTGAACACAGAGAACGTCGGGTCGGGTGGCCATCGCAGCGACAGCGACGCTCGGCCGCCGGCACCTTCCCTGAACGAACGGGCCTCCTCGAAGCCGCGCGGGTCGTACCAGGCGATGGCATCTGCGGTGGGTCGGCCGCCGCTGTCGAGCAGGACCACCTCCTCGCCCACGCTGGCGACGCTGAGCGCGATGACGGTGCTCGCCTCCGGCAGGGCAGCCACGACTCGACGGGTCAGATCGGTGACCGTCTCAAGGATCTCAAGGGGCCGATGCGCCTCGCCGTCCGGGTCGCGGTGGACCGGCGTCGTGGCTGACTCGAGTCCCAATGTTCGGCCATCGGCCATGTCGAGTGCCAGCACCTTGGTGTGGGTCGTGCCGATGTCGACGCCGAGGGTGATCACCCTGACGGCTCCACACGCTCGATGGTGACCCGGGGAACCCAGTCAGTTGGATCGAAGTCGGGCGGCAGCTCCGGCTTCAGGTGTGTGGCACCGGCCGTTCCGCACGCTACGCCCAGGGCGATGGCGTCCCGTGGCCGCTGGCCACGTTCGATGCCGACCGCGAGGCCGGCCAGGAGCAGGTCACCAGAGCCGGTGGCATTGACCTCCTCGATGGCTGGTGCGCTGGCATGCACGACACCGTCGGCGTCGGCCACAAGGGCACCCTCTGCGCCCAGCGTCACGACGACGATCTCGATGCCGGTAGCACGCACTTCCTCGATCCTGGCCGCGAGATCAGGGAGGGCCACCACATCGTCGAGGCTGGGAGCGCCCAGCAACTCCCCCAACTCGCGACGGTTGCACTTCAGGATCCAGGGCCGCCCCGCAGCCGCGATGCGCAGGGCCTCGCCGTGGATGTCAACGATGGTGCGAGCGCCAGCGTCGCTGCCGATGGTGACGACCTCGCCGGCCACCGACGGATCGACGCTGTCGGGCAGGCTTCCCGAAAGGATCAGGAGGTCGCCGGCGGTGCAGTCGCGTCGCAAGTCATCCAGAAACCGGCTCGTCTCAGCAGCCGTGACGTGCGGACCAGGCTCGTTGAGGACCGTCGAGCGGCCCGACCCCGGCTCGACCACGATGAAACAGACGCGGGTGCCGGCTGCGATGGTGGTGTGGCAGTCGATGACGCCATCGGCAACGATCATCGCCCGCAGCGCTTCGCCGACCTGCCCACCAAGGAAGCCATAGGCCACGGCTGGCTCGCCCAGGCGGATGGCCGCACGGGCGAGGTTGAAACCCTTGCCCCCTGGCACGACCGTGACGGTCTCGGCACGGTTCACCTCGCCCAATCGCAACGACGGCCACGTCGAGATTCGGTCCATGGCGGGGTTGGCACCGACGACGTGGATCACCGAGGCGACCCGGGCACCCAGCCCGGCTCAGCCAGCTCCAAACCCGTGAGGCTGGCGGTGTCGATCGGGGGCTGGACGTCGGTCATGTCGTTAGCGTAGGTTAGCGAGCCCATGAGCATCCCCTCGCCCCTGGTGAGCACTTCGCCTGCCCACGTCCAGCGTGTCTACCTGCTGTTGACACTACTGACGACGTTAGCTGCCTCGTTCATCTGGGGCGTCAACACGCTGTTCCTGCTCGATGCCGGCCTGAACAACACGGAAGCCTTTGCCGCCAACGCCTTCTTCTCCATCGGCATGGTCGTCTTCGAGATCCCTACGGGCCTGGTGGCCGACACGCGCGGTCGGCGCTTCTCCTTCATGCTCGGCGCGGCCACGCTGCTGCTCTCGACCATCCTGTACCTCGCCATGTGGCAGTTCGAGGCGCCCTTCATCGGCTGGGCGCTGGCCTCGATGCTGCTGGGCCTCGGCTTCACCTTCTTCAGCGGAGCGACGGAGGCCTGGTTGGTCGATGCGCTTGGCGCCACCGGCTTCGAGGGCAACCTCGAAACCATCTTCGGCCGCGGCCAGACCGTCGGCGGCATCGCCATGCTGACCGGCTCGGTGCTCGGCGGCGTCGTGGCACAGGCGACGAACCTGGGTGTGCCCTATGTGCTGCGGGCGATCCTGCTGGGGGTGGCACTGCTGGCAGCCTTCCTGTTCATGCGCGACCTGGGCTTCACGCGCAAGACCGGCATCAGCACCCGGGAGGCGGTCAGGGATGTGGCCCGCGGTTCCATTGACGGGGGGCTGCGCAATCGTCCAGTGCGCTGGATGATGCTGGCGGCACCCTTCACCAGCGGTGTCGCCATCTTTGCCTTCTACGCCATGCAGCCCTACCTGCTGGAGCTCTACGGAGATCCCACCGCCTACAGCATCGCCGGACTGGCGGCCGCCATCGTGGCCTGCGCACAGATCGTGGGCGGCCTGTCTGTGCCCATCGCCCGTCGCTTCTTCAGCCGGCGCACGCATGCCATCTTCCTGGCCGTGGCATTGGAATCGCTGCTCCTGGGGGGCATCGCCATCGTCGGCTTCGAGCAGCCGAGCCTGGGCATGAACGCGTTCTACCTGGCCATCGTGCTGCTGGTGCTGTGGGCGCTCGTGTCCGCCATCGCCGGACCCATCCGGCAGGCGTTCCTCAACGGCATGATCCCATCGGCGCAGCGTGCCACCGTCCTCTCGTTCGACTCACTGATGGGCTCGCTCGGCGGCGCCGTCGCCCAACCGGTGCTGGGCCGCGTGGCGGACGTGTCGGGCTACGCTGCGTCATACCTGGTATCAGGGGTCATCAGCGCCTTCTCGCTGCCGTTCATCTTCCTGGCCCGACGCGAGGATTCACCATCCGACCCCATCGACCAGGACCAGACCATCGCCGCCTAGATCCCCGAGGCAGCCCGGCGGGGCGAAGCAGACTCCAGGACCGGGACAGCGGCGCGCAGGATGGTGCGGTAGTCGGCGTGCGCCTGGCGCGTCATCGTGAGCACCGGTCCCAGGTCGATGGGCGGGCCGATGCCGGCCGACATGGTCGAGACGAAGGTGAAGGCCACCACCTTCATGCCCGCGTGGTAGGCGGCCATCACCTCAGGCAGGAACGAGTTCGACGAGATGGAACAGCCAGCCAGTTGCGCCAGGCGGATCTCTGCCGGTGTCTCGAAGCTGGGGCCCATCCAGAAACCCGCCACACCGGTGGGGAAGGGAACGCCCGCGGCCTCCACTACCACGCGGACGGCGGCCGTGCGCGCCGCGTCATAGAGCTCCGCCATCGACAGGTAGGGCGTACCCCAGCCGATGCCCTCGCGCTCGGTCGATAGCGGGTTGAAGCCGCTGAAATCGATGTGGTCGGTGAAGGCGAGGAAGCGACCGGGGGGCACGTCCTCGCGCATCGATCCGGAGTTGGCCGAGTACAGCAGCGAATGACAGCCGGCCAGGGCGAGGCTGCGCGCCGGCAGGCCGCTCTCCTGTGCCGTGGCACCATCGCAAGGCAGCACCTTGGCCTTGACCGCCGCCACCGTGATGCCGTCGATCTCGCCCACGTCGAGCTCGTTGACGTGGTCGGGGATGCGACTGGGCCGGAAGCCGAGCGCTTCGAAGGGGATGCTCACAGTGTCGCTGAGCACGTCGGTACAAGTTGCGAAACCGGTGCCGCAGATGAGACCCACGCTGGGCGTTCGACCGGCACGCTCGCGGATGACGGTCGCCGCATGCTCAGCCGCGGCTCGGGTGTCCATGTCGAACAGCATACGAGCGTGCGCCTCCGACCGGGACACCCTGTCGACAGATACCTTGTCGTCACCCATGGCGCCCACGTAGACTCACGAGGCCAACCGCTGCTGGAGGTCCGTCGTGAGGAAGCCGCTCCCTACCATGCTGCTGAGCCTGTCGCTGGCAGCTGCCATGGCCTCGCTCGGGGTCGCCGCCGTCGCGCAGGATGCCGAGCCGGCTCGTGGCGGCCGACTCGAGCTGGTCGCGCTCAATGACCCCCGCACCCTGGATAACAGCCAGGCGGTGGATACCATCGAGTACAACACGGTGGCGGGCGCGCTCTTCGAGGGCCTCTACCACTTCACGCCCGAGGGTGAGCTTGAAGCGGCACTCGCCGCCGGCATGCCGACCGTCTCCGACGACGGCCTCGTGTACACCTTCGACCTGAAACCCGGCGCCATGTTCGCCGGTCCCGATTTCGAGCCCCGGGCAGTAACCGCCGCCGATGTCGCCTACGGCATGACGCGCGCGCTCGACCCCACGCCCGATGGTGCCCCGGCACCGTCGTGGGGCAGCGGCTACCTCTTTCCCATCCAGGGCGCGGCAGCGTTCAACGCCGGCGAGGCGGAGAGCGTGGAGGGCATCGAGGTCATCGACGAGGACACGCTGCAGGTCACGCTCGAGGCACCCACCAGCACCTTCCTGCTGGGCCTGACCATCGCCACCAGCTGGCCGGTGCCGCCTGAGGCGGTGGCGGAGCGCGGCGAGGACTTCGCCAACCGACCAGTCGGAGCAGGTCCCTTCTACGTCAAGGAATGGAACAAGGGCACTGACATCCTGCTGGCCCGCAACGAGGGCTATGTCGACCCGGCGTTGCCCTATCTCGACGAGATCCACGTCGACCTGGGCATCGATGAGAACACGCAAGTGCTGCGCCTTGAGTCGGGCCAGGCCGACGGCGTCTATGAGCCGTTCACCATCGGGCCGGCGGGGCTACGGCTGCTCCAGGACGCGCCCGGGATCACCGTCGCACCCGCGGTGGGGCCGCGCATCTACTACCTGGCCCTGGAGAACAGCGGGGTCTTCGGTAACCGTGACCTGCGGCTGGCGGTGGCACATGCATTGACTCGCGACTTCACCGCCCAGTTCGGCGACCTGGCGGAGCCCTGGAGCCAGCTGATGGGCTCGGCCGCCGCGCAGTCCGACCCCGAGGGTACGCGCATCTATCCGCACGACCCGGAGCTGGCAGCGCAGTACCTCGAGTCGGGCGGCTACGACGGCACGCCGATCAAGGTCATCTACGACGTCACCGACCCCTACGGCTCCGCCAACGCCACCGCCCTTCGCCAGGACCTCGAAGCGGTCGGCTTCGTGGTCGACCTGGCTGGTCTGCAGCCGGGCGAGTTCTTCGGGGGGGCGGTCTACGATCCAGCCGCTCGAGACCTCTCGTCCACCTACTGGAGCGCCGACTACCCCGACGCCCAGGACTACATCTCCACCAACTTCGTCTGCGGCCAATTCCTGAACATCTCCAACTTCTGCGACGAAGACATCGACGCGGCTTTCTATGCCACTGAGCAGATGCCCTTCGGCCCAGAGCGCGATGCGGCACTCCTGGAGGTTCAGCAGATGCTCATCGACGAGGTGGCGGGTGTGCCCATCATGGAAGTGACACCACAGGTGGTGTACGGGCCGAGTGTCGGAGCCATGCCCACGCTGGCGACCTATGCCCCGTATGACTGGAAGCGCGCCTGGGTGAAGGCCGACGGCTGATCCTGCCGGGGACGCCACGGCGTCCTCAAGCCCTGGCACATCATCGCTGCTCTCGATCAGGGGTTTGCGCGTCGCCACAGGGAGCGGTGACATCCTGCGTGGCGTCGACCTTGCCGTGCGTCGCGGTGAGGTCACCGGCGTGGTGGGTGAGTCGGGCTGCGGCAAGACGACGCTTGGCCTGGCCGTGCTGGGCCTGCTGGGTCGCTCGCGCACGATCAGCGCCGGTGAGATCCGGCTCGAGGGCAAGCTCATCGGCGCGCCGAGGGTCGATGGCACCGCCTCCTTGCGCGGCTCCCGGATCACGTTCGTACCGCAGGATCCGTTCCGCGCCTTCGACCCCTTGCGACGCATGGGGCCACAGATCAGGCGACCGCTGGAGGTGCACCATCACCTGGACGCATCCGTGGCGGATGCGCGTATCACCGACCTGTTGGCGCGCTTGGGGGTGCCGGACCCGGCAGGGTTGGGAAAGGCCTACCCGCATGAGCTCTCCGGCGGCATGCTGCAGCGCGCCGCCATCGCAACCGCGCTCTCCTGCCGACCCGATCTGGTCATCGCAGACGAGCCCACCACGGCGCTCGATGCGCTGGTCCAGGGCCAGGTGATCGAATCCCTCATGGCGGTGGTTCGTGAGCTCGGGACGGCCGTGCTGGTCATCACCCACGACCTACGCCTGCTGCAACGCATGGCCGACCGCATCGCTGCCATGTATGCCGGGCGCATCGTGGAGTTCGGGTCGGCCGCGCGGTTGTTGGAGAGGCCGCGCCATCGATATCCGGCGGCACTGCTGGCATCGTCGGTCCACCATGCCCGACCGGGCGAACGACTCCGGGTCGTGGAGGGGCAGCCCCCCGTGCTGCCGGGGTCCTTCGAGCCTTGCGCCTTCGCACCCCGCTGTGCCTGGGCAGATGAGACCTGCCATACCATCGAGCCACGCTACGAATGGCCGGCCGAGGTCGGCTTCGCCTGTCACCACCCAGCCCATCAGAGCCAAGCCCAGGTCAGCCAGTGATCGGCCCGGCGCTGGCACCGGCCAAGGCGTCGCAGCCGCAGCCGTGGGGGCTGCGCATCGGGGTCGGTCTGCTACTCGCGCTCGTCCTACTGGTGGTGCTGTACCGGCTGCTCTCACCGGTGGACCCCACGTTCGAATCGATCGAGGGCCTGACGCCGCAGGGTGAGCCCTTGGGCGCCGGTGCCCAAGGGCATCTGCTGGGCACGGACCCGCGTGGCCGAGATCTGCTGGCCCGGGTGATATATGCCGGTGGCCTGACGATGCTGACGGCGCTCTCGGCGGTGGCCATCGCGACCGTGGCAGGCGTGCTGGTGGGGCTGCTGGCCGCCAACAGCAGACACGTTGCGGGATCCGTGCTGATGCGCTTCACCGACCTGGGCCTGGCCATCCCCGGGCTGCTGCTGGCCGCGGCCATCTCCACCATCCTGGGCCGCGGCACGCTGTCACTGATCATCGGACTCGCGGCCGTGTTCTGGGCACCAATCGCACGTGTCACGTACGGGCAGGCGGTGGTGCTGCGCGAGCGTGACTACGTGGAGGCCGCGCGCGTCCAGGGCGCCGCTTCGACCACCATCCTGGCGCGCCACATCCTGCCGCACTTGCTGCCGGTGGCGGGTGCCTATGCGGCCCTGTCGGTGGGCTGGGCGGTGCTTTTCGAATCGGCCCTCGGCTTCCTCGGCGCCGGCGTGCAGGAACCAGAGGCGTCGATCGGCTCCATGCTTGGCCAACACCTCATCTACTACCGCAGCCACCCCGGCCTCATCCTGTTCCCGGCCCTCTTCCTGGGGCTGCTGGTCATCGCCGCCAACCTCGTGGGAGAGTCGCTGCGCAGCGGTGGCGACGAACGCTGATGGGCTGGTACATCGGCAGGCGCCTGCTGGCAGCCCTGGTGACGGTCTGGATCGTGGCCACGGCCGGCTTCCTGCTGGTCGAGATCATCCCCGGCGACCCGGCGCGTCAACTGGCCGGGCCAGGTGCGTCGGCAGCGACACTGTCGGCCATCCGCGAAGCCTACGGGTTCGACGATCCGCTGCCGGTGCGCTATCTCGATTCGCTGGTGCGAATGGTGCAGGGTGACCTGGGCTACAGCTTCGCCAAGGCGGAGCCAGTGACGGACGTGCTGTTGCGCTCGCTGCCGCCGACGTTGCTGCTGACCGCCCTCGCGTTCCTGGTCGAGGTGCTCATCGCCATCCCGCTGGCACTGTGGGTCGTCAGTCGGGGCGGCTGGGCGGATCGCCTGCTGGTCGTCCTCGCCGGACTCACCGCCTCGATACCCGCCTTCCTGGTGGGCCTGCTGTTCATCTACATCTTCGCCTTCCGGCTTGGGCTGTTCCCCCTGGGCGGTGGAGGATCGGCCTCCGCCTACGTGCTACCGGTACTGACATTGGGCATCCCCTTCGGCCTGGTCCTGGCGCGTCTGTTTCGGACCTCGCTGCTGGAGCAGCAGGACGAGCCCTACATCACCTTCAGCGCCGCGCTGGGTGAATCACCTTGGTCGGTGCGCTGGCGGCACCTCTTGCCCAATGCCCTGCTGCCGTTGCTGTCCATCCTGGCGCTGGACTTCGCGGGTCTGTTTTCCAGCGTGGCGGTGGTGGAAGTGGCCTTTTCCATGCCCGGTCTTGGGGCCGATCTGCTGCTGGGCCTGCGGCGGCTGGACACCTCGCTCATCGTGGGCATCGGCATCGTAGCCGGCCTGTTGGTGGCCCTGATGAACCTGCTCGCCGACGTGGCTGTCATCACCATCGACCCGCGAGTCCGTCGCGAGGGCTAGGCGGCCACCCCGGCGGCTGGGAAGAAGCAGGCCACCGGATGGCCCTGGCCACGCTCGATGAGCTCCGGCACCTCTTGCCCACAGCGATCCTGCGCCAACGGGCAGCGCAGGCGGAACGCACAGCCCGATGGACGTTCTGCCCTCTGGGAGAGTTCGACCGGCTGCGGCACCGTGGCGCCCCCTCCCAGCGCCGCCAACAACGCACGTGTGTAGGGGTGGCTCGGGCCCTCGAAGATCTCATCGCGCGTCCCGGTCTCCACGATGCGTCCGGCGTACATGACCGAGACACGCTGGCTCACGTGACGCACCACGGGAAGGTCGTGGGCGATGAAGAGATAGCTCAGGCCACGCTCGGCCCGCAGATCCATCAGCAGGTTGAGGATCTGCCCCTGGACCGAGACGTCGAGGGCCGAGACCGGCTCGTCGCAGATGATCAGCTCCGGATCCAGGGCCAAAGCGCGAGCGATGCCGATGCGCTGCAGCTGGCCGCCAGAGAATGAAGCTGGACGCCGCTCGCCGAGTGCAGGGTCGATGCCGACTCGCTCCAGCAACGCGTCAGCACGTCGGCGGCGCTCGTCACGATCGTAGAGCCCGTGGATGACCCACGGCTGGGACACGATGTCACGCGCGCGGAACCGCGGGTCCACCGACGAGAAGGGGTCCTGGTAGACCAGCTGCAGGTGCCGCCGCATCCTTCTGAGCGCGTCGCCTTCGAGCGCCAGGAGGTCCTCGCCACGGAACGTGACCGTGCCCGAGTCGGGCTTGACCAGGCGCAGCAGGATGCGCCCGACGGTGGTCTTGCCAGAGCCGGACTCTCCAACCAGTCCGTGCGTCTCGGCGGCGGCGACGGCCAAGTCGACATCCTGCACCGCCGCCACCACTCGCCTGCCGGAGCCACGACCGGTCACGAACGTCTTGCTCAGGCCACGCGCATCGAGGAGTGGTTCAGCCATAGGGGCACTGTAACGGGGCGGCGCAGCGGCGCCTCGATCAGCCGCGGATGATCCCCATCTCGCGTCCGATGCGAGCGAACACTCCCAGTGCGCGGTCAAGATGTTCGTCGGTGTGTGCGGCAGTGACGATGGCGCGCAGGCGGGCGCCATCGAGCGCGACCGTGGGATAGACCACCGAAGTGGCGAAGACGCCCGACTCGAAGAGACCCTCGCTGAAACGGATGGCCGCTTCCGCCTCGCCCAGCATGATGGGCGTGATGGGCGTCTCCGAAACGCCGGTGTCGAAGCCCAGGCGGCGCAGCTCCGTCTTGAAGCGATGGGTGTTGGCCCAGAGCCGCTCGAAGAGCTCGCCCTCCTCGCGCATGACTGCCAGCGCCTCGATGCAGGCGGCAGCCACCGCGGGCGGGTGCGAGGTCGAGAAGAGGAATGGCCGGGCCCGCTGCGTCAGAAATTCTCGCAGGGCGGCAGGGCCAGCCACATAGCCGCCCAGCACACCGAAGGCCTTCGAGAGCGTGCCCACCTGGATGGCGACCCGACCGTGCAGCCCGAAATGGTCGACGCTGCCGCGGCCGTGGTCGCCCAGCACTCCGGAGCCATGCGCATCGTCCACCAGCACGGCTGCATCGAAGGCCTCGGCAGCTTCCACGATGGCGGGCAGGGGCGCGATGTCTCCATCCATGCTGAAGACGCCGTCGGTGACCACCAGGACGAGTCGATATGGATCGCCGGACCCACGCTGTCCCATCGAACGAGCGTGGGCCAGGGTCTCGCGCAGGGCGGCCACATCCTTGTGTGGATACAGCTCGCGATGGGCCTTGGACAGGCGCATGCCGTCGATGATCGAGGCGTGGTTGGCGGCATCGCTCACGAAGAGGTCGTCGTCGCCAGCCACGACCGGCAGCACACCGGTGTTGGCGGCGAAACCCGACTGGAACACCAAGGCCGCCTCGGTGCCCTTGAAGTCGGCCAGCTCACGCTCCAGTCGTTCGTGCAGTGACAGCGTGCCGGCGATGGTGCGGACGGCACCCGAGCCGACGCCGAAGTCCGCGATGGCTCGCGCCGCCGCCTCGCGCAGGCGGGGGTGATGCGTCAGACCCAGATAGTCGTTCGACGAGAAGCTGATGACCTCGTGTCCGTCGACCATGCACGTGGGCCCCTGTGCCGACGACATCTCGCGAAGCGGGCGGTAGAGGTGCTGGGCGCGCAGCGACGCGACCTCATCGGCGAGGAAAGACAGCGGATCGGCCATCACAGGCTCCAGTCCAAAAGCACCTTGCCACTGTCGCCCGAGCGGGCGGTCTCGAACGCGGCAACGTGGTCATCGAACGCGAAGCGATGTGTGATGGCTGGGGCGATGTCCAGTCCCGACTGCAGCATCACGCTCATCTTGTACCAGGTCTCATACATCTCCCGGCCATGGATACCCCTGATGGTGAGCATCTTGAAGACGATCTGGTCGAAGTCGAGCCCGATCTCCTCGGTGGGGATGCCCAACTGCGCCAATCTGCCGCCGTGTGACATGTGCGCCAGCGCATCGTGGATGGCATCGGGGTTGCCGGACATCTCCAGGACCACGTCGAAGCCTTCGACCATGCCTAGCTCCTGCTGCACCGCATCCAGGTCGCCCGCGGACGGATCGACGACCATGGTCGCGCCCATGCGCAAGGCCAACTCTCGTCGGAAGGCGTTGGGCTCGGTGACGACCACGTAGCGAGCACCGGCGTGACGCACCACGGCGATGGCCATCAGGCCGATGGGCCCGGCGCCAGAGACAAGGACATCTTCACCGAGCACCGGGAATGCCAGCGCCGTGTGGACGGCGTTGCCGAAGGGGTCGAAGATGGCGGCCACATCCTCGTCGATGCCCGGCCAGTGGTGCCACACGTTGTTCATGGGCAGAGCCACGAACTCAGCAAAGGCACCGTCGCGGCCGACGCCCAGGCCGATGCTGTGCGCGCAGAGATGACGCCGTCCCGCGAGGCAGTGACGACATCGGCCACAGACGACATGGCCTTCGCCACTGACCATCTCATGAGGGTGGAAGTCGCTCACGTTGGCGCCCACCTGCACGATCCTGCCCACGAACTCGTGGCCCACGATCAGCGGCGGATGGATGGACTTCTGGGCCCAGGCATCCCAGGCCTCGATGTGGAGATCGGTGCCGCAGATACCGGCCTTATGTACCTCGATGAGCACGTCGTTGATGCCGACCTGCGGCATGGGCATCTCACGAAGCTCCAGACCGGGTCCTGGCTGAGTCTTCACAAGGGCACGCATAGCTCCTCCTGGTGTCGTCGACGTGTGTCCATCTTCCGCCTGCGAGGCAAGCCCCGTCGTGCCATTCGGCCCCTGCCATCCGGCCCCTCCCAAGCGTGGTCACAGGCGGCGCAGACGTATGCAGGGGGCACAACGGCGGGGACGATGTGGGCGATTCGGCCCTGTCTCTGTTCGAAGTCGGGGCGGAGGCTTGACTCAATCGAATAGCTTGAGCCACCGGAGGCTTTCCCCCTGGCACACCCGACGACCCGAGTCGTGGGCCACGTCTGACACCTAGCCGTCCGAACACCCGCCCGCGGTCACCGTCCTTAACGGTCCGCGGGCGTTTGAGCACAAAGAGGCGAACACATGCCAAAGGCTGCAGTCCCGCCACCGCCCGCCCCCATCGGAGGCAAGCGCGCGGCTACCTTCCAAGAGGAAGTCATCGCCATGATCCCGGCTGACTCCCGCCTTGAGACCTGCATCCAGTGCGGCACGTGTGGTGGCTCGTGCCCCTCGTACGCGGACATGGACCACACGCCGCGGCAGATCTTCGCCCTCATCCGTGCCGGCGCTCGCGACAAGGTCATGGATAGCAACACGCCCTGGATGTGCGTGAGTTGCTATCTCTGTGCAGTCCGCTGCCCGCAGCAGATCCACATCCCTGACGTGATGTACGCGTTGAAAGCCAAGGCCACGCAGGAGGCCCGCGTTCCCAGCCACGTCGCGCCCGACTTTTCCAGGACCTTCGTGGACTACATCCACAAGTATGGGCGCAGCTTCGAGGTCGGTCTGGTGGCGAAGCACTACCTGCGCCACCACATGACACGGCTGCCGGGCATGACGACCTCGGGCATCGGCATGGTCACCAAGGGCCGCATGGGCTTCCGACCACACCAGATCAAGGGCCTCGTCGGGCTCAACGCCATCCTTGACCGCGCCACCGAGCTTGAACAGGCGAAGCAGCGGAGCGTCTTCGAAGAACGGCCGCCGGCCGGAGGAGCCCACTGATGGCCACGCAGTACATGTACTACCCGGGCTGTTCCATGGACGGCACCGGCAAGGCCTACCACGACTCCATCGAGGCGGTGCTGCCAGAGCTGAACATCGGCCTGGCTGAGCTGGACGACTGGAATTGCTGCGGTGCCACTGAGTACATGGGCATCAGCCCGCTGCGCTCGCAAGCGCTGGTGGGACGCAACCTGGCGCTGGCCGAGAAGCAGAAGAACGGCACGGACACGCTGGTGGCGCCATGCAGCGCGTGCTACGTGAACCTCGCGCGGACCGACGCCTACGTGCGCGAGTCCGCGGAGCTGGCGGCCACCGTCAACGATGCGCTCGGCGCCGACGGCATGAGCTACACGCCCGGTTCCGTCAAGGTCCGCCACCTGCTGGAGGTCATGATCGACGACATCGGCCTGGAGGAGGTGGGCGCGCATGTCAAGCGACCGCTCAAGGGCCTGAAGCTGGCGCCATACATGGGCTGCCTGGTCTCTCGTCCCGACTACGACGATCGCTGGCAGCATCGCGAGCACCCGCACGCGCTCGACCAGCTGTTGCTGGCACTCGGCGCCGACGTGGTCGACTACTCCCGGCGCACCGACTGTTGCGGCGGGCACATGACCCAGATCAGCCCCGAGACGGGCCTGGAGCTCATCCGCCGGCTGATCGTCGAGGCCGAGCGGGTCGGCGCGCATGCGCTCGTGACCGTCTGCCCCATGTGCCAGATGAACGTCGACTTCTACCAGCGCGAGATGAACCACCACTTCCGCGAAGACCACCACATGCCCATCCTGTTCTTCACGCAGCTGATGGGCCTGGCCTACGGCATGCCGGCCAAGACACTGGGCTTCGGGCGCGAGATCGATCTCGGCCCGTCCGGCCCTGGCCAACATCGGCATCGAGGCCCCCCTGACCGAAGAGGAGGAGGCCGCCCTGGCCGCGGCTGCCAAGCCGGCACGCCGCAAGCGGGGGGACCCCACGCTACCGAGTCCCGCGCCACGAGAGGATGAGGAGGTGCTGCGATGACCGCCCCCAAGACCGGCGTCTACATCTGCCACTGCGGCACCAACATCTCGGCCATGGTCGATGTCGAGGCGGTCCGCGACTGGGCCCTCGACGAGCTGGGTGACAAGGGTGTGGTCGTCTCGCGTGACTACCCCTTCATGTGCTCCAGCCTGGGTCAGGAGCTGATCGAGAAGGACATCAAGGAGTACGGCCTGGAACGCGTGGTGGTGGGTGCCTGCTCGCCGCACATGCATGAGAAGACGTTCCGAGAAGCCAGCTCCAATGCCGGCCTCAACCCGTACTTGGCCGAGCTGGTGTCGATCCGCGAGCAGGTCTCGTGGGTGCATACCGACAAGGCCAAGGCGACCGAGAAGGCCAAGGCCATCATCGCCGGCGGCGTCTACCGAGTCGCCGAGCACGAGCCGCTGGAGCCCGTCATCGCCCCGGTCAACAACGCCACGCTCATCGTGGGCGGCGGCATCGCCGGCTTGACCGCGGCGTTGGAGATCGCCAAGGCGGGGTATCCGGTCCATATCGTGGAGCGCGAACCGTCGATCGGCGGCCACATGGCCCAGTACGACAAGACCTTCCCCACACTCGACTGTGCGGCCTGCATCCTGACGCCCAGGATGGTCGATGCCGGAGCCCACAAGAACATCACGTTGCACACCTGGAGCGAGGTGGTGGACGTCTCGGGTTCGGTGGGTGATTTCAAGATCAAGGTCAAGCACAAGCCACGGATGGTCGTGGAGGCCGACTGCACCGGCTGCGGGATCTGCTGGGAGAAGTGCCCGGTGCAGGTCATCGACACCGGCTTCGAATCAGGACTCGGCTACCGCAAGGCCATCTACACGCCCTTCCCCCAGGCCGTGCCCAAGTACCCGGTGTTGACACCTGAGGATTGCACCTACTTCCAGAAGGGCACCTGCCGGGCCTGCGAGAAGTTCTGCCCCGTCGATTGCATCGACTTCACCCAGACCGATGAGTTCGTCGAGCTCAACGTGGGCAACATCCTGCTGGCCACGGGCTTCCAGCCATTCGACGCCCGGCGCATCGAGTCCTACGGCTATGGCCGGCTGCCCAACGTCTTCACCTCCATGGAATTCGAGCGCATGAGCAACGCGGCCGGCCCCACCGGCGGCAAGATCGTGCTGCGCGACGGTGTGACCGAGCCCAAGGCGGTGGCCATCGTTCACTGCGTCGGTTCACGCGACAAGAACACCAACGAATACTGCTCGGCGGTGTGCTGCATGCAGTCGCTCAAGTTCGCCCACCTCGTCCGGGAGCACACCAAGGCTGACGTCTACGAGTGCTACATCGACATGCGTACCCCGGGCAAGGGCTACGACGAGTTCTACAACCGCGTCCTGGAGGAAGGTACTCAGTTCATCCGCGGCCGCGTCGCAGAGATCACCGACTCGCTGCGCTACCCGGAGGAAGAGGGCCACGAAGGTCGGCTCATCGTGCAGGTAGAGGACACCCTGGCCGGCGTCAAGCGCCGCATCCCGGTGGACATGGTGATGCTCTCCGCGGGCATCGAGCCGCAGCCTGATGCGACCGAGGTGGCGCGCATGTTCGGCGTCGGTTGCAGCAGCAAGGGCTTCATCATCGAACGCCACGCCAAGCTGGACCCGGTGGCCACCATGACCGACGGCGTCTTCGCCGCCGGCACCGCGCTCGGTCCGCGTGACATCCCCAGCAGCGTCTCCAATGGTGCCGCAGCGGCCGCCACCATCCTCAGCCGCATCGCCCAGGGCGAGATCGCCATGGAGCCCTACCGGGCCACCGTGGATACCGAGCGCTGCTCCGGCTGTCGCATCTGCAACGACCTGTGTCCGTTCAGCGCCATCTCCTTCGACACGGACGCCATGGTCACCAACATCAATCCCAAGCTATGCCAGGGCTGTGGCGTGTGCGTGGCGGCCTGCCCCGCCAACGCCATCTCCGGCAGTGGCTTCAGCCACCATCAGATCATGGCCCAGATCGATGGCCTCCTGAGCTACCCGGGCGGTGGCCAAGGCAGGCCGGTCGAGGAAGCGGCGGGAGCGACAGCATGACCGCACCTGTGACCACTCCCCACACTACGGCCCCGTCTCCGGCGGTCGCGGCGGCACCGTTCGAACCGCTCATCCTGGGCTTCACCTGTAACTGGTGCAGCTACCGCGCCGCCGACCTTGCCGGGACCTCTCGCATCAAGTACCCCGATAACGTCCGGCTCATCCGCCTGATGTGCTCAGGGCGCATGGAGCCCGAGTTCATCCTTGAGGGCTTCGCCAAGGGTGCCGACGCGGTGATCATGACCGGCTGCTGGCCGGAGGATTGCCACTACCGGATCCAGTCAGTGAAGGCCTTGCGACGCTTTCTTTTCCTGCGTCGGACGCTATCCGACCTGGGCATCGAGCCGGCACGGCTGCAACGCTTCTACGCCAGTGCCGCCGAGGGTAAGCGTTTCGCCGATGAGATGACCCGCATCGTGGCCGAGGTCAGGGCACTCGGCCCCATCCCACCCCAGATCCGAGCAACGCTGGCTCCGGTCGCTGAGCCCGTGGAGGTCGAGGCATGACCACCCAAGTCGCTACCCCGGTCCAAGTCGAAACCGCGGTGGCCAAGGGCACCCCGGTGACGCAGAGTGCCGCGGCAGAAGTCGAAGCCAAGCCCCGCTACAAGTTGGCGATGTATTGGGCCTCTGCCTGCGGTGGTTGTGACGTCGCCGTGCTGAACCTGGGCATGAAGCTCATCGAGTTCACCGAACGCTGGGAGCCGGTCTTCTGGCCCGCCGCCATGGACGGCAAGCGGGCGGACGTGCGTGCCATGGACGACGGCGAGATCGACGTCTGCCTCTTCGACGGCGGCATCCGCACCGACGAGGACGCCGAGATGGCGCACCTGATGCGAGCCAAGTCGAAGGTGCTGGTGGCCTTCGGGTCATGCGCCAGCGAGGGCTGCATCCCCGGCCTCGCTAACCAACGCTCCGTCGAGGAGGTCTTCGCGGCCGCCTACGACCCCGAGCTCAACGACGTGACCGACGGCCAGCTTCCCAACGGCCCCTGGGAATCACCGTATGGGGAGCTGCATCTGCCGACCCTGCAGCTGCGGCTCCAAACGCTGGCCCAGGTGGTGGACATCGACTACTCGGTGCCCGGCTGCCCGCCGGAGACCGAGCGCATCGCTGAGGTGCTCAGTGCGGTCACGGCCGCACTCGATGGCACCGGTCCCCTCCCGCCCAAGGGCGCGGTGCTTGGCGCCGGCACGTCGACCGTCTGTGACGAGTGCAAGCGCGAGCGTGGTGTGAAGTCCATCAAGGCATTCAAGCGCATCCAGACGCTGGCCGAGGTCGATCCCGACCTGTGCCTGCTGGAGCAGGGCCTGCCTTGCTGCGGCCCGGCGACGCGAGACGGCTGCGGCGCCAAGTGCCCCGCGGCCGGTGCGCCCTGCATCGGCTGCTACGGCGCCACCCAGGGTGTCAACGACTTCGGGGCCCGCCTGCTCTCAGCCTACGCCTCAGTGGTCGACGCCAGCGAGCCAGAGGACATCGAACGCATCCTGGCTGGCCTGCCTGACACGGTAGGCCAGTTCTATCGCTTCAGCCTGGCAGCCTCGCTGCTTCACGGGGGTCGGTCATGACACGCATCAGCATCGATCCCGTCACGCGCCTGGAGGGTCACGGCAAGATCGAGATCCTCCTCGATGAGGCAGGCGACGTCGAGCACACCTATTTCCAGATCCCGGAGCTGCGTGGCTTCGAGTCGTTCTGCGTCGGACGTCCCGTGGAAGACATGCCGGCCCTGACCAACCGCATCTGCGGCGTGTGCCCAGAGGCCCACCACATGGCTGCCGCCAAGGCCGCAGACGCGGTCTACGGCGTGACCGTGCCGCGAGCCGGGCGCATGCTGCGAGAGCTGCTCTACAACGCCTTCTATGTCACCGACCACGCGACACACTTCTACGTGCTCAGCGGGCCGGACCTGATCATGGGACCAGATGCGCCCAAGGCTGAGCGCAACATCCTCGGTGTGGTCAAGAAGGTCGGCGCCGAGGTCGGCGGCAAGGTCATCGACGCGCGCAAGGCTGGACATCGTGTCATCGAGATCATCGGTGGCCGGCGCATCCATCCTTGCACCGGCGTGCCGGGCGGCATGACCAAGGCCATCAGCGAAGAAGAGCGCGACGAGATCAAGGTCCTCGCCGACGCCATGGTCGAGTTCGGCAGCTTCAGCCTGGAGTTGTTCGACTCGATGCTGGCCGACGAGGCTATCGAGGAGATCGTCAAGGGTGATCTGTACACCCACCAGACCTACTACAGCGGGCTCGTCGACGCCGAGGACAAAGTCACCTTCTATGACGGACAGATCAAGGTCGTGGCGCCCGACGGTGAGGTCTTCGGACAATACGACCCCAAGGACTACCGCGACTGGATCAGCGAGAAGGTGGAGCCCTGGACCTTCCTGAAATTCCCCTATCTCAAGGGCGTGGGCTGGAAAGGCCTCGTGGACGGCAAGGATTCGGGCATCTACACGGTGGCACCGCTGGGCCGGCTCAATGTGGCCTCGGGCATGGCCACACCGAAGGCACAAGAAGCCTATGAGAAGTACTTTGCCACGCTCTCGCCCGACGGCAGCCCGGTGCACAGCCGCGGCGCCACCCACTGGGCTCGCCTCATCGAACTGATGCAGGCGGCCGAGACGGTGCAGCAGCTGGTGAACGATCCCGAGATCACCTCGCGGGACGTCCGCGCCATCCCCACCGAGGTGCCCACCGAGGGCGTGGGCACGGTGGAAGCGCCGCGCGGCACGCTCACCCACCACTACTGGACCGACGAGAACGGCGTCATCACGCGGGTCAACCTCATCGTCGGCACCACCAACAACTACGGACCCATCGCCATGTCCGTGGACAAGGCCGCACGCAGCCTGATCACCAAGGGCACCGTCGTGACCGAGGGCCTGCTCGATCGCATCGAGATGGGCTTCCGTGCCTATGACCCCTGTTTCGGCTGCGCCACCCACACCATGCCGGGTCAGATGCCCATGCTGGTCACGATCCGCGACAAGGACGGCAACCCACTCAAGGAGCTGCGTCGTGACTGACTTGGTCGAGATCGGCACAGCCTACGGGCTGCGCATCGCCGAACCGGGCCACACGCTGGTGGTCGGGTTGGGCAACCCCATCCTGGGGGACGATGGCGTGGGTTGGCGCGTGATCGATGAGCTCGATGCGCTCGAGCACGATGAGGCCAGTCTGCAGCAGGCCTGCGTGGGGGGCGTGAGCCTGATGGAGTTGTTGGTCGGCTATCGACATGCCATCATCGTCGATGCCATCATCGATCCAAATGCCGAGCCGGGCAGCGTCTGGTGTCGGCCGTTATGGGCCGTGGAGACGCAGGTCGCGAGCCACTTGGACTCGACACACGATGCGCCGTTGCTAGTCGCCATCGAAGCCGGACGTGCGCTTGGCGCGGACCTGCCGTCTGACATCGAGGTCGTGGGCATCGTCATCGAGCGTGGCGATGTCTTCGGCGAACAACTGAGCGACGTGGTCGCGGCCGCCGTTCCGGTCGCTGCGGCAGCGGTCGTGGGGGCGCTGCGAGGGCTGCGTCCGTCATCGCCACAGGGGGAGACTGTCCATGCATGAAGCCGGAGTCACCGAACGCATCCTGGAGGTCGTGCTGGAGCACGCCAATGAGGCCCACGCACAGCGCGTGACCGATGTCTACCTTGACATCGGAGATGAGTCGGGCATCGACCCCGACTCGGTCGAGCTGCACTGGCCGCTCTTGAGCGAGGGATCGCTGGCGGAACGTGCCGTCCTCCACTTCAACGTCGCCACCCAGGACCCGTTCTCCTTCCGCCTCACCAGCATCGAGGTGGACGAAGCGAACGACTAGGACTAGGCATCGGCCACCTCCATTGTCGAACCCCGCCGCAGCGGCCGCCGGGTTCGATCGTCATCGCCTCGCCCGCATGGTGGCGTCCTCCGGGTCGTCGTCGGGCACGAAGCGGACGGCATCGAACGCTAGTCGCCGCTGGAGCGATGCCTCCTCCGCGGTCTTGTCCACCAAGCGGACGATGGGCGTGGTCGTCAGATAGTGCCTGCCAAGGCTGACCCAGCTCCCCAGGTGCTTGTTCTGGTTACGAACTCGCGTGACCCAGCCCGTGCTCGTCCTGATCTGATAGGTCGCTTGCCGTGTGGTGGCGTGCGAGGCGGGGATACGGACGTCGATGTCGTACCAGCCGGCACGTCCCAGCACGGGTCTCCAGGCGCCCTGCAGGGTGCGGACGTCCTCCTGGGCGGGCACCCAATAGTGATGGTCGGCGTAGCCGTTGGCGCCTTCGAGCCAGCCGGAGCCATCGCGGAAGAAGGCCGAGTCGAGATCGTCCACCAGGACCGTCGGCACGGATGATGGTGGCGGCGCCGATGCACATGCGACGAGCAGCGCGGCCACGTCAAGCCGAGCCCCGCTGACCGTACGCCCCGCCAACGAGCTGGTGGCGGCAGCTGTGCTCAAGAGCAGGTCGCGGAGCCGACGCGCGGGCAGTCCTGGGTCAGCGCTGGCACAGAGCGCGACGGCGCCACTGACGTGGGCTGTTGCCATGCTCGTTCCGCTCAATTCGGCATATCCACCATCGCCGGCAGGGTGCGTGCTGATGATGCCGCTCCCCGGCGCACCCATATCGACGCTGGTGGCGCCCCAGTTGGAGTCTGACGCTCGGTCCCCATCTCGCTGCAGGTTGGCCACCGCAACGACGCAGTCCCAGCCGCGTGGGCTGCCATCGGCCCGAGTGACGCAGCGATAGGCGGCCGGGTAGGCCGGCTTGGCGTCGATGTCACGGCCGTCGTTCCCGGCCGCGGCGACGAACAGGATCCCAGCGTCACCGCCACGGTCGATGGCGTCGTTGAGCGCCTGGCTGTAGCCGCCGCCGCTCCAGCTGTTGTTGGTGGCGACCACATCGAGCCCCTGGCGTGTCTTGAGGTCGGTGATGTAGTCGAGAGCCCGCACGGCATCACTGATGTATCCGCCGCCCGGCCCCATGAACTTGGCCGGGATCATCGTCACGCGCCAATCGACGCCGGCCACGCCGATACCGTTGCCACCCCGGGCTCCGATGATGCCGGCCACGTGGGTGCCGTGCGCGTCGACGGTGCCGTCGTAGACGGTCGCATCGTCGTGGGCGAAGTCCCAGCCCACCATGTCATCGACCAGACCGTTGCCGTCGTTGTCGGCCCCATCAGTGGTCTCCCACTGATTGCGCCAGGCGTTGCCGGTCAACTCGGGGTGCCCGACCTGGACGCCTTCGTCAACGATGCCGACATAGATGCCCGAACTCCCCACGTACCCGGCCGCCCACGCGGCACCGGCGGCGGACCCAAAGGGGTTGGCGTGCGGAGTGGTGGCGCTGCCATACATGCCCCACAGGTCACCACCCAGATAGCGTGGATCGTCAGCCATCGCGGCCGGCCGAACCCGGTAGTCGGGCTCGGCATAGGCGACACCCGGCTTTGACTCCAACCGAACGATGGCGGAGCCCAACGACTGGCCAGCTCGCAGCTCGACGAGGGTGGTGTCGCGGGCCACACGCGAGATGGCGCCGCGGGTGGCGCGGGCCACGCCGCTCACGGCACGGCGACGCTGCTGTTTGGTGGCTGTTGGTTTGAACCCGACGATCAGCCGGTCGGCGGCGTGCGCCGGGCGCAAGGCGCGAACAGGCGAGAACGCCTCCACTGGCACGGTGAGGCCGAACGTGGTCGCCATGAGTATGAGCAGCGGCACGATGACAGGGAGATGGCGCAGCCGTGGCGCCGACCGATGACGTGACATGGGTGGGACCCTAGCGACGGCCACTTACCGGACGTGTATCGACCACTGGACAGCGTCTTTGGTGACCACTCGCACGTGTCTCGAGGCACATCGACGACCTATCGTCGGGGTATGGCAAGCGTCGACACGGCGGGACGGATGGGAGTGACAAGCCTTGTGCTAGCCGCGGTCGTGCGGCGCTTCAAGCGCGTCTTGATGCGCATGCTGCGGCCCACGTTCCGCCTTTGGCACGCGCGTGTAGCCGAATGCACCGACGCCGACCGATCGCATGGATCCTGCACCACGACGCCATCGTGTTGGCGATGGAGATGGACAAGGCACGCAGAAACCCGTGGGCGTGGATGTCGCCGCGGACGGGAGCGTCACCTTCATGCGGTGCGACGAGAGGAGCCTGGAGAAGCTGTCTGTAGAGTAGTCCCGGGATAGGCATCGGGCGATCCGCCCACCTGGACGCCTCGCCGAGCCACGGCGGGGCGTTGCCATGGCGCCTCGTCGTCCGCACGTCGGGGAGTCGGTGACGCAGTCGGCCAGACCACACCAGGAGCGGATCGACGAGGCTCAGGTTGCAGAAGTCCGCCCCGGCCATTGCCGCGACGTGTCGCTATCACGCTCTATGGTGTTGGTGTGACCGATGACGTGAGAGAACAGAGCTAGGGCTCGGACACCACCACGGTCTGCGTCCCGCCGCCGAAGCCGTTCAGCAGATCCCGGCCCTCGACGGTGACCGTCGCGACGTCCGCGGGGATCAGCAACCCTCGCTGGACGCGGCTGAACGGCTGCTCGGCCGCGTGATCGTGGAGGAGCGTGTGCGTACCCAGCACCGCACCATCGGGCGCGAGGACACGCCAACCGTCGGCGTAGCGTTGGGGTGTGTCGTAGGGCGACGAGAGCGTGACGGCCACGTCGTAGACGCGGTCACCCTGTGGTCGAAGCTCGACGGCCAGAACGTCTGGGAAGCGGTCGATATCGGAAGCGGCCGGCAAGTCCGCCTCAAGGTGTGCTTGGAACAAGCTGCATCCGGCCACAAGGAAGACGGCCACGGCTATCGAAAGCGAACGCGACAACATCGTTAGGACAGGCATGAGGCACCCATCGTACGGTGTAGCGGAAATATCGCCATAGCCACAGCCCGGAGGCAACCATGTCCAGCAGCGAATTCCCGCCCGGCATCGAGATCGAGCACGTCTTCCTGGTCGAGGCTCGATACACGCCTGAAGCAGCCGAGCGCCGGCCTGCCGTCCGCGCCGAGCACCTCGGGCGCATCGCCGAGCTCCGGCGTGCCGGGACCATCATCGAGGGCGGCGCCTACAGCGATGCCATGACCTCATCGATCATGCTGGTTCGTGCCGACGACGCGGCGGCGGCGCTGGACATCGCTCGTGACGACGTCTACGTCAGCGCCGGCGTGTGGGACGACATCAGTGCCCGACCCTTTGGCCGCGTGGTGACGACCGACTGACACCCGCTCAAGCCGCCTGTTCGAACACAACTCCGGGCAGCGGGTACGGACTGATCTTGCGCCGCTGCGGCGTGTCGTTGGCGAGCGGTCCCAGCCGGCTCTGGGCCGGCTTACCGGGGACGTTGCGCTCTGGGGCGCGGTCGGCCGCCATGGCGTCTCCCAGCTCGCGGAACCAGCGATCGCCGGTCATGGCGCCCAGGAGTCGCAGCTGCCAGATGTGCACTTGGTGGTACTTGTAGTGGTTGGTGCGGCTGTGTAGGCCGTACAGGCTGACCCGACCCTGACGCCGGTAGGTTCCGGCGCGGTCGCGCATCGTTGTCAGCGCGCCCTCCAGGAGTCGCCGCGCCTCATCGGAGCGCGTGTGCTGCCAGTACTCGTAGAGACCGATGAGCGAGTGCATGTGGGCGTTGAGGACATGGTCCGGCCTGGCGTTGGGATAGTGCTCCAGCCACAGGTAGCCACCCTCGGCCACGAAGGCGACCCAGGGTCGCTGTCGGCCGGCGTCTCGCTGGCCCAGGCGACGATAGCTTTCGAAGACCTTCTCTGCCGCCCGGAGATGGATGTCATCGCCGGTCACGCGATGCAGGCGCACGAAGAACGAGAGAGCCAAGCCCTGCGACATAGCGTTGAACCAGGGCGCCGTCAAACCCTCTGGTGGGTAGTCGAACCAGAACGGCAACCACCACGCGTCATCTCGCTCGATGACCATCCTTCGCAGGTGCTCGGCCAAGACCAGTGCCTGCTCCAGCTGCGCGCGGTCCCCGGTATCGCGGAAGGCATCGATGCGCTTCATGCCGTTGATGGCCACCGAACCAGGTCGGTAGTAGAGGTGGCCATCGCTCCAGCGGTAGAGGCGGATGCCCTTGGCATCGACCGGTGGCAGTGCCGGAAGTGCCGGCGGCCGGTCACTCGTCCAGGGCAACCGATCGAAGGGCAGATCGACCAGGTCGAAGAGACGTGCATGGTAGGGCGGCGGCTCGTCCGGCTCACTGGCGGCCGCCGGGCTCGCCCGCCACGACCCAGCGATCACGACGGCGAGCGCGAGGAGGAGCGTGGGAAGGAACGTTCGTCGATCCATCAGTGGCTCCGATCAGCCGCACCATGCCGATGTCAGCGTGGCCGACTATCCGGCGGCGTCAAGCTCCGGGTAGGCCGGCGTCTGCAGGATGCCCAGCGTGTCGAGCGGGAAGAAGCGAAGCCATGCCCGGCCGACGACATCGTTCGTCGCGACAAGCCCGACAGTGGGATTGCGCGAGTCGGTCGAGCCCATGCGGTGGTCACCCAGCACGAACAGCTGGCCTTGGGGCACATCCCAGGAGGCGTTGCCGGACTTGGCCAGGGTGGGCTCGTTCTCGCCCGTGACCGGATCACGGTAGGTATAGGCCGACTCGTCGAGTCGGGTACCGTCGATCCAGACCGAACCGTCGCGGACCTCGACCCGCTCACCACCAACCCCGAGGACGCGCTTGATGTACGGCGTTTGGTCGCTATTGCCATTGGGATGGAAGACGATGATGTCCCCGCGCGAATAGTCATCGAAACGTGGCGTGATCTTGTCGATGAGTAGATGCTGGCCCTCATGCAGCGTATCGATCATGGAGCTCTGCTCGACCCGGAAGGTCTGCACGATGAAGGTCGTGATGACCAGGTACAAGATCACCGCGAGACCGACGGTGGTAACGATCTCGATCGTGCCATCCAGCAGCCTGGAGCGCTTGCGTGGCTGTCCCTGGGCGTCCGGGACAGCGGGAGAAGATTCGGGCGAGCCCGTCAAGTGATCACCTCTGGGTGGGATGCCGTCGAGACCAGGCATCGACACCCAAGGTTAGCTGTTCTGGAGCTTCCGCTCCGAGCGCTGTGTCCGTCCACTCCGAGTGCTGAGCCCCGCGGCTGCCGACGGGTCGGTTGGATGGCGCACCTCGACCGGCGTAGGCTGCGGGGGTCGCCAACTCGGCGGCCGTCGTCCAAGCCAAAGGAGTGGGAGCCATGATCAAGGAGTTCAAGGAGTTTCTGTTCAGGGGCAATGTGGTTGATCTGGCCGTAGCGGTCATCATCGGGGCGGCGTTCTCGGCGATCGTCGCGTCGTTCGTGACCGACATCTTCACGCCGCTCCTGGGTCTCATCGGCATCCCTGACTTCTCGACGTGGACGATCACGGTCGGCGATGCGGAGATGCGCATCGGTTTGTTCCTGAATGCCGTGATCTACTTCGTCATCGTCGCGGCGGTCATCTTCTTCGGCGTCATCAAGCCGATGAATCGACTGATGCCGAAGGCTGAAGTCGAGGCTGGCCCAAGTGAGGTCGAACTATTGACCGAGATCCGCGACGAGTTGCGCAAGCGCGCGTGACCAGACAGGCGCACCCGGCACCACGATACGCAGGCGAGCGAAACCACGCCCGCCCGGGACCTTGACACGTCGTCGAGGCCTTGGAGGGCGCCGGAGCGCCCCTGGTCCATCGAGGTCAGCCAGCGGCTTCGGGTCCGCCAGCGGCCTCGCCCGCATCTCCGGAGTCCGCGGACTCGGGCGCCTCGGCGCCCTCCGCGACACTCTCGGCCACGGCGCCGCTGATCGGCTCCTCCTCGACGCGTGGCGGCTGCACACGCGCCAGCGGCTCCTCGGGATCGGTCAGGATGGAGACGCCATCAGGCACGATGAGGTCCCTGACGTGGAGCACAGCCTCGAACGAGTCGAGCGGGCTGATATCCAGGTCGACGGCAGGCGGCAGTGCCGTGGCAAGCGCACTGATGGACACGCTCTCACGCATGTGCAGCAGGGTGCCACCGAGCTTGTCAGCGGCGCTGGAGTCACCCATGTAGTTGATGGGCACGTCGACGGTGATGGCTTCCGTCATCGACACGACGAGGAAGTCCACGTGCATGGGATGGCGACGGACAGGATGCTCATGGATGCCGTGCAGCAGCACCGGAGTGACCCTGCCCTTGCCCACCTTGAGGTCCACGAGCGTGTTGCGTGTCGTCGTGCGCATGAGCACATCGAAAGCTCGGGAGTCGAGCTGGATGTTCTCTGACTCCCGGTTCCCGCCGTAGACCACAGCGGGGAGGATGCCTTGCCGACGCAGGGAGCTGACCTTCTTGCCGACGACCTCGCGGGGCTCGGCGGACACGACCGGACGGGTGCTCACGTAGGGTGACCTCTTGAGAAATCGTTGATCCGTGCTGGGCGGATGGACGGCCCTGAATCGTAGCACGGGAAGCCCAATCGTCACTCCGATGTACCATCGAAAGCTCAATGTCAGCAACCATCCTCATCGTCGAAGACGAATACGCGGTCGCTCGCGGCATCCAGTACGCACTCGAGCAGGAGGGCTACCAGGTCACGCTCGCCGGATCTGGCGAGGAGGCGCTGTCTGTTGCTGGTGAGCTTGCGCCGGACCTGATCGTGCTCGACGTGCGCATGCCCGGGATCGACGGCTTCGAGACCCTGCGGCGCCTGCGCAGCGATGGCTCCAAGGCACCGGTGCTGATGTTGACCGCACGCGACGAAGAGATGGACAAGGTCATCGGCCTGGAGATGGGCGCTGACGATTACATGACCAAGCCCTTTGGGCTGCGTGAGCTGCAGAGCCGCATCAAGGCCCTGCTGCGCCGAGCCTACGGTGACCTTGCCGATGCCATGGGCGGCCGGCTCATCCGTCACCGTGACCTCGTCATCGATCTTGACCGCCGGCGTGTCCAGCGGGGAGACAAGCGCATCGGCCTGACAGCCACCGAGTTCGAGATCCTGCGCCACCTCGCGTCCAAGCCGGGTCGCGTCTTCTCCCGCCGCGAGCTGTTGGAGCTGGTGCGCGACTACGAGGCGCTCGACCAGGACGAGAAGACCATCAACGTCCACATCAGCCACCTGCGCGAGAAGCTCGAGGACGATCCAGTCGACCCCACGTTCATCCTGACCATCCGTGGAGCCGGCTACGCCTTCGCCGAGCGCTGAGTAGCCGCTGCTGATGTCCGGCGCCGCCAGGAACGCGCCCGACTACAACACGGGCCTTCGCGCGGTCGCGTCCAGCTACCGCACCCGGCTCTTCGTGGCCACCATCCTCGTGGTAGCGGTGGCCTTGGGGCTGGTACTGGTCTCGTTGCCACGCCTGCTCGAAGGCTTCTTCCTGGACCAGGAGCGGGCCAACCTTGAGACCCGCGCCGAGTCCATGGCCACGCTCATCGCCGACGAGCTGGCCACCAACGTCTCATCGGGTGGTGCCAGACCCATCATCCTGCCGACCGGAGAGGTCGGGGGCTCGACCGAGTGGGCGCTCGGTGACGCCAACCATGGCACGGTCATGGAGCTCACCGGTGATATCGCCCGTGCTGATGTCTCGGTCGCACTGGTGCCCGCTGAGGGCACCGAGGCCGCCTGGCAGCTGCAGGTCGGCTACCCCGATGACGCCGGCGAGCCAGGTCAGAACCGGGAGCCCAGCCTGGCGGCCACCGCCAGCAGCGAGGTCCGGGACCTGTGGTATTCCGCCGGTGCGCCACCGAGCCATCAGCTGACCGTGACCTTGAGCAACCCCTTCACCTCACGCGAGCAGACCACGCGCACCATCAACGAGGTGCTTATCAACGCGGCCCTGGTCGCCCTGGTCGTGGCGCTCATCACGGCGCTGCTGCTGTCACAGTGGTTGGCGCGTCCTCTGCGCGTCCTGACCAAGACGTCACGACTGCTGGCCGAGGGCCACCTGGATGCCCGCGTGGACATCCCCACCAACTCCCCACCGGAGGTGCAGGAGCTGGCTGGCGCCTTCAACGAAATGGCCGAACGCCTCGAAGCATCGGTCACCATCATCAGCGAGGATCGCGATCGCGGCCGCGAGTTCCTGGCTGATGTCAGCCACGAGCTGCGCACGCCCATCGCCGCCCTGCGAACGTTCAACGAGCTGTTGCTGGAGGGCGCCGCCGAGGTGCCCGAGACGCGTGAGGAGTTCCTGCGCGGCAGCCGCCAGCAGGTCGAGCGCCTCGACTGGCTGGCAGCCAACCTGTTGGAGCTCTCCAAGCTCGACTCCGGCCTGGTCGCGTTGCAGTTGCGTGAGGAGGACCTGCGCATCGTGGCTGAGGATTCCGTCGACCATGCCGAGCCCATGGCCGAGCGCAAGGGTGTCGAGTTGCGCACGCACCTCCCGCCGGACGCCGTCGTCCAGCCTCACGATCCACCGCGACTGGGGCAGGTGCTGGGCAACCTTATCGGCAACGCCATCAAGTTCACGCCCAGCGGCGGCCACATCGATATCACGGTCGCGGCGACCGCGGAGGGTGCCAGCTTCACCGTCAAGGATGACGGGGTCGGTATCGACCCTGACGAGCTCGAGCACGTCTTCGACCGCTTCTACCGCGGCACACGTCGACCGGAGGAGCGCGCTGGAGGCTCCGGCCTGGGCCTGGCCATCGCACGGTCTATCGTGGACATGCACCACGGCCGCGTCTCTATCTCCAGCACGCCGGATGTGGGTACCGAAGTCCTGGTCACATTGCCGCGGGATGTGTTGGTTTCTTCATCCGCCGATGCCCAAGGTTGAACCACCTGCGGTATAGCCTCAGGGTCCCCGATCAATCGTGCCCGCGACCGGAGTAGCAGCACCCCATGGCCGAACGGCCCAGCACTGACCACGAAGGTCGATCCGCTTCGTACAGTCCCCCACCCCAGCACCGTCCCGCTTGGATCGAGCATGGTCGCGGAGAACGACCAGCGTCAGGCGTAACGCCGCCTCCCGTGGCGCCTCCGCCGCCCGTAGGGCGCAGGTCGAGTCAGGTCGGTGGCCTGTTCGCGATCGCCCTGGTGGCTGCGTTGGTGGCCTCCGTCGGCACCTATGCATTGTTGCTCGGATCTGGCCGCTTGGACCGGGACGTCATCGTCTCCCAGCCCTTGGGTCAACAGACCGGCGTGGGCGCGCAGGCAGACCCTGATATCGTGCGCGTGGTCGAAGAGAATGCCGTCATCGATGCCGTCGATGAGGTCAGCCCGGCGGTGGTGACCATCACCCCACGCGGGCGTGACGGCGCCTATGTCTTCGAAGGCGTGGGCTCAGGGGTCATCTTCGATCCCGACGGCTGGGTCGTGACCAATCGCCACGTCGTCTGCAACGCGGAGACGTTGACCGTGCAACTCGCCGATGGGCAGCGCTACCCGGGCCAGATCCACGGGCTTGACACGCTGACCGATCTGGCCATCGTCAAGATCGAGGGTCAGGACCTGCCCTATGTGGAGATGGGCAACTCCAGCACGCTGCGCGTCGGCCAGCACGCTATCGCCATCGGCAGTCCGCTGGGCACGTTCACCAACTCGGTCACGACCGGGGTCGTGAGCGCCCTGGGTCGCCAGATCGACGTCGATGATGCCTGCAGCGGTGGTCGCCAGGTCGAATCGCTGCGCAACCTCATCCAGACCGACGCGGCTATCAATCCCGGCAACAGCGGCGGTGCGCTGGTCGACGCCGATGGCGACCTCATCGGCATCAACACCGCCATCGCCGGAGACGCTCAGGGCATCGGCTTCGCGATCCCTGTCAACCTGGCGCGGCCCATCATGCAGCAGGCCATCGAGGGTGAGTCGTTGAGCCGCCCCTGGATGGGCATCTACTACACGGCCTTGACACCGGTGCTGCAGGAACAGCGCGGGCTGTTGCTCGGCTACGGGGCGCTGGTGGAACCGCCGGAGGATTTCGCGGGAGAGGCGGTGTTCGCCGGCAGCCCAGCAGCTGACGCCGGGCTTCGCAGCGGTGACATCATCACCCACGTCGACACGGTCCGAGTGGACGGTGACAACCCACTCGAAGAGATCCTGACGCAGTACCGTCCCCGAGAGACGGTCAACCTGCGTGTCCTACGCGGTGATGAGCTGTTGGATCTGAGCCTGCAGCTGGGCACGCGGCCGGTCGATCAGTAGATCTTCCTGCACCCTACTCGCGGATGCCGCGCTTGCGTCTGATCTCCACCTCGGCGTGGTCCATGGACACGTCCATGGGCACCGCCAGCTTGCGGACGCGCACCGTCACTGCCGCGACCGAAGGTGACAGCTGCAGCGCCCCGCCCGCCAGCGCCCCGGCCAGGCCCTCAAGCAACCGGAAGCTGCCGCCTTCGACGGTCCGCTCGGTAAGCTCCACGAACGGGCCGTAGTCGATCGTGTCGGCCAGCGCGTCCGAGGTCGCTGCAGCAGCAAGGTCTGCCTCGATGACGAGGTCGATCTCGATCAGCTGCGGGAACAGTCGCTCCTCTTCCGTGACGCCCAACAGGCCTTCGTAGCGCATCGAGCTGAGCGTGATCCTATCCATCGTCGTGGTCTCCTGTCGTGTCGGCGTGGTCAGAGCAAGGCCAGACGCGCCGATCATGGCGGTGTGGTCCGGTCATGGCCGTGCGCTGCGCTCGTGCCACCCAGTCCGGATGATGGCATCGCTCATGCGGGCGACGCGGACGTTGGCCTCCACGTCGTGGACGCGGATGATGTCGACGCCGGCAGCGATGCCCAATGCGGTGGTCGCCAAGGTACCCTCCAGCCGTTCGCCGGGGGGCAGTCCGAGGACCGTGCCGATGGTCGACTTGCGGCTGGCGCCTAGCAGGATGGGCCTGCCGAGCAGGCGCAAGGCGGCGAGTTCACGCAGCAGCACGAGGTTCTGTGGCACGGTCTTACCGAAGCCGATACCGGGATCCACGATGAGGGTTTGGGGGTCGCAGCCGGCAGACTCCGCCAGCGCGATCGCTCCTCGGAGGTCGGTGATGACCTCCGACACGACGTCCACATACACCGGCTGTGCGCGGGAGTGCATGAGGATGTAGGGCACGCCGCGTGCGGCCGCGATCGATGCCAGCGCAGCGCCGGCCGTCACGCCGGCCACGTCGTTGATGACGTCAGCGCCTGCGTTGACGGCTACGGCCGCCACCTCAGGCTTGCTGGTGTCGATGCTGATGGGCACTCGCGGCAGGCTGGTTCGGATGGCACCGACCACGCTCGCCACGCGATCCAGCTCCTCGTCAAGGCTGACCGGAATGTGCCCGGGGCGCGTCGACTCTCCACCCACATCGATGATGTCAGCGCCTGCGTCGACCATACGCACCGCCTGGGCGACCGCGGTCTCGATGGGTGCTGGGCCGGCGAGCAGGCCGTCACCGCTGAAGGAGTCGGGGGTCAGGTTGACGATGCCCATGACATAGGTACGAGCACCCGGACATAGCTCCAGACCACGTAGGCGCAAGGTATGGGACACGGCTGGATCAGACATCGGCGACCATCTCAGCATCCGTCATCTCATCTGTCATCGCACCCGTCGTTGTGTCCATCACGGCGTCCCCGACCAAGCGCGCACGCAGGTGACCCAGCAAGTACAACGAGCCGGCGATGATGAGTGGTCCACCATCAGATGCGGCCCGGTCCAGCGCGTATTCGAGGGCCGCACCGGCATCATCGAAGGCGGCATCCACTGCCGCACCTGGCGCCTCGGCCCAGAGTCGTGCCAGGTCAGCGGCAGGCAGAGCGCGGGGCGTCTCGGGCACGCCGCTGGCCACGAAACGAGCGCTGCACAGCCGCTTCGATCGTCGCAGTTCCCGCAACACCTCGGGCACGTCCTTGTCAGCCAAGATCCCGAGCAGCAGGGTGACGCGGCCAGCTGGTAGCGATGGACCCAGATCGTCCACGGCGATGGCGAGCGAGCGCGCACCATCGGGATTGTGGGCGCCATCGAGCAGGACGACCTGGCCAGCGCGCTGGAGGAGCTCCAGTCGGCCTGGCCAACGCGTGCCGGCGAGACCGCGGCGGATGGCGTCGTCGGGAACGTCGGTCACACCCGCCTCCCGCAGCGCTGCGATGATCCCCAGCGCCACCGCTGCATTGGCCGCCTGGTGCCGTCCCAGGAGCGACACCGCCAGCGGGCCCAAACGATCGTGCCCAAGGGTGATGCCGGCGTCGCTCATGGCCAGGAGGGGCAGCGGCGGACACACCGTCAGGCGCGCCTGCTGCTCCGCGGCGCGCAGCCCGATGACCTTGAGCGCCTCGCCACCGGCCCCGGTCACGACCAGCTGGCCAGTCCTGATGATGGCCGCTTTCTCGGCCGCGACCGATGCGATGGTGTGGCCCAGGAACTCCTGGTGGTCGAGGCTCACATTGGTGATCGCGGCGACGTCAGCTCCCCACGCGTTGGAGGCATCCAGACGCCCGCCCAGGCCGACTTCCATGACCATCACATCGACCCCGCGACGCGCTGACCACAGGTACGCGGCTGCGGTCAACAGTTCGAACTCGGTCGCCGGACCATGCTCGGCGACACCCGGCTCACTCGCCCCCAGGACCTCCTCCAGCAATGCCTGCAGGTCGTCCACGGCGATGGGGCGGCCGTCGAGTGTGATGCGCTCGCGGTAGCTGTGGAGATGCGGACTGGGCGACTGGCCCGTCGAGTAGCCGGCGGCGCCCAGCATCGCCGCCGTCATGGCCGCGACACTGCCTTTGCCATTGGTCCCAGCGATCAGCACGCCGCGGAGCGCCAGTTGCGGGTCCCCCAAGCGGGTCAACAGCGCACGCATGCGGTCGAGACCCAAGCGAATCCCGATATGGCCGCGGGCCTGGATGCGGCTGAGAGCATCGGCTGTCAGGTCAGAAGGCGAGGATCTCTTCCTCGTAGAAGACACACTGATTGAAGCGAGCGGAGAGGCAGACGTCCGTGACGTAGCCGGCGTCGAGGTGGACGCCGCCCCGGACCTGGCAGCGAGCGATGGTGCCCTCCTGGCGCATGTACGCCTTGAGGAGATGCGGCGTCTGCACGGGAATCGGTCCTCGTGGACCGGTCATGTAGAAATGCGGGCAAACGTTCCGTCGCAGGTTGGGCAGGCCGAATGGGATGGTAGGACGGAGGGCGGCTAGCTGCGTGGCGGCCACGTCCGCACGAGGCATGCGTGGCGCGACCCGGGCGACGGGGCCTGGCGGCGGTGGTGGTGGTGAGCTGCCGATGGAGTGTGACCGCGACGCAGCGTCACGGCTCGATGGCACACCACGCTCATCTGAGTTCAAGCGATCCCCTCTCCGGATCTCCCCCGACTAGGTGTTGGACGATAGCGTGCCACAATCTGACGGGATGGACGACGCCAGTGCACGGACACACTCGACGAGCCGCCGCATGGCTTCCGCGAAGTCGGCCCCCGGGCCACGACGCTCCACCCCGACCAGCGGCTCGAAGTCGGGCGACGAGGCCCTGGTCTCGCCAGCTCGGTGGGCCGGTGTGGCTCTCGTCATGCTTGCCATCCTCGCTGCCATCGTCCTGGCCATGCTCAGTCCTGGTGAGCCCGATGCGGACCTTCAGCCGGGCGGGCTGACGCAACCCTCTCCCACGCCGGGGGCATCGCCCGTGGATGCGCGTTTGCCCACGACCACGCCGATCATCAGCAGCGCCCCGACGCTGACCGCCGAGGTCGAGATCCCGGTCGTCGTCCAGATACCCGCTGACGAGAAGCTGCCCAAAAAGCTGCTCACGCTGGTGCTGCTCCGTGGTGACGAGGAGATCAGCTCTGTGAAGAGGTTCAAGCTCGGGCAGGAGACGACGATCTACGCGCGACTGCTGGAGGGCGGGGTCAACGAGATCACCGCGGCGCTCCGGAGTGAAGCGGGCGTGGGTCCGCAGTCGGAACCGGTGTTCGTGACGCAGGACAAGGATGCGCCCGGCCTGGCTATCACGTCGCCCGAGGATGGCATGAAGACCAGCGACAAGGCGATCGTAGTCGCGGGCACATCTGAGGTGGGGGCAGAGGTGAGCATCTCCAACAAGGCCAAGGGTGTCAAGTCCGAGCCCAAGCCCCTGGTGGTGGGTGACAGCGGAGAATTCGACAAGCCAATCGCACTGGGATACGGAAAGAACGTCATCACCGTGGAATCGAAGGACCCGGCCGGACAGAAACAGCAACAGGAAGTGCGGGTCACACGCCTCGATGGCCGGCCCGTGATCAAGACGTTCAGCGTGCCGAGCCGGATCAAGCGTTCGTCACTTCCAAACCAGATCAAGGTGATGGTCGAGGTCGTCGACCAGGCTGGCAAGAAGATGCCCGGTGCCACGGTCGCCTTCACGCTTGGTGCTCCCGGCTTTGGTGACACCGACGAAGGGACCACCGATGCCGATGGCCGCTACCAGTGGCGGCCGCGGCTACAGGCGAGCAACCCGCTCACGGACGGCATCGAGCTGGCTGTCACGGTGACCTCACCCACCGGGGACACCGTCGAGGACAGTCGCCAGATCGAGCTCTCGTAGGTCGGTCGTTCAGGCGGCGCCGCCCTTCCGCGGCGGCGCGCAGTAGGATGCGGGCCATCCGGGCGGACCGGATCATCCGGGCGGGCATGGATCATCCGGGCGGACATGGATCATCCGGGCGGACATGGATCCTGCGGGTCACCCAAGACGAGGTCCACGGCAGAACCTACCGGCACCGAGTCGCCCGGCTCCGGCAGCTGATCGAACACGACCCAATTCTCCGCTGGCGGTGGCTCCTCAGGATAGAGGGCTCCGAGCAGCAGACCGGCGTCGGCCAGTTGGCCACGGGCGTCCGCCAGCTTCAGGCACCCGAAGTCGCCGACCAATACCAGCCTGGATGAGGGGAAGGGGGTCGGCGAAGCGGGAGAGCCGGGGGTCGGCGCAAGCGTTGGCCTCCGGGTGGGCAGCGGGGTTCGGATGGGTGTGGGCGTAGGTTCCGTGGCCGGCCCCGAGGAGACGCTGTAGTCGACGAGGCTGTTACGCGTGGCCGAGGCGCCGGCACGAGGTTCGGTGGAGACGACGTAGCCCGGCGGCAACGGGTCCGCCACGCCAACGCGTTGGCCGGCGCGCAGACCGGCGTCTTCGATCTGGATGATGGCGTTGGCCTCCTTGATGCCATGCACATCGGGCACCACCACCGTCTCCACCTGTGTCGCGACCGTGATCTGGACGGTCGTCCCGACCGCCACCTCGGTCCCCGGCTCGGGTAGTTGATCGATGACGCGGCCGGCCTCATGCTGATCGGTCTCGTTGTAATCCGTCTCCAGCACCAGGCCACGACGTTTGGCCATGCTGAGGGCGTCGGCCTCGCTGTGGCCCACGAACTCAGGTGTCCTCACCAGATCCGTGACGAGCGAGGGTGATGGGCTCGGCGCAGATGGCTCCTCTCCGATGCCGTTGAAGAGCAGGAAGAGCAGGATGCCGCTCGCGACGATCACCAGCAGGCCCAATCCCGCGGCCATCCAGGTCCACGGACCTGAACTACCGTGCTCGTGCTCCAGGATCGCTCCGGTGGGAGCGAGGATGGCCTGCGTTACCGGCGGGATCGATCCCGTCACTCCAGCCGGCTGTCCCGCCGCAGCCGCCGCGGCGCCTGCGGCAGCGTAGGCAGCGGCACCGGAGGGATCGGTACGAAAGCGAGCCAGCGCAGTCGACAGCTCGGCCGCAGTGGGCCGCGCCGTGGGGTCGACCGCCAGACACCAGCGAACGATGGCGTCCAGTGCCGGCGGGACCTCGGCACGCACGGCCATCGGCGAAGGCACACTGCCCGATAGCCGCGCTACCGCGACGGCAGCCGGAGAATCACCGGAGAAGGCTCGCTGGCCGGTGAGCATCTCGTACATCACCAGGCCGAGCGAGTAGATATCGGAGGCGGGAGTGGCCGTGTCGCCGCGGGCCTGCTCAGGGCTGAAGTAGAGCACGCTGCCGAGCGTGATGCCGGTCGCGGTCACCGACGAGCGGGCGGCCGCCTGCGCGATGCCGAAGTCGGCGACCTGGACGCGGCCGTCCGGTGAGAGCAGGATGTTGCTGGGCTTGATGTCACGGTGGACAAGTCCCCCTGCATGAGCCGCAGCGAGCGCGTCGGCGACCTGCTGGCCGGTATTGGCGACTGCGGTCGGAGGCAGGATGCCGTGTTTGCCGAGGGCCGAAGAGAGATCGCCGCCGGAGACATGCTCCATGACGATGTAGGGACCCGCCGGGTCGGTACCGTAGTCGTAGACCGCGACGATATTGGGGTGACTGAGCGAAGCAGCGGCCTGGGCCTCGTGCTTGAAGCGCTCCACGAACTGTGCATCAGTGCCGAACTCGGGGCGCAGCACCTTGACCGCCACTTCGCGACCGAGCTTGTCGTCAGTGGCACCGAAGATGGTGGCCATGCCGCCTTGCCCAAGGACCTGCCGGAGCCGATATCGACCACCCAGCAGCGCGCCGATCTCAGCCACGCCACCTATCCTCGTGGGGGCCGGTCTGACCGACGGCCGCGGCCATGGTCACTGCAGGTCGATCCCCGCCAGATAGTCGCGGAACTCACCACCGATGTCGTCTCGGTCGAGGGCCAACTGCACGGAAGCCTTGAGCCAGCCCATGGTCGTGCCGGCATCATGGCGAGTCCCCTCGAACGCGTAGGAGAAGACCTCCTGCTCCTTCATCAGCGCCTCGATTGCATCCGTCAACTGGATCTCACCACCGCTGCCAGCCTGCGTCTGCTCCAGCTTCTCGAAGATCTTTGGCGTCAACACGTAGCGACCGATGATGGCCTTGTTACTGGGCGCTTCGTGGGCGGCTGGCTTCTCCACCACGCCACGGATGCGGTTGAGGCGAACATCCGGGTCGGACCAGTCGGGATCGACCTCGACGATGCCATAGCGGCTGGTTTCCTCCTGCGGCACCGACATCACGGCCAAGGTAGATCCACCGGTGTGCTGGTAGGCCTCCACGAGTTGACCGATACAAGGCCGCTCGGCCTGCACGACATCATCGGAGAGGATGACCGCGAAGGGCTCGTGGCCAACCAGCTCCTTGGCCATCAGCACCGCGTGGCCCAGGCCCAGCTGCTCCTTCTGGCGCACGTAGCTGATCTGCGCCATGTCACCGATCTGGCGGACGCGACGCAGCATCTCGATGTCACCCTTGGCCTCCAGCATCGACTCCAGCTCGAAGCTGTGATCGAAGTGGTCCTCGATGGCTCGCTTCTGGCTGCTGGTCACGAAGATGACCTGCTCGATGCCGGCGGCCACGGCCTCTTCGACTGCGTACTGGATGACCGGCTTGTCCACCAGCGGCAGCATCTCCTTGGGCTGCGCCTTGGTGGCGGGCAAGAAACGGGTCCCCCAGCCTGCGGCCGGGAACACTGCTTTGCGAACGCGCATCGATCCTCCCCTTCGAGCGCCGGGTCCGAGCCCGGACTTGGTGGTCGGCGCGGTTGTCTCCGACGCGAGTACCCCCGAGTTTACAGTGGTAGTGGCGGTCGTCTCGTCGTCCGTGGGCATCAGAACGCAGCCGGGCCTACTCCGCGACCGGCTCGGTCTGGGCGTGCCCACGATTGGTCGGTACGAGCTGCACCAACACGGCGCCAGTGAGGACGAGCAGCCCGCCCAATAGCTGGATGGGCGCCGGACGCTCTGCGAGCAAGATGGCAGCCAACAGCACGCCCGTGAGCGGCTCCAACAACATCAGCACCGCACCGCGAGTGGGCCCAACGCGCCGATAGCCCGCCACCAGCCCGGCTGTGGGCAGGGCCGCGCTGAACACCCCCGCGATCACGATCAGCAGCCAGGCATCGATACCGTCGAGCGGGCCGAGCAGGCGCTCCCCATCGCCGATGAACAGCAACAGCGGGAGTAGGACCACCAGGTAGGACAGCAGTGAGACGCCGCGCAGCAGCGCCGCGGCCTGGAACGAGGGGACGGAGGCGAAGCCGCGCGCCGCCACCAGCGCATAGCCGGTCTGGCAGGCCGCCGCGCCGAGCGCGAAGAGGATGCCCAGGAGGTCCACGCCGCCCGCGTCGATAGCACCCGGACCCAGCACGACCAGCGCCATGCCGAACGAAGCTAGCAGGATGGCCGACAAACGCCGCGCGGTGAGCGGCTCGCCGTATATCCGCACCGCGGCCACCGCCACGATCACGGGGTAGGTGTAGAACACGATCAGCGTCAGGGCGATAGTGGAGCGCTCGTAGCTCAGGAACAGCCCCAGTGTCGTGCCGGCTACGAACAGCCCCATGGCCACCAGCTGCAGCCACTCCAGCCGACGTATGGAGCGGAGCGGGACACGCGGCAGCCGGCCGACGGCCACGCCGACCAGCAGCATCGCCACTAACGCGGCAACCGATCCAGCAGAGCGCCAGAAGGCGAAGGTGACCGCGTTGAAGCCGATGTCGCCGGCGGCTCGCGCCAGCGGACCACCAAGTCCGAAGCCGACCGCGGCGACAGCCACCAGGGCGACACCGTTGCGGTCAACGCTGTCGACGCGCCGGTTCACAGCAGCTCGGCCTCAGCCTGCTGGACATCAGCCCGACGCAGACTGCGCCAACGCCCCTGCGGTCGCTTCAGGGTCCAGTCGCCTCTCGCGGTTCGGAACGGGAGCCACGCAACACGATGGCGGTGAAGGGGATCCTGATCTCGCTGAACGTCTCGGTCGAGACCAGGAAGCCAGCGAACAGCAGCAGCACACCCAGGAGCTTGCCCAATTGGAACCATTCGGTCGAGCCGAAGCGATTGAGGCTATCGGTCAGTGCCGGGACGAAGGCACCCAGCGCGATGAGCAGCGTCGCCGGCACACGGCTGTGGATCTTGCCCGTGAAGAGCGCCTTCAGCGCACCGGGGAGCGAGGCCACGAAGTTGACGATGATGGCGACCGGTGCGATGAAGAGGTTGAAGAGGAAGCTGTCCCCCGACTGGCCGGGGTCGAGAGAGTAGTCGAGCACGCGTCGCTTGGGCATGAAGACATAGGCTGAGAACAGCGCCCCCAAGATCAGCGCGAAGGCACCGGTGATGTTCATGAACGGCGTGAGCAGCCGCAACTCCGGCGGCAGGATGGCAGCGGTCGGGATGCCGGTCACCTGATCCAGCGCGTACCCGGGCGCGGGCAGATCCGCCAGCATCATGAGCACCAGGGAAAGGACGGTCGCGCCACCCACGGCCAGGAGTGCCATCCAGGGCCAGCGCCAGTTCTGGAAGTACGTCTCCACCGACACCGCGAGGGCGAGGACGCCGGCCACCAGGAAGTAGAGCATGGCCGTCGTGGAGGCGTCCGCATAGATCTCCGGGTTGCGTCGCGCGGTCAGGAACGTGAAGAGGCCGGCGAAGAACAGGCACAGGGCGAAGCCGAAGCCGAATCGGGTGCGACCCAGCAGGAAGGCGTTGCCGAGGCCCAGCCAGCCCGCGGTCCAGACCGCGCCAGTGAGGTACCAGACGCGATAGATCGGTTCGCTCCAGCCACCCGCGGCGGCGATGGCCTCGCACAGGACGGCGATGGAGAAGAACAGCATCCCCAGCGCCCAGATGGCCTGGTAGCCGCGCCGCCGGGTGCGCCACTGGTCCAGCAGCGCGATGAAGAAGACGCCCGACAGGACAGCTGTGACCCCGGGGATGAGGACGTTGGCATCCATGTCCGTCTGGCCCGCTCGGCCGTCAGGCCGGCTCGAACTCGTGATCCTCGCGATGGTTGCCGTCACACAGGCCCCAGGCCGGAGGATCGACCGGCAGCGGCGTCGGCCGCAGAAGCTCTCGCACCTGCGATAGCCGGCATACGTAGTGGCCTCGACGCGCAGCCCAGGTGCGGAAGCACTCGGGAGCTGAATGGAACTGGTGCGGTCCCGGATTGAGCGGCGCCACCTGTGCCCAGCTCGGCGCGGCCTCGCGCGCCACGTTGTCAAGCAACGAGACGCGGAACGGCGTGCCCTCGATCGGTTCGCCGCAGCCCGCGCAGCGCTTGGCATCGTTCTCGCTGAAGAGGGTGGGGATCCGGATGCCCATGATCCGGTCGCCACGGAAGCGGGTCGTGGTCACGGGCCGATCGTAGCAGAGGGGTCGATCGATCGGACGGCGCGGGGCCACGGTCAGTGCACATGACGTGCTCCCGACTCGACCAATGTCGCCCGTGGGCCACATCGGCACTTGCATTCCGGGCTTGATGTCCTATAATCTCGACCGAGTACATAGGAATAGTGGAGAAAGCACGCTGGACGCCATGTCTGTACTGCTCCTGGTGGGCCTCATCGGTATGCTGGCCCAGCTCGTCGATGGCGCCCTCGGAATGGGCTATGGCGTCACGTCAGCGACGCTCCTAGCCACCGTCGGCTACTCCCCGGCCGTCGCCTCGGCCACCATCCACGTGGCCAAGATCGGCACTGGCGTGGCCTCCGGAGCGGCGCATTGGCGCTTCGGCAACGTGCACTGGCGAGCCGTGGCGATGTTGGCGGGTCCCGGAGCGGTCGGTGCATTCGTGGGTGCATTCGCCATCAGCTACATGGCGGCCGGCATGGCCAAGCCGTGGGTCTCGCTGATCCTGGCCGCCCTCGGTGCGCTGGTCATCGCTCGGACGGTGTTGAAGCGCTCGCCAGCCATCCGCGTCTACATGCCTCGCTGGCGAACCCTCGGTCCGCTGGGGCTCGTGGGCGGCTTCGTTGATTCGGTTGGTGGCGGCGGCTGGGGACCGGTGACCACGTCTTCCCTGATGGCCGCCAACCGCATGGCGCCGAACCAGGTGATCGGCACGGTCAGCACATCGGAGATCGTCGTCGCGCTCAGCGCCAGCATCGCCTTCCTGCTGGCGCTCGGCAGCCAGGGCATCGCCTGGGGCGCCATGGCCGCACTACTGCTCGGCGGCTTGGTAGCAGCACCCATCGCTGCCTGGGCCGTCAGCCGTCTCGACCACCGTGTCCTGGGCGGCTTGGTCGGTGGCATGATCCTCTTCTACAACGCCGAAGGTGTGCTGAGCCTGGTCGGCGTCAGCGGTGAGGCGGTGCTGGCGGCGCGTGCGCTCATCGTCCTGGGGACTGGCCTGCTGACCGTGGTGGCGTGGCGCAGCCGCGGAGTCAGGTCGGACGAGTCCACGGACCCCAGTGGCACGACCGGAACGGATGGGCCGCTATCCGGGCCTGTCGCTGCGTGAGCCAGGGGCTTGCACTGCGCCGTATGGTTACGCGCATGAGTGAACAAGCGATGCCCTTGGGCGCTTTCTCGGTCAGCCTCAGCGTCAAGGACCTGGCCACGTCCCGGGAGTTCTATCAGAAGCTGGGGTTTGAGGCCGTCTTCGGCGAGCCCGATCAAGGTTGGCAGATCATGCGCAGCGGCACGACCACCATCGGCCTCTTCGTAGGCATGTTCGAGCGCAACATCCTCACCTTCAATCCCGGCTGGGACGCCGACAACCAACCGCTCGATGCGTACCTCGATGTGCGCGAGCTGCAGCGACGCCTGGAAGCGACGGGTGTGGAGTTCGAGTCCCGCGCCGATGAGGCGACCACGGGTCCGGCCTCCTTCATCGTGATCGACCCCGACGGCAACCCGGTCCTCGTCGACCAGCACGTGTAGCTGCGGCACGGTAGGGCTGATGGCCTGGCCCGAACCTGTGGGCAACGCACAGGGTATCAACTGGTGCCGCGCTCGTAGCTCGGCAGCACGGCGAGCTGTCCGAAGGTCCAGAGGGATGGAGCCCAGTGGACCTTCGAGCAGGGGCTCAGGGATCTCCATGGGCGTGTGCGCACGGAGGCCATAGCCGCGATGGAAGAGACATCGAGCGCTTCGGCCAGGTTCGCCGTGGCGACGAGGGTGTCGCCTTCGCGCAGGATCGCTCGCACGCAAGACGCTGCCGTGACTCCGACCAGGCGTCGCAGTTCAACTGCGGATGCCCGCGGTCGAAGTCGCCTACACCATCGCCGCTGTAGGCACAATGGGAAAGTTAACCTGATCGGTACTTTATCCTTCCCTGGCAAGGCCCCATACTCGATGTGTGCGCTAACGACGGTGGGCAAGCCGGACAGCTCTCGCGATGGATGACGATGGGGGAGACACGCACAAGAGCGGCGGTACTTGCCAATGGCTGGTGACTCACCTGACACGAGGGGGTGGCTCCCAAACGTGCGCCGCGCTGGCGCGGCCTCGGCGGAGACGTGATCGGTCTGTACCGCAGGAGGCTCTCGATGCTAGGCCCGAACTATGACCACCAGAAGGCTATCGAAGCGGCGGAGTCCCGCCACCGAGAACGCCACTTCAGCCATATCCGCGCGCTCAAGAGCCGCGAACGCGGGGTCGGCATCCTGAGCAAGATCCCCGGACTTCTGGCGTCGCTGCGTCCCGCCTTCACCAAGCGGGCTACCCTCGCCGCCCAGGAACACGAGTTGACCGACTACATCTGTCGCCTCGACGATGGCTCGATGGGGCGGGTCGCCATACGCGAGACGCACGGTGACTGGATAGGAGTTTGCGTGAGGGGTGCGTGACCATCTCGGCACGTGCCTCCGGCCTACCGCGGCCGAGTGAACGAAGAGAAAGCGCCCCCAAGGGGTCTTGAGAGCGCGGCCGCGACGCATCGACGGGCCGCTGGTCCGGCATGCGGTAAGCGCGTGCGGTCCGACTTCGAACCACGAGTCGGTCCATTCGTCACTTGACCATCGGCGCCGTGGTGCGCGACGTCGCGACATCCGCAACGAGGGACCCGAGTGTCGCGGTCAGTGTCGGCCAGGTCGGCGATAGGCCTGCTGTTCGCCACCTATGGCTGGGTCCTTGGACCGGACGGATCACTGTGGTGCTGGGGCAACGAGTCTGCTCCGCGGTTCGGCCGGCTCGCCTATGACAGCGTCGGCGTTGCCGCTGAGACCCTGGGGGCACCGAGCGATCACGGTCGGGGCCGAGGTCTGAGGACCGTCATCCGTGGCGTCGGCCTCCGCGCCGGCATCGACACGCGCGGTCACTTCCACGCTCACGTCCTGCGCAAGCGGTACTCCCGACCCAGGATGAAGAGACTGACCAGCGCTACCCATGCCGGCAGCACGAGGATGAGCCAGTCCCAGAAGGCGACGGCGACGAGCAGCGCCAGCCCCAGCGCATACCCGGTCCACGCGATCCAACGGGGGAAGGTGCCGCTCCTGATGACGATGGTCGAGGTCGCCAGGAGGAAGACCGCGGCGGCCCGCGTGGCGAAAGCGAAGAGCAATGTGTACGAGAGCGCGCGAGCGGATGCGACCTCGACGGCAGTCGGGGCGCCCTGACCGAGATATCGCGCACCGACGAGCGGCGCGCTCGCGACGGCCACGGCCGCGAAGAACGTGCCCACGAAGATGAGACCGCTGCCGAGGAATACGGTGGCAAAGAACTGGTCCTCCCGATCGCCGATCTGGTCACGCACCACGGCCACGAACCAGAGGAACAGGATCCCGGCGAAGGGCGCGACATACAACCCGCCGATCACGCCCGCTAGGTCCTGTCCCGCGGCGAAGATGTCGACCAGCTCATCGTCGTCGGCGGTGACGAGGGCCTGCGTCCGGACCAACCACAAGGCAGCCGTGAAACAACCGGCGAAGAGCAGGCCGGCGAGGCTAGCTGCCCACGGTGCCCGAAGCTGGCGACGGGCCTCGTCGACGAGCGGCGGCACCACTCGGTCGCCGGTCTCGATCTCGGCCGGTTCCTGCCCGCCGTCGCGAGTCAGGTCGTCGGTGGTTCGATCCATGCCTGGACATCGAGCAGCGGCTGCTGGCTCACGTTCACCAATCCATCCTGCGGCCGGTCGAGGTCGAACACGAGGGCCAGAACGACACCGAGGGTGATAACGAGGATGACCGCGCTCAGCACGCTGCGCCGCCCGCGGATGCCGGCGCTGTAGCCGACCATGCCCAGCGCCAGGGCCGAGCCAGACAGGAGCAAGAGCAGGACCGTCTCGGGTACGCGGGCATACAGCCCGGAGATCACGCGCGACTCGTGGACCGTGATCAGCTCGGTCAGGGTGTCGCCGAAGGCAGAGACCAGGTCGGGGCTATAGCCCGACTGAGCCACGCTCGCAGCGATGGCCCACATCTCAGCCTGGAGCTCCCGGGAGCGCGCCGCGTTCGCCCGGACCGTCTCCAGATCCTTCGACACGATTCGCAGGGGCACGTAATCCCGCAGCAGTCGTTTCAGCTCTTCACCATCTGCCACGGGCAGGTAGTCGGCTTGCAGATATGTGGCGGTGATGGCATTGGCCTCGGCCAGGACGAACCCTCGGCGCGTATCGAAGCGGTCGGAGGCCATGCCCATCGTGATCGCCAGCAGGAAGGCCATGAGGGCGAGGAGGGCACCAACGAGCGTATCGTTGGGACCTTCCTGCTCCCCAGGCATTCGCGCCTGCCACCAGCGTCCGACGTGGAAGCCGATCTCGTAGCAGGCCAGCGTGATAACGCCGAACAGGACGAAGATCGCCCAGTTCGGGATCGGATCGAGTAGCAGCGCGGGTGTCCTCCCTGCGACGTGCCGCACGTGGCGCGTCGGCGCAGCCTACCACCGCGATGGGCCGACCATTCCGCCCCGATTTGAGGGCGATGGCAAGCTGGCGGGGGCTCGGTCGGACTCGACTCCAAAGCTCGCATACGACCCGAGTGGGCCGGCGGACACATGGGGAGTTTCGACGAGCCATCGAGGTTCGTCGCCATCGCGCCGTCCGACCCAGCCTCGCGCCACACGTGGTGAACGACATGCCCATGACCCCGTCTCCCAGGTTCGCTGGCGCGACCCCGACCCGTGTCTTCGACACTGTCTCGCTGGCGCTCGAGCGGTGGCTCTTCTCCGTGGTGGTCTCTCTCCTCAGGGTCGTGGTCGCCGAAGGCAAGAAGCTGCTGAAGATCCGCACCGGCGATGCACGGACCGCCGCGGGTGAGACGGGGCTCGCGGCCACCTGACGCAGCGCAGAGGGCCGAAGGATGGGCGGAACCCATCCTCCTATCGGTCAGGGGCCGTATCGGTCAGGGGCCGGTTCCGCTTCCGAAGCGCTCAAGGAGCACGCCGTGGCGAAGGCCCCGATCGCTGACGGTCAGCGCGGTGTGGCCCAGCAGGTCCATGACCGTCTTCACGATGCACGCGCCTGCGAGGATGACCTCGGCGCGCCCGGGCTGGAGCCCGACGATGGCGCGGCGAGCATCGGCGTCGGCGTGGCGGAAGAGCTCGATCTGACGGTCGAGTTCGACGCGGGTCAGGCGGGCGCCATCGATGACGTCTCCATCGTACGTCTCCATCTCGAGCGAGACAGCGGTCAGGTTCGTGATGGCGCCACCCATCCCCACCAGCCGGTCCGCGTTCGTCCGACCGTGGAGGCGCTGCAGCTCGCCCGCGATCGCTGCGCAGGCCTCCTGCACGACCGCGTCGCTGACGACCATGTCGAGGCCAAACCGCTCGGTGAAGCGCACCGCCCCGACGTCGACGCTGAAGCGCTCGTCCACCGTCCCGCCGCGACCGAAGGTGAACTGCGAGCTGCCGCCACCGGTGTCGAAGACCACCACGGAATCCTCGCTGAGTCCAACGCCGGCAACGACCGCGAGATAGGCGAGCCGGCTCTCGTCTTCCCCGCTGATGACCCTGATGCGCACCCCGGTGCGGGCATGTACGCTCTCGATGACGGCATCCCGGTTGGCGGCACTGCGCAGTGCCGCCGTGCCGACGGCCGCGATGGCACGGACACGAAGCTCCCGCGCCTCTGACGCCATCGCCGCGAGTGTCGCTGCCGTTCGTTCCATAGCGTCATCGGAGATAGCCCCGCCCTCGGCCAGCCCCTCCCCGAGCCGCGTCACCTCAGCCCGATCCAGCACCGTCCGCCAGCTCCCGTCGGACGCGACCTCGGCGATATGAGACTTGACCGAGTTGGTCCCCACGTCGAGGACGGCATATCGGTCGGGGATCCCATCCACCAGGTCGGTCAGCCCGGCCGGGTAGCTCACGTTGCGATAGTCCTCAAGGCCGAGCGTGCGCACCGCCGCCGAAACCGCGTCCGCATCCTCAGACTCGATGGCGATGGTCCTCGTGGAGGCGGGACCGCTGCGCACCTCTGACACCTCGGCGGTGCAGGCCCCTATGGCATAGCGCACCCGACGTTTGTGGACGGGAACGGCGCGGACGGAGCCATCGGGCCCCGCGAGCATGGACAGAAGCGCGTCCTGCGTCCAGCCTTGATCATGTGTCGCCGGCATCGTGAGCCCGAGCGCCTCGAAGACAGTCCTCGCTTGCTGACCGTCGAGCGGGAACGCCGCCTTCATGATCGGCTCCCAACGCTGCAGCCCTGAGGCATCGGTCTCGCGCAATACCTTGATATCCAGCAGGCCGCCGCAGACCTTCACGTTCGGTCCGTCATCGGAAAGCAAGTACAGCTCGTCGCTCTCCTGTACGCCGGTCGGGATCTGGCTCGCGAAGGTCGCGTCCGCCGTCGCGCCGAAGCGGGTGCCGAACGCGCGCCACTCCCAGCGCGGGATGATCGTCTGCGGTTCCGTCGTGCTCTCCTTCCTGCCTGCTCGGCCGCCAAGCCTGCTCGGCCGCCGCCGCGGTGGGTCCGCTGGTGGGCGGCTTCATCACCACCTTCCTCTCCTGGCGCGTGGGCTTCCTGCTCGAGATCGTCGTCATCGGCGTGGTGCTGGCGGGCATCCGCATGGTCAAGGACGTGCCCTTCACGGGCGAACGCGGCATCGACCTCGTGGGGGCCGTCCTCTCGGTGCTGGGCATGGGCGGCATCGTGCTCGGCATCCTGGTCTGGGAGGAGGGCGGCGGCGCGGTCGGGGTCCTCATCGCGGGCGGTGCCATCTCGCTGGGCCTGCTGGCCTGGTGGCTGGTGCGGCGCAAGCGGGCGGGCCAGCTGGCGCTGCTGGACCCGGACCTCTTCCGGGCGGCCATCTTCCGCCTGGGCATCAGCGGCCAGATGCTCCAGCAGATCGCCCTCGGCGGCGCCATGATCGCGCTGCCCATCTTCCTGCAGATGGTCCTCGAGTACAACACCCTGCCGACCGACATGGCCGAGTCGAGCGTCGTGCTCTCGCCGGCCGAGGCCCAGCAGGTGGCCACGGCGCTCGATGAGGATGCCCAGCCCATGAGCGACACCCAGCTCGCCGAGAACCTGGTGGGCCAGCCGCCCGACGTGCAGGCGGAGATCATCCGCATCAACACCGAGGCGCGGCCCATCGCGCTGCAGGTGGCGCTGCTGGTGCCGCTCCTGGCTGGCCTCCTCGGGCTGGCCGTCTCGTTGGGGGTGCGACGCCAGAAGGACGTCGCACCCACGACCGAGCTGGAGGGCCTGGTCCTGGGCTGACCCCGCAGCTGGCTGCCGTCGCTTCAGGCGCTGGCAGCCATCGGGTGGCCCGGGCCGGTCAGTTCAGGTCGGTGAAGACCGAGGTGGCCTGCCGGCGGTTGGCCGCCGCCTGCTGGTAGTGGACGACGTCGAGGAAGACGCCCAGGATGATCCAGAGCCAGTCCCAGCCGCTGATGCCGGCGGGGCTCCAGACGAGCATGAACATGATCGTCGTGTAGGGCAGGAAGATGATGCCCAGCAGGGGCACCAGCCAGTCGCCCTGCCACACCAGCGGCCAGCGCTCGCTGAAGATCCAGGCCAGCACCAGCACCACCCGGGGGACGAAGGCGAGACCCGCCACCAGGAGACAGCCGAGCAGGATCATGTCCGTGTTCCCTTTCATGCCGGGCGAGTCACCCGAGTGGACCCGAATGTATCAGGCCCGATGTCCCGACGGGACGCCATCCGGCAGGGCTCCGCCCGCAGCGGCATCACCAGGCACCGGGTGCCGGGCCATGAGCTCCGAGGCGAGGGCCACCTCGAGCACGCCGATGGTCCCCCCGAGCAGCGCAGCCAGCAGCCACTCGGCCAGCAGCTCGACCCCGAGGCCGGCGCCGTGGAGAGCCCGGAAGACGAGCTCGTGGAGCGCCAGCTCGAAGATGGTCGGCAGCAGCACCAGCAGGGCGATCGGCAGCAGCGCCGTGCGGCTCAGGCGGAACGTGCGCGCGAACGAGGCCCGGATCCCCCCGCGTTCCTGTACCAGCACCGGGCCGACCAGGCCGAAGAACAGGTAGAAGGCGAAGCCCGGGATGATGAAGGACGCGGTCAGGATGACGGTCCCGCCCATGAGCACCAGGTCCGCCACCAGCAGCCGGCCCCAGGGCAACGTGCGCAGCACGTCCGCCATGCGGTGCTGGTGGCCGTGGAAGTAGCCGGCCCCCACGGCCTCGTCGAGATAGCCCGCGAAGACGACCGGCCCCAACAGCCGCAGCGCCGCGGCGATGCCTATCGAGGCCAGCATGCCGAGGCACAGCAGCGCGCCCGGCTCGCGCTCGAAGCCCGCCAGGACGTGCTCGACGAGGGCCGCCAGGAGCGACGGCGGCACGAACAGCAGGAGCGCCACCAGTACGATGCGCCGGGACCCGGAGCGCAACATCCCCAGCGCATGGCCGCCCACACGGCCGAGCGTGAGTGGGCCCTCGCCGAGGGTCGGGGGACGTAGTTCCATCGGGGTGCATCGTCGCACGCGCCGGGCGCGGGGTCGATCCGCGCCCGGGGGCGCATCGCCACGCGGTCGGGTCGGCCTCGCTATCATCGACAGCATCGACGGTTCGACGGACCCCCGATCGAGCCCTTCGTCATGACCCTGGCGGGCATGTCGAGACCGCAAGCAGACGCTCCGCCACCCCCTTTAGCCCGTGACCAGAGGAAGCCAAGATGTCCCTCGGATCAGTCGATCTATTCGTGCTCGGGTTCCCGGGCAACCACTTCAGCGGGCGGATCCTGCCCGAGATCCAGCAGGCGGTCGATGCCGGGGTCATCCGCATCATCGATATCCTGCTGGCGGTCCGCATCGGCGATGAGCCGGTACGGATCCTGGAGATCAGCGAGGTCGAGGATGTGGCCCTGCGGCGCTTCGAGCCGGTGGTCAGCGACGCGACGACGATGCTGACCGAGCAGGATGCCTACGCGCTGAGCGCGGACCTGCCGCCCAATTCGTCGGTGGCGCTGCTGTTGCTGGAGAACACCTGGGCCGCACCCATCGCGGATGCCATCGAGGCCGCCGACGGCCGGCTGCTGCTGCACGAGCGGATCCCGCGCGCGGTCGTGGAGCAGCTCGTGGCCGAGAAGACGTCCGCCGCCTAGCGGGATCGGGCGATCAGGTGATCGGGAAGCACTTGCAGGAACGGAGGATCGAACGATGATGAGACGACGAGGTGGCCGAGGGGTCGTGGGTGCCATGGCGGCGACCGCGGTGGTGGCCGGCACGGCCGGAGCCGTGCACCATCGACAGCAGCAGCGCTGGGCCGGTCAGCAGGCCGACCAGCAGGCCGAACAGCAGGCCCAGCAGCAGGCCCTCGACCAGCAGGCCGAGATGCAGGCGATGGAGCAGCAGATGGCGGCCATGCAGGCGCAGCAGGCAGCCGCTGCCGCGGCCGCTCCGGCAGCCGCTGCCGCCGCGCCCGCCGGTGCTGGCGATGACGTCATGGCCCAGCTCAACCAGCTGGTCCAGCTGCACCAGGCTGGCGTCCTCTCCGACGAGGAGTTCACCGCCGCCAAGGCCAAGGTGCTGGGCTAGGCCTTCAGGCCTTCGGGCTCGGCGGGAGGCTAGGCTAGGCTTCGCGCTCCAGCGGGCAGGTCATGCAGTGGCCACCGCCACGGCCTTTGCCCAGCTCGAAGCCCTGGATCTCCAACACCTCGATGCCTGCCTTTCGCAGGCGCTCGTTGGTGAATGTGTTGCGTTCATAGGCCACGACCACGCCCGGCTCAAGGGCCACGACGTTGTTGCCGTCGTCCCACTGCTCGCGCGCCGCCGCGAACTCGTCGCCTCCGGTGGTGATGACGCGCAGGTCGTCAAGGCCAAGGGCATGCTTCATGGCGCCCACCAGCCCATCGGGCTCCTCCTCGATGACCAGCCGGTCGGGGCTATCGCCCGGGCGCAGCTTCCACACGTGTGCATCGTCGATCACGGTGGGATAGGCCGTGATGGCGTCGTAGTCGACCATGGTCATGACCGTGTCGAGATGCATGTAGCTACGTGATATCGGGAGGCGTACGGCCAGCACAGAGGTCGCGGCACCGGCCGTGAACAGGTTCTTGGCCAGCAGTGAGACCGCTTGGGGCGTAGTCCGCTCGCCCATGCCGATCATGACCGAGCCGTGACCGATGACCTCGACGTCGCCACCCTCGACGGTGACTCGGCCCCAGTCCTCGGCCGTGCCGCCGAGCCAGACATCAGGCCTGTGGCCATCCTCAACGAACATGTCGTGGAACATATAGACGGCCTCGACGATCATCGTCTCCGGCTTGCGCGCCGGCTTGGCCATGGGGTTGAGGGTGACGCCCCCGTAGATCCAGCAGGAGGGGTCGCGCTGGAAGAGGAAGTTGGGCAGTGGCGGCACCAGCATCGATGTCGGATCGAGGGCCTGGTAGCGCAAGCCGTCCAGCTGGCGCTGCAGGTCGAGCTTGGTGATGCCGCCGATGATGAAGTCGGCCCAGTCGGTCGTGCTGAGCACGTCCATCTGCTCCCTCGCGCGCTGGGAAGCAGCAGGGCCGACCATGCGCTCGCCCAGGATGTGGTCAAGCACCCATTCCTTGCACTCGGGCTTTTTGAGGGCCTCGGCGAAGAGCTGCTCGACCTCGAAGACCTCCACGCCACGGTCGCGCATGACCTGCACGAACGCGTCGTGCTCCTGCTCGGCGCGATCGACCCAGATGACGTCGTCGAAGAGCAGTTCCGCCGCATTGTGCGGGGTGAGACGGCGGTGTTCGAGGCCCGGTCGATGGACCATGACCTTGCGCAGCTTGCCGACCTCCGAGTGGACTCCCAGTGGCATGGTTCGTGTTCCTCCTTAGGGTGTGGGTGCGAGTCGGTCGAGCGGCATCACCTGAGATGCCGCCACCGACGCAGATGACGATCAGGACGAAGATGATGCCGAGGTACGGAACCACGAATCGGATGCACTTGTTGTAGCCGATCTTCGAGAGCACCTGAACGGCCGCGTTCGCGTCGTTTCCGTGCAGGCGCTGCGAAGGACTCGCTACGCTATCGCATATCCAGGAAACTGAGAGAGGGTCGATGGCACGCGAGGGCGAGTCTGAGCAAACGCCCCGTCGCCGTCGTTGCCCGAGCCGATGACCGCACACAGGAGAGTGAACGAGATGCCAGACGCTCAGTCCCGATCGACCGGTACGCGGGGACTTAAGACCGCCATCACGTTCATGCTCGCCATCCTCCTGATGGCGGCTTTGCCCGTGGGGCTGATGGCTGCTGATCCCACGGAGACAGGAGACGCCACCGCCTCAGCGGGCCCGACCATGACACCGGCCGAGGCCGCGTGTGAGAGCGTGGATGACCTTCGACTGATCGTCGGCTTCCTGCAAGACATCGACATCGAGAACGACGGGTGGCTGCCCGTCTTTGTCGGTGCGGTCGCTGGGCTGAGCGAGGCGCGTGACCTGATGGGCCACGTCGGCGAGACCTACCGGCCGCTGGTCGACGACCTGATCGGCTCGCTGGAAGACGTCCGGTCGACCGTCTCCCTCCTGGGCGAGCTGGAGACGACCGGAGCACAGGTCGCCGCCATCGGTGAGGCCATCACCGACATCGGCAACGCCATGGACGCGCTCTCCATCCAGCTGGGGACTCCCTGCCCGACCGAGTGAGCCGCGCGAGGGTGAACACGGCGCCACTGCTGATCCGAGTGCGTTCTCGTCGCGCATGCCGTGCGGGCCACCATCGCCAAAAGTCGATCTGACGGAATTAGCCGCCGCCTATGCATTACCGGAAGCGGGTCGGGGTCGACCTGATCGAGGCAGGCTTCGACTATGGATCCGAGTTCGACTTCGGTCTCGACCTCATCCTCGAAGGTCTGGCGCGGCAGCCCAAGTCCTGAGGTCGAGCGATGCAACGCGTTCGGCGGGCCTCAAGGCGGCGTCGAGGTCCGTGTGCTGCTATCGTCCCGCCCATGACGCTCGGCTTCGGACTCCTCAGTGCCCAGCTGCGGCCGGGTGAGACGGACTGGACCCGCGCCTATGACGAGACCGTCCAGCTCGCGGTCGAGGCGGAGCGACTCGGCTTCTCGTCGGTGTGGACGACCGAGCACCACTTCGTGGACGACGGCTACATGCCCTCGCTCCTCGTCGTCAGCGCGGCACTGGCGCAGGCGACGTCGCGTATCGAGCTGGGCACGGGCGTCATCCTCGCGCCGTTGCACCACCCACTGCGACTCGCGGAGGACGCAGCGACGGTCCAGCTGCTGAGCCATGGCCGTCTCGTGCTGGGACTCGGGCTGGGGTGGTCAGGCGTCGAGTTCGCCGGGTTCGGGGCCGAGGCCCACCACCGAGGTGCGGCCATGGATGAGATCCTGCGGATCCTGCCACGGGCATGGAGCGGTGAGCCGTTCACGCACACCGGGCCGATCTACGACCTACCCGAGCTGGCGGTCCGACCGGCTCCTTCGGCGCCCATCCCGGTGCTGATGGGCGGCAGCGCGGAGCCGGCCATCCGGCGCGCCGCGCGCCTCGCCGATGGTCTCTTCTCGAACGCGTCGGCCGAGGGAGTCCTCGAGCAGGTCCGGTGGGTGCTCGACGAGTGCGATGGCATCGGCCGTGACCCCTCGAGCTTCCGCTTCATCCACTACTCCGTGCTGCTGCCCGCCGCCTCGCGCGAGGCGGCTCTGGCCCGCTACCGGGACGCGCTATGGGCGATGCATTGGAAGTACTCGGACATGGCAGCCTCGGCGTCTCGACCGCTGCCACCACCCGCAGCGCCGCCGTTCCGTGGTACGGATGAGGCGCTCCTGGCGCGCGGGACGACGTACGCTGGGACCCCCGACCAGCTCGTCGAGGCCCTTCACGACATCCGGCAGCGGGCTGAGGTGCCCATCGAGTTCGTGGCTCGGAGTCACTTGCCCCTCATCGGGTTCGATGAGCAGGTCGACCTCATGCATCGGCTGGCCGAGGACGTCGCACCCTACGTCTGAGGCACGACGCTGCCCGAAGGCTCCGCTCAGGGTCATCCCGTCCCGGGGTAGACGTCAGATCCACGGCGATGGCACGACGAGGCGAGTCCCAGGCGCAGCTCCGAGTCTCGCCATCTCATCGGCGCCCTTCTTCGACGGACAGCGGTGCGCCCCCAAGGGCGCGCCCGGAGGGGTCGTGAGGGCTCGAGAACAACGCGCCGGGAGGAACGGCCATGCCTGGTCTCACCAGACCGTGTGGCCGTGGTCGCTGACGTGCTTGCGCGCGCCCTGGCCGATGAACCCGTAAGCCGCTGGGTCCCGCCCGACCCTGACGGGTTCCGCACTGTCTACCGCGACCTCTACGCGGCCGTCATCCGACTGATATACGTCCTTGTTGCGGGGTCGTGTGGACACGTACGGGGCCTACCGTGAACGGGCCGAGAGCACGACCGCACGTGGTCATCTTCGTCGATCGAAGGCGCCGAACGGCGGTTCGTTGCCGTCAGCGAGCCGTCCCATCGCCGCCACCTCAGCGTCACTGAGCTCGATATCCGCCGCCCCGATGGCCTCCTCCACCTGGTCTGGCCGCTTGGGGCCTACGAGCGCGCAGCTGACCACTGGGTCACGCAAGACCCATGCGATAGCCAGTTGGGCGACAGTAGCGCCTCTGGCCTCGGCCATCGACCGGAGCCCCTCAACCACGCAGATAGCACGCTCGAATGCTCTGCCCATGAATGCCGGCAAACGCGATCGCTCGTCGGCATCATCGAAGCGATCCCCGGCGCCGTAGCGGCCCGAGAGCAAACCTTTGGCCAAGCTGCTATGTGCGAGGACCCCAAGTCCATGCTCGCGACACAATGGCAGCAACGCCCTTTCGATCTCACGCACGAGCAGCGAGTAGCGCGGCTGCACAGCCTCGATGGGGGTGATCTCCATGGCTCGTCGGGTCTGCTCGGTTCGATTGCACCCATGTGGCCCGACAGCGGCCATGAGCCATATCCGACCGCCGAGACCGCCACGCCAGTTGAGCCGAACCGGCGGTATCTCATCCTCGCGAGTCGTGTGACGACGTCACTGGGCGCGCCACGTCGCAGTGCAGATGGTTCATGAGCCTCACCTACTCGGACATCAGCCTAGGCCCCGCGACCGGCTGACGAGTACATCAGACGCACCAGACAGCGCGATCTCGGTCGTCAACAGAGGGCACGAAGCGAGGATGACGGCCTCTACGCACTCACGCCACATGCCGTGGCCGCCAGGGACTGACTGACGGACTCCGGGTGTTGAAGGTGTGGCGCCCCCAAGGGGATTTCGAACCCCTGATCTCCACCTTGAAAGGGTGGCGTCCTAGGCCTCTAGACGATGGGGGCCAGCGACCGACGGAGTGTACCCGACCAATGGGTTCGCTCGGTCAGACGCGGATGAAGGCGAACACCGAAGCTGCGGCCAGGCAACCGGCGGCGGCGACCGCGAACAGTCCACCCATGGCCGCACCCAAGAGCGAGCCCGCCGTCCGGCCCCAGCGGGCATCAGTCAGGGCACGGTTCAGGAACCACGCCGAAATGAACGCCAGCGTCAGGCCTAGGACAGCCAAGCCGGCGACGGTGAAGGCGATGTTTTGACCGGAACGGTCGAGGATCATGCCGTACAGGACCACGAGGCCCGATGCGACAAGGACGACCACGACCGCGATGCGTACGAGCGCCACGACCCGAGTATAGGGAATCGCCTCGGAGACCCGTCCGTAACGCCTCGGCGCCTGCTGAACGCTATTGGCGAAGCCGAACGACCACGCCCTCACGTCCGGGCAGCGTGACGCGCAGGGACTCTCCCGACAGCGTGGCCGAGCGCTCCCCTGGCCCATCACCACGCAGCGGCACCAGCTCAGCGCTGACCACCGCCAACGGCAACGCCAGATCCCACGTCAGCGGCTCAGCCGCAGCGTTGACCACGACGGCGTACGCCTCGTCACCAGAACGCCGCAGGAACGCCAGCGCCGCTCCCCGCGCACCCAGCAACGTTAGCTCCGCATCGCGAAACGCCGGGCTGGAGTGTCGCAGCGCGATGGCATCGGCCACCCACTGGTACGGCTCCCCTTCCCACAGACCACGATCGGCGGGAAAGGCCCGCCGGCACATCGGATCCATGATGCCGTCCATTCCGATCTCGTCGCCGTAGTAGACGCAAGGTGCGCCTGGCAACGTCATCTGCAGCAGCGTGGCCAGCCGCAGCGAGTCCACATCACCGCCCATGATGGTCAGGGCGCGCGGCGTGTCATGGCTCCCCAGCAGGTTCAGCTGGACCGCCGTCACCGCCCGATCGTTCATCGATCGCAACTCCTCAAGGCGTGCCCACAAGGCAGCGGCATCGAAGACCTCCAGTTTGCCCTCGTACTCAGAGGGCACGTGGATGCCGATATCAAGGTGGTCCTGCGCCGCAAAGCCCATGAGCCCGACAGCGAGCGGGTAGTTCATGAAGGCGTCGAACATGTCGCCCTGCAACCATTCGGGCTTGTGGTGCCAGATCTCCGCGACCAGGTAGGCCTCAGGGTCGGCCGCCCGAGCCCGCCGCCGGAACTCTCGCCAGAAGTCGGCCCCCACCTCTTCGGCCACATCGAGCCGCCAACCATCGATACCGAAGCGGATCCAGCGCTCGGAGACATCGAGCATCAGCGCGCGCAGATGCGGCTCATCGAGGTTCAGCTTGGGTAGCGCGGGCAGATCCCACCAGGCCTCGTAGCCGAGCACCGCCCGGGAGGCCGCGCCGTAGGCCGCTCCTGCCGCCCGAAGCTCAGCGATCTCCGCCATCTGGCCGGCCGTCGGATAGGGACTGATACCGCGCGAGCCATCGCGCACGTCATCGGCCAGGTAGAACCAGTCGCGATAGGGCGAGCTGATGCCAGTCTCCGCGACGTGATGGAAGGGCCACCAGCCGCGGCCGCAGTGGTTGAAGACTCCGTCCAGCACGACACGCATATCGCGCGCATGCGCCTCATCGAGCAACTCCCGCAGCGCGTCATTACCACCCAGCAGCGGATCGACCATTTCGTAGTCGTCGGTGTGATAGCGGTGGTTGGACGCCGACGCGAACACGGGATTGAGGTAGAGAGCAGTGATCCCGAGTCGCTTCAGGCGATCGAGGTGGGCGACGACGCCGTACAGGTCGCCGCCCTTGAATCCGTCCGTCGTAGGCTCGGCGTCCCATGGCTGCAGCACACCCGGAGCGGCGACTCGGCCGCTTCGGGCGAGTCGGTCGGGAAAGACTTGGTAGAAGACAGCGTCTCGCACCCAGGCCGGGGTTTCATTGGTCATGGCGCGCAGGGTATCGCGTCCGGCGCAGGGCATCTCGTCCGGCCTCGGATGCCCTGAGAGCGTGGGACAATCGCAGCCATGTGGCAGACAGTTCGCGCGATGCCGCCGGGGGTGCTGGTCTTCCTCGGCTATTCGTTCCTCGTGCTCTCGGTGTTGGGTTTGTCCATGCGCATCGTCATCGACCAGGCGGTGCAGGCGCCCATCACCTTCATCGGCCTTGTCTGGATGCTGCTGCTGGCCTACCTGATCTTTACCATGACGCTGGTCCTGCAAAAGAAGCAGGCGGCCTACATGCTATCGCTGGGGCTGACCTCGCTGCTGCTGCCGCTGGCCGCGATCATGCTGTTCGCGCCGGGCGGCTTCGTCCTGTCGATCGCCGCGGTGCTGCTCTTCGTCGTGGTCGTCGTGTCGCTCCGACGGCCGCGCAGTCGCGAGTGGTTCTGCGAACCGTAGCGGATCAAGCCGTAGCGGATCAAGTCGTAGCGGATCAAGCGGTCGGGTCGGGCACACCTGCCAGTCGCACCACGATGTCCCACAGGCGACGGCGCTGCGAAACCGTAAGGCGGGTCACTGGTGCGCGATCGAAGGGCCGCGGACGGCGGTCCAGATAGAGTTTGCCGTCGTCGCGCCCGCGAGCCTGGTCGGTCGCCAGCCAGACCGTCGTGTCGATGGCTTGGGACGGAGTGCGCAACAGCGGACCCACCAAGTCATAGAAAGCAGGCAGCGACTTGGCCAGGCCGGGTGTGTCTGCCCAGCCGGGGTGCATGGCGTCGAAGCGAACCGTCCTGTCGTGGCGCCGTGCCCACTCGCGTGTCAATGTCACCGACGCCCGCTTGGCCCTGGCGTAGGCGCGCGTGCCATCGTATTCCCCACGCTCGAACTGCAGGTCGTCCAGCGGCAGGGGCTGGGCATACATGCCGCCGGAGACCACGCTGATGACGCGGCCGTCGCCACTCGCCTCGAGCAGCGGCAAGAGGCCGGAGATCAGCACGAACGGCCCGGCCACCATGGTCGCGAACGTCATCTCCAGGCCGTCGTCGGTCACCTTGCGCTCCTCGAAGATCGCGCCGGCGTTGTCGACCAGGACGTCGAGCCGTGGCTCACGCTCGCGGATCTCGTCGACCGCGTCGCGCACGTTCGACAGCGAGGACATGTCAGCCACCACGACGGGAAAGCGGTCCTGACCGTGGCGGGCGCTGAGCTCGTCGCTGACGCGTTCGAGCTTGTCGCGGCTGCGGCTGACCAGGACGACGCGAGCGCCCAGGTCGGCGATGGCGTCGGCCGTGGCACGCCCGAGGCCTGAGGTCGGCCCAGTGATGAGCACGGTCTTGCCGACGAGGGCTCCGCGAGCCGGGCTGGACCAATCGAAGAGACGCCGGCGGAGGTGGTAGCCGGGGCGGCTGAAGCTGCCGACGATGCTCAACTCAAGGGCGCCGTCGATGAGGACTCGCGAGTCCATCAACCTACGATCCCTTGACCGCGGTCGGAGCGGCGGCCTCAGCGTAGAGCGCGTCGAGCTTCTGCTTCATGCCCTTGACGGCCCCCTTGGCGATGCCATCGAAGGCACGTCCCAACAATGGCTGCGCGAGGCCCAGAAGGCCGCTCAGCTTGATCTCCGCCTCGTAGTCCACACGTGTCCCGGCGGCTATCTCGGTGAACGTGATGCTGTCTTGGGTCCACACGCCCGAACCCTCACCGATGAGCACGATGCGCGAGGGTGCCTGCAGTTCGGTGATGAGGTACTCCATGGGTACGGCCTTCCGACCCATCTTGACCTCCAGCTTGTATCGGGCTCCGACGCTGGGCCCACCCTCACCGATCTGCGCCGATGAGACGGTATTGGGATCCCATTCCGCCTGAAGGCTCCAATCAGCGATGTAGGCGAAGGCCACCTCGCGCGCTAGCGGTGTCTCCAAGGCCTCGATCAGCTTGGTCATGTCGTGCTCTCCATTTGGTGCTTGCCTAGGTTCTACAAACATTGTACCATCCCTGTACACACAGCGAGCCAACAGGACCGGAACCGAAGGGGGACCATGAACATCGCCATCATCGGAGCAGGGGTCAGCGGATTGAGCGCTGCGTACGCCCTGCGTGAGCAGCACAGCGTCCGCCTCTTCGAACGCGACACCGAGCCGGGTGGCCACGTCAAGACCGTGACCGTCCCGACCGATGCGGGTGATGTGAACGTTGACACCGGCTTCATCGTCTACAACGAGCCCACCTACCCGTACCTGACGAAGCTGTTCGCGGAGCTGGGAATCGAGACGCAGCCCACGGAGATGTCACTGGGACACTCCTGTGAGGCCTGTGGCCTGGAGTTCGGCTCGCGTGGCGCGGCCAGCATGTTCGCGCAGCCAGGTTCACTGGCGCGGCTCTCGCACTGGCGCATGATCAACGATATCCGGCGCTTCTACAGCGTCGCGCGCCGGCGACTCGATGACGATATCTGGACGCGGGAGACGCTGGCGGTGTTCCTCGACGCGGGCGGCTATGGCAACGCCTTCCGCAACCATTTCCTGGTCCCAGTGGTGTCCGCAGTGTGGTCCACGTCGGCGGCAGAGATCATGGAGTTCCCCATCGACTACCTGCTGCGCTTCCTCGACAACCACGGCCTCATCGGCTTCGGCAAGGGCAAGCCATGGCGGACGGTGGTGGGCGGTTCGATGACCTACGTCGACCGCATCATGGAGCGACTCCCCGCCAATTCGCTCGTGGCCGGCGATCCCGTCACCGCCGTCCATCGCGACGGGGATGGCGTGACCGTCACCACGCTGTCAGGGCGGATCGAGCGTTTCGATGCGGTCATCATGGCCACCCATGCCGATGTCGCGCTCAGGCTCCTCAACGACGCTGACGCCGCCGAGCGTGACGCGCTGGGCCTGTTCGAATACACCACCAATGAGGTCGTGCTCCATACCGATGCATCGGTGCTGCCCGGGCGTGCCGGTGCGCGGGGTTCGTGGAATGTCGCCACCATCGACTGTCGCCGCCCAGCTGACCAGCTGGTGATGACCTATTGGATGAACCAGCTGCAACGGCTGGACACCGACACGCAATACTGCACGTCAGTCAACCCCGGCATGAGCATCCCCGACGAGCAGGTCATCGTTTCACGGCCGATGTCGCATCCCAAGTACACCTTCGACACGCTCGACGGTCAGAAGGCGCTCGGTGGACTGCAGGGCCACCGTTGCACGTTCTATGCCGGCGCCCACCTGGGCTACGGGTTCCATGAGGACGGCTGCCGCTCTGGCTTCCAGGCGGCCGAGATGGTCTCCGGGCTTGAACCGGCCATGGTGGCGCGTCCTGCCTTGGTCGAGGAGCCGGTGCTCGTCGGGGCCGCCGCATGAGGTCGCACCTGCTCGTCGGAAAGGTCCGCCACCGCCGCAGTCAGCCGATGGTGTACGAGCTTGAGCATGATGTCTTCTACTTGGCGTTGGACCTTGCCGAGCTCGACGATGTAGCCACCCGCCTGCGGCTCTTCAGCCGCAACCGTTTCAACGCGCTCACGATGCGCGACCGAGACCACTGGCTGCCGGCGGCAACGGACCTGCGCGGGTCGGTGCTCGGTCATCTTCGGGACGAGGGCTTCGAACCCGCCCACTGGCGCATCACCTTCATCGCCACGCCGCGTGTGCTGGGCTACCAGTTCAACCCTGCCAGCTTCTATCTGTGCCGCGATGAGTCGGGCGTCATGCGTATCGTCATCGTGGAGGTGCACAACACCCACGGCGAGCGGCGGCTGTACACCTTGCGACCACAGCAGCGGGGCAAGGGCTGGGTGGATGAGATGGACAAGGACTTCTATGTCTCGCCCTTCATCGACATGGAGGCGCACTACACCGTTCGCGTACAGGACGACCCCGGTCGCATCCTCATCGCCATCACCGAGACGGAGCGGGGCGAGCCGCTCCTGACAGCGACCCTGGTGGCCGACCGACGACGCCTGACCGACCGCGCCCTGCTGCGTGCGCTGCTGCAGGTTCCGCTCTCCACCCAGAGGACCATCGTGGCCATCCACCTGCACGCCTGGCGCATGTGGCGACGCGGCTTCACCTTCCGACGACACTCGCAGGTGACCCGGTGACGACTCCCCCGCTGACCGATCGGCTGGCCACCCCGCTCGATCCACTGCTGAACCAGCTCGCGAGCCGCATCGCCCTGTCTGCCGCCTCGCGCATCAAGGTCGGCCGCCTCACCGTGCAGCTGCCCGACGGCTCGCGGCGCGTCTTCGGTGAGCGTGACTCGGAGCTTCGCGGCGAGATGCACATCCATGACCACGAAGCGCTCAAGCGACTCCTGGTCGGTGGCGAGGTGGGTGGTGGCGAGGCCTACATGGATGGCCTCTGGTCCAGTCCCGACCTGGTCGGACTCATCTCCCTGGCCGTGGCGAACCGCCATGCGCTCTCCCTGTCGAGGGGCTGGTGGCGGATCCCGGCCAAGCTCAGTCGCACCGTGGCACATCGGCGCAACCGCAATACGAAGTCGGGCTCGCGGCGCAACATCACCGCGCACTACGACCTCGGCAACGAGTTCTACCGTCTCTGGCTGGATGAGACGATGACCTACTCCAGCGCGGTCTTCGAGTCGCCCGAGCAGTCGCTCGCAGACGCGCAGCGGGCCAAGTACCGCAGCATGGGCGAGCGTGCCGGCGTGATGGCCGGTCAGCATGTGCTGGAGATCGGCACCGGTTGGGGCGGCTTCGCGCTGTACGCGGCCGAGGAGTTGGGGGCGCGAGTCACCACCGTCACCATCTCGCAGAACCAGCACGACCTCGCTCGGAAGCGCGTCAACGAGGCCGGACTGGATGGCCTTGTCACCGTCGAGTTGCGAGACTACCGCGACATCAGCGGCCAGTACGACGCCGTGGTGTCGATCGAGATGCTTGAGGCCGTCGGCTCCGAGTACTACGACGCATACTTCGCTGCCGTGTCGAATGCCCTGAGGCCCGGTGGCAAAGCCGCCATCCAAGTCATCTCCTTTCCCAACGACGCCTATGAGGCGCAGCTTCGCGGCGCCAACTGGATCCAGCGTTACATCTTCCCGGGTGGCGTACTGCCGTCCCTGGCCGCCATCGAGTCGTCGCTCGAGGGCACTGGCTTGCTGCTGACGAACGTGCGCGACATCCGCGATAGCTATGCGCGTACGCTACGGACGTGGCGCGAGCACTTCTTCGAGCGCATCGACGACGTGCGCACGATGGGCTTCGATGACCGCTTCATCCGGATGTGGGACTACTACCTGTCCATCAGCGAAGCCGGTTTCCGGACCGGTTTGACCCAAGACCTCCAGATCACACTGGAGAAGAGCCGTGGGCGAGTCCAGGCAGGAGGCTGAGACGCGGATGCGGATCCTCATCGTCGGTGCTAGCGGCTATGTCGGCGGGCGATTGGTCGCGCTACTCGCGGAACGCGGTCACGAACTGCGGCTGGCCAGCCGCGACCCTCGCGGCCTCGCGGAGCGCTTCCCTGACGCCGAGGTCGTCCGTGTGGACCTGCTCGATCCCGAGACGCTGCCGGCTGCACTCGAGGGCATCGATACCGTCTACTACCTGGCGCACTCCATGGCCAGCGGCGAAAAGGGGTTCGAGCTGCGCGACTTGCGGGCCGCACGTACCTTCGCCAGCTGCGCACGCGAGTCGGGCGTCAAACACATCATCTACCTCGGCGGCCTGGGTGACCCGGCCAGCGGGTTGTCGGCCCATCTCTCCAGCCGCCAGGAGGTCGGGGCCGAGCTGGCGTCGCACGGCGTACCCGTGACCGAGTTCCGGGCTGCCGTGATCATCGGCTCAGGCAGCGCCTCCTTTGAGCTCCTACGGAGCCTGGTCGAGCATCTCCCGGTGATGATCACGCCACGTTGGGTACGCACGCTCTGCCAGCCCATCGGCATCCGCGATGTGCTCGACTACCTCGTCGCCGCGGCCGACCGACCGACGCGGGCGGGCATCGTCGAGATCGGCGGGCCTGATGTGCTCTCTTACGCGGAGATGATGCACACCTACGCGCGACTGCGCGGCATGCGCCGCCTGATGATTCCGGTGCCGGTGCTCACCCCCAAGCTCAGCTCCTATTGGTGCAGCCTGGTCACGCCGATCCCCTCGGGCATCGCCCGGCCACTGATCGAGGGCCTGCGCAACGAGGTGGTCGTGCGTGACCGGGAGCCGGCGCGCGCCTTCGGGATCGAGCCGAAGCCCTTTGAGACCGCCGTGCAACGAGCCATCGACCGCCGCGACCGCCACGCTGTGGAGACGACCTGGTTCGACTCTCTGGGCTTACCCGGCCGCAAGGACCTCGCGCAGGACGAAAGTCGCGAGGGCATGCTGCTCGACCGGCAGCGACGTCGCGTCCATGCCCCCCTTGGCGTGACATTCGCGCAGGTGGAGCGCCTCGGCGGCACCGCAGGCTGGCCATTCGGCAACTGGATGTGGCGCGTCCGCGGGCTCATGGATCGAGCCGTGGGTGGTCCCGGTATGCGCCTTGGGCGTCGCGATCCACGCCACGTGCGTGTCGGCGATGCGGTCGACTTCTGGCGAGTCGAGGAGATCCGACCGCACGAGCTGCTGCGATTGCGTGCCGAGATGCGCGTGCCGGGCCGGGCCTGGCTGCAGTACGAGGTCATCGACGATGCGTCCGGCAGCCAGCTGGTGCAGACGGCCTTCTTCGAGCCCAGGGGCCTGAGTGGTCGGGTCTACTGGTACCTGCTGCTGCCGGCCCACCTGTTCATCTTCCGAGGCTCGATCCGGGAGCTCGCTCGGCGAGCCGAACAAGCCGCTGCCGGCCCCGACGACGTCGCGGGCAGGAGCGCCTGACGGTCTCAACTGCGTCCGCTGGCCGATCTGAAGGCGGCCAGTGCTCGCTCGCGCGCAGCAGCCAGCTCGACGACGGGCCATGGATAGCCGTCCGGGGCTACCGGCGCCTCCCATGGTGCGTGGACGTGACGGTCGGCTATGCCGATCAGTTCCGGCACCCAGCGGCGGACCCAGGCACCGTCGGGGTCGAAACGCAGACCTTGTCGCACGGGGTTGAAGATGCGGAACCACGGCTGCGGATCGGCGCCAACGCCAGCGGTCCATTGCCAGCCACCGCGGTTGTTGGCCACGTCCCCGTCGATGAGATGACGCATGAAGTGCTGTTCCCCGATGCGGTAGTCCATCAACAGGTGCCGCGTCAGGAACGACGCTACGACCAGGCGCGCCCGATTGCTCAGCCAGCCGGTGGCGGCGAGTTGGCGCATCCCGGCATCGACGACGGGGATGCCGGTGCGGCCCTCACGCCACGCTTCCACCGCACGGGGATCTGCATCCTCGCTGCGGAAGGCTGAAAGCAGCGAGCCGTCGGGTGACCCATCGCCAGTGCGTCGATGGAAGAGCCGGTGGTGATAGAACTCGCGCCAGACCAGCTGTCGTACGAAGGGCGTCGCATCCACGCCGGCGTCAAGCGCCGCCGATTCGACCTGCAGTGGCGAAAGGGTCCCGAAGTGGAGGTCAGCACTCAGGCGTGACGCGCCCTCGCCGGAGAGGACATCGCGACCGGCTCCGTAGTCGGCCAGACCTCCACCGACCCAGGCCGAGAGTCGGGCGTGCGCCGCGCGCTCGCCAGGATCGGGCAGGTCAGAGAACGGCGGCGCAACGTCAGCCATCTTGTCGATGAGCGACCGATCGCCGACGAAGTCGAGCGGCTTGGGGACCCGATCGGGCGCCGCCAGCAAGCCGCGCCGTGGTGCCGCCTGCAACGCGCGCCAGAACGGTGTGAACACCGAATAGGGCGAGCCGGCGGCGGTGAGCATCGTCTCCGGATCTGTCAGCAACAGTCCGGGTCGCAGCCCCAGCCGCCGGCCGTCGCGCTCGAGCGCCGACGCCACAGCCGCATCACGGCGATGGCTGAGAGGTGTGACGTCACGCGATGCCAACACCACCTGCGCACCGACCTCGGCGGCGACTTGCGGCACCAGGTCCTCGGGTCGACCGTGGCGCACCAACAGCGCGCTGCCGCGCGCCCGCAGTTCCGCATCCAGCACGGTCAACGATCGCCGCAAGAACCAGCTGCGAGACGGTGCAGCGCCGCCGAGAAGCCGATCGTCGAGGATGAACAGCGGGACCACGCGCAGCGCATGTGTGACGGCCTCAGCCAGCGCAGGGTGATCGGCCAAACGGAGGTCACGGCGGAACCACACGACTGCGGTGGTCCATTCCGCTGCAGTTGCTGGGCTCATGTCCGTCCTCCTCTGGTCAACCCTCGACAAGCGAAGCCATGATTGTACAACACCTTGACAGGCACGCCAGACAAGCGTACTGTAGTGGTGTACAAACACTGTACACACAGGACGGAACCGATGACCAAGCACATCCTCAGCAGCAGCCATACCGTGCCTGGTGATCTGGAACGGGTATGGGACTTCTTCTCACGTGCCCAGAACCTGGGCCGCATCACGCCACGGTCGATGGACTTTGACATGCACACGACTGAGCCCTCGACCCAGGCCGGCTCGACGATCGACTACACTCTGCGACCGCTCTTCGGCATCCCCACCAAATGGCGCACGCTCATCGGTGAGGTCGATGCACCCCAGCGCTTCAGCGACGTCCAGGAGAAGGGACCCTACAAGTCCTGGGTGCATGAGCATCGCTTCAGCGCCGTCGAAGGTGGCGTGCGCATGGACGATCGGGTCACCTACGAGATGCCGCTCGGCCCCATCGGCGCGCTCGGACATCGGATGCTCGTTCGACGGCAGCTCCAGCATGTGTTCGACTTCCGCTCCATCGCCATCGACGCCATCTTCGAGCCTGCCGGTGACCCCGCTGGTGCGCGTCCCGGCACGGTCGCGGTCGCCGGCGGTACCGGCTTCGTGGGCGGTGAGATCGCCCGGGAGCTGCGCCGTCGTGGGCGAAAAGTGGTGGTGTTCTCTTCGCGAGGCGAGGAGGCCCGCGGGCAGCTGCCCGACGACATCGAGATCCGTCGTGCCGACGTGCGCGACCCCGAAAGCATCCGGGCCGCCATGGCCGGTGTCGAGGAGCTGGTCATCTCGCTGGCCTTCCCGGGTCTCCCGGTCGAACAGCCCAAGAAAGGCTTCACCTTCATGGAAGTGGACGCCGGTGGTGCGACGCGCCTCATCGACGTCGGCAAGACGGCCGGTGTGAGCCGTGTCGTCTACATCTCTGGCGCCGGCGCCGGCCACGATGCCCAACGACACTGGTTCCGCGCCAAGGCGGTGGCCGAGGATGCCGTGCGCTCCTCGGGCATGACCTGGACCATCATCCGGCCCACCTGGGTCTTCGGACCTGGCGATGTCTCGCTGAACCGGTTCCTGGGATTTGCCCGTGCGCTGCCCGTCGTGCCCATGACCAACTTCGGCAGCCAGCAGCTCGCTCCCGTGTTCGTGCGTGACGTGGCCTCCCTCGCGGCTGACTCATTGGAGGCTGCTGCGGCTGCGGAACAGACGTTCGAGATCGGGGGCCCCGAAGCCATGTCCATGCGTGATGTGCTGCACCGCGCCATGGACGTGGCGGCGTTGCACAAGCCGCTGCTGCCGGCACCAGCCGCTTTGGTCAAGGTTGCTGCCTGGCCCATGCGCTTCCTGCCCAGCCCACCCTTGAGCCCCGACGCGGTCGACTTCGTCAACCAGCCCGCCACGGTGGATATCGGCCCGTTGCTCGAGCGTATGCCCCGAACGCTCACATCCTTCGAGGACGGCTTGGCGACCTACCTCGGGCCAGACCGCTCCACGGTCACGATCACCGACGCCGGGTAGGAGGTCACCCGAGCCCCCAGATGCGGCGGGGCGTGCGGCTTCACGACATGATCGACTTCCCCCACAGCGACCACGACACGTTCGGTCCATCCGTGCTCGTCGAGCACGTTCACCGTTCGGCGCGCGGGGGTCCTGGAGTCTCCGCCGCACTCGACCGCGTCCGGATGGCGCCGACGATCCTCGCGGCGATGCAGAGCCTGCCTGATGCCCTTCGATCGGTGGATCGGATGGTGCGTGCTGGCGCTACAGCCGAGTCTCTCCTGACACCACTGCTCCATGCCATCGACGATGAGCTCGACACGGTGGCGGCACTGGCTGCGGTGCACATGCTCGGGCGCGTGCCCGGTCCGGGTGCCGATATCGAGCTGGCTGCGCTCGTCCTCGACGGTGTTCCCGGCTTTGAGGCCCACGCCGCCTGGGCGACCACGGGCCGCCCGTTCGCTCCGGAGCTGCTGGGTCCGCTGTCGCGGGCGGTCGCCGGCGGCGGCATGCCCGGCTTCCACGCCCAGGCCACCCTCGCACGATGGGCTGCGCAAGCTCCTCAGCTGGTGCTGGCCGCCCTCGAGTCCGCCCTGACCCAGGCCACTGGCCCTGATGCTCGCCGCTATCTCACCGAGACGATCGGGCTGCTGCCGAGCCGCCGCGCCGGTCTGGTGCTGGAAAACATCGCCGCCGACCCGCGTGAAGAGACATCGGTCCGTGCCGCCGCCGTCGTTGGGTTCACCGAGCGCATCTCCGAACCGATCCCGCACGGCGTCGCGCGGCTGACTCATTCGCACGACGAGCTTGGCCAAGTCGCCCGAAGCCTACGAACGCAGCGATTGCTTCGGCAGCGTGGTGCTTGGCGCCGGCACGGAGCAGACGAGGGTCTCCGCATCTCTCAGATCCACCTCGCTGCCGTGCTCGATCCGTTAGCCTCACGGGCCGGGATGGGCGATGCCGGCGGCGTGGCCACGCTCCTGGCGCAGCTGAGCGGCAGCCTGGTGCAGCAGCGGCACATCAGCGAGGTCGTCTCGGTCGGTCGTGGCGTGCCCGGCGAGCTGGTGCAATCGAGTCGCGCGCGGGATGGCTGCCGCCACGAAGGCGTTCCTTTGGCCAGCGACGAAGGGGCCACGTTCAGTGGCAGGTGGCCGTCGCTGGTGGCCGCCGTCCGGGGCGTTCGCTCCGCCTTCCTCGCCGGCTTCGTCCCCGACGTCGTGCACCTGCGCATGGCCGATCCCGGCAGCCTGGCCGGCGCCATGGTGGCGCAGCAGCTCGGCATCCCCTTCGTGTTCACGCTGGCCCCTGACCCACACGGGCCGATAGCAACGGGCGAAGCGAGTAGCTCGCTCGACCGAGCTTCGTTCGCAGCGCAAGACGCGCGTGAGGCACTCTGGTTCCGCGCCGATCTCGTCGGGCGCCTCGCGCGACGTGCACAGGAGCTGGTGCTGTTCCCACGCCCGGACCTCAAGGAGCGGCTCCGTCAGCTGACCGGCGTGGACCTCAGCAACGACACGCCTCGCCACACCGTCGTGGCCGAGGGCATCGATCTCTTGCGCTCCGACAGCGCTGCACGCACCGTCGCTGACAGCACAGCCATGCCGCCGGTCGTGGGCGACTTGCAGCGTGCCATCAGCCAGCTGCCGGTCGCTCGACACGGCCTGCCCCTCGTCATCAGCGTCGGTCGGATGCACCAGGTCAAGGGCATGGCTCGCCTGGTGAAGGCATTTGCGACCGACGTGGCGCTAGGGGACCGGGCCAACCTCGTCATCATCGGTGGTGACCTTGGACAGCCGACGGCTTCCGAGGCAGCCGAGCTATCACGCATCGGCGCACTCTTCGATGCCTACCCCAGCCTGGCTGATCGCGTCATCCTCATGGGCCACCGACCCAACGACGAGGTCAGCCACTTGCTGGCCGTGGCACAAGCCGGGTGGGGCTCGCTCATCGGTGCGCGCGGCGCCTACGCCTGCGGCAGTGCCAAGGAGGAGTTCGGCCTCGCCATCATCGAGGCCATGGCAGCCGGACTGCCGGTGGTGGCACCCCGGAACGGCGGTCCGTCGACCTACGTGGCTGATGGCAGCACCGGCTGGCTTGTCGATACCACCGATGTCGCTGCTCTCGCCGGGGCGATCCGTGCTTCGCTGCGACTTGCCGAAGACCCAGACGCGGCTCGGCGAACCAGAGCCGTGGTCGAGAAGCGGTTCACGCTTGATCGCATGGCGGGTACGTTGGCGGCGGTCTACCGCAGCACAGCCGCTCTCTGCACGCGCTCGCTCCCCGGGGATGCCCGCGTGGGGCGTGCCGCGTGACCCTGCTGATCATCACTCCCGACTTCGCCTCGCACGCGGTGCCGATGCTCACCATCGGCCGCGCTTGGCAACGACGTGGCCAACGCGTCGTCGTCGCCACTGGGCCGACCATGGCGCCGCTGGTACGCCATGCCGGCATGGAGCACACCGAGCTGATCATGTCGCGTGGCTCCAACGCCGGCGTCATCCGAACGGAACAGGCACGGGACCTCGAAGCACGCTCGCTGGAAGCGTTCTTCCGCGCCACACGAGCCGGCATGATCCCGACGCTGCGCTACCAGGCAGAACAACGATCGACCGATCTGTTGTGGCGACCCACGCAGGTCGCCCATCGCACCCTGCGCATCCTCGACACTCACGCTCCCGACACCATCCTCGTGGATCACCTCGCGTTCGCCGCCACCATCGGCCTGCGCGCCGCTGGCGCAGCCTACGGCGATGTGGTGCTGGGGCACCCCACGGCACTCCCGGTGGGCGATGAGCTCTACGGCGTGCCCTCTGCCTGGCCACCGGCGCTCCATCCCGACGTCATCGAGATGGAGTCGCTCCGACACACCGCCCGCAGCGTGACGGGTGCATTCACGGATGCGTACAACGAGACGCTTCGGACAGTCGCCGCTGGTGCGCCACTGGTGAATGACGCATTCCGTGCCCATGGTGAAGTGTTGCTCTACAACTATCCAGCCGCGCTCCACGGACCGATCCGCACCGCACGGCTGCCAAGGCATGTCTTCCTTGGCAGCGCCGTGCGTAGTGAGGCGATCGACACGGACACGCAGGAGTGGTTGTCTCAGCGCGACGGGCGCCCCCTGGTGGTGGTTTCGCTGGGAACGTTCCTCTCGGCTCGCATCGACGTGCTGGCACGCATCGCCGCCGCCCTGCGGGAGCTCGACGTTCGTGTCGCGATCGCCATCGGTGCGAACCAGCCGAGAGATCTGGGACCGGTGCCGACCGACTGGCTGGTACGCACGAGCCTCCCCCAGGTCGCGCTGCTCGAGCAAGCCGACCTGCTGGTCACACATGGCGGCAACAACAGCATCACCGAATCGCTCCAGTGCGGAGTGCCGATGTTGGTACTGCCCTTCTCGACCGACCAGTTCGACGGCGCTGCAGCGATCGAGCGTGGTCTGGCCGGTGTTGCGTTGGACCCCAACCGCTCGTCACGCCGCCTGATCGCGGGAGCTGCCCGCGGCCTGCTGCTGTGGCCACCGCCCGCTCCCGAGGGGATCGGTGAGCTGCTGCGTACACGGCCCGGACCGGAACTCGCGTACGGTGCCATGTCCGGCATCACAGCTGCCGCATCGTCGCAGATCCAGCCTGTTCTGCCGACCGCAGTCACCTCCCCCCTCGCGTAGCCTGACCGCCGCGCCGCTCCCGATCCTGGCCTGGATCTGGGGAGACCGAATCAGTCGAGCCGGTCCCGAAGGACCGGCTCGACTTGGCAGGGGGTGAAGACGGACTATGGCAGCAGGACGTCGTTCACCACATGGATGAAGCCATTGCTGGCGCGGACGTTCGGCAGGATGATGCGAGCGCCATCGATCTCGATGCGCCACCACTTGCCGGTGATGGCAGCCTTCTCGCCGTTCAACATGGTTACCGAGCTGCCGATGGCCTTGCGAGCGTCACGGTAAGAGACGTTGCCGTCGATGACGTGGTAGGTCAGGATGTTCAGCAGCGCCGCAGAGTCCTTTTCGAAGGTTGAGCACACGTTGTGGGCGTTGAGACCGAGTTCGCGGAAGGCGCGATCGTTGGGGGCGAACAGGGTGGTGCTGGGCTGCGACAGCACGTCCACGACGGCGGAGCCGAAGTAGTCGCAGGTCGCTGCGGCCAGGAGTGTGTCGAAGGCGCCGGTGTATTTGTTGACCTGTACGGCCCGCTCGACGATGTTGTTGCCAGATTTGCCGCTGGCGACAGGCGCGAAGGCCGTGAGCGCCAGCGAAGCCAGCAATACGCCGGCGATGAACTTCTTGATCATGCTTGAGCCTCCCATTGGTATGCGGCCATCCGGTTCGGTGGCTGGCTGCGGATGAAGAAGTTTCGATTCGGGCCAGGCGCCTTATGCGGCCGGCGGAAGGCCCACCTCGTCAACGACGTGGATGATGGCGTTCTTGGAGCGGATGTTCTTGACCTTCACCTCGCCGCCGTCCCAGGTCACGACCTCGCCGGAGCCAACGATGGCAGCCGGGGCGCCATTGAACATGGTGATCTCGCCACCACGGGCGGCCTTGGCCTGCTTGTACCAGATCTTGGCATCGCCGAAGACGTGGTAGGCCAGGATGTCGTAGAGCGCTTTCTCGTCGACCGTGCAGACGTTGTCCGAGGTGAGGCCGCCCGGGATATCAAGCGCGCTACCGAGCTTGCGGAAGGCGTAGTTGGTGGGGGCGAAGATGGTGATGGGGTCAGCGGTGGCGAGCAGGTTCACGACCGCTCCATCGAAGTAGTCACAGGTGACTGCGGTGATGAGGGTCGCCAACCGGTCGTTGTTGTTGGCACTGTAGCCGACGACACGCTCGACAGCATTCTTGCCCGACTTGACTTGGCCCTTGGATTCTGGCGCCGCACTGACGGCCGGGACGATCGCCGTGGCGGCGACGCTGGCCAGCAACACGCCAGCGATAAGCTTCTTGAACACTGTAGGTATCTCCTTGGTTTGGATGCTGTTCGCGGTGATTTGGGGTGGACTCCCTGCGAGGCCCGGCCGGGGGAGCCAGGCCTCACAGGGGTGTCCAGGGTCGTGCTAGTTGACAGATGCCTCTTCGACGAGGATCACGTTGAAGGTGTCGGGGAACTGGCCGATGGCGATGGCGCTGTAGGCCTTGCCGTCCTCGAGCGTGAGCGGCGGGATATCGAAGGCGGTGTCCTTCGTGCCAGCGGGACGGACCTCGAGGTCGACCTCACCGGCCGGCACGTCAAGGTAGCCCTTGGCCTTGCCGAAATTCAGGTTCTTGACGATGGCTCCCTTCTTGCCAGAGCCATCGGGCGCGATGTCGACCTTGGGCGCGTTGGCGCTCAGATGGACGACGCGGATCTTGGCACCCTCAGCCGAAGGCTGGACGGCCTTGTCCTTTAGGACGACCGGAGTGATGTCGGCGAGATCGTTGGTAGCCGCGACCGTGGTCAGTGTGCCGCCATCGAAGGTGAGCTCAGCATCGATGACCACAGGCCCATCCGCGAGGGAAGCACCGGTCGGAACGACCTGGATCTGGTACGTGCCGGCCGGCACGTACAGGTAGTCAGAGAGCGTGCCGAAGGGCACGTCGGTCAGGATGGCGCCACCATTGGCGTACACATCCACGTTGGGAGCGTCGGCGCTGAAGTGACCGACGCGAACGCCGGCGAGCGCGGCGTCGACGGCGGGGACGACAGTGAACGTGCCGTCGCCCAGGCTACCGACCGCGTAGACCGTATAGCTGACGCCATCGGCGATGGTGATCTCAGGGATGTCGAAGGCGACATCGGTCGAACCGGCAGGCCGGATCTCCAGGTCGTAGGCACCACCCGGTAGGGCGATATAGCCCGTGTTGTTGGGGTACTCGAGGCCCTCGATGATGGCGTCACCGCCGTCAGGGGCGATGTCGACCGCGGGTGCGTCGGCGCTGAGGTGCGCGACTCGGACCTGGGCGGTATCAGAGCTGGGAGCGGGATCGTCCAGGATGACCTGCGGGACGATGCCCGAGGCAAGGCTGCCGGTGGCCGCTACGGTGGTCATGGTGCCGGCATCGAAGGTCAGTGCGGCATCGATGACGATGGGGCCTTCCTCCAGGCTGACGCCGTTGGGGACGACCTGGATCTGGTACTCACCACCTGGCACTTGCAGATAGTCAGTGATCTGGCTGAAGGCCAGACCCTCGCCGATGAGCCCACCGTCAGCGTAGATGTCGACGGCGGGGGCGTCACCGGCTCCGTGCAGCACACGGACCATCGCGTTCTCGTCCTGGGCGGCCGTGGCGAGGGGGATGGCGGTCATGGCGGCCAGGGCGGCGGCGGTACCGAGCATCCCGACCTTGCGGCCAAGGGATAGCTGCTTGCGCATCAGGGTTTGTTCCTTTCGAACGGATCGTTGATCAGCCAATACGAAGAGCGGGCTGGTGGTGCGGATCGAACCGCATCACCAGCCCGGTGGTGTCGTCGAGCCGCGGCTACGCGGCGGGGGACTCAGCGGCCATGTCGTCAGCCGCGGGGGACTCAGCGGCCATGTCGTCAGCCATCAGGCTGGCGTCGACGGCCGGGAGGACCGTGAAGCTGCCGTCGGCCAGTGAGCCGATGGCGAAGACGGTGAAGCTGTTGCCGCCGTCAAGCATCAGGGGATCGATATCGAAGGCCACATCGGTCGTGCCGGTGGGGCGGATCTCGAGATCGTACTCACCTTCGGGGAGGTCAAGGTAGCCAGCCGCACCGGGGTAGGCGAGGTTCTCGACCACCACGTCGCCGCCGTCAAGGGCCACGTCAACGGCCGGGGCATCGGCGCTGAAGTGGACCACGCGAACCTGGGCGATGCCGTCCTGCGGCATGGGATCGTCGGCCAGCACCTGCGCCTCGATGTTCTCAAGACTGTTGGTGGCAGCGACGGTCGTCATGGTGCCAGCAGCGAAGTCGAGGTCAACGGGACCGATGACAGCGCCATCGGCCGGATCAGCACCAGCTGCTACCACTTCGATGGTGTAGGTGCCACCGGGCACCTCAAGGTAGTCGGACAGCGTGCCGAAGGGCACATCGCTGAGGATGGCGCCACCGTTGGCGTAGACATCCACTGCGGGGGCATCTGGGCTGAAGTGCCCGACGCGGACCTTGGCGTTCTCATCCTGCGCGAACGCGCCGAGGGGGAGCGCCATGACCGCGGCCAGGGCGGCAGTGGCGGCGATTGCCTGGATCTGATTCTTTCGCATTTCTGGGTTAGTCCTTTCGACTGGGCGATCAGTAGAGGAAGGCGAGAGTTCGTTCTCGTGGTCTTCACTGGGATGGAGCGGTCTACGCCCCGGTCCGTGGCCCCCATCAGGGGCGCCACCGTTGCGTCATCTCCTTGGTCCTCCTTGTTCATCTCCTCCGGTGTGTTAAGGGTTTGTACTAACTGATGTGGCGTACGATAGCCAACTGTCTAAGGCTTGTCAAGTGTTTGTGTCACGAAATCGACATGCTATAGTCGACAAAGCATGTACAGCATCAAACAAGCCTCGATCCGCTCCGGCGTGAGCATTCCCCTCATCCGCGCCTGGGAGCGCCGCTACGGCGTGGTCAGCCCCCAGCGCACCGCGTCGGGCTACCGTCTCTACGACGACGCCGCCATCGCGACGCTCGTGCGCGTCCGTGAGATGACACAAATCGGCTGGACAGCCAGTGAGGCGAGTCGGGCCGTCCTGGCCGGCGAAGTCCCCATCGAGCCGATGGCACCCCAACGGGTGGCTTCCCCAACCTACGAGTCCACCCATTCGCGCCGGAAGGTGTTGATCGATCGGTTCAACGAAGCTGCCGTCGCCATGGACGTCGCCGCCATCGGCGCTGCCTTGGATGAGATGTTCGCCCAGGGATCGTTCGAGTCCATCGTGGACGATCTGCTGATGCCCGCCCTGGTCGAGATCGGTCGCGCCTGGCAAGACGGGCGGCTTGACGTTGCCGCCGAGCACACCGCCAGCGCGGCCGTCCATCGGCGGCTATCGGCGCTGTATGAGGCGGCAGCCACCGTGGCAGACCCACTCCTCGTCGTCGGGCTCCCGCCCGGGTCGCGTCACGAATTGGGCTCGTTGGCCTTCGCGGTCGCTGTGCGCCGGCTCGGCGTCGGCGTGCTCTATCTTGGCGCGGACGTCCCCGTCACCAGTTGGGTCCACGTCATCGCGCAGAACCGGGCACGCATGGCCGTCTTGGCCGTGGTACAGGAGCCCGACCGCATCGCTGCCCTCGAAGTGGCGGCCGCGTTGCGCGATGCCGGTCTCAAGCCCACCCTCGCCGTCGGCGGCGGCAGCGCACGTTGGGATGGAGCAGAGGGAGCCGGTATGGTGGTACTTCCCGATCGCATCAATGAGGCTGCCGCCGTGGCGGCGCGGTTGGCGCGGGAGGCCAGGCCGACAAGCTAGTCGGGACCGACTAACGAGACGAGGGAGCGTCACATGAGTTCCAGCCCACGACGCATCGGAACATGAGCCTGAAGCTCACTGTCGTCGGCGCAGCGGCAGCCTGGACCGATCGAGCCTGCCGGCCGTCTTCTTGCTACCTCGTGGAGACCGGGGAGGAAGCTATCCTGTTGGACTTGGGCCAGGGCGCTTTGGGGTCGCTGTTCGGGCATCGCGACCCCTCCAGCCTGCGAGCGGTCGTGGTCAGCCACATGCACGGTGATCACCACGTGGACCTCATCCCGCTGCGCAATCTGCTCAGCTTTGGCTACGACGAGCCACGCAGCATCGGCTTGCATGCTCCGGCAGGCCTGCGTCATCGCTACGGCGTCTTCACTGGTGAGGACAGCTTCCTGGACATCCTTGTCGGCCCGGACCTGGCCGAAGGCACTCGCCGTATCGGGCCTTTCGAACTGCGGGTTCACCGCGTGACCCATTCGGAACAGAGCTACGCCTTCAGGGTCGCCGCGACAGCAGATCCCGATGCTCCCGGCCTCGTCTACAGTGGCGATTGCGGCCGCGCCGATGATCTCCTGCCGTTGATCCAGGAGGGCGACACGGTGCTGTGCGAAGCGTTCTGGTCGACCCGTGAACCCAAACCTGGCGCCAACCACCTTACTGCCGCGGACGCGGCCGATGTCGCCCGACGCGGAGGAGCTGCTCACTTGATCCTGACCCACATCCTTGAAGCCCACGATCCCCAAGCTGCGCTCAGCACCGCTGAGGGCATCTTTCCAGGTCCCGTCCGGATGGCCGAGCCGGAACTGGTCTTCGAGATCGGGGCCGTCCGATGAGCGCCGCTGGGGCTACCGTGCTCTCCGTCCGAACGCGGATCCGTGGCTTGGTAGCTGAAGCCTGGGCACACGCGACCGAATCGAAGTCACTGCCGACCATCGACGCGGAGTCCCGACCGGAGATCGAGATCGAGCGACCATCCGATCCGGAGCATGGCGACCTGGCCGCGAACCTGGCCATGCGACTGGCGAGGCCGATGCGACGATCGCCACTGCAGATCGCGGGGGTGTTGGCCGATAGCCTGCGCGCCGTGGCCGGCGGTTCGGCCTTGACCGAGGTGCGAGTGGCAGCACCAGGCTTCATCAACATGCGCATCTCCCCGCTGTGGCTGGAAGGCGTACTTGATGAGGCCCGGGCAGCGGGGGACGCCTTCGGCCGAGTCGATCAGGAGCGGCCACTCCATCTCAACATCGAGTTCGTCTCGGCCAACCCGACCGGCCCACTGCACGTTGGCAATGCTCGCGGCGCCTTCGTCGGCGACCTGCTGACCCGCGTGCTCGAGGGCGGCGGTCACACCGTCACGCGTGAGTACTACTTCAACGATTCAGGAACCCAGATCCGCAACCTCGGTGCCTCAGTGGTCGCTCGCCGGTTGGGCGAGGACGTGCCCGAGGACGGCTACCGTGGTGGCTACGTCGAGGACCTGGCCGCCGAGCTACCCGATGACGTTTGGGCTGCGGCCACCGCAGACGGCGCAGACCGCGTCAGTGTCGCCGCCGCGTGGGCCCAAGAGCGCGTCCGTGCCGGGATCGAGGAGAGCCTGGCCCGCCTGGGTGTCCACTTCGACGTGTGGAAGAGTGAGGCCAGCCTGCACCGCGAGGGCTGGGTCACGCGTGCCGTAGAACGGCTTGAGGCGGGCGGACACATCTTCGAGCAGGATGGTGCTACCTGGTTCCGCTCAACCACGTTCGGTGACGACAAGGACCGAGTGGTGTTTCGCTCGAATGGCGAACCCACGTACTTCGCTTCCGATATCGGCTACGTCAGCGAGAAGTTCAGTCGCGGCTTCGACAAGCTCATCTACATCTGGGGAGCCGATCACCACGGTACCGTCGCCCGCGTCCGTAACGCGGCTGAGGCTATGGGTTTCGACAAGGACGCCGTGGAGATGCTCCTGGTGGCCTGGGTCCGGTTCGTGCGCGATGGCGTCGAGGTCCCCATGAGCAAGCGGTCGGGCGAGTTCCTGGCGCTCGACGAGTTACTCGAGGAGATCGGCGTGGATGCAGCGCGCTGGTCGTTCGCCTCGCGCTCGGCCAGTTCGCCCATCGATGTCGATATCGAGCTGGTCCGCAGGCAGTCTTCGGAGAACCCGGTCTACTACGTGCAGTACGCACATGCCCGCATCAGCTCGATCCTGGCCAAGGCAGCCGCGGCGGGCCTGTCACCCGCGCCGAGCTTCAGCGGAGTGCTCCGGGGTGATGAGGTGGCCAGTGGCCTGGCCCGCGAGGTGCTGCGCCTCCCTGAGGTCATCGAGGACGCGGCCAAGGCAGAAGAGACGCACGGCATCACTGCATACGCCATGGAGTTAGCGACCACGTTCCACGCCTTCTATCGCGATCGCCGCGTCGTCGATCCTGATGACCCCGCGACCTCGGCCGGCCGACTGGCGCTCATGGGCGTGACCCGCAGTGCCATCCGCAACGCACTGGCTTTGCTGGGCATCTCGGCTCCCGATTCGATGTAGTCGATCCGACTCGAGTCAGGGCATGACGAAGGCCGGGCTCGATGCCCGGCCTTCGTCATGCTCATCTCGCCGCGCGCCCGTGGGCGACACGACACTCGCTGTTACGGCGCAGCGATCTCGTCACCAAGACCGAGTGCCTCAGCTACCGACGCCAGCACGGCATCGTCGCTGGTCAGCAAGACCAACGCCGGATTGGACGCCCCGGATGACACGTCAGCTTCAAGCACGGCGTGTGCACCTGGCAGGTCTGCGACCGCGGCATCTGCCGCGCTCACGAACTCGCCGACATCGCCGGCCTTGTCCCACTTGGTCTGCCAGACGATCGCCCACGAACCATCGGGGCCATCGAGACTGACGAGGCGGTCGCCACCCCAACCGGCAGCAGCTTTGTCGTCTCCGAGCCAAACCGCGGTCCGGAGCTCACCCATGGTTTGCTGCCACTGTTCGCTCCAGCCCTGACCCAATGTGTTACCGAGCCCGTCCATCACGAGGGTCGTGGGTCGATCATCGGGATATCGCTTGGGATGAAGGATCTGCTCGGTCGTCTCGGGCACCCGTCCCCAGGCGCCGTTCACCGCGTCCCAGCCTCCCTGGTTGCGGAGGAAATCCACGAATGACAGGCCCTCGACGAAGGGGAATGCGTACTCACGCTGCAGCAGTTGCGGCATGGAACCCAGGATGCCATCGTCGCCGGGGACGACCACACCGTCCACCTTGGCCTGATTGCCAGAGTTCACGTTGACAGCCGACCAGCCGAGCATCGTGGCTGTGCCATCACCCTCGTCGAGCGCGCGAGCCGCGAGTACGGCATCGGCGTCAGTGGGGTCATCGACGACACCGGAGTCGGCACCGAACGCCAGGTGTACGGCGGCTTGGCCGAACTCGCGAGCGGCCTCGGCGCGCTGCGGCAGGTTGAGCTTGTCGATGTTCTGGAGGACGGACTGGCGACCACGAGACTGGAGGTACGTGATCGGCAGGTCCTGCCCATAGAGCTGGTCGAGGAGGGAGGCGAGATCATCATCGTTCCCGAGCAGCCCCATGCGCTTGAGAGCCTGTTCCTCCTGTGTCAGCGTCGCTGACGGATAGAGGCTTTCCGCGCTTTGCCTGAGGATGCCCGCCTGCTCGGCAGGGCTGGCGGCGTCGTATGGAGTATTGCCCAGGTCCAGCTCGCGGATCACGGGCACCGCGAAGGCCACCGCATCCAACTGACCGGCTACCTGTGCATTATCCAGCGAACCGCCCTGCCCGCGTGGCTCGATCACCGGGCCTAGCGACAGGACGTAGTCGACGCTGCTGCCCTGGTCCAGCTCGGTTCCCGCAGGCGGGTTCTGGCCGATCACAACGCCAACCGCAGCCACATCGTTGGCCTCAGCGCGCTCACCGGGCTTCAAGCCGGCCGTCGAGAGTGAGTCGAGTGCATCGGCCTCGCTGGCGCCGACGACGTCGGGCACGCTGACCTGCTTGGCGCCCTTGCTGACGATGAGCGTCACTGCTGAGCCGACCTCCACGGTCTGGCCGGCGGCCGGTTCGGTCTTGACCGCGTCACCCGCGGCGACCTTGCCGTTGGTGCGCTCGTCGAGGCTGACCACGAGGCCCTGGTCTTCGAGCGCGGCCTGGGCGTCGGCGGCCGACTGGCCACTGACGTCGGGGATGTCGACCGCGGGCGGGCCGGAGCTGACGGTGAGATCCACCGTGCTGCCCTGGTCGACGGCGCTGTCGGCGACCGGATCCTGGGAGAGGACGGTGCCGGTAGGGGCGTCAGCCTCGGTCCTGGAGATCTCGCCCGGCTTGAGCTGGGCGTCCTTGATGGCGGCCTTGGCATCGGCCTCGCTGGCGCCGACGACGTCGGGCACGCTGACCTGCTTGGCGCCCTTGCTGACGATGAGCGTCACTGCTGAGCCGACCTCCACGGTCTGGCCGGCGGCCGGTTCGGTCTTGACCGCGTCACCCGCGGCGACCTTGCCGTTGGTGCGCTCGTCGAGGCTGACCACGAGGCCCTGGTCTTCGAGCGCGACCTGGGCGTCGGCGGCCGACTGGCCACTGACGTCGGGGATGTCGACCGCGGGCGGGCCGGAGCTGACGGTGAGATCCACCGTGCTGCCCTGGTCGACGGCGCTGTCGGCGACCGGATCCTGGGAGAGGACGGTGCCGGTAGGGGCGTCAGCCTCGGTCCTGGAGATCTCGCCCGGCTTGAGCTGGGCGTCCTTGATGGCGGCCTTGGCATCGGCCTCGCTGGCGCCGACGACGTCGGGCACGCTGACCTGCTTGGCGCCCTTGCTGACGATGAGCGTCACTGCTGAGCCGACCTCCACGGTCTGGCCGGCGGCCGGTTCGGTCTTGACCGCGTCACCCGCGGCGACCTTGCCGTTGGTGCGCTCGTCGAGGCTGACCACGAGGCCCTGGTCTTCGAGCGCGACCTGGGCGTCGGCGGCCGACTGGCCACTGACGTCGGGGATGTCGACCGCGGGCGGGCCGGAGCTGACGGTGAGATCCACCGTGCTGCCCTGGTCGACGGCGCTGTCGGCGACCGGATCCTGGGAGAGGACGGTGCCGGTAGGGGCGTCAGCCTCGGTCCTGGAGATCTCGCCCGGCTTGAGCTGGGCGTCCTTGATGGCGGCCTTGGCATCGGCCTCGCTGGCGCCGACGACGTCGGGCACGCTGACCTGCTTGGCGCCCTTGCTGACGATGAGCGTCACTGCTGAGCCGACCTCCACGGTCTGGCCGGCGGCCGGTTCGGTCTTGACCGCGTCACCCGCGGCGACCTTGCCGTTGGTGCGCTCGTCGAGGCTGACCACGAGGCCCTGGTCTTCGAGCGCGGCCTGGGCGTCGGCGGCCGACTGGCCACTGACGTCGGGGATGCTGCGCAGATTCGATCCTGACGAGACGACCAGTGCTACGGACAATTCGAGCGGAACCTGGGTGCCAGCCACGGGATCGGTCTTGATGGCGTTGCCCGCGGCGATCTTCTCATTCGTCTGCTCGACGGTTTCGCCGAGGGTCAGGCCCGCGGTCTCGATAGCCGAGACGGCGTCGGCTTGCGGCACGTCACGGACATCGGGGACATCGACGTTTGGCTTCACTCCCTGGCTGACGACGTAGTCCACGGCTGAGCCGACGTCGACCATCGCGCCTGCCTTTGGAGCCTGGCTGATGACGTCGCCACTCGTGACATCATCGCTGTAGTCGTTGGTCACCTCGCCCGGGACAAGGCGAGCGTCATCGAGTTTCTGGCCGGCGTCGGCGGCGGGGCCCGCGAGATTGGGAACCTCCACCTGTTCGATACCGAGGCTGAGCACATAGGCGACCGAGGAATTGGCGTCCACCGTGGTTTCAGCCGCAGGGTCTTGGCTGATCACACTTCCGGCCGAGATGCTGTCGCTGAACTCCTCACCGGAGGCTACGGCGGTCAGTTCCGCGCCTTCAAGCGCGGCCACAGCCTTTCCTTCGGTCAAGCTCACGACGTCAGGGACGTCTACTTGTTTGGGGCCCTTACTGACGACCAGCACGACCGACGAACCCTTGTCGACCGTCGCACCCGCTTCAGGCTCAGTTCTGATCGCCTCGCCCGAGGGGATACTCGCGTTGTTGCGCTGCTCGACCGAACCGACTACCAACCCGGCCGTCTCGATCGCTGCCGTGGCGTCTGCCTCGGACTGCTGACGCACATCGGGCACGGCCACGGTCTCGACACCGAGGCTGGTGACATAGGCGACCGCGGAGCCCAGGGGCACCTCGGTGCCGGCGGCGGGATCGGAGCTGACGACGTCGCCCGCGGCGATGCTGTCGTCGTAGGCGCTGGTCACGTCACCCGCGACGAGGCCGACGTCGCTGAGCGTCTGGCTGGCGTCGGCGGCGGGGCCCGAGAGGTCGGGCACGGCCACGGTGGGCACGGGCACGGCCACCTGCAGGGTCACCGTGGAACCGACCGCGGCCTCGCTGTCGGCGGCGGGGTCCTGGCCGACGATGGTGTCGGGTGCGGCGGCGTCGGTCTCGACGGGCTGCGTCTCGAGGATGAGCCCGGCGGTATCGGCGGTGTCCTGGGCCGCGGCCAGGGTCAGGCCGCTGAAGTCGGGCACGGCCACGGTCTCGACACCGAGGCTGGTGACATAGGCGACCGCGGAGCCCAGGGGCACCTCGGTGCCGGCGGCGGGATCGGAGCTGACGACGTCGCCCGCGGCGATGCTGTCGTCGTAGGCGCTGGTCACGTCACCCGCGACGAGGCCGACGTCGCTGAGCGTCTGGCTGGCGTCGGCGGCGGGGCCCGAGAGGTCGGGCACGGCCACGGTGGGCACGGGCACGGCCACCTGCAGGGTCACCGTGGAACCGACCGCGGCCTCGCTGTCGGCGGCGGGGTCCTGGCCGACGATGGTGTCGGGTGCGGCGGCGTCGGTCTCGACGGGCTGCGTCTCGAGGATGAGCCCGGCGGTATCGGCGGTGTCCTGGGCCGCGGCCAGGGTCAGGCCGCTGAAGTCGGGCACGGCCACGGTCTCGACACCGAGGCTGGTGACATAGGCGACCGCGGAGCCCAGGGGCACCTCGGTGCCGGCGGCGGGATCGGAGCTGACGACGTCGCCCGCGGCGATGCTGTCGTCGTAGGCGCTGGTCACGTCACCCGCGACGAGGCCGACGTCGCTGAGCGTCTGGCTGGCGTCGGCGGCGGGGCCCGAGAGGTCGGGCACGGCCACGGTGGGCACGGGCACGGCCACCTGCAGGGTCACCGTGGAACCGACCGCGGCCTCGCTGTCGGCGGCGGGGTCCTGGCCGACGATGGTGTCGGGTGCGGCGGCGTCGGTCTCGACGGGCTGCGTCTCGAGGATGAGCCCGGCGGTATCGGCGGTGTCCTGGGCCGCGGCCAGGGTCAGGCCGCTGAAGTCGGGCACGGCCACGGTCTCGACACCGAGGCTGGTGACATAGGCGACCGCGGAGCCCAGGGGCACCTCGGTGCCGGCGGCGGGATCGGAGCTGACGACGTCGCCCGCGGCGATGCTGTCGTCGTAGGCGCTGGTCACGTCACCCGCGACGAGGCCGACGTCGCTGAGCGTCTGGCTGGCGTCGGCGGCGGGGCCCGAGAGGTCGGGCACGGCCACGGTGGGCACGGGCACGGCCACCTGCAGGGTCACCGTGGAACCGACCGCGGCCTCGCTGTCGGCGGCGGGGTCCTGGCCGACGATGGTGTCGGGTGCGGCGGCGTCGGTCTCGACGGGCTGCGTCTCGAGGATGAGCCCGGCGGTATCGGCGGTGTCCTGGGCCGCGGCCAGGGTCAGGCCGCTGAAGTCGGGCACGGCCACGGTCTCGACACCGAGGCTGGTGACATAGGCGACCGCGGAGCCCAGGGGCACCTCGGTGCCGGCGGCGGGATCGGAGCTGACGACGTCGCCCGCGGCGATGCTGTCGTCGTAGGCGCTGGTCACGTCACCCGCGACGAGGCCGACGTCGCTGAGCGTCTGGCTGGCGTCGGCGGCGGGGCCCGAGAGGTCGGGCACGGCCACGGTGGGCACGGGCACGGCCACCTGCAGGGTCACCGTGGAACCGACCGCGGCCTCGCTGTCGGCGGCGGGGTCCTGGCCGACGATGGTGTCGGGTGCGGCGGCGTCGGTCTCGACGGGCTGCGTCTCGAGGATGAGCCCGGCGGTATCGGCGGTGTCCTGGGCCGCGGCCAGGGTCAGGCCGCTGAAGTCGGGCACGGCCACGGTCTCGACACCGAGGCTGGTGACATAGGCGACCGCGGAGCCCAGGGGCACCTCGGTGCCGGCGGCGGGATCGGAGCTGACGACGTCGCCCGCGGCGATGCTGTCGTCGTAGGCGCTGGTCACGTCACCCGCGACGAGGCCGACGTCGCTGAGCGTCTGGCTGGCGTCGGCGGCGGGGCCCGAGAGGTCGGGCACGGCCACGGTGGGCACGGGCACGGCCACCTGCAGGGTCACCGTGGAACCGACCGCGGCCTCGCTGTCGGCGGCGGGGTCCTGGCCGACGATGGTGTCGGGTGCGGCGGCGTCGGTCTCGACGGGCTGCGTCTCGAGGATGAGCCCGGCGGTATCGGCGGTGTCCTGGGCCGCGGCCAGGGTCAGGCCGCTGAAGTCGGGCACGGCCACGGTCTCGACACCGAGGCTGGTGACATAGGCGACCGCGGAGCCCAGGGGCACCTCGGTGCCGGCGGCGGGATCGGAGCTGACGACGTCGCCCGCGGCGATGCTGTCGTCGTAGGCGCTGGTCACGTCACCCGCGACGAGGCCGACGTCGCTGAGCGTCTGGCTGGCGTCGGCGGCGGGGCCCGAGAGGTCGGGCACGGCCACGGTGGGCACGGGCACGGCCACCTGCAGGGTCACCGTGGAACCGACCGCGGCCTCGCTGTCGGCGGCGGGGTCCTGGCCGACGATGGTGTCGGGTGCGGCGGCGTCGGTCTCGACGGGCTGCGTCTCGAGGATGAGCCCGGCGGTATCGGCGGTGTCCTGGGCCGCGGCCAGGGTCAGGCCGCTGAAGTCGGGCACGGCCACGGTCTCGACACCGAGGCTGGTGACATAGGCGACCGCGGAGCCCAGGGGCACCTCGGTGCCGGCGGCGGGATCGGAGCTGACGACGTCGCCCGCGGCGATGCTGTCGTCGTAGGCGCTGGTCACGTCACCCGCGACGAGGCCGACGTCGCTGAGCGTCTGGCTGGCGTCGGCGGCGGGGCCCGAGAGGTCGGGCACGGCCACGGTGGGCACGGGCACGGCCACCTGCAGGGTCACCGTGGAACCGACCGCGGCCTCGCTGTCGGCGGCGGGGTCCTGGCCGACGATGGTGTCGGGTGCGGCGGCGTCGGTCTCGACGGGCTGCGTCTCGAGGATGAGCCCGGCGGTATCGGCGGTGTCCTGGGCCGCGGCCAGGGTCAGGCCGCTGAAGTCGGGCACGGCCACGGTCTCGACACCGAGGCTGGTGACATAGGCGACCGCGGAGCCCAGGGGCACCTCGGTGCCGGCGGCGGGATCGGAGCTGACGACGTCGCCCGCGGCGATGCTGTCGTCGTAGGCGCTGGTCACGTCACCCGCGACGAGGCCGACGTCGCTGAGCGTCTGGCTGGCGTCGGCGGCGGGGCCCGAGAGGTCGGGCACGGCCACCAGCTCGGGACCGAGCGAGAGGACATAGTCCACCGCGGAGCCGGGATCGACCTCGGCATCGGCGGCGGGATCGGAGCTGATGACGTGGCCCGCGACGACACTGGCATCGGTGGCCTCGGTGACATCACCGGGCAGCAAGCCGACGTCATCGAGAGCGGCAAGGGCGTCCGCCTCGGCCAGGTCGACGAGGTCGGGCACAACCACCAGCTCGGGACCGAGCGAGAGGACATAGTCCACCGCGGAGCCGGGATCGACCTCGGCATCGGCGGCGGGATCGGAGCTGATGACGTGGCCCGCGACGACACTGGCATCGGTGGCCTCGGTGACATCACCGGGCAGCAAGCCGACGTCATCGAGAGCGGCAAGGGCGTCCGCCTCGGCCAGGTCGACGAGGTCGGGCACGGCCACCAGCTCGGGACCGAGCGAGAGGACATAGTCCACCGCGGAGCCGGGATCGACCTCGGCATCGGCGGCGGGATCGGAGCTGATGACGTGGCCCGCGACGACACTGGCATCGGTGGCCTCGGTGACATCACCGGGCAGCAAGCCGACGTCATCGAGAGCGGCAAGGGCGTCCGCCTCGGCCAGGTCGACGAGGTCGGGCACGGCCACCAGCTCGGGACCGAGCGAGAGGACATAGTCCACCGCGGAGCCGGGATCGACCTCGGCATCGGCGGCGGGATCGGAGCTGATGACGTGGCCCGCGACGACACTGGCATCGGTGGCCTCGGTGACATCACCGGGCAGCAAGCCGACGTCATCGAGAGCGGCAAGGGCGTCCGCCTCGGCCAGGTCGACGAGGTCGGGCACAACCACCAGCTCGGGACCGGTACTCACGACGAGCGCGATCTTGCTGGCGGGCGACGCCTCGGCATCCGCCTTGGGATCTGAGCTGATGACGATACCGGCCTTGACCGTGTCGCTGGGCTCCCCAGTGATCGTGCCCACCTTGAAGCCAGCGTCCTGGATGGCCTTGACAGCGTCATCTTGGGAGAGTCCCGCCACGTCGGGCACTGGGTTGGTAGGAACAGCGGCGGCGACGGAGAGTTCGATAGTGGAACCAACGTCGACCGCCTCACCTGGCGGGGGATCTTGGCCGAGGACCGTGTCAGGCTCGACTTGGTCCGTCTCCACCTGGTTGACGCGCACGACGAGTCCGTAGTCGTCTGCCTTGGCCTCCGCGTCTGCCAGCGTCAGGCCCTGGAAGTTGGGGGTATCGACCGTGGCGATCGCGGACGGTCCGGCGCTGGGCATCGCGGTCAAGACCGGCGATGGCGACGGGCTCGCATCGACGTCGGTCGGCGAATCGAACGGGCGGAACAGGATGAGCACAATGGCCAAAGCCACGATGAATGCGCCCACGAGGATGCCACCGACCAACAGGACAGGCGTGCCCTCCTCGGGTGGCTCACCGCCATCGCCGGAAAGCGAGATGGGGGGCTCGAGCGTCATCTCAGGCTTGGCCGCCAGAGCGGCGAGTGCGGCTTCGGTAGCCTCCGGGTCGGGCGCGACGGGCGTGGTCGTCCAGGCGGCTCCAGCAGCAGCGGCGTCAGCTGCCTCAGCTTCGGTCTCGACGACGGTGCCCGCGGCGGCCTCGTACTCGTCGGCAACCACCTCGGCCTCGTGTTCGGCATCCACGGCTTCATCGACTCCAGCTTCCTCGCTGGGTTCGGCAGCCACGTCTTCACCATTTGGCGGAACCACGTCTTCTGGCTGCTCCGGGGCCAACGCAGGATCTTCAGGTTGGGGCGACGTCGGGGGAGCGTCTGTGGACGGTGTGAGGTCGCCGGGATCCGGCTTCTGATCAGTCATGGCAGGCGGACCATACGGGAGTGGGCCTCGTCATGCGAGCACCCCGACCGGTCCTTCTGGGCTGATACCGACACAAGTGTCCGTTTCTTCATCGTCCGCCGCTCCTCGCTTCACTCGCTGGCGGCGCGAGATGTCAGTCGTCAGAGGCCGAGCGCCACCTCAAGGGCACCCAATGTCTCCTCACTGTCGGTCACCAGTACGAGTACTGGAGAGGATAGACCTCCCGTGATATCGGCATCCGTGACGGAATGAGCGCCAGGCAAGTCCTTCATGGCATCCCGTGCGGCTACATGGAACTCCTTCTGGTCGGCCCCAGTGTCCCAGTCGCTCTGCCAGACCACGGCCCAAGCACCATCGGGACCATCCAGACTCACCAGCCGGTCACCGCCCCAACCAGCCGCCGCAGAGGCATTCGGCAACTGCCCGGGCAGGCCTGGGAACAACGATTGGCGCTTCTTGCCATCTGCCACCCACACGCCAACCTGCATCTCGCCCAGGGTCTGCTGGTAGCTGGTGGACCAGTCTGGACCGAGCGACGCGCTGACATCGGGCAGAACGATGTCGATGGGCACCTCATCGGGATACAGCTCAGGGTGCAGGATCTGCTCGGTCGAGACCGGCTGCGCATCCCACGCCTGATCGACCGCCGCCCAGTCTCCTCGGCCGCGGAGCGCCATCACGTACGCGTAGCCGTCGATATAGGGGAACTCGAGCTGTCGCTGCAGGATCATTGGCATGCGGCTGATCGTTTTCTGGTCCTGCCTCGTCAGCGACTGTGCCGAGACTCGCAGCAGATCGGTCAGCTTGAGCTCACGAGTCGCCCAGTCATACATCACCGCGGTGGCATCGCCCTCGATGAGTGCCTGTTGAGCGAGGATGGCGTCCGAGCGATCGAGGTCATCGATGCGCCGGCCCTCCAGGTCCCACTGGGCATCCTGCAGGGCATGATCATATTCGTGCGCGACGACGATGGACTCCAGCGCCCCGATCTTGTCGATGGGTCCGATGAGCGAGAACGTCTTCGTCAGTGGATCGTAGTAGGCCAGCACCTGGCTGTCGTAGATCGAGAGGATGAGCTCCTCAAGGTCGTCACCCGGCCCCAGGAGTCCAAGGCGCGTGAAGGCCGCGTCCTCGGCCTCGACAGCGGCGTCGCTGTACTCAGCATGGAACAGGGCTCGCAACTCCTCGAGAAAGGCCTGGCTGTCGATGACGCGATAGGCGACATCCTCGGCCGGCGGCAACCCACGCACCGGGTGGACGCCGCCGATGATCTGGTCGACCTTCTTCACCATCTTGGCGTCGAAGCCATCCGGCAGCGGTGTCGCGACGGCCGCTAGGCTGGCCTCAGGTGCGGGCGAAGTGTCCTGGGCGCCGGCGGGTCCGAAGCCGAACGACGCTAGCAGCGCGATCGACATGAGTGCAGATGAGAAGACGATGTGGCGGCCGGGGCGCGCGGGCCGAGTGTGCTGGTTCGATGCCATAGTCGTGCATTCTGCCAGCCGGACGCGACTACCACCAGCGAAGGCCACCTCCCAGCCGAAAACTGATGAGATGTGCGTTTCTTCATCATTCGCGGTCTGGTGCCTTCACGCTCGGCAGCTACAGTTCTGGGCACGGAACCGCGAAGCAAGCCTTCACAGTTCCCTCTCCCTCCCTCTGGAACGAGGGGCGCTGATTGGGCAGGCGCCCCTCGTTCCTTTTTGTGCCTCCAGTGCCTTCTTTCTTGCCGCTGTGACCCGCGCGTGCCTGTGGCACCATCCGGTCCATGGAAATCACCTGGTATGGCGGCTCGTGCGTTCGTCTCAAGGGACGTGAGGGGGTCGTCGCCGCAGACCCGTTCCGGTCGATCGCCGGGCCTACAGGGCGTGGGCTCACCGCAGATATCGTCTCCTACGGCCACCCCGATGAGTCGGTGGCAGAGGGTCGCGGCAGCAAGGTCAAAGCTGGCATCACGTCGCGACTACTGGGCGTGCCACTGCCGACCAGTCTGGAGAACGCATTCGTCCTCAATTCCCCGGGCGAGTACGAGGTCCACGATGTCATGACCACGGGCGTGCGCACCTTTCGTGACAATGAACATGGCGCGGCGCGGGGGTTGAGCACCGCATTCGTCTATGAGCTCGACGGTGTCTACACCGCTCACCTCGGCGCCATCGGGCACCGCCTTGATCAGGACACCATCCGCGAGCTCGGGCACGTGGACGTGCTCTGCCTGGGTATCGGGCCACAGCTCAGCGCTGCCACCGCGGCTGAGGTCGTTGGCCAGCTCGATGCCCACATGGTGGTGCCACTCCCGCTCACTGAGGCCGCTACAGGACCAGGAGCTGACCTCGACAAGTTCCTCAAGGAGATGAGCGTGCCCGAACTTCAGCCAGTCAGCAGCCTGAAGGTCACCATCTCGACCATCCCCAACGAAACCACCGTCGTCCTGTTGGAGCAACGCGGGCGCTGACGGCGCTCGCGTGCGCGCTCCTGCCCCTACCCTTCGGGCCTGATGTCCTGGCCGGCGCCAGCGAGACTGGAGCGTTCCCGAGCTTGCTCCAGTCGAACCTCAAGCATCATGTCGGAGTCGAAGCGGCGGATGCGCAGCCAGGCGGCCGCCTCCGTGACACGGCGCTCGGCGGGATGAAATGTGCCGGAGCCGATGTGGTCGGCGACTTCTACGAGGGCGGCCACAGGGAGCAAGCCGACGAGCTCAGAATCGAGCACGCTCACGCGTTCCTCGGCAGCTAGTCGCTGGGCTTCTTCCCACACACGCCACAGTGGCGTGCGTTGATGATCGAGGATGTTCATCGACAGCTGGGAACAGCCTTGTGAGACCAGGTCGATCCCCAGCGCCTGGACTGCGGCCAGGCCGCCGTCACGTTCGCGGATACGAGCGGCCATTCGGCGAGCGACGGCGACATCGGTCGTGGACAGTTGGACGTTGAAGGCGATCAGGAAAGGCCGCGCACCGACGGCGGTCGCACCCGCGGTCAGGTGCGGAGCTGAAGGACCGAAGTCGGGCTTGCACCCGGGGCGGGCCATCGCTGCGGCCAAGCCTTCGAACCCGGGCTGACGGATGGCCGCGAGCGCCTGTCGGTCCGGGCGCTGGGCGGCCTCCGCGTAGAGGTACACGGGCAGCTGGAACTCATCTGCGAGGCGCGCGGCGAATTCGCGGGCACCGCGCACACACTGGGCCATGGTGGTGTCACCAAGAGGTACGAAGGGAATGACATCCACGGCCCCGATCCGAGGGTGCCGGCCGCGATGGTGGCGCATATCGATGTGCTCGATGGCCGTTCCGACCGCGGACTCCATGGCGCCCATGACACGTCCCGGAAACCCTGCCACGGTGAACACGCTGCGACCGTGGTCAGGGTCACTGGTTCGATCGAGCAGCCAAGTACCGGCTTGGCCCAGGATGTCGGCGCCGATAGCATCGATCGTCTTCTGGTTCGCACCCTCGCTGAAGTTGGGCACGGACTCCACGAGACTCTCCAGATGGTCCACGCTGATGATGGTAGGCGAGCGACGCGCCTCGTTGTCGTGCAACTCAGTCGAGTTCGCGACGCATCACCGGAAAGCGCTCATCGTGGATGGCCAACTCGAATCCGCACGCTTCCCAGAAGGCTGGAGTCGCGGTGGAAGCCTCATCGACTCCCAGCGTCAAGTCTGGGTAGGCCTCGACAGCCGCGAAGCCTCGCGCCGCCAAGTCATCAACGACCGCTTCCACGAGCTTGCGACCGAGCCCAACCCTACGAGCCGCGGACGTCGTCGCGATGCAGGTGATGACCGCCGGTAGGGGCGAGCTGGGCAATCGCGGGTAGAGCTCTCGGATGTGTTGCGCACGCGGGTACGCTGAGAGCGGGCCGAACTGGGCGAAGGCCGACGGCTCGCCGGCGCGGAGCAGGATCTTGGCGTACGAGCCGAAGACCACCCGGCCACGCACGAGCAGGCGCAGCTTCCTGGGCGTTTCGGTCGTCGGGGCCTGCGGGTCTACTTCGGGATGTGGGAAGAATGGATTGAAGTCGGGCGCCAAGGAGCCACTCCCGGTCATTGCGAATGGGTTGAAGCCGTCGTCCTCGCGATCCGGTGGCGCGAACGGATTGCCCGAATGCGGCCGTGGTGTCGATCTGGGCGCCGGTGCGACAGGCTTCCACCAGGACGCTCGGGCGGCCTTCGACCCGTGGATCTCGTCTTCCCAGTAGTCACAGCTGCGATGGTCGAACCGCGCATCAGCGCACGGCGGGAGCAGGACGAACACGGAGTCGTCGGTGACGTCGCGAATCTCGATATCGACGGGTTTGGTCACACCGCGCAGTGTAGGCCGCCTAGACTCCGAAACGGAGGCTGTCAGCGATCTGGTCGAAGATGGCTTCGACGTCTTCGCTGACGTCAGGCCCCGCGATGAAACTGACGAGGTAGGCCTGGCGGCCGAACCGGAAGAGATAGGAACGCACACTCAACTCACCGACATCAGGGTCGTCGATGGTGTAGTCGAAGCGGACCGCCTTGGCTGCGTTCAAGACGACGTCATGCGCAGAGATGGGCTGGCTGGTCAGACCTGGAAGATCGAGGATCTGCTCCCGGACGTGCGACTTGACCTCCCTGGCCCGCATGCCCAAGGTGGGCTGAGCCAGCACGACCAGCATGGGTGAAGCTTCACTCTCATCGAAGGCGGCCGCGACCGCGCTCAGGCTGACGTCGCTTGCGTCGATCACTGCGCCGATCCTGGTCGCCAAGCCCGGCATGCTCGATTCGATAGCCGCGAGCAAGTCCATCGATCGGTCCGCATCGACGGCCACAGCAATCCATCCCGGAGGCAGGTCCATGGCATAACCATCGGGATGTGGCCACCACGTCTCGGCGGCACTGTCGACAGCAGCGGGTGGGGCGCTCCCAACCTCCGACGTGGACAGCGCAGTCTGGTCGGGGGCGAGCAGGGCTTGGAGCACGGCGCCCGTCGGCGCACTGCAGCCCACGGCGATGAGGCCCACGAGTGCGAGGACGAGGAAGCCGACTGGGGTGTTCCGGCGCGTCATCTCGGCCACAGGATGCCCCAGAACTCACGAACCTGCAGGCGACCGATGTGTCTCGCCGAGGGGTGACCAATGCCGCAGCCGGCTTGGATGTCGGCCACTGCTATAGTCGCCTGACATCACGCAGATAGACGCCTCGCCTTCGAGGTCGGGTGAAATCCCCTACCGGTGGTCGGTGGACGGTCGACAATCGTCGTCCAGCTATCAGCCCACGACCCGCGAACCAAATGGACGCGGTGGATCCTTCGCAGGGAGCCGACGGTCAGAGTCCGGATGAGAGAAGGAGAGAGGCGACCGCCGATCTCAGGTCGGCCGCTGGTCGCACTTGGAGTGCCGACGACCCGTATATCGGGAACACGCGCTCCCCTTCTCTTGTGGTACCTCGATGGTGGGGCTGGAGGTCACACCAGTTGGACGCCATCGAGCTCCGTGGAGTCTCCCGAAGCTTCGACATCAAGGGTTCACGCCTGATCGCCCTGGACGGGCTCGATCTGCGCGTGGCGGAGCGTGAGATCGTCGCTATCGTCGGGCCTAACGGCTGCGGCAAGTCCACGCTGCTTCGTGTCATCAGCGGCTTGCTGCCACCCGATCGTGGGTCAGTTCTGGCCTACGACTCGACAGTGGCAGGCATCGATCCTCGTGTCGGGCTGGTGTTCCAAGAGCCTCGCCTACTGCCCTGGCGCGACGTGCTGGAAAACGTCGCCTTTCCGCTCGAGCTGGCGGGCGTCAAGCGCGGCGACCGTGAGCAGCGGGCACGAGCGGCGTTACGCTTGACCGGGCTTGAGGCGTTCACGGAGGCCTACCCGGACCAACTCTCGGGCGGTATGGCACAGCGAGCAGCCCTGGCCCGTGCACTGGCGCCGGAACCGGACGTGCTCCTGCTCGATGAGCCCTTCAGCGCGCTCGACGCCATGACCCGCGAGCGGCTCGACAGCGAGCTGTTGTCGTTGTGGGGCAAGACGGGAACGACCATCGTGCTCGTCACTCACAGCATCTCCGAGGCGGTGTTCGTTTCCGACCGTGTGCTGGTGATGTCACAGCGGCCCGGTCGTATCGTGGCCGAGGTCCCAGTCCTGGCATCGCGCCCGCGAAGTCTTGCGAATGGCGGGGCATCGATGTTCAGTTCCGCGGCAGATGAGGTCCGGCGGATCCTGTCGGGGACCGAAGCGGAGGCGGCGGCGTGACGACCGCGACACCGCCCCTGTGGCGACGTGCCTTGCATGACCTCCTTCCGGTGTTGGCGGCCGCGCTGATCTTCATCCTTGCGTGGGCGGCCATCGTGGTCATCGGCGACTACCCGACATACATCCTTCCCGGCCCGCTGGTCGTGGCTGAACGCTTCGCCAACGGTTGGCTCGAGGGCACCATCATGTCCCACTTCCTGACCACGTTGGCCGAGGTCTTGTTGGGTCTCCTCGTCGGTGGCAGCGCGGGCATCCTGACCGGCATCCTGCTGGCGCGATCGCGATTGGCGGCACGCATGCTTTCGCCGTACATCGTGGCGGCACAGGCGACACCGATCCTGGCGCTAGCTCCGCTCATCGCCCTTTGGTTCGGCACGGGCCTGGGTAGCCGCGTGCTTATTTGCGCGCTCATCTGCTTCTTCCCCATCGCCGTGGGCACGATGGTCGGAATCCGCTCGGTGGACCCCCGACTGGTCGAGCTCGGCCGGAGCCTGCGCGCCACGCGATGGCAGAGGCTGGCGCACATCGAAGTACCTTCAGCGCTGCCTCAGATCATGGGGGGCCTGCGCATCGGCGTCACGCTCGCCGTGGTCGGCGCGATCGTGGCCGAATGGGCTGGTGGGGACCGTGGCTTGGGCGTGCTGATCAACCTCGCTCGCGGAAGCATGTTCGATATCCCACTGATGTTCGCCACCCTGTTCACCATCGCCCTCCTAGGGGTGGCTCTCTACCTGATCGTCGTCGCCATCGAGCGACGCCTCGTCCGCACCCACCCCTGAAGTCGCGAAAGGGATCACATCGCCATGCATCGTCCTTATCGTCCTTGTCGGTCCGCTCGAGTGCTCGGCGGTGTCGCCATTGCCCTGACATCGCTGTTGACCATCGCCGTAGCGGGCTCCTCCGCACAGTCCGCAGAAACCACGGCCCCGGAGCCAGTCCCGTTGACCGTTGGCCTGGGCTATATCCCTAGTGTCCAGTTCGCTCAGTTCTATCTGGCCGATGCGGCCGGCTACTACGAAGAGGTCGGGCTGGATGTGACGTTCCAGAACAAGATCGACCCGGAGCTCATCACCTTGCTCGCCCAGGGGTCGATCGACATCGGCATGGCCGACGGCACCAGCCTCATCCCGGCGGTTAGCCGCGGCATCCCCGTGGTCTACGGCGCCACCGTCTACGCCAGCGACCCCAATGTCGTCTTCTCGCTTGCCGATAGCGGGATCGAGACCGTGGCCGACCTGGAGGGTAAGTCGATCGGCGTCCCTGGACGCTATGGGTCGTCTTGGGTAGCGCTGCAAGCACTGCTTCAGACTGCCGGCCTTGGCCCCGACGACGTCGACATCGTGACCTACCCTGACTTCGGTCAGAGCGTTGCGGTGGCACAGGGACAGGTCGATGCCGCCACCGGTTTCGTCACCAACGAACCGGTCCAACTGCGGCTCCTGGGACTTGATGTCAAGGAGCTTCACGTGGATGACTTCGCCCGCCTCCCGGGACCGGGTCTGGTGACCGGCCGTGAGACGCTGGCAGACAAGGGCGATGCCCTCCGGGCGTTCACCGCCGCGACCGTGCGAGCGATGGAAGCCATCGTGGCCGACCCGCAGTTGGGGCTCGACGCCACCTTCGCGCGTGTGCCCGAGCTGGCAGGCGAGCCTGAGACACAACTCGCCATCCTCGAAGCCACGATCGGTGCTTGGGGGAGCGACTACACCGCCGAGCATGGATTTGGCAGTGTCGACCGTGGCGCTTGGCAGTCGGGCATCGACATCATGGCCTCTCTCCCCGAGTCGGTCGTGGCTGGGACCGTGACGGTCGACGACCTCGTCACCGACGATCTGCAGCCCTGAAGATGCGCGATACTGAGGGCATGTCTGATGTCGACGCCGTATCTGTGAGTGCCACGGACGACCAAGCCGACGATGTGTCCGGGCACGGCGATGCACCCGCCGCAGAACCCCTGGGCCCAGTAGACCTGCGGGCTTGGGCGTACGCCCTCATGGGCGGAGCCGTCGGTCTGGTGGTGGTGGTCGCGCTGTTCATCGCTCGGGGCAACTGAATCCTCCGCGCCCCAGGGTGAGCCGCACGACGATCGACCGGACTATTCGCCCTCAGGCTGGCGCAGGCTGCCTCTGGCGACCCGCTCCCGCGCACGGTCGGTGGTGCTTTGGATCTGCTGGAGGCGCTGACTGAGCTCAGCGCTCACGGCACCTGCGAAGCTCTCATCCCCGACTGCGTCGAGGTTTGCGGCCACATTGGCGCCAGCGGACCGGGCGGCACACTCCAACAGCAGTGCGCCCACCTCCAGATCACTGGCAACGTTCAGGTTGGAGCGACCGGCAAGCCGTTCGATGAGGCCGGCCTGGGCATGACAGGCCTTGACGATGGCCAGCGGTACGTCCGTTGCTTGGCGGGCAGCAGCACGAGTGGCCTCAGTGCGGGCCGCCTCCTCAGCATCTGACTCGTGAGGCATCTGCCGTGCCGAGCGATAGGTAGCGTAGGCCGCGGCGTCCTCATCAGCCAAGGCAAGGAATTGAGCCCGTGCGGCGTCGGAGGCATCCAGCGCCTCGCGGTGCAGCGCCGCATGCTCGGCATACTTGGGCCGGTCGAGTGATAGACGTACGACCATGGCAGTGAGGCTGGCGGCCAACGCCGCAGCCACAGCGGCCGCCGCACCACCGCCAGGGGTCGGCTGCCCTGACGCAAGCGCCTCGGTGAACTCACCGAGTGGAGCGGAAGCGGTCGTATGTGTCGTGTCGCTCATCCTTGGCATTCTCGCACGGCACGCCCGACGTCCGCGGTCGAGATGGCCGCGACACGGGGACGCTTCAGGCGGCCTCCGCCAGACCCTCGACCTGGCTGACCAACTCTTCGACCGTCCAGCGCCGATCACGCAGGAGATGGACGAGCCGATAGCGGCGACCCGACGCCTCGACGACGAACACCCTGCGTGGCCCAGACCCCAGCGGATAGGCGGCCGTCTCGTCGCGGACCGACTCCAGACGGGTCACGGAGATGCGCTCGTCCGTCGTGCGGACCTCCCGTGGACGTCCGGCAGTATCCACTGCGACCGTGAGGCTGGTGGCGTTGAAGTGGAACATGGTGATGGCTCCTTTCTGGGAATGACACGGCCACGGGCACATCCTGACCGACAGTCGAACATCTGTTCTGTTCCGGTCGCGAGACCTTATCGAACATCTGTTCTAGTGTCAACCCCGTGTCGCTGGTCAGGGCGACCATCGACCCCCGCCGTGCCAACTCGCCTGTCACAGGTGGCTCGCAGGCTCAGCGCTCGGTAGGCGGCTCGGTCGGGGCTCGCCCGATGTTGCCCCCCTCCGGCGCAGTCATGGGGTCACGCTCGAAGGGCTCGGCCACATCACTGCCGAGCAGTCGGGCACGCCGGATGGCCCTGGCGCCGAACCGCCGGCGGATCTCGTCCGCAGCCTCAGTGGCACGGCGTCGTCGTTCGTCGGTCGCATCGAAGAGTGCCATCTGCTCACCATCGTCGAGGTGCGATGCACCCACCCCCAACAGCCGGATCCGGCTACCGCGCAGGTGCGGACGCGCCAGCTCGACAGCCGACCTGAACACGACTTCCGTCTGATCGGTCGGTTCCTGCAGTGTGCGCTGGCGGTTGATGGTGGTGAACGAGGAGTCGCGCACCTTGACGGCGATGGTGCGGGCCTTGACACCACCGGCACGCAGACGGCTCGCTACCCCCTCCGAAAGTGCTAGCAGCGTGCGCTCAAGCACCTCAGGGTCTGCGGTATCGACAGCGAAGGTGTGTTCATGGCTCACCGAACGCGCCGGCTCGGATGCCGATACCGGCGACGAATCGATGCCACGCGCGCGCTGTGCCAGCACAGGTCCCTGTCGTCCGAAGCGTCGCGCCAGCACGTCATCTGGCAGGTCGGCCAGATCGCCGATGGTGCGGACGCCGAATTCCGCGAGGACGACCGCGGTCTTGGCTCCAACGCCCCACAATCGCGAGATGGGCAAAGGCGCGAGGAATGCCGCCTCGGTCCCAAGTGTGACCACCACCAAGCCATCAGGTTTCTTGAGATCGGATGCGACCTTGGCCACGAGCTTCGTCGATGCCACACCGACCGAGGCCGTCAAATCCAGTTCACGCCGGATGGTCGCCCGCACGGACCGCGCGACCTGGACCGCTGAACCGTAGAGGGCTTCGGAGCCAGCCACGTCCAGGAACGCCTCGTCGATGGAGACCTGCTCGACGGCCGGCGTGTAGCGCCGCAAGATCGCCATGACCTGACGGCTGACGCCGCTGTACTTGCGGCTGTCGACCGGCACGAAGACAGCCTCCGCACACAGGCCGGCCGCGGTACGTAGTGGCATGGCTGAGTGGATGCCGTAGCGGCGCGCCTCGTAGGAGGCTGCCGAGACCACACCCCGATCGGCGCGTCCGCCGCCGCCGACGACGACGGGTCGGCCGCGCAGTTCGGGGTTATCTCGCTGCTCCACGGCAGCAAAGAATGCGTCGAGATCGACGTGGAGGATAGTGGCGCTGATCACCGCACCATGATGTCTTGGGGGGCAAGCCCGCAGTCGTCAGCCCTTGGGCTCGACGGCGACGGTGACCTCGGGGGTCATCCCGGCGAAGACGCGGATAGCGACCTTGTAGGTGCCCAACTGCCGCAGCGGCTCGTCCAGGTCGATCCGGTGACGGTCGATCTCAATACCACGGCGAGCCAGCGCGTCGGAGATGTCCTTGGCGGTGATGGAGCCGTAGAGCTTGCCCCCCTCGCCGACCTTGACGCCCATCGTCAGCGTGGTGCTGCTGATGCGCTGTGCGGCGATCTCCGCGGCCGCGCGCTCCTTCTTGCGCTGCTCTTCGCGGCTGGCGATGTCGTGCTGCCAAGCGCGGTAGGTGCCGCCCGACGCCGGGACGGCCAGGCTACGCGGGATGAGGTAATTGCGGGCGTACCCGTTGGTGACGTCCTTGAGTTCGCCGCTCTTGCCGAGCGGGTCCACATCCGCTGTGAGGATGACCTTCACGCTGAGACTGCCTCCTTGTCCAATGCTTGCTTCTCGCTGTATCCACGATCTTCCAGTTCGGCCTTGACCATGTCGGCACTGGCTTCCAAAAGCGCCGGAAGTCGTCGGGCGATCGTGCGGATGGGCAGCGGGAGAAAACGCCGTGCGGCTTCCATGTCGCGCTCCAATTCACGACCGTCAATCCCAAGGGTATACATCTTCTCGACCATGAGCGATTTTGGGATCCCTTCCAGGAATAGGTCGAGGGCGATGACGGTCACCATCACATCGTCGAACCGGCCGATGAAGGGGATGACATCGGGGATGATGTCGATAGGCGAGAGCACGTAGACCGCAGCCAGACCAAGGATCGCCTTCCTTGACCAAGAAACCCGACCATCGACGGCCAACTCCGCGATGAGCCGACCATAGGTCGGCGCACGCGAAGCGATCGGGATGAACGGCCAGAGGCTGAGCGCGGCCAGCCCCAGCCTGAAGGTGCTTGTCAGGGCCATCGGGAGCGCGAGTCTAGCAGCAGCTGAGCATTCAGCTCATGTGCCATCTATCCCATACCGTGACCAAGCACCGCCGGGTCGGATTGACAATCGAACAGATGTTCTGTACTGTTCTGCTCAGGAGGTCCTGTGACCAAGCACGACGCGCTCCGCAAGCAGCGGATCATCGACTACATCGCCGCCACCGTTCGCGAGAGCGGCTACCCGCCCTCGGTGCGAGAGATCGCCGCAGCCGTGGGCCTCGCATCGACTTCGGCCGTGCACCATCATCTCTCGGCGCTGGAACGGGAGGGCAAGCTCCAGCGAGACGCGACGCAGTCACGCGCACTGCGTCTGACCAGGGCCGCAACAGTGACGAGTGCCGCGGGGGCCGGCGTCTTGACCGCGACTCCTGAGGGCCAGGCTCGGGTGCTGCCCGTCATCGGCGAGATCGCCGCCGGTGGGCCTATCGAGGCCTATCAGGATGCCACCGAGACCGTCAGCATCCCGGACATCATCAACACGACCGCAAGCACGTATGTCCTACGCGTTCGGGGGGACTCCATGGTCGATGCCCACATCATGGACGGCGATCTCGTGGTTATCCGGGAACAACAGACCGCGCTCGATGGTGACATCGTCGTGGCGCAGGTAGACGAGAACGCGGTCACTCTGAAGCGCTTCTTTAAGGAACGGAACCGGGTGAGGCTGCAGCCTGCGAATGATGCCTATGAGCCCCAGTTCTATGACGAGGTACGGATCCAAGGCAAGCTCGTGGGGGTGATTCGCCGGGTCGATTAGGACGTCGCCGGGCTGGATATGCACTTGTCCACGGGTTATCCACAGGTTTGGTGGAGAGTCGGCGGCCCGTTGGTGGAGATGCGCCTTGCGCGAACCGTGCGGAAACGGCGAACATCGGACGGCGCCCCACCGCACCCGCTGATCTTTTCGCCATCTTCGGAGTCTTCGCGTGTCGATCGATCGTCTGCCACCGCAGTCAATAGAAGCCGAACAGTCGGTTCTGGGCGCGTTGCTCATCGACAAGGACGCCGTCATCGAGGTCGCGGAGTTGCTCCAAGCAGAGGACTTCTACCGACAACACCACGGCACCGTCTACGCTGCCGTGCTCGACCTGTACGAACGTCGAGAACCAGTCGACATCGTGACGGTCAGTGAAGTACTGGAGCGACAGGGACGCCTCGATGAGATCGGTGGTGCCGCCTATCTGACCAGCCTCATCAATCTGACGCCGACGGCTGTGAACGCCGTCCACTACGCCCGGATCGTCGAGCGCAAGAGCGTCCTTCGCAACCTGATCAGCGCGGCTGGCAAGATCGCCGGCTTGGGCTACCAAGAAGTTGGCGACATCGGCGAGGTCATCGACCGTGCCGAATCGGAACTCTTCGCGGTCAGTGAGAAGCGCGTCCAATCGGGCTTCGCACCGCTGAAGTCGCTGCTACACAGCGCCTACGACCGCCTCGATTACCTGCACCAGCACAAGGGTGAGATCAGTGGCATCCGCACCGGCTTCGCCGACCTTGACACGCTGACGACCGGCCTGCAGAAGTCCGATCTGGTGCTGGTCGCCGCCAGACCGTCCATCGGCAAGACCAGCCTGGCCTTGAATTTCGCTGAACACGCCGCGGTGAATGAAGGCAAGGTCGTGGGCATCTTCAGCCTTGAGATGAGTAAGGAGCAGCTGGTGCTGCGCCTGCTGTCATCGGTCGCCAACATCGACTCGCAGCGCCTGAGGACCGGGTTCCTTGAGGAGATGGACTTCACGCGATTGGCGCCGGCCATGAACAAGCTTGCTGAGGCGCCAATCTTCATCGATGACACGCCCAACATCAGCGCCATGGAGTTGCGTACAAAGGCACGCAGGCTGCAAGCCGAATCGGGGTTGGACCTGATCCTCGTGGACTACCTGCAGTTGATGCAGTCGAGCGTCACCTCGCGGGACGCGAACCGCGTACAGGAAGTCAGCGAGATCTCACGTAGCCTCAAGGCGCTGGCGCGCGAATTGCAGGTGCCCCTGGTCGCGCTCTCGCAGCTGTCGCGCCAGACGGAGAACCGCGGCGAGAAGGGGGAGCCTCGTCTATCGGACCTGCGGGAATCCGGCGCTCTCGAGCAGGACGCAGATATGGTCATGTTCCTGTGGCGAGAAAAGGAACGTAGTGCGGACGACCACGAACAGGATGGCGAGATCATCAACCTTAAGCTCGCCAAGCATCGAAACGGCCCCACAGGCGAGACCAAGTTGTGGTTCAAGAAGCGGCAGACACGATTCGTGTCTTACGCTGAGGCGGATCACTACGCCGAGAGCGCTTACGGGTAGTCCCCCTTGCGCTTTCGGCAGTCAGACGAGGCTACGGAGAGGAGACCGATGGGCGTCATCATCATCCGCGAGATGGTCGGCAGCAGCCCCGAGTCATGGAGTGCAGCGGCCGCTGACGCGGTGTCGCGAGCATCACACACGGTGCGAAACATCCGCCGAGTGGAGGTCGTCAGACACACCGCCCGAGTCGATGACGGGCGGATCGCCGATTTTGAGGTCGAGTTGAAGATCTTCTTCGAGTACGAGGGCACCTAACCGGACTTATCCACACCACGTTAAGCGCGAGGTGAGAACGCATCCCGATGATGCGTCAATGGCCGCAGCACAGGTGACCCTCAAGCACGCCGACCGCCGCTCCTCATCCGGCGGGGATGCCCGGGCGCATCCGTCTGGGCTGGCGATCATCGCCAGCAAGATCAGCCCAGCGGTTCCAGTGCGCTCGGTGCTCAGTCGCCCAAGGCTCGTCGAATGGTTCAGCGGCCATGCTGCGGCGCGCCTGATCCTCATCACCGCGGAGGCGGGCTACGGGAAGTCCACGCTGCTCAACGACTTCGCACTTCAGACGCACGATCGCTGCGCGTGGTATCGGATGGAGACATCTGACGGCGATTGGATCACCTTCCTGAGCCACATGGTGGCTGCCCTCCGCGAGGTCACTCCGGGCTTCGGGGCAGCCACTGAGGCGCTGCTCCGGCACGTCGCGGCGATGGGGCCCTCGAGGGAGGTCGTGGTGGCCCAGTTCCTCGCGGACCTCGGCTCGGTCGAGGCTGGGCGCATCGCCGTGATCCTGGACGACTACCAATACGTCGAGGGGTCCAGCGACGTACGGATGATCCTGAGCCGCATGCTGGAGCGGGCTCCTGACCAGATGTATTTCATTCTGGGAGGTCGCGGGAAGCCCAACCTCACACTCGGTCGCCTGATCTCCCAGGGTCGCGTCGCCGAACTGAACACCGACGACTTGCGCTTCAGTCGCCCAGAGATCGAGGAACTGTTCGCAGTGACCTATGGGCAGCCGTTGGACGATGCCACCTGCAGCGTCGTGGCCGAGAGGACCGAGGGTTGGGCGGCGAGCCTCCAGTTGGTCGCAGCAGCGATCGCCCAGACCCAACCGGACGAGGTCGCGAGCTTCATCCAGGCGCTGAGCGGCGCCAGCGCGCCTATCTACGACTTCCTCGCCGAGGAAGTGCTGACCCGCCTGTCACCAGAAACACAGCGCGTCCTGATGCACGCGTCGATGGTCGATCGAGTTCAGCCAGAATTGGTGCGGGCGGCGTTGTCGGAGTCGGACGACGGGCAGGGAGCGGACACCGTCGATGCCGCGCTCGATGACGCCGAGGCCCTCGGGTTGCTTGGGAACAGGAGCGACTCACCGGCCGGCGGCCGCCGGATCCACCCGCTATTCCGCGACTTCCTCCAGGTCCAGCTTGCCGGGTCACTGTCCGGATCGCGCATCCTGGCCATGCATGGCGCCATCGCAGCGGCAGCCGAATCCTCGGATTGGCAGGTCTCAGCGAAGCACTTTGCCCTGGCAGCAATGCCAGAGGACGGCTACCGAGTCCTGAGCTCGGCTGCCAGTGAGGCGTTGGGTACGGGTGCCTGGGGAGCGGCGGTCGAGGTCGTGGAACTGATGCCGGGCACGCCACCCCCGCTAGCGGTCAAGGTGATCCAAGCCAGGGCTCTCGTCAGCGATGGGCGGCCGGACGACGCATTCGAGCTCCTTTCGAACGTAGACCGCCGAGCCCTATCGCCAGAGGAACGCGGGCTGGTCGGCCTTACGTGCGCCGCCATCCACCATATGAACGGTGACGGCGCCAGGGTCTCCGAGGAAGTCGAAGCGATCGCATCTGACGATCGTGTGCCACCACCACTCCGCGAGGTTGCCATCTCGTGGCGCCAGATCCTGATTGCCAGTGCGGGCGGGTGCATCACCGATGCTGTCCATCTGCTCCGACGGCTCGCCATAGACCAACGCCGCGCCGGTCTCCACTACTTCGCCGGCGTAACGCTGCACAACCTCGCCTATGCCGAGCTGGCCACTGGCGACTATGGACAGGCACAAGCTCTAGCTCGCGACTCACTGGCCCATCTTGAACGCACGGACGACGGGACCGGGATTGCGGCATCAACAAGGACCATCGTTGCCGTCGCTGCTTCGGAGATGGGGGACCTCGAAGAGGGGCTCCGAGCATCGTCGGCTATCGCCAGTGAGCCGGGAGCCACGGCGGACGCGATTGCAGATGCGGCCTATCTACACGCCGTGTGCGGTCGAAGCAACCAAGCTCGCTCGCTGCTCGCCCGGTTCCAACGACGAGACGCTCCCTGGTCTCGCGAGCTTGGGTCGCGCGCCCAAGGCTACTACGCGACCATTGCGTTGCAAATATGCGAGGGCCAGTTGCCGGAGGCTGAGGCGTCTCTGGTTGAGCTTGAGAGACTTCAGTCAGCTGGCATTGATGCACTGTCTCGCGTCGCGCTAGTGGCTGCGACCGTGGCCGTTGTGCGCAGAGCGCCCAACGCGGATGAACTCGTTAGCGTCGCCCTCGACGCGGCCTCGGTTCAGAATGCTTGGAGATGGGAAGCGCGAGCACGCATCTTGGATGCCGTCGTCAAACGCGATGCGGACGGCTTGGCGCACCTAATCGCTGCCGCCGAAAGGGACTCGGCGTTGGGGGTCCTTGAGTTGGCGGACGCCATCGCAATCATGATTGGCTCCCTCGTCCCGATACCGGATGCCCTCGAACGATCCATTCTTCGCGAGCCCGCCCGATGGATCACCGCGCTGCGACGTCAGGTCCGAGACAGTCGGAGTGAGGATGCGAGTGCCGCCGCATCGCTGGTGGCCCGGTTTGGATCTGCGGACGACGCCAGCCTCCTCCGGGAATTTGACCGAGCATGCGAAGGGAAGAGCAAGCGCCGTGGCTTGGCGTCCCAACTCATACGTCGCGTCAGCCCGACTGTCCGCGTTCACGACCTCGGGCTTACAAGTTACGAGGTGGGTAGTCGTCTAGTCACCATCACGGAGACGCGACGCAAGTCCGCAGCACTGCTTCTCTATTTGGTGACCCGGTCTGGCTTGGCTGCGGCACGAGAGCAGGTGATGGAGGCTCTATGGCCAGATCAGAACCCGAAGTCAGCCATGAACAGCCTTCACCAGACGATCTTCTTCCTGCGGAGAGATATCGAGCCATGGTACGAAGATGGCGCTTCGGCAGACTACGTTCGCGTCGAATCGGAGTTGGTCTACCTCGACCAAGACTTGTTCCAAATCGATAGTGTGGCCTTTGCCCGGCAGGCAGCCGATATCCTTGCTTCCGGGACGACCTTGAAGCGCGGCCCCGAACTATTGCGGTTGTACAAGGGTGGATTCGCGCCAGAGTTCGAGTACGAGGAATGGACGGAAGACTGGAGAGTTCAACTCCATGGCGCCTACCTGCATCTCGCGCACGCGACGTCCCAGGCCCTCATCAGAGAGGGACGCTATCCGGAGGTCGTCGATGTGCTCACGCCAGTCGTGACTCTCGATGCCACCGCGTTGGATCTGCGTGCAACGCTCGTGTCATGTTTGGCTGCCATCGGCGCCAATGACGCCGCCCAGGCTCACTACCGCAGCATGGCCGCAGCACATAGGCGTGACCTTGGCATTCCTGCGCGCCCATACGAGGAGCTGACAAGGAGACCACCAGGCCATGAATGAGTAACCCTACGTACTAGTACTTATAGGGTCAAGACAGCCCCATGCCTAGTGTGCGTCGTTGTCAGCCATCAGGCTGAGAACCAACCAAGGAGCGTGCACCTTGCACCACTTCGGGGGGCTCGAGAGAGGGGACCTTCGAAGTAGCGGACCGTGGCGCTCCCCAACGCGCCCGTTGTGGCTAGCGCCCAGCGGAGCAAGAAGGGGTATGAAATGTATCCACTCAACCACGTCAAGCCCTGGTAGCTCGGATGCCTCGCACGTTGCTGTCGAGGCTCACGCTGCTGTCGACCCTCATCGCGACACTAATCATCGCGGGCAGCGCGGGCATAAGACCAATCTGAAGGGCCTAGCGCGCCCCCAGTACGAATGTTGGATGGGGAGTACGCCGTATCAGTTGTGATACTGACAGTCTCCCTGTCGGCATCCAGGAGTGGCGCGCCTTGTCATCGAAACTTCGGATTGTTCTGATAGCCGTCCCAGTGGCGGCTATCGCGCTGTTCGCGGTGATTTGGCATCTATTCCCACCTAACGATTGGCCCCCGTTCGTTTGGGGCTGGTCAACTTGGAGCTACACGAGCCTCCTGTTCTGGACCGGCGTGGCACTTGTCGCGTCGGCGTCACCTGTGCACGTCCCACGTGGAAACGTCGTGAGTGTCGCGGCTGCGCCAATTATCGCGGCAGGCATTCTCGGAGGGCCCTTGGCTGCCGCTTTGGTGGCTATCGTCGGAACGTTCGAGTGGCGCGAATTCCGTGGACATGTGCCTTGGTACGGCGTCGTATACAACCACTCGTTCCCAGTCTTTGCCGCCGTGGCATCAGGCGCCACATACCTTCTCGTGGCAGAGTACTTTCCGATACGAGGGCTGCCGGCTGGTGTCTATCCGAGTCTGATTGGAGGCGTTGCGGCTGGCGTCGTATATGTGTTGGTCGGCACGGCGATGTCTTCTCTGGCTGTCGCCCTGCGGGAGGACCGCCGGCTCGTGGTGGTGGTCAGGTCAGATTTCCGCACGTTTGGCTTGACGCTGATCGGACTGACGCCGATGGCGTGGCTGATGGCGCTGGCTTATGGAGTCGTAGGCCCTGCAGTAGCTCTCGTGTTCGCGGTGCCGCTGTACACGACTCGGGCGGCGTTCAAGGTGGTCGTGGACATTCGAGAGATGTTCACCCAGACCGTACGGGCACTCGCCTCCGCTATCGATGCTCGAGACCCTAGTACGAAGAAGCACTCCGAGCACGTGTCGGGCATCGCGGTCGAGATCGGCCAGGCCATGAGCTTGAGTGAAACCGAGCTGGAACAACTCGAATGGGCCGGCCTCCTGCACGACATCGGCAAGATCGGCATCAGGGACGCCGTCCTGTTGAAACCTGAGAAGTTGACACGCGAGGAGCGGATGCTGATGAACGAGCATCCAGCCAAGGGCGAAGAGATCCTCAAGGACGTCGATCGACTAGCCGCCGAGCGCCCTCTCATCCGGCACCACCACGAGTGGTACAACGGCTCCGGGTATCCGGACCGACTGATCGGTGAGGAGATCCCACTGCTGGCCCGCGTCCTCCATGTCGCCGACGCATTCGAGGCGATGACTGCCTCGCGTCCCTATCGCCCCATTCCCTTGAGCACCGCTGAGGCCATCGCGGAGCTGGACCGTTACGCGGGCATCCAGTTCGATCCCAACGTGGTCAAGGCCTTTGCACGGACCAGGACGGCGATGCAGACGACGCCAGATCACGACGACCCAGGTGAGCCAGAACTGACTCTTGCGCCAGTGCCGACGCTGGGCCAGGTCGCGGCGTCGCGAGCCAAAGGCGCACTGCCTACGAGCTCTGCTTCGGCCGAAACCTAGACGGAGTCCTCCGAGCATATGGCGGGCCCGTCCCCGCAAACCCGAGCGCGCACGGTGCAACGCGCGGAACCACACCCGAACCACACCTGATGCTGTTGGTCGCCGTCATCCTGGGCATCGTTGCCGGCCTGGCTGCAGGTGGGCGGCTGAGCAACCTCCTGTCGGCCCGCCTCCGCTTCGGTGCGCTCATCATCGCGGGGCTGTTGCTGCGCGTGGTCACGCAGTGGCTCATCGACCAAGGCGTCGACGCCATCGAGCAACTCCGCCTGCCGCTATTCGCATCGTCGTTCGGCCTGATCGTGGTGGCGCTGTGGCTCAACCGTTCGCAGCCGGGGCTCCTGCTGGCGATGGTCGGCGTCGCTGCCAACGGACTCGCGATCGTCCTTAACGGCGGCTACATGCCGGTGTACTTGCCTGCCGTGGAGCTGGTCGGTCTCAGCGTCGATCGATCTCTCTGCCACGTTCAACACACCGCTTCCGACCGACATCGGCTGGGACTTCCTGTTGGCCGGAGGTCCGCTGGGTGATGTGCTGCCTATCGGCATCCCCTTCCTGACCAATGTCATCAGCCTGGGTGATGTGCTGCTGGCGGCAGGCATCGCCTGGTTCCTGTTCTCGGCCGTCGCGCGTGGATCATCCGACCCCGACAGCGGGGTGGTCTCGATGTGGAGTGCGAAAGCGCGGACAGAGGCGACCGGAGAACCAACGCCGACTCGGGCTGGACTCGATCGACCCATCGTCATCGGCTCTGGTATGGGTCCGGGGCTCAGCCCGACACGACCTGAAGTCAGGGTCGGAGCGCCACCAGCAGGGTCGGCCGCATCTGTCCCGAGCCTCGGCCAACGCATCCGGGAGCATCCCTATGTGCGCTTGGCACACGACGCACGCTTCTCCGCCTTCTGGCTGGCCGGGACGATCAGCCTGTTCGGAGACCGCCTGCACCAGATCGCCTTGGCCGTGATGGTCCTGGCCGTCACCGGTTCGGCCATGCAAACAGGCCTGGTCTTTCTGGCGGCGACCTTGCCCAATCTGGTACTAGGGCCGATCGCCGGCACCTTCGTAGATCGTTGGGACCAGAAGCGTGTGATGGTCGTCACGGACCTGTTGCGCGCCGCGCTGGTGCTGACACTGCCATTCCTGGCTGAAGTGCACATCTGGCTCGTCTACCCAGCCGTCTTCGTCATCACCACCATCAGCCTGTTCTTCCGTCCGGCCAAGGCCGCCATCGTCCCGCGCATCGTGCGACGCGAGGACCTGATCCCGGCCAACGGTGCCATCTGGACCGGTGAGACGGTCGCCGACATCGCTGGCTACCCCCTGGCCGGGGTGTTCGTGGCTCTACTGGGCACCAACCTGGCGTTGGCGTTCTGGATCGACGCGGCCACCTATGTCGTCAGCGCCGTGCTGCTCGCCGGCCTTGTCATCCCACCCGCTGCGCGGTTGGCTGCGACCCATGTCAGTGGCGCGATGGCGGCCTTCATCGCGGAGTTGCGCGAAGGATGGCGGTTCCTCCGAGGTGAGGCGGCGCTGTTCCAGAACACGATGGTGAGCGTGATGGCGCAGCTCTCGATCGGTGCCACGCTGGCATTGATGGTCGTCTATGCGCAGCGATCGCTCGACGGCGGCATGATCCCATATCCCGAGAACTACGCCATCCTCGAGGCGGCGATCGGTGTTGGCAACCTCATCGGTGGGTTCGTCGTCGGCGCCATCGGAGCGCGCTTTCACAAGGGCTGGCTAGTCATTACCGGCTTCGCCGTCATGGGCCTCGCGACCATCGTGCTTGGCCTGACCTCCAACGAGCTGCTGGCGGTCGTCGCGGCTGTGGTGATCGGCATTTTCAACCTCGTCTATGTCATCCCCAGTCAGACGCTCTTCGCCGAGCGCACTCCGACAGGCATGATGGGCCGAGTCGTGGCCATCCGCTCCAGCATCGTCATGGGTGCGCTCAGTGGGGCGATGGCCGTGAGTGCTGGACTGGCTGATCATGTGGATGCTGGGCTGATCATCGCCGCGACCGGTGTGCTCACGGTGCTATCCGCTCTCGTCGCGGCCTGGCTGCCGGCCGTGCGCGACGCTTAGGACGGAGCGCGGTGCCTTGGCACGAGGCCGACACGTCCCTTAGGCAAGAGCGGCCTGTGCCCGCGATAATCAGTGCCACGCAAGGACGAGGGAGAGTTCCGCCGCATGACTGACCAGCACCAACCGAACGACGCCATCACTGAGGATCCACCGGCCGATGAGGCCGACGCGCCTGCGGTGAGCGAGGCGGCCCAGACCGAAGCGCTAGCACCATCGGCGAGTGGGCCCAAGCCGGCCGTGCAAGGCTCAGCCAAGTCGGCTGCGAAGGATCCAGCCAAGCCGGCCGTGAAAGGTCCCGAGAGCCCCGACGAGCTGCCCTACATCGATGATCCGGTGAGCAAGTGGTGGATCGCGATCATCGCGGCGGTGTTCGCGCTCATCTTCGCTGGGGCGATCCTGCTCGGCTCCGGCGGCCTATTCGATGGCCTGTTCGACTCCGGTGACACGACCTCGTCGCCGGAGGCCACGCTTGCCGCTTCCATGGGGCCAGCGGCGACAGCGGCGCCAAGCGTATCGCCGTCGGCAACAGTCGTACCGTCGGCCACGGAGACGCCCGGTTCTGAGGCCACCGCAGAAGCGACCGCCAAGCCGCAGCCCACGGAGATGCCGACGCTTGCGCCGACGGCCGAGCCTGCTGGGTCGATCGCGCCCGACGCCAGCGAAGTACCTGTCGACAGCCCAGGTAGCTGACGTCGTGGGGTGAACCGGAAGCCTGACCGGCCGCCCTCGACCGATCTCTTCGCGGCCGAGCGTATGGCCATGGTGCGAGATCAACTGGTGGCTCGTGGCATCCACGACCCTGCCACGCTCAGCGCCATGGCGAATGTACCCCGGGAAGCCTTCGTGTCGGAGGAACAGCTCGGCGACGCATACGCTGACGGCGCCATGCCCATCGGTCATGGACAGACCATCTCGCAGCCGTACATCGTGGGACGCATGACCGCCCTCCTGGATCTACCCGCCCAAGGCTGGCCCTGGAGCGGCGTGGCCCCGTCCTTCCTGGATGTCGGGACCGGCTCGGGATACCAGGCGGCGGTGTTAGCGCAGACGGGCGCCCGGGTCGATCTCGATCGAGCGCGACCCGGACCTGGCCGAGGCCGCACGTGAGCGCCTGGCGCGTCTTGGCTACGAGGTCGTCGTGATCGTCGGTGACGGAGGGTCCGGCTATGCGCCGGCTGCGCCCTACGCCGGCATCGTGGTGGCCGCGGCCAGCCCGCTGGTCCCCGGGCCGCTGATAGACCAACTGGCTGACGGAGCCCGCTTGGTGGTGCCGGTGGGATCGCGCCGGTCACAGCGTCTCACGGTGGTGCACCGGAGTGGCCAGCGCACACCCGCGACGGCCGCGGACGGCTGCGTCTTCGTGCCGCTGCGGGGCCCCTACGGCCATCCCGACTGATCGGCCCGCCGAGCCGGTGCTATCCTCGCCCGCGATGACACATGTCTTCGTTGCCCCCCACCCAGACGATGTGGCACTCTCGTGTGGCGGCCTCGTCGCCAGCCTCCGAGAACTCGGCCAGTCGGTCACCATCCTGACCGTCTATTCCGGCGGGCCCGGGGCCGGGACCGACCACGAGGACAGGCAGCGCCAAGCGCTGGGTTTCGGCACCAAGGCCCTAGCCCCAAACACGCAAGCCTTCAACCGCGGGAACATCGCCTCCGAATACCCCGTCGCGACGACGATCGGCTCCGGCGCCCCCTGGCAGGCCGATGCAGCACGCATCGAGGCGACCCAGGACCGCGCCAACACGCAGGCTCGCCAGTTCTGGCAGCGGGCCGCCTGGTCACGCAGCGCCAACGTCACCAACGACGCCCATGAGGACCGGCAACTGGCCGACGACCTGCCCGGCTATGGCACGCTGATGTCCTATGACCTGGCCAGCGCGGACGCGCCGACCCTGCGCAAGGCGGAAGATGAGCGGTGGGCATACTTCATCGAGGCGGCCATCGTGGATCTCGACCTGCCCGAGGCGGTCCATCGCGGCTACGAGGGTGATGACGCGCTCCTGGGGCAGCCGTCTCTTGATGACGAACCGCCGACCGACATCCTGCGCCGCGAGATCCTGCGCCTGGAACCTCAACAGGTCTATTTCCCGTTGGGCATCGGTGGCCACGTCGATCACCGGCTGTGCCGCGATGCCGGACTGGCGCTGCTGGCAGACTCCCCCGCCTGGGTGATGCCGGCACCCGACATGACCGGGCGACTCTCGTTCTACGAGGACTTCCCGTACGCCTGGTGGAGCGGATTCGCCGGACTCGCCGATCTGGCAGACCAGGACATCGAGGTCCCCCCCGGCCTGGGGCTTGAGGCACGCTACGCCGACATCAGCGATCAACTCGAGCGCAAGAACGCCGGCCTGAAGATGTACGCCGGGCAGGTCCAGCGGCTGTTCGATAGCGAGCAGGGCATGTTCGACGCCGTTGCCGGCTATGCCGCGCGTGTCGCCGACGCTGGTGGCGTGCGGACTGGGGCGGCGGAACGCTACTGGGGCGTCGTCCGAGCGTAGCTGGGCACGGGGTTCCCAGGGCGGGGCCACCGGTCAGGCGCTGTCGTCCGGCCTTCTGACAGCGCGAGAAGGCGCCACACGACGATGGATGATGGGGATGCGGAACAGGTCCCAGAGCACGCTCAGCGCCAGGCGCGGCCGCACGCGCATGCGTGAGCCATGGATGTCGAGCCACATGACCGGCACGATCGCGAAGCGATAGCGTAGGCGACGGGCAAGGAAGATGACCTCTGCGTCAAAGACGATGCCATTCGTCTTGAGGCGACCGAAGAGGTCATGTCCTGCGGCTCGCCGGAAGCCCTTGAAGCCGCACTGCGTGTCCGGGACGTCGCCCGTGACCCACAGCCCTGCCAGCCATCGATAGAGCCGGCCCAGGGCGCGCCGATACGCGGGCTGGCTGGCCCGCCTGTCGGAGCCGTCGGGTTGGATGCGGCTGCCGAGCGCGACGTCGGCGGTCCGCAGCGCCTGAACCAACAGGGGGATCTGATCAGGAGGTGTGGCCATGTCGGCATCGGCGAAGATGATGAGGTCGCCCTGCGCCGCCATCACGCCGGCCGTCACTGCGGCGCCTTTACCGGCGTGGTGGCGGCGGAGCACACGTAGCCGCGCTGGCGAGCCATCGAGTCCTGGCTGCGCCTCGGGACGGGACGCCACGACGTCGGCAGTCTCATCTTCCGAGCCATCATCGACGACGAGCACTTCCCAGCTACCGATCTCGTCGGACGAGCGGCCACCGCTTCGGGGCGAGCCCCCGCGATGGAGCCAACCGAAGAGCTCGTCGAGCGCTGGCTCGATACGCTCAGCCTCATTGAATGCCGGCAGCACGATGGTCAGGCGGGTATGTCCCGGGTCGCCAGATGTCACCATGAGAGGCTAGCGGTCGTGCCCCGCCTCCGCAGATGGCTCCTTGGTCCCATCGTGAAGGCACCCCAGCGCACCTATTCGAACACGATGACCCCCGGGGCCTGGCCCTTTCGTACTACCGGGGCGCGACACCGTCCATGGCAGTGTGTCAGCGACATGGCGATCCCCATCCTGCTCTTCGCGGTCGCCCTTGGCGCGCGCATGCTCACGGCAGCGCTATTCGCCGAACCTGCCTATCCCGACGCCTACTACTACGCCAACCTGGCACGGGAGCTCGCTGCCGGGGGCGGCTTTTCGGTCGACTACATCTGGAACTTCATCGAGGTCGGCGGGGTGCTCCCGGACGTGGGCGTCTTGCCCATCCCTTCGAATGCCCACTGGATGCCACTCGCCGCGTTGGTGCAAGTGCCGTTCATCTGGTTGCTGGGAACGACCAGCGTGGCGTCAGGCTTGCCGTTCTGGCTTGCTGCTGCGGCCGTCGCGCCGCTGACCTGGTTCATCGGGCGCGACGCTGGCATGCCCTCCTGGCAGTCGGCCGCGGCAGGGTTGCTGGTGGCGATGCCGGCCGGCGTCGCGCCGTTCCTGGGTCAGCCTGACAACTTCGCCATCTTCATGTTCCTGGGTGCGTTGGCACTCTGGTTGTGCGGACGTGGCCTGCGCGGCGACCATCGCGCCTTCGCCGTGGGCGGGGTCGTGGTCGGTCTGGCCTTCCTCTCCCGCAATGATGGTTCGCTGCTGGGGGTACCCTTCGCGCTGGCCTTCCTGTACGACGTGGTGCGGCGACCCCGCGGCTCACGTATCGGCTGGTGGCCCGCCCTGCTCTGCGCTGGCGGCTTCGTCGTCGTCACTGCCCCCTGGTTGCTGCGGCAGCTGGAGGTGTTCGGCTCCATCTCGCCGTCATCAGCCGGTGGACGCATCCTCTTCATCGGCACGTATCGCGAGCTCTACAGCGTCACTACCGAGACCACGCTGACCTCCTTCCTGGCGCAGGGTGCCAGCGCACTCATCAGGAGCCGCCTGACCGGGTTGTGGGATGCCGCGCTGATCTTCGTGTCTGTGCCCCTGCTGCTGCTCCTGCTGCCGTTCCTGCTCATCGGCTCGTGGGTCGCTCGCCACAGACGGGACTTCACGCCGTGGTTCGTCTACGCCCTCGCCCTCTTCCTGTTCACGGCCGTCGTGTCAGCGGTCCACGTGCCCTATGGCACCTTCATCCACTCCGCGGTGGCACTGCTTCCACACGCCTACCTCCTGGTGATGCTGGGGGTAGCGGCCGTCGTCGGCGGCATCGCTTCACATCGCCCATCGTGGAACGCACCGCGCGCCAGCCGAAACTTCAGCTTCATGCTGGTTGGTGTGATCACGGTGGTATCGGTCTTGGCGACCACGTCGACGGTCGGTGCCTGGCAGCGCGAGCGTGACGGTCGCGCCGCGGTCCTCGCGATGCTCTTGGAGCGGGCTGATCCCGGAGATGTCGTCATGAGTCCCGACGCCGGCGCGTACCAGTATTACGGCGACTGGGACGGCGTGGTGACGCCGGACGATCCACTCGCGACCGTGGAGCAGGCATTGGCCCTGTACGACGTACGCTGGCTGGCACTCGAGGGCGCCCACATCACGACCGATCTCGAGCCACTGCTCACAGGTGAGGTCCAGCCCGAATGGCTGTCCGCGCCGCTGGTCGTGGTGCCCCCGCTGCCGCCGGAAGCGGACCAGACCGAGCCAGCTGACCCCATGCCCAGAGCCGCGCTGTATGCCGTGTGCCTCTCCGAGGCCGACACGCGGTGCGACCGATGAACATCATCATCCCGGCCGCACTCTATCTGCTGGCGCTGATCATCCGCCTCGTCGCGGCAGGCGAAGTACCTTTCCCGGCCACCGAGCCCAGCGCCTACTACTTCGATGTCGCCCAGAACCTCCTGGCCGGCGATGGCTTGGTCAGCGATGGCGTTTGGAGCTATGCCACAGCCCCGCTGCAGGTCCCCAAACCCGCCTTCGAGCTGTGGTTGCCCATGAGTACATTCGTGTCCGCCGCAACGATGTCCGGGCTGGGATCCACATTTTGGGCCGCGCAGGTCGGTGGTGCCGTCCTGGGAGCCGCTGTGGCGCCCCTGGCCTGGGCCGTCGGAAGCGAGGCGGCACGGACGCAGGGACTCGACCGACGCCGCGCACTTGCCGTCGCGGTCACCTCCGGCCTGCTGGCTGCGGTGCTGGCCCCACTGGTCCTGGGGTCGGTCGTCCCCGACTCGTACACGCCGTACACCGTCTTGGTGCTGGTGAGCGCGCTGCTGGTGCCGCGCGTCCTGGGTGTCAGCGAAGGTCGAAGCGATGCTCCCGGCCAGCCGAGCATCATCGCCGGCCTCGCGCTCGGGATCGCCATGGGTCTCGCCTACCTTTCGCGCCAGGAAATCATCTGGCTGGGCCTCACGGTGCTCGTGATGCTGGGCTGGGGATCGCGCCGATGGACCCCGGGCACACGCCGACGGCAGGCGTTCGGACGCTTGTGGCCGATCGTCGTCGGTGGCCTCATCACGGTACTGCCATGGCTGCTGCGCAACGCCGCGGAGTTCGGCAGCCCCTTCCCGGGCCAGGCCATCGAGAACATGTTTCTCGTGGAAAACGAGGATATCTTTGCCTTCCGTGACCATCCCGAGGCGGCGACGTACCTGGCCCAAGGCCTCGCCACCGTGCTGTGGAACCCGCTGGCGGCGGCCTGGGACGGTCTTCTCAACGTCATCGTCCTGCCGGCTTTCCCGGTGGGCCTGGTGGGCCTTATCTCGCTCCTCGGCCTGTGGCGCTCAGCCGCGCTACGCCGACCCACGGCCCTGGTCACACTCCTGCTGAGCGGTGCCCTCACGTTCGCGAGCACGATGCTGCTGTTCCCGGTGGCCACGCTGTGGGGGACGTTCATGCACGCATCGGGACCTCTGTTGGTGGCGCTGGGCGTGATGGCCGCCCTGGGTGGCGATGCGCTGCTGGCGCGAGTCTCCGGGTGGCGCGCCTGGGAGAAGCCCAATATCATCCTGGCACCCGTGACACTGGTCGCCATGGCCGGGCTGTTCAGCGTCTTGAGCGTCTATCTCTATTCGGAGCAGTCGCGCCAGACCCAGACGCGATACGCGGACTTGGCGACATCCCTGCAGGCAAGCGCCGAGGCAGCCGGGCAGGAGGTGCCCGACACCATCGTCACCGACCACCCCATGTGGTTGGCCGGCGCCCTGGGGCGGCACGCTATCGCGCTACCCGACGAGGGACTCGCCTCTATCGTCGAGTTGAGCGAGGTCTTCGACGCGCCCTGGGTCATCGTCGTGGACGAACGCGGGCGCTATCCGGAGACCCTACTCGATGCCGCGGCCCGCGACTGTCTCGTCGCCGACCCTGAGCCGCTGGCGGCCGGGAGTGGCGAGGCCTGGCTGTTCAGACTGGGTCGGGAGTGCGCGGCATCGTGAAGGACGACGCCGGGAGGGCCAGCGGCAACGCCTATACTCCGAGCCACATGGATGCCGGGACGCCGCACGTGCGGCGGCAACGAAGCAGGACAGAGCAGGCATGCGTGCGGGTGCGCCCCGAAGGCGCGCCGGCGGACATCGTCAGCCAGGTGGATGGGAGCACGACGCATTGCTTCGTGCCTCACCCCAGGGAGAGGAGTATGGAATGAGCCCGGGCGAGTACGCAGGACCGGATCGGCGCCGAGGTGGCCCCGACCGGCGAGACCCCAACGCACGGATCAAGATCCTGCTCGTCGATGACCATGCCCTGTTCCGCGTGGGCATGCGGCAGACCCTCGAAGCCGAGGACGACTTCGAGGTCGTGGCCGAGGCCGAGGATTCGCGCAGCGCCATCGATGCCGCCGGAGCCCACACGCCTGACATCGTGTTGTTGGATCTGTCGCTTCCGGCTCCGGGCGGGATCGAGACGACCCAACGCGTCAAGCGCGAGGTGCCGAGCACCGGCATCATCGCGCTGGCGGCGTCCGAGGACGAGGATCAGCTCTTCGAGGCTATCAAGGCTGGGGCCGCGGCCTTCCTGCTCAAGGACATCACCCCCGAGGACCTGGTGACCATCATCCGCCGCGTCAACCAGGGCGAATATCTCATCAACGACAAGGTCTTCGCGCGACCGTCGGTCGCCAACCGTGTCCTCAAGGAGTTCCGCGAGCTGGCGGTCTATGGCCAGGAGGCCGCCCCCATCTTCGCGCCGCTGTCCCCGCGTGAGGTCGAGATCCTGGACAATATCGCCAAGGGTATGACGAACAAACAGGTCGCCTATGCCCTCTCCATCAGCGAGCAGACGGTCAAGAACCACATGAGCTCCATCCTGCGCAAGCTCTCGGTGAACGACCGCACGCAAGCCGTGGTTTATGCCATGAAGCAAGGCTGGATCAGGATCCCTGAGGATTGAGCTTCCCGGAGCAGCCGCGTGTACCTGGTGGCCTGCCGGGCGCTGGGGATCGACTCGATCCGTCCGGCCCGACTCCCGAGGACAGCCTGAGGGCGCCCGAGGACAGGGCCTACGCTGGGCCTGGCCCCGGCTTGGCCCGACCCAGCATCGCGAGGCTGCGCGGGGAGATCGAGGAAGACATCCGGCGGATCGAGGGCGAGAACAGCGAGATCGACATGCTCATGGAGCAGGTCCTCATAGAGATCGAGCGCCACGAGGGCCGTAGATCCAAGATGGAGACCCGCCTCACCACCCTTGAGACGAGCGGTTCGCCCGATCCCGATGAGTTGTCCGAGGTGCGCGATGGCCTGTTGGCGCTGACGCGCCGCGAGCTGCTGTTCGACTCGCAGCGCCAGGTGCTCGAGGGCAAACAACGTGTCCTGGCACGCTTCCTGCAGCGACTGGTCGAGATCGACAACAGCCTGTCTGACCTGGGTGGCGCCCCGACCCGACCAGCCCCGGTCGCGTCACCGGGCCTGCGTGCGCTGGCGGCAGCCGGTAGCGGTGGCGCCCGAGCAGCGGACCAGCCGGCCATGGCGATACGCAGCCAGGAGGACCTCCGTCGTGACATCGTGCGCCAAATGCATGACGGCCCGGCCCAATCGATCGCCAACATCGGGCTGCAAGCAGAGATCGTCGAGCGCCTCATGCAGAAGGGCGACTCTCGGGTCGGTGAGGAGATCCGGGCGCTCTCCCGTCTGGTACAACAGGCTCTCGACACCACCAAGGAGTTCATCTTCGAGATCCGGCCCATGGTCCTCGATGATCTTGGCCTGGGGCCGACGATCCGCCGCACCACCAGCGATCGCGCCCGACGCTCCGGCATCAACATCGACTTCGATTCACAGGGCATCGAGGAGCGCCTCGACCCGGGCATCGAAAGCGTGGTCTATCGCAGTGTGGACGAGGCCATCATCGGCTTCCTGACGCTGCGCCCGCCTTCGGTGCTGGTGCGACTCGACTGGGGCGAGCAGGAGCTGGTGGCCACGGTCGAGGGCACCTGGCCACGTGTCAACCTTGAGGGACAGACCGAGTCAAGCGAGGCCGCGACTGGTCGCTCGATCGATACGCCACCAGCGCTGCTGGCGATGATGCAGGAGAAGTGGAGTGCGGACCAGGCGGCGGACAGGGCGATGCGCAGCCTGCCGCCCGAACGCGTGGCCGAGATCGGGACTCGCGCGCGCGCTATGGGCATGACCATGACGATGCGGGACGAGGGCCAGGTGATGGAGTTGATCGCCCCCATCAGGCGCTAGGCGACCTGGCGTCGGTCGTCAGGCCAGGTCCACGAAGTTCGGCCAGAGTGTCAGGTCGAAGTCCGGCATGAGCACGCGCAGGCGTTCGACCTGGGGCCGGTAGTAGCGCTTCAGCATCTCGATGTGCTCAGCGGGAACGGACACCTTCTCCAGCTTGGCCTGGTTGCGGGGCCGTGCCAGCACCTTGGGTGGCAGCTGGTGCGGTGGCAGACCCAGGAAGTCGAACGTCCGCCCCAGCATCGCGGAGGCGTCGGCGGCGCAGGCCTCGTACTGCATCAGCAGGAGCCGTTCAGCCGGATACGACTGCAGCAGCCACTCGATCTGCGTGGCGTACATACCGCGTTCGATGGCGTCGGTCACCACGCGAACGCGATCGCCGAACACCCGCAGCGCACCGGCATCGTCGCGCTCGTCCACGAGGCCGCCGCGATCCTGATGGCTGAGACCGCTGATGTAGCGCTCGACGGGGTCTCGCAGCAGGACGATGCCGCGAGCGTCCGGAGCGGCGGCCTTGATCATCGGCGGCGCCCAGGGGCAACTCAGATACTCGGGTGTCTTCTCCCCGACGAGCTTGCCCTCCGGCCGCGGAAAGAAACGATGGTAGGTCTGGACGTGCTCGTCCGTGAGCGGCTCGGACCAGAGGCGGTCGAAGAAGTGGAGCTCGGGCCGCTGGTTCTCGGGCTGCATCACACCGGGATGCTGTTCGAGCAGGCGGAACCACCAGGTCGTGCCGGATTTCTGTGCGCCGAAGATGACGAAGTCGGGCGGGCCGATGCGCCAGCCCGCCGGGCGATCGGGATACTCGGGCAGGGTCTCGAAGACCTTGCGCCGTTCGCGGATGCTGGCTGGGTCCATCGGCTTGGGCGTGCGTGCCGGGCGCTGATCAAGGCCCAATCGCCTGCGCAGCTTGCGCAGTCGGATCTGGCGCATAGGGAAACCTCGGGCTGGAAGCTGGGATGTGGCCGCCATGATAAGCCGACGGGTGCTCATGCGACTGCCGCAGCTGTCGTTGCGGCTGCCGCAGCGGCCGCACACGCCTCCTATACCCTATAGCCCGATAGTCATATCGCCTGAGCCGGGGGCGGTGCCTAGGATTCCGGTGACACCTGTCACATCAGTTGGAGTCCTGCTCTTGTTGTCAACCTCCGGCGAGCACGTGCCCGCACCAGACCGGACGGAACCGCACCGTCCTGCTGGTCGAATCAATGCTCCCGGTCTACCCTTGAGCACCCGGCACGGCCGCCTGCCTTCAACGGCCACGAGGAACCGAGCGTGAGTGAAAAGATCCGCGTCGTCATCGTCGATGACATCGCCGAGACCAGAGAGCATCTGACAAAGCTGCTCTCGTTCGAAACTGATATCGAGGTCGTTGGTGCTGCCGCCTCTGGGGAGGAGGCGGTCGAACTCACCGGCAAGCTACAGCCAGACATCCTGCTGATGGACATCAACATGCCCGGCATGGATGGTATCGCCACGACCGAGCGGGTCTCGGCCACCTTCCCCGGGACGTCCATCATCATGATGAGCGTCCAGGGCGAGGCTGATTACCTGCGACGTTCCATGCTGGCTGGCGCTCGCGAGTTCCTCGTCAAGCCCTTCAGTTCGGATGAGCTGACCGCATCCATCCGACAGGTCCACATTCGCGAGAAGGCCAGGCGCGGACGGATGATCATGCCCGCCCCAGGTGCTCCGGTCGCTGAAAGTGGCAGCAAGAAGGGCAAGATCGTGACCCTGTTCGCGCCCAAGGGTGGAGTGGGCCGAACCACACTGGCGGTCAACCTGGCGGTGGCAATGGCCGGTGAGCAGCGGCAGACCGTGACGTTGGTGGACGGTTCCTTCCAGTTCGGCGACGTGGGCGTGTTGCTCAACCTGAACCCCAAGAACAAGTCGATCATCGATGTGGTCTCCGACCCTTCGGCTACCGACGAGGACCTGGTCGATACCACGCTCATCAACCACAGCACCGGCATCAAGGTGCTACTGGCGCCACCCAGCCCGGAGATGGCCGAGCTCATCACGGTCGACCAGATCCGACGCATGATGGCCCGCCTCCGCGAGACCAACGACTTCACCGTGGTCGACTTGTGGCCGCACTTCAACGATGTGTCGCTGGCGCTGCTTGACATGTCCGACGTGATCCTCACCATCCTCACGCTGGAGATCACCAATATCAAGAACATCCGCCTCTTCCTGGAGGTGGCCGAGCAGCTTGGCTATGGCGACAAGCTCAAATTGGTCCTGAACCGGGCGGATTCGGCGTTCGGGATCCGCGTCGCGGACGTCGAGAACTCGGTCGGTCGCAAGATCGACCATCAGGTCGTCTCCGATGGCCGAACGGTCGTCTATGCCCTCAATCGAGGTGTTCCCTTCGTCTGGAGCAACAGCCAGGCTCCGGTCAGCGAAGACATCCTCAAGATCTCACGCGCGCTCGTTTCGGGTGAAGGCTCCCCCGAAACCGAGGATGAGAAGGAGCCGGCCAAGAAGTCACTCTTCGGACGGCGCTGACGTCGTCATGCATCCTCGCTAGGGAGAATCCGAGATGTCATTGCTGAAACGGATCGAAAGCGCCAAGCCCGGCGGCGAGGGCGCGCCCGCCACCATCCCTGGTGGGCCCTTCCCGCCAGGGGCCATGCCGCCCCCAGGGGCAGCCTTGGGCCAGCCCGGGGTCCCGCGGCCACCCATGCCACCGCGTGTGATCTCCCAGGTCCCGGTGCGCGAGTCATTCCGCGATACCAAGTACCGCATCCAGCAGCGCGTCATCTCCGACCTGGATCCCAAGCTGGACCTGAGCAACCAGGTGGAGGTGCGGCGCCAGATCGAAGAGATCTTCAGCATCGCCATCGACGAGGAGGGTCTGGCCCTCACCCGTGCCGAGCGGGTGCGCATGCTGGAGCAGATCACCGACGAGATCGTGGGCCTTGGACCGCTTGAGCCACTCCTCCGCGACGAGTCGATCACCGAGATCATGGTCAACGGTCCGCGCCAGGTCTACATCGAGCGCGCCGGCCGCCTGGAGCTGACCAACATCGCCTTCCAGAACGATGACCACGTGATGCGCATCATCGACCGCATCATCGCCCCCATCGGGCGCCGCGTGGATGAGTCGAGCCCCATGGTGGACGCCCGCCTGACCGACGGCTCGCGCGTCAACGCCATCATCCCGCCACTCAGCCTGGTGGGGCCGGTCATCACCATCCGCAAGTTCGCGGCCTCACCCTTTACCGTCGACGACCTCATCCGCTTTGGCACGGCCACGCCCGAGATGTTCGACTTCTTGAAGGCCTGTGTGGAGGCGCGACTGAATGTCTTCGTCTCCGGTGGTACCGGCTCGGGCAAGACCACGACCCTCAATGTGCTCTCGTCATTCATCCCCAATGATGAGCGCATCGTCACCATCGAGGACGCCGCCGAGCTGCAGCTGCGCCAGGAGCATGTCATCACCCTGGAGTCGCGCCCGCCCAACATCGAGGGCAAGGGCGCCATCACCATCCGTGAGCTCGTGCGCAACTCGCTACGCATGCGGCCCGATCGCATCGTCGTCGGTGAGTGTCGATCTTCGGAGGCGCTCGATATGCTGCAGGCCATGAATACCGGCCACGATGGCTCGATGTCTACCGGCCACTCCAATAGCCCCCGCGACATGCTCTCCCGCCTGGAGACCATGGTGCTGATGGCAGGTGTCGATCTACCGCTGCGCGCCATCCGCGAGCAGATCGCTTCGGCCGTCGACCTTATCGTGCATCAGTCGCGCCTCAAGGATGGAACACGCCGCGTCACCAGCATCACCGAGGTGCAGGGCATGGAAGGAGACGTCGTCGTCATGCAGGAGGTCTTTACCTTCGAGCAGACCGGCGTCATCGAGGGTCAGATCCAGGGCATCCTGCGACCAACCGGCATCCGGCCCAAGTTCACCGAGAAGTTCGAGGTCATGGGCATCAACCTGCCCCCTGCCCTCTTCGGGTATCGGTCCTAGGAGGTCACGATGGATCCTGCCGTCCTCGTCGCTATCCTGGCCGCCGTCGCGGTCCTGTTGCTGTTCTTCGGCGTCTTTGGCGGTCGGCGTGTCTCGCCGACCGAGCGTCTCGAACAGGTGACGATCGCTGCCGCCGAAGCCCGCAACCGCGACCGCGACCCGAAACAGGGCAAGACCCTGCGCGCACGCCTGTTCGGCGGCCGCGCCGCCAGCGGCGTCGATCGCGTCGTGGAGCGACGCGACTGGGGCTCCAATATGGCTCGCGAGCTGGCTCGCGCCGATCTCCAGCTGCGACCCTCGGAGTACCTTGCCATCCGGATCGGCGCCATCGTCGGCGCGCCCATGGCGATGTATCTGCTGGGCGCGACGGTCTTTCCCACCCTGGGCAACCCGCTGGCCATCTTGCTGGCGGCCGTGCTGGGCTGGTGGATCCCGCGCTACTACGTCAACCGCCGCAAGAACAAGCGACTGCGTTCGTTCAACGACCATCTCGCCGACACCATCACGCTGGTCGCCAATGCGCTGCGTGCCGGTGCTTCCTTCCTGCAGGCCATCGAGCTGGTGGTGCGTGAGACACAGCCACCCATCTCCACCGAGTTCAACCGCGTCATCCGTGAGGTCAACCTGGGCCTGCCCTTCGAGCAGGCGCTGACCAACATGGTCCGCCGGGTGCGCTCCGAGGACCTTGAGCTGATGACCACTGCCATCACCATCCAGCACCAGGTCGGCGGGAACCTCGCCGAGATCCTGGACTCCATCGCCTTCACCATCCGTGAGCGCATCCGCATCAAGGGCGATATCCGTACGCTGACGGCGCAGCAGCGGATGTCCGGCTACGTCGTGGCTGGCCTGCCCATATTCCTGGTCGTCATCCTCTCGGTCATCGCACCCAGCTTCATGGAGCCGATGTTCGGTGACCCGACGATCTTCGGCATCCCGGCCGGCGTCATCATCCTCGTCATCGGAGCCGTGATGATGGCTATCGGATTCCTGCTCATCCGCCGCATCGTCGACATCGAGGTCTAGCCATGGGACTCCCCTTCCTCATGGCGTTGCTGGCTGCCGGCGGCGTCTTGCTCATCGTCTGGTCGCTTCTGGGTGCCCGTACCTCAGACCCGGTCCAGGCGCGGCTGACTCACTTGGGCACCCTCGAAGGCGTCACCAGCCTTGAGGAGATCGAGCTACAGCAGCCCGTCATGGACCGGACGCTGCGACCGCTGATGCGTCGCCTCTCCGGTATCGGCACGCGCCTCACCTCGCGTGACCGGGTCGGCCGCACTGAGGGCCGTCTGGCTGAGGCCGGCTATCCCTATGGCTTGCGCACCATCGACTTCATGGGTTTGAAGGTAGTCACCGCCCTGGTCACCAGCGGACTCGCCTTCCTCCTCTTCGGCGTGGCCATGGGATCTGGCGCGAGCTCAGGCCTGATCATCGCCGTCATCGGCCTGGTGGTCGGTTTCTTCGTGCCCGACTACTGGCTCATCCGTCGCATCAGGGGACGCCAGAAGGCCATCCTGCTGGGCATCCCCGACACGCTCGACCTGTTGACCATCTCGGTCAAGGCCGGACTGGGCTTCGACGCCGCGCTGGGAAAGGTGGTCGAGAAGACACAGGGGCCCCTGTCGGATGAGTTCCGCCGCGCGATGGCGGAGGTGCGCATCGGCAAGCCCCGCCGCGATGCGCTCAAGGAGTTGGTGGCTCGCACCAACGTGCCCGCGCTGACCAACTTCATCGGAGCCATCATCCAGGCCGAGCAGCTCGGCGTGGCCATCGCCAACGTCCTTGAAGTGCAGTCCGAGCAGCTTCGCATCGAGCGCCGACAGCGTGCTGAGGAGATGGCGGCCAAGGCGCCCATCAAGATGCTGTTCCCGCTGGTGGGATGCATCTTCCCCTCGCTCTTCATCGTCATCCTGGGGCCGGCCTTGATCCTTATCATGTTGAACCTGACCACGGTCTAGGCTGCCGAGGTCACGCCATCAAGTCGCATGAGTGAAGAACGGCAGCGTCTCCGACGCCCCGCCGACGACGCCATCGTATGTGAGCGTCTGGTGATGGGTGAGTCATTCCTGCAGCGCTTCAGGGGTCTGATGGGGCGCGCCTCGATGGACACCGGCGAGGGCCTGTGGCTGCAAACGTCGAGCATCCACATGATGTTCATGCGCTTCCCTATCGATGCGCTCTTCGTGGGAAAAGCGGGCCCGGACGGCCGACGCACGGTCGTGCGGCTGCGTCCGGGCCTGCCGCCGTGGCGAGGACTCGTCTTGCCGGTGCGCGGTGCGCATGGCGTCATCGAGCTGCCGGCGGGGACCCTCGCTCGCTGCGGTGTGACCGAGGGCGATGAGGTCGTCATCGAGCCGGCCACGCCCAGGCCCGCTGGCTGAGCGATCGATCCACGGCCAAGCCGCGGATAAGCACCGGCCAAGTGGCGCCCGCCACGATGGCAGGATGCGCTTCTTGCTGGACCTGTTGCTGCCGCCGCACTGCCCCGGCTGCGGGCGTGAAGGTGAGCCGCTCTGCGAACAGTGCCAGCGGCCGCTGCGGCGACGCCTGGACGAACCGGCCGGCGCACCGGTGGGTATGCCCGTGACGATGCCGCCCGGTCTGCTGCAACTGGAGTGGTGCGCCATGTACAGCGGGCCTGTCCGTGCCGCCCTGCACGCGTTGAAGTACCGCGGGGAGCGCCGCCTCAGCCAACCACTGGGAGCGGTCATGGCCGAACGTTGGCGCGCAGCGGGACGCGGCGGTGAGCTGGTCACCTGGGTACCAGTGCATCGGATGCGACGACGCGAGCGTGGCTTCGACCAAGCCGAGGAACTGGCGCGGGTGATGGCATCGGAGCTGGGACTGCCGGTGGAGCGCTGCCTGGAGCGACGACAGCGAACGGTGGCGCAGCACTCACTGGACCAACGCGAGCGTGCCGGCAACACATCTGGGGCCTTCGCGGTGCCATCGGACTGCAGGGAGCTCATCGGCGGACGCTGGATCCTGCTGGTCGATGACATCGTGACCACCGGTGCGACCCTCGCGGGCTGCACTGCTGCACTGCAGGCAGGGGGAGCTGGGGCGGTTTCGGCCATGGCCGTCGCGCGAGACCGCTGAGATGTCGCACGGTCGAGGACGGCGAACACGCCGTGCGGGCGTGGCAGGCGGCGTGGCAGGGGCCTACTATCAGACCAAAAGCGGAGGTGCAGCCGGTGCGAATCACGATCCGAGGCAAGAACCTGACCGTATCGGAGAAGGACCGAGCCTACATCGAGCGCAAGATGCAGCGCCTGGAGCGGATGCTCGACGACCGTAGTGAGGCGGACGTGGAGTTGCGCCTGGAGGGCAATCCCAAGATCGACGGCAGCCACATCGTCGACGTCACGCTCTCGACTGCCGGTCAGTCACTGCGCAGCGTGGCGACAAGCGCATCCTTCAAGGTCGCCGCTGATGAGGTCATCGACAAGATCGAGCGGCGCACCGTCGAGGCCCGCCAGCGACCGCGAGATCGACGGCGACACGCGCAGCTGCGCTATGCCAGCTCCAGCGGAGAGCCGTCACCGATCGTGGAGGGTGGGGATGAGGTCGCGGAGCCAGAGTCGCAGGTGGTGAAGGTCAAGCGCTTCGCCATCGAGCCCATGTTCGAGGAGGATGCCATCGCGCGCATGGAGGAACTGGGGCACGCATTCTTCATCTTCGTCAATGCCGAGAACGAGCGGGTGGCCGTGCTGTACCGCCGACGAGACGGTCGCTACGGGCTCATCGAACCGGCCATCGGCGGAGCCTACAGCGCTGAGGGATAGCGTCGACTCCAAGCGTATGATGGGGCGCGGGGTCGCTCGTCGGGCCTAGCGTGCGCCTTCGCGGTGCCTGCCTGCTGGCTCGTGCGACCCTTGGGTGAACACGTGGCGCCCTGGGACCCCTATGGCGCGCTGAAGCCTCCTTGACACCCGAGGGGTTCCCCTGTGCACCTGCGTGCCACCTGTGACTGGGGGCGACCCTGTGCGCCATGAAGGTGCCTCTGAAGCCGCCGTACTGGTGGTCGTGGGGGACCACTCCCCCACCCGGTGCCCCGTACCAATGGACCATATTCCCCGGGGCGTCCCCGCACCGATGATGGTCCCTGCCGCCGAACGGTGGCTCACCGGGGCACCAAAGCCCGGGTGTCGATGACGACGCTGTCGGGGTGCTATGAGCGTCCAGAACCCACGGGCCTTCAACGAGTGGCTGCGAGCACAGCTCAAGGCCAAGAAGATGTCCCAACGCCAATTGGCACAGCAGTCGGGCGTGGATCATTCCACGATCTCGCGGCTGCTGCGGGGTGACCGCACGCCTTCCCTGGGCACAGCCACCAAGCTGGCCAAGGGCCTGCGTGAGTTGCGCGACGACGTCGATTCGCCGCAGTACTTCGGTCTGACCTCGTCATCGAGCACACATCCGACCGCACGCGTCGAGTACGCGCTCCGCTCCGATGATCTGATGAGTGAGCCGCAGGTCCGCCAGGTCATGGAGTACTACCTGGCATTGCGCATGCGCCGCCTGTCGGTTCGCCAGACCGGCCGCTACGCACCGGTGCGTCCGGTCGCCGCGGTGCGCTCGATCCCTACTCGCACCGAACCCAACAAGCAGCACTGATCGGCGGCGCTCCTGCCCGCCGCGGCGACTCTTCCCGACCACGGCCCTGTCTGCGCTTGCCCGGCGCTGTGCCCCGACTAGGCCGTGGTCGTTCCCTGTTCCGAGGGTGTGATGCCATCCGCACCGGAACGCCCGCCCTTGGTCTTGGGCGAAAGCAGGTAGGCGATGAAGCCGAGCACGATGACTGACAGCACGCTGATAGCCCGGTCGACAAGGGCGATGGTAGCGGCCTCAGTGGGATCGGCCTGGTAGACGACGGTCAAGATGCCGACGATCCCGGCCTCGACGATCCCGAGGCCCGCCGGCGTGAAGGGCACGGCGGTCAGCAGGGAGGCTACCAGGGCTACGAAGAAGGCGCCACTGATACCGAGCGAGATGTCGAAGCCGAGTGAGTCCACCACGAACAGCAGGCGCAGCGCTTCCGTGGTCCAGATGAGCCCCGTGAGCACGGCTACCAAGGGCAGGGTGCGGCGATCCGCGGAAAAGACGCCCTCTTCGAAGCGCTCGTAGAGCTCCTTGATCTTCACCGGAAGCGGCAAGCGCTCGACCAGTCGGCGTCCGAAGTTGCGGAGCGTGAACAGCGCAGCGGCGAGCACGATCATCACCACGATGCCGATGAACATGATGGCCCGGACGGTCTCGTCCATCCCCGACCGGAACGACCAGAAGGCTGCCCCCAACCCCAGGATGACGATGGCGAAGATGTCGAAGATGCGTTCGATGAAGATGGTCCCGAAGGTCGCCGAGAGCGACACCGGGAAGTTGACCTTCAGCAGCCAGGCACGATAGACCTCGCCCAGCTTGGCCGGCACGACGCTGTTGACGAGCCAGCTGACGAAGATGATCTCCGTCGAGTCGCGGATGCTGACCTTGGCACCGATGCCCCGCAGAAGGATGGACCAGCGATACCCGCGCAGCGGGAAGCCGAGGTAGTAGATGGCGAAGGCAGCCAGGAGCCAGGCAGGGTCGGCTGCCAGCACGTAGTCCACGAGGGTGTCGAGCTCGAAGCCCGGCAGGGCCACCACGAACAGAAGCAGCACGAGGACGGGGACGATGATGGAGGCCTGCGTGCGTCGATCGCGCAGGCGCTGCGTGAGCGGGACGGCACCGTGGGAGAAGTCGTCCTCGAGGAGTGGGTCCTGCTTGGCCGCATCGCCGACGTCCGGGGTGGCCTCGAAAGCCGTCCGGAATGGCTCAGTCCGATCGCGGACCTCGTCGTCCTTGCCCTCCGGGGGGCTTGAGGGCAGCTCACTCACGATGTGCCCTCATCTCCCTCGACCGGGCGGATGCGACCGTTGCCACGGAAGCGGTTGGCCAGCTTGGCCAGGGGCGTCCACAGCCGCACGTAGTAGGACGCGCGGCCTCTCATGAGCTCTGCGCTCGGCAGGAGCATCCGCAGCTCTGCGGCCGTGGTGAACGTGCCCGACAGCACGGTGGAGGCGATCCCCAGCTCGGTGATGCTGTGCGCATCTGACGAGGCCACCCCGGGCAGTCCATGGCGATGTGCGAAGGCTGCCGCCAAGGGGTTGGCATCACGATATGCGCGGGCGTTGTGCGTTTCCACATAGTCGACGATAGCGGCCAGCGCCTCCAGCTTCTGTCCGGCGCTGTCGGACCCGCCGTCGGCCTTGCTGCCGCCTGAGCTGCGGAAACCATCGAAGGGATGCGGCAGGCCCACCAAACCGCCCTGCTCTCGGATGGCCGCCGCGGTCTCCGCGGCCGAGAGTCCGGGCGGCACGGCTCGCTCCAGGAAGAGCCCCAGCATGTCACCCTCAGCCGTTCGGACCTCTTCGCCCACGATGATCTGCAGTGCTGCCGGTGCCAGGTCGCGAGCTCGCTGGGCTCCGTCGATACGCTCATGGTCGGTGACCGCGAGATGCGTCAGGCCGACTCGCATCGCCTTCTCGATCATCTTGCCTGGGTCCGAGCGCGAATCGAATGAGGCCGAGCTATGCGTGTGAAGGTCGACGAAGGAGCGGCCGAGCGGCGGCGCGTCCCCGGCGAAGTCCCGCTGCGAGCCCACGCCTACACCTTCTGCACGAGTGAAGCCTTGAAGAACTCGAAATGCTCCATGGCCAGGCCGGTGCCCAAGGCGACGCAGTTGAGTGCATTCTCGGCGACGTGGCAGGGCACGCCGGTGACCTGTGTCAGCAAGCGATCCATGTTGCGCAGCAAAGACCCACCGCCGGTCATGACCATACCCTTGTCGATGATGTCGCTGGCCAGCTCCGGTGGGGTCTCTTCGAGCACTGCCCGTACCGCCGTCACCACCTGCTGGAGCGGCTTCTCCATGGCTTCCATGACCTCTGAGCTGGTCAGCGGGATGGTCCGCGGCAGTCCCGCTACGAGGTCGCGACCACGGACGTCAAGCGTGAGCTCGCGCTCCAGCGGCAGGGCCGTGCCGATGGCGATCTTGACCTCCTCCGCGGTACGCTCGCCGATCATCAGGTTGTACTTGCGGCGGATGTAGCTGGCGATGGCCTCGTCGAAGCGACTCCCACCGACCCGCAGGGAGCGACTCACGACGATGCCACCGAGTGCCACTACGGCGATCTCGCTGGTACCGCCGCCGATATCGATGATCATGTTTCCCGAGGCGCCCGAGATGGGCACATTGGCGCCGATGGCAGCCGCCAGTGGCTCCTCGATGAGGTAAGCCTCGCGAGCGCCGGCCTTGAGGGCCGCGTCGCGTACAGCCCGCTTCTCGACGCTGGTGACACCGGAGGGCACGCACACCATGACCTCCGGCTTGGTGAAGGAGCGGCCGGCCTTGCGGATGAAGTAACGCAGCATCGCCTCGGTGATGACATAGTCGGCGATGACGCCATCCTTCATGGGCCGGATGGCTGAGATGTTGCCAGGTGTCCGGCCGATCATCTCGCGCGCCTCCTCGCCGACGGCGACGATGTGGTGGCTGTCGCTGACAGCCACCACCGAGGGTTCGCGGATGACGATGCCCTTGCCCTTGACATAGACGAGCACATTGGCCGTGCCCAGATCGATCCCGATCTTCATCCGGCAGCCCTAGCGCTCGGGATCCGGTTCGATACTCGCACCCAGATCGAGCAGCTTGCTCTCGATGCCCTCGTAGCCGCGACGGACATGGTGCACACCACGGATGGTGGACTGGCCATCCGCCGCCAGAGCACCCAGGATCAGCGAGGCGCCAGCACGAAGGTCACCGACTTCAACGGTCGCGCCCTGCAGGCGGACTGGCCCGTTGATGACCGCATGATGGGCATCCTGGATCTCCGCCTGCGCGCCCATGAGCGCCAGGTCGGTCAGCCACTCCAGGCGGTCCTCATAGATGGTCTCGTGGACGGTGCTGCGGCCGCGCGCCTGCGTCAGCAGGACGCCCGTGGGCGGCTGCAGGTCGGTCGCAAGGCCCGGATAGGCGGCTGTCGTGATGTCGGTGGCGTGGTAGGTTCCGGGCTCGGCCGCGCTCACGGTGATGCGGTCATCCGCTCCGCTGACGCCGACGCCGATCTCGGTCAGGACATCGAGGAACGCGCCAAGGTGTGCTGACGGCGCACCACGCAGCGTGATCTCACCGCCGGTGACCGCAGCGGCGACGGCGAATGTGCCAGCCTCGATACGATCGGCCACGACGTGGTGCGTGGCGCCGCGAAGTCGTCGCCGACCTTCGATCTCGATGACATCAGGCGCGGTGCGCTCGACCTCAGCGCCCATCACCTGCAGGAATCCGATGAGGTCGTCGATCTCCGGCTCTCGGGCCGCCGGCCGGATGGTGGTGTGGCCGTCGGCGAGTGTCGCAGCGAGGATGGCATTCTCCGTGCCCATCACCGTGACGTGCGGGAAGACGATGTCGCCGCCGCGGAGACGGCCCGGGGCCTGGGCGAAGTAGTAGCCGTTGCGGTAGTCGATGGTGGCCCCCAGCGCCTGCATGGCTTCGACGTGCAGATCGACCGGGCGACGGCCGATGCGGTCGCCGCCGGGGTTGCTGATGATGACGCGACCGAAACGGGCCAGCAGTGGGCCGAGCAGGATGAAGCTGGCACGCATCCTGGCGGCCGCTTCGAGTGGCACGAAGAGCCAGTCCACGTCGCCGGCCGAGACTTCGTAGGTGTTGGGCTCGGGATGATCCACCACGACACCGAGATCGCTCAGGACTTCCGTCATGAGCGTGACATCATCGATCTGGGGCACGTTGGTGAAGCGGCAGCGCTCGCCGGTCAGCGTGGCGGCTGCCAGGAGCTTGAGGGCGGCATTCTTGGAGCCACTGATGGGTACCTCGCCACGCAACGGCACTCCACCCGCGATGCGGATGGTCTCCTGCCGCACCGGCGGGGCCTGGTACTCCCAGTGGAAGGGCCGAGTCGCTGCCATGGCGCTAAGTCTCAGCCATCACGGCTATCGGCGCTGGCGGGGGCCTTCACGGTGCCGGCGCTCGGCCACGCGGATCCGCAGGAGCGCTCGTTCCATCGAGGCCCGAGCGCGCGCGAGGTCAGCCGGCTCGTCGAAGCCGGCTCGGATGGCTCGCTCGGCCTCACTGCGCGCCTCCTCAGCGGCTTCGAGGTCGATCTCCGAGGAGAGGTCGGCCAGCTCGGCCATGACCACGACCTTGTCCGGGCGCACCTGCACGAAGCCACCGGCGATGGCGAAGTACTCCTCGTCACCGCCCTTGCGGATGCGCAGCTCGCCCACTCCAAGGGTCGACAGCAACGGTGCATGGTGCGGCAGGACACCGATCTCACCCTCGATCCCGGGACAGAAGACCGCGTCGACTTCGTCCGAATACGCCTGGCGTTCAGGCGTGACGATCTCCAACAGGAGCGGCACGGCCTAGGCCTCTCCGGTCGCGAGCAGCCGGGTCATGGAGCTCATGCGGCCGTCAGCTTGGCCGCGTTCTCGCGGACCTGATCGAGCGTGCCGGCCAGGAAGAAGGCCTGCTCGGGAAGATCGTCAGCCCTGCCCTCAAGGATGTCCTTGAAGGAGGTCACGGTGTCCTTGATCGACACGTACTCACCCTCGCGTCCGGTGAAGACGGCGGCCACGAAGAAGGGCTGGCTCATGAAGCGCTGCAGGCGCCGAGCACGGGCCACGAGGGCCTTGTCCTCCTCACCCAGCTCGTCGATGCCGAGGATGGCGATGATGTCCTGCAGGTCTCGATAGCGCTGCAGCACGCGCTGGACCTCTCGCGCCGTCTCATAGTGCTCCTGGCCCACGATGAGGGGGTCGAGCACGCGCGATGTCGACGTCAGCGGGTCCACCGCGGGATAGATGCCCAGCTCGGTGAGGTAGCGCTCCAGGCGGATGGTCGAGTCGAGATGGCCGAAGGTGGTGGCCGGCGCCGGATCGGTGTAGTCGTCAGCGGGCACGTAGATGGCCTGCAACGATGTGATGGAGCCCTGCTTGGTGGAGGTGATGCGCTCCTGCAGCGCCGCCATCTCCGTGGCCAGGTTGGGTTGGTAGCCCACCGCGGAGGGCATGCGGCCGAGCAATGCGGAGACTTCCGAGCCGGCCTGTGTGAAGCGGAAGATGTTGTCGATGAAGAGGAGCACGTCGCGGCCTTCCTCGCGGAAGAACTCGGCCATGGTGAGACCGGTCAGGGCGACACGCAGACGGGCACCGGGCGGTTCGTTCATCTGACCGAAGGCAAAGACGGTCTTTTCGATGACACCCGACTCGGTCATCTCACCGATGAGGTCATTGCCCTCACGCGATCGTTCGCCCACGCCGGCAAAGACAGAGTAGCCGCCGTGCTCCTGGGCGACATTGCGGATGAGCTCCTGGATGATGACGGTCTTGCCCACGCCAGCACCACCGAAGACGCCGATCTTGCCACCCTTGGCGAAGGGGCAGATGAGGTCGATGACCTTGATGCCGGTCTCAAAGACCTCAGTGGCCGTGGCCTGGTCGTCGAAGGCAGGCGCCTTCCGATGGATAGGGTAGACCACGTCTGTGGTGACCGGTGCCTTGCCGTCGATGACTTCGCCGAGCACGTTGAACACGCGGCCCAGGGTCTCCGGCCCCACCGGCACGCTGATGGGAGCGCCGGTATCCACGACATCGATACCGCGCGCCAGCCCGTCGGTCGTGGTCATGGCCACGGTGCGGACCCAGTTGTTGCCCAGGTGCTGCTGCACCTCGCAGGTCACGCTGCGACCGGGAGCCTCGATGCGCACGGCGTTGAAGATGGCCGGCAGCTGACCCGCGGGGAACTCCACGTCCACGACGGGCCCGGTGATGGCGATGACGTGCCCGACCGTCCCTTCGGTCTGCTCAGGCTTGGTGCTGGTGCTTGCCGCCATGTGGGCTTGATCCTCCGTTGGTCTCAGGTACTGCTGGCGCCGGTCGCGATCTCGATCATCTCGCGCGTGATGTTCGACTGGCGCACCTTGTTGTAGGTCAGGGTCAGGTCGTCGATGAGGTCCTGCGCGTTGTCGGTGGCATTGCGCATCGCCACCATGCGCGAGGAGTGTTCGCTGGCGGTCAACTCCAGCACCGCCTGGAAGAGGCGCGTGGCCACGTAGCGTGGCATGAGTTGCTCCAACACACGAGCGGGGTCGGGCTCGAAGATGAACTGCCTACCGGGGATGCCCTCAGCGGAGTCCGGGTTGGGCTTGACCGGCAGGAGCCGCTTCAACTCTGGCCGCTGGACGAGGGTCGAGACGAAGGCCGGGTACAGCAGGTGCACCTTGACGTAGGTGCCGGCAAGGAAGTCATCGCTGATCAGGCGTGCCAGCGGCAGCACGTCACTGAAGCTCGGTTTGTCGCCGAAGCCATCGAAGGAGGCGGCCAACGGCACGCGCGCCCGACGCATCGCGGCGGTGCCCTTGCGGCCGACCGTGGCGACGGTGAGCTCGCCCGTCGACGTGGCGATCTCGCGGGCCGCAAAGCGGATGGTATTGGTGTTGAGCGAGCCGGCCATGCCTCGGTCGGTGGTGAACAGCACGATCAGACGAGGGCCTTCGCGCTCGGCGGCCAGCAGCGGATGCTCCTCAGCGTCGACCACGGCCGCCACATCGGCGAGTACCTCGTCGAGCTTGTCGCTATAGGGTCGCGACGACAGCGTGGCGTCCTGGGCTCGGCGGAGCTTGGAGGCAGCCACGAACTGCATGGCCCGAGTGATCTGCTTGATGTTGCCGACCGATCCGATGCGGCGACGGATCTCACGCTGGCTTGGCACGAGCGGGTGGCTTCCTCCTGTCGTTGGCGGCCGTCGGGCGACCGCCGGTCGGCTATGCGGTGAAGGTCTGCTTGAAGTCGTCGGCGGCGCTCTTGAGCGATGACACGATGTCGTCGTCGAGGGCTGCCTTTTCAGCGATATCACTCAATAGGTCACCCTGCTCAGCCTCAAGGTATCGGTAGAACTGCTCCTCGAAGTCCCGCACCTGCTTGACCGGGATGTCATCGAGGTAGCCGTTGGTGACGACCCATAGGATGGCCACCTGGCGCTCCACCGGGAGCGGGCTGTACTGCGGCTGCTTGATGACCTCGGAGATCCGCTCGCCGCGATTGAGTTGATCGCGCGTGGCCTTGTCGAGGTCTGAGGCGAACTGCGCGAACGCCGCCAGCTCGCGGTACTGCGCCAGGTCCAGCTTGAGCGGACCGGCTACCTTCTTCATGGCCTTGGTCTGCGCCGCCGAACCGACACGAGACACGGAGATGCCGACGTTCAGGGCGGGCCGCTGGCCGGCATTGAAGAGGTCCGACTCAAGGTAGATCTGGCCGTCGGTGATGGAGATGACGTTGGTGGGGATGTAGGCCGAGACGTCATTGGCCTGCGTCTCGATGATGGGCAGTGCCGTCAGCGAACCGCCACCGTTTTCCTCGTTCATGCGCGCGGCGCGCTCCAGCAGGCGGCTGTGCAGGTAGAAGACGTCGCCGGGGTAGGCTTCTCGGCCGGGCGGGCGTCGCAGCAACAGGGCCATCTCGCGGTAGGCCCAGGCATGCTTGGTGAGATCGTCATAGACGCATAGCGCGTCCTTGATGGTCGCACCGTCGATCTCGACGCCGTCCTCCATGACCGTCCTCACCCATGGCCACCCCGCTGTAGGGCGCGAGGTACTGAAGCGGAGCCGGGTCCCCGGCGCCGGCCACGACCACGATGGTGTGCTCCATGGCGCCGTGCTTCTCCAGCACCGCCACCGTCTGGGCCACCGTGGACAGCTTCTGGCCGATGGCGACGTAGATGCAGACGATACCCTTGCCCTTCTGATTGATGATGGTGTCGATGGCGACCGTGGTCTTGCCCGTCTGGCGGTCACCGATGATGAGTTCGCGCTGGCCGCGGCCGATGGGGATGAGCGCGTCGATGGCCTTGATGCCGGTCTGTACTGGGGTATCGACCGACTGGCGGGTGATGACGCCGGGAGCGACGCGTTCGACCGCCCGCGTGTCACTGGCGTTGATGGGGCCCTTGTTATCGATGGGTTGCCCGAGGGCGTCGACCACACGGCCGATGAGCGCGGCACCGACCGGGACCTCCACCACGGAGCCCGTGGTCTTGACCGTGTCGCCCTCCTTGATCTGGGTGTAGTCACCCAGGATCACGGCGCCGACCGTCTCCTCCTCAAGGTTCAGGGCCATGCCCTTCACCCCACCGGGAAACTCCAACAACTCGGAGGCGAGAGCGCCTTCCAGCCCGTAGATGCGGGCGATACCGTCACCGACCTCCACCACGGTGCCGACCGAACGCGTCTCCACGCCGGAATCGAACGCATCGATGGCGGACTTGATGATCTGGGTGATGTCGTCGGATCGGATTGCCATGCGTGTTCCTTCTGGGCGGTGGCGTCAGACAGCGAAATTGGAGAAGTCAGAGCGGAGGCGTTCGAGCCGACCGCGTACGGAACCATCGATGAGCCGATCCCCCAGGCGGACCTGGAGGCCACCGAGGAGGCTGGGATCGGTCATCTGGCGCAATTCGATGCGCGAGCCGGTCATGGCGACCAGTCGCTCCTGCAGCGCCGCGATCTCAGCCTCGCCGAGTGTGACGGTGGAAATCACGGTCGCCTCGATGATGCCCTCGCGACGGCGAAACAGGCGCCGGAACTCGCGGATGACCGCGGGCAGCAGCTCGAAGCGGCCACGCCGCACCAGCAATGTCAGGAGGTTGCGCTGCGGCCCCACGATGTGCTCGCCGACGATGCGCTCCAGCGCGGCGATGCGATCGCTGCTGGCGATCGAAGGGTTGGACAGCAATCGCATGACCTGATCCTGGGTCAGACGCTCCTCTGCCATGGACAGCGCCGCCATCCAGGCCGCCATCGAATCATCGCGCTCAGCGATCTCGAAAGCCGCTTCTGCGTAGCGTCGGGCCGTGCTGCGTGCTAGCGCCATGGATCGCCCGCGTTGGCATCGTTCATCAGTTGCGGTCGTCTCCGGCTGGTGCCTGCGCCGAGATCTGGGCCAGGAACTCATCGACGAGGCGACGCTCACGTTCGGTGCTCATGGTCTCGCCCACGACCCTGCCGGCAGCCAGCAGGGCAAGGTCAGCGACCTGGCTACGAACATCCAGGATCGCCCGTTTACGCTCGGCATCGATATCCGCAACGGCCCGCTCACGCATCCGTTCGATCTCCGCCTGTGTCTCCGCGACGCCCTTGTCGCGCTCGTCGTCGGCCACCTTCTGGGCGCGCTGCACGATCTCACTCGCCTCGCGACGAGCCTCATTGATGACGCCCTGCCGTTGGTCGGCCGCTGACTCGCGATCACGCCGTGCCGCATCCGCGTCCCGCAGACCCTGCTCGATGCGATCTCGGCGGTCGGCCAGGCGACCACCGACCGGCACCAGGATGAGCCGATAGGCGAACAGGAAGAAGACGATGAAGTTGAGCGCGGCGATGATGACCCAGAAGACGTTGACGGTCAGTCCGGAGCCACCGCCCAATTCTGCCGCGAAGACGAGCAGTTGCTCGCTTGCTTCGCTGGCGACGGCGGGAATCATCAGGTGCTACTCCTCCTCGCGACCCTAGGCGCCGATGCCCAGCGCGAGCAAGAAGGCGACGACGATGCCCAACACGCCGAGTCCTTCGGCGAATGCGGCGAGGATGATGGCCAGACCGCGGATCTCGCTGGAGGCGTCCGGGTTGCGACCGATGGCACTGGCGGACATGCCGCCGAGGATGCCGATGCCGATGCCGGGGCCGATGATGCCGAGCAGTGCGATACCTGCGCCGATGGGTGCCAGATCCATGGTTGTGTGAGTCCTCCTGCTGAGATCCTGATGCCTGCGCTTGATGGCTGGTGCCTGCGCCTGATGGTATTGCCGGGAGCGCCCCGGTCGGTCGACTAAGTGGTGGCTGGTGAGTGCTGCCGCGCGTCCTCCAATGCGTCCATCGATTCCTCCCCCATGTGTTCTTCCTCGTGATCGTGGCTCTCGATGGCGGCCAGGATGAACATGAGCGTCAGCGTACTGAAGATGAGCGCCTGTACGAAGGTGAGGATGATCTCCAGGCCGTAGAGTGCGACCGGGACGAAGAACGCCAGGGCCAGACCCGTGACCACCGCCAGGGCGACCTCGCCGCCGAAGATGTTGCCGAAGAGTCGCATCGACAACGTGACCGGCTTGATAAGCTCAAGGATGAGTTCAAGGATGCCCACGAAGAGGGCGACCAGGCCGGCGCCGATGCTCTTGCGGAATTCGCCGACAGGAAAGAACTTGGTCAGATAGCCCGTCACGCCCAACCGGCGGAAACCCTCCACCTCGAAGATGACGAATGCGACGAGCGCGAGGCCAAGGGTGATGTTGAGATCGCTGGTGGGAGCACGCGTGACCGACGTCTGACTGATGCCAGGCACCAGGCCGCTCCAATTGAAGGCGAGGATGAGCACGAAGAAGGCCGCGAAGAGCGGGATGTAGCGTGCCGCTCTAGCGCCGCCCATGCTGCTGCCGAACGCGTTCAGTGACTCATAGGTCCATTCGAGGAAGTTCTGCAGGCGGCCGGGCACGTCTCGCTTGCCACGGGCGGCGAGGGTGCCGAGGACCAGCACGAGAGCGGTGATGCCGATCATGGTGACCAGCGAGTCGGTCAGGCTGACCTCGAAGGTCACCAGGCCGTGGTCAGCGTCCTCCACGGGCTTGCCCAGGACCCAGACCTCATGTGGCCGCGGCAGGTGAAGGTTGGCTTTGATGAAGCAGGCCGGATACCCATCCGCCTCCAGCGCGACCTTGCTACAGACCTGGCTGGAGCGGACCTCCTGTTCGACATCGAGGAAGATCAGCGCCGCGACGTTGAGGACCAGGAGACCGACGATCGCGAGCACCAAGACGCGCAGCGTGACACCGCTCCGTTTGTCCGAGGTGAAGTGAACCTCACGGTCCAGAGAGTTCTGCTCGCTTGACACACTGACTCCGTCGTGACGAGTGGGTGGGCGCCCGTCAGTCATCCAATCTATTGAGGAACCGGCGGATAAGCCGCCAGTCCAGCGCTGCCCCCAGCAACGCGCCCCCAAGGAAACCCACCGTCAGGAACAAGGGAGTCGTATCGAGTCGCCCATCAAGCCAACGACCCGCGATTGCGGCGCCGAGCGTGATCACGAAGAGGACGAGCCCGATCTCCGTGAAGAGGGCGAAGTATCCGAATGACTTCCCGTGGCCGTTCATTGGGCGCCCGACGCGGGCCGGGCAGAGTATAGCAGCACGCTCCGGCTGCACCTTTCGCTGTCAACCGGGGTCATGCGAGCCTTCATCGTCGGGATAGGAGCTGGCCTCAAGGGCCTGGTCGGGACCGACCCTGAACGTGACCAGCAACAGCAGGCCGCCGGAGGCGATGACGATAACCATGAACGCGTAGAGCGGACCCGATCCGCCCGCCAGCATCAGGCTCAGCACAGCCAGCACGACGGTGATGGCATAGATGAGCAGCACCGCGCCGCGGTGACTGAGGCCAAGGTCGAGCAGCCTATGGTGGAAGTGGCCACGATCGGGCGTGAACGGTGAATGCCCGCTGAGCAGGCGGCGCGTGATGATCCAGAAGGTGTCGATGATGGGCACGCCCAGGATGAGCAGGGCCACCGGGATCTTGGCGGACCCCAGGATGGCCAGCACGGCCAGCAGATAGCCCACCACCATCACGCCGGTCGTCCCGATGAAGATCCTGGCAGGGTGGAAGTTCCAGGGGAGATAGCCCAGCAGGGCGCCGGCCAGCAGGGCGCACAGCAGCGCCACCATGGGCTGATAGGCAGACTCATAGCCCAGTGACACGAAGCCCAGCGTCACCGCCGCGATGAGCGCGACGCCGGTGGAGAGTCCATCGAGACCGTCGATGAAGTTGATGCTGTTGATCATGCCCACGACCCAGAGCGCGGTCACCAGACCAGCGCCCACGCCGGCGAAGACGAGGGTGCCCTCACCGGCGAAGCCAAGGAAGTCGAGCGGGTTGTTGACCACCACGATCGAAAGGCCCAGGCCGATGGCGACCAGTGCCAGCAACAACTGGAAGAGGAACTGCCAGCGGGCACGGATCTGCCAGCGGTCGTCGATGAACCCGAGGACCGCGGCCAGGAGCGCGCCACCAAAGACCGCCCATAGCTCGTAGCGATCGAGCATGCGCCAGGAGAAGGGCCTCAGGAACTCAAAGCGGTCCTGCAGCAACAGGGCGACCAATCCGGTCGCGATGAAGGCACCGGCCACGGCCAGGCCTCCGGCCCGCGGGATGGGGCGGAGGTGGATACGACGACCAGAGTCAGGCTCGTCGATGGCGCCAGCCGCGGTGGCGAGGCGCATGGCCAGTGGCGTCAACAGGAAGGCGATGGCTGCCGCGGCGCCCCCGATAGCGAGGATGAAGGGCAGCTCCTCGTAGATCACGCGCGAGGCGATCCCGGAACTGGGAAGCGTGCGCACATCTGGCGCACCTCGCGGCGGACCGATTCGAGCGCCGCCTGGTCCTCTTGGTCTCGCAGGGTGCGCACCATGAGCTCGCCAACGCGACGCATCTCATCCTGACCGAAACCCCTCGTCGTGGTCGCCGGAGTGCCGACGCGGATGCCGGATGCGGTGTTGGGCGGCAGTGGATCGAAGGGGATGGCGTTCTTGTTGACGGTGATGCCGACCTCATCGAGGAGGCGTTCGGCCTGCGCGCCGGTCACACCGAGAGGGGTTACATCGACGAGGATGAGGTGATTGTCGGTGCCGCCAGACACGAGCTCGGTCCCATTGGCACGCAGCGTTTCGGCGAGGACCGCAGCGTTCTCCACGGTGCGCCGCTGATCCTCGCGGAAGGACTCGCTGCGAGCTTCCAACAGCGCGACGGCCTTGGCCGCGATGACGTGCATCAACGGGCCGCCCTGGGTGCCTGGGAAGACGGCACGGTCGATCCGTCGGCCCAGCTCGGCCGTGCCGAAGATCATGCCCCCGCGAGGCCCGCGCAGCGTCTTGTGGGTGGTGGTGGTGACGATGTCAGCGTGGCCGAACGGGCTGGGATGTAGGCCGGCCGCGATGAGGCCGGCGATGTGAGCCATGTCCACGAACAGCAACGCGCCCACAGCGTGCGCGATGGCGGCCATGCGTTCGAAATCGATGATGCGCGAGTAGGCGCTCGCGCCGGCCACCAGCAGCTTGGGCCGGACCTCGTGGGCTTGACGCTCCAGGGCGGCATAGTCGATGCGGCCGTCGCGCTCCGACACACCGTAGGCGTGCACGTCAAAGAAGCGACCGCTGAAGTTGATGGGGTGCCCATGGGTGAGGTGACCACCGTGTGCCAAGCTCATGCCCAGGATGGTGTCGCCGTGGTCCAACACGGACAGATAGGCCGCGATGTTGGCTTGCGCACCCGAGTGTGGCTGGACGTTGACAAACTCGGCCCCGGGGAACAGCGCTAGCGCACGTTCCTCGGCCAGCCGCTCGACCACGTCGACATACTCACAGCCACCGTAGTAGCGACGGCCGGGCTGACCCTCGGCGTACTTGTTGGTGAGCCAACTCCCGGCAGCCTCCAGGACGGCCGCCGAAACGTAGTTCTCGCTGGCGATGAGCTCGATCTTCCAAGTCTGGCGCTCGCGCTCGGCGACCATCGCTTGCCACAGCTCGGGGTCGACGTGGGCGATGGACTCGTCGGTCGACTGGCGGCCAAGGGCAAGGGTCATGAGGTGCTCCGTGGGTTGTTCTCTGCGCGCATGTGGAGTGTACGCGTCAGCGCTCAGCCTCCGTCGATGGTGGCGCTGATGACGGCGCGGCTCAGCGCACCGGCCCGCAAGATGCGCCAGGCGTCGTCGGCATCGACGGCCACGACGGTCGAGGCGACACCTCCACGAACGGGCCCATCGTCGAGCACCAGCGCCAATGCCTGTCCGACCGACGCCATCAGCTGGGCCGCTGTCGTGGCCGGCGCACCGCCACTCAGGTTGGCCGACGTCACCGCCAGCGGCCCCAGCACCCGCGCCAGCGCGCGCGGCGCGGGATGGTCGGGGATGCGCAGGCCGAGTGTGTCGCGACCGCCAGTCAGCGTATCGGACAATGACGCCGAACGCCGGACTGGCAACACCAGCGTCAGGGCACCGGGCCAATGGCCTCGCGCCAGGCGCACGGCTGCGGGGGGCAGCTCGACGAGCATCTCGACCTGGTCGAGGCCGTCGATGAGCAAGGCGATACCCTTCTGCTCGGCGCGCTGCTTGGCGCGGATCAGTGCCGCCAGAGCGTCAGCTCGAGGCAGTCCGCCGATGCCGTAGACGGTCTCGGTGGGGATGCCGATGATGCCACCGCCGCGTAGGGCATCGATAGCATCGGAGAGCGCGGCCGGGTCAGATGCCGGCAGCACGGCCGGGCCGAGCCTAGGCATCGACACGTTCGACGCTCGCGACACGTGGGCTGCCAGAGAGGTCGGGGTGGATGGTGCAGACCCAGCCAGGCAGCAGCTCCGCCACGGCGGCCGTCGCGAGGTCGCCCTGATCGCCGCCGATCTCCAGCAGGGCGGCGCCATCAGGAGCGAGAGCGTCGGGCAGTCCCGGCAGCAGGCGACGGATGATATCGAGCCCGTCGCGACCGCCGTCGAGCGCTGCCAGCGGCTCGAAGCTGGCCGCCACCGGCAGCGCCGCGATGGCAGCGCTGGGGATGTAGGGGAGGTTGGCCAGCAGCAGGTCGACGGGGCGCGGCGGCGACAGGGCGACGTCGAGAAGATCCCCCTCGGCAAAGGTGAAGAGATGCGCCAAGCCCTGGGAGACCACGTTGATGGTGGCCACATCCCGTGCGTCGCCGGAGATGTCGCTGGCGAAGAAGCGCACGACATCGCCATAGTGCCGCCGGCGCAGTTCGACACCGATGGCCAACGCGATGGCGCCAGAGCCCGTGCCAACGTCCCAGACCAGGAACGGATCGGCCGCCCGCTCGCGTGGTGCCCCGGTCAAGCGGGCGGTGATGCGTGCCAGCGCCAGGTCGACGAGCGTTTCAGTCTCCGGCCGCGGGATCAGGACGCGCCGATCGACCGCGATAGCGGAGCCGTAGAACTCCTTGACACCACGGATGTAGGCCACCGGCTCGCCCGCCGCCCGGCGTGATAGGTGGGCTTCGTAGCGTTCCAGCTGTCCTGTGCTCAGCGCGACCTCTGGGTGTGCCGCGAGAGCGCTGCGGTCGACTCCCAGCACGTGTCCCAGCAGGACCTCGGCGTCCAGGCGCGCCGTCTCCGAGCCGGATGCCTCAAGGCGAGACGTCCCCTCACGGAGCGATTCATCCACGCGTTGCGCGCGCACCTCCACGGACGGTCTGCGAGGCCTAGCGGGCCGGCCCCGACTGGACCTCGAGCGAGGCCAGCCGCTCGGCCTGGTCGGCGGTGATGAGAGCTTCGATGAGCCGGTCCAGGTCGCCATCGAGCACACTGGGCATGCCGTGCACATCGAGCCCGATGCGATGGTCGGTGATGCGGTCTTGGGGGAAGTTGTAGGTACGGATCTTCTCAGCCCGCTCACCCGACCCGACCATGGAACGGCGGACCTCGTCCTCCTCCTCGCGGGCCTTGCGCTGCTCAAGCTCCAGCAGCCGGGCCCGCAGGACCGACAGGGCCTTGGCCTTGTTCTTGTGTTGGCTCTTCTCGTCCTGGATCTCCACCACCAGGCCGCTGGGCAGGTGCGTGATGCGCACCGCGGAGTCGGTGGTGTTGACCGACTGTCCACCGGGGCCGGAGGCGCGCTTGACATCGATGCGCAGATCACGGGCCTCGTCGATCTGGACATCGACCTCGTCGGCCTTGGGCAAGACCGCAACCGTGGCGGTGGAGGTATGGATGCGGCCGCTGGATTCTGTCTCGGGGACACGCTGCACGCGGTGCACACCACCCTCGTACTTCAGCCGGCTCCAGGCGCCCTGACCACTGATCTCGAAGATGACTTCACGCAAGCCCTTGACGCCCGATTCGGAGGTGGAGAGGGTCTCCGTCTTCCAACGGCATCGTTCCGCGTAGCGAACGTACATGCGGAAGAGGTCAGCGGCGAAGATGGCGGCCTCCTCGCCACCGGTGCCGCCGCGGATCTCGATGATGACGTCGCGGTCGTCATTGGGGTCAGCCGGCAACAGTTGCATGCGCAGATCCGCATGCAGGCGTACCTCCTCGACCTCGTTCTCAGCGATGATCTCGCGTGCCATCTCCTTGAGCTCGGGATCTGACTCGCCCTGCAGTTCACGGTGGGCGGCAGCCAGCTCTGCCTGGACCGCACGCAGGCGACGATGGTTCTCTACCACGGGTCCGATGCGGGCCTGCTCGCGACCGAGCTTCCGGCTCAGCTCAGGGTCGGTCGCGACCTCCGGTCGGGACCATTCCGCTTGGATCTCTACGAGTCGTTGCTCCAGCTCATCGAGCCGGGCCTCTAGACTCACGCGCCCTCCGAGGCGCCTCCACGGCGCGCAGCGGGCTCGACGATGGCATCGCCCGTGGTCACGTCCGTCGGGACGGGCCCTGGGTCGGATGAGTCGGCTGGACCCAGGTCGGACGCGTCGGCGGGACCCAAGTCGGCCGCGGCGGCCTCCTCGGCCTCGATGCGCGCCCCCATCTCCCTGGCCAACTCGCCCACATCGGGCATGGGCTCACGCACCGGATCCCAGCTGCCCGCCGGGGCGATGTCACCGTTGGCGGCAAGGCTCTCCTGCATAGCGCAGATGGCGACCTCGATCATGGAGTCGTCGGGCTGTTTGGTGGTGATCTTCTGGACCCAGATGCCGGGCAGGAACAGGATGCGCCAAAAGCCCTTCTCGCGACGCGCGGCGCCGAACTTGAGAACTTCGTACGCGACCGCCGCGATGACCGGGACCAGCAGGATGCGGCCAAGGATGGCGATCCACAGGTCCATACCCGCAAGCAGACTGAAGAGCAGGATGCTGACGATGATGAAGATGACCAGGAACTCGGTGCCGCAACGCGGGTGTGCGGTAGGCCACTTGCGTACGTTCTCGACAGTCAGCGCCTGATCAGCCTCAAGGGTGTGGATGGTCATGTGCTCGGCACCGTGATAGCGGAACACTCGCCCGATCTCTGCCGAGCGTGCCACCAACGCCAGATAGCCGATGAAGATGGCGATGCGGACGAGCCCCTCAAGGATGTGGACGAGGACGGCTTGCCAGCCGCCGTCGACCTCACCGAAGAAGAGCGAGACGCCACCCTGCGCCAGCAGCAGCGGCAGCAGCACGAAAAGGCCGACCGCAAGGCCGATGGTGAACAGCATGGTCAGGGCGATGGCCTTGCCGCCGAACGCAACGCCTTCGCCAGCGGCGGCCAGCGAACCTGACTTCATCAGCCACTTGGTGCCGATGACGAGCGTCTCGTAGAGCACCACGACCCCACGGAAGAGCGGCGCGCGAGCGAAGCGATTGCGATGGAGGACGCTATCGAGGTTCTCCTGGCCCGCGAAGATCTGGCCGTCGGGCCCGCGCACGGCCACGCCGATGGCGTTCTTGCCACGCATGTAGATGCCCTCCATGAGGGCCTGCCCGCCATACGCGAAGCGAGGAGAGTCGAGCGTATGTGGGTCGCCACTCAGCGGGGCGGCTGTCCCCTGCCCTGCCGGCGACTGCGTCACGAGCTAGCTTCGGCTCAGAGCTTGGCAGAGCGCTCGAGGCGCTTCTGGAACCGCTCGACCTGACCGGCCGTGTCGACGATGGTCTGCTTGCCCGTGTAGAACGGGTGGCAACTGGAACAGATGTCCAAGCGCAGCTCCTCCATCGTGGAACCGATGGTGAACTCCGTGCCGCAGGAGGCACAGTGGACGTTGGCCTGGTAGTACTTGGGGTGCGTGTCGGGCTTCATCTCGGTGAGTGATCCTTCGGCCTAGCTGGCCAGTGACTCGGCATCCACACGAATGCGCTTCTTATCCTTGCGCGCGTGCTCAAAGCGGACCCGGCCCTCCACGGTCGCGAAGACGGTGTAGTCCCGGCCCAGCCCTGTCCCAGGCCCTGAGAGGAAGGTCATGCCGCGCTGTCGCACGATGATGGAGCCGGCGGTGACGAGCTGGCCGTCGCCGGCCTTCACGCCGAGGCGCTGACCAACGCTGTCGCGGCCGTTCTTGGAACTAGAGCCTGCTTTCTTGTGGGCCACGGGTCACACGTCCTTCTTGGTGTCGTCAGCATCGGCCGCCTCGACCGCAACCTCAGCCTCCGGGGCGTCGTCCGCCTCGGTGGGGAGATCAGCGTCGGCGGAGACATCGGCCCCTGGCTCGGTGGCAGTCTCGGTCTTGGCAGTGGCCTTGGTAGTCGACTTCTTGCTCTGGCCCTTGGGCTTGGCCGCGGTCGCCGCGTCCTCGGCTGGCTGAGCAGCGGCCGCCAACTTCGCGGCCAGCTCCTTGTCAGCGGCAGCCTTCTCAGCGGCAGCCTTCTCAGCGGCAGCTTGCTCAGCCTGCTCGGCCTTCCTGGCTTCAGCCCGCTCGGCCTTCTCGGCACTCTCAGCATCCTTGGCGGCGCTCTTGCCACCGATGGCGATATCCGTGATCCGCAGCGTGGTCAACTCGGCGCGGAAACCCTGCTTGACACGCGTGCGTGCCTTGGGCTTGTACTTGAAGACGACTATCTTGTCGCCCCGGTTCTGGCGCAGGACTTGGGCGGAGACACTGGCGCCGTCCACCAACGGCTGGCCGATCGACAATTCGTCACCGTCCGCGACCAGCAGGACGCGGTCGAGAGTGATGGAGTCGCCCGGCTGGACGTCCAGGCGATCGACCTGGATCTCCGAGCCGAGCTCGACGCGGTGCTGCTTGCCGCCTGATTCGATGACTGCGTACATGGGGTTCCCGTTGCGTGGTCGATGCGTGTTGCTTTGGCTGGGTCGGCGCGGAGCGCGAGTCGCAGGCAAACACGGCGCGACAGACACTCGAACGCGAAAGGAGATGGTAGCCCGAATCGCCGTCGGCCGTCAAACGGATGTCCGGGCACGGTAGCTCCGGCGAGTCGAGCGCACGACGTCCCCATGCGGCAGAACACAGAGTGCCGGATCCCCACATAGAACGAACAGGGTCGGCCCGGCAGAAGGGAGCCGGGCAGAAGTTGGGCGAGGGCTGCCAGTGGTGCCCATCCAACGTGGCGGATCCCGACATGGTCGACGGCCAAGCGCAGCTGGGGTGGCCATCGGCTCCGCCCGTTGCGCTGGATCTGTTCGCTCTACGTGGGGATCCGGACGCCTCTCTGGGGCAGCGCTCAGCCACGCAAGCGGATGGTGGGCTTGGGCGAGACCTCGGGGTCGTGAGTCGGCCGCTCTGGGCTTGGCGCGGCCGGACGTGGTGAACTCGTCCGCGCGGGGGAGAGCATCAGGGCCGCGAACCGATCGCGCCTCCTTGGTGGGCAGTGGTCGGGTATCGTTCGGCGCATATGGCGCGCACGTTCTACGAGACCCTGATGGTCAGCCCCAAGGCCGACCGCGAAGTCATCGGCGTCGTCTACCGACACTTGGCGAAACGCTTCCATCCTGACCTGGACCCCTCGCCTGCCGCAGCCGCGCGCATGACCCAGCTGAACGAGGCCTACAGCGTGTTGAGTGACCCCGCCAAGCGCGCACGATACGACCAGTCGCTGGGCCTGCGGTCCCTGGGCCTCGCGTCGGCCGACACCCCGGCACCCCTGCCAGGAGACGGTCGGGCGGCGCGGCGCGGCGGCGCCAACATGGCTACCGGGACAACCGATGAGGGCCATGCTGAAGCGGGGCCGCCGCCAGCCAATCCACCGCCCTCGGGTCACCCGCTGACGTTCGGGCGGTACCGAGGTTGGACGCTCAACCAGGTGAGCCGCTACGACCGCGACTACCTCGAATGGTTGGCGCGCACCACCATGGGGCGAAACTACAAGCGGGAGTTGGACGAGCTGCTGCGACGGGTGCTCTGAGCGGCGACGTCTGTGACGGGGTCAGGAGCGCTAGGCAGTCCCAGAGCCCGCTTCGCCACCATGGTGCCGTTCGTCGCGAGATGCCTTGGGGATGGCCCACTGCAGCATCAGTGGCGCCACCAACGTGGTCAGGATTACCGCCGCCAGCAGGACGGCATACATCTGCTGGCCGATCAGGCCCAGCGTAAGGCCCAGCGCCGAGACGACGATACCCACCTCGCCGCGGGGGCTCATGCCCACGCCGACCACGATCGAGTTCCACTTGCCCAGTTTCCACGCGCCCACGATGCCGCCCGCGAGCTTGGTCAACACGCCCATGACCGCGAGCACCAGCACGATGATCAGCAGGTCCGGGCTCAGGAGCGCGCTCATGTCGATGTTGGCCCCGGTGACCGCGAAGAAGAACGGCGCGAAGATGCCCAGCAGCGGCCGGAAGCCATGCTCGACCTCCTCACGGACCGGAGTCTCGGCGACGATGAGGCCGACGACGAAGGAGCCGATGATGGCCGCGAGACCGACGAACTGCGCCAGCAAAGCACCGGCGAACATGATGACGAATACGGGCACGGTCGGTGTGTCGGCGAACTTGAGCCAGGTGAAGGCACCGCGCGGGATGCGGCGGCCCAACGGCGCAAGGGCCAGGCCGATGCCGACGAAGGCGATGCCGGCGACCATCGTCACGATCGTCTCCGGACCCAGGTTGCCCTCGGCGACGCCTGAGAGTAGGCCGATGGCGAGGAGCGCCAGGATGTCGTCGACGATGGCGGCCCCCAGGATGACACGCGCGAAGGCCCGGTCGAGCATCCCCATGTCAGCCAGAACGCGGCTGGTGATGCCGATGGATGTGGCCGCCAAGGCGAGGCCTGTCAACACCGCGGAGAGCATGTCCTCGCCGATGGTCAGACCGATGGCAGCGCCCGCGACGATAGGCAGGATGAAACCGATGGTCCCGACCGCAAGCGCCATCGGGCCGACCTTGAGCAGGTCATCGATGCGTACTTCGAGGCCCACCGTGAACAGCAGGATGATGACGCCCAACTCGGCGAAGACCTCCGCCGTCACGGTGACATCAGCCAGACCCAGGGCGAAGGGCCCCACGATGAAGCCGCCAAGCATCTCGCCGATGACGCCGGGCTGGTTGATGCGTCGGAAGACCTCCTCGCCGGCCTTGGCCGCGACCAGCAGGACGAACAGGCTGAACATGGCGCTGGCAAAGGCCGCACCTTCGCCGCCGCTGGACGCGAAGGTCAGGGCATCATGAAGCGGGAGCATGTGGCAGTAGCCTAACGGGCTTTGCCGGGAGTCGGCTCATGGCCGTAGCTCGGCATGGCGGGCCATGAGCCAGCGCTGTGCGGCTCAGGTCGATCGCGAGCGTCGCATCGCCAGTGATTCGAGGATCCCGAGGCCGAGTGCGGCACTGATGAGCGACGCTCCACCATGGGTCACGAACGGCAGCGGGAGGCCGGTGATGGGCATCACGCCAAGGACCATCCCGATGTTGACGACCATCTGGAAGAGCAACATGCTCGCGACTCCGCCCGAGAAGGCCAGGGTGAATGTGTCGCCAGAGCGCCAGCCTACGTGGAGCACCCGCCACACCAGGAGCGCGAACAGCACCAGCACGACGGCTCCGCCCAGGAAGCCCAGCTCTTCGCCGACTCGGGCGAAGACGAAGTCGGTCGAGCCGACGGGCAGGCTCTGGCCGGCTTGGCCATTGGTCAGACCACGGCCGAAGAGGCCTCCCGAGCTCACCGTGATCTGGGATTGCTGCAGTTGGTAGCCCGAGCCGAGCGGGTCCGCCGCAGGATCGATGAATGAAGTCAACCGCTGCTTCTGGTAGTCGCGCAGGACGAGTTGCCATGCCAGCGGCACCAGGGCCACCACCCCCAACACGGTCACGGTGAGCCAGCGCAGGCTGGCACCGGACATGAACAACGCGCCCAACATGATGGCGCCGAACACGAGCGAGGTCCCAAGGTCAGGTTGGACTAGCACCAGCGCCAGCATGGGCATGACCACCAGACCGGCACCGATGACCGTACGGGCACTTGAGATGCTCGACTCACGCGTGGCCAGATAGTGGGCCAGCACCACCGCCAGCAGGATCTTGCTGACCTCGGAAAACTGGAACTGCAGGCCGAAGATTGAGACCCAGCGCGAGACGCCACCGGTGCCGCTGCCAACCACCAGGGTGATCAACAGCAGGGCGATGCTGAAGCCATAGATGGGCCACGCGAAGGTACGCAACCAGTGGTGGTCGGCAGCGGCAGTGGCCACGAAGATGACCGCTGCCAGCGCGAGCCAGATCAGGCCGCGCGTGAAGATGGACCCCGGGCGCAAGGGGTCGTCGGCTGAGTTGGTGAATGCCATCAGCAGGCCCACCACGGTGAGCGAGAGCGCGAAGATCGCCAGCTGCAGGTCGAACCCGTACCAACGACCCTCGCCCTCGCGGGCGGTCAAGGTACCGACGCGTGCTGGTTCGAGTCGCAGCGTGCTCATCAGCTATTCGAGTCGTAGAAGTTGTCACGCTGGAGGACCCAGTTCTGACGGAGGTCGTTCTTGATCCCGAAGTGGAGTTGCAGGAAGTACTTCACGACCTCGGTCGCGACGTTGCCCTTGGTGCGCGTGTCGTCGAGGTAGGCAAGCACCACCAGGTCAGAATCCTCACGCTTGACGGCGGCGGTGCCGTTGGGGTCGGACTCGGTCTTGTGCGCCTCCTTGGGCACGAACGCCACGAACCAGTTGCTGAAGGGCAGCCGGCCCTGCTTGTCGCGGAGGCCGAACTCGGCAGTGCCTGACTTGCCGGCCACCACGATGGGCAGGTCGACGAGGTTGTAGGTGTGCCGGATGGTGACGACCCGACGGGCTGCCACACGCATCGTGCGCAGCACCGACTTGTCCACGTCCATCTCGCGTACCACCTCCGGTGGCACACGCTCGATGACCTTGCCCTCCGCATCGAGGATCTTGCGCACCAGCTGCGGCTTGTAGATCGTGCCGCCGTTGGCCAATGCCGCATAGGCGTTGAGCATCTGCAGGGGCGTAGTGCTGTCGTAACCCTGGCCGATACCGGCCTGGTAGAGCTCGCCGGTGAAGTATTGCTCGTTGAGGGTGCGCTCCTTCCACTCATTGGTGGGTACGATCCCGGCAGCCTCGCCTGGCAGGTCGATGCCGCTGGGCTTGCCGAAGCCGAATTGGTGCGCCCAGTACGCCAGCCGATCGATCCCGAGCATGCCCGAGAGCTTGTAGAAGTAGGTGTCGCTGGAGTGCCCGAAGCCGTCATAGATGTTGAGTGGCCCCCAGCCCTCCCTGTTCCAATCCCAGTACTTCCACTCGCCGATCTCGATGAAGGGCTCGGTCTTGACGCGCGAGGCGGGGCTGATCTTGCCGTCGGCCAGGGCGCCGGTGCCGGTGACGAGCTTGTAGGTCGAACCGGGCGGGTACTGCTCGTTGATGGCCACGTTGAGCATGGGCTTGGCCGGATCCTTGAGCAGGCGCCGGTATCGAGAGGTGGAGATGCCCTGGGCGAACTCGTTGTTGTCGTAACTCGGGAGCGACACCATGGCCAGGATCTCGCCGTTCTGAGGGTTCATGGCGATGAAGGCGCCGCGCTTGATGCCGACCCGGTCCATGGCCCACCTGAGCGCCTTCTCAGCGTCCTTCTGGACACCGACATCGATGGTCAGCTCTAGCGAGCTCCCTGGAACGGCCTCGCGGAGGATCTCGGGCGCGTGGATCTCGTTGCCCAGGCCGTCCAGGTCGACCGCCTCGAGACCGTAGGTGCCGCGAAGGACATCTTCGTAGCTGGCCTCCAGACCGGCTTTGCCCAACAGGTCCTCGGGATAGTAGCCGTCGCCCTTGAGGCTCTGATACTCGGGGCCTGAGATGCGGCCGGTCCAACCCAGGACATGAGATATGAGCTTGCCTTCTGAGTAAAGTCGGCGAGCCTCCAGGTCGACCTGGACGCCCGGGAACTGGCCCGGATCCTCGGCGATGACGCGCGCCGTCTCGGTGGCGATGTCGGCGATGCGAACGAGCTCGAATTGGGAACCCGTATGCGAATCGAGGCGCTCGATGATGGTACGCGCAGGGATGTCCGTCAGCCGCGAGATCCGTTCGGCGACCTCGGGTCGCACCTCGAAGGGCAAATCGGCGGGCTGGATCCGCAGCACGAACGTGGGTACGTTCTCGACGAGCAGGCGTCCACGCCGGTCGTACATCAGACCACGCGAGACAGGGACAGGTCGTTCGGTCGTCAACTGCTGCTCGGCGTAGACCCCGTAGCTGGAGCCTTGCGCCACCTGCAATTGGAAGAGGCGCAGGCCGAGGCCGGCCACGGCCAGGATGATGACCACGCCAAAGGCGATGAACCGGGGCGCCAGGTCGCGTCGAGATGCGCTCGTGTCAGCCACCCTGATGGGTTCGCTCGTCATGTGCTCACCATGCCAATCGCTCCGGTTCTCCGAACCGCAGGTCCAGGGCACGGATGATCACCACCGCGATGATCGCGATGACGGCGTTGATCAGCCCGCCCAAGATCAAGTCGGGCAGAGACAGGCCGCTGAAGGCGGCTCCGCTGGTCGCATCGACCAACGCCAACACGGCGACCAACACGACCTGATAGGGGAAGGTGAGCAGGAAGGTCGCCAGGCCGACGACCACCAGCCGTGGCGGCCACAGCGCGCGCGCCACGGCCAAGGCTGCCCCAGTGACCAACAGCAGCGTCAAGGCAGTAGATCCCAAAGCCCGGCCGGGTACGAGCAGATCAAGGGTGACGCCCCCGACGAAGACCCAGGTCATCCCGCTTGCGAAGCCCAGCGACATCGCTATCGCGATACCCACAGCAAACACGAGGTCGGGCTTGACGCTGCCCACCTGGAGATGGGTCAGCACGCTCGACTCCAGGATGGCAGCGAGGACGGCTCCCACGGCAGGAGCCAGAACGCTCATCGGAGTATGTCGATAACGGTGTGTTTTCCACGGCTTTGGTGTCGCCCGCGAGACGCCCTCGCGAGGTAGCTCCACTGGCCTGAAGTATAGCCGAGCTCCAGGACGGTCCCGCGCATGCCCCTCCCCCAACCGATATCATCCCGACCCGATGTCAGCCGGTGGTCCCCGAATGAAGTCGGGGGCAAACCTCTTTGCCGTGCGTATCTTCCTTGGCCGCACTGGGCGCCTCATCTCCGGGTAGAGACGGTGTCCGAGACGCCTACTTGTTCAACGTGAAACACCCCTTGGTCTTGTCGTGTACACGCCGCATTCCCGCTCCCCTGCCCTGCAGCGGGACGCCTCCACCACTAGCGTCGGCGGGGCTCGACCGTGATCACTGGAACCAGCCGATGTTCCACGTGAAACACCGCGTGCCCGCTCGCAAGCCGCCTGCGCGTGGAAGCCCGACCGCCGACGCAGGCGTGTGGACAACTTGCTGATAAGTGCGAACGCGGACGGTGCGAACGGCCTACCCTGCATGATCAAGAACGACCGGATGAAGGCCGTGCTGCACGTGGTGGACTCGCCTCTCGCCCGTGGCGGCCAGAGTGATGAACTATTGCCAATGCGTGGACAACGTGGTGCATCGAAGCACCGTCCGACAGCCCAAGGTAGAATCAACCCAGTGTGTAGCCAACGGCGCGGAGCCTAAAGTGGGCGAGATCATCGCGTGTGCCAACCAGAAGGGCGGAGTCGGGAAGACCACGACGGTGGTCAGCTTGGCTGCGTATCTGGCGTTGGACGGGAAGCGCGTCCTGCTTATCGACCTAGACCCGCAAGGAAATGCGACCGGCGGTCTCGGCATCGACAAGGAAACGTTGCCCGTCTCCGTCTACGACGTCCTCCTTGGTGACACAAGCCTTGGGGAGGCGGTCACCCCGACCGCCATCGATCGCCTTGACGTCCTGCCGTCGCACCGCGGCCTGGCAGGTGCTGAAGTGGAACTGGTCCCCAGCGCCAATCGCGAACGACGCTTGAAACAGGCCTTGGACGGGCCCGGGGATACCTACGACTTCGTGCTCCTGGACTGTCCACCGTCCCTTGGGCTGCTCACCGTGAATGCGCTCACCGCGGCCGATGGCGTGTTGATCCCGCTGCAGTGTGAGTACTACGCACTCGAGGGCCTGGGGCAGCTCATGGCCACCGTGGAACTCATCCGTGATCACCTGAATCCACGCCTGACGCTGAAGGGTGTCGTGCTTACCATGCATGATGGACGGACCAGCCTGTCGGCTGACGTCACGACCGAAGTGCGCCGGCACCTTGGCGCACAGGTCTTCGATACGGTAGTGCCAAGGAGTGTGCGACTCGCAGAGGCGCCCAGTTACGGCCAGGCGATCGCAGCGTACAGTCCAGGCTCCCGGGGCGCCCTCGCGTATCAGGCCGTTGCTGAGGAACTGCTGCTGCGGAGTGGGCAGAAGGCTGGGGAGTCACTACGAGGGGCACACGCTCGGTACCACGGTCCAGGCGCGGACCAGCAGGGGGAGGGTCGCTGAATATGGCAGTCGAGCCGAGGAAGACGGGCGGGCTGGGACGTGGGCTGGCCTCGTTGATCCCATTGTCCCCTTCTGGCGTATCACTCACCCGTGAGGTGCCGGTCAGCGCCATCAGCCCCAATCCCGAGCAGCCCCGCCGTTCGTTCGACGCTGCTGAGTTGCGGCAACTCGCGGATTCGATCGCCGCTCACGGTGTGCTGCAGCCAGTAGTCGTGGTCCAGTCAGACAGTGGCTTCGTGCTGATCGCCGGTGAGCGGCGCTGGAGGGCCGCGACCCTGCTGGGACTGCAGACGATCCCAGCAGTCGTTCGCACGGCTAACGAACAGGAGCGCCTAGAACTGGCGTTGGTCGAGAACATCCAGCGCTCGGACCTCAACGCCCTCGACGAAGCCCGCGCCTACCGGCACCTGATCGACGAGTTCGGCCTGACCCAGGAGCGCGTGGCTGAGCGAGTGGGCAGATCGCGCCCTGCGGTCGCCAACATGTTGCGTATCCTTGAGACGTCCGCGAGCGTTCAACAGGCGGTCGCTGATGGCAGCATCAGCGGTGGCCACGCACGAACGTTGGCTGGATCGGAGAGCCAAGCGCAGCAAGAGGTGCTGCTGGCCACGGTCATCTCGCGGTCACTCTCGGTGCGCCAGACCGAAGACCTGGTGGCGGCTTCGCGAACGGTGCGCGGTGATGGTCGCGCCAGACATGAACGAAGCGACGACGCTGACATCCAGCACATGGAAGCCCGCATGCGAGAGGCGCTGGGAACCAAGGTGGCGATCGCCGCTGGCCGCAGAGGCGGACGTATCACCATCACCTGGTACGACGATGAGGATCTTGGCCGCCTGGTCGACCGACTAGCAGCCGTTCAGGAAGGTTGGGAAGGGCAAAGATGACCGATCAGGCCACAGCTGAGAGCACGGAGGCCCAGGCGTCACACGCGAGCGCGTCTGCGGCGTATTCGCCCGACTCCATCCAGGTCCTTGAGGGTCTGGAGGGTGTGCGACGGCGCCCCGGCATGTACATCGGCTCCACCGACGTGCGAGGCCTGCATCATCTCGTCTGGGAGGTCGTGGACAACTCGATCGACGAGGCCATGGCCGGCCATGCCGAGTACATCGAGGTCACCATCCTGCCAGACGGCTCGATCCGCAACAGCGACGACGGGCGAGGTGTGCCTGTCGGTGCGCACAAGCAGACCGGCAAGAACGCGCTGGAAGTCGTGCACACCGTGCTGCACGCCGGCGGCAAGTTCGGCGGCGGCGGTTACAAGGTCTCCGGCGGCCTCCACGGCGTCGGCGTCAGCGTGGTCAATGCGCTGTCGGAGGAGCTGACGGTCGAGTCCGCCCGTGACGGCAAGATCTGGACGCAGTCGTACGTGCGCGGCAAGCCCGTCACCGAGGTCAGCGCCGTCGGCAGATCCAACGGCCGTCGTGGCACCATCACCACCTTCAAGCCCGACCATGAGGTGTTCGACACCGTCGAGGTCAGCTTCGACACCATCGCGCAGCGCCTGCGCGAGTCGGCCTATCTCACCAAGGGCGTCCGTATCCGTCTCGTCGACCAGCGCGTCGCACCAGCCCGCGAGAAGTCCTTCTACTTCGAGGGTGGTCTGGTCAGCTTCGTGCGACACCTGAACAAGGGTAAGGACGTACTGAACTTCCGCCCCATCTCAGCGGAGAAGAGCGATGGCCCCACACAGATCGAGGTCGCCATCCAGTACAACGACGGATTCAGTGAGACAGTCCTTGCTTTTGCTAACAATATTAACACGGTCGATGGCGGCACCCACGTCACCGGCTTTCGTGCCGCTCTGACCACATCGCTCAATGACTGGGCGCGGCGACAGAACCTGATCAAGGACAAGAAGTCGAGCCTGTCTGGCGACGATGTCCGCGAGGGCCTCACCGCCGTCGTCAGCGTCAAGCTCACGGATCCGCAGTTCGAAGGCCAGACCAAGGCCAAGCTGGGCAATGCCGACGTCAAGGGCCAGGTGCAGACGGCGGTGGGGGAGGGCCTCAGCCAGTTCCTTGATGAGAACCCGGCTGACGCGCGTCGCATCATCGACAAGTCGCTCACCGCGGCACGCGCCCGGGAGGCGGCGCGGAAGGCCCGTGATCTGGTGATCCGCAAGAGCGCGCTGGAGGGGTCCGCACTGCCGGGCAAGTTGGCTGACTGCCAGGAGCGCGACCCCGAGCGCAGCGAGCTGTACATCGTCGAGGGCGACTCGGCCGGTGGTTCCGCCAAGCAGGGCCGCGATCGACGCTCGCAGGCGATCCTGCCGCTCTTCGGAAAGATGCTCAACGTGGAGAAGGCGCGCATCGACCGCGTGCTCGGAAGCGAGAAGATCCGCCCGCTCATCATCGCTCTGGGGACCGGCATCGGCGAGACGTTCGACCTCTCCAAGCTGCGATACCACAAGGTCATCCTGCTGGCCGACGCCGACGTCGATGGCGCACACATCCGTACCCTCTTGATGACCTTCTTCTATCGCAACATGCCCGAGATCGTGGAGGCCGGCCACCTCTACATCGCCCAACCGCCGCTGTACCGCGTCAGCACCGGCAAGGTGACCCACTATGCCGCCAGCGAGAAGGACCGCGACCGGATCATCGCTGAGATGAAGGTCAAGAACCTCACCGTGCAGCGCTTCAAGGGCCTGGGCGAGATGAACGCGGATCAGCTCTGGGAGACGACCATGAACCCGGCCACCCGCACGCTGCTGCAGGTGGACCCGGATAACGCCGCGGAGGCGGACCATATGTTCACCACGCTCATGGGCGAGAAGGTCGGCCCACGCAAGGACTTCATCCGAGCCGAAGCCCGCAAGGTGCAGAATCTCGATGTCTGAGGCTGGCATCAAGGCAGATGCCTTCGTCGCGACGCATCACTCGGACGCCGTGGCACTGGGCGAACACCTGGGCGAGCTCATCGACGAGCCGGTGGCCTTCGTGCTGGCCTTGCGGGCGGGCCTGAAGGGGCTAGCCGACCCCGAGTTCAGCCTGGTGGCTGAGCGCGTGAGCCCCGGAACGCGCGCCGACTACGTCGTCCGTGCACCGCTGCTGGATGCCATCCGCCGACCGCTGCGGCGGGCCCTCGACGAGGGGTCCAGCATCCCGGCGCTGCAGCTGGCCCAGCACCTGGTCGCGGCGGAGGACCGCGACCTGCGCCTCTTCGCCCTGCCTTGCCTGCATCGTTCGCTGACCCAGGATCCCGAGCAGACCTGGCAGCTGTTGCGTCGCATGGCCCGCGGGGCAGGGGACTGGATCGAGGTCGACTACCTGGCCGAAGAGTGGGCGCGCGGCGTTCTGGCCGAGCGCTTCCGTTGGGCCGAACTCGAGCAGCTGGTCTACTCGGAAGGCACGTATGAGCGCCGGCTGGTGGGCGCCACGCTCGCCACCATCCCACATCGCGCCGGCCCAGGGCGACACCTGCTCCGCTCGGACGATGCCGAGCGCGCCCTGGATCTCGTGCACCTGCTCATGGGTGACGCTGAGCCCATGGTCCAGAAGGCGCTCGCCTGGGCCATCCGCGAATGGAGTCGCATCGATCCTGCCGCTACCGCCGCGCTCCTCGAAGCTGAGACGACCATGGCGGCGGAGCGACGCGACGGCGCCCGAGCCTGGGTCATCCGCGACGCGCTCTCAGCGCAGCCGGCAGCGTTCGCCGTCACCTTGCGCACCCGCCTCGACGGCATCCGGCGTGATGCCACCGTGCCATCGACCAGCATCGCCGCGGAACGCGCCGTGGGATTCGCGGCCGTCCTTACCACCAGCAACGACGCCGTCGCCAACCAGGGTGACCGCTACACGAGGAGTCGCGCATGACCGACCCAGTCGGAAACGTCCGCTCGGTCCCCATCGAGGAGGAGCTGAAGTCGGCCTATCTCGATTACGCCATGAGCGTGATCGTCAGCCGCGCCCTACCCGACGTGCGTGACGGACTGAAGCCGGTCCATCGCCGCATCCTGTACACGATGAGCGAGATGGGGCTCTCCTCGAGCTCCTCATACCGCAAGTGCGCCGCCATCGTCGGTGATGTCATGGGCAAGTACCACCCCCATGGTGACCAGGCCATCTACGACGCGTTGGTGCGCCTGGCGCAAGAGTTCTCGCTGCGCTTCCCGCTCATCGACGGGCAAGGAAACTTCGGCTCGGTGGACGGCGACCCAGCGGCAGCCATGCGCTATACCGAAGCCCGCATGACGCCCATCGCGGCGGAGGTCCTGTCGGATATCGACAAGGACACCGTCGATTTCGTCGAGAACTACGACGGCACTCGCATGCAGCCGTCGGTGCTGCCGGCCAAGTTGCCCAACCTGCTCATCAACGGCTCGGCCGGCATCGCCGTGGGCATGGCCACCAACATCCCGCCGCACAACCTGGGTGAGGTGATCCGCGCCACGCAGGCGCTCATCGACGACCCCGAGATGAGCACCGACCAGCTCTGTGAGTACCTGCTCGGTCCGGACCTTCCGACGGGCGGGATCATCTTCCGCTACGACCGTCGCCGCAACCCGGTCACCGGCGAGTGGGAAGAGATCGACGCCATCCGTGACATGTATCGCCACGGTCGTGGCCGTGTCGTGATGCAGGCGCAAGTGGCGTTCGAGGAGACACGCCTGGGCCGCACCGCCATCGTGGCCACGGCCATCCCCTACCAGGTCAACAAGTCCACGCTGCTGGAGAAGATCGCTGACCTGGTCAAGACCGGCAAGGTCGATGGCATCGCTGACCTGCGCGACGAATCGGACCGGGACGGGATGCGCATCGTCATCGAATGCAAGCGGGACGCGGCACCACGCAAGGTGCTCAACAACCTCTTCAAGCACACCGCGCTGAAGATGGCCTTCAACGCCAACGTAGTGGCTCTGGTGGACGGGCAGCCACAGACGCTTTCGCTCAAGCAACTGCTGCACCACCACATCGAGTGGCGACGAGAAGTCGTACGCCGGCGCACCGAGTTCGACCTGCAGAAGGCCAAGGACCGCGCGCACATCCTGGAGGGCTTGAAGACCGCGCTCGACAACCTCGACGCCGTCATCGCCACCATCCGTGAATCGGCTGACGTGGAGACGGCTCGCGGGAACCTGATGTCGCGGTTCAGTCTCTCCGAGGTCCAGGCCAATGCCATCCTGGAGATGCAGCTGCGCCGCCTGGCCGCGCTGGAGCGGCAGAAGATCGAGGATGAGTACGGCGCCATCATCCAGCGCATCGCTGAGCTGGAGGACATCCTCGCCAACCCCAAGCGCGTACTGCAGATCATCCGCGACGAGCTGAGCGAGCTGGACGTCAAGTACGGGCAGGACCGCCGCACCAGGATCGAGGGCAGCGCCGACAAGGAGCTCAGCGACGACGATCTCATCGCCGACGAGGACGTCGTGGTCACGGTCAGCCGGCGCGGCTACATCAAGCGGCAGCCGCTGGTGACCTATCGGCGCCAGGCGCGCGGTGGCAAGGGCATCATCGGTGCACGCACCGTGGAAGAGGACGCCGTCGGCCACCTGATCGTGGCCAACACACACGACTGGGTCCTCTTCTTCACCGACCGCGGCCGTGTCTTCAGTTCCAAGGTCCACGCCATCCCGGACGCCAGCCGGCAGGCCAAGGGCATGCCCATCATCAACCTGGAGGGCGTGCAGGTGGAATCAGGCGAGCGAGTGCTGGCGGTGATCACCCTGCCGAACTTCGAGCCCGGTCACAACCTCGTGATGGCCACCGTCAACGGCATCGTCAAGAAGACCGCCATCGAGAAGTTCGAGCGCGTTCGCTCGACAGGCATCCGCGCCATCACCGTCGCCGACGACGACAAGCTGGCCTGGGTGGCGGTCTCGTCAGGCAGCGATGACATCCTGCTGGCCACGGCCATGGGGCGCATGGCGCGCTTCAACGAGTCGGAGGTCCGCGCCATGGGCCGTGACGCCGCCGGCGTCATCGGTATCCGCCTCGCCCGCAAGGGTGACCGCGTGGTGGGCATGGGCGTGATCATCGAGGGCAATGACATCCTGGTGCTGACCGAGACGGGCTACGGCAAGCGCGTCGCCAGTGGTGAGTTCCGCTCCAAGCACCGCGGCGGCCAAGGCGTGAGACTGATCTCGCTCGAGGGTGCCAAGAGTGGCGCGGTGGCCTCCGTCGAGCTCGTCGATGAGACCGACGAAGAGCTGTTGCTCATCTCGTCGAGCGGCCAGGTCGTGCGCACCGACGTGCAATCGATCAACCGCTACGGTAGTGCCGCGCGCGGCGTCATCGTCATGCGCCTCAACGAGGGTGACACGGTGGCCGGAATCGCAGTCTTCCGCGAGGGCTTGGCGGAACAGCGCGGCGTCGGCGAGAATGACGAGGACGGGTCCGACGATACTGGAGCGAGCGATGCTGGACCCGGTGATGACGGACCCGGTGATGACGGAGCGGCACAGGCATGACGGATCAGGCGGGAGCCGGAGTGTGACGGCCTTCGGCGACATGGAGGCAAAGCGGCCCAACGAGGCGCTGGGCCTCTATTGCGGCAACGCCAACCCCAGGCTGGCGCGCAAGATCGGACGCTATCTGGACGTGGACCTGGGACGCTCAGAAGTCTTCGAGTTCGCCAACGAGAACATCTTCGTGCGCATCGTCGACAACGTCCGCGAGAAGGACATCTTCCTGATCCAACCCACCTGCAAGCCGGTGCAGAAGTCGATCATGGAGCTGCTCATCATGATCGACGCCTTCAAGCGCGCCAGCGCCGGGCGCATCACCGCGGTGGTGCCGTACTACTCGTACGGACGCTCGGACAAGAAGGACCAGCCCAGGGTGCCCATCACAGCGCGCCTCATCGCTGACATGATCAGCGTGGCCGGGGCCGACCGACTGCTGACCATGGACCTCCACCAGGGCCAGATCCAGGGCTTCTTCAACATCCCCGTCGATGAGCTCACGGCCACGCACCTGCTGTCGAACTACTGGAGGCAGAAGGAACTCCAGAACATCGTGGTGGTCACCGACCTCGGTTTCGCCAAGCGTGCCCGCACGTTCGCGGAGCTGGTGGGGGCACCGATGGCCATCATCGAGAAGCGGCGCGAGGGCAATGACGACCGAGCGCAGGTGGTGAACGTCATCGGCGAGGTGCGTGGCAAGCGCGCCATCATCGTCGATGACGAGATCGACACCGGCGGCACCATCATCGAGACAAGCAAGGCGCTGGAGCGCGAGGGCGCCCTTGAGATCTACGGCTGCGCCACCCACGGCGTGCTGTCCGACCCCGCCATCGATCGCATCCGCGAGTCAGCTCTGCGAGAAGTGGTCATCACCGACACCATCCCGCAGCCGGTTGCGCAGCGACTCGAGAAGCTGAAAGTGCTCTCGGTGGCACCGCTCATCGGCGAGGCCATCACACGCATCCACCGGGGCGAGTCGGTGGGGGCGCTATTCTCGCCAGAGATGCAGCGTACCCAGGCGATGCTGCTGTGGGGCGAGGATGAGGACGACGTATGAGCGACCTGGCCGGTAACGAGATGGAGAACGAGGCGATCGTCCAGTTGTCGTCGGAGGGCCACCCTCCGGCCACCACCAAGACGGACGGCGACTACCGCGACAGCCTGCGTTCACGCCGCTGGAACGCCGCACCGCTGGAGAACCCCGAGGTCGAGAAGTCCGACCCCCGCCTCGCGGTGCTGGTGATCGTGGCGTTGGCCGCCATCACACTGGTCATCCTCGTCGTCGGCTACGGTAGCGGCCTGTGGAGCTTGCCCGCCTAGGGAGCGCCATGATGCCATGGCGGAGTCGCGGCTAAGCGGCGCCGTGGCAGCGCTTGAATTTCTTGCCCGAACCACACCAGCAGGGGTCGTTGCGACCGACCTTGTCGCCGTCGGGTGACTGGCTCGCGGAGCGGGCGGTGCCTGTGTCCACCGTCTCGTCACCCTTGCGCAACTGCACGTTCTGCGGTGCCTGCGAGGTGAGCCCCGGCAGCAGCTGTGTGGTCACCGATGCCCCACTGGTAGCGGTGGCGCTGCCGCCCGACGAGACGGGCGGGGTGATGGTGCCGGGGGAGCGAGCGCTCGAAGCGGCCGCCGCAGGCTGTGCGCCGGCGCCATTGCCGGCTTTGAGCTTGGCCAGCTGCTCAGGGGAGAGCGTAGGCATGGTCGTCGGCTCTTGTGCCTGGGCTACCTCACGTTGCTGCACGCTGACCCGGAAGATGGTGGACGCTACCTGGTGGCGGATGAAGCCTCGCAACTCGTCGTACAGGCTGAAGGCCTCGCGCTTGAACTCCACCAGTGGATCGCGGCCACCGTAGCCGCGCAGGCCCACGCCCTTGCGGAAGTCCTCCAGCTCCGTGAGGTGCTCCACCCATAGCGTGTCGATCGCCCGCAGCAGCACCGCGCGCTCGACGAGCGCCCAAGTCTCCGCGCCGTACTCCTCTTCCCGTTGATCGAGGCGGACGGCTGCCTGGTCGGAGAGGAATTCCATGATCTCTTCGCGGTGATCGAACTCATCGAGGGCGTCGGCAGAGAACTCGACACCGTCAAGACCAAGCACACCGAGTGATTCCGAGAGTCCATCGAGGTCCCAGTCGGCCTCCACCTCACCAAGGTGAGCGGCGATGATGCCTTCGAGCTCGGCATCGACGAAGGCCAGCACCGTTTCACTCAGGTCCTCGTTGTTGAGGACCTTGTCACGCTCCTCGTAGATGCGCTCGCGCTGCTTGTTGATGACATCGTCGTACTCGACGATGCGCTTGCGCATGTCGAAGTTGTAACCCTCGACGCGGGACTGGGCGTTCTCCACGGTCTTGGAGACCATCCGTGACTCGATGGCCACGTCACCCTCCAGGCCCATCTTCTCCATCAACGCGGTGACGCGATCGTTGGCGAAGCGCTTCAACAACGGGTCTTCCAGGGAGAGGAAATACCGCGACGAACCGGGATCGACCCTGCCGGCCAGAGCGACCGCGTAGCTGATTGTCGATGCGGCGGGCGTCGTGGCGCTCGGTGCCGATGATGTGCAGGCCGCCCGCGGCCACCACGCGGGCGTGCTCCTCGTCACATTCGGTCCTGGACTCGTCGTAGGTCGCCTGATAGACCTCCGGCTCGACCTCAGCCGGGTTGAGCCCGCGGTGGTGCAGCTTTTGGCTGGTGAGGCCAACGGGGTCGCCACCGAGCTTGATGTCCGTACCGCGGCCGGCCATGTTGGTGGCGATGGTCACCGCACCACTGCGACCGGCCTGCGCCACGATGGGCGCTTCTTTCTCGTGGAACTTGGCGTTAAGGGTCTCGTGCTTGACGCCACGGCGCTTCAGCGTGCTCGAAAGCTGCTCGCTCTTCTCCACCGAGGTGGTGCCGACGAGGACGGGGCGACCCTCTGCCTGCTTTTCCACGATCTCCTCGATGACGGCATTGAACTTGGCCGCTTCATCACGGAATACGAAATCGGCGAAGTCATCACGGATCATGGGCAGGTGCGTGGGGATGGCCATCACCTCAAGCCCGTAGATCTTGTAGAACTCCTCCTGCTCGGTCATGGCCGTGCCCGTCATGCCGGCGAGCTTGTCGTAGAGCCGGAAGTAGTTCTGGAATGTCACCGTGGCCATGGTCATGGACTCGCGCTGGACGCGCACACCCTCTTTGGCCTCGACGGCCTGGTGCAGGCCCTCCGACCAGCGGCGGCCGGGCATCTGGCGGCCGGTGAACTCGTCGACGATGACGATCTCGTCATCCTTGACGATGTAGTCGCGATCGCGCTTGTAGAGCGCATGCGCGCGCAGCGACTGCTCGAAGTGGCGCGGCAGGCGCGGGTCTGTCTCGACGCCGTAGAGGTCCCGGATGCCCAGCAGGCCCTCGATCTTGGCGACGCCTTCCTCGGTGGCCGAGACGGCGTGCTCCTTGAGGTCCACGAAGTAATCGCCACCCTCCTCGGCGCCGTCAGGACGGGCCTCCAGTCGGGGAACCAGCCGAGCGAAGACCTTGTACATGTCACCGGACTCGCCGGCACTGCCACTGATGATCAGCGGTGTGCGCGCTTCATCGATGAGGATGTTGTCGACCTCGTCGATGATGCCGAAGTAGCGCTTGCGCTGGACCCGCTCCGCGAGCTCCTGGACCATGTTGTCACGCAGGTAGTCGAAGCCGAGCTCGTTGTTGGTGGCATACGTGACATCTGCTGCGTAGGCGTCGCGGCGCTGGACCGGACGCAGGTGCAGCAGCTTCTCGTCCTTGGTGGGGAAGTCGGGGTCATAGATGAACGATGACTCGTGCTGCACGATGCCGACCGAGAGACCTAGACCGCGGAAGATGGGGCCCATCCACTGCGGGTCGCGCTTGGCAAGGTAGTCGTTGACCGTGACGATATGGACGCCCCAGCCGGACATGGCGTTGAGCGCCGCCGCCAGCGGCGCCACGAGGGTTTTGCCCTCGCCAGTCTTCATCTCCGCGATCCTGCCCTGGTGGAGGGCGATGGCACCCAGCAACTGGACGTCGAAGGGGCGCATCTCGAGCTCACGCCGGCTGACCTCGCGGGCAGCGGCGAAGACATCCGTCAGCACCTCATCGAGGGCGGCCTGCATCCGCTTCGAGTCGGCCCTCTCGCGTGCCTGGCGCAGCTCACCACGGCGCTCGCTGTCAGTGGTGTGCAACTCCTCCTCGGAGGGCTCGGAGGCGGGGGTTGACTCGCGCACCTCGTCGCGCACCTCAGCCATCTCCGCCCGGATCTGGTCGTCGCTGAGCGCCGCATAGTGCGGCTCCAGCTCGTTGATCTTGTCGACCAGCGGCTGCAGCGGCTTGAGGTTGGATATCTCGGAAGTGCCGGCGAGGCGGGAGATGAATCTACGCATGAGTCAAAGAAGTATAGGGCTCGGGACCGGTAGGCTCTGTGGGCGCATCCTGTAGGCTCGGTAGGCGCAGGGGATGAAGGTGATGTTGACGAATCTTCACCGACCCCTTGTGCTTGGGAGGGTCCCTTTGTACACTGAGTCGAAACGCCGGCGGCCACCCGCCGGCGTCGTCCATATACGGCCGTTGCAAGGAACGTGCCCTGGCTAACGGACCGATGAGGGAGAGAGATACCAGTGAAGCCGTTTTCGGTTGAGCCCGAAGCCGAGATCGGAGATCAGTCGTTCACCGACCTGATCGCCTGCGAGCGTGACTGCAGGAACTGCAGCTATGCCGCTTGGCTGGACTGTGACGGCAACTGCGGCGAATGCGCACACAATGGCTATTGCCCGTGCGTGAACCCCGTGGTCGCTCGCAGCAAGACCGCGCTCAAGATCATCGAGTTGCGTCCCCTGCTTCTGCAGGACCTGCGCTCTCGACGTTAGACACCGCCGCGAAGACCCCGACCAACGATGGACCACACGCTGATCCGTGATCTCGTGTCCCGTGTCCACGCGACGTCGGGGCGTCTTTGACCTCGCCGGCAAGGCTGAGGAACTGAGCGAGTTCGAGCAGCTCGCCTCTGCGACTGACTTCTGGAACGACTCCCGCGAGGCCAAGCGTGTGCTGCGCGCGGCCGATGGCTTGCGCGAAGAGGTGACCGCCTGGAACGGGCTGCTGGCGCGTGCTGACGACCTGGCCGAGCTCGCCGAGATGGCCGCCGACGCCGCGGACCCTGAGCTCGATGCAGGTGTCGAGGTGGAGTACACCGCTCTGGTAGCCGACTACGAGCGCATGCGCACCAGCCTGCTCTTCAGTGGCGACTACGACGACTCGGACGCCTTCATCAGCATCAGCGCCGGCGCCGGCGGCACCGAAGCCACCGACTGGGCTGAGATGCTGTTGCGCATGTACCTGCGCTGGTGTGAGCGCCGCGGCTTCAAGACGGAGATCGTCGATCGGCTCGAGGGCGAGGAGACGGGCATCAAGAGCGCCACCGTGTCAGTCCAGGGCAGGCGCGCCTATGGCTGGCTGCGCGCGGAGGTTGGCGTCCACCGCCTGGTCCGCATCAGCCCCTACGATTCCCAGAGCCGACGTCACACCACATTCGTGCAGGTGGAGGTGTTGCCGGAGGTAGCGGAGGCATCGGAGATCGAGGAGATCCCCGATGACGACCTCAAGGTGGATACCTATCGCGCCCAGGGCGCCGGTGGCCAGCATGTCAACAAGACCGATTCGGCGGTACGCCTGACACACCTGCCCACCGGTATCGTGGCTCAGAGCCAGAACGAGCGCTCGCAGCACCAGAACCGCGAGGCGGCCATGAAGATCCTGCTGGCGCGCCTGCTGGAACGCCGCATCGAGGAGCGTGAAGCGGAGATCCGCGAGCTGAAGGGTGAGCACAAGGACGCCGGTTGGGGCAACCAGATCCGCTCCTACGTGCTGCATCCCTATCAGATGGTCAAGGACCACCGCACCGACCACGAGACCGGCAACACCAGCGCCGTCCTCGATGGCGACCTCGATGCCTTCATGGTGGCGGAGCTGGAGCGCGTCGCCACCCAGCGGGAGGGTGGCACTGCCTGAGCTACGGGTCGCGACCGTCGCGGACATCCCGGCCCTGCTGCAGGTCTTCTTCAGCGCCATGGAGGACCTCGATGAACGCCGGGGTCGGACCCTCCAGCCCCGCAACGCCGCGCCCTTGGAGATGCATTTTGGGCATCTCCTCTCGACCGACCCGGGCAGCGCCTATGTGGCCGACGATCACGGCCGCGTCGTGGCCTTCGGCGTCGTCATGCAGCGCGGCTCCAGCGCCTTTCTCTCGTTCCTCTTCGTGGTACCGAGCTGGCAGGGCCGCAAGGTCGGCCGTGCGGTGTTGGATGCCTGCCTGCGGGCGTGCCGTGGCATCGATCGGGTGTCCACCTGTGCCGAGGCCGACCAGCCTGTCTCGACCGGCCTCTACGCCTCGATGGGCATGGCGCCACGGACGCCGCTGTACCTGCTGCGCGGCGTGCTGCCCGACACAGCCCTGCCCGAGCTGCCAGCCGGCATCGGGCGCCGCCCGGTCGTGGCCGCGTCGCTGGCGGACTTCGACCGCGCCATGCTGGGCTATGAGCGTCCAGCAGACCACGCCTTCTGGGCTCGCGAGCGCCAGGGCGTCATGTTCCTCGATGATGCCGGCGGCGTGTTGGGCTACGGCTATGCGCAGCCGAGCGGCCGCATCGGACCCGTGGCCGCACTGGAGCCGGGCTATCTCCCGACATTCCTGGGCTATCTGGTGCACATCACGCCGGTGCTTGAGGGACGTCAACTAGTGGTGCCGGGGCATGCCATCAGTGTGCTCCGGCCATTGCTGACGGCCGGCCTGCGCATCGACAGCGCACCCGCCATCTACTGCTCATCAGCGCCGGGGCCACATCTGGAGCGCTACCTTCCGATGAGCTATGCGCTGCTGTAGCCAGGCATAGACGCACGACCACCTACCGGAGAGTCGATGACCACCACGCTGACCCTGCCCGACCCCGGGACCGAGATTGGTGCTGCCGTGGAGGTGGCCCTGGCTGCCTGTGACGTGGCCGATGCCATCTCACTTTCCTCCTTCCGCCGCGCCATCAAGGTCGAGGCCAAGCCTGACGCCTCCTTCGTGACCGAAGCCGACACCGCCGTGGAGCGGGCGGTCCGGGAGCGCATCACGAGTCGCTTTCCCGATCACGGGCTGGTCGGCGAGGAGTATGGCGAGGCCCTCTCGGACAGTGGGCGCCGCTGGATCATCGATCCCATCGATGGCACGCACAACTACATGCGCGGTGTGCCCATCTTCGCCACGCTGTTGGCGCTGGAGATCGAGGGCCAGATGGCGGTCGGCGTGGTCAGCGCACCGGCACTGCACCGACGCTGGTTCAGCTGGCAGGGTGGGGGAGCATGGGCAGTCGACACCACGCCTGGCGGCTGGGATCCCGGCTCGGCCATGTCGCTGTCGGTGTCGGCTGTGGACTCGCTCGATGCCGCATCCATCGTCTACTCGTCCTATCCCAGCATCGTGACATCGGGTTTGGCACCAGGGTTCGGACCGCTGCTGGACAGAGTCTGGCGCGACCGAGGTCTGGGCGACTTCTACGGCTACATGCTCGTGGCCGAGGGCGCGGCAGAGGTGATGGTGGAATCCGAGCTCAAGCTGTGGGACCTGGCCGGCCCGCTGGCAGTGCTGCAACAGGCTGGCGCGCACATCACCGACCTCGCCGGTGGCACTGACATGCCGGCCCGCGGCGTGCTTGCCACCAACGGGCGCTTGCACGACGTCATGCTAGCCGAGCTCAAGGGTCGCTGAAGGGTTCGCGCTCCGACTTCGTGCTAGGCTCCGCAGCCGATGAGCGACGCCGTTTCCCGGGCCGTCGCCGGGCCACCTTGGGAGTCACCGCGGCCCGACCAGTCGCCAGCCCCAGCGGCGCCTGGACCCGTACCGCCCGGAGCACCTGTCACCGGCCAGCAGCTGCCTCCACCCGAGAGGCACGCTTCGGTGCGCCTCGAGGGCGTCACCAAGACCTATCCCAACGGTAAACAGGCACTGATCGAGGTCGACCTGGTCATCCCCGAGGGTGACTTCATCTTCCTGGTCGGCCCGTCGGGCGCGGGCAAGTCCACACTCATCAAGCTGCTGGTTCGAGATGAGAAGGCCAGTGAGGGCCGCGTCGAGGTCGCCGGCCACGACCTCAATCGCATGAAGAAGCGCGACGTGCCCAGGCTGCGGCGCCGCATCGGCATCGTCTTCCAGGACTTCCGCCTGCTGCCCCGGAAGACGGTCTATGAGAACGTCGCCTTCGCCCTGGAGGTCACCGGCACGCCGCGCAAGCTGATGGATCCGGCCGTCGTGCGCGCGCTGGCGCTGGTCGGCTTGACCGAGCAGGCACGCCAGCGCCCCAACGAGCTGTCGGGCGGCGAGCAGCAGCGCACCGCCATCGCCCGCGCCATGGTCCACGACCCGCGGCTCATCATCGCCGACGAGCCCACCGGCAACCTTGACCCACTCATCTCCTGGGAGATCATCCAGTTGCTGTTGCGCATCAACGAGATGGGCACGACCGTGATGATGGCCACGCACGACGCCGAGGTGGTGACGGCACTCCGTCGCCGCGTCGTGGCGCTCGAGGATGGGCGAGTCGTTCGCGACGAGGTCGGCGGCTACCACCGTGAGTACTAGAGCGGCGCGCTGATGCACTTCCTGCGCTTCTCGGTGCGCCAGTCCCTGCAGGGGTTGTGGCGCAACCGGGTGATGAACATCGCCGCCACGGTCACGATGGTCCTGATGCTGCTGATGCTGGCGGCGCTGGTGATTCTCATCAACGGCGTCGAGTCCGGCCTCGAGTACGTCGAATCCAAAGTGGAAGTGCGAGCCGAGCTGCACGACGGGCTCCAGGCGGAGCGCGTGCTGGCGTTCCAGGACCAGTTGGCGGGCATGTCCGAGGTGGCAGCCATCACCTACGTGAGCAAAGAGGACGCACTGGCCAAGTTCCGCGAGGATCGCATCGCCAAAGGGCAGGAGGACATCACCAATCTCTACACCGAATTCAACCCGTTCTTCGCCTACTTCGCCGTCGAACTGCGCGATCCACGTCGATCCCGCGACCTCATCACGGCCCTGGAAGCCGAGACAGGCCTGGTGCGGACGGTGCTGGGACAGCAAAGCGGGATCGACAAGCTCGTCAGCCTGACCTCGCAGCTGCGCAACCTGGGCGTGGTCGTGCTCGGCTTCGCCGGTCTCACTGTGCTGCTCATCGTCATCAACAGCATCCGCATGGCCTTGATGGCGCGCGCGCAGGAGATCGAGATCATGCGCCTTGTGGGCGCATCGGATCGCTATGTACGCTGGCCGTTCATCCTTGAGGGCGTCTTCATCGGTATCGCGGGGGCGGTCATCACACTGCTGTTGCTGCTCATCGCGTCGCCGCCGATCAGTGACCTCGCCAGCGATATCGCCGGATCGGTGCCGCTCGGTTTCGACAGCTCCTTGACGCTACAGATCATGGGCATCGTGCTTGGCGCCGGTATTGGCCTCGGCGGCCTGGGTGCCTGGATCAGCGTGCGCACCTACCTGCGCTAAGACGACCCCTCATCACGCCATGACCACCCCCCTCGAAGCGACCCAGCCGGCACAGCCGCCGCCACCCCAGACACCCCGACCCGGTGGTGGGCCGACGGTGGGCCTCACCGCGATGGTGCTTCTGACGGTCTCGGCTGCGGTGATCTTCTGGGCCGGGCTTAGCCTCGGGAGCCAGACCAGCGGGCGCACCGCGGACGAGCGCGCGGCTTTCGAGGCCTTCAGCCAGACCTATCGCAGCATCACCGAGCGATACATCGGGACACCCGCGCCCAAGGAGTTGGTCGAGGGCGCCATCGCGGGCATGTTCGATGTCCTGGGCGATCCTCACTCCGGCTATCTGCCGCCCGGCCAGTTCGGTGCGGCGCTCGACGATGCCCGCGGCGAGTTCGAGGGCATCGGTGCGGTGATGGTCACCGAAGATGCGTCGGACGAGCCGTGTGAGCCCATCGGTACGACCTGTGCGCTCCGCGTGCTCGATGTCCTGGTCGACGCCCCGGCGCAGGCGGCCGGGCTGCAGGTCGATGACCTCGTCACCGCGGTCGACGGTGAGGTGCTCGCGGGCAGCACCATCGACGATGCCGTGCGCCACATCCGCGGTCCGCGCGGCAGTGAGGTGGTGCTGACGGTACAGCGTGACGGCGAGACGCTGGATCTGCCCATCACGCGCGACACGGTGGTCAGCGAGGATGTCCATTCGGCCGTCCTGGCCGACGGGCGGGTCGGCTATCTGGCCATCGACAGCTTCGGCGTCAACGCCGCCGACCACTTCAAGGCGGCCCTCGAGGGGCAACTGGACGCTGGGGTCGAGGCCTTCATCGTTGACGTGCGCGACGATCCGGGCGGCTTCGTGGATGCGACGGTCGCGATCAGCAGCCAGTTCCTCGACGATGGTGTGGTCTTCTGGGAAGAGGATGCGGTGGGCCGACAGACGGCCATAAAGGTCATCGAGGGTGGCCTGGCCACCGACCCAGCGTTGCCTATGGTCGTCTTGATGAATGGTGGCTCGGCATCGGCCAGCGAGATCCTCGCGGGCTCACTCCAGGACTCCGGCCGAGCTCGCCTGCTTGGGGAGCCGTCGTTCGGCAAGGGCACGGTGCAGGAATGGACGGAGCTGTCCAGCGAGACCGGCGGCTTCCGTCTTTCGGTCGCGACCTGGCTGACCCGGGACAAGAACCCCATCGATGGCACCGGGTTGTTGCCTGATGTCTCCGTCCCCGCGACCGGCCAGCGCTTCCGGGCAAGCGTGGCCGGGGGCGATCCGTCGCTCGACGGCCAACTCCAGACCGCCATCGCGCTGCTGCTGGATCAGCCGATGCCCGGAGAGTCGCCAGCCCCGTCGGCCGCGCCCGCCGTGTCCCCGGCCGCGGCCTCGCCGGGAACCTCGATCATGCCGCGGCCGTCAGAGATGCCGTAGACGCCAGATGTCTACCATGCCGAGCCCAAAGCGAGCTCTGCAACACGATCGTCACACACCCCCTTGCCGAGACTCGACAGTTGCGGTACCGTTCCCGCGAACGAAAGGAGGTGGTGTGCAATGGATAGTCATATAAGTAGCTGCACCGCCTCGGAGGTTCGGCGCTAGTCGAGCCGACCGGGTGGTGTATCGCCACGAGGACGCCGGCCCCTCTGGGCCGGCGTTCGTTCGTCCCCGCGACTCTTTGACGTGGTCGCCTCCACACCCGCTATCGCCCAAGGAGCCCATCGATGGGCAAGACCGTCGCCAAGAACCGAAAAGCCCGCCACCTGTACACCATCGAGGACACCCTGGAGGCTGGCATCGAGCTGACCGGCACTGAGATCAAGTCGGTACGGGCCAGCAACCTCAACCTCAAGGACGCCTACGCCAGGATCGAGCGCGGTGAGGCGTGGCTGGTCGGAGTGCACATCGCGCCGTGGGCGGGCGGCAACCGCAACAACCACGAGCCGCTACGCACGCGCAAGCTGTTGCTGCACCGCCGCCAGATCGATGAGCTGCTTGGTCGCACCAAGGCCAAGGGGCTCACGCTGGTGCCGCTGAGCGTCTACTTCAACGATCGCGGCAGGGCCAAGGTCGAGATCGGCCTGGCCCGCGGCAAGAGGAGCTACGACCACCGCCGTGACATCGCCGACCGTGACGCCAAGCGCGATATGGCCCGCGAGGTGGCCAATTCCATGCGCGGGCGGTGACGGCGGACCAAGCTGGGACAGAACAGGCGTTCGACCGCTATAATGCTTCGTCCATGGGGATGCGTGGTCTCGACAGGGCCCCAACCCCGAAGAACGCGAGTCGAGGTTGCCATCGGGCCTCGTTAATCAGGTGGCACCAAGAAGTAACTGGCAACAATCGCCAGCCTGCTCTCGCCCTCGCAGCCTAAGGCTGTAAGGTGAGCGTGGAAACGGCCTCGTCCTCGCGGGCCGCGGAAGCGTCACTTAGCGAGGATGCGCTTCGAGTCAGCGTCACGTAGCTCGGAGTCAAGCCCGCAAGGGGACGTGGCTGGATCCTGCGGCACGGTGCCGATGCTGGTCCGTAGGATCGACGACAAATCATCGGATACGCTCGTAGTGGTCTTCGGCAGAAGGTTTTGGACGGGGAGTTCGACTCTCCCCCATCTCCACCAACTCGCAGCTATGGCACGACCCCGTCAGTTCGACGGGGTCGTTTGGCTTGGGGATGGACGGTGTCGAGCCGCGCCATGAGCCGGGGCCGCTAGCGCACTGGATGGATCTCGTGCCGGCTCGGTTCGACGGCTGCATGTGCTCAGCTGGACCCGGGTGGCCCGACCTGCTGTTGTAGTTGCATCAGGGGTTCCTGGCTCACCTCAAGGAAACCGCCTTGTGGTCGGTCGAGGTCGACCACGAGCGCGATGACCGCACCGAGGACGACGATCATGACGATCGCCGTGAGTGGGCTGCGTCGCCGCGTCAGGCCGGCACTGTAGCCAACCATTCCTAGCGTCAGCACCGACCCGATGATCAGCAGTACCAGTACCGTCTCGGGCACCCGAGCGTAGATGCCTGCCGTCACCCGCGTCGTGTTCATGTCGATCGTCTCGTTGAGGGAATCGATATAGAGGCCGACGGCGATCGCCATGGTGACCGAATCGGATGTGTCGTTGACCAAGTCGTCGACGAACGACCACAACTCAGCGTTGATCTCGTTGGAACGGCGGATCCGCTCCTCTGCCCCGCCCAGATCCTTCGGGGCGATGCGCAACGGCACGTATTCCCGCAGCAGTTCCTGACTCATACGCCCGGCCGGTTCGGGCAGGTAGCCGGCGCGCAGGTACGTGGTGCCGATCGAGTTGGCCTCGTCGAGCACGTTGCCGCGGCGTGTGTCGAAGCGCTCGGAGGCCATGCCCATGGTGATGGCGAGCAGGAATGCCATCAGGGCGAGGAGCGACCCCACGAGCATGCCCGTCGGTCCTTCGACTTCCTCGTGGGTACGACCCTGCCACCAGCGTCCGAGCCGAAACCCGAACTCGTACACGATCAGCGAAACGACCGCAAAGGCGATGAAGACCCCACCGATCGGAAGTGAGTCGAGGAGTTGCTGGAAGCGCATGGGTATCACCGCATCGTGGAGCACGGGCTGTGTGCCCGCAGGAGGCCGCAAAGCGTACATGCCCTGAGGCGAGGGGGTCTAGCGGACTGGACGCCAGCCAGCGCCGCCGGACCAGGTGAAGGCAGCGGAGAACTCAGGCTTCGAAGACCGCGGCGCTCGTGCAGCTCCGGACAGGCATCGACTCGATAGGTCGCTGTTGGTGCGAGGCTGTCGGTGTGTTGCCGCAGTTGTGTGCCCGCTTCGCAGGCCCGCGAGCTAGGCCTTGATGACGACCACGCGGCGGGTGGGCTCTTCGCCGATCGACTGCGTGGCGATGCCATCGACATCCCGCAGCGCCAGGTGCACCCAGCGGCGCTCCAGCGCTGACATGGGCTCCAACTGCAGCATCTGCCCGGTCTCGTTGACACGTTCGGCCGCACGTGTGGCGACCTCGATCAACTGGCGCTCACGACGGCCCCGGTAATCCTCGACATCGACGAGCACGCGGGTCCATGTACCCATCTTGCGCGAGAGCATCAGGTTGACGAGATGCTGAAGCGCGGAGAGTCGCTCGCCCTTGCGGCCGATGAGCGCACCCAGCGCCTCCTTCTCTTCTTCGTCGGCACCGTAGACGGTGATCTTGGCGGTGGCGCCGGTGGTGACCTCGACGTTGGCGTCGTAGCCCATCATCTCCACGAGTCGCTCAAGGATCTGCTTGCCGGCCTCAAGCGCCTCGGGTGATGTCTCGCTGTCCCCAGACGCATCTGCCTTGACCGTGGAACCGGCGGCGACTGCTGCTTCAAGCTCCGTCGCGGCAGCGGCGCTCACCGTCGAGGCCTCCTGCGAACGGCTGCCTCCGCGAGCGCGGCGGCCGCCTTCGGGGGCACTGCTGCGCTCATCGCTTCGCCGGCGGGGACGAGGCTCGCGCGGCTGCTCGGTCGACGCGTCCTCGGCGGCAGGGCGTGGCTGGCTTGGCTGGTCGTCGCGTGGTGGTGCTGGTGGCGGTGGCGGAGCCATCTGTGTGGCCTGCTTCTTGGAAGTCGAGCCCGCCAGTGCCGACCGTGGCGCCGCGATGATGCGGGCGACCTCAGCGCCCATGCCCAACACGCCCCGGCTGCCCTGCGTCAAGATCTCGAAGTCGAGGTCCTGCAAGCCACCCACGCCGAACTGCTCACGCGCGTTCTTGAGGGCCTCCTCGACGGTCTTGCCCGTGAACTCCTGATATTCGCTCATCGACGTCTCCCTCGCCGGCGGCTGCGTCGCCTGGCCGGCTTGATAGTGCCCGCGGCGCTCTCCTTGGTGGAGCGCTTGGTGGTCTGGGTGGTGCCATCCGCGTTCACGGCGGCAGGTTTGGGTTCCGGCATGCTGACCGGGAAGCGTGGTGTGTGGTCCTGGGCGATACGGGGTGTCCAGCCGAACAGCGGGAAGAGTCCGCCATAGCCATTGATCAGGAACTGCTGGACGATGCTGAAGACGGTAGTGGTGATCCAGTAGATGAACAAGCCGGCCGGCAGGATGGCGCCGTAGATCAGCGAGAAGGCCGGCAGAAGCAGGAACATCTTCTGCTGCGTCGCCTGGGACGGGTCAGAGCTGCGCGTCATCATCATGCGCGTCTGCACCAGCTGCAGGATGGCGGATGTCGCGGCCAGCAGCGACAGGCCCAGCCCGAAGCCACCGAGCACCATGAGGAAGATCTCCGGCTGGTTGGAAGGCAAGCCGCCGGGGTAGCCGGGCATCTGGAAGCCGTTGTCGATCTTGGGGATCCAGGCCAGCCAGGGGATGTTGGGGTTGATGCAGGGCGAGTACGGGTCGCCCGGATGCTGGCACTGCACGTTCACCAGCTGGACTCCGAAGGGGTGCAGCATGGAGCTGATGTCGGGCGCCTTCAGGCCCTGGGTGAAGACCTGGTACATCGGCAGCAGCAGGACCATCTGCAGTACGGCTGGCAGGCAGCCCGATGCGGGATTGACGCCGCGATCCTTGTAGAGCTGCATCTGCTGTTCGGAGATCTTGGCCCGGTCACCCTTGTACTTGGTCTGGATGGCTTTCAGCTCGGGTTGCAGCATCTGCATGCGCCGCTGCGACACGATCTGCATGCGGAAGATCGGAATCATCAGCGTGCGGATGATGATGGTCAGCAGGATGATGGCGATGCCGATATCGCCAGTGATGCTGTACAGGAAGGCCAGGCCGATGAAGATGACCTGGAAGATCGGCGTGAAGGCCCAGGCCAGCAGGCTCAGCGGGTTGGCGCCGTCCGGCTGCGCCGGGCACAGGTTGGGATTGGGCGCGGCGGTCGCGTCGGGATGGGGCGTCGAGTTCGGATCAGGCGTCGGTCCGGGAGCGCATGGGTCCTCGGTCGTCGAGGCACCTGGCATGAGCGTGGGCGCCGGCGTGGCCCCGGGGGCCGCCGAGCTGGCTGGTGTGGTCGCAAGTACCGGTGCCAGGGAGCCATCGGGCCGGGCCGAGCCATCAGGCCTGAGAGTGCCATCAGCCGCGAGGGTGGACACGGGCGACGGGCTGGCCGTTGCGGCAAGTGTGGCCGGGGCTGAGGGGCTCTTGTCCTGCGAGAAGACCGGTCCGGCAACCATGCTCAATGCGATCATCGCGATGGCGATCGCCGCCAGCAGGTCCAGAGGAGCCAGTCGGAAAGGTGCCGCGAGGGCCGAGCGGATGCGCATCACTTCACCGGGTCATAGCCGCCGGGACGCCATGGACCGCAGCTGGCGATGCGCTTGGCACCCATCCAGCTGCCCTTCGCGAGCCCGTACTTCTGGATGGCCTGCTCCGTGTACTCCGAGCAGGATGGTTCATACCGGCAGGAACCGGCGAAAAGCGGGGAAAGCGTCTTGCGATAGACGTGGATCAGGCCGATCCCGAAGCGTCGCGGAAGGCCGCCTGTCGCCATCATGAAGACCTCTTCACCGAGCCGCGGATGCTTCCGAGCAGGCGCTCCAGGGCGCTGCGCACCTCGTCGAACGACGCGTCCACAGCAGCCGGCCGAGCGACGATGAGGATGTCCCAACCGTGGCCGCTGTCGTTGGGTGCCCCGCGCAGAACCTCGCGGAGGCGCCGACGCACACGGTTCCGGCGGACGGCGCTTCCGATGCGTCGGCCGGTCGAGATGCCATAGCGGTCGTGATCGCGGTCATTGGGTACGAAGCGGACGACCATGAGTCGGTCCGATCGGGAACGTCCCTTGCTGCTGACGCGAGCGAAGTCGGCCCGTGATCGGAGCGTCGGCACGGCCCCGGGTCAGGTCTGGCGGCCGTCAGACGGTGAGCTTCTTGCGGCCACGTGCCCGCCGGGCGGCCAGGACGTTGCGGCCACCCTGGCTCTTCATGCGCTTGCGGAAGCCGTGCTCCCTGGCGCGATGGCGCTTCTTGGGCTGATAGGTCTGCTTGGTCACTGGAAACTGGGCTCCTTCGAGCAGGCGATCGGGTTCGACTTGGGAGACCGGCCTGCCGGTGCGGATGTGGACGACGCGGACAACGGACGCGGTAGACCACTTGTGGTCGTCCCGGGCGCACGCCCACATCGGATGGAGCGGATTATACGCGACAGTCGCCGCAGACCGGAGGAAGCTTGCATGTCCATCGATCGCCCGCCCAGCGAGGCGCCCTTCCGTGAGCCCGGCAGCGCCACGACGGAGGACTTCGAGCGTCTTGACCTGCGCATCGGCCGCATCCTGGAGGCGGGTCCGCTCGACGGCGCACACAAGCCTGCCTACCAGCTTCGCATCGACTTCGGGGTCGCGGGCGAGCGGCGATCATCCGCACAACTCACACAGACGTACCCGGACCCGGCCGTCCTGGTCGGTCGGTTGGTCGTGGCGGTGGTGAACTTCCCACCGCGCCGGGTGGCCGGCTTTCGCAGCGAGGTGCTGGTCCTGGGGGCCTTGGCGCCGGCTGGTGGGGTCGCCTTGCTGAGCGTCGATGATGGTGCAGGGCCTGGCCAGCGGGTAGCGTAGCCCGAGCGTTGCGGCCGCCTGCGGCGGGCTGCCGATGCGTGATCTTGCGGTGCGTTTCGGCACCACGCGATGGACTCCACCGGGGCCGTGGACAAGGGCGGCCGATGCACTGGGGAGCTACTGGCAGGTTCGGGCTGGGCCGGAACCGATACTCCTGGGGGGTATGCCAGATGGACGTTGCGCGGTCGGGAAACGCGGTGCTAACGTATGCCGCCCCGACGCCCTTCGAAGGGCTCGGAGATGTAGTCTGGAGTCAACGCCACAACGTCCCGAGAGGGTTCGGACGGATTTCCTCCAGGAGGATCGGTCGCGCCTCGGTGTCGAATGCCCACGAGGGCATTCGGGCCGCCAGGCGCCAGTCGTGTCGTAGTACGGGTCACGTTGCCATCGATGGACGCGAAACAGGTCTGGAGAGCCACTCTCGGTGAGCTTCAGGTGTCGCTGTCCCCGGCCAACTACGAGACTTGGCTGAAGGACACGACCCTCGTCGATGTCGACGGAGACCTCTTTCGCGTCGGAGCACCCAACGGCTTCGCCAAGGACTGGCTGGAGAACCGCTATCGCTCGCTGATCGCGCAGACCCTGGCACGCATCGTGGGCTACAGCGTCAATGTGGAGTTCGACATCCTCGACCCCGAGCCCGAGGCGGCAGAAGTGTCCGCACCGCGCGCGCCGCGGCAGGCAGCACCTAAGGTTCGTGTGGAGCCGGGCCGTGTGGGCGGCGCCGAGGGTGGGGGTGTCAACCTCAATGCCCGCTACACGTTCCGCACGTTCATCGTAGGCTCAGCCAACCGTTTGGCGCATGCGGCCAGCCTGTCGGTCGCGGAGCGTCCGGGTGAGGCCTATAACCCGCTCTTCCTCTATGGCGGCGTCGGACTGGGTAAGACGCATCTGATGCATGCCATCGGCAATGCGGTCGCCCAGCGGTTTCCTCGCAAGCGCGTCGTGTATGCCACCAGCGAGAAGTTCACCAACGACTTCATCACCTCCATCCAGCAAGGGCGTATCGATGGCTTCCGTGCGCGCTACCGCAAGATCGACCTGCTGCTGATCGATGACATCCAGTTCATCGCGGACAAGGAACGTACCCAAGAGGAGTTCTTCCACACCTTCAATGCCATCCACGAGGACGGCAAGCAGATCGTGCTCTCCAGCGACCGACCTCCCAAGCAGATCGTCACACTCGAGGAGCGGCTGCGCAGCCGCTTCGAATGGGGACTCATCGCCGACCTCACCGCGCCCGACCTGGAGACCCGCATCGCCATCCTGCGCACCAAGTCGGAGGAGCAAGGCGTGCGCGTCGACTCCGACGCATTGGAGTTCATCGCCCGCAAGGTCGCGTCCAACATCCGGGAGCTCGAGGGCGCGCTCAATCGCATCGTCGCCTATGCCTCCATGCAGGGCATGCCCATCAGCGTCGAACTGGCGCAGGCTGTCCTTTCGAACGCGCTCTACAGCCCCCGCAAGCGCGCCATCACCCCGGAGCGGATCGCCATCGCGGTAGCGGATTACTACGACGTGGGGCTGGAAGCGCTGCGAGGCCAGAAGCGCGATCGCGCCATCGTCGTGCCGCGCCAGATCGCCATGTACCTGATGCGGGAAGAGACCGATGTGTCACTGCTGCGCATCGGTGCCGAACTGGGCGGACGGGACCACTCCACGGTCCTGCACGCCTGCAAGAAGATCGACCAGGAGGCATCTCGCAACGAGGAGTTACGACGCGAGCTTGCCGCGGTCCGGGAGTCGATCTACTCCGACAAGTAGTGGTCCGCAGCAGCTCGCCATGTGGACGTCGTCATCCACCCTGCCCTTCGTCCGCGTCTGCCGATCCCTCCTCAGCGATGAGGCGCGTCTGCTCCTTCACGGCTGCCCGGTGAGCTTCCTCGCCGCTGCGGTCACGGCGTCGCTGGTGCAGTTCGACCAGCGTGCCCCGGCGGCTGTAGATGATCAGCACGTCCCGGGGTTGGATGACGGTCTCGGCAACGGGTACCCCGAAGTACAGGCCGTCGGGCCGCTCGATGCCAAGGACGATGACCCCCTCGTCACGGAGTGCCAGCTCGCGCAGGCGTGCGATCGGCCACCCACAGGGCCGCGAGTCTCCCAGGGCCAACCAGCGTGATGGGGCGCGCGAGGACACTCAGATTCGACCCGGGCTCGACGACGGTCAGGACGAGTGAGGCCACTACCGCCACGATGCCCGCATTGCCAGCCAGCATCAGCCACATGATGATCCGGCGTCGCACCGGATGGTTCACGACGCTCTCCGATTCGGACGTGGTGAAACCGGCGCCGCTGAAGGCGGAGCGAGCCTGGAAGCGAGCGGATTCCCTCGATAGGCCGGTCGCCGCCAGCGCGATGGTGGCGGCGCGAGTCACCAGCAGTGAAAGCATCACCACCACGAGCAGAGTCAAGACGGCAGTCACATCCGACCTCGAGTCACGCCCATTCGGACATGGTGCCAGCCTGCGAGCAAGGCCGCTGGGCGGGTCCATCGGTCACTGGGGACCTGTGGAGCGAGCGTGGAGAACCCCGGCTGGCCAGCGTGGCTCGAGCCGCCTGCTGGTGGCTGGGCCGTGGGTGATCCGGGGCCACCTGTGGGTCTTGTCGTGGCTCATCCACACGGGACCGGCAGCCGTGCACGCATCGTTCACCGGCTGTCCGCCACCCTGGCCGCGGCGTAGTAAGCGTGGGTGCAGCACAACGAGGTCATCTCATCATCACAATCCACAGCATGAAGATGATGATGAGATGAGAAGATTAGAAAGAACCATGTACATCTCATAGGGAGCTCGACCGCTCGTGAAGCTGTCCTTGATGCAAGAGAACTTGGCCCGGGGCTTGTCCCACGTGGCCCGCGCCGTCAGCAGTCGGGCGACCCTGCCAGTCCTGGCCAACGTCCTGCTGAAGACCCAGGACGGTGGCCTCCGCCTCACCGCCACCAACCTTGAGATCGGCATCTCGGTATGGGTGCCCGGCAAGATCGACACCGATGGCACGATGACCGTGCCGGCGCGCCTCCTCACCGACGTCGTCGGGGGACTGCCGGCCGGTGAGCGTGTAGACCTGGAGATGGAGAAGGAGAACACGCTCCTGATCCGCTCCGGCAATTACAGGTCGCGCCTGCGCGGCATCGATGCTGAGGAGTTCCCGGTCATCCCTGCCGCCGGCGACCGTCCCACCACCCAGGTGAGCCAGAAGGCACTGCGGCGCGCTTTGGCTGAGGTCACGTTCGCCGCGGCTGCCGACGAGACCCGGCCCATCCTCACCGGTGTGCTGACGAAGCTCTCCGGTGAAGTCCTGACGCTCGCGGCAGCTGACAACTACCGCATTGCGGTCAAGACGCTGGAGCTGATGCAGTCGGTCGAAGAGACTAGTGTGGTGGTTCCGGCACGCTCCTATGTCGAGCTGATGCGCGTGCTCGGCGACAGCGACGAGCCGGTCGATATCATCCTCTCCCAAGCCAAGAACCAGGTCATCTTCAGGGTCGATACGACCGAGATCGTCAGTCGGCTGATCGACGGCCAGTTCCCCAACTATCAGTCGGTGCTGCCGACATCACACAGCACCCGCGCGCTGGTCGATCGCGACGAGCTGCTGAAGGCCGTTCGGCTGACTGCCCTCATCGCCTCCTCGTCAGCCAATGTGGTGCGGCTCGGTTTCGGAGAGGAGGAGGCGCCCGAGTCGATCGCTGTCAACGCCAAGGCGGACATCGGTGATGCCGAGGGACGCGTCGATGCGCAACTGGAAGGTGATCCGGTCACCATCGCGTTCAACGCCCGCTACATGGTGGAGGCGCTGCAGAACATGGATGGCGAGCAGCTGGCGGTGGAGTTGAGTGGTCCGCTTGCGCCGGGTGTGCTGAAGCCCGTGGACGACCCGGCCTATGTGCATGTGATCATGCCGGTGCGCACACCCTCCTGACCAGCGCGGCGAGAGTCTCGATCCTGACCCCGCGCGACCACGCCCTGGTCGTCATTTGATGCCAGTCCGAACACTGACGCTCGATGGCTTCCGCAGCTACGAGCATCTTGAAGTCGAGCTCGGCGCGGGCCCACACGTGGTCGTGGGGCGCAACGCGGCCGGCAAGACCAACCTGGTCGAGTCGCTCGTGCTGCTCTCGTCAGGCCGCTCGCACCGCAGCTCAGCCGATCCGGAGATGGTCCGCTGGGGCGCCGACTTCGCGCGCGTCTTGAGTCGGGTCGACGTCGGTGATCGCACTGAGGAGCTGGAAGTCGTGGTCCACGCCAAGGGCTCCGCTGCCCGCAAGCGGATCCGCGTGAACGGCGTCAATCGCCGCCCCGCGGCGCTGGGCGCGATGCTGCGGGCAGTGCTCTTTGCGCCTGAGGACATGCTGCTCATCGTGGGCTCGCCCTCGCTGCGACGGAGCCTGCTCAATTCACTGGTCGCCCAGCGTGAACCGACGGCAACGACCGTGATGTCCACCTACCAACGAACCCTCACGCAACGCAACTCGCTGTTGCGACGCATCCGCGAGGAGCAGGCCGATCGCGCCGAGCTCTCCTACTGGGATTCGCTCATCGTGGAGAACGGCGGCCAGATCCTGGACTGGCGCCACCATGCGCTGGCGGCACTCGCCGAGCCACTGTCCGGGGCCCACCGTGAGATCGCACCCGAGGAACCGGCGCTCGCCCTGCACTACCACTCGAACGTGGAAGCGATCGTGGGTGAAGGAAACCGGGACGCTCTGAGGCGACGCCTGCGCGAAACGGCCGACAAGGAGGTGTGGAACGGCGCCACCTTGGTGGGACCGCACCGTGACGACTTCGTCTTCATGGCTGGCGGCCGCGAGCTGACCGAGTTCGCTTCGCGTGGGCAGCAGCGCACCGCCATCCTCGCCCTGAAGCTGGCCGAGCTGGACCTGTTGACGGCGCTCGACGGCCAGCCCCCACTGCTGTTGCTCGATGACGTCTTCAGCGAGCTGGACCCGGAGCGACGCTCCCACCTCGTGCGCCGTATCGGCAGCTTGCCGCAGGCCATCGTCACCACCACCACGCCCGATGACCTCGACCCGGCCCTGGTAGCCGCGTCGACGCTGTGGCAGGTCGAGCCTGGCATCGTCAGCCTCGTCGGGACACCAGGTAACCGATGACTTCGCGCCGTCGGCGCCCAGTCCACAGGCTGGCTGATCTGCTGCCCGGCATCGCCTCCCAGCTCGGTCTCGACGCGGAACTGCGAGCGGCTCGGGCGATGTCTTCCTGGACCCGGATCGTCGAAGAGCTGGTGCCGCCCGCAGCGGGGGCGTCGCGGCTGTTGGAGGTGCGTCCGCCGACTCTCCTCGTCTCGGCCGATGACGCCGCCACTGGCCAGGAGTTGCGCCTCTGTTCAGCCGATCTGCTGGAAGCCTTCGCGACGGCGCCGGGTGGACAACGGCTGCTGGCGTTGCAGGTGGTCGTGCGAAGACCGCAGCGCGGGGATTCGGAGCGGCCACGCTAGACTAGGGCGCTCATGGCTACCCGACTCGAGATCACGCATGGATCGATCGGCGAGCGGGACCGGCTTCCGTCTTCAGCCGATACTCTCAGCGTGACCCAGCCGACGACCGGGTCGAAGACCCGCTCCAAAGGCGTGCTCTTCATCCTCGTCGGCTCGACCGTCCCAGGGCCCAACGCCCGGGAGGCCACGCGACTCGTTGCCGACACCATTCGGCACGAGTACTACTACGACGAGTCGGCCGGCGTGCCGGTCTGCCTGGAGAAGGCTGTCAAGAGTGCCGACCGACGACTGCGCGGCGGTCGCGAAGGGGCTGGCCTTCCTCCGGGATCGCTCGGCGTCGCCGCGGCCGTCATCCGCAACGACGAGCTCTACCTCGCCACGCTCGGGTCGGCTGAGGCGTACCTGGTGCGATCGGCCCGTCTGCTCTTGCCTGACCGAAGTGCCCCCGCGGGACTGCCAAGCGACGACATCAGCTCGGTCGCTGTCTGGCGCGGCGAGCTCAGCCAGGGCGACGGCCTGTTGCTGGTGTCGCGCAACATGACCGAGACTGTCGGTACCGAGGAGCTCAAGAGCGCCATCCTGACCCTGCACCCGCAGGCCGCCGTCGACCACCTGCACCACCTCTTCGTGGCCGCTGGCGGGTCCGGTTCCGACGGCCTCATCGCGGTCGAGACCCGGGAGCGGTCATCCCGGGTCCAGGGTGGCATCGCTCCGACCGGTGGAGACGCCTACGGCGACCTGCCGGCTGCCGCGACCGCCTCGATGAGCGGGACGGTGGTCGCCTCCCGCGTCGGCATCGGTGACGTCATCGACTCGGTCCGCGACCGCTTCTGGGACGCCATGCCCAGGCGGGACGCGCGCGCGCAAGAGGTCACCGCCACGACCTCGCGTGCTGAGAACCAGCGCCGCGCCGCGATGGGTCTGCTGGCCCTCCTGGTGGTCGTCTTCGTGGTCGGCCTGGTACTGGTGTTGGTGCCGCGCGGCAGTGACGTCAACGAGGTCCCCATCTACGCCGGCGCTGACAACGCGCTGGGGTCAGCGCTCGACTACGCCAACCGGGCGGACAACCTGCTGGCCTCTGAGCCCGGCATTGCCCTTGAGTACTACCGGGATGCCTGGACCGAGGTCAAGCAGGCCCGTAGCACCGGCCTGGCTGCTCCGGCGCTCGACGAGCTGGAAACGCGCGTCCGGACCGGCCTCGACACCTTGTACGGAGCGCACCACCCGACCATCGAACCGATCGCCCGCCTACCGGAGGGCTCCGACCCGACCTATCTCGTCGAAGGGCTGAACGACGGAGCCATCTACATCGACCGCCCCAGCGGGACGGTCTTCCGCGCCAATACCAAGAACGGCAAGATCGCCGACATCGTCCACGAGGGCGACAAGCAAGGGAACAGCAACCGCGCCATCGGCAAGCCGGTCCAGCTCGCTGCCGCCGGTCCGGACGTGGTGATCGTCGACGACAAGGCTCGGCCCTGGCGCTGGCGGCCGTCCAACTCGGCGGGCGCAGGGACGCTGGTGCAGTTGTCATTGCAGGGTCGCTCTGGCTTCGAGGCCGACCACGGTGACGTGGAGGCCTACGATCCTGCCGTGGGCCAGTACCGCATGTACGTGGCCGAGCCCTCGCTGAACCAGATCATGCGCTACCAGCAGACCTTCGACGGCAGCTCCTTTCAGGAGCCCTCCCCATACCTCGCATCGCAGGCATCGGAAGTCGCGGACTTCGAGGCGCTGTATATCGACTTCGACGTCTATGCCCTGTTCCAGAACAAGCTGCGCCGCTACCGGTACGAGCGCTACGACGGCACGTTCGCCATCGCCACGCCACCCGACGATGCCGACTTGCGGCCCGGCCACGACTATCGCCTGGTCGATGGATCAGGACGCGCCAACACCGACGGCCGCCTGTATCTCTACGACGGGCTCCATGGGCGGATCGTCGGCTTCGACAAGGCCGATGGCGCCTATATCGGCCAATGGCTGCCGGCTGGCGATGGCGGCGAGATGGCTGACGTACGCGGCATGTACGTCATCGAGGGTGGCACCACGAAGAAGGGCAAGCGCAAGGACGACACGCTCATGTGGGTCACCCCAGAGGCGATCTATCGGACCAAGCTCGAGGTCGGCTGATATCGTCGTCGACTCGCAGGTGTGGGTCGGCAGGTCGGTATCGGGAGCGCCCCAGCGGCCCGCGGGCACGCCGCTAGAATCAGCGCATGACGGGTGCTGCTCGGGAGATGGTGGTGGAGAGTGTGCGCGTGCACATGCTCTCGTCGCAGCACGTGGTCATCCTGCGCGAAGCTGACGACGAACGCTACCTGCCCATCTGGATCGGGAGCTGGGAAGCACAGTCGATCGCCATGAAGCTGCAGGGCGTGGAGGCGGAGCGACCGCTCACCCACGACCTGCTGACGACCATCCTCTCGGACCTGGGTGTCAGCGTCCGCCGCGTTCTCATCTCCGACCTGGCCGATGAGACCTATCGGGCCCGCATCGTGCTGGTCCAGGGCGGCAGCGACGTCGAGGTCGATGCGCGGCCCAGCGACGCCATCGCGCTGGCCGTGCGAGTGGCGGCGCCAATCTTCGCCACCGAAGCGGTGCTCGATCGGGCCGGCGTCATCCCCGAGGCCGATGAGGACGAGAAGCTCAGTGTCTTTCGTGAGTTCGTCAATTCGCTCGACCCGGGATCGGGGTCGGGTGAGGGGAGCGGGCCACCCGGGCCACCCCCGATGCCTCCCACGGGACCATCGGGGGGAGGGTCTTTCCTCGGTGGGCCGGACCCGGACGAGCGCCCGCTCGACGACCGGCTGGGCGACGATGGTGAGGAGCGTTAGGGCGGCCCGGAGCCTTCATCGGCCAGGATCGGGGTACCGCGCCGCAGGGCGGAGGCACGGTTCGCCCACAGGCGCAGGCGCAGGACCCAGAAGTCCCTGACGGCCCGCAAGACCACCCGCGGATCCGCGCCCGAGGCCGTACCGGCCGTGCGCGGGTAGTGCGGCACACCCTCTTGCGCGATAACCGCGCCGCCAGCGCTGATCTTGATGAGGAGCTCGGCTGACAGGAAGGCGCCGCCGGATTCGACGCGAACGCCCTGGAGCGCCTCTCGTCGGAAGAGCTTGCAGGCACAGTCGGGATCACGTACCCGAAGCCCGAAGAAGAGGCGCAGGGCGAAGCGGTAGGCTCGCGCATAGGCTAGGCGTATGGCCGGGTCGGCGCGCTCGATGCGGTAGCCGACCACCACGTCCGCGGGTGCTGCATCATCTCGGGGTGCGGCCGTGTCCGCCGCCCCCTCCAGGCGAGCCGTCAGGCGTGCCAGGTCAGCGATGCGGAACTGCCGGTCGCCATCGGTGAAGCAGATCAGCGGATAGCGCGCGGCGGCGAGCCCGGAGCGCACCGCCGCGCCATAGCCCTGGTTCGTGCGGTGGTGCACCACGCGGACGACGTCCGGGTAGGTCGCCGCCAGGCGGTCGGCGATCTCGGCTGTGCCATCGGTACTGCCGTCGTCGACGGCGATGATCTCGAAGCGTGCCGCCAAACGTGGCAGCTCTGCTTGCGCCTCCTCCACGAGTGCCTCGATGTTGGCCGCCTCATCGTGGGCCGGAAAGAAGTAGCTCAACGCCTCGACAGGTGTGGGCTCTACGGGGCTGGGGAAGTCGGGTGTCTCAGGCACGACCCAATCCTAGGGCCACACGCTTCACTCGGTCTTGCGCGCCACCACGCGGTAGAGCTCGGTCGCCACCCCCGGCACGCGCTCCAGCTCGTAGCGCTCACGCAGGGCGTCCAGGTCCTGGTCCAGGCGGATCACGTAGACGGGTCGCTCGTCGAGGTAGCGCTCGATGGCCGCCTCGGCGCTACCCAGGCCATCGTCGAGGATGTCACGGTCGTCGAAGATGCTGACATCCTCGCGCCGGCCCTCTACCCAGCGGCCATACCAGAGCGGCGTGGAGACCGACCACCACGAAAGGACGACCGCCTCGGGCTCCAGGGCCTTGAACGTGGTCTCGATGATCTGCCGGCCCCAGGTGTCAGCAGACGCATCGAGATCGTCGTAGCGGCTCGCAGCCGGCAGCACCGCCAGCACCAGCAGGATGGCCAGTAGCGTCACGCCAACCATCCTCGCGGAGGTGGCCCCGGCCGGCCGCTGCAGCAGCCCACGCAGGGCATCTGCGGCAGCGTCGGCGGCCAGCCCGACCCACAGAGCCGCCATCAGCAGCGGCACCAGGTAGTAGCGCTCGATGGCCGCATTGGGGTAGCCGATGGCAAAGACCCAGGTGCAGCCGAACCACAGCAACGAAAGCACGGTGCGGCGGGGGTGTCGCACGAGCCCCACCAGCGCGCCCGACACGGCCAGCATGGAGAGGAGTCCGAGGTTGCGGCCAAGCTCGTTGCCCATGCTGGAGATGATGTCCGGGAGCGTTGGCAGTGGGCCCAGGGAGCCTTGGAACTGTTCGCCCAGGACCACATACCAGAAGGCGTCCCAGGTCTCCGGGTTCGCATAGTCAAGCGGCGGGTCCATGGCGGAGCGCAGCGGCAGATAGAGGTAGACCAGGGTGGCGCTGAGGGCGATCACCGCGACGCACAGCAGCACCAGCCGCCATTGCCGCCACAGGATGCGAGGCGAAACCAGCAGGACGTAGGCAGCGATGCCGGGCGCCAGCAACAACGTCAGGGCGTGATTGCCCAATGCGAGGCCGAACACGAAGGCGGCCGTGACCAGCCAACGCGCGGCTCGGCGGGGATCGTGATCCCGGCGGCCAGCCCAGGCGCCGAGCAGCACCAGCAGCAAGGCCGCCATGAAGACGTGCAGAGCGTGGGGGTCGGCGCGCTGTCCCCAGTGCCAGGCCACGGGTGTCAGTGCGAAGGCCAGGCCCGCCAACAGGCCGATGGGCCAGCGTCGGGTGACCTGTACGACGGCCACCGCCAGGAGTGCGGCGGCACCAGCCATCAGCAAGGCTGAGAGCAGGTCCGCCCGGTAGGCTGCGTTGCCGAATGGTGCCAGCACCACCGAGCCCAGCCAGGCCAGCAGCGTGTAGGTCGGGTAGCCGGTGGGGTGGGCGACTCCCAGCGTGGTGCCGATGGCTTGGAACTCGGCCGTGTCCCAGAGGCCGACGTCCGGCAGCAGCGTGCGGGCGTAGAGCACCAGGGCAACGCCGAAGACGGGCAGCGCCGCGAGGGCGTAGCGGGTCACGCCGCCTTCCCTGGACCTCACCACCCCAGCGTCACGCCCCAGAGGACACCCCAGGCGTTGACCGCGACCGAGGCTGCCACCAAGCCTACCGACCTGACGCCCAGGCCCAGACGGGCGATACCAAGTGCTACAAGGACGACCGCGAAGGGCGCGAAGTCATTGCTGAAGCGGTAGCCGAACTGGACCCAGCCCTGGCTGAAGTGCATCAGGTCGACCAGGGCGATCGAAAGCACCGCCAGCGCCGCTCCCGCCACCAGGCGGCGGCGCCATTCCCACAGCAGGACGGGGATCATCAACAGGTAGGCGGGGCTGGTGAGCAGGATGCTCATGCCGATGGGGTCCGGCTGGAGCAGTGCACACTCAGGGTCGAAGAGCGATCGGGCGCCGAGGCCCACAGAAGCGCAGGCGGGGTCATCAAGCAGCGGCATCCGTGGCAGTTGGCCCAGCATGATGCCGGCGTTCTGGGGGATGTAGCGCGGATCCTCGATGGCCCAGTCGGGGTTCACCAGCGCCGGGCGGGGCCGGTATTCGACCTCGTAGAGGTGGTCGTAGGCAGGATGGAACACGGCCCCCGTGGTGACCAGGTTGTAGCTGACCAGCAAGAGCACCGGGAGAAGTGCCCCGGCCCCGGCGCTCAGGGCACGGCGCGGCCACGATCCGCCAGCGCCGACGAACACGAAGAAGGGTGCCCCGAAGATGGTCGTAAGGCGGGCCACGCCAGCGGTCCCGAACGCGAGCCCAGCCACGAATCCGCGGCGGACGGCGCGGTGCCCATCGGCGCGAACCGCCAGCCCGATAGCGATGAAGAGGAAGGTCGACGCCACCACGTGGGCCAGGAACCAGGTCGTGCCCAGCATGGCTGCGTACCAGGCTACGGTGCCGAAGCCGTAGAACAGCGTGCCCAATAGTGCTGCGGCGCGGCGCGGCGTGACCGCCAGCAGCATCCACCAGCACAGGGCCACATTGAGCGCTCCCAGGGCTGCCGCCACGGCCGCCGCGTTGGTGCCCAGGCCCCAGACGGCCACGAACGGCAGCAGGATGATGGCCGGCAGCGGTGGGAACGGCACCTGAGCCCGGTCCGGAGCCGTCGGCAGCACGTCCTGGAAGTAGTCGTTGCGGTAGGGACCGTCCCTGACCGGATAGGCGATCTCGGCCCGGCCATGCAGGAAGGCATCGGCCTGCCAGACGAAGTGATCATAGAAGTCCGTCCGGCCAGGGTTGGAGCTGAAGTACACGAGGGCCGCAAGGGCGAAGAGCCCCACCGCCACCCAGCCCGGGTGCGTCCGCTGCAGGAACGTCTCCAGTCGGCCTTGGGGAGCCGCGGAAACGGCCCGGCCGGCGGTATCGGGACCCGTTGATATACTCGCGCTCACCTCAACGCTTTCCCAGGAGGCAGGTCGTCGTCGGTGACAACGCCCCTCGCGCCAGGGGTCGGCCGTAGCCCCGGGGAGCCGGTTCGTCCCCTCGGGGTGTTCGCCCTCAGCCCCGCTCTCATCGTTCTCTTGCTGGCAGGATTGGCACTGCGGCTAACTATCGCATACGTGCTCTTCCCGGCCTCGGGCTTCGAGTCGGACCTGGCCTCGTACTCGTCGTGGGCTGCCACGCTGGCAGAGCATGGTCCGGCCGGCTTCTACGCCAACGCCGGCTTTGCCGACTATCCGCCGGCCTACCTCTACCTGCTGTGGGTCGTGGGGCTGCTCGCTGGTGCCGGTGCAGACCCGGGCGACCTCATCAAGCTGCCGCCCATCCTGCTCGACATCGGTGTCGGCTACGTGCTCTACCGACTGGTGCGCGGTTGGACCTGGCCGGGGGCCAGGAGTGAGCGCCTGGCCATCGCGGCGGCCGCGCTCTACCTCTTCAACCCGGTCACCTTCTACGACTCGGCGCTCTGGGGCCAGAGCGATGCTGCGGGCGCTCTGGTGGTGCTGCTGGGGGTGGCCGCGCTCATCCGCGGCAACAGTGAAGGCGCCGCGGCCCTTGCCGCCGCAGCCGCGCTGGTGAAGCCGCAGTTCGGAGTCGTGCTGATCCCACTGGTGCTCTTGGTGTTGCTCAAGCGGCACGCGCTGCGAACGGGGTCCGGGCCCCGCAGGCGGCCTTGGGCGCCGGCGCCGCTGGCACGCTGGTTGGCGCGCGAGCAGGGCTGGCCGAGACTGCTGACCGCCTTTCTGTGCGCGTGGATCGCATTCTTCGTGTTGGCCCTGCCCTTCGGCATGGGACCGCTGGATTACCTCGATCGCATGCTCGGTACGGCCGGTGGCTATGGCTACCTCACCGTCAACGCCTTCAACCTCTGGGCACTGGTGGGGGTCGAGGGCGCGCCATCACTGGCTGAGGCGTTGAACTGGATCGACGACACGCTGCCGCTGGCGGGGCCCATCCCTGGGGTGGTCATCGGAGCGGCCTTGCTCGTGGCCGGCTTCCTGTGGGGAAGCGTGCGTGCCGCGGTACGCGACGACCGCTGGACCATCATCGTCGCCGCCGCGCTGCTGGCGGCCGCTTTCTTCGTCCTGCCCACGCGCGTCCATGAGCGCTACGTCTTCCCGGTCGTGGCGCTGCTGCCGCTCTTGGCGGTCGTGGCGCGTCGCTGGGCGCTAGCACTGTTCCTCTTGAGCGCGGGCGCCTTCATCAACCTCCACGGCATCCTGACGCTGCCGCTCTACGGCACGCCCAACGTGGAGACATTGGCGGCGGGAGAGTGGTTCCGCACGCAGCCGCTCATCATGTCGTCAGCCGTGCTGCAGACGCTGGTTGGCGTCTGGATGGCGTGGCAGCTGCGCCCCTCGCTGCGAACGAGCCCGGACGGCTTCGACCGCGTCGCCGCAGCCCGGCCAGGACCCCTCGTGGAGTTGCCGCCCGAGACGGCCTCGTTGCGAGGCGACACGCCAGTGCCAAACCTGGCGTCGGCGTCAGCGAGTCGCAGCGTTCGCCTGGTGGCGCGCCTATCCTGGGGTTCGCTTCGGAGAGACCGCAGCGCCTCGCTGGGGGGCGAGTCCGGTGGGCGAATCGACCGCAAGGACCTGCTCATCCTCGCCCTATTGGTGGTCGTAACGCTGGTCGTGCGCGGCGCGCGCCTCGACCAGCCGGCGCGCATGTACTTCGATGAGGTCTATCACGCGCGGACCGCCGCCGAGTTCCTGCAGCAATGGGAGTACGGCGAGCCGCACGACATCTACGAGTTCACCCATCCCCACCTGGCCAAGTACGCCATGGCCTGGGGGATCCGCCTTGCTGGCGGCAACGAGATCAGCGGCACCGCCGAACTCGGCGTGCCCGTGCTGGACGCAGCGCTGGAGCAGCGCTGGAGTCCCCCAGGTCGCGATGACGTGCGCAATGGCGACCGCCTCTACATCGCGGGCGGCGATGCCCTGCGTGTCTTCGACCCGGCCACCGAGCAGCTGCTGACCGAGCTGCCGCTGGCTGCTGCCGCGCTCGCCGTCGATCCGACTGACCACACCCTCTTCGCGGCCGATGGTGAAGGGCGTCTGTACCGTCTCGACACCAGCGCACTCGACGAGCTGCGCCATGGCGACTCGAGCGCTGCGCGCCCCGAGGTCGTGGCACACTCGGCTGGGCCTGGCGCTCCCGTGCGCCAGCTGCTCCTCACCGACACCTCACTGGTAGCGGTCACAGACGAGGCCATCGCCAGCATCGACCGCGAGACCGGCGCACCGATCTCACAGCGCTCGATGACTGCCGTGTCAGATGTGGTGGTCTTGCCGTCAGCCGAGCGTCTCGTGGTCGACACACGACAGCTCGTCGACCGCGATGCGGCAGCCGCGCGCATCACCGAGGCGCTTGCCGCCGATCCCGCTGCGGCGGATGCCGCAGCGGCTGACAGCGGCGCACTGAAGGCCGGCGATCCGGAGGAGCGTGCGCGCATCCGGAACCTGCTGAAGACGGATGGTGTCGTGGTGGTGTCCGCGTTCCTTGGGGCCGACGCCTCCACGGCGCTTGGCGAGGCCATCGATGCCGGCCGGCTTCGGGGTGCGGTCATCGAACATGGCCCCCTGTTGGCGGTCTCCGACGACGCCGGCGTCAGCCTGCTGGACGGCTGGACGCTCGACCTCATCGACCAGATCCCGACCGACGACCCCGTGTCGGCCCTGGCTATCTCCGATCGCGACGGCGACGAAGCCACGCTGTACGGGGCCAGTGGTGCGTCACTCGTGTCGCTGCCGATCAGCGCCGAGGGGGTCGGTTCCCCGGGGTCGGTGTGGATGCCGGGCCCGGTCCATGACGTCGTCTGGAACCAGTCCGCTGAACTGGTCCACGTCGCCGGCGATGCGCCCGATGGTGGCCCCACCGTCTACGTCGTGGAGCCGAAGGGCGGATCGGTCTTCATCGACGTCCCCCTGTCGGCGCGACCGGACCACGTGCTCGCTGACACCTTGGCGCAGCGCCCCGACCTTGACCGCACCGAGCTCATCGCCATCACCGACGAGGGCGCCCTCACCACCGTCGGCATCGGCGGCAATGCCTTCGGCTGGCGCCTGCCAGGCATGCTCATGGGCGTGCTGTCAGCGGCGCTGCTGTACCTGTTGGCGCGCGCGTTGTTCGCCAGGCGCAGCGTGGCGCTCGTCACCGCGGTCCTGGTGATCGCCGAGGGCATGCTCTTCGCCAACTCGCGGATCGCCATGAACGATGTCTACGTGACCACCTTCGTGGTCCTGGCCGTGTTGCTGTTCACACCCTTGTATCTCGCGCCTCGACGGCCGTGGACGGCAGCCGCGCTTCTGCTGGCCGCCGGTGTGGCGTTGGGTCTGGCCCTGGCCTCCAAGTGGGTGGCGCTCTATGCCATCGGTGGCCTCGGCCTGCTGGTGTTGCTTCGCTCGGGCTTCGGGCGGGTCCTGGCGGTCACAGCCATGATCACCCTCACGTCCGTGCTGGGCTCGATGGCTATCCAGGGGGGACCGGGAGACGACCCGGCACGCAACTGGGCCTTCCTGCTGCTGATGATGCTGCTGACCAGCCTGCTGGTCGCGGCCATCGTGCGCCGTCCCATCCCGTTTACCAGGACCGAGGCGTGGTTGGCTGCTGGCATGCCGGCGGCGGCGGGTCTGGCCCTGGGCCTGGTGGGCCGACCCCTCGCTGGGGGCTTGGCCATCGCCGCCGCCCTCGCCATCGGCGGCGGCGTGGTGATGGCCAGCAGCCTGGGCCGAGGCCCCTTTGTCGCCGACGCCAGCTCGCCAGCTCCGGGCACCAGTATCTGGTTGCGGCCGGGCCCCGGGAACGTCGTGCCCTGGTTGCTGACATTGGTGGCCCTCACGGTCGTGCCGTTGGGCATCTACATCGTCTCCTACGCGCCGTGGGTGGAGCTGGGCAACGCCTGGGGCCTGCCGCTGCTGGACCACCTGCCGGGCCTGCCCGCATCGACGTCGGGCGGTCAGACGCTGGCCGCCCTCACCGAGTCGATGTACCAGTATCACGACAACCTGCGGGCTGAACACGCGGCATCGTCGCCATGGTGGGCGTGGCCCCTGGACCTGAAGCCGGTGTGGTACTTCCAGGAGAGCTACGGCGACGGTACGACCGGACTCATCTACGACACCGGCAACCTGGTGATCTTCTGGATGGGCCTCGCCGGTATGGCGTTCTCGGCGTGGGTGGCATGGTGGCGTCGCAGCCTGTCGTTGACGATCGTGGTGATCATGTGGCTGGTGATGTGGCTGCCGTGGGCACGCATCGACCGTGCGACCTTCCAGTACCACGTCTACGCCAGCCTGCCTTTCCTGGTGCTGGCGCTGGCCTATCTGCTGGCCGAACTTTGGCACGGACCGTCCCCGCGCACGTGGCTCCTGGCACGCGCAGCCGCCGCGATGGCGGTCATCGGGGCACCGGTGCTGTGGCTGTTGCGCACGCCGCTCTGCATCCTCGCCGGGACGGCCGTGGCGAACCCCTCCGGCGTAGCTTGCTCATCGGAGGCCACGCGCACCGCGCAGATCAGCCAGGGTGGCGCCGTAGCCATGCTGCTGTTCGCGCTGGGTGCTGGCATGGTGGCATACCTGGTCTGGCGGGCCAGCCGAAGCGCACGACCCGGAGCGGACCAGGAGCGTCGCATCTCGATGGTCGCCCTCGTGGTGGTGGCGCTGCTGACGCTTGCTGGTGTCATCGCGGCGCTGCTGGTCCTTGACACCACCACGACCACCAGCCTGGTGTTGTCCTCCGATGTGCTGGCGCTATTGGCACTGGCCGTGCTGGCCGTGCCGGCGTGGCTCACCCTGCGCGCCCGCGACCCGCGTCGCTTCGTGCTGGGCGTCCTGGCGGCCGCATCGCTGTGGTTGCTGCTGTGGTACCCCAACATCTCCGGCCTGCCGCTACCGTCCGATCTGGCCAGCATCTACCAGGGCCTGCTGCCGACCTGGAACTGGGACTTCCAGTTCTCGGTCAACACCGAGCCCGGCGCCGAGGGTGGGCTGCTCAACGCCACCACCCTGGTGGTCGGTGGCATGACCCTGGTCGTGGTGGCCGCGGTCGCGCTCGCGGCGCGGTCATGGGGTCGCACCCATGATCACGCTATGAGCGAGCGGCCGCAGACGCCGCCGGGACCACCGACGCCGGGGTCAGCACACGAGAACTAGGCGCCAGCACCTCCGGGCGCTCGAGCGGGTGGCTCGGGGATCTCGCCGTCGAAGCCCGCGGGCAGGGCGTCGGATGCGGCCAGACGGCGGATGACGAAGCCGTAATACTCCTCCACCTTGGCGGTGATGTTCTCCCAGCTGAACTGGACCGCACGTTCGCGGCCGGACCGGCCCATGCGCTCACGCAGCGGCGCATCCCGCAGAAGGGTGCCAAGGGCAGCCGCCAGGGCTTCGGTGTCCCGCGGTGGCACCAGCACCGCCTGCTCGTTGCGTCGGACGACACCCTTGTAGCCGTGGATGTCACTGCAGACGATGGGGGCTCCGGCGGCCATGGCCTCCAAGAGCACGATGCCGAAGGACTCCTGCCCGGTCGCCGGCGAGGCATAGATGTCAGCGGTGGCGAAGGCACGCGCCTTGTCGTGGTCCGAAAGCCGGCCCAGCATCTCCACACCACCTAGGCGCCGCGACTGGATGTAGCGGCGCGCCTCACCCGATTGTGGGCCATTGCCCACCACCAACAGCCGGCAACCAAGCCCTTCGAGGCGCAGTTGGTAGTAGGCCCGCAACAGGTACATCAGGCCCTTGCGGCTCTCGAAGCGGCCCACGAACAGGATGTTGGGGATGCCGTCGCTCCAGCGCGCGAAAGGCGGCACGTCGTCGAACTGGTGCAGGTCTACACCGTTGGGGATGACCTTGTACTCACCCGGGAAGTAGCGCGAGATGAAGTGTCGTGCGGCGGCGCTGACCGCGATGCGACCGTGCAGACGACCCGCCGGTGTGACCATGAAGCGCCTGCCGAACTCGTAGGAAGGGCTGAAGCCCGAGTAGGCATGGAAGGTGGCCACGTTGACCGCTTTCGAGTGGCGCAGGATGACCAGCGAGAGGAAGGGCACGAAGGGCTCGTGGAAGTGGATGACATCGAAGCGCTCGCGCTCCAGCATCTCCTTGACCAGGTGCCCGTAGCGGTGCGAGACCGTCATCGTGCCGACGGACCCGTTGGTGGGCACGCTCCAGCCGTAGCCCAGGCGGATGATGTCGCCCTCGCTGGAGCGCTGTGGGCCGTGCGTGGAGCTGATGATGCGGACGTCGTGGCCGCGCTTGACAAGGTTCTCGTAGAGGTAGCCGACGTGTGCGTTCACACCACCCGGGAGGGGAAAGATGTAGGGCGTGACCAGGCCGATCTTCATGTGCTCCCGTCCTCGGGCGGCAGACCCGCCGCGGCACGATCGAAATGGACCGGCCGCTCGCGACCGCCCGGGTAGCCCAGGTCGCGCCCGGTCCCGTCGCGCCGCACCTTCCCGCGCACCTCAGCCGCGACGGCGACGACGTTCTTGCGCTGCTGCTGCGCGAACATCTGGAGCTGACCCGTCCAGGGGTAAGCCGCGCCCTCCCAACGTGTGTCGCGCTCGGCCAGCGCCAGGCGCAGGCTGGCCTCGACGCTACCGCGCCGTTCGATGATGGTGACGGTCGAGCCCACGTTGGAGGCCCTGTGCGCGTCAGATCCACCAGTGGCCGCGATGCCCAGCTCCTCGGCCAGGGCGGGAGCCTTGCGGCTCCAGTGCATCCGCGCCGTGGTGGGATTGAAGCCCTCCATGCCATCGGGATGGAAGATGGGGTCGGGCTCATCCATGAGCTTGCGGATGCTGCGCTCGCTGGCACACAGTGGGTAGGGCGGCAAGGGGTGAGCGAGGATGGCCAGGCCGCCCTGCTCGTGGACCATGGCGATGGAGTCCTTGAGCGAGTGCCAGGGGCGGATGCGCTTGTGCATGTACAGGCCTAGCAGGTGACCTCCGCGAGTCGAGACCTCCTCGGCCACGATGACCTCGATGGGCCAGCCGTGGCCCTCGGCGATAGCCTTGCCAGCCGCGGCCGCATCCATGCGCTCGTGGTCGGCGATGCCGACGGCATCAAGGCCACGCACGATGGCGGCCTTGATCATCAGCTCCACATCGTCGATCCCGTCTGACGCGAGCGTGTGCACATGCGGATCGATGCGGATCATGGTCCTGGTCTCGTCGCTCACGCAGTGTCCTCGTCCGTCCAGATCGGAAAGAACAGTGTGGTCCATTGTTCGGGAGCGCGCGCGATGATCCGCTCGAAAGCGCGGGCCTCCTGCTCCACGATGGCGCGCGTCGCCTCGCGCCGCGTGGCGCCATCGGGCGGGCGCAGTGGCACGGTGTGCCCACGCCACGCCCCGGGGCCGATGCGCTCGATCGCCTGCAGGTACATCGGCGCTCCCGTTTGGACGGAGAGCATGGCTGGCCCGATGGGCAGACGTGTGGGGGCGCCGAAGAGCTGCACCTGCGTGCCGCGCCCGGAGATGTTGCGGTCGGCCACGATGCCCACCGCCTCGCCACGCTCAAGGGCGGCGATGAGCGCCCCGGCCGCGTTGTCCATCGGCACGATGGTGATACCGAGCTCGTTGCGCACGCGGTCGAAGTAGGCTCGCGCCAGCGGCGCACCGACGAATTCCATGGGGCCGGTCATCGGCAGGGTTCCGACACGCGACGCATAGAGCGCGGATAGATCGACTGAGCCGAAGTGCATGGCCAGGTGGATGAGCCCGACCTCATCCGGGCCGCGAGGTGAGACCGTCTCAGCCGTCAGTGCTGGGTCCGCAGGCCGCAGCCGCACGCGCAGCTCCTCGCTGCTGTAGCGCGGTCCCATGGCGGCCTCGTAATACGTCACCGCCCAGTGGCTGAACGCGGCCCGCACCATTCGATCGAGCGCCGCACGGTCCCGGGCGGCCCTTGCCACGCGTGGACTGGCCATGTCCTGCGCCACCAGCCAGCCACAGACGCGCGCGAGATTGCGCTGCACCTGCCGTCGTCGCTCGGGGAGCAACAAGTAGAGCCCGGCACCGAGCACGAAGACGATTCGGTACTGCGGCTTGTCGGGCAGCTTGCGCATCAACCACAAGCCCGCCAGGAGGAACCGGAAGGCGATTTGCTGCAGAGGGCTCAACGGCGGACCTGGCGGCGGCGCTGGTGTGTCGAAGGCTTCAGGCATCGGCGTTCTCCGTCGCGGCGGCACGGCGGGCCAGCACCTTGGCTTCGGCTGCTGTCGCGGGCCACATGGGCTTGAAGGTGTACCACTGCTCGGGCGCCTCGCTGATCATCGCCTCAAGGGCAGCAGCGACGCCCTGGGTGGCATGCCCGATGGCAGCGTCCGACGTGTCGGTCACGACGATGGGCTCGTACATGATGGGGTCATAGCGACCATCGGGTCGGCGACGTGCCAGTACCGGCACGATGACGGCGCCGGTGCGAGCCGCCAACGTGGCCGGCCCCGCCGGCAGCGTGGTCCAGTCGCCGAACAGCCTGACCGGGATGTCGTCGGCACGATAGCCCCAGTCCACGACCATGCCCAGGATGGCCGGTGTGCGCATGACGTGGAAGATCTCGCGCAAGCGGCGCCAAGGGATGATGGTCACGCCCCAGCGTGCCCGGGAGGCGTTGAGCAACTCGAAGAGCTCATCGAAGGCCGAGTCGTCCGCCAGGCCGTAGGTGGGGATGCCTTGCTGGGCGTAGGCACCGGCGAAGACCTCGATGCTGCCGATGTGGCCACTCACTGCGATGATCCCACGCCCATCGTCCCGGCACTGCCGCCAGGTGGCCATGAACCGCTCGTGGTGCTGGCCCTGCAGCGCCACCAGACGGGTCGGCTCGTCAGCCGGCAGACCCGGCAAACGCATCAACTCGATGGTGAATCGAGCATAGGTGGCATAGATGCCGCGTGCCATGGCCGCCACGTCCGGATGCTTCCGTTCCAGGCCAAGGACGTGGCTGGCATTGGCGGTGATGATGCGGCGCTTCGATGGCCACAGGTAGTAGCCCGCCAGGAAGCCGGCGCGGCCGATCGGCTCGCTGACACGCAGTGGCACACGCACCAGCAGCGCCGAGCTAGCGCGGAACGACAGGACGACGAACCGCTCCCAGGCCCGCGAGACGGCTCCGAAGAGCCGTCCCCGCTGGCCCCGACGATGTGGCGCGTAGTCGACGCCGGACACACCCCTCCTGTTCAGGCGACTGGGATCGCCTCCTGCTGGCGCGACGTAGCCGTCAGGCCCTCCGCACCCTTTCCGACCACCTCCGGCTCGGTGCCGGCCAGGGTCGCGTCATCTTCGCCCCGGATGAAGGCCTCCACTCGCTGCCGAGCCACGTCATCGTGGATCTGCAACGGCGGGCTCTTCATGAAATAGGACGAGGCTGCCACGAGCGTACCCGACAAACCGCGATCAAGACCCAGCTTGGCGCATCGGATCGCGTCGGTGATGACGCCGGCGCTGTTGGGGCTGTCCCAGACCTCCAGCTTGACTTCGACCAACAGGGGCACGTCACCAAAGGTGGTGCCCTCGATGCGGATGTGGCAGAACTTGCGGTCCTCCAGCCACGGCACGTGGTCCGAAGGCCCTACGTGAACGTTGCCCTCGGCCAGCTCGTAGTCGAGCATCGAGGTGACGGCATTCGTCTTGCTGATCTTCTTGGACTCCAGGCGATCGCGCTCCAGCATGTTCTGGAAGTCGGTATTGCCGCCGAAGTTCAGCTGGTAGGTGCGATCGACTCGGACACCACGATCGTCGAACAGGCGGGTCAGCACCCGATGGCTGATGGTGGCGCCGACCTGGCTCTTGATGTCGTCGCCGATGACCGGCAGGCCGGCAGCCGCAAACTTGGCTTGCCACTCCGGCTCACGGCCGATGAAGACGGGGATGGCGTTGACGAAGGCCACGCCGGCCTCGATGGCCTGCTCGGCGTACCAGCGGGTGGCATCCTCGCTGCCGACCGGCAGGTAGGAGACCAGCACGTCGACCTTGGCTGCCTTGAGTGCCCCGGCCACATCGACCGCCGGCTCCGGGGACTCGGGCACGACCGCGGCCACGTACTTGCCGATGCCGTCCATGGTAGGACCGCGCTGCACGGTGACGCCGATCCGCGGCACGTCCATGAAACGGATGGTGTTGTTGGGCTGGGAGTAGATGGCCTCGCCAAGATCCCTGCCGACCTTGTTGGCATTGACGTCGAAGGCGGCCACGAACTCGATATCACGCACGTGGTAGCCACCCAGGTTGACGTGCATGAGACCCGGGACGAAGGTGTCCTCGGGGGCATCCTGGTAGTAGTAGCGGCCCTGGATGAGGCTGCTGGCGCAGTTTCCCACGCCCACGATGGCGACGCGGATCGACTTGGCGCCCGAGGGGATGGGCGCCCGACCGTTGCCGTTGTGCTTGCTCATGGCTGATAGCCCTACCTTTCGTTGCGTTCCCTAGTCCTGATGGGGGTTCGCTGGTTGCGAGACGACGAACCGGATCCGCTGGATCACGGTGATGGTGGCCAGCACGGCGATGAGGCCAAGGCCGGCCGCGAGGATGAGGCTGCCGGTGTCAGCGATGTCGGCGGTGACACCGAAGATGCCGGCCCCGACAAGGGCGATGCCCAGGATGACCGTGCGGACCTCGCGCGGGGCGAAGCCGATGGCGGCCATGCCGGTGCCGCTGGAGAAGCCCAGCGACTCACTCTTGGCGCGCGTGTAGCTGACCATGAAGGCCGATACCAGCGCTGCTCCGGCCAACCAGGCCCCGAGGTCGAAGCCGGCTTGGGTGGAGCCGATGATGATGCCCACGTAGACCACACCTTCACCCCAGCGGTCAAAGGTGCTGTCCATGAAGGCGCCGAGCTTGCTCACCTGCCCGGTGGCACGTGCGACCGCACCGTCGAACATGTCGAAGCCGGCACCGACCGTGGCCACGATGCCGGCCAGCAACCACCATTCGACCGCGGCCAGCACGCCACCAAGGGAGGCGATGCCGAAACCGATCAGCGTCAGCATGTTGGGCGTCAACCCGGCTCGAGACATGGCCAGGGCGATGGGCTCCACCTTGGCGCGGATACCGGTGCGCTGGTCCGGCGAGATGAACGATCCCTTGCTCACGACTACCCCTCCGATCCCAGGAGCGCCAGCTCCTGCTCGTGGAAGCGCGCCAGGGCTTCACGGCCCAGACTGCAGATGGTTTCGCGACCAGAGCGCCGCGTCTTGACAAGGCCTGCGACGCGCAGGCGGCGAAGATGCCACGAGACGAGCGGTTGGCTCAGGTCGACGTGGCGCATGAGGTCGCTGACGGTGCCGTCACCTTCCGCCAACCGCGCCACGATGCGCAGTCGGGTGGGGTCAGCGAGGGCCTTGTGGATGACGGCCATGGCCTTCAGATCCTGTGGCGGATCAGTGATGCTCGAGATGGTCGAGCGGATGCGAGCCGGACTTGGCATGAGTCCCTCCCTGTCTCTGCCCGAGATACAACAACAAGAATTTATATAAGCAGGCGTTGATGCTAGGGGCGCGGGAGCCCGCTGTCAAGCCGTTCCTGGTCCCGTTGTGAACGGCCGGTCCAGGCGCCGTACGGCTCGATGGGCCCAGCCGTCGCGCACACGGCACTTTGCGTATTGGCGCTGCGTCGACCATCATTCGGCCATGGCCCAGCGGCATCGCCCCCTGCACACACGCCGACGACCGCGAGGTGCGGCGGGGCATGCGGTCATGGTCCAGATGCCATCAGATCGAGTAGGCCAGCCATGAGCCGAGCCTCTCGCGCAGTGATGCTGGCCGCGCTGTGCGTCGGTGTGCTCCTGGTCGGCATCGAGCTCTTCATCACGGCCGTTGCCCTGCCACAGATCTTCTTCGACCTGTCTGGTTGGAGCGAGCTACGCCGAGCTTCCTGGATCATCACCGCATACCTGGTGGCCTACATCGCAGCCATGCCACTGGCCGGCCGTGCCGCCGACCGCTTCGGTCTTCCGAGGCTGATGATCCTCTCGCTGCTGCTGTTCGCGGTCGGCTCCCTCGTCTGTGGCGGCGCTCAAACGCTGGAGATGCTGGTCGTGGGGCGCATCATCCAGGGGGCCGGCGCGGGTGCCATCCTGCCTGTCGCGACGGCCGGTGCCAGCCACCTCTACAGCGGTCATGCACGCAGTCGCGCGCTCGGTCTCATCGGCGCCGCCACCTTCCTGGGCATGGCCATCGGTCCGTTGCTGGGCGCGGTCATCCTGGAGGTCCTGAACCTGCGCGACGCCCTGGCCTCGGCGGACATCTGGGGCGGCGCCACTGTCGACCTCCTGGTACCGGCGTGGCGCTGGGTCTTCTACGTCACGGTCCCCTTGGCGTTGCTGGCGGCCATCTATGTCTGGGCAGCCGCACCGGCCTGGGACGTCGTACCGGGGACATCACGCATGGATGCCATCGGAGCCGTCCTCTTCAGCACGGCGTTGACTGCCGGCCTGCTGGCGGTCTCACTCATCGGTGATGAGCCGCAGACCGGCATCCCCGTCATCCCGGTCGCTGCCGCCATCGCCGTCGTCACCGGCATCGCCGCCATCATGCGCATGCTGCGCGTACCCGAGCCGTTCCTGGACCTTCACCTGTTCGCCGACCGCGTCTTCAGCGGTGCTGTGCTGGTCAGCCTCCTGACGGGATATGCGCTGGCCACCGCCATCGTGGGCATGGCCGCATTCATCGACCGCGTGCGCTTCGCCGGACCCGACGAACAGGGCATCGTGCTGGGCCCCATGGCGCTCTTCATGGCCATCGGCGCCTTCGCGTCCGGCTTCATGATGCGGCGCTTCAACGCCACCGCGGTCACACTCGTGGGTCTGGGCCTCAGCACCGTCGGACTGCTGTGGCTCTCGACCACCCGCATCGACACGGATCTTTACGTTCCGGTGGCGTCACTTTCGCTCTTCGGCCTTGGCTTCGGGCTGACCGTCACGCCGCGTTCCATGGCCGCGGTCGAGGCCGCCGGACGCGCTGCGTTCGGTGCCGCGAGTGCCGCGGTCACCGTCGGGCGCATGGCCGGCATGGCCGTCGGCATGGCCATCCTGACCGCCTTCGGGACCACTCGGATCGACCAGGTCACGGTGGCCCTCAACGACCAGGTGTACCGTGACTCGATCCTGCCGGCGAACCTCGTCGGCCAGCCCCTCGGCGACCCGTTGGTCCTCGATGCCATCGAGCGTTGGGCCTCAGCCGAAGCCGCCGAGGTATTGGGCCAGCTCTTCGTCGTGGCAGCCATCGTGCTCATGGTCGCAGCGATACCGGCTTGGCTGATGCGGGAAGGCCGCAGTGAGCGTCCGACCGATGATGCGACCGGCTCGGAGCGGTCAGCACGCCAGGAGATCCACGCTGGCTTCTGACACGTATCTGCTGACCAGTGCGCAGGAGGCGTTCGGTCTGGCTCAGTCGTTCCTCGATGGGTGCCTACTGCTGGCGAGCGACTTCGATGGCACGCTTTCGCGACTTGGGACCGACCCCTGGGCGGCGGCCATCATCCCCGCAGCCCAGCGGGCGCTGCGCCAGCTTGCCGCCCGCCCGGACGTCCATGTCGCGCTCATCAGCGGCCGCACCGCTGTGGATCTGGCAGCGCGCGCCCGCGTCGGTGGCGTCAGCTACCACGGCGATCACGGCGCTGAACGGGCTGATGCCCGTCGCGGTTTCCGGGTGGCAACGCTGGCGGTCGTGCGCGAGCCGGCCGACCCCACCACCGCAGCCATGGCCGAACGCCTCAAGGTGGAGGTCCCGCGAGCCGTTGACGAGACCTGGCTGGTGCTCGAGGACAAGGGTCCGGCGCTGACCTTCCACTTCCGCGCGGCTCCCGACATCGATGCGGCACGCACGCGTGTGATCGACGCCGTCGATGCGGTCGACCCAAGCAGCGTCCTGTTCCGGGCCGGGGGCCGGCGGGCCTATGAGCTACGACCTGCCGGGGCCACGACCAAAGGCGACGCCCTCGCGCGCCTCATCGAAGAGCATGCCCCTGACGGCGTCCTCATGCTGGGTGATGATCGACATGATGCCGGCGCCTTCGACGCGCTCCGGGCCGCCCGCCACGCGGGGCGGATCAGGGGGCTCGCGGTCGCGGTCGCCGGCCACGCCGACGTCACCCACGACGTCGCAGCGCATGCCGACCTGGTGCTGGCAGGACCCCGCGAGACGGCCCGGTTCCTGGGGCTGCTCGCCCGCCACCGCAGCCGAAGCTGATGCGCTGGTGCGCTACAAGCGGGTCAGAGCGGCTGCCGCCACCTCGGTCCATTCAAGGATGGCCCCGGTCACCGGCGGGAACAGGCCGATGAGGATGGTGGCCGCGGCAGCCAGGAAGAGGCCTGTCTTGGTGAATGTGCCGATACTCACCTCTGGCGCGTCATCCTCGGGCTTGCGCATGTACATGTAGACGACGACGCGCAGGTAGTAGAAGGCAGCCATGGCCGCGTTGAGCATGATGAGCACCGCCAGCAGCGTCGTGCCGCCACCGACCTCCAGGGCGCTCAAGACGACCATGGCCTTGGCGAAGAAGCCCGCCAGCGGTGGGATGCCGGTGAGTGACAGCAGGAAGATGGTCATCAACAGGGCAGGGATGGCTGCCCGATAACCCAGCCCCGCGAACGTGGTGAGTTGGCTGGTGACACCGGGCCGCCGTTGCAGCGCCGCCACCACGGCAAACGCACCTAGGTTCATGAAGGCGTACGCGACGCTGTAGAAGAGCACCGCCTGGATGCCATCGGCAGCCACGGCCGGATCGTCGGCGGTGGCGAAGACGACCAGCCCGACCATGATGTAGCCGGTGTGCGCGATCGACGAGTACGCCAACATCCGTTTGATGTTGTCCTGACCCATGGCCGCCAGGTTGCCCACCGTCATGGTGACCGCAGCCAGCACACCGATGATGAGTGCCCACTCTCCGCGCAGCGGCTCCAGCGCCTCCACGAAGAGTCGCAGGATAAGGGCGAAGGCCGCGACCTTGGGTCCGACCGAGAGGTAGCCCGTGACCGGGGTGGGGGATCCCTGGTAGGCGTCCGGCGTCCAGTAGTGGAAGGGCACCGCGGCGATCTTGAAGAGCACGCCCACCGTCAGTAACGCCAGGCCCAGGGCCAAGGCCAACGGCAGTGACTGGCTGCCGTCGAGGACCCCGCGCAGCGTCTCGGCGATCCCCGATACCTGGGTGCTGCCGGTGAAGCCCATCACGAACGCCAGCCCGAAGAGGAAGATGGCGCTGGAGAACGAACCCAGCAGGAAGTACTTGATGGCACCCTCGGTCGAGAGTCCATCGCGCTTGGCAAAACCGGCCAGGAGATAGCCCGGCAGCACCAGCAACTCCAGGCCCAGGAAGAGGATCAGCAGGTCCTGGCCACCGGCGATGAGCATGCCGCCGCTGATGGCGAACAACAGCGTGGCTGCGAACTCGGGTAGCGGCAGCTTGCGCGGCACCAGGTAATCGGGTGCGAACAGCAGCGACAGCAGTCCGATGGAGATGAGCACGACGTCAAGGAGCGAGGTCATCGAGTCGCGCGTGTAGAGCGCCGGGTCGCCGATCGAATGCGGCTCGCTGAACCCGCCGAAGTTCCATGGCGATGGTCCGATGACGATGGTGGCCACCAGCGCCACGGCCAGTCCACCAACGCCCACCGCCATGATGATGTCGTCACGTCTGGGTAGGAACAGGTCGATGAGGATGATGCCCAGTGCCAGGCCGACCACGATGAGGAAGGGCAGCAGGGTCACCAGCGCGTCGCCGGTCATGGCAACAGCCCCGTGGCGGCGCTCGCGACCGCGTCAGCGGCCTGGTCGATGACCGCCAGCACCCCAGCTACCGGCGAGGCGGTGAGGTCGAGCACCAACGCCGGAACGAGGCCCAGCACCACCGTCAGCACTACCAAGGGCGCCAGCGTCGCGGCCTCGAGGGGGTCGACATCGGTGAGCTTGTGGCCGAGGCCCTTCAGGAAGTCGCTGACATCGCCCATGATGATGTTCTGCACCATGTAGAGCAGATACACGGCCGCGAAGATGATGGTGAAGGCGGCCACGTAGCCCACCCACGGCTGCCACGTGACCGCGCCCAGCATGACCAGGAACTCGCCCACGAAGCCGGCCAGTCCAGGCAGGCCCGCCGAGGCCAAGCTGAAGAACACCATCAGCGTCGCCCACACCGGGATGCGCTGGCCCAGGCCACCCATTCTGGCGATGGTTCGGTCGTGGGTCCGCTCGTAGATGACGCCCACCAGGAGAAAGAGCGCGCCGGTGATGACGCCATGGGCGACCATCTGGAAGATGGCACCCTGGACGCCCTGCTCGTTGAGCACGAAGATGCCCAACGTGACGAAGCCCATGTGGCTCACCGACGAGTAGGCGATGAGCCGCTTGAGGTCGCTCTGGCGGATGGCCACGATAGCGCCGTAGATCATGCCCACGACCGACAGCGCGATGATGAATGGCGCGAGGTCGACCGTTGCGTCAGGGAAGAGCGGCAGGTTCAGGCGGATGAGCCCATAGCCACCGAGCTTCAGCAGCACGCCCGCGAGGATGACCGAGCCCGCGGTCGGTGCTTCCGTATGCGCGTCGGGCAACCAGGTGTGGAACGGCCACATCGGAACCTTGATAGCGAAGGCCAGGAAGAAGCCCAGGAAGGCCCAGAACTGCAACGTCGGGTCGAAGCCGAACTCGACCAGCGTGGTGTAGTCGAAGGCGCCCTGCCATGTGCCAGTCGCCTGTGAGTAGGTCCAGGCGATCGACAGGATGGCCACCAGCATCAGCAATGAGCCGACCAGCGTGTAGATGACGAACTTGATGGTGGCGTAGATGCGGTTGGCGCCGCCCCAGATGCCGATGATCAGGTACATCGGCACCAACACCACTTCCCAGAAGACATAGAAGAGGAAGAGGTCCAGCGACAGGAACACGCCCAGCATGCCCAACTCGAGCACGAGGAACGAGATCATGTATTCGCGCACGCGCGTCTTGATAGGACCGAAGGAGGCCAAGATGCTGATCATCGTCAGCAACGTGGTCAGCAACACCAGCACCAGCGAGATGCCGTCCACGCCGACCTTGTACTGGATGCCGAAGAAGCCGATCCAGTCTGCCACCTGGACGAACTGGAAGCCAGCCGCCTCGTTGTCGAAGGCCAGCGCTAGCACGATCGACAGGACGAAGGCGACCGCCGCCGTGAGCAGTGCACCCCAGCGCATCGTGGTGTCCTGGCGTTCGGCGGAGACCTCCACCCGGAAGAGCCGCAGCACCGGGAACGCCAGCAGCAGCACCAGCGCACCGACCAGTGGCGTGAAGATGATGAAGCTGAGGATGTCGAGACGTCCCAGGTCGATCATCAGCGTGCCATCAGCATGAAGAGGGCGGCCATGCCGACCAGGCCCAGAGCGATGCCCAGCGCATAATTCTGGACGCGGCCGGTCTGGATGCGGCGCACGTTGTCACCCACCGACGTGGTCACGGCGCCGACACCGTTGACGATGCCATCGATGATCGTGACGTCGAACCACATCACGCCGTTGGCGACGGCGCCACCAAAGCGGTAGAAGATCAAGTGGTTGAGATCATCGAAGTACCACTTGTTGTAGGACGCGGTGTACAGGAAGCGTGTGAGTCGGTTGCGCCCGGCGATGGCATCGACATCCGCAAGGCGCGCCTTGCGGTTGAAGAAACCGAAGAACCAGATGCCCACCCCGATGCCAAGCGCGGCGACCGCGACCGAGGCCAGGATCAGCCCGCCATCGACGCCGATGAGCTCGTACGCATGGTCATGGACGAGCAGGATCGCGTTGGCTTGGGCGAAGATCGGCTCCAGCCATTGCGTGATCTGGGCGTTGCCCAAAGGCAGGCCGATGGCCAGGCCCAGGAAGATGGTCGGGATGACCAGCAGTAGCAACGGCACGGTCATCGAGCGCGGCGATTCGTGGATCCGTGGCTCCACCGCGGGGTCGACATGGCTCTTTCCGTAGAAGGTCTTACCCATCAGACGGAACATGTAGAACCCGGTCATGGCCGCCACGATGATGCCGATCAGGAAGACCGGACCGTAACCGAAGATGAACGACTCGCCCAGGATGGAATCCTTGGAGAAGAAGCCGGCCAGTGGCGGGATCCCGGCCAGCGACAGGGCCGCGATGAGGAAGGTCCAATGGGTGATGGGAATCTTATTCCGCAGGTCACCCATCTTGTCCATGTCCTGCTCGCCATCGACGGCATGGATGACCGAGCCTGAGCCCAGGAACAACAGGCCCTTGGTGAAGCCGTGCGCCATGAGGTGGAAGATGGCCGCCACCCAGGCGCCGATGCCAAGGGCCGCGAACATGTAGCCCAGCTGGCTCAACGTCGAATAGGCCAGCACGCGTTTGATGTCTCTCTGGGTCAAGGCGATCGAGGCGGCCAGGATGGCCGTGAAGATGCCGATGCTCGCTACCAGCAGCATCGTCTCAGGCGCGGTGGCGAAGATGGGCGAGGTGCGGGCGATGAAGTAGACCCCGGCGTTGACCATGGTGGCGGCGTGGATGAGGGCGGAGACTGGCGTCGGGCCTTCCATCGCATCTGGTAGCCAGACGTGGAAGGGGAACTGGGCCGACTTGCCGGCCGCGCCAACGAAGAGCAGCAGCACCACGATGTCGCGTATCCACACGTCCGCGCTGTTCTCGAAGCCCATGAACGAATCCACCACGTTCATCGTGCCCGTCAGCAGGAAGACGCCGATGATGCCGACGATGAAGCCCTGGTCGGCGACGCGGTTGACGAGGAACGCCTTCTTCGATGCCAGCGCCGGAGCCCGCCGCTTGTACCAGAAGCCGATGAGCAGGTAGCTCGACAGGCCCACCAGCTCCCAGGCCGCGAAGATGACCAGATAGCTGTCCGCCAGGACCAGCAGCAGCATGCTGAACATGAACAGATTGAGGTAGGCGAAGAAGCGCCAACGCGCGTCGTCATGTGCCATATAGCCGATGCTGTAGATGTGCACCAGCGCGCCGATCCAGGTGACCACGATGACCATCACCGCGGTGAGGTTGTCGAAGAGGAGGCCGAACTCGACCTGCAGGTCGCCCACCGGGATCCAGGTGTAGAGCGTCGCCCCGATGCGCTCGGGGTCGGCGGCCGTCAGCGACGAGAACGCCAGGGCGGTGGCGATGGCCGTGGCCGCCAGGACCGCGGTGATGGAGATGATCCAGGGTCGATGACCCAGGCGGCGACCGACCAGACCCGTGAGCAGGAAGCCGGCCAGCGGCAGCAGCAACAGCAGCAGCATCGCCACGACCTGGTAGTCCGACGCCTGCGTCAGCACAAGCGTCTCGGCGCCGTGGTCGGTGGCGGCCTCGGCGTTGAAGATTAGATCCATCAGCCGCTACTCCTTCATCGACGCGTACTCGTCGACGAGCGGCGTCCTGCGGATGCGGTAGATGGCGATGACGATGGCCAGGCCCACCGTGGCCTCACCGGCCGCCACGGCGATGACGAAGAGCGCGATGGTGGACGCCTGTGCCGCCAGCTCGGGCGTGAAAGCGCCGAAGGCGATGATCGACAGGTTGACCGCGTTGAGCATCAGCTCGATGGACATCAGCATGGCGATGGCGTTGCGCTTGGCCAGGAATCCGAAGGTGCCGATACCGAAGAGCAGCACCGACAGGACCAGGTACGCCTCCAGCGACTGGCTCATACGTGGTCTTCCTCGTCGCGCCGGGCCAGATAGAGCCCGCCGATGATGGCTGCCAACAGCAGCACGCCCAGCACCTCGAAGGCGAAGATGTATTCGTCGAACAGCGTCAGCGCGACATCCCGTACCTGCGCCGCGTAGATCTGGCCGTTATGTGGCCAGTCGGTAAGCAGGACGGCGGCGATCATGAGGCCCACCAGCAGCACGGCCGCGATGGCAGCCACCCACCACTGTCGCTGGAACACCAGTTTGGCGGGGCCGCGCTTGGTCGAAGTGATCATCACTGCGAACAGGATGAGCACGGCGATGGCGCCGATATACACCAGGACCTGGCTGATGGCCAGGAAGGGACTGCCCAGCAGGCCGTAGATACCGGCCAGCCCGGCAAACGACAGGATGAGCCACAAGGCTGAACGGATGACGTCCCGCCCCAGCACCACGAGCAAGGCCGAGCCCAGCATCACGCCGGCCAACGCCAGGAAGACAAGGTCGTCCCAGCGCCAGTCGAGATACGGAACCGTCTCCGGTAGCCCCACTCCCTCTGCGCCCCTCCTACTTGTGGTGGATGTGTGCCGCGCCATTGCCGGTCGCCCCGACAGTAGCGCCATCAGCTCCCGTGGTTGCCGTGCCGCCGGCACTGCTGGCCAGACCGGGCGGCAGCATGGGCAGCAGCCGCTGGTGCGGGACGTCACGCCCGTCGGCTTGGGCTCGAGCGAGCCAATCACGCTCGCGGCGGACGTAGCTCAGCTCGGTATCTCGCTCCATGGCGGCCAGTGCGATGAGGTCGATCTGCGGTTCGGCGCGCAATTCATGCGCCAGCTCGAAGTCAGGCCCGCAGCGCAAGGCGTCGTAGGGGCAGGCATCGACGCAGATGCCGCACAGGATGCAACGCAATTCATCGACCTCGTACCGCTCCAGCACGCGCGGCTTGGGCATGAGCGCGCCGGTGGGACAAGTCTCGGCGCAACGGCCGCAGGACACGCACGGCGTGGTGTTCAGGCTCATGTCCAGCGGCGTGGTCACCAGCGTGTCGAAGCCGGTGCGCATGAAGTCATAGCAGGCCGCGCCGACGACCTCCTTGCAGACGTTGGCGCAACGGCCGCAGTCGATGCAGCGTGATGGCTCTCGCAGGATGAAGGCGTGGCTGTCATCGCGGATGTAGTCGTGGTTGTAGCCGGTAAAGCGGTTCTCCTCGACGCTGCGGAAGGACAGACCGCTACGCTTTGGCTCGAGCGTCTGCAGCGTGGTGCCGTACTCGATACCCTGGCGGCGCAGATCGCAGAAGCCGATGGCCTCGCAGGTGCACTGCAGGCAGCGCGCCGACTCGCCCATGACCTCCTGCTGCGTATAGGGGATCTCGTACTCGATGTACGAGTCGTTCCGTTCCTCGGCCGGCATCGACTTCAAACGGATCCGGGGCTGCTTGACCTCGTCGGTGTAGGGCACGATGGAGAGGAACTCGGGCTGTGGCTCGGCCAGTGTCTGGCGCGTCCGGATCTCGGCGAGGTCCTGGCCCTGAAGATAGGCGTCGATGGCGTAGCTGGCGCGTCGGCCTTCGGCGACGGCCTCGACCACCGTGGCCGCTCCGGTGCGCACATCCCCCGCCCCGAAGACGCCGGCACGTCCGGTGCCGAAGGTGACCGCGTCGGCATCGAGCCGAGAGCGCTTGTTCTTCTCGATCCCCGCCGCGCCTTGATCGAGCCATGTCAGATCAGGCCCTTGGCCGATGGCCAGCAAGACGCGGTCACAGTCGATGATGAACTCGGTGCCTGCCACGGCCTGGGGTCGACGGCGGCCGGATGCGTCCGGTTCACCCAGCGCCATCCGTTGGAACTCGACCCCGGTCACCTTGTCGTTAGCATCACTAACGACTCGCGTGGGCGATGCCTGGAAGATCGCTCGAGCGCCCTCTTCGAGCATCTCGTGGACCTCACCTGCAGCCGGCATATCCTTCATGTCACGGCGATAGACCAGCGTGACCTCGGTGCAGCCCTGCCGGACCGAGGTTCGTGCGCAGTCCATGGAGGTGAAGCCGCCACCGATGACGACGACGCGCTTTCCCCTGTGGTCAGGGTAGGGGAGTCCCAGTGTGGCGATGCGGAGGTACTCAAGGCCGTCGATGACGCCGTCCGCATCCTCACCGGGGATGCCCAGCTTGTTGGTGTCATAGCAGCCGATGGCCACCAGGACCGCATCGAAGCCCTGGTTCTGAAGGTCGTCGATGCTGAAGTCGACTCCCAGCTCAGCGCCAGTGACGAGCTTGGCGCCCAGGCCCCAAACGGATTCGTACTCGGCCTCCAGGATCCGTTCCTTGGGCAGTCGGTACTCCGGGATGCCGTAGCGGAGCATGCCACCGGCCGCCGGGTCGCGTTCGAAGACGGTCACGGCATGGCCGTTGAGCGAGAGGTAATAGGCCGCTGACATGCCGCTGGGGCCGGAGCCGATGACGGCCACGCGCTTGCCCGTCGGTGGTTGTGGCTCGAACGGCGTGGGCGGCTTGGCGCCGGCTGCTTGTGCCTTCAGCACCTGGTCGCCGGCGTAGCGGTGGCTGTCGCGGATGGCGATGGCCTCCTCCACCTCGTCGCGGCGACAGTGCTCTTCACAAGGCGCTGGGCAGACGCGCCCGAGCACCGAAGGGAAGGGGATGGTGCGTTTGAAGATGCGCGCCGACTCGAGGAAATCGCCCTCGGTGTTGGCCTTCAGGAAGCCCGGGATGTCGATGTGGCTGGGGCACTTGTTCTGGCAGGGTGGCAGGCAGTAGGCGTTGTGGTCGCTGAAGATCAGCTCCAGGTTGGTCTTGCGGATCTGGCGCAGACGTGGTGTCTGCGTCCTCACCACCATGCCGGTTTCAGCCTCACGCGAGCAGGAGATGGTGGGCGTCTCTTCGCCCTCGACCTCGACCACACACATGCGGCAGGCGCCGAAACCCGGCAGCTTGGGCTCGTAGCAGAGCGTGGGCACCTCGATGCCGTGGTCTCGGCAGACTTCCAGGACGGTCTGTCCGACGCGGCCGGTCAGCGTGCGACCGTCGATTTCGATGCTGAACTCGGGTGCGACCTGACGGCGCTGCGGCGACTGCGTGGTCAGCAGGCGCTCGGCGGCCTCGTCGGGGGCGGGCGGGCTGGTCTGGGGCAGCGTGTCGGTCATGACTGCACGGCACCGGCTAGTCGGATGGGTTGGCAGACACCGGCGGGGCATTCGCCGCGGGTGATGTGGGCCTCGAACTCAGAGGCGAAGTATCGCATCCCACTCAGCAGCGGGTTGGAGGCGTCAGCCTCAAGTCCGCAGAGGGCGGCTGCGCGCACATCGGTGGCGAGGTCGCCCAGCAGATCGGCGTCAGAAGGTCGAGCGTGGCCGGAGCAGAAGCCCGCGCCCAGTTCTGCCATGCGGCGCGTGCCGATGCGACAGGGGATGCTCTTGCCACAGGCGCTGTCGTTGAGGTAGCGCGTCATCAGGGTGGCCACATCGACGAGGCAGGCTCGCTCATCGAGCACCAGCACGGTTCCGGAGCCGGCGAGGGCGCCCGCCTCACGCAAGGCTCCGTAGCTCAGCGCTGTGTCGAGGGCATCGGCGGGCAGAAAGCCGCCAGTGGGGCCGCCTACCAGCACGGCCTTCAGCGAACCCTGCACGAAGCCCCCGGGACCGTCGAGGATCTCGCCGATGGTGACGCCCAACGGCACCTCCACGATGCCTGGCTTGCGCACGGCGCCACCCAACTGGATCAACGTGGTGCCGGGTGCCTCCGACGTACCCAACGAGGCATAGGCGCCGGCGCCGTGGCTGATGATCCAGGGCACGGCCGCCAGCGTCTTGACGTTGTTGACGACGGTGGGCATGCCCCACAGGCCCGCGCGTGACGGATAGGGTGGGCGCTGGTCGGGCTGGGCACGGCGGTTCTCCAGTGCCCGCAGCATGACCGTCTCCTCGCCCACCACGAAGGAGCCGCTGACCTCCCGGACATCGACCTGCAGCGGCCAGCCGGTCGGGCTCGCCTCGGAGCCGATGTAGCCGCGCTCCTCAGCCTCCTCGATGGCCATCCGCAGCCGCTCTGCCGCGATCGACGAGGATGCGGCGACGGCGATGATGGCGTGTTCTGCTCGGACGGCCCAGGCGGCGACGGCCACGCCTTCCACGACCGCGTGTGGGTCCCGTTCCATCAGCGTGCGGTCGACTTGCGCCCCGGGGTCGGCCTCGAAGCCATTGGCCACGAGATAGCGACGCGTCTCTGGCTGGGTCGCACAATCTCGCCATTTGGGACCTGTGGGGTAGCCGGCCCCGCCGCGACCGCGCAGCCCTGACTCGGTCACCATGCTGATGACGGCTTCAGGCGTGAGTTCGGCGATGGCTTTGCGGTAGGCGGCCCAGGCCCCGCCCGCCTCGGCGGCCTGGAGATCCTCGACCTCGCCTTGAGCGGCGCGCGCCAGGAGGACGGAGGGCCAGTCGCGGACGCCGCTCAGGATGGGCAGGCTCATGCGGCCTCCCCCTGTGGCACGCTGGCACGAAGGGCCGCGGCGATGGTGGCGGCATCCTGCGCGCTGGACTTCGGCAGCGCTTCACCATCGATCTCGACATAGGCGCTGCCGGACGAGGTGCCATGGCAGTCGACCGTGCTCAGGCGCACCGCACCGTCGGGGCTCACGCCGCCGACCTCGCAGCCGAGATGCTCGCGGAAGGCGGCTAGCACGCGACCGCCGCCCAGCAGTGTGCACTGCGTGCAGCGACAGACGCGCACCACGTGGCCGACCGGCGGCTCGAAGTGCAGGTGCGGGTAGGAGGTAGCAGTGCCATACAGCTCGGCGTACCAGGTGCCGGTCTGGTGGGCGATGTGCTGCAGCGCCGCCACCGGCAGATGCCCATAGGCGCCCTGGGTCTGCTCCAGGATGGCCAGGGCGTTGCGCGGCCGGTAGTCGTTGGCGGCCAGGATATCGTCGAGCGCTGCCAGGTCGATCAGCTCGAAAGGGTCGAAGGTGCGGTCCGGCACCGGTCGGCCGGAGCGGCGCAGGGCCAATTCCTCACGACGTTCGGCGTACTGTTCGGATGCTCCCCAGTGGACGTGGTAACGGTTGCGCGTATCGACGCCACCCATGTCGATACACTCGATGGGGCAGGCCGCGGCACACTGGAAACAAGTCTCGCACTTGAGCGCGCCCGCTTCGTCATACAGCAGCACCAGACGGCCACGATGGCGCGGCGAGATATCGTTGACGACCTCTGGGTACTGCACCGTCACCTTGGGCCGGAACACCTGGCCGACAGCGAAGACTATGCCCCTGACGATGGACAGGCCGGGAATCCTGTCCGACCTCACGAGAGATATTCCTTGATGATGATGATGGCCGCCGCCGTGACGAAGATGTTCAGCAGCGCCGCCGGCATCAACCACTTCCAGGCGAAGTTCATCATCTGGTCGATGCGGACGCGCGGGTAGGTCGCGCGCATGAGCACGAACAGCGCCACCAGCAGGAACGACTTGCCCAGGAACCAGATGATGCCCATCAGGGCCTCGAAGCTGAAGAGCGCCCAGATGCTCACAGTCCCCATCAGCAGCAGGTTGGCCAGCACGAAGCCGACCAGCAGCGACTTGATGAAGCCCCAGGAGGACTTGACCATCCAGAGCAGTGCCGTCAACGCCAGCGTCAGGCCGGCCGGCACCAGCAGTGGGATGGCCAGCAGCCACGATCCCAATGAGCCAGGGTCGATGGCGGCCGCATCGACCGGTGTGGTGATCCCCAGGACACCCAGCAACGGATCGATGTCGAACAGGCCGTGGGGACCGCCCAGGAACAGCGTCACCGTCAGCGCCGAGAGGATGAAGACGTTCACGTACTCGGCGAAGAAGAAGAAGCCGAAGCGCATGCCGCTGTACTCGGTGGCAAAGCCGGCCACCAGCTCCGAGTCGGCTTCGGTGTAGTCGAATGGTGTTCGGCCGGCCTCAGCAGTGGCGGCGATGAAGAAGATGATCAGCGCCAGCGGCTGCTGCCAGGCGTACCAGGCGAGGATGCCGCCTGACTGGTTCTCGATGATCTGGCCGAGGTTGAGCGTGCCGGCCAGCAGGACCACACCCATGACGCCAAGGATCAGCGGCAGCTCGTAGCTGATGACGGCGGCCGCGGCGCGCATGCCGCCCAGCAGCGAGTACTTGTTGTAGCTGGCCCAGCCGGCCATCATCAGGCCCACCACACCCAGCCCGCCGACGGCGAAGAAGTAGAGCAGGCCCAGTTCCATCTCGTAGCCGACCATGCCCGGCGCGAAGGGGATCACCAGCAGCGTCAGCACCGAGGCCAGGAAGGCCACCGCGGGCGCCAGCGTGAAGACCGGAATGTCCACGCCGCGGGGCGTGTAGTCCTCCTTGGACAGTACCTTGAGACCGGCCATGGTCGAGGCCAGTGTGCCCCACGGCCCGGTGCGGTTGGGGCCGATGCGCAGGTTCATCATGGCGATGATCTTCAGCTCCATGAAGATGATCACGAACGCTGCTGGGACCGTGAACAACAGGATGCCGGTGGCAGCGGCGATGAAGCGCAGGATCTCGAAGTTATCCTGAGCGGTGTCGATCAGCCAGCCGGTCACCCAGGGTCCGACCCCGATGATCCACAAGACCGCGCCGGCCACGGCCACGATGGTGATCAGCGCGATGAGTGGCAGCAGGAGCTTGCCGCCCAGACTGAGCCTGTTCCAGGAGTTGTTGGCGGCACTCACTTGTCGATCCCACCCATGACCGGGTCCAGGCTGGCCATGATGGCCATGATGTCCGCGATCAGGTGGCCACGAGTCAGGTCACCCACGGCCTGCAGGTTGAAGTACGAAGGGTCATGGATGCGGAAGCGGAAGGGTTGGTCGGAGCCGTCGCTGATGGCGTACGAGGCGTACTGACCGCGCGGTGACTCGAGCGCGGCGAAGGCGCGTCCAGGGGGTACTCGGATGAGGCGCGGCAGCTTGGCCATGACCGGGCCGTCGGGAATCTGGTCCAACACCTGATCGATGATCCGCAGGGACTGCTTGATCTCCTCGATGTGCAACAGGTAGCGCGCGTAGGAGTCGCCATCGGTTCGCGTGGGCACGTCGAAGTCGAGCTCCGGGTAGACGCTGTAGGGATGCGCGCGGCGCACGTCGTATGGCACACCCGTGGCCCTCAAGGGTGGTCCGCTCATGCCGAAGCGCAGCGCAGTAGCCCGGTCGAGCACGCCCAGGCCCTTGGTGCGATTGACGAAGATCTCGTTCTCGTTGAGCAGCTTCGCTTGCGAGTCGATCAGCTGGCCGGCGCGACTCATCCAATCGCCCAGGCGGCTCATGAAGTCGTGGTTGAGGTCGCCGTTTACGCCGCCGATGCGCAGGTAGTTGAAGAGCAGCTTCTGGCCCGTCAGCGCGGCCAGCATCTCCACGATCTCGTCGCGTTCGGCAAAGCCATAGAGGATCGGCGTGATGCCGCCCAGGTCGAGCGCCAGCCATCCGATGAAGAGCGCGTGGCTAGCGATGCGGTTGAGCTCCCAGGCCAGCACTCGGATGTAGTCGGCACGCCGGGGCACCGCCAGGTCCAGCAGCTTCTCCGCGGTCAGCACCGGCAGCGCTTCGCTGAACATGGAGGCGACGTATTCGAGCGGGTCGCAGTTGCTGATGGCGTGATGCCAGTCGCCGTGCTCGCAGATCTTCTCCACGCCGCGATGGAGGTAGCCCAGCACGGGATCAAGGTCGACCACCTTCTCACCGTCGATCTTGAGCACCACGCGGAGCACGCCGTGGGTGGAGGGGTGCTGCGGGCCCAGGTTGAGGAACATCTGGCCGTCCTCAAGCTGGTAGAACTCGGCCTCGCGCTCGGTGCGTGGCGTCAGCGGCGGGATAGCGTCGTAGATGGTGGCTGGGGTCTGCACCAGCACATCCGGATCGTCGAGGGAGGGGATGCTCTCGCGGTCGGTCGTCATGCCGGCGCCCCACCCTCGCCAAGCGCGCCCTTGTCGACCGAGCCACTCGCGGCGATGACCAGGCGCTCGCCGTCAGGCCCGATCACGGCGCCCGCCCCCGGGCTGGTGCGGATGACCGGGTCACGACGCACGTCGCCGGGTGCGAACGGAGTCTCCATGTGGCGGATGCCTTCGCCCGGCGCACGCGAGGCGTCATCGGGCATGGCGAAGTCCTTGCGCAGCGGGAAGGCCAAGTAGTCGGGCGGCATGTAGATGCGCCGCAGGTCCCGGTTGCCCTCGAACTCGATGCCGAACATGTCATAGGCCTCGCGTTCGGCCCACTCGGCTCCTGGCCACAGGAAGGTGACCGACGGCACTCGCGGATCATCGCGGGAGAGCCCATCGGCGATGACCCGTAGCCAGTCGGAGCTCAGGGGTGACCACAGGTGGTAGACCACCTGCATGGTCACGCCGGTGTCTACGCCGCACATGTCTGCCAGCAGCTCGAATCGCAGGTCGCCGTCCTCGCGCACGGTACGCATGAGCGTAGGCAGCGAGGCCGGCCACGTGACCAGCTCGATGGTGTCTCCCATGGCCTCTGCGGGCACCACCAGATGATCGCCGAGGCGGTCATCGAGCTGGCGGAGCATGCGCGTATCCGTGGTCGGGCTCCTCTCGCTAGACGCCGTCAGGGACGGCGGGGCCGACCCGGCGGTCGTTCCATTGGCCGCGACGTTCCAGGATGGCCTGCTGCAGCTTCAGCATGCCGTAGATGAGGCCCTCCGGCCGGGGTGGGCAGCCGGGCACATAGACATCCACGGGCAGGAGCCGGTCGATGCCTTCGACGGTGGCGTAGGAACGCTTGTAGCGGCCGCCCGAACAGGTGCAATCGCCCATGGCCACGCACCATTTGGGCTCCGGCATCTGCTCCCATAGGCGAACCAGCGGCCCCGCCATCTTGGTCGTCAGCGTGCCGGCCACGATGAGCACATCAGCCTGCCGCGGACTGGCCCGGAAGGGGAACATGTTGAAGCGGTCCATGTCGTTGACGGGGGTTGCGGCCGACATCATCTCCATGGCGCAGCAGGCCAGCCCCGAGAGCAGCGGCCAGAGGCTGTTGGCACGTAAGTAGTCGAGCAGCAGATCAGCATGGGTGGGGATGACGTCGAGAGCGCCCCAGCGTCCGTCATCACCCTTGTCGGCCAGCTCGAGCTGCTTGAGATGATCGATGGTGGCGGGTTGGCCGCTGTAAGCGTCGGGGTCGGCTGGCGTCCAGGTGGTATTGGGCAGCACGATGGTGCCGGGCCTCCTGTCGCTGGTGGCGACAGCCGTCACGTCGGCAGCCGCACCACGTTTCTTCAGCGCCACGTCAGCAGGCCCTTGCGCGCGGCGTACAGCACTGACAGCTCCATGATCCCGACGAAGAGGAGCATGCCCAGGAAGCCGCCCAGCAGCAGGTCATCGAAGACCAGCGCCCACAGCGCGATGAGCACCACCTCGATGTCGAAGGCCACGAACAGCAGGGCGTACAGGTAGAAGGACAGGCCGAAACGGCCATGCGTATCGCCGTATGTGTCGATGCCCGACTCGTAGGGCAGGCCTTTGTGCCCATCACCCTTGCGGCGGTGTGTGATGAGCCACGACAGGCCGATGGTGAGGAACACGAAGCTGATGCCGGCGATAGCGAAGCCGATGACGTACCAGAGCGGAGCGGTCAATGACGGTTCCTTAGCGTGAGCCGCGTTTACAGATGTGCCCGAACGCCCGAAGCCATCGCCGCGGGAATGTTGCGGGCGCAGGTGGATGTTACCGCAGGCGGCAGTGCGGCTGGATGTGCATCATGGTCGGTATGGACGGGTCCGAGCTCGCCTTCATCGGTCTTGGTGCCAATGTCGGAGAGGCACGCATATCGCTGGAACGGGCCGTGGTGGCCCTGGCCGACCTGGCCGGTGTGTCGCTGACCGGGGTGTCTCGACTCTACCGGACGCGTCCTGTCGGGCCGGTGGCACAAGACGATTTCCTCAACGCGGTGGTCGGCTTGGAGGTGCCCGCCGGTGTCACCCCGGAGGCCGGTGCGAGGGCGTTGCTCGGCATTCTCAAGGGCCTGGAGCGTTCCATGGGTCGAGTGGAGCGCGAGCGTTGGGGGCCGCGGGAGGTCGATCTCGACCTGCTGCTGATCGGCGATCACGCCGTTCGCGTGGAGCGGGACGAGGCTGCAAGGAGTGCCGATCCGGCGCGCAGCGGCGTCCAGTGGCTGGAGGTGCCACACCCATCGGCTCGGGAGCGGCTGTTCGTGCTGGCGCCGCTGGCTGACCTGGCGCCAGACCTGGTGCCGCCCGGCTGGGACGAGTCGGTGGCGGCGGCACGCGAGCGGGCGCTGACGGCGGAGGGCTCCGATGCCGTCTCGGTCGTCGCGGAGTGGGACGATGTGGCCAGCCGCTGGAGAGACGTGGAGTAGCCCGTGTCGCCCGCTGGGAGGCAGGGCCTCAGTGGCGGAAGTGGCGCCGCCCCGTGAAGACCATGGCCATGTGGTGGCGATCGGCGATCTCGACTGCCATCTCGTCGCGCACCGAGCCGCCTGGCTGGATGATGGCGGTCACGCCCCGCTCTGCGGCCAGCGCGATGGCATCGCCGAAGGGGAAGTAGGCGTCGGATGCCAGCACCGCCCGGGCGGTGCGGTCGGCCGCGCGATGCAGCGCGATCTCGGTCGCCGTCAGGCGGCTCGGCTGGCCGGCGCCCACACCCACCAGCTGGGCGCCACGCGCCACCACCACAGCCAGGCTGGTGACGTGGCGCACGGCACGCCAGGCGAACATCAGGTCGGTGAGCTCATCGAGCGTCGGCCGGCGCCGTGTGACCACGTTCAGCTGGGCGTGGTCGATGTCCAGCGTGTCCTTCGTCTCCACCAGCAGGCCACCTTCGATGCGGTGGAAGTCCAGCTCGGCGATGCCGTAGTCGGCCATGCCATCTCGTGGCGGCAAGGGCACCTTCAACGCCGCCAACGCGGGGCGGCCTCCGAGCACCGCACGAGCACCCTCGGAATACGCTGGCGCTGCCACACCCTCGAAGGGATTGAGCACCAGCTCCCGCGCGATGGCCTCATCCACCTCGCGGTTGAAGGCCACGACCGCGCCGTAGGCGGTCACCGGATCGCCGGCCAATGCGCGTCGGTAGGCCTCTCGTGCCTCATCGTGTGAGGCCAGGCCCACCGGCGTGCGCTGCTTGGTGATGGCGCAGGTCGGCGAGGCGAAGTCTGAGGCCATGCGGTAGGCGGCGTCGAGATCGATGAGATCGTTGAAGGTCGGCTCGGGACCTTGGATCGGTTCGGCGTCGGCCAACGATCGCGTGCGGTGGGTGGTCTCGCGGTAGAACGCAGCGCGCTGATGGGGGTTCTCGCCGTAGGGCAGGTCGCGTTCCTTGCGCAGCACGATGCTGAACTGCTCCGGGAAGCGGATGCCGGCGATGTGGTCGAGATACGCCGCCACCTCGCCGTGATACGCGGCCACCCGCGCGAAGGCCTTGGCCGCCAGACGCTGGCGAACGTCCGCCGACACCGCCCCATGCCGGTGGATCTCCTCAACAAGTATCGGGTAGTCGGCCGGATCACAGACTGCCGCCACGCCACCGAAGTTTCGAGCCGCCGCGCCCAGGAGGGACAGGCCCGCGACATCGATCATCTCGACCGCCTCGTCGATGGCCACCACCCGACCCTCGACCTGCGGCGTGAACGGCCGGAGGCAGACGACCACGATATCGATGGCGCCGATGGCATGCTCGGCAAGGCTCGCGGTGTCGGCCCGGTCGTGACGGCGTGCCAGGATGCCAGCGTAGATCTCGGGGTGGTAGGTCGTGACCTGCCCACCGATAAGCCCGGACCCATCGGTCAGTTCGGAGACGGCGGCGACCTCGATGCCGCCGTCGGACAGAGTCGCACGCGTGCCATCGGTGGCGTAGACCTCGACCGCCTGGTCACGCAGCTCACGCGCCAGATCGCAGATCCCGGCACGGTCCGCGACCGAGAGCAGGGCTCGCACTCGGTGCTTTCCTCCCTAGCCTCGCGCGAGCTTGAAGCAGTGTGCGCGGGAGCCCGAGTATATCGGTGCCGCGCTTGGCTACCCGGTGTGGCGGTCAGCGGCTCGACACGGAGCTCAGCTACTCCACATTGCGCCGGCAACCGGCTCGTCGCTCGACGACGATGCGAGGCCGCTGGTGACTTTGCTACTCTCGGGGCTGTGAACCAAGACTTCGTCGGCTCGTTGTTCCTCCGTGGCGGCTTCAGCCCGGATAACTTCCCCGATCTCTTCTATCCCGTCTCGGTGGCGGCGCTGGTCTTCCTGATCGCCACCATCGTGCTCTACAACGTGCAGACCCGGCGGCTCCACCGCCATCCGCCATTGGTCGCGCTGCAGGAGTGGCTGTTCTGGACGGGACTGGCGCTCTTCGGCCTGCTGTTGGTCTATGCCACCTTCAAGTTCTACTTCGTCTTCGTCCTGATCACGCTCGTGATTGGCATCGGAACCATGATCTGGATTCGCTTCTTCCGCTTCCCGCCGCTCATCTCCGCCTACAACCGGGTGCTGCGGCGGGAGCAGTACCTGAGCCAGAAGCGCTACGCCACACCGGAAGCGACCATCCGAGCCAAGGGCGGAAAGGCACGCCCCAAGACCAAGCCCAAGGCCAAGAAGAAGCGCTGACCGCGCTGACCAGAGGCTGACCCAAGGTCGTGGAGATTCTGCGCTTCGGCCCCGGTTTTCGACGACCACAGCCACGCGCCGCGAGCCGAGGGCTGACCGACCAAACCATCTGGGCCGATCCTCGCGCCCGAGTCACCGAGCTGGCGTTCGCTCGCAGCGCGCTGCTGCCGCCCCAGACCAGCCCTGACCTGGGCCTCTTCATCGTCATCGCCGGAGGTGGCTGGGTCCAGGTCGGCGCGGAGCGGACCGCTATCAACCACGGCGAGGCGGTCGAACTGCCACCCGGCGTGACCCATGGGGTCTGGACCGAGGGTTCGACCATGCGCGCCGTCCTTGTCGAGGTACCGGACCATGCCATCGAGGCCCCACATGCCCGGCTGGCCGACGCCCAGGTGACCGACCGGCAGGTCGCCGACCGACAGGTGACCGACCACGAGCCGGCACGAGGACGCTTGGCCGACCGGGAGGACCGGCCTCAGGACCATGACCCTTCCGAGGGCGAACCTTGGTAGGAATGGCGAGGGCGAGCCGGAGTGGCTACTCGTGGGGTCCCAGCACGGCGCCAAGTTGGCCGAGCGCACGGCCGGTGGCACCCCAGACGCGGTAGCCGGCCACGGGGTAGGCGCCGTAGCGCAGGTGCCAGCCGCTGCGCTCCTCTTCGACTATCTCGACCGGCGCGTCGGGCAGGAAGTGCCGCACCGGGACGGTCAGAATGGCCGCCACCTCCCGCGCATCGGGAACCAGGAGGGGTGCACGTTCGGCGACCGCCAGCACCGGTACCAAGATGAAGCCCGAGACGCGCACATCCACCGTCTCCAGCACACCCAGCGTGGTCACGCCGGCGGCCGCGACATCGAGGCTGACCTCTTCGAACGCCTCGCGCAGCGCGGTACCCTCGGGAAAGGCGTCCTCGGATTCGCGGGCCCCACCAGGAAGCGCGACTTGGCCTGCGTGGATGTGGTCGCCTCCGGGGCGCACGATGAGCACGACGTGGGCCTCGCCGGCGGCGTCAGGATAGAGCAGCACAAGGGCAGCCGCATCGCGAGTTGGACCATCGATGTCGCGGCGTCCTCCCCTTGGCAGGCGACCGGCCCGCAGGGCGTGGGCCTCGATCTCCGGTCGCGGCGGCGGCAGTGTGGCCGGCAAGTGGGTCAGCCGCTCACGGGCTAGCTCGAAGCGCATGTGCGAAGCCTACGGTGTGTCGGCGAAACCGGGGAGGGTCGGCACAGTCCCGTCTGCCTCCGGACGTGCCCAGGCCAAGACGCGGAAAGCACCAAGGTGGCGCGGGTCCAGCAGCCGGGCCACGGCGCTGCGCGCGTCGAGGTAGGCCTGCGGCTCGGTCTCGGGATGGCGGCCCAGGTCAGCCAGCAGCCCGCCCAGGCCGAGTCGGCCGAGGAACTCAGCCTGTGTCGTCGCACCGACGAGGTCCAAGCCCGACTTAGCCGCCGCCCGCTCCAGGGCGCTGACGTCGACGTGTGCGGTGATGTCAGTGTGGCCGACCGCGCGCATGGGGTCGTCGGCGACTCGGTGCTCCCGATAGGTCAGCAGCGAGCCTGCCATGCGGCGGGGCCCGTAGAGCTCCACGGCGTCGTGGCCATAGTCGATCACCAGGACGACGCCGCCCGGCGCGAGTGAAGCGGCGACTTCGGCTATCCATCGCGGGGCGGCAAGGCAGACCTCAGCCTGCTGGCCCTCACGCAGCTCGACTCCATCGGCCACCAGATGCGCGGCCAGCGTTGGCGTCGAGGGCTCGGCGATGATCTCGTGGAACCAACCATCGGTCCAGCCCACGTAGATCTCCCGCAACACTCCGTCGCGCAGGATCACCCGATGCACTGGCAGGGCATCGAGGTACTCGTTGGCGATGACCAGGTCGGCCAGGCCATCGCGAGCGTCGTCCGAACGGTCGGGCAGATCTGCTCGCGTCCACACGATATCCAGATCGAGACCGACCAACGCTGTGTCTCGTAGCGTGCCGCGGCCGGCGCCGAACTCTCGCACGCGGAAAGGCAGGGGCGCACCGGCAGCCACGACCCCGCCCACGCCGCGCACTTCCGCGTCACGCACGGCCGCCACGAAGCGCCCGATGCAGCGGCCGAAGAACGGATGCAGCTCCGGTGCGCTCAGAAAGTCACCGCTGCGTGTCGGCCGCAGCTGGCTCGTCGCGTAGTAGCCCAGGCCGGGCTCGGTCAAGGCCAACAGCATGAAGCGCGCGAACGTGGTGCGCCGCTCGGGGACACCCAGGATCTCATCGCGGATGACCTCGACCAGGCGCGGCTCACTGCCGGCCCAGCGAGGGTCCCGAGCCACCTAGTTCAGCCGCTTCTTGCCATCGTCAGTGTTCGGCTCGGTCGAGGGCAGGTCCATCAGGTTGGGCTGCAGCCCGGCACCGACGGGCTCACCAGTGGCCCTTGGGTCACGCCGACCGGCAGCCTCAGACACGAACGTCTCTCCCTCCGAGCCGGTGCACACGATAGTGCCGCGGACCAGGTCGGCATCGGCGGTGATGGTGCTGCCGGGCTTGAACTTGCCCTCCAGCAGCGCCCGCGCCAGCGGGTTCTCAAGCAAACGCTGCACGGCACGCTTGAGTGGCCGTGCCCCGTAGTGAGGGTCGTTGCCCTCACGCCCGATGAGCGCCTTGGCCGCCGGCGTCAACACCAGCTCCAGGTCGTGATCCGCCAGGCGTGCGGCGAGATCGGCCACCAGCAGGTCGACGATAGCTGATAGCGCCTCTTCGTCCAAGCTGTGGAAGACGATGATCTCGTCGATGCGGTTGAGGAACTCGGGCCGGAAGGTCGCCCGCAACGCTTCGGTGGCCGCCTGTTCGACCTGCGCCTCGGACGTGCCGGCGGGCCGGTCGGTGACCAGCAGCTGTGAGCCCACGTTGCTGGTCATGATCAGCACGGTGTCCTTGAACGACACGGTGCGGCCCTGGCCATCGGTGAGGCGACCGTCATCGAGCACCTGCAAGAGCACATTGAAGACGTCCGGGTGGGCCTTCTCGATCTCGTCGAGCAGCACGACCTGATAGGGCCGGCGCCGCACAGCCTCGGTGAGCTGGCCGCCCTCTTCGTAGCCGACGTAGCCCGGAGGTGCGCCGATGAGGCGGCTGACCGCGTACTTCTCCATGTATTCGCTCATGTCGATGCGGGTCATGGCCTGCTCGTCGTCGAAGAGGAACTGCGCCAGCGCCCGCGCAGTCTCCGTCTTGCCCACGCCGGTGGGGCCCAAGAAGATGAATGAACCGATGGGGCGGCGTGGATCCTTGAGGCCGGCACGGGCACGGCGAACCGCGTCGGAGACCGCACTGATGGCCTCATCCTGGCCGATCACGCGTTCGTGCAGGCGGTCTTCCATATTGATGAGCTTGGCCTGCTCGCCCTCCATCAGCCGGGTCACGGGGATGCCGGTCCAGGACGCCACGATGCGTGCGATGTCGTCGGCATCGACCTCTTCCTTGAGCAGGCGGCGCGACCCCGCGTCGGAGGCCAGCGCGGCCTCACCCTCCGCGAGTCGCTGCTGCAGCTCGGGGATGCGGCCGTACTTGAGCTCGGCGGCGCGACCGTAGTCGGCTGATCGCTCGGCCGACTCCACCTCGTGCTGGGCGCCCTCCAGCTCCGTCTTGGTGGCACGCAGGGCCGCGATGACGGCCTTCTCACCCTCCCATTGGCTCTTCAGCGCGCCAGCACGCTCGGAGATGTCAGCCAGCTCACGCTCCAGTGTCTCCAGCCGGCTCTTCGAGGCGTCGTCGGTCTCTTTGCGCAGGGCCTCGCGCTCGATCTCCAGCTGGATGCGGCGTCGTTCCAGCTCATCCAGCTCGACGGGCATGGAATCCATCTCCATGCGCAGCTTGCTGGCGGCCTCATCGACCAGGTCGATGGCCTTGTCCGGCAGGAAGCGGTCGGCGATATAGCGATTGGACAACACCGCCGCCGCAACCATGGCGGAGTCGGTGATGCGCACGCCGTGGTGCACCTCGTAGCGCTCCCGCAGGCCACGCAGGATGGAGATGGTCTCCTCCACGTTGGGTTGGTCCACGTAGACCTGCTGGAAGCGGCGCTCCAGGGCGGCGTCCTTCTCGATGTGCCGGCGGTACTCGTCAAGGGTGGTGGCGCCGATGGTGTGCAGCTCACCGCGCGCCAGCATCGGCTTCAACAGGTTGGAGGCATCCATGGCGCCTTCCGCCGCGCCGGCGCCCACGACGGTGTGCAATTCGTCGATGAAGAGCACGACCTGGCCGTCGGAATCCTTGATCTCCTTCAGTACCGCCTTCAGGCGCTCCTCGAACTCGCCGCGGAACTTGGCTCCGGCGATGAGCGCACCCAGGTCCAAGCCTACGACCTTCTTGTCGCGCAGTCCGTCGGGCACGTCGCCGCGCACGATGCGCTGGGCTAGGCCCTCCACGATCGCGGTCTTACCCACGCCGGGCTCGCCGATGAGCACAGGGTTGTTCTTGGTGCGTCGGCTGAGCACCTGGATGACGCGGCGGATCTCCTCGTCGCGACCGACCACGGGGTCCAGCTTGCCCTCGCGCGCAGCGGCGGTCAGATCGACGCCGTACTTCTCGAGTGACTGGTAGGTGGCCTCCGGATTTTGGGTGGTCACGCGCTGGCTGCCGCGGACGGCCTCCAGGGCGTGCAGCAGCGCCTCGTGTCCGGCGCCGGCCCCCTCCAGCAGGCGCTGGGCATCGCCGCCAGCCTGCGAGGCTGCCAGCAGCAGGTGCTCGGTGGAGACGTATTCGTCGCCCAGGCGCTTGGCCTGGTCCTCGGCATTCTCGATGAGCACGCGCACGCGTGGGTCCAGGCCCAGCTGACCGCCCTCGACCTTGGCGCGACGGGACAGCACGGCCGCCACGTCGACCGCCACGCGAGCGGGGTCGGCGCCGAGCTGGCGCAGCGTCATGACAGGGATGCCCTCGGGATCATCAAGGAGCGCCGCCAGCAGATGCTCGACGTCAAGCACGGGGCTCTTGGCACTGGTGGCGAGTCGTTGCGCAGTGAGGATGGCCTCCTGTGCTTTCTGGGTGTATCGATCGAGCTTCATGGCGCGGGAGCATCCTTGTCGTCTGAGGGGGTCACTGGTCGCGGCTAGAGGGGTGGTGTCGCGGGTTCATGCCGCGGATCGGATTGGTCGATGTGGTCGATGAATGCCTGGGCCTTGGCGCGTCCCTCGTCGTCGAGGAATGTTGGCAGCACCACCTTTGTGCGCACGCGCAGGTCCCCTCGACCCTCCGCTCCGAAACTTGGCAGTCCCTGCCCGGTGAGCCGGAAGACGCGACCATTCTGGGTGCCGGCTGGGATGGTCAATGCCAGCCGCTTGCCGGCCAGCGTGTTGATGTGCACATCCGCGCCCAACAGTGCTTCGCCAAGCGTCAGCGACAGGTCTATGGTCAGGTCGGCACCGTCGCGAGTGAACACCGGATGCCTGGTGACACGCACGGTGATGTAGACGTTGCCGCCACCCTCGGCCTTGCCGGTGAGGCGGATCTTCTGGCCGTCGCGCACACCCGGCGGGATCTTGACCTGGAGCGTCTTGCTGCCGATCTGTAGGTGGCGCTCGCTGCCACGCATGACCTCTTCCAGGCTGATGTTGGCGTCGGCGGTGGCATCAGCCGGACGTGATGGCGTCGGCCGACGACCACGTGGTGAGCCGGTCCCAAAGCCTGACGGAGCGTAGCCGGCGCCGCTGTCGCCACCGACTCCACCGAAGAGTGGGTCGATGTCGACCTGCGGACCAGCGCTCCTCTGTCCCCCGCCAGCCCGAGCACCGCCCCCGCTACCGGTGAAGAAGGTGCGAAAGAAGTCGCTGAACCCGGACAGGTCTTCCGCGTTGCCGCGGTATTCGAAGCGCGCGCCGCCGGGGAAGCCACTGGTGCCGGCACCACCAGCGCCGCCGCCACCACTGAAACCAGCGAAGGGATTGCCGCCGGCAGGCCCGCCAGCTTGCTGGTAGGACTTCCAGTTGGCCCCGAGCTGATCGTACGCCTTGCGCTTCTCGGGATCAGACAGGACCTCGTTGGCCTCGCTGATCTCCTTGAAGCGCTGCTCGGCTGCGGCGTCACCCTTGTTGACGTCGGGATGGTTCTCGCGGGCAAGGCGACGGAAGGCCTTCTTGATGTCGGCCTTGCTGGCGCCTTTCTCTACACCCAGGGTGGCGTAGTAATCGCGATACTCCATCCGTCTCCGTTTGTCCTTATGCCACCGCGGGTGGCTGCTCCGGCGGGAACGCCGGCTTCTTGACCGCCGCGACCGGGCTGTCCTTCGACTCACCCTTGACCGGGGCTACGGCGGGGTTGGGCTTGAGTGGGCGTGGCCTACGGCGCAGCGCCGCGCCCAGCACCTGGTCCATGTTCTCGACCAGCACCAGCTTCATCTGCTTGCGTACCTCGTCGGGCACGTCCCGCAGGTCCTTCTCGTTCTTCTTGGGCAGGATCACCATCTTGGCGCCTGAGAGGTGCGCGGCCAGGATCTTGGATTTCAGGCCGCCGATGGGCAGCACCCGTCCGCGCAGCGTGATCTCACCGGTCATGGCCACGTCCTTGCGCACAGGGATGCCAGTAAGGCTGCTGACCATGGCGGTGGCCATGGTCACGCCCGCCGAGGGACCATCCTTGGGGATGCCACCGGCAGGCACGTGGATGTGCATGGTGTGGGTCTCGAACAGCTCCCGGCCGATGCCCAGTCTGGCCGCGTTGGCACGCGTCCAGGATAGGCCGGCGCGAGCGGATTCACGCATCACATCGCCGAGCTGGCCGGTGAGGATGAAGTCCTCCTTGCCCTCCATGCGTGTGACCTCGACCGAGACGACGTCGCCGCCGACCTCGGTCACCACCAAGCCGGTGGCGGCACCGGTCTGGTCCTCAGCTTCCAGCTCGCCGTACTCGTAACGGGTGGGGCCAAGCAACTCCTTGAGCTTGCGATCATTGATCACGGTCTTGGACTTGCGCCCCTCGGCCACGGTCCGGGCGACCTTGCGCATGACGTTGGCGAGCTCACGCTCCAGGTTGCGAACGCCGGCCTCGTGCGTGTATGACTGCACCAGCGTGGTCATGGCCTCATCGGTGATGGCGATGTTACCCGGCTTGAGGCCGTGATTGTGCATCTGCTTGGGCACCAGGAAGCGCTTGCCGATCTCGGCCTTCTCACGCTGGGTGTATCCAGGCAACTGGATGATCTCCATGCGGTCACGCAGGGCCATGGGGATGGGATCGACGAGGTTGCCGGTGGCGATGAACAGGACCTTGGACAGGTCGAAGGGCACCTCCAGATAGTTGTCGGCGAAGGTGTTGTTCTGCTCCGGGTCCAGGACCTCCAGCAGGGCCGAAGACGGGTCACCCCGGAAGTCCATGCCGATCTTGTCGATCTCGTCGAGCATGAAGACGGGGTTGTTGGAACCGGCCGTCTTGATGTTCTGGATGACGCGACCGGGCAGTGCGCCGATGTAGGTGCGGCGATGGCCGCGGATCTCAGCCTCGTCGTGGATGCCACCGAGGCTCATGCGCACGAACTCACGACCCATGGCACGCGCCACCGACTTGCCCAGCGAGGTCTTGCCCACGCCGGGTGGGCCCACCAGCGCCAGGATGGGGCTGCGGATGGTGTCCGCCAACGAGCGCACCGCGAGGTACTCAAGGATGCGCTCCTTGATCTTCTCCAGGCCGTAGTGGTCCTCGTCGAGCACGATGGCGGCCTGTTTGATGTCCAGGTTGTCCTCGGTCGACTTGTCCCAGGGCAGGCTGGCCAGCCAGTCGACATAGGTGCGGATGACCCCGACCTCCGGTGAGGCGCTGGGAATCCGGCTCATGCGGTCGACTTCCTTGAGTGCCCGCTCCTTGACCTCCTCGGGCATGTTGGCCTCTTCGACCTTCTCGCGAAGCTCATTGACCTCAGCCTGCTGCGGGTCGTCCTCCCCCAGTTCGCGCTGGATGGCCTTGAGTTGCTCACGCAGGATGTACTCACGCTGCGTCTTGTCCAGCTCCGACTTGACCTCGGACTGGATACGGCCCTTGAGCTCCAGGATCTCGATCTGGCGGGCGAGAAAGGTGGAGACGAGCTTCAAGCGCTCGACGACGTCAAGCGTCTCGAGCAGCTGCTGGCGCTGCTCGGTGCTCATGTCCGGGCTGTAGGCCACCATGTCGGCCAGCAGGCCGGGCTCACTGATATTGCGGGCGGCGACGGCAGCCTCCGGGGGGACCGGCGCACCCGACTGCACGTACTGCTCGATCTGCGCCTGCACGGTCTGGATCAGGGCCTCGACCTCCAGGTCCTCCGGTGTCTCATCCCCGACCAGCTCGACCTTGGCAGAGATGTATTCATCGGTCGATTCGAAGCCCAACAGACGCAGGCGCTGCTGTCCCTGCACGATGGCGCGAACGGTGCCGTCCTGGGCTTGCACGATCTGGGCGATCTTGGCCAGCGTTCCGACCTCATACAGCTCGTCGGTGGTCTCGATGTCCTCGCGCTCGGCCTGGCGTTGGGTCACCAGGGCGATCAGCGAATCGGCACTGACGGCCTTTTCGAGCGCCTTGACCGACTTCTCGCGGCCGACCTGGAGCGGCACGATCATCTCGGGAAAGATGACGGTCTCACGCAGCGCCACCAGCGGCAGCACACGCGGGCCCTGAGTCGACTGGTCGCTTTGCTCTGCGGTCGCTTCGGGCGCGCTGTCGGTGCTGGCTTCGGGCTTCTTGGTCTTGCTGGCCATCAGATCTCCTTGGTGGATCGGTCGCGGGTCAGGGGGAGTGGGTGTGGGTCGGTTGCTGTGGGTTGGGGCGTCTTGTCTGGCTTGGGACGGGGTGAGCTGAGCTCCTTGCCATCTTCTCGGACGGCGGCTTCGCGCTCGCTATAGAGCTGCTCCAGGATCCGCATCCCGAGTCTCTCCTCGAGCTCGAAGAGGATGCGGACCCCGGCCAGGTTCACGCCCAGATTCTGTGTCAGATGGCGGATCCAGAGGATCCGCCGCAGGTCGTTCTCCGAGTAGAGACGGATATTGGTGGGTGTGCGGGCTGGACAGACCAGCCCCTCACCCTCGTAGATGCGAAGTGTGCGGGGGTGAACGCTGACCAGCTCGGCGGCTACGCTGATGACGTAGACCGGCCGGCTGGCTTCTGGCGCACTCCGTCCCTGTCGCGCTCCCGCTCTCTCCGACACAGTGTCAGGCCTGATCGCCCGACTTGGATGTCGTCCCATTCGCCTCACCCTGTGACGTGGCCGCGACGGTCGCTCGTCCGTCGGCGACCGTCGAAACCGGGATCTGGCGGGGCTTGGCGGCCTCGGCACGCGGGATGCTGAGATGGAGCATGCCATTCTCGAACGTCGCGCTGGCGTTATCCGTATCAAGCCCGTTGGGTAGCGTCAGCGTGCGGCTGCCGCTGCTGCGACGCAGCTCACGGTAGACACGCTCGCCCTCGTGGGTCTCACGCTCAGCCTGCTCCCTGACGCCGATAGTGAGCGTGTCCTGGTGGACCGTGACCTCGACATCCTCGGGGCGGATGCCGGGCAGGGCCGCTTCGACGGTGATGGAGTCCTCGTTGGAGGTGATATCGAGCGGCAAGCGAGCCTCCGAACCACCCCAAGCCAGCGGCCGGAAGGTGGTGGGGTCGAACAGCCGGTCGACGGCATCGCGGAACGACATGAAGTCGGAAGGCGGTGAAGTCCTGCGGATGATAGTCATTTCGTGGTTCCTCCGTGTCTTGTCAGGTCCCGTTCGGGGCACTTGGCCACGCCCCGGTATCGGACGCTGACCCTGTACACGCAAGATAGTAGAACCATATCAATACCATTGTCAAGAGTGTTCGCCGTTCAGTGATAGTGTAGTTGACAAAGATTCCGTTACAAAGTATGCCGGCTTTGGGCAGGGGTCCGTGAGTGTGCCACGTCACAAGGGGCCGGCATATGCAGGACCCCGGGAGCGATCCGGGCTCGTTTGCATCTGCTGCAGCACCCCGACGTGAAGACCGGCTGATCTGCCGATCCCATGCCTCAGAGGCACAGAGATGACAGGGGAGCGGCGACTCAGGTCGCTCCGGTGTCGAGATATTGCATCTGCTGCAAGGTCCACGCCAAGCGTGGCACGGCAGCCAGGAACCGAGGCGACTTGAGCATCAGCACCGGGGGTCCGGTGCTTCCCGTGGTGTGTGTCGCAGGACCCCTGGGCGGGTGCGCGCGCAAGGCGACTCCACGGGCGAAGGCAGCGGCAGGGGGCACGGCCAACCTTGGCGTGGGTCAGCCGACCCCCGAGCCGGCCCCGAGTAGCGTCGCTTCGCGCAGGGCAGCTAGGCGGAGGCGATCTCCGGGCTTTCGCCGATGAGTTGCATACGGAGGTCGTTCTCGCATTCGGTGCGCGAGACGGCGATGACCTTGTCACCCTCCCGGAAGACCGTATCTGGACGCACCGGCTGCGCCCGGTCGTCGCGGATGACGACGAACAGGGTGCAGCCCTCCGGCAGGTCGATGTCCTCGGGGCGACGACCGAGGGCAGGCGAGTCCTCGGCGATCTGCGCCTCCAGCAGCTCCAGCTCGCCGCCTTCGAGGTTGGCAAGGTGGAGCAGCTCGTGCACCGGGATATCCTGCTCGATGGCCGCCAACACCATCCGCGTGGGGCTGATGATCTCGTCCACGCCGAGGTTGCGGAACAAGACTTCGTTGTGTGGGTTATTGACGCGTGCGATGGTGCGCGGCACATCGAAGTGGTGCTTGGCCATCTGGCACACAACGAGGTTGTCGGCGTCGTCGCCGGTGACGGCCGCCACGATCGCGGCGCGGTTGGCGCCGGCCTCGGAGAGGTGTGTACCCTCTGAGCCGTCACGATTCACGACCACGGCACCCAACTCGTCGCGGATGCGTTCGGCACTGCGCAGATCCTTCTCCATGAGCACGATCTCGTGGCCTTCGGCGAGGAGCTCCTTGGTCAGATAGAAGCCGACGCGGCCACCACCGACGACGATCACGAACACGGCTATCGGCCTCCAGTGCTGTCGGTGGGGGCGGGTGTCGAGCCGGACGACGTCTCCCCGGCGCGCGCATCCGTCCCGGCGCGCGCATCCATCCCGCCAACGGTGACCGTCACGTTGCCCGCCCTGCGTACGTCCGCCGCCGCGGCCTCCGCCGTCGGAACCTCCGCCGATGCCGGTGCTGGGGGAATGACGGCAACGTTGACATCACCCGCGCCCGGCACAGCCGGAGCGCCCATATACCGACCGATGCTGTCCATCATCATCTCAGTGCGATTGATGGTATCGAGGCCCAGCGTGGTGTACGCCCGGGAGCGCACCGGGTCGTTGATCTTGCACAGCACGTGCGGGATGGCGAACGCCTGCCTGGCCAGCTGTGCAGCGAGGATGTTGCGGTTGTCTCCGTTGGTCAGGGCAAAGAACCACTCGGCCTCGCCAGCACCAGCGCGCTCAAGCACGCTGGCATCGGTGCCATCGCCTCGCAACGCCTGTCCGGAGAAGCCCGGTGCCAGCCGACGGAAGCTGTCGGTACTGATGTCGAGGATGACCACCTCGTGACCTGCATCTGCGAGTTGACTTGCCAAGCCGGCACCGACTCGTCCGCTGCCGACGATGATTGCGCGCATCGTTCTAGATCCTCTTGATGGCCCGGTTGGCGGCTTGGTCACGCTCATCGCTCCTCGCGACCGGTTCACGGACCACGAAGACACGACAGGGCGCATTCTTGAAGACATAGGGAATGGTCTGGCCGAGGGCGAAGTCGCCGCCGAAGCGGACCTTGTAGGGCAGGCCCATGACGATGGCGTCGGCATCAAGCGCGACGGCCTCGTCGACCAGTGCGGCGCCCACATCGCGTGCCTGTAGGAGTTGCGTCTCAAGTGGCACCTTCTGCGCCTCGGCCATGCCCTCCGCGAGGTCGAGTGCCCGTGACGCTTCCTCGCGCTGCTCCTCAAGGTCGTCATCGAGATCGTGCCGCCAGTCCACTTCCAGCACGTAGACCGCCACCAGCTCAGCCTCGTCGGCTCGAGCGAGCTTGCAGCCGCACTCGATCACGAGCTCATCAGTGGGTCCGCCATCGAGGTGGAGGACGGCACGTTTCAAGGGTCTGTTCGGTGTCGGGTCGGGCACGGCTGAAGCCTACCACCGCGCCATCGTCACGGGCCACGCGAGGCATGGCGCCCGGACATCGACCCTGGTGATGACCATGCGGCCGCGTGGCCCTAGCGCCGCCAGCCCGATCGGCGCGAGCGTATTTCAGGCTGCTTGTGCTCGCCACCGTCCTCGACATGGCCATTGCCGTCGGTCCCGCGCTCAGCGCCGAAGGGTACGTCGGCCACGACTGTGTTGGGCCGGCCGATGAGCGCCTGGCGGATGCGACTGGCCTTCTGGTTGTGCAGGAAGCGGTCCCACCAGTGTCGCGGCACGTACTCCGGCAGCACCACGATAGTGATGGTGTTGGGCGGCGTCGGCGCCATCACGTCGAGGTAGTGCAGGAACGGCAGCACCAGGGAGCGATAGGGTGTCTCGACGATGACCAGCGGGACACCCGGAAGCATGTGCTCCCACTCGCGCCGCAGCTGCTCGGCTGCCTCGGGATCGATGGTGAGATGGACCGCGCGAACATCATCCGACACCGTGCGGCCGAACTGGACCGAGCGGATGACCGCACGTGAGAGGTTCGGCACCGGGATGATCACGCGGCTGCTCTTGGTAGGTGGACCGTAGACGCGGCTGTGGTCGACTTCCAGCTCCTTCTCAGCCGTGTCGTACTCGTGGCGGATGAACGACATCACTCCGACCAGCACGGGGATGAGCAAGAGCACGATGAGCGAGGTCGGTGCCTTGACCACGGCCACGTCGATGGCGACCAGGCCGGTGATGACGGCACCGACGCTGTTGACGGTGAGGCGGCGACGGAAGCCAGGCGGTCGCTCACGCAGCCAGTGTCGGATCATGCCCGTCTGGCTGATGGTGAAGTCGATGAACACGCCCACGGCATACAGGGGGATCAAGGCGTGCGCCGAGGCACCGAAGACGACGACGAGGATGCTGGCAAGGATGCCGAGCACCAGGATCCCAGTGGTGAAGGCCAGGCGGTCGCCACGGTAGGCGAAGCGCCGCGGGAAGAAGTTGTCCGATGCCAGGACGGCCGCCAGGCGAGGAAAGGCGGCAAAGGACGTGTTGGCCGCCAGCATCAGGATGACCGCGGCGAAGGTCAGGAAGAGGTAGAAGCCGATGGAGTCGAGGCCGAAGACATGGCCGGCCACCTGCGACAGCACCGTGCTGTCCTGGTTGGGCACGACGGCGAAGCCGCTGGCGAGGAAGGTGATGCCGATGAACAGCGTGGCCAGCAGCACTGCCATCACCGCCAGCGTCGTCGCGGCGTTCTTCGACTCTGGAGGGTCGAAGGAGGGCACGCCGGTGGCGATGGCCTCTGTGCCGGTCAGGGCCACCGCGCCGGAGGCGAATGCGCGCATGGCCAGCAGGAGGATGGCAAAGCTGGCCATGTCGATCGAGGCGTCCCGCATGCTGGGATAGCTGGCACCTTCACCGCCGACGATGATCTGCCACCCTCCCAGGATGATCATGAGCAGTGCAGATCCCACGAAGAGATAGGTGGGGATTGCGAAGATGTTGCCGGCCTCGCGCACTCCGCGCAGGTTGGCCAGGGTGATGACCGCCACCACGACGACGGCTATCGCCACCTGCCAGGGACCCAGGCTGGGGATGGCGGCGATGATCTGCTCCGAAGCCGAAGAGATCGACACCGCTACCGTGAGCACGTAGTCAATGAGCAGCGCTGATGCCGCGACGAGCGAGGCTGTGCGGCCGATGTTGGCCTTTGAGACCGAGTAGGAGCCGCCACCGTTGGGATACGCCACCACGACCTGTCGGTAGCTGATGGCGACGATGCCGAGCAGCAAGGCGATGGTGATGGAGACGGGCAGGGCCAGGTTCAGCGCCGCCAGGCCGATACCGCCGATCAGCAGTGCCCGCAGGATCTCCTCGGTGGCATAGGCGCTGGAGCTGATGGCGTCGGAGCTGAAGATGGCCAGGGCCTTCTTCTTGGAGAGACGCTCACCGATCTCCTCGACAGAGGCCAGGGGCCGACCGAAGAACATGCGCCGAGCGCCTGCCACGAAGCGCCGTCCCGTTTGGACTTCTTCGTGTGCCTTGGGTCGCGCCTGCAGCGCTCCCGATGGCGTGTACCGGAAGTATTCGCTCCGCGTCCGATCGATGCGCACACGGCGGTTGCCCGGCTTCTGGCCCGAAAGGCCGCTGGCCTTGGCTGTGCGTGGCGCCTTGTCAGGATCGGAAGGTGGGCGCTGGCCGCCCTCGTCGGTCGTCATGGGCATCGGGAGGCCACTGTCGCGGCCAGGTCGCACGCGCCCCGGACCAAGCCGCCGTGCGCGTTCACAGGTTCCTCGTCAGGATAGGCACAGCGCTCAGGGACCGATGGGTCGAATGCGTTGGGCCAGCTTTCGGTGTGGCAAGTATGCCGTGGTCTGCGGACGAGGGCATGACGCGATCAGACGCCCGTCTTGAGTCGATCGGCCAGTCGACCTGGCAGGGGCAGGCGACGGATGGCCGCTTGCGTCCGCTCGATGTCGTAGTCCACGCGCAGCCAGGCGACCTCCGCCGACTCCGTGTCGATGGTCATGGCGCAGGCGCGTGGGTCGCTATCTCGCGGCTGCCCCACCGAACCGGGGTTCAGGATGCAGCGGCGCGCGTCGAGCGTGAGTCGTCCGCCGTCCTTGGCGAACAGCGCCTCGACCTGGCCGTCGTCGTCTCGGAAGGTGAGCTGGTGATGCGTGTGACCGACGACGCAATAGGGTGTTTCGAAGGCGGCCAGGTTGATACGAGCGGCGGGGACTGAGAAGAGGTATTCCCAAAGCGGATCCCGCGGGCTGCCGTGGACCAGCGTAAAGTCGCCCTCCACGCGCCTATCGGGAAGCCCCGCCAGCCAATCGAGGTTGCGCTGCTGCATCGTCTCTGCGGTCCACACCACGGCCGCCCGGGCCAGGTCGTTGAAGGCGCCCAGCGGTAGGCGGCCGAGCACTGCGGCATCGTGGTTGCCCTGCACGGCTACGGCATCTTCGGAGCGCAAGCGTTCCACGACCTCATCGGGATGTGGGCCATAGCCCACGATGTCGCCCAGGACCCACAGGCGGTCGCGGCCAGCCACGGCCCGGAGGACGGCCTCAAGGGCGGGCAGATTGGCGTGGATGTCGGAGACCACCGCGATGTGCATCGGCGCGAGGGTAGCAGGGCCCGGTGCGCCGGAGCAGCTTCACGCCGGAGCAGCTTCAGGTCTTGCGGCGCTTGCGCATGCCTGCCGGGCGCGGGTAAGCCGAGGGCGTGGGCCGTTCCTTGGAGACGAAGACCAGGCGATGGCCGGGCAGTGTCACCGCGTCCACCGTCACGACCTCCGGCCGGCCGCCTCCGGTCGCGCGGATGATGGAGCCGGCGTCACGCAACTCGGCGCGTAGACCGCCTCGCTCCACTTCTCGTTTCCAGGCCACGACCACGCCACCCACCCTGGTCAGTGGCAGGCCCAGCTCGATGACCTCTGCCAGCGAGCCGACGGCGCGGGCGACGACGAGATCCCACGCGCCTCGATGGTCGGCCTCCTCCGCCAGGTCCTCGGCGCGCTCGGCGATGGCCTCGATCAGCGGGGCGTCGGTGCCGTTCGCCTCGCTTTCCTCGTCGGCGCCGTCCGTGGCAAGGATGGCGGCGACAGCCGCCCCCGCCACGCTCAGGAAGCGCGCCTTCTTGCCCACCGAATCCAGCAGTCCAACCCGCGACAGGGACAGCGCTGCCGCCAGGGGCAGGCCGGGATAACCACCACCCGACCCGAGGTCGAGGAGGGTCGCCCGCGGCCGCACCATCTGCGAGATCTTGTCTCACTGCGCTGAGGGAGTCGCAGGTATGGCGGCGCGCGATGTCGGCCGGCTCGCGGATGGCGGTGAGGTTGATGGCGGCATTCCAGTCACGCAGCAATCGCGCGTGCGCCTCGTAGCTGCGCCTCGCCCCTGGCCTCGCAGCCGGTGTACCCAGCAATCCCAACTCGCGCAGACCTTCGGCGATGGTCTCGTCGAAAGCGTCGCCCATGGCTGCCAAGGTGTGAGGATCGGTCGGCAGCTCGCGACGCACGACAGCGTTAGGTTCGCTCACGTTTCGGGCCCGCCCGGGGTCAGGCATCGTGGCGGCAAGGAAAGGCGCCGGAAGCGACCCTCCTCATGGCCGGCTCGCGGTCGTCGTCGCGAACCTGAAACCCGGGCCAAAGCCGCTTCCGGCGCTGGAACGTTCCTCACACCTGTTGGCGTTTCTGTCTTCCGAAACCCGGACGGTCGTCGCGTGCGAATCCCTCCGCACATCGCCACGGGTGGCGTTACCGTACTTCGCCACTGCGCGACACCACCTAGGGCACCGCGTGGTGCAGGAGGGGCAGTGTCCCCAACGAGTGGAGGGGCCGTCAAGCCGGTTATCCACCAACAGCGGTGCACGGGCGCACCGCTGTGGATAAACGTGCTCGATTCGTGGAAAAGCGGCCCCCGAAGTGGATAGTCCACCGTCGCGCCTAGGTTTCCGGCCCGGACCGGCTCGCGCGTGCTGGTCGGCCCAGGCTTCGGCGAACGACCTCCATGACCTCATCGGTGAGGACCTCCGCGTCCCCGCGCTTGGCCGCTGCCGTGACGCAACCGTGGACATGGTCCTCCATCAGCAGCATCGAAACCGAGTCGATGGCGGCGCGTAGCGCGGCTGTCTGTTGCAGGACGTCGACGCAGTCTTCATCACGCTCGATCATGCGTGCCACGCCGCGGACCTGTCCTTCCATGCGTGCCAGCCGTCTCAGTACTTGCTCGCGTGAGCCGCTATACGGTCGCGGAGGTCGGGCCTGTCGTCGCCTGACGCCGCCGGGGGTCGTGGCCACCATGCCTCCTGCTTGTCCGGGGATACTGGGTGGGAGTATATCCGCTCCTGGCCACCCTGCCGGCGAGGCCCGTCAGGGGGCTGGCGGCTTCTCCGCCAGCAATTCAAGGACACCCCAGGTCACGATGACCATGCCCGCGATCGCCAGCCACAGGCCGGGCGCGTCGAGCGGTGTGAGGCTGTACTCCTCCTCGCCACCGATCAGGTCGATGGCCGCGGCGAGGAAACCCAAAACGCCGACCAGCAGCAGAACGACGTAGGTGGGGCCACGGTCGACGGCCAACTGCCGGCTCTTGGTGGTGTAAGGCAACAGGATGGTCAGGAGCATGAGCATGGCGGCGACGAACATGATCCAACCGGGTCCCGCGAAGCCCCACGCCGTTCGTACCTCCAGCACGACACCCCCAGCCTTCTGCCAACTGAGGGGCATGGCGACGATTGCGACGATGGCGCCGATAGCGATCAGCGTTCGTCCGCGCCCCAGTCCCCGCCTCACGCGCCCCCGTACACCTCAGGCTTGAGCACGCCGATGTAGGGCAGGTTGCGGTAGAGCTCGTCGTAGTCGAGGCCGTAGCCGATGACGAAACGATCAAGGATCTCGAAGCCGCAGTAGGCCAGGTCGATCTCGACCAGGCGGCGCGCCGGCTTGTCGAGCAGCGTGCAGATGTTCAGGCTGGCAGGCTGCATGCCTTCCAGATACTGGGTCAGGTAGTTGAGCGTCAGACCCGTGTCGATGATGTCCTCGACGATGAGCACGTGCTCACCCTCGACCGACGACGAGAGGTCCTTGAGGATGCGCACGCGCCCCGAGGTCTCGGTCGATCCGCCATAGGAGGAGACTTCCATGAGGTCGATCCGGACCGGCGCCGTGATAGCCCGCATCAGGTCGGCCATGAATGGCAGGGCACCCTTCAGGACGCTCACCAGCGTCACCTGCCGGTCAGCGTAGTCGGCTGAGATCCTCGCACCCAGTTCGGTCACTTTGGCCTGCAGCGTGGCCTCGTCGATCAGGACCTCGGCGACATCCTTCTCAAGTGCTGATGCGGACACAGGCTCCGCCCTCCTTGTGGTCTTGCAAGATGGTCGCTCCGCGAGAGATCAATCACTGAGTTGGGCTGCCGCTGCGGTCAGCGCCGGCGCAGCCACCGGGACGCGTTTGGGCGGTGGCTGGCCCTCGATGCCGATGAGCGAGGCAGCTGCGTCGAGCCGACCGTACTTCAGCATCAGCGCCTTGAAGTCCCGGGCGTAGAACAGCTTGATGCGGATCATCGGATAGAGCTCGCGCAAGTGGCGCAGCTTGCGGTTCTTCTTGCGCACCAGGCTCTGCTTGAGTGTGGTCAGCTCCAGGTAAAGGTCGAGGTCAGGCAGGTAGAAGTCAGGCGAGAACGACTCGACCACCATGCCATCGCTGTTCCAGCGGATGGGAAACGTGTGCGGCTCGTAGCGCCACTCGACCTTGTAGTAGTCAAGGATGCGCGCCAGCTCGGCCTCGCTGGCGTGCGCGAAACGGGGCGATCCGCTCAACGTGCCTGCCCGGCGAAGCGGGCCAGGAGCTGGTGGACGTCACCGTCGAATCCGGCCAGCAACTCGTGTGTGTCAAGGACGTCATCCGCGCTGACCGGTGAACCATCTCCCGAGCCGCCAGCGACATCGGTGGACGCCCGCACCAGATCACCGCCCTCCAACGTGGCCTTGTCGCCGTCGATCTGGATGGTCACGATGGCCACGGCCTGGGAGCCACAGTGATCGCATGAGAGGTCGATGAAGAACAGCTCTTCGCGTTGGGCCATGAGTTGGATGTGTCCCTGACCGTAGGCCTGTCCGCACGCGGCACAGCCGAAGGCTGCCAACTCGCTCGTCAACCAGCGCTCAGCGTCCATGTCCCCAGTGTACGGCGCGTGTGGTGCCGACACGTTGCGCCGGTGTTCCATTCCGGAAACGAAACGCGGTCTGGGTCCGCGAGCGCTTGCAACGCGTGGTACAACGGGGCCACCCAACGCGGCATGGGGCGACCCAGGAGCCGCACGGAGTACATCGAATCAGCAGGGGAGGATCAGAGTCCATGGGCTTGAACCACAAGCGAGCCATCGTCGTGTCCGCGGCAGCGCTGTTGGCCTTGTCCGCCGCGGCACCCGTCGTGGCGCAGGACAGCGAGCAGGACATGCTCGCGCGCATCCAGGAAGCGGGCGTCATCCGCATGTCCACCGACCCGGCTTATCCGCCGCAGTCCGAGCTCGTCAACGGCGAGATCGTCGGCTTCGATGTCGACGTCGGGCGTGAGATCGCGACACGTCTCGGTGTCGATCTGGCGCTGGAGACGCCCGACTGGGCACTCGTCTCGGCCGGCTCATGGGGTGACCGCTGGGACTTCAGCGTGGGCTCCATGACCATCACCAGCAAGCGCCAGGAGGCGCTTGACTTCACGCAGCCCTACTACTACACCCCTGCCCAGGTGGCCGCGCACGCGGACGCCGGCATCGATACCATCGACGACCTGGCCGGCAAGACCATCTGCGTGGGCGAGGCCACGACGTACCTTGAGTGGCTCAACGGCACGCTCGACTTCGGCACCGAGACCCCCGATGCGGTCCCGCCCGAGGGGGCCACTGTCGTGACCCGTACCACCGACCGCGACTGCGCCCAGGAATGGGGCCTCGGTCGCATGGACTACGAGGGCTGGGTGACCTCCGCTACCGTGGTCGATGACGCCATCGCCGACGGCATCCCCGTGGTGAAGCTGGGTGATCCCGTCTACTACGAGCCGCTGGCCGTGGCCTTCGACATCAACGTCGAGGACAACGACTCGCTGGTGGCCGCCGTGGACGCCATCGTCGGCGAGATGCACGCAGACGGCACGCTCAGCGAGTTGAGCCTGAAGTGGTTCGGCGAGGATCTCACCATGAAGGTCGGCGCAGCTGCCGACGATGCGATGCCAGAGGACGGGACGTCCGCAGAGGATGGGGAGTAGTCCTTATCCGCTCCCTCGACCGGCGATGGGGACGCTTCGGCGTCTCCATCGCCTGACCGTTCCGGTGTCCGGGATGCTTGAGGGTCTGGTCAGTCACACATCGCACGGCGTCTCCACATGACCGTCGCCCACGACCCCATCGTCTCCGAGAATCCTGCGGGCCGATTCGCGTCGGCGACTGCGCTTCCGCGCGGCCTTCGCGGTCACGTGGATCCTGTTCATCGGGATGTTCGCAGTGTGGCTGCTGTCGATCCCCCGTGTCGAACCCGAGTTCATCCGCGCCCAGATGGCCTACGTCCTGGCCGGCGTGCCCATGACGGTGATCGTTTCGGTCGCGTCGATCTTGCTCGCCATCGTCTTCGCGCTCCTCGGGGCCATCGGCCGCATCTCCCCGGTCGCTCCCATCTACGCCTCGGCATCGCTCTACGTCTCGCTCGTCCGCGGCACCCCGCTCATCGTCCAGATCCTGTTCTTCTACTTGGCTCTGCCCCAACTCATCCCCGAGGCTGCCCAGATCCCCGGGCTGGTCATTGGCACCTTCGCGCTGGCCTTCAACTACGGCGCCTATATGACCGAGATCTTCCGCGCCGGTATCCAGGCCGTGCCCCACGGGCAGCGCGAGGCGGCCATGGCGCTGGGTATGGGCGAGCGCCGCATCATGAGCAAGATCGTGTTGCCGCAGGCCGTGCGCATCGTCACGCCCGCCATCGGCAACGAGTTCATCGCCATGGTCAAGGACTCCGCGCTGGTCGCGTTCATCGGCGTGCAGGAGCTGCTGTGGCGGGCCAAGACGCTCGGCGCGGCCAACTTCCGCACCCTGGAGATGCTCATCCTCGCGGCGACGGTGTACTGGATGCTGACGCTCATCCTGACCTTCTTCCAGGACCGCCTGGAGAAGCGCATGGCACGAGGTGATCGCTGATGGTGGCGCTGGGCGAGGTCGTCCTGGAGGCGACCGATATCGAGAAGTACTTCGGTGACCACCATGTGCTGCATGGCGTCAGCCTGGCCGTGCGCCGGCACGAGACGGTGATGCTCATCGGCCGCTCCGGCTCCGGCAAGACCACCTTCCTGCGCTGCCTGAACTTCCTCGAGGAGCCCACCAAGGGCAGCGTGGCCATGGGCAGCCTGCACATCGAGGCGGACCCGCTGCAGAAACGCCGACGGCAGCGGCGGGGTGACATCCGCCAGCTGCGCCAGCAGACCGGCATGGTCTTCCAGGAGTTCAACCTCTTCCCGCACATGAACGTGCTGGACAACTGCATCGAGGCCCCCACGCACGTCAAGGGTGTCAGTCGCGACGAGGCGGTCGCGACCGCTGAACGCTACCTCGACAAGGTGCAGCTGCTCGACAAGCGCGACGAGTTTCCCGACCGCATGTCCGGTGGCCAGAAGCAGCGCGCTGCCATCGCTCGCGCACTGTGCATGGAGCCTGAGGTGCTGCTCTTCGATGAGCCCACCAGCGCGCTCGATCCCGAGCTCATCGGCGAGGTCATCGTGGTCATGGAGCAGCTCGCACACGAGGGCTCCACGATGATCGTGGTCAGCCATGAGATGGCCTTCGCGCGGGAGGCTGCCGACCGCGTGCTCTACCTCGAGGATGGCCTGATCGTGGAGGAGGGTCCGCCCGAGCAGGTGCTCGATGATCCCCAGGAAGAGGCCACCAAGCTGTTCTTGCACCGTTTCCTCAGCGAGGGCGCCAGGGCGCCTACCGTGGCCGACCCGGCGCCGCCATCACCGCTGATGGGTATCCCTGGTGGGGGTAGCTCTGCTCACGACGTCAGTGGTCGCACACGTGGGGGTTTGCCCAAGTGACGAGTCGGCGCTAGATCTCCCCCAGGTAGGAGCGGCGCACGTCCTCGTTGGCGGCCAGGCCGGCGGCCGAGTCAGACAGGATGATGCGGCCGGTCTGGAGCACGTAGCCGCGATGCGCGATGGTCAATGCCGTGGCCGCATTCTGTTCGACCAGGAGGATGGCGGCACCCTCAGCATGGATGCGCTCGATGGTCTCGAAGATGTACTCGACAAGATTTGGCGCAAGGCCCATGGAGGGCTCGTCGAGGAGCAGGATCCGCGGCTTGGTCATGAGTGCCCGGCCCATCGCCAACATCTGCTGCTCGCCACCCGAAAGCGTGCCTGCGATCTGCTTGCGCCGCTCCTTGAGGCGCGGGAACATGGCGTAGGCGTTGGCGACACCCTCGGCGACGAGCTTGTCATCGTCGACGGTGTAGGCACCCATCAGGAGGTTCTCCTCGACGGTGAGCTGCGCGAAGATCCGTCGCCCCTCGGGGACCTGGACCACGCCGCGCGTCACCACCTGATGCGGCGCCACGTGCGTGAGATCCTCGCCGTCGAGCGTGATGCTGCCAGACTTCGGAACGAGCACGCTGCTGATGGTATTGAGCGTGGTGGTCTTGCCGGCGCCGTTGGCACCGATGAGCGTGACGATCTCGCCCTCTCCGACGGTCAGCGAGACCCCGCGCAGGGCGTGGATCTTGCCGTAGTAGGTGTGCAGGTCGTTGATCTCGAGCAGGGCCATCGTCAGTCCTCCCGTTCCGGCGTGGCCGGCGGTTCGGCAGTGGCCGGCGGTTCCGGCCTGACGGGTGCGTCAACCCCCGTCAGGCTCGCCTCGGGTCGCGCAGTTCCCGCTTCGACGCGTTTGGCCTCTGCCTCCGCGGCAGCCTTGCCCAGATACGCCTCGATGACGCGTTTGTCACTCTGGATCTGGGCCGCTGTGCCTTCGGCGATCCGCTCGCCATAGTCGAGCACGGTGATGCGTTCGCTGATGTCCATGACGACGCGCATCTCATGCTCGATGAGCAGGATGGTGATGCCCAGGTCGTCGCGCAATCGGCGGATGAGACCGGTCATGCCGCGCGTCTCGGCCGGGTTCATGCCCGCCGTGGGCTCGTCTAGCAGCAAGAGCCGCGGGCTGGTGGCGAGCGCGCGCGCGATCTCCAGGCGTCGCTGGTCACCGTAGGGCAGGTTGCTCGCCAGCAGGTCATGGCGACCCCCCGTCAGGCCGACGTAGTCGAGCAGCCGGTGTGCCTCCTCGAGTGCTTCGGCCTCCTCTGCCCGCTGGCCGCGCGTCCTGAGCACGGCGCGGATCCAGCTGGATGAAAGATGCTGGTGTTCGCCAACCAGCACGTTCTCGGCCGCGGTCATGCCGCCGAACAGCCGGATGTTCTGGTACGTCCGCGACAGTCCCAGCCGGGCGATCTTGTCCGGTCGCAACTCATGGATCTCGGTACCAGCCAGGCTGATGGTGCCATCGTCGATCTGGTAGAAGCCAGCGATGCAATTGAAGAACGTCGTCTTGCCGGCACCGTTGGGGCCGATGACGCTGACGATGGCGCCTTCATCGAGATCGAAGGTGAGGTCATTGACCGCCGTCAGGCCACCGAACCGCTTGGTGGCATTACGGGCTTCGAGCAGCGCCACGGCCTAGGCTCCTCCGTCCGTGCCGGCGGTGGCGGTCGTCGCGGCTGATGGCGCTCCTGGCTCCACGTTGGGGCCCTCCTTGGGGTGCATCTCGTGGCGTCCCACCTGTGACGGCAGCAGGCCCTCCGGGCGCCAGCGCATGACCAGGATGAGCGCGATGCCATAGAGCAGGAAGCGGTACTCGGCGAACTCGCGAAAGAGCTCGGGCAAGCCGATGATGACGATGGCACCCAGGATGACGCCCGGAATCCTGCCCTTGCCGCCGATGATGATGATAGTGACGACGAGGATGGACACGTTGATGTTGATCGAGCTGGGTTGGATGGAGCCGTAGAGCGACGCGAAGACGGCACCGCCGAGGCCGGCAAATGCGGCGCCCAGCATGTAAGCCAGCGACTTGGTCTGGACCAGGTTAATGCCAAGTGCCTCGGCGACATCCTCGTCCTCGCGGATGGCGACCCAAGCCCGCCCTAGTCGCGAATCCCGTAGACGCACGGCCACGAAGGCGATGATGGCGATCGAGACCAGCGAGACGTAGTAGATCTGATTGGGCCCCGCCAACCAGCTGTCCGACGAGACCTCGATGCCGATCGAGGCGAGTGGCTTGGGGATGTTGGTGATGCCCGCAGGGCCCCCGATATAGGGCTTGAGCAGGTCAGATCTGGCCAGGATGGCGATGATCTCTCCGAAGCCCAGCGTGGCGATGGCCAAGTAGTCGCCGCGGATGCCCAGGATGGGCAGCCCCAAGAGCAGCCCGAACCCCATCGCCGCGAGGATGGCGAATGGGATGGCCACGAAGAACGGCCAGCCCAGTCCGAAATCGCCCGCTGACGTCAGCAACGCGACCGTGTAGGCGCCTACCGCGAAGAAGGCCACGAAGCCTAGGTCCAACAGGCCCGCCAGCCCCAGCGTGATGTTGAGCCCCAGGCCCATCAGGGCGTAGAGCGCCACGAGCGCGATGACCGAGGGGATGAAGCCGGTGAACCCCAGCGGCAGCAGCAGCACGAACAGCAGCAGGAGAGCACCGGCGGGGATGACGAGCGCCGGATGCTGTCGGGTCTCCACCGGAAGCGCGTGGTAGCGCTGCGCCGGCTTGAACAGGATCCAGGCGAGATAGGCCAGCACGACGAGCCCGACCACGGCGATGACTCCGCCGGCACGCAGTCCATTGGAGGCGAAAAGCTCGCGTGCCAGCCCGGACGTCAGGTCGTGCTGCAGCATCGGCGAGCGCACGATGCTCGCGAACAGACCCATGATGATAAGCGCGGCGGTGATGACGACGATGAGGTTGCGCGCCAGTCGCGGCAGGAGCGAGAGCAGGCCACCCAGCGTGCCCAGGCTCATGCCGATCAGGGCCGGGAACCAGAAGGTCGTGGGGAAGGCGTCGCCGCTCCACATGTCACGGGCGTTCTCCACGCCCAGCAGATCCGCGCCCGAGATGAGGTCGTAGAGGTCGGGTGAGGCATTGGGCAGGTAGTCACGCAAGCCCACTGCCGGCCCCACCACGATGAGCAGCGAGAGAGCGGCACCGGCCATCAACCCGGTCACGGCCGCGGCGATGATGATGTTGGTCATACCCGCTGGGGCCTTGCGAGCGCCGGCATAGCCGGCGGCGATAGCGGTTAGCAGTAGCACCCCCTGCCCGACGGTGATGACGTCCTCGATGACGTCGCGTTCCTCGAACGTGCCCACGATGCCGACGAGCGTGAGGTACAGCGCTGCCCCCGCGAACAGCAGGCCCACGATGACGACCTGCTTCCAGGCCTCCCAACCGCGAGCTACACCGAGTGTCCCCGCTGCGGCGCTGGCGGTCATGCGCGCGACCTCGAGAGCCGCTCACCCAGGATGCCCTGGGGTCGGAACATCAGCACCATCACCAGGATGGTGAAGGCGATGACGTCCTTCAATTGGCCGGAGGAGGGGACGCCGAGTCCGTCGATGATGAGCAGCGAGCCGATCGACTCAGCTTCGCCGAGCACGAAGCCGCCGACCATGGCGCCGGGGATATTGCCGATGCCGCCCAGGACCGCCGCGGTGAAGGCCTTGATACCGGGGATGAAGCCGCTGAAGAAGTTGACCTGGCCCCACAGCTGACCGTAGAGGACGCCCGCCGCACCGGCCATCGCCGCGCCCACCGCGAACGTCGTCACGATGGCGCGGTTGACGTCGATGCCCATCAGGGCGGCGGTTTGCTTGTCTTCGGAAACCGCACGGATGGCGGTGCCGATCTTGGAGCGCATCACGAACAGGTAGAGCACGGCCATCATCACCAGTGCCGAGACGATGACGACTACCTCGATCCACTTGATCCCGAGCGCGGAAAGCAGCGGCAGCGACACGTCAGCCTCGAGGATGTCGATGTCTGGGTAGCGGAAGATGCCCGGACCGACCAGGCCGGCCACGGTGTACTGAAGGAAGAACGACGCGCCGATGGCGCTGATGAGCAGCACCAGCCGGGGTGAGTTGCGCAGCGGCCGGTAGGCGACGCGCTCGACCGCGAGGGCCACCAGCGTGGAGACGATGGCGGCGACGAGCATCATCAGCAAGAATGAGACGATCGAGGCCAGGGGACTGGCGTTGAGGATGCCGGCGTCGTCCAGGATCACGGAGGTGAAGTAGCCCGCGAACATGCCGATCATGAAGATCTCGCCGTGGGCAAAGTTGATCATCTTCATGATCCCGTAGACCATCGTGTAGCCCAGCGCGATGAGCGCGTAGATGCCGCCTTGCACGGCACCATTGACGACGAGATCCGTCCAGGTCTCAAGGTCGAACTTGCCGCTGCTGATGGTCAGCAGCGAGCCCACCACCACCAGCAGCACGAGCAGGATGCGGAAGGCCCACAGGAAGGCGCTGACAGCGCCTTCGAAGGCGGTCTCGGTCCGGCTCGGACGACGGCGCGGTCTCAGGGTCGTTCGCACGTTGGGCTCTCAGTGCTGGGTCAGGTGCGTTGGAGGTCCGGACGTGGACGAGCCGGGCGTTGGGACGCCCGGCTCGAGACCACGAGTCCGTTCAGATGTAGCTGCTTCTACTCCGCAGCCGGCCAGGCGAGCGCGGGCGGGAAGACCCCGTCTTCGACGGTGTCGAGCCCGACCTGGTAGATGCCGATGATCGACGCGCCGCAGTCCCCGCTCTCGGTGCATGTCAGCGTACCCGTGACGCCGGGGAAGTCCTTGGTGGCGTAGATGGCCGAGCGCAGTTCGCCCAGGTCGATGCTAAGGGATCCATCGTCGTTCTGGACAGCCACCTGCTCGATGGCCGCGAACAGAATATTGATGGCGTCGTAGACGTGCGCGTGGAACGACTGCATGGGGCTGTCCAGGCCGGTCAGCTCCAGGTAGCCATCAAGCATGTCCTGGTAGCTCTCGGCGAGGAGGCCGAAGTTGGGGGCGGACAGGTACATGCCCTCGACGGTCGGGCCGGCAGCATCGACGAAGTCGAGCGAGAACAGACCGTCGCTGCCGAAGAGGATGACGTCTTCAAGGCCGGCGACATCAGCGTGCTGGTCGACCAGGAAGCCGCCCTCATCGGTGAACACCGGCATGTAGATGAGCTCTGGCTCGCCCTCGGCCACGTTGGTCAGGACCGCCTTCATGTCAGTCTGGCCCTCGTTCACCGCGGTCGCCAGGGTGATCTCACCACCCAGCTTCGTGAACTCGTCGGCGAAGACGCCCGTCAACGACTCGGCATAGATGGAGCCGTCGTGGATGGTCGCTGCCTTCTTGACACCTAGCTCGTTGAACACGAACTCGGCCACGACCTTGCCCTGCACGGCATCGCTCCAGGCGGTGCGCAGGAAGCCATCAAAGCGCGCATCGCGATCGGGGAACGTCAGCGCGGGGGCAGTCGCAGAGCCGGAGATGTGGGTAAGGCCGGATTCGGTCACGATCTGAGCGGCGGCATCGGCTGCGCCGGAACAGGCCGGGCCGATGATGCCTACGATGTCCGGGTCAGACGTCAGGGCTTGGGCTGCCTGCGCGCCACCTTCGGGGCTGCACAGCGAGTCCTGGATGACCAGCTCGATCTCATGGCCGAGCAGCTCACCATCGCGGTCCTCGACCGCCGTCTGGATGCCGGCCACCATGTCATCGCCCAGCACGGCATTCGCGCCGGAAAGGACGAACATGGCACCGACCTTGATGGGCTCGCCATCAGGGATCGTCACGACTCGCGAATCCTGTGCGGCCGCGGGGGCAGCGAACGTGGCCAGCAGACCGGCCGCCGCCAGTATGCTGAGGCTCCTTCTCATCATGTTCCTGGATCTCCTCCTATTGGGGTCGGCCACCGGTCCGACATGGAACCGGTCTGCCACTTGGCCGCGGCGCTGCGGTCGTCCGTCTCGCGGCAACGAGCGCGGATGGATCCACGACGGGTGTGGTCACCCAGTCCCGGTTCCCCACACCCTCGTGACGCGAGACATGCGCACGCAACGGCCGTGACCGCTCAAGCGTGGCGACATTCTAGACTGATGCGTGGTCGTTGTATGGTCGCAGTGCGGCGCTATCTCGGATACGGTGCCTCGTACCGATGATGCCGGCGCGCCAAAGCGACATCAGTGTGTTGACCGGGCGCACCGACGGGCTTGGTGATAGCAGTGATCCGCACCGCTGGGGTGATCCGCGGGACCAGCACTTCAGGGGACATGCTCACGGCGAGTGCCTGGTGCAGTATGATAGGTAGCGACGTCTCGAATGCCAGACGCCGCGAGCGCCCCGGGCGTGTGCGGACAGTGACCCGACGTGGCCCTGTGATCACCCGGTGCGGCGCGCTCAAGGACGGTCTACCGCCACCACAAGGCGAGGGGCCACGTTCCATTCTGGACGCGATCAGTCGTGATCAGACTCCGGTGAAGCCCGCTTGGGCCCGGTGTCACTGAGGAGATCGACACATCAGCAACGACCGGACACGAACATCGCGATGCGCGCTGGGCTCAGCCCAAGGACGCGACCGTCGCTTCGAGTGCCCAGCCTCGCAGAGTCGCGAACCGCGGCTCGTACCACACAGGAGTCCTGCGTGAGCAAGAACGTCGCCGTCTTCGTTGACGTCGCGAACATCTTCTATGCGGCCAAGGCCGCAGGGATCGACATCGACTACGTCACCCTTCTCAAGTCGGCCACGGCGGGCCGCGACTTCGTACGCGCCTACGCCTACACCGGCCTCGATCCCGAGAATGAGAACCAACGCCAATTCCATGCCTTCCTGGCCCGTAGCGGCTACAAGGTCGTCAGCAAGGACATCCGCAAGTACGGCGACGGCCGCATCAAGGCAAACCTTGACATCGAGCTCGTCGTCGACCTCATGCGCATGGGTGAGAAGCTGGACGTCGCCGTCGTCATCTCGGGTGACGGTGACTTCGCCCCCGCCATCGCGGCAGTGCAGCAGATGGGCGTCCGGGTAGAGGTCATCAGCTTCCGCGGCAACACCAGCAGTGATCTCATCGACGTCGCCGACGTGTTCATCGACATCACCACGGTGGCCAAGGTGGAGAAGGGCGTCCGTAGTGGGCGCCGAGTGGCGTCCGTCGGCGATCTTTCCATGACTGAGGTGCCTGACAAGGAATCGGGCGTAGTCCCCCGTCGGCGTCGGCGTCGCGGTGAGACGGATGACATGGTGGACAAGCCAGAACGTGCTCCGCGTCGTCCCCGTACCGTCAGGGCAGCGGCCGCAGCGACATCCGTCGAGTCCCCTGTGCCGGACCCTGTCGGCAGCACGAGGCCCATTGCCGCCAGCCTGGTCGCGCTGCCGGGCGAGAAGCTCTCCCGCGGTGCTGAGGTTCCGGCCGCGGTGCCCGAGATCGAGATCGAGGCCGAGACCGTCGAGACGTCCGTGCCGGGTGAAGCGCAGTCGTCCGACGACGGCCGCCGCCGCCGCCGTCGTCGTGGTGGTCGTGGTCGTGGTCGAGGTGGCCGCGCCGATGAGGGCGCCGAAGGGTCGTCCGAGGGCTCGCCTGAGGAGATCGATGACGATGTGGCCGCGGTCAGCGCGCTGCCGGATGAGATTCCCACGCTTCCCCAGCATTCCGGGTTCGGCTCGGTCTGGGACAGCCAGATCGGCGTGCCCGCTGAGACGGCCACGTCGAGGCCGGCCCAAACGACGGCATCCCCCGATGGCGAGGAGTTCGACGACGAGCCCGAGGTGCCTGAGTACCTGCTCTCAGAGAAACGACAGGGTGGTCGTGGTGGCCGAGACAGCCGAAGCGGCCGAAGCGGTCGAAATCGCGGTGGCAGCCCCGGCGGCTATCGTTCCGCCATCGACCGTGAGCGCTACGGTTCCGGGTCCGGATCCAGCTTCTCACGTGGCTCGGGCAATCGTGGTGGCCGAGGCCCATCGATGGGCACGCCTCGAGCCTCAGCGCGTTCGATGGATCCCATCGAGCAGACTCCCGGTGGCGATCCCTGGAGTGAGGTTCCGCCTGAAGTTCAGGCACTGCTGAAGGCTGAGTTGGCCCGCCGCGAGGCGGGTGCCGCCAAGCCCAAGCCTTCGGCTCCGGCCGAGGCGTCCACGCAGGCGACCGAGACGGCGGCGGCACCCAAGAAGCCCACCCGCCGCACCACCAGGAAGCCGGCCGCGGCGACCGAGGCTCCGGCCGAGGCGTCCACGCAGGCGACCGAGACGGCGGCGGCACCCAAGAAGCCCACCCGCCGCACCACCAGGAAGCCGGCCGCGGCGACCGAGGCTCCGGCCGAGGCGTCCACGCAGGCGACCGAGACGGCGGCGGCACCCAAGAAGCCCACCCGCCGCACCACCAGGAAGCCGGCCGCGGCGACCGAGGCTCCGGCCGAGGCGTCCACGCAGGCGACCGAGACGGCGGCGGCACCCAAGAAGCCCACCCGCCGCACCACCAGGAAGCCGGCCGCGGCGACCGAGGCTCCGGCCGAAGACGCGTAGGTTCGCCGACATGGTCGATGCCGCCGAGCCTTCTCTGCCCGGCGGCAGGTTCCTGACCCGTGGGCACGCGCCGGCCCAGAGGGCAGTCGCCCTCGCTGTCCGCAGCCAGCACCCGCCCCACGCACTCCTGTTGGTGGGTCCTCGCGGTATCGGCAAGACGACACTGGCACTCGACCTTGCCGCCGGGCTGCTTTGCCTCGCCGAGGACGTGGCGCTACGCCCTTGCCGCGACTGCGCCGCCTGCCGCAAGGTCGATGCTGGCGGCCATCCTGACGTGCACCTGTTGGCGCCAGAAGGTGCCGGTGAGCAGATCCGGCTCGGGCAGGTCCAGACGCTGATAGCGGACCTGGCCTTGACAGCGATGGAGGGTCGCTTCCGCATCGCCATCATCAGCGCTGCCCAGCGCCTGAACCTCGACGCCCAGAACGCACTCCTCAAGACGCTGGAGGAGCCCGGCCCGGCGACATGCCTGGTGCTCTGCGCTGACGACGCGGCGCCATTGCTGCCCACTGTGCTGTCGCGCTCGGCCCGCATGCGCCTCGCGCCACTGCCCGTCGAGATGCTCGCTGAACTGCTTGCCAAGGACGGCCACGCTCCGCCGGCCCACGCTCGAGCAGGCGCCCTCGCGGCCACAGGACGGCCCGGTTTGGCCATCCGGCTGGCGCGCCAACCAGAGGCAGTCCTGGCACGCGCTCGAATCGTTCGCACGCTGTTGGAGCTCGCCGCCGCCGACCGGCGCACTCGTCTCGCTGCTGCTGCCGACCTCATCACCGACGCCGCCTCGGTCGATGCGGCGATGCGTGACGAGCCAGCGCCGTCGTCAAGGCGCCTCCAGCCACTGGAGCGTCGCCGTGCCGTACATCTGATCATCGAAGCCTGGCGCGACGTGGGCCGAGATCTCGCGGTCGCTGCGCACGGCAACGGCCGAGGCATCCGCGACCTCGATCAACTCGAGGAGCTGCTGCTGCTGTCCGGTCGCCTCGATGAAGTCGCTCTGCACCGCTTCCTCGATCGCCTCGACCGTCTGATGGTCGCCGTCGAGGGTTATGCCAGTCCCGAGCTCACGCTCGATGTCCTCTTGCTGACGTGGCCCAGACCACGCGCTCCCGGAGCCACGGGCGGCACGAGCACGACGAGTGCCGCATGACGGCCCCATCAGGTGCCAGACGTCTCATGGCGATTGCGAGGGGCCAGGTCCAGGGGGTGGGCTTTCGCTGGTTCGTGGAGCGCGAGGCCGCGGGTCTGGGGCTGGACGGCTGGGTGTCCAACCAGGCCGATGGATCGGTCGAGGTCGTGGCCGAAGGCCCCAATGAGGCGCTTGATTCCCTGCTGCTGAGACTATGGGAGGGTCCCTCCGGGTCGGCGGTCAACCTGGTCGATGTGAGTTATGAGCCGGCCCGCGGAAACCTCACCGGGTTTGCCATCCGCAGCGGAGCGCACCGCGGCGACTGACCCTGGCCGGGTCAGACCGCGCTACATCGGACGCTGCTAAGGTGAAGATGATGGATTTCCGTATCGCCCGTCCGGCCCGAGATCGCTACGGCTTCGACGAGAGCCTCTCCTTCAGCGATGGCGATGCCATCACCTTCGATGTCTCGCGTGCGTTGCCGTTGGCAGAGCGCTTCGTGCCTCCCGACTCCGATCGCGATCGAGTCGCGTCGGAGATCGCGGCCATCGGCCTCATGCAGGAGTTGGCTCATCGTGCCGTGGCTGTCGAACGGCGCGCTGATCCCGCTGCCGGTGGCCCATTGGCGCGTGGGCTCGATGTGCTCGACTCGCGCTTCGAGCCGACCGGCGTGGATGCCGGGCTGACGATGTACGAGCGCACCTTCCCGACGCTCCCGGTGTATCGCGACGAGGTCGAGGTCGGCGAGTGGATCGCCCGCGACAAGGGTGATGTGCCGGGCCGTGAAGCAGCGCTGGAGGACCTCTTGCTCACCGGGATCGCGGCCCAGAACCCAGCCGCTGCCGCCTACCGCGAGCTGATCTCGGACCCGTCGCTGTCGGAGATAGCGCAGCGTCGACTGCTCGACGGGCTGGCCGGAGACGCCCTCGATCAGGATGACCCCGACCTCCTACGGCGGGCGCCCGCGCGCACACTGGTGCAGCGCTTGCTGGAGCCGATCAAGGCCGCGCCGCAGTCGCTGGCTGCGCAACTGCGATGGGTCCGCATCCACTGGGCGGGCTGGCTCGACGATGCCGACCTGCTGCAGATCGATCGCCAGCTGGGCGCCCTTGATGATATCGAGCGCGCCGCCTGGCTGCGAGCGCAGCGCGAACCTGGTGACGGTGGCCACGCCGAGTCAGCGGCCCTCGCCGGCTTCGGCGCCTTCGACGATGAGCCCGAGGCGTTCAGCACCGATCGCGACTGGATGGCGGAGCTGGTATTGGTGGCCAAGTCGACCTACGTCTGGCTCGCCCAGCTGTCGCGCCAATACGGCCGGGCCATCGACCGCCTGGACCAGGTCCCCAACGAGGAGCTGGAAGAGTTGCGGGCTCGTGGCTTCACGGGGCTCTGGATGATCGGCCTGTGGGAGCGCAGCCATGCGTCGCGGCGCATCAAACAGATGCGCGGCAACCCGGATGCGATGGCATCGGCCTACTCGGTCGCCGACTATCGCATCGCCGACGACCTGGGTGGTGATGCTGCCTGGTATGACCTACGGGAACGAGCCGCCGCCCGGGGTGTCCGATTGGCTGCGGACATGGTTCCCAACCACATGGGCATCGATTCGACGTGGGTGGTAGAACACCCCGAGCGCTTCGTCTCATCACCCTATCCGCCGTTCGGGTCGTACTCGTTCACCGGCGAGGACCTTTCGTCAGATGAGCGGGTAGTGATCCAACTGGAAGACCACTACTGGGATTCCTCGGATGCGGCTGTCGTGTTCAAGCGCATCGACAAGGCCAGCGGCGACGAGCGCTACATCTACCACGGCAACGATGGCACCAGCTTCCCCTGGAACGACACGGCCCAGCTCGACTATCTTGCTGCCGGGACCCGCGAGGCCGTCATCGGCCAGATCCTGGAGGTGGCTCGCCGCTTCTCAGTGATTCGCTTCGACGCCGCCATGGTGCTGGCGCGTCGCCACATCCAGCGCCTGTGGTACCCGCAACCGGGCCACGAAGCGGGCATCCCCGGGCGCTCGGCGGCGGCTGTCCCCGCGGCTGAGCTGCGCCGCTTGATGCCCCAGGAGTTCTGGCGTGAGGTGGTCGACCGCGTCGCCGCAGAGGTGCCTGACACCCTGCTGCTGGCCGAGGCGTTCTGGCTGATGGAGGGCTATTTCGTTCGCACGCTCGGCATGCACCGGGTCTACAACAGCGCCTTCATGCACATGCTTCGCGATGAGAAGAACGCCGAGTATCAGGGTGTCATCCGCGAGACAGTCTCGTTCGATGCACGCATCCTGGGTCGCTATGTCAACTTCATGAACAACCCTGACGAGCGCTCCGCCGTCGATCAGTTCGGTAGCGGTGATAAGTACTTTGGCGTGGCCACTCTGCTGGCGACCTTGCCCGGATTGCCCATGTTCGGCCACGGCCAGTTCGAGGGCTACAGCGAGCAATATGGCATGGAGTTCCGACGACCGCAGCGCGACGAATGGCCTGACGATGGGCTGCTGGAGCGGCACCGGCACCAGATCAGTCCGCTGTTGCATCAGCGCTGGCGCTTCTCGGGCGCGTCGGGGTTCCGTCAGCTCGCAGCCCTCGAAGGCAGCGGCGCGAACGCCGACGTGTTCGCCTATGCGAACGTGGCGGAGAGCGGGCCACCCGATGCCGCCGAACGTCGCTCGCTGGTGGTCTATCTCAACCGTTACCCACGGGCGCATGTGCGGATCCCCGGCGTGGCGGAGGCGCTGCATTTGGATGACGATCCCGATGGTTTCGTCATCCTTCGCGACCATCGCAGCGGGCTTGAGTTCTTGCGGCGCCAGCGTGACTTGCGTGAGCACGGCCTGGAGCTCGGGCTCGATGGCTACGGCTGTTACGTCTTCCTGGCCTTCGAGCAGGTCACCGATACGGCCGAAACCGGCTGGGCCGAGCTGGCCGCTCGGGTGGGGCTCGATGGTATGCCGGATGCGCACCTGGCTCTACGTCGGATGCGTGATGAGCCGATCCGGGATGCGGTCGCGGCCGTCTTCGCCACGCGTGTCGCCGAGCATGCTTTCCTGCCGCGTGTGGGCGCCGATCCGGAGACGGAGGCCGGTGCCGATGCCGCTCGGGCGAGTCTGTCGGACGCGCTGGAGCGGGTAGCAACTATCGCCGGCCGTCGTGAGGATACGGTTAGCATCGCTCATGAGACGTCCCGATTGGCGACAGCCGTGCGCTCGGTGCGCCCGCGCCTCCTGTCGCAAGGCATCGCCGCCTGGGTCATCTTCGATGCCATATCCGAGGTGGCCTGCGATGGTGACCCGGTGCGTGCCACCTCTGCGTTCGATGATTGGGGAGCCGCTGCGGCAGCGGGCGACAGGGCGCGTCGTGCCGGGAGTGGTGACGCACAAGCATGGCGCGCGGTCGAGTTGGCACGAGCCTTGCTGGCGATCGGTCCGGGCGCCTTGCTGACAGCCGCGGACGTGGACGCGCTGCCCCAAGCGTGGTTCGAGTCGCGGGCAGTGCGTGCCGCCACTGGCTGGAATGAATGGCAGGGGCAAACCTACCTGTCCCAGGAGGCGTGGGATGAGTTCATCGACGCACTCTCCGAGCGGGACGATCTGCTGGGCAAGCCCAGTGCCATCGACGCCGCGGCTGAGCTGCGACGGCGGGCAGCAGCAGCCGGTTACCGGCTGGGTGGGACCGACACAGTCCCACATCCTCCGTCTGACCAGGTCACGCCGGCCGCCGACGCGTGAGTGACGATCGCCTCGGCGATCTGGTCGCGGACATCACCATCTGTCGCCGCTGCCCGCGACTGGTGGCATGGCGCGAGGAGGTGGCACGCACCAAGGTATCGCGCTATCGCGACGAGGTCTACTGGGGGCGGCCCGTCCCCGGATTCGGCGATCCGACGGCTCGGCTGCTGCTCGTGGGGCTCGCCCCCGCGGCGCATGGAGGCAACCGATCCGGCCGCGTCTTCACCGGTGATAGCCGAGGCGTCTCCGGCGAGATGCTCTTCGAGGCGCTGTACCACACAGGCTACTCGCCTGGACCGCGTTCGGTGAGTGCGGCCGATGGACTCGTGCTGGACGATGCCTACATCACTGCCGTCAACCGCTGCGCGCCGCCGGCCAACAAGCCCACCCCGGCCGAGCGCGACGCCTGCCTGCCATTCCTCGTCCGTGAGTTGCGCCTGCTGCCGAGTGTCAGCGTCATCCTGGCGCTCGGCGGATACGCATGGGACGCGGTCCTGCGGGCGCTGACAGCGGAGGGGCACACGACCGTACCCAAGCCGCCCTTCGGGCATGCTGCGCGGGTCGCGGTCGGTCCCTACACGCTGCTGGGCAGCTACCACCCCAGCCAGCAGAACACCTTCACCGGTCGGGTGACGCGGTCGATGATCGAGGACATGCTCAGGACCGCCCGCGCCGCCACGGAGATCTCCGGCTCGGCTGACCGGGGGCCTGCCCGGTGACCGGCGCTTGCAATTCTCATACCTTGGCGCTATACCTTTCTCCGGCCGGGAAACGGGAGGGTGACATGTCCCTCGGGGGGCTCGGTCGAGGCAGTTGAGGAGAACAGTCCACCCGTGAGAACGCGCTATGTATCTGTTGTCGCGACAGCGACACTTCTGCTGGTATCACAGGGCATGTCGGCGGCAGCACAGGATCCGACGATCGAGGTCGTCGCGCAAGGCCTGAATACGCCGCGAGGCGTCGCCGTCGCGGACGACGGCAGCCTGTGGGTCGCCGAGGCCGGCTCGGGCGGTGACACGTGCAACGGCGACGGACTTTGCTACGGGACCACCGGAGACATCCTGCACATCACCGACGGCTCGGTCCAGAAGGTGCTCGACGGACTCATCTCGGCCGGTGCCGCCGACGATCAGGAGATCGGCGGTGTCTCGGATGTCGCGCCGATCGGCGATGGCGCCTTCTACTTCATCATGAACCTGGGCGGGGATCCGGCCGCTCGTGAGGGCTACCCGCCTGAGCTGGCTTCGGCCGGCTGGTTGATGCGTGGCTCCAGCGATGGCTCCAGCGAAGCGGTCGCGGACGTTGCCGCCTTCGAGCTCAGTGACGATCCCGATGCCGAATTCACCGGCGCCGTCCCGGATTCCAACCCCTACTCGATCGCAGTCACCGACGGTGGCGTGATCGTGGCCGATGCCGGCGGCAACGACCTGCTCATGGTCGATGATGCCGGCACCGTATCGCTGGTCGCGATGTTCCCGCCCACGATGCACGAGTTCCCCGCCGAGATGCTCGCCGCCATGGGTCCGCCTGAAGGCGAGGGCGGCGAGGCCGCAGGTGACGGCGATGCCGCCGCAGAAAGCGAAGCACCTGCCGATGGGGCCGTCGCCGCAAGCGATGCTCCGGCGTCCAGCTCGGCGCCGGCCGGTGATGCAGGCGCTGCCGGGGCCGGCGAGATGGTCCCGATCCCCGTCCAGGCCGTGCCGACAGCGGTCGTCGTGGGGCCTGATGGCGCCTACTACGTCGGCGAGCTCACGGGTGGACCGTTCCCGGTCGGCGGTGCCTCGGTCTACCGGGTCGTGCCCGGCGAAGCGCCGACGACATACGCCACCGGCTTCACCAACATCATCGACATCGGGTTCGGACCTGACGGCACGCTGTACGTGGCCGAGATCGTGCACGACGGCCTGATGGGCGTGTTCGGCGCCGGTGCGCCACCCATCGGCGCCGTCCTGGCCGTCGCTCCGGGTGGTGGCGATGCCACCATGGTGGCCAGCGGCGAGCAGCTGATGGCTCCTGGTGGCCTCGCAGTAGGCGACGACGGCAGCATCTACGTGTCCACCGGCACCATCATGGGTCCGGGCGCCGGCGCCATCGTCAAGATCACGCCGTAGCCAAGGCTCCCACGCAAAGGGGTCGTCTCCAGCGGGGGCGACTCCGGACAGAGGCGGCTCGTCGGTCGGCGGGCCGCCTCCTTCTTTCCCGGTCCGTGTCGTGCCCGCCTATACCCGTACACTCGGAGCCCGATGCACCGAGTCCGACCGATCATGGGGTTGCTGCAGCGCAACCCCGACTTCGCACGCTTGTACCTGGCCCTGTTGGTCGCTTTCGCGGCCGACTGGTTCGCCACGGTCGCGCTGATCGACCTGGTCCTGGACACGACCGGCTCCACTGCCGCCGCATCGGTCATCCTGGTGCTGCAGATGGCGCCATTCCTGGTGGCCACCCCGATCGCTGGCATGCTGGCGGACCGCTTCGACCGACGCATCATGCTGGCCGGCGCCAACATCGGGCGCGGCATCGTCTGCGTCGGCCTGCTCTTCGCGGTCGACGCCGACACGGTCTGGATCGCCTTCGCGGTCGTGGCGCTGCTGGCCTTCGGGGCGGCCTTCTTCGAGCCGACCGTCTCCGCATCACTGCCCAACCTGGTCGATCGTGCCGACCTGCCCACCGCCAACGCGCTCATCGGCTCGGCCTGGGGGACGATGGTGGCCTTCGGCGCGGCGCTCGGTGGCATCGTGGCGGCCACCGTCGGGCGCGAGGTGACCTTCCTGATGTACCCGTTGCTGTTCTTCGTCTCGGGTTCCCTGGTGTGGTCCGTCAAACGGTCCATGCGCGAGCCCGACTACGTGCCGGAGGACGCGCCCCACGGACTTGGCGGCCTGGTTTCCACCGTGACCGAGACGCTGTCCCTGGCTCGCCGTGATCACGGCGTGGCCGCCTTGTTGCTGACCAAGCCCACGTTCGGGGTCGCGACCGGCATCGTCCACATGCTGGCCATCACCAGCGACGACATCTGGGGCGCCGGACAACTTGGTGTGGGCCTCCTGTTCGCGGCACGCGGATTGGGTTCATTGGTGGGGCCGTTCGCGGCCCGCCGCTTCGCCACCGACGACCGCACGCTGCTGCTGCGGGGCATCGGCCTGACGTTCTTCGTGTACCTGTTGGGATACGCCCTGCTGCCGCTGTCGCCGGTCATCTGGGTCGCCGCGGTCTTCGTCCTCATCGGCCATCTCGGCAGCGGTGCGCAGTGGACGCTCTCGTCGTTTGGCTTGCAACGAGCCACGCCTGACCGGGTGCGCGGCCGCGTCTTCGCCGTCGACTTCGGGTTGGCGCTGGCGGTCTCGTCGCTGTCTACGCTCGCTGCGGGAGCAATGGCGAGCGTCATCGGGCCCTTGCCCACGTTGTACGTGATGCTCGGCGCCATGGCCGCCACGGTGGCGGTGTGGTTCTGGTGGACCCGACCGATCAGGCGGGCGCCGGGGACGCTGTCGCTATTCGTGGCCGTGAGCTTGGCGCCGGGGACGACCGATGCGTCGCCCGCCGAGTCCGTCGATGCGCCGACGCCCCATGCCACGCCCGAACCACCGATGTGACGGCCACTCACTGCCCGTGCGAGGGAGAGCTGTTCCGGCGCGGGCAGGCCGGTGGCCGTCGGGTTCCCGCCGAGCGGGACAACGCCCCGCGCGTGGTGGCCGTCCGACGGATCAATCCCGCGGCGCGGGCAGGAGTGTCACGTCATCCCGCTGCATGGGATGAAGCTGCTCCCGTTGGCTTGCCGCCGGTCGCGTTCTCCCGTTCAGCGGGAAGTGGGAAGACGCAGTCCCGCCGCCACACGCCGGGGCAGTCCCGCCGCCCCACGCGGCGACCGAGCCGCCGATGTGATGGCCGCTGGCACCGGACTACGAGCGAGCCGCTCCTGTCTGCCCGGCTACGCTGCTATGTCGCGCCGCTTGAAGAGATACACGCCCGCCACCAATGGGAGGACGGCCAGCATCGCCAGCAGGGCTGCCGAGCCCCAGTCGACGCCGCTCCCCAGGGGGTCCGTCCCGATGTAGTGGTGCCAGGGGGACAGCCAGGCAAGCTCGGAGATGGCATCGGCCATAGGCACGAAGCTCGACCAGGCATACATGGCGATGGCCACCAACATGGCCACCAGGATCGCCAGCACACCGCGGCCACTGACGATGGAGACGACCATCGAGACGCCCCCCACGAGGATCGCCAGCAGTGAAAGCATCAGGCTGATGGCGACGACGTTGGCGGCGCTGACGTCGATGCCGCTGACCGCGACGCCGATCCATACCAGCAGGCCGACCAGTCCGGCTGCCACGATGACGTGGATGACCATGGCGAGGACCTTGTCAGTGGCCAGACGAGTCCGCCGCGTGGGCGTCGACAGCACCAGGCCGATGGTCTCGTTCTCCATCTCACCACCGAATGCCCGCGCCGCCGAGGAGGCCGCCACGAACATCACCGTGAAGGGCACCACGATGGAGTACATCTCACCGGTCAGGTAGCCTGAAGCGGTGGCCATGTCGGCGCCGCCCGCGATGGCCATGATGGACTCGGGGAACTGCGACAGCATCTCGGTGAGGATGTCCTCAAGGGCAAGGTACATGGGTCCCATGAGCATGCCCATGGCGCCCACGCCGATGCCGACGATGAGTGTCAGCAGCAACCGGTCGCTGATGGCCTTGGTGAGGCTGCTCGAAAGGGCCAGCCGCTGGTAGCGGCGTACGCCGGGGAGGGAAGTGGTCGTCATCGTGCTATCCCTTCAGGTCTCGACGCTCGAGCGTGTACAGGCCCAGCCCGAGCAGCCCGGCCGCCAGGGCGACCGCGACGCCCAGCAGCACCACGTCGACCCCCTTGGTCAATGAGTCGGCCCCGCTGAACAAGTACCAAGGCGTCAGCTTGGCGACATCGGCCAGTTCCTTGATCACCGGCAGCAACGTGGTCACGAAGTACGACAGCACGGCTAGGCCAGCTGCGACGCCGACCCCCAGCGCCGATGAGCCCCGCCAGGCGGAGAGACCCAGCGCCAGGGCGCCAAAGAGCAGGACCATGCCTAACAGTTGGATGCTGGCTCCGAGCACGTCTTGCTCGGAGAGGTCCATGCCCACGAGCGCTGCCGTGCCCACGACGCCCAACCAGGTCAGGACGACGATGGTGATCGTGCCGATGCCAGCGACGGCGGCCTTGGCCAGCAGGACGGTGCGCCGGCGCAGGGGACTCGCGAGCAGGATGGGCAGGCTGCGCGCCTCTTCCTCGCCGACCGCGGCACTGGATCCCAGGCCGATAGCATAGGTCAGCAGCACCAGCGGTCCGATGAGGTTGTAGACACCGCTCATGGCCAGCCCCGCAGGCGTGCCATCGTTGCTGCCGTAGATGTTGGCAATGGCATCGGGCATGTCGGATAACAACGTCATGTAGGCATCACCCGACGAGGCCATGATGGCGATGTACATGGCGGCGATGAGCCACATCGCGATGACCGCGATGATGGTCCACACCAGCCAGTCTCGGACCGTCTTGGCGAAGACGCTCCCGAGCAGCCGGTTACGCAGCATCGTCGCCGTTCCCGTGGTAGTAGGCCAGGAAGATCTGCTCAAGGTCGGCTTCGCGGGTATTGATGTTGACGACGTCATGTTCGAGCGCGCGGCGCAGCAGCTCGTTGACCGAGCCCTCGAAAGAGACGACCACGGTATGGCCGCGCGTCTCAGCCGAGTGAACGCCCTGGATGGCCTCGAAGTCGGCCGCCTCGACCGGCGCCCCGAACTCCAGGTCGATGCGCCGGATGGCCTTGCGCTTGAGTGCATCGACACGCTCGACCACGACCAGTCGGCCGTTGCGGAGGATGCCGACGCGGTCGGCCACGCGTTCGACCTCAGCCAGGCTGTGGCTGGAGAGGAAGACCGTCCGCCCGTCGGCTCGGACCTCTCGGATCATGGCCTGCAGCTCCTGCTGCATGAGTGGGTCGAGGCCGGTGCTGGGCTCATCGAGGATGACCAGCTCGGCCTTGTTCATGAAGGCCTGGATGAGGCCCACCTTCTGCTTGTTGCCGGTGGAGAGATCGCCGACCTTGCGGGTCAGGTCCACCTCCAGCCGCTCGCCCAGCGAGGCCACATAGGCCTGCTCGACGCCGCCACGGAGGTTGGCCAGGTAGGTGATGTTCTCGGCGCCGGTGAGCTTGGGGTAGAGCGAGTACTCCGAGGGCATGTAAGCGATACGGCTGCGCACCTCCACCGCGTGGGTGGCCACGTCGAGTCCCAGCACGCTGGCTCGGCCCGCGGTCGGGAAGATGAAGTGGAGCAAGCTGCGAATGGTCGTGGTCTTGCCGGCGCCGTTGGGTCCCAGGAAGCCGAAGACCTCCCCACGCTGCACTTCCAGGTCCAGCTCGACCAGCGCCTTGACGTCCTTGTAGTGCTTGGTCAACCCCTCGGTCCTGATGGGCAGCGCGTCTTCGATGCTGGTCATGCGTCCTCTCGTTTCGCGTCCTTGTACTGCTCCCAACGGTCGGCAAGTCTCGGTAGTTCCTCCAGCCAGAAGTCGGCGAAGGCGATCATCTCGTCGAGCCCGCCGCCTCGTGGGAGCCCTCCGAGCCGGATGACCTGCCTGCCCATGCCCGCCAGTTGACCGAAACCCTTCAGCTTGGCCTCGGCCATGGCGATCCAGAAGTCCGCGCGCAGGCGGTAATAGGTCTTGCGGTCGCCCACACGGTGACGCTGTTCGACGGCATCCAACTGCACCAGCAACCGAGCACTGGCGCTGACCGAGGCCGGACTCAGGCCGGCGTTGGCGATGATCTCGCCGGCCGACTGCTCTGCCGGATCGCAGACCAGCAGGTAGCCGAACATCTGGCCGGCGGCGCGCGGCACACCGAGCGACGCGAACCACGTACCCATTTGCTCCATAAGCATGTCGATAGCGGGACTCTCTTGGTCTGACATTTCAGTATGTTCCGAATGTTCTATTCATACGGATAGTACAGTAGCACGCCTGTCGAGGCCTCTGGGCTCAGACGCGCCGAGGGCTTCTTCCTCGAAGCAAGCCCACGACCACGACACCGGCGTAGAGTGCGATCGATACACCCGTCAGGATCCCGGCGGCCTGACGAAGCCCCTGGTCGAGCGTGATGTCGCCGATGATGCGGGCGGTCACCGAGACATGCAGCAACACGAGCGGTAGCCAGGCGACCGGTTGGTAGGCGATGGGGCGCCCCAGGATGGCCGGGAAGATGATGGGGGCGTGGCCGAAGACCATCGAGAAGACGAAGCCCAGCAGCACAGCGTGGAGGTAGGCGTCATAGCCGAAGCCACCCCAGATCTGTTCGTTGGTCAGGGCCACGAGGCCCGCGAAGCCCAGCCAGACGTAGCCTGCCAGCAGGCAGGCGGCCACGAAGCGCGGCAGTCCCGAGCGCCGGATGGTCACCCGGGCTAAGTCGTAGTGCCACAGCCAGATCGCCAGCGCCAGCATGCCCACGCCCGACAGGCGCACGCCCGGTGCGACATCGATGACCATGTAGAGCAGCGCCGCGATGTAGATCCCTGCCGCAGCCGCGAATGAGCCGTGGGCGGCGCGGCTATGCACGCGCAACTTGGCCAGCTCCAGACGCTCGCCGGTGATGGTGAGCACCAGGAACGCCATCCACCACGGGGTCAGGAAGGCGACAGCGCGCCCGCCAAGCCAGGCAGCGTCGGCTAGCAGCAGGAAGCCGGCGCCGATGGTCATCACCAACACATCCAGCGTGGGATGGCGACGCAACATCTCCAGGTTGATAGCCACCAAGACGGCGGCACCGGCGGCCAGCAAGCCGACCGCTGGTGCGGTGGCACCCTGGATCAGCAGCACGATGGTGCCGGCCCCGCCCAGCACCGGCGCGAGGTCAGCCCAGGTCCAGTCGCGCCCGAGGACGGTGCGCATCGCGACCGAGCGCTCCAGAGCGATGAGTGTGCCGAAGACGCCTGCGGCCAGGATCGGTCCGTGCAGCATGACGCGCTCGGTCGCCAGGGCCGGCATCTCGATCCCCAGGCGAGCCAGACCGGCCAGGATGCCGATGGCCATGGCCGCCACGATGACCATCAGCAATGGCAAGTGCAGGGCTATGCGTTTCATGTCGCCAGCCTAGAGCGCGTGGCCAACACGAGGACGTCCTGGCGGGCCCCGTTTGACGTGACCTTCAGCCCGGGCCTTCAGAAGCCCCAGTGGACGATGGCCTTGCGGTCGCCCGTGCGCAGCATCTCGAGGGCCATCGAATCCGCTGGGACCAGTGGCTCCGGCAGGGCTGTCAGTGGGGCCCATCGGAGGCCACCGTTCAGCTCCGGCTCCCGGACCGATGGTTCTCCCTCCCACCTGGAGACGGCGAAGAAGAAGTCCACCCGCTGGCCACGATCACTCGAGGTCTGCCGACGATGAATGGTGCAGATCGGCTCCAGGTCGGCCTCGTCGATGACGACACCGAGCTCTTCATACGCTTCCCTGACTGCCGCCGCGTACACGGATTCACCGCGCTCCACGTGCCCGGCAGCGCTGCATGCCCAGTGGCCGTCCATGTACCCGGTGCCCGCGCGGTGCTGGAGCAGGACCTCACTGCCACGCAGCAGGGCGACATACGCCGCGGGGACGAGAGCGAATGGCTGCATCGCGCCACGGTAGCCCATCGGCCACGGTCCTCGATCGGGTCCGCGGCCGACTCTCGAGGCGCGTGGCATCCTGACGCCGTGGATGCCGAGCATGCCAGCCGACTGGTTACTGACCTCGTCGACGCGGGTGTCCTCGTCGTCTTCGTGCCGCTGCTGTTCGTCGCGGCCGTGCTGGCGGGACCCGTCGCTCGGCGAACCGGCAGCAGCCGCCTTCTCGTGTGGCTGGCGCTCGTATCGATCGCCGGGGTCCTCGCTGCCACCCTCCGGGAACGAGACTTGTTGGCACAACTCTCGGATGCTGGTCCCTCTTCCTGTGCCGGCTGCGTCCCATTTGGTTGGTTGACCGATCCACGGCTGTGGTCTCGTGCGGCTCGCATCGACGCGGCGTGGCTGCTCAACGTGGCTCTCTTCATCCCGGCTGGCCTCCTGGTCACCCTCGCCACGCGTCGCCCGGCTCGGGTGCTCATCACCTTGGTCGGCCTGGCGCTATCGATCGAGGTCATCCAGGACCTGACTCGGCTCGGTTCGCCCGACCCGGCCGACCTCGTCGCCAACTCCGTCGGGGCCAGCATCGGGGTCGGACTGGGCATCGTGGCGTTGCGCGTGCGCCCAGCTCGCATCGCGTCTCAGCCTGACCCGACGACCTCGCGCCGAGCCGAGGTCGCCTTCGTCGTTGGTGCGATCACTATCGTCAGTCTGGGGTGGCTCGGACTCTCGCTCGGTGCCGACGCCAGGCTGGATTCGCTGAAACAGGAACTCAGAGAGGCCTTCGTCGGCTCGACGGCCGGTGACATCGAGTCGAGGCTGGCATCGGCCGAAGGCTTCGACGAGATCCTGGCGTCCGTCTCGGTCCGCCCGGGATACCTCGGTCGCGTCGCGGACAGCGAGCAATTCGAGGGCCGTTACGCGACCCAGTTCTTCGGCCTGTGGAGGTGTGCCTACATCCGCTGGACTGCTGACGGGTTCGGGCTTCGCGATGCCTCGGGCGACCAGTGCACCGTCTTTCGTGAAGGCCCTCCCACCGCATGATGGCGCGCCCGGCGGGACTCGAACCCACGGCCTTCTGCTCCGGAGGCAGACG
>CAWFCG010000002.1:0-307576 GCA_963814315.1 uncultured Chloroflexia bacterium
CACTCCCGGCGAGCCGTCGGCGGTCGAGGCGGCCACGGTCTCGCTGCAGCAGGCCGTCGGTGCGGACGAGATCGAGACGCTCCGCCGCGTCCACGGTGCGGTCGAGGCTGCGGTGGCGACGGCGCCGGGCACCTTCGCGATCGACGACCTGGCAAGCCGGGTCCTCCTGAACGGCGCCGGAAACTTCGACTGCGGCGGGCCCAACGGCGACAACGGTCTCTCGGGCAAGAAGCTGGTGGTCGACGCCTACGGCCCGCGCGTGCCCATCGGCGGCGGGGCCATGTCAGGCAAGGACTTCTTCAAGGTCGACCGCGCCGGGGCCATCGCGGCACGGCGTCTCGCCCTCGCCATCGTACGAGGATGTGGTGCGTCCGAGGCCACGATCGAGTTGATCTGGCGGCCCGGCGACCGGGAGGCCTGCCTCGCGGCGGCGACCGGACCCGATGGTGAGGCCATCGACACAGCTCCGTGGCTCCCGGGCATCGACCTGACGCTGCTCGGCAGCGGGACGTGCTGGCCGGGCCAGGTGGCCGGCCGATTGTCCGACTACACGGTCAACGGTCACTTCGGCGGTGCGCAGCCGTGGGAGGCAGCCGCGCCCTATTCGGGGACTTGACCCACGGGATTGTCTAAACTATTGTCATCTGACAATGGTTGAAGCAAGGCTCTCCGACTGGATGTCCGTGACCGAAGCCGCGGCTGCGCTCGGGTTGACACGCCAACGCGTCGGCAAGCTCGTGAGGGACGGTGCCCTGCAGTCTCGGCGTCTCGGCCACCAGACTCTCGTCCGCCGCGACGACGTTGATGCCCGTTCGCAGCATCGCCCCGCTGGCGGCCGGCGGTACACACCTCGGCGCGCCTGGGCGCTCATCCTGCTCGCGGACCAGATCGTGCCGCCCGGCCTCGACGCGCCCACCGTCTCGCGGCTCCGATCGGTCGCGCGCCGGCAGGATCTCTGGGAGATCCGCGCGCGGCTGGCCTCGCGCGCCGAACGGCGGGACCTTCGCGCGCATCGCTCGGACCTCGCGCGGCTGGCGGTCGAGGACGGCACCGTCCGCACGGGCCCGCGGTCCGCGCCCGACGTGGGGATCGGCCTCGTCGCTCCGGAGGCGCCGGTCGAGCTCTACGTCGATGCGGCGACCGCGCGAGGTCTTGAGCATCGGTACAGCCTCCGTCCCTCCGACGACCCCAACGTCGTGCTCAGGATCGTGCCGGACGAGGTTCGTGCCTGGCTCACGGAGCCGGTCGCACCCCGCTCGGCGGTCGCACTCGACCTCGCCGAGGACCACGACCCGCGGAGCCAGCAGGCTGCAAGGGAAGCCCTCTCGAAGAGATGACGATCACGATCATGCCCACCCACGATGCGGAGGCCCGCATCTGGGCGACCGCCCTCCAGCCAGCGCTCGGGACCGGGACCGGGCTGACGCTAGGGACTCCCCGCTCGTGCCCACGCCGATGGCCACGAGTGCCGCCATGTTCACGACCCGGCCACCATCACGGACCTTGACGTACGTCGCGTCCAGCCAGAGGTAGGGGTAGGTCTCGCCGGCCAGGGAGCGACCGCGGAAGGCCTCCACTTCGACGTCGAGCGCGGCACAGATGCGGCTGACCTGGCTCCTCGACAGTCCGCTGATGCCGAGGGTCTCGACGAGGTCCTCCACCCGGCGGGTGCTGACACCCAGGACGTAGGCCTCCTGGACCACCGCCAGCAGGGCCCGCTCGGCCCGTCGCCGTGGCTCCAGCAGGCTGGGGAAGTAGCTGCCGTCGCGGACCCGGGGGATGGGCACCCCGGTGAGCTCGGTGACCTCGGCTTCCATCACCGCCTCCGCGAGCACCTGCACGCTCTGGCGCAGGAAGTCGGCATCACCATCGGTGCCGGCCTTGCGCATCGTCTCGAGCAGGCTCATCCTGTCCTCGGCCATCGTGGTCCTCCTTCGTCGTAGGGTCCTAAGTCCATCGACGTGAGGATGACGCGGTGGCCGTTCCCGTTCCCGGCCTCCCCGCTGCTACACCAACTCTAGGGACACGACCGGTGGGGCTTGGCTTTCGCGATGCTCTCTGGCCCGAGTCTACGGAATGCCCCAGTGGGCTCGGAGGTGAGTTCAAGCGCAACGCCATTCACGCGAGATGGAGGGAAAGTCGCTGCGGCGCACTCTGTTGCCACAGGACCCTTGGCAGTGGTCCCGGAAGAGATCGTTAGGTCCTGATCCGAGCAGCCGCCGCCCGCCACGACCCGTAAACTCGACTCGATGCACCTCTACAGCGGCGACACCGACCAGTTTGTCCGAGACGCGGTCATGAGTCGCCTCGCGGCGCGGCTTTCGGACCGCTTCTTCGAGGAGTTCCGCTACAAGCCTGCCCCATCGGAGGTCGCCTCTTGGCAGAACTCGCTTCGCGCCATGGCCGATGTCCTGCAGCTGGCGGATTTGCGTGACCAGGGCATTGTCGTAGAACTCCAGTTGCCGCTGACGTCGAAGCGACTTGACTGCATGATCACAGGCTCGGACCGCGATCGTGGCGACGGTGCCGTGATCGTCGAGCTCAAGCAGTGGTCAGAGACTGGTGTATCGAATATCACCGATTGCGTGACAACCATGCTCGGAGGTCGGGAGAGGGACGCTCTCCATCCGTCGAAGCAGGCCGAGGGCTACCACCGGTATCTGCTCGATACACACCCGGCTTTCTCCGACGGCCGCATCGGCCTCGATTCGTGTGCCTACCTACATAACCATTCGGACGAGCGGCACTCCCCGCTATTCGCCGATGCATTCCGATTCCTACTTGAGCGTCATCCATCGTTCACCGGGGGAATGGCAGACGCATTGGCGTCCTTTCTGGATGCTCGCGTCAGTGGGCCCGACGAGGGCTCCATCGTCGATCGCATCACGGATACGACGTTCAGGCCCAGCAAGAGACTGCTGGACCATGTCTCGCGCGTCATCCGGAACGAACCAGCCTTTGTGCTGCTGGATGAACAGCAGGTCGCCTTCAACGCGATCGTCGACGAAGTGCGAGCCGCGGGGAGCGGATCGCGTCCAGTCGTGTTCCTCGTACAAGGTGGGCCAGGGACGGGGAAATCCGTCATCGCGGTGAACCTCGTAGCCGAGATGACTCGGCGGGGCGTCGTGGCCGTGCATGCGACTGGTTCGAAGGCATTCACGGAGAACCTGAGGAAGCAAGTCGGCGGGAGGGCTTCCGCGCTCTTCAGCTACTTCAAGGAGCTGCGAAAGCTTGACCAGCCTGTTGACGTCGTCATCCTCGACGAGGCTCACCGGATCCGTCAGGTCAGCACGGATCGCTTCACCCCGGCGCACGCTCGCACAGGAAAGCCGCAGATCGACGAGATCCTCGATGCTGGGCGTGTGACCGTCTTTCTTATCGATGATCGTCAGGTGGTCCGTCCCGGGGAGGTGGGCAGTACTGCCTTGATTCGAGAGACGGCTGGTCAGCGCGGGGTCGAGGTCAGGGAGTTCGAGTTGGAGGCGCAGTTTCGTGCCAACGGTTCCGACGCCTTCATCCAATGGGTCGACAACACGCTTGATGTGGCACGTACCCCTCAAGTGCTGTGGCAGGCCGACGATCCGTTCGTGTTCGGCATCGTGCCCACCGTGGAAGAGTTGGAGTTCATCATCCGCCAAGCGGACGTCAGCGGTTCCACGGCTCGCCTGACAGCAGGGTTCTGTTGGCCTTGGTCGCCGCCAGATGAAGCAGGGGCCCTTCCACCGGACGTCGTCATTGGAGGCTGGAAGCGCCCGTGGAACGCCAAGCCCGATGTAGGGCGGTTGGCAAAGGGCATCCCAAAGTCGCACTACTGGGCAAGTGATCCCGGCGGGGTCAATCAGGTTGGGTGTGTCTACACCGCCCAGGGCTTTGAGTTCGATGTCGTTGGCGTCATCTTTGGTTCCGACCTTGTCTATCGCCCGGGGAGGGGATGGATCGGGCAGCCGGAGGAGTCGCAAGACAAGACGGTTCGTCGTGGGGTGACCACCGAGGAGTTCACCCAGTACGTCAAGAACACCTATCGCGTGCTCATGACAAGGGGTCTGCGGGCCTGCTACGTGACGTTCCTCGACGGGCCGACACGCGACTTCGTCTGGAGTCGCATCGAGCAGTCCACCCCGACACTCCGTCAGGTCGCCGAGCCAACGGCGGACTACAGAACGAAGTCGTAGCCACGACCTGAGCTGGCTTCGTCTGGCGCTTCATCAGCCCCGGAACACCGTATCGCTGTGCCATTCGAGGAACTCGTTCGATGGCGCAGGATATGGTGCGACAGGCTGGCGAACCTCATGCCCGTCGAGCGCGTAGTAGTCACGGCCGTTCTCGTACTCCGCGCGGATGCTCTGACTGACCCGCAGCTCAAGCTTGGGAGTGACTGTCACGTAGCCGCGGTCGAACAACGTGTGCAGGTCTGATCGAAGGAGTAAGCCGTTCTCGGTCGCGTGAGGCCCGGATTGGCTGTACGGCTTGATGTGCGCAGCTTCCAAGACCGGCAACGTCCGTTCGCCAGTCACTGCGCAGCGCCGTCCATACGCGTCCATTACCCGAGCCCGGAAGATACCTTGGCCGAGTCGCGGCGCCACCAGCACCGGCGTGCCGTAGCGGACCTCATCGGCTGGAGCGTCGAGGACAGCCGTGCTAGCGGTCAGCCGCAGGCGAGCGGCCTCGTACCGCTGCCACAGGTCGTCTCCGATCTGGTCTGCCGTGTCGTAGGTGCGCCCGACCTGGATCGGATCCTTCCAGTCGGCCGGGGGCTTGATCCAATCCTCAGGTGGTAGGAACAGCGGTTGGGCGAGCGCGACACATCCGATCTGGTGCGTGTGCACATCGAAGCCAGATCGGTATCGGCCGATACGCCTCGCCATCTCCTCGAACGTGGCGGCGCCATTCATCGTCCCGAACACGTCCCACGCGAGCCTCGCCGGCAGGACGGTGAAGTGGGCCCAGTGGCCTCCGCCGACCACCCAGCCCCCATGGCGTTTGTGGAGCTTGAAGAGGAATGGCTGACCATCGTGCAGGGCGGCAGGCTTGCGCGCACTCGGTTGCCAGAAGTTGACCTCCTCGACATCCTTCTGGGCGGCCAGGTATTCGTACCAGTCGCGGTCGGTCAGCCCTACCCAGAACCTCACCAAGTCAGTCTACGCTCGCATACCTCGAAGTGGATGCGTCGATGCCGGATCAGGTCCGTCCGCACCACGACCCGTTGATACCAAACAGACGCGATCATCGAAACCGCGGACCACCGCTGGGCCGCATTCGAGGTCAAGCTCGGTCATGGTGCTGTCGATGCCGCGGCTGCGAGCCTGCTGCGTCTCCGGGATCGCATCGACACCGAGAAGATAGGGGAGCCTCTCGCCCTCGTGGTCGTGACCGCCACCGGCTATGCCTATCGTCGCCACGATGGGGTCCAGGTCGTGCCGATCGGGACATTGATGCCGTAGGCTCGCCGGCTCTGGCGACCTAACCCCGCTACTTGACGCTGCCCGCCGTGATGCCGTCGACGATGTGGCGGTTGAAGACGATGTAGATGATGACCATGGGGATGGTCACGATGGTCAGCGCTGAGAAGAGCATCGAGTAGTCGGTCTGGTAGCGGCTGGAGAACGCCAGCAGCCCCGTGGGGATGGTCTTGAGATCGTCGTCCTGGATGTAGAGCAGGGCCAGCAGGAACTCGTTCCAGGCCGCCAGCGCGGAGAAGATGGCCACCGTCGCCAAGCCCGGGTCGCAGCAGCGGCAGCGCCAGCTGGCGGAAGACCCGCATGTCACCGGCGCCGTCGATGCGGGCCGCCTCGAAGAGCTCGCCCGGCAGCCCGTCCATGAACACCTTGAGCAGGTACGTGGCCAGCGGCAGGCCCATCGCGGTGTAGGGGATGATCAGCGCCCAGCGCGTGTCGGTGATGGCCAGCTCGGTGAACAGGTTGGACTGCGCGATGAAGTACGACTGCAACGGCAGCAGCAGGCCCAACGCAAACAAACCCATGGCCAGCCCGCGACCGGGGAAGCGATAGCGGCTGAAGGCATAGGCGGCGAGCGAACCGAAGAGCAGGATCAGGGTGACCGACGCGCCGGTGACGATGGCGCTGTTGAGCGCGTACTTGCCGATGTGGCCGACTTCCCAGGCATCGACCCAGCGCGACAGGTCGAACGACTCGGGCAGCGCGAAGGGCGTGGCGAAGATGGCGCGGTTGGTCTTGAAGCTGGACAGCGCCATCCACACCAGCGGGAAGAAGAACAGCAGTGCCAGCAGGACCATGGCGGCACCGGTCAGCCAGTGTGCCAGCCGTGGACCCCAGCCCTGCTCCGTGCGCGGCCGGGCGCTGCCACTCGGCCGAGCGCCGCGGACCGGCCGAGCGCTGCTGCTCACCGCTCCACGCCCATGCCGCGAGGTCCCGCCGCTGGCCCGACTCCTGTCCCGACTCTGTACGCGCATGTAGACCAGGCCCACGCCCACCACCACCGCCGTGAGCAGCACCGCCATGGCCGAGCCGTAGCCCACGTCGGCGTTGCGGAAGACGGTCTTGACCAGCAGCGTGGTGGGGATCTCCGTGGCGCCGTACGGCCCGCCGTTGGTGAGCACGAAGAAGAGGTCGAAGCCCTGGAACCCGCCGGTCACGCAGAGCAGGATGGCGACCCCGGTGGCGCCGCGGATCATGGGCACCTTGACCCGCCGGAAGAGGGCCCATTCACCGGCACCGTCGAGGCGGGCCGCCTCCAGGATCTCCTCGTCGATCTGCCGGAAGGCAGCGTAGAAGATGACCATGTAGAAGCCGGCGAAGACCCAGCCTGACACGACGCTGATGGCCAGCAGCGCGGTCTGCGGGTCGCCCAGCCAGATGCGCTGGAAGTCCTCCAGCCCAAGGGCCTCGAGCGCGCCGTTGACGAGGCCGAAGTCGGGGTTGTAGATGAACGACCACAGCACCGCGATGACCACCATGGGCAGCATCACGGGCACGAAGATGGCGACGCGGAACCACATGCCGGCACCGCGCATGGTGATGAGCCCGGCGAGGGCCAGGCCGACACCGACCTCCAGCACGATGGTGGCGGCGATGTAGATGACGACGTGGACGAACGAGTCGCGGAACAGGTTGTCGCCGAGCGCGCGGCTGTAGTTGTCCAGGCCGACGAAGGTCATCGGCCCAAAGCCGCTCCACTCGGTGAAGCTGTAGCCGATGGTCAGCACCATCGGCAGCAGGACCGCGGCCGCGAAGACCGCCAGCCCGGGGGCGATGAAGAGCCAGGGGGTGAGGCGGTTCGTCGGCTTCAACGGTCCACCCTACTGATCACAGTCGGGATGATGGGGCGCCCAGCGCGAGCGCCCCATCTGAGAGATGCCGAGGTTACTGGCTGACCCGTGCGTCGAGCTCCGAGAGCGCGGTGGCCGGATCCTGCTGGCCACCGAGCACGGCCGCTTCTGCGGCGTACAGCTCGAGCGCCGTGGGCACGTCGTAACCGGTGTCAGGCGGCAGCACCACGGCAGAGGCACTGCTCAGCAGCTGGTTCAGTCGCGCCGAGCGGCTGTCCACGTCGCCGGCAGTCGCAGCCGGTGCCATCGGCGAGAGCTCCGCATCGTCGATGAAGGCCTGCGCGTTCTCCGGGCTGTTGAGCAGCGCCAGGAACTCGGTGGCCAGGTCGATGTTCTCGCTATTGGCGTTGACCATGAAGCCGGTCTCCACGCCGATGACGCTGTTCTGGTCACCGGCCGAACCGTCGGGCATGGCCGGCAGGTTGACGAAGTCGAAGTCGAGGTCAGGCGCCTCATCGATGGCCCAGCTGACCAGCCAGGAGCCGATGGGGTGCATGGCCGCCTGGCCCTGGAAGAAGAGCTGGGCGCCGGCGTTGTCATCGACGGCATTGGCGCTGGCGTTGACGCACTTGTGGTCGGCCAGCTCCTTGATGTAGCCGAAGGCCTGCTCCCATTCGGGCGTGGCAGAACGGGCCCTTGGCCGAGAGGGTGGCGTCGTACATGTCCTCGCCCACCACGCGCGCGGCGATGTGGCTGAGCCAGTTGCCCGCGGCCCACAGGTCCTTGTTACCGGTGGCGATGGGGATGACCCCGGCCTCATTCAGCACATCGCACGCCGCCAGCAGCTCTTCCCAGGTGGCGGGCGGGGTGATGCCGTACTCCGCGAGCAGCGGCACGTTGTACCAGAGCACGTTGGTCACGTCGGCGGTGTACGGCACCAGCACGACCTTGCCGTCGATCGTCGCCGCGCCAAAGGCGCTCTCATCGAAGATGCCTGCCAGCGGGCCGGACTCGACCGCCGCGGTCAGGTCGGCCGCGTAGCCGTCGGCATCGCGCTGGGCCATGCGGGCGCCGGTCCACTCGAAGTAGATGTCAGGCGCGTTGCGGCTCGAGAGCAGGCTGGGCAGGCCGATGGTCTCGTACAGGTCGTCGTCCTGGTAGTTCATCTCCACCTTGACGCCGGGGTTGAGCTCCTCGAACTGCGCCGCGGCGCTGTCAAAGACGCGGATGGCGGCCTCGCCGGGCGAGCCCATGGCCATGCGCAAGGTGGTGTCCTGGGCGAACGCGCCGCCGGTACTGCCGACCACGCTCAAGGCGAACGCAGCCGAGACCGCGACGAGCGCGCGCTGTCGGTTCCTCATGAAGTGTCTCCTCCTACCTACGGCACCTCGCCCGGCCGGAACATCATCCCGGACAGGACGGACAAGGTCATCTCCAGTGCGTCGCCGAACACGCGCACGCGCGCGCGACGCAGCTTGATCAGGAACGGCGCCAGCTCAGCCGGCCCGTCCTCGTCGATTCGCCCCGCGGCGGCCAGGTCGGCCAGCTTGCGCATGGCCTGCGCGCCGATCTCGAAGGCCAGCAGCCAGGGGCGGATCTCATCGATCAACGCGCGGTTGGCCACCGGCCCTCGCAGGAGGTGGTCGGCCGCCCCGAGCAATCGGTCGGCCAGGGTCGCCAGGTCGGCTGCCGCGGCTGCGGCCTCCGCGGCATCACCGTGCTCGATGCGGAAGAGCGCAGCGTCCAGCGTGTCGGCCACGATCGGCGCATCGGCGTCGCACAGACACGAGGAGCGCACGTTGTCCGCGAACAGGGCGAACGCGTCGAGGTCCGCTTCGCCCACGACATCTCGCATGGCGCGCTGCCAGCTGGCCTCTGGCTCGTAGCCCTCGGGGTCGCGCAGGTAGTCGGCGATGGTGGCGAAGGGGATGCGCGACGCCTCGAACAGCTCCATGCCGTTGGCGACGATGCCCACCGACGACCGCCACAGCTGCGGATCGCGACCACGATAGGGCCCGATGTGCAGCTCGTAGCCCATGGCCACGTCGTTGACGGGGTAGTTGTCCCAGTACGTGGGTGGACGGTTGGCGGTGCGGGTGAAGACCGCGGCATCGGCCAGGTCCAGCGTGGCGGAGCAGATGGCGCGACCGGTCCAGAAGAGGTCGATGCGCGGATCGATGCGCTGGCCCAGGGTCGCCAGGTACGCCTCCGTGCCCGATCCGCGGTAGACCGTGGGGCAGACGATGAGGTGGCTATTGTCGGGCAGGGCGGCGAACACCGCGTCGATGAGGGCGACGTGCGCATCGGCCAGATCGGAGAAGGCCGCGCGGTCTTCCGGATGGAGGAGCTCCATGGGGATGTCGTCGAGGAACAGGCCGAAGTGGGTGACGCCCAGGCGACATCGACGCTGCCGATCTTGGCCATCATGGCGTCCAGCTCGGCGGGGTCCGAATAGCGGATCGATGGCGCCGGTGAGATGCACCAGCTGAACTCCATGCCAGCCGTCTGACAACGCTCGACCAGCTCACCGAGTCGGTGGAGCGCGGCGTCGTCGTAGGGGGCACGCCACTCGCGGCGCACGAGCGGGTCGTCTTTGGGCGAGTAGACGAAGGTGTTCATGCCACGGGCAGCCAGGAAGTCGATGAGGCTGAGGCGCTGCTCGTGCGTCCAGGGCCGACCATAGAAGCCCTCGATGACGCCCCTGACCGCGAACGGTGGCGTGTTCATCGAGCATCCCCGCGGCTGTCGTCCCGGCCGTCCGTGCGGCGCAGGTGCGCCTGGTTCACGGCGTCCCCACCGGCGACGTTGCTGCTGGCGAACACCTCAGGCACGACACCTCGGGCCAGCAGGCGTTGGACCACCTCGGCCACCAGTGTGTTCGCGATGGCCGCGCCGACGACCGTGGATGTGGGCGCCACGCGCACGGGCAGCCCCTCGATATCGACCGTGGCATCACCCACGATGCCGCCGTTGTCGATGACCACATCGACCAGCTCGTGGAGACGCGGCTCCCTGGCCGCTCGGGCAGTGTCGGAGGTGGCGTGCCCGATGCTGGTGATGGCGACCGTGCGGAGACCACGATCGCGAGCCACGCGGGCCATCTCCGTGATGACCGTGTTGCTGCCCGAGTTCGAGGCGATGAGCAGGACGTCGCCCGACTCGACCCCGTGATCGTCGAGGATGGCCGTGGCCAGGCCCGGGACCCGTTCGAGGGTGGTGCTCAAGGGGGCGCTCGCATGCAGCATCAGGCCCTCGAAGAGGATGGGTCGGACGCGCACCAGGCCACCCGCCCGGTAGAACAGCTCCTCAGGGAGCATGTGCGAATGGCCCGAGCCGAAGGCGTGGATGGTGCCACCCGCCGCCATCGCGTCGCTGATGATGGCCGCGGCCGCATCGATCTGGGGCCACTCCTGCGTCTCCAGGCGCTCGATCAACTCCGCGATCGTGGCCAGGTAGGCGTGGCCCGCGGAGGGTCGTTCGGTCGTCATCTGGCTGCCACGCTGGCTCCCAAGGCCGGTGCCATGGCCGCGAAGGCTCGGGCCGGAACGTGGGCGCTCAATTGGTAGCGGTCGCCACGGTAGATGCAGTCCGCGATCATCATCACGCGGCCCACAGCATCGGCGTCAGTCATGCGCATGAACAGGGTGGCCTGCTGCTGGGTGATGTTCAAGACTCGACTCGTCGCTTCGTCGGCGACCAGCGGCTCGATGGTCACGTCCGCGGAGCCGGGTACCAGGCCGTAGCGGCTCGAGAGGAGCTCGTAGAGCGAGCCATCGAGGTCGGCAGGCGCGAGGCCGGGGACCAGGGCCGACCGGATCCAGACCGTCTCGATGGCCATGGGCTCGCCGCTGCCAAGGCGCAACCGTGTGAAATGGTGGACGGACTCACCGACTGGTACGCCCAATCGGCGCGAAACCTCGCCTTCGGCCGGCTCTACGTCGAAGGCCAGCAGTCGGCTGCTCGCGACCAGGCCGCGATCCTGCATGTCCTGCGTGAATGAGGTCAAGCCAAGGAAGCGCACCACCGGTGGCGGCAGCACGTAGGTGCCTGAACCGGGTCGACGGACCACCAGGCCCTCGGCCACCAGAGCATCGGTGGCATGCCGGACCGTCATCCGCGCGGCGTTCCAGCGCAGGCTCAGGTCTCGCTCGCTGGGCAGTCGATCGCCCGGTCGGGAGCTGGCGATCGACTCTCGCAGCATGGCCCGCACCTCTTGCCTGCTGATCTCCTTGCCGGTGGACACGGGCGGCAGCGTAGTCGACCGGAGCCTTTGGCGCAAGTCCCTCGTATACCACTTCACCCGAATGAGACGCGCGCTGCGTAGACCACTTGGCGCTCATTTCTCGCTCGATGACGCTGCGACCGTAGACCGGTCAGCGCCGTTCTGGTCGCGGTCGCGTGGACCAATCCCGCGCGCTTCATCGAGGCCCGGAAACGCGCTACCCTGTGCCCATGTTGCGTATCGAAGCTGCCCGTCTCTGCGATCTGCCCGGAGCCTATCGGACGTGTCTGCTCACCGGCGACACCGGGGCGGATGCGTCGGTGATGATGGGCGACCCTGACCTGCTGGGGCATGTCTACGTGGGGCCCTACCTGGCGCGTGGGATCGGGACCCAGCTGGTGCTCGTCGATGAAGCCGGCTCGGCCGGGTACATGCTCTCGACCGATGACACCGGGGACCACGAGGCCTGGGCCGAAGCGAACTGGTGGCCGCACCTGCGGGCTCGGTATCCGCTGGTCGAGGACGCCCCAGATGACGGGACCTTCGACGCCGAGCTCATCGGGCTCATCCACCGGCCTTCGCTCGCCCCGGCGGAGATCCTGGACGAATACCCGGCCCACCTCCACATCGACCTTGAGGGGCGTGCCCGCGGTACGGGTTTCGGTCGCCTGCTCATCGAACGGCTGCTCACGGAGTTGCGAGAGCGTGGCGTGGTCGGGGTCCACCTCGAGGCCGGCGACGACAACGAGAACGCCATCGGCTTCTATGGTCATCTGGGCTTCGTCGAGCTGCAGCGCCGACCCGGCGGCGTGTTCATGGGCCTCCGACTGGACTGACCCCGTCTTGTCGCCGTGGGAGCCTAGCGCGGAGATCCGATGCGCGGTTCAAGCGCAGCCGGCGCCACGGTGTCACCGATGACCCACCCGGCGGGTGAACCAGCGGAGTTGGGTGCCGCTACGGGCCCTGCTCCGTCCGATGACCCACCCGGCGGGTGAACCAGCGGAGTTGGGTGCCGCTACGGGCCCTGCTCCGTCCGATGACCCACCCGGCGGGTGAACCAGCGGAGTTGGGTGCCGCACGGCCATGCTCCGTCCGATGACCCACCCGGCGGGTGAACCAGCCGAGCGACCGGCCGTACCCCGTCGCTTTACCCGCCCGGCGGGCAAGACAGCGGACTGTCGACCGCCCTGCCATATTCGCGACGCCACGATCGGCTACAGGCCCTCAGCCACCGGCCACTAAGACGATCTCGCTCGGCCGGCGACCAAGGCCGGCTCGCAGCAGTGCGGCGTCCATGGTGGCGAGTTCGGCTCCTCGTGAACGTGCCACGGCCGCGTACGCAGCGTCGTACAGGGTCAGGCCGTGCAGATCGGCGAGCTTCGTCGCCCCACGTATCTCCGCGGACAGCGGCTTGATCTGAGGGCACACCTGGGCCAGCGCGTCCAGCACGGTCGATGCCTGCTCAGCCGACACTGCGGCCCGACCTCGCATCAGCGCGTTTCCGATCTCGTAGGGGGTCAGGTCCAGCACCGACAGCCTGATAGATCGCTGGCCGAAGAGCGTCACGAGGGCGCGTGAAGCCTCGACCTCCTCCTCGCCCGCTGCGTGGAACCACTTGAGCGCAACGCTGGCATCGCTAACGACGTCGATCACGGACGTCCCGGGCTCGCCGCTCGGCCGCGATCAGCTCTGCGGACTCGAACGCTGCAGCATCGGCGAGCGCCCCACGGCCACGTTGGAGCGCTGTCTCCAGCGTCCGTGGATCCGGCCAGCCGAGCTCGCGCAGCGCGGCCTCGCGCAGGAACCGACTGCGGCTCACTCCCCGAGTCGTGGCCTCCCGGTCGATGTCCGAAAGCAACGCATCGGGGACCGAGATCAGGACCTTCGTCATCCTCGGAGTATATCTGATAGATATATCGCACCACATGAACAGATCGAGTCGGTTTCATCGTATCGAGCTGGACTTCGTCTGCCCTTACCAGCTATTTTGCCGTTGTCATCGAGCCTCCAATTCGTCGACGGCTCGGTGGGCTACAGCGCCACGTGCAGGCGAAGCGCCTCGTCCAACTCCAGCATCAGCGGACCAGGCACCGTTCCGAGCCAGGCGCCGATCCGCTCGACCGCGACCGAGCGTACCTGTTCGGCCTGGGCCTTCGAGTCCCGAGCGAGCCCCGTACCAGAGGCTGGCAAGCGCACCTGGAACGGATGCACCCGTGCCAGGTTCGAGGTCACCGGTACGACGGTCACGACACCGCGATTCAGACGTGCCGCAGCAGAGTTGGCACCATCGTTGCTAACGATGACCGCGGGGCGACGCTTGCTCGACTCCGAGCCGACGACGGGATCAAGATCGACGAGGTGGATGTCGCCGCGGCGCATCAGCGAGTCAACCCATCTCCGGCGGTGCGATCCCACGCGGCGGCATCCTCATCATCGGTCCACTCATCCCAAGCGCTCTCGTAATCCGCGCCGAGCTCGGCTGCTCGGAGCAGTCGGATCGCTTTGTGCAGGGCGGCCGACCGGGAGCCTAGTTGCTGCTCCCGCGAATAGGCGTCGAGATACTCGACATCTTCACTCGGGAGGCTCACGCTCACTTTCATACCGAGATACTACTCTGGTAGCAAGATCCGGGAGCAAGACCACACGACGCTTCGCCCATCAATGTGCGACAATGACGCACATGGAACGAGTCGGTGTTCGCGAGCTTCGCCGTGAGGCCAGTGCGATCCTGCGGCGCGTGGCGTCCGGCGAAACGGTGGAAGTCACCGATCGAGGTCGGCCCGTCGCGCTCATCGTTCGCGCTATGCCTGACGGTTTGGCTCGTCTCGAGCGCGAAGGCATGCTGCGTCATGCCGACGGCGACCTGCTGGCGATCACGCCGGTCCAGCCGAAGCCCGACGAGCCGTCGCCATCGCAGCAGGTGTCGCAAGGCCGAGACGAATGAGCGCCATCTACCTCGATAGCTCCGCATTCGTGAAGGTCGTCGTTACGGAGCCTGAGTCCGCCTCCTTGCGTGACTTCCTCGCCGGCGATCACGGGCGCTACGTCTCCTCATCGTTGCTCCGAACTGAGGCGCTGCGAGCGGTCCGCTATCAGGGTCCGGACGCCCTCCGAGCCGCGCGCGATGGGCTCCGCCGCATCGACCTGGTCACCATCGACGAGCGCATCCTGGATGCAGCCGGCCTACTGGCGCCGGGGGTACTCCGCACGGTCGATGCGATCCACGTGGCGACGGCACTGGCGCTGGGCGACGATCTGGACATGGTCGTGACGTACGACCAACGGATGATCAAGGCATCCGCCACTCTGGGCATCCCGACCGCGACGCCCCGCTGAATTGAGGCTGAGCAGAGTCTGTGACGGACATCGGCGTGCCGCATTGGTGTAGTCAATCAGCGGCGCGACGATAGCGGACGCTGCGCCCACGGCGTTTGCCGACGTATTCGAGGTCTCCATTGCTGACCATGCCGGAGAGGATCTTGCTCGCGTTCCTCGGACCGACGTCGATGAGCTGGGCGACCTGCTCGCGCCCGATATCCGGATGCTGATCAAGATAGGCGACGACCAGATCCCGGCGCTCGCTGACGGACGAACGTCGGTAGCGCACCCGATGACCGAGGCGTTCGCGTGACTCCGAGGTCAAGCGGAACGCTCGACTCCCGTTGAGGAGGCGTTCGAGCACACCGGCCCCTTCGAGACGAGTAAGGGTCGCCATCGCCTCAGCGGGGGTGCGCTGGCAGATCGCGGCGAGTCGCTCCGGCCGGAGCGGGGTCCGGATCAGCAGGTCCCGGATGGCGATGACGACGGACGGATCGCCGCCGAAGCTCCGGTCGCGCCCTTCAAGTCCGTCGAAGAACGCCCGGAGGCCGACGTCCGGAGCGCCGCCGCCCAGCAGCACCGAGAGGTCGCCCGCCTGCTCGACGATCTCCGGAGCGTCGTGCCCATCGCGGAGCATCGCGCGATACATCGTCTTGATGCCGACTCCCTGGCGCTCGGCGATGCCGAGCGTCCACAGCGCATGTGCGAGGCTCTCGTTCCGAGGGCTCGATTGCGTCGCCAGCAAGCGATCGACACGGACGCGCGGCGGCAGCCCGCCCGGCGATCGGACCTTCAGCATGTCGCTGGGCGAGCCGGTCGCGACGGCATAGATCGCCTGACGATCGAGTCGGTAGTCGCGGTGCATGACGGCATTCGCCAGCGCTTCGCGGTAGGCGGGAAGCGGCACGGTACGGAGCTCTCGCCGGGTGAGTCCCACGACGACCGGGCTGGCCGGGAACGCGACCTCGTCTAGCACTCGGAACGCGTCGTCGATGAACCGGACGAGTGGCGCACGACCGAGCACGTCGTGATGTGCTGGCTTCCCCTCCACGTCGGTGATCAGCAACTGTGCCCAGACGACATGGGGCTCGAAGGGCGCCAGCAGTAGCGCACCCGCCCGCGTCAACTCGGGATCCTCTGCGCTGTCACGCAGGACCCGCATACGACTGGCGAGCTCCCGTGCGCTTGCTGGTCGAGCGCCGTGCCGCTGCGCAAAGAGACGACCGGCGGCGTCGACGGCTCCCGGGTCAGCCTCCGACAATCGCATTCCGCTCGCCTCGGCGCTCCAATCGTAGCCGCGTCGCTCCTCAAGAAACCGCCGTGCATCGTCGCCGGTCAGTTCGACACAACGTGCGCCGTGGCGAGTCCGCAACTTTCCGCCCGCGCGGACTTCCTCAAGAGCCGGTTCCACGACGATGAGATAGAGGCGGGCACCGCACTCGATGCGTTCTTCGATGAAAAAGCCCGCGTAGTTCGGCGTGGTCAGCGACCAGATGCGCTCCTTCAACCAGTCGGTATCGAGGTACGTGCCGACCAGGGCGTCGGTGCCCGCACGGTCATCCGCGACACCCACGACGATCACACCACCGTTCGCGCTGTTGGCGAGGCAGCCGACCTCGATAGCAAGCGCTTCCGCTGCCGCGGCGTGCTGGGCCGGTATCGCTCGACGACCGCCGCTCCTGGTGATGGTCCCGGCCTCGACCTTGAAGTCGACCGTCTCGGTCTCCACGTCTGCAGCTCGTGCGCCATCAAGGACCTTGGCGAGCGCATCGAGGGCGGCCTGGATACGAATAGAGAAGTTCGACATGGGGCTAATATACGAACTGTATCGGTACGATGCAAGTCGTATATTACGGAGTGCCGACCTTCCCGATCACGACCCAGGCGGGCGATACGTACTCGATGACGAGTTTCGGTCGGATGCAGATCGCCCGGCGTGCCTGGATCCGAAACGCCGAGTCAGCGAACCTACTCGGCGTCGTCCTCGGAAGGCGGGAAGCTCACCACGGTCAGGTCGTCACAGTCGCTGCAGATGTAGCCGCGGCCGATGAACAGGGGCACCTTGGCCGAGTGCATCGGCTCAGGCAGCAGGCGTGTCGGTGTCGCGCCGGCTCCGTGCTGGTGCCACACCTTGGTCGACGTGCCGTCAGGGCTCATGGAGATGAGCGTCCAGGTGGCGCCTTCCGGGCCGGCACCGCTCGGAAGCCGGCTGTGGTCGGCGATCCACCAGTAGGGCAGCGTCTTATCGGCATGTGGAGAGCCGGCCAGCACATAGACACCGCGGTCGTCGGGACCGGCGTGAAAGAAGTCGGGAGCATCGCCGCCGGGGAGCGCCGTCACACGTACCACAGCGCCGTCGTCAGGGCCGCCACGCAAGCGGGCTTGGTAGGCGGTGCGAGCTCGCTCGCCGGTCTGGATCACCATGGGTCCCATCGTGCCGATAGGACGATAGTCCTGTCAACGAGAATCCCGCCGCCGCGGTGCCCGACGTCACCGACGATTGCCTGGCCTGCCCTTCGCCGATGTGTGTATAGTATGCGCATGGCCCGAGTCAACGTCTATCTGTCCGATGATCTGGCCAAGGATGCTCGCGTGGCAGGGTTGAACGTCTCGGCGCTGGCGCAAGCCGCGGTGCGAGGGGCGCTCGACGCTCGTCGCACGGATGCATGGCTCGGCCACGTCCTGGAGATGAAGGGCCCTGAAGTAGACCTTGAGGCGGTGCTTGCCGCGGTTCGCGAAGCCGCCGATGAGTTCGGCCACGCGCCCGATTGACGGAGAACCTGGTCCTCGACGCTTCCGCGATGGTCACGCTCCTGGTCGGCGGGCGCATGGCCAACATGGTGGCGGAGCGTATCGCCGGGACCTCCGTCCATGTCCCCGCACACTTCGATGCTGAAGTCCTCTCCGCGCTGGGTCGTCTCCACCGCGCGAGCGAGCTTGACGCTGACGAGGTGGCGCAGCGTCTCGATGCGCTTGCCGCAGCACCATTCGAGCGGCACGCCATCGGCCCCTTGCTGGCGTCGGCCTGGGGCTTACCTGACAACGTCAGGCTGGTGCACGCGCTCTACATCTCGCTCGCCATCGAGCTCGCCGCGCCGCTCGTCACGCTCGACCGCGGCCAGGCCACAGCCTCGCCCCAGGCCGAAATGCTCCGGACCTGAAGGATCTATGTGTCGATGAGGTAAGTGAGCAGGGCGGCCGGCACGTCACATCTCGCCTATGCCCCGCGCAGGCGTTTCGCCAACGCAGGGGGTGCGATAACGACGAGGTGGGTGGTCGCTCGGGTCAGGCCCACGTAGAGCAGCTCATCGAGTCTGCCGGCTTCTTCCGGCAGCTCGCACAGGATGATGACCTCGCGCTCAAGTCCCTTGAAGCGGCGGACCGTCTCGAAGAGCACCACATCAGCGGGCTCGTCGGGCACCTGCTCGGGCGGCAACCCTCTGGAGCGACCCGCGTCGTCGAGTGCCTCGTTCCAGAGCGTGACGTTGCCGTACCTCCGCTTGCGCCAGACGTCGCTCGCACTCGCCGATACCCCTGAGAGCACGGCGATGCGGAACTCCGGTACCTGCTCTTCGACGGTCAGCCGATGCAGCGTCTTGCGCAGCGCCTCCACGGTCGCGGCACCGGGCGCGGCCTCCATGACCTCAGCCGGCAGCCCCTCCTCGCGGTAGATCTCGATCTCGTCGGAACCGCTGCGGAAGCGCGAGGCCAGCCTCGCCACAGCCGGTGGGTTGCGGTGGTCCTCGAACAGCTCCAACCGCTCGAGTCCCAGCTGCGCCACGACATCTGGCCGGAACAACGCCTGCGCGGCATCGTGGAAGACCCAGAAGACGCCGTGATCGGTGTCGAAGAGGAGCAAGGCTAACGACTCCAACCAGCCGATGCTGAAGTCCTGGCCCTCGTCCACGATGACCGCGTGATAGCGAGCGTCAGGGTCGGCGTCGATGGCCCCATCGAGCGCATCGGGCAGGGTCTCATCCCACCACTCGCGCGGGATCGGCGAGGGCCGAGGGGGGAGGGTGCCGGCGCGTGTGCCCATGAGCTCACACAGTCGGTGGAAGGTCGTGACCGTGAGACCCCCGGGGGCCTTGGCATCGGCCAGATCGCGCTGCATGGTAGTGGCCAGTCGTTGGTTGAAGCACACCAGCAGCGTGCGATAGCCCTCATCGGCGAGACGTCGTGCGCGCTCTGCCGCCAGCATCGACTTACCGCTGCCGGCCGGTCCCACCACCTCCACTCGGCGCAGCGAGCGCCACTGGTTGAGGATGCGCGATTGCGCCCGGCTGGCCGCCACCAATGCGCCCCGGTCGTCCTCGATGCGGCCACGGACCAGCCGATGCAGCGAGACGGTCGGCCGCAGCAGCTCATCGACCAGCGCGACGCCTTTCTCGCCCAACGGCCGCCGCGCACCAGCGCCATCGCCGGTCCAGTAGTCGAAGACGTGGTCGAGCCAACGCTGGATGCCATCGACGGTCTCGAGCGCGTGTGCGTCCAACACCAGGTCGGTGGGCGCGTCCAGGCCCAGCAGCGCGTGACCGCGGGGCAGGCTCTCAAGATCGACGTCGGGGAAGGCGACGGCGTGTCCGGCGAGTGGATCGAGGTCACGCGGCCAGTCGGGCAGATCGAGCAGCTTGGCGCGCAGGAAGTACTTGCTGTCCTCGGCCTGCTTGAAGGGCGACTCCTTCAGCACCACCGGGCCCAGGTGCCAGCGGCCGGCAGCATCGCGTGATGGCTCGCCCGACTTGACCTCCAACACCAGTAGACCGTGCTCTGGGTGCGTGATGACGGCATCGGCCTCGCCGTCGCGCGCGGGACCATCATGTCGCACTGGGCCGGTCCAGTTGACGTTGACGTAGATGCGATAGTCGGGCTCGGGAAGGGCTGCCCGCAGACGCGCTTCGACGATCCGTTCAGCCTGTTCCCCATGCCTCATGTGCCGAGTCTGTCCCGGCGCGAGCCTGCCCGCAACGGGCGTGAAGTCCGGGGTAACCGGCCGCCGTTACGGTGTCGGAGATGTCATCACCCCGGGTTGCACACACGGCAGTCATACATCATGATGTAGGCCTCATGATGCGACGCACGCAGATCATGCTTGCCCCGGAGGAACACCGGCGCGCAAGCGAGAAGGCGGCCGAGTCGGGTGTCTCCTTGGCTGAATATATCCGTCGCCTCGTACGCGCTGATACCGCGCCGTCGGCAGCCACCAACATCAGCGCCATCTTTGACCTCGGCGATTCCGGCGGCTCGGACATCGCGAAGCACAAGCGTGAATACATCGGGGACGCGGTCGAGGCTGAGTATCTGCGGGACAAAGGTGAGCGGTGACGGCCTTCGTCGACACGTCGGCCTTCTATGCGGCGGCCGACATTCGCGACTCGAACAACGCCAGCGCAAAGCGGCGGATCGTCGAGCAGGACCGGATCGTCACGAGTGACCACGTCCTCATCGAGACGTGGTCACTGATCCAGCGTCGGATGGGCTATGGAGCGGCAGAGCGCTTCTGGGACGGCCTACGCTCAGGAGCGAGTGCGGTCGAGCACGTTGGGCCGGCTGATCTCGAGCATGCCTGGGCCACCGGCGAGATCTTCGCCGACCAGGAGTTCTCGCTGGTCGATCGAACCAGCTTCGCGGTGATGCAGCGCCTGGGTGTTCACCGAGTCATCACCTTCGACGATGACTTCGCCATCTTCCGCTTCGGCCCCAAACGCGATCGGGCGTTCGAAGTGCTGCGTTAGACGCAGAAAGAGGCCCGGGCGGTGCGAGCCCGGGCCTAGAGCCTGTGAAGCGCGTGGGGGTCAGCTGCCGATCTTGGTCAGGAGGTGTCGCCCACTGGAATATGACGTCTCGGCCGGCTCGGGATCGTGGGACGGGAGGCCCCAGGGGTCGGACACGCCGGTGTCATCCTTGTTCTCCGGCACTTCGGCGGGCTCGTCGGATTCGTCGGCCGCGTCGTCTTCGGTCTCGGCCTCCAAGGAATCGACCTCCTCGAACGCTTCAGCCTGAACCTCGTCCGTGTCGTCCTCGGCCATCGCGCTCTCTGGCTCGTCATCATCGGCCAGGTCCTGGACCTCGTCCGCTTGCGTGACCATCGCCTCGGCAGCCTTGACGGCCGGCGTCGTGCTCAGGTCTACGTCCTCGCTGGCGAGTGACACATGCGGCACCACGATGGCCTCCGTGTCACCACGCCACACGGCCAACTCCACGACCACCAGCGGCAGATGCTGGGCCAACGTCTCTAGCGTGGTGCGATAGCGGTCGCCGGTCTTTTCGGTCACCAGGACCGCGACATGTGTCTTGTCTGGATAGAGGACGCGGTTGCGCGCCCAGTTGTCGAGCAGCTGGAAACCGTGCGATGCCTCCATCTCACCGAGTCGGACGTCCACGCTGAAGCAGCGCTCTTCATCGGTTGCCACGAAACAGCGAGCGTCAGTGTCGCCGGCACCATCGGTCACCTTGAGGTCGCCCAAGCCCATGCGTGTCGGCTGATCCTTCAGCCAACTTTGCAACCAGGCCTCGTCCTTGCCCAGCTCGCTCACGGTCGATACGGCACCGGAGACGATGGTCGGAGTCGTCATCACTTGTTCCTCGCACTACACAGGCTCGGCACCGGCGAGCGCGCCGGCACATGTGAGTGAGTACACCCCTCTGCAGCAGCCCACGCTATTGGCCCGATAGTCCGGTCTCCGATGCGTCGACCGGCGCCCGAACGCGATATCACCGCTCAGCCGCTGTGTCAGGATGAGGGTTCCCAAGCACGCAGTCGCGCCCCGATGTGTCCGCGCTCCCGAAAGGAGCTCTCGATGTCCGCCAAGTCCAGCCCCTCCCAGCCGAAGCCGCAGGCCGACTTCGCGCCTCAAGCCAAGCCCAAACCCAAGCCCCAGGCCATGCCCAAGCCTCAGGCCAAGTCGGCGTCCGTTGCCGAGGCATCTTCTCCGCTCGAAGTCGTCAAGCCGCTCGTCCGCGTGCGTCAGATGCGTGAGTTCACCGCCAAGCGCGTGACCAAGGCGGAGCTGGAGGCCATCACTGAGGTCGCCCGTTGGTCGGGCAGCAGTCGCAACGAGCAGTCCTGTCGCTTCATCACGCTGCGCGACAAGGACGTCATACAGAAGATCGCCGAGCTGGGGCTACCCCAGACTCGGGGTCTGCGGTCGGCCAGCGTCGCGGTCGCCATCGTCGAGCCGGACGAGCCCGAGCGCGGCCTCTCGCGAGCTTTCGACGACGGTCGTGCCGCGGAGCGCATGCTCATCGCTGCCTCCATGCTGGGCTTGGGTGGCGGCATCTCACGGGTTCGCGGGGATGTCCGCGAGGGGATCAACGAGCTGCTGGGCCTTCCGGTCAATCGCTCGGTGCGCACGATCGTGGCCGTGGGTCATCCGACCGAAGACGCCTTGGCCCTCAAGTCACGGCCGGGTACTGCGCGCTTGCCGCGCGAGCAGGTCATCTACGACGAGTGTTGGCCAGCCCCACCGCCCAAGGCTTGATGGTGGTAGACACGAGCGCGCGCTCGATGGCCGTGCCGATGTCGTCGAAATCGGGCCGACGCTCCGCAGTCGCTTCATCCATGTAGAGGCCGCGTCGCACCTCGATCATCACCGATCGCACACGCTGGTCGCGCCCATAGAAGCCGCTGGGCACGAAGGTGCCGGCGAAGGGTGAGTCGTGCTTGACGCGGAAGTCTTCCGCCTCGAATGCTGCCGCCATCGTGTTGGCCAGGTCGGGTGGCGTGTGCATGGGGTCCGTGCCGATGCAGATATCAGGCCGGTCGGGCGCCTGGTCGATCTCGCTCGGCAGCGGTACTGAGGGGAAGGAGTGGCAGTCGAGCACGGTGCACTCACCGAACTGGTCAAGCAGGTCGGCCACCACGGCGTCGAGTGCCGCGTGATACGGCCGATAGAGCTGCTCGATGCGCCGCGCACGTAGATCCGCATCGGGCTCGCGCATCGGCTGACCGTTTGTGCCGCGCCAGTAGACGACACCCTGGCCATGTGCCGCCGCGGGTTCGGCCGCCTCGTCGAGGAAGCGCTCTGGGTCGAACACCAGGCGCGACAGCCGGTTGACGAAGCGCGTCACCCCATATGTGCCGAGCCAGGCGAACAACTCGTCGGTGTACCAGTCGGTCAGGCGTGCCAACTCGGTGGTCAGCTCATCTTCGGGGAGCAGGATCTCGGCGCGCACATCGGCCGGGATGACCGTGGATGAGTGCGGCACGTGCGCCACGATCGGCGCACGCTTCCCGATCGGTGCGATGACCTCGAACGGTAGCGTCACCAGCTATGGGTCCACGGCGCGTCTGGCATCACCATTCCTCCTCGGGGGTCCAATCGTGCCACGTGCGTGGACTGTGCAGGGCAGCAGTGAGTGATCATCGCCACACAGGTGGCACGGTCCGGCGCCATCCTTGGGTGCGTGACGAGCAAGTTAGGGTCGATGCGGCAACTGATCCGGGTCATCACTGCGCTGTTCCTGGTGCTGTCCATGTTGGCCCTGCCGACGATACTGGCCCTGCCGGTTGCGCCGACGGTCTGGGCGCAAGGCATCCCCGCGCCAATGCCGCCGGGCGATGGGCAGCTGGCGCGGGTGGTGGCCGTCACCGATGGCGACACCATCAAGGTCGATCTCGGCGCTGGGGTGATCGAGCGCTTGCGATACATCGGCATCGACACGCCGGAGACCGTCCACCCGAGTGAGCCGGTCGAGCCATGGGGTCCGGAGGCATCGGCCGCCAATGCAGCGCTGGTGGCCGGTCGCGAGGTGCTCCTTGAGCGCGATGTCAGCGAGCGCGACCGCTACGACCGGCTTCTGCGCTACGTCTGGGTGGAGCAGGCCGATGGTTGGCACATGGTCAACGCCGAGCTGGTGGCGCTGGGCCTGGCGGAGGTGCGAGCCTATGAGCCGGACACCAGGCATGATGCCTGGCTGCGCCAGGTAGAGGATGAGGCGAAAGCGGCTGGCTTGGGGATGCACGGCCGTGCGGACACGACGCCGGCACCCACCCAGGAGCCTGGTCTCATCGAGAGCATCTTCGACCTCCTCTTCGGTGGCTGACGATCGACGACTCGGTCGACCAGCGGCGCGACGCCTCAGCCGGCCGACTCGAGGACCCGGAAGCCGTCGCTCGGAACAGGTTCGAGTTGGCCAGATAGAAATGCGTCCCGCCCGCCGACGCTGACTCGCCCAAGAACAGCATCTTCACTCGTTGCGGCCTGAACTGCGCTCGCAGCGTCTCGATCCCACGCGGAGCATCGTCGATCTCATCCCCGATGGAGTCCCCGTACGGACTGGACGCCTCATGCACTGACCGACCACTGCCCGTCAACGTGCCGATGCGATCGAGGATGTCTGGGTCCAGCTCGTAGGGGATACCCGCTTCGTGGATCCGGTCCAGCATCTCGTACAAGGACACACCGGCGATCGACGCCGCGCGCCATGCCGTGACGCTGCCGGCACGATATCCGTCAAGTGCGCTCCGCAAACTCCGGATCCCACGCTGCGCGTGCCACGCAAGCTGGCACGATCGGCCGTCAGGATGGCAGCACGCGGCTCACTCCAAGAGTGTGGTCGGCCCGTTCATGGGACACAGGTCGTTCAGCCGGAGGTGCATCGTGTCGTTCGAGGAGGAATGGCTGGACTGCCATCGTTGCGGGACGCCGCTGCTTGGCGATCCGGATGATGAGGCCGACGGCGGTGTGGACGGACTGCCCATGTGTGGCGAATGTGTTCGCAATCGGGATGAGGCAGCGGACTTCGAGATGATGGCCATGGAGGATGGCGAGCTGGACGGGATGATCGAGTTCTGAGCCGATTCAGCCCTCCGGCGTCTGGTACCGGCTGGGGCAGACACGGGCGAAGTCACACCAGCTACAGCCGCGGTAGTCGGGCATGGCGGTGAAGTCGCCCGATCGCATGGACGTCGCCAGGCCCACGAGGTCGGCGGCATGTTGTTCGAGCTGTTCGGGCGTGCGTGCCGTGGAGACGGCCATGTCCGACTCGGTGAAGTAGAGCGTCAGCTTGCTGGCGGCTGGGAACGGCACGCCGCTCTGCTCGTCGGTCACGGCACCGCGGGCAATGGCCAGGGCGTAGGTGGAGAGCTGATCGTCCTTGTCGACGGCCGACTGCGTCTTGGAGCGGCCGGTCTTGTAGTCGATGACCTCGATGGAGCCGTCGGGGTGGCGGTCGATGCGGTCGATGACGCCGTTCACGCGAACGGGCTCAGCCCCGTCGGCCGCCTCGAGCTCCAGCACAAAGTAGCGCTCAAGGCTCACCGCCTCAGCGGGGGATTTCCGTTCACGGTCGTAGAACGAGCGCAGCGCACCGACGGAGCGCTGGCGGTAGCTGCCGGCCTCGTGGGTATCGTCGAATGACGCCGGGTCGAAATGCTCGTCGAAGGCGCGTTGCAGTCGTTCGAAGGATGGCGGTTCTGCGCCGGCTGCCTTAGCCGCGCTTGCCTCCTTGACGAAGTCCTCGAAGGCGCTGTGCATGACGGTGCCGAACTCAAAGAATCCCTTCCGATCAGCTGACGGGATGCGATACAGCTTCTCGAAGGCATAGCGCAGGTGGCACTGTCGGTAGGTGTTGAACTGGGAGTGGCTGAACATGCGCGGCAGCGGAGCCAGTCGTAGCAGCTCCTCTCCGGCAGGGCCGTGCCTGGCGAGCACGCGCAGCGTCAGTGGATCGATGCCGTTGCGCCGACCCTCATCGGCGGCACCGGCCGCGTCACGAGCCACCTCCACCAGCTCCCCGATGACCGCCTCTCGCGCCGCGTCATCGCCGGGGTCCAGCTGCTCCAGGGTGCCGATGAGCTCGACGGCCTGCCGCCGCAGCGCATAGCGCCGCTCGAACGGTTCGGGCACTGGCATCTGGCGCTCCATCGCAGCCTGCATCTCTGCCTCCGCCGTGATGGTGCCCTCGGAGTCGCTCGGTCCCGATCGGTCGGCGAGGCGTACCACGACGACGTCGCCAGCGTCCGCGTGTCCTCCGGGCGCGACCTCATCGATGAATCGGCTGGGGTGCTCCCGTCCATCGGCCCCATCGACGCTCGTCAGGATGAGCCGGTCGCGTGCGCGCGTCATGGCCACGAAGAAGAGCCGCCGTTCCTCCTCCTCAGCGTGCTGTGGCGGTGGCGTCTGCTTGAGCAGCTCAAGCGGCAGGATTTGACGCTCCGCCCGCGAATCGGGAAACTGCCGTTCCACGATGCGCGGCACTACCACCACCGGCCATTCCAGGCCCTTGGCCTGGTAGATGGTCATCAGTTGCACGCCGTCGATGCCGGTCGAGATGAGTGCTGTCATGTCCAGGTCGCCGCCAGCCTCCTGGAAGAGGTCGAGGTACTCGATGAAGTCGGCCAGGCTGTCTCGCTGCCGGCTCGCCTGGTGCTCGGCCGCGAAGCGCATGAAGCGTGTGATGGTGAGCGCCTTGCGATGCGCCTCCGGTGTGCCGCTGGCGATGAGGTCGTGGAGCAGGTTGGTGCGCACCACGAACTCGTCGAGGAGCACTGCCGGCCCGTCGCGGCGCGCTCGCGGGATCAGGTCTTCGATGACGCCGAAGAGCCGCTCCAGCTTGGCACGCAGGAGTGCTGCCGGTTCGGTCGCGGCATCGTCCGCTGGCTCGACAACCGGCTCCACCGCCTGCTCCACAGCCCGCTCGTCGGCCCGCAGCGACGCCAGGATGTCCCGAGCCGACTGCAGCATGGGCCGGCCATCCCAATCCGCCCGTCGGCGCAACTGCATGATCTCGGCGGCATCGAAGCGCCACGGCCCGGCCGTCAGCAGGCGGGTGAAGGCGAACGAGTCGGCCGGGTCGGCAAGCACGCGCAACGCTGCCTCAAGATCGCGGATCTCGGGCTGGATGAAGAGGCCCGTGGCGCCGATGACAGTGAATGGCACTCCAGCTCGACGCAGGCGATCCACGATCTGCACCCGATGGGTGTGCCGTCGGTAGAGCACCGCGATGTCACGCCAGCGGCGTGGCTCCGGCAGTGCCGCATATGCCTTGCGGACCCGTTCGACGATCGCCTCCGCCTCCTCCTGGGCATCGCTGGCGATGACGACCTCCACCCGATCACCAGGTGGGCGTGTGGCGACCAGCGGCGTCTCGGTCTTGAGGCGCGATCGGTTCACGCTGATGACGCGACCCGCGGCACTGATGACGTTGGCCACCGAACGCCGGTTCTCCAGCAGCGGCACGCGCTGCACCGCCACCGCCGCCCGCGAGGGCTCGAACGTTGGTGGCTGCCCAAAGCGCTCCTCGAAGCGCGAGAAGGCCGCATATGAGGCGCCGCGGAAACGATAGATGGACTGGTCGTCGTCACCTACCACGACCACGTTGTCCGCCTTGTCCGGCCCGCGGCCGATGAGCTCCAACAGCTGGATCTGCGCCATGTTGGCGTCCTGAAACTCGTCCACCAGCAGATGGCGGAACTGCCGCTGATAGCGCAAGGCGAGGTTGGGCCGCTCCAGCAGCAGACTGGATGGTGCGGGACATCTGCTCGCCGAAGTCCAGCTGCCCGCGTGCGATCAGCTCAGCCTGGTAGAGCGCGTAGACCTGTGCTTCCTCGTCAAGCCGCAGGACCTCCAGCGCCTCGGCATCGCGCAGGTACAGCGGCGGCAGCTCGCGGGCACGTTCGGCCTGCTCGACGCTCAATCGGTGCCACGGGGTCGCCCGACCGGCGCCATCGGCCGTCCGTCGTGCTTCTCGCTCGGCGACCGTGTTCCCTCGCGCGTCTCCCTCGTTCAGTTGCGCCGAGCGTACCTCCCGGATGCGCCGAAGCTCGTCGCCGGTCCGCCGCGAACGCAAGTCGTCGATCGTCTCCTCATACGCACCTGTCCCGTGTTTCCGCTCGAAGGCGAAACGCTGGCGCAGCGCGTAGTCGGCGTACTCATCGGGCGTGACCAGCTCATCCTTGGCCCGCGAGATCATCTCGGTGAAGCCGCGGAACGTCTCCATCGGACCCCAGGTCAGGTCGTAGTAGAGGAAGTGGCGCAGCTGCGGCATAAGGTCACGCAGCAGCAGCCGCTGGCCCACATCGTCGAGCAGGTCGGCATCACGGGCCAGCCCAGCTTCTGCCCGATGCTCGCGCAGCAGCCGATAGCCGAAGCTGTGGAAGTTGTGCACCCACACTCGACTAGCGATCTCGACGCCAAGCACGTCCTCCAGCCGTTGCACCAGCTCCGCGGCGGCGCGCACGTTGTACGTCAGGACCAGGATGTTCTCTGGCGCCAGCGACGGGTCACCTGCCAGCAGGTGGCGGACCCGCTCGATGACGACCGTGGTCTTGCCGGTGCCCGCGCCGGCCAGCACCATCAACGGCCCCTGGCCCCACTCGACTGCCGTACGCTGGGCGGATGAAAGTTCGAAGCGGGTCGGTGTCGGTAGCGCGTCGTGCTGACGGGTGTGTTGCTGGGGCATGTGTAGCCGGGGCGTGTCCTCGACCGGCACCTCTTGCTGGCGCATGCGCCGATGATGCGCCATGCCCGACTGCTGTTGCTGGCCGCGAGGGAGTGAGATGACCGAACCGATGACGTCCGCTGCGGGCACGCCCGTGACCGTGTACGCCGATGCCGATGCGCTGGGCGAGGCGCTGGCACGCGAGATCCTCGAGGGCATCGCGGCCACGCCGCCCGATGTGCTGTACCTGCTGGGCTGCCCCGGTGGCCGCAGCCTGCGATCGACCTATCAGGCATTGGCGCGCCTGGTGCCCTCAGATGCCGACTTGCGCCGACTCGTCATCGTGATGATGGACGAGTACGTGGTGGGCACGCCAGATGCCCTGCGGGCCGTTGACCCTGCGCTGCATTGCTCCTGCCAGGGCTTCGCACAGCGTGAGATCGTGGGCCCCATCAACGCCGCAGTCGGCCGCGGTCACGGCATCAGCGCAGAACATGTCTGGGGTCCCGACCCAGCCGACCCGGCTGCCTACGATCGACGCATCGCCGATGCCGGGGGCGTGGAGCTCTTCCTGGCCGCCAGCGGTGCGGGGGACGGGCATATCGCCTTCGTGGCTCCGCCCGCCGACCCTGCTGGCACGACCTCTGTCCTCAAGCTTGCCGAGCAGACCCGTCGGGACAATATGGGCACGTTCCCCGAGTTCAAGACGCTCGAGGATGTCCCTCGCCACGGCGTCTCGGTCGGGCTCGCCACCATCACCGGCCTGTCGCGCTCGGTGGCCATGGTCCTGGTAGGTGCTGCCAAGCGACCTAGCGCGCAGCGGATCCTGGCTGCTCCCGACTTCGACCCGGCCTGGCCGGCCAGCGTCATCCATCGATGTCCACAACCCCGAATCCTCATCGACCGTGAGGCCGCCGGCACCGTCTGAGCTGTGCACTGTCCGGCGACCGACTCGCTCACAGTTGGCACATCGGCTCGCAGGAAACGATCAGAACGGCTCGCAGCAACCGACGAGAACGGCTAGCCTCTGCAGCATGAGGATGCAGACGGCTCTGCGGCGCCTGGTCGCCTCGGTCACTTCGGCCGCGTTGGCGCTTGCCCTGACGGTCCCCGCGGGCGCATCGGGCGCCGGTACAGACCCGGACCTCATCGCCACCTTGGAGCTGCCATCGGGCGATGTCGAATACCCCATCGAGCTGGGCCAGCTTCACGTCTTCGACGAGGAGCGCGCACCCTTCGTCGTCTCGGTCATCGACGGCTGCCGTGTCAACGACCACTTGTGGGTCTTCGGGGCCGGCCTGTCCGGCATGCCGGTGCCGATGACGATCCTCGACCTGAACAGCGACCAGAAGGCGCGCGTGGTCTTGCCGGCCTACGAACCCGGCAATCCCATCGGGAGCCTCGTCGAGCCAGAGGCTCTGCGAGTTTGCAGCGACGAGCCCACCGGTGGCCTGCCGGTCTTGAAGGGTGCTGCCCGCCTGACCGCCGCAGATGGCCGTGGTGATGAGTACGACGACGCTATCGAGATCCGCTCTGACGGGGACCACGACGCCTATCGTCGCCTGGTCCGAGGCGGCGTGTCGTATCCCATCATCAGCACGGGCTCGCCCATCGTCGCGATAGACGACAGCCCTTCGTTCGATGAGCTGCTCCTGCTGGCTGAGGGTCGAACACCTCGACAGATCGAGGGTGTGGCCTTCCGCGGCGCCCAGGGCATGCTGCCCTCGGCAGCCGTCCTCAAGAAGGCTGTCAAACAGCTCGACCGCTCCCGCGTGCGCCGCGCCTTCGAGACGGCCAAGAACATGCGGGTACCACAGGGGATCGTCGACGACCTTGGCCTGCGTGGGGTCGATCAGGTCGACCACATCAGTCTTGACCTCGAGACACTCGGCGCGGATGCCTATCTGGCGCAGACGGGCTGGATCCGTGAGCGGGGAGGTGGCCTGGAGCCGCCGCTGCCGGTGGCGGATCGCTTCACCGTCGAGGCTACGGGGACCAGCGGAGAAGCGGTGTCGATCCCGCTCGTGGGACCTCTGGTCGGCAGCGATGAGGAGGGCAAGATGTGGGAATACCGCGCCGATGGCGTGCTCGTCCAGGTCATGGACGCTTGTGCCCTCGGTGGTTCCTTCTGGGTGATGGCTGGGGCCGTGACCGACGAACCGCTGGAGCTGACCATCACCGACAGCGTGAGCGGCGGCAGCGCCTCGTATCCGCTATGGACTGAGGGCCAGGACGTCTCGCGGCTGTCCGATGGAGCGTCGCTGACCTTCTGTCCGTGAGCTCCTGAGCCCCAGAGCTCATCGGGGCCGCCGCCCACGCCAGCGGTGCTACATCCTCGCTAGTACATCTTTCGTGCTTGCGACATCGGCAGCATGAGTATCCTGTATCGCATGGGAAAGCCAAAGTGGTGGGTCTGCAGCGGCTGCAAGAGCTTGAACGACATACCGGCGGCCAAGTGCTACAACTGTCGGGCTGCCAAACCCGCTGACCCGACGCTCATCGACGACCAGTACAGCGAGGTCAGCAGCGGCACCCCGCGAGTGGGGATCAGCGTCGACCTTGCCATGGTCGGCGACCTCATCAGGCCTGACCCTCTCGAGACCGCCAAGGGCGGAGAGATCATGGAGGCCTTCGGCGATCCGGACGACCAGCCGGGCGAGTGGCCGGGCGAGTGGCCGGCCGAGCAGCCGGGCGGCAAGCCGGGGGGATCGCCGGGCGAGTGGAGCCGACCTCCGCTTCGCGACGATGGCGGCGGACCCGTCTATGGCGGCGGACCCGACTGGAGCAAGCCACCGGTCCAGCCCACCAGCAGGCTCCGAGAGCCGACGCAGCGCAGCATCTCCGAGGTCGGCGAACGACCTTGGGCCGGCGACCTTGGGCCACTCTCCCGTCCAGATCAGGAGATCGACGAGTAACTCGATGACCCGCCCGGTGGGCGAACCAGCGGAGCGTGGGCCCGCCACGACCCATCGAGCCGTCAGATGACCCGCCCGGTGGGCGAACCAGCAGCGCTACCCGCGTGACTCCGTCCAATGACCCGCCCGCTGGGTCGGGCCAAGTGCCCAGGCCGGCAGTCGCCCTGATTGACCCCCACCTGCGCGATTCCGGTATCGCGGCTACGCTCACCGCGCCAACATGACACGCTACCGTGTCGTCGCGCTTGCCCAGGCGCTGACGATGATCATGCTGCTCCTGCCTGGGTCCCATCTTGCCGGCCCGTCTCTGGTTCGTGCTGCCCCGCAGCCGGTCGCGACCGATCCTGTCAACGTCTTCGATGCTGAGGGCAAGGGCATCGGCTGTCGTTCCGGTACGCGCAAGTACAAGGGCCCGGGGCTGCCCAAGGACCCGCCCTGGCCACCCGGTGCCCAGCCCACCCCCAGTCCACAGCCGAGTCCGACAGCCTCCGGAACGCCCGGAGCCTCCGATGAGCCGGCTGTCGAGCCCACGCTGCCCGCAGTTCCGGCCGCCGCTCACTCTTCGGCCGCCGACTCGTCCGCGCTCATCGCTAGCCATCGGACGGCCTACGTCGCCGCCACCGATGTGCGCCTACCCACGGCCGAGCTTGATCCGCTCACGCCATCGGCGCCGCTCGATAGTGGCGAACTCCTGAGCGGCATCGATGTCAGCCACCACAACGGTGATATCGACTACTCCAAGGTATGGGACGCCGGGCACCGCTTCGTCTTCATCAAGGCTACCCAGGACAACGACTTCGTCGACCCCATGTTCCCGACCAACCTGGAACGGGCTCGGGCTGCCGGCCTGGCTGCTGGTGCCTATCACTTCTTCGACTACACGCTTGACGGTCGCGCCCAAGCCGATCACTTCCTGGATCGTGTCGAAGCCGCTGGCGGCATCGATGATGCCCTCCCGCCGGTGGTCGACGTGGAATGCTGGAAACCCATCGGCGCGTCGATCCATGCGGTCTCCAGCACGCGACTGCGCGATTTCGTGGAACGCGTGTACCAGCGCACCGGGCGCATGCCCATCGTCTACACCTCGGTCTACATGTGGCGCGAGGTCGTAGGCAATAGCGATGACTTCGAGGACCTCTCGCTGTGGGCCGCTTGTTGGGGCTGCGAGGCGCCACCATCGCTGGCACCCGGCTGGGATGACTGGGCATTCTGGCAAACTGGTCTCACCCGGATCCCCACCGTGGGCCGCCTGGACAACAACTACTTCGGTGGCGGCAGCGGCGACCTGGACGCCCTGAAGCTGCGTCCGTTCAGCATCGAAGGCGATGCCATCGCCACGTCGAGCCAGCGCGCCGCATTGGACCTTGGCGGCCGCGATGCCACGCACATCCGCACCTCATCTGATGGCGAGACTTGGTCCGGCTGGAGCCGCATCGGTGCCACCCCGTACGCGGATCTGCCGGCCGAGGAGGGCGAGTACACCGTCTTCGCCCAGCTTCGCTATGGATCGAACCTGCGCTCGCCGGTGGTGAGCGACAGCATCGTCGTCGACCACACGCCGCCGCAGGTGTCGGTACCGACCGTGTCGCTACGCACGGGTCTCCTTGCCGAGGGTGCCGCCAGCATCCCGGTCGCGGCGGCCTGGGAGGCGCGTGATGATGTGGCCGGGCTGGCAGATGCGATGGTCGGGGTCGAATGCGGCGAGCTTGGCACGACACGTTCGGTTGCTCCGGGGACGGCCGCACCTGGTCGGTCGGCCTCCTGGGCTGCCGATGCCTTCGCCTACCCCGACGCCGACTGTGCCGTCACTGCCATCATCCGTGATGGCGCTGGCAACACCACACCTGCGAGTGGCGACCGCTTCACCACGTCGTCCCTCGATGTCGCCGCCGCCGTGGTCGAAGGGGACCAGGTCGGCGTCATCGCCACTCGAGGCCCCGACGCCGGCCGTGCCGCGGTGCTGGTCGATGGCGTGGCCATCGGGCTGGTCGAGCTGTACGTTCCGGAGACGAGCGGTCCCGAAGTCGTGTTCGTGACCGACTTGACCGCCGGGAGCCACCGCATCGAGGTCCAGCCTACCGGTAGCGCCGATGCCGCCTCGGGCGGTACCACCATCGCGGTCGATGGCTACATCACGCTGGCTCGCTGACTCCGAGCGCGTACCGCATGAGCGGGATGCTCCGACCCGGCACCAACGCCGAGGGCGACATCGCCACTCGCTCACAGCCGAGTCGTAGGTAGAAGCGCTCCGCGTAGGGGTCGCTCTCGAACTCCAGCATTCCGTAGCCCCACTCGCGAGCGACCTCGGCCGCGCGCAGGAACAGCCGCCGCCCCACGCCTCGACGCATGGCAGTGGGATCGACGAACAGGTCATCGAGGAACGCCAGCTCGGTCAGGCGGCGCAGCCGGAAGAAGCCCAGTAGCCGACCGTCCGCCTCAAGCACCTCCACGCGCTCGGCCGCGACCCCAAGATCGGCCGGAGCGCAGGTCAATGACGGACCCACCAGGGCCATGAACGCCTCGTCGTAGCCCCAATGTGCCTTGGCGCACAGCGTCAGCTGCGTGATGGCGTCGGCATCGTCAGGTCGGGCGACCCGTAGCCGAAGGGTCGATGTGGGTGTCGATCCGGAAACGGTCGGGCCATCCGGACACACGGTCGCGCTACTTGCCCTTCTTGTCGTCCTTCTTGGACGCCCGCCGTGAGCCACTCTCGATCCAGTGCGGTCTGGATTGACGAGCCCAGGAGGGACCCGATTGGCGCCGCAGGATCACCCACAGGCCCAGCACGCCTAGCACGGCGATGCCGAAGAAGACGATGCCAGCGAGCCGCAGCGAGCCGCTTGACGAGCCCCCATCGATGAGCGAGATGACCTCGGAGGACTTGTTGATAGCTTCGGTGACGTCAGCCGCGAGGCCGGCCTCCCTGGCCGCCTGCAGCGGCGTGTCGACATCGACACCCCACAGGCCGAAGTCGGTCAGCAGGTCTCGAGGGCGCTGCGCCGCGTTTTCGGCGCGGCCGATGTAGTTGGCGGCATTGGCCCACTTCTCGGCCGTCGCGGCGCCATCTTCGAGCTCCGCGAGGCTCTGTGCGTTCTCGAAATCGTCCTTGATGCGATCGAGCGCGCCGAAGTCACGCCACGCTTGGTCGGCCAGCCAGGCCTGCTCGATCCACTTCTGGGCAGCGGCCGCGGAGAGTGCCGCCGCCGCGAAATCGCGGTCCTCGACCGGCTTGGTCACCACCTCGGGGATATGCCAGTCAGGGACTCGATCGCTGAGCAGGTTCAGGGCGTTGCCCACGGCCTGGGCCTCAGCACTCCGTGTCTCGGCCTGGGCCCGTAGCGCAGCCATCTGGGCAGGGGTGGTCACGGCCTCGAACCGGGGCCGGATGTCCGTGCTCAGCTGCGCTTGGGGAAGCGAGGTGTCCGCCGCGCGCGCGGCGGACACCACGGCGCGGGCATCCTCGATGATGGCGCGACCGGCGGTGATCTGGCCGGCCTCGACGGGGTCGGTCACGGCCGCAGGATCTGCCATTCGCCGACCTCGTCACGCAACTGCCCAAGTGCGCGACCCGTGGCTTCAGCCTCACGGCGGATGGCGGCCGCGTCGCCGACCAGAGCCTCCAGCTCGTTCTGCGTTGCGGCGGCCCGATAGCGCGCGCCGAAGGACTCGACGATGCCGGCGGACGGCAACGCCGCGTCAGCCGCGGTGATCTGCTTGGCGATCTCGATGGCCGGCGTGATGGCGGCCATGGCATCCTCGAACCGTCGCTCGTCGATGGCGGAGTCGATGGTGGCGGGGAAGAAGTCCCACCCGCTCGGTACGACCTGCTGGAGCTGTCCCAGCGGCTCCACGAGCTCACTGGCTCGTTCGAGCAGGTCGAGGGCATCGGTCCGTACCGCCTCGATCTCGCTGACGTTCGCGGCGCTCTCGAAGGGGCGCTGGATGAGCGGGACCAGCCCGGCGGTGGGCAGCAAGCGGTCGGCTTCGTTGAGCGCGTCTAGCACTTCGTAGGACTTGTCGAGCGCCTCGGTAGCCGCCTGGAAGCTCCAGTCATCCATGGCCTTGCGCACCGCCAGCGGCGCGCCCAGCGGCGCGGCATCGGCGAGGAACTGGTGGTAGTAGGCGCGCGCTGCGGATCGCTCGGCGAGGTCCAGGCCAGCGCCAGGGATGCCATAGGCATCGAGCAGGTTCTGAGCGAAGTCGAGATCGTCGAGGTTGGCAGCATGGGCGGGGTCGGCGGCAGCCGGTACCAGCCCACGCTCATCGACGGCATCGAGCCACTCGCGGTAGTCGACGACAGGGCTGGCGGCGATCTCGGGACCGGCCGAGCCCACGTACTTGGTTTCGCTGTCCAGCAGGGAGCCGATGACCGCCCGCCACTGCTCGTCGGACATCCGCGACGCCACGGCGCTGGCGATGCCGCAGGCGGCGGCATCCTGGTCGGCGATGGTTTGCTCCCAACCGTCACCAGATGTGGGCTGTACGACTTGCCACGCGGACAGGTCGAGGTCGGTCGCATTAGGTCCTGCCGGATCGCAGGCGGCTCCGTTCATGGCTGATGCGGTCCAGAGCGCCATGCTCTCGCGCAGCCACAGCTCGGTGAAGGTGTCGGTGCTGAACCAGGCGTGGGCCAGTTCATGCTTGGGGTCACCGACACCGGCGTTCTGGTCGAGCTGCACGACGCTGGGTGTGTCATGGGCACTGGCATAGCCGCCCAGTTCGCGCGGCGGCGCCATGCGGATGACGACCGGTCCATCGCCAGGGATGTCGTGGTCGAGGAAGGCGCGGATGGCGTCGAGCGCCGGCTTGGAGTTCGCTTCGGCCGGTGACAGCCAGCCAGCGGCATCAGCCCAGGCCTGCAACTCGATCTGTCGGTCGGCGGGGCCGACGAAGGACTCCTTCACGAGGTTGTCTTCGCGGACACCCTCCACGCAGGTGAAGATCTGAGCGGGGGTCCGGCTGCTGTCGGACTCCAGGCGGTTGTTGCCTACCTTCTTGAGCGGCGTGCCGCTTTGGGTCAGCGTCCAGGCCGCGTCGTCCTTGACCTCGATGGTGACCTTGCCTTCATCGGTGTCCTGGCCGAATGCACAGACGTAGAAGTAGCTGCCGTCGACCCGCGCCGGAGTGGCGTCGAGGACGGCATTGCCCTGGTCGAGGCTGGCCTTGACGGGGTACCGCAGGCGGAAGCGATCAGTGGTTCGGCCGCCCTCGATGGGAGGTGTCTCGACCCAGCGCGCCGTCCACAGGCCCGGAGCGTCCTGGGCTCGGGTCACCAACTCGAAGCCGCCGCCGACATCGGGTCGAGCGCGGCGCTCGACCATGATGGGGCCCCACTCCTTGGGCCCGAAGGGCGCGTTGCCGGTCTTGAGAGTGAAGCCCATGGTCACCTCGATCTCCCCAGTCGATGGCACGACCGTGTAGGTGACGGTGGAGGTTTCCTCGAGCTCTTCCGTATTGGCGGCAACGGGCAGCACCATCACCGCGGTGGCGACGATGGTGAGCAGCACGGAAACGAGGGCGCGGCAGGCCCCAGACGACATGGGACGATCCTCGAGTGCGGGGAATCGATAGGCTGTGCGGTTGGGTGCGGTCCGGACCGTAACCCGGATGCGTGGGTGCGGCAAGGTGGACCATCGGCAGTGTCCGGGCAGGACCGCTCACCCATACTCGGTGCATGACGCTCAGACGCCTTGGCCTCGTGTACGCGATGCAGGGTATCGCCTTCGGCCTCCTGACGCCGTTCTCACTGCCCTTGCTCGATGAGCGCGGCCTGGGGCCTGCGGAGATGGGGCTGGTCCTGAGCATCGCCGGCCTGACGTCGTTGCTGGCGTACCCCATCTGGGGCGCCATCGCCGACGGTTGGCTGGGGCGACGCCGGACGATCGTGCTGACGGCCATCACCGCGGCCATCGGTGGGCTCCTGATCCTGCTCGCGGGCAGCGACCCGTGGCTGCTGACGCTGGCACTCTCGGTGTCACTGGTAGGAGCGACGGTGTGGTTCCCGCTGCTCGATGCGCTGACGCTGGACCTGCTCGGCGATGGCGCCTCCGGCTACGGGCGCATCCGCGTATGGGCTTCGGCAGGCTGGGCCGCATCGGCCATGACCGGCGGCGTGATGTGGATGTTGGTGGGACCCGATCTGGTCTTCGCCTCGTTCGTCGTCGCGTCGCTGCTGGTGGCTGGCCTGATGCTGTGGTCGTCCCGTGCCGTGGAGCTGCCTGGGGCAGCTTCGAGCCCCGCGGGCGAGGCACCTCCACGCCCGTCGCTGCGGGACTCGTTGCCACTGTTTCTGGCGCCGGTCCTGCTGGGCTTCATGCTGGGCCTGTTCATCACCTCGATGGGCGAGCACGCGGCGTGGCGGTACATCAGCCTGCGCATCCTCGACCAGGGCGGCAGTGTGTTCCTGGTGGGGCTCGCGGCGGCGCTGCCGGCCATCGTGGAGATCCCCGTCTTCGCGAGCTCCGGTCGGCTGGCCACACGGATGGGCCTGCGCTGGCTCTTCGTCAGCGGTGCCCTGGTGGCCGCCGTGCTGATGGCGCTGGTGGCGATGGCTCCGGAACCGTGGATGGTGACGGCCCTGCGCACGCTCGATGGAATCTCATACGCGTTGCGCTACCTGGCCATGGTCTTGATCATCGGCGTGCTAGTGCCCAGGCGCCTCTATGCACTAGGCCAGTCGGTAGCCTGGTTCGTCTACGCCGGCATCGCGCCTATCGTGGCCGATGCGGTCGGTGGACTCATCTATGAGCGCTTGGGTGCGCCGGTGCTGTTCGTGACCGCGACCGTGGCGCTGGCCACCGGCGGGGCCGTCGTCTGGTTCGTCCTCCGTGGTCCGCGTTTCGGTCGACAGCGATCCCAGCCGGCCATGGACGACCTGCCGGTGCCGCCTCTGCCTACCTGACCACGAGGCTCTGGACACGAGGCTCCGGCGTCGGGCCTTCAGGCGACGAAGATCCATTCCCCGCCGCGCATCACGCGACGGACGCCGAATGTGGCCGCGTCCAGCTCCACCAGGTCGGCTCGCAAGCCGGTGGCGAGGTGTCCACGATCGGCCAGGCCCAGCAGCTCCGCCGGGTTGGTGGCGGCGGCGCGCACGGCATCGGCGATGGGGATGCCGGAGCGCACGACGTTGCGCAGCTCCAGGTCCAGCGCCGTCACCGAGCCAGCCAGGTTGCCGCCCTCCACGAGCGTGACCATGTCTCCGTCCACGCGAACCTCCAGCTCGCCCAGCATGCCGCGGCTCTGGCCGGAGCCGGCGAGGGCGATGGCATCACTGACCAGCAGCACCCGCTGGCTCGGCTTGAGCGCCCAGATGAGCGGCCACAGGTCGGGATCGACGTGCAGGGTGTCCGCGATGAGCTCCACCCAGACGGCATCGTCGAGCAGCGCTGCCAGTGCCAGGCCAGGCTCGCGGTGCACGACACCGACCATGGCATTGAACAGGTGCGTGGTGGTCACGGCACCGGCGTCGTAGCCGGCACGCGCCTCCGCCATGTCGGCGGCCGAGTGGCCCAGCGAGACACGCACGCCATGCTCCGCGAGGCGAGCGATGAGCTGCGGCGCGCCACGAAGCTCGGGTGCGATGGTGATGACACGCAGGCCCTCGATGAACGTCGCGAGTCGCTCTTCGTCCAGCTCGTCGGGATGGCGCAGCAGGTCCGCCGGATGGGCGCCCTTCTTCTTCTCGGCCAGGAAGGGGCCTTCCATGTTGAAGCCCAGCGGCTCGGCCCCGTCGGCGGGCGCGACGGGCATCCACTCGCGCACATGATCGGCAAATTGCGTGAGCTTCTCGAACGACGCGGTGACCGATGTGGGCAGGAACGAGGTCACGCCATGCGCCGCCAACGCCCGAGCCATGCCACTGAGGGCGTCGCTGCCACCCATGGCGTCGTGGCCACCCCAGCCGTGCACGTGGACATCGATGAAGCCGGGCACCACGATGCGGCTGCCATCCACCGCGCCGTCGGCTACGAGGGCTGTGATCCGGCCGTCATCGACGACGACTCGCCCCAGGAGCTCACCGTCATCGACGATGAGGCGCCCGGCCAGTGTCTCAGTCATAGTCGCCAGCCTCCTCGACGGCCGCCCAGAAGGCCAGGATGTTCTCGACCGGCACGTGTGCCTGCATGTTGTGGATGCTGGCCGCCACGAAGCCACCGCTGGGCTTGAGGTCGTTGACGCGACGGATCGTCTCCGCCCTGACCTCCTCCGGCGTGCCGCGAGCAAGGGTCTTCTGGGGATCGACGGTGCCGCCCCAGAACGTGATGTGGGCCCCGAACTCACGCTTCAGGTCGGCCGTCTCCATGCCCTCCGCCGAAACCTGTATCGGGTTGAGCGCGTCCACGCCGATGTCGATGAGGTCTCCGATGAGGTCCTTGATGGCACCGCAGGAATGCAGGAAGAAGCGGGCGTCGGAGCGGCTCTTGATGAGATCGATGATCTCCTTGTGCAGCGGCTTGACGATGTCGCGGTAGGCCTGTGGGCTGAACAACGGAGCGTGCTGCGCACCCAGGTCGTCGGCCTCGGCGGCGACGTCGATATCGGGACCGATCTCGTCGAGCAACTTCTCCCAGTAGGCCAGCTTCAGGTCGGTGATCTTGCGCATCATCGCCCGCGCCAGCTCGGGCTTCAACGCCATGTCCATGTAGCCGTCTTCGTAGCCGCGCATGCGGAAGTGCATCTCCGTCACACCGGCACACAGGGAACCCACGAAGACGGCGCGCTTCTCCACCTCGCGGATGTGTTGGGCGCGTTCCTTCATGCCCGCGAATCGGGCGGCGTCGGTCGGGTCGGGCCAGGGGTAGGCATCGATGTCAGCGAAGCTGATGTCACCTGAGAGCGGCGAGGTGGTGGACTCGTAGTAGAGCCCGTCACGAGGCCGCGCCCGCAGCACGCCGAACTCGTCGAGGAAGCGTTCGTACGCGCCATCGTCGACGACCTCCCGATGGTAGGTCGAGGGCGAGCCGGCCGGCACCAGCGCCACATCGGCGCCGAAGTGGTCCAGCACGTCATCATGGACATGGGCCAGGCCCTGGGTCGTATCGACGATGCGGATCTCTGCCTCCGGCAGGCCCAGGGCCGGCCGTAAACGTCCGTAGGCCTCGGCGTGGATGCTGCTGTAGCGCGTGCCGGCGAGGTCACGCGGGACTCGGTCGGCCTCCTCGTGACGAAGCGCGGCGAGGACGCGTTGTCGTGGTTCCATGATCACTCCCTGGGGTTGTGGTTAGGCCTCGGGCGCGACGACGCTGGCGCCACTGTCCTCGACCGAGAAGCCGACGTTCAAGCCGTAGCGGTCAGCGGCGTAGCGGGATTCGGTACGTTCGATGGGCCGACCGCGATGGTCGTAGATGAGTCGGCGCTCCACGAGCATGGGTTCGCTAGGGGCCACGCCCAGCAGTAGGGCATCCTCGGGGCTGGCGGCCTCGGCACGGATGGATGACTTACCCCACGAAGGCACCATGCCAGCGCTGATGAGCGCCTCATGTAGTGAGCCTTGCTCAAGGTCGGCGGCTTGCACGGACGCGATACAGCGCGACGCCAAGACCGCATGCTCGACCGCGACCGGCTCGCCATCAGCCAGGCGCACTCGTCGCACAGCCATCACCTTGGCGCCCGCGGCGACGCGTAGCTCCTGGCGCTCGCTTTCGGTGGGTGCCCGCACCGTCCGCTCCACGATGCGCGAGCTGGGGCGCCGGCCCTGGCGTCGCATCTCACGGCTGAAGGTCATCAGGAAGTTGGCGCGACGATGTGTAGGTGGTTCGGCCACGAACGTGCCGCGGCCTGGATCGCGACGTACCAGCCCTTCCTCGGCCAGCTGCGCCATGGCGTGGCGAGCGGTCATGCGGCTGACCCCGAATTCCGTGCACAGGTCGGCGTCCGACGGCAGGCGCTGCCCTGGTCGCAGGTGTGCGATGCGCGCCCGCAGGGTCTGCTCGATCTCGCGATAGCGGGGCGCGTAGGTGAGCTCGTTCATGCGCCGACTGGCGATGGTGTTGCAGCTTGAGCCGCCTCCGCCTGCCCGGCCTGAGCCGCCTCGGCGCGCTCGGCGCCGTGCACGGCTGCTCCGATGGCGCCGGCCCACGTGCCCAGCTCGGCCAACACCACCTCGACGCGCTCGACCGGGGTGGTGATGACGCGTCGGCGCATCTCCGCCTTGATAGGCTCGATGAGGAATTCGCCGGCACTGGCCCAGCCGCCGCCGAGGATGACAAGCTCTGGCGTGATGATGGTGATGGCATTGCTGATGCCGATGCCCAGGTACCGTCCGATCTCAGCCAGGCCCGCGATGGCTCGGGCATCACCGCCTCGCGCCCGCTCGATGGCCTCCCGCGGGTCCGCAGTGCCACACACGATGGCGACCTGATCAGCTCGGCAATAGGCCTCGACACAGCCGCGGTTGCCACAGCCACACCAGGGTCCGTCGGGATCGATGGTCTGGTGGCCCAGCTCACCGGCCTGGCCGCGATAGCCCTGGATGACCTGGTTGTCGATGGCGAAGACGCCGCCTATCCCGGTGCCCAGGGTGAAGCCGATGAACGAGCGCACGTAGCGGCCGGCGCCGAAGCGCAACTCGGCGAGACCGAAGGCACGGGCGTCGTTGATGAGCGCCGTGGGCAAACCGCAGGCCTCTGCCACCGGCACACCGACGGGAGTGGCCGACCAGTCGCCGGGGACGTTGGTCAGGAAGGTGACCACGCCGGTCTCGGGGATGTAGAGCCCGGGCACCGCCACACCGAGGCTGTCCACTGGGCCGACGGCGCCCTCGCGTACCTGTGTCGCCAGCTGGGCCAGCTGCGGCACCACGCTCTGCTCGCCGCGCGACGTGTCGGTCCGCTCCGAACCTTGGTCCAGCGTGGTCCAATCTTCGCCCGAGCCCTCGACCACGACCCACTTGATGTTGGTGCCGCCGAGGTCCAGCCCGATGTGGCGCGTGGCGCTCATGAACACACCACCTAGCTCTCTCGAGTGATGCGAACGTACAGCGCGGTGACGCCGAGGATGATGAGTCCGAAGATGATGCGGCGCGTGCCCTCAGGCACCTGCAGGACCGAGAGCAGCGAGGTGACCACGCCCAGGATGAGGGCGCCCACGATAGTGCCGGCGTAGCCGCCACGGCCGCCGAAGATAGAGGTGCCGCCGATGACGGTGGCTGCCACCGACGGCAGCATCAGGGGCACCGCCAACGAGAGCGTGGTGGCCTTGATGAGACCCACGTAGACGAGACCGCCGATGCCGGCGATCACCGCCGAGAGCACGTACAGCAGGATCAGCACCTGCCACACCCGGACGCCGCCGAGACGCGCGGCGCGCTCGTTGTCGCCGATGGCATAGAGATTGCGCCCGAAGCCGGTGCGCTTCAACGTGAAGCCGATGAAGAGGGCCAGCGGGATGAACACCAGCAGCGAGTTGGGCACGATCTCGAACGACTTGCCGGTGCCCAGCCAGGTGATGACCTCTGGCAACTGGGCGCTGGTGCCCAGCACGGTTCGCTGGTAGACCAGCAGCAAGCCCTCCACGACCAGGGCCACCGCCAGGGTCATGATCAGCGGGTGTACCCGGAAGACACCCACACCGATGCCGCTGGCAAGGCCGGCCAGCGCCGCGCAGCCGAGGGCCAGCGGGATGGCCAAGATCGGATCGACGCCGGCTGGGACCTGGGTGGCCATGACGAAGGCCGTCATGGTGGCCACGACGCCCACCGAGAGGTCGATACCGCCGGTGATCATGGTCATCGTTTGGGCGCCCGCGAGGATGGCCAGCGGGACCGCGAACTTGACGGTATTGGAGATCCAGCGGTCGTTGAGGCCCAGCAGGCCATCAGGGCTGAGGACGATGCCCGGACGCATGATCTCGAGCAGCGCCACCAGCACGATGAGCAACAGGATCAGCGGGACGATGGGGTGGTCGCGGGCGATGCTCCGCGTGCGGTGCCCGATGGTCTGGTCGCGGCCGCTCTCCATCGGCTGGACGGTGCTGGTCACGAGCGGCGCCCCCGGAGTGCGACCACAGCGCCCACCAGCACCACGACCACCATGATCAGACCCTCGATGACCTGGGCCACGTTGGGATCGACCGACATGAGGGTGAGATCCTGGCGAGCCAGGCGCAAGATGAAGACGGCCACGATGGGGCCGACCAGGCCGCCCTTGCCGCCGGCGAGGCTGACCCCACCCAGCACGGCCGCGGCCACGCTGGCCATCAGGTACGGCCCCTGCATCGGCGTGCCGATGCCGGTGCTCATGGTCAGGATGAGCCCGCCCATGGCCGCGAAGAGTCCGGCCAGCGCATAGGAGGCCACCTTGGTCCGATCGACCGCCACGCCGCTGCGATGGGCTGCCAACTTGTCAGATCCGACGGCATACAGCGAGAGGCCCAGGCGCGACCGCTTCAGTGGGATCCAGACGACACCCACCGCGACGACGAGCAGGATCAGCGCCTTGGGGACGAAGGCCGAGACGTCGGCCGGGATGCCGCCACCGCCGACGGTGCCGATGATGAGTTGCTTGAGCCAGGTCGCGGCACCGCCACCCGGCGATTCCATGATCATCAGCGCGGCCCCTTCCCAGATGAAGAAGAACGACAGCGTGACCACGATGTCCGGCACGCGCGTGAGCACCACCGACAAGCCGTTGACGGCGCCCACCCCGAGTCCCATGAGCAGGATGAGGGCGACCGCGACGATGCCGAACTCCTCGCTCTGGTTCTGCATCAGCGCGGCCGCCGAGACACTGAGCAGCGTCATCATGGCGGCCATCGACAGATCGATGCCGCCGGCGATGATGGCGATCGTCTGGCCGGCCGTGGCGAAGGCGTAGGGCAGTGTGGCGAGCACCAGGATCCCGAACGCGGCGGCACCGTAGTCGGGCTGGATCATCTTGGTGAAGACGAACAGGGCCGCCAACAGCGCCAACAGGGCGAGCACCCAGCCATTGCGGCGGATGAAGCGTCGCAGGCCGGCGGTGGCCGAGTCACTGCCCATGGTGTGGGCGGTCGGTGCGCCGGCGCTCATGCGGGTGTCCCCGTGCCCGGCGTCCCAGTCGTCGCGGCTGTGTCGCGTGGCAGTCCATAGGCGGCACGCATCAGAGTGGGCTCATCGGCGATGTCGGCCGGGAACTCATCGGTGACCCGGCCGCCGAAGATGACCACGGCACGGTCGCAGGCCAGCTGCACCTCCTCCAGCTCCGAGGTGTAGAGCAGCACGGCCGAACCTGCCTCCGCCAGCTCACGCAGCAGGTGATAGATCTGCCGCTTGGTGCGGATGTCGATGCCGCGCGTGGGGTCGAAGCAGAGCAGCGTGTCGACGCCGCCGGCGATCCAGCGCGCGATGGTGACCTTCTGCTGGTTGCCGCCCGACAATCGCTGCACCTCACCCTGGGCGCGGGTGTCGATCTGCAGCCGCTCGATGGCCTTGTCGACCATGTCCTTCTCGCGGCCCATGCGGATAGGCCCCCAGCGGCGCGGGCGGGCGTTGTAGGGCAAGGCGATGTTCTCGCGCACCGAACGCTGCGGCAGCAGCGCCTCCACGCGGTCGCCGGGCACGTACACCAGGCCCCGGTCGATGGCGTCCGCGGGATGGCGAAAGTGCACTTCCTCGCCGTCGACCAGCAGGCTGCCAGCGGTCGGTCGTCGCGCGCCTGAGAGGATGCCGAAGAGCTCGTCCTGGCCTTGTCCTTCGAGGGCCACGAGGCCCAGGACCTCGCCGGCGTGGAGCTCGAAGGAGACGTCCTGGAGCTTGGTATCGGCCTTGAGGTTGCGCACGGAGAGGCGCGGGGCGCTGTCGCGTCGGATGGGCTCGCCAGTGCGGCCGGTCGTGACGCGCGTGTGGATGTCCTGCTCGTCGTCGGTCGAGGGGCCCAGCATCAGTTCGACGATCTGCTCTTCGGCGCCGGCACCCATCTCCACCACGCCGACGGTCTCGCCGTCCCGCAGCACCGTCGCGCGATCACACAGCGCACCCACTTCCAGCAGGCGGTGTGAGATGAAGATGACCGAGCGACCAGTCTCGCGTTGCTTGCCGATGACCTCCAGCACGTTCTCGGCGAGGTCCGCCGGAAGTGCCGCGGTCATCTCATCGAGGAGCAAGACGTCCGGCTCCAGCGCGAGGGCGCGAGCCAGGTCCAGGATGCGAAGGATGGCCAGCGGGATGTCACCGATCATCTCGTCGAGGTCGAGACGGCCGACTCCCAACGTCGCCACCCACTCGCGGAACGGCTCGATCGGCGTTTGCGTCAGGCGCAGGTTGGCGCCCACGTCCAGGTCAGGGATGAGCGCCGGTTCCTGGTAGACCGAGACAAGCCCGTTCTTGCGAGCCTCGGCGGGTGAGTGCACCGTGCGCTCCGTGCCGCGGACGACGATGCGGCCACGGTCGGGGTGGATGGCGCCGGTCAGGATCTTCACCAACGTCGATTTGCCGGCACCGTTGGCGCCCATCAGGGCATGGACCTCGCCGGGCCGGACGGCCAACGAGGCATCGCGCAAGGCGGTCACAGCGCCATACGTCTTGACCACGCCGGTGGCCTCAAGGAGGAACTCATCGTCGGTGGTGTCAGGCGAGGTCGCTGGGGCGGTCATGGTCAAAGTGTGGTGTCTCGCTCTGGGCTCGCGACCGCAAGGAAGGAGAACAGCGGAGTGCGATTGGGGTTTGGTGAGATCGGCGAGGGAGTGCGCGTTGGCACACGCGCTCCCTCGCTGCTAGCTACCAGGGGAGGCTATTCGCCCGGGCCCTTGCAGGCGATGATCTCGTCATCGGTATAGGTGGTGAAGCCGGGGATCTGGAGACCCACGGGCCACTCGGGATCGAGGTTCGGGTTCTGGGCTGCCTGGATGGCGGCCATGCCGTCCTCGGTCGTGTTGTCCCACAGGACGGGATCGACGTAGACGATGTTGCCGTCTGCAGGCGGGTTTCCGTTGAGGATGTCCAGCGCCAGAGTGAGGCCAGCGCCACCGACGGTGCCGGGGTTGGTGACCGCGGCGCCTTCGAGGCCTTCGACGGTCGCCAGCTGGGTGACGAAGCCGGCATTGTCAGCACCGACGATCGGAACCAGCGGCTCGCCGGAGTCGAGGTAGGCGTCGACGATGACGTTGTCGATGCCGGACGTCCAGACGCCGTCGACCTGCTGGCCGCTGGCGATCATGTCGAGCATCTGCTTGCTGCCTTCACTCTGCTGCCAGCCGGTGAAGACCTCGCTCACGATGTTGATGCCGGGATTCTCTTCGAGCGCCCGCTGCACACCACGATCGCGGTCATCATCAGCGCCGGCACCAGCGGCACCGCGCATGTAGAAGACGTTGCCCTCGCCGCCGAGCTTCTCGGCCAGCCACTTCATGCCCAGGTAGCCGTACTGCTCCTGGTTGTTGGAGAGCACGAATGCGGACGGCTCGGTGACGGCCTGGTCGACCGAAACGACGACGATACCGGCGTCGGTGGCTTCCTTGATGGCCGTGTTGAGGGCATCAGGATCGGCCGGGTTGACGACGATACCGTTCACACCGGCGGCGATCAGGTTGCGGATGTCTTCGAGCTGACCGGCAGCATCCGTATTGCGGTGGGCGATGTTGAGCGAAGCGACCTCGCCTGAGGCGACCGCCTGTGCCTTGATGGAACAGATCAGCTCCTCGCGCCAACCGTTGCCCTGTACGGTGTTGGAGACGCCGATGACGTAGCCGTCGCCAGCGGGGGCCATGCTCTCGGGGGCCATGCTCTCGTCCTGGGCAGCGACGGCGCCGACGCTCGAGACGGCCAGCAGCATCGCGGCACCAGTGCCGAACAGTTTGGGAAGCTTGTGGTCCATGTGACTCCTTGTCCTCCTCACATGAGGCTGGGATTGGTGGCCTGGCGGACGTCGTTCGCCCGTTCGAAGGCCGGATGGATCAGTCGTTGCGTGCGTCCTCTGCTACACCTCCTCGCTACGCCTGTCGGCTGGGTTCGTCATCGGGCTCGCGGACGATGGTCCGCGCGACACGGCGCGCATGTTCCCGATAGGCACCCTCGAAGAGTGCCCGCGAGCGCTCCGCGCCCACCACGGACGCGCGCGTGATGACCGGTGGCGTGACACCCCGCTCCATCAGGAGCTGGGCGATACGCACCTTCATTGAATTCACGATGGCCACGTAGGCGAGTGTGGAGCCTGGCCCCACCGGCGTGTCGAGACCGGGTACCAGCACCATCGCGTCTGCCTCATGCGTGCACAGATCGATGACGATATCAGCCTCGTCGAGCAGGCGACCGCCGACCGCGGGATCGGGCTCGCCACTGAGCGACTGCTTCACGCCCGTGACGGCGATGACCTTGCAGCCGCGGCGTCGAGCGCCACGCGCCATCTCCACCGGCACCGCGTTGAGCCCATTGGCGGAAAACACCATCATCACGTCGTTGGGCTGGAAACTGAAGTTGTCGAGGATGACCTCAGCCAGGCCGGGCATGCGCTCGATGAACATCGCCTGCCGCTGGCCGTTGGAGCCGACCACGTCCGTGTGGTAGGTCATCGACAGTTCCACGATGGGGTGGAAGCCGGGGAAGCTGCCGTAGCGTGGGAACATCTCCTCGACTGGGATGCGTGAATGACCCGAGCCGAAGAGATGGACCAGGCCCTCCGTGGCGATGGTCTCGGCACACAGCTGGGCGGCCTGTTCGAGAACGTCCGACTGGGTGGAGACGATGTCTTCGAGCATCGTCGCCGCTTCGTCGAACCAGGCGCGGAGGCCGTTGAAGTCGGTCATATGGGTCGTTCGCCTTACTTGACGTAGGGTCGCAGGATGTCGCGGGCGATCAGGAAGCCGCGCTTGACCAACTCATCGCTGCCCTCGAAGACCTTGTCCTCGTGCTCGATGATGACGGGTCCGTCGTAACCGCATCGGTAGAGGGCGGAGAAGATCTCATCCCAGGGCGCGTCACCAAGGCCGGGGATACGCGGGATCTGCCAGCCGATGCCGCCGGAGAGTGAGCCTCGCTCGTACAGACCGTCGCGATCGATCATGACGTCCTTGGCCTGGAAATGCAGGATATGCTCGCCGAACTCGCGGATGAAGCGACCCTGGTCGATCATCAGCCAGACCAGGTGGCTGGGGTCGAAGTTGAGTCCCACCGTGCCGCCCCAGGCGTCCAGGATGCGGCGCCAGATGTAGGGTGAGTAGGCGATGTTGTGCCCACCCGGCCACTCGTCGTAGCTGAAGATCATGGGGCAGTTCTCGAAGGTGATCTTGACCCCATGGTCCTGCGCGAAGCGCACGATGTCCGGCCAGACCTTGAGCGCATCCTCCCAGTTCTGGTCCACGTTCTTGCTGGCGTCGCCGCCGCAGAAGGTGTTGGTGACCGGCAGACCCATCTTGCCGGTCGCCACGATGACCGCCTTGAGGTGCTCGATGGCGGCGGCCCGCACCTCCGGGTCGGGGTGCAGCGGGTTGGGGTAGAAGCCCAGGCCTGAGATGTCCAGCCCCTTCTCGGCGATCTGCGCCTTGATCTCGCCCGCCTCCGCATCACTCAGGTTGGCGACATCGATATGCGAGGTGCCCGCGTACTTGCGCGTGGCGCCGGTGCTGCGGGGCCAGCAGGCGATCTCCAGGACCTCGAAGTCCGATGCCGCGGCCCAGTTGGCCAGGTCAGTCAGCGGCGTCTCGGGGAATGGCGCGGTCAGGAAGCCGAGCTTCACGGTCTCCTCCTCCTCTTCGTGTCGGTGCGGCTCACAGTCTCGCCCATGCGCACGCTATTCGCAGTACGGTCGGAGCGTGTTGCGGGCGATCAGGAAGCCGCGCTTCAGTAGCTCGTCGGTACCCTCGAAGCCACGGTCCTCATGCTCGATGATGCAGTCGCCCTCGTAGCCGGCGCGGTAGAGGCGCGAGAAGATGAGGGCCCAGTCGACCGAGCCCAGGCCCGGCAGGCGGCGGATCTGCCAGCCCATCCCGTTCGACATCGCGCCGCCGGCCTCGTAGAAGGCGTCCTCATCGATGTGCAGGTCCTGCGCCTGGAAGTGGAAGATGTGCGGACCGAACTCGGTGATGAAGCGGTCGGCGTCGAGCATCTGCCAGACGAGGTGTGAGGGGTCGAAGTTCATGCCCACGGTGCCGCCCCACGCCTCAAGGATGCGGCGCCACTGACGCGGCGAGTAGGCCAGGTTGTGCCCGGCCGGCCATTCGTCGTAGGTGAAGAGCATGGGGCAATGCTCGATGGTGATGCGCACGCCGTTGTCTTGCGCGAAGCTAACGATGTCTGGCCAGACCTTGAGCGCCTCCGCCCAGTTCTGGTCGGGGTTCTTCGACGCGTCGGCGCCGATGAACGTGTTGGCGAACGGAACGCCCATCTTGCGAGCGGCACTGATGACGTGCTTCAGGTGGCCGATGACCTGCTGGCGGTGAGCCGGGTCGGGGTTCAGCGGATTGGGGTAGTAGCCGAGACCGGAGACGGATAGGCCCTTGGCGGCGAGCTCGGCCGCGATCTCCTGCCCCTGCGCATCCGAGAGGTTGGCGACATCGACGTGGGAGGTGCCCGCATAGCGCCGCTCGACCCCGCTCACGGACGGCCAGCAGGCGATCTCCAGTGTCTGGAAACCGACCGACGCCGCCCAGTCTGCCACATCCATCAGCGGCGTTTGGGCGAACGGCGCCGTCAGGAACCCGAGCTTCACATCCCCCTCCTCATGTGTGTGCCTGTGCTAACGATGTTTGTCTGTCGGGGAGGTCGAGTCAGTCGGCGACGGCGACCCAGCGATCCTCGGCGGCACTGCGAGCCACCGCATCGCCCACGGTCATCTCGTGATGGCCGGCCTCGAACGTGGCATACAGCGGCTCGGCCGGTGCCGCCCCGGCGAGGATGGCACGGTAGATCTGACGGAAGTGCGAGCACATGCTGTCGGCGAAGCCCTCGACATGACCGCCGGGGAGAGCGGTGGCGGCGGTGCCGGTCGCGTTCATCAGCTCGGCACCGCGCTGGAGGATCTCGTTGGGGCGGCCGCGGTGGCCGATCCAGAGATGGTCAGGCGTTTCGCTGTCCCAGGAGGCTGCGGCGATCGAGCCGTCGACCTCCCACTGCACCGAGTTCTTGCGCCCGGCGCTGATCTGGCTGATGGCGACCGTGCCGCGGGCGCCGCTGTCGTAGCGCAGAAGGATGACGGCGGCATCGTCGGTGGTCATGTTCACGGGCTCCGTGTTGGCGGCGCGCTCCTGGCTGAACGTCTCCACCTCGCCGACCGGCTTCTGGCGCACCTTGACGAAGGTGGCGAGGTCGGCCATGACTGCCTGCACTCTCTGGCCGCTGATGAAGCTGGTGAGGTCGATCCAGTGGCTGCCGATGTCACCGACTGCGCGCAGGGTGCCGCCCTTGTCCGGCTCCAGGCGCCAGTTCCAGTCGGTGTCCAACAGCAGCCAGTCCTGGAAGTAGTGGCCGGTGATGAGGCGCACGTCGCCCAGCTCACCCTGGCTGACCATCTGGCGGGCGTGCTGGTTGAGTGGGTAGAAGCGGATGTTGAAGTTGACCGCGCTGATGCGATCGGAGGCGTTGGCGAGGGCGACCAGCTCGCGCGACTCATCGGACGTGACCGCCAGCGGCTTCTCGCAGATGACGTGGCGGTCGGCGGCCAGGATCTGCTTGACCTGCGGATAGTGGAACTGGTTGGGGGAGGTGACGTGGATGACGTCGACCGTCGCGTCTGCCAGTGCCGCGTCCAGGTCGGGGTAGGCGGTGGGCAGCCCCAACCGTTGGGCCGCAGCCTGCGCCAGCTCCGGGTTGGCGTCGATCACGCCGCGCACGTTCACGCCCAGGCGGCGCAGCGCCTCGATGTGCACGGTGCCGATGAAGCCGCTGCCGATGACGGCCGCGCCGATGTCGCTGAAGCGCTCCACTGATCCCTCCTCCTTCAGAAAACGAGGAGGCCATCTAGACGGCTAGACGGCCCAGTCCAATGTACCCATGCTGACCTTTGCAGTCAAACGTGTCCATGCTCCTGCCACCCTATCTTGGCACCTGGCGACGGGGTGCTGCCGACAAGCTCGCCTCCTGCGTCTCCTACCATCACGATGGTATCGTCATGGTATGAAGACGACGATGGACAAGGCGGGCAGGCTCGTGATCCTCGCGACATGCGCGCGCAGGTCGGACTGCTCGGCGGCGGTGACGTAGAGGTCGTGGTGCAGGGCGCGGCGATCATGGTCGAACCCGTCACCGGGGAGGACCTGCTCAGGGAGGGTCCATTCGTGGTGATACCCGGGACCGGGCAGTCCATCACCGATGCAGATGTGCGGGAGCAGCGGCTTGCCGACCAGCGCTGAAGGCCTCCGATGGGCGTTGGTCGACACCAGCGTCGCGGTACCGATCGTGCTGGCAGACCACGAAGCCCATGACGCCACGGTCCGGGACGTCCGCGGTGTTCGTCTTGGCTTGGCCGGCCACGCCTGGTTCGAGAGCTACTCCGTCCTGACGCGATTGCCCCCGGGAAGCCGGCGATCACCCGCCGTGGTGCGAGCCATCCTCGCGTCGAACTTCCCCGAGACGCGCTTCATCGATGCCTCGGTTCTCGTCACTCTCGGCGATGAGCTCTCCGAGCTCGACATCGCGGGTGGCTCGGTATACGACGCGCTCGTCGGTGCCGCGGCTCGCGCCCACGGGGTGCCGTTGCTCTCGCGAGACAGGCGCGCACGCGCTGTATACGAATCGCTGGGCGTCGACGTCCGGCTCATCGGCTAGGGTAGGTTCGTGATACGCAACCTTGCCTCGTCGACCGTGTTGATGGCGACGGTCCTCCTTCCGGCTTCCGTGCTGGCGCACGCTCCCTCGGTCATCGACACGACGACCGCGACGCCCGTGGACGCCATCGTGCTGGAGGACCCCACTCTCTCGCGCGCCATCGGGTCGAGCATCGATCGAGCGGGCGAGATCGACTGGTACCGGTTACAGCTCCGTTCGGGCGAGCCATTGGTGGTGGGCATGACAGCACCCGATGCCATCGGCACGCTGGCCGCCACCTTCACCGTCCTGGGCCCCGGCCTGCCCGCCGCCGCGGACGTGGGTCCGGAGGCCCTGGCGCTGGCAGAGGCCGTCGGCGTGGAAGGCGCCATCGTCTTCTCGCCCGCCGTGGAGCCGCGGCGTGAGGTCCATGGCGGTCTTGGTTTCATCCAGTACGGCAACCTCCAGTTCGAGGCACCCGTGGAGGGGTCCTACTGGCTGGCTGTTCAGGCCGTCGATCCGCTGGCCACGGGCAAGTACGTCTTGACGCCGGGCCAGCGTGAGGAGTTCGGGCCTGAGGCCATCAAGGGCATGGCCGAACTCGTCGAGTTCTTCATGGCGCCTTGGCCACCCGAGGGTGTCGACGAGTAGGCTGCATCGACTGTCGGCCCCGGCATCGTCACAGCCCCGAAACGGGTGCTGGCCTATGCTGCGGCAGGACCTCGCGGTCCGAATCCACTTGCCACCCCATCAAGGAGGCTCCATGCCCCACCGTCGTCTACTGGCCGTCGCGGCCGGTGTATCCATCCTCGTTGCCGGACTTGTCGCGCCAGCCGTGGCCCAGGATGAGGAGCGCCCGCTGGGGCCGCCCGATGCGACGCCCAACCCCGTCGCACTCGAAGCCCCGGCCGGCGACGGCACGGCCGTTCGCCTCACCACGGATCTGGGCGACGTCGTCATCGCGCTCTACAACGAGTCGGCACCGGTGGCAGCGGAGAACTTCCTCAACCTCGCCAAGGCCGGCTACTACGACGGCGTCGGCTTCCATCGGGCCGTGCCCGGGTTCGTCCTGCAGGGCGGTGACCCCGATGGTACCGGCATGGGTGGCCCCGGCTACACCATCCCCGACGAAGAGGTCGTGGGTCAGTATGGCCGAGGCACCGTGGCCATGGCGCGTTCCCCACAGCCCGACTCGCAGGGCAGCCAGTTCTTCTTCGTGCTCGACGACGAGGCGCAGGCATCGCTGGACGCCGCTCGTACCTACGCCATCTTCGGCCAGGTGGTCGAGGGCATGGACGTCGTCGACGCCATCGTCGCGGCGCGCGAGCCATCGGACCAGATCGAGGACCCGGTGCGGATCCTCTCGGCCTCGGTCGAGCAGGTCGAGCTGCCGCCCGCGCCGACCTCTGCGCCGCCCAGCGCCGCCCAACAGGCAGCCGATAGCCTTGCCGCGCAGCTTCCCGACGACGCTGCCGGGTACCAGCTGGAGAAGCTCGCCTTCACGCTCGACGAGATCGGCGCGCAGTTCGACCCCGCCATCCTGGCCGAGCTGCAGACCATCGCCGACGCCAATGGGGCAGATGCCCAGCAGCTCTCGGTTGCCCAGGCGACTGGCGTCGATGACGCGGGGTTCATCAGCCTCGCCGGCGCATCGATCCCCGGTGTCCCCGGCGAGCAGATCCAGGACGCCATGATCCGGCTGCTCCTCCCGGTGGACGAGTCCACGGTGATGGAGACTGAGACCATCGCTGACCGCGAGGTCACCCGCGTCGATCTGGCGCCCGATCCGGGGCCCGGCGATTTCGGCCTATGTCATCTCCAGCGGCGACGCCGTCTGGTTCACCGTTTCCACGGTCGAGGACATCAGCGAGGTCGTCGCCGCCCTGCCGTAAGGGCGGGCCATCGGTACACGCGAATACATGGCCATCCGCTACTCACCGTAGCGCGAGGCCATCTCGACTGAGCCGAGGGCGTGCGGTCCGCGTGCACTGGCGCCCGCCGCCACGCTCAGCCCCGCTCCCTCGAGGCCTCGCGATGGCCGATGGGGGCGCCATCGTGCGTCACAAGTCCGCCTCGCGCTACGTGGGTTGGCATCTGGCCATGTATCGGCAGCGGAGTGCTGCCCGCGCGACGGCTGCCGACCCTGACGACGCCACGGCGACCGGCCCCGGAGGGCCGAGCAGGCCCGCGGAGCGCTGGCGGGCGTGCCCACTGACGCCTGCGGAGCGCTGGCGGGGGCTGCGTCGAAGCGCCGACCGCGTAAGCGCTGGCCGACGGGCAAGATCGCTCTGCCTCTTGAGGCCGCTGCGATGCCTACCAGCGCCGTCAGGATCTACGCGGAGACGACCCGATCGCGAAAGTCGCCGCTCTTGGGGTCCTTGAGGATGAGCTTGAAGCGGCCATCCGGCAGCAGCTCACGCTTGATGACCACCAAGCCCTCGTACATCTCAGGTTGCTTGGCGATGCGCTCGGTCTTGCCGCCACGCCAGTCAAGCTCGACCGGCTCCCAGGCGCGGCTCTTGGCCGAGCGGTAGCAGGCGTCCATGATGGCGTTGACGACGTAGCCGTCGTAGAGCGTCTCCATGGGCTCGCGGCCCTCATCGATGGAGTCGAACATGTCACTGAACATGTCCACGTAGCCGAGCTCGGAGACCTCGTCGCCCACCGGGAATAGCCAGCCCGCGCTGGTCTCAGCCTTCTCGGCCACGTAACCGCCCCCGCCCTCACCCGTGGTGAACATCTCGAGGCCAGTGCGCAGGAAGTGGTTGATCCAAATGGTGCCGCCGGTGCCCGCGACCTCGTCACGCAGGTCCATGCCACCGCGGAACGTCCAACTCACCTCGAACTGGCCGATGGCGCCCGATTCGTAGCGCACCAGAGCGATGGCGTTGTCCTCAGCATCGATGGGATGCACCAGCGTGTCCGTGTGGCACATCACCTCGACCGGGCGATTGCCCTTGCCGACCATGATGCGGCCGATCTCGATGCAGTGGCAGCCGAGATCGATGATGGCTCCGCCACCGGTCAGGCGGTGATCCCAGAACCAGGCCGAATGTGGGCCAGGATGCGTCTCACGAGCGCGAACCCAGGTGACATCGCCGACGGCGCCGTCCTGGACTGCCTTCATGGCCTTCAACGACTTCGGTGTGTAGACCAGGTCTTCGAGGTAGCCACCGAAGACGCCAGCCTTCTCGACCGCGTCCAGCATGCGCTTGGCCTCAGCGGCATTGCGGCCTAGGGGCTTGGTGACCAGCACGGCTTTGCCTGCCTTGGCCACCGCGGTGACCGCCTCCTCGTGCAGGAAGTTCGGCAGCGCCACCACCACGGCGTCGGTATCGGGATGCTCGATGGCGGCCATCATGTCGGTCGTCGACTCCGGCACGCCATGGCGTGCCCGGAAGGCGTCACCGCGTTCGGCCGAGCGTGAGTAGACCACCTGCACGCGATCGCGGCCGCGCTGCCCGTGCAAGGTCATCGTGTAGAAGTCGCCGATGAGCCCGGTGCCGAGCATGGATACCTGGTGCTGCTTCACTGCATTTCTCCATGGTGTGTTCGTGCTCCGATCGTAACGCCCCGATCGGGCATCGATGGGCTGAGGCTGGGCAGACGGCTATGTGCGTAGTGAGGCGACGAAGCTGTGGGGCGTGTGGATGGGGGCCGACTCACCCAGCTCGAGCAGGTCATCGTCGCCAGTCACGAGAACGGCATCGGCCGCCGCGGCGAGCGCCAGGAGATAGTCGTCGGCGGGGTCACGCGAGCGGATCGAGAGCGGGTACTCGGTCGGATCATCGACCATGACCGCCGCCGCCTCCAGCCACCCGAGGACGGCCACGGCATCCGCTTCATCGATCTGCCGCCTGGGCTTCGGGTAGGCCAGAGCTCGTCTCAGCTCTGACGCCAGCATCGGCGACATCACCAGCTCGAACGCGCCCGACCGCCAAGCGGCCAGGATGGCGGCTGGTGGACCTACTCGGCCCGTCCGGCTGGCTGAAGAGCGTGCACGGTGCCCGCAGTGGGGCGGAAGGTGGATTCGTGGCCGTCATCCCAGGCCACCCGGTAGCTGGTCCCGTAGTCGTGCTCGACGACCTCCAGGATGGTGCCCTGGCGCGGCGGCTGGCCGGCCTTGTGGGAGTCGACCGTGATGCGGTCGCCAACGGACTCGGTGGTCATCGAACGCCTCCTTGGATAGGTGCCCATGATCAGGGCCTTGACGATACCCATGCGCCCGTTGTGCTCGGTAGGGCCATCCGGCACAGATGCGGGACGACAGCTGGGACGACTGGTTGCACTGTTCCGGATCGCTGGCATGCTAGGCAGATGCAAAGGCAAGGCAGATGCACAGGCTGATCGTCGGAGTCGTCGTATCGTTGCTCGTGACATTCGTGACCCTGGTGGCGCTGGTACCCGCATGGGCCGCCACGGTCGCCACGGACGGAACGCCCCTGGTGGCCATCTCAGCGACCGGTTCGCCGCTCATCCTCGGTGACGCGGCGCGCATCGAGGTAGATGTCGAGCTTCAGGAGCCGGCTGACCTGCGACTCGAGGTGGTCGATTTCGATGGCCGACGGGTCCGTGAGCTCTTCTCTGGGACGCGCGCGCCGGGCACGCTGTCGCGCAGCTGGGCTGGCCGGGACGAGGCTGATTCGCGCCTGCCGTCCGGCCCCTATCGCATCGTCGCCACGGCCACCTCGACGGCCGTTGCCGATGCTGATGGCCGTCGCGAGCAGGCTGACACATGGGTGACCGTGGCCGATCAGGCGGTCTATCCACGGCAGCCAGGGTTCATCACCGTGGCGGTCGACCCCGGGCACGGCGGCTCGATCCCCGGTGCGGTCGGGGCCGATGGCACCCGCGAAGCGGACATCAACCTCGACATCGGGCTCCGTCTGGCCCGCATGCTGGAGGCGGCCGGGGTGAACGTCGTCATCACCCGCAGCGACGACGTCTTCGTCAACGAACCGCCGCTGGAACGCACTGGCGACGGCCTCATCGACGGTGATGACGAACTGGCGGCACGCCCCGACATGGCCAACATCGCGCGTGCCGACCTGTTCGTTGCCATCCACAACAACATCGCGGTCAACGCATCGGTGGGCGGGCCATCGACCTACTTCTTCGATGAGCGGCCCTTCGGGTCACGCTCGGCTCGGTTAGCCCGCCTGGTGCAGGCTGAGATGGTGGCCGTACTCGACGACATCTCGGACGGTTACCAGCCGTACGACCACGGTGTGCTCATCTATCCCTATTACGTCCTGCGCGGCTACGATCCGCCCCGGTTGCGACGGCCGACGCAGATGCCGGGCGTGCTCAGCGAGGGCATGTTCCTGTCCAATCCGCGCGAGCTGCGCCTCCTGAAGCGACCCGCCGTGCGTGCGCGCATGGCCGCTGCCTACTACGACGCCATCGCCAGGTACCTGGCGCAGCGCTCGACGCACGTCGGCTACGAGCTGGTCGGAGGGCCGCAGGAGGCGGTCGTGGCGGGTGAGACCATCAGCTACGACATCGAGGTGCGCAACCAGGGCAACGAGGCCATGCGCGGGTGGCAGCTTGCGGCGGTGGCTGTCGCCGCGCCCGAGCACTACATCGGCCGCACCGGCAAGGGCCGGTCGGTCGGCGACATCGCTATCGGGCAGCTGGCGCCAGGCGAATCCGTCGTGGTCAGCGTGGACGTTGTGACGCCGGCATCCGGCGGCGACTGGATGCTGCTGTTCGACGCTCGCGACCGGGATGGACGTGGGGCCGCCCGAGACGGCAGCCCCGTGCTGCAGGTTCCCTTGCTGACGCTCGACCCGCCCGTGGACTCCGGCGAGCCCATCGACTCCGCCGCGCCCGCACCGGTCGCGACCAACGCCTAAAGGCGTCGCTGCCAGGAATGAAGGGTCTGCAAGCGAGGACTACCGAGTTCTCGTGATGTGCCCGGCCACCCTTTAGGACCATCGTCCTCGACAGCAGCGGTGACCCCAGCCGCGCCGGACAGGAGCACCACGATGAACGACTTCCAGATGCGCGCCCTCGCCAGCGACCACATCCAGACCTTGCGCCACGAGGCCGACCGCCAGCGGCTGGCGAACGACCGTGCACCGCGGACTCGCCGGTCTGCCCCCGCCCGCTCTCGCGGCACGTTGCTTCCGCGCCTCGTGGCGCTGTTCGCTCGCGCGGGCGCCTGACGGTCCGGATCGAGCGATCGCCTGGGAGCGACCTCTATGATCGGAGCCATGGCGCGCAGGATGACCAGCCCCGTGCTGGTCGGCCGTTCGGACGTGTTGGAGCAGCTGCGGGCGGCCGTCGAGGCTTCTATCGCGCTCACGCCACGCCACGTCGTCGTGGGTGGAGAAGCCGGCGTCGGCAAGACCCGCCTGCTCACCGAGGGGCGTGCCATCGCTGAAACGAGCGGTGCCGCGGTCCTTGTCGGCGGCTGCGTGTCGATGGGCGAGGAAGGCCTGCCCTTTGCGCCGTACGCCGAGATCTTGCGCTCTCTCGTGGGCCGTGACGGTGCTGCTCGGATGGCTGCCGCGGCCGGTCGGGCCGCCGGGGACCTGGCCCACCTGGTGCCGGCGCTTGGCTCCGGCGAAGCCTCGCCGAGCCAGGAGCTATGGGCCCAAACGCGACTCTATGAGGCACTGCTGGCGCTCTTCCGCCGTTGCTCGGAACAGCGTCCGTTGGTCCTCCAGCTGGAGGACCTCCACTGGGCCGATGCCGGCACGCTGGCCGCAACGTCCTTCCTGCTGCGCGCCATCGATCGCGAGCCCATCACCATCATGGCCACGTTCCGCACCGACGAGATCACGCGGCGCCATCCGCTGCGACCCTGGTTGGCCGAGGTGTCGCGGCTGGCCACGGTCGAGCGCATCGATCTCGAGCCGCTGTCCGAGCTGGAGGTCGCGCTGCTCGTCCGCAATATCGTCGACGAGGACCTTTCGGCCGAGGAGATCGGTGCCATCCAGCTCCGCTCGGATGGCAACCCCTTCTTCATCGAGGAGCTGCTTGCCTCGCGCCTCCACGGCGGTGAGGTGCTGCCCTGGGAACTCCGTGATGTGCTGCTGTCCCGCATCGATGCGCTCGCAGAGTCGGCCCGATCCCTGCTCGGCATCGCTGCCGTAGGTGGCCGGGTCGTCGAGCACGAGATGCTGGTGGAGGTGGTCGGCGAGCACCACGAGACCGTCGGACAGGACCTGCGAGAGCTCGTCGATGCCGGGTTGCTCGTGCCCACTCGGGCGCTCGATGACGACGAAGCGTACGGCTTCCGCCACGCGCTGCTGCAGGAAGCGGTCTACGACGAGATGTTACCGACCGAGCGACGGCGCCTGCACCAAGCCTGGGGCGAGACGCTGACCGACCACGATGCCGCGGCTGCTACAGGTGCGGCCTACCAGCTACAGCTCGCCCACCACTGGCGTGAAGGACGCGATGCGCGCGCCCTGTCGGCATCGATCGCCGCTGGCGACGCGGCGATGGAGGGCTTCGCCTATGGTATCGCCGCGAGTGAATACGAAGCGGCCCTTCTGCTCTGGGGCGTTGGATCACCCGCCGTGGGTGTCGATACCGACCACGTGGCCTTGCTGGAGCGTTCTTCGCGCGCTGCCTACATGGCAGCTGAGTATCGGCGCGCGGTGGCGATCTGCCGCGAGGCGATCGACGAGTTGGGGACCGATGACCTGCCCCGGCTGACGACCTTGCTCATCCTGCTGGGTCGGACGTTGTGGGTGGCCGGCGACTGGGCGGCGAGCATGGACGCATACGCGGAGGCGCTGCGCATCGCCCCGTCCGAACCGCCTATCGTGCGTGCTCGCGCCCTGGCGGGCCTGGGCCAGGTCTATATGCTGCACGAACGCCTGACCGAGGCACGCCCGCTCTGCGAGGAGGCGGTGAAGCTGGCTCGCTCGGTCGGCGCGCGCGACCTCGAAGGGCACGCCTTGAATTCGCTTGGCCTCGTCCTTACCGCTCTTGGCGAGACAGAGGCCGGCATCAGATCGGGCGAGGCCGCCCTGCACATCGCCGTGGACCTGGGTCTACCCGACGATATCGGCCGTGCGCATGTCAATCTTGCCGAGGCTCACTTCTGGGCTGGTTACCCGGACCGGGCTCTGGCGTCAGCCCTCCTCGGCATCCGTGCGGCAGCCGATTGGGGTGTCGCGCGAGGCTACGGCACCTATGTCGGATACGGCGGGGTCCAGTCCGCGTTCGAGTGTGGCGACTGGTCGGAGGCGGCGCGCCTCCTGGTCGAGGCCGACCGCATGGCCAGCCCCGGGGATGGGACCCTCGCTTACCGGGCTACGTATGTGCTCGAGCTGTTGGCGTGTCGTGGTGATGAAGAGGCGGCGTCGCTCTGGCCGCGGGTACGCACGATGGTGTCGCAGGGTCCACTACGTGACAATCTGGGAACCATCTACCTTGGTGGTATCGAGCTGGCCGCCTTCGCCGAGCGATATGAAGAGGCCGTCGAGATCGCGTGGGAGGGCCTGGCGGTCGTCCTGCTCAACGATGCCGCGCTTCGCTACAGCGAGCTTGCCCGGGTCGCCGCGTGGCCGGTCGCCGAGACGGGACGCCTGGCCCGGGTGACCAGTGATGCCGAGGGCACCACGGTCGCGACCGAACGGATGGCACGACTGGTCGACCTGGCACGTCAGTGGCAGGCGCGCATCGGCCGGCCCGAAAGCCGCATCGGTCGGGTGCTGGAGCTCAACACGCGGCAAACGGAAGCTGAGGCTGAACGGATGTCGGGTCCGTCGTCACTAGAGGCGTGGCAGTCAGTGGCGGACGGCTGGTCGGAGAATCGGCCGGCCCTTCCGGTCGGCCATGGCTCGTTGGCGCGCGGCAGAGGCGGCCGAGGCGGCCGGCCAGCGGGACGTGGCTGCGGCGGCCCTCCGTGAGGCCCACGGCATCGCCGCGGAGCTCGGCGCCAAGCCGTTGCTCGGCCATCTGGATGTCATGGCTCGGCGCCTTCGCGTTCGGCTCGACGGCACCAGCGCCGTCGCCGCCATCACGAATGACCACCCCTATGGGCTCACGCCTCGTGAGCGCGAAGTGCTCACCGAAGTCGCGGCTGGCCGTACCAATCGCGAGATCGCTGCGAGCCTCTTCATCAGCGAGTCCACGGCCGGCGTCCATGTCTCCAACATCCTCGGCAAGCTTGGCGTCTCGACCCGCACCGAGGCCGCCCGCGTCGCCCTCGACCAGGGCCTGTCTGGCGACTGAGGCGCTATCCACTGTCGCACCCGCAGCTCGCCCGGAGGGCGTGGCCGTCATGGGCTGGCGCGAGTCCAGCGGTCGGTGCTACGTCAGCGGTCGGCGCTACGTCAGGGACGACCGCCCGTCTGCCTCGCGCGGTCGGATCTCGCCCGAGCCGCGGATCACCAGCCGCGTCGAGATCGTGCGGTGCTGGCTGGGGCCGCTGAAGCCATCGAGCCGTGCGAAGAGGAGCTCGGCCGCAGTCCGGCCCATGGCATAGGGGTCCTGGGCTACCACCGTGACGCCTGGATCGAGCACGCTCGCCAACTCGATGTCATCGAAACCGACCAGTGCGACGAGATGTTGCAGGTCATGTTCATGGAGGGCGTGGATGGCGCCGATGGTGACCAGGTTCTGACTCGCGAACAGCGCCGTCGGCCCCACATCGGCCGGCGATCGCAGCAGGCTCTCGGTGGCGTGCTGCGCAGCCTCGCGAGCGCGGAGATCCCAGCGCACGAGTCGTGGATCGATCTCGATGCCGGCGCTGCGCAGGGCGTCGACGTAGCCCTTGTAGCGGTCCTGTGCGGTCGCGATCTCGGTCAGGTCGCCGAGGAAGGCGATGCGTCGATGCCCCGCCTCGATGAGATGCGATACCGCCTCACGGGCGCCCTCGCGATTGGTCGCCAGCACCGTATCGGCATCGAGGAATTTGGGAGGCCGGTCGACGAAGACGGTGGCCAGGCCGGCCTGCATGTCGGCGCGCAGGTATGACTGGTCAGTGCTGGTGGGCACGATGACGAGGCCATCGACGCGTCGTTGCATCATCGCCCGCGCAACCTCGCGCTCCCTCACGGGATCCTCGTCGAGGCTCGTGGTCAGGACCGCCAGTCCCCGCTCGCTGGCGGCGTCGTCGATGGCGCGGTGGACGGCGCCCGAGTAGGGGTTGGCCACGTTCTTCAGCATCAAGCCGAGCGTGGCGGTATGCCGGCCTCGTCGCAGGTTGGCCGCGGTCAGGTCCGGACGGTAGTCGAGTTGGCGCGCCGCGCGCTCCACCCGGTCGACCAGATCCACGGAGACGCCGGCCTCACCATTCACCACACGCGACACGGTCTTGATGCTGACGCCGGCCAGCGCCGCGACGTCACGCATGGTGGCACGACGGTGCCGGGGTCCTCCGCCGCTGCCGGCTGACAACGTTGTCTGACCGATCTGTGCCATCGCGCGAACGATAGGGCATCGATCGCGCCACAACAACCCTCGTTCACGTTTCGGGAGGACAGCGACTTCGTCCACCACGTGCACCGCGAGCCTGTCACGTCGCCCTGATGGCAGCATGCTGGCTCCTGACATGGGCGCCTGGACGCTCGTCGGCGGTTGGCCTGTGGCGCGCGTCCCGCGCATCCGTGACAAGGAGATCTCGCACTCCCGGACACACGATGTGACGGTGCGGCCTTGACCCGCCCCAGGGGCGAGCCAGCGGAACCAGATCCTGCGGTGTTCCCTCTTGACCCGCCCCGTGGGTGAGCCAAACGGAGCATGCTACCGCGGCGGCCCATGGATCTGTCGATCCATGCACCCCGTGGGTAGAACGACCAATGCTTCGTCGATCCACCCACCCGATGGGTGAGACCGCAGAGCGACGGGCGATGCTCCGTCAGATGACCCGCCCTACGGGTCAGGCCGAGGGCCCTTGGGTCTACCGCTACCACTGCCGCTCGTCGAGCAGCCTCTCGACCCATCGATGGGCGAGGATGAAGCAGCACGATGCCGGGCCGTCCCGGTCGATGGCCGCTCTCGAACCCACCGATCCGAGCGTGACAAAGCCGCTGTTCCTCGACAAACGACCCTCGCCACGGTTGACATCACAGTCGCCCCAGGACTACCGTGCACGACAACGTTGTCGGACGACAACGGGAGGAGGCTGTCACCCAGGCAGTCGGAGGAAACAAGGAGGCTCGCTCAAGCGATGACCCTTTCCCGTAGCCGCTTCACGCGGCTGACCGTGATCGCCGCGACCGTGGCGCTGACCGCCGGGGCGCTCGGCACTGCTGCCGTGGTAGCCCAGGACGAAGAGCTCGACGGCACCGGCGTCGACATCGAGCTGGTCGTCAAGGAAAACATCAACCCCTTCTGGGTGTGGATGATCGATGGCGCGACCGCCCGTGCCGAGGAGCTCGGCGCCACCCTGCACGCCTGCTGGGGCGTCCAGGATCCCGACCCTGAAGGCCAGACCGAGTGCATCGAGAACGCCATCTCGCGCGGTGCCACCACCATCCTGATCGCGCCGGCCAATGCAGGCGTCACGCCGGCCATCGAGCAAGCTCGTGAAAACGGCCTGATGGTCATCGCACTCGACACCAAGACCGATCCCGCGGATGCGGTGGACGTCACTTTCGCCACGGACAACTTCGAAGCCGGACTGCTGATCGGCCAGTGGGCCGCAGCCAAGATGGGCGAGGCCACCGCGGACGCCAGCATCGGCCTCATCAACATCGACCCATCACAGCCGGTCGTCGGTGTGCAGCGTAACCAGGGCTTCATGCAGGGCTTTGGCATCGACACCGTGGATATCAACAAGTGGGGCGACGAGACGGATTCCCGTATCGCCGGTCAGGAAGTCGGTCACGGCAACCAGGAGGGCGGCCTCCAGGCGATGGAGCTGCTGCTCCAGGCCAACCCCGACATCAACGTCGTGTACACCATCAACGAGCCCACCGCGGCTGGCGCCATGCAGGCGCTCGAGGCTGCTGGCAAGACCACCGATGACGTCCTCATGGTCTCGGTCGACGGCGGTTGCGCCGGCGTGACCGATGTCCAGAACGGCATCATCGACGCCACGTCGATGCAGTTCCCGTCCAAGATGGCGTCACTCGGCGTGGAGGCGGCCATCCGCTACGCGCAGGACGGCACCATCCCCGCGCCCACCGAAGGCCTGGACATCTTCAACACGGGCGTCCAGCTCATCACCGACGATCCGCAGGAAGGCGTGCCTTCGATCACGTCCGCTGAGGGTCTTGAGATCTGCTGGGGCTCCGCGTAGTCATCGTCTAGCAAGGACCGACGGGGTGGCCGCACGGCCACCCCGTTCGTTTATCTATCATTGGCGCCCATGGGGGCCAATCGTGGACCCCAGCAGGGGTAGCACATGAGGGGCACGTCTTGAGCGGACCGCAGCCCGAGCATCGTGGCCAGGACCACGCTGCTGCCGAGGCGACCGCCGCCGCGGTCTCCGGTGAGATCCTCGAACAAGAGCGACAGCAGCTGACCGCGATGCAGCGCGTCCAGCGTGTCCTACATCGCTACCAGGCGTTGGCCCCGCTGGTCTTCCTGGGCCTCATGTTGGTCATCTTCTCGTTCATGTCGGATCGGTTCCTGCAGCCGTTCAACATGAGTTTGATCATCCAGCAGGTCACCGTCGTGGGTACGCTGGCCATCGGCCAGACCATCATCATCCTGACGGCCGGCATCGATCTGTCGGTGGGCGCCATCACCGTATTCGTGTCGGTCATCATGGCCAAGCTGTCGGCCGAATTCGGCGTACCCGGCATCGCGGCCCTGCTTGTCGGCTTCGGCGTGGGCACCGGCTGCGGCCTGCTCAACGGCCTGCTCATCACCCGCCTGCGGCTGCCACCGTTCATCGTCACGCTGGGCACGCTGAGCATCTTCTTCGCGCTGAACCTGTACGTCTCGGCGTCCACCACCATCCGCGGCCGCGATATGGATTGGCTGCTGACCACCACCGCCGGCAAGCAGGGCACCGTCATGCTGCCCCTCGTCGACACGCCCATCCCGCTGGCGTCGCTGGGCATGTTGTTGATGTACGGCGTCATGACGTATGTCCTCCGGTACACCGCCTGGGGGCGTCACATCTACGCCACCGGCGACGACCCCGAAGCCTCGCGACTCACCGGTATCCGGGTGGATCGCGTGCTCGTCTCGGTCTATGCGGTGGCCGGCCTCATCTATGGCATCGGCGCCTGGTTCCTCATCGGTCGCGTCGGAGCGGCCAGCCCGCAGGTCGGCCTGAGCTACAACCTCGATACCATCACCGCCGTCGTCATCGGCGGCACCAGCCTGTTCGGTGGCCGAGGCGTGGTCTTCGGCACGCTGCTGGGCGCCATCATCGTGGGCATGGCTCGCAACGGCTTGAGCCTGGCCGGCCTTGACCCACTCTGGCAGGACTTCACCGTGGGCGTGCTAGTCATCGCCGCGGTCACACTCGACCAGTGGATCCGGAGGGTGAGCGCATGACCGCTCCGACGACCATGCCACGACCGGCCCTTCAGGCCAGGGGTCTGGTCAAGAACTACGGCCGCGTCGTGGCCCTCGACCATGCCGACCTCGAGCTCTACCCAGGCGAGGTGCTGGGCGTCATCGGTGACAACGGCGCCGGCAAGTCGACCCTCATCAAGTGCTTCAGTGGCGCGGTCATCCCCGACCATGGTGAGATCTATATCGACGGTGAGCAGGTCCACCTGCACACCCCTAACGACTCCATGGCGGCCGGCATCGAGACGGTCTACCAGACGCTCGCGGTGTGCCCCGCGCTGGACATCGGCACCAACCTCTTCCTTGGGCGCGAGCGCCGTAAGCCAGGCATCCTGGGATCGGTCTTCCGCATGCTGGACCTGAGCGGTATGCGAGAAGCCGCCCGGAAGGAGATGTCCGAGTTGGGACTCCTCACCATCCAGGACATGAGTCAGGCCGTGGAGACGCTCTCTGGCGGCCAGCGGCAGGGCGTGGCCGTGGCCCGTGCGGCGGCCTTCGGCCAACGCGTCATCATCATGGACGAGCCTACCGCGGCCCTTGGCGTCAAGGAGTCGCGCAAGGTGCTGCAACTCATCAAGGACGTCCGCGACCGGGGCATCCCCGTCATCCTCATCAGTCACAACATGCCACACGTCTTCGAGGTCGCCGATCGCATCCACATCCACCGTCTGGGGCGACGCGCCGCGGTCGTCACGCCGCAATCGCACTCGATGTCGGAAGCGGTGGCCATCATGACCGGTGCCGTCGAGGTCGACATGACCGACGAGGAGATGGCCCAGCCGGCCCCAGCACGTACCGTTGCCTAACGTCCGTTGGTCGCACGGCGATCGGTGAGCACGCCGCGTCGTCGACTCGACCGCAAGCTGGACCGCATCGCCGCTGGTCGATACGGGCCCGATGACTTCGTGCTCGCGGACGCCAAGGATGCCGACATGGCCTTCGGCGTCACCTCAGCTGGGCCCGTTACGACCGTTCCAGCGGCCATGGACGCGACCGTTGGCGCAGGCATCTATCGCTCGCGTGAGGAATACCTGGGCTCGATGCGAACCCTCGTCGGCCACGGGCTTCTGGATGTCTTGCTCACGTCAGCCGCCAATGGGGAGCGGCTGGCCAAGGTCGGCTCACTGGACGAGGACGACATCACGCTCGCCGTCCGCGCCAACGACACGACCGACATCTGGCTCGCCCGCGGCAGCGCCTACAGGGAGCTGCCCTCGCGGCCATTCCGCACGGTCGACCTTGCGGCGATCGCACCATTCTGCGATCTCGTCCTGTACTCGGTGACCTTCAACAATGACCTGGAGCTCGACTTGGCCACGCTCGAAGCCTACCGGGTCTTCCGCCTGGAGGCAGCTCAACTTGGGATCCGGCACTTCCTGGAGGTGTTCAACCCAAACGCGCCCGTCGGTCTTGAGCCGGTGCAGATCGGCCCCTTCGTCAACGACTCCATCGTGCGCACATTGGCCGGCGTGACCGAGTCTGGGCGGCCGCTCTTCCTGAAGGTGGCCTACAACGGCGCCGATGCCCTGGCCGAGCTGGTGGAGCACGATCCCTCCCTCGTCGTTGGCATCCTCGGCGGAGCGGCCGGGACGACTCGGGACACCTTCGAGCTGCTACAGCGCGTCCATTCGCTGGGAGCGCGCGTCGCGCTCTTCGGTCGCAAGATCAAGCAGGCCGAGTCACAGCTCGAACTCGTGAAGCTGATGCCACGCGTGCTTCGTGGCGAGCTCACCCCCGCGAACGCGGTCCGCGCCTACCACGAGGCACTCGCGCAAGCCGACCTCGCCCCGGTGCGTCGTCTCGAAGCGGACATGGCCATCACCGATGCGGTGCTTCTCTCGGAGTAGTGCTCTTACACGTGCTTCCCGCGAGTCCAGCCCTTGTCGCCGAGGGCCGCTTCAGCCACCGCTGCGGATGACTCCTCCAGCGGGGTCGCGAGCGAGTCGTTCCAGCGATTGAGGAAGCCGTAGAGCGAGACGGCCGCGAGGATCTCGACGATCTGGCCCTCATCCCAGTGCTGTCGCAGCCGCTCGAAATCGGCGTCGGTGACGAGGTTTGGCACCGATGCCGCGTGCACCGCGAAGTCCAGCGCAGTCCGTTCCGCCTCGCTGAAGAGCTCGCTGGTCTGGTACTCCCAGACCGCCTCCAGGCGCTCCTGTGCGGCACCGGCTCGACCGGCCCCCTGCAGTGCATGTGCCTGGCAGTACTGGCAGCCGTGGGTGCGGCTGGCGACATGGGCCACGAGGTTCTTCAGCTCTGCCGGCACAGTGCCCGCTGCCGGATCCAGCACCGCCCGACGGAGCGCGATGAAGCCCTGTACGATCTCCGGCCGCCGAGCCATGATGCGCAACCCATTGGGCACGAAGCCGAGGGTGCGCTGGTAGGTCTGTTCCACCGCTTCGAGCCCCTCGACCCGGTCGAGGGACAAAGGTTCGAGTCGGGTCATGCTTGGTCCTCCGCGTGCGATGTACGTACCGATAGGTAGCCGATCGACGGTCGTTCGCCGTACGGTAGCCGACTCGCGGCTGGGCGGCAGCCCTGTGCTCGGCTACCCGACGCGTGATGGGCTCACCGCTCGACGTAGGCCTTTGGCAATAGCGGCCAGGGGCCCATGCCACGCCCCGTGCGGAACTGGGTCGAGCCTGATCCGGTGCCCTTCGAGCGGCTGTCGGCGATGGCTGAGCTGATGCGTGCAGGCCTCGATGACCGCGGCCAGCTACGCCGCGAGCAGGGCGAGCTACTGCGCGACTACATCGAGCTCGTCGAGCGGCTGGCGCGCATCGCGACCGACGAGTTGGCAGGGGAGCCCATCTCCGAGGAGGACAACGACTGGCTGCGCTGGACCGACGAGCAGACTGGCACGTACGGCGTGATGAACGTGGTCGCCGGCCGAGGGGACCTGGCGCTGCTGTACCGCCACTGATCGTGGGCTCGACTGGCTGACGCTGGCTCTCCGCCCGCTCGTGTACCCCTGCGCCCGGAGGCGGTCACGCTCTATCCATCCATGCCGGATATGCTGCGCATCCCCACCCGACGCTACAGGAGATCGCCGTGAGCAAGGTCCGAGTCATCCCCATCGATCACCCTCGCAGCCGGCACCTGCTGCCCGCCGCGGCCCTGGCTCTGGCTGCCGCGTTGGCGTTGGGCACGGCTGTGGCGCAGGCGCAGGAGACCGCCGCACCCGCGAGCGAACAGCCCGCGGCAGCGGACATCGATGGCACCTGGACCATCGACAGCGAGATCGGCGACTTCGCCGACTTCAGCAGCTCCTGGGTGGGGTTCCGGGTGGCCGAGGTGCTCGATCCCGGCGGTTCGGTCGATGCCGTGGGACGGACGCCCGCGGTGAGTGGCCAGTTGGAGGCGGTCGGATCGGTCATCGAGAGCGTGACCATCGAGGCCGATCTCAGTGCCATCATCAGCGATCGACCGCGCCGTGATGACGCCATCCAGCGCGCGCTCGGCACCGGCCAGTTCCCGACCGCGACGTTCTCTTCGAGTGGTCCCGTGGACCTTGGCGCGGTGCCGGTCGATGGCGAACCCTTCACAGCGTCGATGCCCGGCAGCCTCACCATCCGCGACGTCAGCCAGGTTGTGACGCTCGAGCTGACCGGTCAGCGCGTCGGTGATGTGGTCGTGGTGGTGGGCACGCTGCCGGTGGACTTCACCTCCTACGGCGTGACCATGCCGAGCGCGCCTATCGTCGTGTCCGTCGCGGGCAACGGTGATCTCGAGTGGCAGCTCTTCCTCCAGCGTGATGCAGCCACGGCCGATGCATCCCCGAGCATGGACCCCGCCAGCGCCGAGTAGACGCTGCGCCTGTGTGCTGCCAGGCGAGCAGTTGACCACCTGCTCCACTGGGGTGCCAACGACCGCGTGTGACCCCTCCCTGTACTCGTTGGTGCGGCCGTAGAACGTCGCGTTGTGCACCCCGTCGGGCGCTTATGTCTGGGTGATCAGCTCCGGCTCCCTGAACCAGGCGCGCGCTGGTGCGGGGCGTTGCGCGATGCACCGCGTCTCGCCTTGATGTCGGTGGCGTCGCACCGATAGCGTCGCCTGTACCGTCCAGTTGCATCGAGGCCGGCTCGGAGGCTCCGTCCATGTCGCGGGACCTTCGGCACTTGCCGCTCGCGCCGGGGTCCATGGAGGCTATAGAGCGGAGGTTGACATGCGTGGCCTGATCGCTTTGGCACTCCTGCTCGTGGTGGCCTCACCGGCTGCTGCGGCGGACCCCGTCGTCAAGTCCCCTGGGGACACGAGCTGGTATCTCGCCTTGGGGGACTCACTTGCCGCCGGCTATCAGCCCATCGGTGACCCCGACGACGACCACCGGACGCGGGCCAGCTATCCGGACCAGCTATGGCTGATGGCCCGTGGGCAGTTCCCCGACCTCCAGCTGGAAAACCTGGCCTGCCCGGGCTCCGACACCGAACGCATCCGCGAGGACTATCCGCGCTGTTCCTATCCCCACGGCAGCCAGCTCGACGAGGCGCTGGCCTTCATCGACGCCCATCGCGATGAGCTGGCCTTCATCACCATCGACATCGGCTTCAACGATTTCCCCTGCGATGACAGCCCGCTCTGCGTTTTCGCCGGCATCGACAACATCAAGCGTCGCCTGCCGTCCATCCTCGACGAGCTGCGAGCAGCTGCACCGCACACGCCCATCGTGGGCATGAACATCTACGACCCCTTCCTGACGCTCTGGTTCGATGAGTCCACGCGCGTGACCGCGGGCCAGTCGGTGGTGGCGATCCAGATGGTGAACGAGGCGCTCGCGGAGGCCTACCGGGCTGCCGGTATCCCGGTCGCAGACGTTGCGGCTGCGTTCGACATCGACGACTGGGACACGCGGGTGTCCATGGGCGGGCTCGGCGAGGTGCCGCGGAACTTGGCGCTGCTATGCGAACGCACGTGGCTTTGTGACCCGCCACCGTCGGGGCCTGATCGCCATGCCAACGTCCTGGGATACCGGGTCATGGCGGAGGCGTTCGCCCGCGAGCTGGGCCTCGATCCGGTCGGCGTGGAGCTGCCGGAAGGGTCCAGCTAGCGGCCCACGTCCCGGGTCGAGATCCGGGTACTGCCGAGACGGGTCATCACGTCGATGCTCAGCTTGGGCGCAGTCGCCGGCAGGTCGAGCTTGGCGCCGCCCAGGAGCACGCCATCTCGGCGCGCCTCAGGCCGCCTGAGCGACTGGTGAACGTGGTGCCGTCCATGATGACGACGCGTCGGAACTCGTCACTGACCTGGCCGCCTTCGTTGCGCCGCCGCGCCACGAAGATGCCCGTGATCTTGGTGCTGACAACTGTGCCGATGGCAAACAGCAGCATCAGCTTCAGCAGCGAGCGCAAGACGTTCCTCCTCGTTGGCCCGATCAGGCCGGACGTGCGGCGTTGGGCCCACGACAGCAAATGTCCCAGACTCGGACATCCGGCCAACCGTACGGCGCACGCGGGCTCAACGGCACTATCTCAGCGGCTCGCACCTCGTCAATCCTGAACCTGGCCGCGTCCGCGCGGTGATTGCGGGCGCCCGAATGCAACATGCAGGAGAGTGACCATGGCGACGATCAACCAGGCTGTCGACGAGTTCCTATCCCAGAATCGGATCGCCGTCGCTGGCGTTTCGCGCGAGCCCGGTGGCGCCCACGCGAGCAACGGGATCTACTCGCGCTTCAAGGAGCGCGGCTACGAAGTGTTCCCCGTCAACCCCAATGCTGACACCGTCATGGGTGACACCTGCTACCACAGCGTCAAAGACATCCCCGGCAGCATCGATGCCGTCGTCATCGCGACCAACCCCAAGGCCTCGCTGGCGGTCGCTCAGGACTGCAAGGAAGCCGGCATCGATAAGGTCTGGATCCACAAGAACTTCGGAGCCGGCAGCTATTCCGAAGAGGCCCATCAGTTCTGTCGGGACAACGGCATCACCGCCCTGGTTGGCTGTCCGCTCTGGTACGGCAAGACCGCCGACGGCTTCCACAAGTTCCTTGGCGCCACATGCCGGCTGCTGCACCAGGTGCCCCGCGAGGTCTAGGTCTGCGTTCGGCCTATCGGGCGGCCGATCGGTGACCGGGAGCGGCAGACAGTCAGACCGCTCGGTCTTCGTGGAGCGGCTGCGGCGCTCGCCGTGGCGCCGGGCCATCCGCCAGGCTTGGCGGTCACATCGGAGGGTCGATCGGATGCTGTTGCCTGAGCGTCTTGAAGGCGCCGTCTATGGTCACCTCTGCGGCGATGCGCTGGGCGTTCCGTATGAGTTCAAGGACGCCGGCGACATCGGCACGGTGGCGTGGCGCGGCCACGGCACCTACGACCAGCCGCCGGGCACATGGAGCGATGACGGAGCCCTGATGCTGGCGCTGCTCGACTCATTGCTCAGCGTGGGCTTCGATACGGCCGACCAGGCGCGACGAGCCCTGGCCTGGCGGGATGAAGGAGCCTACGCCCCAGGGGGTCTCGTATTCGACATCGGCATCTCCACCTCGCAGGCGCTCCACGCGCTCCGGTCTGGTATCGCGCCCGAGGAGGCCGGCGGCGTCGCTGCCAAGGGCAATGGCTCGCTCATGCGGATCCTGCCACTGGCGCTGGTGCTGCGTGACATCGAGGACGAGGATCTCGTGGACAGGGCGGTACGGGCCTCGCGTGTCACGCATGGCAGTGCCGAAGCCCAGATCGCGTGTGCGCTCTATGCGCTCATCGTGCGACGGCTGCTGACGGATGCGGACGATCGCGCGTCCATCTTGCGTGACGTACGGACGCGTGTCAGGTCCATCCTGACTGACACAGGCTTGCCGGGCTCGATGGAATCATCCGCTCCTGCGGATGCGGTCGCTGCGCTCGACGCGTTCGAGGCCTGGCCGGGTCGCGGGGGCAGTGGGCGTGTCGTAGACAGCTTCTGGTCGGCCTGGGATGTGTTTGCGGCAGCCCCGGACTACGGGTCGTGCGTCACGGAAGCCGTTCGCTACGGTCGTGACACCGATACCACTGCCGCCATCGCCGGCGGTCTGGCCGGTGCCTGGTTCGGGGTCCATGCCATCCCGGCAATCTGGCGCCGTGGCCTGCGTGACCGCCACCTGGCACAAGAGCTGGCCGACCGCCTGGTCGAGACCGATACGTCCGAGTGGGACGGAACCCCGTGGCGAACCTCAAGGCTGCAGCCGCTGCGAGTGGACATGCTCGACCTTGACGGCAGCGATCTGGGTCGCGGGGGAGGTCGCGTTGGCATGACCTTCTTGCCGGGCAAGCGCTACTTGGGCTATTACACCGGGCCGCATTGGCGGGACCTGGACACCGATGCGGTTCGCCTGGCTACGCTTGGCGTGGGTATCGTGCTGCTTCACGTGGAGGACAAGGAGCTCGACCGCTGTCGGGTCCCCGATGTGGCTGACGCCTTGGGCGCGCACGGTGTCGAGCTCATCCGCTTCCCCATCGCTGACCCCCAGGTGCCGCTCGATGGCGTTGCCTACCGGGCGATGCTGGCAGGGGTGTCCTCGCGTGTGCGCGCGGGTGAGACGCTGGCGATCGCCTGTCGCGGTGGCCTCGACCGGACCGGCATGACCGCCGCCTGCCTGCTGCGTGAGGCCGGCCTGGACGCCACCACCGCCATCGATCGTGTGCACGCGGCCCGACGGCACACGCTCACCATGCCTGACCAGTTGCGCTACGTGCGCGAGTGGCCGCACGCCTGACGGCCGGCTGCGTCTCCACGCAATCTCCATCTTCGGTCCATGGGCGGTGCGCATGGGCGAGGCAGGGTAGTTCCCACTGAACCGATCGGGCGCCGACCCGGCGCCCCAACCAGATGGAGAACCGAACCATGCAGATCCGCTCGTCTCGTAACATCCTCGTCCTCTCAGCCGCACTGGCACTCACCGCCTCGGCATTGGCGCCGACGGCAGCATTCGCCAGGGGCCCAGGACCCGGCGCGGGCGCCTGTGATGGCGACTGCCCCAACGATCAGGCCCAGGTGCAGCAGCAGACTCGTGCGCGGGACGGTTCGGGGACAGGCACCGACACCGCTGCCAACGCCCGTGGTGGCGGGCTGGGTCAAGCTCGCGCCGGCCAGGGTCAGGGTCAAGCGCGCCGCGGCGATGACATCGGGCGTGGCCGCGCTCGCGGCACTGTCGACCGCGTTCCCGGTCAGGGCGGTCCGGGCAACGGCAACGGCCTGAGCAACGGCAACGGCGGTGCCGGTCGCGGTTGGGACGAGGACGCGTTGCGCGGCCCGGGGGCGTGTGACGACTGCCAGCTCGAGATGGGCACGCTCACCGACGACGACATCGCCGGACTCGTCTTCATGGCCAACGAAGAGAAGCTGGCCCACGATGTCTACCTGGCGTTCGCGGAGCGGTATGACCTGCCCACGTTCGAGCGTATCGCCATGTCAGAGGCGCGTCACCAGGTCGCAGTCGGGACCATCCTCGAGCGATACGGCATCGCCGACCCCACCGCTGAACTGGCCCAAGGCGAGCTGAGTGATGCCGGACTGCAGGCGCTCTATGCTGACCTGGTCGCCCAGGGCTCGGCGAGCCTGGATGCGGCGCTGGCCGCGGCCGTCCAGATCGAGGTCGCCGACATCGCCGACCTGGAACAGCGCATGGCCGGGCTCGATGAGACCGCACCCGACGTCTTCAACATGTACTCGCACCTGTTGACCGCCAGCGGCTACCACCAGGCGGCATTCGAGAGCCTGTCCTAGACAGCCTGTCTCATCGCGACCCCTACGTTGGCGCTCGAAGGCCGGGGCTGTTCCCGGCCTTCGACGTACCATCGGCGCCACATGGCCCGCATCCTTGTCGTCGACGACGAACCCCACATCACCGCGGTCGTCAGCGCGTATCTGGTACGTGAAGGCCACCAGGTCGACACGGCCGTCGATGGTGAGCAGGCCTACCAGCTGGCATGCTCGACCCAGTTTGATGTCCTCATCCTCGATGTGATGCTTCCCAGTCGCTCGGGTTTCGAGGTCCTGCGGCAGTTGCGCGCGGACGGCATCGACAGTGCCGTGATCATGCTGACCGCGCGCGATGACGTTATCGACCGAGTGGCCGGCCTGGAGATGGGTGCTGACGACTATCTCACCAAGCCCTTCGAGCCGCGTGAGCTGGTGGCCCGCGTCGGCGCCATCCTGCGGCGCCTCGACGAGTCACGCGCACTTTCCCCCGCTCGCGCCTTCCTCGACCTCACCATCGACGCCGACGCCCGCGAGGTTCGACGTGGGGATGTCGATATCCCCCTCACCCGCGTCGAGTTCGACCTCCTCGCCACGCTCGCCGAACGACCCGGCACCGTGCTCGGCCGGGGCCAGCTGGGCGAGCGAATCTTCGGCGAGTCGTTCGAGGCTGACGACCGCACCATCGACAGCCACGTCAAGAACCTGCGCCGCAAGCTCGGCCGACCCTCTGCTGGAGACGACTACATCGAGACCGTACGCGGTGTCGGCTACCGAGCCGCTCGGCGATGAGCCTGCGTATCCGTCTGGCGCTGATCTTCGCGCTGGTGGCCATCATCACCGGTGGCGCCATCGCGCTGGTGACGCCGGCCATCGTGGACCAGGGTTTTCGGCGGGCTGAGGTCGATGCTGCGCGTGGCAGTGGGCAAGGCATGGGTCAGGGGCTGGGACCAGGTCCTCGCGAAGGGCGCGGCCCCGGGCGCGCACAGGAAGAGACGACGACAGCCATCGTGCTGGTCGCCGTGATGGCTGCGGCGGGTGCGTCGGTGCTCGGCTTCCTGGTGGCAGGACGACTGGTGCGACCGTTGGGACGGCTGCGCGACGCTGCTGCCGACGTGGCTGCCGGCAACCTCGATCGTCGCTCGTCGGTGGCTGAGCGGGGCGACGAGATCGGCGATCTGGGGCGTTCCTTCGACCATATGGCCCAGGCGCTGGAGCGCTCGGACGCGGCGCGCAGGCGTCTCTTCCAGGATGCGGCCCACGAGCTCAAGACGCCGCTGACCGTCATCGACGCCACCACCACCGCCATCCTCGATGGCGTCTACGAGCATGACGATCGGCACTTGGAGACCATCCGCGACCAGTCACACCTGCTGGCGCGCGTGGTCGATGATCTGCGTACCGTGAGCCTGGCCGAATTGGGGCAGATGCCGCTTCAGCTGGCCGTGGTCGACGCGGTCGAGGTGCTTGGTGCGGTGGCGCAGGGCTTTGGGCCCCGCGCGCAGTTCGCTGGCGTGCGTATCGAGGTCGAGTCCGGAGGCAGGCCCGTCCTGGTTCGCGCCGATCGCGAGCGACTGCGCCAGATGGTGGCTGCCCTGGTCGACAACGCGCTGCGGCATACGCCCCCGGGTGGCGGCATCGTGCTGGAGGCTTGGCCCGAGGATGGTGCCGCGCGCCTGGCCGTACGTGACACCGGACCTGGCATCCCCACCGAGGACCTGCCCTACGTGTTCGAGCGCTTCTACCGCGCCGATCCGGCACGAGCACACGTGCCGGGAACCTCAGGCCTGGGCCTGTCCATCGTGCGTGCGCTGGCTGATGCGCAAGGCGGCAGTGCCGGCGCCGAGAACGTGGCGCCACATGGTGCGCGCTTCTGGTTGCGGCTCGCGACTCCATCTGTCAAGGCCACTTGATGAATACCTACAAGGCATCCAGACTTCGGGCCTAAGGGACCGCGGGGACCGGCCACACGTCACTACCCATCGACCGCCGCGGCGATTGCAATAGACACATGAATCCTGACTCCCCGACTCAGGATTGTGAGCATCGATCCTGCCGGTTCCTGACGCGAGCCTTCGCGCTTGGCCGCCCGGTCCCCAGGCGTTGCCGCAAGTCCTGCCCAGCTGCCGCATCGATCGTGGGTCTTGACGAACTGGGTCGTGGCCAGCAGGGTCGCATCCTGCGAGTCGGGGGTCGCCCGGCTGCGCGACGCAGGCTGCTTGAGCTTGGCGTCGTTCGCGGCGAGACGATCACCTTGCAGCGAGCGGCGCCCCTGGGCGACCCGCTGGAGTTCATCATCAAGGGCTACCACCTGTCCCTCCGCAAGCGCGAAGCCGTGACCATCATCGTGGAGGCACTCGAGATCGACGACGAAACGGCGAGCGCCGCATGAGCGACTCCATGACGTTGGCGCTGGCCGGCAATCCCAATGCTGGCAAGACGAGCATCTTCAACGCCCTCACCGGCTCGCGTCACCACGTGGGCAATTGGCCGGGCAAGACGGTCTCCAAGATGGAGGGCACCTTTCGTCATGCCGATGTGGTGGGCCAACTGGTGGACCTGCCGGGCACGTACAGCCTGAGTGCGTTGTCGCCGGAGGAGATCATCACCCGTGACTACCTGCTGACGGGCGAGGCCGACGCCGTCATCAACGTGGTCGACGCCACCAACCTTGAGCGCAACCTGTACCTCACCGCGCAGCTGTTGGAGCTGGGCATCCCGTTGGTGCTGGCACTCAACGTCAGCGACAGCGCCCGCGCGCAGGGCATCAAGATCGACAACGAACGGCTCAGCGTGCTGCTCGGCCGCGCCCCCATCGTCGAGACCGTCGGCCATCGCGGGCGTGGCCTTGACCAGCTGTTGGACGCGGCCATCAGCCTGGTCGGCCCTGCCGAACTTGGGCGCGCGCGGCTGCGCCTCGTGGCCTAGCTGGCGGGTGCCGTGACCACGTTCGCCGGCACTGCCGATCGCCCTGCCTTCCGCATCGACTACGGCCGGGAGGTCGAGGCAGAGATCGCAGCGTTGGTCGAACGCATCGCAGCCCACCCCGAGCTGGGCGGTTCGTACCAGCCGCGCTGGCTGGCCCTCAAGCTGCTGGAAGGGGAGGCCGACCTGGTCGCTCGCGTCGGCAGCAGCGACGACGGTACCGCCCTCGCGACCGCGGCGGAGGCGGGACGCGGGCGCATCGAGGCGATGCATGGTGAAACGGCTGATATCGCCATCGCCGATGCTCGCTACGGCTACGTCCACGGGGTCGTGCGGGAGGTCGTCGATACCTCCGCGGTCTCGCGCTACAGCGTCACGGACCGGCTCGATCGGGTGCTGACCAATCGGCTCCTGGGTCTGCCCATCTTCTTCGCGGTGATGCTCATCGTCTTCAAGCTGGTGGTCGAGGTCTCGGGCTATTTCCTGGACTGGGTGGACGCGGTCATCGGTGGCCCGGTCACGCGTTGGGCCGTCGCCATCCTGGAGCTCTTCTCGGCGCCCGACTGGTTCGTCTCGCTGGTCGTCGATGGCGTCATCGCAGGTGTCGGCGCCGTGCTCGTCTTCGTGCCCGGACTGATCGTGCTGTACCTCTTCCTGACCCTGCTCGAGGACAGTGGCTACATGGCGCGCGTGGCCTTCGTGATGGACCGTGTGATGCGCTTCACCGGCTTGCACGGCAAGTCGTTCATCCCCATGGTGCTGGGTTTCGGGTGTGCCGTGCCGGCCATCTACGCCACGCGCACCCTTGAGAACCGTACGCAACGCATCATGACCAGCCTGCTGGTGCCGCTGATGTCGTGTTCGGCTCGTTTGCCGGTGTATGTCGTCTTCGGCCTGGCCTTCTTCGGTGCGGCGGCGGCATCGGTCATCACCGGTCTCTATGTCATCGGCATCCTCATCGCCGGCTTGGTCGCGGTCGTGCTATCACGCACCATCCTGCGCGAACGAGACGACTCGGTGTTCGCGCTGGAATTGCCGCCCTATCGTGTGCCCACGCTGAAGGCGCTGACCACCCACACGTGGCAGAAGACCAAGGAGTTCATCGTCAAGGCCGGCACGGTCATCTTCATCGTGTCGGTGGGCCTATGGTTCCTGATGAACCTGCCCTGGGGTGTGGCCGAGCCGCGCGACAGCTACTTCGGCCAGGTCAGCGCGGCCGCGGCACCCGTCTTCGAGCCGGCCGGTTTCGGTACCTGGGAAGCCTCGGGAGCGTTGGTGACCGGGTTCATCGCCAAGGAAGTGGTGGTGACGTCGATGGCACAGGCGTACGTGGGTGACGAGCCGGCCGATGCGGCGGCCCCGCCTCCCTCGCTGGGCGAGGACATCCGAGAGATCGGGAGCTCGTTGGTGGGCGCGGTCGACGGCGCCGTCCGTTCCACGTTGAGCATCATCCCCGGTGTGGACCTGGTCGCGAGCGATACCGAAGACCCCCAGGAGACCGCCCTGAGCAGCGCCCTGGCAGCCAACTTCACACCGCTGGCCGCCGTCGCCTTCGTCATGTTCGTGCTCATCTATACGCCCTGCATCGCCACGCTGGCCGCGATTCGAAGCGAGTTCGGCTGGCGCTGGGCGGCCTTCTCCGGTCTCTACCAGCTGGGCCTGGCCTGGCTGTTGGCGGTGCTGGTCTTCCAGATCGGCACGTTCCTGGGGTATGCCTGATGGTCGAGGCGCGTTGGTGATGCTCGGTGCCATCCTGTCGGCCGTGCGCGATGCTGGCAAGCCGATGTGCCTGACCGACCTCAGTCGGGATCTGGGCATCGAGGAGTCGGCGCTCGAAGGCATGCTGGAGACGCTGCTGGCCCGCGGGCGGTTGCGTGCCATCACCTTCGAGGATGCTGGCTGCACGGCCTGTCCAGTCAAGAGCGGCTGCTTCATCATGAATGACGGCGTGGCGGTGACGTATGCCTTGGCGCTCGACTTGCCGGACGGCGGGGTGACGCTGGCGCTCTGAGCGGCCTGCACTACGCGGTGGGGTCTGTGCGACGCCGAAGCGCCGTCTTGCCACGCCGAAGCGCCGTCTTCCACCCGGGAATGCCATCGTCTCTCGCCACGGCGAGCACGGCCCCTCAGAGAAGTACGATGGCGCTGCCGAGCGGATCTTCGCCGGCGGCGAGCCGAGCTAGTGCCGTGGCTCCGGGCACTGGAAGGTCGGCCAGGAAGCCGCTGCCGGCGACCCGGAGGAAGGCACGGTTGTGGCGCGTGTTGGCCAGCAAGAGGATGAGGTGATCGACTCCGCCGTCGCGTCGTTTCAGGGAGAGCCGACGCTGCAGCTCCTGCGCGTCGCGGACCCTGGTCTCCGCCTCGATCCCGACGCGAACCCCCGGCAACGTCACGAGGGCATTCCACGCTCGACGGTCCCCGGGGTTCAGCAGAGCGACCTCGGTTCGCCAATAGGCTGTGGGACTCGATCGCTCATGGAGCCGTGCCCCCCGATGGCCCAGGTCGGGAAGCGGTGCCCGCTGGCCTCGGTCCTCGGCCCCAGCCCCGCCGCGGCCGAACGGCCCGCCAGCGGGTGGCCGAACGGCACGCGCCAGGCAGGAACCGTCCGGAGCACGATGGGGCGAAGCGTGGGGGCCTGTGGGGATCGGTCGCCGTGCTACGCCCAGAGACGTAGAGGGGGGCGATGGGTTTGGACGCCGAACTGCTCGCTCGGCTGCAATTCACGCTGACGATCACTTACCACTTCATCTTCCCGCCCCTCTCCATGGGGCTGGGCCTGATGTTGTTGTGCATCAGTGGTATGTACCTGCGGACCAGGGACCCCAAGTGGCGCCGCCTGTCGTTCTTCTGGGTGAAGATCTACGGCATCGTCTTCGCCATGGGCGTCGCCACCGGCGTGGTCATGGAGTTCGAGTTCGGCATGAACTGGGCCGACTACTCCCGTTTCGTGGGCAACGTCTTCGGCTCGCTCCTCGCAGCCGAAGGTGTCTTCGCCTTCTTCCTTGAGGGCGGCTTCCTGGGCTTGATGCTCTTCGGCGGTACTCGGCTGGGACCTCGGATGTGGTTCCTGGCCAGCCTCATGGTCGTGGTGGGGGCGCACTTCAGCGCGCTCTGGATCGTGATGGCCAACTCCTGGATGCAGACCCCGCAGGGCTACCAGGTCCAGGACCTGCCGCTGCCGACTCGGGCGGTCATGACCGACTTCTGGGACGTCGTCTTCACGCCGTCCTTCATCCCGCGCATCCTGCACGTCTTCTTCGCCAGTTGGACCGCGGGCGCAGCGTTCGTGGCCAGCGTGGGCGCCTACTACGTGCTGAAGAAGAAGGACTTCGCGGACCTCGGACGTGCGGCCCTCGCCATCGCGCTGCCGTTCTTCATCCTCTTCGCGGTCGCCAACGCCTTTATCTTCGGTCCTGAGTCGGCCAAGAACGTGGCCGAGTACCAGCCCACCAAGCTGGCCGCCATGGAGGGCACGTGGGACACCCAGCAGAATGCCCCCGCCTACGCCTTCGGCTGGGTCGATACGGATGCCGGCACGACGACCGGCCTCGCCATCCCGGGTCTGTTGAGCTTCCTCAGCGGCCAGGACACCGTGGCGGGCATCAACTCCTTCGAGGTCCCACCGACGGAGGTGCAGCTGACGTTCCAGTCGTACCACCTGATGATCGGGCTGGGTATGGCCATCGTGCCGTTCGCGCTCATGGCCGCGGGCTTGTGGTTCTGGAAACGCAAGCTGTTGGAGTATCGCTGGGCGCTCTGGATCGTGGTCTCCACGGTCTTCGTCTCGCTCTTCGTCATCACTATGGGTTGGTGGGTCGCTGAGTTCGGTCGCCAGCCATGGGTCGTCTACGGGTTGATGTTCACCGCAGACGCCAACTCGCCGGTCGTCTCGGCGGAGGAGATCGTGGTCTCACTGGGCGGCTTCGTGCTCATCTATGTGCTGTTGCTGGCGCTGTTCCTGTACCTGCTGAACGCCAAGATCCAGCATGGCCCCGAGCCACTCGAGGACCTTGAGACCACACCGGTGGACGACCTGCCAGACACCCTGCGCGGCATCTTCACCGCGCGCGGTGAAGGAGAAGAGAGGATGACGAAGTGATCCTCAACGAGATCTGGTTCATCCTGTTCATCGTCATCGTCGGTGGCTACCTCATCCTCGATGGCTTCGACATGGGTGTCGGCATCCTGCACCTGCCACTGGCCCGCAACGACACCGAGCGCCGCACGTTGTTGAACAGCATCGGCCCCGTATGGGATGGCAACGAGGTCTGGCTCATCCTGGGTGGTGGCGTGCTGTTCGCCGTGTTCCCGTTCGCCTATGCGTCGCTGTTCTCCGGCTTCTACCTTGCCTTCATGCTCGTGCTAGTGATGCTGATCTTCCGCGCCGTGACGCTGGAGTTCCGCTCGCAGCGCCCCGGTTCCACCTGGCGCAGCATCTGGGACATCAGCTTCTCCCTCAGCTCGGCTCTCCTGGCGCTGCTGCTCGGCGTGGCCTTCGGAGCCGTCCTCAATGGCGTGCCGCTGGGTGCCGACCAGGAGATCGTGACCAACCTGTTCGAGTTGCTGACGCCGTATGCACTGCTCATCGGTATCACCACCGTGGCGATGTTCGCCATGCATGGCAGCCTCTACCTGATGATGAAGACCGAGGGTGACATCCAGGCTCGCGCCAAACGCTGGCTGCCCTACCTGATGGGTGGGTTCGTGGCCCTCAACACCATCGGCGTCATCGCCGCGGTGATGCTTGGCCTGCCCTTCACCGACCGCTATCTCGAGCAGATCTGGCCGGTGATCTTCCCGGCTGCAGCGCTGGTGGCGATGGCTGCGGTCTGGTACTTCGCGAAGCAAGCGCGTTACTTCCTGGCGTTCACTGCCTCGTCGGTCATGATCCTGCTGCTGCTGGTGGCGGGTGGCATCGGGATGCACCCCAACCTGCTCGTCTCCAGCATCGACCCGGCCTACAACCTGAACATCTACAACGCCGCCTCAGAGGACAACACCATGACGGTGGCCTTGATCATCGCGCTCATCGGGATGCCGTTCGTGCTGCTATACACGACCAGTGTCTACTACATCTTCCGCGGCAAGGTCAGAGTCGAGCCCACCAGCTACTAGACGTGACGGCCTGATCGCCACGGCGTGATCGGCACCTCCACGTCTGACGCTGCCCCCGAGCGCCGGCTACTCCGGCAGGACCGGGGTGCCCGCCGATGGATGGCCATGGCCGTGCTTGCCGGCGTTGCTGCCACGGTGGCCCTGGTGGCGCAGCTCATCGCCGCGGCCCTCGCAGTGGCCGGTGTGTTCCTTGATGGACGCACCCTGGACGACGTGCTGCCGCTTCTGGCGGCCGGCTTCGCCTTGCTCCTCCTGCGCACACTGCTGGGCATCACCGGTGAGCTGGCAGCGCGCCGCTCCGCCGACGTGGTAGTGGGGGCGCTGCGTGCCGATCTGACGAGTCAGGTGCTGCGCCTTGGCCCCACCTGGAGCAGTCGTGAACGCAGCGGCGAGATCAGCGGCGTCCTGATCGGCGGCCTTGAGTCGATCGAGGAGTACGTCACCACCTATCTGCCGGCGCGCTGGCTGGCCATGATCGTGCCGCTGCTGGTACTGCTGATCGTATTCGTGCTCGATCCGCCGTCCGTGCTGGTGCTGCTGTTCACCGGACCGTTGCTGCTGCTCTTGCTGATGGTGATCGGCGGCCGCACGCGTGCAGTGTCGGAACGCCGGTTCATGGAGATGCGCACGCTGAGTGCCTTCTTCCTCGACATCCTGCGTGGCATCGCTACGCTCAAGATGTTCGGCCGCAGCCGCGAGCAGGTGGACAACCTGAGCCGGGTCAGTGGCCGCTACGGTGACGCCACCATGGAGGTACTGCGAACCGCCTTCCAGACCTCGCTGGTGCTCGAATGGGGCGCCACCATCGCCATCGCACTGGTGGCGGTCGAGATCGGGCTGCGACTGCTCGACGACGGCATCGCCTTCGAGCGTGCCTTGGCGGTTCTGCTGATCACACCCGAGTTCTTCCTGCCGCTGCGGGCGTTGGCCGTCCGCTTTCACGTGGGCACGGCCGGCAAGGCGGTGGCCGCCCGCGCCTTCGCCATCCTCGACGAGCCGGCCCCGGTCGATCTGCCGTTCCATACCGATGCGCCGGCCACCACCGACTCTGCCGCCCAGGACGTCCGCTCCGGCGACGGGCCAGGCACGGCACCTACCGCGGCGCTGACCACCGCGCCGCACATCCGATGCATCAGCGTCAGCTTCACCTATCCGACGCGTCGCGCAGCTGCCCTCGACGCGGTCACGCTCGAACTCCGCCCCGGCGAATCACTGGCCCTGGTCGGCGCCAGCGGCGCGGGCAAGTCGACGCTGGCCAGCCTGCTGTTGCGGTTCATCGAGGCCGAAACGGGCATAGTCGAGGTCGATGGCCGCCCGCTCCGGGAGGTCTCGGTCGCGGCCTGGCGCGCCTCGTTGGCGTGGGTGCCACAGCGCCCGCGCCTCTTCCACGGCACCATCGCGGACAACATCCGAATGGCCCGCCCCGACGCCACTGACGACGAGGTCATCGAGGCGGCCGAAGCGGCCAACGCTGCAGGCTTCGTAGGTCATCTGCCGCACGGGCTGGCGACGGAGGTAGGGGAGGTCGGCAGCCGCTTCTCCGGGGGGCAACGGCAGCGCATCGCCATCGCTCGGGCGTTCCTGCGTGACGCGCCGCTGCTGCTGCTCGACGAGGCGACCTCACACCAGGACGAGGCTAGTGAGGAAGCCATCGCCGATGCCATCGATCGCCTGGTGATCGGACGCACCGTACTCCTGATCGCCCATCGCCTGAGGCTGGCGCAGCGGGCCGACCGTGTGGCTGTGCTGGACCATGGTCGCGTCATCGAGAGTGGTCCGCCCGCCGAGCTGCTCGTTGCGAACGGCGCCTATCGCCGCTTGCTCGACGACCACGACCAAGGCCAGGGCCACGACGATGACGAGGCCCATGGCCCTGCCGCGCATAACGCCGACCGCGGAGGCTGGTCATGAGCGACCTGCGTCGGCTGGTCCGGCTCGTGTTGCCGCACTGGCGCTGGCTGCTGGCTGGTGCGCTCTTCGGCATCATCGCCGTCGTCTCTAACGTCGCGTTGATGGGACTGTCGGCCTACCTCATCTCCAAGGCGGCCATCGCCAGCAATGTGGCCGAGCTGGCCCTGGCCGTCACCGGCGTGCGCACTTTGGCCATCTCTCGCGCCGGTTTCCGCTACCTGGAGCGATACACCACCCACCGCGCCATGTTCCGCATCCTCTCCGGCGTCCGCGTCTGGTTCTACCGCGCGGTCGAGCCGCTGGCGCCGGCACGGCTGGTCCAGAAGCGAAGCGGCGACCTGCTGACACGGTCGGTCTCGGACGTCGACTCGCTGGAGGACTTCTACATCAAGGTGCTCGTGCCGCCGCTCGTGGCCGCCGTGGTGGTCGCGTCGGTGATCGTCATCTACGGGCTCTTCGATCTCAACATCGGCCTCGTGCTGGCCTCCTTCATGCTCCTCACCGGCGTGGCACTGCCATTGCTGGCGCGGCGGCTCTCGGCGAGCCCGGCCGCCGCGGTCGCCACCATCCGAGGCGATGTCGGCGCCTTGCTGATCGACGAGCTCGACGGGGTAGCCGACCTGGTCGCGCTCGATGCTGCTGCCGGCCATCGTGAGCGGCTGTTGGCCCGGGCACGTGAGCTCGATGCTGCACGGGCCCGGCTGGGTGTCATCGAGGGTGTCAGCAACGCCTTGGGTGGCCTCTTCGCCTCGCTGGCCGGCCTCTGCATCCTGGTGCTGGCCATCCCGCTGGTGAGCTCGCAGAAGATGGAAGGCGTGATTCTTGCCGCGCTGCCGCTGGCTGCCATCGCCGCCTTCGAGGCGCTGCAGCCGCTGTCGCGTTCGCTGCAGCTGCTGGACACCTCGCGCGGATCGGCGCGACGGCTGTTCGAGCTGATCGACGAGCCGCCCCCGGTGCCCGATCCCGCGCGGTCGTCGTGTGTCTCAGAGGGCAACGCCATCGACATCAGTGGCCTCTCGTTCCGATTCGAGCCGGCCGGTCCATGGGTGCTGCGCGACTTCGACCTGCGGATCGGAGCAGGGGAGCGCGTCGCTATCGTCGGCCCCAGCGGCTGCGGCAAGTCCACCCTGGTCTCGCTACTGTTGCGCTTCTGGGACTACGAACACGGCACCATCCAGCTCGGCGGCTGTGAGCTGCATCAGCTTGAGGCCGAGGCCGTGCGGGCACGGCTGAGCGTGGTGCCACAGGACGTCCACCTATTCAACGCCACCGTCGCGGATAACCTCGCGGTGGCCGATGCCATGGCTGACCTCGCCGCCATGGAGCGAGCCTGTCGCATCGCCCAGCTGCATGACTTCATCGCTGGACTGCCCCATGGCTACGACACGGTCGTCGGCGAGAACGGCCTGCTGCTCTCAGGCGGCGAACGGCGGCGGCTGGCCATCGCGCGCGCCGTGCTCAATGACGCCCCCATCGTCATCCTTGACGAGGCCACTGCCGACCTCGACAGCACCACCGAGGTGGCCCTATGGTCTGCCCTCGACCGTTGGCTCGAGAACAGGACGGTCCTGGTCATCTCGCATCGGCCCTCGGTGGCGGGGCGCGTCGATCGTGTCGTGCAGCTGGAGACCGCTGAGTCGGGGCCGTAGTCCGGGTGTGGTCCGGCCGTGCTCCGAGGGTCGAGTCGAGTGTAGCCGTCGATTTGACAGGCGTGCTACCTTGCTAAGGCTGCATGTCGCAGCAAGCATGCGTGGTCACCCCTCTTCTCGAACGGACCGTGCGTACTCGCGTTCTTCGTTCGGGATCCGTAGGAGGGCCCCATGGCCACCGGAACTATCAAGAAGCTCGTCTCTGATCGAGGCTTTGGCTTCATCGCCGCAGAAGACGGCAAGGAATACTTCTTCCACCGTAATGAGCTCGAGAGCTCGTCCGACTTCGACCGCCTTGCTGGCGGTGAGAAGGTCGAGTTCGAGATCGGGCAGAGCCCCAAGGGCCCGCAGGCCCAGAAGGTTCGTCTGGTCTAGCTCCGTCGTGGCGGCAGCATTGCCGCCGACGTAGACGAAGAGGCTCGTCCCACATGGGGCGGGCCTTTCTTCATGCCTTGGCCGGCGCACCTGGCCGGCGCACTTGGCCGGCGCACCCACTCACGCAGCTGGCCGGCGCATCTACAGCAGCCAGGTTCCGAGCGCCGTCGCGACGACGACGGTGAAGCCGAGGATCATCTGGCGGATACCCAGGATCTTGGCTGGACGTGGCGGCCGAAGCAACGTGATGCGCTGGATGACGATGAGGCCGAGGACCGCGATGGCGCCGACCACCAGCGAGCTGTCGAGGAGTACCGCGACCACCGCGGCGACGATGGCACTGAGATCGCCGACGAGGGTCGGAGCGATGGCTGTCGGTTGGCCGTGGATGCGCCGGACCTGTGCGCGCACGTGGGGGATCGACGAGGAGATGCGCGCCCCCAGGATGACCCAGGCACCAAGCGCCAACGTCCACGCTGCGCCACCGGCGAGGGCGCCCATGGCAGCCACGCCTGCGATGGCGACCGAACCCACCACCTCGGGGATGAGGTGGCGGCTGAGCGAGCGAATGTCGAACCACAGCGCCAGCGCGAACAGCGGAGCGGCCACGACCATGGGCAGCCACCAGAGTGGGTCGCGAGCGAGGGCGGCCGCCACGACGACGGCAAGCCCGATGCCCAGCAACTCGGCCACAGCCAGTCGCGCAGCCAGGCGGTTGCGCTGTACGCCCATCGTCGTCCGCGGCCGGTCGTCGGACCGACGACGACCGATGAGCACGAGGCGCACTGGGGTCCGCACCAGGAGTGCCAGCAACGCCGCGACCCCGAGCAGCAACCCGGCCAAGCTGGGCGCGATGAGCAGCCCCAGGATGCCGGGTTCCAGTGTCAAACCCCAGCCACCATGCTCGGCGGGCATCGCCACCGATCGAATGGTCGGCTTTCGAACGGGTCGGTCCACTTGGGCGAGTCGGGCCTCCAGGGCGGCTTCGGGCGCGCACTCACATGCGTGCTGCATGCGGCGTGGGCAGGATATGCAGAGGATACCGACGACGGTGCTCGAGACCCGAATACGGCCGAGACCCGACATCGCTACGATTCATCGCGAGATGACTGCTGCCCAACCCCTTGTCGATGCCATGGGACGGGCTGGCTACCGACTCACCGAGCCGCGTCGCGTGGTGGCCGAGTTGGTCGCCGGCCGCACGGGCCACTTCACCGCCAACGACCTCCTGGAGGATGCCCAGGCTCGCGACATCGAGATCGGCCGGGCCACCGTCTTCCGCGCGCTGGACCTCTTCGCCGAGCTGGATGTGCTGGAGCGCATCGACCTGCCGACGGGCGACCACGCCTATGTGCCTTGCCTGCCCCAACACCACCATCACCACATCGTGTGCGACACCTGTGGCCGTGTCACCGAGGTGGAGGACCTGGGACTGGGCGTGGCCATCGACCTGATCGAGCGGCGGACCGGCTGGGAGGTGCAGACGCACCGGCTCGAGCTCTTTGGTCGCTGCCCTGCCTGCCAATCCTCGCGCCACGGCTGACGCTCGTGTGCAGGTCGTAGTGAGACTGGGTATCATGTGGGGATGAAGATGCTTCTCCTGCTCCCCGTGGTCACGCTAGCCGTCGCGGTTTCGTCCGCCGCGCCGGTCGTCGCCGACGATGACGCGGGCCGGGTCTCAGTGGTGGCCACGACCGAGGTGCTTGGATCGGTCGTCAACCAGCTGGCCGGAGACGTGGCAGACGTGACGGTCCTGATGAGCGGTGGGGTCGATCCTCATTCATGGCAACCCTCGGCGCGCGATAGCCAGGTTCTGTTCGAGGCAGACCTCATCGTCGCCAACGGCCTGGATCTGGAGGAAGGCCTGGTCAGTGTGCTTGGGCAGGCTGAGGCCGACGGAGTGTCGGTCTTCCATGCCACCGACCATGTGGCACTGCGCGGCTCCGCGGGGGCTGAGGCGGGCAGCGACGGCGCCACGACGATGCCAGATCAGGACCACGCCACCGACGATGATCATGCCGCCGGCGACCCGCACTTCTGGCTTGATCCCCTGGCCATGCGGGACGTGGTGCTGGCTCTTGATCCCGTGCTGGCAGCAGCCGGCGTGGACTTGGGTGACCGGACAGCGGCACTCATCGCAGATCTGGAGGCGCTTGACGCCGAGCTGTCCGCGACGCTAGCGGTCGTGCCGGAGGATCAGAACCGACTGGTGACCGGGCACGGCGCGCTGGGCTACTTCGCTGATCGCTATGGCTTCGAGATCATCGGCACCGTGGTGCCCGGCTTGAGCTCTTCGGACGAGCCGTCCGCGCGTGAGATCGCGGCGCTCATCGAGGACATCAAGGCAGCCGGCTCCACGGCCGTCTTCACCGACGTGGGCACGCCGCAGTCGGTCGCTCGGGCCGTGGCCGACGAGACCGGTGCCATCGTCGTCGAGCTCCAGGTGGCGCAACTCCCCGACGGCGGCACCTACCAGGACCTGCTGCGGTCGCTGGCCGCTGCGGTCGCGGCTGCGCTCGTAGACCCTGTGGTGGATGCCTGATGGCCATCGAGCGCTGGGATGAACGCTACGCCGGACGGGAGTACCTCTGGGATGTCGGCCCCAACCGATTCGTCGAGCGGCACCTCGCCGGCCTCACGCCCGGGCACGCCATCGACCTCGCTGCCGGGGAGGGGCGCAATGCCGTTTGGCTGGCGCGGCAGGGCTGGCACGTGGCAGCGGTCGACTTCTCCGCGGTCGGGCTGGCCAAGGCCGCACGTCTGGCGGCTGACAACGGCGTGGCCGAACGGGTCCAGACGGTGCAGGCTGACGCCCTCTCCTACCAGCCGCCCGGCCACGTTGACCTCGTCGTCATCTCCTATCTGCAGATCCCGCCCGACCAGCAGCGGCTCGTGCTTGAACATGCGGCGAGTTGGCTCGCTGTCGGCGGCTTGCTTCTCGTGATCGCGCATGATCGCTCCAACGTCGAGCATGGCTACGGTGGACCGACCGACCCGGAGCATTGCTACGATCTCGACACCACCACCGAGGCCCTGGGCGGCCTGGAGATCCGCCTGGCTGAGGTTGCGGAGCGACCGGTCGATACCGACGAGGGTCCCCGCACTGCGCTTGACACGCTCGTCATCGCGACTCGTCCCTGAGGCTAGAGCAAGACCGCCGCGCGTTCACCCAGGGCGATCAGTGCCAGATTCTCGTGGCGGCGAACGAATGACTCCCGGTCGCCGGCGGCCAGCCCTCCGTCGAGGAAGAGTGCGTTGAGCAGCAAGAAGGCACGCGCGAACACCAGTCGGTCGACCTCGCCCGGCTCGTGCTCCACCCACGCTCGCTGTCGTTCGTAGCCCCGCCGAAAGGCTGCCGCCAGCGCCGGGTAGTCCTCGCGGTCGCGCACGTAGTAGAGCGAGGTGGCCACGTCCAGGATCGGTGCCGCCCACAGCAGGTCCTCGAAGTCGAACGGCGACAGCACTCCGTGCCAGGTCTTGACGTTCCACTGGTGCAGGTCCGCGTGCGTGACGATGGCTGAGCCCTGGCCGGCCAACGTGCTGAGCCGCGCCTCGGTCGCATCGGCGGCCTCGCGAAGCAGCCCCTGGAGGCCCAGCAGCTCGGCCGGGTCTTGCTCGAAGACCACGAGTGGCTCGCCGTAGGGGATGAGGTGATCGAACGTCGGCACCTCGAAGTCGGTCGGTGGCTTCCAAGTCGATGAGAACTGGTGCATCCTGCCCATCAACTCGCCCAGGGCGGCCCAACTCCCCGGGTTCATCCGCGATGCCAGGTTCGTGCCAGCGAGCCATCCGAAGACGACGCACTCGCGTGGCCTGGGGACGCCGGGCGTGCCCGCGAGCGTGACCAGCCCGCCGTCACGGTTTGCCAGGACCGTCGGCACAGCGATGCCGGTTTCGCTAGCCAGCGCGGTCATGAAGGCGACCTCCGAGCGCACTGGGCGTGGCAGGGCGCCAGGCACGGGCCGCGTGATGCGGATGACCCTGGGTCCCGTCGGCGTGTCGATACGGAACACGCCATTCCATTCATTGCTGATGAGTCGCAGCCCGCGCGTGTCGATCGCGTAGTTGCGCAGCGCCTCCGCCGCCAGGGGGCGCAGTCGGCGAGCTTGTCCGAGCACGGTCAGGTCGTGGAACGACCGCGCGCGGCTCATGTTGCTTTGTCGTTGGGGAGACGCAACTGGTGAGCAGAGGTGAAGAGGATCCGCCGCATGCCCAGGGCGACGACGCTGGTCGTCACTGCCACGGAGCCCAGCACCAGGTACATGATCACCACCTGTGCTTGCACCGCACCGACGGGGGTCACGCCGGCCAGCAGCAGGCCCACCATCATGCCCGGCAGGAACACGATACCGACCGCCTTGGTCGTTTCGATCTGCGGGACGAGCGCGGTGCGCAGTGCCTCGCGTAGGTACGGCCTAGCTGCCTGAGAGGATGGCTGGCCGAGCGCGAGCCGGGCCTCGATCTCCAGGCGTTTGTCCTTGAACTCGGCCATGATGCGACGCGTCACCAGCACGGTGGCCGTCATGGAGTTGCCGATCATCAGGCCGGCCAGGGGCACGACCGTACGGCCCTCGACGGGGAAGACGCCGGCGCCGAACAGGACACCAAGCGTCACCACGGCCGACGCTGCGAACGCGGCCATCGACAGCAGCCACAGCCCCGGTACGTCAGGGATGCGCCGGTGCACGGTCCAGCCGGCGAAGATGACCATCACTGCCACCCACAGCCACGACAAGGCGATGGGCTGGCCGGGCGCGAGCATGGCCGCCAGGATCAGTCCCAGCAGCGCCAGCTGGATGAGCGCCCGGAGCGAGGCCTCGATGAGGTCGCGGCCAAGGCCAAGTCCGGCCCACCATGAGACAGCCACCGCGACCAGCACTAACAGGCCCGATGCGACGACGCCGAGCAGCTCGACCGGCCCGCTCATTCGACCGGCTCGATCATGCGACCGCCACCACTCGGCCGGCTTGAAGCGTCACGCGTCGGTCCGCGATGCGTTCCACCTGCGCCAGGTCGTGGGTGACCCAGAGGATGGGCACGCCGTCGTCGGCCAGTCGTCGGGCCAACCCTTCGAGGAGGCGAGCGGCGGCCTCATCGAGCGAGGCCGTGGGCTCATCCGCCACCAGCACCCTCGGCCGCATCAGCAGTGTCCGGGCCAGACAGACACGCTGGGCCTCGCCCCCGGACAGTGTGGCCGAATCACGCGGCAGGAAATCGGCATCCAGGCCGACCGAGTCGAGCACGTTTCGGTGGCCATCAGGGTCCGTCACGCCGGTGGCGGCCAGATTGTCACCCACGCTGCCGTCGAACAGCGTCGGCCGCTGGAAGACCATGCCCACGGTACGGCGCAGTTGCAGCACGTCGAGCTCGCGCACATCGGTACCGCGAAGGCGCACCGTGCCGCTGGTCGCGTCCAACAACCGGTTGCATAGCCGCGTCAGGGAGGACTTGCCTGAGCCGGATGGCCCCAGCACCACGGTGATGCCGACGCCCGCGACCTCCAGCTCGACATCGCACAGCACCTCGCGCTGGCCGAAGCGAACGCCGACGCCATCGAAGGTGAAGATCGGACCATCGGGTTCGGCAGTCGGCAGAGGCTGGATCATGGTCGCCGCGTGGACGCTCATGGAGATAGGCTAGCGGGTAGATGACGACCGACTTGCCCGAGTCCGCCGAGACCGACACCGACCAGACCGACCAGACCGACCAGACCGCCGCCGACCCGCCGATCGATGCCGCCGGTCCCGCGTACCGGCGCTGGGCCATCGTGTTCGCGGCAGTTGCCAGTCTCCTCATGGTGGTGATGGCCGTACCCCGGCTCGCCGATGCTGTGGCACCGCTCGACGACTGGTTCTGGCAAGTCGCGGTCGACAACGAGTACCCCGCGCTCGTCAACGCCGCGGAACTGCTTGCCTTGATCGGGGACACGTTGAGCATGACGGTCCTCGTGGTCGTGGGGTCGGTCGTGCTGGTCTGGCAGCGACGCTGGTCGGCCCTGACTGTCTGGCTGGTTGTCTTCACGGCGGCCACCGCCCTCAACGTAGCCATCAAGGAGATCTACCAGCGACCTCGGCCCCCGCAGGGGTTGGTCGTGGAGCACACCTGGTCGTTCGCCTCGGGCCACTCGCTTACGGCGGCGGCGGTGGCGCTGATGCTGGTGCTGGTGTGGGTGCCGGCCGGCCCGCTCCGTCGTCCGCTGCTCGTGCTCGCTGCGGTCTACGCCTTGATCATGGCCGCGAGTCGGATCTATCTGCGCGTCCACTGGTTCACCGATACTGCGGCCGGCCTGGCCATCGGGGCGAGCACGGCGCTCGTGCTGGTGCTGCTCGCGGCCTGGTGGTCGGCGAGATCAGCCGCCTGAGGCCGGCCACACTCAGCCCCCACGCGGCCGCTTCCATTCGGGAAGCCGTGCCGCTATCGTGTCGCTCTCCCGGGTGACCGTCCGCGAAGGAGGAACAGCAGATGCCGGCGATCCATCCCAGCCTCTGGTTCGACACGCAGGCACTGGAGGCGGCCGAGTTCTATGTCTCGGTCTTCCCCGACTCGCGCATCATCAAGGTCGATCGCTACGGCGAGGCCGGTCCACGCGAGGCGGGTTCGGTCCTCACGGTGAGCTTCGAGCTGGACGGCCAGCGGCTGACCGCGATCAACGGCGGCCCTCAGTTCACCTTCGATGAGGCCATCTCGTTGCTCATCGACTGTGCTGACCAAGCCGAGGTCGACGACTACTGGGCAAAGCTCTCCGAGGGTGGTGAGGAGAGCATGTGCGGCTGGCTCAAGGACCGCTTCGGGCTTTCCTGGCAGGTCATCCCGCGGGAGCTCGAGCAGCTGCTGGGCGACCCTGACCCCGCCCGTGCCGCACGTGCCACCACGGCCATGTTGGGGATGCACAGGATCGACATTGCCGCCATTCGGCAAGCCGCTGACCAGGAGGCTACGCCAGGCGCATAGGGGCCCGGTCAGATCTGCGGCAGCCGCGGGACGGCCGCCAGCAGCTGCCGCGTGTACGCCTCGCTGGGTGCGCCGAGCACGCCGGAGGTCGTGCCCTGCTCGACGATCCGGCCCCCTTTCAGGACGATGGTGCGCTGACAGAGCGCGCCGACGACGCCGAGGTCGTGGGAGACCATGAGGACGGTCAGGTCCCGGCTGGCGCGCAGGTCGGCCAGCAGGTCGATCACCTGGCTGCGGGTGATGACATCGAGGGCGCTGACCGGTTCATCGGCAAGGAGGACTCGGGGTCGGCTGACGATGGCCCGGGCGATGGCGATGCGCTGGCGCTGCCCGCCGGAAAACTCATGTGGATAGCGAGAGGCGGCGTCAGCAGACAGTCCGACCGATTCGAGCGCCTCCGCGACGAGGGCAGCTGCCTCACGGCCGCTCGCGATCCGCAATGACCGCACCGGTTCACCCACGATGCGACCGACGCGCTGACGCGGGTCGAGGGACGAGTAGGGGTCCTGGAAGACCGTCTGCACGCTGCGGCGGAAGGCACGGACCTGCGTACGGTTGCCAAGATCCAGCGGCTCGCCATCGAAGCGGATCAGGCCCGTGGTCGGCCTCAGCAGGCCGAGGAGCAGTCTGACCAGTGTCGTCTTGCCCGAGCCGGACTCGCCGACCAAGCCGGTGTTCTGTCCCGGTTCGATGCTGAACGAGACTCCCTGCACGGCGTACTGCCCAGCCTGCGCGCCCCGGTACGCGAAGCCCACCTCGTCGAGCCCCAGGATCGGTGTCATTCGTCGCTAGCCTGGGCGATGGAGGCTGCGAATCCAGCTTCGATCCGATACGCGCTGGCGGCGAAGGCCGCGGTGTAGGGGTGCTGGGGCGACGCCAGGAGCTGTCCGATGCTCCCCCGTTCGACCGCCTCGCCGTCCTGCATGACCAGGGCATGGTCGGTCATGCGCGAGACGATAGCGAGGTCATGGCTCACGAAGATCATGGCCATGTCCCGATCCGCGACAAGGTGATCAAGGAGGTCGAGCACGTCGGATTGGACGGTCACGTCGAGGGCGGTGGTGGGCTCATCCGCGATCAGCAGTCGCGGACGACAGGCGAGGGCCATGGCGATGGCGACCCGCTGCCGTTGTCCGCCGGAGATCTCGTAGGAGCGTGAGCCGGCGATGCGTTCAGGCTCGGGAAGGTGCACCTCGTCGAGGGCATCCAGCACGGCTCGCTTGAGCGCCGAACCGCGGAGGCCCTGGTGACGCGCGATGGGCTCCGCCACCTGGCGGCCCAGCTTCATCAACGGGTCGAGCGCGGTCAGTGGCTCCTGGAAGATGAAGGCACTCACGCGGCCCCGCAACGGCACCAGCTGCTTCTCGGCGGCACCTACGACCTGCGTGCTGTCGAGCACGACGCTGCCGGTCGCCTTCAGCCCCGTCGGAAGGAGCCCCATGATGGCGAATGCCGTAAGCGACTTCCCGGAACCGGATTCGCCGATCAGGCCAAGGCGTTCGCCGGCTGTGACGGAGAAGGAAACGTCCCGCACGAGTAGGTCGCCGTCCGATGAGGTCACGCTGAGCGACGCGACCTCCAGCAGGCTCATCGTGATCGAGCCTGTGTCGGGTCCGCGACATCCCTCAGCCCGTCGACCAGCAGATTGACGCCGATCACGAGGATCACGAGCACGACACCCGGGGCGATCGCTCCCAGGGGAGCGGTCACGACCGTGGACTGTGCCTCCTGCAACAGTCGACCCCAGGATGAGTTGGGTGGCGGTGCGCCCAGCCCGAGGTATGAGAGGCTCGCCTCAGCGAGGACGGCGACACCGAACAACAGCCCCAGGTTGACGCTGATGGTGGGCCAGATATTGGGCAGGACGTGCTGCCAGACGATCCCGTGTGAGCTGGTTCCGGACGTGCGTGCAGCCGTGATGTACTGCTGCGCCAGGACTCGCTTGGAGACGATCCGCGTGAGCCGGGCCACGATAGCCGACACCGCCAGCCCGATGGCCACCGTCACCGTGACGAGCGAGGCCCCGGTCACGGCCACGAACAGCATGGCCAGCAAGAGCAACGGGAAGGCGATCATGATGTCCATGCCGGCGGACAACACGTCATCCACCCAGCCCGAGGCGAACGCTGCCGCCAGGCCGACCGTGACGCCGATGGCAGCACCGACCACAACGGCCCCAAGTCCGACGATGAGGGCGATACGGGCACCGACCATGAGCTGCGTGAAGAGGTCCCGACCCAGCCGGTCCGTGCCGAGCCAGTGTGCGATCGACGGACCCTCCAGGCGGCTGCCTGACGTGTCGCTCGGATCGTATGGCAGCCACGCCAGCGACACGACCGCGATGAGCACGATGGTTCCGACCATGAGCAGGCCCACGATAAGGAGGAGGGAGCGGCGGCGGCGCCGCCTGTCGGGCGGACGCGTGTGGTCGGGAGCGGCCTCGGTCAAACCTGTGTCGGTCGGTCGTGCGTCCGGCGGATCAGCCTCCTCCGGATCGTTCGGCGCGCTCATGGCGACCGTGACGTGTGGCGCAAGCGTGGATCGACCACACGCTGGGCAACGTCGGCGATGAAGCCCACGAGCAGCACCAGCATGGTGCTGACGAAGAGGATCCCCTGGATGTTCGGGTAGTCGTGTTGCGCGATGGCCTTGAGAAGCATGCTGCCAAGGCCGGGAAGCGCAAAGACGGCCTCGATGACCACAGCTCCCAGGAAGGTGGTGGCGAGCTCGATGCCGAGGATGGCGATGACCGGGATGGCGCCGTTGCGTAGGCCATGGCGGAGCATGGCCATCCCCATCGTGGACCCCATGGCGCGGGCGTTCCTGAGGTAGTCGCTGCCCATCACGTCGATGGTGGCACTGCGGACGTATCGCGACAGTGATCCGGCCATGACCAGGGCGACCGTCAGGACCGGCAGCGCGAGATGCGTAAGCGCCGCACCCGGGTCGGACCAGCCCTCCCGAGGGAAACCGCCGGCAGGCAAGGCTCGGAGCCGCAGGGAGAAGACGCCGATGAGCAGAATGCCCACCCAGAATGCCGGGATCGCGATGAACAGCTGTGAGAAGGCGGAGAGTGCGGCGCCATACCAGCGATCGGCCTTGTAGGCGGCGATGAAGCCCATCACCAGCGACAGCACGAAGGCAAGCCCGAAGGCCAGGAAGGTGAGGGGGATCGTCACGGCCAGCCGCGAGGCGACCTCCGGGGCCACCGGCAACGTGCTGATGAAGGAGCTTCCGAAATCAAGCGTGACCATGCCGCGGAACCAGACAGCGAACTGCTCGAGGATCGGCAGATCTGCCCCGACCTGGGCCCTCGCTGCGGCGATCTGCTCGGGCGTCGCCGAGACCGTCAGCAGCGCGTTGGCTGGGTCGCCGGGCAGCGCCCGGAGGAGGAGGAAGATCGCGACCATCGCGATAAGCAATGAGCCCACGAGGATGGCAGTGCGTCGCAGAAGATACTGGGCCATGTCTCGCTAGTCTGGTTGCCCTTCCTGGCTCAAGGTAGCGGCGGATCGCCGGCGTGCCGGCGGATCGGTCGGGGTCCCGTCGTTCGCGCGTCGGGACCCCGAGGGTGCCCTAGCCCTTGACGATGTCGTAGGCAGGGAACTGCGAGTTGAGACCGTTAACGGGGTAGCCGCTGACATCGGCCGAGGCCACCACCAGCTGTGGGTACAGATACAGCCACGCGCTGGCGGCATCCTTGGCGATCTGCTCGTTGACGAGCTTGAGCTTGGCGGTCTGCTCGTCGACGGTATTGGCCGCCTCGGCTTCGGCGACCCAGGTCGTCACCTGCGGGTTGTCATACCCCCAATAGAAGCCCGGGTCTCCATACCAGACCACGTCGCGATCGTTGACATGCTCCTGGAGAGTCGCCTCGAAGTCCTGCTGCTGGAACACCTTGGTGTACCACTCGTCCGAGGTGATCGAGTTGATGTCGACCGTCACGCCGACCTTGGCTAGCTCGCTCTTGACGAATTCCGCGACGAGCGGGTGGGGGTCGTAGGTCGGCGTGTCCAGCGTGAACTCGAAGCCATCGGGGTAGCCGGCATCGGTCAGCAACTGCTTGGCGAGCTCGGGGTCGTAGGGGTTCTCGGCCACCAGGTCGATGTACCAGGGATCGGTCGGTGGAACCATCGAGCCGATCAAGGCGCCCTTGCCACCCCAGACGGCATCGAGCAGCTTGGCGCGGTCGATGGCCGAGTACACCGCCTTGCGGACCTCGACCTTATCGAAGGGTGCGACACGGTCGTTGAACGCGAGCAGTTCCTTGGTGGTGGATGTCCCATCGTTGACCACGTAGTCGGGGTTGCCCTCGAACAGGCTGAGCGCGTCCGGGCTCTGTACGTTGGTGACGATGTCGACGGCGTTGGTGAGGAGCGCGTTGCTGAGGGCAGTGGCGTCCGTGAAGTAGTCGAACACGACTTCCTTGTTGGCGGCGGGAGCGCCCCAGTAGTCATCGGAGCGGGTCAGTGACAGGGAACTGCCGCGCGTCCAGTCGCTCAGCACGTACGGGCCCGTGCCGTCTTCGGTGGTCGTGAAGTCCGCGGCGTCCTTGTTCATCATCCACACGTAGGCGAGGTTGTAGATGAACGAGATCGAGGGGCTCTCGAGCGTCACCACCACCGTGTCCGGAGTCGGTGTCTCGATGCTTGCGATGGCGCCGAAGCTTGACTTTCGGGCCGACTGTGAATCGGGGGCGAACACCCGCTCGATGCTGAACTTGACGTCTTCTGACGTGAGGGCCTTGCCGGAATGGAAGGTGACTCCCGGCCTGAGCTGGAAGGTGTACGTCAGGCCGTCGTCGCTCATCGTGTAGCTCTCGGCCAGCAGCGGCTCGACCGCTCCAGCGTCGGTGAGCTGGAACAAGCCCTCGTAGACGTTGCCATTGAACGCCTCGGTGACACCCTGGCCACCGCCAGCCGTGTTGTCGAGGTTCTGCGGCTCGTACAGCGAACCGATCTGGATGGTCGCATCTGAGGGGTCCTGTGCTGCGGCCACGAGGAATGCTCCGCCGCTCAGGACGACCGCTGTGGCGAGTGTGCTCGCAAGCAGTGCTCTCACTGGTGTCTTCATCGGGTCTCTCCTTGGTTTGCGTGTCACTTCGCAGGGCTGCTGCCATCGTTGCGATGAGGGTCTCTACTACGGTCCTCGCCGCCCCAGCGGGGTTGCCTGCCCGACGTAGCCCCTCTCGTAGGAACTGCGCCAGTCGGATCCTCTCCAGATGGGCGCAGGCTGAGGTTTGGAGCGGGAGACGAGACTCGAACTCGCGACATCCAGCTTGGAAGGCTAGCGCTCTACCAACTGAGCTACTCCCGCTCGGAGGAACCTGACTCGCGCCGCCTGAAGGTGCGATCACGATAGCAGTTCGCACACACGATATCGCACTTGGCGACCGGCGCGATATCGTCGCGGCCATCCGGCGCTTCGAGCGACACGATCAGGCCACCGGACCCATGGACCCGTCTCGGTTGGCCCCTTCATCGCAGATGACTACTCGGCCACGTCCGTCGCTCGCTCCCATGAGGTCAGCTCGTAGCCGCGCCCCATGTACAGACCCGTCGCAGCATAGCCATCGCCGAAGGCCACCGGCCTGTCGATGAACTCGTCAGATCGGTCCATGATCTCCGCATCCGCGACCGGCTCACCGGGCACGAAGGTCCAGATCCCGGCCGCATCGGTATCGTCGCCGTCGACGGCGCCGAGTGCCTGGACCTGACCGTCGATGTCAGCCATCCAGCGCACCGCGCCGGCGAGGATGCCGGGCGGCCGGGGAGCCTCCGTCCACTCGATCCCGTCGGGGCTGGTGTAGATGGCGTCGGGGCTGGCGAGCACGTGCGGCACCAGTATCCACAGGTCGTCCGTTGCGAAGAGCTGCATGTCCGAGACCAGACCAGGGCCACCCTTGGAGAGCTTCGGGGGCAGGCCCACCTCGGACCAACCGGCCGGTCCATGCTTCCTCACATGTCGGACGCCGCGTTTCGGCGCCTCTACCGCGTTAGAGGCCGCAAAGGGGCCCGAAGTGTTCCGTCGTTCTTTCGTGGCTCGGGTAGCTCGACGCCGTCCCGCTCCCGCATGGTATCGGCCGGCAGGAGTCGAAATAGCTTGTTGCCCGGTCCCTGGATGGCGCGGAAGTGGCCGAGTCAAGCGTGAGCAGGTCTTGGATGCTATAGCGGTCGGCGATCACGACGATGGAGGCATCCGCCAGTCCGAACCCGAGGTCAACGTTTCGGGTGGCGACTTCCCGCGCCTATGCCACATCCGGGGTCGTGAAGGCCACAAGGGCATTCGCCCCGCGCTCGACCTCGGCCAGCAGCGCGTCTTGCGCATGGGGGCCTACGTACTTGCCCAGCAGGGAGTCGAGTTCCGCGAGCACGAAGGGGGCGACAGGGGCAACGGTGGTCTCGCCTCCGAAAGCGCTGCCGCGGCTGCTGCGTGAAAGGCGTTGGCTGGCATCGATCGCCGCGAGTAGGCCGCTGCTCCTACGGAGCGGCTCGGTGTGGCTCCGCGATGACGAGTGGATGCGACAGCTGCGGGTGCGGGATGACCAGCATGGGGATGTGGAAGACCGACTCGAGAAGGTCCGCCCGAAGCACGTCGTCCGGTGTTCCCGAAGCCACTACCCGTGCCTCGGCCATGAGCACGACGCGATCGGCATAGGCCGCCGCGAGATTGAGATCGTGCAGGACCGCCAGCACGCCGCGACCGGCGTCGGCCATCTGGCGGATGAGGCGCATGGCGGTGTGCTGGTGCGCCGGATCCAGGCTTGAGGTGGGTTCGTCGAGCAGCAGGAACCGGTCGGCCGACTCGATGCGGCCGGGCGTATCGACGGCGGCATCACCCACGTCGGGTGCATCGGTCACCTGCGCCACCGCTCGGGCCAACTGCACACGCTGGCGCTCGCCAGTCGAGAGGGTGGCGTAGACGCGATCGGCAAGCGGCGAGCAATCCACGGCCGCCAGCAGATCGCGGATGACCTCGCGGTCGGCGTCGTGGGGATCGCCGCCGTGGAGGGGCATGCGGCCCATGAGTGCGACCTCCTGCGCGGTGAAGGCGAAGGCCACCGCGCGATCGGTACTCATCACGGCACGCCGCCGCGCCAGCTCGCCACGAGGCCAGCTGGCCAAAGGTCGACTCTCCAGAGTCACCGATCCACTCGACGGTGTGCGATCGCCTGCGAGGACGCTGATGAGCGTGGACTTGCCGGCACCATTGGGCCCAGCCACGGCCACGATCTCGCCGGGGCGTACGTCGATCGAGACATCGTCGAGCAGGGTGGCCTTGTCGATGTGGACGGAGATCTCAGCCGCAGCGTAGGTCATCGCGCCAGCAACCCCCGGTCGCGCAGCAACAGCCACAGGAAGAAGGGCGCCCCCAACAGGGTGGTGATGACCCCGATCGGAAGCTCGACCGGCGTGAAGAGCTGCCGTGCCACCACGTCGGCGACGACCAGGAACGCCGCGCCCAGCAGTGCCGAGCCGACGCTGACTGCCCGGTGTGACTGCCCCAGCCAGCCCCGGATGAGGCTGGGCACCATCAGTGCCACGAAGGCGATGACGCCAGCCGTCGCCACCGCCACCGCGGTCAGCAGAGCGAGAATGGCACTGACGGTCAGGGTCAGTCGTGACACGTCGATACCGAGGTGGCCGGCTTCCGACTCACCCAACGCCAGGGCATCAAGCCGAGGGCCCAGGCGGGCCAGCAGCAGCACCGCCGGGATGACGATGCTGGCCGAGACGACCACGTCGCGCCCGACGATGCCGGCGAACGAGCCCAGTGTCCAGAAGGCGACCGATCCGACTTCCGCGGTGCGACCGCCCGCTACGATCAGCGCGGTCGTTGCCGCGAAGAGGGCCGACAGGGCGAGGCCGGCCAGCAGCATCGTGGCCACCACGACGCGACCGGAGGACGAGGCCACTCGATACACGATGGCCGCTGCGATCGATGCCGCCACGAAGGCGGCGACGATGATCAGGAGCGTGCCTCCGTAGGCCGCTACCACCCCCAGCGACACCGCGGCTGCGATTCCAAGCGCGGCCCCCAGGGCTGCCCCAGCGCCGATGCCGACCAGCGCAGGATCGGCCAGCGGGGTCCGGTACAGGCCCTGCATGGCGACACCGGCCGTCGCCCAAGCCGCACCGACCAGTGCCGTGGCCAGCACTCGCGGGACCCGGATGGCGGTCAGAACGGTCTCCTGGCGTTCGGTGTAGTGGGGCCCCAAGTCAACGCCGAGCTGCCCCAGGAGGATGGCCACGACCTCCGTCGGCAGGATGGCCACGGCGCCGATCCCCATCGCCACCACGATGACCAACACGAGGATGGCAGCCAGGATGGCCAGCCGGAGCCCCGTGCGACCGGGCAGTCCCGAGCGGCTTACGACGCCAGCTCCGGATGCAGCAGCCGCGCCAGATCGGCGATGGCGGCGCCCGTGCGCGGGCCAAAGCCCATCAGGTACAGGTCATCCATGGCCACGACCCGGTCGTTGGCGACCGCGGGCGTCTGGCTGATGCCGGGATGCTCGAGGAAGCCGTCCCAACCCCCCAGGCGCTCGACCGAGCGGGTGGTGGTCAGGATGACGTCCGGCGCCGTCTCCACGATGCCCTCTGGGGTCATGGGGATGTAGGCCGGGAAGCCGGGGTAGACATTGGTGCCGCCGGCGAGCTCGATCATGGAGCCGGCCGCGGTGACGGCACCGGCCACCAGCATCGGTGCCTCCGGGGGTTGCAGGATGAACAGGACTCGCGGGGAGTCGGTAGCCTGCGCGACCAGGACCTGGGCCGCCGCCACGTCGGCATCGAGCTGCGCTACCAGGTCGGCCGCCTCGCTCTGGCGCTCGAAGATGTCACCCAACGTGGTGATGAGATCGCGCGCCGCCGGCACATCGTTGGTGTCCGGCAGCAGCAGGATGGGCACGCCCGCATCGCGCAACTGCTGCACCACCTCTGGTGGGCCGGTCTCCTCGTTGCCGATGATGAGGCTGGGGTCCTGTGCCAGCACTGGCTCCGCTGAGAGGAAGCGGTAGTAGCCGAAGTTGGGCTTGTCGGTCAGGGCCTCGGGTGGGTAGAAACTCGAGGCGTCGACCGCGACCAGCCGGTCCTGCGCACCGAGGGCATAGGCGGTCTCCGTGAATACGCCACCGAGGGTGGCCACCTGTGAGGTGTCCTCGATCGCGACCGCATTGCCGTCTACGTCGGTGACGGTCAGCGGTCTCTGGGCAAGGCTCCCAGCGGGCAGGGGCAGCAGGAGGCAGGCGATGACAAGCGCCGCTCTGGCGCGATGAGAGATCAGCATCATCGGATTGTGCCCCCACGACCCGAACGGTGCTGCGACGACGAACGGTGCTGTGGCCCGGCCGGCCGCGTGCTCAGCGCAGCAGTGCCCAGACGACGACGGCGCCCCACAGGATGCTGGCGACGACCAGCACGATGGTGAAGATGGGCTTCTGGGTCTTGTGGTGGAAGACAGCTCGGCCAGCCCAGGCACCGATGACACCGCCGATGAGTGCCAGGCCGTGCAGGATCGCTTCTGGCACACGCCAGCCGCCCGCCTGTGCCTGCCGCTTGTCGATGCCGTACATGGCGAAGGCCGGCAGCGTCCAGCCGACGACCCAGGCGAGGAGCGGTGAAAGACCCAGCAGCCAAAGGGCCACGAACGCGATCGCACCGGCTGCGAGTGAGCCGAAGAGGGCTGGACGGTTGCGCGGATCGATCATGCCGTCATGCTACGCGGTATCGCCAAGCCAGCGACACGGATGAGGAGAAGATAGCCATGAGTGACGACACGAATCGGGCCTACGCCGCTGCTGAGGAGGCCGCGGGAGCGGGCTCGGCGCGGATGCTGGGGACGGTGCTCGAACGGCTCGGTGCGAGCTCCGGCGCACGTGCGGTATTCGGCAAGCCGGTGGAACAGGACGGTCGCACGGTCATCCCTGTGGCCCAGTCGATCATCGGCATCGGTGGTGGTGGCGGCGGCTCTGAGGCCTCAGGTATCGGCCAAGGCGCTGGTGGTGGGGCACGCACGAGCCCTCTGGGCTATATCGAAGTCAGCGCCGATGGGACTGCGTTCGTACCTCTAAAGCGGCCCTGGCAAGAGCCGGCACTCGTGCTGGCCTATGCGGTTCTCGCGTTGGTCGTGCTGCGTGCGGCGGTGCGACTCATCCGCGGCTAGTCGGCCACGTCGTCGGACTCTGCCGGCCGCCGAGTCGCCCTTGGAGGAGAGTACCCTCGGCACTACCCGGGTCGTGCGCGAGCCGCCATCGTCGTTCTACTACGCCCACAGCAACGGAGATCCCACGTGATGAAGGTCCTTGTGGCGGTGGCATCCAAGCATGGCGCCACCATCGAGATCGGCCAGGTCATCGAGGCCTCATTGCACTCTAGTGGCCTCGAGGCGGACCTGAAGCGCATCGAGGACGTCACGACCCTCAGCCCCTACGACGCGGTCGTGCTGGGCAGTGGCGTGTATGCCGGCCACTGGATGCGCTCGGCTCGGGAGTTCGTTGACATCCATGAGGGTGAACTCAAGCGGCTCCCCGTGTGGCTCTTCTCCAGCGGCCCCATCGGTGACCCACCCAAGCCGCTCGAAAACCCCGCCGAGGTGGCGGGCGTGGTGAAGCGCATCGGCCCTAGGGGACACCGACTCTTCGCTGGCAAGATCGAAGGTTCCGACCTGGGGATCAGCGAGAAGGCGCTGGTGGCGCTCGTCCGAGCCCAGCTGGGCGATTTCCGGCCGTGGTCAGAGATCTCAAGCTGGGCGGAGTCCATCGCCGAGCAGTTGCAGGCGTCGGTCACCCCAGGGTGAGCCTGGAGATCGATGAGGTCCTGGCGGCTCTTGAGGCCGCGGGAACCGACCAGACCCGCAAGACCTACCGGCGCCACGGCGCCCGCGAACCGCTCTTCGGCGTCAAGTTCGGCGACATGCGTCCGTACGCCAAGCGCATCGGGACAGACCACGCACTCGCGGTGCAGCTGTGGATGACTGGCAATGTCGACGCCCGCCTCCTTGCCTGCATGGTGGCCGACCCATCGGCCTTCTCGGACGCTGAGCTCGATGCCTGGCTCGGTGAGATCGACAGCTACTTCCTGGTCGATGTCTTCGTGGCCGAGGTCGCGTCTCGCGCACCGGGTCGACGAGAGCGGGCTGACCGCTGGATCGCCTCCGACCGGGACCGCAGCGCGCAGGCGGGCTGGGATCTGCTGAACCTGCTGGCGCTCAGCGATGAGGACGTTCCGGATGGCTACTTCGAAGCGAAGCTTCGCCTGATCGCGGCGCGTATCGAGGGTTACGGCAACTGGACCCGGCGCTCTGCCAGCAACACCATCACCGGTATCGGATTGCGCAGCGAGGCGCTGGAGGCAGCCGCGCGCAGGACTGCTGCGGAGATGGGACCGATCGAGTTCGACCCCGGCCAGACCTCGTGTGTCATGCCCGATCCCATCGCGTATCTGGAGAAGACCAGGGACCACCGCGCCAGGCAGGCCGAGAAGCGCGCTGCTCGGTCCCGAAGCTGAGCCGGGTCCCGAAGCTGAACCAGTCCCGAATACTCGGGATCGCCTGCCGTCGCGCGTGACCCTCGCCGCCACGCTGCCCACCCCACGGGTCATCGGACGGCCCTGACGTGCCTGCTCCGTCGACCCACCCAGAAGATGGGTGAAACGACCCGAGTCTCCGTCGTTTGACCCGTGGGGTGGGTGAAGCAGCCGAATTCGAGGCGCGCCGGGGCCCTGCTCCGTCGCTTCACCCGTGGGGCGGGTAGGACGTGGGGTCGGGCGGCTTACTCGGACTCCAGGGCCATGATCTTCTCCACCCGCGCAACGTGGCGACCACCCTCGAACTCAGTCGACAGGAATGCTTCCACACAACCGATGGCCAACTGGACGCCCACGATGCGCGCCCCCATCGAGAGCATGTTGGCGTCGTTGTGCTGACGCGAGAGTGCCGCTGTCATCGGTTCCGTGGCCTGGCAGCAGCGGATGCCGTCGATCTTGTTGGCCACGATCTGCTCGCCCGTGCCACTGCCACCGAAGACGAACCCGAAACGACAGTCGCCCGACGCGACCGCGCGAGCTGCCGGCGCGACGTAGTCGGGATAGTCGACGGCCTTCGGTGTGGTCACACCGAAGTCGACCACCTCGTAGCCATGCTCATCGAGCCAGTCCACCACCTGCTCCTTCAAGGGCAGGCCGGCGTGGTCGGTGCCGACCGCGATCCGCATCACGCTTCCTCCTCGGCACCGTTGGCCTCGCGCGTGCGATAGGACTCGGCGATGATCTCCACGATCTCATCGATGTCATCACTGACCTGGAAGAGGCCCAGATCTGGGTCCGAGACGTTGCCGCGCGGGACCACCTGCGCCCGCAGCCAGTCGATCAAGCCCGCCCAGTAGTTGCTGTCGAACAGGATGATGGGGAAGTGGTCGATCTTCCCGGTTTGCACCAGGGTCAGGGACTCGAAGAGCTCGTCAAAGGTTCCGAAGCCGCCGGGAAAGATGACGAAGGCCTGGGCGTACTTGACGAACATGGTCTTGCGGACGAAGAAGTAGCGGAAGTAGGCCGGCAGGTCCACGTAGGGGTTGAGGCCAGTTTCGTGAGGTAGATCGATGGCCAGGCCGACCGAGACGCCATCGGCCTCCTTGGCGCCCTTGTTGGCAGCCGTCATGATCCCCGGTCCGCCGCCGGTGATGACCGTGAAGCCCTGCTCGGACAACCGTCGCGCCAGCGTTTCAGCCTGTGCGTACATGGGGTCGTCAGGCTTGGTCCGGGCGGAGCCGAAGATGCTGACCGCGGGACCTAGGCGAGCCAGCGCATCGAAGCCATCGATGAACTCGCCCATGATGCGCAAGGCGCGCCAGGCGTCCGATTCAAGGAACGATGGGTCGGCGAACGGTCGCTGCATGAGCAACTTGCGATCGTCGCCCTCGCGTGAACGGGGGTGTTTGGGTCTGTCAGTCACAGTGGCAGGATACGCGCGGAGGCTCCATCAAGGTCGATTCGGCCATCGTCGTAGACTCAAGCGCATGGACCATCAGAACACCCCCGCCGGGTTCGAGGTCGCCATCGATCCCGTCTGCGGCATGCAGGTCGTCATCAAGGACGCCCAGCACACCGCGGAGCACGGTGGCACCACTTACTACTTCTGCGCCAAGGGCTGCCGACTCGACTTCGAGGACGACCCCGAACGCATCCTCGCACCGGACTACGAAGCGTCGATGTAGTGTGCCGCGGATTCGCACGGTTTGGTGCGCGACAAAGTGCTAGCGTCGCGGCGATTCGGTCGCTATAGTCCGTATCGGTAATCTCAGGAACGCTCTTCGTGGTCCCGTATCTCGCTCGAACGTCCCTGGTCACATGTTAGGAACCTAGGAGGTTCGTTCGTTCGTGTACGAGGACAGGACTATCACCTGTGCCGATTGCGGTCAGGAGTTCACCTTCACCGCATCCGAGCAGGCGTTTTATGCGGAGAAGGGCTTCACCGACGCCCCCAAGCGTTGCAAGACCTGCCGCCAGTCCCGCAAGGCTCAGCGCAATACCGGTAGTGGCTACGGCGATGACAGCTACGGCGGCGGCTACAGCAGCGGCGGCGGCGGCTACAGCAGCGGCGGCAGCGGTGGCGGTGGTGGCTACGGTGGCGGTGGCGGCGGCGGTGGTGGGTATGACCGTCCGCCCCGTCAGCTTTACGACGCCACATGCGCCGATTGCGGCAAGATCGCACAGGTACCATTCCAGCCTACCGGCAGCCGTCCGGTGTACTGCAACGACTGCTTCCGCGCTCGCCGCTAGGTAAGCCCGGCGACGCGCGTCGCAACAACGCAACGCCATCAGAGGCGCCTTCTCGTTGAGGGGCGCCTCTTGGTTTGCCCGTCGGTTGCCTGCGTCCGTCCACAGCCAGATAAGTGGCACCTAAGTCCCCGGCGACGGTCGCGTAAGGACCCGTCCCTAGCCTTGGTCCATCGATCCGCCACGCAGCGCAAGGGATGGATGGCATGGACTCAGCAGCAGCACTCGGCAACGCCTTCATGACACGGCTTGGAGGACGGGGGACCGCGCTCCTCGCGGCGGCGGTCGCGTTCACGGTCTTCCTCGTCGCGGTCGTGGTAGCCAGCTTCACGCTGCCCGGCCCCGAGACGGTCGTGATGGCACCCTTCCGCTGGTAAGGACCGGCAAACCGCACGACCCGGCCGGTCAGGCGTTTCCGGCTTCTCGCTCCAAGCTCGTCTACGCTTCCGAGCGTGCAGAACGCCTCCGTCTCACGCGCTCCGGTCGTGGTCGTCATCGTCTTCGCGGTGGTGGCGATCACGCTGGTGTTCATCGGCATGCAGCGTCCCGGCGAGCCACCGCCTACGGTGGAGATCAGGCAGCCCGGCACCGCCGAGGCTCCGCGAGATGTGACGGTCATCATGCGCGACTACCGCTTCGATCCCACGCCGGTGGTGCTGGTGCCCGGAGAGACCGTGCGATTCACGGTCTTCAACGCCGGGCTTGAAGTGCACGACTTCGTCATCGGCGATGCCGATGTGCAGAAGGTCTGGCACCAAGCTGATGCCGCTGCCACGCCGCCGAACCTGCTGGCTACCGCGCCGCCGGCCCGCGTGCCGCCCGCCACGGGCGGCCTGCGTGTGTACCTCCGATCGGGCGAACAGGCCACCGCCGACTACCACGTGCCCAGCGACGAATACCTGGCCATCCTCTGCCACATCCCCGGTCATATCGAGAAGGGCATGGTGGGTGCGGTCGATCTGCGAGACGTGACCATCTCCGCGTGAGCCTCGGAGTGAGCCGATTCTGGTCCATAGCGCACCCGTTGCACGGTCCGAATGCACCCACAGCATCTGGCACTCGTGGGTAAGATGGGTGAAGTTGACCAGCGACTGAACACCGCGGCTCGGGCCTCGGTGAGACACTGACCTACCGAAAGAACGAAGGAGTGCGTCAATGACCTACGTCATCGCAGAGCCCTGCGTCGATGTGATGGACCAGGCCTGCGTGGCCGTCTGCCCCGTGGACTGCATCCATTTCGAAGAGGGCGTCGATCGGACCCTGTTCATCGATCCCGATGAGTGCATCGACTGCGGCGCTTGTGAGCCCGAGTGTCCCACGGCGGCGATCTTCCCGGAGGACTCCGTGCCCAGCGATCAGGCTGGCTACACGGAGGTCAATGCCCTCTGGTTCAAGGACAGGGACGCCGCACGCGCCATGGTCAACGAGCTCAAGCCCGTCTGACCGCGATCAGCTCGGGCTCTCGAGGCGACCGTCGATCCGCAGAACCCGTATTCCGCAAGGCCGGCCCCACGTTGAATAGCGTGGGGCCTGCTTATGCGGCCGCCAAGAGTCGCCGCTACCGCGGCGTGCGGATGGCGCCGGCGATCTGGCTGAGCGTGGGGCGCACCCCGTAGAGCAATACCGTGGCCCGGAAGATGCGCGCGGACGCCCAGGTGGCGAGGAGCGCGAACAGTGAGAGGCTGGTCAAAGAAGCTCCCACCAGTGGCCAGGGGATCGAATCCGAAAGGCCCAGCACCAGCAGCATGGATGTCGGCGCCGTGAGCGGGAACAACGACAGCGCGTATACCAGCGGGGAGTTCAAGTCGGTCAGGTAGGCTGAGAACACGATGAAGGGCACGGCGGCGGCGAAGCCAAGGAAGCCCGAGTACTGCTGCGCTTCGCGGTTTCCCGGTGCCATGGCGCCGACGGCCGCGAAGATGGCGCCGAAGGCGATGTATCCCAGCACGAAGTAGGTCAGCGCCAGCACCAGCATGATGGGGTCGACCTCGATGGGGCCAAGATCTGGGACCCGGCTCGACAAGAGCGGCACCGCCACGAGGGCGGTGGCCGCCCAGATCCCAACCTGCGTCAAGCCCGCGCCACCCAGACCAAGGATCTTGCCTGCCATCAGCGGCGTCGCGGGCACCGAGCTGAGCACGATCTCCACGACGCGGTTTTCCTTCTCCTCGGTCACCGATTGCAGCAGGTAGCCGCTGGTCATGAAGATGCTGATCATGAAGATGGCCACGAAGATGAGCGGGACGATGAAGCCGGCGGCCGCATCGGTCATCGAGACCTCGTCGCCCTCCTCAGACACGGTCTTGATGGTGATGCCTTGCTGGATACGGGCGGCGTCGTCGGGCGAGACTCCGGCTTGTCGCAGCAGCGCGTCACGGATGACGTAACGGATCAGCGCCTCATTGCCGCTCTGTGCCTCCAGGCGGGAGATCGCGACTCCGGATCCGCCCTCGACACGAGTGATCTCTCCGGCGCCCTCGAAATCCGCGGGGATCTGGTAGTACTCACTGATGGTGCCGTCCTGAAGCTGCGCGGCGGCTTCCGGCTCGGATAGCGTGGTGAGGTTGACGGCGCCGGTGGCAGGCACGGTGAGGGTGATGCCAGAGTCGTTGACCACGACGATGGTGCCGCTGGCCGCCTGGTCGCTGCTGAAGCCGTCGGTCGAGAAGAACACTGAGATGCCCATGAGGAAGGCGATCCCGAACGGCAGCAGCAGGGTGCCGAAGATGAAGCCGCGCCGTCGAACGGTACGGACGTACTCGCGACGCGCCACTAGGCCGGTCAGCCGCAGGCGGCCGGTCTTGCCCGGTTGCCGCGGTGCGCTCGCCGGCTGGCCCTTTGTGCTCATCGCACCGCCTCCGCGCGCGGGTCGCCGGCCACGGTGCGGATGAAGATCTCATCGAGGCTGGGTGCCTCCACGGCGAACTGCTCCACGTGTGCGCCACTGGCTGCCAGCTCGCGAAAGAGATCCTGCGGCGTGGCGCCCCCAGCGATGAGATAGCGCATCCCGCCCTCGACGGCACGAACATCGGTGACACTGCGCAATCCCTCGGCCGAAGCTGGGATGTCCGGGCCGCTGACCTGCACGGCTCCATCGCTGAACGCCTGGCGCACCTGGTCGACGGTCCCGTAGAGCAGTCGCACGCCCTTGTCGATGAGCAGGATGCGGTCGCAGAGTGTCTGCGCGTCTCCCATGTCATGGGTGCTCATGATCACGGCTGCCCCCCGGTCGCGCTGCTGTCGCACCACGCCCTTGAGCATGTCCGCATTGACCGGATCCAGGCCCTGGAAGGGCTCGTCGATGATCAGCAGATCGGGGTCATTGAGGATGGTGGCGATGAGCTGCGCCTTCTGGTGCATGCCGCGTGACAGCTCGGCCGCCTTCTTCTGGGCCGCGTCAGCAAGCCCCATCTCCTCGAGCAGTTCCATGGCTCGCGCACGGGCGTTCGATCCTGACATCCCTCGCAGCGCGCCGAAGTAGGTGAGAGTGTCGATGAGCTTCACGTCGCGATACAGACCGCGATCCTCGGGCAGGTAGCCCACCCGAGCCTGGTGCTCGACGCCGGGCGGGTCGCCGAAGACATCGATCTCACCTCGCATGGGGCGCACGATGTCAAGGATCATGCGCATCGTGGTGGTCTTGCCCGAGCCGTTGGGCCCCAGGAAGCCAAGGACCTCTCCCGGCTGCACGTGGAATGAGAGGTCGACCACGACGTCCGTGTCGCCGTAGCGCATCCAGACGTGACGGACGTCGACCGCGGGCGATGCCATTTCCAGAGGCTACCGCATCGCCCGGTGGGACGGCTTGGCCGGTGACCGCACGGCCGGCACCGGACAGGTCGGCAGCAGCATGGGACGATTGGCCCGCCATGCGCATCGTCTCCCTCGTCCCCTCCGCCACCGAGATCGTCTATGCACTCGGGCTTGGCGAGGACCTGGTCGGTCGCAGTCACGCCTGCGACTACCCCGACTACGTCGTCGACCTGCCGGTCGTGACGGTCGACGACCCCGATGCCCCGGAGCGACACCTCGACGGGTCGTTGCTGGCGGCCCTGGAGCCGGACCTTGTGCTGACCGATGGGTCGGAGGACGCGCCCCTCGTCGATTATGCAGAGGTCAGCGCCATCGTCGGCGGCCTTGAGCGCGACGTGACGCTGGTGGCACTTGCACCTGAGACGATCGAGGGCATCCTCAACAGCATCTCCACGGTAGGGGCCTATACCGAGGCCGAGTACGAGGCGGTCGGTCTGGTCGAAGTCCTGCGCGAGCGACTGGCTGCCGTGGAGCGTGGCAGCGCTGGCCCTGACACTCGGCGCGTCGTCGTGCTCGAAGGGCTGGACCCCCTGCTGGGTGCCGGCCGCTGGGTGCCGGAGATGGTCCGTCGGGCGGGCGGCTGGGAGCTGCTTGGTCGCGAGCGCGAGCCATCGGCGGTCACGAGCTGGTCGCAACTGCGTGAGGTGGAGCCGGAGGTCCTCATCCTGGCGCTCCGTGATGCCGATGCGGCCGGGACCGCCCGCGCGCTTGAAACGGCGGTGTTGCCACAGTGGTTCGATGAGCTGGAGGCCGTCCGGGAGGGCGACTTCTTTGCCGTCGACGGCCACGGGTTGTTCTCGCGTCCAGGACCGCGCGTTATCGAGGGCGTCGCCGTGCTGGCCGAGCTGCTGAAGCCGGAGATCTTCGCTGGCGCAGGTCCCGTCGAGGCATGGCTGCCGCTGGCGCCGATGGGCGTGGCCGGGAAGCGCCTCCCCGACGGCCCAACAGGCTGACGCACGCGATGGCTTGGCGTCGCGCATTCGACTGTCTCTGGTGCGGACAGCCCTGGGAGGTCCGCTCCGACGACGACCTCGAGGGTTGGGCACTCCTGTGTCCCGAGTGCCTGGGCAGGGCCGATGACAACGGCTTCCTGCGGCTGCGATTGCGTACAGCCTTGCGCGAGCGATCGGCCGCGGCCTCGGTCGGGGTCGCCTCGGGCGGCGGTTGGGAGGATTGGTATCTTCGCCGCGGCCGTTTCTCGCGCGGCCCCATCCACGACGGCCCTTGGTCGATGGAGCTGGAGCAGGTCACGCGGTGGCTCGATGGGGTCGTCTCGAGCGGTGTCATCGTCGAGCTTGGCGCCGACATGGGTTGGTGGGTCGGCCTGCTCGCCGAGAAAGGCGAAACGTGGCTCTACGACGATGACAGCGCATCGCTGGAGGCGGCTCGGAATCGCCTGGTGGCGCACGGGCTCCTGGCGCACCTGCATCAGCGTTCGCCACTCGCCGCGGCGGACAAGGCGGTCGATGTCGTCTTCGCGGCGTACTTCCTCGGCGCCGTGGAGGGTGCCGATGCACTTCGCACCCGGCTAGGGGTGGCACGTTCGTGGCTGAAGCCCGGTGGCGCATTCATCTTCGTCGAGGCCCAGGTCGGTCCGACAGTCGCGCCGATCAGCGGCCCGACCGGTCGGCTCTGGCCCCGAGATCCGGAGTCGCTCCGTGGAAGCATCCGCGACTCCGGGTTCGCCTCGGTCGAGATCGGTGAGACACACGATGCCTTCGTGTACGGACGGGCGATCGCCGTGGCCTGATGGTGCGCGCCCGCATCGCCGAGTTCGCGTTGGCCCCCGTGCCACCTATACTCGCGAGCGTGTCAGCACTGCAGGGAACGACCATCGCCACCGTGGGCACTGGTGTCATGGCCGAATTGATGATCGCGGGCCTGCTGGCAGTCGATGGCTTCGAGGCCGCCCAGGTCATCGCCAGCGACCCTCGTGCCGAACGCCGCGAAGAGGTCAAGGCGAAGCTGGCGATCGCCGTCACGGCTTCCAACACTGAGGCTGTCGAAGCTGCTCAGGTGGTGGTGCTGGCGATCAAGCCGCAGATGCTCGTCGAGGTCGGCCGCCAGATCGCGTCGGTGCTGCGCCCCGAGCAACTGGTCATCTCCATCCTGGCCGGGCCCACGACCAAGGCGCTGCGGAACTCGCTGCGCCACGACGCCATCGTGCGTGCCATGCCAAACACGCCGGCGCAATTGGGCAAGGGCATGACCGTCTGGTACGCCACGCCTCAGGTGACCGAGCGGCAGCGCGAGCAGGCAGCGGCGTTGCTGCGGAGCCTGGGCAAGGAGATCCAGGTGGAGGACGAGAAGTACGTCTCCATGTCCACGGCTGTCAGCGGCACCGGGCCGGCCTACGTCTTCCTGGTCATGGAGGCGCTCATCGATGCCGCGGTGCACCTTGGCTTCCCGCGCCACATCGCGCACGACCTGGTGATCGAGACGCTGCTCGGCGGCACGCTGCTGGCGCAGGCCAGCGGAGATCACCCTGCCTATCTTCGCAACATGGTCACCTCGCCGGCCGGCACCTCTGCTGCCGCCATCGCGGCGATGGAGAAGGGCGGGCTGCGCACGGTGCTCTCAGAGGCCGTCTTCGCGGCCTACCGACGCACCGAGGAGCTCGGTCGCGAGATCGAGGAAGCGACCGGATCCCAGCAGTAGTCCCGCCCGGCGCTGGTACCGCGCTGCGATCACATCTGGCTGGGAGCAGCGGTCCGACCGATGCCCCCAACCGACTCAACTGACCACGTTGGCCTCGCGGACGAATGGCACGTCGGCCATTTGAGTCAGGTAGCGCATCACACGCGCACACCCGTGGCCATCCGAGTCACCCGGTGCATGGAATGGCCAATGCCGCGTTCTGTTTGGCTCGTTGAGTCGCTGGGTGCATCAGTCCGCGGCTCGGGTCGGACGTCAGGATCGGGTCGGACGTCAGGGCGCGCGACTCCGACGTTACCCCTCGTCGGGGTCGCCTAAGGGCGGGTCGAAGGTGGCCACCTCCCTGAGCGACTTGCGCCGCAGGTCGGGCACCGTGGCATCGGGTGCCGGATAGCCGACCGGGAAGAGCACGAAGGGCCGTTCGCCGCGGGGCCGCTCCAGGATCTGGGTGAGGAACCCCATCGGGCTGGGCGTGTGAGTCAACGTGGCCAAACCCATGTGGTGGATGGCGGCGACGAACATGCCCGCCGCGATACCTACCGATTCACGTGTGTAGTAGTGCTTGCGATGGGTGCCGTCGGGGAAGGTGCCATGGATCTGCTCGAACAGCACCACCAGCCACGGCGCCGTCTCCAGATAGGGCTTGCGCCAGTCGGTGCCCAGCGGCGCCAGGGCGTCCAGCCACTCCTCCGACATACGGCTCTCATAGGCGCGTCGCTCCTCGGCCTCAGCCGCCAGGCGGATATGCCACTTGGTGCCCGGGTCACTCACGGCCACGAAGGTCCAGGGCTGCTGATGCGCGCCACTCGGAGCCGTCGAGGCAGTCTGGATGGCGAGCTCCAGGAGGTGCATGGGCACCGGATCGGGGCTGAACTCGCGCACCGATCGGCGGCCATCCATCTCGGCGAGGAACGCGGCCGCACGGGACTCCATCTCCCGAGGCGCGATTCGAGCCGGTCGGTAGGGGATGCGGCCATCATCGTGAGCCATCGCCGGACGATACCAGCAAGCTCCTCGGCCGCTGCGCCATCCTGGTGCGGCCAGATCTCGCGCCTACAGCGTCGCGCAGGGAGTCTGATGGGACGATGACCCTTTGCCCCCGCTCCATCCGTGGCACACTCCGGCGGACGCGGCGCCGAGACATATCCCGGGACCGGATCCGCCCGGGGACCCGTGCGTTGCGGAACGGAAGGTGACGAGATGGTCGAGGAGATCGAAGGGGTCATGAGCGCCGACGAGATCGTGGCGCTCTCGAAGAAGCACACCATGTTCGAGTGGGCAGCCCAGAACGCGGCCGACCCTATCCCGGTCGAGACGGCCAAGGGCTGCTACTTCTACTCGAGCGACGGCAAGCGCTACCTCGACTGGAACAGCCAGCTGATGTCCGTGAACATCGGCCATGGTGACGAGCGGGTCATCGACGCCATCGCAGCGCAAGCCCGGAAGCTGGCCTATGCCAACCCCTTCCTGGCACATGAGCCGCGGGCACGCCTGGGTCGCAAGCTGGCGCAGCTCACGCCCGGCGACCTTGACGTCATGTTCTTCACCAACGGTGGTGCCGAAGCCAACGAGAACGCTATCAAGCTGGCTCGCCAGTTCACCGGCCGGCACAAGATCCTGGCTCGCTATCGGTCATACCATGGCGGCACGGGGCAGGCCATCACTGCCACCGGTGATCCGCGTCGTTGGCCCAGCGAGACTGGCGTGTCCGGCATCTATCGGGCGCCCGATCCGCACCGTTATGGACGTCGCGACCCGGAGCCAGTCGAGCGAGCCCTCGCCGATCTCGAGGAAGTGATCATGTTCGAGGGCGGCCACAACATCGCCGGCTTCATCTTCGAGCCGGTAGTGGGCACCAACGGCATCCTCATCCCGCCGGACGGCTACCTGCAGGGCGTGCGTGAGATCTGTGACAAGCACGGCATCATGATGATCGCCGACGAGGTCATGAGCGGCTTCGGCCGCACTGGTGAATGGTTCGCTGTGGATCATTGGGACGTCGTGCCCGACATCCTCACCATGGCGAAGGGCATGACCTCGTCGTACCTGCCCCTGGGTGCCGTGGCCATGCGCCAGAGCATCGCCGACGGCTTCGCGGACAAGGTCTTCTCCGGTGGCTTGACCTACAACAGCCACCCCATGGGCTGCGCCACGGCCCTGGCCGTGATCGACGTCTACGAGCAGGATGGGCTCATCGAGCGCGCCAAGCGGATGGGCGAGGTGATGCGAGGCCACATGGAACGCCTCATGGGCAAGCACCCCAGCATCGGCGCGCATCGGAACATCGGCCTCTTCGGCATCCTTGAACTCGTGCGCGACCGCGAGTCCTACGAGCCGATGGCGCCCTACGGTGGCACGTCCGATGAGATGAAGGCGATCGGCAAGTACTTCCGGCAGAACGGCCTCTTCACCTTCCTGCGTTTCAACACCATCCACTGCAACCCGCCGCTGACGATCACCGCCGAGGAGATGGCCGAGGGCTTCGACATCATCGACGCTGCCCTTGACCTCGCCGACGCGGGCGTGCGCGCCTAACGCGCGAGGAAGTCAGGGGAGCCGGGATGGGCGAGCCATGAGCGACGAGAGCATGGAGCAGGGCAAGCGCCCGGACCCTCGGTCAGATCAGGCGGAGGTCGACAGCGGCGCCCGTATCCCCATGCCCTATCGCGCGCTCGGCCCCAACACCTCCGCCTGGTCGCCCCACGACCATGACATCGGACGAGCTGGCGCCATCGAGGACACGCTGGATGTCGAAGGAGGGGCCGATGAGCTGGCCAAGCAGTCGAGCGGCGGCGTGGAGGCCGTGGTCGGTCGCTGGGGTTCGCCGTTTGGCCGACTGCTTCGCACGCTCCTCGCTTTCGTAGCCTTCTTCCTCGTCGTCTTCTTCGCCTGGGAGATCTTCAAGTGGCTCTTCGGCGATCCCTGGCGGTTCGAGAACGTCCTCGGTAGCGGCTTCGACTACTACCACGTGCCACCCTTCCACCTGATCCAGGCCGGGGACGTGCAGCTCCCGCACACCTGGGACATCGCTTTTGCCCTCACCGAGCCGGTGCAGCGCAACTCCGACCAGTCGCTGTTGATGTATCTCGCGGGCGCCGCGTTCTCCACGTTGAAGCTGGCGTTGGTGGGCTTCGGGCTGGGCGCGCTGATCGGCATCGGGCTGGCGTCGATCTTTGTGCACTCGAGTCTGTCCGAGCGCGCCTTCATGCCCTACGTCATCACCAGCCAGGCCATCCCCATCGTGGCGCTGGCTCCGATCATCGTGGCCGCCGCCGGTCGTGGCGCAGCCGCGGTCGTCATCATCGCCACGTACCTGACGTTCTTTCCGGTCACCGTCGCTCAGGCACGCGGACTGCGCTCCCCCGATCCCCGCTCGCTGGAGTTGATGCGCTCCTTCGCGGCATCGAAGTGGTCGATCTATCGCAAGGTACGCCTGCCGGCGTCGGTGCCGTACCTCTTCACCGCGCTGAAGGTGGCCGCGGCCGCCGCCATCGTCGGCGCCATCATCGGTGAGGGGCCGGGTGGCGTGAAGGATGGCCTGGGCCGAGCCATCATCAACTTCAATCAGCAGTACATCAGCGGGCCTGAGAAGCTCTGGGCGACCATCCTCATCGCCGCCATCACCGGCATCCTCTTCTTCGTCATGGTCCGCATCGCGGAGATCCTGAGCACGCGCCAACGAGCGACCGCCCGCCCGTCGGGCGAGCAAGGACGGGTCGCAGACCCGGCCAAGGGGGCCTCATGACCAGCGAGCCGACCGCGACCCCGGCCGTCCGCCTTAGTGCTGTCGAGAAGACGTTTCCCGTCAAGGACAGCGAGCCTATGGTGGCGTTGACTGGGATCGACCTGGAGGTCGGGCAGGAGGAGTTCGTCTCGCTCATCGGCCCCTCGGGCTGTGGCAAGTCCACGCTGTTGCGGGTAGTCGGCGACCTCATCACACCTTCGTCGGGCACCGTCGAGGTCAACGGCAAGCCCGCCCACCAGGCACGTCTGGATCGCGACTACGGCATGGTCTTCCAGGCACCGGTGCTCTTCGACTGGCGCACCGTGGAGGCCAACGTGCGACTGCCGCTGGAGGTCACGAACACGCCCAAGTCAGAGCGCGACGCGCTGGTGCGCCAGAAGCTCGAGCTGGTCGAGCTGGGTGCCTTCATGAACCACTACCCACATCAGCTCTCGGGCGGCATGCAGCAGCGGGTGGCGATCGCCCGGGCACTGGCGCTGCAGCCGGCGTTGCTGCTGATGGACGAGCCCTTCGGTGCGCTCGATGAGATGACCCGCGAGCACCTGAACGCCGAGTTGCTGGGCATCTGGAGCGAGACCCACACCACCGTCATCTTCGTCACCCACTCCATCCCCGAGGCGGTGTTCCTCTCATCACGCGTGGTGGTCATGAGCCCGCGACCCGGGCGTATCGCGGAGACCATCGACATCGACCTGCCGTATCCACGCGACGATGCTACTCGTGAGCAGGACCGCTACTACGAGCTCGTCACCGAGGTACGTGAAGCGCTGCGGGGTCGGCCCGATCGCGCCGCCGCCGGCTTGGCCATCCGATCGCGCGCCGATGGCTCGTTTGGATGACCGCGACGACGAGAGGCGCATCGGGCTCGACTGATCCCACCGCTGCTGGGTGGCACACTGCGCCGCTACCTGCCGCCGCTCCTCGTCTTCATCGGCGGCCTCATCCTATGGCAGCTCTACTACACCAGTGACGGGTTCTTCCGGCCCATCCCCACGCCGACCGAGATCGCCGCCGCCATCGTGGCTGAGTGGGAGCTGCTCTCCGCTTCGGCACTGGCGACCATCGTCGAGGCGCTGGGTGGTCTGGCCATCGGCACGACCGCGGCGCTCATCGTGGGGTTCCTGACCTCGCGTTGGGCCATCGCCCGCGACATCCTGCTGCCGTTGGCCATCGGCGCATCCACCATCCCCATCATCGCGGTGGCGCCCATCCTCAACAACTGGTTCGGCGTGCTCAATCCGATGTCAAAGATGATGATGGCGGCGCTGCTGGTGTTCTTTCCCGTGGTCATCAACGTCACCCGCGGTCTGGTGGAGGTCGGGCCCGGCCAGCTGGAGCTGATGCGCTCCTACGCTGCCGACGACACGACCGTCATGCGCAAGCTGCGCGTGCCCCACATGCTGCCGTTCTTCTTCACCGCCCTGAAAGTGGGCACCACGCTGGCCTTCATCGGCGCCATCGTGGGCGAGTTCTTCGGGGGCACCTCACAGGTGCTTGGCCGCGTGGTGTTGCAGAAGATCAGTGCCGGGCAGTTCTCCGTGGCCTGGGCGGCCATCCTCATCGGCGCTATGGCGGCCATCCTCTCGTACCTCGTGGTGACGCTCATCGAACGGGCCGTCATCCCCTGGTATTGGCACATCCACGACGAGGCCAGCTAGGCTCCGGCCGTGACCCTGAGCCCTTGATGCCAGAGGGTCCGGATCAGCAGGCGACGGCCGAGTTCAAAAACGCACTCGATTACTGAGCGTTTCTGCGATATGGTTCGCGCGTCCAATAGAGCAGGGCGCTCGATCGGCCCGATCACGGGTGGCGGAGAGAGCTCGCAGCAGAGGTGGGTGAATGATCAGGACACGCAACGTCGGTACCGCAGTCGGTGCCGCAGGGCTCCTGGCCGTCGCTTCGTTCGGCGGTGCGGCGGCGCAGGACCTGACTCCGGTCAGCGTCCAGCTCCAGTGGGTGCCACAGGCACAGTTCGCAGGCTACTACGCCGCCGATGCCTTGGGCTTCTGGGAGGAGCAGGGTCTCGACGTGGAGCTTCTCGACGGCGGTCCCGATATCGCCCCGCAGGTCGTGGGGTCCGATCCCAACGGTCCCGAGTTCACGACCACATGGGTGCCGCGCGCATTGGCCGTGGTCGATGCCGGACAGTCGGACCTCGTCGACATCGGGCAGGTCTTCCAACGCTCCGGGACGCTCTCGGTGTCGTGGGCCGATGCTCCGGTGCCAACGCCAGCCGACTTCGCCGGCAAGAAGATCGGTGTCTGGGACTTTGGCAACGAGTATGAGGTGATCGCGGCCGCGACCGCGGCCGGGCTGACGCAGGGCCAGGACTTCGAGAAGGTCATCCAGCCCTTCGACATGGGTCTGCTGCTCAACCGCGAGATCGATGCCGCTGAGGCCATGACCTACAACGAGTACGCGCAGGTGTTGGAGACGGTGAACCCCGACACCGGCGAGCTGTACCAGCCCGAGGACCTCGTGGTCATCGACTACAACGATGTCGGTACGGCCATGCTCCAGGACGCCATCTTCGCACGCGCCAGCTGGCTCGCCGAGGAGGGCAACGAGGATATCGCGACACGCTTCCTGGCCGGCGCCTACAAGGGCTGGGCCTACTGTCGCGACAACCCTGAGGAGTGTGTCCAGTTCACCGTCGATGCCGGCTCCACGCTCGGCATCGGCCACCAGAACTGGATGATGAACGAGATCAACCCGCTCATCTGGCCGTCACCAGATGGTATCGGCGCGATACCCGTCGACACCTGGGACAAGACCATCGAGATCTCCACCAACGCGGGCATCATCAGCGCCGATCCGGGTGAAGGTGCCTACCGAACCGACCTGACCGAGGCGGCCTGGGCGCTGTTGGGTGATGACGTGGACCTCACCGGTGAAGGCTTCACCAAGGGTGAGGTCGAGGTGACCCCAGGCGGCGAGTAGTCGGTCAGGCCACGCGCCACACCAGCACAGCGACCAAGGGTCGGCTCTCTGAGGGCCGGCCCTTGGTCATGCTCGCGGTGCGGCGACCGAGTGCCGGATCGAACCCCCACGGATAGCTCTCGCGGCAGCAGCTCAGTCCAGTGGGCCCGACTCTGACAACCACCAGCTCCAGGTGTCAGCGAGGCTCCGATCCGAGACGACGCTCGCCCTGACCGACGTGGCCTCGTGGGTCCACGAGAGCATGATGCTGTCGAAGAAGGACTCGCAGACGATCCTGCCGGCCGGTGACTCTCCGATCGTGTACGGCTGTTCGCCTGGTACTGCCACGGCGCAATCGCCCGTGTCGCTGTCCACGCCTGCGGATGCGACATCCGCAGCGTACGCGGCCGCCAGAGATGCCGGCGAGTCGAGCTGGTGGTAGTAGACCGTGAGGTCGGGCGAGATCCGGCACTTGACGCTTACCACGACGCCGTCGTCTGGGCTGCCCCCGTCGAACGGCAAGCAAGTCGTTCGATGACCCTCTGGCACGCGTGCGATCAGGGCGTCGAGGGCGGCGCCAAGCTCGTTGCCGGACGATCCGGCTGGGCTACCGAGTGGGCCCGAGGCGGTCGCCCACCATTCGTGGAGTTCGGCGAAGTCGCCCTTGAGGAACGCTTCGCCGTAGATCGCGGTCGCATCGTGCGTCCAGTCGACGCTTTCGTAACCGAGGCTCTCGTAGCAGACCAGCCTGCCGGCCGGCTCTCCGCCGATGGCGTAGCCTTCCTCGCCTCCGACCGCCCGCGAGCAATCGCCGCTACCTGCGGCGATGGTCTCGAGCTCGAGCCGCCGTGCGAATACCTGCTCCAGAGCCTCGGGCGAATCGAATTGGCTGTAGCGGACCGTGATGCCCGATGGGAGTTCGCATCGAACGGACATCAGCACCGCGTCCTCCTGGTCGCCCAGATCGGGCCGGCAGGCATCGCGATGGCTCTCAGGAATGTGGGCCAAGAGGGCCTCGACCCGATCGCCGAGCCCATCGCTCCCTGACTGCGCCACCACGCTTCCGGTCCCGAGGGCAACGCTGGTGGCGACCAGGATGGGAGCGACTCGATGGGGTCTGATCACGCTTGTACCTCACGACAGCCGTTGCCTCCCTCGTGGACCGGGCGGTCGATGATACGAGACGTGGCACGCCCACGTAGCTGTAGCGAACTCCAACGAGGTCAGACTGTGTTGCGGCCCCGGACGAGGTCACGGCCGGCCACCATGGCGGCCAGCTTGGGCTTGGTGGCCCAGCGCGCGGTCTGGCTGAAGCCGCAGTCGGGCACGATCGAGAGTTGCGCCTCGGGTACGTCGGCCGCCAGTACCTGGTCGATGCGCCAGGCCACATCGTCGGCCGACTCAAGGTAGTAGTTCTTGACGTCGATCACGCCGGCCGAGAGGTGGCGCCCCGCGGCGGTGATGTCCGCGGCCACATCCAGCTCGGCCATCTCACGATTGGCGAACTCAAGCACGAACTCGCGCACATCGAAGGCCAGCGCCTGCTCCAGCACCGGTCGGTAGACGCGCTTGCTGAGCGGCCGACCGAAGAAGTTGCCGAAGCACAGGTGGACGGCCAGGTAGACTCGCTCCCGGACGCCCGCGACCGAGTCGTTGAAGAGCGTCGCGAACTCATCGGATGCTTCGGGATGGATGGCGGGGGAGGGCTCATCGAGCTGGATGTAGGTGGCTCCGGCATCTGCCAGCCGCGCCAGCTCAGCGGCGAGGATAGGCACGAATGCGCGGGCGGCAGCGATGCGGTCGGGATAGACCTCACCGGGCCCGTAGCTCAAGCGACCCGACAGCGTGAAGGGACCTGGGACGGTGACCTTGATGGGTCGTGTGGTGCGTCCGCGTGCGTATTCGAACTCCTCCACCACGCCCAGTCCGTCGGGCGCGGCGATCTCCTCCTGGACCGCGAAACGGTGCTGCTGATCGTGGCCGGCGGGGCCCAGCTGGCGCTCTGAGGCGAGTGCCGAGACGCCCGTGAGATGGCGGTAGAACTCGGCCGTGAAGAAGCCCACGCGCCGCATCTCACCTTCGCTGACGACATCGACACCGGCGTCCTCCTGGTCACGCAGGGCCATGTCGACCGCATCGTCCTGCACTTCGCGGATGTCACGCGGGCCCAGATCACCACGGCCGGCCGCGGCAACGGCCAGCTCCAGCCAGCCGGGGTGCGCGTGAGACCCGCAGACCGAGGTCGTCAGGGACTGTGGGCGGAACGCTTCGGGCATCTGTGTCTCCTTGGGAAGGGTGAGCTTGAGGATGGGCGAGTCTGGGGCTCTGGCCGCGGGGTCTGGCTCAACCGATGTCGAGGACGGACCAGCCGCCATCGATGGTGATGGTCTGCCCCGTGATGGCGCGCGACTCCGATGAGAGAAGGTACATCGCCGCATCGGCCACGTCTTCGGCCGGGATGAATCCTTTCGACAGGGGCTGCTTGCGCTTGGAGAACGACTGTGTGGCGTCGTCGGCAGCGGCGCGCTCGGACATGCGCGAGGTCGTCAACGCCGGTGCCACCATGTTGATGCGGATCCCGCGCGGAGCGTAGTAGGCGGCCGCTGTGGTCGTGAGTGCCGCGATGGCACCCTTGGCCGTAGCGTAGGCGTGCGTGGCGAAGAGCTCCGGCACCGGGCGCGTGGCTAGCACGGAGCCCATGTTCACGATGGCTCCACGCTGGCCGTCCGCATCGGGCGACTGGGTCAGCATCGCGCGTAGCACGGGTGCGCTCACCGTCACATGGGTGGTGGCGTTGAGCCGCATGGTAGCCTCGTAGGCCTCCGCTGTCAGCTCATGCAAGGGGCCGTCGCCCAGCTTTCGCCCGGAGCCACCGGCCACGTTGAAGAGCCCGTCGACGCGCCCGAGCTTGGCGATGACGTTCCGGAGCGCCTCCTCGGCGGCAGGCGCAACGGTCAGGTCGGCGGTCACGAAGTCGGCCGAACCGCCGTTCGCGGTGATGTCTTCGACCAGCGTGCGGCAGTTCGCCTCAGTGCGCGAGATGACCATCACTTGGGCGCCTTCGATCGCGAACCGTCGGGCGGAGGCTGCCGCGATGCCGGTAGCGCCGGTCACGATGATCGTCCGGCCTCGCAGTCGGCCCATGTCCTACCTCCTCGTCGTGGTGACCATGACCTGGGCCTCCAGCCCTCGCGCCACCGTAGCGTCGGGCATGCCGGCACCCAGCGCAAGCGCATTGGCGGAACCCGCCGCAACGCCGGCGGTCAATGCTGTTTCCATCGAGGCACCAGCCACGAGGGCCAGGGAGAATGCGGCATTGAACGAATCGCCTGAGCCGACTGCGTTCACCACGTTGATCCGCGGCACGCTGGCGCTCCATCGGTGCGTCGCATCAGCCGCCGCGACCTCACGGGCGCCATCGGTGACCACGGCCAGCCGCGCACCTCGATCGACCAGCGTGGTCGCGGCCTCGACCGCTGTGACATCGCCGCGGACCAGCCCCGCCTCGAGCGCCTCGATGCGGCCGATCTTGACTACGTCAGGCCCGGCGCCAAGCGCCGCCACCAACCCGTCCCCGGAGGCATCCACCAGCAGCGGACAGCCGGCACGCCGGCAGACCTCCACGATGGCAGCATGACCGCGTGCATCGATCCCGGCGGGGATGCTGCCGGCCACGATGGCGCGAGCCGAGCGCGGCAATAGATCCTCCTCAAGCAACCGCAGGAAGGCTCCGAACTCCTCTTCGCTCGCCGGCCCCGGACGTTCGTAGACGATGACTGAATCGCCGCTGACATCGACGGTCACGTAGGTCGTTCTCGACTCGGCGTCAGCCGTTGACCAGTGCGGGGAGAGTCCTTCCGAGGCCAGCGCTTCGACGATCCAACGGCCGGCGTGACCACCGGCGATGCCGGTCGTGATGACCTGCCCACCCAAGCGAACCGCAGCCCGAGCCGCATTGACACCCTTGCCCCCGGGCAGGGCCACCAACTCCAGCGGCCGTAGCACTGCGCCGTGCTCGATCCGGGCCACGTGCGCAGTGCGGTCGATGGCCGGCGCGGGCGTGATGCACAACAGCATCGGGAGCTGATCGTCAGGCATCAAGCGAAGGTTGCGGGACGAAGATGCAGGTGTGCCGGGAGGCGCCGGTCGAGGCTACAGCCCGGTGCCGAACTGGCGGTCGCCGGCGTCTCCGAGGCCCGGCTCGATGTAGCCCTTCTCGTTGAGCTGGCGGTCGAGCGCAGCACAGTAGATGGGCACGTCCGGATGTGCCTCCGCGACTGCAGCCACGCCCTCCGGTGCGGCGATGAGGTTGACCAGCTTGATGCGGGTCGCACCCCATTCCTTGAGCACCTCGATGGCGGCGGTAGCTGAACCGCCCGTGGCCAACATGGGGTCGAGGATGAGGCAGGTATCGACGGTGGTCTGGTCGGGCAGCTTGTTGTAGTACTCCACCGGGCGCAGTGTCCGCTCGTCGCGGAAAAGGCCCAGGTGCCACACCTGCGCGGTCGGAAAGAGCTCCAGGAACGCATCGACCATGCCCAGTCCCGCGCGCAGGATCGGGACCAGACCCAGGCGCTCCGCGAGCTCGTGTCCGGTGGTCACCTCAAGCGGCGTCTGCACCTCGATCGTATCGAGCCGGGCATCGGCGAGGGCCTCGTAGCCCACTAGCCAGCTGATCTCACGGACCAGCTCGCGGAACTTCTTGGGCTCGGTCGCCACATCTCGCAAGAGCGCCAGCTTGTGCAGCACGGCGGGATGGCTGGAGATGAACAGGTTGGGCGGGTTGGGCTGGTCGGGCACGAACGCCTCCGAAGGTACGACGGGATGGCGAGTGCTGATTTTAGGGCCCATGGCGTCGGTCGGTCAGGGACGCGCAGCACCAGCCCGTTCCGCACCCGATACCATCGCTCTGAGCGCGATACCATCGGTTCGTGCCAGAGCAAACCTCCATCCCGGCGTTCCCCCTCGATGTGCCTGCCCGCGAGCCTCGCGCTCACGGTCGCAAGCGTGCCACACGGACTCGCAAGGGCGCACCACCGCCGGTCCTGGTGGAGGTCCACCGCGGGAGCACCATCGAGAGCCGCCACCGTGGTCACATCGTGCAGCTCGATGCGAGCGGCAAGGTCATCCGGGCGATCGGGGCGCCGAGCACGGACGTGATGCTGCGATCGACGGTGAAGCCGTTCGGCGTGGTCGCGCTCATCGAGTCGGGTGCTGCCGATGACCTCGCGTTGACCCCGGCCGAGCTCGCCATCATGTGTGCCTCGCACACCGGCGAGGACAAGCACGTGCGCACGCTGCAGGGCATCTTCCGCCGGGCCAGCGTCACCCAGGCGCTGCTGCAGTGCGGTACCGACGGTGCCCCCAGCGATGCCCTCACCGCGGCCCGATTGGCTCGTGACGGCGAGACCCCCGGCCCCATCCGCCACGGCTGCTCCGGCTTCCACGCAGCGTCCATCCTGATGAGCGCCTATGCCGGCTGGTCTGTCGAGGGCTATGCGGACCCCAAGCACCCTAGTCAGGTGGCGGTTCGCGAGACCGTGGCGCGTCTCTTCGGCCGCAACCTCGAGACGCTCAAGGTCGCCACCGACAACTGTGGCCTGCTGACCTATGAGGTCACACTGCTCGAGTTGGCGCGCGCCTACCTGCTGCTGGCCGACCCCGAGGGGCCAGCCACAGATGGCCCGCGATCGGCCTCCGCGCCAGCCCTCGCGCGCGTTCGTGACGCCATGATGGGCGCACCGGACATGGTCGGCGGCACCTATGACAACCTCGACACGGAGTTGATGCGGCGCCGACCGGGCCGCTTGCTCGCCAAGGCCGGCGCCGACGGCGAGCGCGCCATGGGCTTGGTTGCCGCGGCCGGTGCGGAGGCCTCCGGCATCGCCATCAAGATCGAGGACGGCGACATGTCCCGCCGCGCCATCACGGCTACGTCGGTGGAGGTGCTGGCACAGATCGGCGTGCTCGATGATCGCGACCTGCGTGCCATCGCCGGATACCACCATCCAGCGGCGACGGCGCCGGGAGGGGGAGTCGCCGCGACGGCGCTGCCACGCTTCGAGCTGGCATCCGTGGACGGCGCGAGTCAGCTGCCCTAACGACGAGGACGACGACGGCCAGGATGAAGCCGACCAGCGACCCATATCGCATCCTCGGTATCCTTCGCGGTGCCGATCGTGAGCAGGTCAAGACGGCGCACCGCCGCCTGGCCAAGCTCTATCACCCTGATGGTGCCAGTGGCGACGCGCAGCGCTTCCTCGCCGTCCAGGAGGCCTATCAGGTGCTGTCCGATCCGTTACGTCGCCGCGAGTGGGATCGTCTGCATGCGCCAGGACCTACGACCGGCCCCACGAGAGGCACCTCCGCGAGACCGCCACGTTCCCCAGTCTCGCGGCCTCCAGATCACAGCAAACGTGGTCGCGGCGCGCGCGGCCCGCGTCAACGCAACGATGCCCCGACCACCGAGCGCGTGCCTTGGTGGGAGGACTACCGGCCCGGAGTCCGGCGTGACGCCGCAGCCGAACCTCCGCCAGGTACGCCACCAGAACCCCCGCTCGAGCCCCGGCCCAGGAGCGCCGAGCCGACCGCGCCCACCCCCGATGAGTCCGATGCTGATTTCGATGTCTTCAGCCGGTCCAGCGGCGCGGCCTGGTCATCCGCGGCTCGCCGACACTTCCGTCGTGGCACAGACGATCTTCCCTCCCGCGGCGTGTGGCGATATCGTGGCACGCAGGTCGTGACCGGAGCTGAGGCCCGCAAGGTGGCGGCAGAAGAGGAAGAGGAGAACCGCACACGATGACGACTCGCTGCCGCATCGCACCCAGCCCGACCGGGCCACTGCACATCGGTACGGCCCGGACCGCGCTGTTCAACTACCTGTTCGCGCGGCGCACGGGCGGCACCTTCGTGTTGCGCCTCGAGGACACTGACCAGGCACGCTCGACGGTCGAGCACGAGGGGGACATCCTTGACGGCCTGCACTGGTTGGGCATCGACTGGGATGAAGGTCCGGGAGTCGATGACAGACCCCCCCGCGGTGACTTCGGTCCGTATCGCCAGTCGGAACGCGGCGACCGGTACAGCGCAGCCATCGATCGGCTGCTGGCAGAAGACATGGCCTACCCCTGTTACTGCACCACCGAGGAGCGCGAGGCTGACCGCGCCGCCAACCCGGATATCTCCGGCTACATCGGTCGCTGCGCGCATCTCTCCGAGGATGAGCGCGAAGCTCGCCGAGCCGAGGGGCGTGAACCGGTCATCCGCTTCCGCATCGGGGTGGGTGCCGTCGAGTTCGATGATCTGGTTCGTGGTCATGTCAGCATCGATACCAGCCAGCTCGGCGGTGACCTGGTCATCGCCCGCTCGGATGGCTCGCCGCTGTACCACTTCGTGGTCGTCGTCGATGACATCGCCATGCAGATCAGCCACGTGATCCGCGGTGAGGACCACCTCTCCAATACGCCCAAGCACGTGCTGTTGTTCCGTGCGCTCGGTGCCCAGCCGCCGGTCTTCGCGCATCTTCCACTCATCCTCAATCCTGACCGCTCCAAGATGAGCAAACGCAAGAGTCAAACTGCGGTGGCGGCATATCGTGAGCAAGGCTACATACCTGAAGCCGTCGTGAACCACCTCGCGCTGCTGGGCTGGAGCAGCGGTGACGACGAGGACCTCTTCAGTCTGGCCGACCTTGAAACGCGCTTCGACCTTGACCGGGTGCAGCCGTCCGGCGCCATCTTCGACATCGACAGACTCGATTGGCTCAACGGCCAGTGGATCCGCCGTTTGGCACCGCCCGTGCTGGCCGAGCGCGCCCTTCCATTCCTGGAGCGTTCGCTGGCGGTCGCGGCGCATGATGGGCACCGGGTTCGCACGCCGACCGTGGCGGACCTCACACCGTTGCTACCGATGGTGACCGAGCGCCTACCCCGTCTCGACGCCGTCGGACCGATGCTTGACTTCGTCTTCATCGAGGACCTGGACATCGACCCTGTGCTGCTGGTGCCCAAGCGATGGGATGCCGCCACGACCGCGACTGGCCTGACCGAAGTCCGGCGCCTCATCGAGGCCGCCGGGCCTGAGCGCTTCGACGGGGACGACCTGGAACCACCCATGCGGGCACTGTGTGATGGACTGGGTTGGAAAGTGGGTGATCTGTTCATGGCGGTCCGCGTCGCAGTCACTGGCCGCATTGCCACCCCGCCACTGTTCGATGTCATGGCCGCCATCGGTTACGACACCACCCTCGCGCGCCTCCGAGCGGCGCACGAGTTGCTCACGCAGGAAACAAGGGAGGATCGATGATGCACTTGTCGCGCGACCAGTTCGGGTCCTGGCTGGCCCGCTACGTCGAGGCTTGGCGCAGCCGCGATGCCGACGCCATCGGAGAGCTTTTCAGCGCTGACTGCTCCTATAGCTACAGCGGTGGCCATACCTCGATCGAAGGCCGCGACGCCATCGTCAAGTCGTGGCTTGACGAAGAGGAGTCGGGCTCATGGGAAGCGGCATACGAGCCGCTGGCCATCGAGGCTGAGGTCCACGTGTCCATCGGCTCGACTCGCTACTTCGACGAGGCCGGGATGCCTCGCGACGAGTACAGCAACATCTTCGTCTGTCGTTTCGCTGATGATGGTCGGTGTACGGACTTCGCCGAATGGTGGATGCGCGCGCCGGGTCCCGTGGGGCGGCTCGACTGACCTTGTCGCACACGATCCTCCTCGTTGACGACGAACCCACGCTGCGAGAGACCCTGGCCGAGGCGCTTGAGCAGGACGGGCTACATGTCATCACGGCCGCCGACGGCCGGCAGGCCCTGGAGCATTTTCGCGCCCAAACGCCCGACCTCGTGCTGCTGGACGTGATGCTGCCGGAGCTCTCCGGCATCGAGATCTGCCGCATCCTGCGCCGCGAATTGTCGGTGCCCATCATCATGCTGACCGCCAAGGACAGTGAGATCGACAAGGTCGTGGGGCTGGAGCTGGGTGCCGACGACTATGTCACCAAGCCCTTCAGCCTGCGCGAGCTGATGGCACGCATCCGCATCCAGCTGCGGCGCCTCGATGGCGCACTTTCCGGGGACGACCGCTCGGCCGATGGCGGACGTGCGCCCGATTCGATCGCGCTTGGGGATGTCGTCATCGACTCCGCCGGTCATCGCTTGCTGCGGGCGGGAGAGGTCATCCGAGTCAAACCCAAGGCCTTCGAGCTGCTGGCATTCCTGGCCCGCCACCCGGGGCAGGTCTTCAGTCGGGACCAGCTCCTGGAGAAGGTGTGGGGCTATGACTACGCGGGTGAGACACGCACCGTGGACGTGCACGTGCATTGGCTGCGGTCGGCCATCGAGGCCGATCCCAGCGCGCCGGTCTACCTGCAGACGGTGCGTGGTGTCGGCTACGTGCTGCGGCTGCCCGAGGCTTGACTTGCGCACCAGCAGTCCGCGCAACCAGGCCGCGTCGAGGGAGTGCGTGATCTCGTCCTCGCGAAACCCGCGGATCTACTCGGACCCGACGCCCTTACCAGTGGCGTTGGCGGCGATCGAGCCTATCGCTCGGCATCCACGTTGCCGCCTGGCCTCGCCTGGGTCGGCGCACCCTGACGGGGTCATCCGGCTTTGTCGCGCCTCTGGCGCCGGCGGCAAGCAGGTCGCCGATGCCCAACACGCGGCGCTGGCCATCGCAAAGGGGTGTACCTGGGTCACCCGCGACTCCGACTTCGGGCGCTTTGAGGCACACGGACTGCGCTGGCAACACCTCGTGTTCCATGACACACCGCCCGATCCGGCGGAGCACGCATGACGGTGCGCGTCGTCCGCGAGCGCATCGATCCGCGCTTGACGGCGGCCCTCTTCTCCAACTACCGCACACCCATCGACGCACTCCTCGAGCTGATCGACAACGCCGTCGACTCGCGGGTCCAGGGACGGACGCTTGTCATCGACCTCGCCCTGCGACCGGGCACGGTCAGCCTGTCCGTCGTCGGTGGGGCCGGCATGGGTCCGCGCGAGCTGGAGCGCGAATACCTGCGCTGGGGTGGTTCGAGCAAGCGTGCCGGCGAACGCATCGGTCGCTACGGTCAAGGCGGCAAGGCCGCCATCGGCCACCTCGGCGGACGGTTTTCCATCAGTGCTTCACCGAGCGGCGATGCGGTCGCCTACGGATTCGTCGATGATGACTATCGCGACCGCAGCAAGCTGCGCAGCTATGAACTTACCGAGGTTCGGAAGCCGTGCGATCGTGAGCTTGGCTATGTACGCATCGAGATCGGCGCCGTCGACCGCAAGCTCGACACCCGCCGCGTGAGCACGCGACTGGGGGACGTCTACCGGCCGCTGCTTGCCGCCGGTGATGTGGTGATGCGCATCGACCGTGCGCCCGTGGTGCCGGTCGAATGGCCGCTCGATGACCACCAGGACTTCAGCGTCCGCGCCGGTGGCAGGCTGGTGCGAGGCTGGCACGGACTGCTCGCCGATCCGCCACCGGGCAGCATCGAGGCCGGGGTCCGCCTGTATCACCTGGGCCGCCTCGTCGGCGCGCCCGAATGGTTCGGCCACCCTGGTCCGGCGGTGCATCCGGGGCTCAATCGGCTCATCGGCGAGGTGGAGCTGCCGCACGTGTCCGTCACGCTCAACAAGAGCGACATCGAGCGCGGCAGTCCCGAGTGGGAGGCGGTCGAAGCGCGCCTGCACCGCCTCCTGGCCCCGCTGATCCGGCGATTGACGCGCGAGGAGGCCATCGCCGCCAGTCCGCAGGCGCTGCGCACGGCCGACCAGGTCCGGCGCATCCTCGCCCGCGCCTTGCGGATGCTGGAGTCGGGCAAGCTGTTCGAGAGTGAGATCGGGTCGGGCCCGGGGAGTGGGGTCGAGGGTCAGCTGACGATGGAGAGCTACGCCACAGAGCCCGCCGCGGACGAAGAGTCGACCGGCGCGGCCGCCGAAGACGCCGACAGCACCGACGACGCCGACGACCATGGCGATGCCGCGAACGAAGACGCCGCGGCGGAGCCCACCGAGCCGCCGATCCGCACGGGCGGACGTGGTCCCGGCCGGCGGACCGGTGTCGGCGAGGTCGTCATCCGCTCGCTCGATCCGCGGCTGCGAAGCGCGATGGTGGTCGAGGACGGCGTGCGCCGGGTGGTCATCAACTCACGCTTTCCGCTCTACGAGGTCCGCAAGGGCGACCTCTGGTACCAGCTGGAGACAGCCCTGCGCGAGGTGTGCGTGACCATCCCCGAGGCCACCATCCCCGAGTTCGAGCGGCGCGTCAACGAGCTGATGCTGGTCTCCCTTGGCCTCGCCGAACGTCGACGCCGCTCCCGGCACAGGAAGAAGGTGGATCCACCGCGGCTCTTGCCTCGCGAGTGACGCTGCGCGAGTGACGCATGCGCTGGCCTAGTTGCCCTTGTGGACGATACGTTGGATGATCTCGGAGACGTCCTCCGCGGCGTCGATGGCTTCTTCCAGTGATCCGTAGATGTCTCGCCACTTGATGACATCGAGCGGATCGTGTGATTCGCGGAAGAGTCGGCCGATGGCCGATCGCGACAGGCCGTCGGCCTCGTTCTCAAGGACGTGCACGCGTCGGAGATGCTCGCCCAGGCCCTTCATCGACTCGAGCTTGCGCAGGGCGGCATATAGCTCCACGGCCTGCTCCTCAAGGATGGCCGCAAGCCGCTGAGCTTCTTCGGTCGGCGTCTGGACGACGTAGATCTGCATCGCCTCCGCGGTCTCCTGGATACCATCGACCACGTCATCCATGCGCCGCGCCAGCTCGTGGATGTCCTCCCGATCGATGGGCGTGATGAAGGCATCATCGAGTCGCAGCCCGATCTCATCACCGATCTCATCACCGGCGTGCTCAAGATCCTGGATGCGCCCGATACGAGCGTCGATGTCGTCATAGGCTTGCATCAGCCCGTGCAGCTCTCCGGCTGCCTTCAGCAGGTTCTCACCGTCCGCGACAAGAAGATCGAAGAACTTCACATCGCGTGGCATCAAGCGCAGCGAGACCATCGATCGGGACCCTCCGTTCAGCTCACGCCGAGACCACTGATGACCAGCCAAGTGACGGCGCCCATCAGGCCGGCTGCGGGGATGGTGATGAACCAGGCGGTCACGATAGTACGCGCTACACCCCAGCGCACGTGGCGTGTGCCCTTGCTCGTGCCGACGCCGGTGATGGCGCTGGAGATGACATGTGTCGTGGAGACGGGCATACCCAGGGAGGCGGTCACCACCAGCACGGTGGCAGCGCTGGTCTCGGCAGCGAAGCCGTGCACTGGCTCCAGCTCCACCACGCGTTGACCCATCGTCTTCATGATGCGCCAGCCGCCGGCCGCGGTCCCCAGGGACATGGCCGACGCGGCCAGGATGATGACCCAGACAGGCACCGTGATGTCATCGATCATGCCCGCGGTGAAGAGCGCCAGTGTGACGATGCCCATCGTCTTCTGGGCGTCGTTGGAGCCGTGGGCGAAAGCCATGAAACCGGCTGAGAGGACCTGCAGCTTGCGGAACATGCGCGAGGCCGGTCGGCGTGGGGCACGGAAGAACAGTCGTGCCAGCAGGACCATGACCATGAGACCCAGCACGAAACCGACGATAGGCGAGGAGAACATGGGCACGATGACCTTGCTGATGATGCCGTCGATATTCAGGGCGCCAAAGCCCGCAGCCACGATGGTGGCACCGAGCAAGCCGCCGATCAGAGCGTGCGACGAGGAGCTGGGGATACCGAACCACCAGGTGAAGAGGTTCCAGGCGATGGCACCTGCCAGCGCCGCGATGATGACCGCCTCGGTAGTCGTTTCGGTATCGACCAGGCCGGCGCCGATGGTCGTGGCCACGGCCGTTCCGGCGAAGGCGCCGGCGAAGTTCATGGTGGCAGCCATCATCACCGCGGTCCGGGGGCGGAGAGCCTGCGTTGCCACGGAGGTGGCGATGGCATTGGCCGAGTCGTGGAAGCCGTTGATGTAGTCGAATAGGACGGCCAGGACGATGATGAGCAGGAGCGACAGCGTCAGGCCATCGAGCACGCGGGACTACCTCTGGCACACAGAACACCGGCCCGTGGTCGGGCCGGCCGAGGGGGACCTTCTGGCTGTCACGAGGGTACGCCACGTCAGGCCTCGTCGCAGGACGGACACGGCCGGGAGCAGTAAGGGACCTATGCTTGAGACATGTCCGACCAGCTATCCGATGGCTTGGCCGAGGAGATAGCCCGCGTCGCCGATCGTGCGTCACTCGGCTTCGTCCGCTTCGACCCCCAACTGCGTGTCCGCCGTGCGAACGGTATCGCCCACCACGTCCTCGACCGGAAGCCCGGTTCGCTGCTCGGTCGGTCGGTGATGGAAACGTTCGTCGACCACCGGGTCGAATCGATGATCCGTGATGCCGCCGGTGGTCGGTCAGGAACGCACTCGGGCGAGATGGGCGATCGTCGCAGCGTCGTGGTGTGCGCCAGTCCGGCCTCGGACGGGGGCGTGTGGGTGACGATCGAGGATTTCACCGAGCTGGAGCGGTTGCGACGGATCCGCAGTGAGCTCATCGACAACCTCAGCCATGAGCTCCGAACACCGCTCGCGAGCGTGCGCCTGCTGACCGAGATGCTCATGCTCGATCTCGCCGCGGCCGACGTGCCCGATCGCGTCAAGGAGCGTGTCGCCAGCATCGACATCGAGACCGGGCACCTGGTCCAGATGGTGAACGAGCTGCTGGACCTCTCCCGCATCGAACAGGCGGTCACCCGCATGCGACGTGACCCCGTCGAGATCGGTCCTCTGGTCGCTGCCACGGCGCAGAGACTGCGCACCTTTGCTGACCGTCAGGCGGTCGCCCTCGTGCTTGACGTCCCGCAGGACTTGCCTCCCGTTCGCGGCGACGAGGAGCAGCTGGAGCGCCTGATCATGAACATCCTCCACAACGCCATCAAGTATTCGCCCGACGGCGGGGTCGTCGGCGTCCTGGTCGACACGGAACCGGTGGGGCATCCGAGCGCGGTCGTCGTCGCCATCAGTGATGAGGGTGTGGGCATCCCAGCGGACGACCAGGCTCGCGTGTTCGAGCGCTTCTACAAGGTCGACCGGGCGCGCCAACGTGGATCGGGCGGCACCGGCCTGGGCCTGACCATCGCTCGCCACATCGCAGACGCGCACGGCGGACGCATCTGGCTTGAATCGACCGACGGCAAAGGTTCGACGTTCCGCGTCTCGTTGCCGCTCGCGTAGGGCTACGCCCGGTCGTCGGCGGTGAGCAGCTCGGCTGGGACCAGCCAGCGCAGCTCACCTTCTCCGTCACCAAGCTTGGTGTGCAGGTCAACCGTAGCCAGGGTGCCTTTCTTCATCGATAGGCCTGCGGCGTCGACGAGATAGGTGAGCAAGGCCGATAAGTCGGGATCGTGGCCGACGAACATCGGTTCGCGAGCTCCGGTCTCATCGAGCAGCGCCCAGAGCTCGCGTTTGCCGAAGCCGTCACCCAGGCGTCGGTCGGACTTCACGCTCATGCCCAGCGCGCCCGCGACGATCTCCGCGGTCTGCTGGGCGCGGACCTTGGGACTGGTCACGATCACGTCCGGACGAACCTGCTGTGCGGCCAGGAACGCTCCCAGGCGCTCGCACTGGCCGCGGCCCTTCTTGGTCAGGGGGCGCAGGTCGTCATGGCCCACCCAGTCGAACGAATCGCCCGCATGGGCATGCCGCAGCAGGTGCACTCGCACCCGCCCCTGGTCACTCGTTCCCGGCTGTCCTGCTGGCATCTCCGCTAGGTTGGCACGTCGCACGTACTCATGCGCGTCGCGCGCAGCAACGCCTCCGCCATGATCGACCGCGCCGAGTCGTTGGCCCAGATGAAGTCGACCCGGATCAGCTCGCTCATTCGTTGAGCTCCGTCACCTCACCGGTGGCGAGGAAGACGATGTCCTCAGCGATGTTGGTCACTCGGTCACCCACGCGCTCCAGGTAGTGCGCCGCGAAGAGGATGCGAGCACCGGCATCGACATTGGCCGGATCGGCACGCATGAGACCGAGTGCCTCGGCGAAGATGGCGTGATAAAGCTCGTCCACATCGTCATCACGCCCCGCCACCGCCCTGGCGCTTTCGGCGTCCACCTCGACGACCGCCTTGAGGATATCGCGGACCAGTGCGGCCGCTAGCCGGCCCATCTGTGGCAGATGCACGTAGTCCTTGAGGGGTGGACTCGGTGCCAGCTTACGAGCCTGCTTGGCGACCGACGCGGCGTAGTCCCCCATCCGCTCCAGATCGTAGGCGACGCGGTCGAGGGTCAGCAGGAAGCGCAGGTCACGCGCGACAGGCTGCTGCGTGGCGATCGTCCGAGTGATCTGCTCGGACACCTGGTGCTCCATGGCGTTGATGTCGCGGTCGTTCTCGATGACTGCCGTAGCGGCATCAGCGTCGTGTCGCTCAAGCGCTTCGATGGCGGCGAGGATGCGCTCGGCGACGAGGCTGCCCATGCGCAGGATGCCGTCCTTGATCTCGGCCTCTTCGGACTCCAGTGCCTCCCGCGTGAAGGGTCGGGGGACCTCGACCGCGGGTCGGACGTCCAGGTCGGTGCGGTGGCTTGGCTGCTCGACCACGCTGGGCGTCGCGGCCCCCTCGTTGGCGGTCGGTCGTCCCGTGGGGTCGGTCATGACTCTTTCCTCATCCGAAGCGACCGGAGACATAGTCCTCGGTCAGTTGGTGCTTGGGGTTCGTGAAGATCTGCGTCGTGGGTCCCTTTTCGACGAGGTACCCGGCGCGATCCTCGCCCATGGTCAGGAACACCGTCTCGTCGGAGGCGCGCGCCGCCTGTTGCATATTGTGCGTGACGATGACGATGGTGTACTCGGCGCGCAGTTCGAACATCAGCTCTTCGATCTTGAACGTGGCCACGGGGTCCAGCGCCGAGCAGGGTTCGTCCATGAGGATGACGTCCGGCTGGACGGCGATAGCGCGGGCGATACAAAGCCGCTGCTGCTGGCCACCGGAGAGTGCCGTGCCCGGCTGCTTGAGCTTGTCCTTGACTTCGTCCCAGATGGCCGCGCGACGAAGGCTCGACTCGACGAGCTCTGCCATGTCGCCTTTGTAGCCGGCGATGCGGGGCCCGAAGGCGATGTTGTCGTAGATGGACTTGGGGAAGGGGTTGGGCTTCTGGAAGACCATGCCGATGCGCCGCCGCACCTCCACCGCATCGACCTTGGGGTCGTAGAGGTTCACGCCGTGATAGCGGATGGCTCCGCTGTTGTGGGCACTGGGGATGAGGTCATTCATGCGGTTGAAGCAGCGCAGCAACGTCGACTTGCCACAGCCCGACGGTCCGATGAAGGCCGTGATGCGGTTCTGCGGGATGTCCAGGTCGATGTCACGGACGGCCCTGAACTCGCCGTAGTAGGCAGAGAAGCCTCGTATCTCGAAGACGCTGACGTCAGCCGGGCCGGTGGCGGAGCCCGCGGGCGCCTGGGTCGATATCTCTGGCACGGTGTTTACCACTTTCTGGCGTATCGGTTACGGAGGATGATGGCGACGGCATTGATGAACAGCACCAGCAGCAGCAGCACCACGATGGCCGCCGCGGTGAGCTCGCGGAACTCTGTCCGTGGTTGGCGCGACCAGCTGAAGATGAGCGTGGGAAGTGCTGTGTATGGGCCCTGCAGGCGTTCCACCAGCGAGGCGTTGGCAGCCACCGCGAAACCGCCGGTGACCGCGCCCACGAGCAGCAGCGGTGCGGTCTCGCCGAACGCCCGGCCGATGGTCAGGATGGTCCCGGTGAGGATGCCCGGGAGGGCATAGGGCAGGACGTGGGAGCGGATGACCTCCCACTTGGTGGCGCCCACGCCAAAGCCGGCCTCGCGAATCGATGAGGGCACGGCGCGGAGCGACTCAGCCGAGGTGATGATGACGATGGGCAGTACCACGATGGCCAGCGTGAAGCCACCGGAGATGATCGACTGCCCGCCGGTCCACTCGCGTAGCAGGACCACGAACACGGCGATGCCCAGCAGGCCATACACGACCGCGGGCACACCGGCCAGGTTGCGTACGGTGGTGTTGATGAGCCGTGTCAGCCAGTTGTCTGAGGCATATTCCTCGAGATAGACGGCGGCCGCGATGCCGATGGGGATGGCCAGCACGGCCACAAAGAGCATCAATACGATCGATCCCCAGAGCGCTTGTCCGATGCCGGCACGCCCCGGGTTGGAGGACATGGGGTTGGTCAGGAACTCGCCCATGTCCCGCTCCCCGAAGACCGGCAGGGCCTTGATGAAAATGTCGCTGATGAGCCACACCAGCACGCCCAGCGCGATGAAGAGCGATGCCAGCAAGGCCAGTTCGAAGACGACCGATCGCCAGTCACGCCGGCGGCCCATGAGCGCCTGCTCCACGGCCTCGGTCGCCGAGCGTGGTGCTGCGGGGCGCTGCTCGGCGCTCATCAGTAGCCCTTGCGCATGCGTCGCACCAGGTGCTCGCTCACGAGGTTCAGCGCCAGCGTCATGAAGAACAGCAACAGCCCGATGAAGAAGAGGCTGTTGAAGGCGACCCCGCCGCCGACCGCATCGGAGCCGATGGCGATGACGGTCATGGCGCCGGTCATCGTTTGTCCCGGCAGACAAGGGTTGATGCTGAAGACCGCGCCACCGACACCGCCTGCGGCGATGGCTACGATCATGGTCTCGCCGACGGCTCGCGAGAAGGCCACGATGAGCGATGCCGCGATGCCCGAGACCGCGGCCGGTACGACCACACGGATGCTGGTGGTTCGCCTGGTGGCCCCTAGGCCATAGGACGCCTCACGCAGGTTGTCGGGGACCGCGTACATGGCATCCTCGGAGATCGACGCCACCAGTGGGGTGACGAGGATGCCGACTGCGATGCCAGCGCTGGCCAGGGTGAAGGGCAGCGAGTTGCCGCACAGCGGTTGCACGATGGCTGGGCTCAAGACGGTGAGGGCGAAGAATCCCAGCACCACGCTGGGGATGGTGGCCAGCACTTCAAGCACCGGCTTGAGCAAGCCGCGCATCCTGGGGCTGGCGTACTCGGCCAGGTAGATGGCGGCTCCCAGGCCCAGCGGTGCCGCCACCAGCATGGCGATGACGGCGATGACCAGGGTGCCACTGATGATGGTGGCCAGGCCATAGTCGCCCGAGCGCGGCTGCCAGACATCGGACAGCAGGGCGCCCGGGTCGATGCCGCGCAGGAAGGTGATGGTGTCGCCCAGCAGCGAGAGGACGATGGCCACGGAGATGACGATGGCCAACCCGGCCGACACGAAGAACAGCGAGCGGATGATCCGTTCGCGTCGACGTCGGGCGGCGCTGCCCGTCAAGTCGTCGAGGGTGACCCTTCGCGGGGTCGTCATGCCACTAGTCCGCTGCTCATGCGAGCGATACGCGGCTCATGCGACCAGCCCGCCGCTCGCACACGGGCGTGGAGCCGGGCCCCTGGGACAGGGGCCCGGCTCTCATGGCAACCGAGGGGATCGAAGATGAGACCGTGACTACGCTCCGACCTCGGACTTGGCGGTGTCCCAGGCAGCCTGCATCTCCGCGAGAGCCTCATCGGAGATCTGCACGTAGCCGGCCACCGACACCAGCTCCTGGCCCTCGGGAGTCAAGTAGAAGTCAACGAACGGGGCCAGCGCAGGGTTGTGCGTTCCACTCGCTGGATCGATGCGGCCCTGCTCGGGGTAGATGAAGAGGTCGCGTGCGATGGGGTAGGTGTTGGCGGCCACGGTCTCCTCATCGGGCACGACGCAGCCCTCGCCGCCGTCGATAGCGACCATACGCACGCGGTCGGAGTTGTTGAAGGCGTAGGCGTAGCCCACGAAGCCGATGCCGTTGGGGTTACCGCCGACGCCGTCGATGATGACGTTGTCGTTGGGTGAGGCGACGTAGATGTCACCCGGCTGGCGCGTGTAGGGCTCGCCCGCCGCGGCCTCGTTGCCGGCCTCGGCTCGTGCTTCCTGGATGTCCTGGAGGGTGATCTCGATGAAGGAGCCCCAGGTGCCCAATTCGTCGCCTGGCGCGGTGATGGCGAGGTCGCCACTGGGCCAGCTGCTGGTCTCGGAGCCGAGTTCGGCAGCGAAGGCGGCCGCATCCTCCCAGGTGCGGACCTCGTCCGACTCCACCCCGAAGATGGCGTAGAGGTCGTTGAAGTTCAGGCATTCCGTGGTTTCGTTCTGGGCGCTGACGACAACGGCAAGGCCGTCGATGCCGATCTTCAGCTCCACCGGCTTGATGCCGTTGGCGGCGCAGGCCTCCGTTTCAGCGTCCTTGATACCGCGCGAGGCGTCACTGATGTCGGTCTCGCCATTGCAGAACTGCTCGAAACCGGCGGTGGTGCCGGGTCCGTTCACGCGGTAGGTCCAGTTCTCGTTCTGGTAGTTGAATTCCTCGGCCATGATCAGCGAGATGGGCTCGACGGTGGACGATCCGGAGATATCGACGAAGCCCTCTGCGTCCTGCGCGAGCGCGCTGCCGGCCAGGTTGGCACTGAGGGCGGCGCTGCTGATCGCGGCCGCAGCGAAGCGTGAGATCTTGTGCATGGTTGGAACGGTCCCTCCTGATTCGGCTGGATGCAGGGCCGACCCCAGCCCCACCGGTCTACGTCTCTGATCGTGAGCTGCGACCATGAACGAATGATCGTGACTCGGTTAACGCTCGGTTAACTGCGTCTCCTTGAGGCCGCTACGAGAGCCGCTACGACGAGTTGGCGGCGCTGCTGCGACAATGTGCCCCCAGAACGAAAGGGAACGCATGGCCAGGAAGAGGGGCAAGCGCGGGCACAGGGGCGCCGCAAAGCCGAAGCAACTGCGCAAGCGACTACACAAGGCTGAGGCTCGGTTGCACCGCGCTGAGGTGAAGCGCGATCGGGCCCAGGCGCGGGTCGATGCACTGGCCATCATCGCGGACGAGGTCGGAGCGCAGTTGGCCGACCTGGGACGAACGGCCGACGAGGTAGCCGACACGACCAAGCGGGCCGAAGACGAGGCTGGGTCGAAAGCGGATGGCGAGCCCGTGCCGAACGAGGAGCCCCAGCCGAAGGCGCATCCGAAGGCTGCAGGGGAGCCCACGCCTGAAGCTGCGCCCACGACATAGGTCCCGGCCACACGGGGAAGCTCGGCCACACGGGGAAGCTTGGCCAGAGCGGCTCGGCCTGATCGGTCGGTCGTGGCTACTCGATGTGGGTGATGGCCACCCCGAGAGCCTTTCGGAAGGTGCGCCCTGTGATACGTCGCCACAACGGCCGGAATTCGTGTCGCAATCGCCCAACCTCGGCCTCACGCGAATCGAGGTAGAGGCCCACCGCCTCGCGTGATCGCGCCGGCAACATCGGCGCATTGAGGTTAAGCCAGTCGCGCGTCGCCGCCGCGGCGACGTCGGCGTCGTTCATCAGCCCCAGGTGATCCTGCAACTGTGTGATTTGCGTGATGAGATGCCGGGACGTCACCGGCATGACCTCGCTGAAGAACTCAAGTGCGTAACGCAGTCGTTTGCCCTCGATGCGCAGGGCGTGCAGGGTCCGCACATCGGCCCAGCTGATGATGGTCTCGAAGGCACGCACCCGCTCATAGGCCGCCAGGATCCGAGAGCCGGCCGTGTCGCGCACCAGGCCGGGTCGGCCCAGTGGTCGCTTCAACTCGGCCGTCCCCGGAGACTCGGTGAAGTCGAGGTAGTCATCCACGAACTCGCGGTACTGGCGCGAGTCCAGGCGTTCAGTGAGCCGTTTGCGCCGGACTTCACGCTCCCGGCGCCAGGCACCTCGTAATGGCTCCACGGCTTCACGACCGGGTGCCGGGAGCTTGCCGATGTAGGCGTCCAGACTCTCGAGCAGCACGTCCATGTCGCGCACGTCGCCCAGCTCTCGCGCGATCGAGCGCAGCTCCTTGACGTAGCGCCGCTGCACCTTGGGTCGGTAGGCACCGTCGAAGACCTGCCAGGCGGCACGCATCCGCCGGGTGGCCACACGCATCCGGTGCAGCTCCTCGGTGTCGTCACCCAGGCGCCCCCCGGCCTCGAAGTGCAGCATCCGCGCGAGGTGCATGCGGAGCACCTTGCGGCCGGCCTCACCGAGTGTGTCGTCAGCCTTGACGCCGGGTGAGGTCGGCACCCGGGGCAATCGGTGGGTCGGATCCTCGGCCGCCTTGGCCACGTAGTGGCGGGCGATCTCTTCCTTGGAGCGCGGCTCGGGCACCACGAAGCCGGTGGCCTCGATGAGTGCGGCCAGGCGCTTGAGGTTCGCGCCGCTTCCCGGGGGCGCCTCCACTTCCAACACCGAGAAGGACGATAGCGGCCGCGCCCCACGAAACACCGCGACCCGGTCGAGGGTGACCAGCACCGGACCATCCTCGAGTGCCAGCGTTCGCTTCTCACGTCGCTGGTTGATGGTGAAGAGGGTCCGCATCCGGGCGCCATGGCGGACCTCGTTGACCAGTTCGCGTGCGGCACTGGGTGGCCACAGGTCAGGGTCGAGTCGCTCGCTGGCGGGACCCTCGACTTCGACCCGTTGCGACAGCGCGCGCTGATCGACCTTGGTGTCGCTGCTGACATCGGCGACAGCGGCGGCCTGCGCGCGGTCGTCGCCCCGGTCGTCGCCTCGCTCGTGCGAGGCGGACTTGACCGTCACCGTGATCGGCCCGTCGTCCTCGCGGCGCAGGCGGGCGCCGAAGCCGGCATGCGCCAGGGCGCCATAGGCGGTGTCGATGTAGCGGTCCTCGACCTCGATGGTTCGCTCGTCGCTCGAGCCGACGCCATCGAGCGCTCCACCCCAGTCCTTCGCCAGCCAGCTGCGCAGGGCCTCAAGGTCGCGGACCAGGTACTTGAGCTCGACTTCTCGTGGGATCGACCGCCTGATGGGCCGTGCGTCCCGAGTCTCGGTCACGCCTCGGCTCGTTGCGCTGCGTCCTTCATCAGCGCCTGGAACGTGTCCGTCGTTGGCGGACCATCGATGGTGGTCTCCACGCGTGTCCATTCGCCATCTACGCCCAGCGTCCAGGCACGCCGGTCGTCGCGCCGCAAGATGGCCAGCACCTTGCGCAGCTGGTCGGCCAGCGCATCATCCTTGACCGGTGCCATGGCCTCCACGCGGCGGTCGAGATTGCGCTCCATCAGGTCAGCGGAGCCGATGAAGTAGCGCTCGCGCTCCCCCTGACCGAAGCAGAAGATGCGCGAGTGCTCCAGGAAGCGGCCCACGATGGAGCGCACCTGGATGGATTCGGAGAAGCCCGGCACGCCCGGCTGGAGCGAGCACATGCCTCGGACGATGAGGTCGATGGGCACGCCGGCCTGGCTGGCCTGGTACAGACGCCGGATCATCCCCGGGTCGACGCAGGCATTGCACTTGATGATGATGCGACCATCACCGTGCTCCCGATGGCGCGTCATCTCGCCCTCGATCAGGTCTTCCAGGCCGGGACGCATGGACTTGGGTGCTACCAGGAGCTCCCGGTAGCGGTCCTTCTTGGCCACGCCGGTGAGGACATTGAACAGGTCGGTGACGTCACCGGTCAGCACGCGATCGGCGGTCAGCAGTCCCAGGTCGGTGTAGACGTGAGCCGTCTTGTGGTTGTAGTTGCCAGTGCCGATGTGGGCATAGCGCCGTAGCCCACCCGCTTCTCGGCGGATGATCAGCGTGCACTTGGAATGCGTCTTCAGGCCCAGCAGGCCATAGGCGACGTGGGCACCGGCGCGCTCGAGGGCACGAGCCCAGACGATGTTGGCGCGTTCGTCGAATCGCGCCTTGATCTCCACCATGACCACGACCTGCTTGCCGCTCTCCGCGGCTCGGATGAGCGAATGGAGGATGGGCGAATCGCCGCTGGTGCGATACAACGTCATCTTGATGGTCAGGACGTCAGGATCCTCGGCCGCCTGCTGGACGAGGCGCTGCACCGAGTTGGTGAAGGACTCGTAGGGGTGGTGGACCAGGATGTCAGCCTCGCGGATGCGGGCGAAGATGTCGACGCCCCGCTCCGCATCCTCATCGCGCAAGGCCAGGCGCGGCGGGGTCATCGGTTTCCACGGCACCGGCTGCAGCTGCGGGATGTCCAGGTCAGCGATCGAGTCGAGGCCGCGCAGGTCTAGCATGCCGCGGATCTCGTAGATGTTGGAGGGGTCCAGGCTGAGGCCACGCTGCAGCAGCGCCCGCGTCGCGTGGGGCATGGAGCGCTCGACTTCCAGTCGCACCACCTTGCCGAAGCGCCGCCGCCGTAGCTCCTCTTCCATGGCCATCAACAAGTCGTCTGCCTCATCCTCTTCGATGTCAAGATCGGCATTGCGCGTGACGCGGAAGAGGTAGTGAGAGTCGACCTCCATGCCCGGGAAGAGGGTGTCGAGGTTGGCGGCGATGACGCGCTCCAGCAGCACGTAGGTGCGAGGCGCCACCTCCCACATCCGCGGCAGCACCGGCGGCACCTTGACCCGCGCAAAGCGGCGGTCGCCGCTGGCCGGATCACGCACGGTGACGGCCAGCGAGAGCGAGAGATCGCTGATGTACGGGAAGGGGTGCGACGGGTCGACCGCCAGCGGTGTCAGGACCGGAAAGATCTCATCCATGAACCGCTGCCGTAGCTCATTTTGGCGCTCCGGCCGATCCTCCAGGGGCAGGACACGGATGCCCTCCGCGGCCAGCTCCACGCTGATGGCGTCCCAGAGCCCGGAGTGGCGGTCCTGCAACTGCAGCACGCGGCCACGGATGCGGTCGAGCTTCTGGCTGGCTGAGAGGCCATCCGGGGTGGGCTTGGAGTGGCCGGCCGCGACCTGTTGCTGCAGGCCGGAGACGCGCACCTGGAAGAACTCGTCAAGGTTGCTGGTGAAGATCGACAGGAAGCGAACGCGTTCCAGCAGCGGGTTGCGCGTGTCCTCAGCTTGGTATAAGACGCGCTCGTTGAAGTCCAGCCACGAAAGTTCCCGAGTCAGGAACGGGAAGCCGGGCTGGCGGGGCTTTCGTGCCTCGGTCCTGGGCCGTGAGGGCTCGCGTGTGCTGGTCACATGTCGATGCTATCAGGGGGCCGAGGATTCCCGTAGCGGACGCGGATTCATGGCCGGGGGGGATCGGCCAAATGACGTGCCGACGCCTCCGCCGAGGCGCCTAATCGTGCCGGTGAGGCGGCACTCCCTCTGGCTCTCGGGCGGCGGCTTCCCGTTGCGCGGTGTCCTCTGCGCACGGGCAGTTCCGACGCAGGTGTCCGAACGAGTAGAAGCCGCTGCTGTGACCGTCGGCCCACACCGGCTGGATGGCGTAGTGGCCCACCAACGACAGGTCGCTCAACTCCAGCTGGTCGCCCGACAGCTCGGGGTTGGAATCGAGCCAGCCCGGCTGTCCGGCCTCGCCCCGGCAAAACGCACAGGGACAAAGCCAGCGCAGGGCGGTCAGGCCGTAGGCGCTGTCGTGGCCGTCGGCCCATTCGATGGTGAGCTGGCGACCAGGTCGATCGGCGTGGATGTTTCGGGGCTTGATGGCATCGCCGTGCGGCTCGGTAGTCATGACCCGACTGTGCCACAGGCGCTCTCACCCCGTGCCACGGCGCGATCAGGTGCTGTGCCTACCCCTTGGGGAACACCGCGGGGACCAGCGCGAAGCCGCTGTAATCGGGCGTCTGATAGCCCTTGGCCTTCTGCCGCGCCGGCAGCTTCATGCGCTTGGGCGTCAGGTCCTGGTAGGGGACCTGGTCCAGCATGTGGGTGATGAGGTTGAGGCGCGCGTGCCGCTTGATGTTGGCATCCACGATGTACCACGGCGCGTGCCCGGTGTCGGTGCGCTCCAGCATGGCATCGCGAGCCTTGGAGTAGTCCACCCAGCGTGAGCGCGCCTCCAGGTCCATGGGCGACAGCTTCCAGCGTTTGCGCGGGTCCTCGATGCGTTCACGGAAGCGTTCTTCCTGCGTCTCGTCGGCGATATCCAGCCAGTACTTGATGAGGATCGTGCCCGAGCGCACCAGTGCCAGCTCGAAACCGTTGACGGTGGCCATGAATTCGTCGTACTCGGCATCGCTGGCGAAGCCCATGACCCGCTCGACGCCGGCGCGGTTGTACCAGCTGCGGTCGAACAGCACCATCTCACCGGCCGATGGCAGATGCCGCACATAACGCTGGAAATACCACTGGCTTTGTTCCTTCTCAGTGGGCGCTTGCAGCGCCACGACGTGCACGATGCGGGGATTGGTGCGGTAGGTGATGCGCTTGATGACGCCGCCCTTGCCGGCCGAATCGCGGCCCTCGAAGACCACCGCGACCTTCAGGCCCTTGGCCTGGATCCAATACTGGAGCTTGACCAGCTCAGCCTCAAGGCGTTCCAGCTCCGCCTCATAGTCGGACTTGGACATCTTCGGAGCGTCGCGTCCGGCCCAGAAGGGGGGCTTGACGATGCCTTCACCGACTTCTGCCGCCGCGGCCTGGCTAGCCTCGAGCTCCGCTGCCTTCTTGGCGGCCTCGGTCTTCCGGGTGCCCTTCCTGGACTTGGCCATTGGCCGTTCCTCCACCTGCACTTGCACCTCCGGTCCGCTCTGGGTCGGGCCGACCTCCTCATCCTAACGGCGACCCTGCCCGACGTGCCGGTCGTGCGGCTGGTACCGTGCTCGTTCGCGAGCGCCGCCACGGTGCGGGGCGACGACAAAGACGAGAAAGTGGAGGCAACCGGACAAATGAGAGTCGTCGTCGCCCTTGGCGGCAACGCGCTGCTGCGTCGTGGGCAGGCCATGACCAGCGAGAACCAGCGCCAGAACGTCATGACCGCCTGCCGCGAGCTGAGCCCGGTCGCCGCCGCGCATGAGCTGGTCATCGCGCATGGCAACGGCCCCCAGGTGGGGCTGCTGGCGCTGCAGGGTGCTGCCTATAAGGAAGTGCCCATCTATCCGCTCGACGTGCTGGGCGCAGAGACACAGGGCATGATCGGCTACCTCGTGGAGCAGGAGTTGGGCAACCTGTTGCCCTTCGACAAGCCCCTCGTGACGGTGCTGACGATGATCGAGGTCGACCACGACGACCCGGCCTTCGAGGATCCGACCAAGCCCATCGGCCCCATCTACGACCGCGAGTCGGCCGACTTGATGGCGCGCGAGAAGGACTGGACCTTCAAGCCCGATGGCGAATACTTCCGCCGCGTGGTCCCATCACCGCGGCCGCGCCGCATCTTCGAGCTGCGTCAGATTCGCTGGCTGCTGGAGAAGGGTGCCGTGGTCATCTGTGCCGGTGGTGGTGGCATCCCGGTGATGTATTCCGACCACCTGGGTCCTGCCTACGAGGGTGGTCCCGACCGGCAACTCGTGGGTGTGGAGGCGGTCATCGACAAGGACCTCGCATCCAGCCTGCTCTCGTCGGGCATCGAGGCTGACTACTTCGTCATGGCGACCGATGCGGATGCGGTCTATGTCGACTTCGGCAAGCCCACGCAGAAGGCCATCGCGCGTGCTCATCCCGACGCCTTGCTGGAGCTTTCCAGCCACTTCGCGCCGGGGTCCATGCTGCCCAAGGTGCAGGCCGCCTGCGAGTTCGTGGCGGCCACCGGACACAAGGCGGCTATCGGCGGCTTGAGCGACATCGAGAAGATGCTCAGCGGTGCCGCGGGCACCATCGTCACGACCGAACAGGGCGGCATCGCCTACCGTTAGCCACGGGCCCGCGGCCCACACCACCCGACCGATTCGACAGGAGAGCCCAATGCCCCTCAACCTGCGGAACCGCAGCTTCCTCAAGGAGATCGACTTCAGCCCTGCGGAGCTGCGGTTCCTGCTCAAGCTGTCGAGTGATCTCAAGACCGCCAAGTACGCGGGGACCGAGCAGCCACGGCTGGTGGGCAAGAACATCGGGCTCATCTTCGAGAAGACCTCCACACGGACCCGCTGCGCCTTCGAGGTGGCCTCCTTCGACCAGGGCGCCCATGTCACCTACCTCGACCCCTCCGGATCACAGATGGGCCATAAGGAATCGACCGAGGACACAGGCCGCGTGCTCGGTCGCTACTTCGACGCCCTTGAGTACCGCGGCAAGAGCCAGGCCACCGTCGAGACGCTGGCTGCCTCCTCCAGCATCCCGGTCTACAACGGACTGACCGATGAATGGCACCCCACCCAGATGCTGGCCGATTTCCTGACCATGGGTGAGTCGAGCGGCAAGGAGTACGGCGAGCTCAGCTATGCCTTCATGGGCGACTTGCGCTTCAACATGGGCCGCTCCCTGCTCGTGATGGGTGCGCTGATGGGTAGCGACGTGCGCATGGTCGGGCCCAAGAAACTGGCGCCGCCCAAGGATGTGGTCAAGATCGCCGAGGATATCGCCAGGAAGACTGGCGCCAGGATCACCATCACCGATGACGTGGCCACGGGCGTCAAGGGCGTCGACTTCGTGCACACCGACGTGTGGGTCTCGATGGGCGAGGCCAAGGATGTCTGGAAGAGCCGAGTCGCCATGCTCAAGGACTTCCAGGCCAACGCCAAGCTGCTCGACCTGACGGGAAACCCCGATGTCAAGTTCATGCACTGCCTGCCGGCCTTCCATGACAGCAACACCACGGTCGGCGCAGAGATGATGGCGGCCACCGGCATGTCCAAGGGCCTCGAGGTCACCCACGAGGTGTTCGAGTCGCCAGCCAGCATCGTCTTCGATCAGGCGGAGAACCGCCTCCACACCATCAAGGCGGTCATGGTGGCGACGCTGGGCTCGTAGGGGTGCAAGTTCGGGTCGACATCTCCGGACCCAACCTGCAGGTGCTCGTTGGCTCAGGGACTGGGGCCGTTTGATCGCGGAAGGTCCAGAGGCGGTGATGCGGATGATGGTCGGTACCGACCCACACGCTCGGGAACTGCGTCAGAACTCCCCTTGGCTCATCCTCCTGACGGATGTCGAACGGTCGGCGACCATCGATGCGTTCGAGCGATCCTTTCCCCGCGCGGACCCGGCTCACCATGTTTCGGCGCCGTGGGACGCGAGCAGCTGGAGCACGTCCTCCGGGCGGCTTGTCGCATAACAGGTTGGGGAAACTACGGGATCGGGACTGGTAGACAGTCGACGATCCGGTCGTCGGCGCCGACCTCGGGCTGCTGAGCCGCTTGGCTTCCGTCAGTCAGTCGGGTCAGCGGTCCAGTGGAGGATGTCACCCGGCTGGCAATCGAGCACGCGACAGATCGCGGCCAGGGTGCTGAAGCGGATGGCTCGGGCACGCCCGTTCTTGAGCACTGCGACGTTCGCGGGGGTGATACCGACGGCCTTGGCGAAGTCGCCCACGGACATCTTGCGCCGGGCGAGCATGACGTCGAGGTCCACGACGATGGCCATCAGATGACCTCGTCGAGCTCGGTGCGGTCGGCGATGGCCGACGTGAGCAGGCCGCGCATGACGACCATGAGGAGCACGAACGCCAGCCCGCACGCCGTACTGGCAACCAGCCAGAGGATGATCCCCGGTCCGCCGCCATGGACGGTCAGCAGGTGGATCCACACGCCTGCGTTGAGGACCGTGGCGACCACCCCGCAAGCCGTGATGATGTCCACCGAGCGCAGGGCGCGACGGGTGAAGATGACCCCGCTGCTGATCATCGACAGCAGCCTCCAGACGACGAGCAATGCCACCTGGCCACAGGCGATCACCAGGATGCCGGCCACCGAGTAGGGGACGACGAGGTATTCGACCTCGGGGAAGGTCGTTGCCGATTGGGACGCGACCACTGGCACGAGCACTAGTCCGAGCACGGATCCGAGCAGGAGGATGATGAGAGCGACGCGGAGGAGTCGGATGGCGAGTCTGTCCATCTGTCGAGTATCGATAGGTTTCGGTCGCTCGTCAATAGGCCTCGGCCTTCGATCGTCCGCGCGCCTCGGGGGGGGGGGGGGGTGACACGGGAGCAGTGCAGACGGCCGACAGCACCGTCGTCCGTCTGGAACTGACGGATCGGACGGTTGAGGGCTCGCCGTTCCTGCATCTGCGATTTGAGAGACCCGAACCGGTCGTCTAGTCCGCAACGGGTGGCCGCTGGGGTGGGAAGCCCCGGTCGGGAGCCGCCACGGCAGATCTAGTCCGTTTGAAGCGGACGCCGATCCCGGCGGCGGATGAAATGCGGACGCTGCTCCAAACGATGGAGCCGGTCGCGATGGAGCCGCCGGATGGCTGGGCCGGGGCTAGAATCCTTCGATGCCAAAATTGCCTGCCGCTGACGACCTCGCGTCGCTGCGCGTTCCTACCGATGTGCGTCTTTCTCCAGACGGACGATCCGCCTGCTACGTGGTCAAGGAGTCGACGCCTGACCTAGCGGGATATCGCACCGCCCTTTGGCTGGTGCCGACCGACGGCTCCGAGCCCGCTCGTCAGCTGACCCTTGGCGCAAGCCACGATACCGCTCCGCGCTGGAGTCCCGACGGTCGCTGGTTGGCGTTCCTCTCCGATCGCGGAAGCGTGCTGCGCAAGGGTGGTGCCCCGCGTGACAAGGAGGATATGAAACGCACCGGCGCGACGCCGGTCGGTCTCAAGGATCTGGTCGGCCGCGACGTCCCGCGCGGCAACGTGCAGGTTTGGCTGCTGCCGCTGGCCTGCGGTGAGGCCCACCAGCTCACCGACCTGCCGCAGGATGTCGGCGCTCTCGAATGGAGCCCCGACAGCGCACGCCTCTGTATCGTCTCAGGCGCCACGTCGGCCACGCAGCCCGAGTCCAAGAAGGACGCCGGCGATCCGCCTCGACGCGACATCCGCCTCCTCGATGAGCTCGCCTACCAGCTCAACGGTGCCGGCTTCATCTACGAGTTCCCGCCCAAGCTGTGGGTCGTGGACGTCGCCGACGGCAAGTTGCGCCGACTTACCTCCGGTCGGAGCTCCGACGAACAGCCGGCCTGGAGCCCGGACGGAAAGCGCATCGCCTACGTCAGCAACCGCGGCTCTGATCCCGATCTCGTCTGGCGTGCTGACGTGACCATCATCGATGCTGATGGAGGCAAGCCCGTACGCGTGAGCGCCGGCAAGGAGCGACTGTTCCAGCATCCGGCCTGGAGTCCGGACGGCAAGCTCATCGCGGCCGTGGGGCACCGGCTGGAATCGGGTAATCCGACGCGCGACGACATCCACGTCTTCCGCGCCCGTGCCGACCAGACCGGCGACAACCTGACCGGCCATGCCGACCTGTTCGTCGATGCGGCCATGAACAGCGACCTGTACAGCGCCGGCGCCACCGGACCCCTGTGGGTGCCCGACGGCGGCTCGATCATCTTCAACGCGCCGATCGATGGCTCGTTCGAGCTGTGGCGAGTGCGCCTCGATGACTCGCGTGTCGAGCGGCTCACCAGAGGCCAGCACATGCTGGTCAAACCCTCGATCGCGGCTGATGGTGACGACCTGGTGGTGGTGGCCATCCGCGGCGATGCCATCAGCCCACCGGACCTTGTCAGCTTCACGGTCGCGGGCCCGAAGAAGGCGCCAGCCAAGGCCGTCACGCCCAAAGCCATCCGCTGCCTCACGGATCTCATGGCTGATGCCTGGAAGGGCATCACTCTCGTCGAGCCACAGGAACGCTGGCATCAGGTGGACGGACGGGAGATCCAGGGCTGGTTCTTCGAGGCTCCGCCCACGACTGTCAAACGCGGCAAGGCCGGCAAGGGCGCCAAGACCGGCAAGCCGGCGCCCCTGGTGGTGGAGATCCACGGCGGGCCCGCCACCTCGTACGGCTTCTCGCTGATGTGGGAGTGGCAGCTGCTCCTCGCTGCCGGGATCAGCGTGTACGCCTGCAACCCACGCGGCTCGACCGGCTACGGACAGGACTTTGCCAAGGCCAACTTCCGCGATTGGGGCGACGGTCCCCAGGCTGACATCGAGGCCGGCATCGACACCTTGATCAAGGACGGGGTAGCCGATCCCGCCCGCATCGGCGTCACCGGCGGCTCCTACGGCGGCTACCTGACCGCCTGGATGGTCGGCCACAGCGATCGCTACGCCGCCGCGGTCTCCTGCCGCGGCGTCTACGACATGACATCGGAAATGCTCAGTGGCGACATGGGCGGCCCGCTCTTCGGCGGCTGGGAGCTCGGCGCCCAACCGTGGGAGGACCCCGCGCTCTATCAGCGCCTGAGCCCGCTCAGCTACGCCACCCAGATCCACACGCCGCTGCTCATCCAGCATGCCGAGCAGGACCTGCGCTGCCCCATCACCCAGGCGGAAGAGCTGTTCAGCGTGTTGCGCTCGCTCAAGCGGCCGGTACGCCTCATGCGCACCCCCGGCGAGACGCACGAGTTGACCCGCAGCGGCTCACCTTTTCGGCGGATCGAGAACCAGGAGCGTATCCGTGACTGGTTCGTGCATTACCTGGTGGACGGAGCGCGTACGCTACCTCGCACGTAGCGCGGGGTATCTCTCATGAGCGACGAGGTTCGAATCGCTGCCGCCATCGATGTCGGCAGCAACAGCGTCCATCTCCTCCTGACCGAGTTGGATGGCGATCCGCCGGTCGTCTTGCGCGATGAATTGGTCCTGCTGGGACTCGGTGCCATGGTCGACATGGCAGGTCGTATCTCCGACGAAGCGGCGGCGGCGGCCATCGAGGCGCTGGTCGACTATGTCCAGGCGGCGCAGGAAGAGGGTGCCGAGTCGATCACTCTGCTGGGCACGGAGCCACTACGTCGAGCCTCCAACCGAACGCACTTCTGCGAGGCCGTGGCAAAGGCCACGGGTCTGCCGCTGCTGGTCCTCAGCCACGAGGAGGAGGCGCTCCTGACCGTCATCGGCGTGCTCGGCGGCGAGCCTGTCGAAGAGCCCCTGCTGGTGCTGGACATCGGTGGTGGTTCATCGGAGATCGTGCTGCTGGAGCCCGGAGCGGACCCGGTCGTGGGCGTCATGCCCATCGGTTCTGCTCGACTGACCGCGCAGCACGTCGAGGACGATCCACCCACCGCCGACGAGGTCGCCGCGCTCCGACTCGAGTCGCGCCACCTCCTATCGGGCATGCCTGTCGGGCACCCCAAGAGCGGCATCATCGTGGGCGGATCAGGCACCAACCTGCTCCGCCTCACTTCGGATGAGGAGGATGACGAGGGGCTGATGGTGATCGATGGCGGTCTCATCGACCGTGAGCGCACGGCGCGTGCCATCGACATCGTGATGGCACGCCCGGCCGCCGAACTGGTCGAGACGTATGGGTTGCGCGAGCGCCGAGTGCTGCAGATGGCAGCCGGCGCGAGTCTCATCGAAGCCACGCTCGACTGCTACAACCTGGAGCACCTTGAGGCCTCCGACGCGAGCCTGCGAGAGGGTGTCATCATCGCTCGTGAGGCGGCTGGAGACGATTGGCGAGCGGAATTGCCCGCCCTTGTCGGCGGCGGCTGAACTCGCTCCATCTCTGGCGCAACATCCAGCGAAGACCCAGAAGGAACGATGACTGACACGACGACTGACCAGCGACGTGACTTCACGCTGTCAGCCGACGAAGTGCTCCAGCGCGCCGGCGTCGACGCGCGCATCGGGCTCAGCGCCGAAGAAGTCGCAGCGCGGCGAGCGAGCTTCGGCGCCAACACGTTCGCCGAGGGCAGTCGGAGCCTGCCTGGCGGGCATTCGTGCGCCAGTACCGGGAGCTCATGCAGATGGTGCTGCTGGCGGCGGGCCTCCTCAGCATCTGGCCGGTCGGTCAGCTCACCACGGGCCTCCTGCTGATCGGCCTGACCTGCTTCAACGCCGGATTGGGCATGGCCCAGGAAGGCAAGGCCGCCGCGGCCGTGGCCGCGCTGGCGGAGATGATGATCGTCAAGGCTCGCGTGCTTCGTGGCGGCGAGCTATCCGAGTTGCCGGCTGAGGAGCTGGTCCCGGGCGACATCGTCTCGGTCGAGGCCGGCGACCGCATCTCGGCCGACGGACGAATCATCACCTCAGCCACCCTGGAGGTCGACGAGTCACCACTGACCGGCGAATCGATGCCCGTGCCCAAGGGCGTCGCGGCCATCGAGGATGCCTCCGCCACCCTCGGCGACCGGGCTCCATCGCCACCGCGCACCGAGCGGGCATCACCGTGCGCATGATCACCGGCGACCACGTCGTTACGGCCGAGGCCATCGGACGTGAGCTGGGCATCCCCGGTCGTGCCATCAGTGGGGCCGAGTTCCGAGCCATGCCGGACGAGCAGGTGCTGCGTGAGCTCGATGACATCGGCATCATCGCGCGCGTCACGCCTGAGGACAAAGTCCATCTGGTCGAGCTGCTGCAGCGTGAGGGCAACGTGGTGGCCATGACCGGCGATGGCGTGAACGACGCGCCAGCGCTGAAGCAGGCTGACATCGGCGTGGCCATGGGCATCACCGGCACGGAGGTCTCCAAGGAAGCCGCGGTCATGATCCTGACCGACGATGACTTCTCCACCATCGTGCGAGCGGTGCGACTTGGCCGCAGCACCTACGACAACCTGCAGCGCTACATCCGCTTCCAGATGGCGGGCTGTTCGGCTTCATCGCCACCTTCCTCGGCGCAAGCATCTTCTGGATCGCCGGCGGCCTGCCGTTCCTGCCGGCTCAGACCATCTTCATCAACTATTCGGTCCAGCTGAGCCAGGCCTTCGGGCTGGGCTTCGCTTCGCCTCCTCCGGGCTTGATGGACCGTAAGCCGCGCCCTGCCGGCGTGCCCATCCTGGGGCGCCAGATGCTCATCTGGCTGGCGCTGGCAACACGGTCAGTCTCGGCGCCGAGCAGTGGCTGCTGTGCGTGCTGGTGGGCTTGTCGCTGTTGCCCATCTCCGAGGTGCGCAAGCACTTCTGGCACATCCCGGTCAACGAGGTGCCGGGATCCGCACCGACCGAGACTTGACGCTGCCCGTCAGTCCCGCTCTTCGACGACCTCGTCGACGATGCCGATGACCACGGTGCGGATGGGTGCGCCGGGGGCGTTCAGGACCTGCCGAGCGCCGTTGCCCTCGTCGAGCAACAGGACGGTCTCGCCGGCACCGGCGCCGATGTTGTCGACCGCGATCTGGTAGCCGCCGCTTGGCGTGCCCTCGGGGTCGAGCAGGTCGCACAGCAGCAGCGTTCGGCCGTCGAAATCCGGGGTGTTGATGGTGGAGACCACGTTGCCGACCACGCGAGCGAGCTTCATGGCGCGTCCGCCGCGCCGGGCAGCAGCGTGACCGCGTCCACGATGCCCACGATGGCGTGGTCCACCGGCACGAACGTCTCCGCCAGTGCCTGCGCCGCCTCGCGAGAGGCCACGAAGTAGACCAGCTCACCCGGCCCGGCCATGTGCACGGCGTCAGCAGCCACGACGGAGTCGCCCTTGGGCCGTCCCTGTTTGTCGAGCGGCTGGATGATGAGCAGCTTCACCCCCTCCAGACCGGGCACCTTGGTGCTGGCCACGACCGTGCCAGTCACGCGCGCAAGCTGCATCTGACTACTCTCGGACCCGGGCAGCGAATCGTGGGTCGGCCGCGAGGTTCTCTGCCATCTCGGCATGGAGCTGCGCGATGATTCGTGAGCTCAGCCCGCGGGCCTCACCGACCGCGGCCAGGCCCATCTCCACGGCCGCCTCTACCTCTGAGACCGGGCCGTCGAAGAGCAGATAGCCCTTGCCGCCCAGGTCGTCGGCCAGCCGCAGCTCAAGGAGCCGCACCCGGGCACCCTTCAAGCCGGCGTCGGCGGCACGGATGATGGCTGGCACCGTAGCCGTCTCGATGATGCCCAGGGCCTCCGTTCCGGCAGCATGTCGCACCCCGCGCGCCCCGGCCACGACCTCCGGATGGACGTTGGGCAGGAATACGGCATCGCGCACCTTGAGGCCGCCGGCCTCACGACCTGCCGCCAGCGCCTCTTCGACGTCGGCCACCCCACCGCCGATCAGCACCAGGTACTTGCCCGGGTGGACGGTGCCGGCGCGGATGACCTCGATGGGCGCGCGCTTGGCCATGGCGTCGCCGACCGCGATGCCGACCGCGATCGACTCGATCTCCAGCAGCCCCAGCGCGGGCTCGACGGCAGGCGCAGCAGGCACTACACGATCCTCAAGGCGCCGACGACGGTGACGCGCCGCTCACGCGAGAACGTCCGCGGCCGCGTCATGCCATCGCCGGTGGGGGAGGCGATGGAGAAGGAGGTGAAGCCCTCGCCGCCGGCCCCTAGTCCCGCCAGGTTGGGTCCGTTGGCCACGAAGATGGAGCAATTCATGGCCCGCGCCATGCGCGTGATGGCATCCACGTCCCTGGAGTGGATCGAGGCGGTGTGGTGGAAACCGTGCTCCATGCGCACCGCCAGGTCGATGGCCGTGTCCACATTGGGCACCCGCACCACCGGCAGCACCGGCATCATCTGCTCGGTCCAGGCGAGGCTGTGGTCGCGCGGTACGTCCGCCAGCAGCAAGCGCGGCTCCGGATCTGCCTGCACGCCGATCTCGGCCAGGATCCGTGAGGCGTCCTTGCCGATCCAGGCCGGGTTCATCACGCCGGGTTTGCCGGGAGGCCCCAGCTCCTTGAAGATCACCCGCTCCAGGCGGCGCAGCTCGTGCTCCTTCAGCAGGTAAGCGCCGTTCTGGCCCATGGCGCGAAGCAGTCGGTCGGCGATGCTGTCCACGGCCAGCACGACCTTCTCATCGATACAGACGATGTTGTTGTCGAACGAGGCGCCACGCACGATGTCCGCCGCGGCGCGCTCGATGTCTGCCGTCTGGTCGACGACCGCGGGCGGGTTGCCGGGACCAGCGGTGATGGCGCGCTTGTCCGTCTTGAGTGCCTCACGAACCACGCCGGGACCGCCGGTGACGAGCAGCACTCGCACACCGGGATGGTTCATCAGGGCACGCGCCGAGTCGATGGTGGGCACGGCCACACCGGTGACGAGGTCCGGCGGACCGCCGGCGCCGACGATGGCGCGGTTGATGAGGCGGATGGTCTCTGCCGAGCAGGCTCGGGCCGAGGGATGCGCGTTGAAGACGACGGCGTTGCCGGCGCTGACGATGCTGATGGTGTTGTTGATGACCGTCGAGGTGGGGTTGGTCACCGGACTGATGGCGCCGACCACGCCGAAGGGCGCCCACTCGGTGAGCATCATTCCCTTGTCGCCTGACACGGCCTGGACCTCAAGGTCCTCGGGACCCGGCGCCTTGGTGGTGACGAGGCGGTTCTTGACGACCTTGTCCTCGTAGCGGCCGATGCGCGTCTCGCGATGCGCCATGCGGGCCAGCTGCTCCGCGTGCTCGAGCATCGAGGCGCGTATGGCCTCGATGACGGCCTTGCGCCTGTCAAGGCCGCTGTCACCGAAGGCACGGAAGCCACGTGTCGCCGCAGCCACGGCATCGTCGACCGAGGCGTGGATACCATCACCCAGCTCAGCCTCAGCCGCCGCCGCGATCTCGGCCGCAGCCTGCATGCCGGAACCCGGGCGCGCGGCATCGCCCGCCGCCATTCGGCCACGCACGCGCTCGATGATCTGTGCGATCTCGCCTTCGTCCATCGGTCATCCCCGCAGTGTGTGAGTCGGCAGCCGACTACTTGCGGTAGATCTCCTTCCCATCGACTTCCCAGGTGTCCACGATGGCCATGATCACCGCGTCACAGGGCTTGTCCCTGGTGGTCTCCGTATTGCGCGCCGAGCTGCCACTGGCGTACAGCACCACCTCACCGACGCCCGCGCCGACCGCGTCCGCGGCCACCACGTAGCCGCCAGTCTCCTTGTCCTCCGCGTCGAGCTGGCGCACGACGAGGAGCTTCCAGCCTTGGGTGAGTGGTTCCTTCTGGCTGGCCACCACCGTGCCGGTCACTCGTCCGAGCAACATCTTCTACCGCCTGCTAGGGGAGTGGGCGCCGAGATCGTCCGACCCGGCGCCCAGTCCGTCTCTACTTGCGCTTGGTGCCGGTCTCCGCCTCAGCCTCTTCGAGCCGACCCAGCGGCATGACCAGGTCCACGTTGGCGTGCGGCCGCGCGATGACATGGCTGCTGACGACCTCGCCGACCTTCTCGGCGTTGCGCACGCCAGCCTCGACCGCGGCCTTGACCGCGGCCACATCGCCGCGCACCACCGCGGTGACATAGCCGCCGCCGGTCTTCTCGTAGCTGACCAATTCGACCTTGGCGGCCTTGACCATCGCGTCAGCGGCCTCGACCACGGCGGTGAAGCCGCGTGCCTCGATCATGCCCAGTGCTTCTGCCATCGCTTCGTTCTCCCTTGCTTTGTGCCTTGCTCTGTCGTCTCGTGGATGTTCCTGATGTCTGTCGGAGTCGGCCGTTACTTCGCGTCGCGACCCTCCAGCCCTTCGACCGCGGCCAGCGCTGCACGCCAGCCGACATCGATGTCACGCTCCTCGCCACCAAGATAGATGCGGCCCATGGAGCCGAAGTTGCGAACCTCAAGGATGTTGATGTCCGCCGCCTTTTCCGCCTCATTGGCAGCCAACGCCGCGTAGGCGGCTGGCTCCATCTCCAGCACATACAGCGTTTGGCCCGGGATGAGCATCTGACCGTGGCGGGTACGGTTGATGAGCTGCGCCTGGTGGTCATCGATGCGGCGGATGATCTGGCTTGAGAGCACCCGCGGCTTGATGCGGTCGACCTCCGCCAGGCCCAACTCCGCGAGGATGGCAGCACCCGCGGCGCGCACCTCCGCCTGGCTGGGTGAGTGGATCTCGAGCATGCCGTAGTAGCGCTCGATGATCTGCATGCCGGGCTTCACGTGCGTGGACTTCAGCGCCACGTCGGTGAGTCGGTTGATCTCGATGCCGGGTGAGATCTCGATCGACAGCGAGGCATCGCCGGCCAGCGGCAGGAAGCCCTGCGCCACGGTGCCCAGGAAGGCCGCGTACTGCGCCTGCAGGCTGTCGATGAACGAGTACGCCCGGAGTTCAATACTGGCCACTGGTGCCTCCCTGTCCGCTGACGATCTTGATGCCGGCCGAGGCGCCGATGCGCGTGGCACCGGCGGCGATCATCTCCTGCACATCCTCGGCGGTGCGGATGCCACCGGCCGCCTTGACACCCATCTTGGGCCCCACCGCCTCTCGCATGAGCGCGACGTCATAGACCGTGGCGCCACCTTTCGCGTAGCCGGTGGATGTCTTGACCATGTCCGCCTTGGCGTCGCGGGCCAGGCGTGAGGCGATGATCTTCTCGGCGTCGCTGAGCAGGGCCGCCTCGATGATGACCTTGTTGATGGCGCCCAATTCGTGGCAGGCATCGCTGACGCGGGCGATGTCATCTCGCACCACGTCATGGCGACCGCTCTTGAGCGCGCCGATGTTGATGACCATGTCGATCTCACGCGCACCATCGCGGATGGCACGCCGGGCCTCGAAGGCCTTGACGTCACTCGGTGTGGCACCGAAGGGGAAGCCGACGACCGAGGCTGTCGCCACGCCCGAGTCGCGCAGGCGGGTCGCCGCTCGGCGCACCCACGTGGGGTTCACGCAGACCGAGGCGAAATGGTATTCGGCGGCCTCATCGCAGAGCTTGTCGATCTCCGCTTCCGACGCGTCCGGCTTCAGCAGGGTGTGGTCGATGTAGCGCGCCAGATCCAACGGCACCTCACTGGCCGGGCCGTGGTATTCGATGCGGTCGGCGCCCTCTGCCATCAAGGTGCGGACCTTGACCGCGCACTGCGCCGCGCAGCTCTGGAGGCAGGTGGCACAGGGGTCCGACGGGTCGGCCGCCGAGGTGCCGCCACCGAGTGCTGCGAGCACCTCGCGGGTGATGGCCTCCACGAGGTCGTTGCGTTGGTCGATGGTGTCGGTCATCGGTCCTTTCCCCTGCCGGCGATGTTGTAACTTCGCTCGATGGCGGTGATCTTGTCCACGCGGACGCCGTGCCGCTGGGCGCCCCAGTCGGTTTCCAGCCAGGTCTGAACGATCTGGATGGCCAGGGCGGTGCCCAGGAAGCCTGAGCCCAGCGTCAGCACGTTGGCATAGTTGTGCTCGCGGCTGTTGCGGGCCGAGGAGATATCGTGGCAGTTGGCGGCCCGCACGCCAGGCACTTTGTTGGCGGCCATGGCCGAGCCGATGCCGGCGCCGTCGACGACGATGCCCCAGCGGCATGACCCGTCGGCCACGAGCTCGGCGACGGCTTGCGCCAGGTCCGGGTAGTCGACCGCGTCATCACTGTGGGTTCCACAGTCGCGCACGGCGTAGTCGTGCTCGGTCAGCCAAGTGCCGATGGCGTCCTTCATGCGCCAGCCACCGTGGTCGCCGGCGATGGCCACGGCGATACGTCCATCGGGTGCGGCGGTCGTCGTGGTGGGCGCTGACGTCGCAGCGGCGTCGAGCGTCTGATCGACGATCCTGCGCACAAGCGCCCGGACCTCATCGGCGGTGGGCGGGTGTTGATCAGCCATGTGCGAGCACCCAATCGGCCGTGGCCTCGTCAGTCACGAGTGTCTTCATACAGCCCGTGCGCAGGGCCGCGAGTGCGATGGGGCCACGCCCCGGACCGGCCGCCAGCCCGACCGTCAGGGCCTTGCCGCGGAGCTCGTCGAGCGGCATGCCCACCGTGCGCGCGTCCAGGCCGGGCAGCGCGATCTGGCCGTCGATCGTCAGGAAACGACCCAGCACGTCGCCCACGGCACCGGCGCGCCCGAGTCGCTTGAGGTCCTTGTTGTCAAGATAGCCCGAGGCGACGTGGACACTGTCTTCCCCCATCACGCCCATCCCGAAGACCGCGCTGGGAGCGCGACGTGCGGCCCACAGTGGCTGGCGCACCGATGGATCATCCTCCAGCGCTCGGCGCAGCTCAGCGCTGCCGACGATGGCCGGTGCGGGCATCAGCTGGATGGCGGCGCCGGTGGTGCTGCCGAAGCGCTCCACCACCTCCTGGTAGCGCGTGGGCTGGGCCGATCGTGAGATGGCGCCGTTGAGCTGGACGATCTGCTTGGCCTGTGTCCAGCCAGGGCGCAGTCGCGCTGCCAGCTCCAGCATGGTGCGGCCCCAGGATACGCCGATGACACCTTGTGGCTGGACCGCGGCGAGATGATCGGCCGCGGCCGCCGCGACGCGCTCGCGAGCCAGCTGTTCGTCTGCCGCAGCCTCACCGCTCAGCGGCACATCGACCACGATGGCGTCGGCCAGACCGAAGCGCTCTGTGAGCGCATCCTCCAGCGCCACCAGGCGCGCGGCCGGGTGGACGATCTCGATGCGGACAGCATCCTCGCGGAGCGCGCGCTCCAGCAGCCGGCCGACCTTGAAGCGACTCACGCCCAGGCGCTTGCCGATGGCGTCCTGCGTCAGGTCCCCGTGGTAGTACAGCTGCGCGGCCCGAAGCATCAGCCGCGTGTCAGTCAGGGCTCCATCAGCCAGGGTCGCGTCAGTCGCGGAGGCTTGGATGCTCACTTGTGCACACCACTGCTCATATGCAGACCAGCGTAGCACTGGCGCCGCCGCTGTCAAGGGGTACGAGGGCGCCCGCTGGCGGCCCGCTACCTCGATCTCTTCGGCACCGCCATCGATCAGGCCCTCGCACCCACGGCCTGCCCACGCATCCTCATCCTCAATTCGAAGCCCATGAACCTGCGTGCCGATGGAGTCGAGACCGTGCGACCAGGCTGGAACCGCGCCGAGCGCGGCGGGGCGGTCTTGGTCGCGATGGGCATGGACGTACCGGGCACGAAGGCCATGCCCTGGCGGATCGGCCTCGCTCCCGACGAAACCGGCAACTCGTGGTTCGACTTCCTCTCCGAGATTGACCCCATGGGACCGGGACCTGACTGGGTGGTCGCCGACGGCGCGAGCGCCATCGCCAACGCGGTCGAACGCCGCTGTCCCGACGCACACTTCTACAACTGCGAGTTGGTCGCCTGCGGCCGCCCGCCCGGCATGGCACGCGGCCCCAACCACGCCGATAGCATTAGTCGTCAGGGATGATCGAGGAGAACTGGGCGCAGAACCACCCGGAGCAACATGCCTAGGTCAAGGGCGTCGAAGACTGGTGAGCGGTCCGCGGGACCGGGGGTTGCCCCGATCCGGGTAGTTGCGGATAATCGGGATAAGTAGAGCCATGGAATATCCGATTACCATGGCGTCCACACGAGGGGGCCACAGGCCCCGGCCCCGCTGTTCGTCGACGGCGGTGGCGGTATCGTCCCTAAACACGATTTCGGCGGTTGAGAGCAGCCTTCGGCTCGCGATGACGCTCCTGGTTGGTCACCGCCACGATCGTCGAGAGGTCCGACTTGCGCAGCACCGCGCCGCCAAAGACCTTGTTGCCTTTGCGCACCCCGGCTCGCGTCAGCGGCACGATCTCGTGCTCGATGACATCGAGGAGCCGGTCGATGAGCACGGTCTTGTCCGTCGTGAAGCGCGCCAGGTCGGCATCACTCGGCTCGCGGATCTGCGCCATGCCGACGAGGATAGCCTGCGCCGACAGGCGCGCCCGCGCACCAAACGCGGGTATCGTGTCGGCATGCAACGATTCATCGGCCGGCAGATGCTGGTCACTGGCGGTGCCAGCGGCATCGGGGCGGGCATCGCCCGGCGTCTGGCCGAGGAGGGAGCGCAGGTCACCATCCTTGACATCGCGCCCATCGACCCAAGCGTGTCCGGCATGCGGTCGGTGCAGGGCAGCGTTGTGGACGAGGAAGCGGTGTGTGAAGCGGTCCGGATCGCGTCCGGTGAGGATGGTCGGCTACACGGCGTCGTCAACAACGCCGGCGTCATGGTCGGTGCTCCGGTCGAACAGCTGACCCTTGACGATTGGCATCTCATGCTCGACGTCAATGTGGCCGGTTACATGCTCGCGGCCAAGCACGCCTTCGGCCCCATGCGGGCAGCGGGCGGCGGCTCCATCGTCAACTGCGCTTCGATCATGGCCTACAACAGCGGGCCCGGGCAGGCGTCCTATTCGGCCAGCAAGGCGGCGGTCCTGGGCCTCACGCGCGGGGTGGCCATGGACGGCGCCCCACACGGCATCCGCTGCAACGCCGTCTGCCCTGGCACCATCGAGACACCCATGTACGAGCGCTACCTGGCTGCCCAGGACGACCCGGAAGCGGAGCACCGACGGACCCTCGGCATGTACCCCTTGGGACGACTGGGCACGCCGGGGGATGTGGCCGCGCTGGTGGCTTTCCTCCTGAGCGACGATGCTGCCTGGATCACCGGACAGGACTTCGTCGTCGACGGCGGCTACCTGGCCCAGGGCACCGCAAAGTAGCCATGCTAAGCATCGACTCGATCAAGGTCATCACGACTCGTCCGACCACCGAGAACCTCGTGCTGGTACGGGTGCAAACCTCGGAGCCGGGTCTCTACGGCTGGGGCTGCGCCACCTTCACGCAGCGCCACCGCGCCGTGGTGGAGGTCATCGAGTCCTATCTCGCGCCCTTGCTGATGGGGCGTGACCCGGCGCGCATCGGGGAGCTGTGGCGCCTCATGCACACCAACGGCTACTGGCGCAACGGGCCTGTCGTCAACAACGCTATCTCCGGCGTCGATCAGGCGCTATGGGACATCAAGGGCAAGCTGGCCGGAATGCCGGTCTACGACTTGCTGGGCGGCAAGGTCCGGGAGGCGGCCGCGGTGTACCAGCATGCGTCGGGCCGCGATGCGGAGGAGCTCTGCGATCAAGCCGCCTCGCTGCTCGAGCAGGGTGTGCGCTACGTCCGGGCCCAACTGAGCAAGGCACCCGACGCGGTGGGCACGTTGGCGGCCGCAACCGCGGGCTACGGCAGCACACGCCTGGCCGGCCCACCTCCCGATGGTGCACTCGCTGGTGCCTACTTCGACCCGGCGGTCTATCGGCGCACGACCATCGAGGCGCTCACGAGACTCCGTGAGACCTTGGGCGATGAGGTCGAGCTGCTGCACGACGTGCACTCACGCCTGGCCCCATCCGACGCGGTCGACTTCGCACGTCAGCTGGAGCCCCTGCGGTTGTTCTTCCTCGAGGATGCGCTGCCGCCGGAGCACCTCGACTGGTATGCGCGGCTCCGAGCGGTGACCACGACACCACAGGCCGTCGGCGAGCTGTTCATCCACCCGGCCGAGTGGCTGCCACTCGTGACGCAGCACCACATCGACTTCCTGCGGCTGCACGTGTCGGCCATCGGGGGACTGACGCCGGCTTGGCGCGCGGCCCAGGTCTGTGAGGCTCACGGGGTGCGGACGGCCTGGCACGGGCCAAAGGACACGTCGCCGATCGGCCACACCGCGCAGCTGCACCTCGATGTCGCTAGCCACGCCTTCGGCGTCCAGGAGTTCGCTGCTTTCACCGAGCCCGAACGTGAGATCTTCAGCGGGCTGCCCGAGATGCGCGTCGGCTACCTCTACCCGAACGATGCGCCGGGCCTGGGCATCGACGTGGACGAAGCGGCGGCAGCCCGATTTCCGGCGAGCGACGAGGTCATCGGCTGGACCCAGTCCCGCTACCGCGACGGCTCGCTGTCCTACCCCTGAAAGACGAGGAAGCGACGCTCACTCGTTGGCGAGGCGCCGCTTCTGTGATTCGCGTGGCGCGTGGCGCCGGGTCGCTACATCTCCAGCTGGGCTCGCAGCATCCAGGCGGCCTTCTCCAGCTCGTCGGTGGTGCCGATGAGGATGTCCTGGCTGACCGGGTCCTCGTCGCCGATGCGGCCGATGCGCTCCTGGAGGCGGGCGGCGACGGTGTCCATGGCGGCGGTCACAAGCTTCACGGTATCGGTGCCGGGCACGAAGCCGGCCGGGAACGGCGCCAGCTCACTGTTGGTGGCGACGGTCTCGGCGCGACCGTCAGGCGAGGCGCCGATGGTGGCCAGCCGCTCAGCCACACGGTCCGACGACAAGCGCGCGATGTCCACGATCTCGTCAAGCTGCAGGTGCACGGACCGGAAGTGCGGCCCGACCACGTTCCAGTGGGCCTGCTTGCCCAGCAGCGACAGGTCGACGAGCTCGACGAGCGTTGCCTGCAGGTCCTTGACGACGGTCTTCTTGGGCTTGGCCATGGCGTCTCCTTTGCGCGGTGGGGTCGGTTGGATAAGGGGAGTCCCTCCATCCTACGCCGCCTCATCGCCCGACGAGCTCGTCGACCCGTCGCAGCAGCCACTCCGCATTCAGGGCCATGGTCCCGTCGTCGTCGTGCCGGAAGAAGGCGTAGGCGTCCATTCCGGAGCGCATCATCGATGTCAGCCGTCCTGCCCATCGCTCCAGGTCTTCGGGCGCGTAGGCCTCGCGGCGCAGGCGCACATACACGACCGGCCCGGGCTGGAGCTCGGGTTCGTCGCGGCCCTCGAGATCGGTCGCCACGAGGGTGGCGCCATGAGCCGAAGCAGCATCGTAGACGGCGTCACATGCCCAGCTCGGATGCAGCAGCTCCAGTGCCAGCGGGATATCGGTCGGCCAAGCGGTCAGCACGCGCGAAAGGGCTGCATCATCGCGCTCCATCGTGCCGCGCAGTGATAGCAGCACGCAGCCCAGTCGCTCGCCGAACCCGGCCAGGGCATCGGTGAGCCACCGGATCGAGGCGCTCGGATCAGCCTCCGTCCAGGCGTTCCAGGACGTCGCTCGCTGGGCCTTGGGACAGAAGCGAAAGTCGGGGCCGGTCTCGCCCAGCCACTTGGCGATCTGCTGTTCGTTAGGGCGGCGAAAGAAGGTGTTGTGCAGCTCCACCGCGGGCAGTCGGGCGGCGTACGCGACGAGCGGCTTGCGACTGACCTTGCCGGGCGCATAGAACTTGGGCACCCAACCGGGGTAAGCGAAGCCACTGGTGCCGACACAGAGTCGGCCGACTGAAGGGTTCCGGTCGGGCAGGCTGGGCGGCGCGGTCATTCGACCGGCGCCTCGACCGTGGGACGCTGGAAGAGCGGTCGCTGGCCGACGCTGGCATTGACCAACACGACGCCAGCGATGATGAGTGCGGCACCTGCGATCTCCAGTGGCAACAGACGCTCTCCCAGGAAGATGAACCCGAGCGCGATGGCCACCACCGGGATGACGTACGTGACCAGGGTCGTGCGGGTGGCGCCCCAGCGTTCGATGAGGCGGAAGAACAGCAGGTAGGCCACGCCGGTGCCGAGGGCACCTAACCAGATCACCGCCAGCCAGCCCAGGCCGCTCGGGGGGAGGGCGAAGAGACCGCCCTCGGGCCGCTCGAATAGCACCGCGAGGAAGGTGATGATGACGAAGGCCGCGAAGGTGCTGCCGAACGATATCTCGCCGGGAGAGGGCGCCCGAAAGGACCCGTCTGCGCGCTTGATGATGGCGTGCCCGGTGAGGCGCCGACGGGTGTACACCGCCGCCACCGCGTAAAAGATGGCCGCCAGCACCACCGCCAACATGCCCACCACCGCCTGGAGAGCATTGGCGTCGGTCTGCGCTGCATCTAGGCTGGGCAGTGCCAGCAAGACGACGCCACCCATGCCGATCCCGATGCCGGCCAGGCGGGCCACCGTGATGTGCTCATCGGTCAAGGCGGTGGCTGCCAGCAGGATGGTGAATAGGGGCACGGTGGAGTTGAGGATCGACGTCATGCCCGAGGGGATGTACTGCTGGCCCCAGGCGATGAGCACGAACGGGATGACGATGTTGGTGGTGCCCAGGAATGCCATCCGCTTCCAGATGTCCCAACGCAGCGGCAGCCGACCACCACGCGCCAGGAGCACGCCCCCCAGCAGGAGAGTGGCAAAGGCCGTCCGAAGGCTCACCAGCGTCATGGGGTGGATGCCTTCGTCGAGGCCGATCTTGATGAACAGGAACGAGCTGCCCCAGATGGCGGCCAGGACCAGGAACATCGACCAGGTCTGGGCATCGTTGGAGGCGTGCGTAGTGGGCTGGGCAGGTGACATTTGGTGTATCGATGCTAGAGCACTTGGCGACGGGGCCTCGCTGCCGGGTTCGCAGCCGCGCTAGCATCGTCCCATGCCCACGTATGACTCGACCACCGCGCTGCTGCTCATCGATGTCCAGAATGACTTCGCCGACCCGGCCGGCTCGCTGGCGGTATCCGGTGGTGCCGACGTCGTGCCACTCATCAACGCCCAGATCGAAGCGGCCGTTGCGGCCGGTGCGCATGTCTTCTACACGCAGGACTGGCACCCGCCGGTGACGCCGCACTTCGAGCATGACGGCGGCCTCTGGCCCGTCCATTGCGTGGCCGACACCTGGGGTGCGGAGTTCCATCCCGACCTGCGAGTCGAGGGGCCGGTGGTGCGCAAAGGCACCCACGGTGAGGATGGGTACAGCGGCTTCAGCATGCGCGACCCCGTGTCCGGCGAGACGACGCCGACCGAGCTGGAGGGCCTGCTGCGGGCGGCTGGGATCGCGCGTGTCGCTATCGCCGGGTTGGCCACCGACTATTGCGTGCTGGCCACCGCGCTCGACGCGCGCACGCTCGGCTACCCCACGGCCGTGCTGGCCGCAGCCGTCCGCGCGGTGGACATGGCAGCGGGTGACGGCGCTCGTGCGCTCGACCAGATGCGGGAGGCTGGCGCGACCATCGAAGAGGGCTGAGTCTGTCCCTCGAGGGCGACTGAACGACATGGAAGGCGAATGAGCGTTATCGAAGGGCGCCTGAGCGTCATCGAAGGGCGCCTGAGCGTCGTCGCGCACGCCACGGTGCACTAGACTGCCCGCCATGACGACGAACGACGACCGTCCCTATTCACCCGGTCTCGCGGGCGTCCTCGCGGGGGAGACCGCGCTTTCTCTCGTCGATGGTGCCAACGGCCGGCTGCTTTACCGCGGCTACCCCATCGGTGAGCTCGTGCGCGAAGGTAGCTTCGCGCAGGTCGCTCACCTGCTTTGGGCCGACGAATGGCTGACCGAGGCGCATCTGCCCTGCGCCCCCCTTGGCGAGCCTATCGTGGCGGCACTGCGTAACCTGCCCGAGGGCGCCCACCCCATGGACGCCCTGCGCACGGCGTTCTCGGTCTGGGGTGCCACGCATCGGACGGCTTGGCCGCCGACGGTCGAGCAGGCGCGGGAGATCACGGCCACGGCGCCTTCGGCGTTGGCCGCCTTCGGTCGTCTGCGCCAGGGCCTGGAACCGATCGCGCCCGACCCCAGCCTCGACACCACCGCTGGCTTCCTCTACCAGCTCAACGGTGAGGTGCCCCACGAGGCCTCAGCTCGGGCGCTCGACGCCTATTTCGTCGTCGCTGCCGATCACGGCTTCAACGCCTCGACCTTCGCGGCTCGGGTCATCACCTCCACGCGCTCGGACATCGCCAGCGCGGTGGCCGGTGCGACCGGCGCCCTCAAAGGTCCGTTGCACGGTGGCGCCCCCTCAGAGGTGGTCAGCCAGCTCAACGCCATCGGCTCGCCAGAGGCCGCGGAGCAGTGGATCAACGATGCCATCGACCGCAAGGAGCGGCTGATGGGCTTCGGCCACCGCGTCTATCGCGCCTACGATCCGCGCGCTGCTGCCTTGCGTGAGGTCGCCCTGCAGATGGCCTCCATCGCCGACTGGCTGGAGCTTGCTGTCGCGGTCGAGGATGTGGCCCTGCGGGTGCTTGAGGAGCGCTATCCCGACCGACCCCTGAAGACCAACGTGGAGTACTACACCGCGGCCGTCCTCCAGGGCGTGGGCCTGCCGCCCGATCTCTTCCCGGCCACCTTCGCCATGGCACGCACCGCCGGTTGGACCGCGCACGCCATCGAGCAGGCCGGGGTCGACAAGCTCATTCGGCCCGACGTGATCTACACCGGCCCGCAAGAGCGCCACCTGCCCGGCTCCTGAGCCGGCTCGGCAGCGGCAGGGCAGGCTAGCCATGGCCGTCAAGATCTCCGGATTGATCAACACTTGGAACGAGGCGGACACGATCCGCTACGCGGTCGAATCGCTCAAGACCTGGTGTGACGAGGTGCTGGTCGTCGACCAGCAGTCGAGTGACGACACGCAGCGCATCGCCCGTGCCTGCGGGGCCAAGGTCATCGAGGTCGCGGCCACGGGCTACGTCGAGATCATCCGCGAGATGTCCGTGGCCATGACCGAGCACGACTGGGTCATGGTGCTTGACTCTGACGAGGTCGTGCATCCGGCACTGGGTCGCCGACTGCGCCAGATCGCCGAGACGGGCGAGGCCAACGTGGTGCGCATCCCGCGGCGCAACATCATCCTGGGGCGTGAGATGCAGCACGGTCAGTGGTGGCCGAATGCCAAGCGCCGCTTCTTCCACAAGGACGCCATCGACATCCGCGTGGAGATGCACGGCGGCTTCCACGCCGCGGCTGGCGCTACCGAGATCATGCTGCCCATGGATCGCGACTGCTGCCTATGGCACTACAGCTATCACAACATCGCCGACGTGGTCTGGAAGTCGCAGCGCTACACCACCGTGCAGGCGTGGCAGCGCTCGCGCTCGGGACGCCGCCCTGGTCCGCGTCGCTGGTTCCGGGTGGCCCTGCGGCAGACCTGGAAGGAGTTCGTCAAGGGGCGCGCCTGGCGCGACGGGGCTCCGGGCATCGCCGTATCGGTCGTGCGCATCATGGACCGCTTCCTGGTGCAAGCCAAGCAATGGGATGAGCTGGCATCCCATGACCGTGCGGCCGAGTATCAGCGCCTGAAGGAGGAGATGCTGGGACTCGAGCACGATCCTGACCTGGCGCCTATCGATACCTCCGAGCTGGAGCGGCTTGAGATGGCGCCCAAGGCGGTCGGCGAGGTGCAGTTCTAGCCATGGCTCGCATCAGTGGCGTCGTCATCGCGCTCAACGAGGCACACCAACTGCACTACGCCCTCGCCACCTTGCTGGCGTGGTGTGACGAGGTCATCGTCGTCGACCAGCATTCCGAAGATGAGACCGCCACCATCGCCGAGCGGATGGGCGCGACCGTGTACCAGCACGACCGCACCGGCGGCATCGCTGACCCGGCGCGTCGCTTCGCGGTGTCAAAGGCCACTGGTGACTGGATCTTCATCCTCGATGCCGACGAGATGGTGCCGCCGACGCTGGCGGCACACCTGCGTGAGCTGGTGGATTCGGAGCCGGAGGTCGACGTGGTGATGGTGCCCAGGGCCAATGTCATCCTGGGCCGCTGGATCAGGCACGGGAACAACTGGCCCAGCCGCCACGCGCGCTTCTTCCGACCCGGATCGCTGTTGATGACCGACCGCATCCATCGCTCCATCGAGCCGGCGCCCGGCACCCGCCGCCACCAGCTCGCGGCCGATGTCGACCTGGCCATCTGGCACTTTCCGGGCGGCAACCTCTCCGACCTGGTGCGCAAGGTCGACCGCTATACCGACATCGAGGCGCGCCAGGCGTACGCCCGTGGCCGCCGTGTCGACCGACCCAGCGAGCTGTTCGGAGAGGCCGCCCGCTACTTCTGGCGCCAGTACGTTCGCGGCCGCGGCTACCGCGACGGCACCATGGGCCTGGCGGTCGCCATCACCCGGACCTTCTACCGCGTGCTGACCGCCGCCAAGCTGTGGGAGCTGCCACGCAAGAAGGCTCGCGCCGACGAGGTCACCGCGGTGCGGGAGCGCATGCTGGAGCGTTGGGAGTCGAACGAGGGTCCATAAGCCGTCTTCGTGCACGCTCCGCCGACGGATCGGCGTTCGGGACCGATGGCCCCCTTGGCCGCGGCGTAGCGGCACTTTCGGACGAGGGCATGGCGCCATATCGTCGAGTCGATACCGACGACCCTGCCTGCGCCCGCCGACTGTTGCCGGCGTCGCACTTCTCACGACCAAGGAGATTCGATCGATGCTGTGCTCGCGTGAGCCGAAGCGGGTGTCCATGACGCTCGCTCGAAGGGCGACCTGACGTGGACTGCATCGTTCTGGTCAAGCAGGTCCCGGATGTCTCCAACATCCCCGAAGAGGCCTGGGACCGTGAAAAGGGGACGCTGCGCCGGGCCATGCTCGACAGCGTCATCAACCCCCTCGATCTGCACGCCCTCACGTTCGCTGCCGACCTGATCGACGACGATCCCGATGCACGTGCCATCTTCCTGACGATGGGTCCACCGGCCGCACGCGAGATGCTCGTCGACTGCCTGGCACGCTTGCCTGGACAAGCCATCCTGCTGACCGACAAGGCCTTCGCCGGCGCTGACACCGGCGCAACGGCGTACTCGCTGGCACAGGCGATCCGGCGCATCGAGCGCGAGATGCTCGACGGATCGCGTAACTACGCCATCGTCACCGGCATGCAGTCGGTCGATGGCGACACCGCCCAGGTGCCGCCGCAGATCGCCGAGGAGCTGGGCATCGACCACATCGCCTATGCCCAGGGTCTGAGCAAGGATCCGCTCGCTATCCGCCGCATCGCGGCCGAGGGCACTGAGGATGTGCGGCCCACTCGCTGGCCGGTGCTCATCACGCTGACCGCGGCCACCAAGCCGCTGTTCCGGTCCTTCGCCGGCGCCCGCCAGGCGCACGCGACCGAGATCGCTCGAGTGGAACGCCGAATCGGTCGATGCCGACCGCTCCCGCATCGGCCTGAAGGGTTCGTGGACGCAGGTGCACCATCTCTTCTCCCCCTCGGAGGCACGTCAGAAGGCGTGTGAGTTCGTCTCCGACCCGGCCCAGCTAGTAGCCAAGATCAAGGCTGCCTACGAGTTGGCCGGCACGGCTAAGGCGGGTGCCGACGTCGGCCCGACGTACGACCTCGTGGGACGCGAACCTACCTACCACGGCGAGTTCTGGGTGTATGCCGAGCCTGAAGGTGTTGGCGTCCGCTCGGTGTCGCTGGAGCTGTTGGGAACCGCCCGCGGACTGGCCGACAGCCTGGGCGAGAAGGTCGCTGCGGTCCTGGCCACCGATGACGCCGGCGACCGGCCAGCGATGCTCATCGCTGCTGGTGCTGACATCGTCTACGTCCTGGAGCATCCGCTGCTGGCGAGCTTCGATCCCATCGCCCACAAGGAGGTGCTGGCCAAGCTGGCCCTCGAACGCAGGCCGCAGGTGATGCTCTTCGGCGCCAGCCCGCTCGGCCGCGAGCTGGCTCCCCGCGTCGCGTATGCCTGTCGCAGTGGCCTCACTGCCGACTGCACGCGCTTGGAGATCGGCGATTTCCAGAAGGGCGCCATCGACTGGATCGGCATCCTCAAACAGACCCGGCCTGCGCTCGGCGGCAACGTCATGGCCACCATCATGACCAAGGACAGCCAGACGCAGATGGCGACCGTCCGCCCCGGCGTTTTCAAGGTGCCGACGCTCGACCCGGCACGCAGCGGTGAGGTCATCCGACCTGCCGTGGAGCTCGAGGCAGCGGACATCGGTCTGGTGGCCACGCCGGTGGAGTCGTTCGCCAGCAAGGTGTCCATCCGTGATGCCGAGGTCATCGTGGCCGGTGGCCATGGCTTCCGCACGCGCGGCGATTTCGAGAAGCACCTGGTGCCGCTGGCTGCAGGGCTGGGCAAGCTCTTGGGTGTGGATACCAAGGTGGCCGCCTCACGTATGGCGGTCGAGGACGGCTGCACCACGCACGATTACCAGGTCGGCCAGACCGGCCAGACGGTGCAGCCGCGGCTCTACGTGGCCATCGGCATCTCCGGCGCCATCCAGCACATCACCGGCATGCAGTCGTCAGAGGTCATCGTGGCCATCAACAAGGACCCCAAGGCCAAGATCTTCGACTACGCCGACCTCGGTGTGGTAGGTGACATCGAGACGGTCATCCCGGAACTGACCCGCGCCCTGGAGGTGGCGGCATGAGGCCGCTCGACGTCCTGATCGTGGGTGGCGGCCCGGCCGGCCTGGCCACCGCCATCCATCTGAAGCGGCAGCTCGACGAGGCGTCGGCCGACGCGTCCATCGCGGTCATCGACAAGGCTCCGCAGCCGGGCCATCACAACCTCTCGGGTGCGGTCGTCGACCCGGCGCCACTCGACGCGCTCACGCCCGGCTGGCGCGACCACCGCACGCTGGCACGCCGTATCGGTCCGGTCGACCAGGATGAGATGTACTTCCTGTCCGGCTCGCGCGCCATCAAGCTGCCGCACCTGGTCACGCCGCGGGCCATGGACCACAGCGGTGATGTCGTCATGTCGGTCTCCCGCCTGACGGCCTTCCTCACCGCCTCGGCGATCGACGCGGGCGTAGAGGTCTACACCGGCTTCAGCGCGCGTGACGTCATCATCGAGGACGGCCGTGTCGCCGGTGTACGCCTGGGTGAGATGGGGCTGGAGGCCGAGGGTGGGCACATGCCCAACTACCGACCGGCTGAGGAGGATCCGGGCCCGCGTCACGGTCCTCGCCGACGGCACTCGCGGCGTGCTCTCGAAGCAGATCCGTGATCGCTTCGGCGCCGGCGCCAACCCGCAGGCCTACTCACTCGGCATCAAGGCCGTGATGCAGTTCGCCGACGTGCACCCCTTCGGTGCCGGACGCGTGGCGCACTTCCTGGGCTACCCCAATCCCGCGAGCGTCTTCGGCGGCGGCTTCATCTACAGCATGGACCCCAACACGCTTGCCGTTGGACTCATCGGGGCGCTCGATTGGAAATACGGCGACCTTGATCCGCAGCGTGAGTTCGAGCGGTTCCGCGCCCACCCCTTCATCGCCAAGCAGCTCGACGGTGGCGTCACCATCGCGACCGGTGCGCGCACCATCCCCGAGGGCGGCTACTACGCGTTGGGCAAGGTCGCGGTCCCCGGCGCGCTCGTGGTGGGCGACGGTGCCGGCTTCGTCAACATGGAGAAGATCAAGGGCATCCACAACGCCATCTGGTCAGGCATGGCCGCGGCTGACACCATCGTCGCCGGGCTCGCAGCGGCTGGGTCGAGTGGGGGCGACGTAGCCCTTGATGGCTACCAGGATCGCCTGGAGCAGCGCGGCGTGCTGCCGGAGATGCGACATGCACGCAACTATCGCCAAGTGTTCAAGTGGGGCCTGTACGTGGGCGCTCCGCTGTCGCAGATTTCGCACCTCATCCCTTGGCGCATCAGCATGGAGACCGATGCCGAGGGCACGAAGCCGGGCGCGCGGCTCGGCCGCCAGGATCCGGGCGGCATGGACAAGGCCACCTTCGTCAGCCTCACCGGCGCCCTGCATCGCGAGGACGAGGCAGCCCACATGGCCATCCTCGACCCTGCCAGGTGCCTGACCTGTGAGGTCGACTTCGCCAACTCGTGCACGGCCTTCTGTCCTGGACAGGTCTACCGCTGGGACGGCGAGAAGATCGTGCTCAGCCCCTCGAACTGTCTGCACTGCATGACATGTGCGGTCAAGTGCCCGCTGGAGAACATCCGCTGGCAGCCGCCTGAGGGCGGGGAGGGCCCGCGCTTCACGCAGATGTGAGGCTCAGGCATCCCTGTAGTGGGACAGGCCCTTGCCCTTGGGGCCGATGGTCAGGCAGTCACACGTCCGCTCGCCGGCCTCATCGATGATGCGCATGCGGTGGTTGATGGACGCGTCGCCGGACGCCAATGCTGCGCCGACGACGCAGTACTTCGTCGCGGAGAGCCCGATGGCGCGGGCCACGGCCTTGTCAGCGATGCCCTTGCCCTCCACGATGTGTTCCACGGTGATAGTCGTGAACAGGTGCGGATGCTCCTCCCGCTGCTCCGCACTGACATCGACACGGTAGGTGTCGACGGCGACCTTCTTCTTGGCCATGATCGACGCTGCGTCCATGCCGGTACAGCCGGCCAGGGCAGTCAGGACCAGCATCGCGGGGCCGTACTCATCGGGTCGGGGCGACATCCTGACGGTCGCACCACCGTCGTCGGTGCCTTCGAAATCGAGTTCGCCTTGCCAGCGAACAGTCACATGCTTGCTCATCGGCCCACCCTACGGCATCCCTCGGCACTTGCAGCGTGCCGGTCGGACGGGTTGCGCGGGACCTATCGCACGGGCCCCTCGCGGCCGCGTAGGTAGCCAAGCAGCGAGGCGAACATGATCATGAAGATGACGATGAGCACGGGCAGGAGCGAGGGCACCCGCACGCCCGATGCCAACAAGGCGAACATCACCACGGCCGGCAGCCCCACGATCAGGACGATCAATGCCAACTGGCGCGCTTCTTCGCGCGAGCGGCCGATAAAGTAGCCCGCGATGGCCGGGGTGATGAAACAGGCAACCAGCAGGGTGATCGCGACGGTGACATACACCGGCGCGAAGTTGCCCGCGCGTCCGACGGCGACGGGCAGATACGCCATCGCCGCACCCAGCGCATACGCGATGAGGACGGGCGCGACCACTCCGCGATCGTCGTCCACGAGGCTTCTCCGGTGTGCAGTCTGGGCGGGTGGGGAAGGGGCGCGATCAGGGGGCTCGGTCAGGGATCGGGCTCCGAAGGACGGAAGCTCTACCGTCTCGCGGCGGTGACGCGACCGCAAGACACCAGCACCATGGTCGCATGAGATCGCTTCGAAGGCCCCGGCCGCAGACCACGGACGAGCGAGCCGAGTGGCTGGAGACGGCCGGGATCTTCGCGCGCCACCTGACCGAGACCGGCTCGCGCTGCCATCTCAACGACGGCCGACCGCGGTTCTGTGCATGGGCAGCCGCCGCGTGGCAGGTGCCTGGCAGCGGTGAACTGTCGTCTGAGCGGGTCGGAGTTCGCTGCACGATCCACCCCGGTGGTCGCTATCTCGACAGCCAGGCCCGACTGGAGCCCGGCGAATTCGCCTGAAGCACTGAGGGGCTCCGCCGCGTTCGTGGCTTTCGCCCTGTGCGTGGCCTCGCTGTCGCCGTCGGTCGCATCCCGCCGGCCGCAACGACTCAGATGCTGTCCTGGGGCGGCCCTAGCCACTTGCCTGGCGGTCTTGACGCCAGCCACGGGCAGGTGCGACCACCGCCGCCCGATCGGACCGCCGCGACCCATGCCCGCCGCTGACTCGGAGATGCCCCCTTGGGCATGAACGGGCGGGGTGAACGGGTCGCTGTGCCAGCGGTCGGTGTGCCCGGAAGGCGCCCTACCTGGCTGACGTCTCCGCGGGCGACTTCTGACCAGGTTTGCGCTTGACGGTGCGAGGACCGCCCGGCCGGCCACGGTGCCGCTGGAGACTTGCCGCACACGAGGCGATACCGCTGGGTGGCAGGCGCCCGCTTCCCTTGCCGGGAGACAGAGGAAGTCACTGATCTGTCAGCACTGACGGGATCACTGAGCAACGACAGGGTCCCGAGCCGCGATGAGTCCTGCGGCGACTTGCGGTCATACTGTCGAACCCGTTCCCGAGGAGGACCCCGATGCGCAGCGTGACATATTCGATGAACGTCTCGCTTGATGGCTACATCGTCGGACCGGATGGCGGCTTCGACTGGTCGGCACCCGACGAGGACGTCTTTCGCTTCTGGATCGACGAGATCAGAGAGGTCGGCGTCCACTTGTTGGGCCGACGGCTGTACGAGACGATGCTGTACTGGGAGACCGCCGACCAAGATGGGTCGCTCGACGACTCGGAGCGTGAGTGGGCGGCGCTCTGGAACCCGCTCCCCAAGGTGGTGTTCTCGACTTCGCTGTCTGGCGTGCAGGGCACTGCCCGCCTGGTCTCCGGCGGCCTGGCGGAGGAGATCGACGCGGTTGCGAGCGGAGCCGGGGGCGGGCGACATCGCCATCGGCGGCGCGACGCTCGCCGCCGAGGCAGCCGCGTCGGATCTGATCGACGAGTACCGGGCCATGGTCTACCCGGTGTTGGTCGGTGGTGGCATCCCGTTCTTTCCCCAGCGCGAGCGCCGGGTGGATCTCGAACTCGTCGAGACCCGGACCTTCAGCTCAAAGTTCGTCTACCTTCGCTACCGCGTGACGCGCTAGCCCCGTCCATCGGTCACGCCCCGATGCGGCCGAGGGCCTCAGTGGGCGTCAGGACTCCCACGCCACGGTCTTGCAACCAGTCTCGAAGCGCGTCGTCCTCAAGGAAGTCGTGATCGCCGGTGATGATGGCCTCCCCTCGGCTGGCGAGTGCCGCCGCCACGACTGGCGCATCCCCTGAACCACGGATCTCGACCTGGACCTCGACGGTCGGGAGCAACGGGCGCCAGGCCCTCACCAGCTCGTCGACATCGTCCTCCGAGATCCCGTAGCGTTCGAAATCCTGGTCGCCGCAGGACCGCCACGATCTCCTGGGCGAGCCACCACGACATGACGGGCTGGATCCGGCCGTCCTGGACCGCTCGCAGGACTGCACCTGGTGCCCCGCGCGGCGTGATCAAGCCCGACACCCACACGTTGGTGTCAACGATGGCTCGCAGCTCGCTCCTTCCGGACCTCAGCCACAGCGTCGGCTATATGACGCTCGATCTCGTCGAGATCACCGTCAGCCGGACTCGAGACGTCCTCGCGCCTGTCGAGCAGCTGAACCAGTCGCAGGCGCCAAACATCATCGTCGATCCGCTGGAAGCCTTGCCGCCCGAGACAATCGTCAACCGCCTCGCGCACGAGTTCTGCCACCGGCCGTCCCTGAAGACTGCCGATGGATCGCAGCGGTACATTTGATGCGACGAACGAATATCTATCTCGGTGGTACGGAACTGGATGCGCGTCGGTCGCCGCCCGCCCGCCCGCCCGCCGCCTCGCTGTCGACGTCGGTCGTATCCCGCCGGCCGCAACGACTCAGATGCTGTCCTGGGGCGGCCCTAGCCACTTGCCTGGCGGTCTTGACGCCAGCCACGGGCAGGTGCGACCACCGCCGCCCGATCGGACCGCCGCGACCCATGCCCGCCGCTGACTCGGAGATGCCCCCTTGGGCATGAACGGGCGGGGTGAACGGGTCGCTGTGCCCGCGGTCGGTGTGCCCGGAAGGCGCCCTACCTGGCTGACGTCTCCGCGGGCGACTTCTGACCAGGTTTGCGCTTGACGGTGCGACGACCGCCCGGCCGGCCACGGTGCCGCGCTTGACGGGCCGGCCACGGACTGAGCGTGGGCGACCATGGTGCGATGGGGACTTGTCGCACACGAGGCGGAGGTTCGACGCTCAGGAGCTTGCGGCCAGCGCCTCCGTCTCGAACTGCTCGTGGTAGAGGCGCGCATAGGCGCCATCGTGTGCCAGCAGCGCCGCGTGGGTGCCGCGCTCCACGATGCGGCCGCGCTCATACACCAGGATCAGGTCGGCCCGCAGGATGGTCGAGAGGCGGTGCGCGATGGCCAGCGTGGTACGACCCTGCATGGTGTGCTCGATGGCGCGCTGGATGAGCCGCTCGCTGACCGTGTCGAGTGCGCTGGTGGCCTCATCGAGGATGAGGATGCGCGGGTCCTTCAGCAGCACGCGCGCCAGGGCGATGCGCTGCTTCTCACCACCAGACAGCTTGTAGCCACGCTCGCCCACGACCGTGTCATAGCCCTCCGGCAGCTCAGCGATGCGATCGTGGATGGCCGCTAGCCGTGCCGCAGTCCGCAACTCGAGGTCGCTGGCGTCAGGCTTCGCGTAGGCCAGGTTCTCACGCACGGAGGCGTGGAACAGGTAGGCCTCCTGCGTCACGAAGCCGATGACGGCACCGAGGCTGGTGAGCTTGATGTCACGGACGTCGCGCCCATCGATCTCGATCGCGCCCGAGTCGGCGTCGTACAGCCGCGGCACGAGGTAGGTGGTGGTCGTCTTGCCCGACCCCGACGGCCCCACCAGTGCTACCAGCTGTCCGGGCGCCACCTCGAAATCGATCTCCTTGAGCCCGAAGGGCACGCCGACTCGAACGTCCGCTGCATCATCCACTGCCCCGATCCCCATCGCGAGCACGCCATCATCTCCGTGGCCGGAGGCATCGGTCGCCAGCTCAGCCGACGCCATATCAAGAGCCGGTAAGGCGTCGCGATAGGCGAACGAGACGTGGCGGAAGCGCAGCCGCCCTTCGACCACAGCGGGCTCCAGCACGACCGCCCCCGTGGCGTCCTTGATCTCCGGCTCCATGTCGAGGTATTCGAAGATGCGATCGAACAGCGCCAGTGCGCCCTGCAGGTCGACCTGCACGTTGAGCAGCTGCCCGACCGGGAAGAAGAGGCGACTCTGGAGCGTGGTGAAGGCCACGATGTCACCCACCGTGGGCGCTGATGGGTCGCCCTGGATGACCAGCACGCCGGCGACCCAGTAGACGAACGCCGGCATGACAGAGAACACGGTGCCCACCAGCATGAAGAACCACCGTCCGACCAACGATTGGCGCAACTGCAGTGCCGCCAGCCGCGCATTGGCGACGCGGAACCGCTTGACCGACTCCTCTTGCTGTCCGAACGTCTTGGCCAGCAGGATGCCGCTCACCGAGAGTGTCTCCTCGGTGATGGCTGAGACGTCTGCCAGCGACTTCTGCGTCTCTGTGCTGGCCTTGCGGCGCACCTTGCCGACACGGAAGGTGAGGTACATGAAGAACGGCAGGATGGCCAGCGAGATGGCCGTCAGGCGCCAGTCGATGAGGATCATCGCCAGCAGCGTGGTGACGACGATGGTGAGGTTGGCGAAGACCGAGCTGGCGGTGTCGGTCACCACCGACTGCACGCCACCCACGTCGTTGCTGATGCGGCTCTGGATCTCACCCGTGCGCGTCTCAGTGAAGAAGCGCAACGGCATCTTCTGGAGGTGCACGTAGACAGCGTTGCGCAGGTCCTCCATGACCGCCTGGCCGACGCGGTTGTTGACGTAGGTCTGGCCCACGCCGACGAGCCCACTGATGACGGGTATGGCGATCATGGCGATGACGGCCAGGTTGAGCAGCCTGAAGTCCTGCTCCGGGATGGCCACGTCCAGCAGGAACCTCAACAGGTAGGGGTTGACCACACCCAGCAGGCTGGTGACGACGATCGACACCATCACCACCAGGACCTGCCAGCGATAGGGCCGGAAGAAGCCCATGATCCGTCGCACTGTCGCGCCCCGACGCTCCCGGGGTACCGGCTTGAAGTCGTCCTGGTCAAAGCCGCCGTGCCCGTGAAAGCCCATCAGTCGGCCACCGCTAGACTCAACGGACCTTGGAACGAGCGAATCAGGCGCAAGGCGAGCCCCAAGCCATCTTCATCGTGGGCGTCAGCCGCAGCGGCACCACGCTGACCCGACGCATCCTCGACAAGCACAGCCGTATCGGCATCGCCACCGAGAACCACTACCTGGGGCATCTGCTGGCCTGGGAGGGCGCGCGCCACTACTTCCGACGAGCGGGCGACCTGCGCGACGACGACAACGTGCACGCGTTGGTCGAGCATATCTACTCGGGTGAGCTGCAACGCCGTTCTCGCCTGCGCGAGCTGAGTCCTTACTGGCGCTGGCTCACCGACCGGGTCCCGCGCGCCGACATGGACTCCTACCTGATGGCCTCGGATCGCACCGAACGCGGCGTCTTCGCGGCCTTCCTGCGTGTCTATGCCGACCGCCGTGGCAAGGCCATCATGGGCGAGAAGTCCCCGGCGCACCTGGCCTACGTCGAGACGCTGCTCGACTGGTTCCCCGACGGACGGGTGGTCCACTGCCTGCGCGATCCTCGTGCCATCTACGTGTCTGAGCTGCGGCGCCGGCGGGAACATGCGGTCGGGTTCCCATACCGCCAGTTGGCGGCCATACCCGCGCTGCTGGAGCGCTTCGTGCTGTGGGAGGTGACTTGGGCCTGGGCGGGTGCCGTCCATCGCCACCGCACCCTGCATCGACGCTACCCTGGCCACTACTGGCTGCTGCGTTTCGAGGATCTCGTCGCCGCTCCCGACGCCACGCTCGACGGGCTCTGCGCGTTCCTCGGCGTGGCACCCGAGCCGCGCATGCTGGAGCAGCAGGTGACATCCAAAGGGGCGCTCGTGGGTGAGGCCGGCATCGACGAGGGGGCTGCCGAACGCTGGCGTTCGAGCATCAGCCCAGGCGCCAAGTCGGCCATCGAGCGGCTGCTGGGCCGGCGGCTCAGGGAGATGGGCTACCCAGCGCGCTGACGGGCTCGGTCAGTGCTCCCGCCTCGGCCAGCGGGGTCGTCTCGTCCTGCTCCACCAGCCAGCGCTCGGCATCGAGCGCGGCCCGACACCCGTCGCCCGCGGCGGTGATGGCCTGGCGATAGCGGTGGTCATGGACGTCGCCGGCCACGAACACGCCCTCGACCCCGGTCAGCGTGTGGTCCTCGACCACGAGATAGCCCTTCTCGTCCACTTCGAGCGCCTCGCGGAAGACGGCTGTGTTGGGCCGATGGCCGATGGCGATGAAGAGGCCTTCCAGGGGCATCTGCCGCACCTCGCCGGTCGACGTGTCTGTCAGCTCCACGCCCTCCACCTTGTCCGAACCCAGCACGTCGGTGACTTGGCTATTCCACTGGATGCGGATCTTGGGATGCGCCAAGGCGCGATCACGCATGATGCGGCTGCCGCGGAACTCGTCACGCCGGTGGATGAGCACCACCTCTGTGGCGAATTTGGTCAGGAAGAGCGCTTCCTCAAGCGCGCTGTCACCGCCGCCCACGACGGCGATCTTCTTGTCACGGAAGAAGAATCCGTCGCAGGTCGCACAAGCTGATACGCCCCGACCGCGTAGGCGTGTCTCGTTCTCCAAGCCCAGCCAGATGGCCGACGCGCCGGTGGCCACGATGACGGCGTCGGCGGTGTAGACCGCGTCACCCGCGGTGAGCTTGAAGGGTCGCACGCTGAAGTCCACCGACTCGACGTCGATATCGACCAAGCGGGCTCCGAAACGCTCCGCCTGGGCGCGCATGTCCGTCATCAGGGCCGGGCCGTCGATGCCGTCAGGGAAGCCCGGGAAGTTCTCCACTTCCGAGGTGATCATGAGCTGGCCGCCGGGTGTATAGCCGGCGATGACGAGCGGCTCCAGATCGGCGCGAGCCGCATAGATGGCCGCGGTCAGCCCAGCGGGGCCACTGCCGATGATGAGCACGCGAGCGTGTGCACCTTCGGCCCCTTGCGCTATGGCCGTCATGGGCACGGCCGGCTGCTCCATCGCGATCGGGGCGATGGGCGTGATCGGCGCCGCTTCGACGTCGCCGTCATCAAGCATCTGCAGGCCCCCTAAGCCCGCATCGGTATCGTTCATCGTGCCCATCGTAGCACGGCCCCGAGATACTCCCCGGGGGTATGTACGGCGGTCAGTCGAGGGGGGATGGTCGGGCCACGCCTCGCAGCTGCGGGATGACGTCGCGGCCGATGAGCTCCAGCTTCGACAGGTCGGTCACGTCGCGGAGGCTGAAGATGGCGTGCTGGGCGCCGACCTCAGCCGTGCGGCCCAGGCGCTCCACCAGCGCATCGGGCGTGACTGTCTGCCCGGCTCCGTCGGGGCTGATGGCCACCTGTGTCAGGAGTGTCTTCTCGATCTCGTCGTAGTCCCGGCCGGCCGCCTCGCAATGATCCCGCAGCACACGGTACTTGTGTCGTAGCTGTTCAGGGTCGGTGCCAAAGACGTTGCAGGCATCGGCATATTGCGCCACCAGCTTGAGCGTGCGTCGCTCGCCACCACCGCCGATGAGGATGGGCGGATGCGGCTTTGACAGCGCCTGCGGGGCGTTGAGCGGATCGGCCGCCTGGTAGTGCGACCCACTGAATGGCTCACGGTCCCCGGCGTCGCCTCGCCATGCCGAGTGTGCCAGCTGCAAGGTCTCCTCGAGCATCTCGAAGCGTTCGCCTAGCGGCGGCATGGGGAAGCCCCAGGCGCGCGACTCCTGCTCGTTCCAGGCCGCGCCGATGCCGAACCAGGCGCGCCCGCCGCTGAGCACGTCGAGCGTGGTGGCGGCCTTGACCCAGAGTCCGGCCTCCCGGTAGTGGATACCACCGACCATGAGCCCCAGACGCGCACGCTTCGAGTGGGCAGCCATGAATCCGAGCGTGGTCATGCCCTCGAGCATGGGCTCCTCTGGCGCGCCGACCGAACCGATCTGGAGGAAGTGATCCATCACCCAGATGGAACCGAAGCCGGCGTCGTCGGCGGTGCGAACGATGCGTGCCAACGTCTCGCCGATGGCGGCATCACCGCCGGGCCAGGTGAAGGAGCTGATCTGGAGGCCGATCTTCATGCGACCGAGTGTAGCGACCTTGGGAACGTCAGCGAAACGTCAGCGGAAGAGGTCCTGCCCCAGCGGCATCAGCACATCGCCGATGATGGAGCCGCTCCCGGCGGGCAGCCGGGCGCCACGGATGAGCACCACCGGTCGTCGGCTCGTCTTGCCTGAAGCCAGCTCGGCCACGCCGGCCAGCTCATCGGCCACCGCTACCACCGTCGCCTGCATCTCGCGTCCCTCCGTGTCGACCTGGCCCCGCAGGTCGTGCAGCGGCATGAACCCGGAGACGCCGAGTGCGATGTCGGTGATGCCAAGCCGCCAGGGCCGACCGAACGAGTCGCTGACGATGACCCCGACATCGACGCCCAGCTCCTCGAGCACGGCATGACGCAGGCCAAGAGCCGAAGCGTCGGGGTCCTGGGGCAGCAACGTGACCACGTCATCCTCGCCGACGTTGGAGGCATCCACTCCAGCGTTGGCACAGACGAAGCCATGGTGCGTGCGGCTGATGATGATGCCGCGCTCCATGCGCAAGACCTCGGCCAATTCGCGCAACACCACCTCGATCTGGCGCTCGTCCTTGCCCCAGGCCTCCGCCCAGTCGATCGCCTCGGGGCGCGGCTCGACCTCGGCCAGCCGCACGATGCGACCCTCCGCCTTGGAGACCACCTTTTGAGTCACCACCAGCACATCGCCATCGGCAGGTGCCAGCTCGGGCTCCTCGACGACCAGCTTCCACCAGGCCTCCGCCACCAGCCGGCCCAGATCGTCGCCAGGGCGGATCTCCGGCAGCTCCGGCAGCGCCACCGCCAGCAACCGTCCGTTCATTCGCTCACCCCGTCGATGGCGCGTCGCCCCAGCTCCATCAGCTCGCGCAGGCGAGTCGGGTCCAGTCGCTCAAGGTCGTATGGCGTATCGAGATCGAAGCCGAGAACGCTGTCGCTGACGACCTGCACCGCGGCCCCGACCGACTCCGCCGCGCGCAAGTGCGTCTCGAAGCTGCCATCACCGAACGCGGGCGCGATGATCTCCGGCGGCCGCAGCAGCAGCGCGTTGGTGCCACTGCGAGCGTCGGCCGGCGCGATGGCTACCAGTGGGCCGCCCGCGGCTGCAGCCAGACCGGCATCGGCGGCCATGATCAGCTCGTCCAACGCCTCGGTCGACAGGTAGGGCAGGTCGCCGGGAAGCACCAGCACACTGGTCGCTCCTTCGGTTTGAGCGGCGTCGATGCCGATGCCGATGCCGGCATTTAGGCCCTCGCCCTCCTGCCGATGGACGCTCACCGCCACGCCGGTCTGACTGGTGGCTGCATCCAGCACCGGATCAGGACTGACGAGATGGATACGTCGGCAGAACCGCCAGGCGCCCAGCATCGCGAGCGTGTGCAGCAGCATGCCCAACACCAGCTCTTCGCGCTCTTCGGCATCGAGCGCCGCGCCAAGACGCGCTTTGCCCCCCGACACGGTGCGCATCGGCAGCACCACGTGGATGGGCTCCAGTCCGTTGGCAGCGTCGAGTCGGTCGGTGGTCATCGCAGTAGGGGAATGGTAGCCGTAGCTGGCGGCGTGTCAGACGGGCACGTGTCGGGCAGGCACGTGTCAGGCGGGCAGGTGCGCCGCGAGGATCGCCTCGGCGAGCCGCTGCCGGTCGGCATCGGAACGCATCACCGTCTCACGCAGCTCGATCGTCGCTGTGGTCTGCACGCCCGCTGCCTCGCCGGCATCGGCGCCATCGAGCACGAAGATATCGACCAAGTCCGGATACTGCTGCTCGTAGTGCTCGACCACGCCGCCGGCGCTGGCCCGACCGCCAAGCGACTCGAGCATGCGGTCGGCCGGGCCACGCAGCGCCTTGCCACCGACCACCGGACTGATCGCCACGACCGCTGCTGGCGCTGCCCGGAGAGCTTCGAGCATGCCGGGCAGGGCCAGGATCGTCCCCACCGACACGAACGGATTCGATGGCGCGACCACGATGAGCTCGGCTGTGGCGATCGCGTCCCGCACCTGCGCAGTCGGTCGCGCCGAGTCGATGCCCCGACGGCGGATCTCCAGCACTCGATCCTGTTGGCCACGCCGCACGAAGTAGTCCTGGAACTCGAGCCAGCCGTCGGGCGTCCGGATCTCCGTGCGTACCAGATCGTCCGTCATGGGTAAGAGTCGCGCGGGCACACCCAACCGGGAGGCCAGGTCCGCGGTCACCTCGGTCAGGCGTCGACCCTCACTCAGCAGCTGGGTTCGGCGGATGTGCGTGGCCATGTCTCGGTCGCCCAACCCGAACCAGGTCTGGGCACCGTATCGCTCAAGCATCGCTGAGGTGGACCAGGTCTCATCGCGCAGGCCCCAGCCAGTCAGGTCGTTGGCCAGACCGGCGAGCGTGTACATGACCGTATCCAGATCGGGTGAGACGGAGAGGCCGTGCAGCTCCAGGTCGTCGCCGGTATTGACGATGACGCGGAGATCCAGCGCCGCCTCGCCACGGGCGGCTCGGGCGGCCGACGCGAGCACTACGCCGTGGCTGAGCTTGGCACCGCCATAGCCACCCGCGAGGATGACGACGCAGGGTGCGTGATCGGCGGTCAAGCGGGATGCTCGGCCACGCGGTCGGGCCGCAGCACGAAGCTGATGCGCTGCTGCTGGCTGAAGACGTCGCGGATCATGCGCTCACCCTTCTCGGGGTCAGCGGCGTGATACTGCCGCGCCATGGCCGCGATATCGGCCTGGGCCGTCTGCTGCTCCGTGACGACCTCGACTCCTCCACGCAGGCTGACCCACTCGTAGCCGGCCTCGACCAGCAGGCTGCAGCGCGGGTCACGCAGCAGATTGGACGGCCAGTGACGCCCCACCGCGGAGTTGACCACGATGCTGTCGTCGCGCAGCAGATACCAGACGACCGCCTGGTGCGGTGAGCCATCAGCGGCCACGGTGGCCAGGGTGCCGAATGACTCCGGGCGGTCCAGTATCTCGCGCGCCCAACCCTGGATCTTGACTGCCACCTGCTTGCTTCCTCCTATGTCGTTCGCCAGGCCTCGATGATACGGGTCGTGGCGGGATAGACTCGTGGCCTATCGAGCAGCCACGGCCGAGCCGGGGGAGTGACGACCATGACCCAGATCCATCTTCGCGCCGATGTCGGCGACTATGCGCCGTTGGTGCTGTTGCCCGGCGACCCCAACCGCGCCACTCGCATCGCGGAGCTCTTCGACGGCGGCCTGGAGGCGAGCCGCCTCGTCAACGACCACCGCGGCATGCTCGGCTACACCGGCACCTACCAGGGCATGCCGGTCAGCGTGCAGACCTCGGGCATGGGCACGCCATCCATCTCCATCATCATCGAGGAGCTGCTCAACCTGGGCGCCACTCGTCTCGTGCGCGTGGGCACGACCGGCGGCATCGGCCGTGGTGTGCGTGCCGCAGACCTCGTGATCGCCACTTCAGCAGCACCCGTCGATGGTGCTACGGCCACCTACCTGCACGGCGATCCGTTCGCGCCGGTGGCCGATTTCGAGTTGACGCGCGCCCTCGTGGATGCCGCTCGCGCCAAGGGCATCGAGCCGCACATCGGGCAGGTGGCGACAGTCGATGTCTTCTACAACCCCGACGAGGACTATGTCACCAAGTGGCGCGCCCGCAACGTGCTCGGTTTCGAGATGGAAGCGGCGGCGCTGTTCTATCTAGCTGCGCGTGCGGCGGGTGCTGGAGACGATGTGCGTGCCGCCTGCATCCTTACCGTCAGCGACACGCTGAGCGAGGAGGAATCGTCCGAGGACACATACCTGCCACTCGACGCACTGGAGAAGGCCACCGACCGCATGATCGAGGTGGCCCTGGAGGCCGGCCTGTCCATCTGAGCCGGACCACATGACGGCACACATCCCGGTCGGCCTCAATCCCACTGCCATCGGCGCCGAGGCGTCTTGGTGGATCGAGGCTGCCAAGCGGGCTGAGGATGCAGGCTTCAGCACGGTCTGGATCTGGGATCACTTCATCAGCCGGGGTGACTTGACCGACCCGCTGCTGGAGTGCTGGACGACCCTGACGGCAGCTGCCGTCTCCACGCAGGCCATCCACGTGGGTTCCTTCGTGGCCAACGTGATGAACCGCCATCCCGCGGTGCTGGCCAACATCGTGGCCACGCTGGCAGATCTGGCGCCCGGGCGGGTGGAGCTGGGCATCGGCATCGGCGGCCATCCCGTCGAGCATCGGGCGTACGGCATGGAGTTCCCGGCCGCGCCTGAACGAGCCGAGCGCCTTGACGAGGCCATCACCGTCCTGCGCCTGCTCTTCCGGGGTGGTCCCGTCGATTTCGAGGGCCGCCACTACCGACTCGCGGAGGCCCGCGCCTTCCCTGCACCGAACCCCGTTCCACGCATCACGGTCGCCGGCATGAAGCCTGCCGGTGCCCGACTGGCCGCGCGCCGGGGAGACGCATGGACGTGTTTCGCATCCGAGTTCGATCGCCTACTGCCGGTGTTCGAGGCTGAACTCGCCCTGGCCGGCCGGACCCGTGACGAGGTAGACATCGTGGTCGGCATCGATCACGCCGAGGTGCTCCAGGGCATCGATGAATTGACCGCGCGCTGGCGTGACAAGGGCGCCACTGAGCTCGTCATCCACGACGTAGGCCCGGAACACCTCGATCGCGTCCTCGACCTTCTCTGAGTCACGGATCTTGTCCGCTCCCAGACGCCCGGCTGCTCGCCTTCTCGCAGCGCGCCACTGACAGTTCGTCTTGGTGGCGGTACATTGGTTCGCGATGACCCCATCAGCCAGCCCCAACGAAGCCCCCATCGAGCACGGTTTCCTCTCGCCCAAGCCGGATGGTGTGCCCGTCGATCACTGTTTCCGCTGTGGCGTCGCGACCCCGGCCGGCGTCGGTCTTTGCGATGAGCACAACCGCGGCCATCTCCGAGGGCCTAGTGCCACCCAGATGCACGCCACCATCTTTGGCGGCATCGTGGCCGGGGTGATCGGATTCCTCATTCTGGCCAACTTCGCCATCACGTCGGCCGGTCCATTCAATTCGGCCGTGAACTCCAGCAGCGCTGGCCCGGATGGTGCGGTCATGCTGTCCTTCACGGTCACCAACGCGGGTGACTCCAAGGGCGTGGCCGACTGCCGTGTCACCCGCGATGGGGTGCCGCGCTCCGATGACTATGCCTTCCGCATGCAGCCCCTGGCGGGTGGCGAGACGGTCACCCTGGAGCGTGCCTTCGCAGCGCCGCCGGTGGGCAGTGCTGGCTACGACATCGGAGCGGTCACCGTCCTCTGCACGTAGCCGTGCGCGTGTGATGTGGGCGCCCCAGATGCTCGACTGACCCGAGTCGGCTCGACCCAGTAGCATCAGGGCGTGCTTGATACCGACCTGTCCCACGAGCTGACCATCGCCTCCGAGGCCGCGCGCGCCGCCGGCGCCATCCAGATGCAGCTGTATGAGCGCCTCGAATCGATCGACTTCAAGAGCGAGAAGGACGTCGTCACGGAGGCCGACCATCGCAGCGAGGAGGCCATCCTCGAGATCATCGGCGGCGCCTTTCCTGACGACGGCTTCCTGGCCGAGGAGTCCGGCAAATCGGGTGAGCGCGGGGCCGCCGCCGAGCGCCTATGGGTCATCGACCCGCTCGATGGCACGGTCAACTACGCCAATGGCATCCCCTTCTTCGCGGTCAGCATCGGCCTGGTCATCAAGGGCGAGCCGGTGCTCGGGGTGGTGCTCGATCCGTCGCGTGACGAGCTCTTCAGCGCGGTCCGCGGCAGTGGGGCATTCCTGGACGGCCGACCCATCCGCGCCGCTGACAAGGAGCGCATCGTGGACACGGTCGTGCACCTGGGTCTGCCGCGATCGAGGTTCGAGCAGCAGACCAGGGAATACCGCCGCAGCGTGCGCATCGTTCGCGCCATGGGCAGCGCCACCTTGGCTATGACGTACCTGGCCAACGGCCGGTTCGACGCCTACGTGCAGTACCAGGGCCTCTCCACCTGGGATGTCTGCGCGGCTGGCGTCATCGCCCTCGAGGCCGGTGCGGTCGTGACCTCACCGCTGGGCGAACCCTGGTTCGACCTCGCCATGCCCTCCAAGTCCATCGGCATCGTGGGCGCCTCTGCCCGGCACCACCAGGCGTTCCTGAAGCTCCTCACAGACTGAGGGCGGGTCAGCCGCCGGCTCCGTCGCCTGCTGGCAGGCGCTCCAGCAGGCGAGGGGAGCGCAGGCGCGCCGCCATCGCCGTGAACGCCTCGCGATCCACGCCACGCCAGCGCAGCTCATCGGGATCGGTCTGCGGGATGGGTGCGTCGGTGCGAAGTGTGGCCAGCTCGCGGAAGAGCCGGGCGTCATCGCGGTGCTCTTTCAAGGTCTGGGCGAGGCTGGCGGCGCCACGAACCTTGAGGTCCCAGGCGTTGACCGAGTCCGGGATGTCCTCAAGGTGTGGATAGCGCTGCAGCACCGTCGCCGCCGATCGTGCGCCCCAGCCCGCCAACCCCGGGAAGCCGTCGGCCGCGTCACCTACCAGTGCCAGGTAGTCGGGGATGGACTCGGGCGTCACGCCGAACTTCTCTTCGACCCCGGCGGCATCGTAGAAGCAACCTTTGCGCCGATCGAAGGTGACCACGCGGCCATCGGGTCGGACGCACTGGGCCATGTCCTTATCCGGTGAGAGGATGATCACGCGCTCCACGTCGGGGTGGCGGACGTATCGCGCGGCCGCGGCAGCCAACCCGTCGTCGGCTTCGAACTCGACCATCGGCCAGACCACCACACCGAGCGCGCGCAACGCCTCCTCAAGCAGGTCGAACTGGCCCAGCAGCTCGGCTGGCGTACCCGCCTCGGTCTTGTAGCCGGGATAGCGGTCGTTGCGCCAGGAGCGGATGACGTGATCGGTGGCGCAGCCGAGATGGGTGACGCCGTCCTCCCGCAGAAGCGACAGCACCGACTCCACCACGCCCAGTGTGGCGCCGACCGGCTCACCGTCCAACCCGCTGCGGGGCGGACGCCCAAAGTGAGCCCGGAAGAGCTCATACGTGGCGTCCAGCAGGTGGATCTGCATGGTCGGCGGGTGCTGTTGGTCGACGGTCGCTGCTACCGAGCGGCGGACCGTCAGCCCCGTTTCTTCGTCGCAGCCGGTCGTCGCGCAGCCGGTCGTCGCGCAGCCGGTCGTCGCGCGGCCGGCGTTCGCGCAGCTGCCTCTCGCGCAGCCTCCTCGTGTGCAGCCAGGCCGGCGGCATAGGCAGCCCCGATGATGCCCGAGGTGTTCAGGTACTTGGCCTTGACCAGGTCCGCCTTGGACCTCAGGTACTGCCAATACTTGTCCGAACGCTTGCTCACACCGCCGCCGAGGATGAGGCGGTCGGGCCAGGTGAAGAACTCCAGCATGGCCAGGTACTCGTTGAACTCCGACGCCCACTCCTTCCACTTGAGGCCGCGCCGTTCGCGGGCCACACCACCCACGAGCGTCTCGGAAGCCTGGTCGTGCATGAGCAGATGCCCGAACTCGGTGTTGGGAACCAGGCGGCCCTCGCTGATGAGGGCACTGCCGATGCCCGTACCGATGGTCAGCAGGATGGTCGTGCCGTCGTGGCCCTTGGCTTCACCGTAGGCGAGCTCGGCCATGCCCGCGGCGTCGGCGTCGTTGATGACGTGGACCGGCGTCCCCAGCTTCTCGCTGAGGGCAGACGTGGCATCGAAGTCGACCCAGCCCTTGTCCAGGTTGGCGGCCGTCTTCATGATCCCGTACTTGATGGCGCCGGGCAGGCCGATGCCGACGGCGAGGTGTTCCACTGGCGCGTGGTCGGCAAGGACGCGGCCGACCACCAAGGCGACGGTCTCGATGACCGCGGCGGGCTCCGATGGCTGCGGTGTGTCTTCGCGGATGCGCGACGTCACCAGCTCCGCGGTGGCGAGGTCGACCATGGCGGCCTTGACGCCGGTGCCGCCGACATCGACGCCCAGCGCCATGCCCGTGAGCGGGATGGCCTTGGCGGTCGCCGCGGCCGGAGCCGAACTGGTCCGGGGGGCGCTGGGCTTGCCGGTGCTGGGCTTGGCGGTGTCCGCCGGGCTGGGGGCGTCGGTCTTGCTCATGTCGGGGCAGGATACGCCGGTCCTGCCGTGCCCCGCCCGCCGTCGCCGAAACGCAGCCGGCTCGATATCGCCTACGATGCGGTCGATATGTTCGATCCCTACGGCGACTTCAAGCTCCTTCCACCCGACCCTGATCCCGATGAGACCCAGGACTGGGTCGCCTCGCTTGATGCCCTGACCGCGGAGCTCGGCCCCGAGCGTGCCCAGTTCGTGCTGTACAAGCTGCTCAAGCGGGCGCGTCAGCTGCACATCGGCCTGCCACCACTGACCCAGACGCGCTACATCAACACCATCAGCCCCGAGCAGGAGGCGGCCTTCCCCGGCGACGAGGACATGGAGCGTCGCATCCGCCGCCTGGTCCGTTGGAACGCGGCGGCCATGGTGCTGCGTGCCAACAAGGCCTCGTCGGGGATCGGCGGCCATCTCGCCACCTATGCATCTGCGACCAGTCTCTATGAAGTCGGCTTCAACCACTTCTTCCGCGGCAAGGATGCCGAGGGCATGGGTGACCAGATCTACTACCAGGGCCACGCTGCGCCCGGCGTCTACGCCCGTGCCTTCCTGGAAGGTCGCCTCTCCGAGTCACAGCTGGACCATTTCCGTCGTGAGATCGTGCCCGGGCAGGGTCTGTCCTCCTACCCGCATCCGCGACTGATGCCCGACTTCTGGGAGTTCCCCAGCGTGTCGATGGGCCTCTCGCCGCTAGCTGCCATCTACCAGGCGCGCTTCAACCGCTACCTCCTTGGCCGCGGCATCAAGGACACCTCCGCCAGCCGTGTGTGGGCCTTCCTGGGCGACGGCGAGACGGACGAGCCGGAGTCGCTGGGATCGCTCAGCATCGCCGCTCGTGAGGGCCTCGACAACCTCATCTTCGTGGTCAACTGCAACTTGCAGCGCCTCGATGGTCCGGTGCGCGGCAACGGCAAGATCGTGCAGGAGCTGGAAGCCGTCTTCCGGGGCGCCGGTTGGAACGTCATCAAGGTCATCTGGGGCCGTGAGTGGGACGAGCTGTTGGCGCGTGATCCTGACGGCGTGCTGGTGCAGCGCATGGCCGACGTGCTCGACGGTGAATGGCAGAAGTACTCGGTCGAACCGGGCTCCTACATGCGCGAGCATTTCTTCGGCGTCGACCCTCGTCTGGCCGCGCTGGTGGCCAACAAGAGCGACGACGAGCTCAAGGCGCTGCGCCGTGGCGGCCACGACTACCGCAAGCTGTACGCGGCGTACGCCAAGGCCGTCGAACCCAACGGCGCGCCCACGGTCATCCTGGCCAAGACCGTCAAGGGCTGGACGCTGGGCTCCTCGGTCGAGGCCCGCAACATCACCCACCAGGCCAAGAAGATGAACGACGAGGAAGTGCGTGTGTTCCGCGACCGTCTGGAGCTGCCCATCCCTGATGAGCAGCTGCATGAGGTGCCGTACTACCACCCCGGTCCCGACTCGCCGGAGATCAGGTACCTGCAGGAGCGCCGCGCTGCGTTGGGTGGCCCCTCACCGCGCCGCGTGGTCATCAGCAAGCCGCTCGCGACAAGCGGCGACACACCGTTCAAGGAGTTCGATGCCGGCTCAGGCGGTCAGGCGGTCTCGACCACCATGGCCTTCGCCAAGCTGCTGCGGAACTTGCTCCGCGACGAAGGCCTGGGCAAGCGCATCGTGCCCATCATCCCGGACGAGGCCCGGACCTTCGGCCTGGACTCGCTGTTCAAGGAGGTCGGCATCTACTCTGCCCTGGGGCAGCTCTACGACCCGGTCGACTCCAACCTGCTGTTCTCCTATCACGAGGCCAAGTCCGGCCAGATCCTTGAGGAGGGCCTGACCGAGGCCGGCTCCACCGCGTCCATGCAGGCGGCCGGCACGGCCTACGCCACCCATGCCGAGCCGATGATCCCCTTCTACATCTTCTACTCGATGTTCGGCTTCCAGCGCACCGGTGATGAGATCTGGGCGTTCTCCGATGCCCGCGGCCGCGGTTTCATGCTCGGCGCCACGGCCGGCCGCACCACCCTCAACGGTGAGGGCCTGCAGCATCAGGATGGCCACAGCCTCGTGTCTGCCTCCGCGTACCCGTCGTGCCGCGCCTACGACCCAGCCTTCGCCTACGAGACGGCCGCCATCATCCGTGATGGCCTGCGGCGGATGTACGGAGCGGAGCCACAGGACGTCTTCTACTACCTCACGCTCTACAACGAGAACCATTTGATGCCCGCCCGACCCGAAGGGGTCAGTGACGAAGACATCATCAACGGGCTATACCGGTTCGCAGACGCTCCGGATCTGGGAGAGGACGCCCCGCGCGCCACCATCCTGGCCTCGGGCGTGATCATGCAGCAGGCGCTGGCGGCCCAGGCCATGTTGGCCGAGCAGCACGGTGTCGCGGCGGAGGTGTACAGCGCCCCGTCGTTCCAGCTGCTCCGAAACGAAGCCCTGGAGACAGAGCACTGGAATCTGCACAACCCCGGATCGGAACGCGTGCCCTACGTCACGCAGGTCCTGGCCGAGCCCGCCGCCGCCGGGCCGGTGCTCGCGGTGTCAGACTGGATCGCGGCCTGGCCGGACATGGTCGCGCGCTGGGTGCCGACCAAGGCTTGGCGCAGCATGGGCACCGACGGCTATGGCCGCAGTGACACGCGTGAGGCCTTGCGCCGCTTCTTCGACATCGACGCGCCGCACATCTGCGCTGGTGTCCTCGTCGAGCTTGCCCGCACCGGAGCCATGGACGTCGGGGTCGCGGCCAAGTCCGTGGCCGCGCTGGACCTGGAGCCGGAAGCGCCGTTCGCCATCGACCGCTGAGGTTCTCGCCCCAGCGCGGACCGCGGCCCGGCCATCCTATGCAGTCGTGCTCATGTCGGAGAGGGCCGCTACCATCGTGCTGACATGACCGGGACGACCTCCGCCCCAGCTCCTGCTGCCGCCCCCGTCGTCCAGTCCGACGGCGCCTTGGTCGCGGCCGCGCAGCGGGGTGATCTGCGCGCCTGGGAGCGTCTGGTGCGTCGCTACCAGGAACCGGTCTTTCGGGTCGCCTGGCTGGTCGTCAGAGACACCGAGATGGCGGAGGCGGCGACGCTCTCCGCCTTCGTGCGTGCCTACCGCGCGCTGCCCTCGTACACGTCCGACCTTGGCATCCTGCCCTGGCTCTTTCGGATCGCGGCTGGCGAATCCCGGCAGCAGCGCCGTAAATCGAGTCGGCCCACCCGTTCGTCACGACCGGTTGAACGGATGCAGGGTCCGCACCGGCCTGCCTCCGCCGTACCCGGGGTCGCCCATGCCGCCGGTTTGGCGCCGACCGACCGCACCGCCGTCGCCGAAGCCTTCGACCGCCTCGGTGAGGAGGATCGCATGGTCATCGCAGCACGCTACCTCTTCGGCCTGAACCGGGACGACGCCGCCAGTGCGCTGTCCATCTCGTCGGCCATGGTAGAGGAGCGGCTCAGCGGGGCCCTCACGCGACTACGTGCCCGGATGTCGGGGGCCTGATGCCGAACCCAAGCCTGCCGGCGTCATTCCTGGGCATGCCCGACGATCAGCTGGGCACGGTCGCGGTGTCGCTGGCGGTCGCCGAGTTGCGCTGGGCGCCTGATGTGGCACCGGCGGTGATGGATCGCATCTCCCGCGACGCCGTCGCCTACCCCGAGCACTTCGATCGCCGCCCGCCACCCCCGATGCCCCCGCCACCCCCGATGGCGCCCCCGCCGAGTGAGCGCTCGGCCAAGCGTGCCATCGGCCGTCTCGTTGTCATCGCGGTCATCCTCGCCATCGTCGTCGGGCTCGTGGTCTTCGCCGCCGGTGGTACGAGTGGTGCATCCGGCGCGGACGCATCGCCTGGGCCGGCCGAGGAGGTCTCAGCGGGGCCGTCTGCCAGCCCCCTGCCCAGCGCTGAGCCGACTCCGTTCCCGTTCTTCGATCCTGCCACCGTGTCGCTGCGGACCGATCTCTTCGTGGACGGTCTTGCTGCACCGGTCTATCTGACCGACGACGGTACCGGCGCCCAGTGCCTCTACATCGTCGAGCGTGGCGGCACGGTACGTCTGGTCAGGCCCGATGGCGTGTTGATCTCGCGGCCCTTCCTGGACATCAGCGATCGTGTGGTCGTGGGACCCGAGCAAGGCCTGCATTCGCTGGCCTTCCATCCGCAGTTCAAGAAGAATGGGCGATTCTTCGTCCACTACGACTCACTGCCCGATGGCCAGTCGGTCATCGCCGAGTTCAAGGGCCAGCCCTGCAAGTCGGCCAGCAACAAGGCCACCAAGGCCTCCATCCTGACCGTCGACCAGCCATTCCCCAACAACAACGCTGGCTGGATCGGCTTTGGGCCTGACGGCTACCTCTACATCCCACTGGGTGACGGTGGCGGCACCGACCCCGGCGACCCGCTGGGCTATGGTCAGCTGTCGGAGCCGCTCTACTCCAAGGTGCTGCGCATCGATGTCAACAAGGGCAAGCGCTACGCCATCCCCAGCGACAACCCCTACGCCAAGAAGCGCAAGGGCGGCTTTCCCCCGGCGATGTGGGCGCGAGGCCTGCGTGATCCTCGCCGCTCCAGCTTTGACCGGGCCACCGGTGATCTCTGGATCGGTGATGTCGGACAGCGCATCGAGGAGGTGAACCGCATCCCCGCCGGCGTCGCCGACCTCAACTTCGGCTGGTCGGACGTGGAGGGCGAGGCCACCTGTCACCCCAATGTCCCCGATTGCGATCCGGCGCAGTTCGAGCCGCCGGTCGCCTTCTATGACAAGGTGCCGCCGCATCGCGCCATCACCGGTGGCTACGTCTATCGCGGTGAGGTGTTCCCGGAGCTCGACGGCGTGTACCTCTTCAGCGACTTTGCCAGCGGCTACATCTGGGGTCTCGACGCCGACGCGGTCGTTGCCGGACAACCTGCGACGGCCTACCAGCTGCTCGACGCGCCGCAGGGCGTGGTGTCGTTCGGCGAGGATGATGCCGGCGAACTCTACGTGGTGTCCCTCGACGGCAGCGTCTACCGCCTCGGTGTCGACGGGTCGTAGGACGCGTCCCCGGGACGGCTCCTTGAAGGAACGCAGCCGCTGATGGCCCATGCTCAGCCGTGAGCCTGGTCATGACGCCTGACCCCGATGGCCTGCGCTATGCGCGCCACTGGGAACCCGTGCTGGCCGGTCCCGCATGTCGACTCCTGGCGCGGCTCGAGGTCGTTCCCGCGCTGTTCCTCGATGTCGGCGCCGGCACCGGCGGGTCAGCGCTGGCCGCCGCCGAACGCTGGCCGAAGGCACGGATCATGGCGCTCGACGCTTCGGCCGGCATGCTTTCGGTGGGCAAACAGCGTGTGGCGGCGGAGCGACCGGGCGACACCGCGCGCTTCGAGTGGCTGGTCGCCGACGCCCGGGCGATGCCGCTCGCGGATGGCTCGGTGGATGTGGTCGCGTCGTCCTTCGTCCTGTCGCTGGTGGACGACCGACCAGCACTGTTGCGCGAGATGTGGCGGGTGTTGCGCCCGGGTGGGACGGTGGCGCTGGTGACGTGGCTCGCCGACGACGGGACCATCGCGGCCGACGAAGTGACCGTGGCGGCCGACGGTGCGACCATGGCGGCGGACGTCGCCTTCGAGCGTCTGGTGGCCGAACGCGGCTGGGCTCGCGACCGCGTCGACTTCCGACACTCCCGTGCCACCGACTACGTCTCCCTTGCAGAGGTCGAGCGAGAGCTGGCCGCGACCGGGTTCACCCAGCTCGAAGTGCGGGCCGACGAGGTGCGCTTCCGCTGGACCCGCGGCGCATACCTGGCATTCAAGGAGGAGTACGACGAACGAGACCTCTGGGACTCACACGTCCAAGCCGATCGCGATCGGTTCCGCCATGAGCTCCGCGCGCGTTTGGCGACCCTGCCGGACTCGGCATTCGAGTTGCGTGCGCAGCTCGTGACAGCTGTCGCTCGACGACCGGCTCAGGCAGCGTCGGGCGTGCTCTCCAGTGGGCGGCAGGACTTGCAGGGCCGATAGCCGGCGGCCTGTGCCTCAAGGGCCGTGTGGAAATGGACCTCATGGTTCGAAGTGATGCGGCGCGCGTGTCGACACGAGGGATAGCAGTAGATGTTGGTTGAATCGGACCCGGCATAGCGAACGCGGCCGGCGGCGAGCCGCTCGAGTGCGGAGGTGTCGATGCCCTCAAGGGCCAGCACCTTGCGCTTCGCCTCCGGGCCACCGGCTCCGTAGTTGCCGATGTGCCCGTCGGCCCGCACCACGCGGTGGCAGGGGATGATGAACGTGATCGGATTGCCCGCCAGCGCCGAGCCGACCGCGCGCACCGCTCGCGGCCGCCCGATCTCTCGCGCCACCCACGAATACGGCCGCACCTCGCCGAAGGGGATCTCCATGGTCTTGCGCAGCACGGCCTGTTCGAAGTCGGTCAGTGTCGCCAGGTCGACGGTCGGCCCGTCGGTGTGTCTGCCCTCGAAACGCTTGTGCACCTGCCGCAGAAGCGGCTCTGGCATCTCGGCCACGCGGCGCAGTGAGCGCCGGTGGCGCAGCTCGTACTCGGTCTCGAAGCCGGCCGCATCGCGGGCCGGTTCGGCGGCCGTGATCCCGCTGGTTCCCCAAGCCACATAGAGCGGTCCGATGGGCCCATCGATGCGGGTCCACGCATCGACCAGCCCGACGGCCGCCATGACCGAGTCGGCGAGACCGTCTGGAGCCGCGGTATCGATGGACCGTAGTGCCTTGACCATGTCTCGTGCCTCCTGCATGTTCATCTTGCCTCCTCGCCGATCGACTCGCGCAGCAGACGAACACCGCGATGGACGTCCGACTTCACCGTGCCCAATGGCCGCTCCAATGCCTCGGCCAGCTCGGGATAGGACAGCCCGCTCACGTGCCGCAAGGCCACCGCCCGTCGGTAGCGGCGGGGGAGGGCATCGAGCCGCTCGCGCCAACGGCGCGCCGCCTCCCGCTGCTCGGCCACTCGCTCCGGTCCGGGCGAATACGTGTCGGGCCGGTCCGCCACCGACCCCAGATCGGCCGTGGCCGGCGGTTTGCGTTTGGCACGATTGCGCGCCAGATTGCCGACGATGGCGGCAAGCCAACCGCGCGGGTGAAGCTCGCGGATGCGCGACGCGTCGTAGCCGCTCAAGGCCCGGTAGGCTCGGATGAAAGCCTCCTGAGCCAGGTCCTCGGCGTCGGTCGGCTGCTTCGTCGAGCGCAGGGCGATGCCGTACACGAGGTCCTGGTGGTGGGCCAAGAACAGCGGGAAGCTCCCATCGAGGTCGTCCGCGAGTCGGGCAGGGCAGTCAGTGCACACGCCAGAAGGAACACGCGAAGGGGGTCATCGGTTGCAGTGTGACCGACTGCTAGCGCAGCAGGAAGCCCTGGCCCAGGCGATCGCGCTCATCGAGCACGAAGCGCTGGTGGCCGGTCACGTAGGCGCTGCCCTCGATGCTGGTGATGACCGCCTCGTGATCACCCAGCATGGTCGTGCCCTCGATGCAGGCGCTGAAAGCCTCGCCGGTGATGCCAGCGTTGACGATGGTGTCGCCCACGTCTGAGGCGCCTAGTGCGTGCCGCGCGGCCAGCAGGGCGGAGGTGCCCGAGCCACAGGGCGAACGGTCTACCTCGGCATCGGCGAAGACGGTGACGTTGCGGACGGTGGCGTCGGCCGCCAAGCCGTCGGGTGAGGTGGCCGGGTCGCTGTCAACCAGGATGGTCCCGTACACGAAGCCCAGCGACGCATCGGTCGGATGGGTCGGTGTGTGCTCCTGGCGCAGCGCCTCGGTGATAGCGGCACCGGCACGGGTGAGCTGCTCGATCTGCTCCGGCACCACACGCATGCCCAGCTCGGCCACGTCCACGATGCCGTAGTAGGCCCCGCCGAAGGCCAGCTGGACACTCAAGCCCTTGCGCTCGGCGGCCGCGCCGAAGAGACGGACACTTCTTGGACGCATCAGCAGGCGTTCGGCATGCAGGTAGGCTGGCACGTTCACGAAGCGTACGGAGCGCACCACCGGCGCTGCCCCTACACCCACGCTGACGTCGGACGACGCGGTCACCAGCCCAGCCGGCGTCTCCCAGCGGATCTCCGTGGTCGGCGTGGTCGCCGGATACAGCCCTTCCTCGATGAGGCCCTGGGTGAGCGCGATGATGCCGTGGCCGCACATCGTGCTGTAGCCCTGGTTGTGCATGAACAGCACCGCGATATCGGCGTCCTCACGATACGGTGCCAGCAGGACCGCTCCGTACATGTCGCGATGGCCGCGGGGCTCGTACATCAGCATGCGCCGGAAGCCGTCGGCATGCTCCCCGACCCAGATCCGTCGTGCCTCGATGGGCAGCAGCGGGACGGCAGGGTAGCCGCCCCGGATGAGGCGCAGCGGCTCGCCAGCACAGTGCAGGTCGAGCGTCTCCACGACCACCCGCCCAGCATCACGCTCCCGTGCCTGGGCCGGCGTCCAGGGCAGCGGTCGGCGCGTGATGGCGGCGATGCGCGAACGTACTTCCGGGTCTGCCCCGAAGTCGCCCGCGGTCGTGGCACCCGACTCGAAGACGACCGTGAGGACATGCTCCTGACCTTCGGAGCGCCAGCGACGGGACTTGGGTTCCCAGCCCCGGGCGGCCGCCTGCTGACGCTCAAGCAGGAAGGAGCGTTCGGCGGAGGCGCGATCGGCGGCCGCGTAGGTGCGGATGACCGTGCTAGTGGCCCCCTTCGCGCTCGCTCTCACCATCGTCTGTGTGCCGCCCTTCTGCGTGCCATGATAGCCAGCCGATCGCGTCGACCGTGACCGATCGCGTCGACCGTGGGCCGCTTGCACGAATGCACGGTCGCCGGACTCGCTTTGGTCTACCGTCGCGCCATGAGCGAGCACACGACCCACGACCTCACCGGGCTGCGCCGTCGCATCGGCGATGTCTCGCAGCTCGTCTCCACCCGCGCCGCGCGTCTGGCCGATGGCAACGAAGACGGCGTCCGCGTCATCGACGCCCGCGCTTCGGGTGGCCTGTCGGCGCTGATCCTGGCCGATCGCGGACTCGACCTTGGCTCGGTGTGGGCCGCCGGGCATCAGGTCGGCTGGCAGTCCACCACCGGCGCGGTCCACCCAGCCTACTTCGAGGAAGCCGACTGGCTGCGCTCGTTCCACGGCGGCATGCTCACCACCTGCGGGCTGCAGAACGTGGGTCTGCCCTCGGAGGAAGACGGCAAGTCATACGGTCTGCACGGCCGCATCTCCAACATCGCCGCGCGCAACGTGAGCCATCGCGTCATCGAGCAGGATGGCCGCCTGGTGGCGGAGGTGTCCGGGGAGATGCGCGAGACGGACGTGTTCGGGGCTGATCTGCTACTGCGTCGCCGCATCAGGCTGCCCATGGGGGAGACCGTCCTGCACGTCGAGGATGAGGTCATCAACCAGGGCTATGCACCGACGGCCCTGATGCTCCTCTACCACGTCAACCTGGGCTACCCGGTCGTGGCCGACGGAGCCCGGCTGATAACGCCAGACGCGGTCATCACACCGCGCGACGATGCCGCTCGTGACGGGCTGGCGGCGCGCGACACCTTCCCCGCCCCCGCCGATGGCTTCACCGAAAACGTCTTCCGCCACGAGTTGTCGGCGACCGACGCTGAGCAGGTCAGCGCGTCGATCGTCAACCCCGGGTTCGAGCCCACCGGCGGCATCGGCCTGACGGTCAGCTGGGACCCTCGACAGCTGCCACGTATGTGGCAGTGGCGGATGCTGGGCCCGGGCATGTACCTCACCGGCCTGGAGCCGGCCAACTGCGGACTCGGCGGACGTGCCGCGGAGCGTGAAGCAGGCGGCGTCACCGAGTTGGCTCCGGGCGAGTCGCGACCGTTCGGCATCTCCATCCGCGTCTCCCTGGGGGAGGGGGCACAGGCCTTGGCCGCGCAAGGCTGACTTCCGACGAGCCAAGCATCGCCCTGCCAGCCGACTCGGCAGGGTGCGTGCTACGGTCGCGTTGAAGCATGTTTCGCACGGGGAGACTAGGCCATGCCCGGACCGGGGCTCGATCTGGTCGGTGACGAGGAGCTCGCGGAGGTCGTCGACGTGTATCGCGCGGTCGCGCATTGAGCTGTCGTTCGACTCGCCATCCGGCCGGCCAGACGCGCACGTTGCTGGCGGTCGTGGTGCTTGGCCTCCTCGTCGGCGCCTGCGTCACCGTGCCACGCGGTGACGACGGAGCATCGACCTCGCCGGCCCCGATAGGTTCAGGTACCAGTTCCACGGCACCAGCGTCGCTCCCCGCGAACTCGTCCGCCCTGCCCAGCGCCTCCGCTCCATTCCGTTCCGAACAGCCCAGCATCGGCTACATCGCGCTTGATGGATCGCAGGTCTTCGTCCAGGCCGTCAGTGCCGGGATCCGCCAGGCAGCCGACACGGCCGGAATCGACCTCGTCGAATGTGACTCGCGCTGGACCCGCGAAGGCGTGCAAGCCTGTGCCGAGCAGCTCTCGGCGGCCGGAGTACATGGCGTCATCAGCTTCCAGCCTTTCGCCGACCTCGCGGCCGGTGTCTGCGAAACGACCGGCGATGCGCCCACCATCGGCATCGTCTATGACCAGGGCCCCTGTCAGGTCTCGATGTTGGAGATCGATCAGGCCGAGTCGGGCCGACTCGCCGGCGCGGCCATGGGCGCGTTCGCGTCTGAGCGCTGGGATTGCGATGTGATGGCCTGGATCTCGCTCGAATCCGGCCCGGACGACCCCATCGGCGGCGCGCGCATGGATGGCTTCCGAGATGGCTACCAGGAGCACTGCGCATTGCCCAGCGATACACGCGAGCTGGCCGATGCGCAGCACCTGGTCACCGCGCGCACCCAGGTCGCGACGGCCTTGGAGGAGATCAAGGGCAAGCCCATCCTCGTAGCAGGGGTCAGCGACATCGCCATCCTGGGCGCGATGCAGGCAGCCACGGACGTTGGCCGCGCCAACCAGGTCTGGTACGGAGGTCAACTGGCCGACCCGGAGATCCGCGCTGAGATCGCGTGCGATGACCATTACATCGCGTCGGTGGCCCAGCTCCCCGAACGCTTCGGCTCGGCGCTCGTGCCGGCCGTCCTGGATGCCATGGCCGGTCGTGAGGTGGCGCCGCGGATCGACGCCGCATTGGAGGTGGTCACGGCCGCGAATGTCCGGACCCTGTTCCCTGACACGCTAGCGTGCGACGAGTAGGGGCAGGCTCGGGTAATGTAGCGCCACGTTACCGTCGTCAGAACGGCGTGGGGAGCCGTCCACGACACCAGGCATGGGCAGGAGGGATCGGAACTTGGACAGGAATCGGACTCGCATCTCACGGTTGGCCAGATGGTCAGCCTTGATCGCTGTCGGAGCGTTGGTCGTGGTGGCCTGCCGCCCCGACGATCCGACACCTGCGCCGACCGAAGCTCCGTCCGCCGCTGCCTCGACGGCGCCGGTGGCCGCGTCCATCGAGCCCATCGTGGAACCGACAGCTGAGCCAACGGCCGAGCCCACACCCAAGCCGACCAAGCAACCCACGCCCAAGCCGACTGCCGTCCCGACTGCCGCCCCGACCGTCGCGCCCACCGTGGCGCCCACCGCCGAACCCACCGTGGCGCCCACCGCCGAACCCACCGTGGCGCCCACCGCCGAACCCACCGTGGCGCCCACCGCCGAACCCACCGTGGCGCCCACCGCCGAACCCACCGTGGCGCCCACCGCCGAACCCACCGTGGCGCCCACCGCCGAACCCACCGTGGCGCCCACCGCCGAACCCACGGCCGAACCCACGGCCGAACCCACCGTGGCGCCCACCGCCGAACCCACGGCCGGACCCACGGCCGAACCCACGGCCGAACCCACCGTGGCGCCTACAGCCGGGCCGATCCTTGAGCCCACGGTTGAACCGACCGCCGAGATCATCGTCGTCGAGGCGCCGGCCGTGACGGGCGCCATCACCCTGCCCGAGGACGCCGTCTTGACGGAGGGTGACACCTGGTCGATCGAACTTGAGGACGCCTCCAAGATGGACGTGCCAGCGGAGACCATCGGCGAAGCGTCAGGGGAGGTCGCTGACATCGAGGCGGCCGAGATCCCGTTCGCTATCAGCTATGACCCCGAGACCATCGACGATGGCGTCACGTACACGCTGCGCGCGTCGGTCTTCGACGCTGACGGGAACCTCGTCTACACAAGTGACACGGTGACCGAGGGCATCGTCGACGGACTGCCCCTCGACGAGATCCCCGTTCAAGTGCAGCCTCCCACGACTGCCCCTGAGTCGCCCGCCGCCGAGGAGAGTCCGGCCTCATAGCCATTCGGTGAGCGCGTGACTCCCGCGTGACTCTCCACTTCGAAACCTAGGGGCCGCCAGACCACCTGCCTATCACGGGTAGACTGCTCGTGGCGCCAGGGGCCGGATGGTGCCCCGCACCGAGGGACATGGCGCGCCCTTTGGCACCGGCCATGGGCCCCGATCGTGGCGCAGGACACCATCTACGGGTACCGATGCCCCAATTGGACTCTGGAGGGAGACGATCACCGATGCTCGTGAGAAGGCTTACCCGCTGATGGACGGGACACTTGCATTCGTCATCGCCGGTGGCGCCGCCATCGCCGGTCTGATCATGGCCTTCGTGCTGGCTCGCAGCGTGCTGGCACAGGACGCGGGACCGGAGATCATCCAGAAGGTCGGCCGGCTGATCCAGGAAGGTGCGATGGCCTTCATCCGCCGCGAATACATGATCCTGGCGGTGTTCGTCGCCGTAGTCGCCGTGCTCCTCGCGGTCCTGATCGACTTCAACATCACCGACAACACGACGATCGAAGAGCTCAACGCGGGCGTGCAGGATCGCCTTGGCACCGGCCCCTGGACCGCCACCACGTACGTCCTTGGCGCCTTGGGCTCGGCGACGGCCGGCTTCATCGGCATGAGCATCGCGGTACGCGGCAACACCCGAACCGCAGCAGCTGCCATGCAGGGCCTGAACCCGGCGCTGCGGGTCGCCTTCAACACCGGCACCGTCATGGGCCTGACCGTCGTCGGCATCGGCCTGCTCGGCATCACCGTCCTGTGGGTCATCTTCCAGGATGCCACCGTAGTGGCCGGCTTTGCCTTCGGCGCCTCGTCGATCGCGTTGTTCGCTCGCGTCGGCGGCGGCATCTACACCAAGGCTGCTGACGTCGGTGCCGACCTGGTCGGCAAGGTCGAGGCCGGCATCCCCGAGGATGACCCCCGCAACCCGGCCACCATCGCTGACAACGTCGGTGACAACGTGGGTGACGTGGCGGGCATGGGCGCCGACCTCTTCGAGTCCTACGTCGGCGGCATGGTTTCCGCCCTCACCCTGGTGGCCGTCGGTGCTGGCGTCTTCGCCATCTCCGACACCGGTTGGAACAGCGCGCTGGCCGTGCTACCGCTGGTCATCGCCGGTGTCGGCATCATCTCGTCCATCCTGGGCACGTTCCTCGTGCGCACCAAGGACGACGCCAACATGAGCCAGCTCCTGTGGGCCTTGCGCTACGGCGTCTTCGGTGCCGCTGGGCTGGTGCTGGTGGGGACTGCCGCGGTGCTCCTCATCGGCGATCTCCCCTTCGAGCTCTTCTGGGTCGTGTTGACCGGTCTCATCGTGGGTCAGGTCATCGGCAACACCACCGAGTTCTTCACCTCTTACGAATACAAGCCCACGCAGTGGATCGCCCAGCAGTCCGCGACCGGTCCGGCCTCGGTCGTCATCGGTGGCATCGCCGTCGGGCTCGTCAGCGTGGTCATCCCGACCATGGCCGTTGCCGTTGGCATCTTCGTGGCTGAGCACTTCGCCGGCCTGTACGGCGTCGCGCTGGCGGCGGTCGGCATGCTCTCCACTCTCGGCATCACGCTCGCGACCGACGCCTATGGGCCGGTCGCGGACAACGCTGGTGGCCTGGCCGAGCAAGGCCATCTGCCGCCTGAAGTGCGCGAGCGCACGGACGCGCTCGACTCTCTGGGCAACACCACGGCCGCCACCGGCAAGGGTTTCGCCATCGGCTCCGCGGTGCTGACCGCGCTGGCGCTGCTGGTCGCATATGTCGAGGTCACCGGCATCACCAACCTCCAGCTCACTGACTCCAGTGTGCTCATCGGCATCCTGCTGGGCGCGATGCTGCCGTTCCTCTTCGCCGGCCTGACGATGTACGCGGTGGGCACGGCGGCCTACGCCATGATCGAAGAGGTCCGACGCCAGTTCCGTGAGATCCCAGGCCTGCGTGAGGGTCTGGAAGGTGTGGAGCCGGATGCCGCGCGAGCGGTCGACATCTCTACCCAAGGTGCCCTGCGCGCGATGCTCCTGCCCGGCGCCATCGCCATCCTCTCGCCCATCGTCGTCGGTGTCCTGTTGGGTGCTGAGGCACTCGGTGGCATGCTCGCTGGCTCGATCGCGGCAGGCTTCCTGCTGGCGCTCTTCATGGCCAACACCGGCGGTGCCTGGGACAACGCCAAGAAGTGGGTCGAGTCGGGGCAGTTCGGTGGCAAGGGCTCCCCAGCCCACGCGGCCACGGTCGTCGGCGACACCATCGGCGACCCCTTCAAGGACACCTCTGGTCCCTCGATCAACATCCTGCTGAAGCTGATGGCCATCGTGTCGCTCATCTTCGGCCCGCTCTTCATCTAGACCGGACACGCGCCATGGAACGCAGCCTCTACTACGTCCGACTCTTCCCCGGCACCGAAGCACGCTACGACGCTCTGCACGCCCAGCCTCCGAGCGAGGTCGCGGCCGAGATGCGCGATGCCGGGCTGCACGAGGTGACCGGGTTTCGACGTGGCACGGACGTGTGGTGGTACGCCGAATGCGAGCCCGACCGCAACAGCGCGTTTCGGGCCTACGCCAGAGGCAGCGCCAACCGGCACTGGGGCAAGCAGTTCCGCGATGTCATCGCGGAGGTCGAGGCTCCCGGCGGCGGACTGATCTGGTACGACGAGGTCTTCCACACCGACGCCCCAGAGCCCGACGGAGCCTGGGAATGGGGCTGCTTCAGCCTCGTCATCGATCCGCGCGCGGCGGTCTACTACGACAAGCTTCATGCCGAGCCTTGGCCGCAGATGCTCCAGGCCATCGCCGATGCCGGCTATCGCGACTACACCGGCTTCCGCCGCGGCGCCCACGTGGTCTATGTCGGTCGTTACTACCCCGACTTCCAGACGGTCATCGACAGGATCGGTGCCACCGAGGTGGCGGCACGCTGGGGTGGAGCGTTCAAGGACACCATCACCACGATCGTGGATGAACGTGGCCGCAACTACACGGCCGGTCTGATCTATCACCAGGATTAGGCCGCCCGGCGGACCCTTCCACCGCGTCCAGGCCCGGCCGGGCTCGGCGCCTCCACCCCGGACCTTGTGCTCCAAATCAACCGCAACCAGGGCGGAGATCGGGCCTACCAGGCAAACCAGCGACCCGCCAAGTCCCGACCTCGTGACTTATGAGAGTGGCAGGCAACCGCGACGCACGAGGTCGGAATCGACCAGCGGCCCCTCCCGCCGCGGCCCGATCCAGCCGCGGCCCGATTCGGCTAGTGACAGATCGGTCGTGATTGCCTATGGTTTGGCGTCGTGAACGCAGATCGGACCGAGGCCTTGGATCCGCCCTCGCCGTGCCAGACGTCCGCCGTGGTCGGCCAGACGCGCACCGTGGTCGACCGTCTGGTCGCCGCGGTCTTGGCCATGTCACTCGCGCTGGGGCTAGCCGCGACCCAGCCGATCCGGGCGGCCGCGACGACACCTGACAGCGGACCAGACGCGCCACTCACCTGGTGGCAGCCCACCTTGGCCGGCCTCAGACTGGGCGTTCAGCAGCCGCCGCTGGCCGCGGAGCCCGGTGCGCCCGGTGCGCTCGCCGACCCCGTCGGTCCGGAAGGCCCCGCTGACAACCTGCTGACCACGCCTCCGACGACGATCAAGCTTCGACCACGTCCCAAGCCCGGACCTTTCTCGATGAACCTCTATTCGGCCGGCGACTTCGTCCACCAGAAGACGGTCTACTGGTGCGTCGCCGCGTCGGTGCAGACGATGGTCAACATCATCGAGGACGATAAGCCGGACCGCACGAAGCGCTCGCAGCGGCGACTCCACCTCGACGGACGCAGCCTCGATCCTGGTCATGCCGAGTACTGGCGCCAGCTGCCCGATGGTTCATCCATGAAGCGTGGCTTGCACGGTCTGGGGCTGGTCGACTGGACCGAGATGCTGAACGCCAGCGGTCACGGGCCGTATGTGATCGATCGAGCGGAGTCACGCAAAGGAGCCATCCGCATGGCCGCCAGGGCGATGCGCACGACGGGCAAGCCGGTGGGGCTCGTGGTCTGGAAGGGCGCCCACGCCTGGGTCATGTCGGGGTTCGTAGCGACCGCCGACCCGGCCTACTCCGACGACTTCAAGGTCACCAAGGTCTTCATCGAGGACCCTTGGTACCCAGATGTCAGCGCCATCTGGGGTGCCTCGCGGACGCCGAATTCAGGCGTCGCAGTCGCAGCCCTCGACGCTGACTACCTGCCGTATGACCGTCCAGGCCGGGTCCATCCCAAGCGCGACGGTCGCTTCATGCTCATCCTGCCGACCCTTCCAGAGGGAACGCTCGTCAACTGAGACCGCCCGACTGAGGGCCGGATGGGCGCGGGCCCAAGTGACTACGGACCATCGAGGATCTCGTGCTATTCCGTGGCGGACTGATACGGCAGACCTAACTGGTGGCCGGCTCCGTTCCATTCCCTCTGGGACTCGGATGGAGGCTGGCGTGGACGGATCATTCCGCCAGGGACTGGGACTCATGTGAAGAACCGCGTTCAGGGCGTCCGCGCACACTTCGATGGTCGTAGGAGTCCACCACGGAATGGCCCGTCGCGGGTGGACCGCGCAAATCGCGGACGGCCGAGGCGCCCCGCCAGGAACGGGCGCGAGCGGCCGCACCAGGCCCCGCCCGAGCTACGCCTCGTCGGGGTCCAACTGCAGGGATGCCGAGTTGATGCAGTAGCGCTTGCCGGTGGGCTTGGGTCCATCGTCAAAGACGTGGCCAAGGTGCCCACCACATTCGGAGCACATCACCTCAGTGCGGGCCATGCCCAGCGAGCCGTCCGTCTCGTAGGCGATGGCGCCGTCCGCGGCCGGCTGCCAGAAGCTGGGCCAGCCAGATCTGGAGTCGTACTTGGTATCAGACGTGAACAGCTCGGCGCCGCAGCCGGCACAGCGATACGTGCCGGAGCGCTTCTCATCGACGTACTCACCGGTGAAGGCGCGTTCGGTACCCTTCTCGCGCAGGATGCGGTACTGGTCGGGACTGAGGCGCTGCCGCCATTCCTGCTCGGACGTCGGTGCTGTGATGGACGTCGGTTGCGCGGTGGTCTTCGAATCACTCATGACGGCATCGTACGCCGAGGTCGTGACGAGGTGATGAACACCACCGAGGCGTCAGTGCGACCATAGCCATATGACCCTCGTTCTCATCGCCGTCGGCGGCGCAGCCGGTGCCGTGTCGCGCTACGTGTTGCAGGGTTGGGTCCAGGAACTGAGCGGCGGGCGTTTCCCGTGGGGCACCTTCGTGGTCAACATCTCTGGTTCGTTCCTGCTCGGCCTTGTGTTCGCCCTGGCCATCGATCGTGCGGTCCTCTCTCCGGAGATACGTGTTCCGGTGATGATCGGCTTCATCGGCTCGTACACCACCTTCTCGACGCTGATGCTGGAGTCGTGGCGACTGGTGGAGGAGGGCGACTACCTGTTCATGTTCGGCAACCTCATCGGCTCGGTCGTCATCGGCATGCTGGCGGTCGTGGCCGGTCTGGCCCTGGGGAGGCATCTGCTGTGAAGCTTGACGGGACCGCGCTGCTGGCGCGCATCTATATCGGTGAGTCAGATCACCACGACGGACGGCCACTCTACGAAGCCATCGTGGCGCTGCTACGAGAACGGGGGATCGCCGGCGCCACCGTTCTTCGCGGCATCGAAGGCTACGGTCGTGCCGCGCGTCTGCACACCAGCCGTATCCTCCGTCTGTCGGAGGACCTACCCATCCTGATCGAAGTCGTCGATCTCGAGGAACGCTTGCGTGCGGTCCTCCCCGAGGTCGATGCCATGGTGGGGGAGGGTCTCATCACGCTCGAACACGTCGAAGTCATCGCCTACCGCTCGCCGGAGACGCCAGAGAAGTCGGAGAAGGAGGATCCCGCATGATCGGACGTCACACGTTCACCATCATCCTGGCGCTGTGTCTGGTCCTGGTCACCACGGTCACGCCCGTCGCGGCGCAGGAGATCGAACGGCGCCCCGTGGAGGATCCGCTCTTCGGCGTCTCATCGGTGGTTCCGGCCGACTGGCAGGATCTTGGCAGCGGCATCTACTCGCGCGGCACACCTCCCGACGACCTCGCGCTCATCGCCATCCAGTCGGCCCCCGCCACGGTCGACCAGCTGTGGACCAGCTTGCTGCCCCAATTCGCCCTGACCGAGGTGCCCGAGGTCACCGGTGAGCACAGCAGCGATCGCTTCGACTGGACGCTCTACCGTTTCGATGTCAAGGCAGGTGAGGCGGTCATCGCTGTCGAGCTGGCGCTCGCGCCTGATGACGGTACGACCCATCTGCTGCTGCTGCAGTCGGAGCCTGCAGACTTCGAGGTCTTGCGCGAGCAGGTCCTGCTGCCAGCCATCGATGCCTTCGCGGTGCTGGAACCCGCGCCCACGCCCGACCCATCCACCTTCGACTACCAGATCGAACAGGTGAGCTTTCCCGGTGGCGCTGAGGGTGTCCAGCTAGCCGGCACGTTGACGCTGCCCCCAGGCCCTGGTCCGCACCCGGTCGTGGTCACCATGAGCGGCAGTGGCGCCCAGGACCGTGACGAGTCGATGCGGCCGATCACGACGCTGCAGCCGTTCGCCATCCTCGCCGATGCCCTCACCTCTGCCGGTGTGGGCGTGCTGCGCTACGACGATCGTGGCGTGGGCGACTCGACCGGAGATTACGAGTCGGCCACCATCGCCGAGCTGGCTGAGGATGCACGTGCTGCCATCGACTACCTGGAGACCCGCGACGATATCGACCCGGCCCGCATCGGCCTGTTCGGCCACAGTGAGGGCGGTCTGTACTCGGCCATCCTGGGCTCCAGTGATCCGCGCATCGCCTGGATCGGCATGATGGCGCCCGCGGTCATCGACGGCGTCACCCTCATCGTGGAGCAGAACCAGGCACTGCTGCGCTCTTCCGGCGCCGATGACGCGACGGTCGAGAAGTACGCCGCCTATACCGCTGAGGCCGCGCCATTGGCGCGCGACGGTGAGTTCGAGGCCCTCGAAGCGGTCATCCGCGACTTCCATGGACGGGCCTGGGACGAGTTGGCCCCAGAGGACCAGGTCATCGCCGGCGACCGCGAGGCCTTCATCCAGCGCCAGGTGGACGCCGAGATGCTCGTCTACACCTCCGACTGGTTCCGTTCCTTCCTGGCCTACGACCCGGCCTCCGACTGGCAGCAGGTGAGCGTGCCGGTGTTGGCGATCTTCGGAGGCAAGGATGCGCAGGTGCTGGCCGACTCGAACGCGACTGCGTTGCGGGCAGCGCTGGAGGCCGGCGGCAACGAGGATGTCGAGATCATCACCATCCCCGATGCCAACCACCTCTTCCAGAAGGCGGACACTGGCTCCATCGGCGAATACGGCAAGCTGGAGCCCGTCTTCATCGACGGCTTCATCGATGCTGTCGTCGACTGGACGACGGCCCAGGCAGGCGTGGCCCAGTAGAGATGGTGGGTGAGCCAGTAGAGACTGCGGGGGAGGGGCCCCACCCGCACCGACGCAGCGGCGAAGGCTGGCACCCTGAGCCGGAGCTCCTCGACGTCCGTGACGAGGCCACCTCCCGCCCGGCCCTGGAGCGGCTGGGCGAGGGGATCTGGTCGGCCGCACTCGACTACGTCTACGACCACGGTATGGAGCGCGCCATCGGGGAACCGGCCGACTACGCCCAGCTGCGTCGCGTCTTCTTCGGCCCCGCCGGTCAGCCCGCTCGCGCACCCGAGCTGCCGACCACGTCCCAAGCCCTGATCGAGGAGTTTCGGACCCGCCTCGCCCCATACCAGGCCAACGCCTGGCACCCCCTGGCCTTCGCCTACTTCACACCCATCCCGCTGTGGGCGTCGATCATGGGCGAGGTCCTCGGTCAGGTCGTCCACCAGGGCGTGGACGTCTGGCACTGCAGCCCCTCGGCCACGCTGGTAGAGGAGGAGGTCGTGCGGTGGCTGTGTGACCTGGTCGGCTACGACGAGCGTAGCTTCGGCCTGTTCACCTCCGGCGGCGTCATGGCCAACACCATGGCGCTCACCGTGGTGCGTGACACCGCTTTGCGACGCGCTCGCGCGCTTGATCGTCCGCCGCGCGGGACGGACCTCGAGGGAGTCCGCGTGTACGCATCGGACCAGGCCCACTTCTCGGTCAAGCGCAGCCTCTCGACGCTAGGCTTTCCCGATGAGACGCTGGTGGTGTTGCCCAGTGACGACCGCTTCCGACTGCGAGTCGAGCCTGTGGCCGCGGCCTTGGCGCGCGATCGTGCCGAGGGTCTGACGCCCCTGGCCATCGTGGCGACGGCCGGCACCACCAATACCGGTGTCGTCGATGCGCTGCCTCACCTTGCCGATCTCGCCGAGCGCGAACGGCTCTGGTTCCACGTGGATGCCGCGTACGGCGGCGCGGCGCGTCTGTCGGAGCGTCTCGCGGCCGAAGTCGAGGGACTGGCGCGCGCTGACTCGATGACCATCGATCCGCACAAGTGGTTCTTCCAGGCCTACGACATCGGTGGCCTGCTGCTCCGCGATGGCTCACTGCTGGAGACGACGTTCTCGTATCGACCCGAGTATTACCGCGGCTCAGGCGATCCAGGGCGCGCTCCCGATGCGCACGGATCGGACGAGCTCGACTTCTACCGACTGAGCATGGAAGGCACACGCCGCCAGCGTGCGCTGAAACTGTGGCTCTCGTGGAAGCACCTGGGCACGCGTGGCTTGGGTCGGTTGGTGGAGCAGACGGTAGATCTGGCCGCGGCGCTGGCCGCCAGGATCGAAGCGGCTGATGACTTCGAGCTGCTGGAAACGCCAGCGTTGTCGGTGGTGTGCTTCCGGCACCTGCCTGACGGACATGATGCGGCCGATGCGTCCGGTCGCGACGCCATCGACATCCACCAGGATGTGCTGCAGGTACGACTGCAGCACAGCGGCCGCGCGTTCCTCACCACCACGCGCCTGCGGGGCCGAACCTGGCTGCGCGCCGGCATCCTCAACCACACCACCGCCGAGGCCGACCTCGACAGCCTCGTCGACGCCATCCGCGACCTGGCAGCCGAGCCGTAGCCGACGGCCGAGCCCGGAGCCGATGGCCGAGCCCGGAACCGATGGCTGGTCCCGGGCTGCAGACTCCTGCCGATCCGAGCTCGCGTCAGCGTCGGCCGGGACTCTGAAGCTCTCGCAGGCGCTCGTCGCTGATGCCGAGGTGATGGGCGACCTCGTGGTCGAGCGTCTCTCGCACGCCATCGGAGAGCGCTTGGTCGCTGCGATACGCTCGCATCAGCGGACCACGGAATAGGGTGATCTTGCTGGCGATCGCCATGCGGTCGGCGCCGTAGGCGGTGCGTGGCACGCCCTGGTAGAGCCCGAACAGGCCGCGCGCATGCACGCTGGCGAGCTGCTCGGCATCAGGTTCGTCCTGGATGACGATAGCGACGCTGTCCAGCGCTTGCCGGTAGGGCTCTGGCAGTGCCTCGATGGCCGCCTCAAGCGCGGCTTCGAAGCGGTCAGGCTCCAGCATCGGCATCGTCCGCGCAGGCTTCTGCCTCATCTCGACAGTCACGGCAGATGCCGACCACGCTGAGGTGGCCCAGGTCGATATGGAAGCCGCGCTTGCCGTCGAAGTCGGCGAGCAGACCGGCCACATCGTCAGCCCCGATCTCCCAGGCGCGCTGACACACCGAGCAGTGCATGTGACCGTGCTCGCGCGCCGGAAGGACGTGGAACTCCTCGCGTCCATCGAGCCCGTGGGCGTGCCGGACCAGGCCGATATCCTCAAGCACGTCGAGTGTGCGATACACCGTGGAGGGCGTGGTCTCCGGGTCCTGCTCGCGGCAGCGTTCGACCAGCTCAGCACCGGTGATGTGGCCATCGGTATCAGCTAGTACGTCGACCAGCAGCCGCCGTTGCGGGGTCCAACGCAGTCCGCGCTCGTGGAGTCGCTCACGGACCTGGTCCCAGGCGACATCTGGAGTCGGGGAGCGGTGCGTCGTCGACATCCTCGAAAGGATAGTCTCAGCCCGGAATGTCAGGGTCGCGGGCCGCTCAGCTTGACCCGGAAGACCTTGCCTGCCACCAGATCAGTGGCGAACATCCGTCCCGCGGCATCCTCGCCGAAGGACGCGATGTGGCGACTAGTGACTCGCGAGGCTTTGACCTTGCCCTTCTGATCAAGCACGAACAGGCGGCCGCAGAAGTCGCCGGCTACGTAGAGCCCACGCCAGGCCGGCGCGTCGGGACCGCGATGGACGAAGCCGCCGGTGACCGAACAGCGGCCGTTGCCGTGGGCATAGTCGTAGATCGGTCGTGTGCCGAAGGTGCAGCGCCGACTCGTGCCCGGATAGGCGCGCGTGCCCTCGCAGCGGCTCCAGCCATAGTTCCTGCCCTTGCCGGCCGCCCTGCCACGCGCATTCGCCCGAGCGCGATCGATCTCTTCGCGCTGGCCCTGACCGACATCGCCGATCCAGAGGTTCCCGGTCTTGCGATCGAACGAGAAGCGCCATGGATTGCGCAGGCCCCAGGCCCAGATATCGTCGATGCCGGACTTGCCCACGCGCGGGTTGGAGTTCGGCGTGCGATAGCGTCGGGGCCCGGCGCCGTCGGGATCCCGCGGATCGATGCGCAGCAGCTTGCCCAGGCGTGTGTTCAGCCTCTGGCCGTTTCCCGCCGGATCGCCGGCGCCACCGCCATCGCCGGAGGCGATGTAGAGCAGGCCGTCGGGCCCGAAGGCCAGGTGCCCGCCGTTGTGGTTGGACGCGGGCTGATCGATCACCAGCAGCGTGCGGGCTGAGCTGGGATCGGCCGAGCCCTCGCCCTGTCGACGGTACTCGGCGACTACGGTATCGCCATCCTTGACGCCGCCTGCGGCACGTGTGTAGTCGACGTACAGCAGACCGTTGGATCGGTAGTCGGGATGGAAGGTGAGACCCAACAAACCGCGCTCGCCACTAGCAGGATGGCTGACCTTGTTGCTCAGGTCGAGGAAGGTACCCAGCTTCTTCCAAATGCCGTCCTCGTAGGTGGCACGCTTGATCTTGCCGGTCTGCTCCACGATGAAGATGACGCGGCCGTCCCCGGGAGCGTGGGTGACCAGCACCGGTCGCGTGTAGCCACCGAGCACTTGCGTGAGCGAGACCTTGCTGCGGGCAGCGCTGACCGGCGCCGCCAGCACACCTCCCGCGAGTGAGACCGTGAGAACGACCGTGAAGACCCTGAATGACGCGAAGGCTCGGAACGATCGGCGCATTTCCACCCCTTGACCTGTGGCGCTGCTGGGGCTAACGAGGAGGCATCACGGCCAAGACGCATCGCGGCCAGGATGCACTGTGGATCGGGAGTGTACAGCGCGAACGTCGTGGAGCCGACCGTGGCCACCCGGCCGCGGGCGACCACCCGGCCGCGGGCGACCACCCGGCCGCGGGCGACCACCCGGCCGCGGGCGACTCGGCCCGCGATGTGACCCCCCTACGCAGTGGCGATCCTGGGCGGGCCGAAGACGAGCATTCCCGCTGCTCGGGACAACGTGACCGTTCAGGCTCGCCAGCGATGGCTTGCTGCTGGTGCTCCCCGCCGCTCAGGAAGACGTGACGTTTCTTCCCGATCAACGGGAGAAGTCTGTCAGATCGGCGACTCGCAGGTCACGTTGTCCCGTCACGCGGGAACCGCGCGGCATGTCACCCGACCGACCGTGCGTCAGCAAGGCGCCTGGCTGGGGCGACGGCGCCAGGTTGCGGCGACGGCGCCAGGTTGCGGCGACTGGCCGTGGCTGGGGCTAGTGGACGAGGTCCTCGAAGTCGCGGTGGCAGAAGTGGCCGGTGCGCGCCAGGACACGGCCGCAGAAGGGGCACACCGGCTTGCCGCCGGCCACGACACTGTTGGCTCGCCGAGCGAACTGTTGCGCCATGAAGGGTGTCAGGCGCACGCGCAGGACGTCAGGCCCGATGGGTGCGTCGTCGGGGATGTCATCTTCGTCAGGCTCGTCCCCGTCTCGCACCGCCGACTCCCCAGCGCCCGTGTCGAAGGTCATCGAGCGTGCCTCCACGATGAGCCGGTCGATATCGTCATCCCAGGCGATGACCAGCGTGCCCACCCGGAACTCCTCGAGCAGTGGCTGCTGCAGGGGTCGCTCGTCCGGGATGCCGGCAGGTCCCGCGTCCATGGCCGCCAGGCCGCGACGCTCGACCTCATCGACGATGGCGAGGACACGGTCGGCGAGGATCGATACCTGCTCTTTCTCCAGCATCACCGACACCACGCGCCGGCCCTGCACCGCCTGCAGGAAGAACGTGCGATCTCCAGCCTCGCCGACGGTCCCGGTGGCGAAGCGGTCGGGGAGGTCGAAGTCCATGATGTGGCGTGTCATGGGATGAATCTATCCCAGCAGCTCGGGTCGGTCAGCGCCCGAGCCTGGAGCCGATGATGGCCTCTGCCTCCATCTCCACCCTCCAGCGCGAATCGAGGAGGCCGGCCACGACGACCATGGTGGACGCCGGCCTGACGGTTCCGAACGCCCGGCCGTGCGAGCGCCCGACGGCTACCCAGTCGGCGGCATCGACCAGGTAGATGCGGGTGCGGACCACGTCCCCGGCGGTGGCCCCGGCTTGTGCCAGCGCGTCGAGCATGATCTCGATGCAGCGGTCGGCCTGGCGTTCCACGTCGGAAAGGACCTGTCCGTCTGGCCAGTTGGGTGCGGTCCCCGCCACGAGCACGTGATCACCAACGCGCACGGCACGGCTGAAGCCGATGGGCTCCTCGTAGGGCGAGCCCGAGCTGATGAGCCGCCGATCGTGAGTACGCATGCCATCCTCCTCGATGTCGGTCAGCCCTCCGGGATGAGGACCATCAATGCGGTCGAGACGGCGCTGATGATGAACGAACCGACCCCGGCCGTGATAAGGACCTGGACGCCCAGTTCGGGTGGGTAGCCGCCGATGACGATGAGCGGGCCCCAGACCAGGTCAACGAGGAAGGCCACCGCCAGCAGCATGGCCGCGTTGAGCACCACGGAGAAGAAGCCCAGGGTGGCGATGTTCAGGGGGATGCTGACGAGTCGGGCGATGGGTCGGATGAACGCATTGACCAACCCGAAGACGAGTGCGAGGGCCAGCAATGTAACCCCCATGCTCCCAACGTCGTCGGCCCAGTCGATGCTGATCTCCGGCACCAGCAGCGCCGTCAGCAGCAACGCCACGGCGATGATGACGACGCGGATGCCTTGTCTGATCATGCGTCGCCTACAGCAGCTCCGCCAGCGATGCGACCACGTAGTCGGCCTCAGGCAGTGGGTGGTTGGCATCACTGGGCACGCCGATGCAAGTGAGCCCTGCCGCCCGAGCGGCCCTGACACCGGTAGGTGAGTCCTCGACGGCGACGGCGGCTGTAGGCTCGACGCCCAGCCGCTCGCAGGCCAGCAGGTAGACATCGGGCGCGGGCTTGGGCGTCACCTCGTCACCGGTGGCGATGGCATCGAACCAGCCGCCGAAAGGCGTCTGGCGAAGCACCCGATCGACCAGCGTGCGGCGGGTATTGGAGGCCAGGCCCACAGGTACGACGCCTTTCAGTCGGCCGATCAGCTCTGTCGAACCGTCGGTCAGCTCCACGCCATCGTCGATGAGGTCACCGATGATGGCAAGGTACTCGTCCTGGAGGCCCGGGATGCGCTCGGGCGGAACGCCCAGTCGTCCCGCGAAGTAGGTGACCGACTGGAGGTCGGCCGCTCCGAAGACGGCCGCCTTGTCGGCATCGGTCAACTGCGCCCCGTAGCGCTCGAACAGGATGATCTTGGCCCTGAGCCAATGCCGTTCGGTGTGCACCAGCAGCCCATCCATGTCGAAGACCACGCTGGCAAAGCGACCGGGCAGCTGGGGTGGCGGGGCAAGGCTGGGCAAGGCGAGACTCCGTATCGGAGGTGGTCGTGCGTGGTCGGGCGGACTGGCCCCATCGTATCCGCTCCGGGGCCAGCACCGGCCCGACACCACTGGCCCGCCTCATCGGCATGAGAACGTAGACTGCGCTCGATGGATACACGAGTCGCGCATGAGCCCTTCAGCGATGCCACGCTGATCTGGGACGGCGAACCCATGCGAGGTGTTCTCGCGCCGCAGTCGGCCGAGCCTGACGAACCGGACGATGAGCCCTATGACCCCGGCCGGGTCACCATGCGCTTCCGCGACGGCAACCAGGGCTTCGTGGGCATGCCCTGGGACTCGCCGCTTGCCAGATGGACGGCACCCGACCTTGAGTTCGTGGATCTTCCGGTCGGTGCCAGCCGCCACACGGTGCGTTTCCTGGTCGTCGACGGCAGCATCATCGCCTTGAAGGAGCTGCCGCAGGAGGTCGGCCAGCGCGAGTACGAGATCCTGCGTGAGCTCGAGGCGCGCGGCGCCCTCGCGGTCAAGGCGTGCGGGCTGGTCACGCGCACTGGCGACACCAGCTCCGTCATCCTGACTCGCTACCTGGCGCGTTCGTTCCAGTTCCGCCGGCTCTTCATGCGCCTGCCCGAGGGTGCCAAGCGCTATCGCGACCAGCTCCTCGATTCGATGACTGGCCTGCTCGTGGAGCTCCATCGCATGGGTGTCTTCTGGGGCGACTGCTCGTTAGCCAACACGCTGCTGATGCGCGACGGCCAGCGGCTGCAGGCCTACCTCGTGGATGGTGAGACCAGCGAGATCCACGAGCAGCTGTCAGATGGGCAGCGCCAGGCGGATCTGGAGATCGCCATCGAGAACGTGGCCGGGGACCTGGCCGATATGGCCGTTCTCAACGGTAAGTCCATCGAGGACATCGATGACGACTTCGAGGCGGCGTTGAGCTTGCGTGACCGCTACGAACGGCTCTGGGACGTGCTTCACCAGGACGTGACCATCCATCCCGACAAGCGCTATCGGGTGGACAAGCGGTTGAAGGCACTGCATGAGCTGGGCTACGTGGTCGACGAGGTGATCCTTGAGCCCGGCGAGGACGGCACGGAAGACTTGCGGCTGCGGGTGGCCGTGGCCGGACGCGACTACCACTCGCGGCGCTTGCGCCAGCTCACCGGCATCGAAGCGGGGGAGGGGCAGTCGGCCATCCTGTTGAACGACCTCACCGCCTGGGCCGGCTTGGGCTGGGCCGGTGACTGGGATTCCAAGGAAGGTGAGAGCGGGCGTACCCTGAAGCGACACGACGGCGCACGCTGGACGCTGGAGATCTTCGAGCCGGTGGTGGCACAGCTCATCGATGCCCTGGGCGATGACATCGATCACGTCCAGACCTACTGTGACCTGCTGGAGGTGCGCTGGCTGTTGTCGGAGCGGGCCGGGCACGATGTCGGCAACGCAGCTGCCCTGCGCTCGATGGCCACCGCGGAGACGCCGGCCGGCTCGGCGGCACAGATGGCGGGCGTGGAGACACCATCACAGCCCCGTCGGCTAGGCTGGAAGCGACCATGAGCAGGAAGACCCCCACCGTCTCCACGTTCACGCGTGCGCGTCGCCGTGCCGTCCGTTTCGCGACCCGTCGGCGCGATGAGAAGTCAGTTGGCGGTCCGCTGCATTCGCGCTATGACCGACTCCAGCCGGTGCCAGAGCATCCGCCCGAATGGCGTACCGGTCCGCCCGACTTCGTCATCATCGGTGCCCAGAAGTCGGGCACCACCTGGTGGCACGGCCTGATGGAGACGCATGTGCAGATCCACCGGCCGCCGCGCGGCAAGCGCGAGCTCCACTTCTTCGACCACTTCTGGGACCGCTGGCCCAACCAGAAGCAGTTCGAGCGGTACCGGCGCTACTTCCCGCGGCCGGCCGGGTCACTGGCGGGCGAGAAGACACCCGGCTATCTGTACCAGCCGTGGGTGGCGCCGATGCTCAAGGAGGTCGCGCCGGAGGTCAAGCTCATCGTGCTCATGCGCGATCCGGTGGAGCGCTTCGTCTCCGGCGTGGGCCTGCTGGAGCGGTCGGGCTCGCTCAAGGGCGAGGTCGGCGGTGGCCTGGTGGGGACGCGTGAGCACCGCATCGTGGAGGCCATCGACCGCGGTCGCTATGCCGACCAGCTGGACTGGTGGCTGACGCACTTCGCTCGCGAGCAATTTCTGCTGCTGCAATACGAGCAGTGCGTGGCCGATCCCCAGGGCCAGCTGAACCGGACCTTCGACTTCCTTGGACTGCGTTCCCAACGCGTCACGCCGGCGCAGATCTCGCGCGCTCGAAAGAAGGCGTCGGGCCATGTGGAGGTGTCGGCTGAAACGCGCCGCCTGCTGGCCAGCCGTTATGCCGATGATGTGGCGCGACTCCATGTGCTCATGCCGGATCTCGACGTCTCGCTCTGGAAGAGCCTGGCCGAGCCGGGTTCGTAGGGGCTGGTCCTCGCCTTCGGCCGGACTCGGCGCGCCATGTTCCCGGGCGCAGACCCGCTGAGTACGACTACTACTCCAGGCTGCCCTTGGCGGCAGGTCCGAGCGTCTTCACGCCCCAGTCGAAGAGCCACGGCGGGAAGGCGCGCGCCACCGCATCCGAGACCACCTCGAGGATGCCCGGTGATCCGCCACCGATGCGCGCTGTGAGCAACACGCACAGGGCGACACTGCCCCCAAGACGCCCGCGATCAGGGCATCGCGTGTTGTTGTCGCCTGTGCCTGCTGCATCCGGTGGCTAGGCTGCCAGCTGGGTAGGCCGGCTTGGCGGCTCGACCCTTGCTAGACGGCTGCTGGGGCCGTCGGCGCGGACTCTTCCTTGCGCGCCGCGCCGCCGGTGCGGACATCGCCAACCTTGCGCTCCTTGTCCAGCGCCAGGTTGGACTCGGGGTCGAAGAGATGCACCTTGTCTAGCGAGATGTTCAGGGTCAGGTCATCGCCCGGCCGCACCCGATGCTCGCTGCCGATGAGCGCGACGATGTCATGCCCGCCGACCGTCAGGTGGATGAGCTCCTCATTGCCCAGGTACTCCACCACGTCGGCATTGCCGCTGAGCTTGCCACTGGGCGGCGGGACCTCCACGTCGAGGTGCTCCGGTCGGACGCCGACCACCAGCTTGTTGCCGGTGAAGGACTTGAAGCCGGCCATGTAACGATCGGGCACCGGGATGTCGATGCCGTCACCTTTGAGCTGGACCGCGTCACCGGTGCGGGTGACGTCGACCTCCAGGAAGTTCATCGAGGGGCTGCCGATGAAGCCGGCCACGAACCGATTGTCAGGATGGTCGTAGAGCTCCTGCGGCGAGCCCACCTGCTGCAAGAGTGCCTCGCTCATCACCGCGATGCGCTGGCCCATGGTCATGGCCTCGACCTGGTCGTGGGTGACGTAGACGGTGGTGGTCCCCAGTCGCTGGTGAAGGCGAGCGATCTCAGCACGGGTCTGCACGCGCAGCTTGGCATCGAGGTTGGACAGCGGCTCGTCCATCAGGAATACCGCAGGCTCGCGCACGATGGCGCGACCGAGGGCGACGCGCTGTCGCTGGCCTCCCGAGAGCTCGCGCGGCTTGCGGTCGAGCAGGTTCTCCGCCGAGAGCATCGCGGCCGCTTCCTTGACGCGACGGTCGATATCGGCCTTGGGCGTCTTGCGCAGCTTCAACCCGAAGGCCATGTTGTCGTACACGGTCATGTGTGGGTAGAGCGCGTAGGACTGGAACACCATGGCGATGTCGCGGTCCTTGGGGGCCACGTGGTTGACGACGCGATCGCCGATCGAGAGCGTGCCCTGGGTGATCTCTTCAAGGCCCGCGATCATGCGCAGCGAGGTCGTCTTGCCGCAACCGGAAGGCCCCACGAGCACCATGAACTCGCCATCATTGATCTCAAGGTTGAGGTCGTTGACGGCGACCACTTCGCCGAACTTCTTCCAGACCCCATCGAACGTGACAGTCGCCATGACGGCATACCTCCACCTCCGCAAGGTCGCGGGTCGCTTGTATCTGCTGGCCGTTCGACCAGCTGGACAGACCCCGTACGCCCAACGGTGGGTACGCCCATCGTAGCAAACGAATGCACCCCGCTCGCCCTGGCTTGACGGACCCCGTCCGCTACGGCTCAGGCAGACAGCGATCCTGCTCCACGCCTTGGGGTCCGGCCTGGCTGACGCGGTAGTACACGTAGCGCAGCTTGGTCGACCCCTGTACCTTCCTGGTGGAGCCCGGCTTGTACCAGCGCAGCTCGACGAGGGCGCGGAACTGGTAGTCCTCCTCGAACGGGACCAGCCATGAGCGTTTGCTGAACTTGGCCGCCTTGTCGTCGAAGGCCGTCTTCTTGACGAGTCCGGTGGCTTTCGCGGTGACCCAGCCGCCTGTCCCGCCCTCGTTGACCGAGCGCTGGAAGCGCACGCGGACACCGACCGTCTGTCGATCTCGCGCCCCGCTGCGGTTGCGGGCAAAGACCCGAGGTCCCGCGGCCTCCATCAGGTCGATGTCATTACCCTGGTCGCCGGGACCGCCGGCATCGTAGGTGCAGACGACGCCGGGCGTCGTGCTGCCGTCCTGCAGGACATATGGTCCGATCTTGCCCGTGATGCTGAGCGGTACGGCCGCCAGTATCGATTGCGAGCCCAGCGCCACCGCGAGCAAGGCGACGGCCGGGGCAAAGAGATGTCGATACCTCGACATGTGATACCTCCAGGGTGGGGAGTGGTCGGGCCGTTGGGAGTCGTCCGCAACGGCCCGACCCGGGCGACCCGGCGGGATTACCAGGCTGGACTACTTGTATTGCCACTCCACCAGGAGCAGGCACCCTTGCGAATCGGTCGCCTTGCGCGCCTTCGATCCGGCCGCGAACGGGGGTTCGAACAGCAGCGTGTTGTCACCACCACTGCCGCAGCGGAGCGTGCCTGTGCGCTTGGCCTTGATGGCGATACGGTCGCCCTTGGTGACATGGAAGTTGGTGGCGAAGGACTCGATCTTGTAGACGAAGTCGTCGTCGTCGCCGCAGCCCTGCGGGTCGCCGTTGTACTTGATGGTCGGGCCGTCGCGCACGACGCGGTACTTGTTCGATCCGGACACCTTCCTGGCCACCTGGACCTTGAACTTGCCAGCATCGCAGGACATCAATCGGACTCGGCCGATCGTTCCGCTCTTGGGCGCTTTCTCACCGGCGCCAGGTCGGCCCAGCGCCTCATTGAGGACCCAGGTGCAGTTCGCATGCGGCCCCGAGTCATTGGGCTCGTCACACCAAAGCGCGGGTTGCGGCTGCGTGTCCGTGGTGAGTTTGGCGCCGAACCGGAGCGGCGCCGCGATCGCAGTAGCTGCGAGTGACAATGCCAGGATGACCGCGAAGGTCGATCCGAGCCATGTGATACGAATCCTCGAACGCATCCATCACACCTCTCGCCCCCAGGGGCCGGGCAGAGATAGCCGACCATCGGCACTCATCATGCACATCCGACGGCCCTTGACAAGTCCCGACTTTCGTGAAAGTGCTGACGTGTCTTGATCGGTCGCTCCTCCTGCAAGGTCATGCGGCCTGTGCTTCGGTAGCGTCCAGTGCTAGCGCTCGCGGGCGAAGGCGATGAGGTCGCTGATGTGGCCGTGTGCCAGGCAGGTCGTCGTGTCAGCGGCACCGTAGTAGACGCTGATGCGGTCGCCATCGGTCAGCGCGGCGCAGGGAAAGAAGACGTTCTGCACATCGCCGACTTGCTCATACGGTGCGTGCGGTGCGAGCACGTAGTCGCGCGAGCGGGCGATGACCTTCCATGGCTCATCGAGGTCGAGAAGTGCCACCCCCATCGAGTAGACGAAGCCATTACAGGAGGTCAGCACCCCGTGATAGAGCAGTAGCCAGCCTTCGTCGGTCTCGATGGGCGTGGGGCCAGCCCCGACCTTGGTGGACTGCCAGGTCCAGGGCAGCGGGGCCATAACGTGGCGATGCCGGCCCCAGTGGATCATGTCCGGGCTCTCGGAGTAGTAGATGTCCCCGAACGGAGTGTGGCCGTTGTCGCTGGGCCGGCTGTACATCGCGTACGCGCCGTTGATGCGGCGCGGGAAGATGACGCCGTTGCGATTGAACGGCAGGAACGCGTTGTCGAGTTGGGTGAATCCGCGGAAGTCCTTCGTCCAGCCGATGCCGATGGTCGGGCCGTGCCCGTTGTAGCTGTTGCACCAGCTGACGTAGTAGCGGTCTTCCAGCCAGGTGACGCGGGGGTCGTAGGCGTGGACGAAGGTCTCCTGGATGTGCGCGGCCCTCGCGTCCACCGGCCGGAAGGCGATCGGCACTGCGTCGATGTCCCAGGCCAGGCCGTCGGCGCTGCGACCGGCGTGGATGTTCATCGTGCGGGTCATATCGTCGACACGAAAGACGCCGGCGAAGCCACCGTCGAACGGCACCACCGCGGAGTTGAAGATGCTGTTGGAGCGCGGCAGCAGGTCACGCGGGATGATGGGATTTCCGCTGTTGCGCCACATCGGTCCGCCGCTGCCGGCAGGCCGCTCTTGCCAGGGGATCGGGGCCTGGGTGGTCATCTCTTGGATCCTCCACGTCTCTTCGCTGGCCCACCGAGCTGACAACCGTGCTTGGGAGCGCTCCCATCCATTATCCCATGTGTGCGAACCCACGTGACCAGCTTGTGCGCGCTCGCCAGATGGTGCATAGTGGGAGCGCTCCCACTGGGACGGCGCAGGGAGGCGCCGGGGACAAGAGAGGAGGGCCACCCCGGAGTGGTCGGCAAGCTGGACGACGTGGCCGCGGTCAGTGGCGTATCGCGCTCCACCGTTTCACGCGTGCTCAACGGCGGCTCGGTCTCCGAGGACACACGCCAGAGAGTCCAGGCGGCGATGGAACAGACCGGTTATCGACCCAATCTCGCCGCGCGTACTCTGGCCTCGGGTCGTTCCGGGGTGGTGGGCGTGGTCATCCATGTCTCGCCGCAGGTCCTCTTCCAGGACATCTTCTTTTCGGGACTCTTCCACGGGATCAGCGAGGGCCTCGCTGATCGTGGTGCGGGGATGATGTTGTGGCTGGCCAACCTGCCCAAGGAGCAGACGCTCGAGCGCATCCTGGGGATGCGGCTCTTCGACGGCCTGCTGGTCACCGCTGACACGCTCGACGATCCGCTTGTCGACGGGCTCGTCGCTTCCGATCTGACGACGGTGCTCATCGGCCACCGCCACAAGGACCGCTCGGCCAGCTACGTCGACATCCACAACGAGCGGGCGGCGGAGCAGGTCGTCGACCACCTCATCTCCCTCGGCCGCGTCCGAATCGGCCACATCGCAGGCCGAACGGGGGGCACCTCGGCGGAGGAACGGTTGACCGGATATCGCCGCGCCATGCAGCGCGCGGGACTGAGCTCGGAGGGCCTGGTCTATCGCGGTGACTACCTGGCCCGCTCGGGTGTGGACGGTGCCGGCTTCCTCGTGGCGGCCGGCGTGGATGCCATCTTCGCGGCCAGCGACACCATGGCCATCGGTGCGCTCAACGAACTCGCCCGTCGCGGTGTCAGCGTGCCGGGCGACATCGCCGTGGCCGGCTTCGATGACCAAGCCGAAGCGGCACTGGCCGACCCGCCGCTGACCACGATGCGCCAGGACACGCGATCGCTCGGTCTCGAGGCTGCCCACACGCTGTTTCGCCTGCTCGGCGACCCGGACGCGCTGCCACAGCGCGTGATTCTGCCGACCGAGCTGGTCATCCGCCGTTCCACGGTCGGCCCACTCGACCGAACGCTCCTACGGACCAACGACCCGCACCGGAGATAGAAGGAGGACTGCCCGCGGACAATTCGCCAGCACACCCAGGATCCGTCCAAGCGATCAAGGAGGAGTGATCAGCACATGAAGAACCACAGTAGGTTCGTCGGGCTCGTGGTGGGCCTGGCCCTCGCCGGCACCATGGTGGCTCCGGCAGCTGCCCAGGTCGAGGAATACCCTCGCAACGAGACGCTGTACACGAGTGGCACCCAGTGGGGCGCACCCGGCGACTGGAATCCGATCACCGATTGGAACTACGCGATGGGCACGCTCGGTCTGGTCTACGAGCCGCTCTTCGACTATGACCCGCTGACCAACGAGTACATCCCGTGGCTGGCCGAGAGCGGGGAGTGGACCTCGGACACCGAGTACACCATCAAGCTCCGTCCGGGCATCACCTGGGCCGACGGCGAGCCCCTCACCAGCGCGGACGTCGTCTACACCATCGAGCTGGGGAAGATGCCGTCAGTGCCGTACAGCGGCATCTGGAACTTCCTTGACAAGGTGGAGGCGGTCGACGACCTCACCGCGGTCGTGACCTTCACGTCTCCGCAACACCAGCAGTGGGGCAACTTCATCTACAACCGGGCCATCCTGCCCGAGCACCTCTGGTCCCAGAAGACCGAGGAAGAGATCATGGGCGCCAATGGGCCTGACCCGGCTCCCATCGGCACCGGACCCTACCAGTACCTGACGCACGACCAGGGCCGTATGGTCTGGCAGAAGCGAGACGGCTGGTGGGGTGTCGAGGCGCTGGGTCTCGACCCCAAGCCCACCTACATCGTGGACATCGTCAACGGCAGCAACAACGTGGCCCTTGGCCTCGTGCTGCAGGGTGGCCTCGATCTCTCCAACAACTTCCTGCCCGGGGTGGCCACACTCGTTGACGGCGGATACGGCCTGTCGACCTACTACTCGGGGCCGCCATACATGCTCTCCGCCAACACCGCGTGGATGGCCATGGACACCACCGAGCAGCCGCTCGATGACCCGGCCTTCCGCAAGGCCTTGGCCTCGGCCGTCGACGTGCCTACGATCGTGAACGTCGTCTACGGCAACATCGTCAAGGCCGCCAGCCCCACCGGCTTGCTGCCAACGTGGGAGCAGTTCGTCGACCAGTCGGTGGTGGATGAGCTGGGCTTCAGCTATGACCCGGAGGCCGCCAAGCAGATGCTCGCGGATGCCGGCTATGTAGACGTCGACGGCGACGGGTTCGTCGAGAACAAGGATGGCTCGCCCATCGATCTCGAGATCATCGTGCCCAACGGCTGGACCGACTGGATGGAGTCCATCAAGGTGATCGCCGATAGTGGCGCCGCCGTAGGCATCAAGATCCACACGGCCTTCCCGGACTTCGGTGCCCGCACCGACGCTCTCCATTCCGGGGACTTCGACCTGGCCATCGTCAACGACAAGCAGCTGAGCAATACGCCCTGGGACTACTACAACTACATGTTCCGGTTGCCCATCCTGGATAGCCAGAACACCGACAACTTCGCTCGCTACGACAATCCCGAGGCGTACGACCTCGTGCAGCAGCTGGACCTGACCCCGGTCGACGACATCGAGGGCATGAAGGCCATCACCTCGCAGCTCCAGCAGATCAGCTTGACCGACCTGCCCATCATCCCGCTCTGGTACAACGGCGCATGGTCACAGGCCAGCAACGCGGTCTGGACCAACTGGCCGTCGGATGACGGCAACCAATTCATCCCAGTCACCTGGGGTGGCTACTGGCAGATGGGCGGCATCCGTTGGCTCGATGCCTTGGAGCTCGTTCCCACCGAATAGTCTCTGACCGTAACGATGCACGCCCCTCGCCCGGCCTGAGCCGGGGGAGGGGCGCATCCTTCGAACTCGACCATCCGGAGAGCCCTTGCGCCGCTACTTCGCCCGAAAGCTGCTGTTCTATGCGGTGACCTTCATGGTCGCGGTGACCATCGACTGGATGATCCCTCGGTTCGCCCCCGGCGACCCGGTGACCAGCATGGTCTCGCGCATGTCCGCCCAACCGGAGGCCGCGGCGGCGATGATGGAGTACTTCAACCGCGCCTTTGGCCTGGATCTCCCGATCTGGCAGCAGTACCTCAATTTCTGGGGCTCCCTGCTATCGGGGGACCTCGGAGTCAGCATCTGGCTCTTCCCGCAACCGGTCACCCAGGTGATCATGGGCGCGTTGCCATACACGCTGGCGCTGCTGATCCCGGCGATCACCCTGGCCTTCTGGGCCGGCAATAAGTTCGGTGCCTTCGCAGCCCGTCGCAAGTGGCTGGACGGCGCAGTCCTGCCCGTCGGCTACATCCTGACGGCCACCCCCTACATGTGGCTCGCCATCTTGCTGGCCTGGTTGCTGGCCACGGAGTTTCGCATCTTTCCGATCTCCGGCGGCTACGGCTACAACCTTGCTCCGGCACTCACGCTGCGCTTCGCCAGCGACCTCGCGTGGCACTGGTTCCTGCCCTTCCTGTCTCTGTTCCTGGTGGGTTTCGGGGGCTGGGCCATCGGCATGCGCAACCTCATCATCTACGAGCTGGATGCCGACTACAGCCGCTATCTCCAGTCCCTCGGTGCGCCCGGAAGACTGGTCCGCAAGTACGCCTATCGCAATGCCCTGCTGCCCCAGCTCACGGGACTCGCGCTCTCGCTCGGTGTCATCGTCGCCGGCGCGCTGGTGACCGAGGTGGTCTTCTCCTACCCGGGCCTCGGCTGGTACTCATACCAGGCCATCATCAACCAGGATTACTTCCTGCTCCAGGGCATCTTCCTGTTCGTGATCGTCGGCGTCCTGGTGGCCAATTTCATCATCGACATCGTCTACGTGACGGTCGACCCACGGGTTCGCCTGGGCATGGAGGCTAGCTAGATGAGTGGACCGGCGACGCTTGAGCCACTCGACAGGAGCCGCCCCGATGCCGGGGCTGGCGCAGGCCCTGATGGCACCTCGCGCCGCAAGATCGGGCGGACCCGAGAGTTCCTCTACTTCGCCGTCAGGGACAAGAAGATCTTCATCAGCCTCGCCATCCTCGTGACCCTGCTGATCGTCGCTCTGGTCGGACCCAGCCTCCGTGACTACGGACCCACCGACTACGTCGGTCCGCCGGCCCAGACACCGTCATCGGAGTATCCCTTCGGCACGACCACATTCGGACAGGACGTCTTCGTGCAGTTCGTCCATGGCCTGGGTGCGACCTTTTTCGTGGGCTTCGTCGGTGGCGGTCTGGCCGCGGTCATCGGTATGAGCGTCGGGTTCGTGGCCGGCTATCGCGGCGGTCTCGTCGACGAGGTGCTCAACATGCTCACCAATGTCGTGCTGGTCATCCCGACGCTCATGGTGCTCATCGTCGTGGTGGCCTATGTCGAGGCGCGCGGTCTCCTGATCGAGGCGGTCTTCATCGGTCTCACGTCGTGGCCGTGGGCGGCTCGGGCCATCCGCGCCCAGACGATGTCGCTACGCACTCGTGATTTCGTAGACCTGGCACGGCTCTCGGGCATGTCCACGCGCAAGATCATCGTGGGCGAGATCGCGCCCAACATGAGCTCCTACCTGATGCTTACCTACATCCTGCTGTTCGGCGGTGCCGTCCTCATCGCGGCTACGCTCGACTTCATCGGTCTGGGTCCGACCGAGGGCATGTCCCTGGGGCTGATGATGAACAACGCGGTGCTCTGGTCGGCACTGCAGTTGGGCATGTGGTGGTGGTTCATCCCACCCGGGATCGGCATCGTGCTTATCGTCGGTTCGCTGTACATCATGAACGTGGGCCTCGACCAGGTCTTCAACCCGCGGCTGCGGAGACTGTAGCGATGACGCTCAAGGTCGATGACCTCAAGGTCTACTACAACACGCTCGCGGGCGATATCCGTGCTCTCGACGGAGTGAGCTTCGAGATCGCCGACGGTGAGATCATGGGCCTCGCCGGCGAGTCAGGTTGCGGCAAGACGACGCTCGGCAACAGCCTCATCCGTCTCGACGGCCGAATGCGCCACGTGGGTGGCACCGTGACGCTTGACGGTCAGGAGCTGCCCATCGCCGACAGCCGTGCCATGGACCGTTTCCGTTTCCACAGCATCTCGGTCGTGCCGCAATACGCCATGAGCGCGCTGAACCCCACGCGCAAGATCGGTCGCATGTCGCGCGAGCTCATCGAATCACGCGGTGTCAGGTTTGACGGCGTGGCCGAGGAGTACGAACGACGTCTGCGGCTGGTAGGCCTCCGGGAAGGCGTGCTCGACCTCTATCCGATGGAGCTGTCGGGGGGCATGAAGCAGCGCGTCGTGATGGTGCTCTCCACGCTCCTCGACCCGTCGCTGCTGATCGCTGACGAGATCACATCGGCGCTGGACGTCTCGACCCAGAAGGCCGTGGCCGAGGCGCTCGTCGGGCTACGCGAGAACCGCTTCGTGAAGTCGATGATCGTCATCACTCACGACCTCTCCATCCTCCATGAGGTGGCCGAGACGATCCTGATCATGTATGCGGGTCACCTCGCCGAGAAGGCCCCTACCGAGGTCGTCATCGACGGTCCCCGGCACCCCTACACGAAGATGCTCATCTCCTCATTGCCGGAGGTCGGCGTGCGCTTCGAGGAGAAGCGCCTCGAGGGCATCCCCGGCAGGCCGCCGTCCCTGCTCGATCCGCCAACGGGTTGTCGCTTCCGGGACCGCTGCCCGCTCGCTGATGAGCAGTGCCTGGAACGGCCTCCTTTCGTCCACATCGAGGAGGACCACCAGGTGGCCTGCTGGAAGGTCAGCTGATGGGTGTGCTCGAGCTGCGTAACGTCAACAAGGTCTACCGCGTGGGCACATTCGGCGGCGACACGCTGCACGCTGTCAAGGACGTCTCGTTCACCGCGGAACCCGGCCAGATCATCTCGCTCATCGGCGAGAGCGGCAGTGGCAAGTCGACCATTGGCAAGATGATCCTTCGCCTGGCGAAGGTGAGCAGCGGTCAGATCCTCTACGACGGCCAGGACGTCAGCACGCTCAAGGGCTCGGAGCTGAAGCCCTACCAGCACCGAGTGCAGGGCGTTTTCCAGGACCCCTTCAGCTCCTACAACCCTATCTTCAAGGCCGACCGTGTCTTCGGCATGATCAAGGACTCGTTCCACGGGAGCCTCAGCGCCAGCGAGTGGAGCGGTCGTGTCGAGCAGGCCCTGCGAGACGTGGCCCTGGACCCGGACGCGGTCCGGGGCAAGTACCCGCACCAACTCAGTGGTGGCCAGCTGCAGCGCATGCTCGTCGCGCGCGCGCTTCTGTTGGAGATCGACTTCCTGGTGGCTGACGAGATCATCAGCATGCTCGATGCATCCACGCGTGTGGACGTGCTGAACCTGCTCGGTGACCTGAAGGCCGGTGGATTGGGTGTGCTGTTCGTGACCCATGACCTGTCTCTGGGTAACTACATCAGCGACACGGCGATCATCTTGCGTAGAGGCCGCATCGTAGAACGCGGACCGACGAGCGCGGTCTTCGATCACCCTGCCCATCCCTACACGAAGATGCTGCTGGGGTCCGTGCCGGCCCTCCACGACAGCAACGAGAGGGAGCATCTGCGTGATGTCGCGACCGAGCGTGACCCGGGCACTTGCATCTTCCATCAGTCGTATCCCGATGCCGACGCGGAGTCCGCGGCAAGCGCACACAACCCTCTCATGGCCGAGATCGAACCTGGGCACCTCGTCACTTGTGCGACCGTGGACGACCCCAACGGCTGTAGGCAGAACGCCTCGGCCAGGGCCGCCTGAGTCCCGCACGGCACCCGACAGCCACACCCCAGAATGGAGCCAGCAGATATGATCGAGTCCGAGGCCATCACGTTCCCGGAGGGTTTCCTCTGGGGTGCCGCCACCAGTTCCTACCAGATCGAGGGCGCCGTGGCTGAGGGCGGTCGCGGCCCCAGCATCTGGGACACGCAGTGCCACCACACGAGCCTGGTGCGCGACGGGCACACGGGGGACGTCGCGGCTGACCACTATCACCGGTGGGAAGCTGACGTGGATCTGATGTCAGGGCTAGGGCTCCGGGCCTATCGCTTCAGCGTGGCTTGGCCGCGGGTCCAGCCATCTGGCTCGGGCATGGTCAACCAGGCCGGACTCGATTTCTACTCGCGCCTGGTCGACCGGTTGCTGGACCACGACATCGTCCCGGCGCTGACGCTCTACCACTGGGACCTGCCGCAGGCGCTCGAGGATGCCGGTGGCTGGCCGGCGCGTGACACGGCCTACCGTTTCGCCGACTACGCAGCCATCGTCTTTGCGGCCTTGCATGACCGCGTGCCGCTGTGGGCCACGCTCAACGAGCCGTGGTGCTCGTCGCTGCTGGGCTACGCCGATCCCTCACACGCTCCAGGTCATTCCGATCCGGCCGAGGCGACGCGGGCCATCCACCACCTCAACCTCGCTCATGGCCTCGCGGTGCAAGCGATGCGTTCGATCGACTCCGAGCCGCAGCTCGGCATCGTCCTGAACATCACACCCATCCACGTCGTGGGCGACGATGACGAGGGAGCGGCCGCAGACGCCGCGCGTCGCTATGACGCGTTGCGTAACCGCGTCTGGAGCGAGCCGCTGCTGCTCGGCCGCTACCCTGAGGATGCCGTCGCCGACCTGCAGGCCTTCGGTGGGTTACCCCTGGAGGAGGGAGATCTCGCGGTCATCGCCCAGCCTCTCGACTGGCTCGGCATCAACTACTACAACGACGAGCATATGCGTGCCCAGCCGGGCGCTACCTGGGCCGCGACACCGGGGCTGCGCGATGCTGTCGGGTTCGCCCCCGGCGACGAGCACACCGACATGGGCTGGCCCATCACACCCGACGGGCTGCGCGCGCTGTTGGTGGGACTCAAGGGGGCGTACCCGGATTTGCCGCCGGTGTACATCACGGAGAGTGGCTGCGCCTACGACGACCCGGTCATCGACGGGGTCTGCCACGACCCGCGGCGGATCAGCTATCTCGACGCCCACCTGCGCGCGCTCCACGCCGCCATCGAGGCGGGCGTCGACGTGCGCGGCTACTTCGAGTGGTCGCTGCTGGACAACTTCGAGTGGTCGCACGGCTACCACAAGCGTTTCGGCATCGTGCATGTCGATTACGCGACGCTGGAGCGCACGCCCAAGGACAGTGCGTACTGGTATCGCGACGTCATCGCCCGCAATGGCCTTGAGGCGACTGAAGGCTGACGCCGCAAGAACCGTCCCGCCGCCGAGTCGGGAGCGATCGGACCCAGTAGCATCGGCTTGGCACCACGGTCAGGGGCATCACTGCCAAGGAGAGAGACGCACCATGTCGATCACGACCACGCAGTTCGCAGGGCACGAGGCCATCCAGATCGAGGCCGGGCCGGTCCGGCTCATGGTCACGACGTCGGTCGGCCCGCGGGTGCTGGGATTGCTCACCGAGGACGGCCGCAATCACTTCGCGGAGCTGCCGCAGATGACGCTCGACTGTCCCGGCTCCGATGCCATCCACCTGCGCGGCGGCAGCCGGCTCTGGGCGGCTCCCGAGGATCCGCGCTTCACCTACCGCCCCGACGATGACCCCGTTGGCGTGGAAGAGATCACCGATGGCATCAAGCTGGTCACGCGACCCGATTCGGTGGCTGGCACCAGCCGTGAGATCAGCATCGCCGTCTCCGGCCCAGGAAGGTTCTCGGTGGACTACCGCGTCGTCAATCGCGCCGACCACGGGCAGCGGCTGGCAGCCTGGGCCATCACCATGATGGCGGCGGGTGGCCGGGCCTGGCTGCCGGTCCTGACCAAGCCCTTCGATAGGGGCGGCTTCCAGGGCCAGCGCAACATCGTCTTCTGGCCCTACTCGCGCAACGACGATCCGCGGCTGCTCCTCACCGAGCACGCCATCGAGCTTCACGCCAGCACCGATGATCGGCTGGGCCACTACAAGGTCGGTACTTCCCTGCGCCGCGGCTGGGTCGCCCATTGGCGCAGTGGCCTGATGCTGGTCAAGTACGCCGGCCACGACGAGTCGCGTGAGTACGCCGACATGGGGTCCTCCGGCCAGGTCTACACACAACACGACTTCACCGAGCTGGAGACCCTGGGCCCCTTGACCGACCTGGAGCCGGGCGAGGCCGCCGAGCATCACGAGGACTGGGCCGTCCATCTGGTCGACGAAGCCGAAGCCGAGCGCCTGGTCACAGCGGGCGAGCTCGATCGCTAGGAAAGGGGACAACGTGAGCGCTTCCGACATCGTTCTGGGCCTTGACGTTTCGACGACCGCGACCAAGGCGATCCTCATCCGGCCCGATGGGACGGTGGTCGGCATGGCCTCGTCCGAATACGGTTTCGAATTCGCCCAAGCCCCTGTGGGCCGAGCAGGACCCCGCGCTGTGGTGGACCGCGGCGAAGGACGCCATCTCGAGGGTCATGCGCGAGACCAGCACCTCCGCCGATGACATCGTGGCCGTGGGCGCCGCTGGGCAGATGCACGGCATGGTGCTGCTCGATGAGCAGGAGGAGGTGGTCCGACCGGCCATCCTCTGGAACGACCAGCGAACGGCGGCCGAATGCGACTGGATCCGCGAGACGGTGGGTCGTGAGCGTTTCATCGCCATCACCGGCAACGAGCCACTGACCGGCTTCACCGCCGGCAAGCTCATCTGGGTGCGCGAGCATGAACCTGAGAACTGGGCGCGCGCACGGCATCTGCTGTTGCCCAAGGACTACGTGCGCTTCAAGCTCACCGGTGAGCATGCGCTCGATGTCGCCGACGGCGCGGGGACCGTGCTCTTCGACCTGCGCCGGCGGACGTGGTCCGATGAGGTCGTGGCAGCCTTGGGGCTTGACCCCTCATTGCTGCCGCGCACGGTCGAGGGACCTGAGGTCGTTGGCACGGTCACTGACGAGGCCGCTGCTGCCACCGGCCTGCGAGCCGGCACACCGGTCGTCGGTGGGGCAGGGGACCAGGCCGCGAATGCCGTCGGCGTGGGCGCAGTCGTGCCCGGCATCGGCGCCATGTCCGTTGGCACCTCGGGCGTCGTCTTCGTGCCCACCGCCGGGCCTGCCATCGAGCCCGACGGTCGGCTGCACGCGTTCTGCCACGCCGTGCCCGGAACGTGGCACCTCATGGGCGTGACGCTCTCCGCTGCGGGGTCGCTCAAGTGGCTGCGCGACGAGCTGGCTCCGAACCGTTCGTGGGATGAGCTGACCGCCCTGGCCGAGCCCATCGCGCCCGGTGCCGAGGGCCTCGTCTTCCTGCCTTACCTCAGTGGCGAGCGGACGCCGTACCCTGATCCCCTCGCCCGCGGCGCCTTCGTCGGCCTGACCGTGCGCCACGGCCTGGGTCACATGGTGCGAGCCGTTCTCGAGGGCGTGGCGTTCAGCCTGCGCGACACCTTTGAGCTCGTGCGTGAGACGGCGCCGGAGCCGCTGCGCGAGCTGCGCGCCTCAGGCGGTGGCACCAACTCGGCGCTGTGGAAGCAGATCATCGCCGACGTGCTGGCCGTGCCTCTCTCGCTCACCCGCTCGGCCGAGGGCGTGGCCAGCGGTGCCGCCATCCTGGCTGCGGTCGCCGCCGGCTGGTATGCCAGCGTGGAGGAGGCGTGCGACGCCATGGTCGAGGTCACCGACACCACCGCACCTGGCCCCGACGCGGGCGCGTACGAGAAGGCCTACGCAGTCTATCGGGGCCTGTACCCCGCCCTGCGCAAGTCGTTCATCGCCCTCGCCGAGGTGTAGTCGGAGGGGCGTCCCGGCGCCCCGCACCGGATGCTCAGCCGCGCCCCGACCGACTTGCGCGATGGTTCCCGCGCAGCGGGACAGCGTGACCGTTGCGGCCGGGTTCGTGTCCGTTCGTCCCGCTGTCCGGGACCGATCGACAGCGGCTCCCGGCACGCGGGAGGAACGTGCGGCTCCACCGTCTGACATGTCGAGTTGTCCCGCTTGGCGGGAACCGACTCGGTGAGGGCGCGCCAGCCGCCGTCTGTCTTAGGAGGGCGGCCTACACCTGGCCGCCGTCAGGCAAGGACCCTGGGCGAACTCAGCAAGGCTCGCCGCGCCGACCCGCGCCGCACCGACCCGCGCCGCGCCGACCCGCCGCGCAGACGCGCCGCACGCCGGTCGAGCTACAGGCCCTCTACCTCGGCGCGGTCGGCGTTGGCGCGCACCAGGTTGGCGAGGCGCACGGTGGTGGACTCACCCGGCGCCAGGACCAGGGGCCACACCCACAGCAACGCGCCACCCTGGTGGTTGCCCTCGAAGCCGCTTTCGGAGAGCGACATCGTCTCGATCGATGACCACCAGGCCGCGGCAGCCGGCGTCGGCCGCGACTCCAGCTCGACCCCGATGTGGTCGTTGCCCATGCCCACGTGATCGGTCGTCGCGACCACCTTGCGGACATCGAAGCTGCCAGTCTCGCCGTTGACCTTGTACCAGGCGGACGGATTACCGCCGCCACCGAGCAGGTTGAGGTCGAACTCGAGGCCCAGCAGCGCGTCGATCGGTCGGGCGCCCAGGTTGGTGAGCTGCACCGCCATCTCCAGCGTCGGGGTGCGACGATCCGAACCAAAGACATAGGACGTGCGCACGCGCAGCGGCTCGGTCGAGCCGTCGTCGAGCCGCAGCGAACCGTCACGCTCCAGCTCGATCCCGCCATCGTCGGCTCGCACCACGGCGAAGGCACCGGAGACGAAGTCGCCCAGCTCCTCGAACGACGCCTGCTCGAACGCCTCGGGCGTCGTCGCGGTCGGCAGCACGTGCACCAGGCCCGAAAGGCGCTCGTAGCGGTCATACCAGAGCCGATCGCTCATGCCCGGATCGTTGACCTTGACCAAGTCGTGGATGGAGGCGGCACCTTGGCCCGCTTCCTGTTCGGCCACCTCGCCGGTGTCGGCGGCACGCAGCGTGTCGTGATAGGCCTCCGGTCGGCGCCGCAACACCGACGTCAGAGCGTGGCGCGCCGCGCGGATGTCCCAGCTGCTGATGCCACCCCCCTCGCTGGGGTTGAGCATCACCACTTGGCCCGGTGTGCTGATCAGCAGCTCGTCGTAGCCGTCCACGTCGAAGTCGGAGGTCTGTATCCGCACACCGGTCAGCCCGGCGGCGCGGTCAGCCGCGTCCTCTGCGGCGATGAGGTGCTCCAGGGTGGCCAGGCGCATGTGTGACAGGTAGATGCCACCGAACAGGCCGTGCCAGTAGCAGTCGTTGGACTGGCCCTGGTAGAGATGGTCTCGGATCATCGCCAGCGCCTCAGGCTGCACGGCGCCTGCCTCGATGGCCGCGACCTTGCGCGACGCTCGCAGCATCTGCTTGTGGAGGTCGTTGATCTCGCGGTAGTTGATTTGGAACATGCGCCAGAAGCCGCCGCGCATCCAGCGTGCCTCCGGCTTGGCCTGCGCCACCGCGTCGTGCAGCAGCCGGGTGAACTCGCGCCGTGCCTTGAGCGGCAGCGACCATTCGCCCATCTCGGCATAGGAGCCGGTGGGCAGGTACACGCGGCCGATGGGCGGATGCGCCGCCAGCGCCTCTGACGGTCGCAGCATGACCAGCCACTGGCTGTTCTCTTCGAGCGCGTCGAAGAAGCGCTCCACCCACTGGCCCTCGCCGTAGCAGAGCTCCCAGGTGCCCGGCCAGGTGCCGAACTTCTCGCCGTCGTCGCCCATCATGCCCACCAGCTGCCCATCCTCGGTGGCGTGGTTGCGCAGGTACTCGATGACCTCTTCGACCGGCCGGAAGGGGATGCGGTAGCGCAGTCCCTGTTCGGAGCCGAACACCAACAGCCGATAGCCCTGGTCGTCGGTGGAGTAGGGCCCCCAATGCAGCTCCTCCGGGATGGCAGCGGCGCGGAAGTGGGCATCGTCCACGATGGTGTAGGCGTACCCGGCCTTGACCAATGAGGTGGGCACATCGGGCTCCCAAACGCGCTCCGCCAGCCAGGCGCCACGCGGCCGCTCACCGATGAGCGCTGCGACCTCGTCGGCCATGCGGGTGAGCTGGCCCACCCGGTCGTCCTCAGGCAGGGACGCCAGCACCGGCTCGTAGTAGCCGCCACCAAGCACTTCCACCTGGCCGCGACCGACCAACGCCCGCAGCCGCTCGATGACCTCCGGTCGTTCGGCCTTGAACCAGTCCAGCAAGGGCCCCGTGTAGTGGAGGCCAAGGCGCACGCCGGGGTGCCGCTCCAGGGCATCGAGCATGGGCGCGTAGGCCTTCTGGTAGTTCTCCTCCAGCACGAAGCCGAAGTTGCCCACCGGCTGATGGTTGTGCAGGACGAGCGTGAGTGAGATGCGGCGGTCGTTCATGGCCCTCCAATGCTAGTGGCCCCGCGATGCTCCCGACCAGTCGATGCTCCCGACCGGCCGATGCAAAGGATGAGTGGCCGACTCCTTGAAGGCGGCGTATCATCCGCTCGCTGGTCGTGCTGCGACGCTCATGGCCGGTAACCCTGTTGGAGCCGCCGATCTCGTCGGGGGCCAGAAGGAGGAGGAAACATCTAGCGATGTCCAACCGTTTCAAGCTCGCGGCCATGGCCGCGTCATTCGCCATGGTCGCCGGGGTCGTCGCCCCGGTCGCCGCCGCGACTGACATCACGCTCTGGACCAAGGAAGGCGAAGCCGACGGCAGCCTGCAGTACGTGCAGCAGCTGGCCGACGACTTCATGGCCGCCAACCCGGAAGTGAACATCACCGTCGTCAACAAGGACGTCGAAGCACTGCGCGAGGACTTCCTGACCTCGAGCCTTGCGGGCAACGCCCCCCAGCTGCTGTGGACGGTGGCCGACCACGTCGGTCCGTTCACCGCGTCCGGCACCATCATGCCCCTCGATGGGCTCATCGATGCCGGGCAGTACCTGCCCAACGCGCTTGCCGCGGTGCAGGCTGAAGGCGAGACCTGGGGCGTACCCATCTCGTATGGCAACCACCTCATGCTCTTCACCAACAAGGGCCTGGTGCCCGAGTTCCCCGCTGACAGCGACGCTATGGTCGCGGCAGCGCAGGCCATCACCGACTCGGCCGCTGGCGACTACGGGCTGGTCTTCAACCAGACCGAGTCCTTCTGGCTGGTGCCCTTCCTGGGTGCCTTCGGCGGCTCAGTCTTCGCTGAGGACGGCGTGACCCCGACCCTCGATACCGAGGCCATGGTCAGTGCCCTGACCTTCCTGCACGACCTCAAGTACGCCGATGGCATCATGCCGGCGGAGGCTGACTACAACGTCGCCGACGGCCTGTTCAAGGACGGCAAGGCGGGCATGATCGTCAACGGTGACTGGACCGTCGGTGCCTACGTCGACGCCTTCGGCGAGAACCTGGGCATCGGCCCCATCCCGCCCATCGTCGGTGCCGACTACCCGCAGCCGTACGCGGCCGGAGCGTTTTTCATGGTCTCTGACGCGGTTGCCGCTGACGAGGCCACGCAGACCGCCGTCCTCGATTTCATCGACTACGCCACCGCACCTGAGCAGCAGGCCGCGATGGTCGAGGCGCTGGGCCGACTGCCGGCCAACGCCGTCGCCATCGAAGACCCCGCGGTCACCGAAGATCCGTACCTCGCCGGTAGCGCCGAGGCCATCCAGCACGGCATCCCGCAGCCGACGAACCTGGAGATGCGTTGCGTCTTCGATTCGATGACTGCAGGCGTGCGCGACCTCTTCGCGTCGGAGAGCTCCGACCCAGCTGCCATCGCGGCGGCCATGCAGGCGTCAGCTGACGCCGGCGTGGCACCGGGCGGCGAGTGCGGGCCGGCCTGATCCACCCCAGCCGTTAGCAGTACCGTGAGCCCCGACCACCCCGGTCGGGGCTCACGGGTTTCTGTGAGCCGTCAGACGAGTCAGGGAGGGCGTGGCAGCAGAGATGTTCGATCCGGAACAGGCCTGGGCGGCACTGACCGATGTGGGCCGGGCACTGGTGGTGCTCGTCCTTGCCGTAGTCGTGATGGAGGTCATCCTCTATCTCATCCTCGTCCGCTGGCGCAAGTCGCCCAAGGCCTTGCCCATCCTGCTGCTGGCGCCTGCGATCGTGGGCGTCCTCATCCTGTATGTCTACCCGCTCATCTGGGAGTTCAACGTCTCATTCACCAAGATGGGGCTGCGTAACTTCATCCAGCCGGGGCTGCTGGGGCTGACCTGGGAGGGCACGCCGCTGGCGCCGCTCGGCGCGGAGAAGGACATCTTCGTCGGCTTCCAGAACTACATCGACATCTTCGCGGGCAAGCCGGTGCTCAAGCAGACCGGCTTCTACCAGCTCTTCTTCCAGACCATCGTCTGGACGGTGGTGTGCATCTTCTTCCACGTCACCCTGGGCGTGCTGCTGGCGGTGATGCTCAACCGCCGCTTGCGCGGGCGCACCATCTACCGGGCGCTGCTGATCCTGCCCTGGGCCATCCCGGCCTTCATCTCGCTGCAGATCTGGCGCACGGAGTTCAACTTCCAGTACGGCGCCGTCAACCAGGTGCTGGGGCTCTTCGGCATCGCGCCCGTGCAGTGGCTCTCCGATCCCATCATGAACTTCACCGCCATGATCATGACCAACGTCTGGCTGGGGGTGCCGTTCATGATGGTCATCACGCTGGGTGGCTTGCAGATCGATCTCGCAGGAGTACTACGAGGCGGCGGAGATCGATGGTGCCAGCTCGGTCCAGTCCTTCCGTAGCATCACCATGCCGCTGCTACGTCCGGTGCTGGTGCCGGCTGTGCTGCTGGGTGTGTTCCTGACCTTCAACAACATCCTGGTGCCCTTCTTCATCAACCAGAATGAGCTTGAGACGAGTGACATCCTGGTCACCGGCCTCTATCGCGCCGCCTTCCAGTACAGCCGCTACGGCTTCGCTGCGGCCTTCGCCTTCGTCGTCTTCGCCATCCTGCTGGTGTTCACCATCTTCTATGTGCGCCGCACCAGCGCCCTGAAGGGAGCGTACGAATGAGCAGCATGCAAGTGCAGGAGATGCTCGATGTGCGGCGGGAGCGCAAGGAGCTGGGGATGCGCGAGCGGCTGACGAGTCCGCCGCGCCGGGGGGAGGACTCACCGCTCAAGCGCGCGCTCATCCACCTCGTGCTCATCATCACCACCATCATCATCGTCTTCCCAGTCGATCCGCGTCTTCAGCACTGCCATCCGCCCCGGTGACAACCTGCTAAATCCGACGCTGGAGATCATCCCCGAAGGCGCCACGCTGGAAGCCTTCTACCACGTGCTGTTCGAGACGAACCTGCTCAACTGGATCGTCAACAGCCTGGTGGTGACGATGGGGACCGCGACCGTGGGACTCATCATCGCGGCCACCTCCGCCTACGCCTTCTCGCGCTACAAGTTCCGCGCCCGTGGGCTCTCGCTCACGTTCCTCTTCGCGACGCAGCTCGTGCCCGCCGTCATGCTGCTGGTGCCGGTCTACCTGATCGCGGTGATGCTGGGCCTGACCGCGACCTACCAGGGACTGGTCATCGCCTACTCGGTGACCGCGGTGCCCTTCAGCATCTGGATCCTCAAGGGCTACTACGACACGGTGCCCATCGACCTGGAGGAAGCGGCGCGCATCGACGGCTGCACCGAGTTCCAGTCGTTCTACAAGGTGTTGCTGCCGCTCTCGCTGCCGGCCTTGGCCATCGTCTACCTGTTCAACTTCCTGGCTGCCTGGAGCGAGTACTTCTTCGCGCGCCAGCTCATCGGCGCCAGCGAGGAGCTGCTCACGTGGCCGTTGGGCATCCAGCGTTTCCAGCAGCAGTTCCAGACACAATGGGCGGACCTATCGGCCGCCTCGATCATCGTCAGCGTGCCCATCGTCATCCTCTTCGTCTACATCTCCAAGTACCTCGTCTCCGGCCTGACGCTGGGAGGCGTGAAAGGCTAGACCGCATCATGAAGCTCCCCGTCGCCGCGGCCGTGCTGGTGCTTCTGCTCGCCGGGCTGGCGCCTGCCTCGGTGGTCGGTGCTGACGATGTGCGTCCCAGCGTCGACGACAGCATCGCCGAGGCTGCGCTGCGGCATGACAGCCGCGACGACCTGTACCGGGTACCGACCGGAGCCGTCCCGGCCGGCACGCCTGTACGGATCCGCCTGCGTGCTGCGGCCGGCGACCTGCAGCGCGCAGAGCTGCGCCTGGCCGACCCACTGACGGGCGAGTCCTGGGCACAGCCGATGGAGCTGGCCGCGACCGACCCTGACGGCGGCGATGCCGGTTTCGACTACTGGGAGGCCGTGGTCGAGACCGGCCCAGAGCCGGCCATCATCGACTATTCCATCGTCGCCGCGGACGGCCTCGCTACCCGCGTGCTTTCTGACGACCGCGCCGCTGATGGCGGGACGGGACGCATCGGCCGCTCCGGCCTGGTGTCCGATCCGTGGCAGATCACCGCCTACGACCCTGACTACACGACGCCCGACTGGGCACCCGGTTCGGTCGTCTACCAGGTCTTCCCCGACCGCTTCGCCAACGCCGATCCGTCCAATGACCCCTCGCCCGACGCCACACCCGGCCCCTCGGGGGCGGAGGTCTACCGCCACGGCGAGGTGCACGGTGTTCCCGATCCTCAACAAGTCCTGGGACGAGTTGCCTGAGGGCTACTGCCGTGACTACAAGCCCGAGCCCTGTGACCAGCAAGCACAGAACCGGGACTTCTTCGGTGGCGACCTGGCCGGGATCACCGCGGAGCTCGATGGGCTCGCCGACCTGGGCGTGACCGTGCTCTACCTCAACCCCATCTTCGCCGCACCGTCGAACCACCGCTATGACACCTCGGACTATTTCTCTGTCGACCCCGACCTGGGCACTGCCGAAGAGTTCGACACGCTGGTCAACGAGGCCGGTGCGCGGGGCATCCGTGTGGTGCTCGATGGGGTGTTCAACCACGTTTCGGCCGATTCGCCCTGGTTCGACCGCTTCCGCCACTACCAGACCGTGGGCGCTTGCGAGTCGGCCGATTCCGAGTTCCGCGACTGGTTCACTTTCCGACCTCCGGGTCCGGGCCAGCCCGAGCCGTGTGCACCGACCGAGCCCGGCGGTGATGACACCTACTACGTGAGCTGGTGGAACTTCGACTCCATCCCTGAGCTCAACGAGATCCCCGATGTCGTCGACATGTTCACCGGCCCCGATGGCGTGGTCGCGACCTGGATCGAGCGCGGCACGTCGGGCTGGAGGCTTGATGTGGCCGATTCGATGAGCCATGACTTCCAGGCCGCCATCCGCGACTCCGCCAAAGGTGCCGACCCGGAGGCCATCGTCATCGCCGAGCAGTGGGGTGACTCGACGCCCTGGCTGTTGGGCGACCAGGCCGATTCGACGATGAACTATCGCTTCCGCCGCGCCGTCATCGGCCTCGTCAACGGCGCCACGGCCGATCCGGACGGCTCCATCGAAGCGCTGACCCCGACCGGCTTCGCCAACGCCATGCTGGGGGTGAAGGAGGACTATCCGGCGCCGGCGTACGGGGTGTTGATGAACCTCGTGGACAGTCATGACACGACACGTATCTTGTGGACGCTCACGCCAGGCCTCGATAGCGATGTGGCCAAGACGGAGCCGGCAGCGCTGGCGGAGGGCAAGGCGGCACAGCGGCTGGTGGCCGCCATCCAGCTGACATTCCCGGGCATGGCCTCGATCTACTACGGCGACGAGGTCGGCCTGACCGGGCTTCGATGACCCCGACGACCGCCGGCCCTATCCGTGGGGTTCTGAGGATCTCGAGCTACGCTCGTGGTACCAGACGTTGGCGCGACTGCGGGCATCACACGAGGCGCTACGAGAAGGCGACCTGGAGTTCCTCCTGGCCGACGACGGCGCTCGGACGCTGGCCTACCTACGGCGTAGTCCCTCGGCCGCCGCAGTGGTGGCGCTGAACCTTGGTGAGCGCGAGCGCGAGCTGGTGATCCCGGTGGCTGATCGAATCCCGGACGGTGTCGTTCTGTCCGATGCGCTCGGCGGTATTCCGGCAGCGACGGTGGCTGATGGCGCACTGACCGTCACTTCGGCGCCCGGCTCGGTGGCGGTATTGGTGTCAGGCAACGATGTCGACCTGCTGGCGCCGGACGCGCCTGCCGGTTTGTCGGCCGCCGCTGGGCCGGGTCGTGTGGAGCTCACCTGGGAGCGGGTCGAGGATGCGGCGAGCTATCGCGTCCTTCGGTCGATCGTGGCCGGTGGCGGTTACGAGGCGATCGGGGATGCGGCCGAGACGAGGTTCACCGATGCCTCGTTGCGCGACGGTGTCCCGTACCACTATGTCGTCGTGGCGCTTGACGCGGCCGGTAACGTGTCCGCGCGATCGGGGGAGGCCGCCGCGGTGCCGCAGCTGACCATCACTGAGGCGCGGGTCCTGGGCGTGGTCGATGAGGACGGCGTGACCGTGGGTCAGGTGCAGCGGCCGTTGTCGGCCTTCGATGGCGCCGTCGCCGTCGATGTGCTCGTGGCATCGGGGAACGATGGTGGCGGGACCGATGAGGCCAAGATCGATGGCGCCGCGCTTGCCGATGGCGTGCTCGTGGACGTCCGGATCCAGCCCGCCGAGCTGAGCGCCATCCTTTGTGAGGGCGGGACGCCGAGCCGGGCCGAGGTCATCGAGGTCAGCGAGTCGGGTGCGCTGTTCCGTGGCCCCGTCCAGCCCGAGTCGGTCGGCAGCTATACCGCGTCCGCATGTGTTTCGACCGACGGCGGTGAGACCTGGCAGTCGGCGCTCGGTGTGGGCTCCATCGATGTCGTCCCCAACGAGGACACACTCGCGCCACCCGCGCCCAGCTCGCCTGAGTTGCTCGATGTGTCGGGTGAGCTGGTCCGCTTCCGTTGGGCGGCCTCCGAGGCTGATGATCTGTACCGCTACCTGGTCCTGCGAGGTCAGGACGGTGTGCCTGCGGAGGTCATCGGCACGACCGATGTGGAGGTCTACCTCGACTCGTCGGTGACCGCCGGCGCCACGTATGCCTATTCGGTCGTGGCGCAGGACGCTGCCTACAACCGCTCGGAGCCGTCGGGTGTCCTTGAGGTCGTCGCTGATGAGCGCGTGGTGGACGTGGCCTTCCGCGTCACCGTGCCTCCGGGTACCACGTCGGACGACACCATCTACATCGCCGGCTCTTTCCAGGGTTGGAACCCTGGTGGTGACCCCATGACACGCCTGGACGACTCGACTTGGGTGATCGACGTGCCCTTCGTGGACGGGTCCGAGCTCGAGTACAAGTACACGCGCGGCTCGTGGGAAGCGGTGGAGAAGGATGCAGGCTGCGGTGAGATCGCCAACCGTACGCTGACCGTCGAGTACACCGCTGACGGTAGCCAGACGGCCAACGACACGGTCGAGAAGTGGCGCGACCTGGATCAGTGCCCCTGAGCAGCGCCTACACCGAGCGCCGACCCCGACGTCGCCTACGCCCATCGCCCATTCCGAGCCTGTGTCTTCCGCGCGCCCGCCAAGTCCGCCTCTCCCCCGCCCGGCGCCCGCCAAGTCCGCCTCTCCCCCGCCCGGCGCCCGCCAAGTCCGCCTCTCCCGGCCAGTCAGGTCGGGGCATATCCCAGTCACTCAGGGGCATATCGGCCGTGATGTGCCTGCCTGCTCAGTCACCCGGGGGCATGACCAAACGTGGGGCTCACCACGAATGCGTCTCGGATGGGTGCGAAGCATTCACGTTATGCGACTGATCGGGCCTTCAGGCACGCTGGGATATGCCCGCCAACTGACTCGGATATGCCCCGACTCGACTGGCGGGGAGAGGCCGTTGCCGGAGGAAGGGGCGCGACCAGGGAGGTCGATCGGCGCGGGAGGTCAATCGGCACGGCCAGGGGGTCAACCGGTGCGGGAGGTCAATCGGCACGGCCAGGGGGTCAACCGGTGTGGCCGCCATGGCCCAAACCGAAGCGGCCGAGCCTATGTGATCGTAGTCCGATGGGCGGCGTAGACCCCCTCACGGTGGACCGCAGCACGCGAGCGAATGTAGGGAACATAGGCCGGCCACCACATCGCCTCATCCACCGCGGCCGAAAGGTCGGTATCGGAGCGAACACCCGCCACGCCCGATGCCACCGCTTCGGTGGCCACCGCCAGGGCCACCTCACGCGAAATGTCAGCCAGCGACTCCACGGGTGGGTACAGGGCGCCGGACTCCAGGCGCTCGTCGCTGACATGATCCGCCAAGGCTCGGGCCGCCACCAGGAACATCTCCTCGGTGATCAGCGTGGCCTCGGCCACGACCGCGCCGAGCCCCACACCGGGGAAGATGAAGACGTTGTTGGCCTGGCCGACCGGGCGTGGGCCACCTTTCCACGACACCGGGGCGAATGGGCTGCCAGTAGCGATCAGCGCTCGGCCGTCGCTCCAGCCGAGGATGTCGGCCGGCGTGGCCTCCACTCGGCTCGATGGGTTCGACAGCGCGAACACCACCGGTCGCTCGACGCTCTCGGCATGTGCCCGGATGACGCTCTCATCGAACGACCCAGGCCGTCCGGTAGTGCCGATCAGCAGATCCGGCTTGACTGCGCGGATGACCTCACTGAGGCGCGTATGGTCGTCGCCCTCAAGCGTCAGACCGAGCTGCTGGACGCGATCGGAGGAGACGGCGACCTCACGCTTGTACTCGTCCAGGTCGGTTCGTTCGGAATGGACCAGCCCTCGTGAATCCAGCAACGCGATGCGTGATGAGATCTCATCCTCGGACAGCCCCTCGTGCTCCAGCGCGCGTCGCAGGAGTCGGGTGATGCCGATCCCCGCGGCACCAGCCCCTGCCAGCACGAAGCGCAAGTCGGTCACCTCGCGGCCCAGTTTCCGAGCAGCAGCGTAGATCCCGCCGAGCGTGACGGCAGCTGTGCCCTGCACGTCGTCGTTGAAGCTGGGTGCTCGGTCCCGGAAGTGGCTCAGGATGCGCAGGGCATTGGCGCCCTTGAAGTCCTCCCACTGGATGATGCAGCCGGGCCAGACCTCTTCCACACCCGCCACGAAGGCCTCGACGAGCTCCTGGTATGCAGCCCCGCGGAGGCGCCGCGCCCGATAGCCCATGTACAGCGGATCCCGCAGCAACGTTCGATTGTCCGTGCCCACGTCGAGCGAGACCGGCAGCGTGAGTGAGGGATGCAGTCCACCTCCGGCCGAATAGAGCGCCAGCTTGCCGACAGGGATGCCCATGCCGCCGGCACCCTGATCCCCCAGGCCCAGGATGCGCTCGTTGTCGGTGACCACGATGAGGCGCACGTCGGCGTAGGGCGAGTTGCGCAGCAGTTGCGGGACCCGATCGATATCGGTGGGCGTGATCCAGATGCCACGCGTGCGCCGGATGATGTGGCTGAACTGCTGGCAGGCCTGGCCCACGGTTGGCGTGTACACCACCGGCATCAGCTCCTCGAGATGCTCGGCCAGCAGGCGGTAGAAGAGCGTGGCGTTGCGATCCTGCAGAGCGGCGAGGCCGATGTACTTCTCGAGCGCGTCCTCCTTGCGCGAGACGTGTTCCCACTCGAGCTGCACCTGCTCCTCGATGCTCTGCACCCGGTCGGGGAGCATGCCCCGCAGGCCGAAGGCCTCACGCTCATCCTGGCGGAAGGCCATATCCTTGGTGAAGAGGCGCGCGCCAAGCAGCTTGTAGCCGCGCAGGTCGATCTCCGCCGGACGCCCAGCGACGATGGAGGCGAACGGTTCCTCGAGCGGCTTCACCCCGCAACGGTAGCCCCATCGCATCGGCCCTGTCAGCGCCCCGAGGTCGCGTCGTGTCCGGCCGTTCGGCCTATTCCGAGGCCACGGCCGCATCACTCGCTTGACTGGCAGGCTCGCAACTCACCGAGCGTAGGCTCAGGCGACGCCCGAGAACCGGCTGCTGGTGCCTGACCACCGGTATGCTGGAAGGGTGAGTACCAAAGAGCGCCTCCTCGTCGTGTCCAATCGTCTGCCACTGACTGCCAAGCGTGTCTCGGGGCGGTGGCGTGGCGAACGCTCATCGGGCGGACTCGTCGCCGCCATGGCGCCGCTGATGGAGCAGTCCGATGGTCTCTGGCTCGGCTGGCCCGGCGATTCGCTGCCCGGCGAGCCCGAGGGTCGCGAGCGTCTCATGCGCGACTGGGAACGCAAGCACGGCTTTGTGGCGGTGGAGATCCCACCCAAGATCTCGCGCTCATTCTACGAGGGCTACGCCAACGACACGCTGTGGCCGTTGCTCCACGGCTTTCCGACACGCGTGGTCTTCGCGCCCGAGAGCTGGCACGCCTATCGGGACGCCAACGAACGCTTTGCCGACGCCGTTGCCAGTCGCATGCGCAAGGGCGACTTGGTGTGGGCCCACGACTACCAGCTGATGCTGGTGCCGCAGCTCATCCGCGAGCGTTCGCGCGGCGCACGCATCGGCTTCTTCCTCCACATCCCGTTCCCCTCGTCAGAGGTCTTCCGCATCCTGCCCGAGCGCGAGGATGTGCTGCTGGGCCTGCTGGGTTCCGATTCGATCGCCTTCCAGACCCACGGCCACCTGCACAACTTCCGCCGCTCGCTGCTGCAGGTGCTGGGCCTCGAGAGCTCCATGGACGAGGTCCAGATCGACGGCCGCCGTGTCCATCTCTCGGCGCTACCGATCGGCATCCAGTCGGAGGAATGGGAGGCGCTCACCAGCTCCGACCGCAAGGTCGCCAAGCGCAAAGCGGAGCTCAACGAGCGCCATCGGGGACGCAAGCTCATCATCTCGGTCGATCGCCTCGACTATACCAAGGGCATCCCGGAGCGTCTGCGCACCTTCCGCCGACTGCTCCAGTCGGCGCCCGCCTGGCGCGGCAAGGTCACGCTGGTGCAGATCGCGGTGCCCTCACGCGAGCGCGTACCGGCCTACGCTGAGCTGCGGCGCAAGGTCTCCGAGCTGGTGGGAGAGGTCAATGGCGACTTCGGCACGCCCGAGTGGCAGCCGGTGGTCTACCTGCGTCGATCGGTCAACAAGCAGGAGCTGGCGGCGCTCTACTCGGCCGCCGACGTGGCTTGGGTGGGACCCCTGCGTGATGGTATGAACCTGGTGGCCAAGGAGTACGTGGCGTGCCAGCACAAGGGTGATGGTGTCCTCGTGTTGAGCGAGTTCGCGGGGGCAGCCCAGGAGCTGGGTGAGGCCTTGCGAATCAACCCCTACGACCAGGTGGGCACGTCGAACACCATCCTGCGGGCGCTTGAGATGGATCGGGATGCGCGGATCGAGCGAATGGCCGCGCTGCATGAACGGGTCAACCGCAATGACGCGGTGGTCTGGGCCGAGCGCTTCATGGAAGGTCTGCGAGAGGCGACAGCGCCGGCGCGCATGACCATGCATCTCGATCGTCCCGCGCCCGACCCCGTCAAGCTGCGGGGCGAGTTCGAGAAGGCCGATCGCCGCCTGGTCCTGCTCGACTACGACGGCACGTTGGTCCCCATCGCACAGCGACCGCAGGATGCCGCTCCGCCGGATGACCTGATGGACCTGCTGCGGACCATGGTCGCGTTGCCCGACACGACGACGGCCATCATCAGCGGTCGTGCCCGGGCGGACATCGAGGGCTGGTTCGGTGGTATCGACGGGCTGGGACTGGCCGTGGAGCACGGTGCGCTCCTGCGCGAGCCCGGCGCCCGCGAGTGGCAGATGCTGCGGGGCGGCATGGACCTTTCCTGGAAGGATCGGGTGCGCCCGTTGCTGGAGCAGTTCGCCGCCAGCGCGCCCGGCTCGCTCGTGGAGAACAAGGACTACGCGCTGGCCTGGCACTACCGGCTGGTCGATGCCGAGTTTGGCGCCTGGCTGGCCAATGAGGTCGTGACCACATTGGAGAACCTGCTGAGCGGTACCGAGTTGGCCGTCATCCACGGCAACAAGGTCGTGGAGGTGCGCTATGCCTGGGCCAACAAGGGTGAGGTGGCGGCTCGGCTGGTCACCGGCTTCCGCCGCAAGTCGTTGGTGCTTGCCTTGGGTGACGACCGCACCGACGAGGACATGTTCGCCCGATTGCCGCGCTCGGCCTGGACCATCCGCATCGGTCCTGGCTCCACGTCCGCACGCTTCCGACTCGCCGGCGCTGAAGATGCCAACGGCCTGTTGCGTCTCCTCGCCTCACCCTCGGATGCCTGAGTCGCCCGGCGCCCGGCGCCTTCGTCCGCTCGTCGGGATCCTGTTGTTCGATGACGTCGAGGTGCTTGACTTCGCCGGGCCTTACGAGGTCTTCAGCGGGACGCGCTCGCCCGAGGGTGCGCCGTACGTCGATGTCGTGACCGTCGGTCCGACCGCCGGTAGTCATCGCGCGTGGTGGCCTGGAGGTCCGGCCGACTCACCTCGTGGCCGACTGCCCGCGTCTCGATGCGCTCGATCATCCCCGGTGGCCCCGGGGCCGATGAGCGAACGGTCGAGCAGGACGCGCAGCCTACTGCCGTTCATCCGTGAACGGGCCGCATCGACACCGCGGTCGTGGCCTCCGTCTGTACCGGGGCCTTCCTGCTGGGTCGTGCCGGTCTGCTCGATGGTCACCGGGTCACGACGCACACCTCGGCGCTCGAGCCGCTGCGGTTGGAGTTCCCCGGCGCCGATGTCGTCGCTGCCAAGGTCGTCGACGAGGGAGCCATCCTGACTGCGGCCGGCGTCAGCTCCGGCATCGATCTGGCGCTGCATCTGCTGGAGCGCTGGTTCGGCGTCGAAGCACGTTCGCGGGCGACAGCGAACCTCGACGGCCCCTGGTCCTGACGCAGGCCCAACGCACACACGAGAAGACCCCGCCACTTGGCGTGACGGGGTCTTCATGTTCAGGACTTGGCGGCTAACGCCGCCGTTCGGCTACGAGGTGCAGATCGCGTACACCGTCACGCCGTCTGGCCAAAGCGTCACTGTCCGTGTACCTGGCGAACCAACCGGTCGGGGTGTCGCCGGCCTCGGCGACGTTACTCGTCGAGTAGGCCTCGAGCGGGTACGACTGCTAGGAGCTCGTCGCCACGCGAAGTCGGTCGTGCTCGACTCCGCCGCCGAGCGCTCGCTGACCCGCAGCGCAGCTCACGCCGACAGTCTCAGCGCCGCTCGCGCCCGTGGCCGTGACCACGGTGACAGCTGCGGTTCCGGCAGGACCCTGGGGACCAACAGCACCATCAGCACCATCAGCACCGGCAGGACCGGCAGGACCGACCGCGCCATCGACACCGTCGATGCCATCAGCACCGGCAGGACCGGCAGGACCGGCAGGACCCGTGGCGCCATCAGCGCCATCAGCACCGGCAGGCCCGGGGATGCCGTCGCCGTCCTCGCCCGGCAGGCCCTGGGGACCCTGCGGACCCATGGGACCGGGGGCACCGCCGCCGACGCGCGTCCAGTGGATCGCTGACCAACCGGCCGGACACTTGGCGTCAGGGTTCTTGGGGGCCTTCGCAAGCGTGCCGGCGCCCTTCTTGATACAGGCGTGAATCAGATCGTTGCCGCCCTGGCCGGCATGCGCCATGACACCTGCTGACGGTGCGACCGCTACCAACATCGCGATGCTGGCGACGATTGCGCCAGCCCTTGTGATCTTCTGCATAGGACTACGACCTCACTTCATTTCGCGCACGGCCTGAACCTTTGTCGGCGATGCCGTGGCAGGCGCGGGCCGAAGACTTCAGACCCATCGCTCACCATTCAACTCGTCCCTGTCGCGCCAGCCAATGGCCCATTCGGTCGGCCGGGTGGACCGTTCGAGGGCCGGATGTACCGCCCCCCGTACGGATGCCGGTCAGTCGGCGGGACGTGGGTCCCACTCGAGCCCGATCCAACGTACGCTGGCCAAAGCCTGCGGTCGGGCCAAACGCTGCGATGGGGCTTGCGTCACCCCGTATCCTTATGTCGCCGCAATCGCGGTGTCTGCCCAGTGCCCGGTCAGGCCCAGGTCAACTGCACCTGTCGAAGGAGAACGACCGTGGCACAGCACACACCCGCCCAGCTGGGGGCGACGCGTATCCCCATGATGGACGCCTCGAGCCTCGATGCCAGAACGCGGCCACTCGACCAGGAGCCCACGCCGATCTGGCTACGGCATCGGTTGCAGCGTCGGGACATGGTCGAAGTCACACCGCCATCCAGACGCGCTCGCGAATGGATCAACCGTCTGGCGGGCAGACCCCGAGCCTGAGCACGGTCAAACGCTGGTCGGAGTCCATGCTGGCCCCGCCTGATCCCGTGCCGGCCTGTCCGGATGCGAGCGGTTGACGGGGCGACTCGATACCCGTATGGTTGCGTGAGCAATGATTGACATCGCAACCAACGAGGGCATGATGACTACAGCGACCAACCCGCACGACCAGGGCGTCATCGACGAGTTCCGCGCCAATGATGGCCAACCCGGTGGCTACTTCGCGCACCTGACTCTCCTGGTCCTCCATCACAAGGGCGCCAAGACTGGCCAGGCGCGCATCAACCCACTGGCCTGTTTGCCGGTCGAGGGCGGCTGGGCCGTCTTCGCCTCCAAGGGTGGTGCCGATGAGAACCCCGCCTGGTACTACAACCTGCTGGCGGATCCCGACGTCACGGTGGAGTTCGGCACCGAGACCTTCGAGGCGAAGGCACGCGAGGTCCATGGCGACGAGTACGAACGCATCTGGGAAGCGCAGAAGGTCGCCGCCCCGCAATTCGCGGAGTACGAGAAAAACACCAAGCGCGATCATATCCCGGTGATGGTCGTCGAGCGGGAGTAGGCGCCCTTGCTCAGGCGCGCTCGTACGCCGACGTGAGCCAGCCTCGCAGCTCATCGTCTACCTCATCCACGCTGGTGAGGCTCACGATATGCGTGCACATGCCGGTGGTGGCGGTGAGGCGATCGGTAGGGGTCTCGTCAGGCAGGTTGAGTCCGACTTCCATTCGTGACTTGCTGGCTGGCTTCAGCAACCCGAACTGCTTGTTCCGGCGAAGGCTCACATAGGTCTTCTTGGGCGCCGGCTCGACATCGGCCCCGAGGCCCATCGCCATCGCCAGCGCGGCCTCATAGATCGGGCGGAGATGCTCCTTGCCGCTGTACTGGGCGGCCACCAACTCATCTTCGGTCGCGGGCTGGTGCAGTGCCTGCATCGCCACGAGGTTGGCGTAGCCATGGGTCATGCCGTGCTCGGACTTGAGATAGCTGATGATCTGGCCGTGCCTAGTGAGTTCCTGCGCCCGGACGAGATCGATCCACGACTCAAGCGAGCGTCCGGTCTTGTCCTCGAGGTTCCTGGCCATGGTCTCGATCGCGGGGTCGGTCATGGTGGTGCGTGGTCTCCTGCTGCTGACCTTGGCGTGTAGCTCCACGGTCAACGTAGCTCCGGGACTCTGCACCCGTCTTGGACGTTTGTCACCTTGCCCGTTGACCGGGTGAGTCGTTGCGGACTCAGAGGCCGGGCACGAAGAGCCCGCTGCCATCGCCATCGGCGGTCATATGTCGCGCACGCTGGCGGAGGTATTCGGTCGGTGTGATGGCACCGAAGGCGATGAAGTCGCGGTTCATGTGCGCCTGATCGTAGTAGCCAAGGTCTTGCGCGACCTGTGCCAGTGAGCGGCTCTCGGGACCTGCAAGTCCCTGCAGGGCATGGTTGAAGCGCTGCACGCGCCTGTACGTTCGCGGCGACAGGCCAACGTATCGACCGAATAGCGCGTTCAGATGCTTGCGGCTCACCTCGAGCTCAGCGGACACGCGGCTGACGCTGGTCGCCACCGGAGGGGCCAGCTGCGCGACGGCGTATACGACGCGGCGCGGTGGCCCAACGCTACGCCGTGCCGTCAGGCTGTCGGCCAGCGCCCGGATGCGCCCCTGGGCATCGGGGGTGCGGTCGAGTCGCTCCCGCAATCGCCCCAGGCCCGGTCCCCACAACAGGTCGAGGTCCACGATGCGGTCTTTCAACGCCATGGTGTCGATCCCGAACAAGACGCTGGCGCCCCACGGCCGGAGCGTGGCGCCGACCACGTTCGTCTCTGCCAACGGGATGTTCTCGACGTAGCCGGTCTGGGGCCCGACGATCCAGCCATCGGTGCGAAGGCCATCACCATCGTCGCGACGGGACGCCCGAACACGGAACGGCGAGCCAAGATTGATGATGAGCACCGGACTGGTGGTGGGCATGATGCGTTCGCGCGTGTAGGCGATGCTGCCACGGGCCACCCAGAGGGCATCGACCAAGTCCGTCAGGGGCGGCGGAGGTGCGGCTTGCGCGAAGGAGAACGGCGGCATGACTGGGGCCATGTGGCAGTCTAGCGTGGCCGTGTATCGTGACCGCCGATCGTGGCCGGTGACCTCGACGGACGTGGCATGCTCAGGGCAGTGACCCGCGAGCGCAAGGAGTGACACGATGGCTGATCGGCACCGCGTCCTGATCATCGGCGGCGGCTATGGCGGGCTCTATGCGGCACGCGCGCTGCGCAAGGCCGATGTGGAGATCACCCTCGTGGACCGGCGCAACCACCATCTCTTCAGCCCACTGCTGTACCAGGTCGCCACCGGTGCCCTGGCGCCGTCGGACATCGCCCAACCCTTGCGCCTGATCTTGCGCCAGCAGCAGAACACGCGCGTGCTGTTGAGCGAGGCCGTTGGCCTCGACCCCAAGGCCAGGACCGTGCGGCTCGATGATGGCACCGACCTGCCCTACGACTCCCTCGTCGTGGCCACCGGCACCAGGCATTCCTACTTCGGCAACGATGCCTGGGCGGAGTTCGCGCCGGGCATCAAGACGCTCGAGGATGCGCTCCAGATGCGCGCCCGCATCCTCGATGCCTTCGAGCATGCCGAGCTGGAGACCGACACCAGCAAGCAGCACGAATGGATGACCTTCGTCATCGTCGGAGCGGGGCCGACCGGCGTCGAGCTGGCGGGCTCGCTCTGCGAGATCGCCCGCGATGCACTGCCGCGCGACTTCCGTGCCATCAATACGGAGGAGGCGCTGGTCTACCTGGTCGAAGGCACCGACCGAGTGCTGCCGACCTACCCACGGTCGCTCTCCCGCGCAGCGTCACGGCAACTGGCGCAGCTCGGGACCACCATCCGCACCAAGACGATGGTCACCGCCATCGACGCTGAGGGCGTCACCGTTCGTGGCGCTGAAGGTGGCGAGAGCAGCCGCATCCCGGCCCGCACGGTGCTCTGGGCTGCCGGGGTCACGGTGAGCACATTCGGCAAGGCGGTGGCGGAGGCCACCGGCGCCCCGGTCGACCGTGTCGGGCGTATCCAGGTGGCGGCCGACCTGACCATCCCGGGCTATCCGGACATCTGGGTCGTGGGTGACCTGGCCGCGGCCCAGTGGTCGTCGGGCAAGATGGTGCCGGGCGTGGCGCAGGGCGGCATCCAGGGCGGGCAGTATGCGGCCCGCTCCATCCTCGCCAATCGTGACGGCGTGGGCATCCCTGGTTTCTCGTTCCGGGATCTTGGCGAGCTCGCCACCATCGGCCGACTGCGAGCGGTGGCCGACTTCCGTCGGGTCCGCTTTAGCGGCTTCCTTGCCTGGTTCATGTGGCTGGGCATCCACATCTTCTGGCTGATCGGATTGCAGAACCGCGTGCTGGTGATGGTCCGCTGGGCGTGGTCATTCCTGACGCGCGGGCGCGGCAGTCGGCTCATCACCGGCCTGCCCGGTCACAGCTCCGACGCCGTGGATCGCGGCGGTCTTGGCTAGTCGCTGCTGCCCTGACTAGTCGGCAAGCCTGGACAGACGTAGCTCGACCGCGGAGGATTCAGCCGCGTGCGACGTCCTGCTGGCGCAGCAGATAGGCGTAACCCGCGAGGCCCAGGCCGACTGCGATGAGCAGGATGCCGAGCAGGTTGAAGACGCCGTCGACGGCGTCCGCGCCTCTCGCGCCGGAGAACATCAGCACGGTGCCCGCGAGAGCCAGCACCGCATTGAGCACCAAGTTGGCCACGGGCAGCGGCGCGTCGTCAGCTCTGCGCACGAAGCTGGTCGCGATGCCGGACAGGCCGAAGATGATGAAGCCGATTCCGACGACCACAGCGAGGGCCGCGGTCACCGCATCGGTCACGGCGGTGAAGAACGTGGCCACCACGACCACCAGCCCGACGGTTACGCCCGACCCCGCGCGGAACGCGGCCAGCGTTTCGAGGTCCGGGCGCATCTGCTGGCGCCACAGCTGGAACGCCGTGATGAGGGCTCCACCCAGAAGGATCAGACCGACGAGCTGCAGGGTGGTGCTGGAGCCACCCAAGGGCTTGACCAGGAACATGAGCCCCACGGTGGCGGCCACGACACCCTCCACGAGGACGATCGTCCACGAGGTCCGTGAACTCCATGGCGCTCCACGGTCGATGAGATCTCCCGTGATGGCTGTGGCCTTGTCGACGCTGGCGCGCGCACCCGACGTTGAGACTGAGGTCTCTGCCTCGCTGGGCGGCTGTGATGCGGTCAAGCTGGTATCTCCGCTGCGGTGCCCGATGGCCGCATCGTAGCGCGTCGGCGGCCTCGAGAGCGGGCGGGAGCTATTCGGACGCCGGGCTCGCCTCGGTCGCCGGACTCGCCTCCGGCTCTGTGGTCGCCACTGGCCCGGGACTCGCTCCAGCCTCGTTGGCGGTGCGCGACTTGGCGAGCGCGATGTCGATGGCGGCCGAGACCGAGGCGAAGTCGGGCGCCTGCAGCGGCACGCCGTCGACGGTCACGGTGGGGGTGGCGCTGATACCCAGCGCGTAGGCGTCCTGACGCGCGGCTGCCTCGATCTGCGCGAAGCGCTCGCGGGCCTGGTCAAGGGTCAGCCCTGCCTTGAACTGGTCCATGTCAAGTCCTGCCGCCTCACCCATCGCCAGCAGTCGATCAAGGTGATAGGAGCCACGGTTCTCGCCCTCAAGATTGGCGAAGAGGTAGTCGTGGAATGGCCAGAACCTGTTCTGGTCCGCGGCCAGGCTGGAGGCCACTGCGGCCCAGTGTGATTCCTGGCCCAGGAAGGCCAGGTTGCGGAAGACCAGACGGACATCGCCGGGCTCCACGTACTGATCCACGATCAGCGGCTTCACCTCATAGGTGAAGCGCTGGCAGAAGGGGCACTGGAAGTCCTCCCAGATCTCCACGGTCACCGGCGCGTCCGCTGACCCCACGGCGAAGCCGTCGGCCTGCTCGGTAGGCGTCCAGATGGGCGGTTCCGCGATGGGTGGCGGCGTGACGAGCGGGGCCCATGTCAGCTCTGGCTCCTCGCCCTGGGCAGACACGGCCATCACGGAGGAGGCCACGAGCAGCATGGCGATCAGCAAGGAGGCGAGGGCAGGAAGGATGCGGGCAGGGCGCAGGATGGCGGTCATCGAGATCCTCGTACGGGAGAGCGGTCGCGCCAGCATAGTCGAGGCCCCGGCTTTGTGAACCGGGGCCCGGGGTGACCAGACGCGCGTTCAGCAGGCCGTTATCCGTCGCTCTCGGCTTCCTCGTCGTCACTCATGTCATCGTCGTCACTCATGTCATCGTCATCACCCATGGCGCCGTCGTCATCACCCATCTCATCGTCCATGGACATGCCCATGTCGTCCATGACGGGTCCGGAGCCGACCGCCGCCATGACCGTCTGGGACTCGGCGTTCAGGAAGTCGAGCGTGATCTCGACGTCGGCATCCTCCACCAGCGGCTCGACCAGGTCGATGAGCATGATGTGGTACCCGCCCGGCTCGAGGATCGCATCCGCGTGGGCCGGGATGGGGATCTCCTCGACCTGTGCCATGGACATCACACCTTCGTCGTCCATGGAGCTCTGGTGGATCTCGACCACCCCTGCCACCGGGCTGGAGGCACCGATGAGGGCATCATCAGCATCGGTGTTGTTGTGGATGACCAGGTAGGCCGCGCCGGCCAGGTCGATCATGGGCGATTCGCGCGTCCAGGCATCGCGCACGTACAGGCCGGGGGCCATCGGCGCCATCGATCCCGTGGGCTCCATGGACTCGGTCGGCGTCATCGATGCCGTGTCGTCCATGCTGTCGTCGTCCTGGGCCGCGACCGAGCCAAAGGCCATGCTGGCGGCGACGGCGACGCTGGCCCCGGACAGGAGCATCAGGCGTTTGCTACGGGACATGGGTTTCTCCTCCCCCAACGACGCGGGGCTATTCGGCTTCGAGCGCCGCGATGTCTGCGGCGATCTCTGTGGCCGGGGTTCCGAATGGATAGGACAGCAAGAGCTGGCCATGTTCATCGATGAGATAGAGCAGCGCGGTGTGGGCCATGGTGTAGCCGTTCGACGAGTCCGAGTCCACCCGCGCGAAGCGGACGTCATAGGCGTCGGCAGCGCGGCGGATGGCGTCTGGCGTGCCGGTGACCGCATGCAGGTTCTCTGGCAGGTAGCGCGTCCATTCTTCCAGGAACTCGGGCGTATCGCGCTCCGGGTCGACGCTGATGAAGAGCGCCTGCATATCCGGCTGCTCTTCCCAGACACCGAAGAGCTCGCCGATGGTCTGAGGGCAGACGTCGGGGCAGTGGGTGTAGCCGAAGTAGATGAGCACGTTGCTGCCGAGGTAGTCGTCCAGGACGAACGGCGAGCCGTCGGAGTTGATCAGTCCTGCCAGCTCCGGCGCGCGGCGCGGGTCACCGATGGGCGAGGGGATGACGGCAGCTGCTGGGTCAGCCGATGCCCCCTGGCCATTCGAGGCCGCTGGCTCAGCTGACGCGACCGGGTCCATAGACGCTGCCGGCGTGGTGTCCTGTGCGGCCACTGCTCCCGCGATGCCACAGGTCAGGATGAGTGCGGCCATAGGGGCCAGGAGGCTCTTTGGTCGGAGCAGGATCATCGGACTCTCCGTCGGTCAATGCGATCGTTCGGCACACGGTGGTTGTCATCGACACTCTGTGCCCTTCCGATGTCGAGTGTATGACATGCGGCCCAGCCACCTGAACCGAGGCTGTGTGAGACTGTGTATCAGTCCACGCGTGGAGGTCGGTTGGAAGCACTGCTAGACCCGTTCATCGACAACGCCTTCATGTTTCGCGCACTCGTCGCGGGCGTGCTGGTGGCGGTTGCCTGCGCGGTCATCGGCACCTTCGTGGTGCTGCGTGGCTTGGCATTCATCGGCGATGCGCTTGCCCACGGCGTGCTGCCTGGCATCGCGGCCGCCATCTTGCTGGGCTTACCGGGCATGTTGGGCGCAGCCGTCGGTGCGGTGGTCATGATCGGCGGCGTGACGCTGGTGACCAACCGCTCGCGCCTCTCGTCGGACACGGCCATCGGCCTGCTCTTCGTGGCCATGCTGGCGCTGGGCGTGGTGATCGTCTCTGCCTCGAGCGCCTTCCAGGGTGACCTGCTGGCCATCCTCTTCGGACAGATCCTGGGCACCAGCACGGAGCAGCTGGTGGTCATGGCCATCGCCACCGTGGCGGTGGTGACGACCGCCATCGCGGCTTCGCGGCCGTTCCTGTTGCTGAGCTTCGATCCCGAACAGGCAGACGTGGCCGGCTTCTCTTCGCGCCGCTACCACACGCTGATGATGCTGCTGGTAGCGCTCACGGTCGTGGTGGCCTTCCAGACGGTCGGTACCCTGCTGGTCTTCGGCATGCTGCTGGCGCCTGCCGCGACCGGTGCCTTGCTGGCCAATCGCACCAGCTCGATGATGATCATCGGCATCGTGGTGGGCTCGGCGAGCACCTACATCGGCCTGCTCGCCAGCTACTGGTATGACGTCGCCGCGAGTGCCAGCATCGTGCTGGCGGCAGTGGGCATCTTCTTCGTGGTGCTGCTGCTCACCAACTTGCGCCAACCGCGCCAGGTGGACGGACGGACCGATCCCGAGACAGGGGAGACGCGGCCGTGACCGCCATCGAAGCGCGCGACCTCGCCATCGGCTATCGCGGTGAAGTAGTGGTGCCGCACGTGGAGCTGACCGTGCCGGAGGGTGGCTCGCTGGCGCTGGTGGGCACCAACGGCTCGGGCAAGTCCACCTTCATCCGTGCGCTGGTGGGATTGGCACCCCCGCTCTCGGGCTCGCTACGCGTGTTGGGCGACGCCCCGGGCAAGTCACCGGCGCGGCTCGCCTACCTCTCGCAGTTCCATGAATCGGGCTACATCCTGCCCATCCGCGCCATCGACGTCGTGCGTATGGCGCGCTACCCGTCACTGGGCCTCTTCGGCCGTGCCGGGGCTGAGGATGCGGACCTGGTCGACTGGGCCATGGAGGCGATGGCCGTCACCGATCTGCGCAACAAGCCCGTCCGCGATATGTCCGGTGGTCAGCGCCAGCGTGTGTACCTGGCCAATGTGCTGGCCCACCGCGCCGACCTCATCGTGCTCGACGAGCCCACTGCCGGCCTGGATGCCGCCGGGCGCGAGCGCTACCTCGACGCCTTCGCTGGGGAGCTGCAGCGCGGATCCGCGCTCGTCACCGCTACCCACGATATCGGTGAGGCGGTGGAATACGACCAGGTGCTGCTGCTGGCGCGTCGCGTCGTGGCACTGGGGCCGGGGGCCGAGGTGTTGACTCCGGACCAGCTGATGGAGACGTTCGGTATCGTCATCTCCGACCCGCACGACGAGCATGTGGGCCGCTTCACCATCGCCGAGCGCACGCACGGCTCACCCCAGACCATCGATACGCGCCCCCCGGCCGAGTAGGGCGGGCACTGGCGTACCCTTGATGATGCACGACAACGAACGAGGAGGAGGCGTATGGCCAAGACCGTGAGCGAACTGGCCAGGGAGATCGATCAGGCGCCTCGATCAGGGCGAGTCCCTCGACGGCGCCATCGCGATGGCCCTCACTGGTGAGCGTGTGGACGACGAGGTGCTGGTGGAGCTCCAGGTGGCGGGTCTGCGCGACGCTGTCATCCACGAGGCCTTCCACGAGCTGCTCGACTGGCACGCCAACTTCGGCGGCCTGGCCGAGTTCCTGGAGATCGACGAAGCCATCCATCGCACCGCTGAGCGCATCGGCCACGACTTCGACCAAGATCTACCCGACCATCCAGACGAGGGACGCGCGCGCCTGGTCCACTGATCGAGCGCGCAGCATGATCGCATAGCCCATCGGTACTATCCGCAGCGGACCAACGACTAGGCCGACAGGGGTACATGGCGCCTCTACGATGCCGATACCTGAAGTGGGTCCACGTCTGCCCATGCCCCCGGCGACGGCCACCTCAGGCAACCAGAGTGGAGTGGAGAGCGGTGCCCTTAGCGCTACCCGTGGCACGGTCTCGAGTTGCGACGCGCGCGCTCGTCGGGATCATTGCGTTCACTCTGCTCGGCTCGGCGGTCGCCATTGAGCCCGGATCGACCAGCGCGTCTGGACTCGGCAATCAGATCTCTGCCAATCGGTCCGGTCAGATCTACGCCGAGCGCGCAATGCTCGCGCAGGACGCGGTGCTGGCCCAGGTCAGTCGCGACCTCAAGAGCGCCAAGCGCGACCTCAAGCAAGCCCGGCGCAGCTTGGCGCACGGCAAGCGCGCCCGAACGCAGGTATCGGCACTCGTCCGTGATCGCAAGAACCACTTGGCGCAGGTCGAGCAGGAGCATGCCGAGGCCCTCGAGGAGTCGCCGCCCCCGGAGGGTGAGGCGCCATCCCAGAGCGGCTATGAGCAGCGCGTCAAGAAGCTCCGCCAGGATGTCCGTAGCGCGGAGCGCCGACAGCGGTCGGTGAGTGCCCACGTCCGCGCCCTGGCTCGCGTCAAGTGGTCAAGGCAGGCGCGCCTCAGGTCGCTCAAGAGCGCCAAACGCGCCGCCATCTATCGTCGCGAGGCGGCCGAAGGCGCCCTGGCTAGTCGCATCGTGCAGATGACGAGCCTGGCCGCGGAGCGTGCCGACAACCAGTCAGCCGTAAGCCTCACAGGCCAGGCATCATTCTCATGGCCCACCACCGGACGCATCGTCCAGTCGTACGGTTGTACCGGCTTCTACCTCAACCCCCGACGCGGCTCCTGTCGCCACTTCCATGACGGCGTCGACATCGTCGACGGCTACGGCACTCCGGTCCGGGCCGTGGCGGTCGGTGTCGTGGCCTATGTCGGCTGGAACCCCTGGGACGAAGGCGGGCGTGCCTGGATCGTGGTGGTCGTCCATCCCGACGGCTACGTTTCCCGCTACGGGCACCTGATCGCGACCGAGCAGGTGCGTGCCGGCGAGCTGGTCCACACCGGCCAGACCGTGGGCAAGATGGGTAGCACCGGCAACAGCACGGGCACCCACCTGCACTTCGAGCTGCTACGTGGCAGCCAGGACGTCAATCCGCTCGGCTACCTGCCGACGGGTGTCATCAAGATCGACAAGACCTCCACCAAGCAGGGGCAACGCGCGCTCCAGTCCAAGCAGAAGAAGCATGCGCGCGCCAAGCAGCAGGCCAAGGCGCGCAAAGCGGCGAACGCCAAGGCCGACGCGGAGGGAGCTGCTGCCGAGACGGTCGCTCCCCGTGTCTGCGAGCCGGTCGATCCGACCGTCACGACCGTTACGACCGCCAGCGGCGACGCTGACGGCTCCGGCGCCGTCGATGGAACCACCAGCGTGATCGATTGCGTCACGGAAGCGCAACCGTCGGACGCGCTCGAGACGGCATCGACTCCGCCGCACGAGCGACTCTCCGCCCAAGCCGAGCCGACTGCCACTGAGCTACCCGGCGTGAGGTTGCCGCCGAGGGGCACCTCGCCGGCGCCCGCCTGACGCTCCTTCCGAGCGAGCCATGCTGGTCCCGTTTCTGCTCTCGCCCAAGTTCGGCCCAGCGGCGCTACGCTGTCCCCATCATCCGCCGGTCCAGCCTGAGGATCCGGTGGCTCCATGGAGGTTGATCCTTGAACTCCCGAACCAGGACTCGCGGCGCCCTCGTGGGTCGAACCCGGGTGGTCGCCGTCGCGTTTGCGACCGTGTTCGCGCTGTCCCTGCCCACGACGGGCCTGGCGCAGGATGCGTCGCCGAGTCCCGAGGCTTCGACAGCCGCCGCCTCGGCCGTGCCCGCCGTCGATGCCAGCGGCATCGAATTTCCCATCATGCTGGGTGGCCAGTTGCTGGCCGCTGAGACCTTCACCGGTCCCGAGTGGCTCGCCCGTGCCGCTGAGGGCGCGAGCGACGCCACCTACGCTGAGCGCACCCAGGCGCTGGTCGAGAGCGTCGGCAAGAGCATCGATGACCTGACTGTCAGAACGGCGCTCTATGAGCCGACCCCCGACAACAACGCCGTGGTGGCCGCCTTCCAGATCGCCGGCGCTGATGCGCGCGACTTCGCGACAGGCGCGGTCGACCTGCTGATGGGTGACCTCACCACGCCCGCCCTGGTCATGCGCCCCTTCGGCAACAAGTGGACGTTGCGTGTCATCGATGCCGAGATGCCCGGCGTCTACCCCCGCACCGTCTATCTCAAGGACGACACCGCCTGGATCATCGAGGGCGACGAGGACTACGTCTGGGATGCGCTCGACCAACTGCCGGGACCGACTGCGGTCGGCGCCCTGACGGGAGATTCCCTGCTGACAGAGGTCCCCTACGCGCTGGCCGATCGCCGCCGTATCGGTCTCTATGAGTCCACCGAGCCGCTCTTCCTGCCCACGCTCAGCGAGCGCCTGGGCCCGGAAGTCGACGCCTGGCTATTGGACCTGTACCTCAACGCAGGCATCTCGCCTTCCGAGATCCTGGGCGTCGTCGCCTGGTGGGGCCTAGATTCCAGCCAGGACAGCATCCAGCTCGAGGGCTATCGACTGCCCGCCGGTGCTGGCGATCAACTGGAAGCGCTGCGCTCGCAGATCATCCTGGGCGAAGGGGCCGACACGGCCAGCTACGCCACTCTGCTCGATGGCGTCGGTCGCAGTGAGCAGGAGATCGGCGGCCACGCGGTCACCACACTCGACTACGGTGAGACCAAGCAGCACGTCTTCAGCAGCGAGGACACCGTCTGGATCGTGACCGATCATCTCGGTGAGACCGAGATGGCAGAGGAGGCCATCGCCGCACTGCCGTAGTCGGCGCGGGCAAAGTTGGCATGACGCGGCCATCCGGTCGGCCGCACGAGCGGGGGTACACCGAACCAAAGAGTATGGACCGGGAACTCGTCGTGCGAGCCCAAGGTGGCGACCAGCGTGCGTTCGAGGCGCTGACGGTGGCCAGCCATCCGCGGCTCTTCCGACTGGCGCACGGCGTCCTGCGTGATGCGTCGCTGGCCGAGGAGGCCACGCAGCAGGCGTTCATCGACATCTGGCGCTTCCTGCGCCGGCTGCGCGACCCGTCGCGCTTCGAGGCGTGGTCGTACCAGATCCTGCTCGATGCATGTCGGGCCGCGAGTGGCGGCCAGCCTGGACGTGCGACCGGGTCGGTGACATCGGGAGCGCTGCCCGAAGTCGGCCCGAGCGGCCTCGATCGGTTCGGTGGCGTCATGGATCGAGATCAGCTGGGCCGAGGCTTCGCTCGACTGACCGTCGACGATCGCGCGGTCATCGTCATGCGCTATCTGCTCGATCTGAGCGTCGAGCACACCGCCGCCGCCCTGGGCGTTGCGCCAGGCACCGTCGACTCACGGCTGGAGCGGGCCTTGCTGGCCTTGCGCGCCGCGTTGGACACTGACGTGCCGCTGGTTCCGGGAGCCTCGCCTGGAGGGGACATCGTCTGATGGACGACGTTCGTTTGACGGTCGGCTTGACGGCGTGGCTGCAGGACGGTGAGGTCCCGCCACCCGACGCGCGCATGAGCGCCGGACGTGTCATGGCTGGCGTGGAGGGAGCGAAACAGTTGGGCCGTTTGTGGCCACCAGCTGCCATGGCCGGCAAGGTCCAGCCTGTGCCGGCGCTCGGCGCGGCGCGTCCTGTCGATCCATCCGGCCCGGCACCCGGATCGTCGCCACGGTCGTCGGCGACAGGGCTCGTGTCGAGGTTGACGCCCCGCACGGTTGCCGCTGCCCTCGCCGTCCTGGTGCTCATCGCGGGGGCGTTGCTGATCGTGCCCCGCATCCTGCCGGGACCTGCGGCGCCATCGGCCGGCGCGACATCGTCCGCATCGCCGTCCGTCACGATCGCGGGCGCCACCGTGTCCCCGTCGCCTACCCCCAGGGTGGTCACCAGCGCCAACGGCCGGCTCGCGGCGTCGACGCATGTCGGTGCCAGCTGGCCCCTTGAATGGCGGGGCGGTGGGATGGAACTCCTTGCGGACCGCGTTTCGCTGCAGATCGGAGACATGGAGCTCACCGCGCCCGGCGAGGTCCTGACCACCGGATCCACATATGCCGACCATGCCGAGCTGGAGGCCCGCTGGATCGAGAACGACGCCGAGCAACGCATGGATCTCTACCTCGACCTTGATGAGGACCACTGGTGGGTGGACTCGATCCGGGTGGATGACCGCTCCATCGAAGACGGCGGATCGATCTATTTCGACGGGCTCCAAGCGCTGACGCGGACGCCGCTCGGGCAGAGCCTGGAGGGCGACCTCTTCCTCAGGAGCACCTCCGCGACTCGAGCCGAGCTTGCGCCCGCGGGCGCTGCGACGATGCAGCTCGATGGACTCGAATTGACCGCGTTCGAGCCTGGTTCGCGTCCCGCGCCGTTGCAGGGTTGTGACTTCTTCGTGGACGACCGGGTCAGTCTGGTCTGGGAGGAGGCCGCGGATCCGGCCGACAGCTACTGGTCGACCGAGGTCTCAGGCCGCCCCCTCCGCGGCACCGATGAGCCCCTCAAGGGCATGAAGCGGATGTCACCCGCGGAGGTCGAGGATGTCCTGCAGGACCTCGGCCTGTGCTATCGCTTCGTCCACTCGTGGCGACCGATGCCGCGGTTCGAGGATGAGCGACTCAACGAAGCGCTCGGGGTCGATGTGGATCGGCGCTGCAGTGCCCCGGAGACCGGCCAGGTCGGTGAGATCGACTTCGGGCCTGATGTCGCCTCAGGTGTCGGGTCCGATGTCGGGTCCGGCGAGGCGGGAGTCATCGTCTACGTCGGCGTCACCGAGGAGGAGCCGCAGGATCGGCCCGAGCCACCCTCCGGAGGCACCGACTGCCCGGTCCAGTGACCGCCCGCTATCCCACTGGCGCCCCGGCGCGCGGTCCCTCATTCCCGCCATTCGGGACAACCCGACCCGATCGGCAGCGAGCTGTCACGTTCTTCCCGCTCGGTGGGAAGCGGTGGCAAACGTCCTCACCATGCGGGAAGACCCGGCAAGCCAAACGCCTACTGGTCGTGTTGTCCCGCCACGCGGGAACGGCAAGCGACGCGGGACTTGGCGCCGCTTCAGCCACCTCGGGGGTCACGCCGCCGCCCGTCGGCACTGACTGTTCCGTGCGGTGACGCCCGACTATGCGAGCGGCGCGAGGCGCGCGGTGAAGTGGCGCAGCCAGGGTGCCTGTTCCACGACGCGGTAGCCGCGCATCTCACCCGCCCGCGAGGCGACGTCGATGACGACCTCGCCCACGTAATCGATGTGACTCTGGGTGTACATGCGCCGCGGGATGGCAAGGCGCACCAGCTCCATGCTGGCGGGCTCATCGGCTTGCCCAGCCCGAGCTCGACCGAACATCAGCGTGCCGATCTCGACGCCACGCACGCCGCCGGCCCGATAGAGCTCGATGGCCAGCGCCTGCGCCGGGTACTGGTGGGGCGGGATATGGGGTAGCAGTGCCTTGGCGTCGAGATAGACGGCGTGCCCACCGGGCGGTCGGACGGTGGGGATGCCGGCCGCGTGCACCGTCTCCGCGAGGTACTCGGTCGAACGGATGCGGTAGCGCAAATACTTCTCGTCGACGACCTCCTCCAGCCCCTGGGCGATCGCCTCCAGGTCGTAGCCGGCCAGACCGCCATAGGTCGGGAAGCCCTCGGTCAGGATGAGCAGGTTGCGTGCCAGCAGCGCCAAGTCGCGGTCGTTCAGGGCAAGGAAACCGCCGATATTGGCGAGGCCGTCCTTCTTGGCTGACATGGTGCAGCCGTCGGCGATGGAGAACATCTCCTGGGCGATCTCTTTGGGCGTCTTGTCCGCATAGCCCTCTTCGCGCAGCTTGATGAACCAGGCGTTCTCGGCGAAGCGGCAGGCATCGAGGAACATCGGCAGGCCGAACTCATCACACACGGCCCGGACCGCGCGCAGGTTGGCCATCGATACCGGCTGGCCACCACCGGAGTTGTTGGTCACCGTCACCATCACCAGTGGGATCTTGTCGGCGCCGTGCTCCTCGATGGCGGCGCGCAGCGCATCGATGTCGACATCGCCCTTGAAGGGCAGCTCTGCGGCCGGGTCGCGACCCTCTGCCTTGACCACGTCCAGCGCGGTCGCACCGCGGTACTCGACGTTGGCACGGGTGGTGTCGAAGTGGGTGTTGTTGGGCACCACGTCGCCCTCGCTCACCGCCACCGTGAAGAGGATCTTCTCCGCCGCTCGTCCCTGGTGTGTGGGGATGATCTCGGCATAGCCGGTGAGGTCGCGAACGACTCGCTCGAAGCGGTAGAAGGAGCGACTGCCGGCGTACGACTCGTCACCCAGCATCATCCCGGCCCACTGCTTGCTGGACATGGCGCCGGTGCCCGAGTCGGTCAGCAGATCGATGATGACCTCGTCGGCATGCAGTCCGAAGACGTTGTATCCGGAACGGATGAGGGCGGCCTCACGTGCCTCGCGGTCGGGCAGGTCGATGGCCTGCACGGTGTGGACGCGGAACGGCTCGATGATCGTCTTGTAGTCCATGGCCCCCTCGGTTGGTGTTGCGTGGTCGGGCGAGTCTCGCACGCGCGGTCTTGGCTCGCGTGGTCGTGTGGGTCAGTCGTCCCGTCGTCCATGAGGGGGCCGGAGCACGACGGCAACGAGCCCGGCCACCGCGACCATGAAGAGCACGGGGATGGCGGCCTTGGCAGCACGTTTCGGGAGGACGAGCTCGAAGAGCGGCACGGAGTCACCGAGTTCCGTCTGCATGGGGCCGAAGGGGCAGTCGCCACGCCCGATGCCCAGGGCGACACCCTCGGCGAGCAGCGCCGTCGCGCTCGCCGCCAGGACTCGGTCACGCCGACGTGTGGCGGCACAGAACCAGACGTATCCCAGCGCCGCCAGTTGCACGATGGCGAAGGCCGTATGCGCCACGCGGAACGCCTTGGCTCCTGTCCCGAGACCGGACCAGCGTGTCGCTTCCATGCTTCCTCGGCTACAACTGCTCGCCGTTCTCAAGCATAGATGCGTCCACGGTCGACGACCAAGGCATGGCGACGCCGGCCCTCGGGGCATCGGTTCGAGGGCCGGCGTCAAGAGATGGGTGGTGGTTCGCTACTGTGCTGGGAGGGTCCCGCTCACGTCAGCGACCCACCAGATGCCGTTCACACCATTGCCCGTGGTCTGCCCGGCTTCGGTATCGCCCTGCCAGTAGTAGAGCGGGTGGCCGTCGTAGGTCACCTGCGTCGAGCCGTCGGTGCCGGTGATCAGACCGAGCACGCCGGTCACGCCATCGCCGGCGGCGACGGTGCTGCCGGGTGGCACGGCGACCGGCGGCCAGGCCGCCAGACAGTCGCCTTCGCAGACGCTCACGCCGGGGGTGGCGTCAGCGGCGAAGACGTACGCGGTCAGCCCGTCACGTCCGGTCAGGAACGTGCCCAGATCGCTGGTAGCGGTCTCCAACGTCAGCGCCGGCGGGTTTGGCGGCAGGGAGCCGTCCTCCATGGCTACGAACCAGGCACCGCCGATGCCCTGGCCGTTGGTCTCGCCTGCCGCGGTGTCGCCCTGCCAGTGGTAGAGCGGTCGGCCGCGATAGGTCGCCTGCATCGAGCCGTCGTCGCGAGGGAAGGCGGCAAGGGTGCCGGTCACACCGTCGCCGGCAGACAACTCCTGCCCATCGCCGACGAGCAGTGGTGGCCAGGACTCGAGGCAACCGCCAGAGCAGACGCTCTGGCCTGGTGTCACGTCCTTGGTGAAGTAGTAAAGCGTGCGCCCGTCGGGGCCGGCCAGATAGGTGCCGAGCTCGTCGCTCGCGGTCGCGACCGCGAGGGTGTCGTCCTGGGCAAGCGCCGACAGCGGTGCCATCGTGGCAGCGGCGAGTGCCAACAGGCCCGCGACGGCCAGGCCGCCGAGTCGCCGCGACCGGGCGGTCCGGGTGATCGGAGTGCTGTTCATCTTTCCAGTTTCTCCTTCTGCTCCCCCTCGATAGGTCGATGCCCTAGCTGGTGAAGGTGGACACGGCGCGGCAGACCTCGCCGGTCCGCGGGTTGTGGGCGCGAGCCACGATGCGGTCGGTGCCAGGTCCGTTGGAGCTCACCTTTCGGACTTCGAACGAACCACTCGGCGGCTGGGTCGTGCGGGTGCTACGCGAGAAGATGCTGCCGTTGCGCTTGAGCTTGACGTTCCAAATCTGGCCGTTGCGGTTCTGGTCGACCTCGTACTCGACCTCGATGCGCCCGTTCTCCGGGCTGAGCTTGAGCTTCCAGTTCGAGCTGCTGGTACAGCTGCCGTGGCGGACGAGATCGCCGTCCTTGGCACTCGCGGCCATGGGCGCAGCCACCAGCGTTGTGGCGACCAGCACGCTGGTGATGAGGGCCGTGACGCGGCTCACGTGGCACCTTGGCATCATTCGAGACTCCCCTGGTGTTGCCCCATCGCCTTGTGCGCTGGTGGCTCTGCGATGGTGTTCCCGGCGACATCGCGCTGGGAATGGGCTCCAGTCGGAAAGTCCATCGGACCTTGGTCCGATGCGTGAGTGCCCGTCCGACGCCTACCATGCGGCCATGTCCAGCAGAGTCGTCGCTGACCCCATCGCACACGAGACTCGCGAGACAGAGTCTGCGCATCGTTCGTGGTCTGGTCTGCGCCACCCCTGGCGCGCGCTGCGCTCCCTATCCCTCGCGCAGCGGTTCCTGGTGGCCAACCTCGCCATCCTGTTGGTGGCCGGCCTTGCCGTCGGTATCTGGGTGGGGAACCAGCTCGAACGCAGCATCGTCGATCGCACCGCCTCGGTCACTGCGCTATACGTCGAATCGATCATCGAGCCGAGCGTGGCCTCGATGGCTGATGGCGGCGACCTGACCGCCGAGGAGATCGCCACCCTCGATGCCCATCTGACCTCCACGGCGCTCGCCGATCGCGTTCGCTCGATGCGCATCTGGTCGGCTGACGGGACGGTCGTGTACAGCCCCGATCCCGAGCTCATCGGGCAGCGCTTCCCCATCGACGGCCACCTGGCCGAGGCCTGGGCTGGCCGGATCTCGGCGGGGATGGATCGATCTCAGCGGCGCGGAGAACGGCTGGGAGCGAGCTCGCTGGAGTCGGCTCCTGGAGATGTACATCCCGGTCCGGGAGCGTGGCGACGATCGCATCATCGCGGTGGCCGAATTCTACTTGCCACCCAGGGAGATCGACGCTCAGGTGGCCGAGGCCAGGATGACGACCTGGCTCCTGGTGACCCTGGCCATCGTCTTGGCGGCCGTGCTGCTGTACGGCGTGGTCAAGCGTGGCAGTGACACCATCCGACGTCAGGAGGTGGCGCTCTCCAGCCAGGTCGACGAATTGACCGCGCTCCTCTCGCAGAACGCGGAACTGAGTGAGCGTGTCCATTCCGCCGCGGAGCGCAGCACGACCCTCAACGAGCGCTCGCTGCGACGCGTCAGTAGCGACCTGCATGACGGACCCGGGCAGATGCTGTCGCTCGCCTTGTTGCGGCTGGACGGACTCCAGAAGCGCGCCGAGCGCGGTGATTCGCCGACGCCGGACGAGATCGCCGACGTGGAGCAGGTGCTGCAGGAAGCCATGGCCGACATGCGCACGGTTGCGGCCGGCCTGCGGCTTCCGGAGCTGTCACCCATGACTGCCGTGGCCGTTGCCTCGCGGGCCGCCCACGATCACCAGCGGCGCAGTCGCACGACGGTGCACCTTGAGACCCATGACGTGCCCGAGCCGGTCCCGCTCCCGGTCAAGATCGCGCTCTTCCGGGCGCTCCAGGAGGCACTCTCCAATGCCACCCGTCATGGTCGGAGCGAGGCGGTGGACGTCGAGCTGCGAGGCGGTAAAGGCCGCCGGCGCGCGGGGGTGCCAGGCCTCCGGCTCATCGTGCGCGACCAAGGCGTGGGGTTCGATCCCGCGACGCTCGGCTCGGTCGATGGACTCGGCCTGGCCGGCATCCGCGAGCAGGCCCAGGTGCTGGGGGGCGAGTTCTCGCTCCGCTCGGCTGCCGGCGAGGGCACCGAGCTGCGCGTCTGGTGGCCGTTGGACGCCGGTACCGAGCCGTGACCGACGCCATCAGGGTCGCCATCGCCGACGACCACCCCATGTTCCGTGCCGGCGTGGTCATGACGCTGCGGGAGGAGGAGGGCATCGAGGTCGTGGGTGAGGCCGAAGACGCGGCCTCTGCCCTGGCACTGGCGCGTACCGAACTCCCGCAGGTCATGATCCTTGACATCAACATGCCCGGCGGCGGCCTTGAGGCGGCTCAGCAGATCGCGACGGCCTGCCCGGCGACCCGCATCGTGATGTTGACGGTCTCCGAGGACGAAGATGACCTCCTTGCCGCCGTGAAGGCCGGCGCCTCTGGCTATGTCCTCAAAGGAGCCGGTGGCAGCGAGCTGGCGCGGGTCATCCGCTCCGTCCACGCTGGCGAGGTCTACGTCGCCCCGGCACTGGCTTGGGGCATGCTTCGCGAGATGCGAACGCCTCGGACATCACCCTATGACGAGCTCACCGAACGGGAACGAGAGGTCCTTGAGCTGGTGGCCGAGGGACTGAGCAACCACGAGGTCGGGGAGCGGCTGGGCCTCGCTGAGAAGACCATCAAGCACTATATGACCAACATCCTGGGCAAACTCCAGGTCCGTAGCCGCGTCGAGGCGGCGCTGCTCGTAGCCCGCGAGGGGTCACCGCAGGCGAAAGGCTGAGGCGCCGGCCTGCCGCGGGGTCGACTGCGGCCTGCGTCAGGGCGCTGAGGTGCTTGCCTCGAGCTCGGCGACGACGATGGTGCCCCGCATCTCCGGGTGGATGGCACAGAAGTAGTCGTACGTACCCGGTGTCTCGATGGTCGTCGAGAAACCATCGCCGACGGCCAGGACGCCCGAGTTGAAGCCGCCATCGACGGCCGTGACCGTGTGGCCCTCGCCGTCGTCGTTGGTCCACGTCACGGTGTCGCCGACCGCGCCCTCGACGCTCGCTGGCTGGAACGTTCGGTCGATGATGGAAACCGCAGGCCCCGACCCGACGGTCGGGGTCGCCACTGGATCGCCCGACGGCACGGCCAGGGCATCGACGGCTGATGCAAGGTCGGGCTCACCATCGGCCCCGGTGGCGGGACTGGCCAGCGGCAGAGAGGTGGGGCCATCAGGTGCCGCCGGAACCTGGTCACTGACCGTGATCGTGCCCCGCATGTCGGGGTGGATGAGGCATGCATACGGATAGCTGCCCGGCTCATCGAACGTTTGGCGGTAGATGGCTCCGCTGTCGAGGATGCCGCTGTCGAAGGCCGAGTCGGACCCGGTGACGGTATGAGCCTCGCCGTCACGGTTGGCCCACTCGACGGTACCGCCGCTGGCGATGGCGACCGAAGCGGGCTGGAACGAACGATCGAGGATGGTCACGGCCCCGATGTCCGACAACGATCGATCGGTGTCCCGGCTGGCTCCGCCGACCACGATCGTCCCGAAGTATGCGGCGTCGTCCTGATCGCGGTGGTCGACGTACGGGTAGGTTCCTTCGAGGGTGAACGTGACGGTGAACGACTCGCCGGGCTCAAGGTCGCCCGAGTCGAACCGCTCCGGCCCCTCGTCGGAACGCACCCGATGACGTTCACCATCGTCGTTGCGCCAGGTGACCGATGATCCCGGCCCGACCTGCAGTCGTGGCGGCTCGAGCGCCGACGAGATGACGACCGTGTGGTCGGCGGCGAAGGACGCGCCCGCGAGGGTCGCGGCAGCAACCACCACCGCGAGGATCGCGATGACGAGTCGGATCCGGATGGCTGACGGTGGGAAGACCTGGCTCATCATGGGCGCGCATTAGACCACACCGTTTGGGTCGTCGCTGGGCGGTGGCCTCACCATGTCAGTGCCGATGCGTTGCGCGAGTCACGGCACGGCGCACAATGGGCGAAGCATCTCCAAACCGGCCGCACGGACCGTGGCCGTGATGAAAGTGAGGAAGCAAACATGGACGTCGGGCTGATCGGATTGGGGCGCATGGGCGCCAACATGTCGCGGCGCTGGATCAAAGACGGCCACCGCGTGGTCGGCTATGCACGAACCAGGAGCACCGTAGAGGGCCTCGTCGCGGATGGCGCAATCTCCGAGGGGGCGGACTCGCTGGAGGACCTGGTCGGCAAGCTGTCCACACCGCGAGTCATCTGGCTGATGGTCCCGACGGCCTCGGTGGACGCCACGCTCGATCAGCTCACGCCCCATCTGGGGGCCGGCGACATGGTCGTCGATGGAGGCAACTCCTACTACATCGATGACATCGCCCGCTCCAGGGCGCTGGCCGAGCAGGGCATCGCGTATCTCGACTGCGGGACCAGCGGTGGCGTCTGGGGACTGGAGCGCGGCTATTGCCTCATGATCGGCGGGCCGGACTCCGCGGTGGAGGCGCTCGATCCGCTCTTTCGCAGCCTCGCTCCGGGCGTCGATGCCGCGGCCCGCACCCCCGGCCGTGATGGCCGCCCCGGAAACGATGAGGAGGGCTACCTCCACTGCGGCCCTGCCGGTGCCGGGCACTTCGTGAAGATGGTCCACAACGGCATCGAATATGGGGTCATGGCTGCCTATGCGGAGGGGTTGAATATCCTTCGGCACGCGAACGCGGGCCGAGAGCAGCGCGAGGTGGATGCCGAGACGACCCCGTTGCGCGACCCAGCGCACTACCAGTACGAGCTGGACCTGCCGGCCGTTACCGAGGTCTGGCGGCGCGGCAGCGTCATCGGCAGCTGGCTCCTGGATCTCACCGCCCAGGCCTTCCACCAGTCTCCGCAGCTGGCCGACTTCGCGGGGCGGGTCAGTGACTCGGGGGAGGGGCGCTGGACCAGCATCGCGGCCATCGACGTGGGAGCGCCCTCGCCAGTGCTGACCTCAGCCCTGTATGAGCGATTCAGCTCACGCGGGGAGGCCGACTTCGCCGACAAGGTCCTCTCAGCCATGCGTTTCGGCTTTGGCGGGCACCTCGAGAAGGACGCCTAGCCCGGCCGACGGAGGCGAAAAGCCGTCCCCTGCCTACGGTGACTGTGTCCTACTATGATCACACCTATAGTAGGTTGCCTCAGCAAGCGTGCTGAGGCAGTCGAGGCGAAGCTCTTGCTCTTCGGGCGCTCCGGCTTTGATCGCGACCTGCAGCGCACGGCGCAGCAACGCTCGGATATCGAGCTCATCGACCTGGAGCGGCTCGATCGGGGCTCGTGACCCCGGGACCACCGTGTGGCGTTCGTCAGCCAGTGACGGTGAGGGTTCCGGTCATACCGCGCTGCTCGTGGTCAGCGAGTCGGCAGACGAGCTGGTAGTCGCCGGGATCCAGCGTCACCTCCAGGTCCCGCTCAAGGCCGGGGATGAGGCCCTCGACCTCGTCGATGACGCGGTCGCCCTGCAGGATCTTCGAACTCGTGTTCTTCAGCGCCGTCGTTGCGAAGCGTGAACACCACCTGGCCCGCCGGCACCGTCAGCGTGTCGGGGTCGAAGGTGTAATCGTCGGCCACGACAGTGACGCTGGTCGTCTGGCCTGCGGCGTCGTCGTCACCCGCACACGCGGCGAGCGCCAGCAGGAGGATGGGTGCGACGAGGAGCGATCGATGCATGGGCGATGGGGCCTCCAGGGATGGTCGGGTGGTCAGGCGCTGAGGGGACGCGTTCGCGTCAGCAGCCGCTCATCGAAGACGAAGAAGATGAGCACCGGCACGAGGTAGGCGAAGTAGGCCAGGAGCTGGAGGGCAGACGGGGCCGACTGGTAGCCGAGCAAGCCGGCCAGCAGCGAGCCGAGCGGTGAGCTGACCGGCAGCGTCGCACCCAGGTCGATGACGGTCCCGCTTGCGGGCAGCAGCCCAGCCTCGGTGAACTCAGCCACTGCGTACATCACCAGGCCAGCCGCCACGAAGATGAGCAGCACCCCGGTCCAGGTGAAGAAGCGGCGCAGGTTCACGCGCATGCCCAGCGCGAAGATGGCCCAGCCGATGGTGACCGCCACAGCGAGGCCGGCCACGCCACCCAGGAGCGCTGCTGTGGTGTCACCGCGGGAGGTGACGACCGCGAGCAGGAAGAGGACGGTCTCCATGCCTTCTCGGATGACCGCCAGGAACGCCATGCCCACGAGGGCCATCGCGGTCCCCGAGGCGATGGCTGCGGCGAGCTCACCCTCGAGCTCACCTTTGAGTGCCCGACCCTGCCGACGCATCCAGAAGAGCATCCACGTCACGACCACCACGGCCGCAACGGCAGCGATGCCCTCAAGCGTGGCCTGGGTCTGGAGGGGGAGTCGGCCGATGGTGGCGACCACGAGCACACCGACCACGATGCACAGGCTGACGGCAAGGGCCACGCCGAACGCGACGGGCTTCAGAAGATCGCGCCGTTCGACCTTGACCAGGTAGGCCGCGATGATGCCGACGATGAGTGCAGCCTCAAGGCCTTCGCGGAGGGTGATGAAGAAGGTGGCGCTCAACGTGGCTCCCGCGGCTCGGTGCGTGGACGAGTGACGGCCCTGCCGTCGGTGGACAGGATAGGCCACCTGCGCCGGCTTGTCTACCGCGCTTGATAAGCACCATCAAGGCCGCCTGAGGCCGGAGCGCCCGGTGTCGCCGAGCGCATGGGTCGCAGGCCCGACATAGCCGCCAGGTGCACAGATCGAGCGAGAGCCAACGCCCGCCCGCACAGCCTCGACCGGTTCGAGGACGTTCCGCTCCGAGCGTCGTAGAGTAAGGGGACTCGATGACCACGACGCCTGAGACTCCCCTCGAACCGGTGACGACGGACGCGACCGGATCAGCGGAGCCCCCGCCGGGCGACCCTCTACCCACCCGTCGCGCCGATCGTGGCCGCCTGCACGGCTTCCGCGCCTTGCATCACCCGGGCTTCCGCATCTACTTCGTCGGCATGATCTTCCGTGGCCTGGCGATGTGGATGCCGCTCGTGGCCATCCCGTGGCTGGCCGTGGAGCTGGGTGCCACGCCGGCCCAGGTCGGCATCGTCACGGGCTTCCTGTTCTTGCCCACCCTCTTCGTCGGTCCCCTTGGCGGTGTGCTCGCCGACCGAGTCGAACGCCGAAAGGTGCTGGTGTCGGCGCAGCTGCTCGCTGCGGCGCTGTCTGGCGCCCTATTCCTCCTGGTCGTGATCGACACGCAGACCCTACCCCTCCTTGCCGCGGCCTCGTTCGGATTCGGCCTGCTCATCGCGGTGGAAGTGCCGGTGCGCCAGTCATTCATGACCGAGATGGTGCCGATGCGTGACATCTCCAGTGCCGCTTCGCTCCATGCCACTGCCTGGAACTCCACACGCATGCTGGGACCGGTCCTGGCGGGTGTGATGATCGCGACCATCGGATCGGCCAGCCCGTTCGCCTTCGCCGCGGTCGCTTCACTGGTGGTATCGGCTTCATTCCTGTGGATGGACCGCTATCGGGAACAGGGCCGACAGCGCGCCGACAGCTCCAATCCGATCCTGTCCGACCTGCGTGCGGGTGCTTCATTCGTGCTCCATGAGCCCGTGGTGCTTCTGTCGCTGGTGCTCATCTGGGCCGCGGCCATGCTGGGCATGGCGTCATTCACCACACTGGCTCCGATCTATGTCCAGAACGAGCTGGGCATGGGCGCTGAGGGCTTCGGCGCGTTCCTCGGTGCCTCCGGCGCGGGTGCACTCACCGCGGCGCTGCTGGTGACGACGTTCGCACACGGTGACCGTCGTGGCTGGCTGAGCTTTGGGGTCATCGCCATGGCAGTGCTCGTGGCTGGCATCGGACTCGCACAGTCGACCGAGGTCGTGTTCGTGCTGGCCTTCCTGCTTGGGGCAGCCCAGATCACCCTGGCTCAGAACGCGCTCGTCTCGGTACACTCGGCCACGCCCGACCCCCTCCGCGGCCGCGTCATGGGTATCTGGGTCATGACCTTCCAGGGGTCAAGTCTGTTCGGCGCCGTGCTTTCAGGCTGGCTGGCCGACGTCTTCGGGGTGCGCTCGGCCCTGCTCATCGGGGCGTTGGCATTGGCCGTCATCGGGTCCATCGCGATCGTCGCCATCCGTCGAGCCCCCTGGCGACTGACGCCAGCGAGTGTCGCGAGCGCCTGACCCAGACTGTCGGCGTCCGCCCCGATGAAGTGGTTGGGGCACCGATGTGCCATCGACTGATGTGCAATCGAATGCACGCCGCGCCGAGGATTCGTTATGGTTACGGACCAAGTAAACGTCAGCCGCGGCTTCCCAGATGCCGGTCGGGCGTTGACGTGCCATTGACAAGAAGCACGACCGAGGACGCATGACCGCGCTGCTCGAGCTAGCCAACATCTCCAAGTCGTTCCCCGGCGTGAAGGCGCTTGAGGACGTCCACTTCAGCACCGACGCCGGCCAGGTGCATGCCCTGGTTGGGGAGAACGGCGCCGGGAAGTCGACCCTGATCAAGGTCATCTCTGGTGTGCACCCCGCGGACAGCGGCACCATCCACATGGATGGCGAGCTCGTCAGGTTCCGCAGCCCGCACGAGGCACAGACGCATGGCATCGCCACCATGTACCAGGAGCTGAGCCTATATCCTGAGCTCACGGTGGCCGAGAACATCTTCATGGGCCACGCGCCGATGCGCAAGGCGGGCCCTGCCGAGGTCATCGACTGGGGCGAGATGAACCGGCGAGCTCGCGAGATCCTGGAGTCGCTGAACATCCACGACATGGACGTGCGGCGCAAGGTGGGCGCGCTCAATGTGGGCAATCGCCAGCGTGTCGAGATCGCCAAGGCGCTCTCGCTCGACGCCAAGGTGCTGATCATGGACGAGCCCACCGCAGCGCTCACTGAATCGGACGTGGCCAAGCTCTTCGACATCGTGCGTTTGCTCAAGGAGCGCGGCGTGGCGGTCATCTACATCAGCCACCGCCTCATCGAGGTCTTCCAGCTGGCTGACAAGGTCACCGTGCTGCGCGACGGCAAGTTCGTCGATTCCAAGCCGGTCGCCGATACCGACGAGGACGACCTCATTCGCATGATGGTCGGCCGCACCATCACCGATCTGTTCCCCAAGCTGCCCAGCGAGGTGGGTGAGCCAGTACTGGAGGTGCGCAACCTCAAGCGGCATCCACAGACCGATAACGTCAGTTTCACTGTCCGTAGCGGCGAGATCGTGGGCGTGGCCGGACTCGTTGGCTCGGGGCGGAGTGAGACGGCACAGGTCATCTTCGGCATCCTCAAGCCCGACTCCGGCGAGATCCTCATCGAGGGCGTGTCGGTCAAGATCAAGTCGCCCACCCAGGCCATGAAGCTCGGTATCGCCTACGTGCCAGAGGATCGAGGCACCCAGGGGCTGGTCCGTGAGATGAAGATCCGCGAGAACCTGTCGATGGCGGTGCTCGACTCGTTCACGCGTTTTGGCTTCGTGATGAAGCGCAATGAGCGCAAGTCGGGCGAGGAGTTGATCGAGCAGCTCAACATCATCGCCACCAGCGGCGAGCAGGTGGTCAACAAGCTCTCCGGTGGCAACCAGCAGAAGGTGGTGGTGGGCAAGTGGCTGGCCAGCAAGCCGCGCGTGCTCATCGTCGACGAGCCCACGCGAGGCGTTGATGTCGGCGCCAAGGCGGAGATCCATCGCCTCTTGAGCGAGTTGGCGCAGCAGGGCCTGGGCATCCTCATCGATCTCCAGCGAGTTGCCTGAGGTGCTGGGCATGAGCGACCGCGTCCTGGTCATGCGCAACAGTCGCTTGGTGGCCGAATTCAGCCGTGACGAGGCCACCCAGGAAAACGTTGGCGCCGCCATGATGAGCGACCAGAGCAGCGGCACGTTCACCGCCGCCGGCTCAGAGAGCAACGCCCCCTCGGGCGCATCGCGGGCCGGGGGTGGTGCGTGACCGCCACAGCTAACGTGGGCGGCAACCGCTACCTGGCCAACGCCAGGCGTCTGTTCGGTTCGCAAGAGGGCATCCTGGCCCTGCTGCTGATGCTGCTCATCATCGGCGTCGGGCTCTACAACCCGCGCTTCCTCAACCAGCAGAACCTTGCCGACATCTTCAACGCCAATGCCTACATCGCCGTGGCGGCCATCGGCATCTCGATGATCATCATCACCGGCAATATCGACATCAGTGTGGGTGCCGCCATCGGGGTCCTGGTCACCCTTTCGGGATCGCTGGCCGTGGGATTGACCGAAGCGGGCCTGCCCGGCCCCATCGTGCTGGCCGTGGCCTGGACCGTGCCCGTCCTCGGCGGCATGCTCATCAGCGCCATCAACGGTTTCTTCGTGGCCTACCTGGGCATCCCAGCCATCGTGGTCACCTTAGGTACCTTCAGCATCCTCAAGGGCGGCCTCATCCTGGTGGCTGGTGGCAACACCATCACCGGCTTGCCCAACGGTTACAGCCTCGCCCAGCAAACGATCGGCATCATCCCGGTGGCGGTCGTGATCATGGTCGTGTTGACCCTGGTGGCCTTCGCCTGGATGCGCTGGAGCCGCACCGGCCGCTCCCAGTACGCCATCGGTGGCAACAAGGAAGCGGCGCGTCTATCCGGCATCGACACGCGCCACTCGCTGATGGCGACCTTCATCATCGCCGGTGCGTTCTACGGCGTCGGTGCGGTCATGTACGCGACCCAATTCAGCACCATCCAGGCCGTGGTCACTCCGGGTCTGGAGCTACAGATCGATCACCGCAGCTGTGGTGGGCGGTGTCTCCATCCTCGGTGGCATCGGCACGGTCATCGGCGCCATGCTGGCGGCCATCCTCATCCGCACCATCGGATCGGCGCTGGTGTTCGTGGACATCTCGCCATTCTGGCTGCGCGCCATCCTGGGCGTGCTCATCCTCGTCACGGTGCTCGCGGACGTGGTCCGTCGTCGGCGACAGGAACGGATGTAGGGGGGCCAGCTGACGTGACCACCGCGAACCCCACCAGTAACGGCCCCGGCCTCACGGCTCGTCTCCAGAGCATCCTGCTACGGCAGGAGACCATCCTGTTCTTCATCCTCATCGCCGGCATCTTCCTGATGTCCCTCCAGTCGAACGTATTCCTGACGCCGGAAAACCTGCTCAACCAGGGCCGGCTGGCGGCGGAGATCGCGCTCATCGCCCTGCCCATGACGCTGATCATCATCACCGGCGGCATCGATCTCTCGGTCGGCTCCATCGTGGGCCTGACGGCCATCATGCTGGGCGTGGCCTGGGAAAGCTGGGGCCTGCCGCTGGAGCTGGCCATCGTCGTCGCTGTCCTCATCGGGACCGCCTGTGGCGCCTTCAACGCCTTCTTCATCACGCGCGTGGGATTGCCACCGCTCATCACCACGCTGGCCACGCTGGCGTTGTTCCGCGGTCTCGCGGAGGGCATCGCACAGGCTCGCTCGGTGCGTGGCTACCCTGACTGGTTCTACATCCTGGGCCAGAAGGACTTCGACTTCTTCGGCAACGCCACGGTCTTCCCCAACCAGCTGTTCCTGATCATCATCGGCATCATCGGCATCGGGGCCGCGCTGGCCTGGACGCCCTTCGGTCGGTCGCTCTACGCCATCGGCAACAATGAGACGGGTGCCCGCTTCAGTGGCATGCCGGTGCTGCGCAACAAGTTCATCATCTACACGCTGTCGGGCTTCATGTCCGGCCTCGCGGCCTGGGTCTTCGTGTCGCGCGTCAGCACTACCCGCTCGGACATGGGTAACGGCTTCGAGCTAACCGCCATCACCGCGGTCGTCGTCGGCGGTACCAGCATCTTCGGCGGCAGCGGCACCATCATCGGGACCGTGCTGGGCCTGACGCTCATCCAGCTGATGAAGAACGGCTTGGCGCTCTCGGGCGCCAAGGGTGATTCCACGACCATCGTGGTCGGCATCGTCCTCATCGGGGCCGTGCTCCTGAACACGTTCATCTCCAACCCGCCCGAGCGGATCAAGCGACTTCTACCCGGACAGAGCTAGAGCTACCATGCTCATGAGAGAGGAGGTGACGCGGACAGCGACCAACGTGCGACGGTCCCGAATGGGCCGCTGATCGTTACCTAGTTCGATCACTCTGGAGGAGAGACACCGCAAGATGCGAAAGCCAATCATTCTTCTGACCACGCTCGCCCTGACCCTTGGGTCAGTCAGCGCGGTCGCCGCCCAGGACGTCTGGGACGGCGCCGACCAGCTGCCGACCAACCCGCTCGCGTGCCCGGGTGGCGAAGCGCCCCCGGCAGCCCCGGCCGGCGACTATGACGGTGGAACCGTCATGAACCCGGTCGCCCAGCCCGGTGCTGACATCACGCTTGTTGACATCCCCAAGCTCATCGGCATCGGCTACTTCAATGCCACCGCCCAGGGCATGCAGGAAGCTGCGGCCGAGCTTGGCAACGTGACCGTCACCAACGATGGCCCCACCGCTGCCAACATCGACGAGCAGATCACCTTCATCGACAACTACATCACCCAGGGCGTGGACGGCGTGCTGTTCGCCGCCAACGACCCGGTCGCCATCGGCCCCGTGCTGACCAAGGCCCTTGAGGCCGGCATCCGCGTGGTCGGTTATGACGCCAACTCCGTGCCTGAGGCCCGTGAGTGGTTCGTCAACCAAGCCGAGTTCAATGGCATCGGCAAGGCCATGATCGACAGCCTCGTTGCCGAGCAGGGCGAGGATGCCTCCTTCGGCATCGTCACCTCGACCTTCACCACGCCCAACCAGGCGCGCTGGATCGCTGAGATGTCCGCCTACGCGGCCCAGTGCTTCCCGAACCTGACCTGGCTCGAGACCCTCGAGGCCCAGGAGGACTATCCGCTTAGCTTCAGCCAGGCCCAGACGCTCCTCAACAAGTACGGCGACGAGATCAACGGCATCTTCGGCATGACCTCAGTGGCGACACCGGCATCGGCCGACGCCGTCACCCAGGCCGGTGCCTGCGGCGCTGTCTCGGTCATCGGTCTTGCGACCCCCAACGAGATGAAGCCGTTCGTCGAGAGCGACTGCGTCAAGTCCGTGGTGCTATGGAACCCGGTAGACCTCGGCTATGCCGCGGTGTACGTGACCCGCGCGCTCGTGGACGGCGAGTTCGCCCCCGGCGACACCAGCGTCAGCGCTGGCAAGCTCGGTGACCTGCAGGTCGTCAACGGCAGCGAAGTGCTGCTGGGCGCCCCCTTCATCTTCAACGCTGAGAACATCGGCGACTTCGACTTCTAGTCCCGTCCGCGGGGAGCTCTCCCCGCCACGGTCGTGCTGAGTCAACGACGGCGGGGTGCCCACTGAGGCACCCCGCCGTTTCATGTGTGCGAGCGGCGACGACGGCCCACGGCGATGGCCCACGGCAGCGGCGCACGGCGCCGGCCCACGTGAGCGGCCCCAGCTTTTTCGGGTGCTCTGCGCCGCCGGGGGAGGCACCACGTTCCATCGGTCGTGCAGCTATCCGGAATCCCACATGGAGCGAACGCTCAGAGGCAGATCAGGCGGGTTGGCACGGGCGAACGGTCGAGCGCGGGCACATTTCGACCACGCCGAGGCACGATCCGGTGCGTGACGAGCACGGCGGGGTCTGTCAACACGCGGAAAGGCTTGGATATCGGCTGCTACTCGGTGCTCAGGGTGGCGTTTGGGTCGATCCTGTTCGCTCTATGTGGGAAATCGGCAAGTTCGGACGGGGTGTGGTCGCCCGCGGAGGCGGAGTTGGTCGGGCGCAGGTGGGCAGGCGTGGGTGCAGGCGGAGTCGGGTGGAGTCGGGCAGGGGTGAGGTCGCGGTCTCGGGCGCCGGCCCCACGGACGCGAAGAGGCGCACCTCCGTCGTGGGGTGCGCCTCATGTCTACGATGTGTCGGTCGATCGGTGGGCAGGCCCACGGCGACCGGCCCGGAGATCAGCCCTTGCCGGCAGCGGCAGCAGTAGCGGCCTTGGCCATCTCCTCGCCCATGTAGCGGCGCGCCTGCACCGCCAGGTCCATGCTGTTGTCCCACATGTCGCGCCAGATGCGCAGGATGGTGGTGAGGTTGTCGTCCACCACCTTGGAGCTGAACAATTCGAAGGTGATGACGCCGTCGTACTCGGCATCGACCAGCGCGCGGAACAGCTCCCCGAAGTTGACGTGCCCCTGGCCGAGGTAGCCGCGATGGTTCTCGCCGATGTGCACGTAGCCCAGCAGGTCGCCGGCGTCGAAGACCGGATCGCGGAAGTTGTTCTCCTCGATGTTCATGTGATACGAGTCGAGGTGGACCACCAGGTTGTCCGAGCCCATCTCGCGGATGTAGGCAGCCGTCTGGGCTGAGGTATTGAGCAGGTTCGATTCATAGCGGTTCACGAACTCGAGGCCGACGGTGATGCCTGATGCCTTGGCCTTATCAGCCAGTCGGCCGATGACGGCCTGCGAGTTCTCGCGGCACTTGGGTGTCGATACCGTCGTGTATGGCCCGAGCGCGCTGAAGATGACGCCACCCAGGTACGCCCCACCGATGTCTCGCACCATCGAGAGCGCATCGTTGAGCGTCTGCTCACCGCGGGCCACCGAATCGGGGTCTTCCGAGTTGATGTCATTGTCGAAGCCGAGGCCGAGCGAGCACGTGGCCTCCAGCTCGTGCGCCTCGAGTGACTTCCCGATGGCGGCGATATCCATCTCGGCCGGCGCGAAGGCCGGCAGCTCGATGAGGTCGTAGCCCGCCTCCTTGGAGCTGGAGATGGCGTACTCGCACTCCTTGGCGCCCCAGCTGCCCGACCATACGAGCGCATGGACTCCGAACTTGTTCATGATGGCTCCTTTCCCCTCCGGTCCCCGTGATCGGGGCCCCTATCGTGTGACTAGGTTGGCCGGTGCCGCGGTCGTCACCGTGCCTGATCGTCCTTGTGCATAAGCTGCGCGAAGCGCTCCTGTGCCTCACGCCAGAGGAATCCCTTGGGATGGTACGTCCGCATCGGGAATGACCGGGCGATGAGCTGGCGCGCCTGTCCCAGGTCCTCCAGCTCCCCGGCGGTAATGGCCTGGATGGCGATGTTGCCGATGGCCGTCGCCTCCACCGGCCCGGCCACGACCTCACGCTTGCTGGCATCGGCCGTCAGCTGGCAGAGCAGCTCGTTCTGCGAGCCGCCACCCACGATGTGGATCTGGTCGATCCGGCGATCGGTCACGGCGCCCAGCTGGTCGACGACCCAGGCGTACTTGAGCGCCAGCGATTCGAAGATGACCCGCCAGAGAGTGGCCGTCTCATACGGCACCGGCTGGCCGGTCTCCTCGCAGTACTCGCGGATGCGTGTGGGCATGTCACCCGGCCACAGGAAGCGTGGGTCATCAGGATCGACGAAGGCCGTCCACTGCGGGCCGGTCTCGGCGAGGTCGCAGATCTCCTCGTAGGACGGCGCCCCTTCACCCGGCCACAGCGCCTTGCGGCATTGCTGCACCAGCCAGAGGCCCATGACGTTCTTGAGCAGTGTGATGGTGCCGCCGTAGCCACCTTCGTTGGTCAGGTTGGCCGCGAGCGATGCCGCAGTCACCACCGGCTCATGGATCTCAAGGCCGACCAGCGACCATGTGCCCGAGGAGATATACGCGGTCGACGAGCTGGCCAGCGGGATGGCCGCCACGGCCGAAGGTGTGTCGTGCGAGGCGCCAGCCACGACCAGGGCAGCCCGACAGCCGGTGGCCTCGACGACCTCGTTGAGCAGCGTGCCGATGACCGTGCCTGGCTCCACGATCTCCGGCAGGAAATGCGTGGGGATGCCCAGTCGATCAAAGAGCGGTCGAGCCCAGTCGCGCGTCCAGGGGTCCACCGTCTGGCCGGTTGTGGCCTCGGTGTACTCGGCCACGTTGGCGCCGCAGAGGAAGTGGTTGAAGAGGTCCGGCATCATCAGCAGCGTGTCGGCCGCCTCCAGGATAGGGTCTGCTGCGCGGACCTCACTGAGCATCTGGAAGAGCGTGTTGATCGACATGAACTGGATGCCCGTGGCCATGTAGATCTCGTCACGCGGGACGATGTCAAAGGCCGCCTGCAGCATCTTCTCGTGGCGCGTATCGCGATAGTGGATGGGATTGCCGATGAGTCGCCCACGGGAGTCCAGGTACCCGTAGTCCACGCCCCAGGTATCGACGGACACCGAGTGGACCGGACCATCCGCAGCGGCCTTGCCCAGGCCGGTGAGGATGTCGTGGAACTGGCGGGCAAAGTCCCAATAGAGCGTGCCGCCCATGCGCACGGGCGTGTTGGCATAGCGATGTACCGGCTCGATGCTGAGCTGGTCGCCGTCGAAGCGGCCCACGATGGTGCGACCGCTCTCAGCGCCGAAGTCCAGCGCTACGTACCGAAGTCCTCGTTCAGCCATGCTGTGTCACCTCGATGCCCATCCCCCGGAGCGAGTCCACCATGGCGACCGGGGCGGCCGCATCGGTGAAGACCCGGGTCAACCCCTCGACCTCGCAGAACGTGGCCGAGGCGACTCGCCCCCACTTGCTGTGATCGATGATGGCGTAGACCTCGCGGGCCGCGGCGACCATCGCGCGCTTGATCTGTGCTTCCTCTTCACGAGCCTCGGTGAGGCCTTCCTCAAGCGAGAAGCCGGCCGAACCCAGGAACGCCTTCTGGACGTTGATGCGGTCGAGCACAGCATCGCCCAACTGTCCCACGACCGAGAGTGAGCTGCGCACCCGGCCACCCATCAGCAGCACCGTGATATCCGAGCGACCGGCCAGCTCGGTGGCGGCGTGGATGCTGTTGGTGACCACGGTCAGGCCGTGCCACGAGTCACGCCTCTTCAGCTCACGAGCCAGGTACAGGCCGGTGGTGCTGGCGTCGAGGATGATCGACTCGCCGTTGCTGACGTGCGCCGCCGCGAGCGCTCCGATGGCGGCCTTCTCGTCACGCTGGAGACGATCGCGCACATCGAAGGCGATGTCACCTCGGCCCATGCGGGCGGCGATGGCACCGCCGTGCGTGCGGATGAGCCGATCGGCCTCGGCGAGGACTTCGAGATCCTTGCGGATGGTCACCGCCGACACGCCAAAGCGCTCGGCCAGCTCGGTCACGCGGGCACGACCCTGCTCCTCCACGATGCGGGCGATCTCGCGCTGGCGCTCACCCGCGAAAGCAGCACCCGCTGGGACCATCGTGAAGGTCATGCCACCGCGGCCGTCGCTGCGGCGATGAGCGCCTCCTCCGCGGCACGTGTCCAACAGCCTTCGTCGAGCGCCGCGGCCACGGTCGGGAAGCGGTCGCCCATCTCGGCCAGCGTGACCAGCCCCAACTGCGTCAGCTGTGGGTAGATGACGATCTTGCCGCCGGACGTCCGGGCGCGGACAGCTTCGAGCGCATCGGCCGCACCCTGCATGCCGGAGACCGCATAGACACTGATGTTGGTGTCCAGCGTGCCCTCCTCCAGGCGTCCCAGCACAGCCTTCATATCGCTGATCAGGGACCCGCTGGTGCCCAGGATGTAGACGTGCTTGCGCAACATCTCGTTGAGATCCAGCGGGGCCGTGGTGCCGATGGCGAAGCCAGCGAAGAAATCGACGATGGCGCCCTCGCCGGCCAGCTCCACCATACCTGCGGCGATGGCTGGGATTGGCACCATGCAGCCGATGCGGGTGAAACCGCCGGCGAGCTGCGAGTCGGCACTGTCGAGCGACTCGAAGCGGAGCCCCCGCTCCTGCGCCAGTGGTCCGGCCACGCTCGCCAGATGTGCCAGGCGCGCCAGATCGATGTCGACTGCCGTCACCGACACGCCTTCCACGCCCGCAGCCAGGGCTCGGATGACATGCATGAAGCCCATCGGACCGGCCGCGCCGATGATGCCGACCCGCTCACCGGATCGCAGCTCACCGCTGCCGGGGATCAAGGCGTAGCCCTCAGCCGCCGAACTCCCGATGGTGCCGACCCAGCGAGTGAGGTCATAGTGGACGCGTCCGACGTCGATGTTGACCGGCCGACCCAACAGCGCCCCGCCGAGCACGACGTCGATGACGCCACCGAGGCCGAGCAGGGGCTGGAGCTCCTCGACGCGATCCGCATCGGAGCCGAAGTAGATGATGTCGTCGAATGTTCCGCGGTCGAGTGCCGTGAGGTCTGCCACGTGAACGACCTGCACGCCGTCGGCCGCAGCGACGGTGTCCAGCGTCACTCGTTGCATCTCGTCATCGGTGACCGCGGTCAGCCGGGCCGGAGCGGCGGCACTGATGAGCGCATCGACACCGTCGATAGCACGGCCGGGATCGGTCACTACCAGCAGCTGCCCACCAGCTTTGAGGGTGCCGCGCTCCTGCGTCGCGTAGGCGCGTTCCACACAGGCCCACGGCTCAAGCAATCCCACGGCCGAGGCGCTGGGCTCTTCGCTCACCGGGATGAGGAAGCGCTCACTGGTTTCGGGATCGATGATGACGCGCTCATCCATGAGCACGTATTGCTGCAGGGCGCCCTCGAAGTTGTAGCCGAACGAGGCGTTCGAGGAGGCCGTCAGCATGTGCCGGTAGTCGGTCTGCACCAGGGCACGATCGCCCACCTTGTGGCGCTTCACTTCTGAGCCGACAGCCACCACGCGAGCGCAGGCCTCATGGCCGGGCACGGTGGGACTGTCACCTGGGACATAGCTAGGGATGCCCGCCAGCTGGTCGGCAGAGAGGAATGTCCGCACCTCACCTTTGCGCGGGTGGGCGGTGAAGGCATGCAGCAGCTTGGTGTCACTGAAGCAGATGCCCGTGGCCTCGATCTGGCACAGGATCTGCGTGGGACCGGGCTCGGGGACCGGCTTGTCGGTGTTCAGCGCGGTCTCATCTGCGGCGATGATCTGGAGCGCGTACTGGGTCTTCGGGATCCGGGTCTTCGGGATCCGGGTCTTCGGCGTCTCGTTCATGACAGCATCACCTGACCTCCGGTCACCGGCACGGCCTGGCCGGTCTCGTACTGCTGGGAGACGAGGTAGAGGATGGCTTCCACCACGTCAGCAGGAGTGCAGCCGCGGCCCATGGGGACCTTGGCCTCGTAGGCGGCACGGACCTCATCGACCGAGGTGGCGCCGGGGACCTTGCCCTCGCGAAGGTACTGCACGAAGAGCCCACGATCCGGGTCGGACCAGAGCGGGCCCTCGTAGTAGTTGCCGGGGCAGACAGCGTTGACCTTGATGCCGTCCTCGATGAGCTCAAGGGCAAACGACTGGGTCAGGCCGACACCGCCGAACTTGGAGCCGGCGTAGGCGAAGTTGCGCTTGGAGCCGACCAGGCCGGACTTGGAGTTGATCTCCACGATGTCGCCGAGAGAGTCGGGACGAGCGGCGTGCTGGGCGGCCAGCACGGGCGCCACGGCACGAACACCCAGGAAGTAGCCGCGGTAATTGACCTGCGTGACCAGGTCGAAATCGGCCACCGACTGCTCGTTCACCGAGCCTGCACGCAGGACGCCGGCGTTCGAGACGAAGAGGTCGATCCCGCCGAAGCGCTCCACGACCGCGGCGATGGCGCCGTCGATCGAGCCTTCGTCGGTGATGTCCATGGCCACCGACCATGCACGCCCCTTGCCGAGTTCTGCCTCGATGGCGGCCGCCTCGACCGCCGCCTGCTCAGCCTGCACGTCGGCGAGGATGACGTGGCCACCCTCCTGTGCCAGCCCCTGGGCGATGCCGAGCCCGAAGCCCTGTGCGGCACCGGTGATGAGCGCCACCTTGCCCGCGAAGCGCCCCGGGGAACGGCCGAAGGCGGCGGCGCCACGCCGGTAGGCCTCCACCTCCCAGTGCTCGATGAAACCGCGCTCCTGCGCGCTGAGAGCTCGTACGCGGCCGATGGCATCGGCGCTCTCGTAGACGCGTAGACAGTCGAGGTAGATGTGACGGGCGGTATCGACCTCCTTCCAGGTGTCGCCGGCAGCGAAGATGCCGAGGCCCGGGACGACGGTGACGATGGGCGCCACGCCATGCTCGGCGATGTTGGCGTCGAGGGCCGACTGCAGCAGGCCTGCGACAGCCGCGATGGCGACGTCGGCCGGCGGGTCGAACAGCAGCGGGAAGCTGCCTGAATACACGATCTGGTCGGGCGTCATGGGGCCGCCCTTGACGGCGCTGACGCCCTCGGGCGATTCGAGGTAGTCGGCCGCGGCTGGTGCCCGATCGTAGGTCACCACCTTGAGGGGGCCACCTTCGACCGACAGCAGCGCGCGCAGCGAGGGGCCGATGACCTTGACCATGGCGTTGGCGCGGGCTTCATCGGCGGCGATGCGGGCAGCCGCCCGGCCGGAGCCACCCACGCTGATGCCGCTTTTCTCGATGGCCGCCCGGACGGTGCCCAGAACGTACTCATTGAGCGTGGCGATCTCGCCGGTCGTGTCGGCCGAGACGATGATGCCGTGATCGCCCATGAAGGTGATCTTCGGGGCTGCCTGACCAGTTCGCGCCTGGTGCGCCTCCCGGAGCTCATGGATCTTGCGCGCAAGGGGCAGGCCCGGGTCGGTATAGGGGGCCCACAGGGCGTCGTCGCCGAAGAGGTCACGCATGATGGCCTCGCCATCCTGGTTGCAGGTGACGGCGTTGGGCACGATGGCGTGCGTGTGGAGGACGAAGCGCTCGGGCAGCAGCGAGTGGAACATCAGCTCCACCGACGGTCGACGGCCCTTGGCCTCAGCCATGCGCACCTTGGCGGCGGCGCGCATGACCGGGTCGGGCGCACCGGGGATGCGCGCCTCGTCCGCCTCGGCGCCACCGTTGAGCAGCAGGTCCAGCAGGGGACCGGTCGCCAGGGGTACCAGGTCGTCGGCCTCGATCTCGGCCAGGGACACGCCACTGGGCTTGATGTAGACGATGCCGCCGTCCTTGACCGACGAGTTGCCACCACCACCGCGGGTGTACTCGGGGTCGCGGCCGAAGCGCTGGGACATCTCGACGGCATCGCGGATCAGCGGGTCGTCGAGGGCGAGGAGTCGGAGCTGGTGCAGATCGGTCATCGGGTGGTTCCTGTGGCTTCGAAGATGAGCTCCTCGCCCATCTCGGCGAAGTAGCGGATGCGGGTCTCGGCATCGGGGAAGGTGGGGTTGAGCTTGCCGTCCGGGTCGACGTAGCCGGCGTGACCCTGCTGCATCAGGTGCTGGTGGGCGGCGACGATGCAGGTGCCTTCCCAGGTGATGGCCGCGACCTCGTCGCTGAGCGGCACGCCGTCCAGGCAGGTGGGTGCGACCGGGATGCGTTCCTGCGTGTTGTGCTCGGTACCGACCATCACGAAGATGCCGGCGTCACGCCAGGTCTTGACGTACTTCTCCACTATCTGTGGCGTGTTGCGCACCGGGATCAGCTCGGCGCCGTAGATGTCGTGGCTGCCCATGCGCTCGATGAGATCCTCGACGGGATCCTCGTAGCCGCACATGGGGATGACGCCATCAGCCAGCGTGGGATAGACGGTGATGGCACCAAGGCCGCGGATGAACGCGAGCGCATCGGTGAACGGGACCGGCGTTTCCTCCACGAAGCCGGGACAGCCGGCCTTCATGAGGCGCGAACGAAGCTCGCCCTGGGTGGCAACGGCGTCGTCGGGCGCGGCCGTTGGTGTGGCGCCGTAGACCTTGGCCAGGATGGCGGCTCGGCCGTCGACCGGGACGGCTTCGACTAGCGCCACCTGGAAGCCCAGCGCAACGTGGCGCTCCTGGAGCACGACCCACTCGGCCGGGACCTGCGCGCGCTCGGCGATGACATCCACGATCGACCGGTACGTCACGTCGACCGGGAGCCCAGCGGCTGCGAACAGGCTGCCGATGAGCTCGACCATCTCGCTGGTGCGCGATTCGTTGGAGGCCTTGGCCGTCGCCATGAAGGCCTTGCTGGCGGAACTGGGGTCGGTAGGGGCGGGGATGCCCTTGCCGCAGATGTAGGCGCGGCCGGGATTTGCAGGGTCGTTGATCTTGACGCCGTTGTTTCGTTCTTCTTCAAGCAGTGAGATGAACTCCAGCCCGAAGAGGGGCGCCAGCCCATGCTGCCGGGCGGCGGCCTGGAAGCGGTCATACACGCCGAAGTCGTGGAAGTTGGACGTGCCGATGACCTTCACGCCCTCTCGTGCCGACGTCTCCACGGCATCCTCGACGGTGGTGAAGGCGGAGAAGTTCGGCGGTACGTGTAGGTGGGTGTTGAAGGCCAGCCGTGGCCGTGTCGCTGCCTGGTGACTCATGTGCTCTCCCCTGGGCGTGGTCTGGGTGTGCGGCACTCGCGCGGCGTCATCTCTTGGCTTCGGTCCGTGAGGTCGTGTGGCGCCTTGCGAATGCTTTCGATTGCTTGCGTTGTGCACATGATAACAAGTGTGAGGACTGCGCGGTGGCGCCACTACGAACGTCACGAGGGTGTTCCCGGCCATTGACCCGCCCCATGGGTGAAGCGTCGGAGCCGAGCCAGCCGTTCAGCGCCTGCTCACCCGCCCCATGGGTCGATCGACCGAGTTGGGGTCCCCTGCCGTGAGTCGCACCGTCCGTTGACCCATCTGGCGGGTCATCTTGGCATCAAGGACCGGTGACCCCTTTGCGATGGCAGATCAACGCTCGTTGCTACAGTACGAGTCCCATGCGACCAGCCATCCCGCCGCAGATGCTCGCTAGCGTGTTGACCCGACCTGATGGTGCGGGTCGCTTCGAGGTGATCTCGCTTGAGACGCCGTCACCCGGCCCGGCCGAGGTGCTGGTGCGGGTCGCGACCGTCGGTGTGAACCGGCGTGACCTCGACGTCATCGAGGGGGTGGCGCGATCCGAGAGGACCGACGGACCCATCATCCTCGGCCTCGATCCGGCCGGCGTAGTGGCCGAGGTCGGCAGCGACGTCACCGAACATGTCGTCGGCGACCGAGTCGTAGTCAAGCCGTCCATCAGCTGTGGCTCGTGCGCCGCCTGTCGTGGCGGACGTGACGACGCGTGCGGCCGGATCAGCACCATCGGTATCGACCGTCCGGGCGGGATGGCGGAGTACGTGGCGGTGCCGGCGTCGAACGTGGCCGTCATCCCCGGGGGCATCGGATTCGCCGAAGCCAGTGCCGTCGCGCTGTCCAACGCTATCGCACTGACGCTTCTGCGAACGGTGGCCGCCGAGGCCAGCGAGACCGTGCTCGTCAGCGGTGCTGCCGGGACCGTTGGCAGCGCTGCGGTGCAGCTGGCGCGCATGCGAGGAGCTCGTGTCATCGCCCTGGTGGGGAGTGAGCATGGCGCCCAGTGGCTGAGCGCGCTGCCCCGTGCCGTCAGGCCTGAATTGGCCATCGACTGCTCGACGACGCCAGACTTCGCGGCTGAGGTGCGCTCACGCATGGCCGATGGTGTCGGTGTCTATGTCGAGACGACATCCCAGCCACGCATCTGGCAGGAAGCGCTGTGGACATTGCGCATGGGCGCGCGGGTCGCCGTGGTCGGCGCCCATGCGGGGCCTGTCGTGGAGCTGGACAACCAGTGGCTCTACCGGCACCGCGTCACGATCCATGGCTGCTGGGGCTCCACCCAGTCAGCCTTCCGTGAGGTGTTGCGAATGGCCGGAGAGGGCCGTATCGCGGCCAACATCGATTCGATCCAGCCCTTGAGCAACGCCGGTGCGGCCTACCAGCGGCTCATCGACCACAAGAACGAAGGCAAGGTCATCCTGCGCGTGGCCGACGACGTGCATCTGCCCGACCGCTGAGCCGTGACAAGGTCCGCCAGCCGGCCAGCGGGAGTACCCTTCCGCGGTGAGCGCGAGAACCGCGGCCCGAGCCACCGTCGTCGCCGTCCCGACTCCCGGACTCGGCAACAGCAGCTATCTCGTCGGCCATGACGGCGGGGCCGTGGTGGTGGATGTGCCGCGCGATGCCTGGCGCGTGGCGCGCGTGGCGGAGGAGCACGGCTGGCGTATCACCCACGCGCTGGAGACCCACGTCCATAACGACTATCTCTCCGGAGCTCGAGAGCTCCGGCGTCGGCACGGCTCACGGGTCGTGGCGCCAGCTCGTGGTCGCTATCGCTTCTCACATGATGACGCCGAAGACGGCTTCAGCCTGGCGCTGGGGCAGGGTGGCATGGTGGCGCGCGCGACTCCCGGGCACACGCCCGAGCACCTCAGCTGGGAGCTGCAGGACGACTCCGGCCACCCCACGGCGATCTTTTCGGGCGGGTCACTCCTGCTCGCGGGGGTGGGCCGGACCGACCTGCTGGGCCCCGCCCACACCGATGAGCTGACGGAGGCCCAGTTCCGCAGCATGCGGCGACTGGCGGAGCTGCCCGACGAGGTCCATGTCTATCCGACGCACGGTGCCGGTTCGTTCTGTGTCGCCGGCGACGGTGACGGTCCGCCATCGTCCACGATCGGTGCGCTGAAATTGTGGAACCCGGCCTTCGCGCTGTCTGACCCGGTGGAGTTCGCGCACGAGCTCGCCGCTGGCCGAACCCGCTACCCGACCTACTACCGACGCATGGCCCCGCTCAACCGGAGGGGGCCCCGACTGCTGGGCGCCGCGCCGACGCCTCCGGCTCTGAGCGTTCCGCAACTGGCCGAGGCGCGCGAGGCCGGCGTCTACGTCGTGGACGTGCGTGATCGCCGCGTGTTCGCCGCGAGCCACATCAGCGGCGCGCTCAACGTGGAGCTGGGCGACTCGCTGTCCGCCTACGTCGGCTGGCTGCTGCCGTTCAATGCACCCATCTGCCTTGTCGTGGACCACCCTGCGCAGGCCATCGATGTGGCCGCCGAGCTGCTGCTCATCGGCTTCGATCACGTGTTGGGCTATCTCGACGAGGGCACCACGGCCTGGGCTGCGGCAGCGGGTGCGACCAGTGGGTATGCCACCGCCAGCACCGTGGAGCTGGTCGCCCAGGCAGCCGGGGAGGGCAGCGACGGAACGCGCATCCTGGACGTGCGCCAGTCGTATGAATGGGCCGAGGGTGCCGTGCCGGGCAGCCAGCGCGTCTTCGTCGCCGACCTGCCACGGGCGATGGCTACTCTCGACCCATCGACCAGCTGGCTGGTGGTCTGTGGCACCGGCCTCCGTGCCAGCATCGCCGCCAGTCTGCTCGATGCCGCCGGGCTTGATGCGCGCCCAGTCGTCGACGGTGGTGTCACCGACTTGCCAAAGGGCCTGCTTCAGCCGGTCGTGGACTCGTCCCACCTAGGGGACGCGTCCCGCTAACCGGTGTTCTGGAGGCCGGCCGCCACGCCGCTGACCGCCAGCTGCACGAGGCGGCGCAAGTGTGCGTGCTCGGGACTGCCCTCCGGCAGTGCCCGCAGTCGCCCCAGCAGCATCACTTGGATCTCAGACAGCGAATCGACATAGGGGTTGCGCAGCGAGATGGAGCGCTGCAATGACGGCGCTGCGTCCAGCAGGTGCTGGCGGCCGCTGACGCGCAGGACAGCCGCCACGGTCCGCTCGTACTCGGCACGGATGAGCTCCCAGATGCGCTCCGAGTCGGGCGCCGGCGCCAGGCTGGCGTAGCGCTGCGCCACGATCAGGTCGGCCTTGGCCAGGGCCATCTCCATGACGTCGATGACGCCGGTCAGGAAGGGCGAATCGCGGTACAGGTCCTGCAGTGTGTCAGTGGCGGAGGGGCCGTGTTCCTGCTCGAACTCCTCGATGGCCGTGCCCAGGCCGTACCAGGCGGGCAGGAACAGCCGAGCTTGTGACCACGAGAAGACCCAGGGGATGGCGCGCAAGCTGTCGAGCGAGACGCCGCCGCCGCCGCGTGCTGCCGGTCGGGAGCCCAGAGCCAGTCCCGACAGCTCGATGATCGGGGTGGCCGCGGTGAAGAAGGCTTCGAAACCGGGATCCTCCCAGACCAGCGACCGATACACATGCGCCGACCGTTCGGCCAACTCCTCCAGGATGGCTTTGCCCTGTACCTGCGCATCCTGTGCCTGTTGCTCGTGCGCCGGCGAGGAGGCCACCAGCACCGCATTGGTGAGCTGCGCGAGGTGTCGCATGGCGATGTCGAAGTTGGCATAGCGATCGGCCACCACCTCGCCCTGCTCGGTGATCTTGAGCGTGCCGTCGAGCGAATGTGGCGCACTCGACAGGATGGCCCGACTCATCGGCCCGCCACCGCGTCCGATAGCACCACCGCGCCCATGGAACAGGGTCAGCTTGATACCGTGCCGCTGGGCGGCTGCCGCCAGTTTGGTCTCAGCGCCGTGGAGCAACCAGGCTGCGGCGAGGGCGCCCGATTCCTTGGTCGAGTCGGAATAGCCCAGCATCACTTCCTGGTGGTCGCCGCGTGCTCGCACATGTTCGCGATAGTGGGGATCGCCGATGATCTCATCGAACAGGCGGTCCGCGTGCTCGAGCGCATCGGCCGTCTCCAACAGCGGTACGACATCGATGGCGTCGCGTGCCAAGCCGGCATAGTCGGCCAGCTCCAGGACGTTGTAGACGTCCTGTGCCTCACGCGTGAAGCTGATGACGTAGCGCTGACAGGCGCCCGAGCCGAAGCGGCGCTGGATGTCGTCCATGGCCCGGTACGTCTCAAGCACCTCGGCCGCAGTGACCCCATTGGCGACGGCCCGCTCACCCAGCACCAGGCCGTCGGAGATGGCGGTCAGGGTGGCCGCGTGCACCTCGCTGTGCTGACGGACCTCCAGCGAGAGGGCGTGGAACCCGAAGGTCTCCACCTGCCAGCGCATGGCCTGCACCTCGCCGTAGGCGACGCGGGCCATGCCATCATCGATCAACGCCGCTTGCAACTCCGCTAGCTCGTCGAGCAGTTCGCCCGGTGACTGGTAACCGCTGCCGATGCCGTGCCCGGCCACCAATCGGTGTCGTGTCTGGCGCAGTCGTTCGGCGATGCAGCCGAAACGCTGCCGATACGGCTCGTCGGGGAAGTGACGCAGCAGTTCCTCGAAGGCGTTGCCGAGTTCTTCCCGGTCGAGAATCGAGTCGGGCACTGAGGCGGGGTGAGGGATCGTCGCCGCTATGCGTCAGCGTGACGGTGTGCATCAGCCGCGTGGCGACATGCTCCAGGCCGCGCAGGGCATGGTCGGCGCCGATGGTCACGGCCTCACGAGTGGTGTCAGCGGTGACATGGGGGTGGCCGTCGCGGTCCGCGCCCACCCACGATCCCCAGCGCAGATAGGCATGCACGACCGGCGGGCGAGTGCCGGTGTGGCCGCTATCGGTGGCGGGGCCGGCAGCCGGGACCTCCGCATCCTCGCCGTCCTCGCCATGCGTGACGCTTGCCACCAGGTCGAGGGCTCGGTCGAGCGTGCGATAGAGGTAGGGCGTGACCTGGAATAGCGTCTCGTCGAAGAACAGCAACGCGGTTCGCACTTCGTCGAGCGGGGAGGGGCGCTCGGTTCGCAGCACGGATGTGCGCCACAGCAGTGTGATCTGCTCGCGCAGCCGGCGGCGGATCTCGGAATCCTCGTTGGGCGTCAAGCGCGGGTCATCGAGCCGGTCGATGAGCGCGAACGTGCGGCGTAGTGCCACCAGCACCGTTCGCCGGCGGGCCTCGGTTGGGTGGGCGGTCAGCACCAGGCCGATCGAGAGTCGGGCGATCGACGCCTTGACCTGCTCCGGCTCACCCTCCGCGAGGAGCTTTCGGATGGCCGCTTCGAGCGAACCCTCCTGACCTCCGGGGGTGGTTCGGGCGCGCTTCCGCACACGACGCACCCGATGCTTCTCTTCGGCCAGGTTGGTCAGGTGGAAGTAGAGGCTGAAGGCCTTGATGAGCGCCTCGACTTGCTCGATGGAGAGCTCTTCGAGGATGGCGCGCAGGCCCATCTGGCGCGTGGGGCTGGGGTTCTTGCGGATGTCGATGGTGAGCTTGCGGACCCGCTCCACCAGCGTGAGGACTTCCTCGCCCGCCTGCTCGGCGATGACTTGGCCAAGCAGGGATCCCAACAACTTGATCTCACGCGACAGTGAGTCGGGCGCATTCGACGAGCCGATGCCGCCAGGTTCGGCCTCGACGGCCGGATTGGCTCGCTCGGCTCTCCCCAGTTGCCCGGTCGGCTGCTGGTCAGACGCCATCAACCGATCTCAGCCGACTCCCGCATGCCCATGACCTCACCGCCATCGACGCCGATGGTGTTGCCGGTCATCCAGTGCGTCCGGGGCGTGGCAAGCACGGTCAGGGCGTCGGCGACGTCTTCGGGAGTGGTCAGCCGGCCCCCTGGGTTGCGTGACTGTGCGGCCTCCACCATCTGTAGCCAACCGGGGATGCGCCGCAGGGCGGGGGTGTCAGTGACGCCGGCACGGATGGCGTTGACGGTGATGCCGGCGTGGGCAAGCTCCAGTGCCAGCTGCCGAACATGCGCTTCCAGCGCGGCCTTGGCGGCACTCACGGCGCCGTAGGTAGGCACGGCCAGGATGGCACCCTCGCTGGTCATGGCATAGATGCGGCTGCCGCGCTGCAACATGCCGGCGTGGTACAGGTCATGCGTCCAGTACACGAACGAATGCGCCATGACGTCAGCGGTCATCTCCATCTGCTTGCGCGAGAGCTCCTTGCGGTCCTCGTCATCGGTGACGTAGTGGAGGGTCGTGCCGAAGGCCAGCGAATGGAGCATGGCGCCGACCATCGGCTGTGCCCCGGCCGCTCTGCGCTCCGCGAAGAGGTCGTCGATCGAAGCGATGACGCGCTCGCGCTTGGCGTCGTCGGCGGCGTTGACGTTATGGAAGACGACTGGCACGCCGATCGACTCGATCTCAACGCGCACCGCGTTGGCGCTGGCGATGGTGCCCCGCAGGTCAAGGTGCACACCGATGATGCCGAAGCCAGCGCGTGCCCAGGCTCTGGCTGTCGCAGCACCAAAGCCGCTGCTGGCGCCCAACACCAGCGCCCAGCACTCTCGTCCGTCCCATGCCAACGTCATGGTCACCTCCCGCCTGCAGTGTACTGACGCACCCGTCCGCTACTGGTCGCTCTCAGCCTCCAGTTCAGCGGCGACGCCCAAGGCGGCACCCATCGCCACCAGGTCTTGGGCGCCTAGCCACTGGTTGCCCATCAGGATGCCACCAGCATCCACGACGGCATCACGCAGTGGCACCGCCCAGGCGTGCTCTACGATGAGCAGCAGTGCGGCAGCGCCATCCGGCAGCTCCTCGATGAAGTCCTCTCCGATGGCCTCGACCAGGCCAAAGCCTCCCTCTTCGGCGATCTCGGCACCCACCTCGGCACCCGCGATGAAGCCTTCGAGACCGGCTGCGCCGAGTCCCATGAGCGCGCCAACCTGCATGCCCAGCTCTTCTCGCTGCTCGTCGTCAAGATCCGACACACGCATGATGTCCACCTCATCGCCGTCGGCGATGACCGCGAGCGCGTCGATGACCCGGATGATGCCGGCGTCGCTGAGCTTGATGAGCTCCTCGGCGATGCGGCCTTCGAGGCCCTCCGTGGAGGGAAAACCGAAGGTAAAGATCTGGATGGGGCCGAATGCCATGGCGGTGCTCCTTCGCTCCGTTGCTGTGTCGTCTTGTCGTGAGCGTCAGTCTACGGTAGGGGTAGCAGCCGCGCCATCGGTCGCGCTCATGATCGGCCGGGGGTCGGTCGTGTAGGCTGCGAACATGCCCAAACCCGTCAAAGTCAACGTCACCTGGGACGACCTGGACGACCTCGTCTCCCAGCTGGCCGAACGACTCGCTACGATCCCCGCGCCGGACGTCGTCCTGGCCATCTCACGCGGTGGGCTGGTTCCGGCCGGCATGCTCGGCTATCGCATGGGCTGGCGAGACATGCTGCTGGCGGCCGTAGTGGTCTACGACGATGACTCGGGCTTCCGGGGTGAGGCCGAATTCCTGCAGTTCCCGGCCGACGAGCAGCTGCGCGGCAAGCGTGTGCTCATCATCGATGAGGTCTGGGACAGCGGCACCACCATCGCGGCCGTCTCGGCGCGCATCCGAGCAGCCGGCGGTGAGCCGGTGACGGCGGTCCTGCATTACAAGCCCGGCAAGTCGCGCGTGGACATCGTGCCTGACCTCTACATCGTGGAGACCGACGACTGGGTCATCTACCCCTTCAAGGCCGGTAAGTGAGCTACCAGGCCGGCACTTGACCCAGCGTCTCCGCGGCGCCCGACGCGCCTGACCGACCGACTACCCCAAGAACCCTGAGCACCCAAGCACCCGATGACACCGCGGCTGGCTACGTTCCTGATCTTCGTCATCAATGGCGTGGTGGTGGGCACGTGGGCGGCACTGATCCCCAGCCTCAAGACCTCGCTGGAGGCGTCGGCCACCGAGATCGGCATGGTCATCCTGACGCTCAACGCCGGGGCCTTGGTGGCGCAGCAGGTCACTGGCCAGCTGTTGATGCACTTCTCCAGCCAACGGCTGCTGACGGTCATGCTGCTGTTCTATCCGTGGCTGGTCATCCTGCCCGTGCTTGCCCCGAGCGCGCTGACGCTGGCGCTGGTGATGGTGGTCTTCGGCTACTTCAACACGACCGTGGACGTGGTCATGAACGCCCACGGCGTGGCACTCGAGACGCGAGGGGGCAAGTCCATCATGTCCGGCTTGCACGCCGGCTGGTCACTTGGCGGTGTCATCGGTGCCGTGGGCGTGGCGCTTGCGTTGGGTAGCGGGCTGGACCCGCTGGCGGAGGTGATCGTCGCGGCACTTGTGCTGTGGCTGGTGGCTATCGGCGCCAGTCGGTTCCTGGGGCACGGATCGGTCCGCGAAGAAGGTCGCGGCAGGCTGCACATGCCGACGCGGGCGATCCTGCCGCTGGCTGTGCTCATCGTGCTCGTCGCGTTCGTCGAGGGTGGTCTTGCAGACTGGGGCGGCGTCTATCTGAGCGAGGGTGTCAGCGCGCCCGCAGGAGTCGCGGCATACGCGTTCGCAGCATTCTCACTGGGACTCTTCCTGGGACGTGTCGTGGGCGATCGGATCAAGGACCGCATCGGATCGGTGAGGCTCATCCAGCTCGGCATGTTGCTGACGGCGGCGGCCATCGCTGCCTTCCTCCTCTTGGGGACTGCCATCGTGGCACTGACGGGGCTCGTCGTTGCCGGAGTGGGCATCGCCAACGTCGTGCCGCAGATCTTCGTTGCGGCCGGCCGCATCCCGCCGCACGGGCCTTCGCTGTCGGCTGTCTTCACCTCGCTCACACTCACGTTCATGGTCGCACCCACCATCATCGGCCGCACCTCCGACGCCAGCGCCATCGGCACTGCCATGTGGCTGTTCGTGGGGGCCTCGCTGATCGTGGCGCTGATCGTGCCGCGTTTTCCGGCCGCGGAAACCAACCCGCGGTTCCGGCCAGCGCAGTAGCGCCGAGACAGCTAGCCAGGCGACCGACCGGCGATCCACCGAACATTCTGGCAACCAGGTTGCGCCCTTCAGCAACGCCCGCAGCCGTTCCACGGCAAGGTGATCAGCCCTGCATCTGCGCCATCGACGTCGAGGAGGTTCAGCGGGGCATCAAGGGTTCGGCCGAAAGACATGCCGCCCAGCGACTTCTCGACGGCATGAATATCGCACCGCTCGGGCGCGATGACGGCATGGCCGGTCGGCAGGTGACGGGGCGTTGCGTTCGTCCCGTGTTACACTGAAACTGTGTAGCACGGGTGACATCCCATGGCGAACCTGACGATCACCATCGATGAGCGAGTCCTGAAGCAGGCGCGGATGCGCGCCCTGGAGGACGGTGTCTCTGTCAATGCCTTGTTGCGGGCATACCTAGAGCGGTACGCCGGAGTTGGCGACGCCGATGCTGGCTTGCACGCGTTCGTGCGACTCGCTCGACGTTCAACGGCGACCAGCGGTCCAGTCGGCCGCACCTGGACACGTGACGAACTCCATGACCGATCCGGTCTTCGTTGACACCAACGTCTGGGTCTACGCGGTCGATACCGCGGACCCAGTCAAGCGGGCTCGCGCGCTAGAGGTTGTCTCGCCGACACCGCGTCGAGATTTGGTCGTCTCCACGCAAGTCCTGATGGAGTTCTACGCCGTCGTCACTCGCAAGCTTGCGGTGCCGCTCGCGGCGGAGGAAGCCGAATCGATGGTCCGCCAGATCACGGCGCTGCCCATCGTGGCGATCGATGCGTCACTGGTGCTCTCGGCAATCAGCGGAAGCCGCGAGTGGCAGGTCTCGATTTGGGACGCGCTCATCCTCCGGTCCGCCGAGATCGCGGGCTGTCGGCGCGTCTTGAGCGAGGACTTGACCGACGGCGGATCCTACGGAGCGGTCGTGGTCGAGAACCCCTTCGCTGTGGTTCGCTGAACGCTTCTCGAGAAGGGTGACATCACGACCCTGGCGACGATGAGAAGGCTCGCGCAAGCTGGCCTATAATCCCGAGGCCGCGCGACCTGGATGTGTCGTGGCGGTCCCTTCAGTCGGGGCGTGGCGCAGTTTGGCAGCGCGCAGCGTTCGGGACGCTGAGGTCGGAGGTTCAAATCCTCTCGCCCCGACCAAACCCACCTGTGTGACCACCGGTCTCCAGTCTGCGCCGGTAGGGCTGCGCCGAGACCGAGGGTAACGGCATCGGGTGTGAGTTGGTATCGCATCTTCGTATAGCCCTCCACTTCGAGCTTGGTGAACAGCGCCGAGGCCAGCGCCTGGCGTCCTTCGGGTCCTGCGTCGTTCCACAGGGTGGGTAGCGAGCGCAGGTAGGCGACGACCTCGTCGGGTGCCATGCGCTGCTGCTGCCGTGGCTGCCTGGCCACCTGCTGCTCGGCGTCGAGCCTCGCCATCGTGGCCTGCCAGGCGGCGACGTCACGGGTCTTGGCGAGGCGCTGGGAGGCCTCCTCCCGCTCCCGCTCGATGCGCGCCAGCGTCAGCTCATCGGGCTTCGCCAGACCCTCGCCGTACAGCCGCACGATCTCGGTCATGGCCTGGTCGTCGAGGCTCGCCGACCTTGCCGAGGAGCTCTCCGACCGCGTCCTCGTACCACTCCTGCGGGTAGCTGTGGCCCTTGATGCGGGTGTCGATGCCCTCGCGGTTGCCGGGCACGCCGACAGCGGACGACCGGCTTGGCGGCCAGGAAGCCCTCGCAGGTCGGCGGCGGATGCCGGTACCGCCCGACGTCGCCGAAGAGGTACTTGCCGCAGCCGGCACAGCAGAGGCGCAGGGCGTACCGGCCCTTCACGATGCGACCGGGTGTCCGGGTCCGCCGTCGCTCCCGCCGGGTCTGCACGGTCGACCACAGCGAGGGGTCGACGATGGGCGCGATGGCGGCGGGCTCGCCGGTCCGCAGCCGGCCGGCGTAGATGGGGTTGGTCAGGACCTCGCAGACATGGGTCTTGGCGAGACCGGTCTGGGCCGCCACCTCCCAGTCGGTCGAGCCAGACGCTGCGAGCTGGTACGCGTGGATGACGACCGCGGCCTGCTCCTCGTCGACGCGCAGGACCGAGGGCTTGCCTTCCCGGACGAGGCCGTAGGGCATCTTGTTGCCACCGGGGACGCCGAGGCGTCTCCGCTTGGCGGCGTAGCCCTCGCTCACGCGCTTGCGACAGCTTCCGGCTGTAGGCCTCGGCCTCGTGGGCCTCGCGGATGAACTGGTCCCAGGAGGAGGGGTCGGAGCTCAAGCAGCCGTTCGTCGGCGAAGAGGACGACGACCCCGGCGGTATGGAGATGGTCCTCGACCGCGATGAGCGTCTGCTTGAGGTTCCGCAGGAAGCGGGACGACGTAGCCCACGACGAGGACGTCGAAGGCACCACCCTGGGCCGTGCCGATCATCGTCTCCCAGGTGGCGGTGCGCCAGGCCGAGGTCCAGCCCGAGGAGGCGACCGACCATTCGAGGCCGGCATCGACGAGGCCGTAGCGCTCGATGGCGCGGTCCTGCTGCTCGCGTTGGGCGTCGGGACCGAAGTTGTCCCACTGGCCGGCCGTCGACTCGCGGAACCAGCGGGCCGCCCGCATCCCGCTGAGGTCGTCGAGCTCTCGGGGCAGCGTTCGCTTCATGCAGCGGTCCTCCTGTCCGAGGGGCAGGGGACTGTACCTCGACCCCGCCGTCGCTCGACGTCCCGGAGCGCGGCCACGAGCGCGAGGACGACGGGGTTCATGGCAGGTGGTGGCGCGGCGTCGCAACGGTCGGCCTCGACGGGGTCGGCGACGAGGCGCAGACGGGTGCGCTTCATCGCAGGACCTCCGCCACGTGCTCGAGGCTCACTGGCGGGTCGCTCCGCCGCCCTCGGCGGCTCGCCGGCGTGCCTGGGCCTGCCAGTAGCGGGCGAGCAGGGGCCCCACGGTGTCGTCGGCGACCGGGCACCAGCCCTCGTGCTCCATGACGAGCTCGCCGAGCCGTGGCGCCAGCGGGGCACCCCCGGTCGCGCTCGCCGAGCAGCGTGGGCAGTGCCCGGCGATCGTGGCCGCGCGGCGGAGCTCGAGCAGGCGGCGCAGCCGTGGTGGCATGTCGGGCCGGATGGCCGGCAGGAGATACGCGACCTCGCCGACGACCACGAGCTCGACCTGACCGTCGACCGATGGCATCGTCATGTCGTCCCCGCCTCGCGTCCTGCGTCCACGCGCTCCGAACGCCAGGGCGGGAGACCCATCGATCGCGAGGCTCGCCGTGGCGCGATGGTCACCGGGTCGACCGCCTCCACGGGCCAGTCATGCGTCGCCGTAGATGGCGCGGTCGCCGGCCTTGACGAACCAGACGCGCCGGGCATAGGGACCGCCGTCGGGGCGACGCGCGGCGGTGGTGAAGGCGACGACGTGGTAGCCGGGGATGCGGGCCGGAGGTCGGCTCGGACCGTCCGCGGTCCAGCCGTGCTCGCGGAGCCAGGGGTAGGCGTCGAGCGGCTCGAGGATGACGAGTGCGACCTCGGCGGCGAGGGTGTCAGGGGCGAAGGGTGGACGTCATGGATAGACCTCCCTGGCGATGACGCGACACGACAGCCCCCCTACATAGGGGGGCGGGACTGTCGTGTCGCGCGGGTCCTTCGCGTCGCGACAGCTTCGCGACCGATAACGCGACGACCCTGAACGTGGCGGCGACAGGGACGCGACGGGATGCGCGACAGGTGGTGCAGGGGCCTCGGAGGGTCGACGCGACAGGCCACACGACAGCTCAGGCGACAATCGACCAGACCTCGTCCTTGACGGTGAACACCTTGGGGATCGTGCGCAGGCCCCGCCGCAGGGCCGCACGCACGCTGTCGGGCTTGATGCGCGGGTCGCCCTCGTCGAGGTCCGCGTTGAGAGCGGCCACGATCTTGGCCACCGGCAGGGGACCCTCCGCCCGCAGGACCGCCTTGATGAGCAGGGCGAGCTTCACGTTGAAGGTCTCTTCGCGCACCTCCGCGGGCAGCCCCTCCCACCAGGTGATGGTCACGAGCTGCTTGCCCTGGTGCTCGTGGTTGTTGCCCTTGCGGTGGCTGAGGATGACCTGGTGGCCCTGGGCGCCGATCTTCTCGGCACTCCAGGTGACCCGCGCGAGGTTGTGCCAGAAGACCGAGCCGAAGGGGTAGCGCAGGTCGTCGCCCTTGGTCACGTGGGCGAGCGTCAGCGAGGGCCGACCGAGGTAGCGCAGCGCGGGGAAGTACTGGCCGGGCGCCTCGGGCTTCAGGGAATCCGCCCCACCACAGGCGACCGCGGCGCTGTCGACGACGACGAACGTGGCGCCGGTGGCATCGGCGAGCTCGCGCAGCTCGCCCTGCTGCTGCCAGATGGCCCCGCGTGGCCCCCGCCAGGCGGGTCCCGTGGGGGCGACGTGGATGACCCGGTCGGTGGCCTCGATGCCGCCGAGGGCGCGGATGCGGCGTGACCATTCGGAGGGGTGGTTCTCGTAGTCGAGCACGAGCACGCGGTGGCCATCAGCGGTGAGGCCCACGATCCAGGCGCAGGCGAGGACGCCCTTGCCGGTGTCCCCGGCCCCGAAGAGCACGGTGTCCTCCTCGGCATCGAGCCGGTCGAGCAGCAGCTCGGGTGGCGGGGCATGGGGGACGTCGCGCAGCCAGCGCGCCCCGAGGCGCGCGAAGACCGGGGGCGGGCCCTCCTCGGCTCGCGGTCCTCGTCATCGGGCGCCTCGTCATCGGATCCGGGGTCGTCGGGCTCGGGCGGGTCCTCGGCGGGCGGCTCCGCGCCCTGCTGCTCCGGCCCGTCCCCCGCATCGTCGTCGGGGGCTCCCCGCCCGGCTCCCCACCCGAGTCACCGTTCACGAAGCTGCCGGGTGGCGGCGCGGCGCCCTGGCCACGCCGGAGGGCCGCCGCGGCGGCGCTCCAGTCGCCACCGTGCTCGAGGATGGTGTAGACCGCGAAGGGACCGTAGCCTCGGGGAGCGGCTGCCGAGGTCGCCTCGAACGGCGTGCTCGTGCTGAACACGATGAGCAGGCCCGGATGGTGGCCGAGCGTGGCGCTGATGCCCTGCTCCTTGCCCGGCCGGCGCAGGTAGGTCGTGCCGCCACGTCGCGAGACGACGCGTCCAGCCGCGTCGCACGAGCAGGTCCTCGATGCGGCCCTTCGGGGTCGGGCAGCGCGTCGTAGCGGTCACCGGGGCGATCGCCCGCGGGTGCGCGACCCGTGCTCGGTGCGCGGGACGTGACCGGCGGCATCGCGTCGAACAGGCGCGCCAGCTCGTGGAGCGCCTCGCGCTCCGTCGTCGCTGATCGTGGCGATGGCGTCGAAGCCGCCCGAGGCGAGCACCCAGGGCCGCCCGGATGGGTGGATGGCACCCGCGGACGGCGCGACGATCGCGTAGCCGCCCTCGCCCCGCGTCTCGATGAGCACCTTGATCCGGTCCGTCGGCTTCGCGGCGATCTCCTCGGGCGTCGCGGGCCGCGCCGCGAGCACGGTGTTGGCCCGGGGGCTGGGCACGTGCAGCAGCCAGTGGATGCCACCGGACGGCGTCCACTCCTCGTAGCCGGCGCGGATGCGCTCGACGAGGGGTCCGAGCCCTGCCGCGATGGCGGCGTCGATGAAGGACTCGAGCAGGCCCTCGGCCACCGCACGGCCCTCGAACTCGAGCAGCTCGAGACCACCCGAGATCGTCCCGCAGACGAGGCCGATGCCGAGGCTCGGGCCATACCAAGCATCGAGCTCCGCGGGCGTCGGACGCGCCCGCATGTAGCGCTTCCAGGGCCCGATGGGCCTCTTCGAGCCATCCTCGCGGGGCGGCACGACGCAGAGCCCCGCGGCATGGGCCGCGAGCGCGGCCTCGCGCACCACCGCATCCGGGTCCGGCCACCGCTGTCCCGGGGTCCTCGGCTCCTCCCTGCCTGCCGCTGCCCTACCGCTCGCGCGCGGGATCGGCCAGGTACGCCTCGAGGTCGGCCGGCCGCACGCGGACCGACCGTCCGATGCGGACCGAGCGCAGCTCGCCTGCGGCCACGAGCTTCCAGGCCATGCTGCGGCTGACGGTCAGGCGGTCGGCCACGTCCTCGATGCGCAGGAGCCGCCGCTCGGCGAGTTCCACGGGTTCTGTTGCCTTGCCGTGGGTCGTCATCTGTGTCACCCTTCTGCTAATCGGTTCCTTGGAAATATCGTCAGTGTCATCACGAGTAAGTTAAGCGGCCCACATCGTGCACACAACGGTCGTTTTGTACGTCCTTCCCATGGATGACCTCGGATGAGCCTTCGTCCACGCTTCGCCGGCGACGGACTCCTGGGCCGCCCTCGGACGTCCAGGTCGTCCGAGCGACGGTACGGACCGGGCAGCGTGGATGTCATCTTGTGCTCTCGTCTGGAAACGCATCATCCTTCGAGCGCAAGGTCACCGATCTGCTGCTCGCCGAGGCGTTCGCGCGGGTCGACCTCTCCCGGCCGCGCAGGGCGCGCGAGCTGTACCTGACCCACGGTGCCATCGCCTTCGGCTGGCTCTTCCCCGAGGACCCCACCCATGGCCTGCGCTTCGCCGGGCTCTGAGCGACCTCGCAGGACTCACAGGCGGAGGTCTTCCGCTCAGCAAGGGCTCGTGCGCTGGCACCTGACGTCGCTGGCGCGCCTCACCGCGCATGGCAGCGATGCCGAGGAGGCGTGGACCCGGCCTGGTCGATCCGCGCTCCTCGATAGCTGCCCCGGACGGCCAGATGGTGATCGGGGCACCCGTCGACGTCGAGGCCTACCGCTCACCGACGACCGGGCCGGCCACGCCCTGGCCACTCCCGCCGGGGCGGCCCACGCTTGCCGGTGCCCCACGACGCCTGGAGCCGCTACTGGGGTGGCTATGACCTGCCCGTCCCCGACGAGGACCGACGCCACGCTCGCCTCGGCGCCGACCGCGATGGCCTGCTCGAACTGCAGCGGGCCGGCTGATCGACGTGTTCCTCCAGCACGCTCCACCGAGGTCCGGGTGCAACTCCGGTCCCGGGGTCTGGGCGCCGGCAGCGGCAGTTGCGGCGAGAACTCCGGGGGCAGGCGCTCGTCGTGCGCGACGTGCATCTGGGGCTCGATCCTCGCGCCCATCTACCTGCAGCTCCTCGAGGGTTTGCGGCGGGTGAGCGAGGGCAAACCGGGGGCGACCTGGTGCCGGGAGTGCGGGCAGCCGGTCCGGTCTCCTCACGGCCCTGTTGCTCCACGTTCTGTACCGACCGGGAGCGGGTGCGCTACGCGGGCAGCGTCGACGGCCTCGGCGGACGCCCGCGACCGAGCGCGGGCAATGACCCGCCGCGGACCGGGCGAGGGCTCCATCTACCAGCGACGGTCGCTGGGCAGGCTCGTTCATCGGCGACCAGGGCGAGAAGCGCATCCCCCTCGCCACAGCCGGGCCGAAGGTCGAGGAGACGCTCGCTGGCGCTCCTGCGGCTCCAAGTCGAGCCGCGCCCCATGCCCGACCCGCGGCCGCGGCCGTTCCTGCACCAGTGGCTCGACGACGTAGCCAGACCCCGGGTCCGCGCCTCGACACGCTAGAGCTACCGAGAGATCGTCTGCCGACGACGGCGCCCGCATCGTGCTGGTCAGAACCTGGGCGCTCGGACGCGTGACCTGACCATCGAGTCCCCAGCGGTCGGGACTGTTCAGGTGCGGCTGCTGCTTCCGGCGGCATTCGAGGAAACGGGCCGATGCGGTGTAGCCCGTGTCTACCCGCTCCACTGCGGCGGTGGCGAATACACCGACTGGACCGACGAGACCGACGTCGAGGCCGTCACGGCATCGAGCGGCCTGCTCGTAGCCGATGCCCGCCGCGGCGTCGTCGAATATGGGCTCCTGGGTGCCTCAGGGCGGCCCTGACGGCATTGGCGGGCTGCCGAACTGGGAGAGGTTCCACCTGCTCGAGTTCCGCCAATTGCTGGAGCGGAACTGGCACGCCGGGGAGGAGCGAGCGATCGGCGGGCTGTCGCTCGGAGGGTACGGCGCGGTGACGTACGCGGCGCGCCACCCCGGCCTGTTCAAGGCGGTGGCCACGTACAGCGGCGTCCTCGACCTCACCGTCACGACGGGCGGCTCCGCCGAAATCCAGCCGCGGTCGAGCAGGCGACCCAGGTGGCGGAGGCGCTGGGCTGGGACGAGGCGACTCCCATCAACCTCGTGTCCTCGCTCGAGGGGGGCAGCCCTGTATGTCTCCTACGGCAGCGGGGCGCCTGGCCCGCTGAGCCCTGCCGGCACAGAGCCGGATGCCCTCGAAGGCATGGGTGGGCAAAGGGCAGTGACAACTTCGTGCCGCCCTGGCAGGAGCGGGCATCCGCGCCACCACGAACGGATACGGCCCGTGACGCACTCCTGGCCGTACTGGGAGCGCGAGCTGCATGCGTCCCTCCCGATGCTGCTGGAGACGCTGGGCGAGAGCCCAGTCCCTCCATCCACATCGTCGGTGCCATGAGGCTCCGATGGTCACACCCTGGCGCCGCAATTAACGTGAGCCCACGGCTCGGCCGAGCCGCCGTTGGCTGCGCTCGGCCCGGCGCGATGCTGACAAGCTGGCGGATGACGAGGTGCGCGAGCGTCGGCTGGAAGGTCGATCTCAACCCACGGTCGGTGGCCGCCGGCGCTCCGGACGTGACCCCCTCAGCCTGACGGCGCGCCCGGGCCGCGGCGCAGGAGTCGATGCATGAGGCGAGCCGGGACCGCCTGGTACAAGGCGATCGCGAGATAGAGGACGATCCCGAGGGTCGGGCAGGACGAGACCGACGACGATCGCTCCCAGTACAGGAGCAGGCTCTCTGGAGGTGACCCAACGAGCGTACGAGTTCGTCGCTCGCGTCGGCCCGCACGAGTCGCCGCTCATGGGTGGCGTGTCGGGCGAAGACCGTCATGGCAAGGTCGAGGAGCAGCAGGGTCACGCCGTAGAAGAGCACGGCGCCCCTGTTCCGGCTCGCGCTCTCCGAAGAACTCGCTCGCGAGCTTCGTCGGGAAGGGCAGGAACGACGCGAGCAACAGCACGAGCAGGTTCAGCCGGAACAGCATCGGGGTTACCTGCTCCGCAACACGCTCGCTCAATCCTCGTCGAGCGCTGAAGCCAGAAGACGCCGAGCGTCATGAAGCTCGCGACGTAGGCCAGGTAGGCCTGCTACTCGGCGATGAGTGCCTCGAGCAGGCCCTGCCCTTCCGACAGGGATACCGAGCTCGAGCACGAGGATCGTGATGGCGATGGCGAAGACCCCATCGCTGAAGGCCTCGAGGCGACCCAGCCGGCAACTCATCGGGCGTGGGCCGCTTGCCGCCGTCACGGGGGATGGTCACCCGAACGCAAGACCTTCGACCGCCGCCGAGGGCGCGACATCCTTCTGGCGCATCATGCCCAAGGAGACGATCAGGCCGAGGAGGCCGGCGAAGAGCGGCACCAGCAACGCCGCCTGCAGTGCGATGGGCTGCGCCTCGGCGTCGATACGGATCAATCTCAGCCTCGACCTCCGGCGGCTGGCCCACGATCTGCTCCTCGAGCCGCGTCGCATCACTTGCGTGTCGCCCTGAGGGCGGTCGCCACCTGCTGCGCCTCGTCCGCTGAGAGCACGGCGCTCGAGCTGGCCATGCGTCTTCGTGAAGGTGAGGGCGAGCGTGCCCATCATCAGCGCCCCGCCCAGGGCCAGCCCGAACGAGAGCCCGAACGAACCGCCCGCCGAGTTCACCCCCGCGGCTTCGCTGATGCGCTCCTCATCGATCGGCGCGAGCGTGTAGTTGTTGAGCTGCGAGACGAGCAGTCCGAGGCCGCAGCCGGCGATGACGAGCGGGATGACGAGCCACCACCCGGAGTCCGCGCGAGGCACGATCGGGCAGCATGACCATCCCCACGCTCAGCAGGGTGAAGCCGGCCCGGATGATGCTCGCCGGACGGCGCGAGCCGGCGCGCTTGCCCGCGAGGATGGCGATGGCGAACATGCTGAGTGAGAGCGGGGCCAGCACGAGGCCGGTCTGGAGCGCGTTGTACTCGAGCACCATCTGGAGGAAGGTCGCACAGTGCCACGATCGCTCCGCCGAGGGCGCAGCCGCCGGAGCAGCTGACCGCTGATCCGCGAGGCGGAAGATGGCCGAGCGGAAGAGGTCGGGGTCGAGGAGCGTGAGCTTGCCCTCGCGCTTGCGCCGCAAATGCCACCAGGCGAGCCAACCGAGGGCGATGGCCCCGGTGACCATGAGGACGCCGACTGCGCCGCCGCCCTCCTCCCACACCAGGATGCCCAGCAACGACCCGCTCGATGCCCAGGACCGAGAAGAGGGCGCCCACGATGTCGATGCCGCGTTCCCCCGTGAAGGGCACGTCCTTGACCATGCGGATGCCGGCGAGGACGACCCCGATGATGACGATCTCGAGCAGGAAGCTCACACGCCAGGAGAGG
>CAWFCG010000003.1:0-1410117 GCA_963814315.1 uncultured Chloroflexia bacterium
CCGCCTCGATCGGTCCCTTGTCGACGCCGTCGACGGTCTCCGAGAGCAGCTTGGCCACCACGCCGATGTTGAAGAAGATCAGGGCCATGATGCCGGGCAGAGGACCGATGCCGACGGCGGCTACGAAGATCGACGCATAGAGCAGGTCGGGGATGGCGCGTACGACGCTGAGGATGCCGCGTGTCGCGTTCAGGGCGATCCGGCCGGGCGCGGTCGTGCGCGACGCGAAGAAGAGCGAGTAGGCAGCGCCACCAGGCAGCCGATGAAGGACGCGACGACGGCGATCTTGAAGGTCTCGATGAACGGATCGATGACGTTCGGCAGGGAACTCCCAGTTGGGGTTCAGCAGCTGGCGCAGGACGAACTCGCCACGCCCGATGTCAGCGATGAGCGCGGGGATATCGAGACCGATGCCCCACTCTTCGCTGACCGAGAGCAGCGTGATGACGACGAAGACGGCAAGGCCGACATCAGACGTAAGGATCTCGGTGGCTTGGCGGGCCGACGAGTGGCTGGCGTTCGCGCTGGTCACGCGCTCGACGGTGACGGGCACAGGTTCGGGCGCACCCATGACGTCGTCGGCCGTCAGCGAGCGCCCATAGATGTCGCGGAAGACGTGCTCATCCGCCTGTTCGCCGGTACCGTCATAGACCAGCTCGCCAGCGCGCAGGCCGACGATCCGCTCGCCGTAGACCTTGGCCAGGTCGAGGAAGTGCAGGTTGACGATGGTGGCGATGCCCAGCTCGCGATTGATGCGCTGCAAGTCGCGCATCACCACATGGCTGGTCGGCGGATCGAGGCTGGCCACCGGCTCGTCGGCAAGCAGGATGGACGGCTCCTGGGCCAGCGCCCGCGCGATGCCGACACGCTGCTGCTGGCCACCAGACAGGTTGGACGCACGCACGTACGCCTTTTCCACGATGTCCACGCGCTCCAGGGCTTGCATCGCGATCTCGACATTGGTGGGCTTGTACCAGCCCGTCAGCGAGCGCCACGTGCTTGTCTTGTGGAGGCGGCCCATGAGAACGTTATTGAGGACACTGGTGCGATTGACCAGGTTGAAGGTCTGGAAGATCATGCCGATGTGCGAGCGCAGCTCGCGCAGCTGCTTGGTGGAGGCACCACGAACGCTCCACGCCATCCACGACGAGATCGCCATCGGTCAGTGGGACCAGGCCATCGATGGCCGGATCAGCGTCGACTTGCCGGCACCGGACAGGCCCACGATGTCGATCATCTCGCCGTCGGGGATCTCCAGTGTCAGGTTCTTCAGGGCGTGTACGCCACCGGCATAGGTGACCGACGCGTTCTGGAACTTGATCATCAGGTCAGCTCGACAGAATGGGCGAGCCCGTCAGGGACTCGCCCATTCCAGCTCGTGAGCGCTAGGAACCGTAGCCGAGGGTATCGACCGCGTCGCGGATCAGATCTGCAGCGAATCCTGGTTGGGCTCACCGAAGGCGGTGATGTTGTAGATTCTCGTCGAGCGTGGCCGCGCCCTCTGGGGTCGCCGCATAGTCGAGCAGGGCCTGCTTGATGTTGGCCTTGAGCTCTTCGGACAGGTCGCCAGCCACAGCCACGCCGTCGTTCGCGTACTCCAGGCTCCGTAGGCGAAGACAACCACGGTGTTCGCGACATCGCAGTCGGTGACCGGTTCAGTGCGAGCGTCATCGAAGCTCACGCCGATCTCCGCGTCGCCGGTGCAGACGGCGATGACCGAGGCGTCGTGGCCCCCGGCGAACAACGCGTTGATGTCTTGCTCGGGGTCGAGGCGGTGATGTTGGCGAGCACGGTGGCCGGGAAGATGTAGCCGGACGCTGAAGTGGGGTCGACGAAGGAGACCGCGGTGCCGGGCTCGACGTTCTCGAGGGCGTCGGTGCCGATGGGTCCCTTGGGGGACTCGTCGAAGGCGCGCTCGGTCCCGTTGCAGTTGAGGAAGGGGAGCATCTCATCGCCCTCCTTGCGCTCGTTGGTAACGGGTTCGTCCGCGCAGTACTTGGCGGCATCGGTGGTCATGAACTGGGTGTGGTAAGACGTGCTGCCGAAGCGGTCCGACTGCAGGATCATCGGCACCGGCAGTATCGACCGCCTGCACCAGGCCGAATGGCGGCAGTGCTGCGTACTGCGCCTGGCCGGCTTGCATAGCCGTGACCAGGGCGGTGTAGTCGGTCGAGACGAAGCCCTCGACCGGCATGCCCAGCGCCTCGGTCAGATAGTCAGACAGCGGCTGGATGGTTTCGATCAGGGCGCCTGCCTCGACCGAGGGTACGAAGCCGATGACCAGCTTGTCAGGGTCGTCCTGCGCGAGCGTCGCGCTCCCTGCGAATGCCGTGGCAGCCATGGCGACGGTGGGCAGGAGCCAAAGATAGCGGCGTCGGGACATGAGTCCTCCTCCGAGTCATACCCGCGGGCACGAGCGGGCGTCGTGTCCGAGCAGCCACGTGTGCCACGGACACCCCAAGTCTAGCCCCCAAGTCGTCCGCTGCGGAACCCCGTTCGGCAGCGGCATCACCTACTCCGTGGTCAGACCGGGCAGCAACTGCTCTGCGACCAGCGCCCCGATCTCGCGTGATGTCTGCGTCACGCCCTCGTCGGCAGTGTCGAGGAAGACCGTGATGTCGAGCACACGCGCCCCGTCGGGGAGTTCCACCATGGTCTGGTCGCCGGCCAGCATGGCTGGCTGTCCCGCCACGCTCGCGTCCTCGTAGTCGGGGACCCAAAGCTGGTAGTCCTCCAGGGTCGCGTCGCTGACGTAGGCGATCACGAAGTGCAAGCCGGGCTCGCCATCGAGTGACATGTATTGGCACGATGAGCTGTCGCCGCTGGCTTCATCGAAGCCCAGGCCGGTGAGCGCGTTGAGCTGCTCCATGGGCAGGCTCTCGCAAAGAGAAACCTCTGGCGTCGGCTCAGGCGTCGGCTCAGCCGTGGGTGTGGCCACCTCAGACAGCCGCGGCAGTACCAACTGCGCCAGCCCCACGGCCTGGGCGATGGCGTCTGCGCCCGGGGGTGGGTCCTCACCCAGGCTGACCGTCACCTGGAGCACGTTGGGACCGGCCTCCACGATGAGCTGGTCGCCTGACGTGAACGCCGGGTAGCCGCCCACCTCGAGCTCCTCGTCCACGGCGAACGACCCCCGGAAGACATCCATGCCGTAGCCCTCGTTCAGGATCAGCGTCGCGCTGTGGTAGTCATCGGCGGAGAGCGACGACGACACCGTGCAGACGACCTCGAAGCCCATGGCGGAGGCGTACTGCAGCTCGCTGATGCTGTTGACGTCCTCAGGCGTGAGCAGCGAGCACAACCCGTCGGTCGCCCATGCCTCCTCCACGACCGGTTCATCCGGCTCCAAGAGACCACCACAGACGAGCCACTCGCCGTCTTCCTGGACGAGCGTGACCTCTTCCTCGATGGCTTCGGTCTGTCCGAAGGCACTGCGCAGCAAGCTCATCGTCGCCGCCACATCCTCGTCGCTGGGCGGCGGGTCATCGGGACCCTGGTCGGCCTCAAGGATGGCTCGCACCAGGTCTTCGATCTGGTCTTCCATAACGGCCACCGACATGGTGGCTGTGAACCGCACCGTGGCACTATCGCCGTCCTCGCTGATCGGTTCCACCGAACGTTCGCTGTACTCGATCCGGATGGCCTCTGACAAGGGGTCGTCGGTGGCGAGACCGAGCCCGGCGCTGAAGTCGAAGTTCTCGCCAACGGCCTCCCGGTCGGCGTCGCACACCACGGTCTCGAGATGCGTGAAGTCGCCTTCCGCGATCATGTCAAAGAGCTCGTTGACGGCAGCTTCGGGGCTGTCGGCGGCGCTGGCCGGTGCGGCCACCGCCACCCCACCCAATGCCAGCGCGACCGCGAACGGGATGCCAAGGAAGCGGGTACGGGTAGGCAGCATGGGTTCCTCCGGGGTCTCTCTGGGGAGTGAGCCGCGAAATGCAGCCGTTGGACGAGGTGGCCCTAGTTGGACGCGGCCGCGGCCTGCTGCGCCGCGACACGCGCATGGTAGCGGTCCTCGATGACCGCGAGCCAGGCGTCGAACCTGGCTTCGATCTCTTCGCGCTTGAGCGCGACGCAGGCGGTGAGCAAAGCCAAGCTGCCCCACCAGATGACCGGCATGGCCAGTAGCACTCCGATCGGCAGCAGCCAGCGCTGGCCGCGCCAGGCCGCGAAGACGATCAGCGCCACCGCGAAGGGCAGTCGCGCCACCAGCGGGATGGGTACCGACCCGGCCACCGTGCTGGAACCGGTGCTGCTGGTGAGCAACTGGAACCAGTCGGCCCAGAGGCCGGGGGTGAGCAGCGCAGTCACCGCGATGACTGCCAGTGTGGCCGCGATAGCCAGGCTGAGGTTGAGCCATTCGCGGCGCACTCCGAACCAGAGGATGCCCAGGCCGGGCGTCACCTTGGTCAGGAGCGGGAAGGCCCAGGCCGCCGAGCGGCCGAAACCGATCACGATCGCGGCTGCCAGCAGGATGGTGATGTTGCCGCCCCAGATCTCCGGCAGAGCCAGCAGCAGCAAGGGCAGGAAGAGCAGCGGGCGGGCCATCCAGAACAGCACCGCCAGCAACCCGGCCGTCCAGACACACAGGAACAGCGGCCACGACAGGGCCCGCAGCGGGCTCAGGGCGACGAGGAAGGCCGGGGAGTACAGGTAGGCCGATTCGTGGCCCACTGAACCAGGCACATAGGGATCGTCGAGCGGCGCGGCCCAATAGGCTCGCGCATCATGGCCCGGCCCGAAGCCATCCGGCTCGAATGGCTCCGCCAGTGACGTCATCAACACCACCAGCAGGACGGCCACGAGCACGCCCCACACACCAAGCACGCGCCGCAGGTAAGCGGACCTCATCTGCCGGGGGTCCCTCTCCGTCCTAGTCGGTCAGCGCGTCGACGCTGTGGCCCAGCATCAGCGGCTTGCCCAGCTGGCCCGTGTAGCGCGGGCGCAGCCGATCGGTGTCATACATCGTCTCGGTATCGACCGACACGGCGGTGTCATCCTGGCTCGGCAGCGGCGAGTGCGCGTAGCGCCCGTCGCGGATGGCGGTCATGCGACCGCGCTGGCCATCGGCGATCATCTCCACCGCGATGTTGGCGAAGGTGATCGACACGAGGGTGTCGACCGTATCTGGCGGGCCCGACCGCAGGTCGTAGGTCAGGTCGGAATTGATGGTGTCGATCCCGGTGCGGCCCTTGATCTCCGAGGCCAGCAGCTCCGCGACGTTGGCCTTGTGTCGATGGCCAAAGGCGTCAGCGTCCCCCACATCCTTGACCTCACCGCCTTGCCAGATGGCACCCTCGGAGGTGATCACGATGGCGTAGTGGCTGGAGTTGCTGGCGTGATCCGCGGCCAGGAGCCCCGCGAGCTTGTCGATGTCGTAGCGGTGCTCGGGGATGACGCAGCGGGCCGACGTCGCGTAGGCGGTGTACAGCGCGGTGAAGCCGGCATCGCGACCGAAGATCCGGAACACGCCGATGCGCTCGTGCGAACCGATGGTGCTGCGCTGCCGGTCGACGGCCTCGCATGCTCTCGTGATGGCGGTCGAGAAGCCGATGCAGTATTCGGTGCCCTGGACGTCGTTGTCCATGGTCTTGGGGACGGCGATGATGTCCATGCCGGCGTCATGCAGCGAACGGCTGTAGCTGAGGGTGTCGTCGCCGCCGATGGGGACCAGGTAGTCGAGGCCCATGGCCTCGATGTTGTCCATCACTACGGGCGTGATGTCGTAGCGGTCCTCGCCGACCTTCATCGACGCGGCCTTGGCGTCGTCCAGATGATCCGGAAGCGCTGAACGCTTCATCTTGCGCGGGTTGGTGCGCGAGCTGTGGAGCCAAGTGCCACCGGTTCGATCGATGGAGCGTGTGTTGTCGAGGTCCAGCGGGATCACATAGCGCTCGTCAGCGAGGCCACTGCCGGGCTTCTGGTGCGTGAGGCCTTCCCAGCCGCGCCTGATGCCCACGACGTCGAAGCCGAGCTCGTGGGCTCGGTAGGTGACGCCCTTGATGACGCCGTTTAGGCCGGGAACGTCGCCGCCCCCGGTGAGGATACCGATGCGCTTCTTGGCCATGACTCTCTGTGTGATCCCCTCTGGGCGAGGCAAGGACTCGCCCGCCTCTTCTTCGTGCTGGAACGTTGCGTACCGAGATGGTACCGCCTCCCGTCGAGAGGTACGATGAGCGCGGGGCGCCGCCGGCGCACACAGAGGTCGAGGATGCCGACCGTCGGGTCATGAACTACGAGTTGTACATGCGCGCCGCCCTTGGAGAGGCCGCCCAGGCTGCCCGCGCGGGTGAGCGCGCCAACGGTGCTGTGGCCGTGCTCGATGAGGCCATGGTCGCCCACGGCCGCGAGTCGGTCGTCAGCAGCGGGGATCCTACCGCCCACGCGGTCATGATCGCCCTGCGCGAAGCCGCGACTCGGATCGGTCGTCGCTCCCTGGCCGGAACCACCGTCTTCTGCGTGGTGGAGCCCTGCCCCATGTGCGTGGGAGCGCTGCTCGCCTGTGATGCGGATGGGGTCGTCTTCGCGCTGTCCGATCCTGTCGGTGGCGCCTGCATCTCGGCCATGAAGATGGCCGAGACCTGTGGGGTGGGTCGACGCCTCCAGATCGTGTCAGGCATCCTGCAGGAGGACGCCGCGGACCTGCGCCCTGACCTACTGGCCCTGGGGTCACGTTCCTAGGGCTTTGTTAGACTCCCATGTGGAGAGGTGTCCGAGTGGTTTAAGGTGCCGCTCTCGAAAAGCGGTGTGCGAATAGCACCGCGGGTTCGAATCCCGCCCTCTCCGCCACCTCTCATCCCGGTCCGTCGGTCGTTCGCGCCGGAGGTGCTCCCGTTGCCCTGTTCCGCGAGGCGTCGGGATATCACGCGTCCGCTGACGGCCGCGGCACGACCTCGCATCCCTTAGGCTAGTCTGCAGGGCGGCAGGCTCGTCGACCCTCGCGGTCGCTGGCAAGGAGAGGTCGCATAGAGGCCTAGTGCGCGGCACTGGAAATGCCGTATGGGGAAACCCATCGCGGGTTCGAATCCCGCCCTCTCCGCCATCACGCCCCGCTCCTTTCGCTTCGACGCTATGCTTTCGGAGCCGTGCTAGGCGGGGAACTAGCGGTGCCCTGTACCTGCAAACCGCTCCAGCAGGGCTGAATCCCCTCCCGAGGTCCGCCTTCGCGGAAGCCAACGGGATGACGAGCGTTGAGGATCGGGTCCCGCGCAGCGGCGACGCGTGAACCACGTCAGGTCCGGAAGGAAGCAGCGTTAAGCGCTGCTCGCCGGGTGCCGCGGACCGGCCTGGTCCGAGCTCGTCGTTTCGGCAGGGCCCGCGACCGGTCGTGATCGACGGAGGGTGCACGGCAAACTAGCTCATCGGTGTGTCAGCCCGAGGAGGGCCGCACACCAGGCCCGCCGGCATCTTGCCGCGCGCACGGAGACCGATGACCGACATCCCGATCACGACAAGTCAGCACCGCGGCTCTGCCGGTCAGGCCATCTACCGGCGCTTCCGCGCACAGACCTTCTCGCAGATCGTGGGGCAGGACGCCGCTGTGCAGACGTTGCGCAATGCCGTCCGGCTGGACCGGGTGGGGCACGCCTTCCTCTTCGTGGGACCTCGCGGCACCGGCAAGACCTCCATGGCGCGCATCCTGGCCAAGGCCGTCAACTGCACCGACCTGCAGGATGGTGAGCCCTGCGATGCCTGCCCCAGCTGCGTGGCCATCCGTGAAGGTCGCGCTCTCGATGTGGTGGAGCTGGATGCGGCTTCCAACAACAAGGTCGATGACATGCGCGAGCTGGTGCCGCGCGTCTACACCGGTCCGGCCGACCTGGCGTGCAAGGTCTTCATCATCGATGAGGTGCAGCGCATCAAGGAGGGTTGGGACGTCCTGCTCAAGACCCTCGAAGAACCCCCGGAGGGGGTCCTTTTCATCTTCTGCACCACCGATCCCAGCCAGATCCGCCCCGCCGTAGTGTCGCGTCTGCAACGCTTCACGTTCCGCCCCCTGTCGGTGCCGGAGATCGAGGGCAAGTTGCAGCGCATCCTCCAGGCAGAGGGCCGCTCGGTCGAGCCGGCAGCGTTGGCGCTGGTCGCGCAGATGGCCGGCGGTGGTATGCGAGATGCCGAATCCATGCTTGACCAGGTGCTCGTCAGCGCTGACGACCCCATCACCGCAGCCTCCATCGGCGACTTGCTCGGCCTTGCCGATGCGGAGATGGTGGATGGCTTCATGGTGGCGCTGGTCGAAGGTGATGTCCTGGCCGGCATCGGCATCCTTGACAACCTCGAGACCGAAGGCCGAGACCTGGTCGCCTTCAGCGAGCAGCTCGTTGCGCATCTGCGCGCGGCCCTGGTCGATCGCCTGACGGGGGGTCCGGGGGCGCCCCGCGGTGCTGTTCGTCCGTTGGCGCTAGCGGCGCGCCGGCTCACTGGTATCGATGCCAGCCGCGCTGGGCTGGGCGGCTACCGCTGGCAGCTGGAGCTTTGCCTGCTGGCGGCGGCTGAAGCGTCCGCTCCGCCACCGACGGCCCCGCCACCGCCGGTGGTTCCTGCGTCCCAGCCGAACACGGAGCCGGCCCGACCCCCGAACACGGAGCCGGCCCGACCACCGAACACGGAGCCGGCCACCGAGCCTCCGGCAGCGAGCTCGGAGCCGGAGACCGAGCCTCCGGCCGCGCCCACGATCCCGGTCACACGCGTCGCGACACCTTCCCGCGCAGAACCCGCTCGGGCTGAGTCTGAAGTGGCCGCGGACGGGGACATCGCGACCATCCGTAAGGCCTGGCCCCTGGTCGTCGAGGCCATTGGAAGCAACCCTGCCAACCGGCCCCTGGTCGCGACCTGCCGCCCGGTGGAGATCGTCGATGGCGTCCTGGTCCTCGGCTTTCCCGAAGACCAAGCGTTCATGCGTGACATCGCCGAGCGCAAGCGGCGTGTGCTCGAGGATGGCATCGCGTCCGTCGTCGGCCGCTCCATGGCAGTACGCTGCGTGGTAACCAACCTGGAATTCGTCGAGCCGGTCGATACGGGCGAAGGTGACCTCGTCTCCCAGGCGAAGCGCATCTTCGATGGCGAGCTGGCGGGGGTCGAGGAGATCGACTAGCAAGGACAGACAAGGAGAACGAGCATGGGCATGGGCAACCTCGCCAAGATGGCGCAGCAGATGCAAGCGGATATGGCGCGCGCCCAGCAGGAGCTGGATGTGATGCGCGTCGAGGGCAGCGCCGGTGGCGGTGTCGTCAAGGCGGTCGTCAGCGGCAAGCTTGACATCGTCTCGGTGAGCATCGACCCGGAGGTCGTCGATCCCGATGACCTCGATGGCCTGCAAGATCTCGTGGTAGCCGCCGTGGCCGATGCGCAGACCAACGCCAAGGCCGCGGCTGAGGAGAAGATGAGCCGCATCGCCGGCGGCCTCGGGCTACCGGGTGGCCTTGGCCTGCCGGGCATGTAGCTCGGACTGCCGAGCGGATTCCCTTGAGCCAGCTCATCGAGCCGGTCGCCCGGCTCATCGAATCGTTCTCGCGACTGCCGGGCATCGGCCCCAAGACTGCGCAGCGTTTGACCTACCACCTGTTGCGTGCACCCGAGACGGAGGCGCGGACACTAGCCGCCGCCCTCGTGTCGGTCCGTGACGACGTCGTCTTCTGCGATCGTTGCTTCGACATCAGCACCGGCCCGCTCTGTCCCATCTGTGCCGATCCCATGCGCGACGACACTCGTCTATGCGTGGTCGAGGAGCCGCTCGACGTTCTCGCCCTGGAGCGAACCCGTGCTTTCAAGGGTCGCTACCACGTGCTCCACGGGGCTATCTCACCAGTCGATGGCATCGGACCGGAGCGGCTGCATATCCGCGAGCTCCTCGACCGCGTGTCGGAGCGCGCCAACGCCGGCGAGCCCTACCAAGAAGTCGTGGTCGCCACCAACCCCACACTCGAGGGCGAAGCGACGGCCATGTACCTCGCAGAGCGCATCAGTGGCCAGGTCGACTCGGTAACGCGCATCGCGCGCGGCATCCCGGTGGGCGGCGACCTCGAATACGCTGACGAGGTGACACTCGTGCGGGCTCTCCAGGGTCGGCATCAGCTTGACGGGAGCCCAGGCCGGTGATGTACCTCGTCAATGAGGCGCTGTTGCGCCTCATCAAGCCGCTCATCGCCCTTGTCCTCGGGCTGCTGCTCTATTGGATCATCACCGGCATCGTTGGCGAGCCTGGCTCGGCCTTGCTTGCCCTCGCTTGCTGGGTCAGTGCCGGCGTCTTCATCCAGTTGGTCGAGACCGGCGTGATCTGACTACCGCCCGGCGTCTCGGGCCATGGCGGCCGTGCCGGGCTGGCCGCGGCGGCCTTTGCATCAGATGCAATATCTCGACGCGCAAGCGGCCGAAGTCGCAGCTTCCGTGCAACCGATGCAAGCGATCGTCAGTCCTGTGCATCTGCTGCAAGAGATCGGCAGATGGGCTGGTCTACACGTCGAGATGTTGCAGCTGCTGCAAACGAGCCCGGGGTCGAAGGCCCGAGCTGCCCCGGCCCAGCAAGGACCCCAGGTGCCGTCGAGACGCGGCCGCCTGGGCTGGAGCAGAGCGAACGTGCTGCACCAAGGCTCATCAACACGCACCAGGGCCCCCGTTTGACGGTTTGGATCTGGGGCCCTATCATGCGCTTTCGGTGCAGCGCGGATTTCCGAGCAGCGCCCTCCCGGATCCAGCCGGGTCCGGGGTCGGTACACCCTGTGTTTGACAGCCCTAGCGGGTGTGTGTCATCATGGGCGGCCGCGCCGGGTTCAGTGAATTGGGCTCGGTGAAGCACCTTAACAAGTGAAGAGTGACAGACAAATCTGTTTGTGTGAGCGGGCAAACCCCGAACCAATGAGGACAAACCGCAAGGCAAGTCCTTCTTATCGGAGAGTTTGATCCTGGCTCAGGATAAACGCTGGCGGCGTGCATGAGACATGCAAGTCGAACGAATGACCTCGGGCTTGCCCGGGGAAGTGAGTGGCGAACGGCTGAGTAACGCGTGGGTGACCTGCCCAGAAGTGGGGAATAACTGCCCGAAAGGGTGGCTAATACCGCATGTGGTCACAAGTTCATTCTTGTGACCAAAGCCTCAGGGCGCTTCTGGAGGGGCCTGCGTTCGATTAGCTCGTTGGTGAGGTAATGGCTCACCAAGGCGACGATCGATAGGTGGTCTGAGAGGATGATCACCCAGACTGGGACTGAGACACGGCCCAGACTCCTACGGGAGGCAGCAGTCGGGAATTTTGCTCAATGGGGGAAACCCTGAAGCAGCAACGCCGCGTGAGGGATGAAGGCCTTCGGGTTGTAAACCTCTTTTCTCAGGGACGATAATGACGGTACCTGAGGAATAAGCCACGGCTAACTACGTGCCAGCAGCCGCGGTAATACGTAGGTGGCAAGCGTTGTCCGGATTTACTGGGCGTAAAGAGCGCGCAGGCGGCGAGGTCAGTCGAATGTGAAAGCCCCCGGCTCAACTGGGGAAGGTCATTCGATACTGCCTGGCTTGAAGATAGGAGAGGGAAGTGGAATTTCAGGTGTAGTGGTGAAATGCGTAGATATCTGAAGGAACACCAGTGGCGAAGGCGACTTTCTGGCCTATTCTTGACGCTGAGGCGCGAAAGCTAGGGGAGCGAACGGGATTAGATACCCCGGTAGTCCTAGCCGTAAACGATGAACACTAGATGTTGGTGGTATCAACCCCGCCAGTGTCGCAGCTAACGCATTAAGTGTTCCGCCTGGGGAGTACGGCCGCAAGGCTAAAACTCAAAGGAATTGACGGGGGCCCGCACAAGCAGCGGAGCGTGGGGTTTAATTCGACGCAACGCGAAGAACCTTACCAGGACTTGACATGACCAGGAATCCGGCGGAAACGTCGGCGCCCCGCAAGGGGCCTGGCCACAGGTGTTGCATGGCTGTCGTCAGCTCGTGTCGTGAGATGTTGGGTTAAGTCCCGCAACGAGCGCAACCCCTACTGTGTGTTGTATCACTCACACGGGACTGCCGAGAGAAACTCGGAGGAAGGTGGGGATGACGTCAAGTCAGCATGGCCCTTACGTCCTGGGCTACACCCACGCTACAATGGCCGGTACAGCGGGCTGCTAAACCGCGAGGTGGCGCTAATCCCTCAAAGCCGGTCTCAGTTCGGATCGCAGGCTGCAACTCGCCTGCGTGAAGCTGGAGTTGCTAGTAACCGCGGGTCAGCATACCGCGGTGAATATGTTCCCGGGCCTTGTACACACCGCCCGTCACGTCATGGAAGCCGACAACACCCGAAGCCAGTGAGCCAACCGCAAGGGGGCAGCTGTCGAAGGTGGGGTTGGTGACTGGGACGAAGTCGTAACAAGGTAGCCGTACCGGAAGGTGCGGCTGGATCGACCTCCTTTCTAGGGAGAGGGAGCCGAGGCCATCGGTGAGGCCAGAGCGTTATATACCCTCCCAGGTTGATCGACCGATCGACACCGCTCACCCGCTGGGTGGGGGGCGGCGCATGGATCCGTCCATGTGAGATCGAGTCGACCCAGCAACCAAGCACCGAAACCGTTCATGCAGCAGGTTGTCTGTCACTCTTCAAGTGTTAAGGTGCCATCTCTCTCGGCGAGACAACTGGGCCGAGAGCGATACCTGGGCGTTTAGCTCAGTTGGTTAGAGCACTGCCCTGATAAGGCAGAGGTCTCTGGTTCGAGTCCAGAAACGCCCACCACGTACCGCCTGGTGAGAAGGGCCTTGAGGGGGCGTAGCTCAGTTGGAAGAGCATCTCCTTTGCAAGGAGAGGGTCAGGAGTTCGAGTCTCCTCGTCTCCACCAACCTCGCCAGCCACGCAAGCGAATGAGGAACATAGACCGCTGACCGCGCACCTGATGATTGAACTGAAGATCGGGTAGACCCTGAGGCTCTCGAAGAGCAACCTTGGCTGAAGGCGATGACGGCTCGAGGTCTTCGAGTCGCCCTTTGGTGTCACTTCCCGGTGAACCCCTGATCCGTGGGCTCCAGGCAACGCTTGGAGGTTACTGACCAGCGGATCGCTGGAAACGCGAGCGTCGCTCGCCGCACCTTACAAAGTGAAGACGTGATCGGAAGAAATTCAAGTCTTTTTGAACTTCGATTTCTGCCGAGGAATAGAACGACAAGGTGAAATTTCCCGGACGTCTCTTGGCAACTACCTTCGGGTGAGTTGCTGAGAGAGGTCAAGCTACACAGTGCACGGGGTGGATGCCTTGGCGCCAAGAGCCGATGAAGGACGTGGCAGGCGACGAAACGCCCTGGGGAGCTGCGAGCAAGCTTTGATCCAGGGGTGTCCGAATGGGGAAACCCGGCTAGGGTAATGCCTAGTCACTCCGGGCTGAATACATAGGCCCGAAAGAGGTAAGTCCGCGAACTGAAACATCTCAGTAGCGGGAGGAACAGAGATCATTCCCTGAGTAGTGGCGAGCGAAAAGGGAACAGCCCAAACCAGCTCAGCGTGATAGGCGGCAGCCGTTTCTGAGCAGGGGTTGTAGGAGTCGACATCGGAGTCCTGCCGGACTCCGCTGGAGTTACAAAGTCGATCGTGAGTCGAACCCGTCAGGAAAGGCGGGCCACAGAAGGTGATAGCCCTGTAGACGAAACGAGCGACCTCCAGGTCGGCCACCTGAGTACCACGTGGAAGGTCTCTCATGTGGGAATCTGGGCGGACCACCGTCCAAGGCTAAACACTCTTGGCGACCGATAGTGAACCAGTACCGTGAGGGAAAGGTGAAAAGAACCCCGGAAGGGGAGTGAAATAGTACCTGAAACCACGTGCACACAAACAGTCAGAGGGTGTTGCCGGCTTGCCGGTAGCCTAATGGCGTGCCTTTTGAAGAATGAGCCGACGAGTTACTTGTATGTGGCAAGGTTAAGTCCGAGAAGGACGGAGCCGAAGCGAAAGCGAGTCTGAATAGGGCGTCAAGTCGCATGCAGTAGACCCGAAACCGGGTGACCTACCCATGGCCAGGTTGAAGCGGGAGTAATGTCCCGTGGAGGACCGAACCCACTAGCGTTGAAAAGCTAGGGGATGAGCTGTGGATAGCGGTGAAATGCCAATCGAACCCGGAGATAGCTGGTTCTCCCCGAAATATCTTTAGGGATAGCCTCGAGCGTTCAATCACGAGGGTAGAGCACTGAATGGGCTAGGGGGCTTCCCGCTTACCAACCCCAATCAAACTCCGAATCTCGTGATTCTAGAGCTCGGGAGTCAGACTACGAGGGCTAAGCTTCGTGGTCAAAAGGAAAACAGTCCGGACCGTCAGCTAAGGTCCCCAAATGCAGACTAAGTGGGAAAGGATGTGGAGTCGCTGAGACAACCAGGATGTTGGCTTAGAAGCAGCCATCATTGAAAGAGTGCGTAACAGCTCACTGGTCAAGTGGTTCCGCGCCGAAGATCCAACGGGGCTCAAGTCTGCTACCGAAGCTACGGGTTCGCGATTTATCGCGAGCGGTAGGGGAGCGTCGTGCATGCAGCGAAGGTCGATCGTAAGGACGGCTGGAGCGTGCACGAGTGCGAATGTCGGCATGAGTAGCGCAATGTGGGTGAGAAACCCACACGCCGGAAGCCTAAGGTTTCCTGAGGAAGGCTTGTCCACTCAGGGTTAGTCGGGCCTAAGCCGAGGACGATACGTCGTAGGCGATGGACATCCGGTTGATATTCCGGAACCACCAGAGATCGTTTGCACCGCAAGGTGTCGCCTGGGGAACGCGACCCCGTGGTTGGTTTGGCCGTATAGGTCATTCCGAAGCGGGTGAGTTGAACCCAGGTGAGAGCAAGGGCATGACCCAGCATGGTAGTTCGAGCGTGTTTTGGCTATACGCGTCTAAGCAGGTAGGCGGGGAAGACAGGTAAATCCGTCATCCCATCCAACGCCGAGCAGCGAATGAGAGCGGCAACAGCCGCGATTCGAGTGAGCCAAGCTGGCAAGAAAAGTGTCTAGCGAGATCAAAGGTGACCGTACCGTAAACCGACACAGGTAGGCGGGTAGAGAATACCAAGGCGATCGGGAGAACCCTCGTTAAGGAACTCGGCAAATTGGTCCCGTAACTTCGGGAGAAGGGACGCCTCGCCGGCAGCTTGCTGCTAGGTCGAGGCCGCAGTGAAACGGCCCAGGCGACTGTTTAGCAAAAACACAGGTCCGTGCTAAAGCGAAAGCTGACATATACGGGCTGACGCCTGCCCAGTGCCGGAAGGTTAAGAGGAGGGGTTCACGCTCTGAATCGAAGCCCCGGTAAACGGCGGCAGTAACTATAACTGTCCTAAGGTAGCGAAATTCCTTGTCGGGTAAGTTCCGACCCGCACGAATGGCGTAACGATCTGGGCGCTGTCTCAACGAGGGACTCGGCGAAATTGAAGTACCTGTGAAGATGCAGGTTACCCGCGATAGGGCAAAAAGACCCCGTGGAGCTTTACTACACCCTGTCATTGGATTGGGATTCAGCACGTGTAGGATAGGTGGGAGGCTGAGAAGCTGGGGCGCTAGCCTCGGTGGAGCCGACGTTGAAATACCACCCTTGTTGTGTTTTGGTTCTAACCGCGACCCGTTATCCGGGCGCAGGACAGTGGCAGGCGGGTAGTTTGACTGGGGCGGTCGCCTCCTAAAGAGTAACGGAGGCGCCCAAAGGTTCCCTCAGGCTGAATGGAAACCAGCCGTAGAGTGCAAAGGCATAAGGGAGCTTGACTGCGAGACTTACACGTCGAGCAGAGACGAAAGTCGGGCTTAGTGATCTGGTAACTCCGAGTGGAAGGGTTATCACTCAACGGATAAAAGCTACCCCGGGGATAACAGGCTTATAGGGCCCAAGAGTTCACATCGACGGCCCTGTTTGGCACCTCGATGTCGGCTCGTCGCATCCTGGGGCGGTAGTACGTCCCAAGGGTTTGGCTGTTCGCCAATTAAAGCGGTACGTGAGCTGGGTTCAGAACGTCGTGAGACAGTTCGGTCTCTATCCATCGTGGGCGTAGGAAACTTGAGAGAAGCTGCTCCTAGTACGAGAGGACCGGAGTGGACGAACCGCTGGTGTGCCAGTCGTCCTGCCAAGGGCGTCGCTGGGTAGCTATGTTCGGTTTGGATAAGCGCTGAAAGCATCTAAGTGCGAAGCCAGTCTCGAGATGAGGTTTCCCACCGGGTTAACCGGGTAAGACCGCAGGGAGATCACCTGCTTGATAGGCGGCATGTGGAAGCTTGGTAACAAGTGAAGCTGAGCCGTACTAATGGTCGAGGGCTTGACCTCTTTCAGCAACCCAACCAAGGGCAGCTGTCAGGAAGGTCCGGAAAGATTTCACCGCGTCTGTGCGACATGTCGTTCGCACCGCGGCAGTAAACGAAGTTCAGGCTTGCGCGCCGGAGCGTCCGGTGTGTCCGATCACGTCCTCACGAGAACACACGCACAGGATCCTGGTGACTCTAGCGGAGAGGCCACACCCGTTCCCATCCCGAACACGGCAGTAAAGCTCTCCAGCGCCGAAGATACTCAGGGGGTAGCCCCTCGGGAAAATAGGTCGTCGCCGGGGTCTTTTGCGTTGTCGAGAGTGCTCCTGGGGGCCGCCGTAAAGGTGGCCCTTCGCTGCGTCTGGCCCCAGATGGCGGGGGACGCCGTATCATCGGCAGGTGCAGACCGATCCTGGCGACACGCTTCCGCCGACAGAGGACCCCAGTGAAGGCGAGCCGGCCAGTTCGTTGACCGCTGGCGGGTTGACACCGCAGGCGGGTCGTTCGCAGCCACCGCTGCCTCCCCCGCCCCGGATGCCAGGCAGCGGTGAGTCGTCTGCGGCGGCCGGCCCGAGCCAGGCAGCGTCGCCGCCTCCGCCGCGGATGCCAACGGGCACGCCACCACCACTGCGCATGCCCGGCTTGGACGAAGTCTCGGCGCTTTCGCCGTCGGGAGGTGAGGAGGCGCCTCCGGTGGTGTCCGTGTCGCCAAGGGCGGGCGGGGCGCCGTCGACGGAGGCCCCTGCGGACGTAGGGCCGGAGGCAGCTCTGTCGGGCGCACGGGACGACTCAGCCCAGCAATATGGCGCGGCGAGCGAACCAGACCCGATCGTCGATCCTCGCCCATCCGTGCGGCCCTCGGTGGCGCCCGTGGTGACTTCGCCGATGGAAGAGGACTGGCTGTCAAGCATCTGCCCGTATCTGCAGTCCGAGGATGGTGCCTACCGCCTGAACCAGCCTGACCACAGCCATCGATGCGCGGCGCAGGATCCTCCCGGCGTGTTGCCGTTGGCGTTCCAGGAGCGCTACTGCCTGACCGATCGGTACCCGCGCTGCGAGATGTTCAAGTACGCCCAGGAGATCGCGGGTACCGACAGCGTGCTGGTGGAGCCGCTACCTGGCGGCACGTCGGCTCTTGTTGGGGGAGCCGCGGCGATGAGCCCGCGCTCGTCCTCCAGCCTCAGCTCTCGCCGACCGGCGCTCATCGCGGCAGCCGGCATCGGGGGCGCCGTCATCCTAGTGGTGTTACTGGCGCTGCTGCTTGGGAGCTGTTCGGGCGGGTCCGGCACGCCCGGTCCCACCTCGGACGCGTCCTCCTCCCCCGGGGGTAGCTCGGTGCCGGCAGAAGACACGTCACCGCCCGACCCGACGCCGACCCCCCGGCCGTCGTTGGTGCCGGGCAGTTCGGGCGATGCCACGGCTCCGCCTGGGGCGGGAGCGTGGGTGATCCTCTATCAGGTCCAGGAAGGCGAGGCCTTGCAGAAGATCGCCGAAACCTTCGGTACGAGCAGGCGTGACATCATCCGGGCCAACGAGGGTATGGCGGAGCAGAAGCCCTACGTCGAGACGGGGGACGTCATCCGCGTCCCGGTATCTCCCGATCTGTCGATCGAGGAGGTCGAGTCGAGCCCTCCCCCTGGATATCAGGGTCCAGCTTCACCGTAGCGTCGCCCTCACAAGCCGCGCTGCTACGACTGGCAGGTGCGACACCAGGTCGTGGTGAAGCCGCCGGGCGAGACCTCGCTCAGGGTGCTCCCGCAGCGCGGGCACGGCTCTCCTCCGCGCAAGTGCACGTGGAGGAAGTCTCGAGACTGCTTTTCGAAGGTCGGCGGGACCCGCCGGCGCAACTCCTCGATCGCCCACTGCGTCACCTCGCGGCCGGCCTGCCACAGGGCAGCCGACTCTTCGGCTGCCAGGGTCGCTCGTCTGCGGAATGGCGCGATGCGCGCTTGCCACAGGATCTCATCGCTATAGGCGTTGCCGATGCCGGCCACGAACCCCTGGTTCTTCAGCAGGTTGCCCAGCTCGCCGTTGTGCCGACGGATGCGAATTTGCCAGGCCGCAAGATCGAGTGCCGGATCGTCGATGTCTGGCCCCAGCGCCTCCCAGCCGACCACCTCTCGCGCGATACCGTGTGGCAGCAGGTAGATCTTGCCCATCTTCCTGGGGTCGCGATAGCGCAACTCCACCGTCTCACCGTCGCTTGGCAGCCACGCCGCGCCATGGGTCCACGTGGCCGTTGGTGTGCCGGGCGGAACGCTGTCACGCGGTCCGAACCGAAGGATCAGCGCGGTCGAGCTGAAGGCCCGTTTCTCTGGCGTCACGAGACCAAGGCGTCCGGTGAGCATGGCGTTGACCACGATGCGATCGACGCCAAAGTCCAGGGTCAGGAACTTGCCACGCTGGTCGACGCGTTCCAGGCGCTGGCCCTCGAAACCTTGCAGCTCCGCTCCCGTCCCGCGCAAGACCAACGGCTGCTTGAGGGCGGACGCCTCCAGGGCGCGTCCGGAAAGCGCCGTCGTGAAAGCGTCTGCGAGGATCCGCAGGTCGGGGAGCTCAGGCATCGCCCCCATTGTTGCCCGCTTCCGCCCGTGATAGCATTCGCGGGCCTTACCGAATGAGAATACGTAGACCTGCAGACCCGGACACGGAGGAGTCATCCCGCCCATCTGGCCACGGAAGACACACCGCCGCTCAAGAGGCCCGGGTTCCTGCCCGGGCTCCGCGCATGCTCAGGAGGTGGGAGCCTATCCATCAAGGAGATCGAACAGTTGACCGTAGAAGAGCCGAAGACCACCGACACCGAGAGCACCTCCAGCGAGTCTGAGACAGCGAACGCAGCCACCGAGGCCACAGCCGCGGAGGCCCCTGTCGAGGCCGTAGCCGAGTCGGAGTCGGGTGAGACGGCCGCTGCCGCAGTGGCAGAGACCCCCGCCGAGGTCGAGTCCCCAGCAGAGGCAGAGACGCCAGCAGAGACCAAGACATCAGCGGTGGCAGAGACATCAGCGCCCGATGTGCCGGTCGAAGCGGCGGCCGGGGCCGTTGCCGATGAAGCACCCGCCCAGGTCGTAGTTGTCGCCGAGGAAGCTCCTGCCGAGGAAGCATCCGCTGAGGCGACCGCCGCGGATGAAGCTCCTGCCGAGGAAGCTCCTGCCGAGGAAGCTCCTGCCGAGGAAGCTCCTGCCGAGGAAGCATCCGCTGAGGCGACCGCCGCGGATGTGCCCACCGACGAAGCACAGACCCCGGAGGTCCCTGTCGAGGCGCCAGTTCCGGAAGCCCCCGCAGAGGAAGCTCCGGCCCCGGTCGACCTGCGGCCCGAGCCGACCACCATGGAGGAGCTCCTCGCCGAGCAGCCGGGCGACATCCCCAGCCTCAAGCACGGTGACGTGGTCGAGGGCAAGATCGTCCGCATCGACAAGGACGAGATGCTCGTCGACGTTGGCGCCAAGTCTGAGGGTGTCGTCAGCAACCGCGAGCTCTACGGCCGCAACACAGAGTCCCAGCCCGATCTGAACGTGGGCGATACGGTCCTGGTCTACGTCCTCCAGCCCGAGTCCGCAGACGGCCATGCGGTCCTTTCGCTGCGTCGTGCCGGCCTTGAGCGCAAGTGGCGCTCCATGCAAGAGCAGTTCGACGAGGGCGAGATCATCGACGCCCCGGTCATCGACCACAACAAGGGTGGCCTCATCGTCGATTGTGGCATCCGGGGCTTCGTGCCCATCAGCCAGATCGTCGACTTCCCGCGCCGACCCCAGAACGACCAGCCGCGCGACGCGGCCCAGGAGATCGCCGAGAAGCTGCAGCCGTACGTCGGCCGCAAGCTGCGTCTCAAGATCCTGGAGGTCAACCGCAAGGCTAACCGCCTGATCCTCTCGGAGAAGGTGGCGCTGTATGAGGAGCGCCGGGAGAAGCGCGACGAGCTCTTCAGCAGCCTCGAGACCGGGCAGAAGGTCACCGGTACCGTCCGTTCCATCGCCCCCTTCGGCATCTTCGTCGATCTCGGTGGGATCGACGGCCTCGTGCACAAGAGCGAGCTGTCGTGGAACAAGGTCAATAACCCTGAGGGCGCCTACGAGGTCGGTGATGAGGTCGAGGCCGAGGTCATCGACATCAACCACGAGCGCGGTCGCATCAGCCTCTCGATCCGCCGGCTGCTGCCCGACCCGTGGCAGTCGACCGTGGCTGATCTCAAGGTCGGCGACCTGGTCGACGGGACCGTCACCAAGATCGTCAACTTCGGTGCCTTCGTCCGTGTCAAGGACGGCTTGGAGGGCCTCATCCACATCAGCGAGCTCTCGCACCAGCGAGTCGCTCATCCGGGTGATGTCGTCCACGAGGGCCAGACCATCAAGTTGAAGGTCATCTCGCTCGACTCCGAGCGTCATCGCCTGGGGCTCAGCCTGAAGCAGGCTGAGGAAGCTCCAGCGCGACCAGCGCGTGAGCGACGACCACGGGGCGAGCGCAGCGGATTCGACCGGTCGCAGGCCATCCAGGAGCCCGAGGGAGGAATCGACAACACGCTGGCCGCCGCGTTCGCGCAAGTGCGCCAGCAGATCGCCGAGCAGGATGCAGCGGAGTCCGGTGAGGTAGAGGCGGTCGCCGAGGCCATCGAGGCGGATGCCGTCGCTGATGCCATCGAAGCTGAGGCCGTCGTCGAAGTGGCCGAGGCCATCGAAGCCGAAGCCATCGTCGAGGAGATCGAGGACCTCGAGAAGGCGGCCCAGGCCGAAGTCGTGAGCGAGATCGCTGAGGAGGTCAAGGAGGCCGCCGAGGACGAGGTCGTGGACGACCTTGAGATGGCCGCCGAAGCGACCACTCCCGAGGCCGAGGCAGGTGCCGTCGCTGATGCCATCCAAGCCGAGGCTGTCGTCGAAGCCGCCGAGGCCATCGAAGCCGAGGCCATCGTCGAAGAGGTCGAGGACCTCGAGAAGGCCGCCCAGGCCGAAGTCGTGAGCGAGATCGCCGGGGAGGTCAGGGAAGCCGCCGAGGACGAGGTCGCGGACGACCTCGAGGTGGCTGCCGAAGCCGAGGCCGTGGCTGAGGTCGCTGCCGAGGCAAAGGCCGTCGTAGAGGCCGAAGCCGCTGCCGAGGCCAAGGAGTAGTCGCTTCTGATGCCTCGTCGTCACCACCTGCGACGGTAACCACATCGGGCCCCGTGCCATATGACACGTCGTTGACGACCATCGCGGGTTTGGCAGGGCCGCGCCCGCTACCGAGAGGGGAGCGGTGGTAGCATGACTCGGCGGCCGTCAAGGGGTCGCCTGTAAGGAGTCGTCGCCAGCCCCTATGGATCGGTTCGACAAGTTCACCGACCGCGCTCGCAAGGTCCTGACGCTAGCCCAGGACGAGGCGCAGCGCTTCAACCACAACTACATCGGCACTGAGCACCTGCTCCTCGGACTCGTCCGTGAAGGAGAAGGCGTGGCGGCCCGCGTGCTCGAGAACATGAATGTCGAGCTGCCCAAGGTCCGCACCGCCGTCGAGTTCATCATCGGGCGGGGTGATCGGCCGGTGGTCGGCGAGGTCGGCCTGACGCCCCGGGCCAAGCGTGTCATCGAGTTGGCCATCGACGAAGCCCGCCGTCTTGGCCACAATTACATCGGCACTGAGCATCTCCTCCTGGGCTTGGTTCGTGAGGGTGAGGGCATCGCCGCTGGCGTTCTGGAATCCCTCGGTGTCAACCTGGACAAGGTCCGCCACGAGGTCATCCGTGTCCTGAGCCAGTCGAGTGCGTCGGGCTCGACCAGCAGTGGCAGTGGTGATGCCAAGCGTGGCGGGGGCAGCAAGACACCCACCGTCGACCAACTCGGGATCAACCTCACCGAAGCCGCCCGCAGTGGCAAGCTCGACCCGGTCATCGGGCGCGAGAAGGAGATCGAGCGCGTCGTTCAGATCTTGTCGCGTCGCCGCAAGAACAATCCGGCGTTGATCGGCGAGCCCGGGGTGGGCAAGACCGCCATAGCGGAGGGCCTCGCCCACCGGATCGTTTCAGGGGACATCCCTGAATCGCTGGCTGACAAGCGTGTCCTGACGCTTGACATCGGTTCGCTGGTGGCCGGGACCAAATACCGCGGTGAGTTCGAGGAGCGTCTCAAGAAGATCATCGAGGAGTTGCGCAGCAGTAAGGACGCCATCCTCTTCATCGATGAGCTTCACACGCTCGTGGGGGCCGGCGCGGCCGAAGGCGCCATCGACGCGGCCAACATCCTCAAGCCACCACTCTCGCGCGGTGAGCTCCAGTGCATCGGTGCCACCACGCTCGACGAGTTCCGAAAATACATCGAGAAGGATGCCGCACTCGAGCGCCGCTTCCAGCCGGTCATGATCGAGGAGCCCACGCTGGAGCAATCGATCGACATCCTCTTCGGCATCCGGGAGGGTTTTGAGCAGCACCACCGCGTCAAGATCACCGATGAGGCCTGTCGTGCGGCGGTGGACCTGTCCATCCGCTACATCACCGACCGGCATCTGCCGGACAAGGCCATCGACCTCATCGATGAGGCTGCCAGCCGCGTGCGCCTCCGCTACAGCACCACACCGCCGGAGCTGAAGGCCAGCCAGAAGGAGCTGGAGCGGATCGTCAAGGAGAAGGAGGCCGCGGTCAACGACCAGGACTTCGAGCGTGCGCAAGACCTGCGCGATGCCGAATCCGCGGCCAAGGCCAGCGCGGACCAGTTGCGCAGTGACTGGCAGGCGGCACTTGCGGCTGAGACGCCGGAGGTGACCGACGAAGACATCGCCCAGGTGGTGGCGCTGTGGACGGGCATCCCCGTCACACGCATCGCCAAGGAGGAGTCCCAGCGGTTGCTTGAGATGGAGGCTGCGCTCCACCTTCGTGTCATCGGCCAGAACGAGGCCATCGAGACCGTGTCCAAGGCTGTGCGCCGTGCTCGTGCTGGCCTCAAGGATCCCAAGCGACCGATCGGATCGTTCATCTTCCTGGGTCCCACCGGCGTGGGCAAGACGGAGCTGGCCAAGACGCTGGCTGAGTTCATGTTCGGCAGTGAGGACTCGCTCATCAAGATCGATATGAGTGAGTTCATGGAACGCCACAACGTCAGCCGCTTGGTGGGTGCCCCGCCCGGCTATGTCGGTTTCGAGGAGGGTGGTCAACTGACGGAGGCCGTGCGGCGCAAGTCCTACTCGGTGGTGTTGCTCGACGAGATCGAGAAGGCGCATCCAGAGGTCTTCAACATGCTGCTGCAGATCCTGGAGGACGGGCATCTGTCCGATGCCAAGGGCCGCCGCGTCGACTTTCGCAACACCATCATCATCATGACCAGCAACGTCGGCGCCAGGATCTGCTGAAGGACACCTCGCTCGGCTTCCGGCCGGTCTCTCCGGACGAGGGCAAAGAGCGAGAGGCGCAGTACGAGCGCATGAAGACCAAGGTGCTCGAGCAGCTCAAGTCGAGCTTCCGCCCTGAGTTCCTCAACCGTATCGATTCCCAGGTCGTGTTCCGTTCGCTCAGCGTGGAGGAGATCCGCGAGGTCGTGGATCTCTTGCTGGCGCGTGTGCGTAAGCAGCTCGTGGCCCAGCAGATCGACCTGGAAGTCACCGAAGCGGCCAAGGATCACGTCATCAAGCTTGGTTACGACATCGACTACGGCGCCCGGCCGCTGCGACGCGTCATCCAGAACATGATCGAGGATCCGCTCGCGGAGGCGCTGCTGCTGGGTAGCTTCAAGGCTGGAGACACGGTGCTTGTCGACCGTGCGGAGGACTCCGGCCTGTCGATCGAATCCATTACGGAGAAGACCCCCGTCGAGGCCCTCTAGGCCAGGCTGTGGCTCGCTCTCGGTCGGCTAGTGAGTATGTCTGTCAGGCATGCTCGGCCGCGTTCCCCAAGTGGTCAGGGCAGTGCCGGGGTTGTGGTGCCTGGAACGCGCTGGTGGAGACGTTGATCCGGCCATCCCAGCGACATGCTCATGAACACGCCGGTGCTCTGCCGGCGAATATGGAACCGCGGCCCTTGGGCAGGCTGGCCGCTACCGCGATCGCCCGCTGTCCGACCGGCCTGCCAGAGGTCGATCGCTTGTTGGGTGGCGGCTTGGTGCCAGGGTCGATCTTGCTGCTAGGCGGCGAGCCAGGCATCGGCAAGTCGACGCTGGTGCTGCAGGTGGCTGGCGCCCTCGCCGCGGCTATCGCGGTCGGGTCCGATGGTGCCACCGTCCTCTATGCGAGTGCGGAGGAGTCAGCTTCGCAATTGCACCTGCGCGCCACGCGTCTGGGACTGACTGACGGGCCGGCTGATGAGGCCCTGACCGTGCTGGCCGGCACCGATGTGGCGGCCATCGTCACCGCGGCCGCCGCGGTACGGCCAGCGTTGCTTGTCGTCGACTCTATCCAGACCGTCGAGATCGATGGGCTCGCTGGGCCGCCCGGCTCGGTGGGGCAGGTGCGCGAGTCGGCTGCCCAGCTGGGGGCGTTCGCACGCGAGTACGGGGTGCCCGTGCTGCTGGTCGGGCACGTCACCAAGGATGGCACACTGGCAGGCCCGCGAACGCTGGAGCATCTGGTCGATGCGGTACTGATGCTGGAGGGAGATCGCTACGGCTCACTGCGTCTGCTGCGTGCCCTCAAGAACCGCCACGGGTCCACCGAGGAGGTGGGCGTCATGGAGATGACCGCCGATGGGCTGCACGAGGTGCGGGACACGGCTGCGGCGTTCCTCGGCAGCGGCCACCGGGAAGCGCCCGGGGTGGCTGTGGCGGCCGTGCTCGAAGGCAGCCGTCCACTGCTGGTGGAAGTGCAGGCGCTAGTGGCCCCGGCAGGCGGCCTGGGTCCACCCCGCCGTACCGTGGCCGGTCTGGACAGCAACCGGCTGGCGCTACTGATCGCCGTGCTCGCCCGCCGCGGGGGCATAGATGTCAGCGGCCGTGACGTCTATGCCAGCCTCGCAGGTGGCCTGACCGCCAGTGAGCCGGCACTTGACCTGCCGCTCGCGCTTGCCATCGCCGCTTCGCAGCGAGATGTGGCCCTGCCGGCAGACATGCTGGTGTGTGGCGAGGTCTCGCTGCTGGGCGAGGTGCGACCAGTGCCCGGGCTCGACCGGCGTCTGCGAGAGGCGGCGCGCCTCGGCTTCCGTCGCGCACTCGTACCCAAGGGCGCCAGCGGCGCTTCCGGGGCACCGCTGCCCAAGGGGCTCAAGGTCATTGGCGTGGACACGTTGCGGGAAGCTCTCGCGGCCGTCCTCGATCCCAGCGCTGGTACATCTGGGTAGACACCGCCCCTGCCCGCATTCTGGTAGCGTCCACTGGCCATGCTGAAGTTCATCCGCCTGCTGGGGGGTGCGCTGGGAGTCATCCTCGCGATCGCCCTCACCGGCTTCGACGGCACCTCTGCCTCTCTGCTCGACGATTCGACCGAGAGTCGGTTGATGCTGGCCGGATGGATCGCGGCCTGGGGAGTGGTGGGCTTCGCTATCGCCCCCTACATCACCGTGGTGCCGGCGCGCTGGCTGATGCGGGCGGTCACGGATATGTCCACCGTCGAGTTTGTGGCCGCCGTCATCGGTCTGCTGGTGGGCTTGTTGATGGGCTTCCTGCTGGGCCTGCCCCTGACAGCCTTGCCGGGTCCGGCCGGCTTCCTGCTGCCGGTCGGTGTCTCCATCGTGCTGGCACTGGGCATGATGGGCCTGACCGTGGCCAAACGTGGCGACCTGCGCGATGCCATCCGCGAGCTGGGCTTGTTTCGTCGGGATGCCGTGGCGGTGGATGAGGAAGTCCGCTTCGACCAGGTCACCTATCTCGATACCAGCGCCATCATCGACGGCCGTATCGTGGACGTGGTGGCCTCCGGCTTCCTGTCCGGACTGCTGGTCGTCCCGCGCTTCGTGCTCGGTGAGCTGCAACACATCGCTGACGACTCGCAGCCTGGCCGTCGTAGTAGAGGCCGTCGTGGCATGGACGTCTTGTCGGTGCTGCAGAAGGACCATCGCATCGAGCTCGAGATGAGTGCTGAGGATGACCCGGGTTCGTCCACCGTCGACGCCAAGCTCGTCGGGCTGGCACAGAAGCGCAAGGCCGCCATCCTGACCACCGATTACAACCTCAACCGCATGGCCCAGCTGCAGGGCGTGCGCGTGATGAACCTCAACCAGTTGGCCAATGCGCTGAAGCCGGCGTTCCTGCCCGGCGAGGAGCTGCGCGTCAAGGTCATCCAGGAAGGCAAGGAGCCCGGCCAGGGTGTGGCCTTCCTCGACGATGGCACGATGGTCGTGGTGGAGGGTGGCAGCGATCATATCGAAGTGGAGATCGACGTCACGGTGACGCGTATCCTCCAGACCGTCGCCGGCCGCCTGATCTTTGCGGAGCCGGCATCGGGTTCCTGAGCGCGCTACCGCGCACCCAGACATCCGCTCCCGACAGGAACGCGCCCGTCGGGGCACACTTGGGGGGTGACCCACCAACACGTCGCGGACGCGGTCGTCGTGGCCGCGGGCAGCAGCAGCCGCATGGGCGGAGGCGACAAGCTCGCGTTGACCGTGGCAGGACGTCCCATCCTGCGCTGGACGCTGGAGGCCCTCGCTGCTGCGCCGGAGGTGGCGCAGATCATCCTTGTCACGGCGCCCCCGCGGGTGGCAGAACTGGACGCCACGCCCTGGTTGGCCGATCTTGGCGCCATCGTCGTGCCCGGTGGTCGCCGGCGCCAGGATTCGGTGGCCGCGGGTGTGCGCGCCACCAGCGCTGAGATCGTGCTCGTCCATGATGCTGCTCGCCCGTTCGTGACGCCCTCGCTCGTGTCACGGGTGGTCGCGGGCGTACAGCGCTACGGCGCCGCCATTCCCGCGCTGCCGGTGGTCGATGCGCTCAAGCGGGTGGACGGCGTGCTCATCACCGCATCAGCCGAGCGTGGCGGGCTCTACCGGGCGCAGACGCCCCAGGGCGCCCGTCGCGAGCTGCTGCTGGCTGCCGCCGAGGCTCACGCGCGCGGCGAAGAGGACATCCCCGACGAAGCCGACCTGCTTGCGCGGGACGGGGTCGACGTGGCCATCGTGCCGGGCGACGCGGAGAACATCAAGGTGACCCTACCGGAGGACCTGCTGCTGGCCCGGCGCCTGGCGGGGGACGGCGCGCGCCGACGCGTCACGCACGGCAGTGACAGCCACCCCTTCGGACCGGGCGACGGGCTGCGACTTGGCGGCCTGCTGATCGAAGGCGCACCCCAGCTGCTAGGTCACTCCGATGGCGACGCGGTGCTGCATGCACTCTGTGATGCGCTGCTCGCGGCATCAGGCGAGGGCGATCTGGGCCGGCTCTTCCCATCGGGGCCGCAGCACACGCGCGGCATCGACAGCCGTGATCTGGTGGCGGCGGTACTGCGGCGAGTCGAAGCAGCCGACCTTGTGGTCGAGAGTGCGGACGTGACCATCCTGGGATCCCGTCCCCGCCTCGGTGGACAGCGTCTTGATGCCATGGCCCGCTGCATCGCCGGGCTCCTGGGCGTTGAGCCTGGCCACGTGTCGGTCAAGGCCGCGACCGCTAACCTCAGTGGCGACGAAGGTGCCGGGCGCGTCATCAGCGCGTCCTGCCTCGTGAGTGTGGTGTCCAGATGAGCTTGCAGTTCCGCAATACGCTTGGTGGCGCGATCGAGCCGTTCGAATCGCTGGAACCCGGTCACGTGCGCATGTACAGCTGCGGGCCGACGGTCTATGCGCCAGCCCACGTGGGCAATTTCCGCTCCTTCGTCTTCGCCGACATGGTGCGTCGCGCCCTGCTCTTCTGCGGCCATAGGGTGACGTGGGTGATGAACATCACCGACGTCGACGACAAGATCATCCGCGATGCCTCTACTGCGGGCGTCCCCATCGGCGAGTTGACCGCGGTATTCACGGAGGCATTCCTCGAGGACCTCGGTCGCCTGGGCATTCCCACCCCGGACGTGATGCCGCGCGCCACCGAGCATATCGATGACATGGTGACGCTCATCCAAACGCTCATCCACAAGGGCCACGCGTATCAGACCGACGATGGCTCGGTCTTCTTTCGCATCGCCTCCTGGCCAACCTATGGACAGCTGGCCCGTCTCGATCCCGCCGGGCAACGCAGCGGCGAGCGCGTGGAATCGGACGAATATGAGAAGGACGACGTCCGTGACTTCGCGCTCTGGAAGGCGAAGAAGCCGGGCGAGCCCAGCTGGCAGACCTCACTGGGTGAAGGTCGTCCCGGCTGGCATATCGAGTGCTCGGCCATGAGCATGCGCTACCTGGGGCCGACCTTTGACATCCACACCGGCGGCATCGACTTGGTCTTTCCGCACCACGAGGATGAGATGGCCCAGTCGGAGGCGGCCACCGGTATGCCCTTCGCGCGCACTTGGCTGCACTGCGCGCACCTGCGCATGGGCGGCGCCAAGATGGCCAAGCGCAGCGGCAACTTCAGCCGTCCGTCGGACGTCTACGCCGCGGGCATCAGTCCCCGAGCACTTCGCTATGCGCTGGCGGCCGTCCACTACCGCTCACCGCTGGAGTTCAACGAGCACTCCCTGGAAGCTGCGACCGCCGCGATCGATCGCATCAGCACGGCTCTGGCCGCGCTCGAAGGGTACGCGGAGGGGCGTCCGGACGATGAGACGCTACCACCGGTGCTGGCGTCCGCGCGCGCGGCATTCGTCGCCGGCATCGAGGACGATCTCAACATCTCAGCGGCGTTGGCCGCCCTGTTCGACCTGATCCGCGAGCTCAACAGCCGGATGGCGGCTCGGGCGTTCTCGACCGCTGATGCTCGTCGCGGTGCGGCTGCCATCCGTGAGCTTGATGCGGTGCTGGGCGTGCTCGATGAGGGCGGCACCGAGCTCGGCGCCGAGCTGGTGACGATGCTGGAGGCCCGCATCGATGCCCGCGCCAAACGCGACTGGGCCCGCAGTGATGAGCTGCGCGATGCGCTCGCGGCGGCCGGGATCGTGGTCGAGGACTCGCCCGATGGCCAGCGCTGGCGAAGGAGTCGACCATGACCGACGAGCCACGCGAACGAGCAACCGGACCAGAGCCTGGCCGCGCCGACGACGCTGGCCGCGGCGACCAACGACCACCCGACCCCGGGACGCCGACCCATGGGCCCCGCCGAGACTCACCGCCCCCGAATGATCGACCATCCGGACCTCGACCATACGGCAGCAAACCCTATGGCAAGCCCGGCCCTCGACCCTACGACGCGCGGTCTGCTGGGCCGCCGCGCGGCGGACGGCCATACGGTGATCGACCGGCAGGACCGCGTCCGTATGGCGCCAAGCCGGGTGATCGTTCCTACGGAGCCAGGCCGGGCTCACGACCTTACGATCGCCCCACGGGTAGACCCGATGATCGGTTTGACCGACGGATTGACCGCTCCCCGGGTGGACCGCCCGGTGAGCGCCCTCGTCGCGACGGACCACCCCCGCAGCGAAGGGTCGAGTACAGCCAGCGTGACCGCCGCGGTGGACCACGCCAGGCCCGTGGGCCATGGGACCGTGACGCTGGGCCTCGAGGGCCGCGCGGTGATTGGGACCGTCGCGACCGCCCCTTTGGCCCCCGCCCGCCGATGAGTCCTGTGCCGGCGGAGATGCTTGGTGAGGACGAGGAACTCGTGGCCGGTCGCCGGCCGGTGGAGGAGGCCTTCGCCGCCCGCCGCGAGGCCAGGCGGCTGCTGGTGGTGCCCGAGCGTCGTGCCGCCCTGGAGCAGCTGGTGCTGCATGCGACCACGCTACGGATCCCGGTGGTAGAAGTGGAGGGCGGCACCATCACCGCCGTTAGCGGCTTCGACGGCCACCAGGGCATCGCGCTGGTTGTGGCGCCGCGACGCTGGGCCACGCTCGATGAGGTGCTAGCGCTAGCCAAGTCGCGGGGCGAGCCGCCCTTCCTGCTGGCCCTCGACCATCTGGAGGATCCACAGAACGTGGGCACCCTGCTGCGTTCCGCTGAGGCTTGCGGCGTCCACGGGGTCATCTTCCCCACGCGTGGCGCGGCGCCCATCAGCCCTGCTGCCATCAAGACGTCTGCCGGTGCCGTGGAGCACCTGCTGTTGGTGCCACTGCCCGACCTGGCCTCCGGACTGGTCGACCTGCACGCTCGGGGTGTGCGCGTCATCGGTGCCGACGGCGACGCTTCGATGACGGTGCGCGAAGTCGATCTGCGCGGCCCCGTGGTCATCGTCACCGGCTCCGAGGGACGCGGGCTCGATGCCAAGGTGCGCAAGCGCGTCGACCTCATGGCCCGCATCCCCATGCGTGGCAAGGTGGCCTCGCTCAACGCATCGGTGGCAGGTTCGGTGTTCCTCTTCGAGGCCGCGGCGCAACGCGACCTACCCGAAGCTGAGCGGCGACAGATGTCGCGTCGGCCTACGGAGGCGAAGCTGCCAGGTGAGGCCTCAGCGTCTGCGGAGGGCGAGCCCCCGACTGAGTTCTCGCCCCCGGCTGAGGCCTCGGAGGACCGACCACTGATCACCGACGGAGCCGCGGCTGTCGATGGTGGCACTCCAGCCACCGACGTCGCGATCGAGGCCGATCTGGGCGTCGAAGGATCGTCGGACTTGGGGCGGATCGCTGCGCCACCCGAACTCCAGAGCGACGACCTGTTGCCCGAGGCACCGCCAGCATCGTCGTCGCCCGAGCCCGGCTGAGGCGTGCCCAGGTGCCAAGGGATCACGCTGGCCCGCCCGGTGGGTGAACCAGCGGAGCGGCGGGTGGGCTGCCTGATCGGGCGTCGCCCAGCGGCCAGCAGACAGCTGAGGACGACCTAGCATCGCGGTTGCCGGTCAGTCCAGGCTTCTGACGTCCTTCGTGTCCATGGATCCGAGCGTGATGAAGTCGCTGTCCCCCTGGATCTGAAGCATTCGCTGGCCCCTCGACGGGAGGCCGGGGTGCGTGCTTGCGGATCTTGCCGTTCGTGCGCTACCATTCAGCGTCGCCGCCGACGTAGCTCAATTGGCAGAGCAGTGGTTTTGTAAACCACAGGTTCCGGGTTCGAGTCCCGTCGTCGGCTCCAACAAAAGAGGACGCTGTGTCCCTCCTTCACCACAGGGGTTTCGGTCCCGAAGGGGTGCACGGTAAACACGGGTAAGTTGAGCAGGTGGTGAGCTCCGCTGACTGTAGATCAGCCGTCTTCGACTGTGGGGGTTCGATTCCCTCCTTGCCCACCATTCATTCGGCGTCCTCCGGTTAGAGCCAACAATCGCCCAGCGCGCCCACATAGCTCAGCGGCAGAGCACTTCCTTGGTAAGGAAGAGGTCTTGGGTTCAAATCCCAATGTGGGCTCCACCTGATCACCTCCGACTCGCCCACCATCCCGGTGCGCGTCCCCGGGGGCCAAGCGGATTACTAGGATGGCCAAGCAGAAGTTCCAGCGCACCAAGCCCCACGTCAATATCGGCACCATCGGTCACATCGACCACGGCAAGACCAGCCTGACGGCGGCCATCACCAAGTACCTGGCCCTGAAGGGCGAGGCCAAGTACCGTGCCTTCGACACCATCGACAACGCCCCCGAGGAGCGTGAGCGTGGCATCACCATCGCCATCGCCCACGTCGAGTACGAGACCGACCACCGCCACTACGCCCACGTCGACTGCCCCGGGCACGCCGACTACATCAAGAACATGATCACCGGTGCCGCCCAGATGGACGGCGCCATCCTGGTGGTCGCGGCCACCGACGGCCCCATGCCCCAGACGCGTGAGCACATCCTGCTGGCCCGCCAGGTGGAGGTGCCCTACGTGGTGGTGTTCCTCAACAAGGTCGACATGGTCGACGACGAGGAACTGCTCGAGCTCGTCGAGCTCGAGGTGCGCGAGCTGCTCTCCAAGTACGAGTACCCCGGTGACGACCTGCCGGTCGTGCGCGGCTCCGCACTGGCGGCGCTCGAGGCCACCGACGACGTCAACGACCCGGCCTACCAGCCCATCGCCGCCCTGATGGACGCCATCGACTCCTACATCCCCACCCCCGAGCGCGCGGTGGACAAGCCCTTCCTCATGCCCGTCGAGGACGTCTTCTCCATCAAGGGCCGCGGCACCGTCGCGACCGGCCGGATCGAGCGTGGCACCGTCAACGTCGGCGAGGAGATCGAGATGATCGGCATGAAGGCCACCCGCAAGGTGGTCGTCACCGGCGTCGAGATGTTCAACAAGCTGCTCGACTCCGGGCAGGCCGGCGACAACGTGGGCACGCTGCTGCGTGGCATCGAGCGTGACGAGATCGAGCGCGGCCAGGTGCTCGCCAAGCCCGGCTCCATCAAGCCACACACCAAGTTCACCGCCCGTGTCTACGTGCTGACCAAGGAGGAGGGTGGTCGCCATACCCCCTTCTACAACGGCTACCGCCCGCAGTTCTACCTGCGGACCACCGACGTCACCGGCGCCATCAGCCTCCAGGGCGGTGCCGAGATGATCATGCCCGGCGACCATGTGGACATGGACGTCGAGCTCATCACGCCCATCGCGCTCGAGCCCGGCCAGCGTTTCGCCATCCGTGAGGGTGGCCGCACCGTCGGCGCCGGCGCCATCATCTCGGTCGAGGACTAGACTGCAGTGGCCAAAGCTGAAAACAGACCCGTCATCACGCTTTCCTGTATCGAATGCAAGGAACGCACCTATACGACGGAGAAGAACAAGAAGAACGATCCCGCTCGCATCGAGCTACGTCGCTACTGTCCTCGCTGTCGAAGTCATACACTTCACCGCGAGACCAAGTAGGGGCAAGGCTCAGCGTAGGCGCGTAGCTCAATTTGGCAGAGCACTGGTCTCCAAAACCAGGGGTTGTGGGTTCGAGTCCCGCCGCGCCTGCCACCTCCACTAGCAGCCCCAGATGAGGCATCGAAAAGACTCGTGATCGGAAAGATCCGCCAATACCTGACTGAGTCTTGGTCAGAACTGAAGAAGGTGACATGGCCCACGCGGGAGCATGTCCGCAACTTGACGATCCTCGTCTTCGTGATCAGCGGCATCTTCGGGATCTACCTCGGATTCTGGGACCTGTTCTGGACCGGCGTGCTCCGCTTCATCACGGATACCTTCTAGATGACCAGCTTCCTTGAGCACCTGACCGAGTCGGCCCAGCCGGACAAGCGCTGGTACGTCATCCACACCTATTCGGGCTACGAGAAGAAGGTCAAGACCAACCTTGAGCATCGTATCGAGACGATGGGCATGGAAGACAAGATCTACCAGGTCCTCGTCCCCGAAGAGGATGAGATCGAGATTCGTGGCGGACAACGTGTCACCGTCCAGAAGAAGGTCTTCCCCGGGTATGTGCTGGTGGAGATCGATCCTCGATCCCGAGTCATGGTTCGTGGTGCGCAACACGCCAGGCGTGACCAGCTTCGTCGGTGGCGGCAACATCCCCGGTTCTCGCAATGAGCCGGTACCGCTCGAAGAGCACGAGGTCAAACAGATCCTGCGCCAGATGGGCGTGGAGACACCCAAGTACCGCGTCGCGTTCACCAAGGGCCAGTCGGTGCGCGTCACCGATGGTCCCTTCGCCGAGTTCATCGGCACCGTCGACGAGGTCAATCCCGAGCGCAACAAGCTCAAGGTCCTGGTCAGCATCTTCGGGCGTGAGACGCCCGTGGAGCTGGACTTCCTGCAGGTCGAGAAGCTCTAGTCACGCGACCCGCATCCTGACGACAACGAGGTAGAACGAGACGAACCGATGGCCAAGAAGATCCGCACCGTCCTGACCCTGCAGCTGCCCGCCGGAAAGGCCACGCCGGCCCCGCCCGTGGGTACCGCGCTGGGCCCGCACGGCATCAACATCGTCGAGTTCACCAAAACCTACAACGAGCGGACGGCTGCCCAAAGCGGGCAGATCATCCCCGCTCGAATCACGATCTTCGAAGACCGCAGCTTCACCTTCGTGCTCAAGACGCCGCCCGCGGCTGACATGCTGCGCAAGGCGGCTGGCGTAGAGAAGGGCTCCGGCGCCACGGGGCGGGAAGGCTACGTGGGCCGAGTGACGCAGGCGCAGCTGCTTGAGATCGCTGAGGTCAAGAAAGCTGACCTCAATGCGAACGACCCCGAGATGGCCGCCCGCGTCATCGCCGGAACGGCTCGCTCGATGGGCATCGAGGTCGTCGACTAGTACCAGCCGGAGCACCGTCCGCGGGCCGGAGCGGATGGGCAGAGTGGCCCCAAGTCGCCACATCGGCACGTTCACCCCGCGTCACCAGGGGGAGGCCGCCAGCGGCCGTGATGAAAGGAACCAGCCACATGGGCAAGCACGGAAAGCGGTATCAGGACGCCGCCAAACTCGTCGAGCACGACAAGACCTATGAGCCCGACGAAGCTATGGCGCTCCTCAAGGAGACCTCTACCACCAAGTTCGACGCCTCGGTCGAGGCCCACATCCGCCTCGGCGTCGACCCCCGCCATGCTGAGCAGATGGTGCGTGGCACCGTGTCGCTCCCGCATGGCAGCGGCAAGGTCGTGCGCGTGGCGGTCTTCGCCGAGGGCGACAAGGCGGCGGAGGCCGCTGCTGCCGGCGCCGACGTCGTGGGCGCCGACGATCTAGCCGAGCGGATCGAGGGTGGTTGGCTCGACTTCGACGTGGCCGTCGCCACGCCAGACATGATGGGCCGCGTGGGCAAGCTCGGGCGCATCCTGGGTCGCCGCGGTCTCATGCCCAACCCCAAGGCCGGCACAGTCACATTCGACATCGAGCGAGTCGTCAACGAACTCAAGGGCGGCCGCATCGAGTTCAAGGTCGACAAGGGCGGCATCATCCATGTGCCCTTCGGCAAGGCCGCCTTCGAGCCTGACCAGTTGGTCGATAACCTCGCGGCCCTCACCGACGCCATCAACCGCGCGCGTCCCAAGGAAGTCAAGGGCCAATATTTCAAGAGCCTCACCGTCGCGTCCACCATGGGTCCCGGCATCCGCGTGGATGTCCCGGGTCTGCTGGCCAGGGCCGCGGCCTGACGGCAGCGGGCGCCAGTAGCCCGTAGTACAGCGTTGACGGGGCGCTTCCCGTCGAAACGAAGAGACGTTCCGCCAGAGACCGCGATGCGTCCGAGGAAGCCACAAGCTTCCATGCCGCGAACCGACCATGTCGGATCGCCGGACCGGACCGAAATCGTCGACCGGACCGCACGTTGCGGGGACGCCGACGGGCACGCCAAGGCAGGTGTCGAACCGGACCTCCGTCCGGGGCTGCGTGTCGCAGCGACCGACGCTCCTGTGCGGGACACACAGGGGCTGTCGCGTCCGCGCGTCGCTCCCAGACAAAGGAGGTCACATGCCCACAGAAGCCAAACAGGCAGCCGTGGCGGAGCTCGTCGAGCTCCTCAAGGGGGCGGACACGACGATCGTCTCTGACCATCGCGGCCTGTCGGTGGCTGATCTGCACAAGGTGCGCCGCGAGCTGCGTGCGAAGGACATCCAGTATCGGGTCATCAAGAACCGCCTGGCCAGGATCGCTGCTGAACAAGCCGGTCGTCCGGAACTGATCCCGCTCCTGACCGGTCCCAGCGCAATCGCTGTCGGCGCGGTGGACGAGTCGTCCCTCGCCAAGGGCCTGATGGATGCCACCAAGCCCTTCTCGGTCGAGATCCGTGGCGCTGCCCTGAACGGCGCGACAGTCGACGCGGCCACAGTCGCCGCGCTCGCCAAGCTGCCCGGCCGTGAAGTGCTGCTGGCCCAGCTGGCGGGTGGTATGGCCGCACCGCTGAGCACGATGGCCGGCCTTTTCGCCGCTCCGCTGCGTAATCTCGGCTACGGCCTGGTGCAGCTCAAGGAGCAGCGCGAAGCCGTTGCCCAAGCCGCCTAGCACTCACTGACACCTGTCTCCAACATCACCTAACGGAAGGAACGACGATCCCATGGCCAAGCTTTCACAGGAAGATCTGCTCGAAGCCATCGACGGCATGACCGTGCTCGAGCTGTCCGAGTTCATCAAGGCCTTCGAGGAGCGCTACGGCGTCACGGCCGCCGCCCCTGCTGCTGCTGCCGCCGCCGCGCCCGCGGCTGAAGCGGCCGAAGCCGTCGAAGAGCAGACCGAGTTCGAGGTCGTGCTGACCGAGGTCGGCCCCAACAAGATCCCCGTCATCAAGGTCGTGCGCGAGCTGACCGGTCTTGGCCTCAAGGAGGCCAAGGACGTCGTCGATGCCGCTCCCAAGGCCGTCAAGGAGGGCGTGGACAAGGACGAGGCCGAGAGGATCAAGGCCGCGCTCGAAGAGCAGGGCGCCAAGGTCGACATCAAGTAGCCACCTGCCAACCGACGATGAGGGGAGCCCGACGGGCTCCCCTCATCGGGTATTCGTGGCCTCTGTGAGTCACAGGCAGGGCAGCGACATGGTTGTGCGGATGGGTCGTTCTCCGCGACTCGCAGGACCCGGGTGCAACGAGGGCACCGGCGCAGGCTCAACGTGGTAGATGTCCGGATACCTCCGTCACGCTGGGCAGACGGGAACCGACCGCGCCACCGGCCCGCAAACGTGCGAGACCGCGCCGCCGACGACGCGAGAGACCGCTGAGCCGCGGTCCATCTACTCAACCGTCATGCACGGCGGCCTTCGCAAGGTGGCGCGATGGAGGCTCTGGCCGATGGCGCCACGTTCACCCCGATCTCAGTCGCCCGCGGGCATGGTCACGCACTCAAGACCGGCGCTCCGGCCAACCTGTGACGGCCGTGGGCCTGCGGACGACCGTCTAACGTCACCCTGCGTGACATCCGAGCAAAATATGAACGAGCCTGGTCGATCGCGGCGCTCAAGGCTGGGTAGCATCCGCTGCCGCTTGCCTGGCTCGCGCCCCCGACTCGAACCGCGGGGGTGCAACGACCTCAAGATGCTTACCGGCCCAGGGCGGAGCGTTTGACGAGCTTGGGCCGACTGCGGTATCGTAGGCGGTCGGTGAGCGCGGCCCTTTTCCCTTCAACGACCCATGTGGTCGGATTCCCGTGCCTTGACTGCCTCTCCCTGAGGCCAGGAGTGCCCCATGACCGTGTCTGATGTCGATCGTCGGCGTGCGCCCATGACACTGGAGCGCGTACGTTACTCTCGGATCCTGAGGTCCTGCCGATCCCCGACCTGATCGAGCTTCAGCGCAAGTCATATGACTGGTTCGTGGAGCGCGGCCTGCGGGATCTGCTCGATGAGATCAGCCCCATCTCGGACTTCACCGGCAAGTCCATGGAGCTGCACTTCAATGCCTACGAGTTCGGCGAGCCCAAGTACGACCAGCTCGAATGTCGGGCGCGTGACCTGACCTACAGCCGACCGTTGTACGTGGAGGTCGAGCTCGTCATCCACGAGACCGGCGAGCACATCGCGCAGCGCGTCTACATGGGCGACTTCCCCAGCATGACCGAGCGCGGCACTTTCATCATCAACGGCGCGGAACGCGTCGTGGTCAGCCAGCTCGTGCGCAGCCCCGGCGTGTACTACACCAGCACCGAGGACGCCAACACCGGCCGCCAGCTCTTCAGCGCCAAGGTCATCCCCAATCGCGGTGCCTGGCTGGAGTTCGAGACCTCGGCCAAGAACGTGCTCTACGTCAAGGTCGACCGCAAGCGCAAGCTGGAGGCGACCAAGCTCCTGCGTGCGGTGGGCTATGAGACCAATGACCAGATCGTCGGTCTCTTCAAGCGGGTCGATACCGGTGAGACCAGTTTCATCAGTGAGACGCTGGAAAAGGACACCACGACCACGCGCATGGAAGCGCTCATCGAGGTCTACAAGAAGCTGCGTCCGGGCGATCCGCCCACCGGGGACAACGCTGAAAAGCTTGTCGAGAGCCTCTTCTTCAACTTCCGGCGCTACGACCTCGGTCGGGTGGGCCGCTACAAGTTCAACAAGAAGTTGGGTCCGGTCGCTGACCGCATGGGCATCAAACTGCCCGATCTCGAGCGCACCATCACCAAGGAAGATATCGCCGTCATCGTCGGCCATCTCATCGAGCTGGACAATGGCCTGGGCACGGCCGATGACATCGACCACCTCGGCAACCGCCGCATCCGCGCCAATGGTGAGCTTATCCAGAACGCTTTCCGCGTGGGTCTGCTGCGCATGGAGCGCGTGGTCAAGGAGCGAATGACCATCCAGGAGCCGGAAAAGGCGACGCCCAATGTGCTCGTCAACATCCGCCCTGTGGTGGCGGCCATGAAGGAGTTCTTTGGCGGCAGCCAGCTCTCCCAGTTCATGGACCAGACCAACCCGCTCGCGGAGCTCACCAGCAAGCGCCGCCTCTCGGCTTTGGGCCCAGGTGGCCTCTCGCGTGAGCGCGCAGGCTTCGACGTGCGTGACGTCCACCACAGCCACTACGGTCGGATCTGCCCCATCGAGACGCCCGAAGGCCCCAACATCGGCCTCATCGGCTCGCTCGCGACGTACGGCCGCATCAACGAGTACGGCTTCATCGAGACGCCCTACCGCAAGGTCAAGCGCTCCTCCGACTACAAGGACAAGGGCCTCATCGACGAGATCTCCGGCGAGGACGTCGTCACCGCCGACGGGGTGGTGATCCTCGAGAAGGGCCAGCCATTGACGCCCGAAGCGGTCGATGAGTTGAAGGCCCAGAAGCGCAAGGCCTTCAAGATCAAGCCGCGCGTGACCGATGAGATCGAGTACCTCGCCGCCTACGATGAGGAAGAGCGGTACGTGGCACAAGCCAACTCCCGGCTTGACGAGCGTGGCTACTTCGTCGATGAGAAGGTCGCCACCCGATATCTCGACCAGTTCCCCGAAGCGCGTCCCAGCCAGGTCGAGTACATGGACGTGAGCCCCAAGCAGGTCGTGTCGGTGGCCACCGCGCTCATCCCCTTCCTTGAGCACGACGATGCCAACCGCGCCCTCATGGGCTCCAACATGCAGCGCCAGGCGGTGCCGCTGCTGGAACCGGAGTCGCCCATCGTGGGTACCGGCATGGAGGCTCGCGCCGCCAAGGACTCGGGTCAGGTCGTCGTCGCTCGCGCCGCCGGCGTGGTCACGTCAGTGACGGCCGACCGTATCACCGTGGAAGAGGACGACGGCGAGCTGCGTCAGTACCCGCTGCAGAAGTTCGTTCGCTCCAACCAGGGCACCTGTATCAACCACCGACCCATGGTGGAGGTGGGGATGCGAGTCGCCGAGAGTGCCGTGCTGGCCGATTCCTCCTCGACCGATGCCGGCGAGTTGGCGCTGGGCCGCAACATCCTGGTGGCCTTCATGAGTTGGGAAGGTGGCAACTACGAGGACGCCATCGTCGTCAGCGATCGTCTCGTCCGAGAGGACCTCTTCACCAGCATCCATATCGAGAAGCATGAGCTGGAGTCGCGTGACACCAAGCTCGGCCCTGAGGAGATCACCCGCGACATCCCTAACGTGGGCGAGGACTCCCTCAAGGACCTCGACGAGGACGGTGTCGTCTACATCGGGGCCGAGGTGCAGCCCGGCGACATCCTGGTCGGCAAGATCACGCCCAAGGGTGAGACCGAGCTGACCGCCGAGGAGCGCCTGTTGCGCGCCATCTTCGGCGAGAAGGCGCGCGAGGTGAAGGACTCCAGCCTGCGGCTGCCGCACGGTGAGCGTGGCAAGGTCGTGGACATCCGAGAGTTCAACCGCGACAACGGTGACGAGTTGCCTCCGGGCGTCAACCGCCTCATCCGCGTCAGCGTCGCCGCCAAGCGCAAGATCAGCGTCGGCGACAAGATGGCCGGCCGGCACGGCAACAAGGGTGTGGTGGCCAAGATCCTGCCCCAGGAGGACATGCCCTTCCTGCCCGACGGCACCCCGGTAGACATCATCCTCAACCCGCTTGGGGTGCCCAGCCGCATGAACATCGGCCAGATCCTGGAAACCCATCTGGGCTGGGCGCTGCATGAGCGCGGGGTGAACGAGGGCCGGGTCATCAAGGCCGCCACGGCCGTCTTCGATGGTGCCAGTGAGAAGGAGATCGAGCAGGAGCTGCTGGCCGCCGGACTGCCGGTCACCGGCAAGACCACCCTGCGAGACGGTCGCAGCGGTGAGGCATTCGACCGGGAGGTCACCGTCGGCTACATCTACATGCTCAAGCTCCACCACCTCGTGGAGGACAAGATCCACGCTCGCTCCACTGGCCCCTACAGCCTCATCACCCAGCAGCCGCTTGGTGGCAAGGCACAGTTCGGCGGCCAGCGTTTCGGCGAGATGGAGGTCTGGGCCCTGGAGGCCTACGGCGCTGCCAATATCCTCCAGGAGCTGCTGACGGTGAAGTCCGACGACGTCATGGGCCGTGTCCAGACGTATGAGGCCATCGTCAAGGGTGAGGACATCCAGGCGCCCGGTGTGCCGGAGTCCTTCAAGGTCCTCATCAAGGAGCTCCAGAGCCTCGGGCTCAACGTGGAGATCCTCAACGAGAACGAAGAAGAGATCCACTTCGCCGAGGATTCCTCGGCGTATTCGCTGCCGAGTCTCGACGGCATCAATCTCGCTGGATTCGAGGACTAGCCGACGCCCCTGCGGATACTGGCCTGGAGTTCGCTCCGAGCCACCCGCGCATCCCGCACCGCCCGAGCGACGGCGCGGCTGAAGGAGAATGATGCTCGAGGTCAACAACTTCAACGCCATCCGCATCTCATTGGCGTCGCCTGACCAGGTCCGTGACTGGTCCAAGGGCGAGGTCACCAAGCCCGAGACCATCAACTACCGCACCTTGCGGCCGGAGAAGGACGGGCTCTTCGACGAGCGTATCTTCGGTCCCTCCCGCGACTGGGAGTGCTACTGCGGCAAGTACAAGCGCATCCGCTATAAGGGCATCATCTGCGACAAGTGCGGCGTGGAGGTTACGCGCGCCAAGGTCCGTCGCGAGCGCATGGGCCATATCCAGCTGGCCAGCCCGGTCAGCCACATCTGGTACTTCAAGGGCACTCCAAGTCGACTGGGCATCCTGCTCGACATCAGCCCGCGCAACCTTGAAGGTGTCCTCTACTTCGCCAAGTACATCGTCACCTGGGTCGATGAAGACGCGCGCGCCAAGCTGCTCCAGCAGCTTGAGGATGAGGCCGAGGGGCGTGGCAGCGGTGGACAGGCGCTCAACGATCTCGAGGATCGCCTGCAGGCAGATATCAACAAGCTCTCCGATGAGTTGAATGCCGAACTCGCGCAGTTCAAGAAGGAACGCGAGCAGGAGCGCGAGACGCGTACGGCCCAGCTGGTCGAAGTGCAGCAGGCCACCGAAGCCGTGCTCAAGGCCCTCGGCTCAGCGCCCGCTGAGGACGTCATCGTCTTCGAGGAGACCGGCGAGGTGCTGGTGGCGGCCGGTGGGAAAGCCTCCAAGTCCACCACGACGCTGTTGCGCAAGCTGACTGCGGAGCTGGTGGAGAAGATCAACGACGACATCAAGGCGAAGGAGGCCCAAGAGGAGGAGGCTGTCGCTCAGCGGATCGAGGACGCCAAGCTTGAGATGAGCGCGGCCATCGAGACCGAGCAGGAGCGACTTAAGGTGGAGGCTGAGGGCCTCAAGGAAGAGATCCGCAAGGCTCGCGATGAGATCACCAAGCTGCGGGGCGGTGACCTACTGCCAGAGATCTCCATGGACGGCTGGAACTTCCGTGATCTCGACCGCAAATACGGCAGCGGCATCCGTGGTGGGCAGCGGCTCTTTGCCGCCGGCATGGGCGCTGAGGCGGTGCGTGAGCGCATCACTCGACTTGAGCTCGAGCCACTCAGTGCCACGTTGCATTCCGAAGTCCGCACCAGCAGCGGCATGCGCCGCAAGAAGGCCATCAAGCGGCTGCGCCTCATCGAGGCCTTCCGTCGTTCCGGTGCGCGCCCTGAGTGGATGATCCTCTCGGTGCTGCCGGTCATCCCGCCCGATCTGCGCCCCATGGTGCAGCTGGATGGCGGCCGCTTCGCCACCTCCGACCTCAACGACCTCTATCGCCGCGTCATCAACCGCAACAACCGGCTCAAGCGATTGCTGGAGCTGGGTGCCCCGGAGATCATCATCCGCAACGAGAAGCGGATGCTCCAGGAAGCCTGTGACGCGCTCATCGACAACGGTCGTCGTGGCCGCGCCATCGCTGGCACCGGCAACCATCGGCTGAAGTCGCTCTCCGACATGCTCAAGGGCAAGCAGGGGCGTTTCCGCCAGAACCTGCTGGGCAAGCGTGTCGACTACTCAGGCCGCTCGGTCATCGTGGTCGGCCCGGACCTGCAACTGCACCAGTGCGGTCTGCCCAAGAAGATGGCGCTGGAGTTGTTCAAGCCCTTCGTCATGCGGCAGCTGGTGGAGAAGAACTACGCCCACAACATCAAGAGCGCCAAGCGCCTCGTGGAGCGTGTCGAAGACGTGGTCTGGGATGTCCTCGAAGACGTCATCAAGGACCATCCGGTCCTGCTCAACCGCGCACCCACGCTGCACCGCCTGGGAATCCAGGCGTTCATGCCCAAGCTCGTCGAGGGCTCGGCCATCCAGATCCATCCGCTCGTCTGCTTCGCCTTCAACGCGGACTTCGACGGGGACCAGATGGCCGTCCACGTGCCCTTGAGCCGTGACGCCCAGGATGAAGCCCGGCGCATGATGCTCTCCACGGAGAACCTGCTCAGCCCGTCTGACGGCGCGCCGGTAGTGGCACCGACCCAGGATATGATCCTGGGCTGTTATTACCTCACCATGGACGCGGCCACGCCCATCAAGGGCACCATGCCGACGTTCGAGACCGATGCAGAAGCGCTGCTGGCCTATGAGCTCGGTGGCATCGACACGCGCGACGAGGTCGATGGCCTCATCGCCCATCGGGTCCGCCGCATGAAGCTGCATACCCCGGTGCGCGTCGTCCGCGTGGGCGTCTGGGATGATGCCGTCGAAGGCTCGGTCGAACGGTCCGTCGAGACCACCATCGGCCGGCTGATCTTCAACCAGATCCTGCCCCCCCAGTTGCGCTACACCGAGCGGACCAACCGGCCCATGGCTCGCGTGCAGCTGCGCGAGGTCGTCTCGGAGTGTTACCGCTTGCTCGGTCGCAACGAGACGGCGCACCTGGTCGACGGTATCAAGCGCGTCGGCTTCCGTTACGCCACCCAGGGCGGCATGACCATCGGCATCGACGACATCAAGGTGCCGCCTGAGAAGGTGGCCCTGCTGGCGAAGGCGGACCAGGACGTCATCGGCGTTGACGAGCAGTACCAGCGCGGCCTCATCACCGAGGATGAGCGCTACACGCGCGTAGTGGCGATCTGGAAGGAGACCACGGACAACGTCAGCCAGAAGATGATGGACAACCTCGATCCGGAGGGATCGGTCACCATGATGACCGCATCTGGAGCGCGTGGAAACAAGGGCAATATCGGCCAGCTGGGCGGGATGCGTGGCCTCATGGCCGACCCGTCCGGACGCATCATCGATGTGCCAGTGCGCTCCAACTTCCGCGAGGGCATGACGGTGCTGGAGTACTTCATCTCCACCCACGGAGCCCGCAAGGGCCTCGCTGACACCGCTCTCCGAACCGCCGACTCGGGCTACCTGACCCGGCGTCTGGTGGACGTGGCGCAGGACGTCATCACGCGTGACGACGATTGTGGCACGCAAGAGGGCACGTGGATCACGCGCATCGAGACGGAGGAGTTCGCCGGTTCCGAGCCGGATGCCTTCTGGCGTCGGCTGGCCGGTCGTTTCGCGGCCGGTCCGGTGGTGGCGCCTGGGGCGAAGAAGAAGGACAAGCCCATCGTCGAGGCCGGCGAGATGATCAGCGAGGACATCGCGCGCGCCATCGACGCCGCCGGTGTCGACGCTGCCGTGGTGCGTTCGGCGCTGACGTGTCAGTCACGCCTCGGCGTCTGCCGCACCTGCTACGGCGTCAACCTCGCCACGCGTGAGCTGGTTGAGGCTGGTGAGGCCGTCGGCATCATCGCCGCACAGTCGATCGGTGAGCCCGGTACGCAGCTGACCATGCGAACGTTCCACACCGGCGGTGTCGCCGGCCTGGACATCACGGCTGGCCTGCCGCGCGTCGAGGAACTGTTCGAGGCCCGCATGCCCAAGGGCAAGGCCGAGATCAGCCACATCGACGGCGTGGTCGAGATCCTCGAGGGCGAGGACAGCATCCGCCGAGTCAAAGTGACCAGCCGTGAGGCGTTCGATGTGCCCCTGAAGCTCACCAAGAAGCATGAGCGGCTGGTGGCCGAGGGTGATGCTGTCGAGGTCGACCAGTTGGTCGCGCGCCTTGAGCGGGGCGACGAGGTGTTGGAGGTTCGCGCCCCTGACAGCGGCCTTGTCACCTTCACCGCAGAGGGCATCAAGATCGCCGGCGAGGATGTCGTCGAGCGTGAGTACGCCATTCCTCATAACGCCAAGCTGATGGTCGAGGATGGCCAGGAGATCCGCGCTGGTGATGCCATCACCGAAGGTCCCATCAACCCGCAGGAGTATTTGGAGACTCGCGGCCGGGACGCGGTCCAGCGATACCTGGTCAAGGAAGTCCAGAAGGTCTACCGCAGCCAGGGCGTGACCATCAACGACAAGCACATCGAGATCATCGTGCGCCAGATGCTCCGCAAGGTTCGCATCGACCAGCCCGGTGACAGCGAGCAGTTGCCGTTCGAACTCGTCGATCGCTTCGACTTCGAGGACATCAACGAGAACGTACTCGCCGAGGGTGGTGAGCCGTCGACCGCCGAGACCGTCTTGCTGGGCGTGACCAAGGCGTCGCTCAACACCAGCAGCTTCCTTGCCGCGGCGTCCTTCCAGGAGACCACCCGGGTGCTGACTGAGGCCGCCATCAACGGCGCCAAGGACAACTTGGTCGGTCTCAAGGAGAACGTCATCATCGGCAAGCTCATCCCCGCGGGCACCGGTGCTCCGGCCAACATCGCGCGACGTCGCGAAGAGGCCCGTATCGCCGCTGCGGAGGCACTCGCCGGTGGTGAACTGCCGGAGGGCTTCGGCGAGGAGTACAACGTCTTCCTGGCCGACGGAGCGGATACCGCTTCCGACGACGACGACGACGACGGAGGGGAGAACCCCTTCCTCGAGGGCATCGAGGCCAAGGCGGACGCCGTCGAGGACGCGACCGAATACAACCCCTTCCTCGAGGGTGAAGCCAAGGCCGAGCCGGCCGCTGAGTTCACCGAAGAGGGTGGCACCACCGAGGACTAGGACCAAACGCGGAGGGTGGCCGGACGAGCCCCGTTCCTGGCCACAAGCCTCCGCGTGCGTCCGTCTGCCACGAGGGGTTCCGCCCAGTCGAGATCGGGGGTCTTCGCTCGTGTCGGGGGCCAGCGTCGAAGTCCGCCAATCGGACGGCGATCCAAGCTCACGTCGGTCCCATCACAGCGTTGTGCTTCCCGGGGTTGGGCGGTCGCATCGGCGCCGTGGGCCCTGGATATGGGTCCCACGCACCCGGTGCCACGAGCATCCAACGCACCCGGTGCCACAGTGCCACCTGTTGACCCGCCCGGTGGGTGAGCCAGCGGGGCGCTGGGCAATGCGCCGTCCGATGACCCGCCCGGTGGGTGAGCCAGCGGAGCGCTGGGCAATGCGCCGTCCGATGACCCGCCCGGTGGGTCAGCCAGCGGAGCGACTGGTGATGCGCCGTCGGATGACCCGCCCCATGGGTTGGACCGAGCGCCTCTCGGTCGGCCGCTGCCTCATCGAGCGTCAGCTCTCCGGCCAGCAGATGGGTGAGCATGGTGAGGCGTCGCAGCGCTGGGCCGTCCAGCTGATCGTCTCCCTCGTGTCCATGGATCCGAGAGTGACAAAGTCGCTGTCCCATTAGCTGTGACGTTTTCGCTGTCTCCCGACAACGGCCAGGCCTCGTCGTTGACGGCCAGGCGGCCCGCTGCTAGACTTCGCGGTCGTGGCTGAAACAGCTGCGTCGGTTTCGTGCGCATCGACGCGACGTCGATCGGCACACCGGGCGGCTATCCCGCGAAGCGGGTCCCTGAGACGGGGCCTCCGCCTCGGGACCCCCAGAAGCCGCACATCACATCCAGCACCTAAGAGATAGGGGACACGCGCGCTTCGCGCCCATTCCTCACCAGCGCGTCACTGCGACGCGGACCGATAGGGGAGACGACAGCTCCGTGCCGACCATCAGCCAGCTCGTGCGCAAGGGCCGCAAGCCCAAGCAGGCGAAGATCAAGGCCCCGGCCATGCGCAAGAACTGGAACAGCCTGCGCCAGCGCCAGGTGCCGACTCGGGGTGCCCCGCAGAAGCGTGGCGTTTGTCTGCAGGTGCGCACCATGACGCCGAAGAAGCCCAACTCGGCGCTGCGCAAGATCGCTCGTGTGCGTCTCACCAACCAGATGGAAGTCACCGCCTACATCCCCGGCATCGGCCACAACCTGCAGGAGCACTCCGTGGTCCTGGTGCGCGGCGGGCGCGTGAAGGACCTCCCATCCGTCAAGTACCACATCATCCGCGGCACACTCGATGCTTCCGGCGTGAGCGACCGCAAGAAGAGCCGTTCCCGTTACGGCACCAAGAGGCCCAAGTAATGCCGCGACGATCGAAGATCCCCCGCAAGATCAAGTACTCGCCACCGCTTACCCGCACCACCGACCGTTTCGTGGTCAAACTGATGAAGGATGGCAAGAAAGGCTTGGCTGAGGGCATCTTGCGCCAGGCGCTTGCCCGTGCAGAAGCCTCCGCCGGTCGCCCCGGCCTTGAGGTCCTTGATGCTGCGCTGCGCAACGCTACGCCCATCATCGAGGTTAAGCCCCGCCGCGTCGGTGGTGCCACCTATCAGGTGCCCGTGGAGATCCGTGGCGATCGCCGCACCTCGCTGGGCGTCCGCTGGTTGGTGCAGGCTGCCCGCAAGCGCAACGGCAAGTCCATGAGCGAGAAGCTGGCCTTTGAGCTGGTGGACGCCATGAATGGTCTGGGCGCGGCGGTGAAGCGCCGCGAAGACACGCACAAGATGGCCGACGCCAACAAGGCGTTCAGCCACTTCCGCTGGTAACCCCGGCAGTAGACCTGATCACGAGGACCTTGTAGACCGATGGCACGGCAGTTCCCGCTGGCTCGCACGCGAAATATCGGAATCATCGCGCATATCGACGCTGGCAAGACCACCGTGACCGAGCGGATCTTGTTTTACACGGACAAGATCTACAAGCTCGGGGAGGTCCATGAGGGCGCGGCCACGATGGACTGGATGCCCCAGGAGCAGGAGCGCGGCATCACCATCACGGCCGCGGCCACGACGTGCTTCTGGAAGAACATGCGCCTCAACATCATCGATACGCCCGGACACGTGGACTTCACCGTCGAGGTCGAGCGAAGCCTGCGAGTGCTGGATGGGGCCGTTGTCGTCTTCGACGGCGTGGCAGGCGTGGAGCCGCAGTCCGAAACGGTCTGGCGCCAGGCCGATCGCTACCGCGTACCGCGCTTCTGTTTCATCAACAAGCTCGACCGCACCGGAGCCGATTTCTGGCGTTGCGTGGAGTCCATCCGCGAGCGCCTCGGCGCCAACGCCATCCCGGTCCAGATCCCCATCGGCCAGGAAGCCGACTTCCTCGGCGTGGTGGATCTCATCGAGATGCACGCCATCGTCTACAACGATGACCTGGGTACCAAGCCTGAGATCGTGGAGATTCCGGCCGAGTTGCGGGCGGAAGCGGAGAAGCACCGCGCCGCCATGATCGAGGCTGTGGCCGAGCTCGACGACGAGCTGACCGCCAAGTTCCTCGACGGTGTGGAGCTTACCGCTGAAGAGATCCGCCACGGACTGCGCGTGGGCACACTCCAGAACCGCGTCGTACCGGTGCTCACCGGCTCGGCTCTCAAGAACAAGGGCGTGCAGCCCATGCTGGACGCGGTCGTGCACTTCCTGCCCTCGCCGCTGGACGTGCCGCCCATCACCGGCCTCGATCCCGACGGCAATGAGGTCGTCCGGGTGGTGGATGACAAGGAGCCCTTCGCGGCGCTGGCCTTCAAGATCGCGGCTGACCCGTTCGTGGGCAAGTTGTGCTTCTTCCGTGTCTACAGCGGCAAGCTCAAGACCGGTTCCTACGTCTACAACGCCACCAAGGGCAAGAAGGAGCGCATCGGGCGCATCGTCGAGCTCCATGCCAACTCGCGGGAGGAGATCGAGGAGGTCAACGCCGGTGACATCGCGGCCGCGGTCGGTCTCAAGGAGACCTACACCGGCGACACCCTGACCGACCCGGACCATCCGGTCATCCTGGAGTCGATGGTCTTCCCCGAGCCTGTCATCGAAGTCGCCATCGAACCCAAGACCAAGGCTGACCAAGACAAGCTCGGCGTGGCCCTGCAGCGTCTGGCTGAGGAAGACCCCACCTTCCGCGTCCACACCGATGAGGAGTCTGGGCAGACCCTTATCGCGGGCATGGGTGAGCTACACCTGGATGTGCTGGTCGATCGCATGGTGCGCGAGTTCAGGGTTGCCGCCAACGTGGGCAAGCCCCAGGTGTCCTACCGCGAGACCATCCGCCGCGCCGCCGAGGGCAACGGCCGTTTCGTGCGCCAGACCGGTGGCCGCGGCCAGTACGGCCACGCGGTCATCAAACTGGAGCCGGGCGAGAAGGGCAGCGGCTATGAGTTCATCGACAAGATCGTCGGCGGTACCATCCCGCGTGAGTACATCAAGTCCGTGGATGCTGGTATCCGCGAGGCACTGGAGACCGGCGCATACGCTGGCTATCCCATGGTGGACGTCAAGGCGACCCTCTTCGATGGCTCGTTCCACGAGGTGGACTCCTCGGAGATGGCCTTCAAGATCGCCGGTTCCATGGCTGCCAAGCTGGCCGTCCAGAAGGCGGACCCGGCCATCCTGGAACCGGTCATGCGTGTCGAGGTGACGATGCCTGAGGAGTTCATGGGCGACGTCATCGGCGACCTCAATAGCCGTCGTGGTCACATCGAAGGGATGGACAACCGCAACGGCACCCAGGTGGTCAGCGCCTTCGTGCCGCTGGCCTTGATGTTCGGGTACGTGACCGACCTTCGCAGCATGACGCAGGGTCGTGCGACCTCCTCGATGGAGTTCGCGCGCTACGCCGAGGTCCCCAGGAACCTGGCGGCTGAGCTGGTTCAGAAGGCGGCGGTCTAGCCACTAACGCAAGCGCCCTAGGGCGGACACACAGGAACCCGGAAACCGATCCACCAACGAACAGCAAGTCAAGGACGTAGTAGAGGACGACGGCAATGGCCAAGCAGAAGTTCCAGCGCACCAAGCCCCACGTCAATATCGGCACCATCGGTCACATCGACCACGGCAAGACCAGCCTGACGGCGGCCATCACCAAGTACCTGGCCCTGAAGGGCGAGGCCAAGTACCGTGCCTTCGACACCATCGACAACGCCCCCGAGGAGCGTGAGCGTGGCATCACCATCGCCATCGCCCACGTCGAGTACGAGACCGACCACCGCCACTACGCCCACGTCGACTGCCCCGGGCACGCCGACTACATCAAGAACATGATCACCGGTGCCGCCCAGATGGACGGCGCCATCCTGGTGGTCGCGGCCACCGACGGCCCCATGCCCCAGACGCGTGAGCACATCCTGCTGGCCCGCCAGGTGGAGGTGCCCTACGTGGTGGTGTTCCTCAACAAGGTCGACATGGTCGACGACGAGGAACTGCTCGAGCTCGTCGAGCTCGAGGTGCGCGAGCTGCTCTCCAAGTACGAGTACCCCGGTGACGACCTGCCGGTCGTGCGCGGCTCCGCACTGGCGGCGCTCGAGGCCACCGACGACGTCAACGACCCGGCCTACCAGCCCATCGCCGCCCTGATGGACGCCATCGACTCCTACATCCCCACCCCCGAGCGCGCGGTGGACAAGCCCTTCCTCATGCCCGTCGAGGACGTCTTCTCCATCAAGGGCCGCGGCACCGTCGCGACCGGCCGGATCGAGCGTGGCACCGTCAACGTCGGCGAGGAGATCGAGATGATCGGCATGAAGGCCACCCGCAAGGTGGTCGTCACCGGCGTCGAGATGTTCAACAAGCTGCTCGACTCCGGGCAGGCCGGCGACAACGTGGGCACGCTGCTGCGTGGCATCGAGCGTGACGAGATCGAGCGCGGCCAGGTGCTCGCCAAGCCCGGCTCCATCAAGCCACACACCAAGTTCACCGCCCGTGTCTACGTGCTGACCAAGGAGGAGGGTGGTCGCCATACCCCCTTCTACAACGGCTACCGCCCGCAGTTCTACCTGCGGACCACCGACGTCACCGGCGCCATCAGCCTCCAGGGCGGTGCCGAGATGATCATGCCCGGCGACCATGTGGACATGGACGTCGAGCTCATCACGCCCATCGCGCTCGAGCCCGGCCAGCGTTTCGCCATCCGTGAGGGTGGCCGCACCGTCGGCGCCGGCGCCATCATCTCGGTCGAGGACTGAGGGTGGCTCGGCAGCGGATCCGGATCCGCCTCAAGGCATACGATCACCGACTGTTGGATCAGTCCGCGCTCCAGATCGTGGAGACGGCCCAGCGCACCGGTGCCGAGGTCGTTGGCCCAGTGCCGCTGCCGACCCGTATCGAGAAGTTCACGGTCCTGCGGTCCCCGTTCATCGACAAGGACAGCCGGGAGCAGTTCGAGATCCGCACACACAAGCGGCTCATCGACATCCTGGACCCCTCGTCAAAGACCGTCGACGCGCTGATGCGGCTCTCCTTGGCCGCAGGCGTCGACATCGAGATCAGGATGTAGATGTCAATCGGACTGATCGGCCGCAAGGTCGGAATGACACAGGTCTTCGCTGAGGACGGCACCATGGTGCCGGTCTCGGTGGTGGCCATCGAACCCAACACGGTGACCGTGCTGCGCACGCTGGACCGCGACGGCTACACCGCCGTCCAGGTCGGTGCCGGTACCGCACGACATACCACCAAGCCCCGGCTGGGCCAGCTCAAGGATCTGCCGCGCGTCCGTCACGTGCGTGAGTTCCGGGTCGATGATGTGGCCGACTACCAGGTCGGACAGACCCTCGACGTGAGCATCTTCGAGGATGGAGAATCGGTGAGCATCACCGGCACTTCCAAAGGCAAGGGCTTCGCCGGCACCATCAAGCGCCACCATTTCCGCCGCGGGCCGGAGACACACGGCTCTGACTCTCACCGCGCCCCCGGTTCCATCGGTGGCGGTACATATCCGGGCAAGGTCTTCCGCGGCACGCCGATGGCGGGCCACATGGGCCATGAGCGGGTCACCGTCAAGAACGCGACCATCCTTCGCACCGACAGCGAGCGCAACCTGCTGCTCGTCAAGGGTCCGGTCCCCGGTCCCCGCAACGCGCTCATCGTGATCAGGAAGTCATAGCCAGATGCCAACGACACCACTCTTTGACAAGTCCGGCTCCGAAGCTGGCACCATCGATCTCCCCGACGCGCTGTTCGCGGCGACGGTGAACATGTCCGTCATGCACCAAGCCGTGGTGGCTCAGCTGGCCGGTCGCCGCACTGGCACGGCCAAGACCAAGACGCGTGCCGAAGTGCGTGGCGGTGGCCGCAAGCCATACCGCCAGAAGGGCACTGGCCGCGCTCGACAGGGCACGCGCTCAGCGCCGCACTATGCCGGCGGTGGCGTCGTCTTCGGGCCTTCGCCACGCAAGTACGACAAGCGCCTGCCCAAGCGCATGCGCCGCCTTGCTCTGGTGGGTGCGCTCACCAGCAAATTCGATGACGGCGTCATCAAGGTCGTCCACGACCTCTCGCTCGAAGAGATCAAGACCAGGCAGCTCCTGAGTCACCTCTCCGCACTACATGCCGCCGGGAAGATCCTGGTCGTCGAGGATGGCAAGAACGAGGCGCTCGAGCTGTCGGCTCGCAACGTGCCCGACCTGATCGTCATCCGTGCCGACTCGCTCAACATCGTGGATGTCCTCGATGCTGATGCCATCGTCATCACCGAAGCGTCGATCCCGACCATGTCGGAGGTGTACGCATGACCCTCGCCGCTACGCAGATCGTCCTCCGGCCGGTCATCAGCGAGAAGTCGATGGACCAGACCACCCTCCACAAGTACACCTTCGCCGTCGCCACCGAGGCCAACAAGCTGCAGATCAAGGCGGCCGTGGAGGAGCTCTTCAAGGTCACTGTGCTGAACGTCAATGTCTCGATGTCGAAGCGCAAGGAGAAGTCCCGCAATCGCCGCCGCGGGCGCCAGGTCGGCTACACCACCCCCTGGAAGAAGGCCGTCGTGACCGTCAAGGCCGGCGACTCGATCGAATTCTTCGAAGGGGTCTAGACGATGCCGATCAGAGGCTACAAGCCGACATCCCCGGGGCGCCGCTTCATGACGCGGTCGACCTTCGAGGAGATCACCACCGACAAGCCCCACAAGCCACTCGTGGAGTCCAAGAAACGTGGCTCGGGTCGCAACTCGCAGGGCCGGCTGACGGTCCGCCATCGAGGCGGTGGCGCCAAGCGAAACTACCGTCGCATCGACTTCCGCCGCGACAAGTGGGATGTGCCCGCCAAGCTGGCCACCGTCGAGTACGACCCCAACCGCTCCGCGCGTATCGGCCTGTTGCACTACGCCGACGGCGAGAAGCGCTACATCTTGGTGCCCAACGGACTGCAGGTCGGTGACACCGTCGTCGCTGGGACCAAGGCCGAGGCGCGCGTCGGCAACGCCCTGCCGCTGCGCGCCATCCCGCTTGGCACGCAGCTGCACAACATCGAGCTCATCCCCGGCAAAGGCGGGCAGATCGTCCGGTCAGCCGGCACGTCCGCCCAGCTGATGGCCAAGGAGGGCGCCTATGCCCTCGTACGCTTGCCCTCGGGTGAGGTCCGCCGCGTCGACATGCGCTGCATGGCCACCGTCGGCCAGGTCGGCAATATCGATCATGAGAACCAGAGCATCGGCAAGGCCGGTCGCGCGCGCCACATGGGCAAGCGGCCTGAGGTCCGCGGTGTGGTCATGAACCCCAGGGACCATCCCCATGGTGGTGGCGAGGGCAAGTCGCCCACGGGCATGCCGCCCAAGACCCCCTGGGGTAAGCCCGCCATGGGTCACCGCACCCGAACGAACAAGAATAGCGGGAGGCTCATCGCGACCTCCCGTCATCGCAAGTAGGCGAGGAGGAGCGTCATGTCGCGATCCCTGAAGAAAGGACCGTTCGTTGAGCAGCGGCTCCTAGCCCGCGTGCAGACGATGAACAGCCAGAACCAGAAGCAGGTGTTGAAGACCTGGTCACGCGCCAGCGTCATCTTCCCCGACTTCATCGGGCACACCATCGCCGTCTACAACGGCAAGAAGCACATCCCGGTGTTCATCTCCGAGAACATGGTCGGCCACCGCCTTGGTGAGTTCGCCCCCACCCGCAACTACCGCGGTCACGGGCGTCACACCGAGCGGTCGACGACGCTGAAGTAGGGGCCGCGATGCGAGTTTCTGCGACTGCCAAGTACCTCCGTCGCTCCACGCGCAAGACCCGCCTGGTCACGCGGGCGATCGTCGGACGCCCGGTGGAAGAGGCTGCAGCGCTGCTGCAGTTCATGCCGCAGGGTGCGGCACGAGACGTGGCCAAGGTGCTCAAGAGCGCCGCGGCCAACGCCGAGAACAACCATGACCTCCCCATCGACGAGCTCTTCGTCGCGGAGGCCACCGCAAACGAGGGACCCACCATCAAGCGCTGGCGACCACGAGCACAGGGGCGCGCATTCCCCATCAACAAGCCCATGACCCACATCACGGTCGTGGTCGAGAACCGGGAGGCCTAGGCATGGGACACAAGGTCCACCCCAACGGCTTCCGGCTGGGTGTCTCGCGCACCTGGAATGCCAAGTGGTATTCGGACAAGGACTATCGGGACCTGCTGCATGAGGACATCGCTATCCGGACCCTGGTCCAGAAGCGACTGGCCAACGCCAGTATCTCGCTGGTCGAGATCGAGCGTGGCATCAATCACGTGACGGTCACCGTCCACACCGCCAAGCCGGGTATCGTCATCGGCAAGGGCGGCGCCAACGTAGAATCGCTGCGTCAGGCTGTGGGCAAGCTCACCGAGCGCAAGGTCAAGCTGGAGATCCGTGAGATCCGTCAGCCCGAGCTCGACGGTGTGCTGGTGGCGACGAACATCGCCCAGCAGTTGACCCGTCGCATCGCCTTCCGCAAGGCCATCAAGCAATCCATCCAGCGCACCATGAAGGCCGGCGCCAAGGGCGTGAAGGTCCAGGTCTCCGGCCGTCTGGGCGGCTCCGAGATGGCCCGCCGCGAGTGGGACAAGGAAGGCCGTATCCCGCTCGGCACCCTGCGTGCCGACATCAGCTACGGTCAGGTCCTCTCGCGCACCACTTACGGCGCTATCGGCGTCAAGGTCTGGATCTACCGCGGCGACGTCATCCCTGAAAAGACGGCTCCCAAGGAGGCAGTCGCTGCCGGGGGAGGGGCATAAAGACATGTTGATGCCCCGTCGCGTCAAGCACCGTAAGCAGCAGCGTGGCCGCATGAGCGGCATCGCCAAGGGTGGTTCTACCATCGCCTTCGGCGACTACGCATTGATGACCGAGGAGCCTGGCTACATCACCAGCCGTCAGATCGAGGCCGCTCGACGTGCCATGACCCGCTACGTCCGCCGTGGCGGCAAGATCTGGATCCGCATCTTTCCTGACAAGCCGGTCACCAAGAAGCCGGCTGAGGTCCGGATGGGCAAAGGCAAGGGCGCGGCCGATCATTGGGTCGCCGTCGTCAAGCCTGGTCGCATCCTGTTCGAGATGGCCGGTGTCCCACACGAGGACGCGGTCGAGGCCATGCGTCTGGCCAGCCACAAGCTGCCCACCAGCGTCAAGGTGCTGATCAGGGAGGGGGTCCATGATGGAGATCGCTAAGGCCCGCAGCCTCTCCCAGCAGGAGCTTGATGATGAGCTCGTGTCTGCCAGGCGGCATCTCTATGACCTGCGTTTCCAGCTGGCCACTCGCCAGCTCACCGATTACAGCCAGATCTCGCAGACGCGCAAGGACATCGCTCGCCTGCTGACCGTGCAGACCGAGCGACAGCTCGAGGCAGGGTCAGCGGCCGCTGGTTCGCGCGCGGCTGCTGGAGGAGAGTAGATGAGCGCCGCCACTGCCCCTGAGCGCGGGAAGCGCAAGGCCAAGGTCGGCCGCGTCGTTTCCGACAAGATGGACAAGACCATCGTCGTGTCCGTCGAGCGTCTTGCCCGCCACCGTATCTACAAGCGCGTCATCCGCCTGACCACCAAGTTCAAGGCGCACGACGAGCACAATGAGGCCCACGTCGGCGACACCGTCCGCATCGAGGAGGCCCGTCCCCTCTCTGCGACGAAGCGCTGGCGCCTCGCCGGGATCGTGACCAAGGCTGGTCTCGGCGCCGGTGAGGAGGTGGTCGCCATGGAAGCCGAGACTGCCGAGGCCATCCACGGGGCTACGCACGTGGCCCGAGCCGAGGCTGACGTCGAGGCTGCCGTCACGGTCGACGTTGAGCCGGCCTCAACTGAGACGGCAGCGGCAGCCGCCCCCGAGGTCGCCGCTGATGGCGCTGCCGCCCAGCAGCCTGCCGAGGGCGAGGAGGCGTCTGCATGATCCAGCCCAGCAGCCGGCTCCGGGTGGCCGACAACACCGGTGCGCGCATCATCGAGTGCATCCGCATCCTGGGCCGCTCACAGAAGCCCACCGCCGGCGTCGGTGATGTCATCGTCGCCAGCGTCAAGCAGGCCATCCCGAACGCCGCGGTCAAGAAGGGTGACATCGTCCAGGCCGTGATCGTTCGCACGGCCAAGGAATACGGACGCCCCGATGGCAGCTACATCCGCTTCGATGAGAATGCGGCCGTGCTCATCAACAACCAGGGCAACCCGCGCGGTACCCGTATCTTCGGTCCAGTGGCCCGCGAGCTGCGCGACCGTAACTACATGAAGATCATCTCGCTTGCACCGGAGGTGCTGTGATGGCCCCTACCGCCAAGCCTCGTCGCCACACCCGCGTCCCGGACCTGCGTTCGGGTGACGAGGTCGTGGTGCTCAAAGGCAAGGACGCCGGCAAACGTGGTGTCGTCCGGCGAGTACTACGGCACCAGCAGGGCTGGGCGCGCTCTTCGGCGCGCTTCGGCGCCGGCTGGCAGGACAAAGCACCCCTGTCGGGTGCAGCCGTCGTCATCGAGGGTCTCAACATCGCTAAGCGGCACACCAAGCCGCGTCAAGTGGCCGGTCGGACAGAGCGTCAGCCTCGCATCCAGCAGGGTGGCATCCTGGACATCCCCCAGCCCATCGCCATCAGCAATGTCATGCTCGTTTGTCCGCATTGCTCGCGCCCTACCCGGGTCCGCCATGCGCGTACCGGTGACGGCCGCAGCATCCGCACCTGTACCCACTGCAGCGAGTCCGTGACCCGAGCGGAGGCAAGGAAGTGAGCAGCGGACTGCGACAGCGCTACCACGAAGAGGTGGTACCGGCCCTGGTCAAGGAGTTCGAGTACCAGAACCCGATGCAGGTGCCTCGCCTGAGCAAGATCACCGTGAACATCGGCCTGGGTGAGGCACTCACCAACGCCAAGGCGGTCGACGCTGCGGTGACCGATATGACCACCATCACCGGTCAGAAGCCGGTGGTCACCAAGGCCAAGCGGTCGATCGCCCAGTTCAAGATCCGTGAAGGCAACACCATCGGCGTCAAGGTCACCCTGCGTGGCCAGCGCATGTGGGATTTCCTGGAGCGACTCACCCGTATCGCCCTGCCCCGCATCCGTGACTTCCGTGGTGTCCCCACCAAGTCGTTCGACGGACGTGGCAACTACTCGCTGGGACTGCGTGAGCAGCTGGCCTTCCCTGAGATCGACTACGACAAGGTCGATCGACTGCGAGGGCTGGAGCTGACGGTCGTCACCACAGCCAAGACCGACGAGGAAGGTCAGCGCTTGCTGGCCCTCCTCGGCATGCCGTTCGAGAATTAGAGGAGCGCCGCCAAGTGGCCAAGAAGTCGATGATCGCCAAGGCCAAGCGCAAGCAGCGCTTCGAGGTGCGCGCCTACCACCGTTGCTTCGTCTGTGGTCGTTCTCGCGCCTACATGCGCCGCTTCGGTCTCTGCCGTATCTGCTTCCGGGAGCGAGCCCTGCTGGGCGAGTTGCCGGGCGTCACCAAGTCGAGTTGGTAAGCATATGAACATCTCCGATCCTATCGCTGACATGCTCACCCGCATCCGCAACGCCAGCCGGGCGCGCCACGTCGAGGTCTCCATGCCCGCGTCACGCACCAAATTGGCCATCGCTGCCATCCTGAAGGAGGAGGGCTTCATCGAGGACTTCTCCGAGGCGCAGGCAGGCCCGCGCAAGGACATCACCATCAAGCTCAAGTACGTGGGCAAGGTGCCGGTCGTCAGTGGGCTCAAGCGCATCAGCAAGCCGGGCCTGCGCGTCTATGCATCCAAGACCGAGATCCCGCGCGTGCTGGGTGGACTCGGCGTCGTCATCGTCAGCACCAGTCAGGGCATCATGACCGGCGCGCAGGCTCGCAGGGGCCAGCTCGGCGGCGAGGTCCTGGCGTATGTCTGGTAGGCGACGCTGATGTCACGAGTCGGCAAGCTTCCCATCACCATCCCGCCGGGCGTCGATATCGACGTGGCGGGCAGCCACATCACGGTCAAGGGCCCCAAGGGCACACTTGAGCGTGACCTCACGCCGGTGCTGTCGGTCGTCACGCAAGACGGCCAGCTTCGCGTCGTGCGGCCCAACGAAGAGAAGCGCTCGCGTGAGCTCCACGGCTTGACCCGCACCCTCATCAGCAACATGGTGGTTGGGGTGACCGAGGGCTACACTCGCAAGCTTGAGATCGTGGGCGTGGGCTACCGTGCCCAACTCGTGGGCAAGAAACTACAGCTCAATCTGGGCTACAGCCACCCCATCGAGATCGAACCGCCCGAGGGCATCGCCTTCGAGGTCGAGACGCCCATCAAGGTCGCCGTGACCGGCATCGACAAGGAGTTGGTCGGGCAGATGGCCGCCAAGGTGCGCAGCACTCGCAAGCCCGAGCCCTACAAGGGCAAGGGCGTCCGCTACGCGGGCGAGGTGGTGCGCCGCAAGGCCGGCAAGGCCGGCAAGATCGGCGGCGCGTAAGCACCCCCGACCAATCCTTCATAGCAAGAGCAACCTGGTCGCGGCGCCTTCGGTGGCGTCCGGCCGATAGAGGAGACCGACGACCGCGATGCCAACGGCACGAAGCCGCTCCGCCGCACGTCAGAAGCGTCACTCGCGGCTCCGCCTTCGTGTGGCGGGGTCCACTGAGCGACCGCGCCTGGCGGTCTTCCGGAGCATCAATCAGATCTACGCCCAGGTCATCGACGACTCCACCGGGCACACCCTCGCTGCCGCTTCCTCGATGGAAGCCGTCGTGGGTGCCGGTGGCACCAAGACCGAGCGCGCCAAGCGGGTGGGGTCCCTGGTCGGGGACCGCGCCAAGGCCGCTGGAGTCGAGCGTGTCGTGTTCGACCGCGCCGGGTTCAAGTTCCACGGACGGATCAGTGCCCTCGCCGAGGGCGCGCGCGACTCCGGCCTGGAGTTCTAGGAGGGCCCATGGCTCGGATCGATCCTCAACAAGCTCACGCTCGAAGAGCGCGTCGTCCAGATCAACCGCGTGGCCAAGGTGGTCAAGGGTGGTCGGCGCTTCAGCTTCAGCGCCGTGGTCGTCGTGGGTGATGGCGAAGGACATGTCGGTGTCGGCCTGGGCAAGGCCGGCGAGGTCCCGGAGTCCATCCGCAAGGGCGTCGAAGACGCCAAGAAGAACCTCATCAAGGTCCCGCTCGTCGGCACCACCGTGCCCCATGAGGTACGGCAACAGTTCGGTGCCAGCACCGTCATGCTGAAGCCAGCCTCACAGGGAACCGGTGTCATCGCCGGTGCGTCTGTGCGTGCTGTGGTCGAGGCGGCCGGCATCCGGGACATCCTGTCCAAGTCGCTCGGGTCCAACAACCCCGTCAACGTCACACGTGCCACGCTCGAAGGCCTGCGCAACATGCGGTCCGCCGCCGAGCTATCCGAGTGGCGCGGCAAGAAGCTTCACAGCGTCATCCCCGGCCAGCCCAAGCCGGGCTCCGACGACGGCGCCTTGGTGGGGGAGGTCCGCGGTGGCCGCTAAGCTCCTCGTCACCCTGGTGAAGTCCACCGTCGGTACCAACCCCAGCGCCCGCGGAACCGTGCGCGCCTTGGGGTTGCGGCGCATCGGCCAGACGGTCGAGTTGCCCGACGATCCCGCGGTCCGCGGCCAGATCCGCGCGGTGCGCTATCTCGTCGAATGCGAAGAGGTAGCTGCGGCAGCGGTCGGCAATAAGGCGACAACCAAGCAGAAGGAAGAGGCCGAGGCGTGAAACTCCACGATCTGAAGCCGGCGCCCGGCTCTACCAAGCGGCGCATCCGCGTCGGTCGTGGCATCGCCGCCGGCAAAGGCAAGACCGCAGGTCGCGGCACCAAGGGCCAGAAGTCGCGCTCCGGCGCCAGCATCCCCGGCTGGTTCGAAGGTGGGCAGACACCCATGCATGTGCGGGTGCCCAAGCTCCGTGGCTTCAAGCGCCGCGGTCGCATCGAATACCAAGTCGTCAACATCGGGCGCATCGCCGAGTACGCGGTGGCCGGTCGTTTCGGCGAGTTGACGGGCTCCGAGCCGTTGACCGTGAACGCTGAGGTGCTTACCGCCGCCGGACTCATCAGCCACGCGAATCGACCCGTCAAGGTACTCGGTTCGGGCGACCTGGACGTCAAGCTCTTCGTGGCGGCCGATGCGTTCACCGCGTCGGCCAAGTCGAAGATCGAGGCTGCCGGCGGTTTCGTGCAGCCACTCGCTCCGGAACGGATCGCTGACGTCGCCAAGGCTGAGGCCGCTACGGCGAGCGAGGTAGCAGTGACCGACGAGGGCGCGACGGACGAGTCCGCGCCGACGCAGTCGATCGACGCCTCCGACGACCCGAAGGCGACTGAGTAAGCCGTGTTCGACGCTCTCGTCAATGCGTTTCGTGCGCCGGATATCCGCAAGCGCATCCTCTTCATCTTGGGGATGCTCGTTATCGTGCGGATGCTGGCGCACGTCCCTGTGCCCGGCATCGACCGTCAAGCACTCGAAGGGGTCATTGGCGAGAACGACTTCCTGCAGATGCTGAACCTCTTCTCCGGAGGCGGTCTGCAGAACTTCTCCATCATCGCGTTGGGTGTGAACCCGTACATCAACGCGTCGATCATCATGCAGCTGATGACGGGCGTCGTGCCTCGTCTGCAGCAGCTCTCTCGCGAAGGCGAGTACGGCCGCAGCAAGATCAATGCCTACACGCGCTACCTCACGGTGCCGTTGGCGATCCTGCAGTCGTACGGCTACCTGGCGCTGTTGTCCTCCCCCCAGAACGGCGTGGTGCAGGACTTCGATCTGACCAGCTTCACCACGCTGACCCAGATCATCACGCTGACCGCCGGGACCATCCTGGTGATGTGGATCGGCGAGCTCATCACCGAGCGCGGCATCGGCAACGGCATCAGCTTCATCATCTTTGCCGGCATCGTGGCCAGCCTGCCCGGAGCGGTGAATACCTTCCTGACCTCACCTGACCTTGCTGCCGGCTTGGCCTTCGGCTTGCTCGCCATCGTCGCCGTCGCGGTCATCGTCTACGTCCAGGAGGGCCAGCGCCGCATCCCCATCCAGTACGCCAGCCGTGTTCGTGGCCGACGCATGTACCAGGGTGGCGCGACGTTCCTGCCGCTGCGTGTCAACCAGGCTGGCGTCATCCCCATCATCTTCGCCATCAGCATCCTGCTGTTCCCGGTGCAGATGGCGACCTATTTCAGCGCCTCCGGTGGCATCGTCGAATCAGTCGCCAACACCATCATCACCTGGCTCAGCCAGGGGAGCCCGCTCTACGCCATCGTGTTCTTCCTGCTGGTCGTCGGCTTCACGTACTTCTACACGGCGTTCACCTTCAAGCCTGATGAGACGGCCGACCAGCTTCGCAAGAACGGCGGCTTCATCCCGGGCATCCGACCGGGTACGCCGACCCGCGACTACCTGGCCAAGGTGGTGTTTCGCATCAGCCTTGCGGGCGCCATCTTCCTGGGCACCGTCGCGGTCAGTCCGATCATCATCGGCATGCTCTTCGCGGGCAGTGTCGTCGGTTCCTTCGCGCTGGGCGGCACAGCACTGCTGATCGTCGTCTCGGTGGTGGTGGAGACGATGAAGCAGCTCGAGGCGCAGTTGATGATGCGCAACTACGAGGGATTCATCAGGTGACATCGCAAGCTACCGTCGAGCCCACCACACGTACCGGGGGGAACCGCCGCATCATCGTGATGATGGGCGCCCCTGGCGCGGGCAAGGGCACCCAGGCCGAGCGTCTGGCCCACGAGCTGGGCCTGCCTCATGTCTCCACCGGTGAGTTGTTCCGAGCCATGCTCAAGAGCGACTCCGCCCTGGGCAAGAAGGTCCGCCGCTACGTCGACTCGGGTGGTCTGGTGCCAGACGACATCGTCGTGGCCATGGTCAGGGACCGCCTCGCCCAAGAGGATGCCGCGGCCGGCGTCATCCTCGACGGATTCCCGCGCACTGTGACCCAGGCTGAGGCCCTCGACAAGATGCTTGAGAAGGCCGGCACCGCCATCTGCGCCGTGCCCTATATCGAGGTTCCTCAGGAACTGCTGCTCCAGCGCCTCACCGGCCGCCGCATCTGCACCAAGGATGATCAGCACGTTTACCACGTCCTGGGTATGCCACCGCTGGTCGAGGGCATCTGCGATGTCGATGGTGCCGAACTGTACCAGCGCACCGATGATAGCCCCGATACGGTGCAGGCTCGCCTGGACCAGCAGCTCCCGCCGATGTTCGAGGTCATCGACTATTACGCCGATCACGGGGTGCTCTTCTCGGTGCCCGGCGACCAGCCGCCGGCGGATGTCACCGCCGAACTCCTCCGCGTCATCGCCAGCAAAAAAGTCGCCTAGCGTGCTCTTCGACCGTCGGCGCGTCACGCTCAAGTCTCGATCCCAGGTCGAGAAGATGGCCGTGGCCGGGCGCCTCACCGCCGCCGCGCTCGACGCGGTGGCAGAGGCCATCAAGCCCGGCATGACGCCGTTGCAGCTCGATGCCATCGCCGACGCTGTCATCCGCGACGGCGGTGGGACGCCCAATTTCATCGGCGTCCCCGGTCATCTCGCGCCCTTCGCGCACGCCACCTGCATCTCCATCGACGATGAGGTCGTCCACGGCATACCCGACGAGCGAGTCATCCGGGAGGGCATGCTGGTCTCAGTCGATTGTGGCGCAGACGTCGACGGCTGGAACGGCGACTCGGCGCGCACCTTCCTCATGGGCGATGTGCCGCCAGCGGCGCGGAAGCTTTCGGAGACCACGCGGGCAGGCATGCTCGCGGGCGTCCGCGCCTCGGTCGCGGGCGCCACGCTCGAGGATGTGGCGGGTGCCATCGAGGACGTTGGGCTGGCAGCCGGCTACGGCATCGTGCGCGGCTACGTCGGTCATGGCATCGGCAATGACATGCACGAAGAACCGCAGGTCACCAACTACCGCACCGGTCGCAAGGGTCGCAAGATCGAGGTCGGCCTGTGCATCGCCATCGAGCCCATGTTCACCATCGGCGGCTTCGACACGCGCGTCAAGCCCGACGGCTGGACGGTCGCCACCGCTGACGGCAGCCTGGCTGCCCACTGGGAGCACACGCTCGCGGTCACCGTCGATGGCCCGCGCATCCTGACACTGGCCGCCGGCGAGCTCGTCGAAGGCCTGCCTGCCATGGCAGTGCTGAGCGCGTGAGCGTGGCTCGGACAGCGGTTGCCGGTTCGGTGCGACTTCTGATACACTCATTGTTCGCGCGCCGGGGCGATCTCGGCGCTTGCTGGCGCCCCGCCGACCGTGTCGGATCTGGCGTCGGGCCCATTCCAGTCAACCAGTAGCCGGGGTTTCAGCGGTCGCCTGTGGCAAAGAAAGATGCAATCGAGGTCGAAGGAACGGTCATCGAGCCGTTGCCGAACACCATGTTCCGAATCGAGCTCGAGGACAAGCATCAGGTTCTGGCGCACATCAGCGGCAAGTTGCGGATGAATTTCATCCGCATCCTTCCCGGCGATCGCGTTCGCGTCGAGTTGTCGCCTTACGACCTCTCGCGCGGCCGCATCACATATCGACTCAAGTAGGACGGTAGAGAACGACGTGAAGGTCTCTGCATCGGTGAAGAGGCGCTGTGAGCGCTGCAAGGTGGTCAGCAGAAAGGGCCGTGTCATGGTCATCTGCTCGAACCCCAAGCACAAGCAGCGCCAGGGCTAGGAGGAACGGTGGCACGTATCGCCGGCATCGATATCCCCCGCGAGAAGCGGGTGGAGATCGCGCTGACTTACATCTACGGGATCGGGCTGCCGACCAGCCAGAAGGTCCTGACCCAGGCCAACGTGAATCCGGACACCCGTGTCCGCGACCTCACTGATGAGCAGGTCAATCGCCTGCGCGAGATCATCGACCGCCGCTACACCGTTGAGGGCGACCTTCGTCGCGAGACGGCCATGAACATCAAACGGTTGACCGAGATCGGTTCCTATCGCGGCCTTCGACACCGGCGCAACCTACCGGTCCGTGGCCAGCGTACCAAGACCAACGCACGCCAGCGACGCGGTCCCAAGAAGACCGTCGGCGTCCGGCGCAAGAAGTAAGCACCTTCGCCGCGGCGGTCCGGCTCCAGTAGCCGGTCGACCATGCGGCGCCACGCAGGAGAGACACCCGATCGATGGCGGAACGCAAGCGCGCCACGAAGTCCAGGCGCAAGGAGAAGAAGAACATCCCGTCAGGGCATGTTCATATCCAGGCGACCTTCAACAATACGATCGTGACGATCACGGACCTTGGTGGTGCAGTCGTGGCTTGGGGTAGCGCCGGTACGGCTGGGTTCAAGGGCTCTCGCAAGTCCACCCCGTACGCTGCTGCCCTCGCCGCCGATGGTGCTGCCAAGCGCGCCATGGAACACGGCATGCGCCAGATCGAGGTCTTCGTGAAGGGCCCTGGGTCGGGTCGCGAGCAGGCCATCCGTTCGCTACAGGCGGCCGGGCTTGAGGTCAGCGCCATCACCGACGTCACGCCACTCCCGCACAACGGCTGCCGCGCCCCCAAGCGGCGCCGGGTCTAGGGGAGGCCTGAGTCATGGCTCGATATCGAGGACCCGTCTCGCGCCTCTGTCGGCGTGAGGGCATGAAGCTGTACCTGAAGGGCAGCAAGTGCTACACCAAGAAGTGCCCCTTCGAGCGCCGCGGCACGCCGCCCGGCCAGCACGGCATCCGCCGCCGCAAGATGTCCAACTACGGCATCCAGCTGCGCGAGAAGCAGAAAGTGCGTCGCGTCTACATGGTCAACGAGCGTCCCTTCAGGCGCCTGTACGACACGGCTGCGTCGCGTCCCGGTGTGACCGGTGAGAACCTGCTGCGCCTGCTTGAAACCCGCCTTGACAACGTCGTCTACCGCATGGGCTTCGCCAGCAGTCGTGCTCAGGCGCGCCAGCTCGTGAGCCACGGCCACTTCGACGTCAACGGTGTGCGCACCAACATCCCTTCGTTCCGCGTCCGTGAGGGCGACAAGATCGAGGTGCACGGCAGCAGCCGCAAGACCGAATACTTCAAGCAGCTGAAGGACGCCATCGGTGGCGCCCAGAAGCCTGACTGGGTCAACGTGGACGCCGACAAGCTTGTCGGGACCGTTGCCGCGATGCCGACCCGCGACCAGATGCCGCTCGAACTCAACGAGCAGCTCGTGGTCGAGTACTACTCGAGGTAGCGCCAGCCCATGATCGAAATGGAGAACGCCCAGATCGAGTCCATCGAGGAGCTCGAGACGGAGACGTACGGCAAGTACGAGGCCAGCCCGCTTCGCGCCGGCTACGGTGTCACGTTGGGCAACGCGCTTCGACGCGTGCTGCTCTCCTCCCTGGAGGGCGCGGCCATCACGTCCGTGCAGATTCGCGACGTCAGCCATGAATTCAGCACCATCGCTGGGGTCAAGGAGGATGTCATCCAGATCCTCCTCAATCTCAAGCGGCTGCGGCTAAAGAGTTACGTCCCCCATCCCACCCAGCTCAAGCTCATCAAGAGCGGGGCTGGGCCGGTCACCGCCGCTGATATCGTGGAGTCCGCTGACGTCGAGATCGTCAACCCCGACCAGCACATCCTGACGCTGGAGCCCGACGCCACCATCGAGATGGACCTGACCGTGGAGCGGGGCACCGGCTACCTGTCCGCTGACGACACCAAGGAAGGCCTCCCCATCGGCGTCATCCCCGTCGATGCCATCTTCACGCCCGTGCGCAAGGTCGACTACCACGTCGAGAACACTCGCGTCGGACAGGTCACCAACTACGACAAGCTGACCTTGGTCATCGAGACCGACGGCACCATCTCGCCGGAGGAGGCGCTCTCCCGCGCCGCAGAGATGCTGGTCGAGCAGTTCAGCCAATTCACTACCGCTGGTCGCCAGCTCACCAGCGACGTGGAGGCCGTGGCCGGGGCGGAGTCGCTGCCGTCCAACGTGCTTGACATGCCCATCGAGGACCTGGACCTGCCGATGCGCGCCTACAACTCGCTGAAGCGCAACAACATCGTCAAGGTCGGCCAGCTGTTGCAGCTGCAGGATGAGGATCTGCTGCGGATGCGCAACTTCGGCCGCAAGTCTCTCGATGAGATGAAGGAGCGCTTGCGCATGCGCGGCTTCCTGCCGCCTGAGGACGAGGCCCTGGAGGGTTTCGATGCTGATGCTGACATCGAGGACGAGGACGAGGATGATGAGGATCTGATGGACGCGTCCGAGGATGAGGGCGAAGAGCCCTTCAAGGAGGACGCCTAGCCATGGCCCATCGCATCGATGGCCGCAAGTTCGGCCGCAAGACCGCCCCGCGTCAGGCCATGTACGCCAACCTCATCGTGTCGGTGCTGCGCTACGAGCAGATCAAGACCACCGAGGCCAAGGCCAAGGAGGTCCGCGGCATGGTCGAGCGTGTCATCACCCTGGCCAAGGGTGGGACGCTGGCCCAGCGACGCCGCATCGTGTCCGAGCTGCCCAATGAGCCGCTCGTGATCGAGAAGCTCTTTGACGAGATCGTGCCCCGTTACGGGGATCGCAGCTCGGGCTACACCCGGGTCGTCAAGCTGGGTCCCCGGCCCGGCGATAACGCCCCCATGGTCCAGCTCGAGCTGGTCTAACCAACCCGCCACGCCGGACGCCCAGGCGTCACGGCACGACGGACAGTATGAAGCACGCCCGAGAGGGCGGCCCCGTGCGGTATCGCGCCCGGGTCCAATACGACGGCACTGAGTTCGCCGGTTTCCAGGCCCAGCCTGGACGTCGGACCGTCCAGGGAGAGTTGGAACGCGCCTTGGCCCACCTGTCGGGTGGCCCACGCATCCAGGTCAAATCGGCCGGTCGGACGGACGCCGGGGTGCATGCCACCGGGCAGGTGATCGCGTTCACCTGGACCGGCAGCATGACCGCGAAGCGACTGGGTCCGGCCATCGGGGCACTCTTGCCCCGGGACGTCGCGATCGGTCCGCTGACACGGGTAGCGCTCGATTTCGATCCACGTCGCGCTGCGACGCGGAGGACCTATCGCTACAGCATCTGGACGGGGCCGCGCAGCCCGCTGCGCAACCGCTACGCCTACGAGCTCGATGAACGCCTCGATGTCGGGGCCATGCAGGACGCCGCCAGCCATCTGCTGGGGCGTCATGACTTCTCGCCTTTCGGGCGCGTTCAGAACACTGCCACCAGGACCTTGTATGAGGTTCGATTGCGCCGGCATGGCTATCTGGTCACCATCGATGTGACTGGTGATGCCTTCCTACGCAAGATGGTGCGCAGCATCGTGGCCGCACTCATCAGAATCGGGATGGGACGTGCCACGACGGAGGAATTGGTCAGGCAGCTTGGCTCGCCGGGCCGTGCCTTCGACGGAGCTATCGTTCCGGCGCAGGGTCTTTGCCTGCGACGGGTGGCGATGGGACCGCCAAGCAAGACGAATGACAAGGAAGTACGACAGGGGCCATGAGCAGGACCTACACGCCAAAGGCAAGTGAGATCGAGCGCCAGTGGTTGGTCGTCGACGCCGACGGTCAGACGCTCGGCCGTCTCGCCACGGGTGTGGCGCGACTGCTGACGGGCAAGCACAAGCCCAGCTACTCGACCCATATCGACACCGGCGATCACGTCATCGTGATCAACGCCGAGAAGATCAGGGTGACCGGCAACAAGCTGGACTCCAAACGCTACTATCGCCATAGCGGTTATCCCGGGGGCTTCCGCGAGGAGAAGCTCGACCACCTGCTGGCACGACGGCCGGAGGAGGTCGTGCGACGCGCCATCAAGGGGATGGTGCCGCATACCAAGCTCGGCACCCAGCAGCTGCGCAAGCTCAAGGTGTACGCCGGCAAGGATCATCCGCACGAGGCACAGCAGCCGGTCCCCGCTCCGGCAGGAGGCGCGAACTCATGAACCAGGCTAGCTTCCACGAGGGCACTGGCCGCCGCAAGACGGCCACGGCTCGCGTCCGGCTGCTCGCCGGCGAGGGTGAGGTCGTCGTCAACGGCCGCAGCCTTGAAGAGCACTTCGGCAACGCGGTCGACCTCAACGACATCATGATGCCGTTCCGTGTCACCGGTACCGAGGGTCGCTACAACGCCATGATCAAGGTACAGGGCGGCGGCCATCATGGTCAGGCAGGTGCCATCCGTCACGGCATCGCTCGGGCGCTGCTGCAGTCGGATCCTGAGGGTGCCCGGCTGCCGCTCCGCAAGGCCGGCCTCCTCTCGCGCGACCCGCGCATGAAGGAGCGCAAGAAGTACGGTCTCAAGCGGGCCCGCAAGGCGCCGCAGTTCACCAAGCGCTAGCGCGCCAGCTCGCCGTCGCGCGAGTCATTCGCGGCCGGGGTCGCTCGGCGACCCCGAGAAACCCGCTACGGTTCCCGACCACCCTGGACCATACCCGTCCACAGCGTGGGACCTTCAGGGCATCGTCCAGCGGTGTGGTTTTGCCTGATGGTTAGTGCGCATGAGTGACCCGGTCTCCACGCGCTATAAGGACGCGCTTCGGCGTGGTCATCTTGCGGTGGTCAGGGGACGCCCGCGAGAGGCCGTCGGTCACTACGAGGAAGCCGGTGCGCTGGCCCCCGATCGGCCCTTGCCGTTCGTCTCCATCGGCAACGTCTATCTGCAGATGCGTCAGCCCAGGGAGGCACTCGAAGCGTTCGACCAGGCCCTTGCGCGCGCGCCATCCGATCTCGACGCCATGCGCGGCAAGGTGGCCGCGTTGGAGGCCGCGGGCAAAGAGTTGGAGGCTGGCGCCTTGCGTATGCGCGCCGCCGAGCTCGAGGCCATGGAGCGCGCTGGGCGCCGTCGCGCCGCGGCAGCCGACCCTGGGTCGCTGGAGTTGGAGGGCCATGTCAGCAACGGTGCTGCGGCCCGCGCGGCAGGCGACCTGGACATCGCCGTGGCGGCCTACCTCACCGCGGCCAACGGCTTCGCTGCCATCAACGAACTCGATGCGGCCATCGACGCCTGCCTGCGGGCACTGGAAGCGCACTGCGGCAACATCGATGTCCACTTCACCCTGGCCATGCTCTACCTGCGCAAGGGCTGGGCCGAGCATGCTGAGCAACGAGCGCTGCTGATCGAACGTCGGCTGGACATCGACGACGACCCGCGTCGGCGCGCCGCCTTGCATGCCCTGGCGCGCGATTTCCGGTCGCTCGGTCCCGAGCTCGAGCGTCTCGCCTCCTCACGGCCATGATGACCGCCAGGCCCCGGTGGCGGTGGTAGGCTCAGGCGTCGATGGACCTCTTGAGCGACCTTGCCACAGACCTGAAGGTCGAGCCGCGCGCGCTCCTGGACGTCCTTCTGACCGCGGTCATCATCTACCTGGTATTGCGGCTCATCCAGGGCACGCGCGCCGTTCGATTGGCCATCGGCGCCACCATCGTCTACGCGGTGTATATCGTCGCCCAGTCGCTGGAGCTGCGGCTCCTTTCTGGCATCCTCCAGGCCGGCGCCGTGGTCGGGCTGCTGGCTGTCGTGGTCGTCTTCCAGCCGGAGCTGCGGCGTGGGCTGGACCGACTCGGACGCGTCGGCTCGTGGGGCTGGCTGGGCGCGTCCGAGACGGGTGGCCACCAACGCACTGCGGCATTGTTGGCAGCCGCCGCGGCCAAGCTGTCGCGTCGGCGCACCGGCGCCTTGATCGTGATCGAGCGGGACACGGGCCTCGGTGACATGGCCGAGGCCGGCGTGATGATGAACGCCGACCTTTCCGCGGAGTTGCTGTCCTCGCTCTTTGCGCCGGGCTATCCACTCCACGATGGCGCGGTCATCGTTCGCGGCGATGAGATCGTGGCGGCTGGCGTGATGCTGCCATTGGCCGAGCGTGAGGCGTCCCTTGAGCAGTACGGCACACGTCACCGAGCGGCCCTCGGGGTGACCGAGCAGACCGATGCGTTGGCGCTCGTGGTCAGCGAGGAGAGCGGCAGCATCAGTCTGGCCCAGGGCGGCAGCATCGTTCGAGATCTCGACGAGGACGAGTTGCGTCAGCGTCTGTATGGCCTCCTGGCCAGGCCCGACGTGACCGGCCGCGCCTTCTGGGGATCGCGGCGAAGCCAGCCGGAGTCCGTGGTCGTCGCGGCATCGACCGAAACGGGCGAGGAGCCATGAGTAGCCTGGGTCGGTGGGTCTTCTCTAACTGGCCCCTGAAGCTCACCGCGCTCGGTCTGGCCATCGTGCTCTATGCCGGGCTCGCCATCTCCAAATCGACCCGCAGTTGGACCGGGCCTGTGCCCATCGAGGTGCTCAACGCACCCTCGGGTGGCGCCCTGTTGGACGATCCCGGAGCCATCGACCGGATCGAGTATCGCGCCCCGGATGATATCGCCGCCCAGATCAGCAGTGACAGCTTCCGTGCCAGTATCGACCTGTCGTCGGTCCAGCCGCGTGTCGGTGTCGCCACCGTGGAAGTGCCGGTCCAGGTCTTTCCGGTCGACCCGCGCGTCCACATCGTCGGCTACGAGCCCACGGGCGTGGTCGTGCGCGTCGACGAGGTGGTCACGAGGGTGATGCCGGTCCAGGTCGACCACGGTCCCTTGCCTGAAGGGATCCAGCTGGGACCGGTCGATGTCGGGCCCAACCGAGCCAGCGTTAGCGGCGCCTCCTCGCGCCTCCAGAATGTGCGCAGCGTGGAGGGCCACTTCGTGGTCGATGCCAGTGGTATCAATATCGATGAGGACGTGACGGTGGAAGCGATCGACGACGTGGGCGCTATCGTTCCCGGTATCGATGTCGAGCCGTCTACGGTGCGTGTGCAGGCGGACGTGGCACGCCAGCTGGCCTATGCCACACTGCCGGTCGTCCCCCAGCTCATCGGCGAGCCAGCCCGTGGTTCACGTGTCGACAACGTCTCGGTGGTACCCGCCACCGCCACCGTGAGCGGTGAGAGCGCTGCGGTCCGCCAGCTCGAGTTCATCGCCACCGAACCAGTCGACATCAGCGGCCAATCGGTGGAACTGATGCAGGAGGCGAGGCTGGTCCTGCCTGACGAGGTGACGAGCACGGGCGAGGATGTCGTCAGGGTGCTGGTAACGTTCACCGCGTCGGTCGGATCGCGCATGTTCGAGGTCGGCACCGTGCTCGTCGGCGCCCAGCCTGACTTCTCGTATCGCCTGGACGAGTCGTCCGTCAGTGTCGTGATCTCGGGCCCCGTGAGCGAGCTGGACGAGCTGGCCATCGACGAGCTCAGCGTGGAGGTTCCCGTCGATGGCCTGCCGGTAGGCGACAATGACGTCATGCCGAACATCCGAACCCCTCGGGGCACAAGCGTCGTACGGACCACCCCTGAAACCGTGCGTGTCACGGTCACCCCCGTCGCATGAGCAACCTGTTTGGTACTGACGGCATCCGTGGCGTTGCCAACGAGGACCTGAAGCCCACCCTGGCGCATGCGTTGGGGCGAGCCGTCGCCACCAGTCTGGCTGGTCCCGGCGGCCACATCCTGGTGGGTCAGGACACGCGTCGCTCGGGTGACATGCTGGTAGCGGCCCTGATGTCAGGCGTCACCTCGGCCGGCGCCCATGTCCACGTCCTGGGCGTCTGTCCCACGCCGGCGTTGGCGCATGTCACTGCGGTCGGCGAATTTGCCGCGGGCGTGATGGTCAGTGCCTCCCACAATCCCGCCGAGGACAACGGCCTCAAGGTGCTCAGCGGCAAGGGCCTAAAGCTCGACGATGAGATGGAGGACGAGCTGGAGACGCTCATCATCCGCTCGGAAGAGCTGGGATTCCCACGCAACGACGAGCTCGGCCGCGTCATCGACGCCCGTGGCGAGCTGCGGCACTACATGGAGCACCGCCTGGGCATGGCCCAGCGCATCGGTTCCAGTTTGCGCGTGCACGTCGACTGCGCGCACGGTTCGGCATCGGCTGTGGCGACAGAGATCCTGGCGGCCTCGGGTGCCTCGGTGACGTCCCACTTCGACGCCCCCGATGGCTGCAACATCAACCTCGACTGTGGCGCGACCGCTCCCGCCGCGTTGGCGGCCATCGTGGCGTCACAGGGTGGTGATATCGGGTTCAGCCTCGATGGCGACGCGGACCGCTGCGTCGCCATCGACGAGCGTGGTGACGTCGTCGATGGCGACCAGCTGCTGGGGATCATCGCGCTCGACCGCCTCGCCCGCGGCGCCCTTGCCGAGGACACCGTCGTGGTCAGCGTCCTCTCCAACGGAGGGTTGGTGCGTGCCGTGGAGGCGGCCGGTGGTCGCGTCCTGCGCACCAAGGTGGGTGACCGACACATCGTCGACGCCATGCTCCTGTCGGACGCCGGCCTTGGTGGCGAGAAGAGCGGCCACGTCATCATCCGCGAGCACACCACCACCGGCGACGGCATCGTCACGGCGTTGGAGACGCTGGACATCCTGGCGCGGAGCGGACGGCCGATCTCCGAGTTGGCAGCGGCCATCCCGCTCGACCCGCAGGAGCAGCGCACCATCCGCGTCCGCACCAAGGAATGGCGTGCCGACCGCGCCCTCAGCGATGCCGTGGCAGCGGCTGAGGCGGAGCTGACAGCGGAGGGCCGCGTCGTCGTCCGACCCTCGGGCACAGAGCCGGCGCTGCGCGTCATGGTCGAGGGTCGCGATGCGGCCCGTGTGCTGCGGCTGGCCGACGAACTGGCGGCCCTGGCGGCCGACCGCCTCAACCAGGAGCGTTAACTATGTGTGGCATCGTGGGGTACGTCGGCCATGACCAAGCGGCACCACTGCTGCTCGAGGGTCTTGCCCGCCTTGAATATCGCGGCTACGACTCGGCCGGCATCGCGCTCGTCACGCAGTCCGGAGATCTGTTCATCAAGAAGCGGGCCGGCAAGGTCGCCGGTCTACGGGACGCCCTGGTGGATGGTACGCCGCCGGCCACAGCTGGCCTGGGGCACACGCGCTGGGCCACGCACGGCCGACCCAACGACCTCAATGCGCATCCACATGTCGACTGCACCGGTGAGTTGACCGTCATCCACAACGGCATCATCGAGAACTTCATCGAGCTTCGCGCAGAGCTGGAAGCGGCCGGGCACGTCTTTGACTCGGAGACCGATACGGAGGCCATCGCTCATCTAGTCGAAGAGGCCTATGACGGCGACCTTTCGGCCGCGGTGCGCACCGCTCTTCAGCGTGCCCATGGTGCCTATGCCTTGGCGGTCATCCACAAAGGTGAGCCGGACCGGATCATCGGCGCCAAGATGAACGTGCCCCTCATCGTCGGGCTCGGCGAGGGCGAGTCCTTCCTCGCCTCCGACGTGGCCGCGGTCCTGGCCCACACGCGCCGGGTGATCTTCCTTGAGGATGGCGACGTCGCAGATATCCGTCCCGGGGGCGTGGCCATCACCGACCTCGTCGGTCGGGTCCTGGAGCGTCCGGTCCACGAGATCGACTGGGATCTTGAGGCTGCCGAAAAGGGCGGCTACGAGCATTACATGAAGAAGGAGATCCACGAGCAGCCGGAGGCCATCCGCGCCGCCATCGCCGGACGCATCCACGAGGATGAGGTGCGCGTGCCGGAGTTGGAGCCACTGCGTGCCATCCTGCCCTACATCGAGCGTATCGAGCTGGTGGCTTGTGGCACGGCTGCCTACGCCTCGGCCGTGGCCGCCAATGCGCTGCAAGCGTGGACGGGTCTGCCGGCGCGCTGGAACATCGGCTCCGAGTTTCGCTACGACCCGCCGCCGCTCGACCAGAAGACGCTGGTGATCGCCGTCACCCAGTCGGGCGAGACCGCCGATACGCTGGCGCCGACACGCCTGGCGCGTGAGCGTGGCTGTCCGGTGGTGGCGGTGACCAACGCCGTCGGCTCGGCCATCACCCGCGAGGCTGACGCGGTGCTGTTCCTGCAGGCCGGACCCGAGATCGCCGTCGTGGCCACCAAGACCTACGTCACGCAGGTCCTGACGCTGCTGCTCGTGGCGGCCCAGATCGCCAAGATCCGTGGCGGCTTGGACCCGCTCTACGAGAAGACCCTGGTGGAGGGGCTGCGGGCCCTGCCGGCCCAGGCAGAGCGCACGCTGGAGATGAACGATGAACCGGCGGCGGCCCTGGCCGAACGCTACGTCGGCTCGCGTGGGTACATGTATGTCGGCCGCGGCATCACCTATCCGGTGGCTCTGGAGGGCGCGCTCAAGCTCAAGGAGGTGAGCTACGTCCACGCCGAGGGCTACGCTGCCGGCGAGCTCAAGCACGGGCCCATCTCGCTCCTCGACGCCGAGGTGCCGCTTGTTGCCGTGGCTACCCGTACGGCGGTGCACGACAAGCTCGTCAGCAACCTCATGGAGGGTCGCGCCCGTGATGCCCGCGTCCTCGCCGTGGTCACCGAGGGCGACGTGCGGATGAAGGCCGTGGCCGATGACATCCTGTGGGTACCGGCGACGGTGGAGATGCTAAGCCCCGTCCTGGCCATCATCCCGCTGCAGCTGTTCGCCTATCACACCGCCGTGGTGCGCGGCACCGATGTCGACCAGCCGCGGAACCTGGCCAAGTCCGTGACGGTGGAATGAGCGCCCTGCCGGCCCCGCCCTCCGGCACCACCGAGATAGGCATCGACATCATCAAGGTGGAGCGTATCGAGAAGGCCATCGCCAAGCACGGCCGTCGCTTCGCCAAGCGTGTGCTGACCGACCACGAAGACGCCTATGTGCGCGATCGGCCGGAGAACTTCGCCGGCCGCTGGGCGGCCAAGGAGGCCGTGTCCAAGGTGTTGGGCCTCGGCGTGCGCGGCGTCGGCTGGCGTGAGATCGAGATCATCCGCCTGCCCACCGGCGCGCCGATGTGTCGATTGCACGACCGGGCCCTGCGGCGTGCCAACCAGCTGGGCATGGAACGCGTGGCGGTGTCGATCAGCCACGAGCGCGAGTATGCGGTCGCGGTCGCCTTCGGGGTCCGCACGCAGGGTGGGGAGTACGTCTTCCCTGTCGATACGGAAGCGAGGCTGGGCGATCGCGAGAAGCAGCTGCTGACCCGGATGCGCGCCCTCCAGAAGCTGCAGGCTGAGGTCGAAGCCTCAGAGGCGGCACTGGGCGAACCGGCACGGGGCGAGCCGCCCGCCTCCGATGCCGGAGGGGAGACGCATTGACGCCGGGTGCGCCCGCGCTGCTGGACGAGGCGGCAGCCGCCGCACTACTGCCGATCCGGGACCCACGCGGCCACAAGGGCACCCATGGCACCGTCGTGGCGGTGGCCGGCTCGCTCGACTATGCCGGGGCGGCGCTGATGGCCGGTGCTGCCGCGGTCCGCGCCGGCGGTGGCTTGGTGATGGTCTGCGTGCCCGCCTCGCTGCAACCGCACCTCGCCGGTCGTGTCCCCGAGCTGATCACACGCGGCCTGCCGGAGGTGGCGCCCTTCGAGGTGGATGCTGCCGCGGCCGCGGCCGATGTGGCCGCCATGGCTGCCGACGCGCTGCTCATCGGCCCGGGCCTCCGACCGGGCCGTGGCACCTCGCGCCTGGTGCAGTCGTTGCTCGCTGCCGATGGCCCGGCGGCGGTCGTTGATGCCGGCGCGCTCACGGCGCTTTCGCAGGACCCGCGTTGGTGGACGCGTCTGGGCCGGCCTACCATCCTCACGCCGCATCCAGGCGAGTTCGCTCGGCTCGGCCGCGACGCCGGCATGACCGACGGATCACGCTGGGACGCGGCGGTCACGGCCGCACGCGAGTGGGGAGTGGTCGTCGTGCTCAAGGGCGCCCACACGGTCATCGCCGACGGGCAGGGGCGTGGTTTCATGGCGCCATTCGCGGTGCCTGCGCTCGGCTCCGGAGGGACCGGCGACATCCTGGCCGGCATCATCGCGTCGCTCGTTGGGCAAGGCCTGGCGCCGTTCGCGGCGGCCGCGTTGGGCGTCTACCTGCACGCCCGTGCCGGCCAGCTGGTCAGCGCCGACCTGGGCGATGCCGGGCTCATGGCGACAGACCTGTTGGCCGTCATCCCGCGGGTCCGCCGGGCGCTTGCCGAGTCCGCCCGCCCGCCCGCCCGACCGCCGAGCAGATGAGCATCACCGTCGTCCCGCCGCGCAACCGTGGCGCCTGGCTGGAGATCGACCTCGACGCCATGCGCCACAACATCGACATCATCCGGTCGGTGGTGGGCTCGGCCGCGGTGGCGCCGGTGGTGAAGGCTGACGCCTACGGCCACGGTGTCGTCGCCGTGGGACCGGCGCTGGCGCCGCACGTGGAGGCGCTCTGTGTCGCCACTCTGGACGAAGCCATCGCGCTGCGCTCCCGGGTGGCGGGTCGCATCCTGCTGCTGTATCCGGTACCCGCCGGGGCTGCTGCCGAGGCGGTGGCCGCGAACATCGAGCTGGCGGTCATGTCCACGGCCGACCTGGACGCCATCCGCGCCGTTGCCGGGTCAGGGAGGCGCCGGGTCAGGGTCCACCTCGGCGTCGAGACCGGCATGGCCCGCGGTGGCCTGCTGCCCGATGCTGTCGTCGAGGTGGCCGCGGCCGCAGCCCGCGATCTGAACATCGAGCTGGCCGGCGTGTGGTCGCATCTCCACAGCCCAGAGGATCCGCCTTCGTCGGATGCTCAGATCCAGCGCTTCGAAGCCGCCGTGGCCGCGATCCATGACGCCGGCATCCCCATCCCAGCGCGCCATATCGCGGCATCGGGCGGCATCTTCACTCACGACGAGCCTTCGCTGGACCTGGTACGCCCGGGGATCGCCGTGTACGGCGTGCTCGATGTCGATCTGCCCATCGCCCCCGATGCTGTCGCGGCTGCGAGACAGTTGCGTCCGGCGATGTCGCTCAAGGCCCGGCCGACGGCGTTCAGCGAGGTCCCCGTCGGCGGGACCGTCGGCTACGGCGGCACCTGGCGCGCCGAGCGGCGGTCGCGTATCGCCGTGCTGCCGATCGGCTACGGAGATGGTTACCTGCGCGCCTCGCAGCCCGGCGCCGTCGCCCTGGTGCGCGGCCGGCGCGTGCCCATCGTGGGTCGTGTCTCGATGGATGCGGTGACGGTCGATATCACCGACTTGGCTGGCCTGGGCTATGACGAGGAGTTCGTCTTGATGGGCCGCCAGGGCGCCGACACGATCACCGCCGGGGAACTGGCGCGTCGGCGCAACACCATCGCGTGGGAGGTGCTCACAAGCATGGCTCAAAGGGTGGACCGGGTGTACTATCCGCTGGCTGATGCCGTCCCCCCAGGAATCGACAGCACTGGCACCGGCGCAGACATGACAGGACTGGCCGCGCGGACCCGGGTCGAGAGGGGCCTGACCTCGTAGCTATGCCGGTTCGACATGTCTCGAAGGAGGGTGAAACGGGCTTGTTACGACCGCCTGAGACGACTGGGCCGTACATCGTGACGCGTGATTTTGGCGCCTTCGGTGGCGACGATGTCGAAGCCTTGGCACGTGAGATCCAGCTGCGTGGCGCGACCATTCCGGCCGTCCTGTTCCTGGAGGCCAGCCGTGGCGTCGCCCCCCTCGATGGGCTCGGCATGCTCTTCTTCGACCCCGTCCTGCGCGGTATCTTCGGCGGTGATGACCCCGGTGCCAGCAATCTGCTGGCCGATGATGACGACATCGAGCGTCTCATCGAGCGGCTTGAAGAGCTCGACGCCGAAGCGCACCTGTACGCCTGATCAGGCACCCCGATAGCCTCGCCCGGCTACCATCTGTCGCGTGACCCAGGATACGCCCGCCTTCTTCACGCTCGACCGTGGCACCGTCAGCACGGCCGCAGCGCTCATCGCCCCCGTCGATGGCCATTACCGCTTGCTCGCGGCAGGCGCAGCGCCCCAAGCCATCGACCCTCTAGCCATCCTTGAGGACCTCGCCTGGCGTGTGGCCCGCACCGATGCCAGCCTGGCCGGGTCGATGGAAGGCTGGCGTGATTGGTCGCGCCTGGAGGTCCGCAGCGCACGTGCACCCCGCGCCGTGCTGGTGGCGGCTTCGCCCCTGACCGGCGATCTGCTCGAACGTGCCTTCAGTGGCGCGGGGTGGGCGGTGGCAGAGCGGTTCTTCGGATCGGGACCCGATGTGGTGGCCATGGGCGAGGCGTGCCTCGATCCGCGGGTGGACGCGGTCATCATGGGCGGCCGCGACGGTGTCGAGGAGCCAGAGCAGGAGGCGGCCCATCGGCTCTGGTCGCGCACCGGTTCGCTGGCCCGCTTCCGCGACGATCTGGCGGTCATCGCCTGTGGTCCGTTCGCTGAGCGACCCGAGGGCATCCCCGATGTGCGGCTGTTCTCGTTGCCAGCGCCCGATGCCGTGCCGTCGACCGCGGATTCACCGCTGCGCGCGGCCGCCCAGCAGGTCGGTGTCCACCTCGCCAACCACGCTGAGCCTCTCGTCGCGGACAGCCGTGCGGCGCTGCGTGCTTCCATCGCCTCCTTGGCGGCCATGCTGGGCAACCGTATCGACGGCCTTGAGATCGGCATGGCAGCCGGCTCACGTACGCTCGCCACACCCGATGGCCGATCCCAGCACGCCATCCTGGCGGGAGCGGGCCTGTTGCCCGCGGAGCTTCTCGACGACGAGGCAGCGGGCGACGCACTGCTGCGCTGGTCGACGCTCTCGGGCGATCCGGCTGCGCGGCTCGATGCGCTGCGTGAGCTGACGCTCCAGCCTTGGACGCGCACCGATGACGAGGGTATGCACCTGCGCCTGGCGGCGCTGCGCGCGGCTCTTGAGCGTGTCGCCGCGATGTGGAGCGCGACTGCGGGCGATGCTGCCGCGGTCGTCGATGGCGCCGATGTGCTGGTGCTGGCCGGCGGTGGCTTCGCGGCGATACCGCCCACGGCGTCCGCGCTGGCCGTCGTCGATGGCATCCGCCGAGCTGGTGCCGTGAGCATCCTGCACGACCATGCCGGTGTCCTCGCCCCCCTTGGGGCCTTGCCGGTGGAGGACGATCGGCGACGCTTGCTGTCGGACCTCATGGGTGACTGCTTGTTGCCGCTCGGGAGCGCACTCGTCACCGGCTCGTTGGGCAAAGAGGGCAAAGAGGGCAAGTCGGAGGCCAGCAGCGGCTCGTTGCGCATCGAAAGTGCGCTGGGCGATGAGCGCATGCGTCTGGAGCCAGAGCTGTTGCGCCTGGTCGACTTGCCACCTGGCATCGGTGCTCGCCTCGACATCGATCCCGGGGAGGGCAGCGTCCTCGGCGTGCAGGGGCGTCACCTGACGATGGAGGTCCGCGGAGGCCTGGCCGGCCTGCTCATCGATACCCGCGGCATCCCCCTCGATCTGCCTGAGGGCGGTGAGGGGCGGCGGGCAGCCCTGGCCGCATGGGAAGCGCCCGCCTGGGTGGACAGCGACCGATGACCCGACTCGATCCCGCCCGCTTCGTCGTCCCGGCCGCCCTGCCCGAACGTCAGCGGCTGCTGCGTCTGCCCCTGGGTCTGGCCGATCGACCGCTGGTGGCGACCGGCCAGCGCGTGGAGCTGGGACAGCCGGTCATCGAGCATTTCCGCGACCAGGAGGCCATCGAGATCCCCACCAGCGCCCAGCTGATCCGGCTGCGACCTGGGGACATCCTCGACAACGTGCCGGTGCCCCACACCGGCCGCCTCGGTCGAAAGGCGGCCGCAACCACCCATCGCACCCGTGTCTGCGAACACAGTCGGGACGGCATCACGCGCCTCGTCGCCGGCAGCAACAGCATCACCATCCACGCGCCCGCTGCCGGCGTCATCGAAGCCGTCACGCCCGGTCGCCTCGATCTGCGTGCCGACGGTCTGGCGGTGGATGCCTTCGTCGGCTGGGGCCGCCCCTCATGGGGGCGGATCCACATCGCCGTGGACCGGCCCGACGCGGAGATCCAGGCGTCGCGTATCGATGTCGCTGCCGCTGGCGCCATCCTCGTGGTCGGGACGCGCATCGACATCGAGGCCATGTCGCGTGCGCGGGCCATCGGCGTCGCTGCGGTCGTCTCGGGTGGAGTGGCCAGTCGCGATCTGCGGCAGATGACCTCGTCCGAAGCACGCCAGCAGGCCGCCCTCCACGCGGCGGCACCCTTCGGGCTCCTGGCCCTTGGCGGCTACGGCCGAGTGCCCATCCCGGCGCAGCTCTGGGACCTTTTGCTGGCCGCCGAGGGCCGCGATGCCGGGATCCTGCCGGCCGGTCGCTCGCTCATCATCGGTGGCGATCCGGGGCCGCTCATCGACGCCGCATCTCGCCCACCCGGTACGGTCCGGGTCAGCAGCGGGGCGCATCGCGATCACGAGGGCCAGCTGGTGGGCCTGTCGGGTCCGCGTCGCTGGGATGGCGGCACCTATGCACCCGGTGGGTTCGTGGAGCTGGCCGGTACCGATGGCGTTGCCGAGCGTCATTGCGTGCCGCTGACCGTCCTGGAGCGACTCGGCTAGGGTCTCGCGATGACCACGTCCGACCTCCTGGCGCCGCTTCTAGCGCTGCGCGTGAGCACGTCGTCGACCGAGGAGACCCGTGCCTTCGCGGCGGTGCTGGCGTCGGCGGCCCGTCCCGGTGATCGCCTGGCGTTGGTGGGGCCCCTGGGCGCCGGCAAGACGCAGTTCGCCAAGGGCTTCGCCGTGGGGCTGGGCATCGACGAGGTCGTCAACAGCCCCAGTTTCACGCTCATGGCCGAGTACGAGGGCCGCCTGCGGTTGTTCCACCAGGATCTCTACCGCCTCGCGGGGGCTGACGAGATCATCGCTGGTGGCCTGCTCGATGAGCGCCAGGATGAGGGTGTCACGCTGAGCGAATGGGCCGACCGGCTCGATGACCAGCTCGACCCGGCTCGTTTGACGGTGGCCATCGAGCCTGGCCACGAGGACCGACGTGACATCGAGATCAGCGGCCGTGGTGAGATCGCCCAGCGCTACCTTGGCATCGCCCAGGGTTGGTCGTCTGGCGGGGATGTCGGGCCGTGACCCAGGCCGCCCGACCCGACCTCATCCTCGCGCTCGACACGTCGACCCGCGCCAGCCTGGTGATGCTGGGTGGTGCCTCGTCGCTGTCGGTGAGCCGGCGTGAGGTGCGGCATCGGCATGGTTCACATCTGCTCGAGCAGATCGATGAGGCCCTCGTCGAGGCGGGTGCCACGCTCGATGACGTGACCGCGCTGGCCGTCGGCACTGGGCCCGGTTCCTTCACCGGACTACGTGTCGGGCTGGCCACAGCCAAGACCATCGCCTACGCACGGACGCTGCCCCTGGTGGGCGTGATGTCGTCGGACGCGCTGCGCCGTGCCGCCATCGACACCGGGGCCCCGGACGACGCCGCGGTAGTGCTGCCGGCCGGGGCGCGCGATCACTACCTTGCGATCCCCGGCGATGACCCCGTGCTGGTCGCCCCCGGCGGGCTGCCGGAGGCGCTCGGCGATAGGACTGCCATCGCCATCGACGTGGACGAAGCGGTCTTTGGCAGCGACGCCGCCCGTTGGGGTGAGCTGGCGCTGGCAGGCCTGCCTCAGGCATTGCTGTCCATCGCGCGAGACCGCCTGAGCGTCGGTGACATCGACGCTGCCGTGGACTTGACCCCCGCCTACATCGCCTTGCCCCGCGGTGTAGCGCGCGCGGCAGAGGAGCTGGGATGGTCGCCCGACCTCCGGTAAGGCTCACGGTGCAGCCCATGGGCACCGACGATATCCCCGCCGTGCACGCCATCGAGAGTGCCTCGTTCCCCACGCCCTGGCCGCCCTACGCATTCCGACAGGAGCTCGAGACCAACCGCATGGCGCGCTACGTCGTGGTCCGCGCCGGCGATCGCGTCATCGCCTACGCTGGCATCTGGTTGATGGTCGATGAGGCCCATGTGACCACCTTCGCGGTGCTGCCGGCCTACCGCCGCCGGGGCATCGGTGGACTCCTGCTGTGTGAGCTGATGGCCATGTCAGCGGCCATCGGCGCCGCGGTGCTGACCCTCGAGGTCCGTCTCGGCAATGCTGCGGCGCGCAAGCTCTACGGGTCCTTCGGCTTCCGACCGGTCGGTGTGCGTCCGCGCTACTACTCCGACAACAGCGAGGACGCCCTGATCATGACCACCGAGCCGCTGGGCTCGCCTGAGATGCAGCGCCTGCTGGCGCACATGACAGCGCGGTATGCCAGTGACGTGCTGCCAGAGGATCCCGGGTACGCGCCCGACCCCGACGACTCGCCCGAGGTGATCGACCCATGAGCAGTAGACGCATCCTGGCTGTCGAGTCGTCCTGTGACGAGACCGCCGTCGCGGTCGTCGAGGGTGGCCGGCGCATCGTCACCAGCGTGATCGCCAGCCAGGTGCAGCTGCATTCGGCCACCGGTGGCATCGTGCCTGAGGTGGCCGCGCGTGCCCATCTGCGCTGGATGATCCCAGTGCTGCAGGAAGCCCGCGACCGTGCCGGTATCAGCGACTGGGCGGAGCTGGATGCGATAGCCGTCACCGAGGGACCGGGCCTGGCGGGATCGCTGCTGGTCGGCATCACCATGGCCAAGACCCTGGCCTGGAGCGTGGGCTTGCCGCTCGTTCCGGTGAACCATCTGGAGGGCCATATCTACGCGGCCTGGCTGCTCGATCCCGATGAAGATGAGAAGCCGGCGCCCGAGTTCCCGCTGCTGGCGCTGGTGGTCAGCGGCGGCCATACCTTCATCGTCGAGATGGCCGACCACTTGACCTATCGCCTGCTGGGGCAGACGGTCGATGATGCCGCCGGCGAAGCCTTCGACAAGGTCGGCCGACTGCTGGGTCTTACGTACCCTGGTGGCCCGGCCATCATGCAGGCGGCTGCCGGTGCGACGGCGCACGACCGTCGCTTCCCGCGAGCGTGGATGGGTGACTCGTACGACTTCTCGTTCAGCGGCCTGAAGACCGCGGCCCGCCAAGCGGTGCGCGACGCCCTGGGATTGCCGTCGGGTGCGCGCGATCTCGACGGAGCCGACCTGCCGGAGGCGGAGGTCGCCGAACTCGCCTGGGCCTTCCAGGAATCGGTCGTAGATGTGCTCGCGACCAAGACGCTGCGCGCGGCCCGTGAGCTGGGTGCCCGGACCATCATCATGGGTGGTGGCGTGGCAGCCAATGGTGTGCTGCGTGACCGCATCGCCGAGGGCGCACGCGGACTCGGTACCCCGCTCGTCGTCCCACGGCCCGGGCTGTGCACGGACAACGCCGCCATGATCGGCGCGGCCGGCTATCACCGATATCACGCTGGTGCCCGCGCTGATCGCGCACTCGATGCCCGCCCCTCGTTGAAGCTGGCGGTCTGAAGCGTGGCACGGGACGTCGATGAGCTCGACCCCGCGCACCTGAGCCCGGAGACGGTCGAACGCTACCTGCGGCGCAACTGGCTGGGGGCGCGCAAGTCGTTGTCGCAGAACCACCTTGCCGATGGCGTCGTGCTGGAGCACATCCTGGACGTCGCTGCGGTGAAGGCCGGCGAGCGCATCGTGGAGGTGGGGCCGGGCATCGGCATCCTCACCGCCCAGCTGCTCGCGGCCGGTGCCTCCGTCACCGCCGTGGAGCTCGACAGCCGTCTTGTCGAGCACCTGCGATCGCGCTTTGCGGGTGAGGCCGCGCTCACGCTCGTCGAAGCGGACTTCCTCGATGTCGAGATCGCGTCGCTGGTGCCGGCCGCCTCGGAGCCGTGGGCGCTCGTCGCCAATGTGCCGTACCACATCACCAGCCCCATCCTGCACCACGTGTTGGGGGCTGAGCCGCGGCCGACGCGCTTCGTCATGATGGTGCAGAAGGAGGTCGCCGAGCGCATCGCCTCGCCTCCGGGTGGCATGAGCTATCTGTCCGTTTTCGTCCAGTACCACGCTGACGTGGCGGTCGCCTTCAGCGTGCCCTCGGTCGCGTTCGAGCCGGCGCCTGATGTCGACTCGGCCATCCTGGCGGGACAGACGCGCCCGCGGCGCCTGGGTCCAGACGACGAAGACGAACTCTGGCGTCTGGTGCAGGCAGGCTTCCGCGAGCGCCGCAAGATGATCCACAACGTGTTGGCGCGACAGCTCCCCGGGTTGGATCGAGATCGGGTCGATGCCGCACTCGCCGCTTGTGTCATCACCCCCGAGCGACGGCCCCAAACGCTGTCGGTGGATGAGTGGCTGGCGCTGCGCGAAGCGCTCAGTCCGCTGCCATGACGTCGGTGGTGTCGCCACTTCCATGATGGTGCTTCGCACCGAGGCGCCGGCCAAGATCAACCTCGCGCTTGCGGTCACCGGCGTGCGTGAGGATGGCTACCACCTGCTGCGCTCAGTGTTCCTGCGTCTGGCTCTGCACGACGTGTTGGAGGTGGAGCAGGACCCGGCCGCCGCGGCCAATTCGCTCGCCATCGATGGCGCCCTCGCGGTGCGTGAGGACAACCTGGTCTTGCGGGCAGCGGCGCGACTCCGCGCCGTCATCGACCCATCCCTGCCGGCCCTTCGCTTCCATCTCGTGAAGCGCATCCCGGTGTCGGCGGGCCTGGGCGGAGGCAGCTCGGACGCGGCGGCTGCGGTCGACCTCGCGCTCCGGGCCTGGGGTCTTCGCCTGCATCCAGCCCAGCGGTTGGACGTGGCACTGCACCTTGGTGCCGACGTGCCGTTCTTTGTCTCGGGATGCGGGGCTGCTCTGGTCGAGGGCATCGGGGAGCGCCTGTTGCCCCGTCGGGCTCCGCAGCCACCGATCGGCCTCGTGCTCATCACACCGGAGCAGCGGCTCTCGACCGCTGCCGTGTTCGCCGAGCTGGACCGTCGGCCATCCGATATCAGCCATGCGGGCGATCGCGTGACCGAGGTCGCCGACCTGCTGCGCGAGGACATCGATGGACTGACGCTGACGGCCACCACGGCCATGCTTCGCGACGCTAACGATCTGTGGACGCCGGCAAGCCGACTGTCACCCGGCTTGGCCGCGGTCCGCCATGCCGCCGCACGCACCCTGAGACGCGGCGTGATGCTCACCGGCTCCGGACCGACCCTGTTCGCGGTCTATCCTTCAGAAGCGGCCGCGATGCGTGCCGCGATCACGTTACAGACAGCGCGCCTTGAGGAACTTGAGGGCGCCGCCATCATGACCACGACCAGCATCGCAACCTGAGATGGCAACCTGAGGAGGGACCCGTGAAGCAGCGCATCCAGACCGACAAGGCCCCCAACGCCCTGGGCCCCTACAGCCAGGCCATCGTCACCGACTCGCTCGTCTTCTGCTCCGGCCAGGGTCCGGTGGATCCTGTCACCAACACAGTCGTCGAGGGTGATGTGACCGTCCAGACCGAGCGCACCATGAAGAATATCGAGGCCCTGCTGGTCGAGATGGGACTCGACTTCAGCGATGTCGTGAAGTCGACCTGCTACCTCCAGGACATGAATGACTTCAAGGCCTTCAACACGGTCTATGGCTCCTACCTGCCCGAGCCGTATCCGGCGCGCACCACCATCCAGGCCGCTCGCCTGCCACTGGACATCCTGGTCGAGATCGAAGTCATCGCCCAGAAGCGCTGATGCTCAGGTCGTGAGGGGCCAGGGCTGGCGTGGCTGCCATCGGCGCCGGCTGCTGTTCCGGGCTTGGCGTGGCGGCCTTTGCATCTGATGCAACATCTCGACGCCCAAGCGGCATACGTCGCCGGTCTTGTGCAATCGATGCAAGAGATCGTCGATCCTGTGTGTCTGCTGCCGGAGAGCGACAAATAGGCTGGTCGACACGTCGAGATGTTGCAGCTGCTGCAAACGAGCCCAAGGTCGTAACCCCGAGAGCGCCCGGCTGAAGCACGCCGATCGGTTCCGCCCGAAGCTGTCGAGCGGCCTCCGAGTTGGCCGCGCCCAGGGCCCACTCCGACGAGCAGCTGTCGGCAGCCTTGGACTCATCTTGCATCGGCTCAGCCAGCACAGACGTTTGGATGCATATCCGCCGACCCGTTGCCGTTTGACACGCTGGCGGGCACGCGCCTACAGTCACCCAACCTGATGTCCGACCAGCCCCCATCACCGAGCGGCGGCCCGTCCGCCACGTGAACACGCACCAGCCACAGCGCCTCACCGCGGTCGTGATGGCTGCTGGTCTCGGCACGCGCATGCGTTCGAGCACTCCCAAGGTGCTGCACCCCATCTGCGGTCGGCCCATGCTCGCGTACGTGCTCGATGCCGCCGTGGCCGCCACCGGCTCGCGACCCCTCGTGGTCATCAGCCCGCCCGTCAGCCAGATCGCTGAGGTCTTTGCCGCTGAGGCTGACTTCGCCATCCAGGCTGAGCCACGTGGCACAGCCGATGCCATCGCGGCCGCCCTCACCGCCCTGCCCGACGACGTGCACGAGATCATCGTGCTCAGTGGTGACGTGCCGCTGGTCGATCCCGCGCTGATGGCCGAGCTGGCCGCGGCACGTCGTGACAATGATGCTGCGGTCGCCCTCATCAGCGTGGACATGGACGACCCGGCCATGCTCGGCCGCGTGGACCGTGGGCCTGACGGCCGCATCACGGGTGTGGTCGAGTTCAAGGACGCGGCCCCCGACCAGCTGGAGATCACCGAGATCAACTCGGGCTTGTACGCCTTCGATGCCGACTGGCTGCGGACCCGCATCGGTGACATCAAGCCCTCTCCGGTCACCGGTGAGCTCTACCTGCCCGAGCTCATCCCGCTCGCACGTGAGGACGACCGAGCTGTGGCCACGCTGGAGATCGAGGACGACGGCACGCTGCTGGGCATCAATGATCGCGGACAGTTGGCCGATGCCGAACTGGAGATGCGACTGCGTATCAACGAGGGCCACATGCGCGCCGGCGTGACGCTGCAGGACCCCGCCACCACCTGGATCGACGCTGGCGTGTGCATCGCCGAGGACGTCACCCTGGAGCCCAACATCATCCTGCGCGGTGCCACCGTCATCGAGCGTGATGCCGTCATCCGCGCTGGATCGCAGATCTTCGGATCGCACATCGGCGCGCGCTCGGTGGTCTGGGCCAGCGTGCTGGAGGATTCGTTCATCGGGTCGGACGTCACGATCGGGCCCTTCTCACACGTCCGCAATGGTGCCCGCATCGGCCCTAACGTGGAGCTGGGTAACTTCGCCGAGGTCAAGAACAGCACCATCGGCGCCGGCACCAAGTGCCACCATTTCAGCTATCTCGGCGACGCCGACGTGGGCGAGAAGGTCAATATCGGCGCCGGCTCGATCACGGCCAACTACGACGGCGTGAACAAGCACCGCACTCGGATCGGCCGAGGGGCCTTCATCGGCTCCGACACCATCATGCGGGCGCCGGTGTCCATCGGTGAGGGTGCCTTTACCGGCGCCGCCTCGCTGATCACGCACGATGTCCCCGATGGCGCCACCGTACTGGGCGTCCCCGCGCATCCCTATGAGCGTCATCCGCGATCGGATCCCGACCAGGACGGCGGAGTGGGCGACCAGGAGTCCCCGGAGGACCCGCCGGACCGCTGATGGGCAGCTCCTTCTTCGAGATCATCGTCATCGCGCTGCTGATCGGGCTCAACGGCATCTTCGTGGCGGCTGAGATCGCGCTGGTGACGGTGCGTCGTAGCCGCGTCCGCCAACTAAGCGACGAAGGTGACAAGCGGGCCAAGCGGGTCGCCCGCATGACCGCGCGCCCTGGCGGCCTGCTGGCGACGATCCAATTGGGTATCACCTTCATCGGTTTCCTCGCCGCGGCCTTTGCCGGTGCCAGCATCGCGGGCGGGTTGGCCGAGTGGCTCCGCGAGATCGGACCGCTCTCGGCCTCGGCCGACGTGCTGGCACTGCTGATCGTGACCCTGGTGGTCAGCCTCGTGACCATCGTCTTCGGTGAGCTGGTGCCCAAGACGCTGGCCCTGGCGCACGCCGAGCGCTACGCCCTGGCCTTCGCTCGGCCGGTAGAGGTGCTGGGGGTCATCCTCGCCCCGGTGGTGTGGGTGCTGACCACGACCACCCACATGGTGACCCGTCTGCTCGGTGTGGCCGATGCCGCCGATGAGGCCATCAGCAGCGAGGAGCTGCGCATCCTCATCGAGCGCGGGAGTGAGCAGGGCACCATCGAGGCTGAGGAAGAGCAGATGATCGGAGCTGTCCTGGAGCTCGGTGAGCAGCGCGCTCACGAGGTCATGGTGGCGCGCGTGGACATGGTCAGCTTGCCCGTCAGTGCCTCGCTCGGCGAGATCGTGGAGACCATCGTGAGTGAAGGTCACTCGCGTATCCCGGTCTACGAAGAGAACATCGACAACATCATCGGCATGCTCTATGCCAAGGACCTGTTGCCCTACCTGGTCGGCGACGACCGACCGCCTTCCATCCGCCGCCTGCTGCGGACGCCCCTGTTCGTGCCCGAATCGATGCTGGTGGACGAATTGTTGCGCAGCTTGCAACGCCGCCGTGTGCACATCGCGGTGGTGCTCGATGAGCACGGCGGCACGGCCGGTCTGGTCACCATCGAAGATCTGCTCGAGGAGATCGTGGGCGAGATCCAGGACGAGTACGACGAAGAGGAGCCGATGATCGTGCCGCTTGGCGAGTTCGAGGCGCGCATCGACGGTCGCACTGACGTGGATGACATGCTGGCGCACTTCGACACCACGCTTGATGGCAACGATCAGGAGGAATTCGATACCGTCGGTGGGCTGATGTACCACCACATTGGCGGCGTGCCCGCGGTCGGTGACACGGTCGACGTGGACGGGCTGAAGCTCACCGTGGAGGCCACCGACGGTCGGCGCGTGCGCTCCGTTCATGTGGTCCACACGCCATCAGCCGACGACGAGGATGATCGCGGCGACGATTAGCCCCGAGGGCGACCGGTCGTGCTCAGGCGGGCTGCTTGGCACCCCGTGCTGCGGGCACGGTGGCGCTTACGACCGAAGCCTGCTTGGGTCAGGTTTCTTGCTCGGCTGGTGCGACCCCATCGACAACAAGCGCGTCGCCCTTGCGATGGTGGGCCCTCCGCTCTCGCCGGATCACGAACGCCTGGAGCGGGAAGAAGAGGACCCACGCCGCCTCGACCGCGTAGGGGTGGACGACGAGCAGCGGCAGGCTGGCCAGGAAGACCAGGGGCAGCAGCAGTCCGCGGATCGTCGCCAGTCGCACCGTCTCGCGGGTCGTGCCGGAGCGGATCAGGCCGTTCCGGTCCGCATAGACCCAGGTCAGCGTCCCCAGCAGGCCCGCGCAGGCCACGATGACCGCGTACAGGATGACTGGGCCTGGCTGGTTCCCGTACTGACCGAGCAATGCCGTCGGGAAGGGGATAAGGGCGATGAAGGCCAACTGGGCCAGGTTGATCATGGCCAAACGCTCATCCGCTCGTTCGATCAGATCGTAGCGGCGCCAGTGGGCAAGCCAGGAGAGGCCGATCACGCTGAAGCTGAGGAAGTAGCTGAACACCACCGGCGCGAGGTCCGCGATGGCGGCGTTGAGGTCGCCATCGCCAGCCCTCTCGGGCAGCCGGATCTCGATGGCGAGCAGCGTGATGGCAATGGCGAACACGGCATCGCTGAAGAAGACCAATCGCTCCAGCGAGAACGGCACGTGCTCCTCGTCAGACCCTGATCGTGGCTGCATCGCAGCGTGAGGGTAGCGCGACGTCCAACTCGCCGTCAGCAGTCCTTGCGCCGAAGGTATCCGCTGATGGCAGCGTGCACAGGTCGCCAGCAGCCCCGCTACCCGTCGGGTGGGTCAACTGACGGAGCACCTGGGCCCGACCGACCCCTGCTCCGACGCTTCGCCCGTCGGGTGGGAAGCAAGCCAGGTCCCTGGGTAGTAAGACGGTCCATGGGTAGCCGGCGTGCCGTCCCGATCCCCGAGTCGGGATCACGGGCTACGCACAAACGGGCTACGCGCTGATGGCCGCTCGCACGACGTCATCGAGGCGCTCGATCGAGGCTTTGTCGACCTGTCCGGACGAGGCGATCTGGGCGAGTGCCTCATCGCGGTACTCGAGGGCTCGGCCTCGGGTGTAGCCCTCTGCCCCGACGCGCTCGAGGATCCCCAGGATCTCTATGACCTCTTCGCCGGTCGGCTGTGTCTCCGAGTGTGCCAGCAAGGCCCGCAGGCGCTTGCCATCAGGCCCGGTCGCATTCGCCAGGGCATAGATGAGTGGCAACGTCTTCTTACGCGTCGCGATGTCCGAGGTCGCCTTGCCGGTGATGGCTTCGTCGCCCCAGATGCCGAGCAGGTCGTCGTTGAGCTGGAATGCCAGACCCAGCGCCCAGCCGAAGTGGCGGTAAGCGGCGATGACCGTCTCGTCTTGCGTGGCCAGCACGGCGCCGGCCTCTGCCGACCCCGCGATGAGCGAAGCGGTCTTGCGGCCGATCATGTCGAAGTAGTAGTCGACCGACATCCACTCGTCATGCTCTGACGTCCAGATGTCCATGAACTGTCCTTCGCACAGCCGCAGACAAGTCTCGTCATACAGGCGCATCAGGCGCAGCACGCGTGCGTCGTCGAAGCCCTCCTCGGTGAGTCGATAGAGGGCCATGCGGCTGAGCGTGAAGAGCGCGTCACCGGTGTTGATGGCCTGGGCCACACCCTCGATGGTCCAGAGCGCCGGCCGATGTCGTCGCTCGGCGCCGCCGTCCTCGATATCGTCGTGGACCAGGCTGAAGTTGTGGCCCATCTCGACCGCCGCTGCTCCAGGTAACGCCTTGCTGTGGTCGCCGGCGATCGACTGGTAGGCCAGCAGGCCGATCAGGGGGCGCATGCGCTTGCCGCGGGGCGCGTCACTGTCGAGGCCCATGTGGTAGCGGACCATCCGATACAGCTCGCGGGTACGACCATCCTCAGCCCGCGCGATGACGCCGAGCATCTCCTGCTCGGTTTCGGCGATGAGGCGATCAAGGTCGATGCTGGTCAACACGCGGACATGATACTCGTATGTAGCACATTCGCCGTTGACATTCCTGCGACGACTCCGGCGACGACTCCGGCCAAGGCGACGGCCCCGACGCGGGTCGGATAGGCTCGCCCTGTGCCCCGACCCCGGACTTACAAGACGCGCGCCATCGTGCTGGCCCACTTCGACCTGGGCGAGGCCGATCGCATCATCACGCTGCTGACGCCAGAGGACGGTAAGATCCGCGCCGTGGCCAAGGGCGTGCGCCGTCAAAAGAGCCGCATCGGCGGTAGCGTGGAGCCGTTCGCGGAGCTGGATGTCGTGTTGGCCCGCGGCCGCAACCTCGACGTCATCACGCAGGTGAGCGTGGCACATGCGTGGCTGCGACTGCGCGACCGCCTCGAGTCGACCGCCGTGGCCTGGTACGTCGGGGAGCTTTCGGACCGCGCGGTAGGGGAGGAACGCGGCGGCGCCCATCCCGTCTACGGCCTGCTGCGTCGCGCTTGCCAGCTACTCGATGATGGCATGGCGCCGGGGCGCGTGGCGCGTTGGTTCGAATCGGGCCTGGCTGATGCGCTGGGCGTGCGACCCGAGCTGGACCGCTGCGTGGAATGCGCGCGTACGCTCGAGGAGACCGATGAGTTCCGCTGGGTGCCGGCCCTTGGCGGCGTGTTGTGCAGCGCCCATCCGCCACCGCCAGCCGAATCGGTTCGCCTGTCGGTCGACGCCCTGAAGCTCCTGAAGGCCTACCGGCGCTTTGATGTGGAGGCCATCGCGGCCCTCCGTGTCCCGGCCGCCGTGGAAGGGGAGGTGGAGTCGGTGATGCGTCGCTACACGCGCTTCATCCTGGAGCGTGAGGCGCGCTCATTGGCCTTCGTTGACGAGGTGCGACACCGACCCGTCTGAGATGTGGCGACACCGGATGACATCGGCGCACCTACCGTTCATACTGCCGTGCCTGTGGCGTTCGGCCGGTCAAGGAGCCGACGTCCGGAGCATCGATACGGAGGTCCCCCCATGCGATCCATCCGAATTGCCACGGTCTTAGCGACTCTCGCGCTGGCCGGGGCTGTCGTCGCGCCTTCCGTCGGCGCCTTCGATGAGCTCAAGTCCACGGGCAACACGGGCCTATACACCGTGCCTGACTACAACGACGCGCCGGGTGCCGTCTGCCGGTACGAGCAGAACCAAGGGCCAGCCACCGACGAGATCGACAAGGTCGGCAGCAAGAGGGTCTGGACCCACGGGCCGTTCTCGCAGAAGTCCTGGGTGGGCCACCGCGTCATCTTCCTGAAGAACGCCAAGCCGTGGGGCGACGACTCGTTCCGTGTCGTGCACAAGAGCCCCATCGTCAAGAAGCGCGCCAACGATACCGATGTGGCGTTCTTCGGCGGCAACAACTATCGGACGCCTGAGGCCAACAAGAGCGAGTACCGTGTCCAGCACATCTTCACGTACTACAAGAAGGGTTCCACGACGAAGGTCATCGGGCGGGTGCAAGGCGTGCTTGAGGTCTACCGGATGAAGATCCCCGGCGAGGCTGGCGACCAAGTCGGAGTCGAAGGTGGTCCCGTCGGCCGCTGCCCGGGAGAGTTGCTACCTGTTGCGTAGGCGCTGCAAGCGCTAGGTCTCCGACCATCCGGAAGGTGGTCGACCGACTGGTCGGCCGCCTTCTGCGTTTCCCTGCCACAATCTGGGCCTATCGACCGGCACTGCCATCGCCGGCGCCCCTCTCTGAGGAGTACCCGAACCATGACCGACCAGCCCAGTATCGCCACGTCCGAGGCCCTCAAATCAGCCGACCCCGGCCCGTCCGTGGCCAAGCTCGACACCATCGTTTCGCTGGCCAAGCGGCGTGGCTTCGTCTTTCCGTCATCAGAGATCTACGGCGGCATCAACGCGGTGTGGGACTACGGACCCCTGGGCGTGGAGCTCAAGAACAACGTCAAGAGGGCCTGGTGGCGCTCGATGGTCCAGGAGCGCGACGACATCGTCGGCTTGGACGCGGGCATCCTGATGCATCCGCAGGTGTGGGTGACGTCCGGCCACGTCGGTTCGTTCAGCGACCCGTTGGTGGAGTGTGACACCTGCCATCGCCGCTACCGGCTCGATGAGCTGCCAGGGGCGGAAGCGTTGTCCGCTACCGAGTTGCAGGACGAGGGCATCGTCGAGAAGCTGGGCCTGGTGTGCCCGGTAGACCAGGGGCCCCTCTCGCCGCCGCGCCGCTTCAACCTGATGTTCAAGACGCATATGGGTCCCGTCGAGGACGAGGGTGCGGTCGTCTACTTGCGCCCCGAGACCGCCCAGGGCTCGTACGTCAACTTCAAGTCGGTGCAGCAATCGAGCCGCAAGAAGGTGCCCTTCGGCATCGCCCAGATCGGCAAGTCGTTCCGCAATGAGATCAGCCCCGGCAACTTCGTCTTCCGCATGCGCGAGTTCGAGCAGATGGAGATGCAGTACTTCGTACGGCCAGGCGACGCAGCAGCCGAAGCCTTCGAGGAGTGGTTGCCCGCGCGCAAAGCCTGGTACGAGCGATACGGTGTGAGCCCCGCGCGGCTGCGCTTCCGTGAGCACGCCTCCGATGAGCTGGCGCACTACGCCAAGAAGGCCATCGATGTGGAGTACCGGTTCCCATTCGGCTGGAAGGAGCTGGAGGGCGTGCACAATCGCGGCGACTTTGACCTCGGTTCACATGCTCGCGCCTCAGGCGAGAACCTCGAGTACTTCGATCCGGCTGCTGAGGAGCACTTCATCCCCTGGGTCGTGGAGACCGCGGCCGGTGCCGACCGCGCCGCCTTCACCTTCCTCATCGACTCGTACCATGAGGAGGTGTTGGAGAAGGGCACGCGCGTGGTGCTGAAGCTGCACCCGGACATCGCGCCCTACAAGGTGGCGGTGCTGCCGTTGCTCAAGAAGCGCCCGGAGATCGTGGAGCTCTGCCATCGCCTCAAGGCCGATCTCAAGCAGGACATGATGGCCGTCTATGACGACACTGCTGCCATCGGCAAGCTCTATCGACGTCAGGACGAGATCGGTACGCCGTGGTGTGTGACGGTAGACGTCGATTCGCTCGAGGACGGCGCGGTCACCGTGCGTGATCGCGACAGCATGAGCCAGGAGCGCGTGCCGGTCGAGAACGTCAAGCGCCTCATCCTCGACCGCATGGCGGCCGCGCGCCAGACGTAGCGACCCGGCTGGCGCTCCGCGCAGCTACGGCGCAGCGCCCGAGTCCGCGGTGGTGCTCTCGCCGGCGCGGGCCTCAGCCACAGCCTTCGGCAGCAGCTCGGCGACCGTGCCGAGGTACTTCTCGATGGCGTGAGCTGCGCGCTTGCCGTCGCCCATGGCCAGGATGACGGTGGCGGCGCCGCGCACGATGTCACCACCCGCGAAGATGCCGGGCACGCTGGTCATGCCCTGGTCATCCACGACCAGGTAGCCCCATTCGTTGATCTTGAGGTTCGGTTCCGACGCTGTCAGCATGGGGTTGCTGCGGGTGCCGATGGCCACCACCACCATGTCGCAGTCGATGACGTATTCCGAGTCGGGGATGGCCGTGGGGCGGCGTCGACCGGAAGCATCGGCCGCACCCAGTGCCATCATCTGGCACTCGACCCCGGTGACCCAGTTGTCCTCGTTGCCGATGATGCGCACCGGTGATGCCATCAGTTCGAACTTGACACCCTCTTCCTCGGCGTGGTGGACCTCCTCGGCACGGGCGGGCAGTTCCTCCTTGCCGCGGCGATAGGCGATGGTGGCCTCCTTGGCGCCCATCCGACGAGCCGTGCGCACCGCATCCATGGCCACGTTGCCGCCGCCAACCACGACCACCTTCTGGCCTTGCAGCACCGGCGTGTCAGTGTCTTCGCGGAAGGCGCCCATGAGGTTGACGCGAGTGAGGTATTCGTTGGCCGAGTAGACGCCCTTGAGGTCCTCGCCAGGGATGCCCATGAAGATGGGCAGGCCGGCGCCCACGGCGATGAAGACAGCATCGAAGTTCTGCCGCAGCTCTCGCAACGTCCAGGTCTTGCCCACGATGGCGTTGACCTCGATGGTCACACCCAGCTCCTTGAGCCGATCGACCTCGCGCTGCACGATATCCTTGGGTAGGCGGAACTCGGGGATGCCGTAGATGAGCACGCCCCCAGGCGCATGGAAAGCCTCGAAGACGGTCACCTTGTGGCCCGACTTGGCGAGCTCACCGGCGGCGGTCAGTCCGGCCGGCCCGGAGCCCACGATAGCCACGCGGCGGCCGGTATCCGGATCGACGTTGGTGTCCAGCTCATCGAGATGGTCGAGGGCCCAGTCGGCGACAAAGCGCTCCAGGGCACCGACCGCCACGGGTGAGCCCTTCTTGGCGCGGATGCAGAGCCCCTCACACTGCGTTTCCTGCGGACACACGCGCCCAGTGACGCAGGGGAGGGCATTGTCACCGAGCAGTGACTCGGCCGCCAGTTTCATCTCCCCCGCGGCCAGGAGCTCGATGAACTTGGGGATGTTGACACGCACCGGGCAGCCGTCGATGCAACGGGGGTTGGCACAGTCGAGGCAGCGTTCGGCCTCTTCCATGGCCAGCGCCTGTGAGTAGCCCAGGTTGACTTCGCGGAAGTCCATGGCGCGGATGACGGCCGAGCGAGCCGGAACCTCGTGGCGCTCGATCTGCATCCGTTCGCGCGGGGTGAGGTCGGGACGCTCGGTCATCGCGACGTGTCTCCTCCAGCAGCTTCGGCAAGTCCCTCGATGAGGCATCGGGAGCCCTCGAAGGCGCTCTTCTCGACATCGCGGTACATCGCCAGCCGGTCGGCCAGCTGCTTGAAGTCGACCGCATGCGCGTCGAACTCGGGTCCGTCCACGCAGGCATAGACGGTCTTGCCGTCGACCTTGACCCGGCAGCCGCCGCACATGCCCGTACCGTCCACCATGATGGTATTGAGCGACACGGTCGTCGGCACATCGTATTCACGGGTGACCTTGGCCACAGCGCCCATCATCGGCACCGGACCGACGGCGTAGACGTGGTCGATACCGCCCTCCATGAGCAGGTCGCGCAACTCGTCGGTCACGAAGCCATGGCGGCCATACGAGCCGTCGTCGGTGCAGACGCGCACGTCGCCATAGCGCCGCAGCTCGGTTTCGAAGATGACCCATTCGCGGGCGCGACCACCGATGACGCTGGTGACCTTCACACCCTTGGCCGCCAGGCCCTGCGCCATGGGATGCACCACCGCGGTGCCCACGCCGCCGCCGACGCAGACGGCATGCCCGGAGTCGATGAGCTTGGTGGCCTCGCCCAGCGGTCCAGCCACGTCCTGGATGGCGTCTCCGACCTGCAGCAGGCAAAGGTCACAGCTGGTCTTGCCCACGGCCTGCACGGTCAGTGTGATCGTGCCAGCCTCCGGATCGGCGTCGGCGATGGTCAGCGGCACCCGCTCGGCACCTTCGCCGATGCGGACGATGACGAACTGCCCTGGTTGGCGCACCTGCGCGATGCGGCCGGCCTCGATCTCAAGACGGCTGACGTTGGGTGAGAGGACCTCCCGTTTCACGACTGGATGCATGGAGCCCCTCTGTGTGTGAGTGTGATCATGCTTGCCCCATGCTGAACCATCCCGGCGCAAATGTGTACCAGCAAGCACATCTCTTCGTGGAGCCAACGGTCATACACCGGCGACTGGGTCCATCAGCCTCGCTCTCGGCGCCCGCTTGGCGTCAGGCTGGCTACCCCGTGGGGCTCTTGCCTTTAGGCCAGTAGAGCTCCTTCTTGACGTGGAACTCCGGATAGCCAGCGTCCATCAGGACCGTCTCGGTGTTGATGATCATCTCGGGATTGCCGCAGAGATAGACGACCGTCGTATCCGGCTCCAGACCTTGCGCCTTGCAGACATCCGCGACGACATGCTCGGCGCGGCCGGTGAAGCCGGTCCACCCGGCGTTGCGCGGATCGGCGGGCCGGGAGATGGTGGGCACATAGGTCATGGGATAGTCGCTGTTGCGCTCCAGGTCTTCCAGCATCTCACGGTAGCCCAGCTCGTCCTGGTAGCTGCAACCATGCAGCATGACCGTCTTGCGCGGCTTGCCATCGTGCATCAGTTGGCGGGTCATGGCGATGAACGGCGCGACGCCGGTGCCGGTGGAGATGAAGAGGTGTGTCCGGTCGTCGTCCGGCTCCAGCATGAACCTTCCCTTGGGTCCGATCATACGCATCTGGTGGTCGACCGGCAGCCTCCACAGCAGCGTGGTGAAACGCAGGATGGGGACCAGGCGGACGTAGAACTCGTAGCCCTGCTCGCCAGTCGCCTCTGGCGCCGAAGCCACCGAATAGGGTCGCTGGTAAAGCTTCTCATCGGCATAGACGCCGATGGTCATGTACTGGCCGGGCTCGAAGTGCGCCGCCTCGCCATCGGGGCGGACCCAGAAGCGGGCGAGAGAGTCGGAATCGTCCTCGCGCTTCACCAGCGTGGCGTTGTATTTGTCCGCCTCAGGGATGATGACGCGCTTGTCATCGGGTAGATCGGTCATGTCGTCAGTGTACCCAGCCTGGGCCTTGGACCGCTATGGCGTCGGCACCGTAGCGCCGCTCGTTGCGAGGTGGCCACTGGGACTGCCCGATAGGGGGCCGGATGGCAGTAGCCCCTCGGCGGTGGTGCCGTATGATGGACACGTCCAGATACCGATGCTGCGGCACCCGCATGCCCGCCAGCGCACACCCTGAGGTCACCTTACCTATGTCTGCTTCGACCCGTCCCCAAGTCGCTGCCAAGCGATACGTCTACACCTTCGGCGCCGGAGTGGCCGAGGGTGACGGCACCATGCGCGACCTCCTCGGCGGCAAGGGCGCCGGCCTCGCTGAGATGACCAAAGCAGGTCTCCCGGTGCCGCCCGGCTTCACCATCACCACCGAAGCGTGCAACGACTACTTCGGCGCCGGTGAAACCCTGCCCCAGGGCCTCTGGGAGGACGTCAAGGCAGCCGTCGCCCAGATCGAGGCTGAGACGGGCAAGGGCTTCGGCAACGCGGAGAACCCGCTGCTGGTGAGCGTTCGCTCCGGCGCCAAGTTCTCCATGCCCGGAATGATGGATACGGTCCTCAACCTGGGTCTCAACGAGGAGACCCTTGAGGGCATCATCAAGCTGACCGCCAACGAGCGCTTCGGCTGGGATGCCTACCGTCGATTCATCCAGCTCTTCGGCCGCATCGTGCTGGGCGTCAGTGGCGAGCACATGGATGAGGCCTTTGACGTGGTCAAGGAGCGTGTCGGTGCCAAGCAGGACACCGACGTCGATGCCGAGGGTATGAAGGCCGTCGTGCAGGACCTCAAGCAGATCGTGCTTGATGAGACCGGCAAGCCCTTCCCGCAGGACCCCTATCAGCAGCTGGACCTGGCCATCAAGGCTGTCTTCGCCAGCTGGTTCGGCAAGCGTGCCCGTGACTATCGCGACAACCAGAAGATCGCCCACGACCTGGGCACCGCGGTCAACGTCATGACCATGGTCTTCGGCAACATGGGTCAGGACTCTGGCACTGGCGTGGCCTTCTCGCGCAACCCCAGCACCGGTGAGAACGTGCTCTTTGGTGAGTACCTGACCAATGCCCAGGGAGAGGACGTGGTGGCCGGCATCCGGACCCCGTCGCCGATCGCCCACCTGGCTGAGCAGATGCCTGAGGCGCACGCCGAGTTCCAGGCCATCGCCGATCGCCTCGAGCACCACTACCGCGACATGCAGGATATGGAGTTCACCATCGAGCGTGGCAAGCTCTACATGCTGCAGACCCGCTCGGGCAAGCGCACTGCTGCCGCCGCGGTGAAGATCGCCGTCGACATGGTGGCCGCAGACATCATCACCAAGGAGGAGGCGCTGGTCCGCATCGAGCCCGGCATGGTCGACCAGCTCCTGCGTGACCAGTACGATCCTGCGGCGCTCAAGGGTGCCACCCGTATCGCCAGGGGCCTCAATGCCTCCCCCGGGGCCGCCGTGGGGCGCGCCATCTTCTCCGCCGACGACGCTGTCGAGTGGGTCGAGCGGGGTGAGAAGGTCGTGCTCGTGCGCGTCGAGACCAGCCCTGACGACTTCCACGGCATGGCCGTGGCGCAGGGCATCCTGACCGCGCGTGGAGGTGCCACCAGCCACGCCGCCGTGGTCGCACGCCAGATCGGCAAGCCCTGCGTGGCAGGTTGTGCCGAGCTTGTCGTGGACTACAAGTCGCAGACCGCCAAGAGCGTCGAGTCCGGCGTCTCCTTCGCCGCCGGTGACTGGATCAGCCTTGACGGCAGCACCGGTGAGGTCTACGAGGGTGCGTTGGGTACCGTCTCTGCCGACTATGACGAGCAGGACGACCTCAAGACTGTGCTCGGCTGGGCCGATGAGATTCGCCGCCTGGGTGTGTGGACCAACGCCGACAAGCCTGAAGAGGCCGAGCGCGCCCGCAGCTACGGAGCCGAGGGCATCGGCCTCTGCCGCACTGAGCATATGTTCCGCGAGGGCGAGCGCCTGGAGATCGTGCGCGGCGCCATCCTGGTGTCGGGCGCGGCCATGCGTGCCCGTGCCAAGGCGGAGGCCGGCGAGGCCATCTCGGCTGAGGAGCAGGCAGCCGTCGACAAGTTCGAAGGCGCCATGAGCCAGCTGGAGGTGCTCCAGCAGGGCGACTTCGAGGGCATCTTCGAGGCCATGAAGGGCCTGCCCGTGGTGGTTCGCCTCATCGACCCGCCGCTACACGAGTTCCTGCCCAACCTTGAGGAGACGCTCGTCGAGGTGACCAAGGCCGGCGATGCTGCGACCGCGGAGCAGAAGCAGCTGCTGGCCACCGTTCAGTCGATGCACGAGCAGAACCCCATGCTGGGCCTGCGTGGCGTCCGCTTGGGCCTGATCGATCCCCGACTTCGTCAAGGTCCAGACCCGCGCCATCCTCAACGCGCAGGTCGCGGTCAACAAGCGTGGCGGCGATGCCATCGCCAAGATCATGATCCCGCTCGTCGGGCATGTGAACGAGCTGTCGCGCGTGCGCGGCCTGCTCGAGGCCGAGGCCAAGAAGATCGAGGAGGGCTCAGGCGTCCCGCTCGACTACAAGTTCGGCACCATGATCGAGATCCCGCGCGGCGCCTTGACGGCCGACGAGATCGCGGCGGAGGCCTCGTTCTTCAGCTTCGGCACCAACGACCTCACGCAGATGGCGTTCGGCTACAGCCGTGACGACGCCGAGGGCGGCTTCCTCCTCAAGTATGTCGAGGAGAAGATCCTCCCGTTCAACCCCTTCCAGACCATCGACGCCGTCGGTGTCGGTCAGCTGGTGGAGATCGCCGTCCAGAAGGGCCGCGCCGCCCGCCCTGACATCGAGCTCGGTGTCTGCGGCGAGCACGGTGGCGATCCCGAGTCCATCCACTTCTTCGACAAGGTCGGCCTCGACTACGTCAGCTGCTCACCCTTCCGCGTCCCGGTGGCGCGCCTGGCAGCCGCACAGGCGCACCTGGCCAACAAGTAAACCGGCAACCAACAGGGGCCTGGTCGCGGCGACGCGGCCGGGCCTCTTCTGATTCGCAGATCACAGGCGGAGCCTGCTCCATGGCGGCGGTGTGACCGCGCGGCTGCCGGTTTCGCCGGCATGGCTCCGAGCCTCGGGATAGCCTCACGCACCGCCGAGACCTGTCCGCGTTTGCCTGACACGCCGGTAGGTGACGTCCGACCGGCACCACTCGTCGCTCCGTTGCCCCACACGCAACTCTCGTGCACGCCGGCTAGGTATCGGGACTCTCAGGCAATCCTCGGATATGTTGGCGTCGCTAAAATGCTGGTCCTGTGCGTGGCAAGGCAAGCCTGCCTATGGCCGCCAAGTCAAGGGCAGAGAACTGCCCAAGCCTTGTCGAGGGATCGCGGTCAGTCCGCCCGAGCCTCGTCGAGGAAGCTCGGTCAGTGCTGCTGGCCCGTGCTTGTAGATCCCCAGGCCGCTGGTTCGCAAGGGCCACGGTCCGCAAGATAAACAAAGAGTGGCCATACCATAGACATCTTGGTACGCTCGCGGATGCAACATCTCATGCAAACTATCTAGGTAATGGAAAGTAGCGGTTGAGCCCACGTCCCATCGAGGAGCAGATCCTCGAGCACTACCAATCCCTGATGCGTCACGTGGCTGATACCCATGCCCACGAGTTCCTCACCGTCGACGTGACCATGCCACAGGCCAAGGTCCTGTACATCACGTCGTTGCGGCCCGGTATCGGCATGACAGCACTCGCGAGCGAGCTTGGGGTCGGCCTGTCCGCGGTCAGCGGCCTCGTCGACCGACTGGTTGCGACCGGCTATCTGGAGCGCCGCGAAGACGCATCGGACCGACGTCAGCAGCTGGTCACATTGACCGTGAGCGGAATGCGGGCGCTCGACCGCCTGCGAGAGCTGCGAGCAGAGATGGTGCGCCGCCTGTTGGTCGGACTCGACACCCACGAACTCGTCTCACTGCGCGATGGGGTCGCGGCCCTCGACCGCGAAGCCCGGGCCATCGGTGAAGCCCGGGCCATCGGTGAATCCCAAACCAGCCCCGACTCTCAGGCCGACCCCCTCGACCAGCCCGAAAGGACCACCACATGATCCGCCTGACCCAGTTCGCGCTCAAGGAAAAGAGCGTCATCATCCTGCTGGCCGTAGGCGTCTTCCTGGCTGGTCTCTACTCATGGAACCAGCTCCGCCAGGAGCTCATCCCGGATATCGAGCTGCCTTTCGTCACAGTCATAACGGCGCTCCCCGGTGCCGGTGCGGAGGATGTCTCGGCCCAGGTGACAGAACCCGTCGAGCGGGCCATCGAGACCGTCCCGGGGCTTGAGACCGTGCAGTCAAGCTCGGGCAACTCCATCTCCCTGGTCTTTGCCCAGTTCGACTTCGGGACCGATCTGAAGGAAACGTTGGCGGCGGTCGAGAGCGCGGTGGCCCAGACCGATCTACCCGAAGGCTCCGCACCGCAAGTCAGTTCATTCGACTTCAATGCCGCGCCCATCATCATCGCCACCCTCGCGCCCGTGGATGGTGCGGACCCGGTCGAGGCCGCAGCCATCGCCCGCGAGCAGGTCGTACCGGCGTTGCAGGGCATCGACGGTGTCGCCACCGCTGAGCTTACGGGCGGCGAAACCACCATCCTCGACATCGTCCTCGACCCCACCAAGATGGCCGAGAAGGGCATCTCGCTGCAGCAGGTCCAGGGCATCCTCTTCGCCAATCAGATCACTGTGCCCTCCGGATCGATCGATGAGGGCACCCTGCGACTGCCCGTCTCGACCGAGCATCGCTTCACCTCGCTGGCGGAGCTGGAGGGCCAGATCGTCGGCGCCAGTGCGCCTGCCTCCGCAGCCGGTGCCGGGAGTGGGGGAGCGCCCAGTGGAGCCCAGCCGGCTGACGGAAGCGGAAGTAGTGGCAACCAGCAGCCCGAGACCGGTGGCCTGGCCGCTGCCCTGGCCGCCATCCCCATGCCCGTCACCCTCGACGAGATCGCCACCATCGAGGCGCGCGACGTCAATCTCTCAGGCTACGCGCGCACCGGCGGCCAGCCTTCGCTGACTGTCAGCATCACGAAGAAGTCCGGCGGCAACACCGTCAGCGTGGCCGACGACGTCATGGCCGTCTTCAAGGACACCGAGGCCAACAACGGCGACGTCGTGTCCGTAGCAGTCATCCAGGACCAGTCCACGTTCATCCGCGACTCACAGCAGGGCCTGGTGCAGGAAGGCCTGCTGGGAGCCCTCTTCGCCGTCATGGTCATCTATATCTTCCTGCGCAGTGCACGCACCACCCTGGTGGCTGCCATCAGCATCCCGCTCTCGATCATGGGCGCCATCGCCGTCTTCGGCGTGGCCGGGCTCACCATCAACATCCTCACTCTTGGCGGCCTGGCCGTCGCCGTCGGCAGGGTGGTCGACGACTCGATCGTGGTCCTGGAGAACATCTTCAGGCACCGAGCCCTCGGTGACGCCAAGTACGACGCGGTACTCAACGGGACCCGGGAGGTCGCCGGAGCGATCACGAGCTCGACCATCACCACGGTGGCCGTGTTCCTACCCATCGGCTTCGTCGGCGGCATCGTCAGTCAGTTCTTCCTCGACTTCGGCCTGGCCGTCACCTTCGCCCTCCTTGCCTCACTCATCGTGGCCCTCACGGTCATCCCCGTCCTGGCCTACTGGTTCGTCGACAAGGTCGATCTGAAGCTCGATGAGCATGGCCACCCCGCACCCACGATCTGGCAGAAGCTGTACACCCCAGTGCTCATCCTGGCGCTCAGCCGGCGCCTCACCAAGTGGGCCACCCTGGGCATCGCGACCGTGCTCTTCCTGGCGGTCATGTCCCTGGCGAGCTTGCTGCCTACGGCATTCATCGATGCCGGCGGGGAGAACTTCGTGACCGTCACCGTGTCACCGCCACAGGGTGCCTCGACGACCGGGGTCCAGGAGAAGACGCTCCAGGCTGAGGAGATCCTGCTGGCCAACCCGGAGGTCGAGCTGGTCCAGTCGACCATCCCGGGCGAGGCCGACACCGGCGCCCAGGCGCAGCAGGCGGCCTTTGCCGGGCGCGCCTCGAACAGCGCCGTGATCACCGTCAAGCTCGTCGACGACGCCGACCTCGCAAAGGGGCGCGAGCAGATCAAGACCGACCTTGAGTCGGTCACGGCCGATGACTTCGATGTGACCGTCTCCGAGGTCGACTTCACCGGTGCTGGTGGCGGCCTGCAGATCGTCGTCAGTGGTCAGGACCCCGTCGAGATCAAGGCTGCCAGCGATGCCATCGCCACCGCCCTCCAGTCGCTTGACGGCGTGGACAACGTGGCCAGCGATGCCATCGCGGAGGCCCCGCAGGTCACTGTCGCGGTCGACCCCAACAAGGCCGCCATGATCGGTTCGTCCACAGCTCAGGTCGGCCAGAACATTCGAAGTGTCCTGGTCGGCCAGCCCATCGGCGCCTACGCGCTCGAGGACGGTACGGTCGCGCAGACGGTCCTGCGCGTCGATGATGCCGGGATCGACGGCGTCGAGAGCCTGCGCCAGTTGCCGGTCTCAGGCACCGTCGGCACCCTGCCACTCGGTCAGGTTGCTGACGTCGAGGCCGTGGACGTGCGCGGCACCGTGACCCGCGTCGATGGCTCGCCGGCCGCGACCGTGTCTGCGGACGTCACCTCCGAAGATACCGGCGCGGTCTCCATGGCGGCCCAGGACGAGGTGGATGCACTCATCGAAAGCGGCGCTATCCCCGATACCGTGACGGTCACCTTCTCAGGTGCGACCGCGCAGATGAACCAGGCCTTCGGCAACCTGTTCTTTGCCATGGCAGTGGCCATCCTGGTGGTCTACATCGTGATGGTCCTGGCGCTGGGCTCGCTGGTGACCCCGTTCATCATCCTGTTCAGCCTGCCGCTTGCGCTCATCGGTGCTATCCCGGCCTTGCTGGTGACTGGCAATCCGCTGGGCATCAGTGCCATGATCGGCTTCCTGATGCTCATCGGCATCGTCGTTACCAATGCCATCGTGCTGCTCGATTTCGTGGAGCAACTACGGTCGCAGGGGGTGCACACCCATGCCGCGCTCGTGCGCGGTGCCAATACCCGCGTCAGGCCCATCCTGATGACGGCCACGGCCACCATCCTGGCCTTGTCGCCGGTCGCGTTGGGCTTCTCACATGGGTCCATCATCGCCTCGGAGCTGGCGACAGTCGTGATCGGCGGGCTCTTCAGCTCGACATTCCTGACGCTGATCGTGATCCCGGTCCTGTACTCACTGGCGGACGGGGGCAAGGTCGGGTTCTGGAAGCGCTTCGGTGGTGGCCCCGATGCTGACGCCGTCCCGGAGACGAGCGCGCCGCCCGAGGCGACAGCGGAGCCGATGCCCACGGGCGGCTGACCACCCGCTGGCCCTGAAAGCTCGCCGCACGGTGTGACTAGCGGACCACGAGGTCCTCGAGCAGGCGCTTCGTAGCCGCTGCTACCTCATCGACGGCCGCCCCGAAAGCGGCCTCGTTGCGGCGAGAGGGCTTGCGATAACCGCTCAGTTTGCGTACGTATTGGAGGGCGGCCGCCTGGATATCCTCGTCGCTGGCGGTGAGGGGTGTTCCCCGGAGTGTCTTGATGGATCGGCACATGTCCCTGATCGTAGCGCCTTGTTCGGCGGCACCGCCGCGTTGACCAAAGGCACCAGCCCCGGCACGAAGACACCGCGGACGGTAGACTCCGATGCAACGCACATCGGCAGCGGGGTCCCTCTCTTTGAGGTGTGCCCAGATCCCGTCCGGCCGTGACGAAGTCGTCGCACGACCAGATAGGAGCCGCCCCACGCATGAGCCGAGTCCCCCTTGGCCTGATCGTCGCCATCCTTGTGTTCGCCCTGTCCGGCTGTGCCGGTTTGGCCGCTGGGGCCGAGCGGGATGACGGTTCCAATGCCAATGGTCAATCCGCCAGATCTGCCCAGGGCGACAAGTCGGCCAGAAAGCAACAGCCCACGCCCCAGCCCACCGAGCCGCCCATGCAGGTCGAGGATCTGCTCGGCACTGACGGCAGGCTCACGGTCCTCATCCTCGGCACCGACGCACGTGAAAACGTCATCGGACACCGTACCGACACCATCATCGTGGCCACCATCGATCCGCAGAGCGGCAAGGTCGCCATGGTCAGCCTCCCGCGCGATACGGTGAACGTCCCCATCGCCCCTGGCAATGCCTATGCCGGCCGCATCAACTCGCTCTTCTGGGAGTTCGAACGCGGCACCGGCAAAACCAAGGAAGCGCTCAAAAAGACGAAGCAAGCGCTGGCCTACGCCTTCGACACGGAGATCGACTACTACGCCCTGGTCGACTTCGATGGACTCGTGCGACTCGTCAACAGCATCGGAGGCGTGGACTTGATGCTCGACGAGCCCCTCATCGACCCCTCCATGCACCTCGGCAAGAAGGGTCTGAAGTTGAAGGCCGGCGAGCGTCGCCTTGACGGCAAGCTTGCCTTGGCCTACTCGCGTTCGCGTCACACTGACAGTGACTACGATCGCTCAGAGCGTCAGCAGCAGGTCATCGCCGCGGCCGCCGAGCAGGTCCGCACTCGAGGCTTGGCGGCCCTGCCGGCGCTCGTCGAGTTGGCGCGCAAGAAGATCACCACCGACATCCCGATGCGTGCTGCGCCGGCCCTGTTTGGTCTGGCCACGAAGGCCAAGCTGGCCAGCCCCAAGTCCGTCGTGCTGGCTCCAAGTCGTTGGTCGCGTGAACTTGCCGGGACCTACACCATCGCGCCGCGCGTGCTGGAGATCCAGAAGATGTTCGACCAGGTGTTCAAGCCGCTCAACGGCTGACCCTTCGCCTGCGGCTAGCGGCACCGCCGATGGCCCTGCCACCGAAAGCTCCGCCGCGGATAGCGAGAGGCCGCCGGTCTGATGACCGGCGGCCTCTTGGATGATGGTGCTAGCGGGCGGTACCTCGCTCGCGACTACTATGCCGCGACCGGCTCGTCTTCCTTGCGACCACTCATGCCTGCCCAGACCAAGCCGCCGCCGGCGACGACGAAGCCAAGGCCCATGAGCGCGGTCACGCCCACGACGCCCATCGCCAACTGCAGAGCGGTGGCGGTGGTGGCACCCACGCCCAGCTCGGCGAAGAGGCCATGCACGGTCCCGTTCCAGGCCAGCTCACGGGCCGGACCATCGAGCGGATGGCTGCGGTTGAAGCCGGTCCAGTAGCGGTCATTGACCGGGACCTGGTAGGTGCCAGGGTTGAACACAGCGGGCTCGCCGACGGTGGCCGGGTCCCACTCGCCGCCGGAGTACTGCTGCGCATCAGCGGGAGCCGCGTCGACGACGCTGCTGCCGTCCCAATAGACCACGGCCGGCAGCACCACATTCTGGGTGCCGGTCAGCGTGTGGTGGGCGATGGTGGCCATCTGGTACATGTACTCGGTGGCCGTATTGGTGACCGGATCGTCAGGGTTAAGCTCGCCATCTGCGACGGGCCAGCCCCAAGTGTCAGCCAGCAGCGTGAGGATGGCGTCTGCACCCTCGGTCGTCCCACGGTCGGTCAAGTCGCCGTCTTCGTTATAGGTGAGCGCCACGTTCTGGGCAGCGCTGAAGCCTTCAAGCGCGGCGGAGCCATCCTGGGCCTTCATATACGCGTACCCGGCTGCGCCCCAGGAGACGATGCCGATGATGATGAGCACCACACCGACGATCTTGAGTTTGGATGCCATTGTTTGGGAAACTCCCTTCTACATCGATGGCGTCACGCCGAGCCCGGCGCGAACGCTCGTTCAGACCTCACTCGCGATACCGCGTGGCGGCTATCGTATGGGCCCTCAATCTTGATTGCTGCCATCATGACCCGCCTTCAGACACGAGGCGGGGGCCCTTCGGCCTGAGCGAGCAGGTCTGCTGGATATTGTCCATCAAGTCGGCCTGAGTCGTCCGGCCGTAACGTCGCACCCGTGACCATCGGTCACGCGACCGGGGAGTACCGGGTTCGCATGGCCATCCCACCGAAGGCGGGCTTCGGGGTGCTCGGGTACGTCAGCGTGCGCCTAGGGGGTCCAGCCGATCTAGCGCGGAGACCTGCCGTAGAAGTTGATGACCAGCTGCGACTTCCCGGAGCCGCGCCTGGCGACGGCGACGCCGATCGACTTGAAGCGCTTGTCTTTGATCTGGCGCCAATGTGATCCGTGATACGCCTTTTCACGCTGCCACCAGCGCACGACGAACGCGACCATCCGCTTGGGGTCATAGCTGGCACAGCCGATGTTCTCGCCGTTCGCGCCGTGCTTCAGGCCGACGGTGGCGAAGCGGCGATCGACCGTGGACCGTGCCAAGCTGTGGCCGACCCAGCAGGTGCGCTTCGAATTCAGCTTGACGGTACGGGTGGCCCAAGGCAGCGCCACCTGGTTGGAGATCCGTCGGCTGATCTTGAATGGCGCACGCTTGGTCGAGTATCTTCCGGTACCGCGGCCCTGGCATCTGCCGTTGGTGGTGACCTTGCCCCCGGTTCGCAGGCAATTGACGAGGCTGACGGCCAGCTTCTCGGCACTGCGTACGCGATGGGGCTCCGCGGCGACGGTGGACCCGGCCGACACGGCCAGCAGGGCCATCATCACCAAGCTGGCCAGGGCGAGATGGGAACGGGCAGCGTGGTGCCTCATTCGGCAGCGCTCCGCTGCCACACGGCTTCGATCAACGGTGGGCCTCCGTCGTGTGTCTTCTTCGCGGAACGGCCGAACTGGGGTTCGCAACCGGACATCGGCTGTGACCGTCCCTTGGGTTCGATCGGTCGTCGCTGGGGCGTCGGCCGACTTGTGACCGGCATAGGGTACCGCGCCCGGCAAGCCCTTGTCACGCCCTGTCGTTGTCACGCGGTGGTCGGAGTCGCGACGTTCTGTCGATGACAGTTCCTTCCTGGGTCACCAACCGGTCACACTGACGAGACACACTGACGAGACAGCTTGGCGGACAGACCGGCGAGCGTCTGGTCGAATGACACATCTACCCCAAATGTCGTCCCCGGTGCCGTTAGAAAGGTGCACCCGCGCACAGGGCCGCCGTACCTGGCCGCATCACCGCTCCTGGACACCCGATCATGCCCGTGTGTGACTGGCGCCATGCCCGCGGGTGACTGGGCTCGGGGTGTGCATCACCCCATCGACCGGAGCCACGGGCTTGGCAACTCGCTTATGGGGCCGGGGGCGACATCTGGGTAGATGGTGCGACGCCACCGGCGTGGCGGCGCTGGTGTGGCGCGGGCGCACCAGCCGGAACGCTGAGCGCTACGCTACCGGCCACCGGCAAGCGGTCAGGAGTGTGATGGCCGAGCGACCGGGAGGATGTGATGCCGTCGGGGTAGCTCCATGTTGAGTCTTGCGCGTATCGACGCCCACCACCACTTCTGGGATCCGGCTCGCCCGGAGTCCACGTGGCCGTTCGACACGCCGGATCAGTCCGCCCGCGTCTACGGGCCTGTCGACCTGGCGGTCGAGCTCGAGGCCGATGGCATGGCTGGCTCCGTGTTGGTCGCGGCGACTCCATCGACGGCCGAGACGCGTCACCTGCTGGCTCTCGCCGGCTCGGTGCCCTGGGTGCTCGGCGTGGTGGGCTGGGTCGATCTGACCTCCGCGGATGTCGCGGGCCAGATCGCGGCACTGCGCGCTGGTCCCGGCGGCGGGAAGCTCGTCGGGCTCAGTCATCGTGTCTCCGCCGAGACGGATCCGGCTTGGCTGCTCCGCGATGATGTCCGGCGTGGTCTGGCGTCATTGGCGGCATCCGACCTGGCCTTCGACCTGCGGGTCCGGACGCGGAACATGCCGGTCACCTACGACACCTGTGCCGCCCTGCCCGGAACACGTTTCGTGCTCGACCATCTGGGGTGCCCGCCGATCGCGAGTGGTGACCTATCGGCCTGGGGCCGGGCGCTGCTGCGGTTGGCCGAGCTGCCCAATGTCAGCGCCAAGATCTGCGGCCTGGTCACCGAGGCGGACTGGCACACTTGGTCCATCGACGACCTGCGTCATCCGGTGGAGCTGGCCGTCGACGCCTTCGGTCCGCGTCGGTTGATGGTGGGTTCCGATTGGCCGATCTGCTTGCTGGCCGGCTCCTACACTGACGTCATCGACTCGGTGCGCTACTTGCTTGCCGAACTGCCCACGTATCAGCAGGAAGAGATCCTCGGTGGCACCGCCGCGCGCGTCTATCGTTTGGCGGCGCCGGCCGAGAGCGCGGGTTGAGCGCGGGCCTTTGCGGCTGACGGGGTCGTCGGCATATCAAGGAATCAGGAGACGAGCGTGTGAAGCCGGTCATCATCGCGCATGACCTCGGCACCAGCGGTGACAAGGCGTCGCTGCACGCCGCTGATGGTCGTCTGCTGGCCTCCCATACGGTCGCGTACCCGACGAGCTTTGGGCCCGGTGGCCAGGCTGAGCAAGATCCGGCCGACTGGTGGGCAGCCTTCTGCACGGCCACGAGCCGGCTGTTGTCGGCGGCTGACGTGACGCCAGCGGAGGTCGCCTGTGTGGTCCTGTCGGGCCAGATGCAGAGCCTGGTGCTGGTCGGTGTCGATGACGAGCCACTGCGTCCGGCCATCATCTGGGCGGACACGCGTGCTGAGGCCGAGCGCGATCTACTCGCCGAGCGGGTCGGCGAGGATCGTGCCTTTGAGATCATGGGCCACCGCCTGGGGGCGACCTACACGCTGCCCAAGGCCATGTGGGTGCGCGCCCATGAGCCGGCCACCTTCGCCCGAGCCGATGGCATCCTCGTCGCCAAGGACTACGTGACGCTGCGTGCCACGGGCCGGCGCTGCACCGATCCCTCCGATGCCTGCGGCACGAACGCCTTCGACCAGCGTGCGGGCAGGTGGTCTGCCGAGTTGCTCGCGGCCGCCGAGCTCGACCCATCCTTGCTTCCCGAGCTGTTGCCGTCAGCCAGTGTGGCGGGCGGGCTCACGCGGGCCGCCGCCGCTGCCATGGGCCTCGTCGCTGGCACACCCGTCGTCGTCGGCGGTGGGGATGGCGCTTGTGCCGCCCTCGGCGCGGGCTTGACCGACCCGGGACCGGTGGCCAATGCCACGCTGGGCTCGAGCGCCTGGCTGTCGGTCGTGACCGATGCGCCCGTACGTGACCCGGAGAAGCGGACCGTGACCTTCGACCACGTCATCCCTGGTCGCTATCTGCCGCTCGGTGCCATGCAGGCCGCGGGCGCGTCGCTCGACTGGCTGACCGAAACGCTGGGGGTCGCAACGGGGACCGAGCTGCAGGCCCTCCTGGACAGTGCCGCAGCGGTCAAGGCGTCAGCCGAGGGCCTCTTCTTCCTGCCCTACCTGATGGGGGAGCGTGCGCCGCTCTGGGATCCGCATGCACGCGGCACCTTCGTGGGGCTGGCCCGCCACCATAGTCGCGCGCACCTGGCGCGCGCTGTGCTTGAGGGCGTGGCGTTCAGCATGGCATCGATCCTGGCGAGCCTGCGTGACGTGCTGCCTGATGGTGGGTCGGTCGACAGCATCGAGGCTATCGGAGGTGGCGCGCGTAGCGACCTGTGGCTGGCGCTGATGGCCGATACCTGGGGCTTGCCGGTGCGCCGGCGTACGGTGGTCAACGAGGCCAACTCGCTCGGTGCCGCGGTCGTCGGAGGGCTTGCCGTGGGTTTGATCGATGACTGGTCCGCAGCACGTTCACTCTCGTCGATCGATGCCACGTTCGAGCCTGACCCGGTTCGTCACCGCCAGGCGGTCGACGCGCACCAACGCTTCGAGGATCTCTACGCGCGTCTGCGGACCTGGTTCTGACGACCGGTTCTGACGCCGGGCATCCGGTGTTGCGTGCACGCAACACTGCGGGCGCGGTCCAGTGACATCAGGGCGTCCCGCTCACGCCGAGGAGAGGTTTTCGAGCGTGGTCGCGACTTGCCCGGTCGGCCCTCACGCACACCGGAGTGGTATCGTGCGCCGACGCGGGGGGTGCATACGTGCCCTCCTGTCCGGACTAGAACATAGGAGGAGATGTCTTGAAAAGACTCGTACCCGGGCTCGTCATCGGAGCCCTAGTCCTTGGATCGTCTGCCGCGTACGCCCAGGATGGCGGAACGCTGGCTGAAGTCCAGGCACGCGGCCAGCTCGTTTGTGGTGTGAACGGCGGACTGCCCGGCATGAGCGTGCTCAACGCGGACACTGGCCTGTATGAGGGCATGGACGGCGACTACTGTCGGGCCGTCGCTGCGGCCGTGCTCGGAGATCCCGACGCTGTCGAGTTCCGCACCCTCACCGCCGACCAGCGTGCCACCGCCATCCAGGGTGGCGAGGTCGACGTCATCTTCCGCAACACCACCGATACGCTCAGTCGAGACGCATCGTGGGGTGACTTCGGCCCGACCATCTTCTATGACGGCCAGGGCATGATGACTCGCGCCGAGCTAGGTGCAACCAGCCTTGAGGACCTCGATGGGGCCACCATCTGCGTGACCTCGGGCACGACCACCGAGCAGAACCTGGCCGACCAGATGAGCTTCCGTGGGCTGACCTACGAGCCGGTCGTGGCGGCTGAGATCGATTCCGTCTATGGCACGTATGAAGAGGGTCGTTGTGACGCGGTCACCAGCGACCGCTCGCAGCTGGTGGGTCGTCGTTCGACGTTCGCCAGCCCAGACGACCACGTCATCCTCGATGTGGTGATGTCCAAGGAGCCGCTGGCTCCGCTTACCGCCCACGGTGACAACCAGTGGAGCGATGTGGTGACCTGGGTCGTCAATTCGACCATGGAGGCTGAGGAGCTGGGGATCACGTCCGAGAATATCGGCGAATTCGCCGGTGGCGAGAACCCGGTCATACAGCGCCTGTTGGGCGAGACCGGTGAGCTGGGCTCGCTGTTGGGCCTGTCCAACACGTTCGTGGTCGACGTGATCTCCTCCGTGGGCAACTACGGTGAGATCTACGATCGCTCCTTTGGGCCGGACACAGCACTCGCGCTGGAGCGTGGCCCCAACGATCTGTGGACGAACGGCGGGCTCATGTACTCGCCGCCTTTCCGTTAGTCGAGCGACGTAGACTGATTCCCGGGGCGACGGCCACCCGTTGCCCCGGGTTTCTTCATGCCGACCACCTCATGCGTAGCTGACGCTCCATGACCGAGCCGCCGAGTGATCGCCGATCCACCACGTCCGTCCCGTTCTATCGGGATGTCCGCGTGTTGGCGGTCTTCAGCCAGGTCGTCGTCCTTGCGGTCGTCTTGTTGGTGTTCGGCTACCTGTTCAACAACCTCTACTCGGCCATGGCCGAGAAGGGCTTCCTGCCCAGCCTGAGCTGGCTGGGACTGACCGCCGGCTTCGAGATCGCCGAGTCGGTCGTCCCCTACGACTCCACCCACACCTATTCCGACGCATTGCTCGTCGGCCTCCTGAACACGTTGATGGTCAGCGTGGTGGGCATCTTCCTGGCCACCCTGCTGGGCCTCGTCATCGGAATCGGCCGGCTCTCGAAGAACTGGCTGGTCAATAGGCTTGCCCTGGGCTACGTCGAGCTCTTCCGCAACACGCCGCTGCTGGTACAGCTCTTCGTCATCTACTTCGTGGTCTTCCTGCAGTTGCCCGGCGTACGCGATTCCATCACGCTGCCCGGCTCGGTCTTCCTTAGCCAGCGCGGCATCTTCATGCCGCGACCACAGCTGGCCTCCGATGGATGGATCTGGCTGACCCTCGTCGTCATCGGCATCGTGGTGGCTGCCCTGGTCTGGTCCGCGGCCTGGCGCCGCGAGGCTGCCGGACGTCCGGCCAATGGCCTGCGACCCATCTCGCTGCTGATCCTGTTCGGGGTCCCCATCGTCAGCTGGGTCCTGATGGCCGCCGCTCCGGTCACCTTCGAGGAGCCCGTGCTGGGCAAGTTCAACCTCACCGGCGGCTTGAAGTTCACGCCGGAGTTCGCGGCCTTGACATTGGGCCTGGCGCTCTATACCGCAGCCTTCATCGCTGAGATCATCCGAGGTGGCATCGAGGCGGTCAGCAAGGGGCAGCTTGAGGCAGCCCGCGCCATCGGGCTCAAGGAGAGTGAGACGTTGCGCCTGGTGGTGCTGCCGCAGGCGCTGCGGATCATCATCCCGCCGCTGACCAGCCAGTACCTCAATCTCATCAAGAACTCCAGCCTGGCCTTGGCCATCGGCTATGCCGACCTCTTCAACGTCAGCCGCACCATCTCGGAGCAGACCGGGCAACCGGTGGCGGTGATCATCATCGTGATGGGCGTCTACCTCGTCATCAGCCTGCTGACATCGTTGCTCATGAACATCTACAACCGTGCGGTACAGATCCATGAGCGCTAGGCCACCTGTCGTGACGACGCCCACCGAGCCGTCAGAGATCCGCCCGCCGAGCAGCGAGGTCGGCGCCATGGGCTGGTTGCGTCACAACCTGTTCAACAGCAAGCCCAGCGGCATCGCGACCATCGTCGTGGGCCTGGTCCTGGCGCTGGCTGTCTGGAAGCTCCTTGAGTGGGCCATATTCGATGCCCGCACAGGCGTGATCACCACCAACATGCGCCTCTTCCTGGTGGGCCTCTATCCCCAGTCTGAGATCTACCGCGTCTGGGTGACCATGCTGATGTTGTCCGTGATGACCGGCCTTACCGCCGGCAGGATGCACAGCGGAGCGGTGCGGATGATGGCCATCATGCTCGCTGCAGGGCAGGTCGCCATCGCGTTCCTGGCCATCGTCTCGGGGATGGGCTTCGTCGGCGCCGCTGCCATGGTGGCCAACGCGGTCCTGCTGATGGGCGCCATGACCGCGGCAAAGCGCTGGCCCCTCTCGCGGCGCTGGATGCTGCTGGGCTGGGCGGTGACGGCCATCGCCGCCACCTTCCTGCTGCAAGGGCTCGGCGAATCGAGCCTGCTACCGGGTGTGTCGACCAATGTCTGGGGTGGACTCCTGCTTACCATGTTGCTCTCGACCGCGGGCATCGCGCTGTCATTCCCCTTCGGTGTCGCGCTCGCCGTCGGCCGTCGCAGTCACTTGCCGGTCATCCGCCTGCTGAGCACGGTCTTCATCGAGGTCATCCGTGCGGTGCCGCTGATCACCATCCTGTTCATGGCGGCGCTCATGTTCCCGCTGTTCCTGCCTGAGGGCATCCGCGTCGAGAACGTCTTCCGTGCTATCGGCGGCATCACCATCTTCAGCGCTGCCTACGTGGCGGAGAATGTGCGTGGTGGGCTCCAGGCCATCCCCCAGGGGCAGGTGGAAGCCGCCCAAGCGATCGGCCTGCGCAGCTGGCAGACCAACCTCTACATCGTGTTGCCGCAGGCGCTGCGCATCACCATCCCGGCCAACGTGGGGCTCTTCATCAGCCTGCTCAAGGACACCACGCTGGTGGTCATCATCGGGCTCCTTGAACTGCTCGGCATCGGCCGCGCCGTCTTGGCCCAGCCGGAATGGATCGGCGCGTCCTTCGAGGTCTACCTCTTTGTGGCCGCCATCTTCTTCGTCCTCAGCTACACACTCTCACAGGCAAGCTATCGTCTTGAAAAGGAGCTTGGGATCGGTGAACGATGAGTGACCCGCACGTGCAAGGCATCTCGACCAAACCCCGCGACGTGGACCGCACGCCGCCAGGTGCGGACGCCGACGACATCATCGTCTGTCGCGGGGTGCACAAGTGGTTCGGTGAGCTGCATGTGCTGACGGGCATCGACATCACCGTCAAGCACGGGGAGGTGCTGGTCATCGCCGGCCCCTCTGGCTCGGGCAAGTCGACGTTCATCCGCACCATCAACCGGCTCGAGGAGCACCAGCGCGGCGACATCATCGTCGATGGCATCGAGCTCTCCAACGACATCCGCAACATCGCCGCCATCCGTAGCGAGATCGGCATGGTCTTCCAGTCGTTCAACCTGTTCCCGCACCTGACCGTGCTGCAGAACGTGACCCTGGGGCCGATCCGCGTGCGCAAGGTGCGTCGCGAGCAGGCCGAGGAGCAGGCCATGGTGCTGCTCAATCGGGTGGGCATCCCCGAGCAGGCGCTCAAGTACCCGGCACAGCTTTCGGGTGGCCAGCAGCAGCGTGTGGCCATCGCCCGCGCCCTCGCCATGCAGCCCAAGATCATGCTCTTCGACGAGCCTACCTCCGCCCTGGACCCGGAGATGATCAGCGAAGTGCTGGATGTCATGCGTGAGCTGGCCGAGTCGGGCATGACCATGCTCTGCGTGACCCACGAGATGGGCTTTGCCAAGGCTGCCGCGGACCGCATGGTCTTCTTCGACGCCGGCAACATCGTGGAGCAGGGTCCGCCTGAGCAGATCTTCGAGAACCCCCAGCACGATCGCACCAAGCTCTTCCTCTCGCAGATCCTGACGCACTGACCGCGAGGCGGGAGGCGGCGCGAGCTTGGCCGGGGGCGCCGCCTTGGCCCGGGGGGGGTGCGGCACGTCGCCTTGGCCTGTGGGACGCTTTGAACCGCCGCCTTGGCCGGCCGACCGTCACGCGTGAGCTGCGGACGGTCCGCTACCCGCCCGGTGGGTGAGCTGACGGCGCAGGGTGCTCCAAAGCGCGACAACACCATGCTGCTCCGACGCTTCGCCCGTGGGGCGGGTCAGTTGGCAGGATCCCCGACGTTTCACCCGTCCGCCGGGTCGTTTGACGGAGCAGACGGTCGACAGGGCCGGATCGGGAGTCGAACAGGCCGATATTCCGACGCTTCACCCGTGGGGTGGGTGGAGGCGAATTCGGTGCGTGCGGACTGATCCGCCGCGGTGACCACCGACCGAGAGCCCCCAGCGACCACCAAGGCGCGCTCCCGCCGACTCCCGCCGACCCGCGTCAGTCGTCGAAGACCGGCAGCAGCTCCCTGACGATCCGGGCCGAGCTGGCCGCAGCTGACTCCACGAAGGTGCGGAAGTCACCCAGCGATTCTTCGCCGGCACGATCGCTGAGGGCTCGCACCACCAGCCAGGGGAGGCCGAACCGCTCGGCCACACCACACAGTGCCGAACCCTCCATCTCGATCGCGAGCGCCTCCCACTCCCCGGCCAGCTCGTCGCGGACACGCGGAGCGGCCAGGAACGAATCGGCAGTTACGACTGTGCCCAGCGTGGCCACCAGGCCCGCGGCCCCCAGGCGCTCGCGGACTCGCGCGATCAAGGCAACCGGGAGTCGGTAGCCCGGGTCAGGCTTGGCTTCCGGCAGCGGCAGTGTTCCCGGTTGGTAGACGATGCGTCCGGCGTCGGTGATACGGCCGTAGTCGACATCGATGATGCGGTCGGCGATGACGATGTCGCCGATGGCCAACTCGTCACCCAGGCCACCCGCCACTCCGGTGAGCATCAGTGCCCGGCATCCGAACCGTTCAACCAGCAGCGTAGCAGTGCTGGCTGCCTTGACCTTGCCCACGCCCGAAGCTGCCACCACCACCTCCCGCCCGTCAAGGTACCCGTGGCGTGCCTCCAGGCCGGCGCCCGGCAGGGGAGATGGGTCGCCCAGCGCCTCGACCAACAGCACCTGCTCTTCAGCCAGCGCGCAGAGGATGCCGACAGGCCCGCGGGTGGTCAAGGACGCGTCGCCATAGGCCTGAGCCTCCTCAGGCGCGGGCAAGATGCTCGATGCCCGTCTGGCGCGCGGCTTCGACGGCGGCCGTCACGCCACTGGTCCAAGCTTCGCCGTGACCCGGTAGCAGCCACTGCGCCTCGATGCCCTCGAGATGGGCGAGAGAGGCGAGCGCCACATCGGGGTCTGCGCTGAACGGTGAGATCTGCGGACCTTCACGGCCGCTGGTGACAGCCAGCGTCGCCAACGTGTCGCCGACGAAGAGCGCGTCAAGGCCTGGCGCGTGCAGTGCGGTGTTGCCGGGCGTGTGCCCGGGCGTGTGGATGACGCGCAGTGCACCGGGAACATCAAGCGTCGCTGCAGAACCGAAGGTCGCCACCTCCAGCAGCGGTTTCGCCCGCAGCGCGCCGCGACGAACACCCCAAAGCAGGAACTCCAGCAGCGAGCCCAGCTTGCGCTCGCCCATCCCGGCGCTGGGGTTCGAAACCTCGCCCCGAGCGAGCGCCGCATCGAGCTCATGGACCTGTACCGGTACCCCGTGCTCATCGCGTACCCGCTCCGAGAATCCCACGTGGTCAGAGTGCCCGTGCGTGAGGACCACGGCGCGAAGATCGTCGATGCTCCGGCCCAATGACGCGAGCTCAGCGGTCAGCTGGCCGTAGTAGCCGGGCATGCCGGCGTCGACCAGCGTCACTTCGCCGGCCTCCTCGATGAGATAGCAACTGACCCGGGCCTCGCCGAGCCGATGGATCGATGGGGCGATACGCATGCTGAGCCTCCCTGGACGGATCGTACCTCGATGGTAGTCCACGACGGGTGGGCCGCGCCGTCAGTCGACGCCCCGGGCAGTGTCAGGCCGGGACCGGCAGTACCCCTGCGTGCAGGCCGGCCGTCTCTCGTCGTCAGACCGGCAGGCTCTTGCGGTAGCCCGAGGGTCGCCCGACCTCGCGCCGCTGAGTCGCCCTTGGCGCGACCCTGGTCACTTCGAGTGCGTGTACCAGACGCGCCCGCGGACCGTGTAGACGATGTGGTCGGTCCTGTTCCCTTTCGCCACGGCCAGCGCGATCTCATGGGACGATCGTGCATCGAGACGCTCGCGATGCCACTTGCCGTTCGACCAATTGGCGAACCAGACGCCCTTCGTGGGCGCATCTCTCAAACTGGCGATGCGTGCGTGTCCGCCCCCGCCAATTCGAAGCTGACTTTCGTGGCCGTCTCGCCAGACCCGTCCGACCTGCCAACCTGACGCCGCCCGTTTCGCCTGGTACGTGCCGTCGGCGGCGTCGAAGCTGAATCGCGGCTGCCCTTTGGCGCCGAGGACGAGCGACGGACCAGTGGCACCGCGCATGGCCACCACCAGCTCGGTCGCGAAACTGCCGGTGCGGGTCGCGCCTCGCGCCAGGCGAATGGCGTCAGCCTGGCTAAACGCTCCGTGGACCTGATAGGCGATGACGGGTCGACCCTGCCGGTCGAGGGCCAGAGAGGGCTCACCAGCCCAGCGTTGGCCTGTGCCAGAGATGTCCCGATGGGTCCAGTGGCCGGTGGCGTTAGTGATGAACTCGACGACGGTGGCGTCGTAGACCCCGACGTTGGCGGCGATGGCGATGACGCCATCCCGCACCACCACCGACGGATGAGACGTGTACGGCCCGCCACCGTCGGGGATGACGCGGGGCGCGGACCACGCACCCGGGCCACCCGGATGGCGGTCCGTGACATAGAACAGCTCGCTGTTGCCGGGGCAACACGTGCCGTCATCGACCTCGTACACGATCGTCAGGCTGTGGTCTGATCGATCGATCGCGATCTGCGGGTCCCTTCCGCGGTCGGCCATATGGACCCGCGTCCAGTGTCCGGTCTTGTTGGTGAGATACCAGATCCCGGTCTTGGCCACAACCGCCATATGCACGGCTCCGTGACCATCCGCGACCATCGAGGGCGACGTGTACTTCGCGTCCCAGACGGGCTTGGGTGCCGTCCAGCCGTTCGCGGCAGACGCGGGCACTGAGAGGATGACGGTAGCCAGCAGGGTTGCCGCAAAGACTGCGATCTTGCGCATTCGTGGAGTCCCCTGATCGCACTGCCGCCGGGTTACGCACGCCACAGAGCGATCGTTTGGGCGCAGCATCGAACTCCGATGTGACGGCGTGAAGGGTCCATTCGTCACCTTCAGATCCCACGCCCGGTTAAGTTCGCTTCACCGAGGCACTCGGCTCAAGCGCCATACAGCCGGCCCACGTCGCAACGCTAGGGTTTGAGCGCCCTGGTGTCGGTGCCGACGGTGATCACGACGTCAGCTGGCTGTTCCGGATCGACGGCCATCCGTACCTCCTGGCCGGCGTCCTTGAAGGTCCGCTCCAGGGCCGCCACGGTCGCCGGCATCGACTCCTCAGCGCCGTTGTAGAGGGTAATGACGGTGCTGGCATAGTCGTCGGTATCAGCCTTACCACCGTTGACGGGTGGCACGATGGCGGAAACGCCCTTCCTGTCCAGGGCGGTGGCGATGTTGACGGCCTTGGTATTGGCACCCGGTTCACCGTTGATGACATGGACCACAGCGCCTTCCGCGCGGACCTCGTTGATGGCCGTGGCCTGCTTCCTGGTATGGCTGAAGATGTTCTGGACGGCCGACTTGATGGCGGCCGGCTTGGCGATGAGCTCGGCCAGCCCGGAAGCGCAGTCGGGATAGCAGTCGGTGACGTAGCGACTGCTCGAAAGGACCAGGTTCTCCCGTCGGTCGAGGTCGATGTCCTGGGCCAGGGAGATCAAGTCGGGCACCAGCCTGGGCGGGATGTTGGTCTTGACGTCCTCGCGCAGCTCCGTGATGAGGTTGGTGATGACGCCGGGCTGCAGCAGGTCGTCGATATTGGTCTGTTCGCGTACGGAGGTGACGACTCGCTGCTGTCGGGAGGAACGGTCGAAGTCGGTCGTCGCATGGCGGGAGCGCGCATACGCCAGCGCATCCTGGCCGTTCATGCGTTGGATGCCGGGCGGTACGTACAGCTTGATCTTGCCGCGCCCATCGTCGGCGGGATAGCCAACGTCGGAGACGGGCAACTGCACGTCCACGACCACGCCGCCAAGCGTGTTGACGATGGAGCGAAAGCTGCTGAGGTTCACCGCCACGTAGTAGGGGATCTCAAGGTCGTACAACTCACCCAGCGTGCCCATCAGCGCCTTGTATCCGCGCTCCCGGTCATTGCCGGGGAAGAGGTCGGGCCGGCTGCGGGCGATGGTGTAGAGCGTGTTGATCTTGTTGCTGTACTTGCCACCCAGGGCACGAGAGGCGGGCCAGCCCGCGGGCAAGGGCACGCCGGTGGTGTCGCGGGGCAGCGAGATGAAAGCCACTCGGCCGGTGGTGGGGTCCACGCTGATAGTGATCATCGTGTCCGTCAGCAGACTGCTGTCTGCGCTGCCCTGGCGCCCGCCGTCGCTGCCGATGAGCACGATGTTGAGGCGGTCCTTGCCGTCCCACCCTGCCGCGCTGACAGCGCCACTGGCTGCCGGCGACGGTTCCGACGTGCCCTCGGGGCCCGAGGTGGCCTGGGGATCCGGCGAGGCGAGAGCGGACGAGGCCTGGTCGCCCGGATCTTGTGTCCGCAGTACGAGGTCTGGACCGGCGCGGGCGAGGTCCTCCGGGCTGATGATCTCGCTGGTGTCGCCGCTGTCGGTGAGATCGGTGAGCGTGTCGCGTGCGAACAGCACCGGCTGGGCCAGCGTCAGATGGCTGCCCACCAGCACGATGACGAGGGCTGCCAGGCCCACGCCTGAGAGCATGCGTGTGCTTCTTGAGCCGACCGCGGCGTCCGTGCCAAGCCGGTAGGCATCGAGCATGGCCAGCAAGCGATAGACGAGGTCGATGATGAGGAAGCCGACGACCCCGACGAGGACATCCGGGTCGATGAGCCGGGCGGCAAGATCCCGCCAGCCCACGCTCACGCCCATGCCCATGACGGCGGCAAAGACGATGACAGGCAGGGACACCCACGCCAGTGCCCGCAGCCAGCGGCCCAGGTAGGCGTGGCCGAGTCCGGGGAGGATCAGGGACAGGAAAGCGGCAGCGAATGCGCTTCGTCCCGGGCGCACGACCACCTCATCGGCCACCTCATCGACCGCGTCATCAACCACCATCGTGCCGCATCGTAGTCGCGATCCACACCTGGCGCCCGCCATACACCGGGCTGCCCTTCGGCCTGTTGCGTATCGACATGGTGCTGACCGGTCCCGGGCTGAGACCGGTCTCGAGCCTGACCGAGCGCTACACCCGGTACGAAGATGGAAACGGATGGGTCCGTCGACCCCACATATGAATAGTGGGCTCGTGTTCAGCGCTCGCTCGTCGACCGATGGCCGACGATATCGTCGTGGGGACCATGGATCCGAACCTCGTGATCAGAGCACAGCAGGGGGACGAGCGCGTGGCTTCGCGACATCGAGCCCTTCCCGTCCGACCCACTGCCCTCGTGACTGCCTTCAGCTGCTGCCAGGTGTAGCCGGCCGATTCCAGGCGCCAACCGACGCTGCCACCCGGGACCCGCGCATCCAGCTTGGCGACGACCGCTGGGTCTTCGCGTGTCAGGCTCACCACGAGCTGGCCGGTCCCGGGATCGAGCCGGGACCCGGCGTACGTCGGCTCTGCCTCGAGCCATGGCATCACGGTGCTCTTGATGGCCGACGGGAAGATCGCCAGCTCGTTCGTCGTCGGCCGCGCCACCTGAGACTGAGCCAGGGACGAGGCCGACCCTGCGGTCATCGCGGGCTGTTCGCCATCGGGCGCGAGATCGGCCTGCAGGGCGAGCAACACGTCGGTGGTCAGCGACAGCTCCGGGCTTGGGGACGGCAACGCGCCAGGCGCGTCGCTCGCCTCCGCATCGGTCGCAACGGCAGCCCCAGCGCCCGCGAGAAGCAGTCCCAGGATCAATAGCACGGGCTGACGATGCGAGCGTTGGATCTCGAGCTCGGAGGGCCGGAGGCCGCCTGACGGCGGGCGGCCCGGGCCGGAGCCCGGATCCACGTCGCGCCCTCGCGCAGCGGGAGATCGGGCCGTGCACAGCGGTGCGCGCCGAATAGGCTGCGGAGTATCTGGCCCGGTTCGCGCTGTTCTGAGGATTCCGTCCACCTTTCTCACCATTCTGTCGCCGCCGCAGGTCCTCGGTCAGGTCTCTAAGAAGTCACACTGGGAATGCACCCGACAAAGCACCAGAGAAGGCCCGAGAACGCTTGTCAACCCCCTTGTCAACCCCTTGTCAAGAGCCTAGAATGTGCTTACGGCGCCTTGTCAAGACTTGACAAGGCCACTCGTGTGTCCGTCGAGCGCAGGCGGAAGGGTCGGGCGGGCGATCTGCCGGTGAGGATCGCGATCGGCCCACGCTGAGATCGCGGATCGGCCAACGCCGCAATCGCGAACCGGCCCACCGCGCCAGGGGACACACCAGAGAAGGGGCATTGCCAGTTTGTCGATCGGTGTAGCTGCCACCATCAAGGAGAAGCTGGACATCGTCGATCTCATCGGCGAGACCATCCAGCTGAAGAAGGCCGGGACCACGTTCAAGGGCCTCTGCCCGTTCCATGGCGAAAAGACGCCCTCATTCACGGTCACGCCCACGCGTGAGCGTTGGCATTGTTTCGGCTGCGGCCGCGGCGGGGACATCTTCAACTTCGTCATGGAACGCGACGGGGTGGACTTCCCCACGGCGCTTCGGTCGCTGGCCGGTCGAGCTGGCGTGGAGCTCAGCGAGCGCACCAGCCAGGAAGACGCCCAGCGCAAGCGACTGCGCGACGCGCTCGATGCGGCCATCTCGTTCTACCACCACGTGCTCACCAGCCACCCCGCCGGGGAGTCGGCTCGAACCTATCTGCACGACCGTGGCTTCACCGATGAGACTATCGAGACGTTCCGCCTGGGATGGGCGCCCGATGCCTGGGACGCCATGTCCCGCTCGCTCAACGGCAAGCGCCAGATCCCCGAAGCGGACCTGGAAGCTGCCGGACTCGTCAGCCGTCGCCGCACCGGCCGTGGCGTCTACGACCGCTTCCGAGCACGCGTCATCTTCCCCATCCGCGATGCCTCTGGCGGCGCCACCGGCATGACCGGTCGCATCCTCGGAGTCCAGTCTGACGACACCGGGCCCAAGTACCTCAACACGCCCCAGACGACGCTCTTCGACAAGGGTCGCACGCTCTTCCTCATCGACAAGGCCAAGTCGGCCATCCGCAAGTCGGGCGTGGCGGTGCTCGTGGAGGGCAATACCGACGCCCTGATGGCCCACCAGGCCGGCTTCACCAACGTCGTCTGCAGCATGGGCACCGCGCTCACCGCGGGCCAGGTGGAGCTGTTGACCCGATACGCACCTCGCATCGCGCTGGCCTATGACGTGGATGCGGCAGGGCAGGGGGCCGCCGCCTTCGGCGCCACCGAGCTGACGGCACTGGTCGGTGAGATCGAGCGCTCGCCCTACCGCGGTCGCCTGACCGACGTCGACGTGGTCCGATTGCCCGACGGTCGTGATCCCGACGAGATCATCCGCGACGATCCCGACGCCTGGCGTGATGCTACCGAGCACCCTCAGCCGATCATGGAGTTCCTCATCGATCGGGCGGCGTCCCGCTTCGACCCCAGCACAGTGCCCGGCCGCGAGAAGTTGGTGGCGTCGGTGCTGCCGACCCTCCGAACCATCGGCGATCCGGTACGCCGGGATGGCTACCTGCAGCTGTTGGCCCGCCGCTCCGGCGTCGAGGAGCGAACGCTGCTGGAGGCGCTGCGCCGCCGTGATGAGCCAACACCCGGTGGGGCCCGGCAGATGACACAGGTGGGTGCGCGCATCAACCTCGAAGCGGTGATGACCCAGCCCGATGCGCTCGACCCCCGAGCTGTCGAGCGTGCCATCGAGCCAGCCGAAGCCTCCGTGCTGCGGCTGATGCTGCGCTACCCGCGCCGATACCACGCCACCGCGCAGGCTCTCGATGGCGACCCCTTCGTGACCCAGCCCGCTCGTGAGCTGTGGAAGGCATTGGGCGTCGCGCTCACGGAGCAGGGCTCTGACCACTTCGACCGCGCTGCCTTCATCGGCGCGTTGGAGCCGACCATCAGAGCCGTGGCGCAGACCCTGATGGCCCGTACCGATCCACTGCCCGACCAGGAAGCACAGATCCAGCAGGCCATCGATCAGAGCCTGCTGACTCTGGAGCGCGGCCGACTGGCCGAACGCATCGAATATACCCGGGTGCGGTTGGCCGATGCCGAGGCGGACGACGACGACGCGGAGCTCGCGCGACTGCGGCTCGAGGTCCTGGACCTGCAGCGCCGCCGCTTCGAGCTCGACCGCGCCGTGGCCGATTCCTCGCTTCTGGCGCGACGACGTATCAAGCCCAAACAAGCCGATCTACCCAACCAAGCCGATCCACCGAACCAAGCGAACCAAGCCGATCAAGTGGAGGTCACCCATGGGAACTGACTCAACCGACAAGCTGCTCGTCGCATCCGTCCTCGAGCGCGGCAAGCGAGACATAGACAGCGACACTGTCCAGCCGGAGGCGGAAGACATCATCGGCGCACCGCGCAACTTCGGCGCCGCTGCCGAGCTCGGCGTGCAGGTCACCGTCGAGGAGAGCCAGAAGCAGCCCTGGCAGGACCCGCCGGCGAAGCTTGATGATGACGACGATGACAAGCCCTCGACCCAGGCCGAGCTGGAGGCCATGGCCCAGGACATGGTCGGTATCGACGACCCCGTCCGCATGTACCTCAAGGAGATCGGCAAGGTCCCCCTGCTCAACGCTGAGGAAGAGGTCGTCTTCGCCAAGGCCATCGAGCTTGGTGAGCAGATCGTGGCCGAGCCCTGGCGGGCCGTGCTCGCGCTCTGGGAGTGGACAAAGAACGACACCGAGCACAAGAGTCGGCAGAAGCGCCCCGAGCACCGTCTCGACTACTTTGCCGCTGATGCCGAGCGCATCGTCATGGGCGCTATCCGTGCCGGTGAGAAGGACGGCCTGCTGGTGACGTCCCCGGACCTCAAGCTCACCGGAGCGCAGCGTGCGGCCACCGAGGACCATCCCAAGGCCGTGCTCAAGGACGCCAAAAAGTTGGTGGCCGACTATGACGCCGGGCCCGACGCGGACAAGTTCGCAGCGCTCGTCGACTTCAGCTATATGTCGGTCCACAACGGCGACCAGGACTGCCGTGACAACAAGGGCCTCCGCGCACTCTTCGACTGGTCGCAGGGCATCGCTCTCGAGTCATTGCGCCGCTCCATTCTCGCCGGCAAGGAAGCTGAGGTCATGGACGCCTGGGGCTGGGATCCAGAGATGACCCAGGAGCACCTGAAGCCGCGTAACCGGCGAGGCATCGTGGTGCGCTACGGGCGCGAGGGTCGTGAGTCGCTGACGTCGGCCAACCTTCGCCTCGTCGTCTCCATCGCCAAGAAGTACATCGGCCGCGGCATGTCATTCCTGGACCTCATCCAGGAAGGCAACATCGGCCTCATCCGTGCCGTCGAGAAGTTCGACTACGAGAAGGGCTTCAAGTTCTCGACCTATGCCACGTGGTGGATCCGCCAGGCCATCACGCGCGCCATCGCCGACCAGGCACGCACCATCCGCATCCCGGTCCACATGGTCGAGACCATCAACCGACTCATCCGTGTCTCGCGCGGTTTGCTCCAGGAGCTTGGCCGTGAGCCGACGGTGGAGGAGATCGCCTTCGCCATGACGGTGGGGCCGGAGTTCGCGACGGAGATCCTGCACCGCTTCGGCGGCGCGGTGAACTTCGCCCACATCGAGGTCAACACCGACAGGCAGGCCACCATCACGGTGCACGTGCTGGACGATCGCAAGGTGGAGCCCACGGTCAATGAGGACTATGCCATCGAGGGCGAGGGCTACAGCTACGACGTGAAGCTGCCCAAGAAGAAGGACAAGGAGATCGACAACGTCGTCCTGATCACGCCTGACAAGGTGCGCGAGATCATCAAGGTGTCGCAGGAGCCGGTATCGCTTGAGACGCCCATCGGCGAGGAAGAGGACTCGCACTTGGGCGACTTCATCGAGGACCGCGCAGCCCTGGCGCCGGCCGATGCTGCTTCGCATCAGCTCTTGAAGGAGCAGGTGGAGGCGGTGCTCGACTCGCTGTCTGGTCGCGAGCGGCGAGTGCTGCAGCTGCGCTTCGGTCTTGAGGACGGCCGCTCCCGCACCCTCGAGGAGGTGGGCAAGGAATTCAACGTCACCCGTGAGCGCATCCGCCAGATCGAGGCCAAGGCGCTGCGCAAGCTGCGCCACCCCTCGCGCAGCCGCAAGCTCAAGGACTACCTGGAGTAGCGCCCGGGGGCGTTTGCCGCTTGCCGAGGGTCGCTCGGCTGGGGCCGCCCTCGCGCCGTCGCCGGCCCCGGCAGCCCAGGAGGGTAGGGAACAGGGCCTGGGTGGCTTCACCCCGTCGAGCGCCGGCACCTGGACCCACGATAGCCCTCCGCGGCCGCCGCTCAGAGCAATACCATGGCATTTCCGCCGGGGTCCTGCGACACGGCCAGCCGCTCGAGGGCGTGCCTGCTGCTGACGGGGAAGTCGGCCAGGAAGCCAGCACCCACGGCCCGCAGGAAGGCACGGTTGTGCCGGGTGTCCGCGAGCAGGAGGATCAGCCGATCGACACCCCCGTCGCGCTGCTTCTGGGTCAGGCGCCGCTGCAATTCCTGCGCATCGCGCGCTCGGGTCTCAGCGTCGACGCCGATCCTGAGATGGTGAAGTGAGCCCGACCGCATGGCTGGGGCTTACTTGACCCTCATGCGGCCGTTGGTCCGCTGGCGGACCGCCACCACGCGTACAGCGCCCGCATCCCGACCGCGATCGTAAGGCCGACCGCCAGACCGAGCATGTTGTTGATGACATCCGCGCTCTCGCAGCCGCGACCCAGGTCCACCAGCACGAGCTGCAGCGTTTCGATCAGCAGCGGCACGGCGAACGCCAAGCCGATGATGATGATCGACCGTCGAGCAAGCGGCAGCAGCCCCAGCGCGAAACCGAGCGGCACGAACAGGATGACGTTTAGGCTGACGTCATTGGGGCGCAGCAGCTGACTCAGCGGTGGTAGTCCCAGCTGCCGAAGATCGCAGCCACCGCCGGGTCCTAGCTTCCCCGACCACGGCTTCCGATGTCGGCGTGAGCGTCGCGGTCAGCGTGAACCCCAGCGAGACGAGCACCAGAAAGGCGACCAGCCGCGACGTACCCAGCGCGCGCGCGGTCCGCCCTGACAGCACGACCGATACCAGCGCCCAGATCGCAAGAGCCGGCAGGAACAACGGCACCGGCCCGGAGTTCCAGGATGTCGCTAGCGACATGGATCGACGCTATTCAACAGGTTGTGGCCGGAATGGTCACGCGACGCCGTGCTGGTAGGCCGGCTCGATGAACTCATCGAGCCACGCACTGCGAGCATCTTCTGGTGTCCGAAGGATGATCCGGTGGTTCCAGCGGTGCTTGCCGATCTGGGAACCGACGACGATGTCGCTCGGCTCCACGGCCCCGATCCGTTCGGACACGACGTCAAAGGCCGCCTGGGCTGTGGGTCTTCCCTTGGAGTATCCACGCACTTCGCTAGTGGGCATCAGGGGATGCTACCGTGCCGCGGCCGATTGCCCCCTTGGGGCGGTTCGCGATTCGACCGCCTGCCTCCGTCAGCTCGTCGAGTAGATGTCGGCGGTCGGCCGGGCTCGCTCGGCGTCGTCAACGCTGAAGGAGTCGACCGTACGCCAGCCGAACAGCGGCCGCAGGAAGGTCGCCGGCACCTGCAGGATGGTCGAGTTGTATTGGTAGACCTGGTTGTTGAACAATTCACGGCGTCGGGCGATGAGGGTCTCCAGCCGCTCGATCTCCTCCTGCAGCGCCATCACGTTGGTGTGTGACTTCAGCTCGGGGTAGTTCTCGACCGTGGCGAACAGCGAACGCACCGCCTGGCTCGTCTCCTCTGAGACCACCGCCTGGTCATGCACCGGCGCCTCAGGCTCGTAGCGCGCCCGCGCCCGCGTCACGGACTCGAGCACTTGCTCCTCGAAGCGCATCGCCCCGCGCACGGCAGCCACGAGGTTGGGCAGTTGGTCGTGGCGCTGTTTCAATGTCACATCGATGTTGGCCCAGGCACGCTGGCAGCGGCGCTGCAGGGCGACCACGTTGTTGTAGGTGATGACGACGAGGAAGACCGCGAGGGCCAGCGTGAGGACGGCGGCCACGATGAGGGCCAGTTCGAGCGCCATGGCTACAGCCTACCTGTGACCGCAACGCCAAGGGCGAGCGCGCACATGACCGCCATCACGGCACCGATCAAGCCCACCCAGAACGCGAAGTCGTGGTGGCTGGTCGCGTCCGTTGGCGTACCCAGGTAGATGACCATGCCGCCGCGCAGTCCGCGCGACAGCACCATCTCCTCGTCGGGGATGTCGTACTTCGCCAGGGCTTCCCGATGGACTGCGGCAGAGGGCACATCGGGCTGGTGGACTCCCGGGTCGAGTTCGGGCTGGACGGTCGGAGCACCGATCCCGAAACCCGGGATGGCAGCATTGCCCCAAGCCTCCTCCGGGCTGGTCGCGAGCACACCCAACTCACGGGCAGCGGCGAGGTCGGCCGCGATATCGGCCTCCTCATTGTTGCCGGGCTGCCAGGTGAGCAGCGTCTCGCGCACCTCGCTCCACGGCCAGGCTTGGCCCAGGAGTGTGACCGTCTCGCCGGGCTCCAAACGTGCTTCGCGATAGTGCCGACCGCCCTGGTTGCCCGCGAAGACACCGAGTGGATCCCCATCGTCGTCCCAGTCGGTGTCGTCTGCGCTCTTGATCGGGCGCTGCACGGTCAGCAGGGCCTGTGCCGCCGTCTGGCGCTCGAGCTCGGTCATCTGCTCGGGATCCCGGTCCACGAAGGAGGCGTAGGCAGCCCCACTCCGGCGCTGGAGGCCGACCGGCTCGGCGCCCATGATGCTGGTGCGCTCGTCGAACGCCGAATCGATCTCCCAGCGTGCACCCCTCGGCACCACGCGGATCTGGCCCGTCTCGTTGCGGATGCGGAACTCCTGGGTCTTCTCCTCGTTCAGCAGCACGCGCGAGTTCTTGCCGGTCGTCTCGACGCGTGCTCGATACCAGACGCACGGCTTCGACTGCAACGGCGAGATGAGTGTCTGGTCGATGGGTTCCACGACACCGCTGACGCGGACCTCGCCGGCGGCGATACCGTCGAGGCTGGAGGTGGCGACCGATGAGATGAGCCGATCGCGCCGATACGCCACCAGGCCGCGCACGAACAGCACGATGCCGCCGATGAGGCCGGCCGCGACGAACAGGAGCCATGGGGAGAAGAGGTCGTCGTCCACCGACTGATGCTACGGTGGCGGGACGCACCACGAAAGTGGTTCGGAAGTACTCCCGAACGCCATCGGCCTTTCGCCTGCGAACGACTCAGGAACATGGGAATCGGCCGCCAAGATGCTATCCTTCGGCCGCGTCCCGTTCCGGCGTAGCTCAGTGGTAGAGCGGTCGGCTGTTAACCGATTGGTCGTAGGTTCGAATCCTGACCGCCGGAGCCAGTTTTCCCTCGTGGCATGCCCTCTTTGGGCGACTCCGTGCCACTCCCCACGACCCCCGTCTTCGAGCCCCGTGACTGACGGCGTGACTGACTGGTCCGGGGTGCTCAGAGCGGCATCGAGCAGGTCGGCCGCGTCACGCTGCTGGGCGACGGGTCATCATCCCGTTGTAGTAGCGTTCCAGGTGCTCTGCCGTCAACTGCTGGAGTGGGATGTCCGCGATGGGCGGGGTGTGCTTCAGGTACGCCTCGTAGCCGTGCAGGGTGTTGGGCGCGACGTTCGGCGCGACGGTGTCATCGGGCCACCTCCGGAGGTAGGCGCCAAGGCTCAGCCCGGACAGGTCGAGGCCAGCCCGCTTCCTCGTCGGCCTTCATCTGCCGCAGCAACCGGCTGGCTTCAGCGATCCTGCGGGCCGTCTTCGACCTGAGGCGCCGGTGCCCGCGTGGACCGAACGACAGTTGGGCGATCCACCGACCGTCGGCGGTCCGCTTGAACACGCTGCCTTCGCCTCCCGGGCTCAGTACGCTGGTCGGCCATCGTGATCACCGGGTTGGTCATCCTGTCGCCGCAGTCGCAGGTGATGTAAGGGGTGTTCTCGGTCATCTTGCCGTGCCCTCCTCGTTGCCCGGCTCCAACGCGGGGGCCTCGCTACGAGCCTGCTCCTGCCCGCTGGGAAGGTCGCGGACCCACTAAGCGAGTGCGGCCCTGGGCACGCGGATGCTGCGCCCGATGCGCACCGTCGGGAGCAATCCGTCGGCAGCCATCCGGTAGGCACGCGCCCGAGATATGCCGCAATAGCGCGCCAATATCGATGAGTTCTGGCTCCATGTCCAACCTCCGGTGATGTCCAGTCGCTGCACGGGCTGGACTGTTGCGTACCATCGTGGGCTGGCAGGTCCGCCTGGTCGATGAGTGTCAATATCCCTTGGATCTGACATCCCGACGAGGGCACCTACCCACGGTGGCGCCGCAGGTGGTCAGCGAGACGAACAGGTTGCTGGACCGGCGCTGGCCGATATCCGGCTGGTTCACGCCTGGCAGCGCGGCCTCCATCGACGGCGGGGTCATCAGGGTCGACAACGCCGGGTTTCTGGTCGAGTTCCGCGAGGTCACCTCGACGGCCGGGATGCTGGAGGAAGATCGAGTCGGCCGCAGAGATGGTCAGAGCCAACCGGCCGACCACCGTCGAGCGACAACGGTGGACCGTGGCCAAGGCCATCGAGGCGTGGCTGCGTCTCGGCGGGGTCGGCAAGACGGTGGCGTGGCCAAGCGCGTCAGGCTCGCTCGGGTTCGGCAGCCCCGGCCTCTTCGGCGGGCTCGGTCCAGCTTGCGCTCGCCACCACGGGGCTCGCCCTGTGGGCGGTGTGCTCGCACTGTGGCTCCCCGCATACGCCGCTCAGGCAGCCTCGTGCCGGGCAGAAGAACTACTGCGCTCCCTGTCGCGACGAGGGCTACCCGGTGCGTGATGCCAAGCGTGACGAGCGGGAGCGGAAGCGGACGCCGGGGCAGGCTTCGCATCGGGGTCCGCGTCCCGGAGGACCTCAGGTCGAGCGTTCCGGCGGTTGCCCACAACTTCCACGCCCGACGAGCGTGGGGCGGCCCTCTGGGGCGGCGTTCCCCGCGCAGACCAACCCGACGGTGTAGGCGCACCTGTGAAGCTGCCGCCGGCTCGGACGAGGGACGGGGCCATGCATCGCCCCGTCGGGGCATCGTCAGCCGGGTGGCTGCTTCAGTGGGGGCCGAAAGAACTCGGGCGGACGGACGTCGGTCGTATCCGGGGGGCGGGGCCGGCCCGTCGGGCTCATCGTGCTCGGCAGGCACCACCCGCGGGGGACGGCGATCGAGCGAGACCAGCGATCCGACGGGCAGCTGCTCAGGATCCGCACTCGCGCGCTCGATGGCCGCAGCTTCGGAGTCGGCGTCGATCTCGTAGGTCCGGTGTTCCACGACCTCGATCAGATAGGTGGGCATTGATGGAGTCTCGTCGCCTGCCCGTGGCGCCCGCGCTCGCAACGGCGCGGCAGCGCCTATCAACGACGTGACAGCCGGGGCCGCGAGCGGCACCATTGGCGCCCATGCGCTGATAGGTGGTTGATACCAGGACGCCCAAGCATGGGGTTCGCGCCCGTGATGTCCTGGGCGCCATGCTAGGCGCCCTACCCGTGTCGGCAAGACCCCAGCGACGGAGGTCCGCACCATGAATTCGACCGATACACCAGCCCACCGATCCCAACGAGCTAACCCAAGCGGTATCTCGTCCCGGACCGACCCGACGACAGGCCGCTCGGGCGGCGCGCCTGGGCCGGTCAGCTCGCCGCCTTCACCATCGTGGTCGCCGGTGCGTTCCTCGTCGTGGGCTGTTCTGGCGGGCCGGTCGAGGACGTCGATGTGGCCGATGTCACCGAGGACGGAGCAGCGGCCTCGCCCGACGATGGCACGGTCAGCCTGACCGGCGATGTCGAGGAGATCCTGACCGAATTCGCCCTAACCGTCACCGACGCAGGGAGCGGGGACCCGCTGCTGGTCCTGCTCGTGCCCGGGACGATGATGAATGGCGCCAGCGTGACGCTCGGCGGACAGGCGGGCGGTCTCGCTCAGGTCATCCCGCCGGAGGGCACGCTGCAGCTCGTGGGCACCATCGACACGTTCGACAGCGCCACCTTGGCCGAACGGCTCGGCATCGTGCTGAACGACGAACTGTTCGCGCCCTGGCAGGGCGAGCCCGTGCTCATCGCGCAACAGGTCGAGACCTTCGATGCCGATGCCGCTCCCACGGTGGACCCGAGCCCAGGGGCCGAGTGAGAAAGACCAACGCGACAGCGGGACAGGGGGGCACACGAAGGAGGTACCACGCATGGACACGCAGGTGCACTACATCCAGGCTGGCTGGACGGTCCGCTCTCGTGACGGACACGAACTCGGCACTGTCATCGAACTCACGTCCGATGCCGTCGTCCTGAGCCAAGACGACCAGCGTCGGACGGTCCCGAAGGCGTCCATCGCCGAAGAGGACGAGGGCGCCAAGCTGGCCATCCTCTCGATCGACGCCGACGACGTGACTGCGGACGCCCATCCTGACTAGACGGCGGCGATCGCACCCGCGGCCCCGGCAGAACTCCCTCCGGGGCCCGGATGCCAGTCGATCTCGTGGTCCCCGAGGGATGCGCCAACGCCACCAGGACCCCGAAGTTGGCTATCCACGTCACGCCAGCACGATCGGCCGACCTGGGCCGACTGGGGCGCCCAGGGGCGACACGGTGATGGCGCGGAGCCACGCTCAACAGCAAGCGGGTGGGATCCTGCTGACGGGTGAGCCGGAGTGGAGGAGGGCTCGCCTGCCGTGAGAACGAGGGCCACCACGACGCAGAGCCGGGGCCGAGCCCCACATGCTGCTCGCCGATTCCCCGGTGCCGGCGTGGAACACCCAGACCAGGAGCCACGTCGGCCTGAGGACTCTGGTCGCGCTCCCCCGAGTCTGACGCCGATGGTCGTCACCGGCTACCCGCCAGGCGCCCGGATCCCATGCTGGTGCGGAGCGGCCGACATGGTCGACCGGCGCGTCGTCCCCGGGCTGGCGGGGTGGCGACACGCCGGTCCTTTCGCGACGATCGGAGCTGGCACTGGGGGCCGATCCCCGACCGACTCGGATACTGCCAGTGTGGGTGTGCAGCCGTCGATGGCTCGCTCGTACCACGCCGGTCCAGGCACATCCAGAAGGCGTCGGGCCAGCGGTCGCGACAGGCCGTTCGCCTGCCCGCACGCGGGCAGGAACGTGCTGGTCCGGTGTGCTGCATGGCACTACCGGCGCACCCGGACGTTCGCGCCCCTTCCCGTCGATGGTCCTGATGCGGCATGGTCCTCACGTCAACGTTCGCAGGGGCTGGAAGCCTTTCGGTCATGACCAGCCTGATGACCCCGTCCACTCGTCGTGCACCGCGTGGCCCCTGGCCGCCCGGACGGAGCCGGTACGACACGCATTTCGAAGTCCGGACCGCTCGGTTGCGAATCATCTCGACGCTGCTCGGGGCGAACATCGCTGACTTCGATGGCGTGCGTGACGCTCGTCACCTCAGCGACGGCTGGGACGCGACGTGGTCCGGCTGATGGGGTGACCGACCGCTTCGCCTGCGGTGACCACGACGACGAACCACGCGAGCACCATCGGGCCTGCTCGTCCGAGAAGGGCTTCGGGCTACCAGGGCACCATCCAGGCACGTTCGATACAACGGCCCGGTACCATCCGCCGATCAATCCTCCCAGCCAGTGTCCAGGAACTCATCGAGAGCGGCCCCATCGCCCATGTGGTGACGCTGAACGGTGACGGTTCCGCCCACGTCTCGATGGCCTGGGTGGGCATCGAGCAGGACGAGGTGGTCATCGGCACCATCCCGGAGCAGACCAAGCTGCGCAACATCCGTCGCGACCCACGGGTGGCCATCTCCATGGTGAGCGGTGGACGCAACGCCTATGGCCTCGACGAGTACGTGGTGCTCCATGGTCGTGCCCGCCTCACCGAGGGCGGCGCACCCGAGTTGCTCCAGCGCCTGGCTCACACCTACCTTGGCCCGGAAGTGACGTTCCCACCGATGCCTGACCCGCCCCCAGGCTGGGTCATCCGCATCGTGGTCGATCGCATCGCGGGCATCGGCCCCTGGTCGTCATCGAGCTAGCAGCGCACATCCCTGCCGGGCAGTCGCGCAACCGGTAGCGGCAGCGATGAGCGATCGGCCGTCACATCGTGTCATCGGCCTCGTCGAGCGACCGTCGACGCACCCGCGGACCGGTCGGGGTCGTCCGACGCCAGCGGGGGTCGACAGAACGGGTCGCCGGTCCTGCTGCACGCGATGTTCGTCATGGCCGCGTGGCGGGCCGACCTGATCGGCAGCCTGCCGTGGGCTGGATGTATGCAGAATATGCAGCCGGCCCACGCTCAGTCTCGCTGCACTCGACCCCGTCGTCCCCGTCCGCTATCGTCGTCACATGCACATCGTCAGGCAGGCTATGAAGGCTCGACCATCCACAGGGGCGGTCCCTCACACCCCTGCGGTGCCCGCGATCGCCCTGCCGCTCCGTGCTGGTACGCGGCGTCGCGGTCGCGGTCGCCCCACGTTGCTCGATGACCGCAAGCGAGGTCTCTTGCTGACCGCCATCCGAGCGGGCAACAGGGTGCCGGCGGCCGCCCGTTACGCGGGCATCTCGCCGAAGAGCGTGGCCGAATGGATCCGTCGTGGCGAGGGCCGTGACGCCAGACCCGCCTTCGAGCCCTACATATCATTCGCCTACGAGGTCGACCGGGCGCTGGCCCATGCCGAGATACAGGCGGTGGCGAACATCTTGCGAGCGATGCCACGGTCGCCCCGCTGGGCCGCCTGGTGGTTGGAGAGGAGGCACCCTGATTGGCGTCGGCCGAAGGACCGCGGCGAAGCGGCGGTGGCGGTCACGTCTCCGGCGCAGCCGCAGGGGTTTATCCTCGTTGACAAGGCCACACTACGACGCCTGGGCTCGGCGAAGGTCCGCGCCCAACTCGGTGAGCCCGACATCGACGAGGCCACGAAGACCCGAGGCGAACGGCCGGTCTCTGGGTAGCCTCGGTCCGACCCGGCAGGCGCGGGTCCGCTCAGGTCAGCGGAGCCACTCTAGCCTGCACATCGCCCCGGACAGCGGGTCATCCCGGAATTACGTCGAAGGCGATCCAGGCGTCGGGACCTCGGGCGGCTCGATCGAGATGGTGGCTTCGCCATCAGCGGGCGAGAACTCGCAGTCACCCGCCGCGCTGAAGATGGCCAGGAGCGCGGGTGCTCACAGAGGCACAAGCCCGGCACCGCGCGTTCGATCAAAAGCCATCCAGCACGGCGACGGGATCACCTCCGTCGTGAGGGTGGCGCGAGCGATCGATGCACCTGACCCGACGGACCGAGTCCCCGACGACCGCTCGCTCGGGCCGCTCCCCGGCTTCACGCCCGAGAGCTACGAGCGCGCCCACCAGCGACGCACAGCGGAGTTCGGAGCCGGCCTCGCGGACCTGCCGGGCTTCACGAAGGTCGACTCCCAGTGGCTGTTCGACGACCGAGATCCGGGGTTCCCTGACCAAAGTGCGCGAGGTGCATGAGCAGTTGGCCTCGCGCATCGACGATAGTGAGGACCAGCCCAGCGAGGACGATGGTCCTTCGTAGACACCGCCAGCATCTGTCGGGGCTGTACCGGCGGACCAGGTGCCTCCATGTGGTGCAGGCGGCGTATCGGTTGGGGACTCGGCGGGCAGGGACCCACCTGTCCGCAGCCGGCGATGCCCGCTCATCGTGGGGAAGCTGCCAGAAGCTCACTGGCCCTTCCTCCGGGTCGATGAACTGCATCATGGAGTCCGGGCCTGGGAACACCGGGTCACAGCACGGGTAGCCGACTGGCGTGCCAACGGGGTTGCGCTGCAGCCGGTCAGGGACCTCAGTATCGTCATGGTGCCCTCCTCGTGGCCTGACCGACTCACCGTGGCGCTTCAACACGCCGCTACCAGCGATGCCCGCCCTGCGCGGTCGGCACGGCGTCGACCGTCAGCCCATCCGCGACCTGCGCCAACGTCGCTCCGCCGCAGTAGTCCTGCCTGATGCACTCCACGACCCCAGGAGGGATTTTGGCGGTCCGTCCGATTGCCAGGTCGGGGTTCTCCGCCCGCTTCGCTGCGAGTGCCTCGCGCGTGCGCTGCGCGATGAGTCGGCGCTCGAATTGGGCGAACGTCGCGAGCACATTCGCCATCATCTAGCCCGGCGGTGTGGTCGTGTCCACGCCAACGTCCAGTGCCACGAGCGCCCAGTGCGCCACCAGATGGCCGCAAGCGAGCCGATGCGAGAGGCCGGGTCAAGCGGCGGGCCAGCGACGTCCGGTTCGCGACGGACTTGTGGTGTGCGCGCGGCAGCATCCGCGTCACGACCCGTCGAGGCCGGCACAGGGACGTCGCTGCACCCCCGAGAGCGTGTGCCCATGCTGCTTCCACGACAATCGAGCGTCGTTCCGACCGCCCCGGCTTTAAACCGCTACCGGCTCAGCCCGCGGCCTCTGAGCGTTCCCGGAAGGGGCTGCGCCAGCGGCGGAGCTGGGGACTATGGCGATAACCCGTGGCGACACGCCATGATCACACGTTGCCCCGCGTCGTCCAGCTCGGCGCCATTGCACGAGAACGGCCCATGGGCGAACATCGTCCGACGGATGTTGTCCATCGACTGGGATCAAGCACTCGCCTGGCGTATGGGTCGCCTGCTGCTCGCCCCGATCGGCACGGAGCCGGTCGAGGATGTCGTGCGGCGGCTGGGGGCCGTCCCAGCGCAGGACGATTCCGCAGCCGAACTGGCCATCCGTACCAGACGCCAGCGTTCTGCGGCAGGTGAGGTCGCCGCTGCCCTGGCCGAGGGCAGGATCATCAAGACGTTCGCCTTCCGCGGAGCGATCCACCTGATGACGCCCGAGGATGGTGGCATCTACCTTGCCCTGCGGGCGGCCAGCCGTATGTGGGAGCTTCCCAGCTGGCAGAGTCACTACGGCGTGGGGCCATCGCAGTGGCCACGCTTCCGTGACGTCGTCCGTGACGCCCTCGCTGACGGCCCCAAGACCCGGAGCGAACTCGGGGCAGCCGTGACGCGCGAATTTGACTTCCGCCATCTCGGCTTCGGCTTCGAGCGCCACGAGATCAACCTCCTGAAGGCGCTCGCGTGGCACGGAGACCTCTGTTTGGGCCCGTCCCGCGGCGGGCGCACCACCTTCCAGCGCCTCGACCACAATCCACGATGGGCAGGCGTGCCGGACCTTGACGAGGCCGGACCGCGAGCGGTCGAGGCCTACTTGCGATCCTACGGCCCGGCGACCCCTGGGCACGTGCACTACTGGCTGGGCGAGGGTCTGGGAGCAGGACGCCGGCGGATCAGATCGTGGATGGAGGGCCTGGGCGATCGGCTCGTCGAGGTCGACGCGGCGGGCGAACCCGTGTTCATCATGCGCGAGGATGTCGAAGGTCTGGCGATGACGCGATCGACGAGCGCCGTTCGCCTCCTGCCAGGTCACGACCAATGGGTCCTCGGCCCCGGGACCGCGGACGAGCACGTCGTGCCTCCAGCCAGGCGGGCCCTGGTCAGCCGGCAGGCGAACATCGTCATCCGGGGCGGCGTCGTGTCCGGGACGTGGTCGCTCGATGCGCACCGGGTCTCGATCGCCTGGTTCTCCGAGGCGGGACCACCGCCAACGGCGGTGCTGACTGACGAGATCGCGCGACTCGGCATGCTGCTCGGCCGGGACCTCCAGTCCGCGATCGAGGCGACCTGAAGCCGGGTCCCGGGCCCTGGCCGGCAGCCACAGCGTCTGGATCGAGGGCAAGCGACGCAGCCTTCCGCCAGTCGAATGGCGCCCACATGCCGAGCGGGTAGTTGACGACTCCGACAGCACGAACCAGCTCCATCCGGGAGCCGGCGATGGGAGTGAACACGGCCGCTCTGGACCTCGTCGTCACCCTCGATCGGACCACTGGCTGCGTCGGTACGACGGGCTGCCAGAAGCTCTCTGGTCCTTCCTCGAAGTCGATGAAGGCGAACATCGGGTCGGGGTCGGGGAACCGGCGGCCACAGCAGGGGTGGGCCACCGGTGTCCCGTCGGGGTTCCGCTCCAGACGTCCACGGCATCCATCATGCTGGTGCAGGTCGGGGCTGGTACGGCACGACGAGCAGTTCCGCGGCCTTACGCTTGGTGGCCTCGGGGCGTCGGTCATACCGTCTGGTGGTCGAGATGGATGCGTGACCGGCAAGCGACGCGACGACGCTGATAATGAACCAATCACTGGCCGAGGTGCTTGCCGAGCAAGAGGATGAATTCGACGCTGACACTCGACTGTGTGTCTGACGGGATCATGCGAGGGTGAAGTTGGAGTAGGACGCGTCGTACGAGCGACCGTTTCCGCGGCATCGCCAGGGCCTTGAACTGTGCGCCCGCATCGGCGCTCAGAGCGAGTTACGCCGGTGGTTCCGACTCCATCGGCTCGCCGGAGGGTTCCGGTGACTCAAGAGGCGGCACATAGCCATCGAACTCGACCGAAGCCGGCATCGTCGGCGGGACGCGCACCTGATGGGCATGCTCGTAGGCATAAGCGAGCGCGAGCAGCGTCGGTTCCGACCACTTGCCGCCGAACAGCGTGGCGGCGACCGGGAGCCCTGAGATGTCGCCGACCTGGAACGTGATAGCCGGATAGCCAGCTGCCGCGGCCGGGGGCGCCGAATACGGTCCGACGTAGACGTCACCAGCCACCGGATCGGTGAGCCAGGCGGGCTCACCAGTAGGAGCAAGGATCGCGTCCAGGTCGTGCTCCGCCAGGAGGCTGTCGATGGCCGTCTGCGCCGATGTCGTCGTGGCGGCCCTCGCGTCGATGCAACTCGGATCATCGATGGCTGCGGCGGCCTGTGCCTCGTCGAAGACCTCCTGCTTGAAATTCTCCATCTCGACCCCGGCGTTCTCGAGGTTGAAGTCGATGAGGTCCTGGAGCGTCTTTGGGTCGTCGGGGCCCAGGGTTCCGAGATACGTCGCGATCTCGTCCTTGAACTCGCAGAGCAGCGCCGGGTACTCGTTCTCGTACATCGCATCAAGGCCCGCCAGGTCGGTCGGGTCGATGACCGTCGCTCCGAGCGCCTCGAGGCGATCGATGACGTCTTCCATGATCTCGTCGACGGGAGGGTTGAGCCCGAAGTTGTCCTCGCGCCACACGCCGATGCGGGCACCCACAAGGGCGTTCGGGTCAAGCACGGTGGTGTAGTCGATGGCTTGGCTGGACGCCTCGGCGGTGGCCGCATCGTCAGGGTCTGTCCCGGCCATGGCCCCGAGCACGACCGCGGCATCGGTGACGTTCCGGGCCATCGGACCGGCGGTGTCCTGGTAGGAGGAGACGGGCACGATGCCGGTGCGGCTCACGAGACCCAGCGTCGGCTTGAGGCCCACGATCCCGACCGTGCTGGCGGGACAGATGATCGAGCCATCCGTCTCCGTGCCGACCGCGACCGAGACCATGCTCGCCGCCACGGCCGCCGCCGAACCCGAGCTCGAACCGCACGGGTTGCGGTCGAGGGAGTACGGGTTGTTCGTTTGACCGCCGAGGGCGCTCCACCCGCTTGACGACGGAAATGAGCGGAAGTTGGCCCACTCTGAAAGGTTGGCCTTGCCGAGGATGATGGCGCCCGCATCTCGAAGCCGCTCCACGACGAAGGCATCGGGGGGCGAGCTGGTCTCAAGAGCGTACGAGCCGGCTGTCGTGGGCATGCCCGTGGTGCCGATGTTGTCCTTGATGAGGACGGGGATCCCGAGCAGGGGCGCTGACTCACCGGCTGCACGCGCATCGTCGGCAGCTTGCGCATCATCGAGCGCGGCCGTGCTGATGGCGATGACGGCGTTGACCTGAGGCTCGATCGCATCGATGCGATCGAGATAGAACTGCACCAGCTCGACGGAGCTGAGCTCCCCGGCGTCCATGAGCGCTTGGACCTCGGGAATGGTAGCGCCGTCGAGGTCGACATCGCCCAGGGTCGTCGGTGGTGGCTCCGCGCCGACGACAGCTGAGGCCCCTATGACAAGGCTTCCGACGAGCGTCGCCACCATGGGCAGCACCCGAATGCGGTGCACTCGTGAGATAGACGGCTTCTTCATGAAGACGCAGCCCTTCTCCCCCCAAGGTGGTCGTTGCCGACGATGCGGCACGGACCGCGCGGCGCGACCGATGGTGGCGCGATGATGGGGCTGCACGACCCCGGCGTCAACATGCCAGATCCCACCGGATGCCGGCTGTGGCCGGGCCTCGCGATGGCTGGCCTACGAGCCCTCAGCCATAGCTGGTGATGACCGGGGTCTGATCTGGGTCGGACGAGCGCTTGGGAAGCCGACGGCATCGCCGTGTCGCTGTATGTCGACCTCTCCAATACCGACTTCTCCGCCTTGGTCCGCGACACTGCCGCCGTTCAGTCCTGTGATCGGTTCGATGGCCCTGACGGCGTCGTGCCCATCGATGACGTCGTCGACGACGGTGGGTCGTTACTCTTGCCATATGCCAGCCGAATTCATCTACTCCGCGTACAAGCTCGCGCGGCACTATCCGCCCGACCGGACCGTGCTCGAGGACATCTCGCTGTCCTTCTATCCCGGTGCCAAGATCGGGGTCATCGGGCCCAACGGCGCCGGCAAGTCGAGCCTGCTCAAGATCATGGCCGGGCTCGACGACGGCTACAACGGCGAGGCGCGGCTGACCCAGGGCTTCACCGTCGGATACCTCGACCAGGAGCCTCAGCTCGACCCCACGAAGGACGTCAAGGGCAACGTGCTCGATGGTGTCCACGAGGTCCAGTCGCTCATCGACGGGTACAACGCGGTCATGGCCCGCTGGGCGGATCCCGACGCCGACTACGACGCCATCGGTGCCGAGCAGGCTGTCCTCGAGGACCGCATCGACGCCGCGGACGCCTGGAATCTCGAGCGCAACGTCGACATCGCCATGGACGCGCTGCGCTGCCCGCCCGACGACGCCGACGTCCGGACGCTCTCGGGCGGCGAGAAGCGGCGCGTGGCGCTGGCCCGACTGCTACTGCGCCACCCGGACCTGCTGCTGCTCGACGAACCCACCAACCACCTCGATGCCGAATCGGTCGAATGGCTCGAGCGTTTCCTGTCGGAATATGCCGGCACGGTCGTCGCCATCACCCACGATCGCTATTTCCTCGACAACGTCGCCAAGTGGATCCTCGAGCTCGATCGTGGCCGCGGCATCCCGTTCAGCGGCAACTACTCGAGCTGGCTCGAGCAGAAGCTGGCGCGCCTGGCGGCCGAGCAGAAGCAGGTCGATGCCCGCCAACGGACGCTCGCGCGCGAGCTCGAATGGGTGCGCCTGGGTGCCAAGGCGCGCCAGGCCAAGGGCAAGGCTCGACTGTCCGCCTACGAGCGATTGCTGGCCGAGGCGAACGACGACAAGGGGGGCGCCCGCGAGCTCGAGATCGCCATCCCCCCTGGGCCACGACTGGGTGACCAGGTCATCGATGTCGCCGGGCTGCGCAAGGGCTACGGCGAAAAGCTGCTCATCGAGGACCTCAGGTTCTCCCTGCCGCGGGCCGGCATCGTCGGCATCATCGGGCCCAACGGCGCCGGCAAGACCACGCTCTTCCGCATGCTCGTGGGGCAGGAGGCGCCCGATGCCGGGTCCATCACCATCGGTGACACCGTGGCACTGAGCTACGTCGACCAGGAGCGCGACGACCTGGCCGCTGACAAGACCGTCTTCGCGGAGATCACCCAAGGGGCCGAGTTCATCAAGACCGGTGCCCGCGAGGTCCCGGCGCGGGCCTATGTCTCCTCCTTCAACTTCCGTGGCACCGACCAGCAGAAGCTCGTCGGTCAACTGTCGGGTGGCGAGCGCAACCGCGTGCACCTCGCCAAGCTGCTGCAGAGCGGTGGCAACGTGCTGCTGCTCGACGAACCGACCAACGACCTCGACGTGGACACGCTGCGAGCCCTCGAGGCCGGGCTCGAGTCGTTCCCGGGCTGCGCCGTGGTCATCTCGCACGACCGCTGGTTCCTCGATCGCATCGCGACCCACGTCCTGGCCTTCGAGGGTGACTCCCAGGTGCGCTTCTTCGAGGGCAACGTGAGCGACTACGAGGCGGTCCGGCGGAAGGAGTTGGGGGCGGCGGCCGAACAGCCGCACCGGATCCGGTACAAGAAGCTGACCAGAGCGTAGGTGCCCACCTGGCGGGTCATCGGACGGAGCATCGTCCCCGGCTCCGCCGTTTGACCCATGGGGCGGGTAGGGCAGCTGCTGTGCATTCATGGAGACGCGCGTCAGGCCCCCAGCGCTCCACTCGGACTGTCGACCTGTCAATGGCAGAGGGTTATTCTGCGCCGATACCAGAGGGTGATTTTGCGCCGCCTATAGGGGGCTATCTTGCGCCGACACAAAGGGTCCATGCTGCGCTGCTGGGAACTACGGCTAGACTGGAAGGGATGCTGACCGGGACCTTGGATCGGGCTGGACACGGGCGTGACGTGACTTCGGGCTTGTGCCAGGCGCGAGATGCCGCCGACCTGGCGGCTCGCTGAGACCATGTCTGACCCCCAGACCGCCGCACCTTGTCTAGTCGCCATCGCCGCTCCCATCGCGCTTGATGCGGATTTGTCCGAACGCGCCGGCCTGCCGCTCCAGTTGAGCGACGGTCACATCGAACCAGGACCCGACGTCCTCGTCGAGGAGGACTTGGTACGACGCCTCTCCGAGATGCTTGATGTGGTCGCAGACGAAGATGGCACCGACGGTTCACGTCTCGAGTACCGCATGCTCAACGGCGTCCGCCGTTCCGAGGATGCTCACCTCGCGGATCTCCCGCTCCGCTACGAGCTCACCGCCATGTTCGGTCGACCTATCGGCTGGGAGGCGGCCAAGACCCTGGGTCACGTCCATGTTCGCCCCGCAGGGCATGTCGACCGGCTACCCCGAGGTCGTCGAAGTCCTGCACGGTGAGGCCGGCTTTCTCATCCAGGACTTGGGCGAAGGTCCGGAAGGACCGCTCAGCCGACGAGCCTGGCTGGTCCGAGCGCGAGAGGGCGACTGGGTGGTCTTGCCGCCCGACCTGGCTCACGTGACCATCGATCTGGGCGCCGGCCCCCTCGTGTTCTGCGATGTCATCGATCGCCGCGCCCGAGGTATCTATTCCGGCGTGGCCGCAGCCCACGGTTTCGCCTGGTACGTGGCGGCCGATGGGGGCCTGAGGGCCAACCCGGCGTACGACTTGCCACCGCTCATCGAGGAGATCGCGGCGGCCGACTGGTCCGGGTCTCCGGTGGCACCGCTGTACCGCTATTTCCGTGACGATCCCCAGCGCCTTGAGTGGCTCTCTGATCCGGATCGCTTCGGGCAGGTCGCACCAACTCTGGTGGCCCGCCTCGCCGACGCCCTCGACCGACCCTCCTGACCGTCTTCGGTTCGGTCCCCGACGACTGGCGGTCCGGTCAACGAGGGCTCGACAACACGGACCCCCGGGGCGAGGATCTACCGCACCCCGGCACCACGGCCTTACGGCGACCCACCCGGTGGGCGATCCAGCGGCCGGTGAGGATGGTGTAGCGTCGCCGTCTCGTTGGGTGTGACGCGATCGGCGGTTCCGGTTGCGCGGGTCCCCCGACATAGCCCGGGGCTCGACTTGACAAGGTCGGAGGCTGCGCCGCACCGTAGACTCGTACGTGGCCGGGCCAGGCGACGGCTCCTAGCGAACGCGGTGCCCGACCGTCACGAGGAGGGAATCATGCGCTCTCGCACCCTTGTCACTTTGGCGATGTCCGCCAGCCTGATCGTCGGGTCCGCGGCCGTCACGGTGGCGCAGTCCGACCCGCTGCCGCAGGTCCGCGTCGCGGTCTGGAGCGGCCCTGAGGCAGACAACCTGCGCAAGGTCGCCGACGCCTACACCGCAGCGACCGGCAATCCAGTCGAGATCGACGAGATCGCCCGCGACGGCTACGACGCCGCACTGAAGACCTCCATCGTCGGCGGTGGTGCCGACTGGGATGTCGTCTACGCCTCGGCCGACTGGTTGCCGGCCTTCATCGCCGCCGGTGGCCTGGCTCCCATCGATGAGTACATCGCCAGCGTACCGGCTGACTTCCTGAACCTTGCGGACCTGGAGCCGGGCCTCTCCAACCTCACCTTCGACGGCCAGGTCTACGGGTTCCCGTCAGAAGGCGACACGGCCTGGCTGTTCTACCGCACGGACCTGCTCGAGGCAGCCGGCATCGCACCGCCAAAGACCATGGACGAGATGCTCGCCGCGGCGGAGGCACTCAACGCCTCGCCTGATCGCTACGGCCTCGTCATCGGCTCGCGGACCGACGAGGCCTGGTGGGACTTCATGCACTACTTCTGGGCTTTCGGTGGCCAGCTTTATGACCCCGACACCCTGGAGGTCACGGTCAACAACGAGGCCGGTGTCGCGGCGTTGACTTTCTATTCCGACCTGCTCCAGAAGTACGGCGTGGTCTCGCCCGACGTGACGACGTACGGCTTCAACGAGATCCTCACCGCGCTCGCCCAAGACAAGGCGGCCATGGGTGTGGAGTGGATGGCAGCCACGCAGCAGCTGACCGACTGCGAGCAGTCGCCCCTCGTCTGCGACAAGCTCGCCTACGAGCTCGTGCCGCCATCGGTCGCCGACCAGTACGGCTTTGGTGGCAGCTCGTGGGGCTGGGTCGTCCCGGCCGCGGCCACGCAGAAGGAAGCTGGCTACAAGTTCATCGAGTGGCTGGTAGGTGGCCCGGGTGCCGCGATGTGGGCGCTCAACGGAGGCATCCCCTCGAACACAGCCGCCCTCTCCGACCCTGAGGTCGTGGCCGCGGTCCCGCAGTTCGAGCTGCTCGCGGAGGCCATGCCCTATCGCCACATCACGCCGCTGCTGACCACGTCCGACCAGATCGTGCTGGGCATGCAGGAAGCCGCTGCGGCTGCGGTGGCTGGAGCCAAGACGCCTCAGCAGGCCATGGATGACGCCGCTGCGGCCATCGAGGCTGCCCTCGTCGAGGGTGGCTACAAGTAGGCGTCGCTGAGCATCGCTGACGACCGCCGCTGCCCCACGGTGGTGGCGGTCGTCACATGAACGACGGAGGCCATACGACCGAAGAGCCCAGCAGGTCGGCCGACAAGACTGCCCGCATCCGTGGTCCGCGTGACCGGACGTGGGCATTCTTGTTGCCTGCCTATGGTGCCATCCTGGCTGTCGTCGGCATCCCTGTCGTCTACAGCCTGTACCTGAGCTTCCACCAATGGAAGCTGACGACCTTCCAGAAGGGTGTGCCCTTCGTCGGTCTCGACAACTACGCCAGGGCTATCGCGGACGACGGCTTCTGGCACTCCCTGCAGCTGACCATCGGCTTCATGCTCGTCGCTTTGTCGATCGAGCTGGTGCTGGGCATCGGGCTGGCCGTGCTCCTGGATCAGGCCTTCAAGGGCCGACGCACGGTCCTCATCCTGTTGCTGCTGCCGATGTTCGTCACTAACGTCGTCATCGGCCTCATCTGGCGCATCCTGCTGAGCTTCGACTTCGGTGTCCTCAACTGGCTCTTCTCGCTCATCGGCCTGCCCAGGGTCGCCTGGCTGGGTGACCCGGGACTGGCTCTCTGGTCGCTGGTCATCGTGGACGTCTGGAATACGACCGCCTTCGTGGCTCTGCTCGTGCTGGCCGGACTGGCGGCCGTCCCGGAGGAGCCGCGGCAGGCCGCCCGCGTGGACGGTGCCTCCTCGTGGCAGGTCTTCCGACACATCACCCTGCCGCTGCTGAAGCCGGTCATCTTCGTAGCCGTGGTATGGCGCACCATCGACCTCTTCCGCATCTTCGACGTGGTCTATAGCCTCACCGGAGGTGGTCCCTACAACGCCACCGAGACGATCAGCCTCTATGCCTACAACCAGGGCTTTGCCTCCTTCAATCTGGGCTTCGCATCCGCCGTTTCCTACCTCATCATCCTCACGCTGGCCATCATCCTGGCCATCGAGTACCGGCTCCTGGGCCGGCGCTCCACCTGAGGGCGGGCCGTGAGACGTTCACGATGGCAGTCGCTGCTGGTGTACCTGTTGGCCGGGCTGGCCGTGGTGCTCTTCATGTTCCCCATCGTCTGGCTCTTCCTGACCAGCATCAAGCCGAGCGCGCTGACCTTCGCGTACCCGCCGGTCCTGACCTTCGAGCCCACCATCGATAGCTATCAGCAGGTCTTCGGCCAGTCCGACTTCCCACGCTATCTGCTCAACAGCATCATCGTCGGCGCGCTCTCCACGACGGTCGCGCTGGCGCTGGCGCTGCCGACCGGCTATGCGCTGGCACGCATGCGCATCCGCGGCCGTGGCGCTCTTCGAGCGGCCGCGCTGATCCCCCAGATGCTGCCGGTGATCGTCGTGGTCATCCCCATCTACATGATCTTCCGCAGTGTCGGGCTGCTCGATAACGTGTTCGCCCTGGCCTTCACGTATCTCGCCCTGACCGTCCCCATCTCGGTATGGATCCTCTCGCGTTTCATCGAAGACCTGCCCGTGGAACTCGATGAGGCGGCCCTGGTGGACGGCGCCAGCCGCCGGCAGATCCTGCGACAGGTGGTGCTGCCCCTGGTCCGACCGGGCCTGGCGGCGGCCGCGGTCCTGTGCCTGCTCTACACCTGGAACGAGTTCCTCTACGCGCTCATCCTGACCAGTCGCGACGCCAAGACGGCGCCGGTGGCCATCGTGGGCTTCATGACCAACAAGGAGATCTACTGGGGGCGCATGGCAGCCGCGGGGGCCGTCGTCCTGGTGCCGGTCCTGGCCTTTGGCATCCTGGCCCATCGCCAGCTCGTCCGGGGCCTGGTGAGCGGGTCCGGGCGTTAGGCTCGACCAGTCTGGCGCTAGGTCCGCCGGGCGCTAGGTCCGCCGGGCGCTAGGTCCGCCCCCAGAAGACACGGCGCAACCGACCGCTCCGCGAGACCACGACCAGGTCGGCCACGGCACCAGGCACCAGGCAGCCGCGATCGGTCAGTCCCAGCAGCTGTGCCGGGTTCTCCGTGGCCGCGCGCAGCGCCACGGGCAACGGGATGCCGTGGCGGACCGATCCCGCGACCATGCCATCGAGCAGCAGCCGACTGCCGGCCAGCGTGCCGTCCGGATGGACCGCGCGCCCCGCCACGATGTGCGCGCTGGGACCCGGGGTCCGGATGCTACGGAGCCGGCTGCCTGCGAGAGGCAGGGCATCGGAGATGAGTACGAGCCGCTCGGCGCCGATGGCTCGGGCTACGGGCGCGAGGAGGTGGCCATCCACGTGGACCCCGTCGCTGATGAGCTCCACGAAGGGCGCTGCGGCGAGGGCTGCGCCGACCGGCCCTGGCTCCCGAGCCTGGAGTGGCGGCATGCCATTGAGGAGATGCGTCGTGGAACGGGCGCCGGCAGCATAGGCAGCCATGGCGATAGCCATGCTCGCGTCGGTGTGGCCGACCGAGACGACGACCCCCGACTTCGCCAGCTGGCCGACCAGGTCGATCCCGCCCTCCAGCTCCGGAGCCAGGGTCACCACGCGCACCATCCGCCACGCCTCCGGGTCGCTGCGCAGTGAGCTGGCCAGATCGGCGGGGGAGGCGAACGCGGAGGGGTCGTGGCCGCCCGAACGGAGCAGTGACAGGACGGGACCCTCGAGGTGGAGTCCGAGCACCACGGCTGCGGGCGAGGGCATCCCGGCTGCAGGCGAGGGCATCGCGGCTGCGGGTGAGGGCACCATGGTTGCGGCCGACCGGACGTCGTCGACCATCCGGGCGGCCGCCATGAGTCGGGGGATCGGGGCGGTCGTCACGGCAGCCACGAACGCCGCTACGCCGTGGCGCAGCAGCGTCGCGGCCATGCGCGTGAGATCATCCGGCCCGCCCATGACATCGCCTCCGCCGGCCCCATGGCAGTGGATGTCGATGAAGGCCGGCGCAAGGATCTCGTCATCCCGCAGCGCGATCGTGTCGGCGGCATCGTGCCGCAGAGACCGCTCGCTCCGTGGCGGGTCGGTCTCCAGGGCCACTATCCGTCCGGCCTCGACATGGACGGCGGCGCGCTGGAGGCGGCCCCCGGGCAGTAGCACCGTGCCCACGATGCTCGCGTCGGCGGCAGGCTCGATCTTCACCCGCGCAGTCTAGGTGTCGATGGGTCCTCAGGCTGGTCGACCGGCTCGGGCGTGTTGCCCGTGCGTCATCACGTCGTGAGCGTGAGTCTCCATGCCCGGACTGTCGGACCGCCCTGTCGGAGCTGTCGTTCGTCCCGTGTGCGACAAGCCCGGTCGATAGGTCCGTGTTCCCACGGTCCGTTCGCTATTGACGCGCCGGATCGCGACGAACCATGTTCACCTCCAGATGTTTCCTTACATGGCTGCAACACAAGCAGACTATTCAGCCACCCATACCGCCTGACGTCCCAAGCACGCACGACCTTGGCGCACCGTCTCCGCTACCAGACCCGGAGTCAGATCGAGACGCGGATGGAGGAGGTGGACGCGCTTCTCGACGTTCCGCTTGACGTCGGACGAGTCGACCTTGTCGACCAGCTCAAGATGAGCTATCCGTACGCAAGCCACGTCCTGAAGGCCATGGTGGCCGCCGGACGCCCTGAGGGGACGACCCGGATCAGAAGGGGGCCCAACATGCGCTATCGGCGTCCGCGCCCCTGATGTGGAGCCCCCGGCTCGTAGTACGGCACGGCTCCATCTGTCGGTGGGACCGGACTGGTATCGTTGCCGGCGATGGGACCGGCTGGCCAACGCGAACGGAGGGAGTCCTGATGATCATGCCCAGTGGATCGACTGCCAGTGTGGCGGCAGCCGTGCCGGTCGAAGATGTGACCCGTTGGCACGCCGCCATCGCCGATGAGCTGCGCGCTGCCTTCGAGAGCTGTCTGCCCGGGCCACGCTTCACGCTGGGCCCCAACCTGCGGGAGTTCGAGGCCGAATTCGCTGCCTACAGTGGCACCGCGGCAGGCGTCGGCATCAGCTCCGGCACAGCCGCCCTGACGCTGGCGCTGCGGGCACTCGGGGTGGGCCCCGGCGACGAGGTCATCACGGTCCCCAACACCTACGTGGCCACCGTCTTTGCCATCAGCTACGTGGGCGCCACCCCGGTCTTCATCGATGTCGACCCGGTCACGGCCAACATGGATCCCGCGCGCATCGCGGCGGCTGTGACAGAGCGCACCAAGGCCATCCTGCCGGTCCACATGTACGGCCAGTGCGTGGACATCGACGCCGTCCGGACCGCAGCGCCCGGCATCGCCATCCTGGAGGACGCGGCCCACGCCCACGGCGCCACCCTGGGCGAGCGACGAGCCGGCAGTCTGGGCGAGTTGGCCGCCTTCAGCTTCTATCCCTCCAAGGTGATGGGCGCACTCGGCGACGGCGGCATCGTGACGACCGCGGACCCCGAGCTTGAGGCACGCTTGCGACAGCTGCGCTACATGGGCCAGGCGGGCACCAAGCACGAGCACCTCATCCTGGGCTACCAGGAGCGCCTCGACGAGATCCAGGCGGCCTTCCTGCGCGTCAAGCTGCGGCACCTCGAGGATCAGATCACGGGCAGGCGCCGCGTGGCCGCCCGCTATGCCGAGCTGCTCGGTGACACACCCCTGGAACTGCCCGCCCACGACGTCACGGGACGCCACGTCTACTACATGTACACCGTGCTGGCCCCCGACCGCGAGGACCTGCGCGCCCATCTCGATGCCGCCGGGATCGCGACCCAGATGATCTATCCCAAGCTCGTGCCCGACCAGGGCGCGTACCAGACGAATCCCTGGCGCGCTGCCGATGAGCTGTCGGTAGCCCGTTCGCTCGTGCCGCGCCTGCTCTGCCTGCCCATGTTCGCGGAGCTGACCGGCGCCGAGATCGATCGCGTCGGGGCCGCCATCCGCGACTTCTACGGAGCGCGCTGACGTGCGTCTCGCGGTCCTCGGCGGCTCGGGTGCCTCGACTCCGGAGTTGATGGATGCCATCGCCGAGTGGCCGGGAGGCGCAGACCGTCGTCCGGCGTTGGAGGTCGTGCTCCACGGTCGGTCGGCCCAGAAGCTGGAGACCGTGGCCGATGCCTGCCGGAGCCGTCTGCCGGCGTCGCTGAGCGGCGTCAAGGTCAGTACGGAAACCTCACTCGACCGCGCGCTCGAGGGCGCCGACGTGGTGCTCGTCCAGGTCCGGATCGGAGGCCTGGATGCTCGCATCTACGACGAGACGTTCCCGCGTGCCTTCGGCCTGCCCGGCGAGGAGACCATGGGGCCAGGGGGGTTCTCTGATGCCATCCGCACGGTGCCAGCCCTCGCCGAAACCTGGGATCGCCTCACCGAGCACGCTGGTGATGCCTTCATCATCAACCTGACCAATCCATCGGGCATCGTCTCGCAGGCGGCCACCGCGCACACCGGGTTGCGGTTCGTTTCCATCTGCGACGGGCCGGTGACGTTCGTGGACGGCATCGCTCGTGCCACCGGTCACGATGCGTCCGAGGTCCGGCTCGCCTACGCCGGCATGAACCACTGTGGCTTCTGGGCCGATCCGCACCCCGGGCTGCTGGCGTCAGCGCTGTCGGCGACCAGCGGCATCGAACAGGCGGACGTGGAGGCGCTCGGTGCGCTGCCCACGCCGTATGTGCGGTTCTATCTCCACCCCGGCCGTCAGCTGGAGGCTCAGCTCGGCGCCACTGAGAGCCGTGCCCAGGCGCTCAAGCGGATGGAGGTGGAGATGCTCGGCCAGTACGCCAGCCACGTGGATGTCGCCCAGCAGACGCGTCGAGGCGCGCTCTGGTACCGGGTCTCCATCGTCCCGCTGCTCGATGCTGTGGCCAATGGCGGTCACGACACCGTCATCCTGGGTCTCCCCAACCAGGGAGCCGTGGACTGGGCACCGGACGACGCCATCGTCGAGTTGCCCACCGATATCCATGCCGGAGGGGACCTGTCGCGGCGCCCTGGGGCCAGCCTGCCCGACCCGGTCTGCGAGCTGCTGGCTCGACACGCCAGGTTCGAGACCCTGACGGCCCACGCGCTGGCCGGGACGCGTTCGCGCGAGGATGTGCGCACGCGCCGCGCGGCTCTCGTCGAGGCGCTGGCCGCCAACCCCATGGTGGAGGACGCCATCGTCCAGGACGCCAGCCTGGCGGAGCGCCTCGTGGACGAGATCGTTGCGCACTCGCCCTCCTGACGCGGGCTGATGGTGATGGCGAGGGCGGGGGCGGGCTCCCCGGGCGCTGACCATGCGCCAGTCCTGGCGCTTGATATCGGAGGCACCAAGACCATCGTTGCGGCGGTCGACGCGCTGCCCACCGACCGACTGCGACCGCTGCGGCCCCCCGTCCACTTCGCCACACCTCGCGACCCGGAGGCGTTCCTGGCGGCCCTCGGCGAAGCTGCCGAGCGAGCGCTGCCAGCGGGTGCGCGAGCGGTCACCATCGGCATCGGGGTCCCCGGTCCGCTCGACCCGGCCGCCGGCATCGTGGAGTACTCCACGAACCTGGGCTGGCGACACCTGCCGCTGGCGGCGCTCGTCTCTGAGCGTTTCGGCGGTATCCCCACGGTCATCGAAGATGATGCCAACACCGGTGCCCTGGGTGAGGCGCTCGCGGGCGCCGGTCGTGGGCTGGACCCGTTCGTGTATCTGCCGCTGGGGACCGGCCTTGGCTCCGGCGTCATCGTGGCCGGCCAGATCGTCTCCGGCGCCCACGGGGCGGCCGGTGAAGTCGGTCACATGGCGGTGCATGATCGCGAGGGACCGCGCTGCAACTGTGGCCGTCGCAACTGCGTGGAGTGTTGGTGTTCGGGCATCGGATTCGCTCGGCGGGCACGTGAGACCTGGCCGCAATCGCGCCTGCCGGATGGATCGGTCGCCCCCCGTGATGCAGCGGGCGTGTTCGCGTTGGCTCGGACGGGGGATGCCGACGCGGTCGCGCTGGTGGCGCAGGCTCGGCACGCCTTCGCTATCGGGATCGCCGCACTCCTGGCCAGCCTCGATCCGGCGGCCATCTCGATCGGCGGCACGGTCGGCCTGAGCGAGCCAACGTTCGCTCGTGATGCGTTCCGTGAGGCGACTCGCCTGGTGCACTGGGCCACGGGTCGCCGTGTCAAACTGCGGCGCCCGCAGCTCGCGGGTCGGAGCGTGCTCGCTGGGGCCGCCGTGCTCGCGGTGCGGGCGCGCGAGGCTGGGCGCTAGCGTCGGTTGGCCGATCTGGTACCCCCCGGGGCCTCATAGTCCCATCGATTGGGCAGTCCGCAACGGAGTCGAGCAGTTAGTGGGACTACTGCCAGACGGTGTCGACTGGTACAACTGGGGTGAGGCCAGCGCGGCCATCAAGCATCGTCGTCGAAGAACGAGAACGGGCGCTGGCGTAACTGGATCGGAGCCTCAGCCATGCGACCCGAACACTTGACGTACACCCTCGGCGACAAGACGCCCCGTTCGCTCGGACAGATGATCCGCGACCAAGAGTGGCACAGGACGATGCGCATCCTGAACCCAGAGGGTCCGCAGCCCCGTCAGCGCTCCTTCTCTGAGCGCTATCGTGAAGAGGGCCATACGCTGAGCACGGTCGAACTCGGTCGCAACTGAGCTAGCCCTGAGTTCTCTCGCGGCCACGGCCCGAGCACCGCGACGGGCGCTGCTCCGTCCGATGGCCCACCTATGGGTCGGGCCGAGGGCTCCGGCATCGCGTTCCCTCGACGGGTGGCGGGCCAGAATCTTGACCACCGGTCTTTCGCGCACCACCAGTCAAGTTGGCCGCCACTCGGTAATACGAAGGACTATTACCGCTGGCGGTAATACCTTGACCAATTACCGCGGGCGGTAGTTCGTGGCGATCCACCCGTTCAATGATGGGAACGGCCGCACCGCCCGCTCGCTCGCTCGCCTCATCCTGGTCCAGCATGGCTATACGCTCGACGGCCTGGTCTCGCTCGATGCACAGCTCGACCTCGACCGCAGCGCATACTTCTCGGCGATCCGCGATGCCATCGGACAGGACTACGATCCGGGGTATGACGCGACGCCGTTCGTGCGCTACTTCCTGCGTTCGATCACGAGTTCGGCGGACTTCGTGCTCGCTCGCCTGCGCGGCCTCGGCGAGGTGATGATCAGGATCCGCCGAGCGATCGTCGATGGCTCGCTGCCGCCGTCGATGATCGATGGGCTCGCATTCGCCTGGGTGAACCGCCATATCCGGGCCGGCGACTACATCCGCCTCACGGGTCGTACGCCCCAGAGTGCTACTCGCGACCTCGCTGTGGCGGTGGCGGGCGGTTGGTTGCTGGCGACCGGCCAGAAGCGGGGACGCTACTACGTCCTTGGCCCCAAGCTCATCGAGATCCCGGCGCAAGGGGAGGTCACGTCGTCGGCCGCGTGACCGCAGTTCCGGGTACGGACGCCGCCCATGCTCGTGGTTCGTGGCATCGAATGATGATGGCGGGTCTATCCTCGCGGACTCGCCGTACGCAACCCATCGCACGTCAGCGGACGAGTTCCGTTGAGGGGTCAGCGAACCGGTCGTAGGCGGCGAAGGATGCCCGACCAGAGGGCGTACCGCCCGCATTCGTGATCCGCACCTATACCGCGCGCGTCTTCCTCGGGGACAGTGAGTTGGATCTGGCCGACCGGATGCGCTACCGCCTCCAGTCGTCATGCCCGACGGCGGCCCTGCCGCTGGTCGAGACCACCGTTCGCCTGTCGAAGGCGCTAGGCTTCGGACGAGATGGAGGTCCAGATGCCTGAGCAGGAGATCAGCGGCCCACGGCTGCACTATCGGGCGCCACAGGATGGGATCGCGGCCCCGGAGGACTACCCCGATGCGCCCATCAGCCTGGTGCTCGAGCGCAGCACCGCCGGAGCCGACCTCTTTGGCGTGGCCGTCGCCATCGGTGGCGATATCCCGCTGCACTATCACTCCATGATGGAGTTCCAGTACGTCGTCAGCGGCAGTGGTCTCGCACTGAACGCGGACGGAGCGCAGATCCCGATCTCGGCAGGCGGCACGGTCATCAGTCCGGCCGGCCCGGCCGGCGCGCATGGGTTCCGAAATCTCGGGCGACTACCGCTGACGCTGTTGTGTCTGTATCCGTCGCCGGGGGGTGCCACGCCCGACCGCAGCCCGTTCGACCCCGGGACCGACCCCGGCAAGGGGCCGCGGACGACGTATCGTTCGCCGCATGAGCTGCGACCTTCTCGCACCGATGATGCGACGCGTGTTGCCCGCATCCTTGATGACTCGGATCCTGGCGCAGAACTCTACGCGATCGTCACCGCGGTCCATTCCGCGACCGCTCGTCATCACCACGCTGTCTTCGAGCTCCAGTACGTGATGACAGGCGTAGGCATCGCCACCGATGCTGACGGCCGCGAGACTGAGATCGGAACAGGCGGCGTGGTCGCGTGCCCTGCTGGACCCTCGGGTGCACATGCGTTCAGACCAAGCGGCTCGATGCCATTGCAGTTGCTGTGTGTGTTCCCCACGCCGATGGGTGCGGCTCCCCAGACGATCCTGGACGACTAGCCTCCCGCGCGCGGCTCCTTGCAGAGCGCCCGGGCCACGTCACTGTCGGTGATGAGGGTGGTGACCCAGCCACCGAGCAGCGCCGCGCGGATGGCCTCGGTCTTCTCCGGCCCCCCCGCGACGGCGATGACCTCTGGCACCGCCCGCAGTTGCGCCCCGCTGATGGCCAGGCGTCGTTCGTCGACCGGAGAGTGGACTGAGCGGCCGTCTCGATCGATGAGCGAGGCTCCGATATCTGCCACCACCCCAAGCTTGGAGATGCGCTCCCGGAGTTCAGGTGCGAATGACTGCGCCATCATCGATTCCATCGGCTCCCAGCTCCCGATGGCCACGACAGTGCAGGTAAGGCGCTCGAACTGCTCCAAGCTCCGTGCTACCTCTGGATCACGCCTGAGGCTGCGAGCCGTCGACGCACTGGTCGTCATCAAGCCGAGCGGTGTCCGCTATGACGCCATGACCGCCGCATCCATGGTCGTCCTCGACCTCAATGGCGCCGTCGTGGAGGGGCCGCTGCAGCCATCCGTCGATGCCGCCTCGCATCTGTACGTCTATCGCCATCGGCCAGACGTGCAGGGCGTGGTCCACACGCACTCGCCGTACGCGACCGCATTCGCTGCGGTGGGACGACCGCTACCGGTGTATCTGACCGCGATGGCTGATCAGTTCGGCGGGCCGGTGCCGGTGGGCCGGTACGTGGCACCCATCGGAGGCGAAGCTATCGGCGCGGAGATCCTGGCCTCGATCGGAGACTCTCCAGCCATCCTGATGCAGAACCACGGCGTCTTCACCATCGGGGTGACCGCGACGGCTGCTCTCCAAGCCGCGATCATGCTCGAGGAAAACGCGAAGACGATCGCGATCGCGCTCACCATCGGAACGCCGACGGAGATCCCAGCCGAACACGTCGAGCGTCAGAGGCGGTTCTATCTGACGCCGTACGGGCAGAAACGAGGGGGCCCCTCGACCGTGCTCGAAGTCCAGGGCTGAGCGCTCGAGACCCCGATCAGCTCCCGTAGCGGAAGTGCTGTGCCTCCGGGCGGGCCAGCCAGTCGGCCAGTGACTGGGCGCTGCTGTCGCGAGCAGAGAGGATGGGCGCCTGGATGGGCCAGTCGATGCCCACGTCCGGGTCATCCCAGGCGATGCCGGTCTCAGCCGCGCCGTTGTAGTGGCCGGTCACCAGGTATTCGATGTCCACCGCGTCGGAGAGCGTCGCGAACCCACGTGCGAAGGATGCCGGCGCCCACATCGCGATGTGGTTCTCATCGTTGGCCACGACCGACTCGTAGCAGCCCAGGGTAGGGGAGCCGGGCCGGACATCGACCGCCACGATGAAGGCCTCACCACGGGCCACGCGCATGAACTTGCCCATCGGCGGCTGCCACTGGAAGTGCAGACCGCGCACCACGTCCCGACCGCTGCGGCTGTGGTTCAGCTGCACGAACGAGCTCGGCAGTCCCAGCTCCGAGTATTCGGCGAACTCGGCTGCGTGGTATGCCTCCAGCAGGAAGCCGCGCTCGTCCTGGAAGGCCTGATGCTCCACGATGAGCACCTCCGGGATGGACGTGCGCTTGACCGTCATCTTCACGACTTCACCCCTTCTGGTCCAGCCGCAGGCTGCAGCGAAAGGTATTCGGCCAGGGCCTCCTGCCAGGGACGCATGACGACCCCGGCCGCGGCTGCCTTGGACGTGTCCAGCATGCCCCAGGGCGGCGGATCGGAGTGCCGTTCGAACTCCGCCAGTGAGATGGGCCGCAGCTCACGACCCGGCCGACGCACCGCCAGCACCGCCTGAGCCCACTCGAAGCGCGACGCCCCGCCGCTGTTGACCAGGTGGAAGACGCCGCCGCTGGTTCGTGCCACCAGCTGGTGGATGGCCCGGGCCAGGTCCAGGGCATAGGTCGGAGTGCCCACCTCGTCGGCCACGACCGCCAGTGGCCCACCCACGCGGTCCGCGGCCGCGGTGATCTTGTCGGGAAAGTCGTTGCCAGGCGGCCCATAGAGCCACGCTGTGCGCACGATCCAGAGTCCATCGTCGGCACCGAAGGCATCGAGCGCCGCCATCTCACCGGCCAGCTTGCTGCGTCCGTATGCGCTGCGCGGACCCTTGGGATCATCCTCCAGATAGCCGCCACCATCGGTGCGCTCGCCGTCGAAGACCTCATTGCTGGAGATGAGCACGAAGCCACAGTCGATGTCATGGCAGGCACGGGCCATAGCCCTCACGGCCGAACCATTGCGTCGCATGGCCGCCTGCGGCTCGCGCGCGGCCTGGTCCACCGCCGTCATGGCCGCGGTGTGGATGACGAGCCCAGGCGGTTCGCGCTCGATGAGCGCAGCGCAGGCGGCGGGGTCGTCGAGGTCAAGGACCGGCTGATCCCAGCCCCTCACCCGTCCTGGCGCTGTCGCGACCAGGGCACGCCCCAGCCGGCCATCGCAGCCGGAGATGACGAGGTCTGCCACAGGGTCGCTCGTCAACGCTCCACCCCTGAGGCGGCCATGGTGCCCGACTCCAGCAGCGCCTCGATGGTGCCGGCGTCGGCCCATTGGCCCTCGTAATGCTGGGCAAAGAGCCCGCCCGAGCCGATGTAGTGGTTGAGCACGTCGGTGATCTCGAACTCGCCTCGGCCCGATGGCACGAGTTGCTCGATGACATCGAAGGCATCGGGTCGCAGGAAGTAGACGCCGATGGGGATCGAATCGCTCTTGGGCTCCTGCGGCTTCTCCTCGAAGCCGACCACGACCCCTGAGGCATCGAACTCGGCCACACCAAAACGACCCGCATCGGGCACGCGATAGAGGAGGGTGCCCGCGCCCCACGGTCCAGCCTCGAACTCCGCGGCCACCCCGGCCAGGGGCTCACCCAGCAGGATGTTGTCACCCAGGACGACGCAGAAGGGGTCGTCGCCCACGAACGAGCGGCACAGGCCGATGGCATGCGCGATGCCCAGTGAGCCACGCTGGTAGCGGTAGCTCAGGTCCAAACCATGCTCCTGGCCGTCGGAGAGCAGCTCCACGATGTCACCGATGCTGCGGCCACCCAGGATGACCATGACCTCGCGGATGCCCATGTCCCCGAGCGTCTGCAAGGGGTAGTAGATCATGGGTCGGTCATGGACCGGCAGAAGGTGCTTGTTGGTGACCTGGGTCAGCGGGTAGAGGCGGGAACCCGTACCACCAGCGAGCACGATGCCCTTCACTCGTGTCCCTCCTTGCACTGACGGCTCCCGGAAGGTCCCGGGTGGTGTGCATGGTATTCGCGTCGTGTCGGCGATGTCGGTCGGACGGCCAACCAGTAGCTGCCGTGAGCGCTTCGAACGTCCAGAGCGCCATGGACACGTCCTTCGACGGTAAGCTGATGTGGTCGGGTGGTATCGGAGGGTTCAACTTCGCGCTGCGTGCTGAGACCGCGGGCATCGGCAACCTTTCACCGCCTCGGGCCAGTGGCAGGACCTACGGGGCACCGGTCACCCCTCATATGTGCGGTACCCGGTCTACGCATCACCACCTACAACTGGACGCGACGCCTCCCGATCCCCTGGGATGACGCGCCGAGCGCCACGCTGGGTACCAGCATGCTGACTTCCACCGCTATCGCGCAGTAGCCAGCGTCGGCTGCTTCCTGCCAGAGGTGCGCTACGCTGGGAGTGCTTCAGGACGCTATGGACAGGGGGAAGGATGGTCGCACGAGCTTGATCGGCCGCATCGGTATCGCCTTGGCCATCGTGATCGCGAGCATCACCGGCCTGGGACCAGTCTCGACCTCGCCGGCCGTGGCCGCGTTGGAGTGCACGGGCGGTTGGGTCCAGATGCGCATCCCGGGTTCGGCGTTCCTGGCAGCACCATTCGAGATCGTGGTGCGCGGTAACAAGGCAGCGGCCATCGTGGGCGGCGCCAGCAAGGGCGCCTTGGTCCTGCGCCGAAACGGAACAGGGTGGAAGCAGGTCCCGGGCGGTCGCGGCCATCGCGGCTTCACCGATGCCGAATTCATCGGTGGTGGGCGCCTCCTGGGCGTGGGCTTCTACCGTCCCTTCACCGGGGCTAACGAAGGCACGCTGGAGCCAGCGTCCGGCATGATCGGCAGCTCGAGCACGCAGCTCCAAGCGCTCCCGTTCTCCGCCGGGCCTCGCGCCACGCTCACGGCCGTGAGCAGCAGCGCTGGCAAGACGTGGGCGGTCGGCACGGGTCTCTCCGCAGATGGCCAGCTACACGCCTATGCGCTGCGACGGGATGGCAAGCGCTGGAGACATCAGGATCCGCCAGCTGGCCGCGGCAGTGGGGTGACCGATGTGGAGCGCGCTCCGGGCGGCCGTCTCTGGGTAGTGGGCTGGAAGGGCGGCGACAAGGGTCGGCCCATCCCGGCCATCTACAAGCGCGTCGGCGGCGGCTGGAAGGCCGTGGCGGCGGCACCGCTTCCGAGCGGGCCGGCCGTCCTGACGGATCTGACCTTCCGTTCGGCGACCGATGGCTACGCGAGCGGCTACGTCGTCCCCACCAAGACTGATGAGCCGCAAGTCGTGCTGCAGCATTGGGACGGCAAGCGCTGGTCCAACGTGCCGCTGCCCTGGGCAGAGGGGTTCGGCGCCCTGGCCCGTTCGGTCGCGGCCGGTGCCGATGGCCACCTCATCGTGGCCGGCACACAGACCGCCACTGCCACCCGCGAGACGCGCGGCTTCGTGGCGCAGCGCATCGATGGGGTTTGGTCGATCAGCCTGCTGGATGCCACCGATAGGCTGCGCTCCGAGGTCATGGCCGTGGCCGCGACCCGTGACGGTGCGGTCGCGGCGGCCGCGGTCGGAGGCACGTTGCTGGTGCTGCGCTCTTGTGATGACGGGACGCCGATCACCCCCGCCTCGAAGAAGACGCCCCGCCGCAAGGTGGAGGTCAGCGATATCCGACGACGCCTTGCCGCCGCGCCGCAGGAGCAGATGGACGCGCTCGATGCCCTGGTCATCGTGCCCTCGGCCGTGCCCACCCGCAAGCTGCCTGCGCCACGCGATGATGCCGGTTTCAAGGTCCGTGACATGGCGGCCGCCTCCGGTCTCCGCGAGTGGACCCGCAGCTACGATGGCTTCGCGGCCGACTTTGACGGCGATGGCTACAAGGACGTCTTCTACAGCCGCCACGGCGGGCTCATGCCGCGCCTGGCGCTCAATGGGCCAGACGGATTCCACGACGTCCCGGCCGATAGCGCCTTCAGCTCGGTCGACCGACACGGCTGCGACGTTGGTGATGTCGACGGGGACGGCACACGGGACATCCTGTGTGCGATCGGCGGCTCGCGCGGGATCGCCGTTCGGCGTAACGAGCTTTCGCTCTCGCCCGCGGAGGACTCGCGCACGCTGGCCCGTGACGGGCTCGGCATCTCCGACCCGCTGGGGCGCGGTCGGCACGTGGCCATCTTCCGGCTCGATGACGACCGCTTTCCGGAGGTCTTCATCACCAACGCACCCGACCGCGAGGATGGCTTGCCGGCGCAGAACCGCTTCTACCGCAATGTCGGTGGCCGCTTCGTGCCCGCTCCTGGTGTGGGTCTGGACACCTCACACGGTGGGCACTGCCTTGAGGCGACCGATATCGACGCTGACGGCGACACCGACCTGGTGATGTGCACCCACTACGGCGTCAACGGGCGCGCGCCGGGCTTGCGCATCATGCGCAATGAGAACGGCCGGCTTCGTGACCGCACTGTCGCACTGGGGGTGCGGCCCATGGGGGATATCGATGTCGCCTTCGCCGACGTGACCGGTGATGGCCGACGGGACCTCATCCAGCTGACCTCACAGAAGGTGGTGGTGAGCAAGGGGACCAGGAGTGGCTTCCGCAAGATCTACCAGGCTCGGGTGGACGGGGCGTGGGCGTTGGCGGCGGGGGATGCCAACGGTGATGGCAAGGACGACCTGTATATCGCGCGCGGGAGCCGGAACAATAACCAGCCCGACCGGCTGCTGGTGAGCCGAAACGGGGGTCGTAGCTTCGCGTCGGTTCGGATGCCCCAGACGAAGAAGGGTCAAGCTGACGACGTCTTCTCGCTCGACTACGACAAGAACGGTCTGGCCGACTTCGTCGTGCTCAATGGCCGCATCGGCAGTGGCCCGGTCCAGCTGCTGGCCTCGTTCCGCCGCTAAAGGCCTGGCTCGGGGCCGGTGGCGATCGGCATGTGATGGCCGGCCCAGTCGCTGAACGAACCCGGGTAGAGGATGGGGTCAGGCAACCCGGCGACACGGGCGGCCAACATGCCGAAGCAGGCGGTCACGCCGCTGCCGCAGGAGATGACCAGCGGGAGCTCGGAGCGTGCGCCCTCGCCACGGATGAGCGGCAGGACCTCGGCGGCTGGCAGCATGCGGCCATCGGCGGTCATCATCGAGCCACAGGGCCGGTTGCGCGCGCCGGGTATGTGGCCGCCGACCTTCTCGATGGGCTCCGACTCACCGGTGTAGCGCTCAGTTGCGCGAACGTCGACCAGGTCCACGCTGCCCTTGCTGGCGGCGACCTCGGCACGGTCCATGGTGTCCGGCCACTCGGTCGCCAGGGTCATGTTCGCCCGCAGGTGTGAGGTCTTCGCGACGGTCAGCTCCCCGCCGGCCGCGTTCCAGGCATTCAGGCCACCATCGAGCATGACGACGTTGTGGTGTCCCAGCCGGTCGAGCATCCACCACAGGCGCGCTCCGTACTGACCGTTGTGGGCATCGTGGATGACGATGGTGTGCTGGTCGCCGAACCCCAGCTCACCCATGCGGTCGGCAAAGCGGGTCGGGTCGGGGAGGGGATGGCGGCCGTTGCCCGGGACGGCAGCCAGGTCGCGGTCAAGATCGACGAAGGTGGCGCCCTGGATGTGTCCCTGCTGGTATTCGACGAGACCACGCTCAGGCTCGCCCAGAAAGTAGCGCACGTCGGCGATGCGTAGGCTGGGATCGTCGATGGCGGCCAGCAGGTCGGTCGCACTGATGAGTGGGCTGGGTGTCGGATCGGTCATGCGCTCACGGTAGCGAACCGGAAGGCGGCGTGCAGCAGCGGGGGTCGGTCGAGATCCGGTCGGTCAGATGGGGTCGGTCGGTCGGTCAGATCAGGATGAGGTTGGCCCGATCGGGCGGTCAGTGGAGCCATCGACGTCCGCGCCGGGCCGCGGCTCCTTGAGCTCGACCAGGATCACGTGAGTCTCACTGTCTCCGATGTTCTCACCGGCATGCGACTGATCTGCCAGCCAGCGCACCTGTCCTGGTTCGAGGTCCACATCGGCCACTTGTCCGTCTCCCTGGAGACGTCGCCGGAAGCTGCTCATCGTCACCATGACGCTGTCAGGGTGATGGTGCATCGTCGTCATGTCACCAGGCCGGTCCCGGTACTCCAGGACTCGGACTCGTTCGTTCTCCATCACGACGTGGTAGAGATCGGCGTCGGTGACGGTGGGGTCATCGACGGGTCGGTCGGACTCGGGTTCCATCGGTCATCACTCCCTGGCCACCTGGCCGTGCCTGTGACTCACCCCCTCGGTCGGCAGCATCCTATCAGCGCAGCGCGCGCCAACCCGATCGCCGCGTCGTCAGCGCGATCAGCCTTCGCAGGCAGGTGGTGCTTCAGTCGTCGGTAGGTAGCGGATGGTGAGGTCGTTGGCGGTGGCATCGATGTACGGCTCGGGCTTGGCGCGAAGGGCGATATCCACGAGCACCTCATCTCGCGCGTCGACCAGCGAGCGCCACGCTTCTGGTACGGCAGAACCGTCGGTCATCCAATCCATGTCGTTGACCTCACCGAGGTAGCCGATGCCGCAGCTCACGTCCATCAGGTATGGGGTCGTGCCCATCGTCTCGACGGTCGTGCCGGAGCGGCCTGGCGGTTGCCCGCGGGGTGCAGCGGCCGCGTGGATCTGGCCCTTGGTGGCGATGGTCCCAGGCGCCGTCAGGTCGAGGTCGACGACGGTCTGATCCCGACTGACGTCGTTGCCATGCGGCGCGTCCAGCTGGACGACGAAGGGTCCGGCCGGCAGTCGAGCGCGGTCCAGCGCGACGACGTACTGATAGGTTCCGACCAGATCGTCGGTACATCCGACGTTGCCGTCGAGGTCGACGATGTCAGGGTAGATGGTGGCTGACTCAAGATCGACCACGACATCATCGAGTCGCAGGTTGGGGCAGGACGAACCATGGCCGACCGCGAACCACAGCACCACGTCCTCGACCAGGTCGACCGCAGGCGCCTCGCCGTCGATGCCCGACCGCTTCCAAAGCCGCTCGAACTGCGCCTCGCTGGAGGAGACACCGGTGCGGTAGTTCTGTCCGCCGGCGTCCATGTGCTCGTGTCCGACCATGGTCCAGCCATCACCTCCCGTCGGCTGCGGGCCGGCCACGGGCCGCTCGGCAGGATCCTGGCCGTCGATACAGAAGGGTTCGCCCGCGAATCGGGCTTCCAAGTCGGCCACGATCTCCTCGGTCACGTAGGGGACCCAGAGGTCGGTGATGTTGGAGGTCACATCGACGCCCACGGAGAACGAGCCGAACGAGCCTCGCAGCTCGTCCACGAGGCGATCCTGGAGGGCGCGCAGCTCCTTGGTCGGGTGCTCGACCTGCACGGCCACGACGCCGTCATCGGGAAAACGCTCCTGCAGGTCGGCCTGGCGAGCCGCCACATCCTGAGTGAAGGCCACCACCAACCAGCCGAAGTGGTCGCGGTCGATCCAGATGTCCTGGTAGCCGGGCTGCTGCTTGGCCCACTGCTTGACCTCGCCGGTGGGCTGCTCGTTGGCCACGTAGACGGGCGAGTCGGCCAAGAGGTTGGGGTCGATGGGGATCGGCTGCACGTCCCCGCACCAGGTGAGCGACGAGCCCTCGAGTGCCGGTGGTCGGGTCCGGACGACGTCCTCCTCAGCACCGAGACCCGGCGTCGCCAGCAGCGTTGCCAGCAAGGGCGCAGTGAGAAGTGGTCCGAAACGCATCATGGCGGTCACCTCGCAGTTCGACGCGCGATCAGACGGTCATTCTACGCCTACGTTCTTCGTTCCCTGGACGTCCTTGATGCCTCGCCGCTGGTCGCGGAGCAGGGTCACGACCGAGACCACCAGCTCGACGGGGAGGGGCTTGTCAAGCGCGAACCGGAGCGTGCCCTTGCCCGCCCGATACGGGCCGATCAGCTTCTCGGTTTCGGCATCGACCCCGGGGATCGGATACAGGCTGAGGTGGCTCTTCCAACCGGCGTAGAAGACGATGACGCGGCCAGCCAACTTGAAGGCGGGGATACCGTAGCTGATGACCTCCTGGGCGTCGGGGAGGACGCTTCGGATGGTCTGTCTCAAGGCCTCAAGGGGAGCACGGACATCGGGAGTCAGCGCTGCGAGGTAGGTATCGACCGACTGTTCTTTCGGCATGTGTCGACTCCTGATGATGGGGTGGTTCACCTGGCCCGGGTTCGATACTGGCATGAGACCGACTTGCCCGTGTGGCCAGTAACATCGGCCGGTACGAGCGACGCACCGATCGTGACCACGCTGTCGTCCGGCGGTAACGACCGAGCAGCCGGTCCGCTACCGCAGCGCGTCGATCGACGCGGTCGAGATGACCCCCCGGACGCTTCGCGCCAGCTCGGCATCAAGGGTCACCAGGGCATCAGCCTGCAACTGCGTGAGCGCGACGTACTCGGCCACATCTGTCGACGCCCAGCCGAGCTGAGTTGCGACGTCCCATGCACGGCGCCGGAGCACCGCGTCGCCCAGGAGCCTGATCGGCAGCTTCCTGGTTCGCTCCAGGCGGTCTAGCGCTGCGTCTGGCTCGATCTCGCCACGATGGACTGCCTCGTGCAGCCTCGAGAGCACCTGGGAGCGCAGCAACGTGGGTGCCAGCAGCTCATGCTGGCTCGCCACCGTGACCTTTTCACTCACGAGATGGAGGACGGCGCTGCTGTCAACGACGAACCTGGTCACATGGCATCTCCTATATCGTCTGGGCCTATGAGGATGTCATAGCGCGAGCGGCAGGCGTTGGCTATGTCCCGGTGATGAAGCCATATAGCGAGGTGAACACGAGGTAGCCGAGTGCGCCGAGGCCGAGAATGGGAACGGCTGCCACGTACGCCCAGCCGATGACCTCCCGCGTGCGGCCCAGGATCAGCGGCAGGAGCAGCCCCGCGATGAGGAAGGTGGCGCCGGCGAGGGGATAGTCGAGCAGTAGGGTGTTGCGGGCTCCTTCGGCCACGAACACGGCGACGAGGAGTCCCAATGCCACGGCGCGTTGCTTGGGCGTGCCGATGCGCCATGTTCGGCCGGCGATGCCGAAGACCGGGCCACCGGCCAAGGCACCGACGAACCAGAACAACGTGGCGCTGACCGAGGACGAATAGCCGATCTGAAGGTGGAGCATGACGTTGTAGCCCACGAGCGCCAGCACGAGCGTGGTGACACCGGCGATGGCAGCCTGCACGTTGCCCGGCATGGTCGATCCGACCAGGAACGCCACCAGCAGCCACGGCGAGATCGCGTTCGCCCACTGCGTCAAGCCCTCGGGAAGCCAGGCTTGGCCGAGCTGGGTGAGTGCTCCCGTGGCGAGGCCCGCAGCGACGACCAGGCCGATCCTCTTCCAGGATCCGTAGCGAGCGTTAGCCCCGGCCTTCACGGGTCGAGTATGTCATGGCGGGCACCGGGTTCTTTCCCAGCCTCTCGGGTCGGACCGAACTCACGCTGCTCGAGACTGCGACCTTCAAGTTGGGCGTGGTCTGCCCTCAGTACACTTCAGCGAACCGACCGCACGCTACGACCCGCTCGGACTGACCTGCAGACCAACCGGACAAGCGACACCGGTTCCGTGGTCGGGACAATAGCCGGCGGGGTTCTTGGAGAGATACTGCTGGTGGTATGGCTCGGCGTAGTAGAACTCGCCGGCCTGGGCGATTTCGGTGGTGACCTCGCCGAAGCCGGCCTGATTCAGTCGTAGCTGGTAGGCGTCGCGCGAGGCCTCGGCCGTGGCTCGTTCCTCGTCGGTCGCCCAGTAGATGGCTGAGCGGTACTGGGTGCCCTGGTCGTTGCCTTGGCGCATGCCCTGGGTGGGGTCGTGATGCTCCCAGAAGAGCTTGAGCAGGCCTTCGTAGCTGATGCGCGCGGGGTCGTAGACGACCAGCACCACCTCGGCGTGGCCGGTCTTGCCGCTACAGGTCTCCTCGTAGGTGGGATTGGGGGTGTAGCCGCCGGCATACCCGACCGCGGTGGAAATGACACCGTTGGTCTGCCAGAACGCCTTCTCCGCGCCCCAGAAGCAACCGAGGCCGAAGATCGCGGTGCGGGCACTCTCGGGCCATGGCGGCGTGAGCTTGGCGCCGCTCACGTGGTGCGGTTCGGTGATGGTGATGGGTTCGGCGCGGCCGGGGAGGGCATCCTCGGGCGCGGGCATGGTAGAGGGTCGTCGGAACAGGAACATTGGGTGATGGTAGACCGGGCTGCGTCACGGAGCCATGACGGTCGTGGGCGCGATACCATTCCCTTTGAGCCACCCGCTTCCCAGCGAGCCACGCGTCGAGAAGGAGCCCACATTGTCGTCTGAGGGCCTGTCCGAAGATCCCAAGGTCTACCGCGAACGCCTGAACGAGCAGCCCGACGAGCAGATCGATGCCTGGATGATCGAGTTCATGCGTGACATGTCGATCCGTCACGGGGTGCTCGGTGTGCTGGCCGACTTCCGCGCGGCCACGGGTCTTGGCGACACGGGCATCGAGCGGGTCTTCACCGCTGGGGGAGGGGCGCCAGCCACGATGGGGCACACGGCCGATGGCCAGTTGATGCTGCCGGCGATCTCGCTGCATTTCCTGGTGCCGGGCCTGCGTGCCCAATCAGCCAAGGCGCGCGATCAGGAGATCGACTTCCTTGTGCACGGCTTCGACCGCATCGTCTACATCTGAGCCCCCGCGAGTGTCGCCGCGGCGGACGGCCCGCCGCCTCTGGATCGTCCACCCCGGTCCGTCTCTGCTGGCGGCCGCGGCGGCAGGTGCGCTTGCCGCAGTGGCCGGTGCTGAGCTGTGGGCTGTCCTGCTGCTGTTGGCGGGGATGTTCGGCTTCCAGGCCTCCATCGGCGCGCTGAACGACATCGTCGATGCCGAGCGGGATGGGTCGGTCCGATCCGACAAGCCCATCCCTGCCGGGCTCGTCTCGGTCCGGAGCGCATTGGTCATCGTGGTCGCGGGCGCGGCTCTGGGGCTCGTCGTATCTGCGTCCTTTGGCTGGCCGGTGCTGTTCGTTGGCGTCGTCGGCCTCGCGAGTGGCTGGGCCTACGACCTCCTCGCGCGCTCGACCGGGTGGGCCTGGCTGTCCTTCGCGGTGGCCCTGCCGGCCCTGGTCAGTTGGGCCTGGCTCGCCGCGGCGAGCGACTTGCCACCTGGTTGGCCGGTCCTGCTGCCATTGGCGGCGCTGGCAGGCCCGGCTGTTCACCTGGCCAACAGCATGGCCGACGGTTCGACCGACCAGGAGACGGGTGCCACGAGCCTGGCCGTTCGCCTGGGGGTGCGGCGCAGTCGGATGACCCTGCTGGGGCTCGATGCGCTCATCTGGACCTTGGGCTGGCTGAGCCTGGTGGCGTTGGGGGCGCTCTCGATGGGCATGTTGCTGGTGCTGGTGGCCGCCACCGCGTTGGCCGCTGTCGGCGCCATCTTGTCGGTGAACACTCGGTCCGCGTCGAGCGATCTCGGCTGGATGCTGGGTTCGGTGGCGTTGGCCCTCCTCGCGATCCTCTGGGTGGCAGCCGTCACCGCCAGCCGCACTTCTCTGACGTCGGCTCTACGATGAGCGGACCGGATCGAGGACCGACGATGACACGACACAAGGGGATCACACCACCAGCGGCGAGGCAGTCCGCTGATGGTCGCGGCTCTTCCGCGGCCGACCAGATCGTCCGATGCTCGCGGCCCGGCTGTGGGAGGCCGTTGACGAGCGTTGCGTCGATCGCAGCTGGCATCGGCCCCGAGTGCGCGCGGAAGATGGTCGAGCAGTCTGGTGCCGCACACCCCGCACCCTCGATCGCGACGCCAGCGGCGACAAGCGACCTCGTCGGAGCCCGCGAAGAGCTAGCAGACTGGGAGGATCTACTTCAGGCGGCGGCGGCGCTCCAGCGCATCCTGCCTGACGCCACGCTGGTCGGAGGCACGGCAGCCGCATTGTTCGCCGGCCACCGCCGCTCCATGGATGCCGACCATGTCATCGCGGACCTCCGCTCACACTTCGATGAGGCACTGGCCCAACTCGAAGCCGCCGTCGGCTGGCGTACGGAGCGGCGGCAACGCCCCGTCATCATCATGGGCAGCTTGGATGGGATCATGACCACCGTCCGAAACCAGCGTCGTTCCGCACCACTCGAAACGACGACCATCGAGACCCGCTACGGCACGATCCGAGTGCCTGTCCCTGACGAGATCCTACGGGTCAAGGCATGGCTGGTGGTGGATCGCAATGCCACTCGCGACTTCCTCGACGTCGCGGCGATCTCCCAGAAGCTAGGGACGGCCGAGGCGATGCGAGCCCTTGCCAGCCTCGACCGGCTCTACCCCCAGGACGGCGACCTCGGCGCCGTGCGTCAGCAGCTCATGCGACAACTCTCACAGCCTCGGCCATACGATCTGGAGGAGATCCGGCCGCGGCTCTCGACGTACAAGGGGATCGTGCCTCGCTGGCGGAAGTGGTCGGCGGTCGAGGCGCAGTGCGGCGCTCTGGGCGTTGCCATGGGCGAAGCGGTCGCGTCCGGGCGCTCCGGCTGGGATGTGTAGGATGACGCGATGATCCACCGCCACCTCGTCGGAGACCCGTCGACGCTTGCCGCCCTCGACGACCTGCTCGAGAACGGGACGCTGGCCGATTGGCGCCCGGTTCTGGTAAGCGTCCAACGTGACCCGGGAGGCGACCTGGCCCAGAAGCTCGATACGTTGCTCGGCCGTCGCGACTATCAGGAGACCGGCGCGTTCTGGCGTGCCTATATCGCGCACATACGCGCCACACGCCAGCCTGCGGTCTACCCACCGGGCGGGTGAACTGGCGGACCCAGGGGCTCTTGGACCCCCCGCCGCTGTCGCCCTACCCACCGCGCGGGTAGCAGGCCTGCCCAGTGGGTAGCGGCCAGCCCGCGCTCCGACGCTTCACCCGCCCAGCGGGTAGCAGGCCACCGCACGCCAAAGCCTTACTCGAGGCGGCGATCGTCGCCGATGTGCTTGGCGGCGGCGACGCGGGTCGTGTCGGAACGAGCTCGCCGAGCCTCGGCCGTCAGCGCCTTGAGGATGGCCTCCACATCGGCCCGGAGGGTTCGGTCGTGGATCTTCTCGGTCCAGCGGACTCCGGTCTCGATCCGGCGTTGGTCGATCAGGATGTCCATGCGCCCCAGGTCGGGCTCCTCCACATCGGCTCGGTCGAACGCGACCTGGAGGCCGACGATGTGCCCATCTTCCAGTTGCCAGGCAGCCACGAAGGAGTCGTCATCAGCGACGGTCCATCGAACCTCATGCTGCCGCACGACGACCCCGCCACGCGATGGTAGCCCGACGTAGTCGGGACGCAGGATCTGCATCCCGCCACGGCCGGTGAAGTAGCGGTAGACGAGCGCGCCAAGACCGAATGCGATGACGAGATAGACCAGCTCGGTCGGGATCATGCGCGTCTGGTCGCGTAGCGCGACTCGCCCCGCCTAGTAGCGCGACTCGCTGCTTCCGCCGCTGCCGATCTGGCTCGCCAGGCTGCCCGAGCCGATGGAGCCTGCCGGTTCACGCCCTTCGCCGGCACGCACCACAGCGATGGCGTTCTCAAGCTTGATCTTGGCCAGCGTCAGGTACTTGGCGAACTGCTGACGCTCGTTCATGGAGGCCTCGCTCAAGGCCGGGTCGGACATCAGCGCCTCGGCCAGTTCGCGGACGGCGGCTGAGAGATGCTCGCTGGCGATGTCGATACCGACCGCATCGACGGCCGGTCCGTCATGCTCCATGGGCACCGCCACGAACTCCGCGGGCGCCACCTCCGCCACCTCCACCAGCGCCGTTTCACCCTCAGCCAGCGGTACCAGCCTGGGCTTGCCGTCGATGCGCTGCCTGAGCTTGACCAGGCTGAGCTCCCCGGATGCGACCTGCTTGGCCAGTCGGCGGCGCTTCCTCGGGTCATCGACCTTCATCAGCTCATAGGCGTGTGAAAGTGTGTCCCGGCGCACTGAGACAAGCTCGCGGATCTCAGGTGGTGCATCGGCCAGGCGCAGCCGATTCTCCAGGTAGCCCTTGTCCTTGCCTAGCTTGGTGGCCAGCTTGCGCAGGCTGTAGCCGTGGTCGCGGGTCATGCGCTCGAACATCTCCGCTTCCTCAAGCGGGGAGATGTCCTCACGTTGGAGATTCTCGATGATGGCGATCTCCAGCGCGGCCTCATCATCGATGTGCTCGACGATGACGGGGAGCATGCTCAGCCCGGCGATCTTGGAGGCACGCCAGCGCCGCTCGCCGGCCACGATCTGGTAGTCGCCATCCGCACGTGGGCGCACCAGCACCGGCTGCAGCACGCCGTGTTCACGAATCGAAGCGGCGAGGTCCTGCAGCCCATCCTCATCGAAGTGCTGGCGTGGCTGGTTGGGGTTGGAATAGACGCGCTCGATGGGCAGGCGTCGCACGTCCCTGACGCTGCTGCGATCGTCAGGCCTGAGCAGATCCATCAAGGCCGGCGTGTACTCCGTACGCTCGTGTGACAGACGTTCCGCGGCCTGGGAGCGAAAATCGGGTCTAGCCAAGTTCGAGCACCTCCTGCGCGAGCTCCCGGTATGCCGTAGCGGCGGCCGACCGGCTGGCGTAGGCGGTCACGGGCTTGCCGGCCAGCGGCGCCTCGCCCAGTCGGACGGTCTGCTTCACGATGGTGTTGAAGACGTGATAGTCGCCCAACTCTTTCAGCTCGGCCAGCATGTCCTTGGCCAGGTTGGTGCGGCCGTCGTAGAACGTGGGCAGGATGCCCATGATGCGAAGGCGTGCGTTGAGCCCCTTGCTCTGGATCTGCATGACCAGGTTGGCCAGTGCCCGAAAGCCCTTGAGCGAGTAGTACTGCGTCTGGACCGGGATGATCACCGCATCACTGGCCACCAGCGCATTGATGGTGAGCAGACCGAGTGTCGGGGGACAGTCGATGAGCACGTAGTCGTACTGCTTTTCCGCCCAACCATGCAGCACCTCGCGCAGGGCATGTTCCCGGCCGATGCTGCTGAACAACTGGTTCTCCGTGGCCGACAGGTCGATGTCCGAGGGTGCGACATCCACGTTCTCGGTATCGGTCTGCTCGACGATATCCTCGAGTGTGAGCGAGGGGTCCAGCAGCACGTTGGCGATCGACACGTCTATGTCACGGGCATTCAGCCCGAGCCCGACAGTCAGGTTGGCCTGGGGGTCCATGTCCACGCACAAGATCCGATGGCCGAGCTCTGCGAGGGCGCCGCCGAGGTTGATGGTGGTGGTGGTCTTGCCCACGCCACCCTTCTGGTTCGCGATCGAGATGATCCGTGCCAAGACGTCCTCCGTGGGCTCCGGGGCGGTGTGACCTCCGCGGCCTGCGCCGTCCAATCTACCGCATGGGGTGCGTGGGCACCAGTCGCTTGCCGGCAAGCGTGGAGACGCGTGGAGACAGGCGCTTTTGGCCGAGCCGAGTGGTCGTGGGCGCGATGGTGCGGCCGAGGCCCGTCGCGGGCAGTCAGATTCGCGGACCTAGGCGGGGGCCGGGCGAGGGCCAGAGGGCAGACGAGGGCCACGGGCAGGCGAGGACCACGAGGGAGGCTCCGAGTGACCGACAACCGGGCGCAGATCGACCGCCTGCACGAGCTCCGTGCACAGTCACGACTGGGCGGCGGTCAGGCGCGCATCGACAAGCAGCACGAGAAAGGCAAGCTCACCGCACGCGAACGCCTTGAGTTGCTGCTTGATGCTGACAGCTTCGTCGAGTTCGATGCCTTCGTCACGCACCGCTCGTACGACTTCGGGTTGAACGAGCAACGCATCCTGGGCGACGGCGTGGTCACCGGCCACGGCACCATCGACGGACGGCTCGTGTTCGTCTTCAGCCAGGACTTCACCGTCTTCGGCGGCTCGCTCTCGGAAGCGCATGCCGAGAAGATCTGCAAGGTGATGGATCTGGCCATGAAGGTCGGGGCTCCCGTCATCGGCCTCAACGACTCGGGCGGCGCACGCATCCAGGAGGGCGTGGTCTCGCTCGGTGGCTATGCCGACATCTTCCTGCGCAACGTCATGGCGTCGGGCGTCATCCCGCAGATCTCGCTGATCATGGGTCCCTGCGCAGGGGGTGCCGTGTACTCGCCGGCGATCACCGATTTCACGCTGATGGTCGAAGGCAGCAGCTATATGTTCGTGACGGGACCGGACGTGGTGCGCACGGTGACCCACGAGCAGGTCGACTTCGAGGGGCTTGGCGGCGCCTCGGTCCACACGGCCATCAGCGGTGTCGCGCACTATGCCGCGCCTGACGAAGGTTCGCTCCTGGCGACCGCGCGACGACTTCTCGATCACTTGCCGCAGAACAACACCGCCACCGCGCCATGTCGGCAGACATCCGATCCGTCCGACCGAACCGACGCAGCGCTCGACGAGATCATCCCCGAGTCACCTGCCCAGCCGTATGACATGCACGAGATCATCGACCGCATCGTGGACGACGGGGATTTCCTGGAGCTCCAGCCGGCCTGGGCGGCCAACATCATCATCGGCTTTGCCCACCTTGATGGGCGTTCGGTCGGCATCGTGGCGCAGCAGCCGGCCGTGCTGGCGGGCGCGCTCGACATCAACGCCTCGGACAAGGCGGCGCGCTTCGTGCGTACTTGTGACGCCTTCAATGTGCCGCTGCTGACCATCGAGGACGTGCCCGGCTTCCTGCCTGGCGTGGCACAGGAGCACGGCGGCATCATCCGCCACGGTGCCAAGCTGCTGTATGCCTACTGCGAAGCGACGGTGCCCAAGGTGACCGTCATCACGCGCAAGGCCTACGGTGGTGCCTACGACGTGATGAGCTCCAAGCACGTGCGCGGCGATGTCAATCTGGCCTGGCCCACGGCGCGCATCGCGGTCATGGGCGTGGAGGGCGCGGTCAAGATCATCTTCCGCGATGAGCTGGCCGGCGCCGATGATCGTGCGGCCGAGCTGGCACGCTTGACGCACGAATACGAGGAGCGCTTCGCCAATCCGTACGTGGCGGCGGGGCGTGGCTACCTGGACGACGTCATCGTGCCGTCCGAGACACGGCCGCGCGTCATCGCTGCATTCAAGATGCTGCAGGGCAAGCGGGACGAGAACCCACGTCGCAAGCACGGCAACATCCCCCTGTGAGCCGTCTTTGCGCAAAGACAAGATGGTGCCGGATCGGCATGCCAAGCCTGACACGGCCGTGAGCGACGCTCAGCCTCCCTTCCGGCGCTTGCTTGTCGCCAACCGCGGTGAGATCGCGGTCCGCGTCATCCGAACCTGTCGTGAGCTGGGCGTCGAGACGGTGGCGGTCTATTCCGATGCGGATGCCGGCGCGCTCCATGTCCGCTTGGCCGACCAGGCGGTGCGGTTGGGTCCAGCCCCCGCGGCCGAGTCCTACCTGCGCGGCGACCTGATCGTGGAGGCGGCGCTCCGGACCGACGCCAAGGCCATCCATCCGGGCTACGGCTTCCTTTCCGAGCAGGCGGCATTCGGGTCTGCGGTGGAGTCGGCCGGTTTGGTCTTCGTGGGTCCGGCGCCCGCGACGCTGGCGTCGCTGGGGGACAAGCTGGAAGCGCGAGCGTCGGCGGCCGCGGTCGGGGTGCCGATCGTGCCGGGCATGTTCGAGCCGCTGGTGGTACTGGCGGTGGCGGGTGCCAAAGCTGGTTCCGTGGCTGGCTCCGAGGCCGATACCCCGGCCGATACCCCGGCAGAGATCGCCCAAGCCGCTGCCGAGATCGCCCGCGCGGCGTCCGAGATCGGCTTTCCGCTCCTCATCAAGGCGGCTGCCGGAGGTGGTGGCCGGGGCATGCGGCGCGTGGATGATCCGTCCGAGTTGGAGGCCGCCGTCGCGGCTGCAGCGCGCGAATCCGAGCAGGCCTTCGGCGACGGCTCAGTCTACTTGGAACGACTGATCGAAGGCGGGCGACACATCGAGGTGCAGCTGCTGGGTGACGATAGCGGGCACGTGGTCGCCCTCGGCGAGCGCGACTGCTCGACACAGCGACGCCATCAGAAGCTGGTGGAAGAAGCACCCGCGCAGGGCTTGACGCAGGACCAGCGTAAGCGAGTGCAACAGATGGCGGTGAGCGTCGCCAGCTCGGTCGGGCTGCGCAACGCCGCCACGGCCGAGTTCCTCTATGCCCCTGACGGCGCCTTCTACTTCCTCGAGGTCAACGCGCGTCTCCAAGTCGAGCATGGTGTCACCGAGCTGATCAGCGGCCTTGACCTGGTGCGCGAGCAGCTCTTCATCGCCGCCGGCGAGCCGCTGTCCCAGGCGGTCCTCGCTGCCGCGGAGATCGCCGCCACACCGAGGCACCACGCCATCGAGCTGCGCATCAGTGCTGAGGATCCGGCCCGCGACTTTGCACCGGTGCCCGGGCTCGTGACGCGCTGGCGTGAGCCGGGTGGACCCGGCGTACGGATGGATTCGGGGATCGAGCAAGGCTGGCGCATCCCTGGCGACTACGATCCGATGTTGGCCAAGATCCTGGTCGTGGCACCCGACCGGGAGGCGGCACTGGCCCGAGCGCGTCGGGCCGTCGATGAGTTCGAGACCGGCGGCGTGCAGACGACGCTGCCATTCCACGCCTGGCTCCTCCGACACCCCGAGTTCACCGAAGGCCGGCTGCGAACCGACCTGGTGGCGCGCGACTGGGACCCGGTACCCCTCCGCGCGGCAGCTGCCGAGCGTGCTGCGGATGCTGTGTCCCGCCACGTCTGGGAGGTCTCCCGACCGGCGCTCTCCGCAGCGACCAGCGAAGCCGTCGAGTCTCCCTGTGCGGATCCGGTCCGCGGCTGGGGATCGGAACGGTGGACCTGACATGAGGAACGCGCAGTGACTGATCACCGCGGACATCTACAGCTCCGGGTCGAGGGTCTCGATGGCGCCGTCTTGCATCGCGCCGAGGATGAGATCCCCCCAGTCCGGGGCCGTGATCCGGAGGTGCGTTCCCTCGATCGTGCCGCGGATGACCGGGCTTCAGGGGTGCACCGCTACGAGACCACGGTCGATGGCTGGGTCTTTCGAATGTCGGTCGAGGACGAGCCCCGTTCGCTGCTCCGTGAGCGTGCCGGACAAGGGACCGAGCGAGACGCCAAGCTGGGAAGCGGCACCATCAAGGCCCAGATCCCCGGACGCGTCGTCCGGCTTTGGGTGGCGGAGGGTGATACCGTCGAGGTGGGACAGCGCCTGCTCGCCATCGAGGCCATGAAGATGGAGAACGAGGTGCGCGCCCCGCACGCCGGCACGGTCGAGTCGATCCGTGTCGCCGTTGATGGCAGCGTGGAGCTCGGCGATGAGCTCCTGACAGTGAGGTAGGGATGACGACGATCGATCTGGAGCGTGAACGCTGGCGTCAGGACACGCGTGCCCGTTCGCTCAAGGGCGGCGCTGAGCGTCGCGATCGCTTTGTCACGACCTCCGATATCGAGATCGCCGACCTGTATACCGCCTCCGACGCCTCCGCCGTCGCCGATGCGACCCTCGACGCCCTGGGTATGCCCGGCGAGTTCCCGTTCACGCGCGGTGTGCAGCCGACCATGTACCGCGGTCGCCTGTGGACCATGCGCCAGTACGCCGGCTTCGCCTCTGCCGCCCAGACCAACGAGCGCTTCCGCTACCTGCTCGAGCAGGGTCAGACCGGGCTCTCGGTGGCCTTTGACCTGCCCACGCAGATGGGCTACGACTCCGACGCCGAGTCCGCGGCTGGTGAGGTCGGCCGAGTCGGTGTGCCAGTCAGCTCCATCGATGACATGGAGATCCTGCTCGACGACCTACCGCTGGGCAGCGTGACCACCTCGATGACCATCAACGCCACCGCGCCCATCCTGCTGGCGATGTACGTGGCCGTGGCCGACCGCCGTGGCATCGGTCGTGACCAGCTCGGCGGGACCGTCCAGAACGACATCCTCAAGGAGTACATCGCGCGCGGCACGTACATCTACGGCCCGCAGGCGTCCATGCGCCTGGTGACCGACATCTTCGAGTTTTGTGCCCGCGAGCTGCCACGCTGGAACACCATCTCCATCAGCGGCTATCACATGCGTGAGGCCGGGGCGACGGCGGCACAGGAGCTGGCCTTCACGCTGGCCGACGCCATCGCCTACGTGGAGGGGGCCGTGGCCCGGGGCCTGGACGTGGATGCCTTCGGCGGACGGCTCTCCTTCTTCTTCGGCGCCTGGAGCGAGCTCTTCGAGGAGGTGGCCAAATTCCGCGCGGCCCGGCGCATGTGGGCGCGCATCATGCGCGATCGCTTCGGCGCCACCGACCCACGCTCGATGATGTGCCGCTTCCACGTGCAGACCGCCGGCAGCTCGCTGACGGCGCAGTCGGTCGACAATAACGTGGTGCGCACCACGCTCCAGGCCCTCGCGGCGGTGCTGGGTGGCACGCAGAGCCTGCATACCAACGCACGAGATGAAGCTCTCGCGTTGCCCACGCCGGAGACCGCCCGACTGGCCCTCCGGACCCAGCAGATCATCGCCCACGAGAGCGGCGTTACCGACACCCCCGACCCCCTGTGCGGCTCGTACTACGTCGAGTCGCTCACTGATGCGCTGGAGGCTGCCGCGCAGGGCTATCTCCAAGAGATCGACGAGATGGGTGGAGCCATCGCGGCCATCGAGTCGGGCTATCAGCAGCGACACATCCAGGATGCGGCCTATCGCGTCCAGCGTGAGATCGAGCGCGCTGAGCGCGTTGTGGTGGGGGTCAACAAGTTCACCGATGACGAGGTCGTGACCCCGGCACTGCAGCGCATCGACCCGGGCTTGGAGCGCGAACAGGTGACGCGCCTCCGTGCGGTCCGTGGCTCGCGCGACGCGGCCGACTGGGCGGCGGCACTGGAGCGACTCGAAGCCGTCGCGCGAAGCAGTGACAACATCATGCCGGCCATGATCGAGGCGGTGAAAGCAGAGGCCACACTGGGCGAGATCAGCGACCGGCTGCGCGTCGTGTGGGGCGAGCATCGTGAGGTCGTCACCGTCTAGGAGGGATCATGGTCGAACTCGCAGGTCGCACCTTCAGTCGGGTCCATCACGTCGCCTACATCGTGCGTGACATCGACGAGTCGCTGGCGTTCTACCGAGATACGTTGGGACTCCCGGTCGGCCTCGTGCTGCCCATCGAATCTGATGCGGTCATCGTGGCCTTCCTGGAGATCGGCGAGACCAAGATCGAGCTGGTGCAGCCGACCACGACCACGACCGGTGTGGCGCGCTTCCTCGAGTCGAAGGGAGAGGGCTTCCACCACGTCTGCTTCGAGACACCCGATGTCGATGTCACGCTGACCGAGCTCGCCGCCAAGGGCGTCGAGATCATCGACTCGCAGGCCCGGAAGGGTGCCGAGGGCCCGATCGCGTTCATCCACCCGCGTTCGTGCAACGGCGTGTTGACTGAACTCATCGAAGCGCCCGGTGGTCCCGCATGGGACCGCCTCGGCTACGAGGGCGACCCGCTCGCAGGCTGAAGCTCGTCGTCAGGGGTGTCCTGGGCCAAGTGGGTTTCCTGGGCCAAGGCTCCGGTGAGGAAGTGTTCGAAGACCGGTGCGATGGCACCTGCCAACTGCTCGGGCGACATCGAAGCCAGCGGCTCGATCCCGATCACGTAGCGAGCCATGGCGATACCCACCAGTTGCGAGGCGCAGAGGCTCGCTCGTAGCCGGGGTTGGTCACCACTGAGCCGCGCGGTGATCGGCAGCAGGACGCGTTCGGTCAGCACCTCCCGGATGAGTTGCGCCGCCTCCGGTTCCGACGCGGCTGCGCGGAGCAGTCCGATCACTGCCTGACGCGACTCCGGCTCCTCAAGCACTGACATGACGGCATCGGCTGCCAGCCATCCGACACGCTGCTCACTGGGCACGAAGACCCGATCCGCCAGCCAGTCCGGGTCGACAGGGAGTCGGACCGACTCGATGAAGAGCCGGCGCTTGGATCCGAAGTAGTGCAGCACCAGGCGGGGGTCGACATCGGCCGTGCCGGCCACGCTGCGCAATGTCGTGCGCCGGTAGCCGAACTCGCCGAATTGGCTGCGCGCCGCTTCCAGGATGGCCTCGCGTGTCCCACTTCCAGCAGGCCGCCGCCCGCGCCGCTGCGTGCTCATGGAACGCTCCTTGGATTTCATCATGTGTAGAATAGCATTTCACCAAGTGAGGAATACCAGCGCAGGAGCCAGCACCCATGGCACAGTCGGACATCCACACCACCAGCCCGCGATCGTCTTCGCCGGCGCCTTCGCCGGCGCGGCGCAAGCTCATCCTGGCGATCGTTGGCCTGGCGTTGATGGCGGTCATCTCCGCGGTCAGCGGCCTGAACGTGGCGCTGCCCAGCCTGGCCCTGGACACCGGTGCGAGCCAGTCACAGCTGACCTGGATCGTCGACTCCTACACCGTGGTCTTCGCCGGGCTGTTGCTCTTCGCCGGTGCGCTGGGCGATCGCTACGGGCGAAAGCTCCTGCTCTCGGTTGGGCTTGTCATCTTCGGGGGCGCCGCGATGGTGGGCCTCTTCATCAACGACCCTGACCACCTCATCGCCGTGCGTGTGCTGATGGGCGTGGGTGCCGCCGCCATCATGCCCACGACCCTCTCGGTCATCACCACCTCGTTCCCCGAAGAAGAGCGCCCGCGGGCCATCGGCGTGTGGGTCGGCATCGCCGGCGGCGGGGCCGTGGCCGGCCTGTTCGTCACTGGACTCCTGCTCGAATGGTTTCCCTGGACGTCGTTCTTCGGGCTCAACGTGGCGTTCGCCGCGGTCGCGCTCATCGGCACGTTGGCGTTCGTGCCGGCTTCGGTCGACGAAGACCCACCGGCGCTCGACGTCGTGGGAGCGCTGCTGTCCCTGGTGGCGGTCACAGCTTTCGTCTTCGGGGTCATCGAGGGTCCGGGTGAAGGCTGGACGGAGCCGCTGACCCTTGGCGCGCTCGGACTCGGCATCGCCGCCGCCGTGGCGTTCGTGCTCTGGGAGTTGCACATGCGGAAGCCACTGCTGGACCCGCGCCTGTTCCGCGACCGCAACTTCAGCGCCGGCAGCCTGACCATCATGGCGCAGTTCATGGCCGCCTTCGGATTCTTCTTCGTCTCCCTTCAGTACCTGCAGTTCGTGACCGGCCGCTCGCCGCTGGAAGCGGCACTAGCGCTGCTGCCGCTGCCTTTCATCCTGCTGCCCACGGCCCGGCAGGCGCCCCTCCTCGTCAGACGCGTCGGCTTCCGCCGCCTTGGTCCACTGGGGTTGGTCTCGATGACGATCGGATTCGTGATCTTGAGCCAGCTGCAGGTGTCATCGAGCTACGGGCACTTCGTGCTCGGCCTGGTCTTCTTCGCCCTCGGCATGGGCCTCGCGGGAACACCGGCCACGACCGCCATCACCTCGACGCTGCCGATGTCCAAGCAGGGTGTCGCGTCCGCTTGGAACGACACCTCCCGCGAGCTGGGCAGTGCCCTGGGGATCGCCATCCTCGGCAGTCTCCTGAACCAGGGCTATCGGGCGGGTATGGCGGACGTGGTGGCCAACCTGCCGGCGCAGATGGCCGAGCGTGCCCTGGACTCCATCGCCTTCACGGCGTCGCCGATGGTGGCCGCGGCGGGTGAGGCCGGGCAGCGCATCGTCGAGGGGGCGCGAGTGGCATTCGTGGGCGGCGTCGGCGATGCGCTCACGGCTGCCTCCGTGATTCTGCTCGTGGCCGCTGTGGCAGTGGCGCTGTTGGCGCCGCGTTCGCCAGACGCCGACGGAGATGGTTCGGAGGCGCGGGCGGAGTAACGGCCGGCTGGCGCGGAGGCGTGCGGCCGGGCGGGCGGCGTGGGCGGCGTGGGCGGTAGGAGTTGACCGCGCAGCCGTTACCCATGAGCGCCGACCTCCGCCGTTTGCGTGCCAGTTGAACCGGCCGCGAGTAGGAAAGGGGGCCCGCTACCCGCGGAGCGGGGCCGACTCACCCGTGGGGCGGGTCAAGCGACGGACCGGGGGTCGGCCTGGGGCCGTGCTCCGTCGACTCACCCGTGGGGCGGGTCAACCACCGTGGCGAGCACGGCCAAGGTAGGCATAAGCGGGCATCTCACCGGCTGCCTCAGTGATCCTGCCCGTGACAGCCCTGGCGCTGGCATTGTTGGCACCGTGTATGGCTCGCGACTCGGACGGACCGACGTTGGCCCGCTGACGTAGGCCCGCTGACGTAGGCCCACCGACACCGGCACGCCGAGAGTCGACGCTCAACCGGGCCCGAGACCCGCCTCGATGAGCATCTGCGGGATTTGGGTAGGTGACTCGGCCACGCGGATGCCGGCCGCTTCTAGCGCCGCGATCTTGCCCTCGGCGGTCCCACCGGAGCCGCTGATGATGGCGCCCGCGTGGCCCATGCGACGTCCCGGTGGTGCGGTGCGGCCGGCGATGAAGGCGACCATTGGCGTGTCCGGCATGTGCGTCATCTTCCACGCCGCCGCAGCCTCCTCAGCGCTGCCGCCGATCTCACCGATGAGCACCACGCCGTCGGTGTCGGAGTCGGCGGCGAAGAGTCTGAGTATGTCGATGAAGTCGCTGCCGTTGACGGGGTCTCCGCCGATGCCGACGCAGGTGGACTGGCCGATGTGGGCGTCGGTCATGGCCTGCACGACCTCGTATGTGAGCGTGCCAGAGCGACTGACCAGGCCTACTCGGCCGGGTCGGTGGATCGACCCGGGGATGATGCCGACCTTGGCCTGACCCGGAGTGGTGGCGCCAGGGCAGTTGGGACCGACCAGGCGTGCGCCACGAGCCTCCACTTCCGCCACCACGGGAATCATGTCCAGCGCGGGGATGTGCTCAGTGATGGCGAAGATGGTACTGATGCCGGCGTCGACCGATTCCATGATGGCGTCGGGTGCTGCGAAGGCAGGCACGAAGATGACGCTGGTGTTGGCGCCGGTCGCCGCCACGGCTTGGGCACAGGTGTCGTAGACGGGCACGGCCCCATCGAGCGCAGTCTGGCCGCCCTTCATCGGCGTGACGCCGGCCACGATGTTGGTGCCGTAGGCGAGCATCTGGCCGGCATGGAAGCCGCCTTCACGGCCGGTGATGCCCTGGACGAGCAGGCGTGTGTCATGGTCGATGAGGATGCTCATGCAGCGCGCCCGGCCAGCTGCACGGCCTTCTCGACGGCCTCATCGAGCGACTCGGCGCTGACGATGTCAGTGCCAGTGTCGGCGAGGATGCGGGCCGCGATGTCGGCGTTGGTGCCGACGATCCGCACCACCATGGGCACATCGCGAGTCTGCTTGGATCGGGCCTCCACGAGGCCACGCGCGACCTCATCTCCGCGGGCGATGCCGCCGAAGATGTTCACCAGGATGGCCTTGACCGAGGCATCGCTGAGGATGAGGCGCATGGCCTCTGCCACCTTGTCGCTGCGGGCGCCGCCGCCGATATCGAGGAAGTTGGCCGGCTCCCCGCCAGCCCGCTTGACGAGGTCCATCGTGGTCATGGCCAAGCCGGCGCCGTTGACCATGCAGCCGATGTTGCCGTCGAGACGGATGAAAGACAGACCAGCCGCGCGAGCCTCGATATCGGCCGGGTCCTCTTCGTCCAGGTCACGCATCTCCTCGTGGCCCGGATGGCGGCCGAGCGCAGAATCGTCGAGCGTGATCTTGGCGTCCAGCAGCTGCAGCGTCTCGATCGGACCATCGGGACCCTCTTCGCGCACGACCGCGAGCGGGTTGATCTCGACCAGGTCAGCATCCTCGTCGATCATCACCTTGACCAGGCCGTTGCAGATGGCGGTCGCCTGCTTCAGGTGATCGCCCAGTCCCAGCTGGAAGGCCATCTCCCGAGCTTGGAAGGGCTGCAGCCCGAGCTGCGGATGGGCATGGATCCTGGCGATGGCGGCCGGGTTCTCCTCGGCCAGCGTCTCGATCTCCACGCCGCCTTCGGCCGAGCCCATGAGCATGATGCGTTGCGCGCCGCGATCGAGGACAGCGGCCAGGTAGAGCTCGCGCACGATCTCGGCACCGGGCGCGACCAGCACGCGGCGGACGGTGATGCCCTTGATGTCCATGCCCAGGATGGCCTCAGCGACGGCTTCAGCCTCATCGGCTGAACGGGCCAGCTTCACGCCACCAGCCTTGCCGCGGCCGCCAACGAGCACCTGCGCCTTGATCACGACCGCAGCTGCGCCGTCGTCGAGGTAGGCGGCGGCGTGGGCGCACGCCTCAGCCGATGTGGATGCCACTGAATACGGCGGCACCGGCAGACCGGCACGGGACAGCAGGGTCTTGGCGTGGATTTCCTGGAGCTTCATGATCGTGCCCGAGGATAGCGCGCCGCCGCCGTGGACGTCAGGGCAGGTGTCAGGGCAAGGTCACGGAGGCGCCGCGATCGCCGCGCAGAGGCGCCGCGATCGCGGCCACGGATGACACCGACGGGGTCAGGCGACCGGGTGAGCCGCCTTCACCGCCATCGTGGCGTGCCGCGGCGTCCACTTCGAGCGGACGATACGTGCATTTAGGCCCGCCGTGGCGCCCTGGGGCATCGCTGCGGTCGCTGGACCGTCCGAACTGTTCGCTTGAAGTGGACGCTGAGTGATCGCATCGCCGAGGTGGGGGCGACATCGGTGTGCCCAGGTCTCGCCGAAGCCATTCGATGGCCCCTCTGGCCACCGACCATAATGCGGCGCGATGAGCGACGAGATTCGAGGCTCCGAGAGCGATCGACCAGCCTCGTCCGAGGGCGACCGACCAGCCCGGACCGAGTGGGGTGAACGCCTGCGGCGCGCCATCATCTGGGCCGGTATCGTCACCGTGGCCCTGATCGCGGCGTTGGCCGTCCTGCATCTTCTGGCCGACCTTGGCGCGGTCATCAGTATCCGCGGGAGTCGCTGGGCGCTGGTCGGACGCCTGCTGCCGGCTTTGTCGCTGTCCGCCGTCGGCCTCGGCTTGGTGCTCCTGATGGGCTGGTTGGGCGCGGCCGGCCGAAGACGGGAGCTCCTCGCCATCGCCATCGGGTTTGCGACCTTGATCGTCATCCGGGTGGTCATCTCCCACCAGCTTGACGGGACCATGACCGGCGAACCGGCGGCCTACGACCAGATGGCCGAGTCATTCGTGGCCGCGAAGTCCGACTGGTACGGACGTCCGCCGGGATATGCAGCGCTCCTGGCCGTGGTCTATGCCCTCATCCACGATCGGCAGCTCGCGACTGAGGCCCTGAACCTGCTGCTCGCGATCCTCGCGGGTGGCGTCGTCCTGGGCCTGACTCGCGGGCTCTACGGACCGAGAGCCGGCGCGTTGGCATTGCTCGCATACGCGGTCTGGCCGGCGGCGGCCTTGATGACGGTCGTCCGCATCCCACACACCGCGTTCGACCTGGCCATCGTGGCCGCCGCCTGGGCCGCCGTCGGCATGCCGGCAGGCTGGCGTGGCAGCGCCATCACCGGGGTCCTGCTGGGCCTGGCCCAATACCTGCGTCCGACTGCGCCCATCCTGCTGCCCGCCTACATCGTGGCCCGCTGGTGGCCTGGCGCCGCGTGGCAGCGGCATGCGCTGACCGCCGCGGTCACGCTGGTGGCGTTCCTCGTTGTGCTGGTGCCGGTCATGGCCTACAACCTGGAGCGCTCCGGCTCACCGAGCTTCTCGACGTCAGACTTCGGCGGGCACACCCTCTACATCGGCACCTATGAGCCCAGCGGCGGCACCTACAGTGACGAGGCCTCTCAGGAGCTCATCGATCGGGCCGGTCCTGACATCCGGGCGCGCAGCGCGTTGGGGACCAAGCTTGCCATCGAGCGCATCAAGGCTGACCCCATCGGTATGGCCGCCCTTGGCATCCGCAAGCAGGACACGCTGTGGGGGACCGAACGCTATGGTGTGCAATACGCCATCAGCCAGCGCCTCAAGGATCAGCCCGCTCATCCCAAGGCGACCACGGCCATGCTCCTGAGCCAGGGCTTCTACGTCCTGGTGTTGCTGGCCGCACTGGGGGCGATGATCGTGCGCCGCCATCAGCCGGACGCGTTGATGCCCCTGGCCACGCTGGTCATCTGGGCCGCATCGGCGACGCATGCGCTGCTGGAGGTGCGAGACCGACACCATGCCTTCGCAGTCATCCTGCTGCTGCCGCTGGCGGCCTGCTTCATGGGCTGGCTCATGGAGCGCGTGCAGTGCCGACTTGCGCTGACACGGCGCCATCGCTGAGCACGGATGCGATACATTAGGGACCTGCCGAACGCCGTCCGAACGACCACCACGACAGGGGATCGAAGCGTCTCGATGAAGCTCGCGCTCGCGCCGCCAGCCTGCCTCCGCTGCCCATGACCGTCTCCGATCAGGTCGAGCAGGGCCGTCGTGTCGAGGCACGACCATCGAGCAAGCCGGCCGGGACCGCCAAGCGCGGCTTCGGCGCCACCATGCGGGTCGACCGCTGGATCATCAAGCCCAGCCTCATCGCCCTCGGCCTCATCGGGTTCATCATCTATGCCACCGCGTCGTCGGTCTTCGGCATCCCGTTCTTCGGTGTCGACTACGCGGCGGGGGGTTACCACTCGCCGTTCTTCGGTATCGCCATCGGTGAGAACGTGCTGCCGGCCTGGTTCAGCCCGGCCATCCTGGTGCTCTGGATCCAGGTTCTCTTCCGAGCCACCTGCTACTACTTCCGCGGCGCCTACTACAAGGCCTTCTTCATGGACCCGCCGGCGTGCTTCGTGGGCGAGCCCACCGTCCATCGCAAGTACGGCATGGAGAACCGCTTCCCCTTCATCCTGATGAACGCGCACCGATTCGCGCTGTACCTGGCGTTCATCCCGCTGCTGGTGTTGTGGTGGGACCTGGTCATCTCGATGGTCCACGAGGGCAGCCTGCGCCTTGGCGTGGGTGTCTTCCTCATCGCCGCCGATGCCATCCTGGTCAGCCTGTACGTCTTTTCTTGCCACTCGTTCCGTCACCTGGTGGGTGGCGGCATCGACTGCTACAGCTGCAGCGCCAACAGCAAGCGACGCCACGGTATTTGGCAGCGCGTGAGTGCCTGGAACGAGTACCACGGCGTGTGGGCGTGGGCCAGCCTCTTCAGCATCGTCATCGTGGACTTGTACGTCCGCGCCCTCGCGCTAGACATCATCAACACGAGCACGCCGATCATCGGAGGCTTCCTGTAGACCGATGATCGAGTCCCGACCCCATGACGTCCTCATCATCGGTGCCGGTGGCGCCGGCCTGCGCGCCGCGGTGGCGGCCATCGATGCCGGCCTGTCGGTAGGCGTGGTGTGCAAGTCGTTGTTGGGCAAGGCGCACACGGTGATGGCCGAGGGTGGCATGGCCGCCTCGCTGGCACATGTGGATGACCGCGATGACTGGTCCACGCATTTCCGCGACACGATGGTCGGTGGCTATCGGCTCAACAACCCGCGCATGGCTGAGCTGCATGCCAAGGAGGCGCCCGACCGCGTGCGTGAGCTCGAAGAGTGGGGCGCCGTCTTCGATCGCACCCGCGATGGTCGCATCCTGCAGCGGCCCTTCGGCGGCCATACCTACCCGCGCCTGGCGCATGTCGGTGATCGCACCGGCCTTGAGCTCATCCGGACGCTGCAGGACCGCAGTGTCGGCATCGGCGCGCAGGTCTACCAGGAAGTCATCATCACCCGCCTCTCGACCAAGGCTGGCCGCGTCAACGGCGCCATCGGTTACCGACGCCTCGATGGCGCACCGGTGGCGTTCCCGGCCAAGGCCGTGATCCTGGCCAGCGGCGGGGTCGGCCGCTCTTTCGCCGTGACCTCGAACTCGTGGGAGTCGTCGGGGGACGGACAGGCGCTGGCCTACCGCGCCGGCGCCGAGCTCATCGACATGGAGTTCGTGCAGTTCCACCCCACTGGCATGGTCCACCCGGCTGGCGTGAAGGGCCTGCTGGTGACCGAGGCCGTGCGCGGCGAAGGCGGCATCCTGCGCAACGCCGAGGGCGAGCGTTTCATGTGGCGCTATCTTCCCGAGGCGCGTCGCGACGAGTACGCGGCCACTGACGAAGAGGCCCGTGCCTGGGTCGACGACCTGACCGAGGGCCGTCAGACCAGCCACCGCCGTCCGCCCGAGCTGTCCACCCGCGACAACGTCGCTCGCGCCATCTACACGGAGGTCAAGGAAGGCCGCGGCTCACCCCACGGCGGGGTCTTCCTGGACATCAGCTATCTGCCGGCCGAGCGCGTGCGCGCCAAGCTGCCCTCGATGTACGAGCAATTCAAGGAGCTGGCTGACGTCGACATCACCGCCGGACCGATGGAGGTCGGCCCCACCATGCATTACATGATGGGTGGCATCCGGGTCGATGCGGAGGTGGGCGAGACGACTACGCCCGGCCTCTATGCTGCGGGTGAGGTCGCGGCTGGCTTGCACGGCGCCAACCGGCTGGGCGGAAATTCCCTGACCGACTTGCTCGTCTTCGGGCGTCGTGCCGGCGAGGCCGCATCGGCAGCGGCTTCGGCTTCGGCTGCTGCGGTGGTGTCGGCGGGGGTGGCGGCATCGGCGGCGGCCGGCTCGATCGATGAGCTCGACCCCGGCTTCGTGGACGAGTCGATCCAGGCTATGTTCGCCCCCTTCGAGCGGGCCTCGGGGGAGGATCCCAATCGGCTGCACGAAGAGTTGCAGGCGACGATGTCATCGCTGGTCGGCATCTTCCGCTTGGAGGAGGATCCTGACGCATGCCATCGACCGTATCGAGGGCTACAAGGAGCGCTGGCAGGGGCTGCGCGTGACCGGACCGCGCCGCTTCAACCCGGCTTGGGACCTGGTCTTCGAGCTGCGCAACATGCTCACCGTGTCGGAGGCCATCGCACGCTCAGCGCGGGAGCGCGAGGAGAGCCGCGGTGCCCATTCGCGCCTGGACCATGTCGGCATCGGTGATGGGTGGGACACGATCAACGTGGCCACCCGTCGCGAGGGCGATGCCATGTCCGTCCGTCAGACCCCGGTCGTGGAGCTCGCACCTGAGCTCCGCGAGCTGCTGGCCACGAAGGGCTAGTGCATGGCCGATCAAGCGAAGTTGTGGGTGTTCCGCGGCGAGGCCGACGAGGAAGGTGACTACTACGAGTACACCGTGCCCGCCGAGGAGGGCATGGTGGTACTCGACGCCATCCACTGGATCCAGCAGAACGTGCAGCCCGACCTTGCCGCACGCTGGAACTGCAAGGCTGCCAAGTGCGGTTCGTGCTCGGCGGAGATCAACGGCAGGCCATCGCTCATGTGCAAGACCCGCCTGTCCGACTTCCCTGATGACGAGGCCATCACGGTCGAGCCCATGCGGGCCTTCCCGCGCGTCCGTGACCTGGTCACCGACGTGTCCTGGAACTACCAGATCAATGCGCGCATCACGCCCTTCACGCCGCCAGTGGGCGTGCCGCAGAGCGAGTGGCGCTGGCAGCAGGAAGACGGCGAGCGGAGCCAGGAGTTCCGCAAGTGCATCGAATGCTTCCTGTGCATGGACACCTGCCACGTGCTGCGCAATCACGAGACGGAGGACGAGTTCATCGGCCCGCGTTTCCTGGTGCGGGCGGCGAGCCTGGAGATGCATCCGCTCGATTCGGCCGACCGAACCGCAGAGCTGAGGTACGACGGCGGCATCGGCTACTGCAACATCAATAAGTGCTGCACGGATGTTTGCCCGGAGCACATCAGGATCACTGACAACGCCATCATCCCGCTGAAGGAGCGGGTGGCCGACCAGTACTACGACCCACTGCGCATGCTGTGGCACAAGATCCGCGGTGATCGCTACGGCTCCGATAGCGGGGCGCTGGCGGTGTCCGACGAGACCGCTGCGCTGGACAAGGCTGCTGCGCTTGGCGCAGCTGGGACGCCGGACGCGGCTGCGACCACGGACGCGGCTGGGACGCCGGAAGCGGCTGCTGTGCCGGACGCGGCTGGAACTGACGACCGATCGACCAAGTCGCCCACCTAATGGCCGACCGACTGCTCATCCGCACCGATGGCGCGTCGCGCTCGAATCCTGGGCCGGCATCGGCTGGCGCCGTGCTCATCGACGCCGCCCGTCCCGATGCCGCGTCCATGGATGCGCCACCGCTGTCGGTGGTGTCCCGGCCGCTGGGCGTGCAGACCAACAACGTGGCCGAGTACACCGCCCTGTTGCTGGCGCTGAAGGAGGCACACCGACTTGGCGCCCGCGAGATCGACCTGCGGCTGGACTCCAAGCTCATCGTGGAGCAGCTACACGGCCGATGGCGAGTCAAGGACCCCAAGTTGCGCGTGCTTTGGGGTGAGGCTCGGGAGCTGCTGGCCGGTTTTACGCGCTGGAATGCCACGCACGAGCCGCGGGCCACCAACAAGGCCGCCGATGCGCTGGCCAACCTCGCTCTCGACGATCCTGCCGCTGCCGCCCGCCTGGAGGCGAAGTACCGCTCGTAGGGTTTCCGCGAAGGCTGGCGGCGGCCGCGCGAAGGCCTGCCGGCGGTCACATGAGGGCTTCCTCTGCGCCGGTGCTACAGTCGAGTCGTCAGTGAGGTGGCCGGATGGTCGCGGGCGGCGGGGAGACTCGTCGTTCGAGGAAAGTCCGAGCACCACGACGCGTGGTAGCGGGTAACTCCCGTCCACCGCAAGGTGAGGACTAGCGCCACAGAGACGAGTCGGTCGGGCCTTCGGGCTCGGCCGGGTGAAACGGGCAAGCTCTACCTGGTGCAAGGCCAAATAGGAGGGCACGTGTGGCGCAAGCTGCACAGGGGTGCGTCGCCCTGCCTTCGGGTCGGCCGCAAGAGGCGTCGGGTGACCGGCGTCCCAGATGGATGACCATCCCCGCATCGCGGGACAGAACTCGGCTTACAGGCCACCTCACTGACGCGTTCGACGTGCCGCTATCTGCCAGGCTGATCCGCGCGGATACACCAATGGTTGTTGGGCACGGCGTCGGGCTTCCGCACCGAAGGCGGCTTGCGTCCTGCGAATGCCCGCCACGAACGGACATTCGTCCTCTTTGGCTCCCGTCCGGATCTCGTCGGTTGGTGCGCCTGCGCCACAGGTCAACCACGCGCAGATGTCCTCTCGCGCGTTCGGCAGGTACCATGACGACCGCGCCCGGATCGGTTCCTTAAGGCACCGGACTGGCGTCCACACAGACTAAGGAGTCGTCAACCCTATGCCCCAATCCCGTACGCGCCTCGCCGCCGCCGCCGGCAGCCTGGCGCTCTCGCTCTCGCTCGTCGGTGCACCCGTCGCGTTCGCGCAGGACGGTCCCGAGGCCACCGTCGAGAACCTGATGGCCGCCATCGAGGCCAAGGACTTTGAGGCTCTGCCGACCTTCTTCTGCCCGGAGTTTGCCGGCAGCATGGGCGGTCTCGACCTGAGTGTGATGACCGAAGTCATGCCCGAAGGGGTAGACGTCGACGCCCTCCTCGACGCTTTGATCCTGGATACCGAGCTGGCATCGGTCGAGGTCGTGAGCCAGACGGATACTGAAGCCGTGCTCAAGCTCATGGGTTCGATGTCGATGGACATCGATGCCGACGCCATGGGTCCGTTCATAGAGTCCATGGGTCCGTTCATCGAGTCCATGATGGAGTCGAGCGGTATGGAGGTGACACCCGAGACGCTCGAGATGTTCACTGGCCTGATCATGTCCCAGTTGATGTCCGAGTTCGAACCTGAAGTCACCGACATCGACGCCGAGATCACGATGGTGCCGGGTGAGGACGGGACCTGGCTCGTGTGCAGCGATTTAGGCGCTCTGGCTGGCGGCACGGCCGATGGATCGATGGCGCCCGACGCGTCCCTGGCACCTGCGAACGAGTAGCTCCCCGGCCCACGGGCCGCGACTGAAAGGCACGACGCCCGTCCCTCCGCTGGGGCGGGCGTCATGCTATGCCCAAGGGGTGGTCGCGCACGGCGCTTCTCGCCCGTGCGGTGGGTCAAGTGTCGGCGCTGGTGCCCGAGCTCCGTCGGTTCGCCCACCCCACGGGTCAAGCGTCGCGGAGCTATGCCTCGTCGGGTCGGAAGATGCCCCGGGCCGTGCAGGCCTCGCAGATCGACCGTGCAGCCTCGATGTCACCAAGCATTGCCGGCGCATCGCCGATGCCGTAGAGGCACGTCACCTCGTAGGCGCTGCTGACGCTGCGACCGGGCGATGCCTCCGCGCGATCCACTCGACGAAAGACGCAGCGTCGTAGCCGTCCCACCGGGGTGACGCTGTCGGGCGCCGGAACACCTCCGTTCGATACCGGCACGCGCATCTCCGGCTGCGGCAGGCGCATCACAGGCGCAGGCGGCATCGGAGCGGCGATGGCGTCGAAGGTCGTCGGCCGGCGCCGCGCGATGGTCACGAGCAGATCCTTTGCAGATGGCTGGGCAGCCGACCCTACCGGGCCCTGGCCGCAATCGGCAATGGGCAATCGGTACTCCGGCCGTCACTTCCACGGGCACCCAGACCCGGGCATGGGGAAGGCCAGTCCCGGGCGAACGGAGGCTTGACCCGGGCGTGCGGCCCCGACCCGGGCGTGCGGACACCCCGACCCGGGCGTGAGAAGCGCCAGACCCGGGCCTGGGACAGGTCAGACACGGGCGTGGGGAGGGCGTGCAAATCGGCCCTTGACGGAGCCCACGGATTGGGTATGATGCCCCTCTAGGTGGCACGAAGTGGTGCGAAGTGGGGAGGAAAGGTGAACCGGGCCGGTCGACTCACCGCCGTGGTGGTCGAAATGGGGCAGGGGGAACCATCTCGCCGTCAGCGCAGGAGTCGGGAGACACCCGGCCGCTGACCATCAGTCATGCCGCGGTCGGAGCAAGCCCAGCCCGATGTTCACAGGTGAGTACCGCCACACGGTCGACGACAAGGGACGTCTCGCGGTCCCGGCTCGCTTCCGTTTGGAGCTTGCCCAGGGCGGGCAGGTGAGCAAGTGGATCGACGGTTGCGTAGCGCTGCATCCCCGCGCTGAGTGGGAACGACTGGCGCTGCAGATCGACGCTCTGCCCATCACCGATCCGGGTGCCCGGACGCTTCGAAGGCACTTGTACGGCTCCGCGTTCGAGGTGGTCCTCGATCGCCAGGGTCGCTTCGTCCTGCCGCAGACGCTACGTGACGCGGCAGGGCTCGAATCGGAGGTCGTGGTGGTCGGGGCGGGCAACCGCCTTGAGCTGTGGTCGCCCGATCGGTGGAGCCGGTACAGCGAGCAGATGGACCAGCCGGAGGCGCTCGCGGAGTCCCTCCAGGGCTTGGGCATCTAGAACCAAATGAGCCTCCTGGGTCCGGGTGGACCGTCGGGGCAGTCGGATCGTTGATGGAACAGGAAGTAGGGCACCTGCCTGTGATGCTAGAGGAGGTCATGTTGGCACTCTCGCCGCACCCGGGCAGTTTCCAGATCGATGCGACTGTCGGCGGCGGAGGGCACGCCATCCGGATCCTGGAGGCCGCAGATCCCGACGGCCGACTACTGGGCATCGATGCCGACCCCAGGGCCATCGAGCGCTCGGGGCAGCGCCTCGCGCGTTTCGGGGACCGAGCCACCCTTCGCCAGGCCAATTTCGAGTCCCTCGCCGAGGTCGCGTCGGAATCGGGCATACGGCCGGTCGATGGCATCCTGATGGACCTTGGAGTCAGCTCCCAGCAGCTCGACGGCGATGATCGCGGCTTCAGCTTCCGCTCGACCGACGCGCTGGATATGCGCTTCGACACGAGCCACGGCATCCCCGCCAGCGAGGTCATCGCCGGCTATGACGAGGGTGACCTAGCGGGAATCTTCAGGCGTCACGGTGAGGAGCCGCACGCCCGCCGTATCGCTCGCGCCATCGTCGCTGCGCGCCAGGTCCGGCGCATCGACACGCCCGCGCAGTTGGCCGAGATCGTGGCGCATGCCTCGCCGCAGCCGCGCGACTCGCGCCGCCGACGGCTTCACCCAGCCACTCGCGTCTTCCAGGCCTTGCGGATCGAGGTCAATCGCGAGCTGGAGACTCTGCCGGCGGCACTGGAGTCCTGCCTCGACCTGCTCAAGCCGGAGGGCCGGCTCTGTGTCATCAGCTACCACTCACTCGAAGACCGCATCGTGAAGCGCTTCCTGGCGCGGGAACGGCACGGTTGCACCTGTCCACCCGAGTTCCCCGTGTGCGTTTGCGGCAAGACACCTCGTGTCGCGGCCGTGGGAGCTCAGCCACAGTTCCCCAGCGAGGCGGAAGTGGCGTCGAACCCACGCGCCCGTAGCGCAAAGCTGCGGGCGGCCAGGAGACTTCCAGCATGAGCAACACCCACGGCAGCTCGCGGCGACAGGCGTACGGGCGCCGGATGAAGGAGTTGCGCACGCGCCGAGATCACGACCTTGACATCGACCTTGAAGGCCCCGGCGGCTGGAACCGCGGCGGCGCCTGGGAGGCCGACCAGTCCCTGTCACGAGCAGCCTTGAACCTTGATCAGCGCGCCGGTGGGGCGCGCGGACGCTGATGGCTGTCTTCCAAGGTGCTCGCCTGCCCACCACCGCACTGCCTGCCGCGAGGTCCGTGGCGCGGCCCCGCCTGGCTGCCCCGGCGATCCCCCGTTCTGTGCCGTCAGCCGTCCGCACCACACCACGTGTCCGCCCCGCGGGCCTGCTGATGGCGGGCATCTTGGCGGCCACGATGCTGGGCCTGGTGTACCTGACACAGACCCTGGGTGCCAATGCCACCAGCTCCGAGATCCGCGACCTCGACAACCAGCGTGAAGCGCTGGGCATCACCATCGGCCGACAAGCGCTCCAGGCCAAGGACTTGACCAAGGCTGACACCGTCATCTCGGATGCGCGGGATCTGGGCCTATACGAGCTGGACGACAGACTCGTCCTCTCGGCACCCTGACGTCCGATGCTGGGTCGTACCGATAGCCGCCTGCGCATGGTCGCGATCCTGCTGGTCTTCGCGGTCTTTGGCACCGCCACGGGTCTGCGCTTGGGCTACTGGCAGGTGGTGGCCGCCGATGAGCTGACCGCCCAGATCACCCGTCCCGCGAGTACATCGTCGGAGGCACCTGTGCGGGCGGATATCGTCGACCGCAACGGCGCATTGCTGGCCATGACTTCGTCATACGACGAGCTGGTCGCGTATCCCGACCTCATCGATGCGGACGAGCAGGTTCCCATCATCGACACGCTCGGCGTGCTGCTGGGGCTCAGTGCCAGGGAGCGTGACCGCTACCTCAGCCTGGTCGCGAGTGAGACGCAGTTCGCGAACCTTCGCAACCGACTGACCTTCGAGGAGAGTGAGGCGGTTGGCGGCGCCATCGAGGCGGGCCTGCTGCCGGGCATCGCCCTGGAGCCCAAGTACTCACGCTGGTACCCCGATGACGGGGCGCCGTCCGGGGCGACGCTGGCGGCCAACATCCTTGGCTACGTCCGAGGCGACGGCCGGGGCGGCGAAGGCATCGAGCGTTTCTACGACGAGCGCCTGACCACGGTCGATCCAGACAGCCTGGACCTGGCCAGCCTCGAGGGTCTGCCTAGCAGCCTGGCGGGCCTCCAGCCGGCAGCGCTGGAACTGACCATCGACGCCGGCCTGCAGAAGAAGGTCGAGCAGATCAGCAATCTCGTCCGTATCACGGACGACGCCAAGAGTGTCAGCGTCATCGTCATGGACCCACATGACGGCGCCATCCTGGCCGCCGCCTCATCGCCCAGCTACGACGCCAACCAGTTCGCGGCCGTCTTCGCCAAGGACGAGGAGCTCCTTCGCAACCGACTCTTCAGCGACCAGTTCGAGCCGGGCTCGGTGATGAAGATCTTCACCGTCACGGCTGCTCTTCGTGAGGGCAAGGTCACGCCCAACACCAAGATCCGTGATGAGGTGAAGCTGGATTACTGGGACGCCGACATCCAGAACGCCGATCACCTGAGCAACGGGTTTCGGCCGGTCAAAGACCAGATCGCGGAATCCCGCAACGTGGTCGCAGCCAAGCTGGCGAGGATGCTCGCACCTCAGGACACACAGAAGGCCGCCCACAAGCTCTACGACTTCTGGGCCACGGTCGGGATGACCAAGCCGACCGAGGCGGGAGTCGCCAACGAGATCGCGGGCACCTGGCACGATCCCGATGGGGAACGGTGGCCGGCGTTTGATCTGGCCAACCGCTCGTTCGGCCAGGGTGTTGCCGTCACGCTGCCGCAGCTCGCCCGCGGCGTCTCTACGCTGGTCAACGGCGGGACCCTCGTGCAACCCCACTTCGTCGTTGACGGGGAAGCGGCTGGTGTCGAGCCGGTGCAGGTGCTGGACGCGAAGTACGCCCACCAGGCCAAAGCCATCCTGAGACACGTCACCGGATCCGTGACCCGTTATGCCGAGCGTGCCCTGATCCCTGGCTACCAGATCGGCGGCAAGACGGGCACGGCCCAGATCTGGGACACGCGCACCGCCAGGTTCAAGGCACGGCGCTTCAATCACAGCTTCATCGGCTACGTCGGTGGCCGCGACAGCGAGTACGTGATCGCGGTCCGTCTTGAGGAGCCGAAGCCTCTATGGGTCAAGCAGGGCAGCCTCCCGTTGAAGATCGAGTCCACCGATCTCTTCCGCAGGGTAGCGCTGGCGACCATCGACCAGCTGGACATGCGCAAGTCGAAGGACAAGAACGCCGGCCGGCCCATCATCGGCACCGCCGCTGCCGCGGCTCTCGATCCGATCCGCGATCGAGAGGCGCGGAATGGGGCCAGGCAGGACGCCCGGCGCGAGCAGCGTGAAGAGGCCAGGGCTGACAAGATCAAGTCGACCAGACCGAAGAAGGGCCGAGGACCCGACACCGCCTCTGACCCGGAGTCGTTAGCCAACGAGTCACCGTAGTTGTGTCAGCATTGGCCGCCGTGACAGAGGGGCCGAACCGAAAGCCAGCCAGCGCGGCGTCGTCGAACGACGCCGCGACCCGATTCGACCCACCTGAACTCGCCGTCGCGGCACGCGGTCGGCTGATCTGCGCCGGTCGGCCGACGGCCAGTGGGGCGGCGGTCGACTCGCGTCTTGTCCACGACGGGGACATCTTCTTCGCACTGCGCGGCGAACGCACCGATGGTCACAGATTCCTTGAAGATGCCGTCGCCGCGGGTGCGGCAGCGCTGGTCGTCAGCGAGGAGTTGCCGGCCGAGCGCCTCGCCGCCTTGACGACCGGCGAGCGCGTCTCGATCGTTCGCGTCGATGACACGGCGGGCGCGCTGCGTTCCGTGGCGGCCATCTACCGCGACCGATTCGACCCGCTGGTGATCGGCATCACCGGCTCGCTGGCCAAGACATCGACCAAGGAGCAGGTCGCCGAGGTACTCTCCGAGGACTTCACCGTCCTGCGCAACCCCGCCAACTGGAACAACGAGATCGGGCTGCCCATGACGTTGCTGCGGCTGCGTCCTGAACACCAGGTCGCGGTGCTCGAGATGGGTCTCTACACCACTGGCGAGATCGCCCTGCTGGCCCGATTGGCTCGCCCGTCCATCGGTGTCGTGACCGCGGTGCGCGGTGTCCACCTCTCGCGGGCCGGCTCCATCGGAGCCATCGAGGCCGGCAAGCGCGAGCTGGTCGAGGCGCTGCCGGGCGATGGCTGGGCCATCCTCAACGCCGACGATGCCCGAGTGCGTTCCATGGCGTCGGCCACGCCGGCGCGGGTGCTGACGTACGGCTTCAGCGACGGTGCTGACGTGCGGGCCGCCGAGGTGCGCTCGCTGGGAGTCGATGGCATGCGCTTCGAGTTGCGACTCGCCGGCGGCCCACATCTCCCGAGGGGCAACTTCGACGTCATCACGCCTGTACTCGGTCGTCATGGTGTCCACAATGCGCTCGCGGCTGCGGCTGTGGCGATGTGTGCCGGCATGGACGCCGTCGATATCGTGCGCGGGCTCGGCCGCACGTTCACGATGCCGCACCGCTCGCAGCTGCGCCGGGCCGGCAGCTGGACCATCCTCGACGACTCCTACAATGCCTCGCCCGACGCGGTCCTGGCGGCTCTGGGTCTGCTCGCAGATCTGCCGGGCCGGCGCATCGCCGTCCTGGGCGAGATGCTCGAGCTGGGAGACGCTGCGGAGGCTGAGCACCTTCGCGTTGGGGAGGGGGCAGCTGACGTGGCCGAGCAGCTGGTGGTCGTAGGCGCCGGCGCGACTGGCATCGCCCAGGGCGCTTTGAACGCGCGCATGCCTGCCGCCCGCATCCACACCGTGGCCGACCGGGACGAAGCACTCGCCATCCTGCTGGCGGAACTGCGCGACGGTGACACCATCCTGGTGAAGGCGTCCCGTGGTGCCGAGCTGGACCTGTTGGTCGATCGACTGGTGCTCGCAGCCGCGGCTGGAGAGCGTCGGACGTGAGCGGCGGCGACTCCATCGTCCAGGCGATCCTGCTGGCGTTCGCCGTGGTAGTCGTCCTGATGCCGGCCTTCATCCGGCTGCTGAAGCGCCTGGGCATGGGCAAGCGCATCCGGCCCGAGGGCCCTGAGACCCACTATGTCAAGGAAGGCACGCCCACCATGGGTGGCCTGCTCATCGTGGTCGTGGTCATCGGCATCGCCGCCGTCCTTGAGCTCACCACGCATGACTTTCTGGACGGTTCGACCTTCGCGCCGCTGGCGACCCTAGCACTGGTGGGTGCGCTGGGTACCGCCGACGACTGGCTCAACGCCCGCACCGGCGACGGCATCAGCGCCACCCAGAAGCTGCTGTGGCAGTCGGTGGTCGGTGGCGTGGCGGCCTGGCAGATTCAGGACACCTACCAGATCACCAATATCGTGGTGCCCTTCATGGGCGCGGTGGCCATCCATCCCGTCGTCTACATCCTCATCGCCGCCTTCGCCATCGTCGCGACCAGCAACGCGGTCAACATCACCGACGGCCTCGATGGGCTTTCGGGCGGCACGCTGATCTTCGCCTTCACCGGCTATATGGTCATCGCTGCCACGTTCGGCCAGCCCAACCTGGCGGTCGTCTGCGCCCTCATCATCGGGGCCATCACCGCGTTCCTCTGGTTCAACGTGCATCCCGCACAGATCTTCATGGGTGATTCGGGTGCCCTGGCGCTCGGCGCCACGCTGGCGGTGACAGCACTCATCACCGGCCAGGTCCTGCTGCTGCCGCTCATCGGCCTGGTCTTCGTGATGGAGACAGGCTCGGACATCCTGCAGATCGCGTCGGTCAAGTTGCGCGGCAAGCGGCTCTTCCGGATGGCGCCACTGCACCATCACTTCGAGCTGGTGGGCTGGGACGAGGAGAAGATCACTCTGCGGTTCTGGATCATCGGCGCGCTCGCGGCGCTGGTGGGCGTGGCCTTCTACATGGCCACGGTCGGGCGGCTGGGCTGATGCGGATGGCCACGTCCTCAGTGTCCGTGATCGACCTTCAGCGCTTGGATCTGGATGCCTTCGAGGGGCAGCCGGTGGCGGTGCTGGGCCTGGCGCGCAGTGGTCTGGCGCTGACTCGCTTCCTCATGGACCGGGGCGCCAGCGTCACCGTCTACGACGGTCGTCCGGCCGACACCCTCACTGAAGCGCTCGGAGCCTTGGGCGGCCGTCGGCCGCGGCTGTTGCTGGGTCCGGAGGTCGACCCGCGAGAGGCCCTCGCTGGACAGGCGCTCATCTGCACCTCGCCTTCGGTGAGTAGCCGCTATCCCACGACCGAGCCGCGCCTCCGGGCTGCCCTTGCCCAGGTCGAAGCGCTGGGTCGCATCCCGGTCGTGAGCGAGGTCGACCTGTTCCTGCGGCTGTGTCCGGCAAGGACCGTGGGCGTGACCGGCACCAAGGGCAAGACCACCACCAGCTCATTGGTGGCGGCGGTCCTGGCCCGCGGCGAGGCTCCGGTCGCGCTCGGTGGGAACATCGGCATCCCACTCATCGAGCGGCTGCCGGACCTTGGCCCCCACGACCGCGTGGTGCTGGAGCTATCCGAGCTGCAGCTGCCGACACTGTCGCGCGGGACCGATGTCGCGGTCTACACGCATGTGACGTCCGACCACCTGGACCGCCATGGGTCACTGGCGGCGTACCAGTCGGTCAAACGACGGCTGGCCGAGCTGCTGCCGGCCGATGGCGTCCTGGTGCGCAACGATGACGACCCGATGGTGTCGACCTATCTCGCTCCGCCCGGCCGGCGCACGGTGACGTATGCGCGATCGGCACCCGCCAGCGATGGCGTCGGCGTCGTGGATGGCTGGATCGTGGTTGGGGATGACCTGGTGGGACCGGGTGGCGAGCGACGCATCCTGGCGCTGGCGGACATCCCCCTGCCCGGCGCGCACAGCATCTCCAACGTGTTGGCCGCGGTCGCCGTGGGGCTGCTCCTCGACATCGATCCTGCGGCCATCGCCGACGCCGTGCATTCCTTCAGTGGTGTCGAGCATCGCCTGGAGCCGGTGGCCGAGGTGGCCGGTGTCCGTTATATCAACGACTCCCAGGGCACGCAGCCCGACGCCGTCATCGCCGCGCTCCACGCCTTCGAGCGGCCCTTGGTGCTGATCGCCGGCGGTCGGGCCAAGGGCAACCCCATCGATGCCCTGGCGGCGGTCGTGGCGGCTCGTGCTACGGCCGTGGTGCTCATCGGTGAGACGGCCGACGAGATGGCGGCTGCCTTCGCGACCGCCGGGTCGAGACGTATCGAGCGAGCGTCCTCGATGGATGAGGCCGTCAGCGTCGCCACTGCCATCGCCTGCGAGGAGACGCCGTCGACCGTGCTGCTCAGTCCGGCCGCCGCCTCGTTTGACATGTTCCGCGACTACGCGGCGCGTGGGGCTGCGTTCAAGGCCGCTGTGGCACGCCTCGCGGCCGAGGCGAAGCACGCGGCGGCCGAGGGGGCACGCTGATGGAGGCCCTCCGTTTCCCCTGGGACGATGACCCCCGCCGTGAAGTGGCGCCGAGTGCGTTCCGCCCGCGCAAGTCGCGGTCGGCAGTCACTGGCCGATCGCAGGTCTCCAGACCGTCTTCACGCCGTACCGACGACCGCATCTGGCGCCCTGGTGTCACAGGTCCATCCCGCCCCACGCCGCCTCCTCCTCCAGCCACTCGCGGTGGACACGCCTCGCGCGACACCTCTCGCGAGGCGAATCGCGATCGAGCCGCCGGCCGCGTGGTGCAGGGTCCGCAGCGCGAGCGCCACGAGCCCGACTACCTGCTGATGGTGGTGACGGTCGCGCTCACGGCCATCGGCATCCTGATGGTCTACTCCAGCGGTGGCCACCAGGCGGTCATGGAGGGCGGCAGCGTCTTCGATGCCATCGCCGATCAACTCGGCTGGGCACTATTCGGCGGCCTGGTCTTGCTGGCGGTGATGCGCATCGACTATCGCTATTGGCGATCGTTCTCCATCCTCGGCATCGTCGTGGCGCTGGTGTTGCTGGTGCTGGTCATCGGCCCCAGCATCCCGCCGTTGCTGGAGCCTCTCACCATCAACGGCGCCACGCGCTGGTTGCGCATCGGCGGCTTGCCCTCGTTCCAGCCGAGTGAATTCGCCAAGATCGCCCTGGTCATCTTCGCGGCCCATTGGCTCACGACCCGTGGCAAGGAAGTGAGCTCGTTCCGTCGCGGACTGCTGCCCTTCACCATCGTGGTGGGCATGTTGGCGGCGCTGATCGCGGTGGAGCCGGACCTCGGTGGGACCGGCGTGCTGCTGCTGACCGCGTTCTCGATGTTCTTCGTCGCCGGGGGGAGCCTGTGGAAGATGGCGACGTTGGCGCCACTGGGTGCTGCGGCCGTGGCCGGGTTCGTGATGGTGAAGCCGTACATGATGGAGCGTATCCAGATCTGGCAGGACCCCTTCAAGTACGGCACCGATGAGGGCTACCAGACGGTGCAGGGGCTGAAGGCGCTCGCGCTCGGCGGCGTCGGCGGGCAGGGACTGGGTGTCAGCCAGCAGCCCACCGGCGTGCGCATCCCCGCGGCAGAGAACGACTTCATCTTCGCGGTGCTGGGACAGGAGCTGGGGCTCCTCGGGGGCCTCGTGGTCATCGCGCTCTTCCTGCTGCTGGCCTGGCGCGGCATGCGCGTGGCCATGAATGCCCCCGACACCTTCGGCGGTCTGTTGGCCCTGGGCATCACCGCCTGGCTAACCTTTCAGGCGCTCATCAACATCGCCGTCGTGGTCAACCTCATCCCCATGAGTGGCATGCCGCTGCCGTTCGTGAGCAAGGGCGGCACCTCGTTGGTGGTCGTTCTGGCTGCCGTAGGTATCCTTCTGTCCATCTCCCGAGAGACCACTAGCCGAGGTGACAGCGCGCATGAGGATCCTCATCGCGGCGGGGGGCACAGGCGGCCACATCTATCCCGCGTTGGCCGTGGTGACCCGTCTGCGAAGTCGTCTGCCTGACCTCGAGTTGCGCTGGTTGGGCGGACGCCGCGGCCTCGAGAGCGACATCGTCCCGGCTGCGGGCCTCCCGCTCGATCGCCTCTGGCTGCGCTCGCTGCGGAGCGTGGACGCCTCGATCAACACCATTCTTGATCCACTGCGATTGGCCGCATCGCTGCCAGAGGCGTTCTTCAAGTTGCTGCGCTGGCGGCCCGATGTCATCTATACCACCGGTGGGTATGTGGCCATCCCGGTGCTGGCCGCTGCCGCTGCGCTGCGTATCCCCACGCTGCTGTGGGAGGGCAACCAGGTGCCCGGTCGCAGCGTCCGCCTGAGCGCCCGACTAGCCACCGCGCGAGCGGTGACCTTCGCCGCCACGCGCGACCGCCTGCCCGCCCCCACGCTGGTCACCGGCACTCCCATCCGTCAACTGGCCGGCCAGGAGAAGGCCGGTGCCCGCGCGCGCTTGGGACTGCCCGTCGATGTCCCGGCACTGCTGGTCTTCGGTGGCTCGCAGTCGGTCCGGCGGCTGAACGACGCCATCGCTGACGCCATCGCCGACCTCGTCGAGCGCTGTTCGGTCGTCCACATCACCGGGCCCGCCGCCATCACTGCAGCCGAGTCCCTGCGTGACTCATTGCCGGCGCCGCAGCAGGAGCGCTACCGTCCCTTCGCCTTCCTGCGCGACGAGATGGACGCCGCCTTGACGGCAGCCGACCTGCTCGTCGGCCGCGCCGGTTCCTCGACGCTGGCCGAGGCCGCCGCGGCGGGACTGCCGATGATGGTGGTGCCGTACCCTCACGCGGCAGCGCACCAGCAGGCCAACGCCGCGGAGATGGTGGCCGCGGGTGCGGCGCTGTTGGTGGCCGACGAGGACCTTGACGGAGACGCACTGCGACGAGCCTGCGACCTGCTCTTCGACGATCGTCTGGCGGCGATGTCGGTCGCGGCGCGTGGCGTCGGCCGACCTGGCGCGGCGGCGGCCAACACCTGGTTGCTGGAACGGCTGGCCGCACATGCACCACTGCCGACCCAGGCCCAGCTCGAGGCGCACCTGAGGGACGACCCGTGAGCCGGCGCCTGACGAACGATGAGCAGCTCAAGCTGGGTGGCGACATCCAACGACGCCTCGGTATCAAGACCTCCCGCAACGAGCCTCTGGCGCGCTTCTCGACCATGCGCGTGGGCGGTCCCGCCGACCTCTTCGCGGAGGTGCGCAATCTGTTCGAGCTGCGCGCCATCGCCCGCTTCGCCCGCTTGCGTGACATCCCCCTGTTCCTCATCGGCCGTGGTTCCGACCTGGTCATCAGCGATGCCGGCATCGGTGGCCTGGCGGTGGTGGTCCGGCCGGCCGGCCTGCGCATCGAGGGCGAGCAGCTCGTCGCCGAAGCGGGTGTGCAGATGGCCAAGGTCGCGACCCAGGCCAAGATCGCCGGGCTGTCCGGACTCGAATTCGGCCTGGCCATCCCCGGCACGGTCGGTGGCGCTGTCTGGGCCAACGCCGGCGCGCACGGATCGGACGTGCGAGGCGTGCTGGCCGAGGCGCTGGTGGTCGATGCGGAGGGTGAGGAGCGGGCACTCGGGCCCGATGCCCTGGGCATGGACTACCGTGAGACACGGCTCAAGCACAGCTCGCCGGGTCGTCCCGATGTCGTACTGCAGGCGACCTTCGCGCTGCAGCCGGCCAGCTCGGATACCATCGCCGAGCGCCTCGACGAGATCCGCCGCTGGCGGACGGAACACCAACCCGTCGGCCAGAAGTCGGCTGGCAGCGTCTTCCGCAATCCCGCCGGCGACTCGGCCGGTCGCATCATCGATGAGCTGGGGCTCAAGGATCGTCGCATCGGAGGTGCCAGCGTGAGTCCCAGACATGCCAACTTCATCGTCAACAGCGGCGGCGCCAGCGCGACCGACGTACGTGCGCTGGGCGACCTGGTGCGGGAGATCGTGCGCCGCGAGCGCGGCATCGACCTGCAGTACGAGGTGGAGTTCGTGGGCGACTGGGGTGACGCGGGTGACCGGGACCACGAGGACGAGGCACAGGACATCGAAGCACAGGACCTAAAGGAGGGGACATGACGACCATCGACAGGCGCACGGGCGACCACACCGGAGTCGGTACGTGAGCTTGCCGGCCATGGCCATCGCGGTCCTCTTCGGCGGGCCTTCGGCCGAACACGACGTCTCGCTGGTGTCTGGCCGCGCCATCGCCGCGGCACTCGCGGGCGCCGGCCACGATGTGAGTGGCTGGCTGCTGGACCTCGATGGCGGCTGGTGGCGCCTGCCTGCCGCGGCGCTGGATCCGGCGTTGCCGACCGATGCCTTTCGCGATCCGGCCGCCCTTGATGCAGTCGGCCCCTTGCGCGCCGCGGCCGCACTGGAGGCGCTGGCCGACTCTGATCCGCGACCGGTGGTCTTCCCCGCCCTGCACGGTCCCTTCGGTGAAGACGGCCAGGTGCAGTCCCTGCTCGAATTGGCCGGCCTCGTCTATTGCGGTGCCGGGCCGGCCGCCTCGGCGATCGGCATGGACAAGACGCTCTTCAAGCGCGTCTGCGGCACGCTCGAGTTGCCATTGCTGCCGTGGACCGAGGTGCGCGCCCTCGAGTTCGCTGCGGATCCGGCCGATGTAGAAGCGGGCCTGAAACTGTTCGCGTCAGGATTCGACGACCAGCGACTCATCGTCAAGCCAGCCCGACTCGGCTCCAGCATCGGCATCACCATCGTCCACGACATCTCGCGTGACGCCGACCTGCGCGCCGCGCTCAGCGAAGCCTTCCGATTCGATGACCTCATCATCGTGGAGCCCTACCTCGACCATCCGCGCGAGCTGGAGACGAGCGTCATGGGCAACACCCGGCTCGACACGGTGGCCTATGGCCCCGGAGAGATCAAGCCCGGTCGCGAGTTCTACGACTACGTGGCCAAGTATCGGTCGGCTGAGAGCGTCACCGACGCGCAGGCCGATATCGACCCGGAGTTGGCCGAGATCGATCCGTGGCTGCCGCGGTCGAGGTCTACCTCGCAATCGGTGCCAGCGGCTTCGCGCGCGTGGACATGCTGCTCTCGCCGATGGCATCCCTTACATCAGTGAGGTCAACACCATCCCCGGCTTCACACCCATCAGCCTCTTCCCGCGCATGACCGCGTCGGGCGGCTACGACTTCAGCGGCACCTGCGAGCGGGTCGTCGAGCTTGCCATCGCACGCGCCGCCGCACGTCCCGTCCGCCACCTGGTGTCCAGCGACCTGCCGTGAGCCGCCACGCGTCTCGTCGCGAAGAGGGCACCATCGTGCCGCGTTCGGGTGCCTTGTCCGGTGCGGATCGCCGTCGAGGCGGCCAGCGTGGGCATCGCACCCTTGCCCGTGTCGTCGGTGCGCTGGGCATGATCACCGTCACGGCGCTGCTGTTCTGGCTGCTCACCGACGATGCGCTTCCGGGTCACCGAGGCCAACGTCACGTTCCGCGGTCTGCAGCATGCCGACGAGGCCGAGGTTCGAGCCCATCTGTCCGATCTGGAGCGGGCGCCCAACGTCTTCCGTGTGCGAGCCAGCGATATCGTCCGCGACCTCTCCGTAGCTCACCGAGGTCGATGCCGCCCACGCTTCGGTGACGTTGCCGGCCAGTGTCAGCGTCGAGCTCGACGAGCGCCAGCCGCTGTTCATCTGGAGCAACGGCGATGTCTCGTGGCTGGTCGATGCGGATGGCATGCTGTTCTCCCCGGCCGACGACGTGTTGAAGGAGGCCGACGGCGTGGTGGAGGTCGCCGACGGCCCGGGGGACGCGGCCGATGGCCTGGGGAACGCAGCCGAGCCAGGCTCAGCCGGAGACGATGCGCCAAGCGAGGCTGCCAGCGACCCCGGCTCGGCGGCGCGGGCGGCACTGCCCATCGTCAAGGATGCGCGCATCGTGCCGGTGCCGCCGACCGAGGGCAGCTACCTGGCCGCCATGGATCTGGCCGTGATGCGGCAGCTGCTGGCGGTGACGCCCGAGCTGTTGGGGAGCAAGTCCCGGGATCTGCGGCTGTCAGTCGACCAGAATGACGGCTACGTGCTGGAAAGTCGCGACCTGGGCTGGGATGCGGTGTTCGGGCCGTACACCCCCTCCCTCCAACCAGCCACGGTCGTGCCAAGCCAGGTGCAGTGTCTGCGCTGGACGCTCGCGGCCCGGGAGCCGCGCTTGGACCGGGTGCGCCTGGCGCTGTCCGACGACTACTGCGGTACCTTCACGGAGCGCGACAAGAAGGCCACGAAGCAGGCCCCAAAGCAGGGGTAAGAGGCGCCCTGCGAAGCGTCGCCGCATCGCCCACAATGTAGAAGCCGTGGTGCGCGGACGCACCGGTCCGGACTTACCTCCGGTGTTCAAGGAAGGGAAGCAGTTGGAGATCGAAGCGATCCTGGTGGCACTCGACGTGGGGACGAGCAAGGTCGTCGTGCTCGTCGGCGAGGTCTCCAACGATGGCGCCCTCGACATCATCGGCAAGGGCACCCTGCCCACGAGTGGCGTCAAGAAGGGCCTCGTCAACAACATCGATCAGACGGTCAGCTCCATCCGCGGCGCCATCGAGCAGGCCGAGCGGCTCTCCGGTCTGCGCCTGGAAGCAGCCTTCGTGGGTGTCGGCGGAGACCATCTGGAGTCGCTCAACTCGCGTGGCACCGTGGCGGTCAGCGGCGCCCACCGAGAGGTCACGCGCGAGGATATCGAGCGCGCCACGGAGGTCGCCCGCGCGGTGACCATCCCCTCGAACCGAGAAGTCCTGCATGTGCTGCCGCGCGACTTCACCGTAGATGGCCAGGAAGGCGTCAAGGACCCGGAGGGCATGAGCGCCGTCCGCCTGGAGGTGACCACCCACATCATCCACGGCGGCGCCACGGCCCTGCAGAACCTCACCAAGTGCGTACGCCAGGCGGGCGTGCGACCTGATGAGCTGGTGGTCTCCTCGGTGGCCTCGGGCGAGGCGGTCTTGAGCGAGACGGAGCGCGAGCTGGGTGTGGCCGTGGCCGACATCGGAGCTGGCACCACGGATATCGCGCTGTATTCCGACGGGTCGCCGTTCTACACCTCGGTCATCCCCCTCGGTGGCGTCAACGTCACCAATGACATCGCTATCGGCCTGCGTACCAACCTCACCGCCGCCGAGCAGCTGAAGATGCGCTTCGGCAGCGTCGAGGCCAGGAACGCCGACCCCAGCACTGAGGCGCCTATCGAGATCATCGAGGACGGGGTGGCTCGTCCGGCACGCAAGTCGGATGTCACCGAGATCATCGACGCACGCATGCATGAGCTCTTCGAGAAGATCGGTGATGAGCTGACCCGGAACGCAACGGCCCACCGGCTGCCCGCCGGGCTGGTGCTGACCGGTGGAGGCTCGCAGTTGGCCAATGCGGCGGGGATCGCGCGAGACGTGCTCCAGATCCCGGTGCGGGTGGCTTCGCCGGAAGGCGTCGGCGGGCTCACCGACCACCTGCTCACGCCTTCATACGCGACGGCCATCGGCCTGCTGCTGTGGGCCGCCCGCGTGGTCACCAACGAAGACCTCCAGCGCTACGAGCCGCCACCCCGAACACAGAGCTGGGACCGCGTCCGCGACGTGATGCGACGCTTCTTCCCCTAGCCCGAGCCTCTTCTGGCGGTAACCGGATGCCAGACTGGCGGTCCCAGACCGGCTGGCCCCACGACCGCCCACCGAGCCGCGACCGGCGGGTCCCGGGACTGCCCACCGAGCCGCGACCGCTCGTGCCCCACGACCGCTCGTGCTCCACAGTCCCGTTGAACGGGCGAACTCGACCAGGCTGCAGCCTGGGGCGCCGGGGGTTTGCATGCGGCGGGAAGCAACGCCACGGCGTCCGGCTTGGCGGGAAGATCGCGCCGATCGGGCTGCGGGTCCGTCACGTTGTCCCGTTGGCCGGGAACCGGATGCCCAACTTGCGGGTCCCGGGACCGCCCACCGAGCCGCGACTGACCGGCGCCAAGGGACTGCCCGGCGCCACGGGACCGCTCGCGCCCCACATTCCCGTCGAACGGGCGAACTCCCGTTGATCGGGAACCTGGACGATGGACCAAGCTGGGTCCATCGGGGATAGCCTCATCGGTCGTTGACCAAAGGCGCCAGCAAGCCGGTGATGGCGGCCCTCCACGCACACGCTCCGCGGAGCTTCCACTATCGTGACAGCCGTCGCGAGGATATACTCGCCCAACGACCAGGTGGTCTCAGGAGTTGCCCGTCCGTGCGGGTGGCCCGACGGGCTGCGGATGCCTGGTGTGCGATCTGGAGGGATCACTCACATGCCGTTGCGTTCCGACTCAGAGAACTTCGCTCTCATCCGTGTCATCGGTGTCGGCGGTGGAGGCAGCAATGCCGTCAACCGCATGATCCGAGCCGAGTTGATGGGCGTCGAGTTCATCGCTGTCAATACCGATGCCCAGGCGCTGTTGCAGTCTGATGCCCCCAACAAGATAAGGGTGGGTGACAAGATCACCCGTGGCCTCGGCGCGGGCGGAGATCCGTCCATCGGGCAGCGCGCCGCTGAAGAAGATTCCGAGAAGATCGCTGACGCCCTCCGTGATTCCGACATGGTCTTCATCACCGCCGGCATGGGTGGTGGGACCGGGTCGGGAGCCGCACCCGTCATCGCTGAGATCGCGCGCGACATGGGTGCCCTGACCATCGGTGTCGTGACCAAGCCGTTCACCTGGGAGGGCGCCCGTCGCCGTCTCAACGCCGAGAAGTCGGCCGAGCTGCTGCGTGACAAGGTGGACACCCTCATCACCATCCCCAACGACCGACTCAAGGAAGTCGTCAGCGCCGAGACCTCCATCGTCGACGCTTTCCGCGTCGTGGACGATGTGCTGCGCCAGGGCGTGCAGGGCATCAGCGACCTCATCACTGTGCCTGGCCTTATCAACCTCGACTTCGCCGATGTGCGCGCCGTCATGCGCTCGGCTGGCTCCGCCCTCATGGGCATCGGCCGTGCCAGTGGTCCCGATCGTGCCGCGGAAGCCGCTCGTGAGGCCATCAGCAGCCCCTTGCTGGAGGTCAGCATCAGCGGCGCCCAAGGTGTGCTCTTCAACGTCACCGGCGGTCCCAATCTGGGCCTCTTCGAGATCGACGAGGCCGCTGAGATCATCAAAGAGATGGCCGACCCAGAGGCCAACATCATCTTCGGCACCGTCATCGATGAGCGCATGGGCGACGATCTCCAGATCACCGTCATCGCCACCGGTTTCGACCACAACCGCCAGCACGTCTACCCCGGTGCTCAGGCGGAAGCCGACATCAGCGACGGCATCCAGGCCGGCTTGGAGAACCGAGACTTCATGCAGGAGCTGGCACGCCAGCGCACCGCTGCCGGTGACCAGGCTGCCAATGCCGGCGAGTCGGAGCCGCGGCAGGCTGTGGCGGTGCCGGTCTCCGGTGGCCCGGGCGTGTCCGCCGGTTCGCGCGGCGTCAGCAAGGACGAGGACCTTGACATCCCGGCGTTCCTGCGCCGCAGTCGCTGAGCCACGTCACCGATCACTGACCTCAGCCCCCTCGACGAGGGGGCTGTCGCCCGACTGGCCGCTTCTCGCGCCCATGTGATCGAGCGCATGGCGGCGGCCTGTGTGCGTTCAGGGCGTGCTCCCGACACAGCCACCCTGGTGGCCATTTCCAAGACCGTCCCGATCGAACGTCTGCGCCTGGCGCAGGCCGCCGGCCATGACCTCCTCGGTGAGAACCGCGTGCAGGAGGCAGCCGCGAAGATCCCGGCCCTGGCGCCAGCCACCTGGCATCTCGTCGGTCAACTGCAGAAGAACAAGGCGGCTAAGGCGGTCGAATTGTTCGATGCTATCGAATCGATCGATTCCGCTGCGCTCGCGGCTCGCCTGGATCGGTTGGTTGGCGAGCGAGGTGCGAGGGGCGGTGGGCGGCTGCCCATCTACCTCCAGGTCAACGTCGACGTCGATCCGGCCAAGGCTGGCTTCCCGCCCGCTGCGCTCGAGCGTGAGTTGGGTGCGATCCTGGCCCTTCCGAACCTCGACGTGTGGGGCCTCATGACCGTGGGCTGGCTGACTGGCGGGGCAGGGGAGGCGCGGCCGACTTTTGCCCGACTGCGCAAGCTATCCGAGCGTCTGCGCGACGCCGATCCCCGGCTCGGATCGGGCCTCTCGATGGGCATGAGCGACGACTACGAGGTCGCTATCGAGGAAGGCAGCACCCTCGTGCGCGTCGGGCGCGCGCTCTTTGGCGAGCGTTCCTGATGGCCTTTTTCGCGGTCCTGCTGCAAGCGCTGGTGATCGTGGCCTGGCTGGTCGTGCTGGGCCGTGTGCTGATGAGCTGGATCGACCCGCGCTTCGAGAGGCCGCTGGGTCAGTTCCTATACAGCCTGACCGAGCCCTTCCTGGCGCCCATCCGCAACGTCCTACCCAAGACCGGCGCGTTTGACTTCTCGCCGATCGTCCTGCTACTGGGACTGGGCTTGCTGATGCGAATCGTCGTCGCCATATGAGTGCGTCGGCGGTTGAGTGAGTCCGCGGTGATCGCCGTGCGTGTCACGCCGCGATCGAGCCGTGACGCCATCGAGGGTGTCGATACGCAAGGCGAGTTGCGTGTCCGAGTGACTGCGCCGCCGGCCGATGGTGCCGCCAACCAGGCTGTGGCGAAGCTGCTGGCCAAGGCATTGGGCGTGCCCAAGAGTGCTGTCACCCTCGTATCGGGCGCGAGCAATCGCCACAAGCGCTTCCGCATCGACGGTCGCGATGCCGCCGCCGTGGAAGCTCGCCTGCCCGGGGTCACGCTGGGTTCGTGATCTCCGGCTCCCCGGGGGGTCGAGCTCGAGTCGGGTTCGTGGCGCTTGGCTCCCTGGCGGTCACGCTGGGTTCGTGGTCGTCACCCGAGAGTGGCGGCCGACTGTCACGCATCACGGGCTGCGCCTGATCTCCTGTGCTGATGCTCATGTGGCCATCGGCCAGGGCTGCCGTGTCGCGCTGTCGCGCGGCCACGCGGCTGTCTTTGCATCAGATGCAAACGAGCGCGGCAGCCGGTCCGTCGCCGATGGCGCAGCCGCCACTGGCCCAGTGGAACGCAGCGGCTATACTCTGCCGTCACGGGCGATTGGCTCAGTCGGTTAGAGCGCGCGGTTCACATCCGCGAGGTCACTGGTTCGAATCCAGTATCGCCCACCATAGTGACCTCAAGGGAGGCGGGGAGCGCGAGGGTCAGACTTCGCCTCTCCGCCTCTTCTGTCAACGCCACGCTGTCGATGCGGTGCGAGCCTCGCGTAGCGCCAGCCACCACGCTTATCCGCTCGAAGGGCGAGAGCGCGAGTCCCCGTCTGCTTGCAATGGTGGTGTCGCGCCGGAGCGGTGATCTCCGTCCCCAACGCTCTCAGGCGGGCATCGAGGCGGGTGATGGCCAAGCCATCGGGTCCGATGACCGGACGAGCGAGCACAGCCCGGATCCGCGCCCCGGCCAAGCGGCTGGGAGCCGGGCCCTCGAGCAGTCGGGACACCTGCTCGTCCAGCACCTCCGTCGGCACCTCGCGCACCGGCCACCCAGCGCAGGTCGCTCCGTCACGATGTCGATAGACGGCGACCTTGCGGCTATCCCTGCGGCCTGGCGTGTCGCCTTTGATGGCGTGGTCGCAGGTATGGCAGCAGGCGGGTCAGCCCTCGGCTCAGCCCGTAGCTCCGGTTACGTCGCGTTCGGTTGCCGCCACGTGTCCGAACTCTCGGATGCAGAGCACTTGCGCCCGGCCCGCCGGCGGTGTCAGGGCTGTCCGCTCGTGTCACTCGGTCGGACGGCTCCGCCCAGACGGCCCCCACGCGCCGCGACACCTGGGGCGGATCGCGGTCCGGGGCCGACGGCTGTCGTGTCCGCCTCGATCGTCACGGCGACCCACCGCGCACCCCCGCCACCCCGAGCGTCGTGGCGCCGCAGCTCGACCGGAACGCCCAGCACGTCAGCCAGCGACTTGATGTCTCGGAGTTCGGCAGGGGTGACGGTCGCGTCGGCACAAGCCCGTGCCCACGCCCTCGCGATATAGCCACGATGCAGGCTCGCGGCCTCAAGCATCCCGATGCCCCAGACGGTGGCGACCTCCTGGAGTCGACCCCTCTCGGCGTCGGTGATGACCCGGTCCTCCAGGATGCGATCCAGGAGACCCAGGTACACCTCGGCGGCGTCGTGATCCGCAGTGGCCAGAACGGGGACGTCGACGGTCGTACCTGATGCCGGAGACTGCCCCGCGGGTGAGGCCGATCGTCGCTCGCGGTCACGGGCAGCCGCCAAGCGAGCGAGCAGGGCTCCGGTGGTCTCGGCGTCACCAAAGGCGTTGTCGTGGTGACCATGCTGGAACTGCGGGGGTCGTTGCCAGGGCCGGCAGGGACGGTCGCTCATCTCACGTGACACAACTGCACTCCGCGGTCGCGAGCGATCGTCCGTGCGCCGCTGCGAGCCTCGCTGGTCCCGATCGAACCGGTGGCGGAAATCATCCTTGGCGGCGTTCCTTCAGCCTGGGACGATTCTACGCTCGTACACAAGGGCCTGGACCCGACCGACCCCCGACGCTCCCGTCTTGGCCTTCGCCACGTTGGAGGCTATCCGGCTGCGCCAAGCACACTGGATGCAGGTCCACGACATCTCGGTCCGAGCTGAGGTCGCGGGTGCCGGCACGACGCGCGCACCCGGCATCGATTGACAATCCGAGCCAGTGGGCGCATCGTGGAGGCTACAGAGAAGGCTGAGCTTCGCCGCGCCGTGATGGCCCGGGCGTACCACACGCCGCTCTGCTCGGCCTTGGTCGGCATCCGTGTGCAGGACCGTGGTGAGATTTGGTTTCGCGACAGGTCGGAATTCGAAGCATCGATCCGTTGTCGGCCCCGACCCCGCACGGTGTGCGGGACGCTAGCAGGGCCTCCGTGGCACGTATCGCGCTCGTTTCTACCTATCCACCGCGACGTTGCGGCATCGCCACGTTCACGGCCGACCTCGGCCGGGCCATCGGCGATCGCGAGGTCGTGGCCTTGCACGGTCCGGACGACACCCGTGCGCTCGATCGTGCGGTACATCATGTCATCCGCACCGAGGTTCGTGCTGACTTCGTCAGGGCTGCCCGCTCGCTGGGCGATTGCGGCGTGGGCGTCGTCTCTGTACAGCATGAATACGGCATCTGGGGTGATCGTGACGGCGAGGGCGTGCTGGAGTTCCTCGCGGCGCTCTCCGCGCCTGCCGTGGCCACGCTGCACACCGTGCTGCGCCATCCAACGGCTGGGCAGGATCGCGTCATGCGGGGCATCCTCGATTTGACGGCGGCCGTGGTCGTCATGTCCAAGGCAGCAGCGACGATCCTCATCGACCGGTATGCCGCCGACCCGGCCAAGGTGGAGATCATCCCGCATGGTGTGCCCGACCTGCCTTTCGTCCACCCAGACAGCGTCAAGCCGACCCTTGGATTGGCTGGCAAGAGCGTCCTGCTGAGCTTCGGCCTCGTCGGCCCCAGCAAAGGCTACGAGTCGGTGATCGAGATCATGCCCGACGTGGTGCGCGCCGTGCCCGACGCCTGCTACGTGATCCTTGGGGCGACCCATCCGGCGCTGGTGCGGACCGAGGGTGAGCGCTACCGTACCAAGCTCGAAACCATGGCTGCCGACCTGGGCATGACTGACCACGTGGTGTTCGTCGACCGCTTCGTGGGTCAGCACGAGCTGGGTCGCTGGCTCGAAGCCGCTGACGTGTTCGTGACGCCCTATCCCAACCTCGACCAGATCGTCTCGGGCACACTCTCGTACGCGATGGCAGCCGGCAAGGCGTCGGTCTCCACCCCGTACCTCTACGCCTCAGAGGTCCTCGCCGATGGACGCGGTCGGTTGGTGCCAGCAGGGGCGCCTGCGGCCATGGGCGAGGCGCTGGTCGAGCTGCTCCAGGACCGTGGGCTCCGTGAGGCCATGGCACAGCGTGCCTACCTCCACGGACGCACCATGCTCTGGTCACGCGTCGCCGAGGGCTACGAACGGCTGTTCACGAGACTCCGCTCGGCGCCGCCCAGCATGGCGATCGTGGATATCCCGGCGCTGGCGGTGTCGAGTGTCTGAGCCATTCCCCCTGTTCCCAGTGAGCCGCCGGCACCTTGACGTGCTCACGACCGACATCGGGATCATGCAGCATGCGCAGGCAGCCGAGCCCGATCCGAGCCACGGCTATTGCACCGATGATGTCTCGCGAGCCCTGCTCGTGGACCTGCTGCACCAGCGCGAGCTCGGCTGGGCGCCAGTGGCGGCTAGCGTCTCCCGGAACGTCACCTTCCTGGCCGAGGCCTTCGATCGCACGAGCGGTCGCTTCCGCAACCTCAGGCGCGCCGATGGCGACTGGCTTGGCGCGCCAGATTCGGAAGACGCCGATGCGCGGGCACTGCAGGCACTCGCCGAAGTCATCCTCTCGGCGCCAGCGGGTGCGGTCCGTAGCGACGCGACCATCCTGTTCGAGCGTGCCCTCCCGACAGCGAGCCGGGTCAGTTTCCTGCGCCCTCTTGCCGGCGTGATCCTGGCATGTGAGACGGCTCTCCGCGCCGGCCTGCGTGACGAGGTCATGGACATCTACCGATGGGCCGCGAACCAGCTGTCACAGTCCTTCGGGCACACGGTCGCGGATGTCTCCTGGCCCTGGCCTGAGAACCTGGTCACCTACGAGAACGAACTGCCCGCACAGGCACTGGTGGTCGCGGGCCGAAGCCTCGGTCGACCGAGAATGGTCCAAGCAGGGCTCCGGGTCCTCGACTGGCTCATCGACGCGCAGACGAACGCCGACGGGCAGTTGCGCACCGTTGGCAACGCGGGCTGGTGGCCCCGAGGTGGTCTGGCGGCTCGCTACGATCAACAACCCATCTCCGCGACGACACTCCTGCTGGCGGCAGAGACAGGCTACGAGGCGACCGGCGCGCCTCGCTATCTCGCTGCCGTGGAGTCGGCCTACGGCTGGTTCCTGGGCCGCAACGACGCCAACGCGTCTGTTGCCCAGCCAGAGGAGGGTGCCTGCGGCGACGGCATCGGTCCGGCTGGCGTCAGCCGTAACCAGGGTGCCGAGTCGACGTTGATGTGGCTCATCGCGCTGGAACATGTCCGCGGCCTCCGCGCCCGCGGCGTGCAACTGCAGCGTATGGACGTCGATGCGCTGGCCGTGGCGTCCTGAGGGTGATCAACCGGGAGCCGCCGATGTGTCCGCGGTGACAGCACACGACCTCGGGAGACCCGGCGAGGACCCATGCGATGGCTGAGCCGCTCCGTGTCGCCATGCTCGCCCCCATCTCGTGGCGGGTACCGCCGCGACACTACGGGCCCTGGGAGCAGTTCGTGTCGCTCCTGACCGAAGGGCTGGTTCGGCGTGGCGTCGAGGTCACCCTCTTCGCGACGGCCGACTCTGTCACGAGCGCGACCCTCAGCGCCTGCGTTCCGCGCGGATACTCCGAGGACGCGTCGCTGGACCCCAAGGTCTGCGAGGCCCTGCATATCTCGGCGCTCTTCGAGCGCGCCGGGGACTTCGACATCATCCACAACAGCTTCGACTTCCTGCCGCTCACGTACAGCGCCCTGGTGGACACCCCGGTCGTCACCACCGTCCATGGCTTCTCATCCGAGCGCATCGTGGCGGTCTACCAGAAGTACAACGAGCGCGGCGCCTATGTGGCCATCAGTGACGCCGATCGTCACGAGAAGCTCGACTACGTCGCCACCATCCATCACGGCATCGATATGGCAGCGTTCGACCTATGCGCGACGCCAGGCTCGTACCTGCTCTTCTTCGGCCGCATCCACCCCGACAAGGGGACGGCCGCGGCCATCGACGTGGCGGAGGCAGCCGGCCTGACGCTCATCATCGCGGGCATCGTCCAGGACCAGGCGTACTTTGAACGGCTGGTGCAGCCACGGCTGGATGGGGAGCGGGTCAAGTACGTCGGACCGGTCGGTCCGGAGGCTCGCGGTGGGTTGCTCGGCGGTGCCCGAGCCCTGCTTCATCTGATCGACTTCGAAGAGCCCTTCGGGTTCAGCGTGGTCGAGGCCATGGCCTGCGGAACACCGGTCATCGCCAATGCGCGCGGGTCGATGCCGGAGATCGTGGGTGAGGGCGAAGGCGGCTATCTCGTGCAGAGCTTCGACGAAGCGGTGGCTGCGGTGCACGCGTCAGCCGGCATCGACCGCCGCGGCGTACGGGCATCGGTCGAGCGACGCTTCGATGCGGAGCGCATGGTCGACGACTACCTCGAGGTCTACCGCGCGGTGGTCGCGCAGCACCGGTCCGTCACGGCCCCTGGGTGAGCCTCTCGAGGATGTCCGCGAGCGGGATCGCGGCGATGCCGCTGCCGAGGTCGGAGAAGCCGTAGGGGATCACCAGGTCTCCGCCGTGGATCATGCTTCCGCACGAGTAGACGACGTTGGGCACGTAGCCATCGCGCTCATCCTCGCTGGGCACCAGCAGCGGCTCATCGAGGTGGCCGATGACCCGCCGGGGATCGTCGATGTCGAGAAGGATCGCTCCCAGGGCATAGCGTCGCAGCGGGCCGACGCCGTGGGTGATCACCAGCCAACCGGCCTCAGTCTCGAGTGGTGAGCCGCAGTTGCCAAGCTGCATCAGCTCCCACGGCGACACCGGCCGCTGGATGAGGTACGGGTCGCGCCAGGTGCGGACGTCGTCCGAGTACATCAGGAAGTTGCTTTCGTTGTCCTGTCGCGAGAGAGCGGCATAGCGCCCGTCGATCAGGCGGGGAAAGAGAGCCATGCCCTTGTTGCGCGCCGCCTCACCGTTGAGCGTGTTGACCCGAAAGCGTCGGAAGTCAGCGGTCTCGATGAGCTGCGGCAGGATCTGGAACCCATCGAAAGCGGTATAGATGGCGTAGTAGAGGACCGTGCCATCGTCGTGGCTGAAGCGTACGAAGCGGGCGTCCTCCATGCCCTGACTCTCGGCCGGGCCGGACGGAAAGATGACTCTCTCGGAGATGTCCGAGTCGGCGTCAAACTCGATGCTGTAGTTCGAGGCCGCCACCCAGCGGATGATCCTGGTCGTTTCGTAGGCCACGGCAGGGTCGACGCCACGGGCGTGGAGGTCAGCGATGGCGGCCTCAAGGTCCCCGAGCGTGAACCTCTCCGACAGCGGATCGAGCACCAGGCCGCTGATCTCGTTGAGCACGCCCAGCTCCTGCAGCTTCACGCGGAAGGCGTGCCGGTGATACAGCGGCTCTGTACGCTCTCCGATGGTGGCGTGACGACTCGGCGCGTCAACGACGATGCGGCCATCCGCATCGAGGACTCCTGACCGGAACTCGACCGAGGAGAGGTGCCCTTCCCCGATCGCGCGAAGGCTGACGACGAACCGCTGCTGCCCGGGACCGAGGCCGCTTTGATCCGGCGCGGGAACGATGGACGGGTTCGACAAGGCTGCCGCCTCGATGGCGTACTCATGGGTGAAATAGGCGCCGATAAGGAGACGGCGATCCTGCGTAAGAGCAGCGGTATCCTCGATCAGGCCAGCTACGGCCTCGTAGTTGCGAAGCAGCACACCGTCGAGGTCAGGATGCCGGCCTTCGAACTGCGCCCGTGCAGCCGTGAGGGTGGCTGACGCATCTTCCTCCGACAAGTGCAGGATGCGATCGATGACCTGCTGGGCCCGAGTATGGCCGTTGGCGGGGATGTGGGCGCCAGGCATGAACGGCTTGATGACCACCCGCCGGGCATCAGGACGCAGCCGGACTGGCGTGCGGGTAACAGGGATCACGCCCGGGTCAAGAGCCCAGGAACCCAAGCCTTGCCGCCACACACGCACGCGAGTCTCACCCAGAGAGAGTACGGCATCCACATCACCGACGCGGTGGTCGTTCGCTCCCAGTCTCGGGTGCTACGATCGCCCATCAGTCAGTCCGCCTCGCAGCGGCCAGCCATCCAGGAAGGAGCCACGTGACCGTCGCAGGACGCCGCATCGTCGTCACCGGCGCCTCGAGCGGGCTCGGTGCCCACACCGTCCGGACACTGGCTCGCGAAGGTGCGAACGTCCTGGCTGTGGCGCGACGACTCGACCGCCTTGAGCGACTGGTGGAGGAGCTCGCCGATGCCCCCGGACGGGCGGTGCCGTTCCGCGCCGACGTGACCTCGCCCCAAGGATGTGAGAACGCCATCGCGGCTGCCGTTTCGGCGTTCGGAGGGGTCGACGTGCTGGTCAACAACGCTGGGAGTGAGGTCCAGGGCTCGATCGAGCGACTCGCGATCGATGACTTCGAGGGCATGTTCCGGGCCAATGTGTCCAGCATCTTCTTGTGCGTGCGAGCCGCGCTGCCGGCCCTTCGTGACAGCCGCGGGTCGGTCATCAACGTCGGCTCAACGGTCGTCGCCCGACCGCCGCGAGATCGGTTCGGCTACGTCGCCTCGAAGGGTGCGGTGGAGGCGATGACGCGCGCCATGGCCGTCGACCTGGGCCGGGATGGCATCCGTGTCAACGTCATCCGCCCCGGCATCATCCCCTCGGAGCTTCGGGGCTCGAGCGAAGAGGAAGAGCGAGCCCGTTTCGCGGCTGGTGGCATCACCTGGCGTCAAGCGCTCGACGATATCGGCCACGGCGGCGATATCGCGTCGGCCGTCTCGTGGCTTGCTTCTGAAGACAACCGGTTCGTCACCGGCACGGTCATCGATGTCGATGGCGGCTTCAGCCTTGGAGTCGCTGACGCCGATCGCGCCTAACGCGTCGCCTCTCCGGCCAGCTCGGCCATGCGCTGCGCCGTGTAGGCCGGGCCCTCAGGTCTTCAACCGTTCGTGCGAGATGTCGCCGGCGGAGTACGGGCGCTACTACGCGCCGAGTGCAGGTGGCTGACGCAGCGTCTCGGCCGGCTGGCCTTGCGGATGCCTTGGATACTGCCTACGCGCCAGTGGAACGGGATAGCGCGTACGTCGTGCCGATGCTGACCCAGCGCGCCAAATCTGCATCGGTGAGTACCCCGTCGGGGCCGACATAGACCATGCCCCGCGACGGCCGCCCGGTGAAGTCCATGGGACGCGCGTGTGGTCGCCCGACCATCTCTTCGTAGGCCTCTCGGCCGACGCGGACCATGAGGTCTTCACCGACGATGCCGACGGCCATCTTGTCGGCGACCATGAAGGCCAGGCCGCCGAACATCTTCAGCTCGCGGACATCATGGCGAGACGCGAGCAGGGACCGGATGCGCTGGGCGAGTGCTTCGTCGTAGGCCATCTTGAGCTCCACCTTCGCGACGGCGACCACCACGTGCGTCGGTGGCCCCGAGGGAACCAGATGATACTCAACGTGGCACCATCCACTTCCTGCCCGAGGTTCGCATCGACGGTACCCTGTCCGTGTTGTGAGCGCTACCCCTCTCGCGTGTCGCCTGATGCCATTCGTCTTGGTCAGTTGCCTGCTGTCCCTCTCTGTCACGGCGGCCCTGGCGCAGGACGCCAGCCCGATGCCGTCGCCATCCACGCCTGCGTCCACCAGCCCGGACAGCGGCCCACTGGACGGAAGCTGGGATGTCATCCGCTTCGACGCCTGGGGCGAGGGACTCGTAGCCCCGCGCCCGGACACGACGCTGACGGCCGCGTTCCTGCCCGACGGGCGCCTGGAAGGGGAGACCGGCTGCGGCACCTACACCGGCGGCTACACCGGCGATGAGAACAGCCTGGGACTAGGCATCATCAGCAAGGGCGCCGACCCCTGCGACGTTCCCACCACCGAAGAGGCGGTGGCCTATTCGGTCGCGCTGGAGGCGGTCGCCGCTTGGCAGGCTGCCGAAGGCGGCGTCGAGCTGCTCGACGACAGCGGGCGCGTACGCGTCGAGCTGAGGCGCGCCGACCGTGCGGGATTGGTCGGGAACTGGGTGGCTGATCGGTACGCGCGCGCCAACGGCACGTTGACCGAGCCACTGGTCGACCGACCCATCACCATCGCGTTCGCCGAGGATGGCAGCGTGTTGGGCAGCACCGGCTGCCGTGTGCTGGAAGGGGCCTATGTGAGCGAGCGGGACCGGGTCGTCATCGCACCTGTGGAGACGACCGGCCTGCCCTGCGAGGGTGACGCGCGAGGCCAAGAGCGGCGTCTGCTGGCCATCTTCGACGCGGTCGTTTCCTGGGAGCGAGAGGGCCAGACCTTGGTGCTGACCGATGGGAACGGGGAAGTGCTGCTTGAGATGCGGGCCTCTGAGGGTCCGGCGCTGCCGACCGAGATGAGTATGCCGGTCGAGTCGAGCGCGTCGGCCGCGCCGAGCGGGTCGGCCGAGTCCGCCGAGTCCGCAGCACCCCTCGAGGCTGAGGCGTGACGCACCAGGATCTCTCGACACCGCCGGCGCTGCCGACCGAGCCGGCTGGGCGGCGCCTGCGTTCGGGCGCGGTCCTCAGCCTCGGCATCATCGTCATCGGCCTGATCGGCATCGCCGGCCTGCTCCTGGCAAGCCTCGTGACCGGGGAGGACGCTCCCTTGGCCGAGTCGGTCGATCTCCCCCTGCGGTTCGACCCCGTCGTCGAGGGTCTGGCCGCGCCGGTCCTGCTCATCGGGTCGGGTGACGGCAGTGGCGACCGCTACATCGTCGAGCAGGGCGGTCGCATCCTGCGCCTCACCTCGGACGGCTCCATCGATGCCCAGCCCTTCCTCGACATCTCGGACCACGTCAAGCACGATGGCGAGCAGGGCTTGCTGGGCCTGGCCTTCCATCCCGATTTTGCCCAGAACGGTCGCTTCTTCGTGGACTACACACGTCGTGACGACGGAGCCACCACCATCAGCGAGTTCACCACCGCGGTCGACGGTGCCGACGTCGAGCCCGTCGAGTCGACCGAGCGAACCCTGCTCACCATCGACCAGCCGTACTCCAACCACAACGGCGGCATGCTCGCCTTCGACGATGCGGGCATGCTGATCGTCTCGACCGGCGATGGCGGCTCCGGTGGCGATCCCCTCGGCAACGGGCAGGACCGAGCCTCCCTGCTGGGCAAGCTGCTGCGTCTCGATGTCGACCGTGGCTGGCCGTACGCGACACCGCGGGACAACGGCTTTGCCGACGACCCTGAGGCCAAACCGGAGATCCATGCCATCGGCTTGCGCAACGCCTGGCGCTTCAGCGTCGATCGTGACTCGGGCGTCCTCTTTATCGGCGACGTTGGACAGGGTGAGTGGGAGGAGATCGACGTCCTGTCACCCGGCACTGTCGAGCCCTCGTTCGGTTGGAACCAGATGGAAGGTCGCGAGTGCTTCGGCGGCGGCCCCTGTGACCCTGCCGCACACATCCTCCCTGTCGTCGCCTACGCGCACGACGATGGCGACCGCTCCCACTGCAGCGTCATCGGTGGCTACGCCTATCGTGGGGCAGCCGGGTCGCTCCCTGACGGCACCTACCTGTACGCCGACTATTGCAGCGGCACGGTCTGGGCCGTACCGACCGGCCAGCTGCTCGCGGGTGACGCCCAGCCGACCATCGTGGGCCAGGTCCCGTCGGGCACCGGCAAGGCGCTGTCATTCGGCGAAGACGACGACGGCGAACTCTATCTACTCACCAGCGGCGGCCACGTTCTCCGCATCAGTGCGGTCGACTCCAGCAGCACCGAAGCCACAGACCCAGAGGCCGCATCGGGGTAGGTCTGTACGGCGCTACTCCGCCGCCAGGCGCCTCAAGACCGTAGGCAGGATGCCGCCGTTGCGGTAGTAATCGACCTCGATGCCGCCGTCGAGGCGGACGATGGCCTCGAAGCGGACATCGCCAGACTCGCCGTGAGCCACGATGGTGACCGTGGAGCGCGGTGCCAGGTCATCATCCAGCCCCAGGACGTCGAAGGCCTCGCGGCCCGTCAGCCCCAGGGTCTCGGCGCTGTCACCAGGCAGATACTGCAACGGCAGTACGCCCATGCCCACGAGATTGGAGCGATGGATACGCTCGAAGGACTCGGCCAGGACGGCGCGAACCCCCAGCAGGCGCGTACCCTTGGCAGCCCAGTCGCGGGAGCTGCCGCTGCCGTACTCCTTGCCTGCCAGGATGAGCAGCGGTGTCTCATCCTCGGCGTAGCGCATGGCTGCGTCGTAGATGAACATCGGCTCGCTGGTGGGCTGGAACGTGGTGTAGGGGCCTTCCTGCTCGGCCAGCGCATTCTTCAGGCGGATGTTGCCGAAGGTGCCGCGCATCATCACCTCGTGATGGCCGCGTCGCGCACCGAAGGAGTTGAAATCCGAGGGTGAGACGCCGTGTTCCTGCAGCCACTGGCCGGCGGGGCTCCAGGCCGGGATGACGCCAGCAGGGGAGATGTGGTCAGTGGTGACCGAATCACCGAGCGTCGCCAGCACCCGCGCGCCACTGATGCCGGCGATGGGCAGAGGCTCCGCGGTCAGGCCCTCGAAGAACGGTGGCAACGCGATGTAGCTGGAGCCGGGGTCCCACTCGTAGCGGTCGCCTTCAGGGATCGGCAGAGCACGCCAGCGATCGTCGCCCTCGAAGACGCTGGCATAGGTGCTGCGGAACAGCTCCGGCGTCACGGCCTCGCCGATGGCGGCGCCGATCTCATCGGCCGTCGGCCAGATGTCGGCCAGGTAGACCGGTCCACCGTCAGCATCCGTGCCCAGCGGCTCCGTCTCCATATCGATATCGACCCGTCCAGCCAGGGCGAAGGCCACCACCAGCGGCGGCGAAGCCAGATATGAGGCCTTGACCAACGGATGGATGCGGCCCTCGAAGTTGCGGTTGCCTGAGAGGACGGCGGCCACGACCAGGTCGTGCTCTTCGATGGCGTTCGCGATGCCCTCGTCGAGTGGGCCGCTGTTGCCGATGCAGGTGGTGCAGCCGTAGCCCACGACATCGAAGCCGAGCGCCTCCAGCGAAGGCAGCAGACCGGCACCGCGCAGGTACTCGGTGACTGCCCGTGAACCAGGCGCCAAGCTGGTCTTGACCGTGGGCCCGACCGATAAGCCGCGCTCCACTGCATTGCGAGCGAGCAGGCCAGCTCCGACCATCACGCTGGGGTTGGAAGTGTTGGTGCAGCTGGTGATGGCGGCGATGGCGACCGAACCGGAGGCCAGCTCGGCCGATCCGGGCGCCGACTCGGCCGATCTTGGCGCTAGCTCCGGGGCGACTCGGATGTTCCGGACGCTCACGCGCGGATAGCCCGACCCGTCACCACCCGAGGGCGGGAAGTCACGCTGGAACGCGTCACGCAAGTCAGACAGCCCGATGCGATCCTGAGGTCGGCGCGGACCGGCCACGCTGGGGACGACACTCGTCAGGTCCAGATCCAGCATCTCGTCGAACGACGGCTCCGCACCGGGCCGCCGCCACAGGCCCTGCTCCTTGGCATACGCCTCCACGAGCGGCACGCGCTCATCACGTCCGGTGAGTCGCAGGTAGGCCAGCGTCTCCTCATCGATGGGGAAGATGCCGGTGGTGGCGCCGTACTCGGGTGCCATATTGGCCAGCGTGGCGCGGTCAGCCAGGGCCAACGATGCCAGACCATCCCCGTAGTACTCGACGAACTTGCCCACCACCCCGTGGGCGCGCAGCAACTGGCTGACCACGAGTACGAGGTCGGTGGCGGTGCTGCCCTTTGGCAGCGCCCCGTGGAGCCGGACACCGACCACCTTGGGCAGCGGCTGGTAGAGCGGCTGGCCCAGCAGGACCGCCTCCGCCTCGATGCCGCCGACGCCGTAGCCCAGGATCCCCAGGCCGCTGATCATGGTGGTGTGCGAGTCGGTGCCGACCAGCGTGTCGGGGAAGGCCACGCTCTCGCCTTCGGCATCCTCGCGGAGGCTGACCACGTCACCGAGGAACTCCAGGTTCACCTGGTGGACGATGCCGGTGCCGGGGGGCACGACGCGGAAGTCGCGCAAGGCCGTCTGAGCCCAGCGCAGCAACTGGTAGCGCTCGCCGTTGCGCTCGTACTCGCGTTCCACGTTGAAGGCGAAGGCCTGCGACGAGCCGAAGCGATCGACCTGCACGCTGTGGTCGATGACGAGGCTGGCCGGCACCAGCGGGTTGATGCGGGCCGGATCGCCACCCAGATCGGCCATGGCATCACGCATGGCTGCCAGGTCGACCACTGCAGGGACGCCGGTGAAGTCCTGCAGCAGCACGCGTGCCGGCATGAAGGGGATCTCGATATCGCTCTCACCACCCGGTCGCCACGACGCCAGCGCAGCCACATCCGAGGCGGTGGCGCCGCCTGAGGCACTGTTGCGCAGCACGTTCTCCAGCAGCACCTTGACCGTGAAGGGGAGCCGGTCCAGCCGGTCGCTGACCGCCTCGAGCCGGTAGATGGTGACCTCGCCACGGCCGGCGATGCGCAAGCGGGCGCGGGCGTCGCGTGCGGGAGACGTGGACGTTGATGCCATGAGGCGAGCTCCATTCAAAGGGCGCGGCGGGCGCGCTCACGATGTCGGCTCCTGACGGGAGTGCCCGCCTCGGGTCGGTCGAGTGTGGTTCGTCTCCAGTATACGACCGGGCCCCCGATACGACCGGGCCCTCTATACGACCGGGCTTCAGCCCGATAGGCTGTGCCGGTGAACGACACGCACGGGGCATCCGGCCACCACCATCCCCATCCACCTGGCGATCCCAGCGGTCATCCCCGCATCGGGTTCGTCGGGGCCGGCCGTGTCGCTTGCGCCTTGGGGGTCGCTTTCAGTCGGGCCGGCTGGCCCGTCACCGCCGTTGCCACCCGAGACCTGGCACACGCGGACCGTTTCGTCGGCCTCGTTGCCGGTGCACGAGCGGTCCACACGGCCGCGTCCATCACCGAGGAAGCAGACCTGGTCTTCGTGACCGTGCCCGACGATGCCATCGCTGATGTCGCGGCCGAGTTGCGCCTGTATGCCGGCCAGGCCGCCGTGCACACCTCGGGGGCCCTTGACTCGGGCGTGTTGGGGCCGGCTCGCGCGGCGGGCACGCAGACCGGTTCGTTCCATCCCATGGTCGCCTTTGCCGAGCAGGAGGCCGCCCTGGCGGCCTTGCCCGATGCGACCATCGCGCTCGAGGGCGATGACGAGCTGGTGGCCCTGCTGGGCCAGCTGGCGCGCGATATCGAGGCCCAGCCGGTGCTCCTGCCGCCAACCGGCAAAGCCGCCTACCACGCCGCCGCCGTGTTGGCTGGCGGTGGGGTCCTGGGGCTCCTCGACGGTGTCGCCGAGGTCGCCCGCGGTGCCGGGCTCGATGAGGCCGGCGCACTGGCCATCTACCTGCCGCTCATGCGGCAGGCACTTTCGAACGCTGAGCGGATGGGTATAACCGACGCCTTGACCGGGCCTTTCGTCCGGGGCGATGTGGGCACTGTGCGGGACCACCTCGCGGTGCTGGCGCGGCTCTCTCCGGGGGCGCTGGAACTCTATCGCGTGACCGCACAGCGGGAGCTGGCCATGGCGGTGGCGCGCGGGGAGCTGGAGCCAGCCAGGGCGGCGCCGCTGCGCGGCTTGCTCGAAGAGCGATAGGCGGTACCATCGCGGTATGCAGCGAGGCGTCGGTTCGATCCGGGTGACACACCGAGGGACGCGGTTCGTGTCACCTGCCGGAACGGGACGCCACCCGCATCCGCTGCCACGGGGTCTGGCCCGCATCGAGCCGCGGGCGCCGCTCGCCGCTGGCGCGACCGCTGAGCGGGATCCACTCGGCGCCGTGCGTCGTTCGGCCCGCAGCCTGACACCGGACCGTCCGGCCGCGCCCGCATCGGGTGCGCTCATCCGTCGGTCGTCGATTCGCTGGTCCGCATCGCGCCGGGCGCTTCGCGACCCGCGCTCGTTCCGCGCGGTACCGCCGCTACGCTGAGGTGGCCCGTACCCGGTCGTGGCCCGATCACGAGCTACCGGTCGAGCGGGCTTTTTCCGCTGGTGGCGTGGTGATCCGTGACGGCAGTCGCGGGCCTGAGCTGGTGCTCGGCCGGCGCCGACGCGATGGGCGCCGCTCCGCCTGGTCCCTCCCGAAGGGCACGCCGGACGGCGACGAGACACCCGAGCAGACCGCCTTGCGTGAAGTCGGTGAAGAGACCGGCCTGCGGGTGTGCATCCTCGATACCATCGGCGACATCCACTACCGCTTCGTCTGCGGTGGCCGCCGTATCGACAAGACCGTGCAGTACTTCCTGATGGAGCCGACCGGAGGAGACTTCTCGGGTCACGATCATGAGTTTGAGGAGGTGCGCTGGTTCGCACTGGAAGAAGCGGAGGCGGTGATGCAGTTCGCGACCGAGCGTGACATCGTCGCGCGCGCCGTTCCCCTGGCCGGCTTGGGCGACCAGTGACCGGCCACCGCACCGCCCTCTATGGCATCCACGCCGCCCTCGGTGCGCGCTTCACCGAATTCGCCGGCTGGGAGATGCCGGTGCGCTACGGCTCCATCATCGAGGAGCACCAAGCGGTCCGCCGGGCGGCCGGCCTGTTCGACCTGTCTCACATGGGTGAGCTTCGCGTCACGGGCCGCGGCGCCGCTGCCGGCCTGGCCGCGTCACTGGTCACCGACCCTAGGCGGCTGACCGTTGGGCGCGCCGGCTACTCGCTCCTGTGCGCTCCCGATGGTGGGGTCATCGACGACCTCATCGTCTATCGCCTTGAGCCCGACGCCTTCCTGGTGGTGCCGAACGCCTCCAATCGCGAGGTCGTAGCTGCCGAGCTGGGCGCGCGCCTCGGCGGATATGATGCCGCCCTCGCCGACGAGACGAACGCCACCTCGTTGCTGGCCGTCCAGGGTCCCACGGCCCTCGGCATCCTGGCGCAGCTGACGGATCTGCGGCTCGAAGACCTGGGCAACTACCGTGCTACGCAAGCGAACGTGGCCGGAATCCCCGCGCTGGTGGCTCGCACGGGCTACACCGGCGAGGACGGCTTCGAGCTGTTCGTCGCTTGGGACGATGGACCCACGCTCTGGGAGGCGCTCACCGCTGCCGGCGCCACCGCCGGACTACAGCCCTGCGGCCTCGGTGCCCGTGACACGTTGCGGCTGGAGGCGGGCATGCCACTGTATGGCCATGAACTCGGCCGCGACACCACGCCCTTCGAGGCCGGTCTGGGCAGGGTCGTCGGGCTCGACCACGAGTTCGTGGGCCGCGTCGCCCTCGCTGATGCCGACAAGCGTGGCCCCCGCAAGCAACTCATCGGCCTCAGGCTGCGCGATCGCGGAATCGCTCGCGAGGGATATGCTGTCGTACACCCCGGCGACACCACGCCCATCGGAGTGGTCACCAGCGGCAGTCAATCGCCCACGCTGGGAGTGGGCATCGCCATGGCCTACGTTCCGCCGGTGGACGCCGCCGCAGGTACCATGCTGGACATCGTCATCCGTGGGAGCGTCGTTCCCGCGGAGGTCGTGCCGTTGCCGTTCTATCGTCGCGCGGGCCGCTAGGCCCCGCGAGACTCATGGCCTGCCGCGCGTTCGCAGGCCCAGGCTGATCGCTGGAGGGACTCTGACGTGGATCTACCGCAGACGCTGCGCTACTCCAAGGACCACGAGTGGCTGCGCACCGAGGATGCGGAGGGTGTCGTCGGTATCACCGCGTATGCCGCCGATGAAATGGGAGATGTGGTGTTCGTGGAGTTGCCTGAGATCGGTCGCAAGCTGCAGAAGGATGAGTCCTTCGGCGTCATCGAATCGGTGAAGACCGCCAGCGACCTCAACGCGCCGGTGGCGGGTGAGGTCATCGCCACCAATGAGGCCCTCGTCGACGAGCCCGAGCTGGTCAACAGCGATTCCTACGATGGGGGCTGGATGGTGCGCCTGCGCCTGGCTGACGCCGAGGCCGGCTCCGAGCTCATGGACGCCGCCGCCTACAGCGAGTCGATCGGCAGCTGACGGCGTGGTCTATGGCCCCCACACTCCCGCCGACCGTGAGCGGATGCTCGCGGCGCTCCGGATCGATTCGATCGAGCAGCTCTTCACCGACATCCCGCCGGCGGTTCGGGCTGCCGACCTGGCATTGCCGGGGCCGGTCTCGGAACTGACGCTGGCCCATGAGCTGACCTCGCTCGCCTCGCGTAACCGGGTGGACCTGGTCTCCTTCCTGGGCGCGGGCGTCTATCGCCACCACATCCCCGCGACGGTGGATGCGGTCCTCTCGCGCGGCGAGTTCTACACGGCCTACACGCCCTACCAACCTGAGATCAGCCAGGGCACGCTGCAAGCCATCTATGAGTTCCAATCGCTCATCGCGGAGCTCACCGGACTGCCCGTGGTTTCCGCCTCGCACTATGACGGTGCCGCCGCCACCGCGGAGGCGGCATTGATGACGGTGCGAGCTACCCGCCGTGACCGGGTGCTCATCAGTCGCGCCGTCCACCGGCACTACATCGACACGGCGCGGACCTACTTCGCCCCCGGCAGTCGCGAGATCGAGGAGCTACCGACCGCGCCGGATGGCACCACCGACCTGGCCGCCTTGGAGGCCGCCCTGGCCGAGCCTGGACGAGCCGTGGCTGGTGTCATCATGGGCCAGCCCAACGCCTTCGGCCTGCTGGAGCCCATGGCCGACGCGGCTGAGCTTGCCCACGCCGCCGGCTCGCTGTTCGTGGCCGTGGTGGAACCGGTGTCACTGGCCGTGCTGGCGCCGCCTGGCGACTATGGCGCTGATATCGCCGTGGGGGAGGGGCAGCCGCTGGGCATCGCGCAACAGTTCGGGGGTCCCTACCTGGGCCTGCTGGCCGCGAGCCAGCCGTTGCTGCGCCAGGTCCCCGGACGGCTGGTGGGTCGCACCTCGGATGTCGATGGGCGCCGTGGCTTCGTCATGACCTTGCGTGCGCGAGAACAAGACATCCGTCGTGACAAGGCAGCCAGCAATATCTGCACCAATCAGGCGCTGTGCGCGCTGGCGGCGACGGCGTACCTCGCGACCCTGGGACCGCACGGACTGCGCGATGTCGCGGCCGGCGGCGTGGCTGCCGCGACGCGGCTGGAAACGGCGCTCGCGGTGGCCGGCTTCGGGCGGGTCCACCAAGCGCCCTACTTCAACGAGTTCGCTGTGCGCGTGCCGGATGCCTCCCGTGTCCATGCCGCTCTGCTCGAGCGAGGTGTGTTGGCGGGCCTGCCGCTGGCTGTCTGGTACCCCGATGATCCCGAGTTGACCGATGCGCTGCTGCTCTGCGCCACCGAGCTGACGACCGATGCGGACATCGAGCGTCTCGTCGAGGGCCTCACCGAGGTGGTGGCGTGACCGAGCCGCATCTCGCCACCAACCGCCCTGGCCCGATCCTGGTGCCGCAGAACGCGCGCCGATCGGCGGTTGGGCCGGACCTGCAACCGACGCTTGCGGAGCTGCATGCTCCGGGTCGCTCCTCCTTCAAGGTGCCCCACGTTCGGCCTGATGCGCTCGACCGTCTGCCGGCCGACCAGCGTCGTGCCTCGCTTCCGGGGCTGCCCGAGATCGACGAGCCTACGGTGGTCCACCATTTCACGCGCCTCTCGCACCTCAACTACTCGGTCGATGGCGGCATGTACCCATTGGGCTCCTGCACCATGAAGTACAACCCCAAGATCAACGAATGGGCGGCACGCCTGCCCGGTTTCGCGGCGCTGCATCCGCTGGCGCCAGACGCGCTGGCGCAGGGCACCCTCCAGCTGATGTGGAGCCTGCAGCAGCAGCTGGCAGAGATCGGCGGATTCGCACAGGTCTCGTTGCAGCCGGCGGCGGGTGCCCAGGGTGAGCTCACCGGCATGCTCGTCATCCGTGCCTATCACCTGGCGCGCGGTGACGTCGAGCGCGACCAGGTCATCGTGCCCGACTCGTCCCATGGCACCAATCCCGCCACCGCCTCCATGGCCGGCTACAAGACGGTGACCATCACGTCCGGCCCGGACGGCATGGTTGACATCGTCGCCCTTCGGGAGGCGCTTGGCCCGCGCACCGCAGCGGTGATGCTGACCAACCCCTCCACCCTGGGCCTCTTCGAGCACCACGTGGTGGAGCTGCTCGACGAGGTCCATGGGGCGGGCGCCCTGGCCTATATGGATGGCGCCAACATGAACGCGGTCCTGGGCTACTTCCGGCCCGGCGAGGCTGGCTTCGATGTGATGCACTTCAACCTCCACAAGACGTTCGCCACGCCGCACGGTGGCGGTGGGCCCGGTGCCGGCCCGATCGCGGTGGCCGAGCACCTGGTGCCCTACCTGCCGCAGCCGCTGGTGGTCCGTGAGCCCGATGGCAGCTGCCGTCTGGAGCGCCTCGGCGAGCGACCCGAGTCCATCGGTCGGATGCGCGCCTATCACGGCAGTGTCGGCGTCCTGGTCCGAGCCTTCGCCTATATCCGTGCGCACGGCGGCAGCGGCCTGCGGCAGGTCAGCGAGGACGCGGTGCTGGCCGCCAACTACCTGCGAAACCGGGTCGGTGAGGCCTACCAGCTGCCATACCCGGGCCCCTGCAAGCACGAGTTCGTGGCCAGCGCGGCTGTCATCAAGGCCGCCACTGGCGTACGCACCTACGACATCGCCAAGCGGCTCATCGACCACGGCTACCACCCGCCTACCATCTACTTCCCGCTCATCGTCGATGAGTGCCTGCTCATCGAGCCTACCGAGACCGAGTCGCTCGAGACGCTCGACGCCTTCGCCGACGCCCTCATCGAAGTCGCCCGTGAGGCATATGACGACCCGGGGCTGCTGACGGGCGCGCCGCATGACACACCCGTGCGCCGGCTCGACGAGACCGCCGCCGCCCGCGACCCGGACCTGCGCTGGGAGCCGCTGCCCGGTGCCGATAGGCCATGCCCGCCGTGAGCCTGCGTCACCGCCTGCAGCCGCCGGGGTTGGCGCTGGCGGGTCTACTGCTGGTCAGTGCCTGCCTGGCCGATCCCTCGCCCACAGCGGTGCCCAGCCCGGAATCCATCATGGTGCCGCCGCCCACCACGGAGCCCACGCCTTCGCCGACACCGGAGCTGCGGGCAGCAGCGGACGACACGCTGGTGGTGATGGCACCTGACTACCCCACGCGCCTCTTGCCCAGTGACAACCTCAACGCCACCGAACGCCTCCTTGTCGACGTGCTCTATGACCCGCTGTACCGGCTGGATGCGCAGCAGCGACCCGTGCCCGAGCTGGCCAAGGAGCTGCCGCAGATCAGCGACGATGGCCTGACATGGACGATCCCCATCAAGTCCGACGCCCGATTCCACAGTGGTGCCAAGCTCAAGGCCGACGACGTCACATTCTCCTTGAGGATGGCGGCCTCGCCATCCTGTCCGCTCGGGCGCAACCTGTGTGAGACCGTGCGCACCTATCTCGACGGCGATCCCCAGCGTGATGGCGGCGTCGTCACGCTCAAGCTCACCGAACCGTATGCGCCGTTCCTGACCGAGGCGCTGGGCCAGCTGCCGATCCTCAGTGAGGACGATGTCAAGGCCGCCACCGGTGAGCTCATCGCTGCTGCCGACCGCCTCAACGAGAACCGACCGGACAGCGTCATCAGCAGCATCACCGAGCAGACCCTGCGCGATATGTGTCTGGAGGACGAGCCGCCCGATGGCTGCCTGCTGCGTGACCATCGTGACGAGCTGGAGCGCCTCTTCACCCGGGCGCGCATCGATCTGCCGCCACAAGCTCCCTACATGGACCCCAGTGGCTTGTTCGACGAAGATGCCTACCTGGGCGATCTGCTCAACCGGCTGGAGGCCCTGGCGCAGGTCTTCAGCAGCCAGGCGAGCGACAAGATCTCGGCGGCGCTGGGTCTGCTCGACGCCACCGTGAAGCCGTTCGGTGGCGGGCCATACGAACTGGTCAGCATCGAGGAGGATGGCACGTACATCCTCAAAGCCAACCCCAACCACACACGCAGCGCTCCACAGATCGAACACCTGGAGGTGCGTATCGAGCGTGACCCCTCGGTGGCCACGACACGACTGCTGACCGGCGAGGCCGACTGGATCCTGCAGAGCACCGCGGAGCAGTCGGAGATCATCGATGCCGCCCCCGGCTTCGAGGCCGCGCCGCGGCCTATCGATACGCAGTTCGGCGTCCTCTTCAACGTTCGCCCCGATCGCGTCTACTTCGACCTCGACACGCGTCGGGCATTCGTGCTCTGCATCGACCAGCAGGGGCTGGCCACGGCGCTCGATGCCGAACGTGATATCGCCGCGACGCCATACACGGCCTCGTCCTGGGCGCGTCCGGAGGCGGCCATCCACGAACGTGACGTGGCTGCTGCGAATGCGCTGCTCGATGCCGGCGGCTGGCCCATGGCCACCGACGGCGTGCGGGTGCGTCAGGACGGTACCCGACTCTCGACCACCATCGCGGTGCGACCCAGCAGCGTCGATCTCTTCACCTTCGCCAACCAGGCTGCCGAGCAACTCCGTGATTGCGGCATCGAACTCATCGTCGAGGAACTCGATCTCACCGGAGACACCATGCTCAACCAGCTGCGCTGGCCGAATGACTTCGACACCCTGCTCTGGTTGCGCCGCCTGGGACCTGATCCCGACAGCGCCGTGCGTGCCTTCGAGTCCTCACGCATCACCACGGAGGACAACGTCGCCGATGAGAACCCCAGCGGCTTCACCTCGGAGCTGGTCGACTTCTGGGTGGCGTCGGCCCGCGACACATACGATGAGGCCGAGCGCGCCACGGCCTATGCCCAGGTGCAGGCCGAACTGGAGAAGCTCGTTCCGTATTGGCCGCTGTGGTACGAATCCACCATCAGCGCCGTCTCCTCGCGCCTGAGCGGCCCGGGTGGTCCCATCGACCCTTCCGCCGCACGCTACGACTGGGACATCTCGAGCTGGTCGCTCGAGCCGGCCGGATGACGACCGTCGTGACCGGTAATTGAGTGGCACGGCCGCGTGTCGATCACCCGGACGACCGGACACGGTAGACCCGAACGTGGAGGGTCTATACAATCCAACTGCATGCGGCCCATCCACGGGAGACGTGCCACTGCGTACGCGGCTCGGGGGATGGCAGCAGTAGAGATCAGATCGCGATCCTCGTCACCCCGGCGGGGACGCTCAACAAAGGAGGGAACTCACTGATGAGTCATCGGACTCGAACCAGCTTCGCCCTCGGCGCGGCATTCGTGCTGGCAGCCAGTGCGCTGTCGGCCGTCCCTGTCGTGGCGCAGGATGAATCGTCGCTCATCTACAACATCGATGGCGAGATCAGCGCGCTCAACAACGCCGCTGACGACGTCCCCTCGGCCGAGGCCATCCAGTGGCTCTACAACGGCCTGTACGTCCTTGACGAGAGCTTGACCCCGGTGCCAGACATCGCCGCGGAGCTCGCCACCATCAGTGACGACGGTCTGGTCTGGACCATCAAGCTGCGCGATGATGTCTACTTCCAGCCGAGCGGCGAGCAGCTGACCGCGGAAGATGTCGTCTTCACCTACGAGCTGGCCAACAGCGACAACTGCAAGTTCAACCCTGACAGCTGTCTTGGTTTCGTGACCGTCACCCCGGAGGGTGCCACGGAGCCCGTGAAGGTCCTGCAGAAGGTGGAAGCGCTCGACGACTTCACCGTCCAGTTCACCCTGGCTGACAAGTACGCGCCCTTCGCCACGGTGCACCTGCCGGGCAAGTACATCGACAGCAAGACCGCTGTCGAGGCGGCCTTCGCCAAGTTCCAGGAGGGGACCGCCGACGTCAACGTCGCCGACGTGGACGCCCTGCTAGCTGCCGGTGTGGAGGCCGAGAACTACCGCCCCGATGCTGAGGCACTGCTGATCGCTGCCGAGTTCCCCCTGCCGGATGAGGCGCTGTACGTGGGCGAGGATGGCGCGGTCGATGAGGCCAGCTATGCCACCGCTCTTGAGACCAGCCTGACCGATCTGTCCACCATCCTCAGCTCGCAGGCCATCGATCAGATCGCGGCGGCCTACAAGCTCATCGATACCGCCCGCATGCCGGTCGGCACGGGTCCCTTCTATGTGACTGAGTTCCGCCCCGGCCAGGACATCTCCGCGGCTCGCAACGAGCAGTACCACCTGGGCGCTTCGGCCTTCGACAAGCTGTACATGCCCATCATCAAGGACGACGTAGCGGCTTCCTCCGCGCTGGCCGCTGGCGACATCGACTGGAAGTACTCGCTGACCGCGGATGGCTATGCACAGCTCCGTGAGGCGGCCGGGCTCAAGTTCGCCCGCTATCCGGACTTCGGCTACTTCAACCTCCAGTTCAACCTGCGCGAAGGCCGCCTGTTCGCGGACAAGCCCGTGCGCCAGGCGCTGGCCTACTGCATCGACAAGGACGCCACCGTCGAGGCCGCTACGGACGGCCAGGGCGTGCCCATCTATTCGGACATCCCGCCGGCCAGCTGGGCCTACAACCCCGACGTCCCCAAGTACGAGTACGACGTCGCCAAGGCCAACCAGATCCTCGATGAGGCAGGCTGGACCACGGGCGACGACGGCGTTCGCGTCAACGCGGACGGCAAGCGTCTTGAGACCAAGATCCTCCTGCGCGCCGGCAAGCCCGACCGCATCAAGTTCATGCAGCTCCTCGCCGACCAGGCCAAGGATTGCGGCTTCAACCTGAACCTCGAAGAGGCTGACTTCGGCACCGTGCTGCTGCCGGGTCTCGAGTGGCCGCTCATCATGGCCGGCCAGACTGAGCAGTGGGACGCCTACTTCGGCGGCTGGAGCACCAGCTATGACCCTGATCCGTACAGCCTCTATCACAGCAGCAACATCGTGACCGAGGATCTGCCGGACACGTACAACTACATCGGCTTCGACAACGCCCGCGCAGACGAGCTCATCGAGGCTGGCCTGAAGGAGCTCGACCAGACCAAACGGGCCGAGATCTACAAGGAGTTCGAGTCGATCATGGCCGAAGAGCTTCCGGCTCTGTGGGCCTGGTCGGACGAGGCCAAGGAAGGCCTGAGCGTGGCCGTCCAGGGCTCGAACGAGTGGACCGATGAGGTCATGAGCACTCCCACCTGGTTCTATGAGTTCGGGAAGGTCAACAAGGGTGGCGCCACCGTCGCCGAGTGATCGCTCCGTAGAGCTCCACGCGTGACCCCCTCGGGGGTCGCGCGCTGGGGGGTCGTACCGGCGCCCAGCGCCCAGTGCGGCCCCCCATACATCTACTCCCCTTACTGACAGAGCACGTGCCCTACTCGATTCTGGCTCGTTCGTCGCAGCAGGCAGCCGGCTGATGGCCCGCTACATGGCTCGCCGTCTCATCCAGGCGATCCCGATCGTCATCGGTGTCTCGATCATCGTCTTCCTGATCGTCTATGCCTCTCCGGGTGATCCCACCGATCGCTTCCGGACGCCGCGCGTGCCGCCCGAGCAGATCCAGGCGCTCATCCGCTCATACGGCCTCGACAAGCCACTGCCGGAGCAATATCTGGCATGGGTGACGACCTTCTTCCAGCCCTGGAACAGCGACGCCTGGGGCTACAGTTTCGTGGACGGCGTGCCGGTCATCGAGAAGGTCATGCACCGCATGCCGGCGACCTTCCTGCTCATGTTCACCGCCCTCGTCGTGACCGTCATCGTCGCCATTCCCATCGGCATCATCGCCGCCGTGCGCCAGTACAGCTGGACGGACAAGATCATCACCACCTCCGCCACCATCGGCTACGCGTTGCCCTCGTTCCTACTGGGCACCTACATCCTGTACCTCGGCGGGGTGCTGATGAAACAGTGGACCGGCGGTGCCGTCGGCTTCCCTCTGTTCGGCATGGAGAGCCTGGGCAGCCGCGGCGATCCAGTCGACATCGCCTGGCACATGTTCATGCCCGTTCTTGCGCTGGCCATTCTGAGCATCGCCGCCTGGAGCCGCTATGTGCGCTCCTCCATGCTTGACGTGCTGCACCAGGACTACGTGCGTACCGCCAAAGCCAAGGGCCTGCCGCGGCGCTCGGTGCTGTACAAGCACGCCCTCCGCAACGCCATGATCCCCATCGTGACCTTGCTGGGTCTGTCGATCCCCACGCTCATCGCGGGCGCGGCCATCACCGAGACCATCTTCACTTGGCCCGGCCTGGGATCGATGTACGTCGAGTCGGTCGGCAACAAGGACTACCCGGTCATCATGGCTCTGGCCATGCTCAGCGGCATCGCCGTGATCCTGGGTAACCTGCTGGCGGATCTGCTCTATGGCGTCGTCGACCCGCGGATCAAGTACTAGGGAGTGATGTCATCGCTACCGTGAAGCCCCGGGACACCGTGAGCCGGATGGCGGCGACACCTGCTGACGCGACGGCTACCGGCGATGTCGGCGAGGTCGATGAGGTCGATCTGGCGCCGGTCCGGACCTACTGGCAACTGGTGCGGCGGCGCTTCGTGCGGCATCGTATGGCCGTCATCAGCCTGATCACGCTGACCATCCTCATCGCCTTCGCGGTCCTGGTGCCGCTCCTCACCGGAGACATGTACAAGGACCCCGACATCCACAATATCTACGGGGCAGCGGAGTTCCCGGGGGCGCCCCTGGGCTATGACGAGATCGGCCAGAACGTCTTCGTGCGGCTGGCCAAGGCGACCCAGACCTCGCTCATCATCGGCTTCAGCGCGGTCATCATCATCGCCGGTGTGGGTAGTCTGGTGGGGGCCATCGCCGGCTACATGGGCGGTTGGGTCGACAACGCCTTGATGCGCGTCGTGGATATCGTGCTGACGCTGCCCATCCTCTTCATCATCCTGATGATCGTGTCCTTCTTTGGTCAGGGAAACGTGTGGGTCGTGGTCATCGCTATCGGAATCACCGGTTGGACGCTGGCTGCCCGGCTCATCCGCGGTGAGTTCCTGATGCTGCGTGAGATGGACTTCGTGCAGGCCGCGCGGGCGCTGGGCTCCAGCCATCGCCGCATCGTGTTTCGCCACATGCTGCCGCCAGCCACCGGGCCACTGATCGTAGCCGCTGCCATCGGTGTGGCCGATGCCGTCGTGATCGAGGCCGCGCTTTCCTTCCTCGGCTTTGGCATCAGTCCGCCGGAGGCCAGCCTGGGTAACATGCTCAACAACGCCCAGACGTACTTCATCCGGGCACCCCTGATGGTGTTCTGGCCGGGCCTCATCCTGGTGCTGATGGTCTTGTGTGCCAGCTTCCTCGGCGATGGACTGCGGGATGCTCTGGACCCGCGTCAGAAGATCGACGTCAAGTGACCGTCGAGTCGGCTCTACCCGTGGTGGATGATCCTCGCCGCGACGACATGATCCTTGAGATCGACGGCCTGCGGACGTGGTTCGGCACGCTCGACGGGACTGTGAAGGCGGTCGACGGTGTCAGCTTCAGCATCAAACGGGGCCAAACGCTGGGAGTGGTCGGGGAATCCGGTTGTGGCAAGAGCGTCACCGCGATGTCCGTGATGCGGCTCATCGAGCGTCCTGGCCGGATCGTCGCGGGCAGTGCCAAGCTCCGTGGTATCGACCTGCTGGGACTCACCGAGAAGGAGATGGAATCGGTGCGGGGCGACCGCATCGCCATGATCTTCCAGGAGCCCATGACCTCCCTCAATCCGGTCTTCACCTGCGGCGACCAGATCAGTGAGGCGCTGATCCGGCACCGTCACATCGGCCAGAAGGAGGCCGGCCAGCGGGCCGTCGAGATGCTCACCAAGGTCGGCATCCCTGAACCGGCGCGTCGCGCCAAGCAACACCCGCACGAGCTTTCGGGCGGCATGCGCCAACGCGTGATGATCGCCATGGCACTCTCGACCGAGCCCGAGTTGCTCATCGCTGACGAGCCCACGACCGCGCTTGACGTCACCATCCAGGCCCAGATCCTGGAGCTGATGAAGGAGCTGCGAGAGCAGAACGACATGGCCATCATGCTCATCACCCACGACCTCGGCGTGGTGGCTGAGATGGCCGATGAAGTCGTCGTGATGTACGGCGGCAAGGTCGTGGAGCGCTCCGATGCCATCACCATATATGAGCGGCCACACCACCCCTACACCAAGGGCCTGTTGGCCTCCATCCCCAAGTTGGGCGAGCGCCGCCGGCGGCTCGATGTCATCCGTGGTGTGGTGCCCAACCCGCTCAACATGCCCAGTGGCTGCCTCTTCAAGCGGCGTTGCCCCATGGCCATGCCGGTGTGCGATTCACCACCTCCCGTGCGGGACCTGGGCGGGGACCACATCTCGCGTTGCTGGCTGGGCCTTGATGGCGAGGCGCCGGCGATCGGTGCTGATGCCGGCCTTGAGGCCGCCGCTGCGGCCGCGATCGCGTTGTCCATCGAGCCGCCCGTGCTCCCGGACCCAGAGACAGACAAGACCGCTGCCCACAAGGAGAAGGGCTGGTGACCGAGCCGCGCCTGATCGAGCCAAACACGCTGAGTGTCCGCCCAACGATCGGCGCCGATGAGCCCCTGCTGCGGGTCGAGGATCTATTCAAGCACTTCCCTATCAAAGGCGGGCTCTTCGGCATCAACACCGTGGCTGCGGTACGCGCCGTCGATGGCGTGTCCTTCGAGGTCAAGCGGGGTGAGACGCTGGGCCTGGTGGGCGAATCGGGCTGTGGCAAGACCACCCTGGGCAAGGTCATCCTGCGGCTGCTCGATGCCACCAGCGGTCACATCTACCTGAAGGGCAAGGACGTCACCACCATGTCCAAGTCCGAGCGGGCGGAGGTGCCCAGGCAGATGCAGGTGGTCTTCCAGGACCCCTATGCCAGCCTCAATCCGCGAATGACGGTGGGTGAGATCGTGGGGGAGGGGCCCATGGTTCACGGCATGTCCAATAAGAACGAGCGCGATGAGCTGGTGCGTAACCTGCTGGCCAAGGTCGGCCTCAACCAGAGCCACATCCACCGCTATCCACATGAGTTCAGTGGTGGCCAGCGCCAGCGCATCGGCATCGCCCGTGCGCTCGCACTCAACCCGGACTTCATCGTGCTCGACGAGCCGGTTTCCGCGCTGGACGTCTCCATCCAGAGCCAGGTGCTCAACCTGCTGGCCGACCTGCAGGAAGAGCTGGGTCTGACCTATCTCTTCATCGCGCATAACCTGGCCGTGGTGCAGCACATCAGCGACCGTGTGGGCGTCATGTACCTGGGCAAGCTGGTCGAACTGGCCGATGTGGATAGCCTCTACGCTCAGCCACGCCACCCCTACTCGGTGGCCCTACTCTCTGCCGTGCCGGAGCCGGACCCGCGACGTCGCAAGAAGCGGCTCGTGCTCAAGGGTGATGTCCCTAGCCCAGTGGCGCCACCGCCAGGCTGCCGCTTTCACACCCGTTGCTGGCTGCGCGAGCTGCTGGGCGATCCCGAGCGATGCGAGACTGAAGAGCCGGAACTGCGCGAGGTCGGCGCCGGACACATGAGCGCCTGCCACTTCGCAGAGGACGTGGACCCCGAACGTGCCGCGGAAGCGGCTGAGGCGCAGGCTGGTGAGCTCGCAGCTGCGGCCGCGAGCAACTCCAAGGGTCGACCACCGACCGCGACGCCGCCTCGCCGGCAGCCTGACCGCGACACCGCCTGACGTCTGGCCGCCGCCCGCCCTGGGTATGTGGCCGCCCACTTGGTCTTGCGCCGCTCGGCCTGGCAACTCCGTCGGCCGGGCAACCTGGTCATATGTCAGCCTGGGTGGCCTTAGCCAGTTGGCTCGCTCCCTGACCTGGTGATCGTATGCATAATCATGCAGACTGTCGCATCAGAATGCCGTCTTAAGCATAAGACATGCATGTATATGCCGAGCACCAGCAGTCGAGGAGCCAGTCGACTACCTAATGCCACCGTGGGCGACATCTGACCAGAAAGGTCAGGTCTATCGGGCACCGCTGGCCCGCCCAGCGCTCGATGCGCTCGCTTCGGTCCTAGTTCGTCATCCAGTCGATGCGCACCTGCCAGATCTTGCAGTTCGGATCGCGTTGCTCAAGCTTGTAGGTGCCCTGTGGCAGGTCATTGACCGTGGCGTTGAAGCGAGCTGAGGTGGACCCTCGGACGTACTCGAAGTCACCGTCCTGCTGCGCGACGGCCACTTCGACCCGCTCGCAGGCATCGGCGGAATCGTCCGCTGGGGTATCCCAGGCCAACCGATAGCGACCGCTTACCAGGCCGTACGTGGCGTCTGGGTCGTCTTCGCTGGTGTGGGCAGCCTTCTTGGCGAACTCAGGTGCCGCGGACGAGGTCGCGATGGGCTCGCCGGCCACCGTGGCCGGCGCCTCGGTGCCCTCTAGGCCGGCAGTGTCGGTCGCAGCCAGCATCGTCGCCGCCGGAGCTGTCATTTCTGGGATGGTCGTAGCCGGCGCGACGGTCGCGGCCTCGGTCGGAGCTGGTGTCGCCTCATCGCCGCCGCACGCAGCAGCGACGAGAACGATGGTGAGGACCAGAGCGGCAGATGCGATCGTTCTCATGCGCCCCCTCTCGTGCGGTTGATCAGGCGGCCAGCCTAGCACGCCGGGGGACGGGCCTCGTCCGTGCCACGCACGCGGCACGATGTACATGTGGCGCGCGGCGGTCAGTCGCGGGCCGCGTGGCGATCAGACGCGTGGCGCTGGAGGCATCCCGGCGTTGTCGCGATCCGGCTGTAGGAGCGACGCGTACAGCCTCTCTGCCATCGCCCGTGCGAAGGCAGGCTCGTTGATGTGCGTATCCATCACCACGATATCGATACGCGGGTCCAGCGAGGCGCCGAGGGCGTCGAACAGTGCGAGGTCAGCGTCTGGGTCATGGAAGACCGCACCCGGGACAGAGAGCGACGACATGCCACCCCTGGGGATGAACACGCTCACCGGACCTGTCGCCCGGTTCAGCTTGGCCGCGATCTCGTGACCAAGACGAGCCGACTCCTCAGCCGAGATCCGCATGAGCGTGATGCTGTCGTTGTGGCGGTACAGGAGTCGCCCCCGGTAGCGGCTGGGCACCGAGTCGGGTGGCCCGAACGTGCCGATCTCGGCCGCACCCAGCGACACGACCTGGGGGATGCCGACCTCTGCTGCAGCATCCAGGCGCTCTGGCCCGGCACTCAACTCGCCGCCCACGATCTCATCGGTGATCTCGCTCAGGGTGATGTCGAGGACGCCGAGGATGAGGCCAGAGCGGATCAACGACTCCATGGCCCGGCCACCGGAGCCGGTGGCATGAAAGGTCAGTACCTCGTAGCCGCGTGTCTCGAGCCAGTCGCGGGCGGCCTCCACACAAGGCGTGGTCACCCCATACGCTGAGGCTGCTACGACCGGTCGCGACGGCCGTGTGGACTCGAAGCGAGCGGCCGCGAGTGTCATGCCTGCCAGGGCCGCGGCAGCGTTGGCCAGGATCCGCTCGGACAGCTGGTTGATGCCCGCGATGTCGACGATGGGATACAGCATGGCGATATCCGAGGTGCCGACATACGGTCGTGTATCGCCTGAGGCCATCGTCGAGACCAGCAGCTTCGGAACGCCCGGCGGCAAGGCTCGCATGGCCGCGGCCCCGATCGATGTGCCGCCTGAGCCGCCCAACCCGCCGATGCCGTCCAGCCGACCCTTCGCGTGCAGTTGCCGCACGATCTCGGTCGCGCCGCGCGCCATGGCCATGACGGCTGGGCCACGGTCGGCCGCCGCTGCCAGTGCTGCGCGGTCCTCACCGGCGGCCGCTGCGACCTGGTCGGCATCGATGTCGGCGCTGATGCCGGCGTCCAAAAGGTTGCTGCGAACGCTGGTATCGACCAGAGTCACCTCGCAGCCGGCTTCGATGATGCGATCGCGCAGGTAGCGCAATTCCGCACCCTTGGTGTCGAGTGTTCCCACCAGCACCACCGTCGGCACGGCGTCGTCCTCCTCCTGGGCTCTTAGCTGACCACTTCCTCGACCCGTGAGGCGTTCTCCAGCTCGATGGCACTCTGCTCACGGAAGTGGCAGGCGACCAACTGCTCCTCGCCGTCGTCGGGCGTGGGATCGACCAGCTGGGGCACATCCGTGACGCAGACCTCAGGGTCGCCCAGGTGATGACGCAGCCAACAGCGCGGATGGAAGTTACAGCCCGACGGCGGATCGACCGGGCTGGGCACGTCGCCGGTCAGGATGATGCGCTTGCGTTTGATGGTGGGATCCGGCAGCGGGATGGCCGACATCAGCGCCATGGTGTAGGGATGGCGCGGGTCACGGTAGAGCTGTTCGCGGTTCGTGAGCTCTGCGACGCGACCCAGGTACATCACCGCCACCCGGTCACTGATGTGCTCGACCACGCCGAGATTGTGGGCGATGAACAGGTAGGTCAGGCCGAATTCCTTCTGGAGCGACTTGAGCAGGTTCAGCACTTGGGCCTGGATGGATACGTCCAGCGCGGAGACCGGCTCATCGCAGACGATGATCTCTGGCTCCAGCACGAGTGCCCGGGCGATGCCGATGCGCTGCCGCTGACCGCCACTGAACTCGTGGGGATAGCGATCGGCGTGGTACGGCTGCAGGCCCACCAGGTCCATCATGTCGGCGACCTTCTTGCGTCGCTCGGTGTTGGTGCCGATGCTGTGGATGCGCAGGCCCTCGCCGATGCTGTCGCCGACCAGCTGGCGCGGGTCGAGTGAGGCGAAGGGGTCCTGGAAGACGATCTGCATCTTGCGCCGGTAGGGCTGCAGGTCCTTGCCCTGCAGCTCGGTGATGTCGGTGCCATCGAAGATGATGCGACCGCCGGTGGGGTCGATGAGGCGGAGCAGCAGGCGCCCGATGGTGGTCTTGCCGCAGCCGGATTCACCGACCAGGCCCAGCGTCTCACCACGCCCGATCTCCAGGTCCACCCCATCCACCGCACGCAGTTCGGCCACGGTCCGCTGCAACACCCCGGCCTTGATGGGAAAGGCCTTCTTGAGCCCCTCGAGGCGGACCAGTGGATCCTTGACCCTGGTGGTGCCCAGCGTGGTCAGCACCTTGGAGTCGGCCACGACCGGCTCGGCTTCGGTCATGCCCCAGCCTCCGGCCACTGGTCCGGGTCGGGACGAGCGCTGCCATCCTCGTGGTGGTAGAGCCAGCAACGCACCAGGTGGCCCTCCGTCACCGATCGCAGCTCAGGGTGGACGCGCTCCGCGAGCACGTTGCCATGCTCCACGCGTGCCAAGCAGCGGGGTGCGAAGCGGCAGCCGTCGGGCAGCTCGATGAGGTTGGGCACGGAACCCGGGATGGTAGCGAGCTCGTCGAGGATCTCGCCGGGTACCGGCACCGCACCGATGAGGCCGCGAGTGTAGGGGTGCTTGGGATCGGCGAACAGCGTGCGCACGTCGGTCTGCTCGACGATCTCTCCGGCATACATGACCGCGGCTCGGTCGCACATCTCAGCGACCACCCCAAGGTCGTGGGTGATCAATACGATGGCGGTCCCGGTCTCCTGCTGCAGCACGCGCATGAGGTCCAGGATCTGTGCCTGGATGGTGACGTCAAGCGCGGTCGTGGGCTCGTCGGCGATGAGCAGCTCGGGCTCACACGAGAGGGCGATGGCGATCATGACACGTTGGGCCATGCCGCCGGACATCTCGTGTGGGTAGGCCTCGTAGCGAGCCTTCGCGTCGGAGATGCCGACCATGTCCATGAGCTCGAGGCTGCGCTTGCGTGCCCCCTTCGCGTCGAGGCCGCGATGGACGATCAGTGCCTCTGCGATCTGAGGTCCCACTTTCATCACCGGGTTCAGCGACGACTGTGGCTGCTGGAAGATCATGGCGATGCGGTCGCCGCGGATCTTGCGCATCTGTTCGTTGGACAGCTTGAGCAGGTCCTCACCTCCGAAGAGCACCTCGCCAGCCTCGATCCGACCGGGATCGCCAACGAGACCAAGGATGCTCAGCGACGTCACCGACTTGCCACAACCTGACTCGCCCACGAGGCCAAGCACTTCGCCCTGGTTGACATGGAAATCCAGGCCCGTGACGGCCCGGATGACACCGGCGCGGGTGTAGAACGAGGTCTTGAGACCCTTGACCTCCAGGATGTGCTGGTCGTTGCTGCTGTTGGCCACGTCGGTCACCTGTTGAGCCTCGGATCGAGCGCGTCGCGGATGCCGTCACCCAGCAGGTTGAAGCCGAGCACCATGGTGGTGAGCGCGACGGCCGGTGCCAACACCAGCAACGGCCGCGTGAAGATGGAGTTGAAGTCGCGGCCGATCATGGCACCCCATTCGGCGGTGGGCTCGGAGATTCCGAGGCCCAGGAAGGAGAGGGCCGCCACTTCCAGCACGGCCGTGGCGATGCCCAGTGAACCGGCCACGATCAAGGGCGTGATGGAGTTGGGGATGACGCGGCGGCGCAGGATTCCTGAGCTCGATTCCCCCAGCGCGCGCGACGCGGTCACGTAGTCGTTCTCACGCGTCGAGAGGACGGCCGAACGCGTCAGCCGTGCGTAGAGCGGGATGCTCACGATGACGACAGCGGCCACGGCGTTGTACAGGCCGTTGCCGATGAGCGTGACGATGGCGATGGCTAGGATCAACGCCGGGAACGACAACACGATATCCATGATGCGCATCAGGCCGTTGTCCGACCAGCCTCCTGCGAACCCGGCGATGGCGCCGAAGATGGCCCCGATGAGGATGGCGATACCGACCACGATGGGCCCGATGGGGAGCGATATGCGGGCGCCGTAGACGACGCGGCTGAAGATGTCTCGGCTGTTCCCGTCGGTGCCCAGCCACGTCTCGGCCTGGTCTGCCGGGCAACCCCAGGCACCCAGCACGGGTAGCTCGTAGAACAGGTGGATGCAGGGTTCGGCTCGTCGTCCAGGCTCACCTGGCCCGTTGAGGTTGTCGTTGGGAGAATAGGGTGCGATGACGTCGGCGAACACCGCGGCCAGCACGAGGAAGATCAGCAACACCAGGCCCACGCGTGCCGAGCGTTGCGCCAGGACGTTGCGGGTCGTCTCGCGGAGCTTTGCGCTGCGCGCTGACCCAGAGGTCTGTGCACTCTGCGCCGCCACCTTGGCTTCGCTGACCGTCGGTGCCTTCACTTGAGCCGGATCCTGGGGTCCAGGAATGCGTAGGAGATGTCCACGACGAGGTTCACCGTCAGATAGATGAGCGCGATGATGAGCGTGAACGCCTGCACCACGATGTAGTCGCGGCCGACGATGGAGTCATACATGGTGCGGCCTACGCCGGTCAGGTTGAAGACGGTCTCGGTCAGCACGGCCCCCGCCAACAACAGGCCCAGCTGCAGCCCGATGATGGTCACCACCGGAAGCATGGCGTTGCGAAAGGCGTGCTTGCGCAGCACATTGCGATCGGACACGCCCTTGGCGCGCGCAGTGCGGATGTAGTCGAGTCCCAGGACCTCCAGCAACGATGAGCGCGTGATGCGCGCCACGATGGCCAGCGAGATGGTACCCAGGGCGATGACCGGCAGGATCAGGTGCTGCACCGCGTCGACCAGCTGGCGCCACTGGAAGGTGACCAGGAAGTTGAAGGTCAGGATGCCTGAGAGGAAGTCGAGGATGGCTCGGGGGAGCCCGCCGACGTCCTCGAGCCCGTAGGCCTGTGGGATCGTCTCATATGGCAGTCCGGGCGACAGCCGGCCTGATGGCGGTAAGCCGATACGCGTCCCGAAGAGGTTGCCGGTGATCTCAGGCAGCGCCACGGCGAAGATGAACTGGAGGACCAGGGCCAGCACGAAGATCGGGATCGACACGCCCAGGATGGCCACGAACATGGTGCTCACGTCGGTCCGTGAGTTCCGCCGCAGGGCGGAGAGGAGTCCCAGCAGTACGCCGGCGATGGAGGCGAAGATAAGTGAGTAGGTGGCCAGCTCGATGGTCGTCGGCAGGCGCTCGATGAGGTATCTCGGTGACCGGCCGGCCATACCGGATGGAGTCTCCCAGGTCACCCCTGGCCAGTTGGCCGAGGTACAGGAAGAACTGGACATGCAGCGGCTCATTCAACCCGAAGCGCTCGTTGAAGGCGTCACAGATGGCTTCAGTGGCGCGCTCGCCGAGTGCCGAGAGGCAGGGATCGCCGGGCAGCAACCGGGCGATGACGAAGACGATGAAGACGATGCCGAGCAGCGTGGGGATGCTGAGCAGCAGTCGTCGGATGATGTATTGGGTCATCCCATCCCGTCGGGCGGATCTGGACCTGGGGTCCGGTAGGCGTGAGAGAGGGGCGCCACCTCAGGGATGGCGCCCCTCGTCTTCAAGGTTCGAAGGGTCGACTATTCCTCAGCCACAGGCGGGTTCAGGAACCCACCCCACAGGGATGAGAAGTAGGTGAAGCTGCCGTCTCGGCCGACGTGCAGCGGGTTGGTGGCGTCCCACTGGACCGCATATGAGGTCACGACGTCATTGGCGTCGAGTGCCGCTCCGTTCTGGAACATGACGCCATCCTGCAGCGTGCATGTCCAGACCGTGAGGTCCTCGTTGGCGGTGCACTCCTTGGCCAGGCGAGGCGTGGTGGCGGTGCCACCGACCTCGAAGGCGTAGAGCGGCTCCATGATCTGCTCACAGGCGCGAAGGGACTCGCCATCGGTCTCGTCGGCGCAATACATGCCGATGGGCTCGGCGTTCTGCATGAACACGAGCGTGTCATCAGCACCGGGGCCGACCGCGGCGAACTCCTCGTTGCCCAACGGTGAGGAGTGAGCTCCCTCGACGTCAGCCCGCCAAGCTGTGGACGAACCACCACGGGCGACGGGGACCATGGGGACGTGCTGGGCCAGCAGCGTGTTGGCCTCGGCATAGGCCGCCTCTCGGGCAGCTTCGTCTGCGGTGGTGCCGCCGGCGGCCAGCGCCGCGTGGACATCGGCGAAGCCTTCGCCGAACTGCTTGCTGGCACCTGGGCCGAAGTGATAATCGAGGAAGTTGGTGGGATCGGGATAGTCAGCGTTCCAACCCAGCAGGTGGAGTCCAAGGAGGTTGCCGGCATCGGAGTTATCGATGAACGTGCCCGATTCCTGAACGTCGATGGTGGCGGTGATACCAAGGTTCTGCAGGAGCTGATCCTGCAGGTCGACCGCGACCTGCTCGGGGAAGGGCAGATAGGCGCGGTCGACGACGCGCAGCGAGATCGGAACCTCGGGGAAGGCGTCGAGACCCTCCTCAGCCAGGCCCTCGGCAAGCAGCGCCTTGGCCCCCTCGGGGTCGAACGCCGGGAAGGCATCGCCGGCACAGGCGAACGGGATCGAGCATGGCGTGAAGTACTCAGCCACGGACGAGCCTTCGCTGTAGAACTGGCTGACGATGCGATCCTTGTCGATGCCCATGGCGATAGCCTGGCGGATCTTCTCGTTGTTGAATGGCGCGGCCGTGTTGTTCATGCCCACGTAGAAGATATTCAGACCTTCGCGCGGGATGACGCTGAGGGCCGCGTCGGCTTCGATGGCTCCGAGGTCATCGACGCTCGGGTTGTCGATACCGTCGACCGTGCCGGACTGCAGCTCGATGAGCTTCTGGCCGGGCTGGCTCGACCAACGCAGAACGGTGCGCTGGTTCATCGGCGCCTCACCCCAGTAGTCGGGGTTGGCTGCGAAGATGACCTCGTCACCACGCCGCCACTCGTCGAGGGTATAGGGGCCGGTGCCGTTGGGGTTGTCTACCAGGGCTCCGCCGCCGCCGGTCTCGATGAGATAGTCCGCGTCATTGATGGCGAACGGTGAGAAGGCGACCTTGGGCAGGAACGCCGGATCCGGGTTGCAGAGGGTGAAGACGACGGTCGCGTCGTCGGTGGCCTCGATCTTGGCCAGGTTGCCGGTGTACTCCGCACCGTTGAACATGCCCGCGTCGCAATCGACGTCGGCATAGGTCGGATAGGCGCCGTAGCCGCCTTCCCCGGGTCCTTCAGGGGCATCCTGCGCGAACACCGGCGCAGCGGACATCGCCAACAGGGCGATGGCACCACCGATGGCTGCCGCAGACGCCCAAGTGGGTCGTCGGGTCATCGTGTCTCCTCTTGCTTACCGCGACGGCGACGGGGGCACTCACGGGAAGCGTCCATCGAATTCGTGCGTCGGAACACGGTGTCCCTCTGCTCGATCTGACGGCCTTCCTCAACAGCCTCCCGCAGGTGCGCAGCGCGACACAGCCCTCGCACCCTTCGCGGCGTGGACAAAGCCTAGCACCGTGAAGGAACCGATGCCATTCGGAAACGGACCAGGTGGTCGAAGTTCGGATCGACTCGATCACGCCGGCCTGACGTGCATCTGCCGCATCGACGGCAGACTTTGAGTCGCAAAGCATCTGCCAGTTGCGCCCCGGACACACGTCGGCCGTTTCGCGACCGCTTCGGCCGCCGAATGACACGAATGGCGGTTGACTTGCGCAGGGCGAGGCGTGATGATATGCGCATGACTTTGCGCATCAAGGAAGAGGGACGGGACGCCGCGTCGTCGATCTCGGGGGCGCCACGAAAGGTCCCCGTGAACCTCAGCCTGCCGGAGGATCTGGTCGAGCAGCTGGATTCGATCTCCGGGCCGCGCAACCGTAGTGCCTTCGTGGAGGACGCCGTCCGCCGGGCGATTCGCCGCGAGCGTTTGCGGATCTCCATCGAGCGCTACGCCGGATCTCTGAGTGCGGCTGACTACCCGCACTGGCGCACATCAGAGGATGTCGTCTCCTGGGTGAGGATGATGCGCGCGGAGGAGACGAGCTGGGAAGTCGATGCCGATTGAGGCTCCTCCTCGACTCTACATTCGTGATCGATGTCCTTGAGGGTCTGCCTGAGGCGATCGACAGGCAACGGGCCATCTATGAGGCCGGGGACGAGCCGTACGTGAACGAAGTGGTTGTCTGTGAGGTGCGGGCAGGATTGCGCCAGCGCGACGAACCGAACCTCGTCGGCATCCTCGAGCCGGTCGAGTTCATCCAGCCGGGGCCAGAGCGCGCCATGCAAGCGGGCATGTGGCGAAGGCAGGCACACGAGCGCGGCCATCATCTCGCCCTCGCGGATGCGCTGATCGCCGCTGCTGCTGATGCGGTGGGAGCGGCGGTCCTGACGAGGAACGTCAAGGACTTCGCGCTGACGCCCGTACGGGTGGAGACGTACTGACCGATCGGAACCACGAAGCGACGGGCCGCATACACTCTGTCGATGGCAGCCCTCCGCGTCGCACTCGCCCAGATCGCCCCGCGCCTGGGTGATCTTGACGCCAACCTGCAGCGCCACCACGCGCTTATCGCGGACGCCCGATCGCACGAGACGGATCTGCTGGTCTTTCCAGAGTTGGGCCTGACTGGCTACCTGCTCCAGGATCTCAATGCCGAGGTCGCCATCCGACGTGACGATCTACGTCTGCTGGCATTGGCCGACTCGGCTGGCGACATGTGCACGGTCGTCTCCTTCGTCGAGGAATCGTCGGACCACAAGCTCTTCATCGCCGCGGCCCTGCTGGAGGGCGGGCTCGTACGGCACGTTCACCGCAAGGTCTTCCTGCCGACCTACGGGCTGTTCGATGAGCGCCGCTTCTTCGCGCCTGGCTCCACCATCCGCGCCGCCACCTCTGACCGCCTCGGCCTGCGCCTGGGCATCAGCATCTGTGAGGACTTCTGGCACCTTGCGACGCCGCAGCTGCTGGCGCTCGATGGCGCGCAGGTGTTGATCAACGTCTCGTCCTCACCGGGGCGTGACGTGGCCGCCATCAACGAGACCGGCTTGGGCACGGCCGGGTCGTGGCGTTCACTCAACCGCACCTATGCACAGTTGACGACCAGCTACGTCATCTTCGTCAACCGCGTCGGCGTGGATGAATCGATCACCTTCTGGGGCGGCTCGGAGGTCGTGGCGCCCGATGGCAGCAGCGTCTTTCGCGCGCCCACCCACGATGAAGGCCTGTACCTCACGCAGATCGAACCGGCCGAGCTGCGTCGCGAACGGATCACCTCGCCGCTGCTGCGCGACGAGCGCCCGGAGGTGGTGATGCGCCAGCTCGACCAGATCCTGAGAGAACGCCTCGAGCGTGATGCACGCAGCGCCAAACGGCCATGAGCGACCCTCGCGCCTTCGAGCTGCCAGCGGAGCTGGCCATCGACACCGGTGCCGCCCGACGCATCATCGGTGAGTTCATCCGTGCCCAGCTGAGCCAGGCCGGCTTCAGCAAGGTGCTGTTGGGGCTGTCGGGCGGCATCGACTCGGCACTCGTGGCCTATCTGGCTGCCGAAGCCATCGGGCCGGAGAACGTCCTCTCGGTGCTGATGCCCTACAAGACATCGTCGGCCGACTCAAGGCGTGACGCGGAAGAGGTCGTGCGGCGGCTCGGCTGCGCCAGCGAGCTGGTCGAGATCAGTGCCGTCGTCGATGCCTACTTCGAGGAGGGGCGGGGGGACGCCGCGCCACTGCGACGCGGCAACTTCATGGCTCGCACGCGCATGATGGTGCTGTACGACCACTCGGTGACGTGGGGTGGGCTGGTCATCGGGACCGGCAACAAGACGGAGACGCTCATCGGCTACAGCACGCTGTGGGGCGACAGCGCCAGCGCCTTCAATCCCGTCGGCGACCTGTACAAGTCCCAGGTACGTCAACTCAGCGTGGCGGTGGGCGTACCCGACGCCATCATCACCAAGGCGCCATCGGCCGACCTTTGGCCGGGCCAGACCGACGAGGCGGAAGTGGGCTTCAGCTACGCCGAGCTCGACCGCATCCTGTACCGATTGGTCGACCGCCGACGCTCCATCGATGAGGTCGTGGCCGATGGCTTCGCGCCCGAGCTGGTCGACCGCATCGACCGTATGGTGGCGGGCTCGGAATTCAAGCGCCAGGTCCCGCCCATCGCCAAGATCGGGCCTCGCACCGCCGGCATCGACTACCTCTACCCTCGTCGTCGGCCTCGCTCCTCGCGTGCTTAAGGCGACAGGGGAGCGCGCGCGAGGCACGCTCTTCGTGGTGGCCACCCCCATCGGCAACCTCGGCGATATCACCGCACGCGCCCTGGAGGTCTTGCGATCGGTGGCCGTCGTGGCGGCAGAGGACACCCGTGTCACGCGCAAGCTGTGGTCACGCTTCGACATCGATACGCCGATGCTGAGCTATCACGCCCACAGCGATGATCGGCGCACCCAGGAGCTGCTGGAGCGGCTGGCGGCCGGTGATGACGTCGCACTCGTGACCGACGCGGGCACGCCGCTCGTCAGTGATCCCGGCGATGTGCTCGTCTCGGCCTGGGCCGAACGCGGCGGGGTGGTGGTGCCGATCCCGGGTGCCTCAGCAGTCCTGGCAGCCCTGGTGGCCTCAGGGATCGCGGCACCGCGGTGGGGTTTCGAGGGGTTCTTGCCGCGCAAGGGTCGTGAGCGCAGGGAGCGCCTGGCGCGCATCGCGGGCGACGACCGCGCGACCGTGATCTTCGAGGCGCACGGCCGAACGGCGGCGACGTTGGCCGATCTGGCGCGTGTCTGTGGGACGGAACGCGCGGCCGCTGTCTGCCGCGAGCTGACCAAGCTGCACGAGGAGGTCCGCCGCGGTTCACTGACGGCATTGGCGGATGCGTTCGCCACGGCAACGATCAAGGGCGAGGTCGTCATCGTCGTGGCCGGCTCAACCCAGGCTCAGGCAGCCGCAGTCGACCTGGCAGCAGGTCGTGCTCGCGTGGACCGTTTGGTGGCTGAGGGCGTGAAGCGCTCGGTCGCCGCGCGCATGGTGGCCGAGGAGAGCGGTCTGCCACGTCGTGAGCTGTTCGCGGTCGACGAGGGATGACCAGGTCGACGAGGGGTGACCGGGTCGACGACGACTGATCAGCGGACTGGGGCCATGCGGCCCTTGCGGCCGCGGCACCTTGCTTCCGCGCTAGCGCGGGTTCCGCGTGGGGTCGGCGGCGATCTCGGCCAGCAGTGTGCGGCCGCGCGCCATCGCGGCACTGACGTCGGCCCCGGGATTGGCGCGCTTGATCTCCATCCGGAACCAGGGACCGGGCTCATCGCCCCATACGGCCACCGCGGCTGCCGGCAACAGGACGCCGTCCTCGGTTCGGCGCCATTCCTCGTAGTCGACCCGCCACTCGACCCTCTTCCCGCCCACACCCTTGAAGCGGTCGGTGGTGAAGCGTACCGGCATGGCCGTGACCGGGTCGAAGGACAACTGCGCGCCGTCCTCCACGGCCGACTGCGTGAAGGTGACCGCGACCACGTCGTCGGTCAGGGGCGTCCAGATCAGGTCCTCGCGCTCCATCCACGCGGCGGGGAAGAGGATGGCTTCCGACCACATGAACAACCGTGACGCCTGGTCGATCTCCGGCCCCACATCCAGCGTGTGGCTGATGCGGCTGAAGCCGATGCCGTCGACGTAGCCATCCAGGCCGCGGATGAAGGTGAGCGGGCCCAGGCCGACCCGCAGGTCGACCACGTGGTTACGCCCCAGCTCGTGCCACATCACCGCCTCGATGGGTAACCATGGACCGTTGCCTCCACGTCGGAAGCGGGCCTTGCCTTCGACGACAGCCGTCGCGCCGCCGCTGTCAGACGGTCCGAGCGCGTCGATCCAGCGCTGGACGGGCGAGGGTAGGCTCATGGTTCCTGCCCGGTCACGCCGCGGCGCGAGGTTCTGGCGGATACCCACCCCGCGCAGCTCTCACCAGTCACGCGGGCCGCCGCGCGGGCAAGGTCGGTGTCCCGTGCCGAGCGCAAGCGGGTACATCCACGGGTTCAGGCGATGCGATGATGCCCATGCCGGTCTCCTTCTGCCGGCGTGGAAGCGGGTAGCTCACGCCGGAGTTCCATCATCGGACAGACGGATGGGCGACGCCGTTCAGGCGCATGCGAACGCGTAGGCCCGGGGTGCGCGTCCCGGACCGCCTTTGTTGACGAGCCATGCGCTCCCCTCCCTCCAAGGTGTCGTGAGGATTCGGACCCGCCCACGTGAGAGCTCGAACCGCACCGGACCGGGCCGCTCGCGGCGCAGGTCGAGGTCAGCTCGCTCAGGCTTGCGACTCACGTGCTCGGCGTCGACATGGGCTGCGGCCCCGCCGAACGCCGTGGGTCGAGCGTTCCGACATCGACGGGCAGGCGTAGGTCCGAGACCTGGGCGCTCGCGTCGGCCGCGATCTGGTACAGGAGGTGCACGAAGTGGCCCAGCCACAGCTCGATGGTGTCGGCCCCGAACAGGCTCGCGGCGTACTCCAGGTCTACTGTCAGGCGTTCGGTCGACTCCATCAGATACAGCTCAAGGTCGAAGGGGCCGAAGCTTCGCCGGCCATGATCCCACCCTGTCGCATCCAGGTCACCAAAGTCGATCCCCGACAATGCTGACTCCATGGTGACTCCGGTGGAGACCAGGGAAGGGCGGCTGGGGTCGCGCTTCAGTCGGAACTCTGTGGCTAGCTGCTCAACGGAGAAGTAGCGATTGTCGAGTGCGTCCATCGTGTCGCGCTTCGACCGCTTGAGCCGTTCGGAGATGCGCTCTGTGGGCTCGATCAGAGCGCGCATCGGGAGGGTGTTCGTGCAGAAGCCCACCAGGCTCTGCACACCCATCCCGGGCTGGCCGGAGACGAAGACCACGTGAGCGAAGTCGGGCTGGCCCGAAAGTCGGTGCAGCAGGGTCTCCCAGCCAGTGAGCAGTACGTTGAACAACGTGACGCCTTGTGCGGCTGATATGCCCTTGAGCGATGCCAGCAACTCGTCCCCGATCACCGTGCGAACGTGTCCGTACTCGTAGTCCCGCACCGCCGGCCGTGCCTTGTCGGTCGGGAGCTCGAGCCGCACCGGCGGTTGGTCATAGTGCCGTCGCCAGTAGGCTCTCGATGCGTTGCTCTGCTCGATGCGCCAGGCGGCGTACTCGCGATACTGTGTGGGTTCATCGAGCGCTGCCGGCTTGCCCCGCAGCATTGCCCCGTAGATCACGCCCAGCTCGCGACGCATGACGTCGAAGCTCCACCCATCGCCGACCAGGTGGTGCATGGAGAGGACGAGCACGTGATCGTCTGGCGCATAGCGGATGAGCGCCGGGCGGAACAAGGGGCCCGCCACAAGATCGTAGGGCGTCGACATGTCGGCATCGAAGAACGCGCTCACACGCTCCGAGCGCGCGGGCTCCGGGTCGTTCGACACATCCAGCACGGGTAGCTCGATCTCGGCATCCGGGCCGATGACCTGATACTCGCCGTCCAGGTCGAAGGTGGTTCGCAGCGCCTCGTGGCGGCGCCGCAGCTGTCGCAGCGCCTCGTGCAGGGCCGTCACATCGAGCTCGCCCCTGAGGCCGAGCAAGGTCGCGAGGTTGAAGGCAGCAGAGCCCTCGTCGCTCAGCTGGGAGGCGACCCAGATGTCGCGCTGCTCGTGGGTCAGCGGCACGTTGACAGGTGGCGTCGACGGGTGCGACAGCTCGTTGTCGGAGACGACAACCGCGAGGGCGGTTGGCTTAGCGCCACCCTGCGACGCCTCGATCCGCTTCGCGAGCGCCTCGATCGTCGGCGTCTCCTCAAGCATCTCGCCGAGCGTCACGCGGACGCCCAGCTGCTTGCGGATCTGCGAACCGAGTTGCGTCAGGAACAGGGAGTCCAGGCCCAGATCGGCGAAGCTCGCGGTACGGCCGAGGGTCGAGGCGTCGAGGCCACTCAGGCTGCAGACCATCATGGTGAGCTCATCCGCGATGTGCGCCTCGTGGCCGGCGCCGTTCTGCTGTGAAAGCCCCACCGTCGGCTGGGCCGGTAGCACGGCCTCACTGGCGGGAGCGTCGGAGAGTCGCGCCGCGGAACCTGCCGCGATCGGCCCGACCGATGCCTCAGCCACCCCGACGGCAAGCGCGACCAATTCGCTGAGCTCACCGCGGAAATCATCCACCAAGGCAGCGATGGTCGACCGATCGTGGAGGTTAGCGCTGTACACGAAGTTGAAGCGAAGCTGCCCGTAGTGGACCTCTGATGAGACGGCCACGGGGTAGTAGCGGATGCCTTCAGGAGAGTGGGTGTCTCCGATGGATTCCAGTGCGGCCACGAACAGGTTGCTCCGCGGGACCTCGACAGGCTCGTCGCGTTGACCGTGATGGTTGAAGAGGATCTCGGCCCGTGGCCAGGCCCGGAACTCCCTTTGGATACTCGAGTCGCGCGCCATGTAGCGGAGTAGGTCGAAATCCAGCCCGCGGCGGATGAGCGGCTCGATCTGCTCCGTCAGTGGCACTCGCTCAGACCCGCCAACGGGCAGGCGCAGCAGGAGGGGCGTATATGAGACGAAGAAGCCCACGGTCTCCAATGGGTCTACGCCGTCTACGATGCCGTCATCCCGCCCGTGCCCCATCATGTCGATGAGTACCGCGTCGGTGTCGCTCCACTTGGCGATCGCGCGAGCAAGCGCAGTCAGCATGAGGTCGACCTTGCGAGCGATCGTTGGTGTCCGGCGCAGCAGATCCTCCGTCTCCTCGGAAGTGAGGACGAGCAGGATCTCCTCGGCGGACTCGTTCGTGTTGGCACCACCAATGTGGTCGAGCGGGACCGGACGGACATGATCCCAAGGGAGATCGCGCCAGGTCGGAAGCCCGGCACGGATCGAACCGGAGTCCGCATATTGCTGGAGCGCCAGCGCCCAGTCCTCGAATGTGGTCGTCACGGGAGGAAGTGCGATGGCTACGCCGCGCTCAAGACTCTCGTATAGGATCTCGAAGTCCGCCCAGAACGGCGGCCACGAGAGTTGATCCATGACGAAGTGATGGGCCACCACGAGGAGGCGCTGTCCTTGCTCGCCCAGGTTGAATAGCTCGAAATGGACGAGGCGGCGGTCAAGCGCGAGGCTTGCCTGGATCTCTCCAGCCCGGCGCTCCACGGCGCCAGTCCGAGCGGACGGGCTCAGCTTGCTGAAGTCGCTGGTGCCGTACGGTGGGTCAGCGGTGACCGCGATGGAAGCCGAGAGAACGTCGCCGGTGAAGGAGTACCGCAAGCGAAAGGCGTCATGGCGCTCGACCAACTGGCCGACCACGCGTCTGGTCACGTCAGGGTCCAGATGCCGCGTCGGGGTGACCAATGCATCGAGGTTCCACCGCTCAGGGTGAGGTGTCTCGCGTTCGGTCATGTAGCGCGCCACGTTAGGCAGGACTGGGAGTTCCACGGGCCGGCGCTCCGTGCGCAACGAAGCCGCTGCGTTCGGAGTTGCGAAATCGCCCACCGTCCCCGGCGTAGCGCTGATGTGCGTCCGTCGCGTGTCGAGCTGCTTGTCCATCAGTCGCAGCTGCATGTCCATGAGTCGCAACTGCTCACGGACGAGCCATTCGTCTTGCGTCGCCCCGCCATGGTCGTCGTCGGCGACCGTCACCAACGCTGGTCGCGTGCCGTCAATCTCTATCGGAAGCGGCTGGGTCGATCGATCCTCGCGGCCGACTGACGGCTCCACTGGCGCAGGAAGCGCATCGGGAGCGAGTTCGGCGTCGATATGCGCCGCGAGCGCGTCGATGGTCGAGGCCTCGTTCAAGAGGCTCCGGAGCGGGATCCGGACCCCGAACTCTTTGCGGATCCGCGAGTTGGCCTGGGTCAGGAACAGCGAGTCGAGGCCGAGGTCGGCGAAGTCCGCTGTCCGGTCGATCACGTCGGCATCGAGACCGCCGAGATCGGCGATGATGGTTGCCATGCGGTCGGCGATGCGCCCAGGACGGCTGGTACGTTCCTGCGTCGGTGCACCTGGCGGCGTCGATGCGGGAATGGTGGTCACCGCCACGCCAGGCACGGCCGGCTCGGCCTGAGTCGGCGTCGTCGACCGATTCGGAACTGCGAGGGGTGGCGGGTCCATCCAGTGTCGCTTGCGCTCGAAGGGATATGTCGGGAGCGGCACGCGGCGCCGGCGCTCATTCCCGAAGGCCGCGACCCGGTCGACGGGCACGCCTGCCTGCCACAACTTCCCCAGCCCATCGAGGACCGGCTGCAGTGCCGGCAGGTGCTTGCTCGGATGGCCCAGCGAATCAATGACGGCGATGCGCGCGTCCCCGTTGGTCCCGTTGGGGTGCTGGCGCACCGCAGCGCTCAAGGTGGTCCCTGGGCCGACCTCCAGGTACACCCGGCTCGGCTCGCGATGCAGGGTCAGGACCGCGTCGGAGAAGCGAACTGGACGCCGGACCTGACCCGCCCAATAGTCGGGATCGGTCGCCTCCGCGTCGGTCAGCGAGACGCCGGTCACGGTCGAGACGATGGGAATCCCAGGAGCGCGTCGCGCGACACCTGCGATGACCTCTCGGAACCGGTCGAGGATGGGCTCCATCATCTCCGAGTGGAAGGCGTGGGAGGTGTGCAACTCGATGGTCTCAAGTCCGGCCTCCTGCATCCGTGCCTCGAAGCGCCGGATGGCGTCGTCCGGCCCGGACACGACCGTTGACATGGGCGTATTGACCGCGGCCAGACTGACCCCATCCCCAAGATAGGTTGCGAGCTCGTCGGGAGAGAGTCGCACCGCTCGCATCGAGCCACCTGGCAGGTCCTGCATCAGGGTGGCTCGCGAGGCGATGATAGTTAGGGCATCCTCAAGCGAGAAGACACCGGCCACGGCCGCGGCCACGTACTCGCCGACGCTGTGGCCGACGAGCGTCGCAGGCCGGACGCCCCATGAGAGCCACAGTTGGGCCGTGGCGTAGGAGACGGCGAAGATCGCCGGCTGCGCGAGACCTGTTCGGGTCAGCTGTTCGGCCACCACGGGGTCCGCTTCGTCAGCCGGGTAGAGCACAGATCGAAGGTCGAGGCCGAGCCGTGGCTCCAGGATCGACGCACACTGATCGAGGGCCGCCCGGTAAGTCGGCTCGTGCTCGTACAGTTCTCGGCCCATGCCTACGAACTGCGTACCCTGGCCGGGGAACATCATGACCACGTCCGGCGCGTCCACCTCCAGCCTTGCGACGGCCCCCCCGCCATCACGCAGCGCCTCCACCGCCCCATCGATGCCCGCGGCAACGATGGAGGTGCGGTAGCTGAAGTCAGCCCGTCCGACTGTCAGCGTGTATGCCACGTCAGCGAGTGAGGGCCGCTGAGTCTCGAGGTGATCCGCCAGCGCCTGACGCATGGTCGCCAGTGCCATCTCGCTGCGGGCAGAGAGCGAGAGCAGGTGACGCGGCCTTGTCGATGCGAGTTCAGGAAGCACTGGCGCTTCCTCAAGCACGACGTGCGCGTTCGTGCCACCGACGCCGAAAGAGCTGATTCCGGCCCGCCGTGGTGCATCGCTCGCAGGCCATGGCACCAGTTCGGTCGGAACGTAGAACGGGGAGCTGTCGAAGTCGATCTCTGGGTTCGGCGTCTCGTAGTGCAGCGTTGGTGGGATGGCCTCATGGGTCAGGGCCAGGACGACCTTGATGAGCCCGGCGACGCCGGCTGCAGCGTCGGTGTGGCCGATGTTGCTCTTGACTGAGCCCAGCGCGACTTTGCGCTCGGTAACTCCCCCGTCTCGTCCGAAGGCCCGGCTGAGCGCCGCGACCTCGATCGGATCGCCCAACGGAGTCGCGGTCCCATGAGCCTCGACGTAGCCGATCGTGCCTGGGTCGACATCGGCCCGACGCTGGGCATCGGTGATGACCTCGGACTGCCCGTCGACGCTCGGCGCCATGTAGCTGGCCTTATGGGAGCCGTCATTGTTCATGGCTGCGCCCTTGACGACCGCGAGGATATGGTCGCCATCGGCCAGGGCGTCAGCCAGCCCCTTGAGAAGCACGGCGCCGACGCCCGAGGTGAAGATGGTCCCGGTCCCGGCTGCGTCGAAGGGCCGGCAGTGACCGTCGACCGAGCGGATGCCTCCGCTCTGGTAGTAGTACCCCTGCGCCTGCGGCAGGAGCACGGTAACGCCACCGGCCAGTGCCATCTCGCAGTCGCCGCTCGCGATCGCGCGGCAAGCGAGCGCCACGGCCACGAGTGACGTGGAGCAGGCCGTCTGGACGTTCACCGATGGTCCTCGCAGGTCCAGCAGATGGGAAGTGCGGGTGGGCAGGTAATCCGGCTCGTTGTTGAGCGACTGCAGGAGCGATGCGGGACCGTGTAGGCGCACGAACTCATCCACCGACGCGCGATCGTGCAGCAGGTTATGCATGGCGTAGGTGTTCATGTAGCTGCCGGCGAAGACACCGATGCGGTGGTCCGTCTTGCCCGGGGCGTAGCCGCCGTGCTCAAGCGCTTGCCATGCTGCCTCGAACCAGATTCGATGCTGCGGATCGAGCGTGCGCGCCTCGCCCGGCTGGATGCCGAAGAAGTCGGCATCGAACAGTTCCACGTCGTCGAGCGTGCCCACGACCGGCACAAAGTCGGGATCGCCGGCCTTCTCTTCGTAGCCCGGCTCCCACCTCTGCAGCTCCTCGTCGGTCAGGCGTCGCAAACCCTCTACGCCGTGCACGAGGTTGTCCCAGAAGCGGTCGATATCCGAGGCGCCAGGGAAGCGCCCGGCCATACCGATGATGGCGACATCCGTGCCCGTCGTTCGTGGTCGCTGCGATTGACCGAAAGCCGGTGTCGCGTCCTCGTGCGGACCCGGCGCAGGCTCGCGCAGCGCTTCGATGAGTGTTGCGAGCTGGTGGATCGTCCGGTGCTCGAAGAGGAGGGGAGCGGCCAGCGCGATGCCGAACGACTCGTGCAGCTGCGCCCGGAGCAAGACGACGAGCAGCGAATCGCCGCCAAGGTCAAAGAAGCTGTCGTTCACGCTGATCCGGTCGATGAAGAGCAACTCCTGCCAGATGGCCACCAGCTGACGCTCAACGTCCGTACGAGGCGGGGCATACGGAGTGTCAGTAGCGGGACGCTCCCCGACCGGGTCGGGGAGCGCGGACCGATCGACCTTGCCGTTGGGCGTGAGCGGGAAGTGATCGACGAAGATGATGCGTGTCGGGACCATAGTTCCCGGCAATCTCGCGGCCAGTGCGCCGCGTATCACGGTCGCCGTGGCACTCGCACCGGGCGCGAGAGTGACGTACGCCACAAGCCGCCGGTCGTGTCCGATCACAGGGGCGGTCACCACCGCTTCGGTGACCTCGTCGAGCGACCGGGCGGCTGCCTCGACGTCGCCCAGCTCGATACGTACACCACGGACTTTCACTTGATGATCGACGCGACCGACAAACTCGAGTACGCCGTCCGGCAGCCAGCGTCCGAGGTCGCCGCTCCGGTACATGCGCGCCGCCGGGTCATCGACGAAGGGGTTGGGAAGGAAGCGCTCCACCGTCAGTTCGGGCCGGCCGAGATAGCCCAGTGCCAGTCCCACGCCGCCGAGGTAGATCTCACCGGGCTCGCCGATCGGCACTGGCCGCCGGTCCCTATCGAGGACGTAGACGTGCATGTTGTGGATCGGGCGTCCGATCGGGAACGAGTCGCTCTGGTTCCCCCAACGCTGGTCGTACCACGTGGCGTCGCCCGACCCTTCCGACATACCGTAGAGGTTGAGCAGTACGGTGTCGGGCAGGTTGGTACTGAACTCGTTGGCCAGCTCCACGGTCAGGCGTTCCCCGCTCAACGTGCAGAAGCGAAGGTTGGACAGCTTGGCGCCCATGTCGGGAATGGCTTGCAGCAAGGTGCTCATGAGGGAAGGGACGGTGACGAGGCGTTCGATCCTGTGCTCCGCGAGGATGTCGATGAAGCGGCCACCGTCCTTCACCACCTCATCGGGGACCACGACGAGCGCATGCCCCTTAAGCAGGGGCGCCCAGGTCTCGGAAAGGTGGTCGACGAAGTTGAGGCTGGTCTTCTGGCAGCAGACCTCGCCCTCGGCGAAGGGATATGACTCCCACGCCCAGTTGAAGCGGTTGATCGCGCCCCGATGGGTGCCCAGCACCCCATTGGGTCGTCCGGTCGAGCCCGATGTGAACGTGACGTACAGCGGATCGTCCGGCTTCGTCTGTATGGGTGGAGAGTCTGACGGGTGGGCATTCGCATCGAACCGCAGGATGTCGATCATCTCGGCTTGCGTGGCCGGGAAGTCATCGACGTCCGAGCTGGTCAGGATGATGCCAACGTCGGCGTCACTGACCATCAACGAGAGGCGGTCATCTGGGTAAGACGGGTCGAGCGGTAGGTAGGCGCCACCCGCCTTGATGATCGCGAGTAAGCCCACGATGGCCCCGGGGGAGCGATACATGGCCACACCGACCGGGGTCCCGGGGCCAACACCCTTCCCGATGAGCATGTGGGCAAGACCATTCGCCCGCCGCTGCAGGTCCGCGAAGGTCAGCCTCTCGTCGCCGTAGATAAGGGCCGTCCGATCGGGCGTCGCATCGGCCTGCAGGTCGAATAGCTCATGGACCGTCGCCCGATCTGGATAGGGATGCGCTGTGTCGTTCCAGCGGGCCAGGCGCGCAACGTCCTCGTCCGAGAGTGGCTGGCCGGGCGATGGGGTGGGCACTGCCGGATTCATCGGCGCGCGCCTCCATTGACATCAGCGGGCTCACTGTCCAGGAATTCGGGCAGCTCCGTGTCCTCGGCATTTCGTACGCCGTCGCGCGTCAGGGAGAATCCGAAGGGCATTCATGTGGATGGCCATTTCCATACGCATGTCCTGCTGCTCGACGTAGCCCAGATCGAGAACCAATCTGTATCCCAGGTCATCGCATGGCGTCCGCTCAGCTGGCGCCAGCCGGCGATACCGGGCCAGACGCTGTGGCGTCGCGCCTGCTCCAGCCTAGGGTCGACCGCGACCCCCCAAGCACCCACGTCACCCACGTTGCGAGATCCTCGCCAAGGCTGACAGCGGGCAGATGGGAGGCTAGCTGTAGCGAGCATCGTCGATCCTTGGCTGGCTCGTCGGTTGGGACCGCCGAGCGCGATGTGCACTTGGGCCGCAGGGGCTAGGTGCTTCCGGCCCGCCCATCATCACGCATATCGTGCGGTAGTTGTGCCCTCGACCACACCAAAGCGGTGCCTTCTGTCCACGACCAACAGCCTCCACTCCGCGTTCAGCGGTCGGGTACCCAGAAGCGCAAGCGGGACCAACACTACGGGGTGCGACCGAATGCCGCGGTGAGGCCGTCGTGAAGCGCGGGGTAAGTGCCCCCTGCTATCGTGCGGCACATCCACCGCCGAGGACTCCGCCGACATCGATACCCGCCGATGTGTAGCGCGTCGGTGCCGATCATGAGCACCGGCAAGGAGGTCTTCTGATGAACCGAGTCCTGTTGACCGGACGTCTCACGCGTGATCCGGAGCTGCGTTCTTTGCCCAGCGGCAAGACGGTCACCAACTTCAGCCTGGCCACCAACGAGTATCGCGGTGGCGAGGAGCGCACCGAGTACCACGCCATCGTGACCTGGGAGCGACTGGCTGATATCTGTGGCCAGTACCTGGGCAAGGGCCAGCTGGTCTCGCTCGAAGGGCGACTGCAGACGCGTCACTGGGAGGACGATCACAAGAGCAAGCACTACCGCACAGAGATCGTGGCCAACAGCGTGGAGATGCTGTCAGGTCGCCGCAAGAAAGACTACGCCGCTGAAACCGCGGCCCAGGCGCTCGAGACGCAGGCTGAGGTCATGGGCATCGATCCGGCTGAGACCAGTGACTTCGAGGCAGCTGTGGCCGAGGCGGCGGACGCCGACGCCCAGGAAGCTGAGGCTGTAGCGGCCTGACGACGAACACTCCCCCTTTCGAGCGACCGGTGCCGTGCTCCCCTCCGGCACCGGTCGCTCGCCCTGCGTCTGGCTTGCTCGCGAGTATCCTTGACCCACACGGCGAGGTCGCCATCACAGCGCATCGAGCGGAATCCCGGTTCCGTCGAGCAGGATCACATCCGGGTCCGCGAAGGAGGGGTCATGTTCCGTTTCATCCTAGGTCTGGTCAGCGGGGTCGCCATCGGTGTGGCCGCCGCGACCATCAGCGCGGGCGACTCTGGTCGCGACATCCGGGTCGAGTTCGAGCGCATCCGGTCGGACATCGAGAAGCGTGACTTCGAGGCCTTGGGTTCCCACCTTGAGACACGCTTCAAGGAACTCCAAGCCAACCTGGAAGAACGCTTCTCGGAGGTCCAGAAGGCCGCCGACGAGATCGTCGAAGAAGCCGAACAAGCCGACGCCGCAGCAGCCGAGGCGGTCGAGGGCGACGCCACGGTCTAGTCACCGCGGCCTGGTCTTCGGTCGAGCGCTGGCCGTCAGCGGAGGCTGGATCCGCGCCTGAAGCCGGGCGATCGACGGCTCGCCCGGACCGGCTGGATCCGCCCGGTCATGTCCGCAGCCGTGGGGCGAGCCTGGCCCGGAGTGGCCGAGTCGCCGACGTCGAGCGTCGCTCCCTCAGCGCGGGTCTCCTGGCTGCGGTGCCTGTTGGGGTTCGACCCGAACGAACTGCCGCAGCCGCCTGATCCTCCGGACTTCCCGAAACCCGTGCGTGGCGAGGACGTCAGCGTCCTCCAATTCCAGATAGAGGATGCGCATGCGGCGCGGACTCGCGACGAGCGACGCGTCCACCTGCGCCATGACTCGCTCCAGGACGGGTCGGGGAAAGGAGTTGTAGAGGTAGCAGACGTTGACATCGTCCGGAACCTGATACTCCGCAGCGTCGCCAACGACTAGGTCCATGCGTCCGGCCCTGAAGCGATGTTTGCCCGGGTCCAGGTTGCGGCGGGCGACCGTGACCAGGTCCTTGCAAAGGTCGATCCCGATGACACGGCCGAACCGGAAATGGGCGGCCACGAAGAGCACCTGCCCCTTGCCACAGCCGAGGTCGAGGAACACGTCGCCGGCGCCGATGTCGAGCGCACGCATCATGCGCGCCAGGCTGATGAGGTTGACGCAGTTGGAGGGCATGTAGGGTCGCCCGCAGTCTGGCTCGAACCCGAGCTCGGAGACATCGATGAAGCCCGCCGTCTCGATATGGAATACGCGATCGAACGCGGCGTTCCCGAGACGTTGCACACGAGAGACGACGGTCGTCCATTTCGGCAGTACGTCCATGTCCCCTCCCAAGTCTGGTGGCCACTGGCTCCGTAGGCGTTGCACGCCGATACCGCGGTCGTCCACCTCCCAAGAGCATAGTCACGGCCCTGGCCTACGTGGCCGCCATTCCGTCGGCCCGGTCGTGCCCGGCGGCGACCGCTATCATCGGGTCGTCAACGCGCCGCGGGCCGCCGATCGTCACAGGGGAGTGGAGCCATCAGCAGCATCGACACGGTCGTCGCGAAGGCACGACCGTCGACCCCGGACGCCATCGCCACAGCGTCGGCCCACTGATGCCGGCCAGCGTGATCGTCGGCCTGCAGTGGGGCGACGAGGGCAAAGGCAAGGCCGTCGACCTGCTGTCGAAGTCGGTGGACATGGTCGTGCGCTACCAGGGTGGTGACAACGCCGGGCACACCGTGGTCATCGGTGACGAAGTCTTCAAGCTGCATCTCGTGCCGTCGGGCGTGCTTCACGACCACATCACGCCGGTCATCGGCAACGGCGTGGTGGTCAATCCGCGGACGCTCATCAGCGAGATGGACATGCTCGCCGCGCGCGGCGTCGATCCTCGTCGCATCCGCGTGAGCCGAGCCGCACACGTGATCATGCCCTATCACATCGCGCTCGACGGCGCGGCTGAGGCGCGGCTGTCGGGATCGGAGATCGGCACCACCCGGCGCGGCATCGGCCCGGCCTACGCCGACCGCGCCTGGCGTGCCGGTGTGCGCATGGAGGACCTGCTCGACCCCAAGGCACTGCACGACCGACTAGCACGTGTCCTGCCGGAGCGCAACGCCATCCTCCACGAGTCCTACGGGCAGCCCGGCTTCGATCTCGACGACCTGCTGGCCGAAGGTGCGGCTTGGGGGGAGCGACTGCGCCCACACATCGTGGACACCACCAACCTCGTGCAGGATGCCCTCGCCGAGGGCAAGTTCGTCATCCTCGAGGGCGCGCAGGGGACACTGCTCGACCTCGATCATGGGACGTACCCCTTCGTCACCTCGAGCAACCCCGTCGCCGGCGGTGCTTGCACCGGCGGTGGTGTCGGCCCCCTCCAGATCGACCACGTCTTGGGCATCCTCAAGGCCTACTCGACGCGCGTCGGCTCCGGGCCATTCCCTACCGAGCTCGACGACGAGGCCGGCCGCTACCTGCTGGAGAAGGGCCATGAGTTCGGCACCACGACCGGCCGGCAGCGTCGCTGTGGCTGGCTCGATGCGGTGCCGCTGCGCTATTCGGTCGCGGTCAACAGCGTCAGCGACCTGATGGTCAACAAGCTCGACATCCTCAGCGGCATGGACGAGCTGCGTATCGCCACCGGCTATCGTGTCCGTGGCGAGGAGGCCCGTTGGCCACTCCCGCTCATCGATCTGCAGAGGGCAGAGCCGGTTTATGAGGTCCTCCCTGGATGGGAGGAGGACATCTCCGGCGCGCGGCGCATGGAGGATCTGCCCGCCAATGCGGCCGCCTTCATCGACGCCATCGAGGCCGCCGCAGGCGCACCGGTCGCCATCGTCAGCGTCGGACCTGAGCGGACCCAGACGATCGACCCGGCAGCCCTTCCACCAGAGGCCGCGGGTCGACGCATGATCGGGCGCTACACCCTGCCCGAGATGGCGGAGTTGTGGTCGGACCGCTGCCGCTTCGAGCACATGCTCCGCGTGGAGCTGGCCGTGTCGGGGGCCCTGGCCGAGCGCGGTGACGTCCCGGCTGAGGCCGTGGCGGCCATCGAGGCTCGCGCCCGCGTGGATATCGACCGCATCAACGAGCTGGAGCGCAGCACTGACCATGACGTGGTGGCCTTCGTCACGCAAGTGGCAGAGTCGGTGGGGGAGGAGGGCCGCTACCTCCACTACGGCCTGACCAGCAGCGACGTGGTCGACACCGGCTTGGCGCTGCAGTGCCGCGCCGCGGCGGATGTCATCCTGGAGTGCCTGGATGCTGTCATCGATGTCGTCGTGGCGCGAGCGCGTGAGCATGCTGGCACCCTCCAGATGGGCCGCACCCACGGCGTCCATGCCGAGCCACTCACGTTCGGGCTCAAGCTGGCGTCGTGGGCGTTCGAGCTCGACCGCGCCCGCACCCGGCTGCGGCTGGCCGCTGACGACCTCGCCACGGGCAAGATCTCCGGGCCCGTGGGCACCTACTCGCAGCTGCCGCCGGCAGTTGAAGCCGCTGCGCTCGGGCGCTTGGGACTCACCCCCGACCCTGCCAGCACCCAGATCGTGCAGCGGGACCGCCACGCCGCCTTCCTGGCCGCCATCGCCGTCACCGGCGGGTCCATCGAGCGCTTCGCCGTCGAGATCCGCAACCTGCAGCACACGGAGATCGCGGAGGTGGGTGAGCCCTTCGCGCGCGGCCAGACCGGCTCTTCGGCCATGCCCCACAAGCGCAATCCCATCGTCGCCGAACGGCTCACCGGCATGTCCAGGCTCTTGCGGGGTTATGCCCTCGCGGGCATGGAAGACCAGGCCCTGTGGCACGAGCGTGACATCAGCCACTCATCGGTCGAGCGCGTTGCGCTGCCCGGGGCCACCACCCTGCTGCACTACATGCTGGACCGGTTCCGCCGCTTGGTCGAAGGACTCGTGGTGCGGCCTGAGCGGATGGCTGAGAACATCGAACGCGGCCTTGGCCTGCACGCCTCCTCGCGGTTGCTCACGAGCCTGATCGACGCCGGTCTGACGCGCACCGACGCCTATGCCATCGTCCAGCGCAACGCCCTGCGCGCTGCCGACGAACGAACGGCGTTGCGCAGCCTGCTGGAGGCTGATCCTGACGTGACCGCGGTCCTTTCGGCCGAACGACTGGACCACTGTTTCGATGATCGGGCCTGGTTGAAGCATGTCGATGCGGTCATCGCGCGACTGGAGCGTCTGGACCATTGACCGATCAGTTTGGACCCGTCACTGGCACGCCCGGACCCTTGGCTGGAGCGCCCCGGCTCAGAGCACTGCTCTCGGTCGCTGACAAACGCGGCCTGGTCGAGCTCGCCCGGGGCCTTGCTGAGCGTGGCTTCGAGCTCGTCTCCACCGGTGGAACCGCTCGCGCCATCCGCGAAGCCGGGGTCGCGGTCGTCGATGTAGCCGCGGTCACCGGCGCGCCGGAGATGCTCGACGGCCGCGTCAAGACGCTGCACCCGCGCATCCATGGCGGGGTGCTGGCCAACCTGCACGACCCTGCGCATCGGGCGCAGCTGGCCGAGCAGGGTATCGAGCCCTTCAGCCTCGTGGTCGTCAACCTCTACCAGTTCGAAAAGGCTGCGGCACGACCGGACATCACTGACGACGACCTCATCGAGGAGATCGACATCGGTGGACCCACACTGGTGCGGGCAGCCGCCAAGAACCACGCCTCGGTGGCCGTCGTCACCGATCCCGATGACTACGACACGGTACTTGATGCTCTCGATGCGCACGGCGCCGTCCCGCTCGAGACACGGCGCCAGCTGGCGCTGAAAGCGTTCCGCCGCACCGCCGCCTACGACGCCGCCATCACCGGAGCACTGGCCGCGCGTTGGACGCCGGAGGACCGCACACCTGAGACGCTGCCGATGACCCTGCGGCGCACGCTGCGGTTGCGCTATGGCGAGAATCCGCACCAGGAAGCGGCGCTCTACTCGATCGTGGGTGCCGATCTTGCCAGCGGTCCGTTCGTCGAGGGTGCAGAGCCGCTGCAGGGCAAGCCGCTCTCCTACAACAACCTGCTTGACGCCTCGGCCGCCGCGGCGGTGGCCCGCGATCTGCACGGCCACGCCATGGTCATCGTCAAACACGGCAATCCCTGTGGCGCAGCAGAGGCCGACGACCTGGGCACCGCTTGGGAGCGTGCCCTGGAGGCCGATCCGGTCAGTGCCTTCGGCGGGGTGGTGGCCGTCCGCGGCATGGTTGACCGAGCGCTGGCGGAGCAGCTCACCAGCCTTTTCCTGGAGGTCGTGGTGGCTGAGGGGTTCGACGCCGAAGCACGCGGGATCCTGGCTTCGAAGCCCGACCTGCGCTTGCTCGAGGATCCGACCATCACCCTCGCCCCGCAATCGTCGCTTGAGGCACGCGCAGCCGGCGGAGGGCTGCTGCTGTCGGTGTCGGACGTGCTGCCCGACGATCCGACCTTGTGGCGTACGGTCTCGCAGCGTGACCCGGATGCCCGCGAGCGGGTCGATCTCGACTTCGCCTGGCGCATCGTGCGGCATGTCAAATCCAACGCCATCGTGCTGGCTCGCGATGGCGCCGTCGTCGGTGTCGGCGCCGGCCAGATGAGCCGTGTGCAGAGCGCCCGTTTGGCCGTCGAGCAGGCGGGTGAGAAGGCGCCCGGCGCGGCCTGTGCATCGGACGCCTTCTTTCCCTTCGCCGACGGCGTGGACGTCTGCCTTCGGGCAGGGGTGACGGCCATCATCGAGCCCGGCGGGTCCCGGCGCGACGACGACGTGATCGCCTCTGTGGACGCGGCGGACGCTGCCATGGTCTTCACCGGCCGCCGTCACTTCCGCCACTAGATCGCCACCGGAAGACCATCAGCCCCATGACCCGACCCATGGCCGATTGCCACAACGACCTGCTCATGGCGGTGCAGTTCCGCCGCGACCAGGGCGACGATGATCCCTTCGGCGACTTCTGGCTCCCACAGCTGCGCGCGGGCGGCGTGGTGTTGCAGGTGTTGCCAATCTGGACCGATCATCAGTTCGTCAGCGAGGGTGCGCTACGGCGCGCGCTCCAGACGGTGGAGACCACGCGGCAGCTGGCACAGCGGCATGCGGCTGATGTGGCCCTGGTGACGAGCGCGGGGCAGCTGCGGGAGACCATCGCCGGCGGACGGATCGCGTTGGTGCTGTCCTTCGAGGGAATGGAGCCTGTCGCGGCCGATATCGACCTGATCGATACCTTCTGGCACCTGGGCCTTCGGATGGCGTCGTTGACGTGGAACCGTCGCACGCCCTTCGCCGACGGCATGGGTGAGCGCCAGACCGGTGCCGGGCTGACCTCGTTGGGCGTGCGGGCGATCGAGCGCATGGAGTCGCTGGGCATGATCATCGATGTCAGCCATCTCTCCGATGCCGGCTTCGATGACATCGCGCGCCTGTCCACGCGCCCATTCGTGGCCAGCCATTCATCCTGTCGGGCGGTCAACGAACACCCGCGCAACCTGCGTGACGACCAACTACGGGCCATCGCCGCAACGGGTGGATTCGTGGGCATCAACGGTGTCGGCGACTTCGTGGGCGGCGATCGCTCGGTCGATGCCTTCCTCGACCACGTCGAACACGCGGTCGACCTGATCGGCCCCGAGCATGTCGCCCTGGGCGTCGACTTCCTGTCCGACGTCGATGCCCAGACCCGTCCGGCCGATGCACAGCGGCGCGAGGTCTTCATCGACGGCCTGCGGCACCTCACCGACCTGCCGACACTCGGCGGGCGACTTGACGAGCGCCTCGGTCCCGATGCTGGCGCACAGGTGTGCAGCGACAGCATGATCGAGTCCCTGGGCCGGCTACTCCCCGACTGAACCACGCCACGGCGGGCTCGACCGTGTCGTGGACCTAGGAGCGCTTGGCCTCCTTGGCCTCCTTGACGTGGTTGCGTTCGCGGACCTGGCGGTCGATATCCTTGCTTCGACTCCGTGCCATGTCGCTCGCGATGGTGGGGTTGATGTACAGGCTGTGACCCTCGACGTCCTGTTCGTCGTCGGGGGGTTCCACAGGCTCGGGGCGGGCCTTGGCATCCGTCATCGTCATCGCTCCTGTCTTGACCGGTTCGACGGCATGGACGCTGCCGCCGAAGTGATGAGGGTAGTGTGACCGTCGGGCCCACGTACCGCCAACCGGAGCTGCGACAGCCGCCCTGTCAAACAGCCGACACACAGGTCCGCGAGACCGTGCTTGACGCAGGACCCATCCGCCCGCCATCGTTCAGGGGTGGACCGGAGCCTCATCGTGAGCAGCCTGCGCGAGTCCTGCCTGTTCGCGCACGCCCAGGAGGATGCCCTGACCGACCTCGCCAGCCAGCTGCGCCGTCGGCGCTTTCGACGGAACGAGACCATCTTCCACCAGGGAGACCCGGGCGATGCGCTGCACATCGTCGACTCGGGCGCGGTTAAGATCGTGCTGCCCAGCCTCGACGGCGAGGAGGCCATCATCGCCACGTTGCGCCGCGGGGATTTCTTCGGCGAACTGTCCCTCCTTGACGGTGCACCCCGCTCCGCATCTGCCGTCGCCGTCGAGCCCAGCGAGACCTGGACGCTCTCGCGCGAGCTGCTGCTGAGCATGCTCGACCGCGATGTGGCGCTTCGCGAGTCTCTGCTGGCCGGCGTCGCACGCGAGCTTCGGCGCATCACCGGGCACGTGCAGGAGCTCCACTTCCTCGATCTGGCGGGTCGCCTCGCCAGCCAGCTGGCACGGCTGGCACGGGAGCTCGACCCAGACGCCAGTGCGGTGCGGCTCGATTGGCCCTACACACAGAGCGATCTGGCGGCCATGATCGGCGGCACCCGCCAGTCGGTCAACAAGCTTTTGTCCGTGCTCGTGGCGCGCGGCCTGGTGGTCATCGAGAAGGACACGCTGATCATCCCGGATGTGGATGCGCTGGAGCTTGAGGCCGAGCGTTGAACCCCTCGCTGGAAGCGGCACTCGGGGTGCTGTTGCGCGTGGCTCGCGAAACGGCCATCGCGCGCCATCTGGCGGGCGACCCGGAGGCCGTCCTGCTGCAGTCGGTGGTCGATGCCGCCGTCTCGCTCTTCGAGGCAGAGGCGGCCTCGATCGCTCTCTTCGAGGTGGATCCAGACCGGCTGGAGTTCCGCGTCGCGGCCGGCGAGCAGGGCGCCGGAGTCATCGGCCTCACCGTGGCACCAACGCATGGCATCGCCGGCTACGTCTTCTCCACTGGCGAGCCCATCGCACTCAGCGACGTAGCAGCTGATCCGCGTTTCGACCAAGGCACGGCCGAACGGACGGGCTATGTGCCCCGCAGCATCGCCGCGGTCCCCCTCGTCGCCGCCGCCGCCACGGTCGGGGTGCTGCAGGTGCTCGACAAGCATTCGTCGCCGGCCTTCTCATTGCGCGACATGGAGCTCCTGGGGGTCTTCGCGCGCCAGGCTGCTGCGGCCATCGAGGCGGTGCGAGTGGGTCGCGACTCCGAGCACTTGCTGCGGACGGCACTGGCCACCATCGGCGAAGGAGCGCTGGACGATGAGGCCCTCGATGCGCTTGTCGGCGCGACGGCGTCCGAACTCGACCGGGACGACGGGGCGCCCTTCTGGCGGCTAGTCGACCGTGTGGCGCAGCTGCGTGGCGCTCCCGACGCCGACTTGGCGCTGACCGAGGAGATCCTCGCGGCTGTCGGTCGACATGGCCGTGTGCGCGGGCGCCGAAGAGCGTGACCGAGGCCGCTGGGCCTGGACCTGCCTGGTCTGAGCCGTTCATCGGCGACGCGTTGGCGCGACTACGACGGGAAGCGCGCCTGGAGCGCATCGATCGCGACTGGGCCTTCGGCGGGGCGACCGGTCGCGGCGTCAGCGTCTGCCTGATCGATAGCGGTGTGGAGGCCGATCATCCGGCTCTCGCGGGACGCGTTCGGGAAAGCGTGGCGGTCGCATTCGATGACGGCGAGCCCAACGTCGTCGCTGACACCGCCGGCGACCTTTTCGGCCATGGGACGGCCTGTGGCGGGCTCATCGTCGACATGGCGCCGGAGGTCGAGATCGTCTCGATGCGCGTGCTCGGGGCAGACCTCAAGGGCAGGGGAAGGGCGTTCCTGGCCGGCCTCGAGTGGGCCATCGACCGCGGTGTCGACGTCATCAATCTGTCCCTCTCATCCAAGAGCGAGGCGCTGTTCGCAGACTTCCACGAGGTCGCTGACCGGGCCTACTTCGCCGGCGTGACCCTCGTAGGTGCCGCCAACAACGCGCGCGGTCCCTCATATCCCTCGCTGTTCTCCTCGGTCGTCTCGGTGGCCGCCCACGACGAGCCCGACCCATGGCGCTGGTACTACAACCCACGGCCACCAGTCGAATTCGGCGCTTGGGGTGTGAACGTGCCCATCGCCTGGCGCGACGGCGGAACCACGGTCGCGACCGGAAACTCGTTCGCCGCGCCGCACATCACCGGCCTGGTCGCGCTGCTGCGATCGAAGCGCGTGGGCTTGACGCCCTTCGAGGCCAAGGCTGTGCTGGCCGCGACCGCAGATCTGTCGGCTGCCTGACAGAGCCACCGTGTGCACCTGCCTACGGTGGCAGGGCGCGCGCTCAAGTACCATCGACCCACCCATGACAGAACGACGCCGCTTCTACCTGACCACCGCCATCGCCTACGCCAATAACCGGCCCGGCTTGCACACCCTGTATGAGGTCGTGGGGGCTGATGTCATCGCCCGCTGGCATCGCATGATCGGCGACGACACTCGATTCCTCACCGGAACCGACGAGTACTCGGTCAACATCGCCACCACCGCTGCGGCGCAGGGCATGGAGCCCAAGGCGTTCGTCGATGGCACCGTGGCCCTCTTCCAGACCGCCGAGGATGCGCTGGGCATCAGCCCCGACCGCTTCATCCGCACCACCGATCCCGACCATACCCAGGCGGCCCACGAGATGATCCGGCGGGCCTATGCCAACGGTGACATCTATCTCGGCAAGTACGAGGGCTGGTATTGCCCCAATGAGGGCTTCCGTGCCAGCAGCGACCTGGTGGAGGACGAGTCGGGCGTGCATTGCCCCAATCACCCCGACGTGGAGCTGCAGTGGCTGACGGAGAACAACTGGTTCTTCCGCCTCTCGGCCTACCAGGAGCGCCTGGAGCAGTACTACGCCGAGCATCCTGACTGGGTCCAGCCTGAGTTCCGCAAGAACGAGATGCTCGGTTTCATCCGCAAGGGGCTGGAGGACTTCAGCGTCAGCCGCGAAGGCGCCAGCTGGGGCATCCCGTTCCCCATCATGCCCGATGGCTCGAGCGCCAGGCGTGAAGACGGGAGCTGGGATCCGGCGGCCGGCACGGTCTACGTCTGGTACGACGCGCTCATCAACTACATCACCGGCGTCGGCTTCCCCGGCGATCCCGAGTCGTTCGAGCGCTGGTGGCCGGCCGACCTGCACGTCATCGGCAAGGACATCAACCGCTTCCACACCATCTTCTGGCCGGCCATGCTGATGAGCGCCGGTCTGCCGCCTCCGCGGCGAGTCTGGGTCCACGGCTGGTTGCTGGCGCAGGGCGAGCGCATGAGCAAGAGCCGTGGCAACTTCCTTGACCCCATGGACGTGGTGGCAGCCTTGGGACGCGACGGCACCCGCTACACGGTGCTGCGCGAAGTGGCGTTCGACCGTGACAGCGACGTCTCCTGGGACACCTTCGTGCGCCGCTACAACGCCGACCTCGCCAACGACTACGGCAACTTGCTCAACCGGTCGCTATCGATGACCTCGCGCTATCGCGACGGGGCCCGATCTACCCCCACCGACGGCCTGCTGGCGGCGGCGTGGGTACAGACGTTCGAGCGCTACATCGCCAAGCTCGATGCCTGCCTCTTGCACGAGGCCCTCGGCGTGCTGTGGGACTTCGTGGGTGAGGCCAACAAGTACGTGGAGGCGGAGCAACCCTGGACGCTGGCCAAGGCCGCCAAGACCGGCGATGGTGTGGCGGACGCTCGCCTCGACGGCGTGCTCGGAGACCTGCTGGAGGCCTGCCGCGTCGTTGCCTTCGCGGCCGCGCCGTTCATGCCCGGGTCGGCGGAGCGGGCGGCTGCCCAGCTGGGTGTGGCATACGCCTACGCGCAGGACGGCAACGGCGGACCGCCGCTTCGGGAATTGGTGACATGGGGGGCGCTTGTGCCAGGCGGTAGCATCGGCAAGGCTGAACCTCTCTTCCCACGCCTCGACGTGGACGAGGAGATCGCAGGACAAGGAGGCGCATGACCGTGGCCCACGGTGAGATCACCCACATCGAGCTTCCCAGCGATGACCTGGAGCGTGCCAAGAGTTTCTACCAAGCGCTATTCGGATGGGCGATCGGCAGCATGCCGGAGTTCCCGAACTACGGCTTGTTCCGTACCGGCCAGGATGGTGTCGGTGGTGCCATCGGGCTGCGTGGTGAGACTGCGCCGACGAAACCACGGATCTACTTCACGGTCGACTCCATCGAGGCCGCACTTGCCAAGGTCGAGAGCCTGGGTGGCAGCATCGTGGTGGAGAAGACCGACGTCCCAGGCATGGGCTGGTATGCCGCCATCAACGACAGCGAGGGCAGCGAGATCGGCCTCTGGGAGGCCCCACCTGCCTGAGGCGAACCCCGATGGGCTGCGGCTCATCGACTCGCACGCCCATCTCCAGGCTGACGCCTTCGACACGGATCGCGATGCCGTGCTGGCGGCTGCCTACGAAGTCGGTGTGGAGCGACTGCTGATCCCGGCCTGGGATCTGCCCTCGACGCATCGCGGGCTCGAGTTCGTGCGCCGCCACGGCCTGCGCACGACGGCCGGCGTCCATCCGCATCTCGCGAGCAGCGTGGACGAGACGATGTGGGCTGCGGTACGCGAGCTGGCGACGGACGTCGATGTCGTCGGCATCGGCGAAACCGGCCTCGACTACGACCGCGGCTTCAGTCCGCGCGATGACCAGCTGGCGAACCTGCGGCGCCACATCGAGCTGGCCTACGTGGTGTCCGGCCCACTGACCCTGCACTGCCGCTCCAAGCCCGGCCGGCGCGATGCCCAGGATGACCTCATCCGGCTGCTCGACGACGGCGGGGCCGGCTCGCCTGAGTGGCGGCAGCGCTTCGGTCATCGGCCACCAGGCGTCCTGCACTCCTTCAGCGGACCAGTGGACTATGCGGAGGCGGCGCTGGAGATGGGCTTCTTCATCGCCTTCGGCGGACTCGTGTTCCGGCGTGGCGAAGAGGTCAGTGCGGAGGTGGCGCGGATGGTGCCGCTCGATCGCCTACTGATCGAGACCGATTCGCCATACCTCAAGCCCAAAAAGGTTCGCGGCAGTCGCAATCAGCCGCTGAACGTGGCCGTTACCGCGACCTGGCTGCGAGGGCTGCGCGGCGATGACCCAGCCGTCTTCGGCCAGGCCCTCGTTGACAACTTCGACCGCTTCGTGGGTGCTACGCCCGCGGCTTCGATCGGCTAACCAGCACCTTGGTCAACTCGTGGCCGGCGCGGGAGCTGATGCGGCAGGCGACCTGCGCCTCGGCCACCGGCCAACAGCTCACGTCGATGGCGGTCCCCGGCAGGGCAGGTCGCAGGTAGCCGATGCGATAGCAGTCGGGTGCGTCGAGTCGCTGTGCGGTCGGCATCCGCGCCAAGCCGTCCTGCACCATGTCCAGGTAGGCGGCGTTGTTCATGTGGCGCATGGGATCGACATCGAGCGGGCGCACTCGTGTCGATAGGGCCGTGATCTCGGCGGCCGGCACCGGCAGTACGACCCGATCACGGGTGAAGGACTCGTAGGCCGAGAAGTACCGTGCGATCTCCGCGGGCACGCGGGCCGGTCGGCCGTCGTCGGTCAAGAGCACCCAGTCGGTATCGACGCTGGCAACCAGGTCGCCCGGCCCGGCGCCGGCGCTCGGATCGAAGCGCCGCATCTTCGAGTGCCGCCTTGCCCACACATGACGCCAGCCGGTGACCTCGGTGCTGACCGAGAGCGTGTCACCGTACGTGATCGAACCCTTGATCGACACCGTCACGTTGCGCACCAGCCAGTTCATCGAACGGGTCAGGTACCAGTCGCGGTCGAAGCCCGCTTCCTCACTGTGGCGCCAGGCCATGTCCTGCGCGTAGCGCAGCAGGCCCGAGGGGCGCAGCCAGCCATCGGCATCGGCCTCATCGAAGCGGACGCGGTAGGGATGTTCGATGCGTCGCAGTGGCTCCACGCCACCAGTCTACGGTGCGGGCGTCGGCCGCCCTACCCCGGCACCCGCCGCCTCGATGCCACCCCGGATCGGAACCCCGACCCAGCCCGGCTTGGCCAGAGGGTCGGGTCCCACCTCGATCGAGATGGCCCGCGAGCGCCGCCGCCACATCTCCTCTTCCTGGGACACGGACAGACGAACGTACGCGTGCAGCGCCTCCGCGACGTCAGCGTCATGGTTGCCATCGGCGAGTGCCATGAGGCGACTGACCACCTCAAGGACGTCGGCCGGCGCCGTCTCGGACGAGGTCCGCAGCACCTTGGGGATCTCGGTCGGCTCCACGTGCTCCTGGTCATAGAAGAGCTCCTCGTGGAGCTTCTCACCCTTGCGCAGACCGGTGATCAGGATGGGGACGCTGTCGGGGTCGCGACCGGCAAGGCGGGCCAGGTCTCGCGCAAGGTCGATGATCTTCACTGGCTCGCCCATGTCGAGCGCGAACAGGTCTCCGGGACGAGCCAGCGCGGCGGCGTCCAGGATGAGCCAGGCCGCCTCCGGGATGGTCATGAAGTACCGTGTCATCTCGGGATCGGTGATGGTCAGGGGCTCACCCTTCTGGAGCTGCTCCTGGAAGATGGGCACCACGCTGCCGTTCGACCCCAGCACGTTCCCGAAGCGCACCACGGCATAGGGTCGCTCCAACCGTCGGGCGGCCTCGACCACGATCATCTCGGCGACGCGCTTGCTGGCGCCCATCACGCTCGACGGCCACACGGCTTTGTCGGTCGAGACCAGGACGAAGTTCTCGACACCCGCGGATGCGGCGGCCTCGACCACCGACAGCGTCCCGCCCATGTTCACCTGGACGGCTTCCGATGGGTTGTCCTCCAGCATCGGCACATGCTTGTAGGCAGCCGCGTGGAGGACCACGTCAGGGCGCTCCCGATCGAAGAGGCGTTGCATGACGCTCCGGCTAGCGACGTTGGCGAGGTGGACCGTGACCTCGCCATTCGCCCAGGCGGCGCCGATGGCACGGCCCTGCGCCAGGCGCTCCTGCAGCTCGCGTTGCACGAGGTACAGGGCGCTCTCCGCTCGGTCCACCAGGATGGTCCGGCGCGGACCCAGGCTCAGGACCTGTCGGGCAAGCTCGGAGCCGATCGATCCGGCCGCCCCCGTGATCAACACGGTCCGGCCCTCGAAGACATCCTGCACGGGGGAGGCGTGGCCCTCTGACGATGGACGTCTCAGCAGGTCCTCGACCCGCACCGCCCGAAGCCGCGACGTATCGAGTGTGCCATCGATGAGATCGGTGACCGGTGGCACCGTGCGGACCTCGAGCTTGAGCTCGAGCGCCTTCTCGACGATGCGCCGCACCGTCTCGCCCTGCGCGTTGGGCATGGTGATGAGCAGGGCCTTGGCTCCAGTCTCCCTGACCGCCACCTCCAGCATGGGCAGACCACCGAAGACCTCAAGACCCAGGACGCGACCGCCCACCAGGTCGGGATCGTCGTCGAGGAACCCCACTGGCACCATGCCGGCATCGCGCTCACGCATGCCGGAGCGGGCGATGAGGGTGCCGGCCCAGCCTGCGCCGTACAGGAGGGTGCGAGTACGTTTTGGCGTCCGCCCGCCAGTGCTCGTGTGGATCTCCGATGCCGCCCGGATGGCGAAGCGCGTACTGGCGAGGATGGCGAAGGTCAGGAACATCTCAGCGACCCAGAACGAGAACGCCGGCACCCCGCTCACGGCGCCTGGACCGATCAGCCAGGCTCCCACCACGATGGCATAGGCCAGCAGACTCCCCGAGACGACACAAAGCACGATCCGGAACATGTCGCGCACGCTGGCGAAGCGCCACGAGTGTCGGTAGAGACCCAGCTGGATATCGACCACGATGCGTGTCGCCACGATGATGCCGAGGATCCATAGGTACATCCCCACCAGGTCGGCGTCGGGCACCGCATTCGCGGAGATGCCGAGTGCGACCAGCCCTGCCAGCGCGATGCCGATGGTGTCAACGACGAACAGGTGACGGGAACGCACCCGCAACGCGACGGTCTTCAGTCGGTTGGCCAGACGGCCATGAGGACTGGGCAGCAGGCGATGCCTGGCACGCCTTGTGACCGACGTCACTTGATCCCCCATGGTCTTCAGGTCGCGACTGACCGCCATGCATCCTCCTCCTCATCGTGGCCGGTCCTCCCCATGCCCGAAAACACCGTCTACGGGTAGACCAAAGAGACCGACACGCGCTATACAGTTGCCAGACCACATTTCCGTCCCATCGACCGAAGCGATGGCAGGATCGCTATAGCGAGGCGGATCAGGCCCATGAGGATAGCCCGGATGGCCCCCCGGTACCAGTACCAAGGTCCCTTCCGATCTTCGAACTGGTGCCTCCGGACACCATCGGCAACTGATCGCCAAGCATCAATCCTACCTACGTCTCTGGGTTGCCCCGATCTGGTCCCGGTTCGCGCGCCAGGGCACCGTCGGCTGGGATGGGACTCGTTGTCGCGAGACAACGAAACGGGCAAGGGCCCGAAAGCCGTGGCCGTCGGCGCAGCTAGAATGGCCGCCCACGCGTCGAGAAGTCCCAACGATGCGTGGCCGGTGTGCAGGCGGGAGACGAACGATGCCGAGCGACCGATGATGTCCAACGCGCTGATCCCGATCAAGGACGGTCTTCCCACCATGCTGGCAGCAGACGATCCGACCCGAAGAGACCGCTATCCCGTGCGTCACCCGCTATCTCAGGGGTCGGGCGCGTGACTGACCAAGCGGGCTCCTCGTCCGGCACATCCGCGGCCGTCGATCGTGTCGAACGACTGGTCAACGAGCAGCTCCGCATCATGGAGAAGCAGCTCGACCTGATGCGGTCGCTCGAGGTGGCGCACGACGCCGCCCCGAGCGACAGACGCCTACCCATCACCGACGCGCAGCGCGATGTCTGGATCATGTGCCAGCTGAGTGCCGAGGGCTCGGCCGCCTACGATCTCTCCAATACGCTGAGCCTGAAAGGTGACCTGAACGTCGAGGCCCTGCACGAGTCGCTGAAGCGCGTGGTCGAGAGGCACGGATCCTTGCGGACGACGTTCGATGCCACAGGCGATCACCAAATCGTGCATCGGACCCTGGACGTCGAGCTTCCGGTCATCGACCTATCGGACGGCGCAGACCCCGATCGCGCTCGGAAGCTGGCTGCGATCCTTGAGTCCGAACTGACGATCGCGTACGACCTGGTCGAGGGCCCACTGTTCCGCTTCACGCTGATCCGGCTTGGAGAGTCTGAGCACACGCTTGCCCTGTCGGCGCATCACCTGGTCTGCGATGGCTGGAGCTTTGGGGTCATGCAGCGAGATCTGGGTGCCATCTACTCCAGCCTCGTCGGCGGACGGCTTACGTCCTTCGATGATGCCACCCAGTTCGCCGAATATGCGGCCTGGCAGGCAGAACAAAGCACTGGATCGGAGCCGTTCTGGCTGCAGCTGTACCGGGACCCGCCGGTGCAACTCGATCTCTCGACGGACAAGGCTCGGCCGCCGGTCCGAAGCTTCGAGTATGGGACTGAGCGCGTGGCGATTGGCGAGGACCTGCTCACGTCACTGCGGGACTTCGCTGTCGCCCAGGGCGTGTCGCTCTTCGTCGTGCTGCTTGCGGCTTGGGAGATCCTCCTTCACCGACTGTCCGGCCAGTCCGAGTTCGCCAGCGGCGTGTATGTGGCAGGCCAGGCATCCATGGGTGCCCGGGATCTGGTGGGCCTGTGTGCGAATTTCCTGCCATTGCGCGTCCACGTAACACCCGAAGAGTCCCTGTCGGACTACCTGAGGCGATCGACGCAACGCGCATTCGATGCCTTCGACCATCAGCACTATGCCGTCGGGAAGCTCGCCTCAGCGCTTGGCTTGCCACGTGATGCCAGTCGCCCCACGCTCGTTTCCACCGTCATCACCCTGGAGACACCGACATCGGGCATTCATTTTGAGGGCCTCAAGTCCGTCGACACGAGCAGCGGCCGTCAGTTCGGCGCCTTCGACTTCGAGGCATACCTCACCGAGTCGGAGGCCGACCTGATGGTCGACTTCCAGTATTCCCGCTCGCTCTTCGACTCCGTCACGATCAGGCGGTGGGTCGGCTACTACATTCATCTGCTGCAGCAGATGACCTCCGCGGCCGACAGGCCCGTCTCCGATCTGCGGCTGCTTGATCACGCCGAGAGCCGTGAGGTCCTGCTCACGTGGAACGACACTGATGCCCCTGTCCCGGACCGAACGACCCACGAGCTGTTCGAGCGTCAGGCAGCTCGACACTCGGACGACGTGGCCATCCGAACGTCTAGCGCAGCAATGACCTACGGCGAGCTGAACGCCAGGGCCAACCAGCTGGCCCGCCACCTCCGCGGTCTTGGAGTCGAGCCGGGCCGCTTGGTGGGGGTCCACGTCGAGCGGTCGCCGGACATGCTGGTGGCGCTGCTGGCGGTCCACAAGGCCGGCGGGGCCTACGTTCCGCTCGATCCGCTCTTCCCTGAAGAACGCCTGACGATGATCGCCGCGGATGCGGGACTGCACGTGCTCCTGACACAGGAGGCGCTGGTCGGCGCGGTGGTGGCCGAAGGTGCGGTCGACGTGGCGCTCGACCGCGACGCGGAGCTGATCGCCGGACATGATGCTTCGGACCTGGGGTTCACGGTGCGCCCGACCGACCTTGCCTATGTGATTTACACATCGGGATCGACGGGTCGGCCCAAGGGCGTCGAAGTCGAACACCTCGGGCTCACCAATCTCCTGGAATCGATGCGGCACCGTCCCGGGCTCGACGCCGATGACGTCATGCTTGCCGTGACAACGATGTCCTTCGACATCGCCGCCCTGGAACTGTTCCTGCCGCTCATCGTGGGCGCTACGGTGGTCGTTGCCGTTGACGAGGAAGCTGTCGATGCCCTCTGGTTGCGTGAACGGCTCGCGGCCGGGGACATCACCGTGATGCAGGCGACCCCGGCGACATGGCAACTCCTCCTGGATGTCGGATGGACCGGTACTGCCGGTCTCAAGGCCTTGTGCGGTGGAGAGGCATTGAGTCAGGAGCTGGCCGCAACCCTCGGCGCGCGCGTCGCATCGCTGTGGAACATGTACGGGCCGACCGAGACGACCATCTGGTCCTCGGTGAGCGAAGTAGGGCAGTACGGCAGGCCGGTGTCGATCGGTCAGCCGATCGCGAATACCGAACTCCATGTGCTCGACCCAACGCTCCAACTGCAGCCACTGGGAGTTCCGGGTGAGCTGTACATCGGGGGCATGGGACTGGCGCGCGGCTATCGCAACCAGCCAGACCTCACCGTGGAACGGTTCATCACAAGTCAGATCGACGGCGAGCCAGCCCGACGGCTGTACCGCACGGGCGACGTCGTGCGGCGGTTGCGCGATGGCCAGATCGAGTACCTCGGTAGGACTGATTTCCAGGTCAAGATCCGTGGCTTCCGCATCGAGCTCGGTGAGATCGAGACGGTCCTTGGACGTCACCCAGACATCAAGGAGTGCGCCGTCGTCGCGCGCGACGGGGGCGGTGGCTCCAAGCGTCTGGTGGCCTACGTCGTGCCGGCCCACGAGCGTCCTGGTGGTGTCTCCACGTTGCGCGCTTACTTGCATGAGACGCTCCCCGACTACATGGTCCCAGCCCTGTTCGTTGTGATCGACGCGTTCCCGCTGACCGCCAATAGGAAAGTCGATCGGGCCCGACTGCCCGATCCCGACGGCCAGCGGCCGGACTTGGCGACGGAGCTGGTCGGGCCCAGGACGGAGAACGAGACCCGCCTTGCTCGTATCTGGGAAGAGCTCCTTGGGGTGCAGTTGGTCGGGGTCGAGGACAACTTCTTCGACCTGGGGGGCGACTCGCTGCTGGCATTGCGTAGCATCGTGCGGGCGAACGGTGTGGGTATGAACCTGGCCCCGATCTCGATCTTCCGGCACCAGACGATCGCCGAGCTGGCGCAAGCAGCCGAAGCCGTCGGCCAGTCCGGCTCCGCTGACCAGGAGGTGGTGACCGGTCCCACGCCCCTCACTCCGGCGCAGCTCAGGTTCCTCAACGAGCGGCACACGCCTGACCCGCACCAATGGAACGTCTCGACATTGGTCTACGCCGAGCGCCTGTCCAAGAGCGCGCTGAAGTCTGCTGTCGAAGCCCTCGTCTGGCACCACGACGCCCTCCGTCTCCGACTGTGGCAGGAAGATGGTCGCTGGCGACAGGAGATCGCCGCACCATCAGGCGAGATCCCATTCGAGTCGCACGACCTCTCAGGTCTGTCGACGCCTGCGCGCAGAGCAGCGATCGAACGTATCTGTTCGCGGCTGCAGGAGAGCTTCGAGCTGGCACAAGGGCCCCTGCTGAGGGTGGCCCATTTCGACTGCGGTTCCGACCAGCCCGACCGGCTCTTCGTGACGATCCACCACTTCGCCGTCGACGGTCTGACCTTCCCGGTATTCTGGGAAGACCTTGAGCAGGCCTACCAGCAGGCCGCCGAGGGCAACAACGTTTCGCTTCCGCCCAAGACGACGCCGTTCCGCGCCTGGGCCATGCAGCTCGAGGACCTGGTGCAGACGCAGCGGGTCGTCGGCACCGTGGAGGAGTGGGTGCGGCTGCCCTGGAACGAGGTCGCCAGGCTGCCGGCGGACTTCGAGACCCGGCCGGGTGACAACACCAACGATTCCACGGCCGCGCTGGCGCTGGAACTCAGCGCCCAGGACACCCAGCGACTGCTGGACAGCCGTTTCCAGCCGGCGCACGTGATCATCACCGCACTTGCCCGCTGCCTCAGCAGCTGGACCTCTTCGCGGACGGTCCTGGTCGACGTGCTGAGCCACGGTCGAGACGCTGTGCTGGATGGCGTCAACCTCTCAAGGACGGTCGGTTTCACACTCTCGTACAACCCGCTCGTGCTCAGTCATCCGACGTGGCATGGGACCTCGCAGACCCTCGGCTCGATCGTCGACCAGATCGACCGGGGACCGGAGGGGTTCACCTTCGAACTGCTGCGCTTCCTGGCGCGAGACCAAGGGCTGCGCGATCGACTCAGCGAGTTGCCGAGGGCGGAGTTGCTGTTCAACTATGCCGGTAGCGAGGCCGGCCTGGGTGACGATGCGCTGTGGCGACCGGCCACGGAGCCGACCGGAGACGAAGAAAGCCCGCGCGGAACCCGGCAATACCCCGTCGCAGTGCGAGCGACGCTGACGCCGAACCTCCTGCTGACGTTTGTCTACAGCACCCGCTTGCACACGGCCGCGACCATCGAGGCCAAGGTGGCTGAGGTCGCGGCGTCGATCCGGGGGCTCCTGGGAGCGTAGCTGCTCAGTCGGGCGGTGCCTCGGTACCCATGAATTCGGGCATGTCATCCTCATCGCTGTGGCGAACGCCCTCGCGCGAGACGACGACCTTGACGGTGCGGTAGAGGATGCCGACGTCCATGCGCAGGTCGTGATCCTCGACGTACTGCACGTCGAGGTCGAACTTCTGTTCCCACGTCAGTGCGTTGCGGCCGCCGACCTGCGCCAGTCCCGTGACTCCGGGCCGGACATCGTGACGGCGCATCTGCTCGGGCGTGTAGCGCGGGAGATACTGCATCATCAAGGGCCGCGGTCCGACCAGGCTCATATCGCCTCGCAGGACGTTCCACAGCTCAGGCAGCTCATCCAGGCTGAGGGAGCGTAGTCGGCGACCGAATGGCGGGGTCCGCTCCGACTCGGTGATCAACTCACCGCTCGTGTCGGTGGTGTTGTGCATGGTGCGGAACTTGCAGATGGTGAAGGGCCGGCCGTGGAGTCCGGGACGTTGCTGGCGGTAGATCACCGGGCTGCCCAGCTTCAGCCGCACGGCGATAGCGATGGCAAGGATGAGCGGCGAGAGCACCACCAGCGCAGGGCCCGCGATAGCGACATCGAATAGTCGCTTGGCGGCGTCACCCGCCGCTGATGGTCGACGCCGTCGTCGGCTCATGGGAGCTTTGCCTCGTCGGTCGATGTCGACTCCGCGTCGGGCGCGATGATGTGAGATCGCATGACGTCCAACTGCTCCTCCATGATGCGCAACTGTTCCATGATGAGCCATCCGACCTGATCTGCCGAGGACGCATCCCCGCCTCCGCTGGATACGGGCGTTGTACGAACCGGCTCGACCTGACCCTGCCCATGCTCCGACACTGGCGAAGCCATGGCTTCGGGGTCCAGGTCCAGATCGATCCGCCCGGCAAGTGTCTCGACGGTCGGAGTCTCTCCATAGAGTTGCCCGAGCGTGACCTTGACCCCGAACCGCTTGCGGAACTGGGTGTTGGCCTGGGCGAGGAACAGGGAGTCGAAGCCCAGGTGGGTGAAGCTCGCGGTGGTATCGATAGCGCCTGCCTCGATCCCGCTCAGGTCGGCGAGGATGCCGGTGAGTTCGATCGCGATGCGCTCCCTGCGGCTGTCTGGCCCGGCGTCTCCCGGTGCAACGGTGGCCATCAGCCCGACAGACTCCTGCGGGGCGGCAGAGAACGGAGGCAGGTCCGGTCCTGCGGGACTGACGGTCGATGCCCCCGGCAGCGCGATCTTGCCTTCGATCCAGTGGCGCTCACGTTCGAACGGGTAAGTCGGCAGCGCGATCCTCCGTTGATGGCCTCCGTTCGCGGTAACCAGATCGGCATCGACACCCGCTGTCCATGCGTTTGCCAAGGCACGGCGAGCGTAAGTCAAGTCGTTTGGCTCTGCCCCGCGATGGGGCAGGCTGGAAATCACCACGCTCTCGGGGGAGAGTCCGGGATGCTGACGGACGAGTGACGACAGGGTCTCACCAGGACCGACCTCGACGAGGACCATGCCGGGCCGCTCCGTGAGCAGTACGCCCACGGCGTCAGCGAACCGAACCGTCCGGCGCGCGTGCTGGGCCCAGTACGCCGGATCGGCGATCTCGGTCGTGGTCGTCCAGGCGCCGGTGAGCGTGCTCACCATCGGGATGGTAAGCACGCCGCGCTGCGTGCGCTCGACATGGTCGTGCAGATACGCGACAGCGGATTCCATCATCGGGGAGTGGAACGCTCGGTCCGTGGGCAGACGGCGGAACCCGATGTCCTCGGCCGCCAGGCGCCGCTCGAGTTCGTCGATCGAGGCCGGGGGCCCGGAGGCCACGCACTGCTCGGGCGCATTGACCGCGGCGAGCGAGACCTCGGCATCCAACAAAGGGTTGACGGCCGCTTCGTCCGCGAGCACGGCCGTCATCGCCCCGATGGGTAGGTCCTGCATGAAGCGCCCGCGATCAGTCGCCAATCGCAGCGCGTCCTCGAGCGTGAAGACCCCGCCGAGATGAGCGGCCACCAGCTCGCCGACGCTGTGCCCTACCATCGCCGCCGGCGCCACTCCCCAGCTGGCCCAGAGTCGCACCAACGCATATTGCAGCGAGAAGATCGCCGGCTGTCCGACCGCTGTCTGAAGTAGTCGTGACGCTGCGGCGTCCGGGTCCTCGTGATCACCGAAGAGCAGGTCGATGAGGTCGTGACCGTCGATGTCACCCACGATGCGCGCGCATTCCCCGATCGCGGTCGAAAAGACCGGCTCGGCTCGATAGAGGCCCCTGCCCATGCCCAGGTACTGCGCGCCCTGGCCGGTGAAGAGGAATGCCACCTCCGAGCCTGTGGCGGCGCTGATGCGTCTCGCGATAGCCTGCGGATCCGGTTGGCGCAGGAGTCGGATAGCCGAGCTCAGATCGATCCGCGACGACGGCCATCCGGTGTGGCAGGCGTGCCCGGCCGACCGTCAGTGTGTACGCAGCGTCCGCGAGGGCGGTGTCCGGAACGGAGGAGAGGTGGTCTGCGAGCAGCTGCGCCTGCCGATCGAGCGCCTCTGGCCCCTTGGCACTCAGCGTCAGGATTCGCGGCACCGACGTTGTTTCGTCAGCCAGCGGGACAGGGGCTGGTGCCTCTTCGAGGATGACGTGGGCGTTGGTGCCGCCAAAGCCGAAAGCGCTGACGGCGGCGCGCCGCGGCGCGCTCGTTCGCTTCCACTCACGAAGCTCGGTGTTGACGAAGAACGGACTCGACCCGAAGTCGATCTGCGGATTGGGTGACTCGAAGTTGATGGACGGGGGGATACATTCATGATGGAGGGACAGGGCAGCCTTTATGATGCCGGTCACCCCGGCTGCCGCGTCAAGGTGGCCGACGTTGGATTTGCTAGAGCCGATGGCGCAGTATTGGCGTTCAGGCGTGTGGCGGCGATACGCTTGCGTGAGAGCTGCGACCTCGATGGGATCACCTAGCGATGTCCCCGTGCCGTGAGCTTCCACCAGGCCGATGCTGCCAGCATCCACATCAGCGACCGCGAGTGCGTCCTCGATCACCGCGGTCTGGCCATCGATGCTGGGGGCTGTGAAGCCGACTTTGGCCGCGCCGTCGTTGTTGATTGCGGATCCCCGGATGACGGCATAGGTCGTATCGGCATCTTCGATCGCGTCGGCGAGGCGTTTGAGCGCGACGAAGGCGACGCCGCTCGCCATCACCGTCCCGCGCGCGTCCGCATCAAAGGCGCGCACGTGACCGTCGGCGGAGAAGATGCCATCCTCCTGGTAGACGTATCCAGCCGTGGCTGGGACGTTGATGTGGGCCCCGCCGGCGAGCGCCAGGTCACAGTCGCCTGCCAGCAGGCTTTGGACCGCGAGGTGCACTGCCACGGCAGACGTGGAGCAGGCGGTGATGACGCAAACGGCGGGGCCCTCCAGGCCAAGCTTGTAGGCGACTCGGGTGATGGCGTATTCACGCGCCGTCGCCAGCAGCAGCGGATACTGCCCCACCCGTGCCAGCAGCTCCGGATGCGCCATGAGATTGCGGCGGAGATACTGGTTCTCGGCGACGCCGCCGAAGATTCCGATTCGTCCGCTGAACCGGCTCGGGTCACAACCGGCATGCTCGAGCGTGGCCCATGCCGTCTCAAGCAGGACCCGGTGCTGTGGGTCGGTCAGCTCCGCTTCACGCCGATTCATGCCGAAGAACGACGCATCGAACGCCTCGATGCCATCCATGGCCGCGCCGGCGTTCACGAAGCTGGGGTCGGACGTGTCCGCGCCCGCGGAACGCAGCTCGTCGTCACTGAACGGACGCACCGATTCCACGCCGTTGCACAGGTTGGACCAAAGCGCATCGACATCTTCCGCACCCGGAAAACGCCCAGCCATCCCGACGATCGCGATGGGGTCTACACCGTGCTCAGTCATGAGGAGTTCCGGCTGCGCGCGGCCAGGCGACGATCGCGCTGCTGGGACAGTGGACCGCGGCGCCCTTCTCGTGCACCCGGATCCGCCGTTGACGCCCCGTTGACGCCCGCTATCGGGCTGCCACCCGTAGCTGCGCCGGGGGCACCATCCGGAGCCCCCACCAGGCGCTTCACCCCATCGGAGAACTCACGCTCAAGGTACGTTGCGTATTCGGCGACCGATGGAGCACCGAACAATGACACCACGAAGATCGACTCACCAAGCTCGGTCTGGATCTGGTTGACGAAACGAGCGGCCGCCAGGGAAGTGCCACCCAGTTCGAAGAAGCGGTCGTAGATGCCGACACGATCGAGGTCCAGCAACTGACACCACTTGGCGGCGATGAGCCGTTCCAGGGCCGAGCGTGGCGCGGCATAGGGACCGTCGAGCTCGGGCCGAGTCCGCACCGGCGCCGGCAGGGCCTTGCGATCGACCTTGCCACTCGTGGTGAGCGGGAACCGCTCCACCGCGATGAACGTGGTCGGGACCATGTACTCGGGAAGCTGTGCGGCCAGTCTCCTGCGCAGATCATCGACCGGCAGTGCATCACCGTCGGGATGCGCCACGTAGGCGACGAGCTCAAGATCGCCACTGGTGCGTTCGACAGCGACCACCACGGCCGCCCGGACCCCGTCGAGGGCCTCCAGTGCCGCCTCGATCTCCCCCAACTCGACGCGGAACCCGCGGATCTTGACCTGGAAGTCGGCCCGTCCCAGGAACTCGATGCTGCCATCGGGCTGATATCGCGCCAGATCACCGGTCTTGTACAGGGTCCCGCCGGGCCGGAAGGGGTCAGTGATGAAGCGCTCTGCGGTCAGCTCGGGGCGGTTGAGGTAGCCGCGTCCTACCTGGACTCCGCCGATGTACAGCTCGCCGACGGAACCCACCGGAATAGGCTGCATGGCGTCGTCAAGGATGTGCATCTGGGTGTTGGCGACGGGCTCGCCGATCGGGACGAAGCTCAGCGGGCTCGCCGGATCGCACTTCCAGGCGGTGACATCGACGGCCGCTTCGGTCGGCCCGTACAGGTTGTGCAGCTCACAGTCGAACTGGGCATAGAAGCGGTCCTGCAGCACTCGGGAGAGTGCTTCACCGCTGCAGATGACGCGCCTCAGGCTGGTGCACTCCCTGGCCTTGGGGTCCTCCAGGAACAGTTGCAGCATCGACGGGACGAAGTGGATGGTGGTGATGCCATGTTCGATGATGGTCTGGGCAAGGTAGCGACTGTCGCGATGGCCGCCGGGCTCGGCGATGACGAGCTCGGCACCGAAAAGCAGGGGCCAGAAGAACTCCCAGACCGAGACGTCGAAGCTGAATGGTGTCTTCTGCAGGACCTTGTCTTCCGGGGTCAGGCCGAAGTACTCCTGCATCCAGTAGATGCGGTTGGCGATGGCCTCGTGCGTGATCATGGCGCCCTTGGGGCGGCCGGTCGATCCCGACGTGTAGATCACGTAGGCAAGGTCGTCCGGCGAGACCATGGGAAGAGGGTCCTTCGAACCCAACTGCGTGCGCGTCTCGGGGAGGGCTTCGTCGATGGTGATGACCCGAGCGGTCGTACCGACGAAACGGTCGGCCAGATGTCGCTGCGTAAGCACGATGGGGCCCTCGAGGTCCTCCAGCATGAAGCCCATGCGCTCTGCCGGGTACTCCGGGTCGATGGGAACGTAGGCACAGCCCGCCTTGAGGATGGCGTACAGCGCCACGACCATCTCCACTGAGCGGTCCATACAGACGGCCACCAACGATCCGGGCTCGGCACCGAGAGCCGACAGGTGCGCCGCAAGCGCTCCGGTTCGCAAGTTGAGGTCGGTGTAGGTGAGCGTCTTGTCGCGGAAACGGAGGGCCGCTGCTGCTGGTGTCTGTGCCACCTGCGCCTCGAAGACCTGATGGAGGAGGGCAGGGGGGTACGTCCGCTCGGTTCGGTTCCATTCGGCGGGAGGCAGCAGCGTCTCGAGGTTCATGCCGCAACGCTCGCTTCGAAGACATGGCGTACGTCTACGTTCGCGCCTTCGATCGTCACCGTGCCCAGGTACCCGTCAAGCCCAGCCATCGCTGTGAAGGCGAAGGGCAAGTCGCCGAAGGGACCGCGCGGTCGACCGACCCCGGTGGCACCCACCGTGCTGATGTCGAAGCTGTCCAGCGGGATTGAGAGTCCACCACCGATCGCCTTGACCGTGGACTCCTTGCGGGTCCAGAGCGTCAGGAAGGATGCTGACCGCGCCGCCGGAGGCAGGTCCATGAGTCCAGCCAGCTCTCGCTCGGTCAGCAGGCCCGGCGCGAGGCCGATGGGGTCGTCGAGAGGCCGAACCCGCTCGATGTCCACGCCGACGCGCCGGCCGCGTGCCACTGCCAGCACCGCCAGACCGTTGGAGTGCGAGGCATTGAAGCTGAGGCCAAGCGACGCATCCAGCTCCGGCTTGCCGTGGGGCGTCGTGTGGATAGCGATCGTCACCGGTTCGACAGCGAGATAGCGCGCCAGCACACGACGCACGAAGGCACGCCGCGCGATGAAGCGATCTCGGTCGTGCTGAAAGCGGAAGCGATCGGCGCGCATGCGTTCAGCATCGTCAAGCATTGCGAGTGACGCGGTGAGGTCCTCATCCCGGTCGATCCATGCCGACCACAGCTCCACGCGGCCGCGATCCTCGACGAGATCGATCGAAGGCGAGAAGCGAGCGTGGCCGGTCGGAGGCGATCCGGTCATTGGCGTCCTTGTCTGACTTCAGCGTGGCGTTGGGTCCGGGCATTCTAGCGGGCGTGCCCACAAGCCAGACCGCCCCCGATGGTACGGGCTACGTCGCCGACTCAGGTGTCGGTCTGGAGCCGCATAGCCGCGATCAACGACTCCGCCACGTAGTCAACCTCATCGTCGCTCAGCCGCGACGACCAGGGCAGTGCCAACGTGCTGGCCGCGACGCGTTCGGTGACAGGGAAGTCCCCTTCGCCGTATCCCAACTGAGCCTGGTGGAACGGCTGCAGGTGCAGCGGGGAGAAGTACGGCCGTGAGGGCACGCCCGCCGCTTCCAGGTCCTTCATCACGCGGTCCCGATCCAGGCCGGGCGCCAAGCGCACGACGTAGACGAACCAGTCGACCGACTCGGCATCCATCGTACGCGGCAGGCTGAGGCCGACGACCCCGCCCAGTGCGCGTTCGTACGCAGCGGCCACCCGGGCTCGGCCTGCTTGCAGCTCGGCGAGTCGCTCGAGCTGTGCCACGCCGATGGCTGCCGACATCTCGTCCATCCGATAGTTGTAGCCAAGGCGGACGTGCCTCAGCCAGGTGCCATCCGCGTCGCGGCCCTGGTTGCGAAGGCTCCGCAGCTCGTTGGCCAGGCTGGCATCGTCGGTCACCACCATGCCGCCCTCACCGGTGGTGATCTGCTTGTTGGGGTAGAAGGCGAAGACGGAGGCAGCGCCGAACGATCCCATCGGTCGCCTCTCGAGGCTCGATCCGAGGGCTTCGCAGGCATCCTCGATGAGGTGCCAACCTCGACGTTCGGCGACGTCGGCGATCTCTGCGATGCGGCAGGGCCGACCGAAGACATGGACCGGGAGGGCGCCCCGAGTCCGCGGTCCGCTGGCGCTTTCGAGGAGTGCCGGGTCCAGGCCCAGGCTGTCTTCCTCGATATCCACGAAGACCGGGCGGACGCGCTCGTACAGCAGGCAGTTGACCGAAGCCACGAAGCTGAACGGGGTGGTGATGACCTCGTCGCCTTCGCCGAGGCCCAGGGCCCGGACCACCATGTGCAGACCGGCGGTCCCGCTGCTGCAACTGACCCCGTAACGTCGACCCGACACCTCAGCGACTCGAGCCTCGAAGTCGTTGGCAAAGGGCCCCAGCGCCAGCACGTCACTCTCAAGGACCTGCTGGAGGAGCTGCCACTCGCGTGGCCCCAGATCGGGCCGAGCCAGTGGGATGTGTCTCATGCCAGGTGTCCCGCATCCCCGACGACGCGTCGGCGCTGCACGCCCGGTAAGTCCCGCGCCGACCATAGGGAGCCCACTGCAGGCTCCAAGCCGGCCGGCTCGGTTTGGTCCCGGCCGCACCAGTTGCACTGTCGCGCCCGCCGCGTGTGCTCGGGGTCAACGCCTAAGGCCGTCACAATCGTCAACACAAGCCTCCACCTCCGTCGCGGTTGCCATCTGGATGACGACAATCCCGTTCTTACCATACTGTGACGCGACCGGCTGAGGCCTGTCACCGCGCCAGGAGCACAGCGCAGGACCGGGGGGACGGGGCCGGCTTGCCAAGGGCGAAACCGCCGACCCGCTCGTCCCGGGGTCGGGCGCACGGCGTAACTGAGCACGGGACAGTGCCGACCAAGCTGGGGAACGGGCATTGAACTGATGACGAGGGGGCCAGTTGGTAACCTGTGCGTTCGGGCACCACTTCTGCTCCTCGTGGCCGCTCGCGCGGTATCCGTTCGCTAAGGTCGTTGGACGGAGTCGGCGGTCGGGGGCCCAAGAGTCAATCTAGGAGCCCTGTCAGGGCGGAACCCATGTAGCGGCAAGACGCCGCTGGTGCGCTCTCGAAGAGATGCCCGTGGTTCTGGCATCCTTATGTCCGGCGCGCCCCGAAGCAACGCCATCACCATGCATCGATCACAGAGGAGCCGTACGCATTGGATCTCCGTCGCGCCGTCAGGCTTGTCGTGCGCTGGGCGCCGCTGGTCGTGATCCTGGCGCTGATCGCTGCAGTGCCCACCTTCCTGTTCCTCTCAGGTCAGCCACCGACGTATGAGTCGTCAGCCACGCTGAGACTTGGGCAGTCCGTATCGGGCGCACCCATCTTGAACCCGGAGTTGTCGAATCGAATCGCCGTTGAGTATGCGTTTCGTGCGACGACCGATCCTGTCCTCGACGCGGCTGCAGAGTCGGCTGGCATCAACGCCACGGCCAGCGATCTGAAGCGTCGCGTGACTGCAGAAGCCGCGCTCGATAGCGCCCTACTAACGGTCAAGGCCCAAGCCGACACACCCGAAGCGGCCGCGGCCTTGGCAGGTGCCGTCGCGGACCGACTTGTGGCCGATTCGTTGGGCGCGCCAGAGACTGGATACCTTCAGCGGGCGATGCTCGAGCAGATCCAGGGAATAGGGCGAGACATCGAGGAAGTGCGCACAACCATCGACGGACTGCGCAGCCAGGACGGCACTGGCGATCGCCAGCAGTCGGACCTGGCGGCAGCCGAGGATCGTCTTGTGGCACTGCTTGCTGCCCAGGCAAATTACCTCGACGCACTTCAGGCGCTAGGTGCGAGTAGTCTGACCTCGGTGGTGGATGCGGTTCCACCTAGAGATGCGGTGTCGAGCCGAGCCTTCCTCTTCACTGGCCTAGCCGCTGGCTTCGGCATCCTAGTCGCACTTGCCATCGCATTCATCATCGAGTTCTTCGATGATTCGCTGCGTGACGAGCGGGCGATGGAGGGAGTGACCGGCCTGCCCGTCTTGGGTTCTATCACCGAGTCCCGGAGCGATGTCAGCCCTGGAGATGCCGTCAGGCTGGTCATGCTGTCAAAACCAGGTTCACGTACAGCGGAAGCGTTTCGAGGTCTGCGAGCCAACATCGACTTTGCCACGGATGCACAACGGTTGGGCGCCCTTCTGGTCACGAGCCCGACGACACCGGTCGGCAAGACTGCGACGGCAGCCAACCTTGCCGTAAGCATGGCCCAGACTGGACGTCGTGTGACGCTCGTTGACGCCGACCTCCGCCGTCCTCAGGTCCATCGCCTCTTCAATGTGTCAAATGACCGTGGTTTGATGTCGCTGCTCCTGAGTCCTGATCCTGTCCGCGCCTATCTGCGTCCCACGCCGCAACCAAATCTCAAGGTCTTGACCACAGGACCGCTGCCGCCGAACCCGACAGACCTGCTGGGCTCGCCGCGGATGCGGCAACTCGTGTCGGAGCTGCTCGCGGAGACAGATGAGCTCATCATTGACAGCCCGCCGCTGTCCCGCGCTTCGGACGCCCTGGTGTTGAGTTCTTTCGCGGCTAGCACGATCCTGGTCGTTGACATGGAACACGCGCGCCGGGATCCGCTCGATGAAGCCGTGCGCGCTCTGTCCCTGGCACGGGCGAATGTCATCGGAACGGTCATGTACAAAGCCGCATCCGGATCGACTGACCTGAGTGCGGACGCTTTGGGTCCGGCGCGTCAGCCACAACCAGAGAACCCGAACAGTTCGACAGAGCCCAGTACGCTGGGCCGAGCCGGTCGGTCGTGACGCGCCATGACTGAAACTCTGGGGCCCGCCATGATCCATCCGCTGGCCGACGTCTCACCTACCGCCACCATCGGCGACGGTTCCCGGATCTGGGATTTGGCGCGGATTCGAGAGGGCGCGGTGGTCGGGGTGGAATGCATCGTCGGGCGAGGCGCATTCATCGATGTGGACGTCCAGATCGGGAATCGCGTCAAGATCCAAAACAACGCGCTGGTCTACCACGGCGTTCGGGTTGCCTCCGGCGTCTTCATCGGACCGGCGGCGATCCTCACCAATGACCGGTTCCCGCGCAGCGTCACCCTCGATGGGCAGCTAGCTGGCGCCGATGACTGGAGGGTTTCGGAGATCGAACTTGAGGAGGGCTGCTCGATCGGTGCCGGCGCGGTCGTCGTAGCTGGCAGTCGGGTCGGTCGCTACGCGACTGTGGCGGCCGGGGCAGTCGTCGTCGGGTCCGTGCCCGAACATGCCTTGGTCGCCGGAGTGCCCGCGAAGCGACTGGGTTGGGTCTGCCGCTGTGGTCGGCGTCTGTCTGACGCCATGCTAGACAACGTCGGACCTGAGCACGCAGGTGTTGCTGTATGCGCCCACGACGGATCGCGGTATGTCGTCAACCTGGACCGTTGCACCGCTGAGGAGCTGTCATGATTCCGCTTTCACGTCCCGAGATCGGCCAAAGCGAGGAAGACGCAGTCCTTGAGACCCTGCGCTCCGGTATCGTCGCGATGGGACCCCGTACCGTAGCGCTTGAGCGTGCTTGGGCCGACTACTGCGGAGTTGGACACGCCGTGTTCATGGCCAACGGCACGGTCGCCATGGAGGTCATCCTCCGAGCGCTGGACATCGGCGTCGGTGATGAGGTGATCACCGTAAGTTTCAGCTTCAATGCGACGGTCAGTGCCATTCTCCGCGCCGGCGCCGTCCCGGTCATGGTCGATGTGCGCGAAGACGACTTCTGTATCGACCCCGACTTGGTGGAGGCTGCGATCAGTCCGCGCACCAAGGCCATCATGCCCGTACATCTGTACGGGCTGATGGCTGACATGGGACCGCTTACTGCCATAGCGGAGCGCCACGGCATCGTGATCATCGAAGACGCGGCCCAAGCCATCGGAGCGACCTACGAGGGCAAGCGCGCCGGACAGTTCGGTCCATCCATGTTTAGCCTCTATGCCACGAAAAACGTCATGAGCGCCGAGGGAGGCATGGCCACCACGGACGACGCCGAACTGGCTGATCGGTTTCGGATGATGAGGAACCATGGCATGCGAACTCGCTACTACCACGAAGAGCTCGCCAGCAACAGCAAGCCCACTGATATCGCGGCGGCACTGGGTCTTGCCCAGCTTGCACGCGCAGATCTTGGTATCGAGCGGCGCCGATGCAATGCCTCTCGACTCACCGAGGGCTTGGCAGAGTACGTCACACCGCGCACGCCCGACGGCCGAGGCCACGCCTGGCACCAGTACACGCTACGTTTGGCGGGCCAGCGAGATGCGGTCGCGGAGAAGCTGCAGGCACGCGGCATCGGAACTCTCGTCTATTACCCTGTTCCGATCCATCGGCAGGCTTACCTCCAGCGCATCCTCCCCGGTTCTGATCAGCTGACCCTCCCGGTTACCGACGCTCTCGCCGGCGAGGTCTTGTCCATCCCCGTCAGGGCCAACCTGACCGATGACGAGCTGGACAGCGTGATCGAGGCTGTGCGCCAAGTCGCCACCCCGCCAGTCGCACTGCATACGAGTTTGGGAAGTCAAGCATGAGCGCCGTGGCTCCCGGGATGCTTCGGGTCGGTCTGGCCGGCCTCGGCACGATGGGTCGCAACCACCTCCGCAACGTGCTGGCGATCGACGATGTCACCCTCGTGGCCATGGCTGATGCCAGCCCTGTGGCCTTGGCCGAGGCCGTGAGCGTCGCCGGCCCACAAGTGCATACCTACGAGGATCCGCTGCTGATGCTGCGTGATGAGGACCTCCACGCGATAATCGTGGCTGTCCCGACGACTCGCCATTTCCAGATCGCGCTGGCTGCGATGACGAGCGGTGTCTCGGTCCTCGTGGAGAAGCCGATCGCCGCTACGATCGTCGAGAGCAAGCAGTTGATGCGCGCGTCTGAGGAACATGACGTAGTCCTCCAGGTGGGCCACGTGGAGCGTTTCAACCCTGCAGTCCTAGCGCTCAGCGCCAGTCTGCATCGCGGTGACCTTAGTCGTATCTACAGCGTGAAGACGGTGCGGGGTGGCCCACTACCGGAACGGATCCGAGACGTGGGAGTGGCCATCGACCTCGCGACGCACGATGTCGATATCATGTGCCACCTCATCGGCGAGCGACCGATTCGTGTGTCCGCCGAGCGCTCACGCCAGATCCACACGGCACATGAAGACCTGCTCTACGGGCTGCTCGCGTTTCCCAGTGGCGTCGTCGGGCAACTAGACGTCAACTGGCTGACGCCCGAGAAGCAGCGTCGGATCGTGGTCCTCGGTGAGGAAGGGATGTTTCAGGTGGACTTCCTCACGCAGTCGCTGACCTTCACGCGAGGGGCGGCCACGCTCGCCGCAGAGTACCTGGATGGCTATGCGCCCATGTTCCAAGGCGAGACCGTCTCGCTACCGGTGGAGTCAGCTGAGCCGCTGCGGCGCGAGTTGATAGCCTTCTTCGAGGCCGTTCGTACGGGTGGACGTCCGGAGGTGACGGGTTTGGACGGCCACATGGCGTTGTCGATCGCCAAGTTGCTGCTAGCCGCGGCGGATGAAGGCCGATCGCTCAGCGTTCCCGAAGTCGGTCGCACGGAGTACTCGTCCCGATGACCGAAGCGCGGAATCGGCCGCCCGCCGAAGTGCTGCGGTGGCGGGGCGACTCTGATTCCGTGGGCACGGTGTGTGTCGTCGGTCTGGGCAAGATCGGGCTGCCTCTCGCAGCCCAGTACGCGTCTTCCGGTTGGCGAGTGGTCGGTGTCGACACGTCGCGCGCGGTCGTGGAGTCGGTGAATGCTGGTCGGTCACATATAGCGGAAGAACCAGGTCTGGCCGAGCGGATCGCGGACGCCCATGCGGCGGGAATGATCAGCGCCACTAGTGAGCATGCCCTGGCTGCTCGAGAGGCAGACGTCGTGGTCATGATCGTGCCCTTGGTGCTGACGGCGGACCACCAGCCTCGATATGATTGGCTCGACGCAGCTTCGGGGGCCGTCGCTGCGGGCCTCCGCCCCGGCACCCTCGTTGTGTACGAGACGACGCTCCCCATCGGTGACACCCGCCGCCGTTTCGGGCCTATGCTCGCGCGTCAAAGCGGACTGACCCTGGGAGGTGAGGCGGGGTTCGACCTCGCGTTCAGTCCGGAGCGTGTATTCAGTGGACGCGTCTTCCGCGACCTTGCGGAGTATCCCAAGCTCGTGGGTGGCACCGATGAGAGAAGCGCACAACGGGCCACGGCCTTCTATCGCAGCGTATTGTCGGCAGACGTCTGGACATTGGACAGCAGCGAAGCAGCCGAGTTCGCCAAGCTGGCTGAAACCACGTACCGAGATGTCAATATCGCGTTGGCCAACGAGTTCGCCGGCGTGGCCTCTCGCATGGGTGTCGACATCGGTGAGGTCATTCGTGGCGCCAACAGCCAGCCGTTCTCACACATCCACCAGCCCGGCATCGGGGTCGGCGGCCACTGTATCCCGGTCTACCCCAACTTCCTGCTTGCACAGGTCCCGGACCTCACGCTCGTCCGGGCTGCGCGGAACATCAACGACTCCCAGGTGATTCGGGCAATAGAAGTCGTCGAAGAGAACCTGGCGGGTGGCCTTGACGGTTCGGCCGTGCTCGTGCTCGGACTCACGTATAGAGAGCACGTGCATGAAGTTGCCTACTCACGGGCATTGCCGCTCATCGAGTCGCTGCGTGCGCGAGGCGCTGATGTCTGGGCCTACGATCCCCTCATGGATGAAGAGGAGATCCTCGGCTTCGGGGCCAGGCCCTACGAGTGGGGAACTGCGTCACCCGCGCGGGCCATCATGACCCAAACCGCCGACCCGAGTTGGCAGGGACTCGAACCGTCATTGTTCCCCCTGCTATCGGTCGTATTTGACGGACGCAACAGCTTGCCGGGCAGAGTGGTGCCCCCCGGTGTGAAGTACATCGGCGTTGGCCGCGACCGGCCGGGTGCATAGGGCCCGATCGGGGTGGATTTCATGAAGATGCTCGTCAGCGGTGGTGCGGGCTTCATCGGTAGCCACATCGTCGCTGCACTCCTCGCTTGGGGCGACGAGACCGTGGTCTTGGATGACTTCTCCAGCGGTGAGCGGGGACGGCTGGCGTGATTTGGCGACTCCGTCCGAGTGATCGAGGGGAATATCCTCGATCCGGATGCTCTCGGCATGGCTGCGCCAGGCACACCCGCTGGCGGCACGATCATCGAGCCCAACGGGTCGCACCATGCGAAATCGCAACGGGGATCGAGCGCTCGGTCGCGGTCATCTCACTGGCACGTCGGGAACTCGGAGTCGAAGTCTCAGTTTCGTCCGAGGACGGCATCCCTTCGACTGTGGCCAGGTATGCGAAACTGCTGTCGGCGACAACCGATGACTGATCGGGCCATGAACCTGAACGGTCAGGATCGTGGGGAACCGCAGGCAAGGATCATCCATCGTCGGCTCCGCCTGGCGCGAGGCATGCGCCGCGGTTTGCCACTGCTCTTCTTCGGATTTGTCGTAGCTGCAACTTCAGCGTTGGTGGTGACATGGACACGGCCGACCGTCTTCGAGGCGGCCGCCATCGTTCGCGTCGGGCCTGAGGCGGACGTCGCAGGGGCGGGGCGTACCGGTCTACTGATCTCGGCTCGCTTGGCACCGACGTATGCGCGATTAGCAGAGTCGCGATCTGTCATGAGCCGTGTGGCAGTTCGCCTCGATCGTTCGGTCGATGGATTAGCAGACCTGATCGACGTGCGAGTCGATGGCGACGCCCGGCTCGTGATCGCGGCCCGAGCGAACGGAGCGGTACAGGCTGCGGAACTGGCCAACGCGGTGGCACTTGAGATCGTCTCCGACCCCGCGCTGCTGGGAGCGCCGGCCGATACCTACGGCTTCGTGCAGTCCGAGATGGAAGCTACCATCGGCCGCATCGCAGACGTCGGGCTTGAGGTCGATCGAGTCGAGGCGCAGATCGACGATTTAGGGTCAGACGCTCTCCTTGCGTCGCTGATAGCACTGGAAGCAGAGCAACGTGCGCTTCGAGACGAGTTGGCAGGCCTATTCGACCGCCATCGTGACTTCCGGGCGACGCTGGCCAGAGATACGGCAGATATCCCGGGCATCGTCCAGTCCGCCCGGCCGCCCGAGTCTCCGGTATTGCCCCGCCCGGCGCTCAACGCGCTCCTCGCCGGGATACTCGGTGCCGTGCTTGTTCTGCCCCTCGCGGCATCGACGATGCTGGCCTCGACGGTCAGAAGCGCGAGTGACGTTCGCGATCTCACCGGGCTTGAGGTTCTCGGGACGATCGTTCGGCCGACCATCTCTCAGGCGCGTCACGGAGACCACCGCTTGGCCCGCCTCATCGCCCGCGACGATCCGGTTTCGGAGGGCTACCGTTCTCTACGCTGGGGCCTTGGCACGGTGATGAGTGGGTTGGGCATCCGCGATCTCCTGGTGGTGGGCGCCGATAGGGTAGAGGGTGCCAATGTCGTTGCGGTGAACCTGGCCATCCTCGCTGCTCAAAGCGGTCGACGCGTCCTCGTCGTGGATGCCGATATCCGAGACCCGATGCTTCATCAGGTCCTTGAAACCGTTGGAGAGCCCGGTCTCGTCGATGTGCTTGCGCACGCTGGCCCGCACCCGGGCTTTGCAATCCAGGCCACTGCGATTCCAGGGCTCGACTTGCTGCCCGCCGGCCATACCTCGTCCTCGCCGATGGCAATCCTCGAGCCCGAGCGCCTGCGGAACTCGCTTGACGAGTTCGCCTCGCACTACGATCAGGTCATCATCGTCGGGCCGAGCCTCCGGGATGCAGCTGATGCGGGCGTGGTGGGCTCCGCCGTGGGATCCAGCCTCATAGTCTTCGACGTGGGTATCACGACCCAGCAGTCCGCCGGTCATGTCCTTCACTTCCTTGGCTATCCGGGTGTCTACGTACCCGGCTCGGTGCTTGTTCGTCTGCCGCGCGGAGTGTATCTCCCGCTGCGTGATCCGGCTCGGGGGCAGCGGCGCCATACGGGCAGGATGTCCCTGGCCACGAATGACCAAGGACGGTAGGTCATGAAGATCGCATATGTCGCCCACGTCAACGATGGCAACGGTTCGGGCGTCATCCTGAAGATGGCGGCGCAGGCTGACCAATGGCGTCGCCATGGCCATGATGTCCGGTTGCTGGTGGCTACCCGAGACCGCGACACGACATGGCAGTCCCGCCTGGGTGACTCGGTCATCGAGCGCTACGGGAACTGGAGTTCACGGCTACGGGCCATGGACTCCATCGCGCGGCAAGCCAGCCGCTATGGACCCGACGTAGTCTATATGCGCTTCGATCTCTTCTACCCGTCGATGCTGTGGATGGCACGAGGTGCGGCGCTGGTGGTCGAAGTCAACACTGACGATCGACTTGAATACGCCCTCGGGTCGCGCAGGCGTGAGATCTATAACGCGCGAACGCGTGGCTTGATCCTGCGTCGTGCTCGGGCTGTCGTATTCGTGACGGCGGAACTCAGCCGATCTGCGTCCTTCCATGGGTTCGATGGTCATCGCGCCGTCATCCCGAATGGCATCGACCTAGCGGCATATCCGGAGCTGCCCGCGCCGGTCGATCGACGTCCACGTCTGGTATTCGTCGGCAGCTTGAGCCAGCCCTGGCAAGGGACCGACAAGGTCATGAAGTTGGCCTCGCTCTGCCGCGAGTGGCAGTTCGATATCGTGGGTGAGGGAGATGCGCCCCCAGACGTGCCAGACAACGTCACTTGGCACGGGCGTCTTGCTCGCCCGGAGGTCCTGCGCGTTCTGGCCACGGCGGACGTCGGCATCGGTACCCTCGCGTTGCACCGCAAAGGCATGGAGGAAGCCTGTCCGCTGAAGGTGCGTGAGTACCTCGCCGTGGGCTTGCCGGTTCTGTATGCCTGTGCCGATCTCGACGCTGACATCGTAGAAGCGGTCACGCTGAGGATCGCGAACACCGAGTCGAATGTCAGTGACGAGCACGAACGCATCGTCGAGTTCGTGCGCCATGTCAAGGGCATGCGAGCTTCACGAGCTTCGGTCGCACACATCGATGCCGCATTCAAGGAGGAACAGCGGCTAACGTTGTTCAGGTCCATTGCGATCCCTTAGTGGCGTGAGGGCTACACTGCCCGGACGCAGGTCTGCTGCATATCTGGCAATAGCGCCGATCGCCGCCGGCGTGGTCGTCGCGTACCTGCCCTCGCTGGCGATACAGCTGGGCTTGTCGATCGGGTCGGCGGCCATCGCTATCGCGGGGCTGATGGCTCGTGTTGGCCGGGTACTCGATCCTGCCTGGGTCATCGTTGCCCTGGTCTACTTGATTGGCCCCGTGGGTTTCCTCGCAACCGAGCTCGGACTCGAACTCTCCCTGCTCGCGGTCATCGCGGTTAGCTTTGCCCCGTTCGCAATCGCTGCGCTGCTTGTCTCGCCCGAGGCCCGAAGTCGTCTGGTTCTGATGACGCCGCTGGTGGCACTCGTGCTTCTGTTCGCCATCTCCATCGCTTGGTCGCCCGCTGCTGGATACGGGATGGAGAAACTGAGTACGTGGATCATCGGGGCACTGGTACCGGCGAGCTACGTATTCGTGCTCACGGCCTCGGGCCGCCAGGTGTCGTGGAAGATCGTCGGGGTGGCTGCCATTCTCTATGCGTCGGCACTGCTGCTGATCGGAGGACGGAACGAGCTCTATCCGGACCGTGTGACGCTCCTCGAGGAAAACCCCATCTGGGCCGCTCGGGCTGTCTACCTTGGTTCCTTGGCTGTCTTGTTCAGCCCCTTTCGCCTGTTCGTGAAGGTAACCACGGTGCCGATGATGGTCGCGGCAGGGTTGGTCACAGCCTCGCTCGGCCCGCTCGTCGGTTTGATAGCCGGGGCCCTCGCGGGCCTCGCATTGCTCCTGTGGCAGGCGGGCAAGGACGCCGACTACGGTAGGTCCACAGCCCGTCGAGCGAGAGCCGGATGGTTCATCGTGGGCTTCGCAGTTGCTTCTGGCGCGCTCGTCCTGGCGAGTGGCATCCTGGATTCGCTGCTCGGTCCGGTCGTCTCTGACCCCAACGTCACGAGCCGAGCGGGCTTTTTGGACGCCGCGATCGAGAACTTCCTGGGTTCACCGCTGCTGGGTATCGGAGGAGGTGGCTTCGCTGCTATCGACCCTGCCCGCTACCCTCACAACATGCTCGTGGAAGCGACAATGGAGCTTGGGGTGGCAGGCACCGGGCTGCTGGTGCTGTGGACATCGATGGCGATAGTGGGCGCCTTGCGCTCACCCCTGCTCATTGCCCTGGTGGTGGCCACCGCGACGTATAGCTTGTTCAGCGGCAGTCTCGCCACCAACGTGGAGTTCTGGATCGTCTCGGCTCTCGCAGTCGCAGGGCTGCCGCTCGCTTTGCGTCCTGCTGTCCGGTTGCGGCGCTCCGTCGTGCATCCCTCCGGGGCGACCTAATAGAGGTTCTCCCGCCTGGCAGTCCCCGGCCCAGCACGGCCGGGGCCTTGTTCGTGCTCACTGAGGCGTCAGGGTGAACGCCAAGATGTAGGCCCTGGTGGTACTGGCATCGGTGTGCCGCTTGCGATGATGCGTGCGTGAGGAAGCGAGGCGGTGCCGTGCCTGTGTCGACGACACGCAGGCACTACAAGGGCAAGACGTACGAGACCCATCTGATACGTCGCAGCTACCGCGAGGACGGCAAGTGCGAAACGAGACGCTGGGCAACATCAGCCACCTGCCGCCAGAGCTTATCGACCTTGTGCGTCGCGGTCTGGCGGGTGAGCAAGTCTTCTCCGCCGATGGCTTCGAGATCCGGCACAGCCTGCCCCATGGTGGGGTGGGGTGGTGTTGGTGCTGGAGACCCTGCGGTCGCTCGGCCTGGAGGGGCTCATCGACCGTCGACCCAGTCGCCAGCGTGACCTCGGAGTGTCATCATCCGTGTGCGCCTGCTTGCCCGGCTCGAAGCTGTCGGTCAGTCGCAGCTGGGAGCAGTCCACCCTGGGAGCGGTACAGGGGGTCGGTGATGCGGTCCTGACGCTCCAGCAGCAGGCTCGGGCCATGTCACTGTTGGGGCTCACGCCCTCGAGGGTGTAGTCAGAACGGGACGGGCCGGCCCTGTCTGGTCACGCTCGGTGGACGGGGAAACGTCGGGTTAGTCAGCGCGCTCCTCATCGGGTCTTGGCCCACCGAGCGACTCGATAGCTCTCTGGTCCTTCGCCCTGACAGTGACGTGGTGATGTGACAAGGTTGCATGCCAGGCTAGGACGCCGTAGACAGTGTAGGAAATACAGCCAGCAAGCGAGAGTGCGATGACGGCACCGACAGGTGGGAGATCTAGGTAGGAAGCGATCGCGATCGCCGCGGTGATGATGGCAAGCCGTACTGCCTCCCGGAGTAGGGCCAGACCCTGTTTGTCCAGGATGTCCATGATCCGACCGGAGGGGTTGGTGACGAACTGGAGGTAGTACATCGGAGCAAGGATGGCTGTATACACGCCAGCCTCGCGCCAATCTGCTCCGAAAACGAGTCCGAACATGAACGGTGCCAGAACGGCGAGGGCAACCATGGGCACGACGGCGATAAGGCCGAGGTTCCGCATCGTCCGCCCGAAGAACCGATGCAGCTCGGTCGGTTCCTCGCGAGCCACGCGAGCACCCTCGGCGAGGAACGTCTGACCGACTGCCAGTCCGATCAGGGCAGCAGGGAGGCTGATGAGGCTTTGCGCCAGGGCAAATTGGCCCCCTACGGATGTCCCGTAGAGCGCAACGAGAAGCAAGAGTGGGGCCTGCAGGCTGACTGCGTTGAGGAGCGCCGATGGCGTTGAGAGGATGGGGAAGCGCCAGTATCTGCGCGCCGCGATCCTCATGCCGCGCCGCGAGACCTTCCGCAGGGACTCGCCACTCGACTGCCACGCGATCCGCGCAAGCCGTTGGGAGCCGGCCAAGCCTCCGGCGATCGCACCCGCAAACAGACCGACCGCCCCCATCGACAGTAGTCCCAAGCCGATATGTAGGCTGACCTGTGTGCCACTCTGGACGAGGCGGACCCGCGCAAGTTCTCCGTATGTGCGCGTTCTGACCAACCAGCCCGTGAGGGTCGCGAGCAGACCGCCAGAGAACATGCCCACCGCGAGCAGGAACGAATACCCTCCCGCCTCGGGCGACCCGATCATCGTAAACAACCACTGGCCAGCGACCACCATCACGATTGCCGTGGTGAGACTGAGCACGGCTGTCGTCAGAAGCGACAGCGCCAGAACGTCGGCAGCCACCACATCCGAAGACGGCATCGCGATGGCCACATCGAACCTTAGATTGGCGACAGTGACAAGTATGGCGAGCACCGCCAGCGCCGATGCGTAGGTGCCGTAGTCAGCGGGGGAGTACAGCCGAGTGACGATCGGCGTGGTTAGCAGGATGAGCAGCTGTGCAGTTCCCACACCGGCCGCGATGACCATGGCGCCACGAAAGAACGACTCGCCGCGCAGACGATCGCGTGCCCACTCCCACATTCCCGCAGCCCGTGCCATCGGTCTGGGCACGCTAGAGAACGCGTATCGCGATAGGTGGCTCGGCCAACAGCCTAGATTCAGGCGGCAACGGCCGGGTTCTCAAGGCGTTCCATATGCTCGCGCGAGGCCTCATCGTCGTCAATCCGCTCGGACGTAGGAGCGGCCAGCAGACTCGTGTCCGTATCGTATCCTGACCGGGTACATGAGCCCTTCATCTCGCACCCCACGCATCATCTACCTTATTACCGATAGCGGCTTCGCCGGAGCGGAGCGCCAGGTGCACGACCTTGCCATCGCTATGGCAAGCCGTGGCTGGAGCGTGGGCGCGATTTCCATGCTTCCGCTCGATGAGCAATTCGCGGATCTCGCCGCGTTGAATATCCGGACCGGCAGCCTGAACATGAGCCGGGGTGTGCCTGACCCGCGAGCACTCCTGCGATTGCGGCGGCTTCTGCGGGAGTGGAAGCCGGACGTCCTCCATGGTCACATGGTCCACGCCAACCTTCTGGCGAGGTTGTCGAGGCTCCTGGTACATACGCCGGTCGTCCTCTCGACGATGCACAACCAGGATGAGGGTAGCCAGTGGCGCTACTACGCCTACCGGCTCACCGATCGCCTCAACGACTTGACGACTACGGTAAGTGCTCTCGCCGTAGCGGAGGCAGTTCGACGACACGCGGTGTCGATTGAGCGCATCCGCCTTGTCCCCAATGGGATCGTGACCGATGGGTATCAGCCTGATCCTGCGGCGCGAGCGGAGACGCGCGCGTCGTTGGGTGTGCAAGATGACTTCGTGTGGCTTGCCTTGGGACGGCTTGATGAGGCCAAGGACTACCCAAACATGATTGCTGCATTTGAGCGCATCGCCACGGATCGGCCGGAAGCTCGCCTGCTGATCGCAGGCGCAGGTCCACTTGAAAAGGACCTAGCGTCATGGATCCAGGCCGCGGGCCTCGCGGGCCGTGCCGTGCCTCTCGGATTGCGCACCGACGCGCCCCGACTACTTCAGGCAGCCGACGGATATGTTCTGTCCTCGGCGTGGGAGGGTCTCCCGATGGTGCTGCTGGAAGCAGGTGCAAGTGAACTCCCCGTCGTCGCCACGGACGTAGGAGGTAGTCGTGACGCAGTCCTCGACGATGTTTCCGGGTTCCTCGTTCCGGCGCGTGCTCCAGAGCGGCTGGCCGAGGCGATGGCTCGGCTCATGTCTCTGACACCAGCGGAGCGTGCACTGATGGGGGCCTCCGGGCGAAACCATATCCAGTCAACCTTCGAGATGGAGAAGGTAGCTGATAGATGGGACGCCCTTTACCGTGAGTTCCTACCATCTAGCGGCCGCATCGGTCTGAACTGACCGCCCTTGGGGATCGCTTACCCTCTACTTGAGGTAGAACTGTAGATCCACAGGACTCCAACGGTAGATCGGTGACCACGTACGTCCCCCATTGCTTGTTTGCTCCGCGCTGCCGGCAGTGAAACGGAACGATCGCATGCCGCTATCCGTTCCCTCACGGATAGGGTCTGTGGTGTAGGCCGTCCCTGGGGTGGTCGAGAGCGTCAGGGCATAGGTAGTTCCACTGATCAGCTTGACCGGATGGCCTAGTTGGACGACCACCCAGACGGCGCCGCCACGAGTGCAGCCAGACGCTGCCGTCGGTACGCGGGCCGACTGAACTTGCTGCTTCCCCTTCACCTCCCGGGTCCCACGCTCCAAGCTGATGGTGAGTGGACCCGACCCGTAGGACCGTTTGATGCGGACGCCGACCGAAGACACGATTCGGCTCCGGCCCCGGACCGTGAACCGTTCCCGCACCATTCGGTTATCTCCCGAGACCACCGCGTAGTGGGCGCACATATTCTCGATATAGGACTGACCGTCGTGACTCCCGTTCTGGAAGGTCAGATCCATCACGGGAGTGTCCTGATCGCTCACTTGCCAACTCCCGCTGGCGCGCGTCAGCACAGCATAGGTATCACGAAGACCGGGCTGGCGCGGCTGATAGCGCTCGAAGGTGAGGAGCTCATTGACGGAGATGTAGTTCGTCGCTGGCACCGGCGCAGTATTCTCGAAGACCATGTGGTAGAGGCGACCTTTCTTGAGTCGCGCGGGCTTCGGAAAGTCGACTTTTCGGTAGGTCGTCCAGTGGCCGCTGGGGTTGCCAGGTCGGAAGGTCGCCGAAGCGAGGACTTTCCCGGATGGCACATGTCTGGAGCTATGGTCATCGGGTTGGACCGAGATGCGCAGCAGGCCGCCATCGCCGCGGGAGTAGCCAGGCCCCCCCCGTTGCTGGAAACGGATACTGATGAGACGCGACGTCGTCTTGGCCCGGAATCGGTGCGAGAGATCGCGATTGTCGATGACCTTGTTGTTCTTGGAATCGGCTCCGATGCCCGGTCCGTAGACACCGCTCCGTATCGTCGACGCACGCCCCTGCGCCGGCGTCACCAAGCTGCCGATAAGCACGGTGGTCAACAAGACCATCCCGAGGGCCCGAAAGAAGCCACTCATCGGAAATAGAACTGCAAGTCCACCGGACTCCATTCGTATAGGTTCGCCCATGTTTTTCCTCCGTCCTCGGTTCGCTGTCCGTCACCGTCCGTGAAACGGTACGAGAGCATCCCTTGGTCCGTGCCTTCTCGGATCGGATCGACTGTGTACTGGCTTGTAGAGGGCGCCGACAACTCAAGGTTGTAGGTCTCGCCGTGGGTGAGGTCGTGCTCTTGTCCGAACTGAGCCTTCACCCAAGTCGCCCCACCCTGCGTGCAGCCCTCTCCTGCGACGGCGACGGATCTCGCCGGGATCTCGGCGGTGGCGAGCACCTCATCGTCGCCGGACTTGAGCGCAATGGTCAGCGGGGCATCTCCATACGTACGCTTGACCCGCACCCACGCTTCGGACACCGTCCGCGTCACGCCGGAGACCTTGAAGTTCTCACGGGCCATCGATTGGGGCCCGGAGACTACCCCGTACAACGCGCACATGTTCTCGATGTAGGCCTGCCCGTCGACGGTGCCGTCTCTATACTCAAGCGCCATGTCGGCCGTGTCGTGCGGCTCGACCTGCCATGCCGTACCGGACTTGGTGAGCACCGCGTAATCATCGCTCGTGGCCGGCTGGCGCGGCTTGTACCGCTCGAACGTGAATATCTCGTTGACAGATATGTGGTTAGCGGCTGGTTCGCGGTCCAGGTTTTCGAAGACGATGTGGTAGATGAGCCCTTTGGTCAGTTCCGCCGGTTGGTCGAACTCATATCGCTCGTAGGTGGTCCAATCGCCAGCGGGGTTGCCAGGTCGAACCGTGACCGATGAAAGGATCTCTCCCGATGGGGCATCCAGAGACCCAGGACGGTTCGTCTGTACGCTTACGCGTACAGAGCCGCCGTCTCCCAGGGAGTACCCCGGTCCGCCACGCTGCTGGAACTGGACCGATTGGAGGCCCGCACTCGTGCTGGCACGGAAGCGATGCGAAACGCTCGCGCCGTCCAGAAGCATGTTGTCCTTGGAATCAGCACCGATTCCGGACCCATAGATCCCGGTCTCTGCCACTGCTTGGATCGGCCTTTCGTCCGTTGCGAAAGTCATGTCGCCTGACCAGGACATGGCGCCCGACGAGTCCGACGAGATGACCCTGAAGTGATAGATCTGATCCACAGTCAGCCCGTCCAACTCTTGGACGTGGAAGGGCAGGAGCTCGGGCTCGAGAGTCGAGAAGCGGCCGTAGGCATTGGTCTCTCCGAACTCGACCTGGCCGGTGCCCTCCGGGGATACCCCCCAGCTGATTTCTGCGGTCGTCTGGGTCACGCTGGTCACCGTGACGTTGCTGATATCGGGGCCGCTGGACCCTGGCTGGAGTTGCGAACAGGACAAGAGGACCAGGGCCATCATGGCGGCGATGAGTGACGCCCACGCAGACACGCGTGCGATGGCCGCTAAGGGCGAGAGTTTCAGAAGGGACATCATTGGTCGGTCGGTCTTTCCCGTGTGCAGGGCCAGCCCGGGCACGGACCGGCCCCGCAGCTGGCAATGCGCACGGTCTACGGCTCCGTGCGATCGCGAGGGATCAAATCCTCGCTGGGGAAGGGGAGATGATAGCGGCAGTCGAGCAAGGTCGCTGATATCACTCCGTTCTTGCGTAGTGGCGCCGCACGAGTGGTCTTCAGATGGCTTTGCCGTTCACATCTTGGTCACCACTCCGGCTACGCTCACAGTTCATTGTCGCGCGAGTTTCCCTGGAGCAGGACCGACCCGACCGCGGGACGATGATGAGCGTGCCCTTGAACCAAGACCCGGAACTCGGCGAATGCCTCCACTGGGCCAAGAGCCGCGGGAGAATGCCGTCCCTTCTGTTCGCTGCTACGGACTGCGACCCTCACGGCCTTCCTTCTCCCGTCCGCGGACCAACTTCGCAGCCTTGGCTAGCGAGCAGATGCTGCTGCGAATGGAGTTCTCGCAGACAAGATTGTGCGACCACTCCGCAACGCTTGTGGACTCTCGTTCATGAGGTCCCTCCGCGAGATCCGGTCGATGACTGTCGCGTTCGAGGAGTTGTCGGCGGTCGTCGCGTCAGGCTATGACATCGTCATGTCCACACGCCTATCGCCTCGATTGTCGTTCGAGCTGCCATTCGGCATCTCCCTGCCGACCGGCGGCCCTTCGTTGTCTATACGGCTTTAACTTCCACAGCCAGGGGCGGCCGCTCACGAACCCTGCCTTCCTGCTGACCGAGCGTGTGGCTGTTGGCTGGACTGATCGCATGGCCGTTATCAACGACGTGGACGCTCGTGCCGCCGCAACTTACGCAAAGTGCCAGGATCGGCTTGAACACATCGAGGTACTCCCGAACGAGGATATCGACCGATGAGGTTCATCGTGTTCGTCGCTGGACTCAACATGAACAAACGCCCCCCTGACGTGGTCGATGCGCTGGCCCTCGTGGCACACAATGACGCGCGCCTAGTCGTGTTGAGAGAGAGCCTTGGGCCGCCACGCGCAGAGCCGGCGATAGGCAGAGTTTGCTTGAGCGAAAGGGTGCGCCCCAAGGGGTCGGTCGGCCAAGTCCAGGCCGTACATCGCAGGCCCCAAGGCCCTTGCCTTGGCTAGCCGCGGAGAGAGGCCTGTCCAGGTCCACCATGGAGGCGGTCTGTCTCGAAGTCCTGGCAGTGACATCGGCCGCGCGAGGCGCCAGGGACCTCCTTGAGCCGATGCTGGTTTCATCGTCCCTATCGGTGATGTCCTGTCCATGGCCCGGTCTCTCGACCACTTTCTGGATAGTCCGTCGGTGGCTCGTGCGATGGGCGTGGCCGGCCGTGTTCGCATCGCCCGGTCTTACGACGGCTGGCTTGGCGGAGCTCCGCGACCAGCTCTCTGGAGAGCTGCTCGCGGAGCGAAAGTGCGAGGCCGGTGGACGGCTATCTGGTGGAGAAGAAGAACTGCGAGTTCGCTGGGTGACCGAGCAGTGTTGACCACGAACTGCCGCCGTTGGTGGACTTCTGGGCGACTCCGTCCGTGAAGAGACCGGCGCGCATGTAGTAGTTGCCCTCGTGGGTGCTATCCCGCTGGAGCAGCGGCACCATGCTGTACTGGCTTCCTGACGGTGCGGTCATCACCAGGTTGTAGGTCTGTCCCACCTTGAGGACGTGCGAGGTGCCGAACGAGCTACCCACCCACGTTCCATTCGGGTTCCACGCGTCCCCGAGGGTCCAGTTGGTCGTCAGCCTTGATCCGGGGACCACGACCTCGTCGATAAGCGAGCCTGAGCCGGTCTCGAGTCGCAACGTAACGCTCCCGCTACCACTCTGCCTGCCGATGCGGGCGTACGCACCGTCGACGGTCTGGTCCTGACCGGTCACCGTGAACCGCTCGCGCACTTGATTGCTGCCGCCGATCCGGCCGTAGCTGTTGATTTCAGCCCCCAGATAGCCGGCACCGTCGTGGGCACCATTGGCGTATTCGACGTCCATGTTTGGCAGGTGATTGGCATTTCGTTTCCAGCCACTCCCCGTGTCGCGCATAAGCGCAAACTCGTCGGGATACTTGGGTTCCAGCTGGGTCGGGCCGTCCCCAAACGTGCTCGGGTTCCAGATGATGAGATCATTCACGCTCACGTAGTTGCTTGCCGGGTTGCTCGCGACGTTCTCGAAGACCACGTGATAGAGGGTCCCGGTCTTGACGGCGTATGGCGAGGGGAAGGCCTGACGGCGCACGAACCCCTGCGAGCCGGAGTTGCCAGGACTCCAGGTCAACGAGGTCAGGATGACTCCCGAGGGATTGTGCTGGGAGGTTCCGTCATCTGATTGGAGCGAGATTCTGATCTTCCCACCGTCGCCAGCCGAATACCCGGACCCATATCGAACCTGCCAGATGATTGCGGTGATGGTCGAACTCTGCGTCGCACGGAACCGATGTGCCGCACGCGCACCGCTGCCGCCGCTGCCGGTGATTGGGAAGTTGGACCGAGCGTCGGCTCGGAACGCTGTGCCGTACGAGGCAGAGACTGAAGTGATCGGCGCCGCTGCCGGCTCAGCTGTCGGCTTCGCCGTTGGCACCGCCGTTGGCACCGCCGTTGGCACCGCCGTTGGCACCGCCGTTGGCACCGCTGTCGGCACCGCCGTCGGCACCGCTGTCGGCACCGCCGTTGGCACCGCGTCGGCACCGCTGTCGGCACCGCCGTTGGCACCGCTGTCGGCGCAGCGGTCGGTTCAGGTGTCAGGGTCGTAAACGTGTGGTCCCGATCGATCACGCGATTGCCAGCGGCGTCCACTGACACAACCTGGAAGTAGTAGGTGGTGTCAGGTGACAGCCCCTCGATCGTCTGGACGTGCGTTCGGTAACTGAAGCTCTCTTCCTTCGTGGACTTCATGCCCATTTCAGTGGTCGGGCCGTAGACAACTTGACCGGTCGCGGACTCGTCGAGTGTCCATCTGACCACCGCGCTCGTCTGGGTCAAATCCTGCACGTTGATTTCGAGGACCGTTGGGGGGGTCGTGTCCGTGGGCTCGGCGGTCGGCTTGTCCGCGGGCTCGGCGGTCGGCTTGGCCGTGGGCTCGGCGGTCGGCTTGGCCGTGGGCTCGGCGGTCGGCTTGGCCGTGGGCTCGGCGGTCGGCTTGGCCGTGGGCTCGGCGGTCGGCTTGGCCGTGGGCTCGGCGGTCGGCTTGGCCGTGGGCTCGCCGGTATCAGCGACACCCGCGGTCGCGAAGGTCTGGTCGGCGGACGTGGTTCGGTTGCCGGCCTGGTCCTTGGACACGATTCGGTAGTGGTAGGTGGTGCTCGGGGCCAGCTTGGTCAACGTCTGTGCGTGCGTCTTGTAGTCGAAGCTGGACTCCTGTTGGGTGAGGGCTCCGTACTGCTTCGTGGTGCCGAACTGCACTTGGCCGGTGGCCGGCTCATCGAGTGTCCACGTGACCTTGGCCGTGGTTGCGGTGATATCGACGGCAGCCATCTCCTTGATCGTCGGCTTCGTCGTGTCTGTGGTTGTTGGGGCAGGCTTGGTGGCTGGCTTGGGTGCCGGCTTTCTTGGTGCCGGCAGAGCGGTTTGCGTGGTCTTGGTAGCATCGAGTGCCTGGTTGACCTTGAAGTCATCAAAACTGACCCTAAGGGGGATTCGCCGGGCGGTGCGCGTCAGCCCCGCACCTAGACTGACCCGGCCCCCCGCCTCCACGTCGTCGTTGTTATCGTTGCGGACGAGTTGCCACCGAGTGGGCTCGGCAGTTCCTGCTGGCCACGCCTTCATTCGGAGCTGGGTCGGGTTCACATCGAGGGCTTGCAACTTGACGTGGACGGTCTGGCCAGGCTGATATGTCCAGTCCTTCAACTGCAGTGGTCGCGGCATCAGCCGGACCCGCTTTCCCCAGCGGATCTTGGAAAAGGAAAGCCAGACTGCTCCCGTTCCGCCGACACGCACCTTGGCCCGGTACGCGCCGGACGGACCCTTGCGCAAGCTGGCGATAGCCTTGGCGCCCTTGCCTCCCGTAAGGCCGCTTAGAGCGAAGTCGTACTGGACCGTCGTGTCGCGAGCCATCACGTTCATGGACGATTCGACGAAGCGACGCTGGGACGTCAAGGTCGCGACGGCGGTGCCATCGCTGCGGGTCAGACCGGACGCCCCCGAGGGGTACAGCCAACGCATGCCTGTGTCGCTCGTGCCCCAGTCTGCACCACCACCGTCGAAGGTATCCGAGGCGAGAAGCGCGCGCGGGTCACCAGACACCGCGGTGACGACGCCGAGGGTGACCACCAGGATAGAGGACATGCCGACCGCGAAGAGCGTCTGAAGGCCACGCCGCCCCGGCCGTCGCGAATGTGGCAATGGCTGCGGCTTGTCGCTGGTCTCTGTGTGGGCAGACTCTTTCTCTGGTAGGGAGAACGGCCCAAGCGCCCCGTCGTGGTCGAAGGGAAGGTTCGTGGTTTCGAATACATCGTGGTTGGACGGCATGAACTCCGGCTCCTCTGGCAGGGGCGGGAGGTCTGGCGGCAGGACTACTGGAGGACTCGGGTAGTCCCCCCAAGGTGCAACGCCGCGTACTGGGGGTTGGCGGCGTGACTTCGGTAACCCGGCCACCTGGCCTCTCGCCAGGTCCTCGGCTTTGCGGCCCCGTCTCGCGACGGGTGTGCCTTTTCGGTTCGTACGGAACGGTACTCAGCCCAACTTACGTGACACTTCATCGGCTTTTCGGTGGTCGGGAAGTCCGGGGGGAGGGCAGTCGGGGGTAGCCCCCAGTGTCCGCAAGGTTGGCTTCTGGGGCGGTCTAGTGCGGTTGGGCTGGCGGCCGGGTTGCGCGCGGTCAACACTTCAGGTCAGCGGTTGAACCGACAGCGCCTGAAGACGAGCTATTCTCGGCCCGTACTCATGAGATTTGTCCGTGACCGCGGTTCCCGTGTGTTGCACGATACGAGGAGGGCCCAATGATGCGAGCCGATCGCGTCTTCTCAGTACTGGTCATGTCCGCTGTGCTGGCTGCCAGCACCATCACCTACGCGGCTGTCCCGGTCTTGGCCGACGACACCATCGTCGTGAACAGCATCTACAACGGTGCCGATGCCAGCGGTGGCGCGGACGAATGTGATGCCAATGCCGCGACGTCAGGCCAGCAGTGCACGTTACGGGCCGCGATCCAGACGGCCAACGCCGATCCCGACACCGATACCATCACCTTCGGTTTCAGTGGAAGGGCAGCCAAGACCATAAAGGTCCCGAACGCCCTCCCGTCGATCACCGAGCCATTGGTCATCGACGGCTATAGCGCGCCGAACACGAGGGTCAATACGAGGTCGAGCGGCAGCAATGCCAAGTTGCGAATCGTGCTCAAGGGCCCGGGCGGTGGAACGGCAGTCAACGCCCTCGATGTGGCCGCACCATCGATGATCAAGGGCATGGTGATCCAAGCATTCAGTGAGGGCATCCTCATCCGTCCGGGAGGCGAGGGCAGCCGCGTTGCCGGCAACTTCATCGGCACCACACCAAGCGGCATGGCCAAGGCGAGGAACCGGAGCAATGGCGTCCACGTCGACTGCGATGCTGCCGTTACCGTTGGAGGCGGCAGCAGATGGACACGAAACATCATTTCCGGGAACGGCGGGGCCGGCATCCTGCTTTGTGAGGATGTCAAAGGCACCGCGATCAAAGGCAACCTCATCGGTGTCGGTGCCGACAACAACAAGGATCTTGGCAATGGGTTTGCGGGCGTCTGGGCCTATGGCACCGAGGACCTTGTCATCGGTGGCGATAGCAGGCTAGAGCAGAACTCCATCGCCTTCAACCGATGGGGCGGTGTCGTTCTCACCCGCGCCGCTGCCGACAGCAGCATAGCGTTCGGTGTCGGGGTTCTCGGCAACTCGTTCTTCCGTAATGATGGTCTGGCCATCGATCTTGACCACAACGGTGTGACCCAAAACGATGGCGCCATGGACGCCGACGGTGGGTCCAACCACCACCAGAATTTCCCGGGCATCAATTCGGCACGAAACACCCGGACCAAGACCGTGGTCCGCGGCGTGATGCTCGGTGAGGCGTCAAGCGCATTCCAGATTCGCTTGTTCGTGGATGTCTACAACGAGCGCGAGGGTAAGAAGTTCCTCAAGACCATCACCGTGAATACGAACGCTAGCGGCAAGGCCACGTGGTCCACCAAGGTCCCAAGGCAAGGGGCTGGCAAGAAGATCACGGCTACCGCAACCAATGTCACTCGGGCGCCGGCGGAGACTTCTGAGTTCGCACCCTCCAAGAAGGTGAAGAACTAGAACCAACCGCAGGCTCGACCATCCCTGCCGGCCTGCCCTGCCGTCGAAGGCGGGAGGCGAGGGAGACCCAGTTGTGGCCCGAGGATTCGCTTGTCGCGAGCTCGACTGTCTCCGGTTGTCGCGCCAGCCAGGCATCGAGGGCGTCATGGCCGGCCCGTCGCTGGTCATGCGCAGGATCGGCCGGTCGGCCGTGGCCCGTCCGGCAGCGCGAACCTCGTGCTGCTTGCCCCGATGCCGATGGTCCCCATCGCGTGCCCCTTCCGACCACCAGGGTCCCAGTCCATCCCGGTCGACGTCAACTGATGGGTCCGATTGCGCACCTCGTCCAATCCGTTGCGCTGAACCCACCGTCAATGGCCAAGGGTGGGGAGGGCATCTGGTCCGAAGGGCATCTGCCGTATGCTGATTGCCGGCTCTCTCAGTGGCGTCGGTGCCACCATCGACCCTGATGCCAGATGTAATCTCCGTTCAGGGAGATATGTCAGTCATCTGCGGGTTCGGTCGCGCTGAGCATTCGCGATCAACTCGTCATACAGCAGTTCGTGGGACCGGATCGTCAGGGCCACGTCGTACTGGGACACCATGCGAGTGCGTCCGGCTTGGCCCATCGCCGTCCTCCGATCAGCGTCGCCCGCCAGCGCATCCATCGCGGCAGCAAGCGAGCCCACGTCGCCGATAGGCACTATGAGTCCGCCATCGGGTTCGACCAAGTCAGCATTTCCGCGTGCATTCGTGGCGATGACCGGAACCTCGAGCGAAAGCGCCTCCATGATGGAGCGGGGAAGGCCTTCGCGACTGCTTGCAAGCACCAGTGCTGTGGCGGACGCGACCATAGGACGAACATCGGACATGACCCCGACGAGATGGACCCTCCCATCCAGGCCCGCTTCCCGTATCGCTGACGCCACCTCGGCCCGCTCCGGTCCATCACCGAGGAAGACTACGTGCGAGTGCGAGTCTCTCATCAAAGCTGCGGCCGCGACCACATCAAGGGGCCGCTTCCTGCGGCTCAGTTCGGCAACGACCACGAACATCGGAGCATCAGCCGGGATGCCAAGGCCGGAGCGTGCGCCTTCGAGAGCTTGCCTTCCGACGGCTGACCGGGCGAACCAGCCGGTATCGATGCCGATCCCCGGCATGTGGATGAGCCGGGAGTCAGGCACAAGGCGATACCGTCGGGCGGCAGCAGCGTCCGCACTATTGATCACGATCATGCGGTCTGTCCAGCGACCAGCGATCCGCTCGGCCGTGACGAAGACCTGGTTGGTGACTGGGTCGCCACCGGCGTGGAAGTGGAAGCCGTGGGCGGTGTAGACGACGGCAGGTCGGGATGCCTCAGGGCTTCGGTGGATCGCCAGCCGAGTGAGGAACGCAGCGATCGGCGTGTGCACGTGCACGATGTCGTAGCCGCGCGTGGCTGTCGCCTCGATGGCCCGGTACGACGTCAGAATGGCGCGCACGTCCCTTACGGACCGCGAAAGCGGTACCTCGAACGTGGATTCGAATGCGCCCAACACTGCGGGGCTCGTCGTCGCTCCATTCGCAGCGGCATCGACCCGCCAGCCTGCCTTCCGGAAATGCTCCGCATAGGGGATGAGAAAGCTGCTCAGGGTTGCCGCGACCGTGGCTACGACCAGCATCGATGGGCGACCGCCCTCGCGCTCAACGGGATTGTCCATGCCGCCTAGTCAAGCACGAATCGGCGCCAGCCGTGGGGCTGATTGCACCCTACAGCCTGCCGGAAGCCGATGCCGGGTGCGGGTGACGTCTCTTGCGGAGGTGATGGGAAAGAAGCTAGCCGTCGTACTCCTCCTTGCGCCAGAGTGGTCGTTGCCGGCTGCACCACGAGGACGCAACGAGCGAGCGCTTGACAACGGAGACTCGTATCACGTACAGTTCTGGCACTCTCGACTTGAGAGTGCTAACCCAAGAAGCGATGCGGGTCATCGCGCCCCCGGCCGAGCCGGATGAGGCCCCCCGCCGCGATATCACACACCCATTAGGAGGATCCTGCGTTGGCGACTGCCACCAAGCTCCGCCCCCTCGGCGATCGCGTCGTCGTTCAGCCGACTGCCCGCGAAGAGATGACCAAGAGCGGTATCGTCCTGCCGGACACCGCTAAGGAGAAGCCTCAGGAGGGCACCATCATCGCTGCCGGTCCTGGCCGCCTCAACGACGAAGGTGAGCGTGAGCCCATGGACGTCAAGGTCGGTGACAAGGTGCTCTACGCCAAGTACGCCGGCACCGAGTTCAAGGTCGACGACGAGGAGTACCTCATCGTCAGCCAGAAGGACATCCTCGCCGTCGTCGAGGACTAGACATAGACGCATTGATTCGCAGCTCGGCCGGGCCCTCTGGGGTTCGGCCGTTGCATGCCAAGGAGGAATGACCAGACCGTGGCCAAGCAGCTGATCTTCGATGAGACCGCTCGTCGCTCGCTCAAGAGGGGCGTCGACGGTCTCGCTAATGCCGTCAAGGTGACGCTCGGCCCCAAGGGCCGCAACGTCGTCCTGGACAAGAAGTTCGGAGCCCCCACCATCACCAACGACGGCGTGACCATCGCCCGAGAGGTGCAACTCGAAGATCCCTTCGAGAACATGGGTGCGCAGCTCCTCAAGGAAGTCGCCACCAAGACCGATGACGTCGCCGGCGACGGCACCACCACCGCCGTGGTGCTGGGCCAGGCGCTCGTTACCGAGGGCCTCAAGAACGTCACCGCCGGCGCCAACCCCATGATCGTCAAGCGAGGCTTGGACAAGGGCGTGGACGCCATCGTGGAGCGCCTGAAGGCCAACTCCATCCCGGTGGACACCCGTGAGCAGATCGCGGCCGTGGCGGCCATCAGCGCGGCCGACCCCAGCGTCGGCGAACTCATTGCCGAAGTCATGGACAAGGTCGGCAAGGACGGTGTCATCACCGTCGAGGAAGGTCAGTCGATCGGCCTTGATAAGGAATATACCGAGGGCATGCAGTTCGATCGGGGCTACATCAGCGCCTACTTCGTGACCAACGCCGACCGTATGGAGGCGGTGCTGGAGAACCCGGCGATCCTCATCACAGACAAGAAGATCTCCAGCATCAGCGATCTGCTGCCGGCACTGGAGAAGGGCGTCCAGCTGGGTCGACCGGTCTTCGTCCTCGCCGAGGATATCGACGGCGAGGCCCTGGCCACGCTGGTCGTCAACAAGCTCCGCGGCACGGTCAACGTGCTGGCTGTCAAGGCGCCGGGCTTTGGTGACCGCCGCAAGGAGATGTTGCGCGACCTCGCCATCCTCACTGGCGCCAACGTCATCAGTGAGGAAGTCGGTCGCAAGCTGGACTCCGTCACCCCCGAGGACTTCGGCGGCGCCCGCCGCATCGTCTCGACCAAGGACGACACCACCATCGTGGATGGCACCGGCGACCCTGAGGCCATCAAAGGCCGCATGACGCAGATCAAGGCGCAGGTCGAGGAGACCACGTCCGACTACGATCGCGAGAAGCTCCAGGAGCGCCTCGCCAAGCTGGCCGGTGGCGTCGCTGTCATCAAGGTCGGTGCGGCCACAGAGGTCGAGCTCAAGGAGCGCAAGCACCGTATCGAGGATGCACTCTCCACCACTCGAGCCGCGGTCGAGGAAGGCCTCGTCGCTGGTGGTGGCACGGCCCTGGTGCAGGCGATCCCCGCGCTTGATGATCTCAAGCTCGAGGGCGACGCTGCTATCGGCATCAGCATCCTCCGCCGCGCGCTCGAGGCGCCGGTCCGCCAGATCGCCGAGAACGCCGGCCAGGAGGGCTCAGTCATCGTGGCGGCCGTCCGCGAGCTGCCCCTCGGCTCCGGCTACGACGCGCTCAACGGTGTGTACGGCGACATGTTCGAGAAGGGCATCGTCGACGCCGCCAAAGTGACGCGTTCGGCGCTGCAGCACGCGGCATCCATCGCGGGCATGGTCCTGACCACCGAGACGCTGGTCACCGATCTGCCCGAAGAGGAGAAGGCGGCCGCCGCGAGTGGCCACTCCCACGATTACTAGTCGTCGCTGACCGAGCGGTCAGCCCTTCACCCAAAGCCGGGGAGCCCGGGTCGATGAGGCCCGGGCTCCCCAATTCACGGCGTGTAGCGGCCGATGACCGGGCGGTGCTTCCCGTTGCTGCCTGGTGGGATGCTCTCGACGAATTCGACCACCACCATCGCGTCCGTGCCCAGCCATTTGCGCAGGACCGCTTGGAGGTCGGACTCACTGTAGTGTGCGTCCCCGGGCACCACGAGCAACCGATAGCTGGCGGACCCATCCTGGATGAGCTGATAGCGCTCAAGGTCAGGAAAGCTCTTGGCCATGATGGCCGAGGCGGATGTGCCCGATATCTGGCCCCCGCGGGTGTCGTGGATCACGTCGGCACGGCGTCCTTCGATGCTGACCAGCGCCGTGGGACCGTGCTCGTCCCCTTCGTCGGCCACGATGGCCAGGTCGCCGGTGTCATAGCGGATCATTGGCATGGCGTAGTTGTACAGATCGGTGACCACGATGCGAGCGAGCTTCCCCGGGTCCTGCGGCTGATCGGCCTCAGGCTTCAGGAACTCGAAGTAGTAGCTGGCACGATTGAGATACAGGCGGTCACCACCGGGTCGGCTGCAGGCCAGCACGCCGTTCTCCTCGTTGGCGTAACGGTCCACCACCGGGCACGCAAAGGCTGCCTCGATGGCGGATCTCACGCTTGGTTGCAGCTTCTCTCCGCTTGAGATGACCACCTGTAGCCCGAGTTCCTCGGGTGCCTGACCCACTGAGGTGGCGTAGCGAGCCAGGGCCGACAGGGTGGAGCTGACGGAGAGGATGCCGGTGCCGTGCTGGCGTCGCAACACCTCCAGGACCCTGGCCTTGACCGCGTCGTCCATGCCGACATGATCGATGGGGATGATGTTCCGGAGAAGCTGCTGCCGTCGTGACATCGGCAGCAAGCGCGCGGCGAAGAGCCACACCAGCCGGTCACCCAGCCGTAGGCCGGCAGTCTCGTTGAAGTAGATCGTGTCGGCGATTCGGCGCTGTCGCTTGCCGGCGTCGTGGAGCACCGAGAACGGAGTTCCCGTCGAGCCTGATGTCGACTTGCGGTGGAGCTCCACACCCGCGAAGGCCTCCGACCGGAAGCCGTCGTAGTCAGCCCGGTACGACGCCTTGTCGACGACTGGAAAGTCGCCCAGTCCACCCCCGGCATACGATCGGTAGTACGGAGTCGTGCTGGTGGCGTGGTCGAGCAGGCGCGCAGCGGCGGAGCCGTCGACGATACCTTCGGTCATCCTGCGCCGGATGTCCTGGTAGTGGCTCCGGACGTGGCCGCCCTTGATGGTATCGAGGGCCCAGAAGCTGGCACGCCGGGTCCGCGAGCCACGCTTGGCGATGGTCGGCTCGGTCACTTGGATGATCGCGAAGGGCCAGCCGGGTTGCGTGGGCGGACCTCTCTCGCTGGGTTTCCTACGACCGTGCTGTTGGGGCGTACGTCGGACAGTACGACGGCCCCGGCACCCACGGTGGACCAGGCACCCACGTGGACGCGTGGCAGGACCACGCTGCCGACCCCGAGGAATACACCCTCGTCGACAGTAGCCGCGCCACCAAGGTGGGTGACCGTCAGGTGGGCGAAGTCGCCAACGCGAGCGTCGTGGCCGACACCGGCCCGATTGTTGAGGATGACGTGAGCGCCGATCTGTGCACCCACCTGCACCGTGACACCGGAGCAGACCACCGTCCCCGGCCCGATCGGCACCGCCGGGTGGATCCAACTGAACGGGTGCACCACTGAGATCCACTCCAGATCGAGTCGCTCGACGAAGCGCCGCCGCAGCTCGTTGTCACCGATCGCGACGATGGCTGGAACCCCCGCGGGGATCTGGTCACATGACCCGAGCACCGTGCTGCCCTCCAGGTGCCTGCCCCACGTTTCGGGGTCATCGTCGTAGAAGCCTGCGACGGGCACGCCGGCAGCCTCCAGGACCGAGGCCACGACGCGGCCATGCTGGCCGGCGCCGATGATGGCGACAGGACGCAGCGACGACCCCGGCTGACCTCGTACCGGCGACTTCAACTTTGGGGCGCGGCATCTGGTCGCGCTGGGGTGTCTGACATGACCGCTACTTTAGCGGCGCTTCCCGGCGACCGGGTGCGCGACACCCTCAGCGACACCCCGTCGGCACGTTCGGTCTCGCCGCCCTAGACTCCGGCGCCATGAACCCTGATGCCTCCCGTGTGCGCCAACCTGCCCATGCGCGCCGACCCGCACACCTGATCATGAGCCTTCTCGTAGGCATGTCTGCGCTCGGAGTGAGCCTGGCTGAGCCGGTCGCTGCGCAAGGCCTCCCCGTCTGTGGTGACGGGCCAACACACGACTGCCTCCTGCCCGACTGGTCGGCCGCGTCAGTTCGTGACATCCCCAGTCCCTTCGGCGACGTGCAAGGGCTCGTCTGGCTCGACGATGCACCGGGTGAGGTACCCGCGGGAAGCTTGGACATCCTTGGCACCGGCCTTGGACGCGTCGACATCGCGGATGCGGGTGCCATCCGTGATACCGCCGGCCTGCTCACCTCTGGCAAGCGCAAGAAAGCCGTCCGGCGCGGTCCGGCGATCGTCGTTCGCGTCGTCCTCGACCGCCCGCTCGACCAGGTCGAGGGCAGTCACGCAGGCCTGCACGTGGCGACCGACATCGACGGATCACGCAGCAACAACGCTCCCAGCGGGATTGCCGCACCGGATGGCCCTTTCGCAGGCAGCCAGGACGTGTACTCGCTGACGTGGGCCTCCACGACCGGCAAGGAGCGCTTGCTCTCGAGCGACCTCGCCAGGAACGGCTGGTACCGGGCCAAGACGCCGTTTGCCGCGGCTTGGGCGGCTCCCGATGTGCTGGACATGCTCATCACGCCCGAGCAGTTCGGTGATGGCTTCCGCGTCATCAGCTACGTCGAAGGTGAGACCGGTGGCTACGACAGCCTGTCTGTCGGCGTTGGCCCCATCCCCGCGAACGGCAAGGTTGACCTCCTCCCGACCTGCATCGAGGGGACGCTCAGGGCGGAGCCGTTCGTGGTCGATCGCCTGGTCGAGAATGGGCAGACCCTGCGCGACGTGGAGGCTCCGGCCTCCTGGGTCGGCGGCGCCAGCGTGCCGGTGGATGACGAGGTGCGCGATGCGCTCGCGGCCTTCATCGCGGCTGGCGATGACGACGGAGACGGCCGCGTCGGGATCCCGGCCACGGTCAGTCTCTTCGAGGACGGCGTGGTGATCCGCCAGGGTCCGGAAGTCAAGATCGCCCTGGATGGCTTGGAGGCGCAGCTCTCGCTGGAGCTCGGCCTGACCCGCCGCGGCTACGACGTGTTGCGGGATGTCGAGCCGGAGTCGACCGGTGATGCGCGGCTCGATACGTGGCTCAAGCGGGCCGCCGACTCGCTGACTGAGTACCTACCCCCGTTCCGCACCACCAAGAAACCTGGCCTGTTGGTGGGGGAGGGCACCGGAGCCTGCATCCCCTGGCTGGAACCCGAGCTCGAGTCGACTCCCGCGGCCTCCGCCGAGCCGGTGTCGAGTGTCGCCGCGGGCGACGCCTGAGCGTCCCTCGTTCTCTAGACTATCGGGATGACCACCGGCTGGATCCACCTCATCACCGGCTGCATGTTCAGCGGCAAGACCGACGAGATGCTGCGGCTGATCCGGCGTGCCGAGATCGCCGGCCGTCGCGTGCTGCTGGTGCGTCCGGCGATCGACAGTCGCACGGAGGCCGGCTCGGTCGAATCGCGTTCGGGTGTCACGTACCAGGCCCGCTCGGTGGCTGACAGCAGTGAGATCCCGCCCATCGTCACGTTCGAGCGCGCCTCGGTGGTGGCCATCGACGAGGCTCAGTTCTTCGATGCTGGCCTGCCCGAGATCGCCGAGCTGCTGGCGGCAGAGGGGCGCTCCGTGCTCATCAGCGGCCTCGACCAGGACTTCCTGGGCCGGCCGTTCAACTCCATGCCCACCCTGCTGGCGCTTGCCGATGAAGTGTCCAAGCTCACCGCCATCTGCACGGTCTGCGGTGCCGACGCCACGCGAACCCAGCGTCTGGTCGGTGGACGTCCGGCCGCTGCCGACGACCCGCTCATCGTGGTGGGTGGCATGAACGATGACCGCTACGAGGCGCGTTGTCGCTCGCACCATGTGGTGGGGACCGCGCGCGGCGCGACATCGTCGCCGATCTGGGAAAGCCTCTCGAGTACCGATGAGTAGAGGTCAGCGACCGCGGATCGGGTGCCACACCGCACCACACCGGCACTGACTGCTCCCTGCCACACCCCCGTGGCACCATGGACCCCCAAGCGGGCCATGACCTCCGGCGAGTAGTCCCAGAGTGGTCTCGGTCCCAAAGTGTGGCTATCGATGCACCAGTCCAGCCGAACGCGCTGTCTGGAGGCCGACTCGAGCAGCAAACGCCAGGCTTGCCCCAATCAGAGGTATCCAGTTCATGCGAGATCGCTCAATCGGCGTCACCGCACTCGCCTTCAGTGCGGTCATGGTGGCGCTCTACAGCCAGTACGCCGCCGTGGCATTGCTGCTGACGGGCTCGGTCTCTAACACTGCAGGTTCCTCTCTTGGCCCCATCACCGTCATCACCGGCGCCCTGTTCATGGGCCTCACCGTCGCCGCCTACCTGGTGGGCTACGGCTTCTGGACCGGCAAGCATTGGTCCTGGGCCGGCGGCATGGTGGTCTTCGTGACGCTCGTCGCGGCCAGCTTCATCCTGTCGGTCATCTCGACCAACTTCACCTCGCTGGTCCTGCCGTCGATCGGGGCTATCGTGGCTATGACCTATCTGCAGCGCTCGCCGGTCCGGCGCGAGTTGCTAGATGCGGAGACGCTTGAGGATGTGCCAGTCACCATGATGGGTGACCGCGCGGAGGCGAAGCTCGCCCACTAGGCGCACCGGCCCTATCATCGGGTGAGTGCCGGATCCCAAGGATGGCGCACCAGCGGGTCCGCCGCTGCCGCCCGACCCAGTAGCTCCCTCGTTCGACGGTTTCTTCGCGCCACATGAGCTGGCGCCGCCGCCGTCCGACGATGACGCGCCGCTTCCCGAGCCGGGCGGTGAGGACGACGAGCCCGCGGGGTCCGATGGCCCAGCGCCGCAGCGCTTCGAGCCGGCCGCCGAGCCTGCCAATGACGACGAATGGTTCTCGGTGGTCGCCGCCACCGCGGGCGTATCAGCTCCGGCACGTCCAGGGCTCAGCGACCAGGCCCGAGCCAAGCAAGCGGGCGACGCCAAGAAGCTGGCTGCGTCCATCGTCAAGCGCCTCAACCCCGAGCAGGCTCGCGCCGTCACCGCCACCCAGGGGCCGCTATTGATCCTGGCCGGTGCGGGTTCCGGCAAGACGCGCGTCCTGGCCCATCGCATCGCCTATCTGGTCGGCGTCGAAGGCGTCAAGCCCTGGCAGATCCTGGCGGTGACCTTCACCAACAAGGCGGCCGCGGAGATGCGCGAGCGCATCCTGGCGCTGGTCGGTGACGAGGGGGCCAAGGTGGCCATGGGCACCTTCCATGCCCTTTGCGCGCGTGTCCTCCGGCGAGATGGCGCCGCCATCGGGATCGACCCGCGCTTCGCCATCTATGACACGGACGACCAGACCGGCATCGTCAAGGCTGTCCTGCGTGACCTTGAGCTGCAGGGCACCGGCGAGCTGCGACCCGCAGCCGTGCTCTCCGCCATCAGTCGCTGGAAGAACGACATGGTCAGCCCATTCGAGGCTGACGAGAGCGCCAGTGGCTATCTTGAGGCGCAGTACGCCAAGGCCTACGCCCGCTACGCCACGCGCCTGAAGGCGGCGGCTGCGCTCGACTTCGACGACCTGCTCACCGAGGCCGTGCGGCTCTTCGATGAGGCACCGGCGGTCCTGGCCCACTACCAGCAGCGCTGGCGCTACCTGCACGTCGACGAGTACCAGGACACCAACCGGGCCCAATACCTGTGGGTCAAGGCGCTCGCTCGGGAGCATCGCAACCTCGCGGTGGTCGGGGACGACGACCAGTCCATCTACAGCTGGCGTGGTGCCGACCTGCGCAACATCCTCGACTTCGAAGCCGACTATCCCGAGGCCGCGGTGGTGAAGCTGGAGCAGAACTATCGCTCCACCCAGCTCATCCTCGACGCTGCCCATGCGGTGGTGGCGCGCAATGAGGACCGCAAGGACAAGAAGCTCTGGACCGAGAATCCACGCGGCCAGCTCATCGAACGCTTCGAGGCCGACCGCGAGGATGAGGAAGCTGAGTGGGTGGCCCGCCAGATCGAGGCCCTGGTGGCCGGACGGGGCAGCGCCGGCTCGATCCTTTCGCGCCGGGCCGACGACGGCGATGAACAGGTGTACCGCCTCCAGGACGTGGCCGTGATGTACCGCACCAACGCCCAGAGCCGCGCCATCGAGGAGGCCTTCCTGCGCTATGGGCTGCGCTACCAGCTGGTGGGTGGCACGCGCTTCTACCAGCGCCGCGAGATCAAGGATGCCCTGGCCTACCTGCGCTGCCTGCGCAACGATCACGACGTGGCCGCCTTCGAGCGCATCGTCAACGTCCCGCCTCGCGGCATCGGGGGGCGGTCGCTGGAAGCCTTGCGGTCGCTGGCAGAGGCTCGTGTTTCCGACTACTGGGCCGCCCTTGCGGCGGTGGCCGCGGGCGAGGGCGAGCTGACGCCACGCGCCCGCAATGCGCTCATCGCCTTCCGTACTCTCATCGAGCGGCTGCGCTCGCGTGTCGGTCTGATGGCGTTGCCGGAGCTGCTGGACACCGCCCTGGAGGAGAGCGGCTATCGCGCCATGCTCATGGATGGCTCGCAGGACGGCGAGGATCGCTGGGCCAACCTGATCGAGCTGCGCGAGGTGGTCGATCGCTATGGCGATCTCGATCCGGTCGATGCCCTCGACCGCTTGCTGGAGGAGACGGCCCTGGTGGCCGACCAGGACGCCTACGCCGGAGATGCTGACAAGGTGACTCTCATCACCCTGCACGCGGCCAAGGGCCTGGAGTTCGATGTGGTCTTCATCTCCGGGCTCGAAGAGGGGGTCTTCCCGCATGCGCGGGCACTGGACGATCCGCGCCAGATGGAGGAAGAGCGCCGGCTGGCGTATGTCGGGCTCACGCGAGCCAGGCGCCGGCTCTACCTCACCCATGCGGCACAGCGCGCCACCTGGGGCCGATCGGGCTTCAGCGTGCCTAGCCGCTTCCTGCTGGAGATCCCTGAAGAGCTGATGCACGGCCCGCGCCTGGTCTCGCTCGACGAAGACGATGACCAGCGGCCATACGACGAGCGGAGCGGCTACGACCTCTCCTCGGTCATCGGTCGTCGAGCCTCTGACACCCGCCTGGTTGGTCGACCACCGGTCGGGCCCCGCGCTGGCAAGCGTCTGCCGCCGGGTGGCGGGTATACGCCTGCGCCGGGCGCTCCACGCGCGGGTCAGACCTTCCGCACCTCTCGAGACCTCGCCGCGCGGCGCGAGTCCTACTACGGACGCGTCGATGCAGCTGACGCCGAACAAACGGTCCAGCCGGTGCCTGCCCCGGCCGACGAGTGGCGCCTGCCCCCCGAGACGACCGTGCCCGGTGAGCGTCGTTACCGCGACGGCCAGAGGGTGCGTCACCGGGTCTTCGGCGTCGGTCAGGTCGTGTCCACCAAGCTCACGCGCAACGACGAGGAAGTCACGGTGGCCTTCCCGGAGAAGGGCATCAAGAAGGTCATGGCCAGCATGGCCGGCCTTGAGGTCCTCGGCTAGGCCCAGATAGCCGTGAACCTGGCTGGTCGTCACTTGACCGAGCGTGAGACCATATGGCCGACTTGAGAGGGAACGCCGATGTCTTTCCAGGCCTATCTCGACAACATCGAGGACAAGACCGGCCTCACACCGAAGCAGTTCATCCGCCTCGCGGCTGAGAAGGGTTACGACGACCCCGCCACCAAGGCTGGAGTCATCGTCGCTTGGCTGGCGGCTGACTACGGCCTGGGTCGTGGACATGCGATGGCACTTGTCCACGTCATCAAGACGGGTCCCCGGATCGACCCTAAACATGTCGGCACCGAGGGTAGCCATCGTGATGCCTCCGACCTGCTCTGGCTCGATGGCAAGGCCACCAAGCTTGCGTAGTCAGCGCGCCCGGCTCGGCAACCAGCCACCGCCAGCCGACACGGAGATCGATATCGGCGCGCCGATGCTCGTGTGTTCGGACCTTCGCAAGCGCTACGGCGAGCGCGTCGCGGTCGATGGTGTCAGCTTCCACATCTCTCGCGGCGAGACCTACGGACTGCTGGGACCAAATGGTGCCGGCAAGACCACCACCATCGCCATGGTCTGCGGACTGACGGAGCGCAACGGCGGGACCATCATGGTGGCTGGTCGCCCCATGGCTATCGACGCTACCGAGGCCAAGGCGGACATCGGCTATGTGCCCCAGGACCTGGCCATCTACCCCGACCTCACAGCACGAGAGAACCTGCGCTTCTTCGGTCGGCTGCAACGCTTGAGCGGTCGGCATCTGGACGGGCGCGTCGCGGCGGTGTTGGAGCTGACTGGTCTGGCTGATCGTGCTGACGAACGCACGCAGGCGTATTCGGGCGGCATGAAGCGGCGGCTCAACATCGGTATCGGCCTGTTGCACGAGCCGCGCCTGCTCGTTCTCGATGAGCCCACCGTGGGTGTGGACCCACAGAGCCGCAACGCCATCCTCGAAGCGGTCGCCGACCTGGGTCGGGGCGGGATGTCCATCCTCTACACGACCCACTATATGGAGGAAGCCGAGCGTCTTTGCGATCGTATCGGCATCATCGACGAAGGCAGGATCCTGGCCGAGGGAACCCGCCGCGAGCTGGTCGCCACCGTGGGCCAGAAGGACCACGTCACGCTCACAGCCAGTGGTGAGGTTCGTGCAGCAGCCGATGCGCTCGGCAGTCTCGAGCGCATCGACAAGGTCACCACCACCGAGGACGGCGGCATCGAGGTCGTGGCTGAGGATGCGCGCACCTTCCTGCCGCAGATCATCGAGACGACGGCCGCTGCCGGCGCCACCATCAATAGCGTCGAGGTCAGCCAGCCGGACCTGGAGGCCGTGTTCCTGCACCTCACCGGCAAGGCACTGCGGGACTAGGGGACCCCGGCCGGCACATGCCCGCAGCGCTCGACATCGCCGCCAAGGACCTCCGGCAACGCCTTCGCGACCGCTCGGCGATCCTCATCGCCATCGTCGCGCCGTTCAGTCTGGCGGTCCTGTTCTCCGTGATGCTCGGTGGTCTTGACGCGGGCTTCCATGCCCACTGGGCTATCGTCGATCTCGATGGCGGCGAGGTCACGCTGGCCCTCGTTGAGGGACCGCTCGCAGCTATGGAGGCGGCCGACGTCGTCAGCCTGACGTACTTGCCCGATGCGGCAGCTGCTCGGGAAGTGGTCGACCAGGGCAGCGCGGACACGGCGATCGTCATCCCGGCAGGTTTCTCAGCCTCGGCTACGGGTGGTGGAGGTGGCAGGATCGAGCTCATCAGCAACCCTGATGCCAGCATCTCTGCACAGGTCGCGCAATCGGTGTTGTCGGGCTTCACATCCCAGGTCGATGCCGTCGGACTGGCCGTCGCGACCGCGCTCTTCGAGACCGGAGGGCTGCCCGATCTGGCAACCACCGAGACTCTGGCCCGTCTGGCGCAGGAGATGCCCGACACGATCACCGTGGTCGACGATGCCGCTCGTGGTCGTACCGCATCGACCTCGACCTACTACGCCGCGGCGATGGCGATCCTGTTCGTCTTCCTGGGGGCCCAGTTCGGGGTTACCAGCCTGCTGACCGAAAAACGCACCAAGACGCTGTCACGCATGGTCGCGGCGCCACTCAAACCGTTCTCGATCGTGGTCGGGAAGTCCCTCGTTTCGATGATCCTCGCGGTCGTGTCGATGAGTGTGATCGTCTTCGGTACTGCCATGCTGCTGGGCGCACGCTGGGGCGATCCGGTAGCGCTCTCGCTGCTCATCTTCGCGGCGAGTCTCGCGGCCACCGGCATCGCGCTCTTGGCGGTGGGGTTCGCCAGGAGCGAGGACCAGGCCGGCTCGCTGGTGGCCATCGTGACCATCTCGCTGGCTGTGCTCGGCGGCTCGTTCTTTCCGGTGGCGCAAGGGCCTGGCATCATGTCGCAACTCAGCCGGCTGACGCCGCATCACTGGTTCCTCGAAGGCGTTGATGACATCGCCACCGGCGGGGACATCGTCAGCGCCGTCGGGCCCATCGCAGTGCTGTCGGTCATCGGTCTCGTGGCGGGCGGGGTGGGGATGTGGCGGGTTCGCCGGGTGGTGGTCTCGTGATGGCCACGTTCGATATCGCGCGCGTCAACCTGCTGCGGACCTTGCGCGACCGCCCCAACCTCTTCTTCGTGTTCCTGCTGCCGCTGATCATCATCGTGGCGCTGGGTGCGATGTACGGCGGCTTCGGCGTGAACCGACTAGGCATCGTCAGCGTCGGCTCCGGCTCGCTCGGTGCCGACCTGGTATCCCTTCTCGAAGTCGGTGATCTGAGTATCGAGATCTCGGAGTACGACAGCCGCGAGGATCTGCGGGCCGCGGTCGAGGACGGGGCGATCGGAGCCGGTTTGGTCATCCCGGATGGATACGATGAGGTCCTGCGTCGAAACCGGGTGGCGGAGCTGCTGATGATCGCCCGACCAGAGGATCGCATGTCCGCTCTGCGCCAGGGTGTGGAGGCCGCCGCGGCCAGACAGTCCGCCCAGGTCCGTGCCGCGCATGTGGCAGTGGAGCACGCCGGTTCGGGCTTCGCGACCGCGCTCGAACGCGCCCGCATGACCCAGGCGGCGTTGCCCGGAGTCGATGTGGTCGCGACCAGCGTGGGCACATCCGTCTTCCCAGCCGCTGCCGGGCCTTTCGCCCTGGGCGCGCAAAGCCAGGTCGTCCTGTTCATGTTCCTGACCTCGATGACGGCCGCCACGCAGCTCGTCCTCAGCCGCGACCTGGGCGTATCCCGACGTATGCTCGCGACGCGGACGCCCGTGCGCGCCATCCTTCTTGGCGAGCTCCTGGGTCGCTTCGCCGTGGCGATGATGCAGGGCGTCTTCATCGTGCTCGTCTCATCGCTGCTGTTCGGCGTGACCTGGGGTGACCTGCTCGGTGCCACCCTGGTGGTCGTGCTCTTCGCCCTGGTCGGCACGGGTACGGCCATGATCATCGGAGTCTTCGCCCGCAACCCCGACCAAGCCGGCACCATCGGCGTGGTCGCGGGCATGGTCCTGGGCGCCATCGGTGGAGCCATGGTGCCGGCCGAGCTGTTCAGCGAGCCCATGACCACGCTCTCCCGGTTGACGCCGCACGCTTGGGCCATCGATGCCATGCGCGATCTGGCGTTCCGTGGCGCCGGGGTCGCTGACATCCTCAGCCAGCTGGCAGTGCTCGCGACGATGGCGCTGGGGTTGGTGCTCATCGGGACTTGGGGCCTGCGCCGCTCGCTGACGCGGGGATAGCTGGGGCGCAGGAGGCTAGCCGTCGGGCGGCGCACTCCCTCCCGTAGGCGTGCTCCCTCCGGGTAGCGGCAGCACGTCAGTGACGTCCTTGAAGGTGTACAGGTCGACCTTTGGGTCTGGCCAGCCATAGGAGCGATTGGGCAGGTTCGGCAGATCGGCGCCGAAGTATTCGCGCAGGATCATGCGAAAGACGTTGACGCCGCTGTCGTCAGCGGGGACCTGGTAGTCGAGGTCGGGCAGGTAATACGCGCGCAGCGTACCCAGGCGGATGCCGTAGGTCTCAGGGCTGCCGTCGACGCAGTCGACCTCGTAGCACAGGTAGGGCCCCTCATCGGCCGTGATGATGATGATGGGGTCTTCTTCGTCAGGCCCGGCAAGCAGCTTGGCCACGATCTCGTCGATCTTCTGATTGGTGAACTCCAGCTGCTGGGCGTAGAGCTCGGCTTCACTCTTTTGCTTGGCTTCGGCCTCCAGCACGAACCGTCCGTCCTTGGCCAGGACGTAGGGGGTATGCGGCATCAGGATGTGGGCGAAGACGAACTTGCGGCCGGGAACGTCAGCCAGGTGCTCGACCTGTCGGATGGCGAACAGTGCCTGGTCGCGATGCTGTGTGCGAGAGTGCGTGTCCTCCGGCGCCACGCCGGCCAGCCGCTCCAGCGCCGGCAGCATCGTAGTCTCGCGCAGCACTGTGTCGAACTCGGTGGTCTTGCCCAGCGCCAGGACCTCGTCGGCGATGGGACTGCTGGCCGTCGGATCCCACCACGCGCCCAGGTGGTAGTAGCGGTAGCCCTGCGAACGAAGGAACTGTCCGACCTCGTGGCGGGAGAGCCGCTCTCGCACCGGGGTGCGGTCGGTCGAGGCGCCGTCCATGGCGGCCGCCAAGTCGTCGTGGTAGCGCATGTTCAGCATCGCCGCGAGGCTGAAGTCGCTGGCGTGGTAATTGGCACGCGCTCCGGGGATGACCTGGAACCCGGCCGCCTCAAGGTCGGGGTAGAGGTCGTTGTCGATGCCGAACCGTTCCTTGAGCGACCAGTCGGAACCGTAGCGGTCGAAGACGAGGAAGTAGATGTCGCGATCCGGTCGACGCGTCGCCTCGATGGCGCTGCTGGCAGCGACCGGCTCGCCTGCCGATGCACGCACGGCCCGCCCCGACTCGGCCGGGACGATGGTCACCAGCGTGACGGCGACCAGCACCAAACCGAAGAGGTTGAGCGCCGTGGTGACGCCGGGGAGCGAGCCCCGTGCCCGCCAGGCGTAGATGCCGACTGTCACCATCAGCAGAGCCCAGGCCAGGAGTTGGACGGTCTCATCCGCGACGGCGTCCTCCAACTGCGATCCCGCGTGGCCGAAGAATGCGAATGCCAGCACGATCGCACCCGCCAACAACGCCCCGCGTCGCAGGTCTCGATACAGGAGGGCACATGCAGCCAGCACGACCGTGGTCACGACCAAGGCCACCGCCAGGGGCCGCCACAGCTCAGACAGCAGGACTTCGCTGATGTTCGCGGCGTACACGAACAGCACCGCGTAGGCTGCCAGTAGGAGCGGGTACAGCGGCAGACGAGCGAGGATCCTCATGGCTCGCGGCAACGTAGCACGAGTGGCGCCGATGGACCTATGCTCGGCCCTGATGGACATACAGACCCGCGCCCGCGCCGCCGAACTGCGCGAGGTGCTGATCCGCGCCAATCGGCTCTACCACGAGCAGGACGCGCCGGAGATGCCCGATGCCGAATACGACCGCCTCTTTCGCGAGCTGCTTGAGCTTGAGATGGCCTTTCCCGAGCTGGTCACGGACGACTCGCCGACCCAGCGAGTGGGGGCCCCGGCTGAGAGCTCCCTGGGCGACGTCGAGCACCGCAGCCCGATGCTGTCGCTCAGCAATGCGTTCGACGAGGACGAGCTCCGCGCCTTCGACGCCCGGGTGCGGAGGGGCCTTGGCCTGACCGACGAGGAAGCAGGCCCTCGCTACATCGCCGAGCTGAAGATCGACGGGCTCGCCATCAGCCTGCGCTACGAAGCCGGCCGGTTCATCGTCGGTGCGACGCGCGGTGACGGGCGCACCGGTGAGGATGTGACGCCCAACCTCCGCACCATCGAGGCCATCCCGGAGGCGCTGCCCGAGCCGCTCACGCTGGAGGTTCGCGGCGAGGTCTACATGCCCAAGGCGGAGTTCGCGCGCATCAACGCCGAACGCGAGGAGGCCGGCCTGCCCTTGTACGCCAACCCGCGCAACAGTGGCGCCGGTTCGCTGCGTCAGCAGGATCCGTCGGTCACCGCTGGCCGCCGGCTCTCAGCCTGGTTCTACATCCTGCTCGAAGACGGTGGCCCAGCCGGCGAGACACAGACAGCGGCGCTTGAGAGGCTCGTGGCGCTGGGCTTCTCCGTCCAGCCCGACCACGAGTCTGACCTCGACATCGAGGCTGTCATCGCCTTTGCCAAGCGTTGGCGCGAGCCTCGCCACGAGCTGCCCTACGAGACCGACGGTGTCGTGGTCAAGGTCGACCGGACCGACTTGCAGGCCCGACTGGGCATGGTGAGTCGAGCCCCGCGCTGGGCTATCGCCTACAAGTATCCGCCCGAGCAGGTCGAGACGGCGGTCGAGGACATCGTCCCGTACGTGGGCCGCACCGGGACGCTCACGCCGGTGGCGCACCTGGCCCCCGTGCTGGTGGCTGGCTCGACCGTGGCGCGAGCGACGCTGCATAACCTGGACGAGGTTCGGCGCAAGGACGTGCGCATCGGTGACCGGGTGGTGCTGCACAAGGCCGGTGACGTCATCCCCGAGGTGGTGCGGGTGCTGGTCGAACGCCGCGACGGCTCCGAGCGCGAGTTCCAGATGCCGACGTCGTGTCCGGTCTGCGCCGCGCCGGTCGTCCAGGATGCGGGTGAGGTGCGGCATCGCTGCAGCAATCCGTTCTGTCCGGCGCAGGTCATCCAGGGCCTCTCGCACTTCGTCGGTCGCGGCGGCATGGATATCGAAGGCGCCGGCTTCGCCGTGCTCGACCAACTCTTGAGCCGCGGCCTGGTGACCGGTCCGGCCGACCTCTACCGCTTGCGTGCTGACGACCTGGTTAGCCTGGAGCGATTCGGCCAGAAGAGCGCCGACAATCTCATCGCCGCCATCGCCCGCTCTCGGCGGCGCCGGCTGTCACGCATCCTCGCCGCCCTGGGCATCCGCCACGTGGGTGAGCAGACCGCCATCGATCTGGCACTGTGGATCGCGACGACTTGGCCGATCGAAGAGGGCGAGGACGAGGCCGGGTGGACGGCCCGCATCGCGGAGGCCCTGGCGACCGTCGAGTTCGCGCGCTTCGAGGCGGTGCCCGGCATCGGCGGTGTGGTGGCAGCTTCGATCGGCCGCTTCTTCGAAGACCCCAATACCGCACGCCTGCTGCGCGACCTCGCCGCCGTGGGCGTGGTCGCCGTCCCACCGCAGGTCCCCGATGCCGCTTTGGCCGCAGGTCCACTGACGGGCAAGACCGTCGTCGTCACCGGTTCGCTCGAGTCTTTCGACCGCAAGTCGGCAGAAGCGGCCGTCCGCGCCGCCGGCGGCAAGGCCGCCTCTTCGGTCAGCCGCAAGACCGACTACCTCGTGGCCGGCGAGAACTCGGGCTCCAAGCTGGCCAAGGCGCAGGAGCTGGGTGTGGAGGTGCTCGACGAGGCCGCATTCCGCGCACTCGTCGCTGAGTCCGCCGGGGACACCGGGGACGGCGCGGCAGATTCCGACTGAGGCTCGGCAGCCTCGCTATCCTGTGTCGGTGGCCACACTCTCTCGCCGCGACGTCGAACACGTCGCTCACCTCGCACGTCTGGGACTATCAGGTGACGAGGTCTCGAGACTCGAAGGGCAGCTTAATCACATCCTGGAGCAGTTCGCGGTGCTCGATGGTCTTGACACCGACGGCATCGAGCCCACCGCACGCGTCATCGAGCTTGAGAACGTCATGCGTGACGACGTGGTGCGGCCGGGCCTCGCTGTCGAGGAAGCGCTGGCAAACGCACCCGAGCGCCTGGGTGACCACTTCGCTGTGCCGGTGGTGATCGCCGACGAGCCCGACGACTGATCGAGTGACGACCGACGCTGCACTGACTCGTCTCCACGCACACGAGATGGCTGATTTGTTGCGCTCGGGCGCAGTGAGCAGTCGGGAGTTGCTGGCAGCGCACCTGGCGGGCATCGATGCCACGGACACGGCTATCCATGCCTGGCTAGCAGTGGACCGTGAGCGTGCGCAGGTGGCGGCCAGCACGGCTGATGAGCGTCTGGCTGCGGCACGACGCGACGGTGAGGCGGCTCTGGCGGAGCTGCCGGGCCTCCTTGGTATCCCGGTCGGACTGAAGGACCTGGTCATGGCTCGTGGCCGACAGGCGACCGCCGGCAGCCGCATCCTCGAGGGGTTCGTGGCACCGTACGACGCCCATATCGTGGAGCGGCTGGAAGTCGCCGGAGCCGTCATCGTGGGCAAGACCAACATGGATGAGTTCGCCATGGGCTCCTCGACCGAGCACTCCGGCTACGGACCGACCGCCAACCCCTGGGACCTCTCGCGAGTACCCGGTGGCTCATCGGGCGGTTCGGCAGCTGCGGTTGCTGCCTACCACGTTCCGCTCGCGATCGGCACCGATACCGGTGGCTCCATCCGTCAGCCAGCCTCGCTCACCGGCACGGTCGGGCTGAAGCCGACCTACGGTCGCGTCAGCCGCTACGGCATCATCGCCTTCGCCTCATCGCTTGACCAGGTCGGCCCCTTCGCTCGCGACACGCGCGATGCGGCGCTGTTGCTGGCCGCGATCGCCGGTCACGACGAGCGCGATTCGACCTCGGCGCCCCTGGTCGTGCCGGACTTCGCCACCGGGCTTCCCAAGAGTGACGATGAAGCCGCAGCGACGCTGAAGGGACTGCGTCTGGGGCTGCCGCGGCAATACTTCGTGGCGGGCATGGAACCCGGAGTGACGGCGCAGATTCGCAAAGCGGTGGCCGCCCTAGAGTCCGCCGGGGCCGAAATCGTGGAGGTGGACATGCCGCACACCGACTACGGCCTCGCGACCTACTACATCGTGGCCCCCGCCGAGGCTTCCGCCAACCTGGCCCGCTACGACGGTATCCGCTACGGACACGCGGTGCGGGGTGGTGATGTCCTCGCCAACTACCTTGCCACTCGCGACCAGGGCTTCGGGCCGGAGGTCAAGCGTCGGCTGATGCTCGGGACATATGCGCTCTCGGCCGGCTACCGGGATGCCTACTACATCAAGGCGCAGAAGGTGCGCACGCTCATCAAGGGTGACTTCGATCGCGCCTTCGAATCGGTCGATGCGCTGCTGGCGCCGACCAGTCCCACGGTGGCCTTCAAGCTGGGCGCCAACCTCGATGACCCCGTGGCCATGTACGCGCTCGATGCTTGCACGTTGCCGGTCAGCGTGGCGGGTCTACCCGGGTTGACGGTCCCCGCGGGGCTCTCCGACGGCCTGCCCGTCGGCTTGCAGCTCATCGGCAAGGCCTGGGATGAGGCCAGACTGCTGCGACTGGGCCGGGCCTACGAGGCCATCACGGCGATGGCCGACTGGCGGGACCTGGAGCCCGCGGATTTGGCACGTGCGGCCGATCCGACCACACCGCCACCCAGCCTGCCGGTCCCATAGAGGCGGAAGCCCTCAAGTCGCCGCAGCCGCGCTGCGAAGTCACGTCTACGTCTCGGCCACCGGTCGGGAGGGCGCCCGCCAGTTTGCATCTGATGCAACATCTCGACGCTTCGACGCCTGAACCTGCAGCTTTCTTGCCGTGGATGAAGCTTTTCGTCAGGCCCGTTCATCTGATGCAAAGACCCTGCGACTTCGGTGCCTGGGAAGTCGAGATGTTGCATCTGCTGCAAGATCCACGGTCAGGCCGAGGTCGGCTTGTCCAGATCGGCGTCCCGCTCGGGCTCCACGAAGGGCTCGGGCTCCACGAAGGGCTCGGGCTCGGGCTCCACGAAGGGCTCGGGCTCGGGCTCCACGAAGGGCTCGGGCTCGGACTCTGCCACGAGAGCCGGCTCGACCACTGGCTCCGGCTCGGGCTCGGACTCGAGAGCCGGCTCGACCACTGGCTCCGGCTCGGGCTCGGACTCGGGCTCCGGTTCGGCCACTGGCTCCGGCTCGGGCTCGGACTCGGGCTCCGGCTCGACCACTGGCTCCGGCTCCGGCTCGGGCTCGGACTCTGCCACGAGAGCCGGTTCGGCCACTGGCTCCGGCTCGGGCTCGGACTCGGGCTCCGGCTCGACCTCTGGCTCCGGCTCGGGCTCGGACTCTGCCACGAGAGCCGGTTCGGCCACGGGGGCCGGTGTTGATGGTTCAGCGATCACTTCGGGTTCAGCCTCGGCCGCCGGTGCCGCGGCGACGGCCTCCGGCTCATCCACGATCTTGCCGTCGGCACGTCGAGAGGCCTCATTGGTGCCGCCCTTGACGACGAATCCCTCGGGCAGCTCGGTCAACGGCGAGCCCACGCGGATGGCTTCCTTGGCATCGAGCAGGGCCTTCTTGAACTGCAGGCCATCGAGCAGTTGATCGTACGTCTCGTTGGCAGTATCAGACGCGGTGAAGAGGGTCAGATCGCTATAGCCGAGAAAGCGGCCGAGTGTCGTCTCGACCAGGCCGATGTCGTTGATCTGCTCCAGTGACGAGTCGATCGTGTTCTTGCGCAAGAGGCCCTGCATACGGATCGAACGCCGATTGGTCAGGACGAAGCGGCGCGTATCCCACTGCACGAGATTGATCGGCAGCCAGATCACCGAGACGACGATCATGATCGCGATCACCCAGCGGACCAGGTCGTTGATGAAGCTGAGGGTGTTGAAGGCGAGCAATTGGTTCAAGAAGAAGAGCACGAACACGGCCACGATCAGAAGGATCGGCTTCAGCGCATAGCGCACCGCGGCCATCCAGTGCTGCCTGGTCTCGATGAGCACGACCTCACCGGTCGAGAGGTAGTCCGCCACTTTCGATGTCACTGCCACGACTCGACCATCCTTCTCGCTATCAACAGGCTCGGTCCGCAGGTCGTAGTGTCCCACACCGGATGAACGAGGGACGTGCCCGTATACTCGGAGCGCCTAGCCCATCTGACTGCTCGCCCAGAGGCCGAGATGACGACCGAACCGACGACTCGATCCCGCTTGTCCCGGCGCGTCCGGGATGTGCCGCCTTCCGGCATCCGCAAGTTCTTCGATGTGCTCGCGACGATGCCTGACGTCATCAGCCTCGGTGTCGGCGAGCCGGACTTCGACACGCCCCGCGTCATCGTCGAGGCCGGAGTCGAGGCGCTGCGCTCGGGACGGACCCACTACACCAGCAACTACGGCACCATCGAGCTGCGCCAGGCGCTCGCCAGCCATCTGCAAGCGCGCTACGGCGTCAGCTACGACCCGGCGCGTGAGATGGTCATCACGGTAGGCGCCTCAGAAGCCCTGGCGGCGAGCTTGGCCGCGATCGTCGACGTCGGTGACGAGGTCATCGTGGCCGAGCCCACGTACGTGGCCTATGTACCGGACATCGTCTTTGCCGGTGGCCGGCCGGTCTTCGTGCCCTGTCGGCCCGATGACGGCTGGCAGATCGACCCGGACGCGGTCGAGGCGGCCATCACACCACGAACGAAGGCGCTCTTTCTGGGCTTTCCCAACAATCCGACGGGATCGGTGCTGGAGCCCGAGCGCATCCGGGCGCTGGCGGCCATCGCCGAGCGTCACGACCTCATCGTCATCAGCGACGAGATCTACGACCGTCTCGTCTATGCCGGCCATCGCCACGAGGCATTCAGCGCGCTGCCTGGGATGCGTGAGCGCACCATCTTGCTGGGTGGGTTCTCCAAGGCCTATGCCATGACCGGCTGGCGGGTCGGCTACGCCTGTGCCCCGGTGGACCTGCTTGAAGGCATCGTCAAGGTGCACCAGTACATCATCATGTCCGCCCCCACGGCTGCCCAGGATGCCGCGCTGGCCGGGCTGATCTACGGTGAGGCCGAGGTCGAGCGGATGGTCGCGGAATACGACCGCCGCCGTTCGATGTTCGTGGCCGGACTGAACCGCGTCGGCCTGCCGACGGTGGAGCCGCGCGGTGCTTTCTATGCGTTCCCCCAGATCAGTGGCACGGGCCTGTCCAGCGATGCGTTCAGCGAGCGACTCCTGCATGAGCAGCAGGTGGCCGTGATCCCCGGCTCGGCCTTCGGTGCCAGTGGGGAAGGCTACGTACGCGCCTCGATCGCCACCTCCTACGAGCATCTTGAAGAGGCGCTCGTGCGCATCGAGCGCTTCATCGCCGGCGTCTGATGAGCGTGGGGACGTCCGTGGCGGTGACCTACGAGGCGGTCATCGGCATCGAGATCCACGTCCAGCTGCGCACGGCCTCGAAGATGTTCTGCGGCTGCGCGAACGACCTCGGTGAGGCCGCGCCCAACACCAACACCTGCCCGGTGTGCCTGGGCATGCCCGGTGCACTGCCGGTCATCAATCGTGAGGCGGTCCGGCACGTGCTCGCCACAGGCATCGCCATCGAAGCTAGCTCGCCCCCGACCACGCGCTGGGATCGCAAGAGCTACTTCTACCCCGATCTGCCCAAGGGCTACCAGATCAGCCAGTACGAGCTGCCTCTGGCCTCGAACGGTCGCCTCGCCGTGGAAACCGCCCGCGGCACGGTCGAGGTGGGCATCACGCGGGCGCACCTGGAGGAGGACACGGCGCGGCTGCAGCACACGCGCGAGGGCGGACGCCAGGTCAGCCTGCTCGACTATGACCGCTCCGGCGCACCGCTCCTGGAGATCGTCACCGATCCGGTCATCCACGATGCCGAGACGGCCCGTCGCTACGCGGAAGAGCTGCGCCTGCTGCTGGTCACCATCGGCGCCTCCCATGCAGCCATGGAGAGTGGCGGCATGCGGGTTGAGGCCAATGTCTCACTGCGACCGTCGGGCACCCAAGCGTTCGGGACTCGAGTGGAGGTCAAGAACATGAACTCGTTCCGCTCAGTGGAGCGCGCCATCGAGTTCGAGATCGCGCGCCAGGAAGCGGCGCTGCGGGCGGGCGAGCCGCTGATCATGGAGACGCGCGGCTGGGATGACGACCGGGGCGTCACGTACCACATGCGCACCAAGGAGACCTCGGACGACTATCGCTATTTCCCGGAGCCCGACCTGCCGCCGCTGCGGGTCGACCCGGCGTGGCTCGACGACATCCGCGCCGCGCTCCCGGAGCTGCCGGCTGCGCGCCGCCGACGCTACCGCGACGAGCTGGGTCTGTCGGCCTACGATGCCGACGTCCTGGTGACCGACGCTCCGGCCACCGCCGTCTTCGAAGCGGCGCGTGCGGCCGACCCGGAGTTGTCGTCCAAGAAGTTGGCCAACTGGGTCACCGGTGAGTATCTGCGGCTGGCCAAGGGCGAAGACCCTGAGGTCGATGTGGGGCGCATCGGTGGGGCCGAGCTGGCGGCGCTGGTGCGACTCGTGGAGGGGGGCCGCATCAGCGGCACGAACGCCAAGGAAGTGCTGTCGCGTGTCGGACGCACCGGCCGACCCGTGGCGGACGTGGTCGCGGACGCGGGTTTCCGCCAGATCAGCGACTCGGATGCGCTCCAGGCGGCTGTCGATGAGGTCATCGCGCTCCACCCCGAGGCTGTCGCCGACGTTCGCGCCGGCACCAGCAAGGCCATCGGCTTCCTGACCGGCCAGGTCATGAAGAAGACACGCGGCCAGGCCAATGCCGGTCTGGTGCAGGAGCTCATCCGCAAGACGCTGCAGGACGACTGAACATGGACCCCGTTGCCATCGTCCTCATCCTCGCGGGCATCGCGGCCATCGCCATCGGCGTCTGGAAGGTGCGCGGTCCGCTGGCGACCATCCGCCGATTGGACGCCACCGAAGCCAACCTGGCGCGCTATGAGATGTGGCGTGGCAAGCACACCACCATCGAGGCTGACGGCCCCACCGGGGCTGACGAGATGCGCTCGCTCATGCGTCAGCGCGTCCTGATCTGGGGTGTCCTGATCGGTGCCGGGATCGTGGCGGTGGTGCTCGGCTTCTTCGTCGTCCCGAGCTGACCAGGCTTCAGCCGGACCCTGCGATCGGGCTAACCCGCGGTATCGGCTTCTGTCTCCGTGTCGCTGCTGGCGACTGCGCTGCTCAGGTCGAGCGGTAACGAGCAGTCCTCAGGGCATGTGTCGAGCGCCCCGGTGAGGATGTCTGATTCCGCTTGCTGGTAGCGTTCGGCCGTTTCGACCGGCAGCGACTGTCGCGGCCACGAGACCGCGATCCCACCATCGACGAGGCCGTACTCCACGAACCGTGGCGTCGCCATCTCAGCGAATTTGTACATCACCTCTCGCACGGCCTTGGCCACGTCCTTGCTGACGCTGGTGAGAACGCAGTCGGCCAGCTCGGGGTGCGTGGTGGCCACGTCGGTCCCCGTGCCCACCGTGAGCACGGTGCCGGCATCACAGGCAGCCTCGATCATGGCCGTGGTCACGCCTCGCCCGATCGGCAGCAGCACGTCGGGCTGATAGACGTCGATGAAGGCCTTGGTGAAGGCCTTGGCACTGACCGGGTCGCCGAAGGCATCCTCTTCATCCTGGGCCAGATACGCCAACTCGATTTCGATGGCAGGGTCGATGCTGCGAGCACCGTTCACGAAGCCGTGGACGTAGCGGTTGCATTCGACGCAGTCGGGCGTGCCGCTGATGATGCCGAGCTGGTTGTTGCGACTAGCCTCGGCTGCCAACACGCCGGCCAGGTAGGCGCCGTCCTCGACCGCGAAATCGACCGCGGTGTAGGTGTAGGGGATCCCGAACTCACCACCGGCGCAGGTGCCCGATGGGTCCAGCTGCCCTTCCTCGGTGACACAGGGCATGGGCTGACCCAAGTCGATGTAGATCGGTCGGGCGGCCGCCTGGTAGCTGCGTGCGATGTTCACGTTGGCGTCGCCATCGCCGCCTGAGATGACGATCAGTGAGGGATCATCCAAGGATGCTTGCAGGAGCGCCTCGGTCACGCGCTCGGTGGAGCGCTGGGGAGGCAACGGGTACCAGTTCTTGGGCTTGCCGCCGATGAGGGTGTGGAAATCGCTCACGGTCTGCTCGACGAGCGCGTTCACCCCGGCATCGTCGAGCTCGCTGGTGAGGAGCGTCGTCTCAAGGGCTCCCGCTCCAGCGTACTGCGGTGGCGGCGGTGTAGGGGCCTGCGCGGTGGCCGCGCTGGAGGTCACCAGCAGGAGGGCCGCTGCTCCGATGAGGATGCGAGTCATGGGGTTGCTGCGCATGGGTTCCTTCCTTGGCCGGCACGTCGACGACGAAGGCATGGTACGGGTCCAGCGCGTAGCCTGCTGCATGACCATCGGACGGGCGCAGCTGGACCTTCGTGTGCACTCCGGTGTGGTCCGATCCGGCGCCCTCAGCGAGACAGCCGGGGACACGACATCCGCCCGCTGGGTGGCAGCTGCTCAGCCGCCCGGCGGGCGCAGTCGTCGGTGTTCGATGGCGGTGCACCGGTCCATCACGACTCGCAGTCCACCCGCGTGCGCGATCCGGGCCGCCTCGGGGCTGATGACGTTCAGCTGCAGCCATAGAGTGCCGCAGCCGAGTGCCACCGCCGAGCGGGCGATGTCCGGCGCGTACTCAGGGCGGCGGAACACATCGACGATGTCGAAGGCAGTGCCACTCGCATCGACGGCAGCCTCCAGCGTCGGGTAGCAACGTCGTCCCTGGATCTCGTCGGCCTTGGGCGTGATCGGAACGCAGGTGTAGCCCTGCTCAAGCAAGTAGTGCATCACCGAGTGTGACGGTCGCCAGGGGTGTGGTGAGGCGCCCACGACGGCGATCCTCGACGCCGACCGCAACACGTCAAGCGCCTCCTCGTCATCAAGAAGGGCCAGTTCGTGGGCATCGAATGGATACCCGTCGTCGAGACGGGTCGGCAGGTCGGAGTCGGTCATGCGCTCATGGTCAGTCATGCGCTCATAGTCGCCCATGGCGACGAGACCGGCCTACGTGCCGACGATGTGCTCTACGAAGCGCTCTCGCGCTCGTAGGGTTTGCCGACCGCAGCTGGGGCCACACTTCGTCCCACGGCGCCGGCCAGGATGATGATGGTCACCAAGTAGGGCAGCGCGGACCAGAACTGGTCAGGGATGGCGGTGAGGATGTCGCCCAGCTGGCCGGTCGGCGGGATGGTGCGGATAGCGATGCTCAGCGAGCTGGCGCCCGCGAACAACAGTGCGCCGCCGAAGGCACCCAGCGGCAGCCAGCGGCCGAAGATGAGCGCCGCCAGCGCGATGAAGCCACGGCCGTTGGTCATGCCCGCCTGGAATGACGTGCCGAAGTCGAGCGTGAACCAGGCGCCTGCGAGGCCGGCGAAGATGCCGCCCAGGATGACGTTGCGGTAGCGCAGCTTGATGACGTCGATGCCGACCGTCTCGGCGGCCTTGGGGTGCTCGCCGACCGAGCGTGTGCGCAAGCCCCAGCGTGATCGGAACAGCAGCACGTTCAGGATCAGTGCCAAGATCAGGACGCTCATGGTGATGGGGCCCTGGTTGAGGAACATGTTGAAGATCCAGCCGACGAAAGGCAGGTCGGTCAGTGCCTCGGGCGGGATGAAGGGAGTGAAGCGGCCCGCGGACGGCGGTGAGGAGGCACTGATGATGATGATCAGATAGCCCGTGGCGCCCAGGGCCACGATGTTGATGATGGTGCCGCTGATGATCTGGTCGGCCCTGACCGTGATCGACAGCCAGGCATGGAGCGCAGACACCAGCATGCCGGTGATGATGGCCGCGAGGAGGCCCAGGATGAGGGCAGGGGAGGCGCCGAAGAAGAAGTCGGCCTTGGGCTGGTCGGGAAACGCCTGCACCACCATCGAGGCGACGAACCAGCCAGTGAAGGCGGAGGCGATCATCATGCCCTCGATGCCGATGTTGACCACGCCCGAGCGCTCGTTCATGAAGCCGCAGTAGGCGCCCAGCGCGATGGGCGCTGACAGCGCCAGGATGACGGCGCCGTTGATGGTCAGCACCTGGATCATGTAGTCCACGAGCTGGAACAGGATGCCGACCACCGGGATGTCGAAGAGGAGGTCCACGGCTACACCCTCAGGCCTTGGTGGCGGAAGACCCGCCGTAGCTGCCGGTGACGGTCTTGAGCTCGTCGAACTCGCCACCCTTGGCGTCGCGGATCCGGAAGACCCAGCGCACGATGAGATCAGCGGCCAGGAAGAACAGGATGACGCCCTGAAGGATGTCGATCATCTGGACGGGCACGCCGGCCTTGATCTGCATCAGCGGCGCACCGGCTCGCAAAGCGCCCAGCAGCAGGCCGCTGAAGAGGATGCCCCAGGGGTTGGCACGACCCAGCAGCGCTACGGTGATGGCGTCGAAGCCGACCGTCGTGGCGTAGGCCGCGGGCAGATAGTGCTGCACCCCTACGATCTCGATACCGCCCGCCAAGCCGGCGAGCAGGCCGCTGGCGCTCATGGTCAGCACGATCAACATCCGCGGTCGCATGCCGGCGTATCGGGCCGCATCGGGGTTGGCGCCGACGGTGCGGATCTCGAAGCCGATGGTCGAGCGATACAGCACCCACCACACGATAGGCACGGCCACGAAGGCGATGATGACGCCCGAATGGAGCAGGTGGCCGCTGCTGCCCCCAAGGATGGGCAGCGTCGCGGCGCCGACGTCGGGGGTGCGTGCGAAGGTGGCACCGGCCGCGCGCAATGGCCCGCTGACGGCCCACGAGATGATCTGCAGGGCGACGAAGTTCAACATGATGGTGACCACGACCTCGTGAGCGCCAGTGAACGCCTTCAACCAACCTGGGATGAAGCCGTAGGCGGCTCCGGCGAGCAGGCCGGCCACGAGCGCGGCCGGAACCGCGATGACCGATGGCGCGTCTGCCAGCACGATGCCCGCCGCGACGGCCCCCAAGGCACCCATGAGGAACTGCCCCTGGGCGCCGATATTGAAGAGGCCGGCCTTGAAGCCGAGCCCCACCGCCAGGCCGCCCAGGATGTAGGGCGTCGCCCTTACCAGAGAGTCGATGACACCGTTGAGGCCCTTGAATTCGATGCTGAAGGGGTCGAAGGCGATGGCGATCCCGGTGGCGCCCTGCAACAGGGCCAGGTACGCCTCGGCCCACAGCCAGGGGTCCAGACTGCCCGTGATGATCGGGCTCGTCAGCACCATCACCACGGCGCCCACGACGAGGGCCAGCAGGATGGCTCCGCCAGTGACGGCCAGCTGGCCCCGCAGGGAGCGGCTCAGGAGCCGGTCGATCATGGCGCCGCCTTGACCTCCGTCGTTGCGGCTTCACTCTTGCGGCCGGTGGCCATGAGCAGGCCGACCGCTTCCTTGTTGGCGCTCCGCCCGTCCACGATGTCGACGATCTTGCCGCGGTACATCACCGCGATGCGGTCGGAGATCTCCAGCACCTCGTCCAGCTCGGCTGAGACGAGGAGCACGGCTGTGCCGGCATCACGCTTATGGATGATCTGATCGTGGATGAACTCGATGCTGCCCACGTCGAGCCCACGGGTGGGCTGGTCGAGCACGAGCAACTTGAGGTCGCGGTCAAACTCACGTGCCACGATCAGCTTCTGCTGGTTGCCGCCGGACAACGTACCCGCGGTGACGGTCGGGCCTGGCGTACGGACGTCGTACTGCTCGATGGCCTCGGCCGCCCGCGCCACGATGGCTGCCTCGTCGCGCACGACACCGCGCGAATACGGCTCAGCGTAGTAGTCGGTCAGGACGATGTTGTCGCTCAAGGGGAATGACAACACCAGCCCGAAGCGGTGGCGGTCAGCCGGCACGAACGAGACCATCTTCTCGTGCAGCGCACGCGGTCCGTCAGTGGTGATGTCTTCCCCGTCCAGGGTGATCGAGCCGCCGCTCGGTCGCCGCAAGCCCATCACTGCCTCGACCAGCTCATCCTGTCCGTTGCCGGCTACACCGGCGATGCCCAGGACCTCGCCGGCTCGGACCTCGAAGCTGACACCATCGACGCGATCGCCACCGCGGTCACCGCGGACGTGCAGATCCTTGACCTCGAGCATGACACCGGCGGGGTGGCTCTCGCCGCGGTCGACCGTGAGCTGCACCTCGCGGCCCACCATCAGTTCTGCCAGGTCGTCTTCATCGGTCTCGTCCGGCAAGCGGCTGCCCACGACCTTGCCACGCCGGATGACCGTGATGCGGTCGGCGACCTCAAGGACTTCGTAGAGCTTGTGGCTGATGAAGATGATGCTGTGGCCTTCGGCCGCCAGACGACGCAGGACCCCAAAGACCTCGACGGTCTCCTGTGGGGTCAGGACGGCCGTTGGCTCGTCGAGCACGAGGATGCGCGCCTCGCGATAGAGCGCCTTCAGGATCTCGACGCGCTGCTGCCAACCGACCGAGAGGTCGCCAACCTTGGCGTCGGGGTCAAGGTCGAAGCCAAAGCGGTCGCCCAGCTCCTTGATACGCCGGCCCGCCGCGGCCTTGTCGAGGAACAGGGGGCCGCGCATGACCTCCTTGCCCAGAAGCACGTTCTCCGCCACCGTGAGAACGGGCACCAGCATGAAGTGCTGGTGGACCATGCTGATGCCATGGTCGATGGCATCGGTGGGATCCTTGATGTCGACGACTTCGCCATCGAGCAGGATCTGTCCCTCGTCCGGCTTGGCCAGGCCGTACAGGACGTTCATGAGCGTGGACTTGCCCGCGCCGTTCTCGCCCAGCAGCGCGTGGATCTCCCCGGGGCGTACCTCAAGATCGATGCCATCGTTGGCCACGACGCCCGGATAGCGCTTGGTGATGCCGCGCATCTCCAGCGCGGGGGCGGCGACTCGGGCAGCCGAGATGTCAGACGTGGATGAAGTCACGATCTCTCAGGAGTGGCTGTCGGACTCCGACGGAGCTGTCGAAGTCCGACAGGACGAACGGGTCGAAAACGAAGAACTGGCCGGAACCGACGAACGGGCCGACCCGGCGGCCGACCCGTTCGACATAAACTCAGCTTGCGCTGCTGCAGCGTATGGCTACGGCAGCGTCACGACGCAGAAGCCTGATCCTTCCTGCGGCTCGCAGGGGATGACCGAGCCGTCGATCATGCCGGCGGTGGCGGCAGCGACGGCCGCTACGGCGTCCTCGCTGACCACGCCCTCGTGATCGTGGAAGGGGCTGATGCCCACATCATCGGTGGAGATGTCGAGGAACAACGCGCCGCCCTGGGCTTCACCGGCGGCGACGCGCTCGATGGAGGACTTGACGGAGTTGGAGAGCTTCTTCTCGGCGCTGGTGACCGTGCACGCCGCGGTCTCCGGGGTGCTCAAGAACTGGTCAACGTCGACGCCGATGCCCCAGATGCCGGCGTCACAGGCAGCCTGCAACACGCCGTTGCCGGTCTTGCCGGCGACCTGGAACATGACATCGATCTCGGGATCCTGGGCCAGCAACTGCTGAGCGATGGCCTGGCCGCCAGCTGGGTCGTTGAACGCGGCCGCGTCGGGGGCACCCGAGACGTAGGTCACGGTCACGACCGCATCGGGATTCGACGCCTTCACGCCGTTGGCGAAACCTTCGATGTAGTTGGGGACGGCCGGAACGACCGAGGTCCCCCCGATGGCCGCCACATGGCCGGTCTCGCTGACGTCGGCAGCGATGATGCCGGCAAGGTAGCCAGGCTGCTGCTCACGCCAGTTGAGGCCTTGCAAGTTGGGCAGGAGCTCGGCCGGGTTGCCCTCGCAGCCAAAGTTCGGGTCCGGGTCGCCCTCTGCGGTGATGCAGGGGGCCTGGTCGACGCCGATGAACTTGATGTCGGGGTTGGCCTTGGCGGCCGCGATGGTGTCGGCACCGGCAGCGAAGCCTACGGTCACGATGACGTCGTACTCCTGGTCCACGAAGGCCTGGATGTTCGGCGCGATGTCGACGGATTGCTGGCTGATGGCATATTGCGGCGCGGCGGCCCCGATGGCCTCAGCGCCGAGTTGGGCACCTTCCCAGCTGTACTGGTTGAAGTTGCGGTCGTCGATGGTTCCGACGTCGGTCACGAGACCGATCTTCAGCTCGGCGCCGTCCTGAGCCAGTGCGAGCGCGCCGCCGGCGAGCACGCCGGTTGCCGCGATCATGAGCGCCAGGGATGCGGTCGTAAAGCTACGCATGCGTTCCTCCTCTACGTCGGGACGCCAACGATGGCACTGCTCCCGAACGGGTCTAACCGTCCAGCACCACACCGTGGGACGGACACCAACGCATCCTAGCGGGTTCCCGCGAGCGATGAGTGGCGGCGCTGCCACGCAGGCCTCATCCGGTCGTGATGCGCAGGTCGTCCACGGCAGCTTCCACAGTGGCGCCGTCGCCCTTGTCGATGGCCACCAGTTCGATCGAGACCTGTCGCCCGCGAAGGTCATCGGGCAGCGTCGCGCGCAGCGACTTCCACCTTGGTTCAAGCCTGGTGCCCGTACCGGAGACTTGCAGCAGGGTCAGCAGGCGCTCTCCGTCGCGGTCGACGATGTGCACACGCAGTCCATCGGCAGCGGTGGCCGATCGGCTCAGGCCTACCCAATGGCGCAGTCGCAGTGTGGCCGTCTTGTCGTCGGGCAGCCTGATGATGGTGGAGCGGACCGTGGTGCGGCCACCGTCGACATCGTGGCCCGGACGCTTGCCGGTGACCAGCACCGATCGCCCGGATGCAGCCGAGCCCAGTTGCAACTGACCCTTCTTGGGGTCACCCTGTTGCCAGCGTCCGTCGCCGGCATTGTCTGTCCCGTCGGGGTTGGCCCGCCAACCACGAGGATCTCCAGGTCGTCGAAGTAGGGGCCGCAATTCACCTTCTTGGACGTGCGCCCCAGCGCAGAGTACGGGCACAGCGCCTTGCCCATGAGGTATAGCACGGCGTCCCGATTGCGTGCGGTCTCGCGTCCGATCACCTCGTCGGGCGGGTAATGCCTCTCACGGCCACCCGCGCGCGGATACAGCTCGAACGTGAACGAGAAGATGCGCTGGCGGGCATAGGTCCAGTCGATCATGTCACCGTCGGTGGGATAGAGCGAGCTCGACTGCGTGGCCCGGTAGCGGTTGGAACGGGCCATCGCCTTGCCCATGGCGCGGAAGGTCCGCAGATCCAGCTCGGTCATATCCGGTGGCAGGTCGCGGCGCGTGTAGCTGTATGGCCACAGCACCATCTCGCCGCTGGTGTGGAACGTGATGTGGGTCCGGATGCGCTGTCGCCCGTCGACCACGCGACCCTGGATGAAGTCGCGGACGGCGCGCGCCTCGGGCGTGGACCAGGCACGAGGCCCGCGGTAGTTCCAGGCACTCGGTTGGCCTGATGAACCGCCGCAGCAGCCGAAGCGATAGCCGTAGTTGCGATTGATGTCGGTGCCCACCTTGGCCGAGCCCGGCGTGGGCTGTCGATTGCGACGCCACGAGCGATAGGGCGAACCGGTGAGATCATGCTGGAGTCCGTCAGGGTTGACCATGAACACGATCCAGGTGCGCCGATGGTCGACCAGCTTGGTGATGCGCTTCCCGAGCGCGGTCGGCTTGCCGTAGTGCTCCGTGAGCAGGTCAAGGATGTAGATCGGCATCTCCGCGCTCAGGTGCTCGCGGGCGTGGTGGAGACCATCGAACAGCACCTCAGGCTCGCCATCATCGGCTCCGGGGTCGCCGCTGACCTCCGCCGCCCAGAGCTTGCGACCCTGGTAGCTCTGGCCGAGGGAGAAGAGGCGGACGATGCCAGGTTTGGCCTCCGCCACCTGCTTGATGTGGGCCACCATCTCGCCGTACGAGTGGTAGCCAGCGTCCTTGACGGGGTAGTCGGCGCCTGCGGCCCTGAAACCTGATACCGGCACCATGGCGACGGTGGCCACGAGAGCGGCTACGAGGGCGGCGATCAGCATCAAGGCAGGGCGCATGCCACGAGATGCTACGGCTTGAGGCTACAGCTTGCCGTGAGTCCCTGCGGGTTGCTGCGGGGCGATGGCTCTCGTCTCATCCGGCATCAGTACTGGTACCAATGGCCAAATGGGCCATGTGGCGGTCAGATGTGGTCCGGAGACTTCTTGTTCGACGCGGTGGACTCGGCCGCCCATCCAATGGTGCAGCCCGACAACAGTTATGGCTCTGACGTACGGGGAACGGTTGCCAAAAGGTACGGGGCGGTGGACCCTTTAAAGACGGATCTGTCCGCACTGCCGGCCTTCGGCTGGCGTCGTCGTTTGCTCCCCCAAGGGAGCAGTTCAATCGGAGACCGGGGGGTTGACGTTGGGGAACCCCCACCCCGAAGAGGAGAGCATCGATGTACTCGTACAAACGTCGCGGCAAGCACAACGGCTACTTGCTGCTGGCGATCCTGCAATCGATCCTGTTGCTGTCAGCCTTGGTGTTGACGCCGGCAGTATCCATCGCCCAAGACCCGGATCCGTCGGCAAGCCAGGCCCCGCTGGCTGAGCAAGGCGACAAGATCGCCCCTGCCGCCGATCCTGAGCCCAACCTGAAGCTTCGCCTCTACCCCAGGCAGATCAGGCTCGTGGCAGGCGGTGACGCGAAGCAGACCAGCGCCTGGATCTGCCCCGCTGACATCGGCGCTTCATTCGGTCCTGACAAGGAGCCCGGGACGGGCGACGACGACTGCGTTTCCACTCGCGCCAAGTGGTCTGTGGACCCCAAGGGTGGAGCCAGCGTTTCACGCGCGCTTGGCCACAAGACCCGCATCTCCCTTCTCTCCAACGCCGAAGCCGAGGTGACCGCCAAGGCTGAAGGTCTCACCGGCACGGGCCTCGTTAGCCCGAAGAACGTCCCCGCATCCAAGCCCAAGGCCGCCGACCTGACCAAGGTCACCGAGCCCAAGGCTGCCGAACAGCCCCAGGCCGATGAGCCCAAGGTCGACCTGAGCGTCGAGCCCCAGGCCGATGAGCCCAAGGCTGCCGAACAGCCCCAGGCCGACGAGCCCAAGGCCGACCCGAGCCCCGAGCCCCAGGCCGACGAGCCCAAGGCCGACCCGAGCCCCGAGCCCCAGGCCGATGAGCCCAAGGTCGACCCGAGCGTCGAGCCCCAGGCCGACGAGCCCAAGGTCGACCCGAGCGTCGAGCCCCAGGCCGACGAGCCCAAGGTCGACCCGAGCGTCGAGCCCCAGGCCGACGAGCCCAAGGCCGACGAGAGCCCCGAGCCCCAGGCCGACGAGCCCAAGGTCGACCCGAGCGTCGAGCCCCAGGCCGACGAGCCCAAGGCCGACGAGAGCCCCGAGCCCCAGGCCGACCCGAGCGTCGAGCCCCAGGCCGACCCGAGCGTCGAGCCTCAGAACAAGCCGGCAAACCGAGCAGCCAACGCGGGCACACCGATCCTGCTCGCGGCCAATCCCAACGTCGCCATCGACGCGCGCCTCCGCGATCACGTCGGCGTCAATGACGGCACCACGGGCAACTGCATCCGCTACAGCCCGGCGGATGGCAACCAGACCGAATGGGTCGGCAGCCCGAATACAGCGTGGACCGCCCACGGCAGCCCGCTCAACGGGAGCTGCCCGAGCGACCTCAACACGAGCACGCAGAGTGCCATCGGGTTCCGGCCAACTGCCGCGACTTCGGTGCCCACTGGAACGCCCTTCCTGCTGGGCCGCATGACTCACAACAACAATCCCATCAACGTGAGAGACCAATACTTCACCGGCAAACTCGACGTCCGCCTGGCCGGCGAGACGCTGGAGTTCCCGTGGACCCTTAACGAGACTCCCAACAACAGCTCTCCGCAGACCAATCCCAACAATGACGACTTCACGAACTTCACCAGCCAGATCGATGACACTGAGATCACCATCGATGGGTTGACGTACAAGCTCGTCGTCCTCGGTTTCACCCAGGACACCGGCTCCAGCTGCCCTGCCACGCCCTCAGGCGCATATGTCAATGAATTCCGCACCACCGAAGGCACCCAGACCTATGGCTGCCTGTATGCCGAGCTGGCACAGGTGCGGAAGCTGACCATCGAGAAAGTCGCGATCGTCGGCGAGGCGCCATTCCCGAGCTTCGGGTTCAGCTCGACCAGCAACCTTGCCGGCTCGCCCTGGGCCAATTGGTCAGATAGTTTGCTGCCGACCGCTGCCGGTCCGGCTGGTGCCGACAGCAGCGCGCAGCAGGACTTCCTGCCGTCCGAGGAGGACGTCGTCGTCACCGAGTCTGCCGTCAACGGCTGGACTCTCGACAGCATCGTCTGCAAGGATGGCTCCGGCCAGGACGTCAGCGGTATTAACGTCAACCTTGGCGACCGCAAGGTCATGCTCAACAACGTGCCCGATGCGGATACCAACGCCGCTGCACCGATCACCTGTACATTCAACAACAAGCCCAGGACCGGCACTCTGAAGCTGGTCAAGACCGTGATGAACGACGACGGCGGAACGGCCACGACAGCTGACTTCCAAGGCAGGATTAACGGCGACAACGTCGACTGGGACCTCGTCGTCACGCTCCCGGTCGGTGACTACACAGCCTCCGAGGTCGCCCTCGCGGGCGGCGCCGGCTACACCGCCGGTCCTTGGAGCGGCGATTGCGCCGCTAACGGCACCGTCACCGTCGGCAACGGGCAGAACAAGATCTGCACCATCACCAACGACGACGATCCGGCGACCCTGATCGTCAAGAAGGTCGTCGTCAACGACGACGGCGGCACGCTCGCGGCAGCGGACTTCACGTTTGTAGTCAACGGCGGCGCTCCCATCAGCTTCGAGGCCGACGGCCAGAATGACATCAGCGTCGACGCGGGCACCTACACGGTGACCGAGCCGGCTGTGGATGGCTACGCCTCCACCTTCGATAACTGCAGCCAGGTGGTCATCGCCAATGGCGGTACCGCCATCTGCACCATCACCAACGACGACATGCCGGGCACTATCACGCTCAACAAGACTGTGTCCGGTGGCGACGCCTCCATTTCCGACTTCGTTCCGTCCATCAACGGCACGCAGGTCACTTGGGGTGTCGCTGTCGACCTGCCAGCTGGCAGCTACACGGCCTCGGAGTCGATGAACGTCTCTGACTACGTGGCTGGTGCGTGGGGTGGTGCTTGCGACGCCCAGGGCAACGTGGACCTCGCGCTTGGCGAGAACCTCATCTGCACCATCACCAACTACTACGCTGAGCTCACCATCAAGAAGTCGGCCGACCCGGCGTTCTACGCCAAGGAAGGGGACATCATCGGCTACACCGTGACCGCAACCAACAGCGGCATGGCGACACTCACGAATGTCGATGTCAGCGATGCGCTGATCGACAGCCTCGACAGCTGGACGTGCGCTCCGGAGATCCCGGCCACGCTTGCGCCAGGCGATTCGATCACCTGCACCGCCGAGTACGAGATTACCGCGGCCGATGTGGACGAGGGTTCTGTGCCCAACACCGCCTGCGCCAGCAGCGATGAGACCTCGCAGGACGTCTGCGACAACGAGACGGTCTACCTGTCCGAGCTGGCGATCGTGAAGTCGGCCGACGTCGACTACTTCACCGCGGCCGGCGATCAGGTCGTCTACACCGTCAAGGCCACCAATACCGGTGAATTCACGCTCACCAACGTCGATATCAGCGATGAACTCATCGATGGTCTCGACGACTGGGAGTGCACCCCGACCCTCGTGGTCGCGGAGCTCGCCGCCGGTGAATCCATCACCTGCACCGCCACTTACGAGATCACCGATGCCGACGTGGAAGAAGGCTCGGTGCTCAACACGGCCTGTGCCGTCAGCGAGCAGACCCCTGACGTCTGTGACGATGTCGACATCCCACTGGCCCAGATCGAGATCGTCAAGTCCGCCGACGTTGACAGCTACAGCGCGGTCGGGGACGAAATCCTCTACACCGTCACTGCGACCAATACGGGCGTGGCCACGCTCACCAACGTCGATATCAGCGATGACCTTATCGATGGCCTCGACAGCTGGGAGTGCAAGGTCGGGAACAGCGTCACGGACCTTCCCGTGACCAGCCTGCTGGCCGGTCAATCCATCATCTGCACTGCTACCTACCAGGTCACCCAGGCTGACATCGAGGCAGGCACGGTCTTCAACCAGGCCTGTGTCGATAGCGACGAGACGCCCGAGACCTGCGACGACGTGACCACGCCGCTCGCTGAGCTCGAGATCGTCAAGTCAGCCAACGTCCAGAGCTATAGCGCGGTGGGCGACGAGATCGTCTACACCGTCATCGCCACCAACATCGGTGAGGCCGAGCTCACGAACGTCGACATCAGCGATGCGCTGATCGACGGCCTCGAGAGCTGGGCATGCACGCCGGAGATCCCGGCCACGCTGGCTGTGGGGGAGCAGATCACCTGCACCGCCACCTACACCGTGGTCGCGGCCGACATCACTGCCGGCACGGTCTTCAACCAGGCCTGTGTCGACAGCGACGAGACGCCTGAGACCTGCGACGACGTCAATGTCGATCTGATCTCGATCGTCATCGACAAGTCCGCCAGCCGGAACTTCGTCCCGGTGACCGGCACCGACGTCACCTTCACCCTCGCCTTCAGCCATCCGGCAGGCGAGCCACCGGTCTACATGTACTCGCTCGTGGACGATGTCTACGGTGACCTGCTCGACCCGGCCAATCCGGCCGTCAGCGAGAACGACTGTCCCGCCTACGTCGGATTGCTCGTCGCGCCCGGCGAGTGGTACACGTGCCAGTTCACGGCTCCGGTGACCGTTTCGCTCAAGAAGGACCATGTCAACGTCGCCACGATCATCGTGACCGATGGTGATGCGAACAACCTCGAGCCGAGGTTCGCGTCTGCCAACGACGACGCCGTCGTCAAGCTCCGTGAGCCCGAAGGGTCGGGCGAAGCCGTCACACCCAAGCCGACCAAGCCGCCCACCGATATGCTCCTCGTGACCGACACCCTGGGTGGCGACGCGGGTGGCGGGTTCGGTGACCCCATCAGCTGGGCCCTCTGGGTCCTGCTGTCAGCCCTGCTCATCCTGAGCACCGGCTTCGTCATCCGCCGCGAGCGAGTGGCGGAGGTGCGCAACCGCCGCTAACGCTTAGCAACTTCGCAACCAGCACGACGGCCGGGTCCTCGACGACCCGGCCGTCGTCGTTGTCCGCCTGATCAGGGTTGGCGGCGAACCACGTAGATGGCCACGAACGTGGCGCCCAGCAGGACCGCACCGCTGCCCAGCACCAAGGGGACCGCATCCATCGGTGCCGTGGCGTCGGCCGTTTCGGTCGGCTTCGGTGTGGCGTTCTTCCGGGGCTTCTTGTCAGGCTGCCTCGGCTGCGAGCACACACGCGGCTTAGCCCTGGGTGCCGGCTCGGTGGCCTCCTCAGCCCCGATGAGCGTCGCCGCCGCTTGCAGCTTGGGCAGCGTGCCGGCCGGACCGGTGCTCGTTTGGAGGATGAGCCGCTGCTCGTTCGGCCGAGACCGCTTGGCGATCGACCAGTCCCACACGGGTGAGCGCTCCCTGACCTCGTTGATGCGGTAGTGCAACAAGCGCCCGTCCCTTGTCTGCAGGTCCACGATCTTGCCCAGCAGGCCCTTCCCGTCGGTGGCCTCGGAGATGGTGAACAGCGGTAGGAACATGCCAGGTTGGGCGTGCCCGATGATCCAGGTCGTGCCCGGCGCGCCAGGCAGTTGGTAGGCCTTCAGCCACTGTGCCACGTCGCATAGTGGATAGCCGGGCGCGTTGCCAGGCAGGGTCCGTGTACTCGATATCACCGGCAGGTCGATCCCCGCATACGGCAGCTGGATACGGACTGGTGCCGAGTGCTTGTCCAGGGGCACGTCCGCCGCCAGAGTGCTCAGACTCGGCAGTGCCAGGGCGAGGGTGCCGGCTAGCGCGAAGACCGCACCGGCCCTGGAGATCCACTGGGACTGGCGGCGTTCAGGAGCTGGTCGGGGAGCGCTGACCATGGCCACACGCTAGCATCTCTTCGCCGCGGCCCGGCTCCGCTCGAAGTCGGGGCGCCGGAAGTAGTGGTGCCGATGGGCAACGCTCGGTATACTCACCGCTGATCCGCGTCGAGTCGTCGTGGCGCAATGGAGGGAGACCTTTGCAGGATTCTGTCCGTCGGGGTTCGTTACGTCCCCGCGTGGCAGTCATCGAGGATGACGCTGCCGTCAGGCGCGTCTTGGGAAGGATCCTTGAAGACGCCGGATATGGCGTCATCGCCGTCGCCGACGGAGAGAATGGACTGCGCGCCGTAGCCGAGCACCAACCCGACCTGCTCATCCTTGACCTGACGTTGCCGCGTATCGATGGGCTGGAGATCTGCCGCCGCCTGCGCGCGGATCCGCACACCGTGACCTTGCCCATCATCGTGCTCACCGCACACACGTCCACCTCGGACATGGTCGCGGCGCTCGATGCGGGCGCGGATGACTTCGTGACCAAGCCCTTCCAGCAGGTGGAGCTGCTGGCTCGCCTACGCAGCTCGTTCCGCACGCGGGACGTGATCCGGCGGATGGAACAGGCCCACGACATCGTGGTCGCGCTGGCCAACGCGGTCGAGGCCAAGGACCTTGGACTCAAGGATCACTGTCGCTACCTTGCCTATCGTTCTGCTCGCCTGGCTGCCTACGTGGGCCTACGCGATGGCGAGCTTGAGGGTGTGGCCTATGGCGCGCTCCTGCACGACATCGGCAAGATCGGCATTTCTGAACACGTGTTGCACAAGCCCGGGCCACTCACCGATGAGGAGTTCCGCATCATGCGCGAGCACCCGGAGATCGGCGAGCGTATCTGCGACCCGCTACGCATGTCGCGCGACTTCACACCCATCATCCGCCACCACCATGAGCGCTGGGACGGGGCAGGCTACCCCGACGGACTCAAAGGCGAGCGTATCCCGCTGGGGGCCCGGATCGTGGCGCTCGCCGATGCCTTTGACGCCATCGTCCGGGGTCGCCCCTACCGCGCGGCGCGAACCGTAGAAGAGGCATTCGACGAGTTACAGAAGCACTCGGGCAAGCAGTTCGACCCGGGACTGGTACCGCTGTTCATCGAAGAGGCCGACCGACTCGATTCGGGCATCGCGCCCAGCGTGGAGCTGCCGCGCGTGGCACTACTGGGCCGCGAGGCTCCGATCGTGACCGGCGCACCGAGCGGCACGGCGGTCGGCGTACGCTGACTTACTGACTCGGACGCGAGTCGAGCGTATGGCCACCACACCAGAGGCGCCCGGTCCGTTTCGTTATCAGTTCGTTCGGCTGGTACTGAAGGCCGTGGCGAGCGCGTACGTGCGCACGCGGGTCAGCGGCGCTGAGCGGATCCCCCCAGCTGGTGCCTACATCATCTGCTTCAATCATCCCTCGTGGCTGGACCCGATCTTCTTCGCGGCCTTCTGGCCGGATCGCGAGCGCCTGCTGTATGTCTTTGGGCCACGCGAGCAGGACATGAGCTCTGGCCCCCGCAACCGACTCATCACCTGGACCCGGCGTGGCGTGCCGTTCAAGCCCGATGCGGCCGATGTGATCGACGTGACGCGCCGGGCTGTCGCCGTACTCCGCACCGATGCCTGCCTGATCATCGCGGGCGAAGGCAGGCTCAGCGATCACGAGGGTCGGATCTTGCCACTGGAGACTGGTCCCGCCCACTTCGCTCGCCTGGCTGATGTCCCCATCGTGCCGGCGGCCATCGTGGGCTCACGCTGGGTGTCCTCCGGCAGCCGCGTGAGCATTCGTGTTGGTGAGCCGGTGTATCCGGATCGGCACGGTAGCAGCAGGGCCGCTGCCAGGACCATGACCGACTTGGTGCAGGAGCGGCTGCAAGCGCTGTTGCAAGGTGTCGAGGAACGCGAACCACCCGGTCGGCTCGGCCGGACCATCTCGGATGCCTTCAACGACCGTCCATGGCTGGACGACCCTGCCCGCGATCCGCGAGCTCGTTGAGGCAGGGTAGCCGATCGCTACCTGCGCCGGTCCAGCACCAGGATCGCGTCGATCCACACGGTGGTGCCTGCCGACTTCGCCCTACTCGTTCCGGTGGTACGCAGCTTGACCACGTGCTCGCCCTTGGCGACGTTCCGGACCGAGACGATGCGGCGACCGTCAGCCTTCGTGGCGTACAAGTCCACGGTCTCCACGAGCCTGCCATCGACGATGAGCTTGAGGCGGCCACCGCCCGGGCCGCGACGTGCCACCACGGCGAACTGGGCGCCTTTGAACCGAAGCGTGACGGTGGCATCCTTGGTGGAGGACCGGACCAGCGATCGACCCAGCGAGTCCTCCTGCTGGAGGGTCTTCCAGCCGCCTGTCAGCTTGAGGTGCGACGAGCTCCGCCGGACGTCGACGAGATCCACCCCGGGCTTCAGGGTCCGGGCCGTGCTATGGCCGACCCGGTCATCGGCGCTGCCTCTAAGGGTGCAGCCGTCGCGGTCAAGGTGGACGTCGAGGCCGGCGGTGTCTGCCGGACGATAGCCTGCGGCACGGGTGGTGCCGGCGCAGATCGCCTTGAGCGACGATGAGGCCAGGCCGGAGGTCTCATCCCGCGCCTGCATCTGGACCGTCGTAGGAACGCGCTTGCCATCCTTGCGGACACGCTCTCCATGGCGCAAGCTGATGCGTGGACCCGACACCGTTGGCGGTACCGAATCGAGTCGGATGCTCTCCTTGATGACTGGCGACTTGACGTTGCGGAAGCTTCGCAACTGCAGGCGCACGTCCTGCTTGCCTTGCTGCTCGCTAAGGCTTAGCGCGAAGCGGCCCTGATACGGCAGCCACGGCCCAAAGGACGCCTCGCCACTGGCGTACCTGACTTCCTGGCCGTCGTATCCGCGGAGGTCGGCTGAGACGGATGTGCTGGCCGTCCACTCGGCGCCGCTGGCAAGCGACGTGGTGCGCTCGCGTTCCATGCGCAACGCCGCCATGTTGGACGCGTAGACGTTGACGTCGAGCTTGGAGCCACTGCCCAAACGGAACTGGCCGGCCTGCCAGAACTTCCAATCGCTCCAACCGTTGGGAAGATAGACGGTGTCACACTTCCAACAGGCGACCCACAGCGGGTACGGGCTGAAACCGGTGGGCGCGCCAACCACCCTGGCCCACATGGAGCCGCTGGTATAGAGCAGCGGGTAGCGCCCGGTCTGACGGTAGAGCTCATCCAGCATCGCGTGCAGCTGGGTCTTGGCGTAGCTCTTGTTGGGCGTCCCCAGGGACGTCAGCGTCTCGACGTCCACCACGAGGGGCAGCAGGCCACCCAGACCACTCGTGCGGCGGAGCGTGTCGAGATAGTGCTTGGCTTGGGCCACACCGCCCTTGCGGTAATCGAAGAAGTGATACGCACCAACGAGAAGGCCAGCGTTGCGTGCCTCCCGCGTGTGCCGCTGGTAGGTGCTATCCACGAATGACGTGCCCTGGGTGGCCTTGGAGAAGACGAAGGTCATGCCCTTGGCTCGCAGGTCGGCGAAATCGGGATGGTCGTTCCAATGGCTTACATCAAGACCCTTGACGCCCGGGGGCATCGGCCACGGCGTCGGTGTCGGCTTTGGTGTCGGCTTTGGTGTCGGCTTGGCTGTGGGCTCAGACGACGGGGACGGAGTCGGGTCAGAACCGCCACCCTGGGCCTGGATCGGACCGGCCGCAACGCTGCTGGACAGCAGCACGAGCGCGACCATGGCGGCCAGCGAGTGGCGCCACCTGGTTAGGCGACGACGCCGACGCTCTGCCTGCGCGGGGGCTCCAGCCTGCTCGACATGTTGCCGTGCCTCCGCCACCTGCGAGGCGCGTGGAACCGGCGAGGCGAGGTCGTGGCGCAACGATCGTGGGGCGTGCTTGGGCGACACGTGCCCTCCTGGGTCATGGTCAGGTCACGGCGGGGCAGTGCCGTCAAGTGTACGTGCCCAACGGCTTTCGTCCAGCATCTGATGGGACCATGATGCTGGTTCGTTGGCGCCAGCCGGTCGCCACGCCGCCGCAGCGACACCCCGCAGCGGCTGGGGCGGGGGAGGGGCTACCATGGCTGTCCCGTGCCCATCGCTCCCAACGACTTCGTCCATCTCCACCTGCACTCGGAGTTCAGCCTCCTCGACGGCCTGGGCCGTATCGATGACCTCGTCAGCGAGGCCTCCGCGCATGGCTTCGACGCGCTGGCTATCACCGACCACGGCTCGCTCTACGGTGCCGTGGCGTTCTACCGGGCCTGCAAGGCCAAGCAGATCAAGCCCATCATCGGTGTCGAAGCGTACGTCGCGCGGCGCAGCATGTTCGACCGCGAAGGCAAGGCCGACGCCCAGCCCTACCACGTCACCCTGCTGGCCAGGGACTGGAACGGCTATCAGAACCTGTGTCGCATCATCACCGCGGCGCATGTGGACGGCTACTACTACAAGCCGCGCCTCGATCGCGAGCTTCTGGCCAAGTACTCCGAGGGCATCATCGGCATGTCCGCCTGCCTCGGCGGTGAAGTGGCCAAGGCGCTCGAGGTCGATGACTTCGAGCACGCCCGTCGCATCGTCGGCGAGTACCGCGACATCCTGGGGCCGGACGGCTTCTGGCTGGAGCTCATGGACCACGGGCTCCCGGAGCAGACCGCGCTCAACCCCAAGCTGTTGCGGCTCAGCCGTGAGACCGGTGCCGGGGTCGTGGCTACCAACGATCTGCATTACGTGCGCAAGGACCAGCACGAGGCGCACGACGTGCTGCTCTGCGTCGGTACCGGATCCAACCTCGACACCGCGAACCGACTCCGTTTCGAGACCGACGAGTTCTACCTGAAGACGGCCGCCGAGATGGAGCTGCTGTTCAAGGACGTGCCCGAGGCGCTTTCCAACAGCAAGCTCATCGCCGAGATGACCGATCTGCAGATCACCTTCGGCGAGCCGCGCCTGCCGCACTTCCCTGTTCCCGACGGCTACACCGTCCAGACGTGGCTGCGTGAAGAGTGCGAGCGTGGTCTCCGCGAGCGCTACGGCACCGTCACCGACGAGCTCAAGGCACGCCTCGAGTACGAACTCGGGGTGATCATCTCCATGGGCTACTCCGCCTACTTCCTCATCGTCGCTGATTTCGTCCGCTATGCCAAGGAACAGCGCATCGCCACCACCTGTCGAGGCTCCGCCCCGGGGTCGATCGTGACCTACACGCTGGGCATCACCCCGGTCGATCCCATCCTCTACGGTTTGCCCTTCGAGCGGTTCCTCAATCCTGACCGCGTGACGATGCCGGACATCGACGTCGACTTCGAGGATGCTCGACGTGACGAAGTCATCAACTACGTCACGCGCAAGTACGGCCAAGATCACGTGGCACAGATCATCACCTTCGGTACCATGGCTGCGCGCGCCGCCGTGCGCGACGTGGGCCGCGTCATGGGCTACGGCTACGGCGAGGTCGACCGCATCGCCAAGGCCATCCCCACGACCCTCGGGATCACCCTGGAGGAAGCCCTCCATCAGGCGCCGCCCTTCCGCGAGATGTACGAGGGCGACGTCGGCATCCACAAGATGGTGGACATCGCCAAGCAGCTCGAAGGGGTCGCCCGCAACGCCTCGACGCATGCCGCCGGCATCGTCATCAGTCGCGAACCGCTGACCGAGCTGATGCCACTCCAGAAGGCCACCAACTCCGACGCGCTGATGACCCAGTACGAGATGCATGGCGTGGAGGCGCTGGGTCTGCTCAAGTTCGACTTCCTGGGCCTGTCGAACCTGACCATCCTGCGCCAGGCCGTGGACCTGATCGACCAGCACGCGGGTGTGCACGTCGATCTCGACGACATCCCTCTCGACGACGAGAAGACCTTCAAGCTCCTGTCCAGTGGCGAGACCACCGGCGTCTTCCAGCTCGAGTCAGCCGGCATGCGCCGCTACATCAAGGAGCTGCGCCCGACGTCTGTCTATGACCTCGCGGCCATGGTGGCGCTGTTCCGGCCCGGACCGATGGATAACATCCCCGCTTACATCCGGCGCAAGCACGGCCAGGAGAAGGTCGCCTACCTCCATCCGCTGCTGGAGCCCTACCTGAACAAGACGTACGGGATCTTCGTCTACCAGGAGGACATCATGGCGGCCGCCATCGCCCTGGGCGGCTTCACCGGTCCCGAAGCGGACACATTGGGCTACGCCATCCGCAAGAAGAAGTCGGACGTGCTGCGCGCACAGAAGGACAAGTTCGTCCGACAGGCCGCTGAGCGTGGCGTGGAAGCCCGGGTCATCGACGCGGTCTTCAAGGCCTTCGAGCCCTTCGAGCGCTATGGCTTCAACAAGGCCCACGCCACCTGCTACGGGCTCATCGCCTACCAGACGGCGTACCTCAAGGCCAACTATCCGGTCGAATATATGACCAGCGTGTTGACCGCGTTCCGGGACAACACCGACAAGGTCGCAGGAGCCATCGCCGAGTGTCGCCGCCTTGGCATCGAGGTCCTGGGCCCGGACGTCCGGCACAGCTTCCTGGATTTCACCGTCGAGGGCACGTCGATCCGTTTCGGGCTGCTGGCCATCAAGAACGTGGGCGAGGGCGCCATCCAGTCGATCATCGATGCCCGCGAGGAAGGTGGAGCGTTCGAGTCCCTGGCTGACCTCTGCGCGCGCATCGACCTGCGCCTCGTCAACAAGCGCGTCATGGAAGCGCTCATCAAGGTCGATGCCCTCAGAGGGTTGGGTCACCCCGCACAGCTGATGGCTGGTCTGGATGAGGCGATGGCCCAGGGACAGGCGCAGGCGCGTGACCGCATCTCAGGCCAGGGTTCGCTCTTCGACATGATGGGGCCCGCGGGGACGACTCTGGAGCAGCGGCTTCCCGTCACCACCGAGGCGCCCTCCCGGGAGCGCCTGCGCTGGGAGAAGGAGTTACTGGGCCTCTATCTTTCCGACCACCCGCTCGGTGAGATGGCGGCCGAGATGGCTCGGTACGTCAACGTCCCTACCGGCGACATCGGCGAGGGCCTCGACCAGCAACGTGTCGTCGTCGGTGGCATGGCGGTGGGAATCCGGCGGGTCATCACTCGCAACGGGGAAACGATGGCCGTCGTCACGCTGGAGGACCTGGCGGGGTCCGTTGACGTGGTCATCTTCCCACGTACCTACGCGGATGCCGGGGTAGCGACAAAGCTGACCGATGACGCGGTGTTGCTCGTCGCTGGTCGCGTGGACCACAAGGGCGACGAGACGGTGGTGCTGGCTGATGCGATCTGGACCTGGGACGAAGCGACCTCGAAGGGCGAGGAGCAGTTCGCCCTGGAGGTCGCGGCCGGAGATCGAGGGCGGCGCGGTGGTCGACGAAGAGATGGCAATGGCAATGGCAATGGCCAGGACCGGTCAGGGCAGAACGGCAACGGGACCCCGTTGGGCGCGGGGGGCCCACCGGTAAGCGCCGCCAGCACGGCCGCGAGCCTGGCGACGAACGGTCCATCCTCAGTCGAAACGATCATCATCCCGAAGGTCTCGCCGCTGCGCGACAGCGACGTGTCCGGCTCCATCACCGTCACCATCGGTGGCACCGCTGTCCGCCAGCCTGCGCAGCGCTCCGGTGGCCGGCTCCCGCCGCCACAGGCCACAGCGGAACCGGCCACCGCGGATCCAGCGTCTCGCTCCGACGGGCATCCCGCGTTCGCTGCCCTGGCTGAAGAAGGATCGGACGAACTGCCGTTGCCCGATGAGCTCAACGCCGCCACAGCCTCCGCTGCGGCCGCCAGCACCGTACCCGTCGAGGCAGGGCCCGGCCGGGTCCTGCACATCCGCTTCGCCGCCGCGCCGGACGACGCCATCGTGGCGGCCTTCGGAGGACTCAAGGCACTCATCAAGTCTCGCCCCGGATCGACGCCGGTGGTGCTGCACATCCCGGCCGGGGCGGGGCGCGCGCAGGAGATGCGTTTGGGGGTCGGGATAGCCTACGACACGGAGTTGTTGGCCGAGATCGGGCGGAGGTTCAGGGGCCTCTTGCTCGTGACGCTGTCCTGACGCCTAGTCGAGGACGATCCAGCCGACTTCCGTCTGCTCGGACACGGCCTGGTTGAGGCGCACGACGATGAGGCCTTCTTCCGCATCGAGTACGTGGGCGGCTTCGACGTGGATCCCGGGCCGGTGATCCTGCAGCGTCGCGAGGACGAGCGAATCCTCGCTGAGACCGCCGCTGACCGGGATCACGAACTCGGCACCACCGACCGAGACCGGGGTCCGGCCCGAGCGCTCGGTCAGCTGCAGCCGGCCCTGCGTACGCAAGGCCACGCCCTTCTTGCCGGCGGTGGCGGCGAGGGCCGTTCCACCACCCTCTGCCTGGAAGTCGCCGCCGATCCCCTCTGGTGACTGGGTCAGGCCCTGAACGCCCACCGTGCTGCCCTTGCCGGCGAGAGCGTTGCCCTGCACGCCGATGCCCTTGCTGGCGTTGGCCAAGCCCCTCACCCCGATAGGGCTCTTGCTGCCGGTGGCGCGAGCTTGCAGGGTCGGGCCCTGGCCGGACTCGATGACGGTCGACTTGCCGGCCGTGGTCTTCTCGCCAGCACGTATCGCGGAGCCATTCTTGGCACTGGTCGTGGCCGCGACCCCAAAGACACTCAGCAGTCCGGCGACGGCCGCCACACCCCCGCTTCGAAGAAGCTCGCGACGCGAACGCGGCTCAGCGATGGCATCGACCGCTGACAGAACTGGCTCGTGGTCCGTGGACGAGTTCACCATGTCCTCCTGTGGCTCGGGCACACGTGGTCGGGCACACGTGGATGAGGCACGCCTTCCCGTTTGACGACTCCCCACGGTTGATGATCGTAGCGCAGCACAGAATCGATCGACGCCGGGAGCATCATGGCTCCTGGCGTCGATGTCGGTCTGGCGCTGATCAGGCGGCCGGTGCGTAGCTGACCTGGAGTGCGCCGTCAGCGTCGCGGAGCTCGAGGTTGCCAGCCGCGTCGACCGACCATGTGGTGGCGCTGATGAGCGCGCCAAGGTACCACTGCGACTGCTCGGTGAGTGCGTCGTCGAGACAGGCCATCTCCGTCGAGCCGATGGCGTCCGAGATGGTGATGCTGTCGCCGTCGACCTGGTACGTGGTGAAGTAGTTGTTGCAGCCATCGGAACCGGTCAGGTCACCGTCGGGGCTGAACTCGGCCGTCACTTGGGATGTCAGGTCTGATGAGACCACGCCGGCCTGCTCCTGCTGGTTGTTGATGCCGGTGGCGACCCAGGCACCGACGACAGTCGCTTCCGGGGCGGCCTCGAACTCGAGGATGGCATTGCCCTCGGCATCGAGCAAGGCCATCGGACCGCCGGTCGACTGGTAGGAGGCGACCAGTGCCAGGTTGGCGAAGTAGGCCTGTTCCAGGTCCATCAGCGGTGGCAGACAGGCCATCATGGTCGAGCCGACCGGACCGAATGCTAGCGCTGACCCATCGAGCTCGTAGCTGGTGAAGTAGCTGTTGCAGCCCCCTTGCCCACCGGCTTGTCCATCCTGCATGAGCAGGGACACGAATGCGTGGCCGGGAAGCTCTGTCATCTCACCGTCCACGGCCTGGCTGGTCAGGACCCAGGTGACGCCCTCGATGATGTCGACGGCTATCGGTCCCTCTTCTGGTTCGCTGCTGGCGGCGGCCGTGGCACCGAACGCGGCGACCAGGCTGAGGGCGGCCAGCGTCGTGACCGTGCTTCGAAGATTGAACATGCGGGGAAGATCCTCCAGGGTTGTCACTGGCAGCCGCGACGGGCATGCACGAGCGATGCGGTTCAGATACCCACAAAGACGCACTCTAGCGTCCGACGGTTCCCCCCGGACCTCTGGGGACGCGCGCGGCTGGGAGTGCCTCGTAGTCCATGCCCAGGAATCGATCCACGAAACGGTAGCGCCAGAAGACCCAGACCAGCACCGCCCATGCCGCCACGCCGCCGAGGACGATGCTGGCATCACGGAGGCTCAGGAGCGAGAGGTTGAAGAAGTCACGCAGGGGCGGGACCAGCATCACCACGATGTACGAGATCCCGAGCGTGACCGCCAGATAGGTCGGGCGGCGATCGGGCGAGATCGGTTCGACGACCGCGAAGAGCCGGTTCGGCGGCTCGACGAAGAGCAGGACGATCACGCCAACGTAGATGAGAAAGGTGGTCACTGACGTCTTGGCCGCGAGGTCGACCGACGCTTGCGTCACCAGGCCGGCCGCTGAATCGCCCTGCCCGATGAGGAAGATACCGGTCACCACAAGCAGACCGACGACCGACGCCAGGCCCGCGGCCGGCACGACGAAACGCGCCAGGGTCTGCTGTAGCGACTCTCGTGGTACCGGCCCGGGGCGCGACCATATCGCCAGCAGTGCCGTCGGTATCCCCACCGTGAACAGGGTGATGGCCGACGCATTACGCAGGTCGACCGGGAAGAAGCCACTGGTCATCAGCACCAGGATGAGCATGCCCAATGTCAGGATGCGAGTCAGGAAGACGCGCAGGATGTCCTGCATGCCGTTGAGGATGCGCTGCCCCTCACCGATGGCCGAGGCGAGCGCTGAGAAGGCGTCCTCGATGAGGATCAGGTCGGCGACACCGCGCGCGGCCTGGCTGCCGCTGCCCATGGCGATGGCCAGGTTGGAGCGCTTGAGCGAGAGGACATCGTTGACGCCATCGCCGGTCATGGCCACGTAATGTCCCTGCTCACGGAGGGTGCCCACCAGGCGTTCTTTCATCTCGGGGCTGATGCGACCGAAGACCACTGTCTGGTCCACGGCGACTTCGAACTGCGGGTCGTCCATGGCTTCCAACTCAGGCCCGGAGAGCACACCGCGACTGACGTCCAGTCCGGCCTGCCGGGCCAGCGTCGCCACGGTCTCGGGGTCGTCGCCGGAGATGACGCGTACGTCGACGCCCATCTCACGGAAGCGAGCCAGCGTCTCAGCTGCCTCAGGTCGGAGCAGGTCGCGCAGGACCACGATGGCATATGGCCGGCAATCCTTGGGCAGAAGCGAATCATCACCGTCGTCGGTGAGCGACAGCGATGGGCTGTGTGCCGCCAGCAAGACGCGCATGCCCTTGGCCGCGTGATGGCCGACGATGGCCAGGATGTTGCGCCACTCGGCATCGCTGATGTCGAGATACGGCCGCAGGAACGAGGGTGCACCAAGTGAGTAGGTGCCCTCGGGTGGATGGCTGGGGGAAACACCCGCCGGCAGTGCCACGGCGCTCCATTTGCGCTGGGACGAGAACGGCACCTCTGTGACTGGGGTGCGAGGCGTGGCGTGGAGTCCGATGAGTCCGTTGAGGATGGCCTCGCTGGTCTTGTTGCGAGCGCGCCCACTCGCGACCATCACTCCCACGTAGGCTCGGGCACTACCCTCATCTCGTTCCAGCGGCAACACCTGCTCGAGCTCGAGCTGATTGGCGGTGAGGGTGCCCGTCTTGTCGACGCACAGCGTGTCGACGTGGCTGAGTGATTCGACCGCGTTGGCCTGCTGCACCAGGGCGCCAAAGCGGGACATGTGTACGGCCGCCAAGGCATAGGCGATGGCGATCGAGACGAAAAGGCCGTTGGGCACGAGCCCGACGAGGACGGTCGCCTCGATGATGGCCTGATCGAGAGGGGCATCGTCGACCACGTTCTTGACCACGAGCAGCAACTGCAGGTAGATGACCACGCCGAGGGTCACGCGGATGACGGTCTGGATCTGCCGTTGCAACGGGGTCAATGTGCGCCGGAAGGTGCGGGCCCCGGCGGTGATCCGCCCCGCGAGGCTGGCACTGCCCACGGTTTCGGCGACGAATCGACCTTGTCCGGAGTTGGCGAAGCTGCCTGAGTACACCTCGTCACCGACACGCTTGGGGACCATGTCCGATTCACCCGTCAGCAGGGACTCGTCGATCTGCAGGCGACCTTCGGCGAGTCGCCCGTCGACGACGATCTGGTCGCCGGCCGCGACCGCGATAAGGTCGCCCACCACGAGCTCCTCCGGACCGACTGTTCGTTCCTCGCCATCACGCACGACGCGGGCCGTCGGTCGCGTCAGCAGCGCGATCTCGTCGAGCGCCTGCTTGGCGCGAACCTCCTGGTAGATGCCGACGGCGATGTTGGTACTGATGACACCGAGCGAGACGAAGGCGTCGAAGGGCCGGCCGACGATGACCAGCGCGGCGCCCAGCAGGAACAGGACGTTGTTGACGAAGGTGAAGACATTCTCACGGACGATGGCGAAGTAGGACCTTGTCGTCGCCGGTGGCGCCGTGTTGCCCAGGCCTTGCGTGCGACGCCGCGCCGCTTCGGCGTCGCTGAGGCCGGTCGGCGGTGTCGGGGCCAGAGGTTCGATCGGTCCGGGCGCGTCGCTCACCTGGACACGGTGCTCGTGACGCCGTCCCGCGGACCATCGACGCGGAGGTCGTCGGCAGCACCAAGGTCAGACACGCTGGTCCGCACCACGGGGTCGGTCGTTCCAGCGGCGATCATGGCGATGTCGTCGAGCATCTGCGGACGGGCATTCATGGGCCGTAATCGTAGCGGGGCCGCCGTGCCGAGACTGCCCTCCGCACGCATGAACGCCCTCAAGCCCCTGGCAAGACGATGTGAGGCCCGCCTCCTCGACGGGCCTCACGCTCGACCTTGCGCGTCACGGCTCGCAGATGAGCCGAAGGTGATGGTGCTCGCCGCAGCCCGATGGCGTCTGCGGTACCAAGGGATGCGCCTTCAGGCGTCGGCTCACGCCGATAGGGCAGTACGGATGGCTCGAGTACAGATGGCACAGGCCGGTGGCAGTACCTCTGCCGGCCGCGCTACCTCCACTCGCAGCGCAGCGGATCACAGGACCAGGCGCATCCAGGCAACGCCGGCATCTCCAGCGGCGTGGCACGCTGACAGGACCACAGCACGACGGACGGCATCCCCGCGCAGCCGCAGGAGGGGTCGGCGGGATCGGAAAGCGCTACTTGGCCAGTGCCTCCTTGATGGCGGCATCGAGTCGCTCCGCGGTCGGCACGCCCACCAGCGGGACGACCTTGTGGATGCCTTCCTCCTCGACCCAGTCGAGCTCCATGCCGGGGGCTGTCAACACGATGGGGATCTCCGGGTGCATCTCGCGCAGCCCTTCGATCAGCGTGCGTCCTCCGCCGGACTCCGATGTGGACCAGACGTCGTAGACAAGGACGTCGGCACCATGGATAGCGGGGCAGTGCTCACCCCGCAGGACGGGGCAGGAGCCGCCCGTCGGGCCGGAGCACCCGATCGGATCGTATCCGAGCCGGCGCAGCGAGTCGACCTCCTGATCTCCGATGTCGATGTCGTGATGGACGACGATTACGCGCGTCATGGTAGTCATCCTCGATTCCGCGGCTCAGGCGTGGGGCCATTGTGTGCAGTATGCGCGGTCGACCAAACATCTCAAGGGACCCAGCGACACGAACCGAATCTGGTGCCGAGGGTGGAGTTCGAGCCCACACGTATCTGCGTGCAGAGGTTCTTGAGGACCGGCCGCATCGTCCACGGGCGTCCATGAGTTCGTGAACCGCCCTGAGTTCGATGGAGACTGATGGGGTAACAATGGTTCCATGTCCCGCAGACCGGGGCCGGAGCCCGACTGGCCGGGCGAGCACTCATGGAGAGGGTGCGAGCGGCACTCACCCGAGAGCGTGCCCGCGGCCGATCGGCGAGGAAGCCAAACGGCTGCTGGGATGGCGTGCCAGCCGAGTACTGGACCATTCGTCCACTGCTCCGTCCTCGGAGATCGGACTGGCAGAGACCAGCAGGAGGAGCGAATGGTGATCTTCATGGGTATCGATCGAGCCGAGCAGCACCATGACCTGTGCCTGCTCGATCCCGAATCACGAGTCCTGGTTCAGCGCCAGATCCCCGTTGGATTGGAAGGCGTAGTCGACTTACTTGCTGCGGCTCTTCGCTCCAACGACATGGATCTCGACATCCGGGAGCCGCTCCATGAGGCGATCGACGAGCGACCGCTCGGAGAAGCGCCGCAGCGCCGGGGTCTGATGATGCGGCAGGACGACGTGGGTCGCCCGCCGCTGCCGGGCGGCCTCCTCCACCCCGGAGAGGAGATCGCTCGCCTCGATGCGTACGACGTCCGCTCCCAGGTCCACCGCGTCGTCGACGATCTCCTGCAGGGCGTGGTCTTCGTGCGGCTGGCGCCCGGACTGCGACGTGTCGATGACGACGGCCGCGAAGGCGGCATGGAGCGCGGCCGCGAGCTTCGCGCCACGCCTCACGGCGCGCAGCGACGCGGGACTGCCGTCCACGACGACGAGGACCCGGTCCGTCACCAGGGGCAGCTGCCACCCAGTGACCGTATCCTCGAGCTGGCCCTCCACCCGCTGCGCGACGAGGCGCAGCGAGAGTTCCCGGAGTGCGGTGAGATTGGCATCGGTGAAGAACTTCTCGAGGGCTACCTGAGTCCGCTCGGGTGGATAGACGTTGCCGTGCTTCATCCGCTGTCGGAGCGCATGTGGGCTCATGTCGACGAGTTCGATCTCGATTGCGCCGAGCAGGATGTCGTCTGGCAGGCGCTCCTTGACCGGCGCCCCCGTGATCGTCGCAACGGCATCGGCGACGCTCTCAAGGTGTTGGACGTTCAGGGTGCTGATGACGTGGATGCCGGCGTCGCGGATGATCTCGACGTCCTGCCAGCGCTTCTCGCGGGCGGAGCCGGGTACGTTGGTGTGAGCCATCTCATCCACGAGCGCCACCGTGGGGCGCCGCGCAAGGATGGCGTCAGTGTCCATCTCCTCGACCACGATGCCGCGGTAATCGATGCGCATCCGGGGTACGTCCTCGAGTCCGTCGAGTAGCTCGATGGTATGGAGCCGCCCATGGGGCTCCACGAAGCCGACCACTAGGTCGGTGCCGCGGGCCACTCGTCGGTGGGCCTCCTCGAGCATGCGGTACGTCTTGCCGACGCCAGGGGCCATACCCAGGTAGAGCCGTAGACGACCGCGTGTGCTCCCGACCTCCGCTTCGACGCGTTCGAGCATCTCCTCGGCGCTGGGCCGGGTGTCGAAGGCGTCCCGGTCCTGATGGTCAGTCACGACGGCGCGCCTGGCGCTCACGGCAGCCGTCCATCGAGGTCGAGGTTCAGCTCCAGGACGTTGACTGCGGGCTGGCCGATGAAGCCGAGCAGTGGCTGTACCGTGTGTCGAGCCACCAGCGCCCGCACGTCGCCTTCGCTCAGGTCCCTCGCACCCGCCACGCGCACGACTTGGTACTCGGCAGCCGATGGGCTGATGTGGGGATCGAGACCCGAAGCCGAGGTCGTCACCAGGTCCACCGGAACTGGGCCTTCGCCGTGCTGGAGTCGGAGCCTTTGGGCGCTCGAGGTCACCCGTTCGACGAGTACCCGGCTCGTGGGCCCCAGGTTGGAGCCTGCTGAGGCGGTCGCGTCGTAGCCGTCGATCCCGGCGACCGACGGACGGCTCCAGAAGTACGACGGATCGCTGAAGGCTTGCCCGATGAGCCGGGAGCCGAGCACGACCCCGTCCGCACCTCTGATAAGGGAGCCGTTGGCCTGGGCCGGGAACACCACTTGCGCGGCCGTCGTGACGAGGACGGGATAGATGACACCCGTGAGGAACGTCATGACCACGATGATGCCGATCGCGGGCCGGACCTGGTTTCGGATGAACATCCGCATGGCTGGTTGACCGCCTTTCACGCGAGGCTGAGGGCTGAGACGACGATGTCGATGGCCTTGATGCCGATGAACGGGGCCAGCACGCCGCCGAGCCCATAGATGAGCAGATTGCGCTGGAGCAGCTCACTGGCAGATGCCGCCCGGAAGCGCACGCCGCGCAGGGCGAGCGGGATGAGCGCCACGATCACAAGCGCATTGAAGATGACCGCGGAGAGGATGGCGCTCTGTGGCGTGCTGAGGTCCATGACGTTGAGCTGGCCGAGCGCTGGGTAGATGGGCACGAACAATGCTGGCACGATGGCGAAGTACTTGGCGACGTCGTTGGCGATCGAGAACGTCGTGATCGAGCCCCGCGTTACGAGTAGCTGCTTGCCGATGGCGATGACCTCCAGCAGCTTGGTCGGGTCCGAGTCCAGGTCGACCATGTTGGCGGCTTCCTTGCAGGCGGAGGTGCCGCTGTTCATGGCCAGGCCGACGTCGGCCTGGGCGACCGCGGGGGCGTCATTCGTTCCGTCGCCGGTCATGGCCACCAGGTGTCCCTCGGCCTGCTCGCGGCGGATGAAGTCGATCTTGTCCTCGGGAGTGGCCTGCGCGATGAAGTCGTCCACGCCGGCCTCCTTGGCGATCGTCGCCGCGGTCCGCGGGTTGTCGCCGGTGACCATGATCGTCCGGATGCCCATGCGGCGGAATTCATCGAATCGCTCCGGAAGGCCCTCCTTGACGGTGTCCTTGAGCTCGATGAGACCAAGGATCCGACCGTCGCGGCGCATCACCAGGGGGGTGGCCCCCTGGTCAGCGATGCGATCGGCATGGGCGAGGACCTGGGGCGGCATGGCGCCGTCGAGGTCAGCGCCGACGGCATCGACGGCACCTTTCAGAAGCAGTGCGCCGTCGCCCGTGCGGACTCCGCTCATGCGGGTCTGTGCCGTAAAGGGGATCTCATCCGCGATCGAGTTCGCCAGATACTCGAAGCCGGGTGCATCGGCCGGTCCGCCCGGACCTCCGAGCTCGCCCAGGCGCCTACGTGTCAGTTCGACGATCGAGCGGCCCTCCGGCGTCTCGTCGCGAATCGACGACACGAGCGCGGCGGTCACCGCTTCGGTCTCTGAGACGCTGGGCGCCGGGACGATCGACGCGGCGAGCCGGTTGCCGTAGGTGATGGTGCCTGTCTTGTCCAGGAGGATGACATCGACGTCGCCTGACGCCTCCACGGCTCGACCGCTCATGGCCAGCACGTTGAAACGAGCAACCCGATCCATACCGGCGATGCCGATGGCCGAGAGCAGACCGCCGATGGTGGTGGGGATGAGGCAGACCAGCAGGGCCACGAGCTCGACGGTTCCCAGCGTCGTACCAGCGAACTCGCCGAAGGGGCGCAGGCTCACGACCGCCATGAGGAAAACGATGGTCAAGCCCGTCAGCAGGATGGAGAGGGCGATCTCATTCGGTGTGCGCTGGCGGCGCGCGCCCTCGACGAGGGCGATCATCCGGTCCAGGAACGTCTCTCCAGGGTCCGCGGTGATGTGCACGGCGATGGAATCGCTCACCAGCGTCGTGCCACCGGTGACCGAGCTGCGGATGTCCGTGCCGGGCTCCTTGAGTACAGGCGCCGACTCGCCAGTGATGGCCGCCTCGTTCACGAAGCCGACGCCCTCGATCACGTCGCCGTCTCCGGGGACGATCTCACCTTCGCTGACGACCACGATGTCACCGCAGCGAAGCTCGGACGAGCCGATATCCTCGAGCGTGCCGTCCGCCCGGCGCCGATGTGCCGTCGTCACCGAGCGGGTTCTTCTCAGCGTCGCCGCCTGTGCCCGACCGCGGGCCTCGGCGACGGCCTCGGCATACGTCGCGAAGATGACCGTGAACCAGAGCCAGAGAGCGATCTGGATCACGAAACCCAGACCCTCTCCCCCCGTGAGCAGTTGAAGCCCGGTGAAGTCAGCCAGGGCCATGAGGGTGGCCAGCGCGGCTGCGACCTCGACCACGAACAAGACCGGGTTGTGGATGAGGAGGCGCGGATCGAGCTTCCGGACGGCCTCCGGGATAGCTGAGCGCAGCAACTCCGGGTCGAGGAGGCCACGAGGGCGCGGTGGCTCGCCGGATGGCTTGTGCCCACCGAATGTCACGAAACGCTGGAAGCGACGGGTGCCGCGGGAGAGGTCGACGGAAGGAACGACGCTCATGCTGACACCTGCCCTGCGTTCTGGAGGAGTTGCTCGACGATCGGTCCCAGGGCCAGGGCCGGGAAGTAGGTGAGCGCTCCCACGACCACGATCACCCCGACGAGCAGCACGCTGAATAGAACACCGGTCGTGGGAAACGTACCGAGCGACGGCGCCACGCCTCGCTTGGCGGCCATCGAACCGGCGATGGCGAGGGCGGGGATCATCATGGCAAAGCGGCCGACGAGCATCGCTAGCGTGCCCGTGACGTTGTAGAAGGGGGTGTTGCCGGTGAGGCCGGCGAAGGCTGAGCCGTTGTTGCCGGTCTGACTGGCGTAGGCGTAGAGGATCTCGCTGAAGCCGTGCGGTCCCGTGTTGAGAGGCCCGGCCTGTCCCTCGGACGTGATCGTGGCCAGCGCCGTGAAGCCGAGGAGGCTGGCCCCGAGAAGGATGATGACGAGCATGGCCATCTTCATCTCGAATGCCTCGACCTTCTTGCCCAGGTACTCGGGCGTGCGGCCGACCATGAGTCCGGCGATGAACACCGCGAGGATGGCCCCCAGGATGAGCATGCCGTAGAGTCCGGCGCCCACGCCTCCGGGCGTCACCTCGCCAAGCTGCATACTGAAGAGGGGCGCGAGGCCGGCGATGGGCTGGAAGCTGTCGTGCCATCCGCTGATGGAGCCGTTGCTCGTGCCGGTGGTGACGGCTGCCCAGAGCGCGGCCGAGCCGGACCCCAGGCGGACCTCCTTGCCCTCCATGTTGCCGAGCTGGTGGTCGATCGTTGCTGGGTACAGTGGGTTGCCGCCGGTCTCGCCGGCCATGCTCACGATGGCCATGAACACGAGCACCACTGCCATGGCGCCGAAGATCGTCCAGCCCTGTCGTTGGTCACGGGCGTAGCGCCCGAAGGTGTAGGTGAGCCCAAAGGCGATGGCCAGCATCGCGAAGAGTTCGATCCAGTTCGACAGGCCGGTCGGATTCTCGTACGGATGCGCGGAGTTGGCGTTCATGTATCCGCCGCCGTTGGAGCCCAGCTCCTTGATGAAGACCTGCGACGCGATCGGTCCGGTGGCGATCGTTTGCTGGGCACCCTCTACGGTGGTCAGCGTGGTCGGCCCATCGAACGTCTGGGGTACGCCCTGCGAGACGAGGACCAGGGCTCCGACCAGGGAGATGGGCAGCAGGACGTACAGGGTCGCCCTGGTGAGATCGATCCAGAAGTTACCGATGGTGGTGGCCCTCCGGCGGACCAGCCCCCGGATGAGTGCGATGGCGACGGCGATGCCGGCAGCGGCCGAGACGAAGTTGCGAACGGCAAGCCCCAGGAACTGGGACAAGTAGCTCGCCGAGGCCTCGCCCGCGTAGTTCTGCCAGTTCGTGTTGGTTTCAAAGCTGGCGGCCGTGTTGAGTGCCAGGTCCGGTGCCATGGGTGGTACGGCGGCGGGATTGAAGGGAAGGGCTTCCTGCAGGCGCAGCAGCGCGTACATCGCCAGAAGCCCCAGCAGGCTGAACGCGAGCAGTGAGACTGTGTAGGCCTTCCAGCCCTGCTCGACGGTCTCATCGATCCCGCAGATACGGTACGTGGCTCGTTCGACCGGCCGTAGCACGGGGCTTAGGAACGTCCGCTCGCCCTCCATCACGCGATACATGTGGCGTCCGAGTGGCGGCGTGACGACGACCACGGCAAGCGCGACGGACACCAGCAGGGCCAGGTCCTGAAGTGCGAGCACCTCAAAACTCCTCGGCGCGCAGAAGCGCCCACGTGAGATACGCGAAGCCGAGTACGGCCAGGAGCAGCGTGATGAGCTCGATGATGTTCATCGGCGCACCAAGTCGCAGGCGGCGATGAGCCCGAAGAAGGCGAGAAAGGAGCCGGCCAGGATGGCCAGCATCACCAGGTCACTCATGCGGATCGGCGGCTCCTTCTGCGTGTTCTCCATCGATGAAGCGATCCACGATGGCGAGGAGAGTCTCGATGGGGAACGGCTTGGGCAGGTAGCCAGCCACTGAGAACTCGGCGAGCATGCGGGGGTGCACCGTTGTCGCGCTGGCGATGATCACGGGCGGCGATCCAGCCTCATGGACTGCCGGCAGCCGCAGGAGATCCCAGCCGGTGTCACCCGGCAGGTTGATATCGAGGATGACGAGACCCGGACGGAGTCCGCTCCGCAACATGGCGACCGCCTCCTCAGCGGAAGCTGCCTCGTCCACCGCGTGGCCCTTGCCGCGGAGCTGGCGAACGAGGACACCCCTGAGGCTCTCGTCGTCCTCGACCAGGAGGACAGAAGTCGAGGACTCAGCCATCGGCGGAGCGCTCGAACCAGAGGTCGACGCCCTCCTCATCGATGGTCCACTGGGGTTCGACGCGCACGCCCGCCTCCCGGGCCATCTGACGCGCGACCCGCAACAGCTGGTCACCGAAGCGCAGGCCGGCGACTGATACGCGTGATGCCCCACCGGATGCAACCATGGCGATGGCGCTTCCGATGAGTTCGACCTCGCGCGCCAAGGCCCTGGTAGCGGGGTTGGGCGCGGCCTCGTCGACTGAGATATCCATGATCACAGTCTCTGCCCGTCCTCCAAGAGGCAAGGACCGCTCAGGGTGCCCGGGGTCTAAAGTCCGTCTAAAATCGTCTGCGGGAACGAATCTCGGATGCGGTAACCCACGCCCGGCTCGGTCACGATGAGGCCGGCAAGCGAGGGGTCAGCGGCTGCGAGCTTGCGCCGCAGTTGACTGACATGGACATAGACATAGCTGTCCTCGTCCTGGTACGCCAGTCCCCAGACCGCTCGTAGCAGCCGGCCCTTCGTCACGAAGCGGCCTTGATGCTCGAGCAGGACGCGGAGGATCTCGAACTCACGCGGCGTGACCTCGATCCGCGCGCCGGACACACGCACCTCGTGTCGCGCCTGGTCAAGCGTGAGGCTACCGACTACCAGCCGACCACCTGCGTCGGCAGCCGGCCCGGCAGCATGGCGGAGGGCCACCCGCAGCCTGGCGTTGAGCTCGTCGACCCCGAACGGCTTGGTGACGTAGTCGTCCGCTCCGCGTTCGAGCGCCTCGACCTTCTCGCGCTCCTGATAGCGCCCGGACAGGATGACGATGGGCGTCATGGCCTCACGTCGGATGCGCGTGACGATCTGCAGGCCGTCCATGTCCGGCAGGCCCAGATCGAGCAGCACGATGTCGGGACGCTGCGCTTCCCAACATCGCAGCGCCGACCGACCGTCCGGTGCCGCGTCGATGCGGTATCCGCGGGCAGCGAGGTCTCGGATGATGGCGGCTCGTGTCTCATCGTCGTCCTCGACGAGCAGCACGATCGGCCCGGGCGGAGCCGCCCTCGCGTGCATCATCCGACCCCGACGAAGGGGCGCGGCCCTGGCGAGTTGGCCACGGGCAGGTAGAGGTCGATGGCCAGTCCGCCGAGATCACTGGGGTGTGCCTCGACACGCCCGCCGGTGGCCTCGATGAGCCCTCTTGTGACCGCGAGCCCGACGCCCGTGCCGGCACGTGAGCCGCGTGTCTGGGTCGGTACTCGGTAGAACTTGTCGAACAGTTGCGGCAGTGCCTCCGGCGGCACGCCACCGCCAGCATCCTCCACGCGGAGCCGGACGTAGGGCTCCTCGGGGACCTCGCTTGCCACGAGCCGCAGTGGAGTGCTGGGCGACGTGTACTTGATGGCGTTCTCGACCACGTTCGTGAGTGCCTCATCGAGGAAGATGGGATCGATCTCGACCAGCGGCGACTCCAGCTGGACCTGCATCGGGCGGCCGGTGAGGCGCTGTTTCAGGCGTTCGAGGACGCGACCGACCAGGTCATCGAGTTCGAAGACGTCACGATCGGCTCGGAGCACGCCGGCCTCGATCCGGCTCAAGTCGAGCAGGTTGGTCACGAGCCGGTTCAGGTACTCCACTTCGCGGTCGATGGCGTCCGCGCTCTCCTGTTGGTCCTGTCGGCTCAGCCCAGCACCCGGCCGAAGCGACCCCGCTGCTGCGCGGATGGTGGCGAGTGGCGTGCGCAGATCATGGGACACCGATTGCAGCAGCGCTGACTTCAGTGCGTCGCTCTGACGGGCGATCTCAGCAGCCTGGGTCTCAGCGGCAAGACGGTCGTGGGCCAACGCGCCCCCGAGCTGATCCGCCGCGGCGGCAAGGAGTCGCGACTCCGTCTGGTTCGGCTCGCCGCGCTCTCGGCGCCGGAGCGCCCAGATCGAGCCGAGTGACATTTCGCCCGCCGTGATGCGTACCCGGTACGCCTCGCGATCGATGCGAGCCGCGGTGCGGCGGGTCGGCTGATGGACTCGGATCCACGGCGCCGGGTCTTCCCCGGGCGTCCGACGCAGCACCTGCTGGACAGCCGGGACCACAGGATGCGTGCCGTCCACCTCGCTGTCGGCTGCCACCCGCTCGCTGGCCTCGTCAGCCCCAAGCGAGATCCAGATCCGTTCTGCGTACGTCTCCTCTCGAAGGATGCGAGCGATGATCGGTAGAACGGCCGGCGTGGACTTGCGAACGGCCAATTCGCGGCTCACTTGGAACAAGGCGCGTGCTTCGCGCTCGCGTGCTCGCGCCTCCATGGCACGGGAACGCTGCAGGGCGGCGAGTTGGCCCACCACCACGCCGACGAAGAGCAGGAGGATGACGCTCACCCATTCCCCTGGATCGCTGACCTTGAGCGTCAGACGCGGATCGGTGAAGAAGAGATCGTACGCGAGGAATGAGCCGACGGCAGCCACCACAGCTCCCGCGGTTCCGGCTGCGACGGCGCTGGCCACCACTGCTGCCAGGTATACGATCGAGGCGTTCGACACGGCAAGCTGGGTCTCGAGCAGCGCCACCGCGACCGTGGCAACTGCCACCGACACGAACGCGATGACCAGCAGCTGCCCGGCTCTTCGCAAATCGACGTAGCCCATCATCATGATCGTAGCCCCGATAGGAGCGCCCGTCTGAAGCCGGGGCATCACGCTCCGGAAGCTGACTGCGATGAAGGAAGGACGGTGATGACCGTGGTCGTGGCCACCGCGACAGGGGCGCGACCAGCAGTGTGACGACCTTCCGGCCCTGATCGGTCCGCACCGGCAGGTCAGGCGGGAGGTGGCGATGACAGCCATGCGTCCTCGTGCCGCGTTCTGATGTGAGTGCTCACGCACCTCATGGCGCAGGGCGCGTCGCCCTGCACGATTGGGGGTCGGGATGCCGTCCGGCCTGTTGGCCTGTGCCGTAAGGCCCGTTCGGGGGCATCGCGAAACCCTCACACTCCGCGAAAGTCGACGCGGAGGAGGGAGCCCCATGTTGCACGAGCCGGCCACACCGTCTGGAAGCGACCCGGCAGGGCCATACAAGGCCCGGCTGGGCATCAGGATGTTCGCCTTCTACACGGTGTTCTATGCCGGGTTCGTGGCCATCAACCTGATCAGCCCATCGATGATGGCGACCATCGTCGTTGCGGGCCTGAACCTGGCCACGCTGTACGGCATAGGTCTCATCGTCCTGGGGCTCATCCAGGCGCTCATCTACAACGTCATGTGCCACCGCAAGGAGGTCGAGTTCGCTCGACTGGAGGCTCCGCCACTGACCGGCGACGGCTCTGGCAGCGGCGACGGCTCCGACACCCCGGCCAGCGGGTCGTAACGCGATGGCCATCTTCATCTTCGTCGCCTTCGTCGGCTTCGTCGTCGGCCTTTCCTTCTACCTGGGCCGCAAGGCCAAGACGTCCAGCGGCTACTACGCGGCCGGCGGTCAGATCCACTGGGGGGTCAACGGCATCGCCTTCGCCGGCGACTACCTGTCTGCAGCCTCCTTCCTGGGCATCGCGGGCCTCATCGCCACGGCCGGCTTCGATGGCTTCCTCTACTCCATCGGCTACCTGGCCGGCTGGATGGTGGCCCTCTTCGTGGTGGCGGAGCCGCTCAAGCGTCTCGGCAAGTACACCTTCGCCGACGCTGTGGACGCCAAGTACGACTCGCGCGGCATCAAGCTGGCGGCGGCCATCAGCACGTTGGTGGTATCCATCTGCTACCTCATCCCGCAGATGGTCGGGGCCGGTGTGCTCGTCGAGCCGCTCCTGGGTGTCCCGTATGCCTGGGGCGTCATCGCCGTCGGCGCCATCGTCATCACCATCGTGGCCACCGCGGGCATGGCCTCCACCACGTGGGTCCAGTTCCTCAAGGGTGGCCTGCTCATCTTCTTCTCGATCATCCTGGTCGGGGCGGTCCTCCTACGTGGCATCTCCACGCAGCCGGACCAGGGCGGCCAGGTGCCTTTCTACGAGTACCAGCAACTGAGCGCTACCCGGACCGACGCGGGCCTGACGGTCACTGAGCCGGGCTGGCAGGTCGTGCAGGAGCAGGAGATCCAGACTGGCCTTGTCTTCGTCCAGCTAGCCGGCGATGGCGGCACGTCGTGGTGGAAGGCCCACGAGGGCGAGGATGCGGTCGTCCTCGACGAGACCCAGTGGCTTGAGACCGTGGACGGCGAGAAGTGGATCAACGGGGCTCCCGCCTCGGACGACAACCATCTGCGCCAGGTCGGCAACCTGCAGCGAGTGAACGGTGAAACCCCAGCTGACACCGGCAGCCTCGACCCGATCGAATTCCTGGCCACCATGACCGCAGACGATTCCATCGTGCGGCTCTGGAAGCCGGCCACCGTCACGGCCGACTCTGGCGAGAAGGTGACCGTTTACTACTGGACCGACGTGTCCGGTGAGCAGGTCATGCGTCCGGGGCTCAAGTTCAAGGTGGAAGGTACACCACTCGAGCGTCTGGACTTCCTATCTCTCATGTTGGCGCTCTTCCTGGGCACCGCGGCCTTGCCGCACATCCTCATCCGCTACTACACGGTCCCCAACCCGGCGGCCGCGCGCAAGTCCACCATCGTGGCCATCGCCGCCATCGGGCTGTTCTACGTCCTGACGCTCTTCATGGGCTTGGGAGCCATGATCAGCGCCGTGGTCAACCCGGCTGACAGCAACATGTCCGCGCCGCTACTGGCCAAGTCGTTCGGTGAGGCCCTCTTCGCGGTCATCTCGGCCATCGCCTTCGCGACCATCCTGGGCACGGTCAGCGGGCTCATCGTGGCGGCCTCCGGCGCCATCGCGCATGACCTCATGGACCGCTTCTTCCGCTTCAAGATGGACGACCACCAGAAGGTGCGGGCGGGCAAGGTCTCCGCCTTCATCGTGGGTGGCATCGCCATCGTGCTGGGCATCCTCTTCCAGGGCGTCAACGTGACGTTCCTGGTGGGCCTGGCGTTCGCCGTGGCGGCCTCGGCCAACCTGCCGGCCATCGTCATGCTGCTGTTCTGGAAACGGACCACGGCCAAGGGCATCGTGGCCTCGATCTTCGTGGGCATCGTTTCGTCCCTGACCCTCATCGCCCTCTCGCCAGACATGTTCGCGCTCTACGGACTCGATCCGCTCGATGCGCCGTTCCCGCTCACCAACCCGGGTATCGTCTCCATCCCGTTGAGCTTCGTCACGCTGATCGTGGTCTCGCTCCTGACCCAGAAGCGGGAGCACGCGACGGCGTAGCCCGACCATGACGGGGCCACTCGGCGACTTCCCGGCTCGAAGCGATGAGCCGGGAGGCCCTATGCCTGCCCGCGGCGATGCACCCGGTGGCGCGGTGCTCGCCCAAGGCGCGGTGCTCGCCCAAGGCGATGCGCCGCACGTCAACTTCCATACCCACACGATGTTCAGCGACGGCGAGCAGACGCCTGAGGCGCTGGCGGCCACCCTGGCAGCCGGTGGTGTCCGCTACGCAGCGCTGACCGACCACGACACCGTCGATGGGACCGCCCGCTTCACGGCGGCGCTGGAGAAGCACGGCATCGCCTCGGTGCCTGGCCTCGAGCTGACGACGCAGCTGGATGGCCGCGAGCTGCACCTCGTGGCCTACGGCTTCGATCCCGACCATCCGGCCTTGGCCGCTACGCTGGTGTCACTCCGCCAGGCCCGCAGCCTGGAGGTCAGCAGCATCGCCGGGACGCTGCGCAAGGCCGGCAGCCGTCGGCCAGCGGAAGCTGCTTCCGGAAACGCGCCCAGTGCGGCACCCAACGGCAGCCTGACCACGGCGGCCGCGATCACGCTCCTCCACGAGGCCGGCGGGCGCACCTTCCTCGCGCATCCACTCGTCTACGAATCGGACCCCGCGCGGCTCGACGACCTCGTGCTGCGCCTCAAGGCCATAGGACTGGACGGCCTTGAGGCGGTCTACGAGCAGTTCAGCGACGACGACCGGGAGCGCCTGCGCCTGCTCGCGCAGCGGCACGGCCTGCTCGTCAGCGCCGGGACCGACTTCCACGGCGGCAATGGCGTGGGGGGCCACCTGCCCGGCATCGACATGCCCCGCGAGGACTGGCTGCGCTTCCGCTCGGCCCTCTTCGCCGGACACGCGCTCACTGGCGACCCCATCGCGGTCGCTCGCGCCACGGTCGGCACGCCGGTCGCGTCCGGCACGGCCGGGCGGCCGCATCGCTTCCAGCGTCGCTCGTTCGTCCTGCGCATCGTCATCCCGACGCTGGGCGCCATGCTGCTCTTCCTGGCCGCCTTCTGGGGACTCATCCTGCCCTCCTTCGAGCAGACGCTCATGGAGCGCAAGCGAGAGACCATTCGGGAGCTGACCAATTCCGCCTGGAGCGTCCTGGCCGCCTACCAGCGTGATGAGCAGGCCGGCCGACTGACACGGGACGAGGCGCAGCTTGCCGCCGCAGGGCTCATCGAGCAGCTGCGCTACGGCTCGCAGGGCAAGGACTACTTCTGGATCCAGGACCAGGAGCCACGCATGGTCATGCATCCATATCGGACAGACCTCGATGGCCAGCAGCTGGACGGCTTCACCGATCCACGTGGGGTGCCCATCTTCGTGGAGTTCGCCTCCCTCGTGGAACGCGAGGGCCAGGGCTACGTCGATTACGTCTGGCAGTGGCAGGACGACCCTGATCGCCTGGAACCCAAGGAGTCCTACGTCAAGGGTTTCGAGCCGTGGGGATGGATCATCGGCACCGGCCTATACACCGACGACGTTCGCGCCGAGATCGGGCGTCTTGAGCAGAGCCTCATCGGGGTCGCCCTGTTCATCTCCGCGGCCACCGTCCTGCTGTTGCTCTTCGTCCTTCAGCAAAGCTTGCACATCGAGCGCGGTCGCCAGGAGATGGTGGACGACCTGCGCGAATCCACGGCACGCTACCACGCCCTCGTGGAGGCGACGACCGAGGGCACGCTCCTCGTCCTCGACGACCGCTGTCGCTACGCCAACCCCACGTTCCTGGCGATGCTGGGCTACACGCCACGCCAGCTGGAGTTCCTGGAGCTGGCCGACCTCCTTCCCCGCGAGCCCGTGAACGACTCCATCTGGCAAGCCCTGGATGCCGGCTCCGCGGAGGAGCCCGACGCGTTGGGCGAGGCACACGAGGGCTGCCTGGCCCGCCATGATGGCACCATCGTAGCCTGCCTCCTGACGCTCAACCCTATCTCCTTCGACGGCCAGCCCGGCTACATCCTGCTGGCCCGCGATCTCGCCCTGCTGCCGGCGGCCGCGGGCGACGCTGAGCTGGCGCCGGCAGCGCCGGCCGGCGTGTTCCGGGCGCTGGTCTCGCGCCGGGGAGCCTTCGTGAACCTCAACCCGGCGGCCCGGGCGCTGCTCGCGCGTCGCGATGAGACGGACGGTGATCAGCCGGCGCTGGCTGACATCTTCTCCGATCCCTCGGAGTTCGAGCGGTTCTTCGGGGGGCTGATGGCAACGGGCGAGGTCCGCGACCACGTGTTGCAGGGCAAGACATCGGACGGTCCACGCGACCTTTCGCTCTCGGCCGCGCTTGTGCGCGACGAGCAGGGGAGGCCGATCTACATCGATGGGTTGCTCATCGACGTGACTGAGGCACGCAAGGAGACGTCTGATCGGGATGCGCTCATCGAGCGCCTGCAGGCCTCGTTGCTGTTCCTGCACGAGCCCATCGCCGCCGTCGCACAGGGCGCCGTCGTGGTACGACTGGAGACTCCGATCGCCGAGGCAGCCCGGCGCATGACTGAGCGCACGGCTACTGCGGCGCTGGTGGCCAGCGGTGGCGGCGCCATCATCGGCATCGTTACCGACCATGACCTGCGTGCCAGGGCCATCGCGGAGGGACGCTCCACTGATGACCCCGTCCACCTCGTGATGAGCGCCCCGCTCCTGCGCATCGCAGAGAGCGCGCTCGTCTACGAGGCGCTCATGCGGATGGAGGAGCACGGGGTCCGGCACTTGGCTGTCGAGGAAGCGTCGGGCGCCATCGTGAGCGTCATCGACCACCGCGACCTCATACAATTCCAGCGCTACGGTCCCATCGTCCTGCTGCGCGAGATCTCTCGCGCGGGCACGCCGGAGGGCGTGGCACGCTGCCGAGCGCGCGCCGTCCCGCTGGCGGGGAGCCTGATGGATAGCAGCGTCCGCTCGCGCCACATCACCGACCTGCTGACGTCCGTTGCCGACGGCACCACGGTGCGCCTCATCGAGCTCGCTATCGAGGACCTCGGGGAACCGCCAGCGGCCTTCGCCTTCGTCGGTATGGGCAGCCAAGGTCGAATGGAGCTGACCTTGGCAGCCGACCAGGACAACGGCATCGTCTTCTCCGTTCCAGACGGCGCCGATACCGACCGGCTGGCCGAATACTTCCTACGTCTCGGCTCGCGCGTCAGCGACGGCCTGGCAGTGGCAGGCTATCCCTACTGCCGGGGCAAGGTCATGGCCAGCGATCCGCGCTGGTGTCGATCGCTTCCCGCGTGGCTCTCGCTCGTCGACACATGGATGCGCCGCGCCGAACCGCAGGACATCGCCGACTTCAGCGTCCTGCTTGACTTCCGTGTCCTTCACGGGGAGTCGGCCCTGGCGCACAAGCTGCGTGAGAGCATCCACATGAGACTGCCCCAGGAGCCGGCCATCCTCTATCAGGTCACCCGGAATGCCATGTCATTTCGGCCGCCGACGCGGCTGCCCGGCAACATCTACCTGGGCGGGGCCGCGGAGCACGCCGGCGAGATCGACCTCAAGGACGCGATCATGCCCATCGTCACCTTTGCGCGCGTGTACGCGGCGCGCCACGGCATCGCCCAGACACACACGCTGGAACGCATCGACGCCCTGGCCGCCGCTGATCTGCTGCCCTCAGCCAACCGCGATGAGATCGCTGCGGCGTACGACTTCCTCATGCGCATGCGTCTGCAGGCCCAGCTGGCCAACCTGCGCGCCGGCCGCCCGCCGACCAGCACCGTCCAGCTCGCACGCCTCGGCACCACGCAGAGCGATCTGCTCCGCGGCGCCTTCGCCCAGATCGCTGCCGTGCAGAGACAGATCGGTTACGAGTTTCCCGACGTGGGGTAGGACCAGGTGGCCGTCGGGCGGTCATCACGATGGCAGTCGCGGTCGGTCGGCGGGGTCGCTCGGGCTTCTCGGAGCTGGTGTGCCCCAGGCTGCCGACAACAGGCTGCGGATCTTGGTGCCGAAGGTGGGATTCGAACCCACACGTACTTACGTACAGAGGTTTTTGAGACCTCCGCGTCTGCCATTCCGCCACTTCGGCTGTGGTCGCAATTCTACGGCCGATGCGCGGCACTCGGTCGCGGCGCCCTGCAGGACTGCTCGTGTGGCAGTGTAGACTCGCCTCGGCCATCATCCCAGGCCCCGGGAGGGAGTCGTCGTGAACGACCGGAATCACGTTCGAAACACGGCTGCTGCACCCCATCGTCGGGGGAGCTGCTGACGATGCCGGCCATCCGACCGCCGCGGTTGCCGGTGCGTCCCGTGCGCCGCGGACCCGGGCCTGCTCCTGTCCCCGACGAGGCGATGCCCGAGCCGGCGGTCCTCGAGGCCAACGGCGTCCGCTGGGTGCACATCCCCAAGCCGCGTCACCACGTCCAGGAGTGGCTGCAGCGGAGCTTCGAGTTCCACCCGCTCGACTACGAGGACATCTACTCGCGCAACCAGCGTCCCAAGGTGGACCGCTACGATGACTACACCTTCGTGGTGCTGCAGTTCCCGCGCTTCGACCGTGACCGCGAGCGCCTCAACGTGGTCGAGCTGGACCTGTTCGTGGGACCGGACTATGTCATCACGCTGCCCAATGCCGACCTGGAGCCGATCGACTCGCTCTTCGCGCGTTGTCGCGAGAGCGAAGAAGTACGTGACGGCTACTTCGAGAAGGGTGCCGCCTTCCTGCTCTACAAGATCGTCGACCACGCCGTGGACGCGTCGTTCCCGATGTTGCGCAAGATGGGCCAGAAGCTGGAGCGTATCGAGGACGACATCTTCGAGGGCAAGTCGGATGAGATCGTGCGCGACATCTCCAACGCCAAGCAGGAGATCATCACCTTCCGCCGCATCGTGCGGCCGCAGCGCATCGCGTTCCGCGACCTGGAGCGGGCCATGGACGTGGCCACACCCGATGAGATGGACGTCTACTTCGATGACGTGATCGACGCGTCCGAACGGATCTGGGACACGCTGGAGAACTACAAGGAGGTCGTGGAAGGCCTCGAGGATTCGAACGAGTCGATCATCGGCCATCGCACCAACGACACCTTGAAGGTCCTCACCTCGATCAGCGTGATCGTCCTGCCGTTGACCTTGCTGGCCAGCCTGTTCGGGATGAACGTGGGCTTTCCGGGCGAGGGCTCGAATGTCGCGTTCTGGGTGATCATGGTGACGATGGCCTCTCTGCTCGTGGGCATGGTGTTGGTCTTCCGGAACCGAGGCTGGCTCTGACGGCAGCCATGGACCGGACCCCCGAAAACGCTCGCGACCGGGCGCTCGTGGAACAAGCCAAGAGCGGTGACCTGCAGGCCTTCAATCAGCTGGTCGAGCTCTATCAGGACTATCTCTTTGCCATGACCCTGCGCTTCGTGCGTGATCGCGACGTTGCCGAAGACGCGGTCCAGGAAGCGTTCTTCAGTGCCTATCGAAACCTCGATCGCTTCAGCGGCTCGTCGTTTCGGGCGTGGTTGACGCGGATCGCCCTGAACGCGGCTCGGGACATCCTGCGCAAGCGCAAGCGGCGACCCAGCGAGCCTTATCCGGAGTGGGAAGATGAGTCGTGGCAACCGCCGGCGCCGACTTCGGAGGGTCCCGAGCAGGTGGCGCTGCTGCGTCATCAGCGCAGCGCTATCGCTCGGGCCATGGCCACCATCAGTGACGACCAGCGCAGCGCCATCATCCTCTACGACGTGCAGGGGTACGACTACGCTGAGATCGCGTCGATGACCGGTGTCAGCGTCGGGACCGTCAAGTCCCGCATCCACCGCGGTCGTCTCGCCCTGCGCGACCGACTGGGCGCCCAGATGGAACTATTCCGTGGGTAGGCACGTCGAATGAGCGACATGTCACGTCCGCTCCCCCCGCCTTCCCCGGCCGACCATGAGCGACATGACCCGTTGCTGGTGGCGCGATTCGTGGCTGGCGACCCCCTCGGCGAGGCCCAGCAACGCGAAGCCCAGCAGCTCCTGTCCGCTTGTGGCACGTGCGCTGCGCTGGCCATGGACCTGCGCGCCATCAGCGTCGCCGTGGCCTGGGAGCCGGTGCCGCCGCGACGGCGCGATTTCCGACTTGGACCCGAGCAAGCTGAGCGACTCCACGGCAACCCCGTCAGCCGCCTGCTGCGTCGGCTCTCCGTGCCCCGCTCAGGGGCGTTCGGACCCCTGGCCGCGGGCGTCATGTCGATCGGTCTCGCCTTCGTGGTGGCGGGCAGCGTCTGGCCGGACGACGGCTCCCTCAGCGATCCCGATGTGGCTCCTGCCATGGAGATGCAGGAGATGCGCTCCGCCGCGACGCCTTCGCGACCTGAAGCTCTGGCTGCAGCCGACCAGGCGGATACGGGCGTGGGCGAGGTGGCGGAGGCCAATGCTCTCATGGCCCAGGAGGGCATCGAGGGCGTTGCCGAAGCGGGGTCTGTGATGAAGAGCGGCGCGTCGGAGCCTGGGACCATCGACGAAACACGATCGGCCCCTGATGTGTTCGTCGCGGAGGTGGTCGACCCGTCCGGGGTCGCGGAAGCCGACACCCGTGCTGTCGACACCATGGCGTCCGCGGAGGCGATGCTTCCGGGCGCGGATGACGGCGCGGCCGCCGTGGCGCTGACGCCGGCCGACGACGGTCTCGGGATGGCTGGCATGATCATGCTCATCGGCCTTACGCTAGCCGTGGCCGGCGCGTTGGCTTTGCTCTTCGCCTGGCTCGCGCGACGCATCGAGGATCCGCTGCTGCGATAGCGCCCGGCGCGCGCGGCTACACTCGGGGGCGTGGAACGGCTCATGCTGCTCGACGCCCACAGCCTGATCTATCGGGCCTGGTTCGCCTTGTTCGAGACACCGCTGACCACCAGCAAGGGACAGCTGGTAAACGCTGCGTTCGGCTTCTGGTCGATCGTGCTGCGTGGTTTCGCGGACATGCGGCCAGACCACGTGGTGTGCTGCTTCGACGTTGGTCGCTCCTTCCGGGCTGACCGCTACGAGGGCTACAAGGCCACGCGGCGCCCCACGCCCGACGATCTGCGCGACCAGTTCCCCATCGTGCGCGAGACGGTGGCAGCCTTCGGCATCCCCATCTACGAGCTGCCTGGTTTCGAGGCGGATGACCTCATCGGCTCGCTGTCGCGACAGGCCGAGCTGGCCGACCTTGAGACCATCATCGTCTCGGGCGACCTGGACATGCTGCAACTTGTCAGCGAACACACCAAGCTGATGACGACGCGCCTGGGTGTGCAGTCGACGGTCATCTATGACCCTGCCCGTATCCATGAGCGATACGGCCTGGCGCCCGGCCAGATGGTCGACTTCAAGGCCCTGAAGGGCGACTCGACCGACAACATCCCGGGCATCCCCGGCGTCGGTGACAAGACCGCGGCCAAGCTGTTGATGGAGTTCGGCTCGCTCGACGAGGTTTACGCGCGCATCGACGAGGTCAAGCCGGACAAGCTGCGCCAGAAGCTCATCGACAACCACGACGATGTGTCGCTCTGGCGTGAACTCGTGACCATCGATCGTCTGGCGCCCATCGAGCTTGACCTCGAACGGGCGCGTATCGGTGACTACGACCGCTCGGAAGTCCTGCGACTCTTCCGCGACTATGAGTTCCGCTCCCTCGTCGAGCGCCTGCCGGGTGTGGAGGGTGAAGACCGACCGGCACCGGGCGACCTGCTCCGCGAGGCCGATCGGCATGGCCCTATCCCGGCCGCACAGGTTGCCGGGCGGTCGCCCAAGTCGACTCCCGCCGCGGGCACGCCCGCAGTCAGGGGATCGGCCAGTGGCTTGCAGTTGACGCTCGATTTCGGCGCCGTTGCTGGCGCTTCGCCGCCGCCCACGGCCGTCGCTTCCGAAGCCGGTGCCACTGTTGCCAAGGTCACCGCGGGGGCCCTCGATCCCCTGGCGCGTCTACACGCGGTCCTGGCTGGGTCATCCATCGTCGAGCCCCTCTCTGACTTCGAGGACGTCCAAGGCTGGTTGGCAGCGCAGCCGGAATTGGTGGTCGGTGCGTCGTTCGACGATGATCGGCCTCGGCGAGGTACGCTCACGGCCTTGGCCGTGGCCGGTGCGGACGGTCGCATCGTGGCCGCCGGAGAGCAGGGCGCTGCCGACTTCGGTCGGCAGGTGTGCGCCGCGGGCCGGCCGCTGGTGGGCCACGAGGTCAAGCCGCTGCTGGTGTGGGAACTGGCGCGCCGCGATCCGACAGCGGCGTCGTCGCTCAGCGCCTCTGGTGCGAGTCTGCCGGCCCTCGCCTTCGACACACAGATCGCGGCCTATATCCTCAACGCCGCTCTGCGCAGCCAGTCGCTGGCGGATATCTGCGCGGAGCGTCTCGATGTCATGCTGCCGGCGGCCAGAGATCTGGACCCGGTAGCGGGCGCGGTGCTGCAGGCCGTGGCAGTGGCGGCCGTGCGTGAGGCGCTGGCCGCGGCCTTTGAACAGCAACCAGGCTTGCGGCGCATCCTCGATGAGCTGGAGTTACCGTTGGTGGCGGTGCTGGCCGACCTCGAAGCGACCGGTGTGGCGCTCGATCGGAGTTCGCTCGACGCGCTGGCGACGACCTTTGGTGGGACCATCGCTCGGTTGCAGGAAGACATCTATGCGGCTGTCGGCCACGAGTTCAACCTGGGCAGCCCCAAGCAGCTCGAGCAGGTGCTGTTCTACGAGCTGGAACTGCCCAAGGGCAAGCGGACCAAGACGGGCTTTTCGACCGGTGCGCCGGTGCTGGAAGGGTTGCGCGAGGCACATCCGATGGTGCCGCTGCTGCTCGACTGGCGCATCTACACCAAGCTCAAGTCGACCTACGTGGATGCACTGCCACTGTTGCTGGACGGCCGCACCGGTCGCCTCCACACCACGTTCCAGCAGGCCGTCGCCTCCACCGGCCGCCTATCATCGGCCGACCCCAATCTGCAGAACATCCCCATCCGCAGCGATCTCGGCCGCAAGATCCGCAGCGCCTTCGTGGCCGGTGGCGAGGACCTGGTGCTGTTGGCTGCCGACTACAGCCAGATCGAGCTACGCGTGTTGGCCCACGTGTCGGGCGACCAGCATCTCAAGGAGGCCTTCGAGCGGGGCGCTGACATCCACCGCGAGACGGCCGCGCATGTCCTCAAGAAGGACGCGGCTGACGTCACCCACGACGAACGCTCCAAGGCCAAGATGGTGAACTTCGGCTTGGCTTACGGCATGAGTGACTACGGCCTGGCCACACGTGCCGGCATCCCGCGCGAGGAAGCGCGCGCCTTCATCGACTCCTACTTCGGTGCCTACAACGGCATCTCCCGCTACATGATCCACATCAAGGAGATGGCCCAGCAGCAGGGCTACGTAGAGACGCTGCTGGGCCGGCGCCGCTGGATCCCGGAGCTCTCTGCCCGTAACAGCCAGCTGCGCCAAGCTGGCGAGCGCATGGCCATCAACATGCCCATCCAGGGCACAGCCGCCGACATCATGAAGATCGCCCTCATCCGGCTCCACGAACGGCTGTGTGCCGAGGGTTCTGGGGCGCGGATGCTGCTGTCGGTGCACGACGAAGTCCTGTTGGAGGTGCCACGCCGCGACGTGACGACCCTGGCGCCGGTCGTGCGTGAGGTGATGGAAGGCGCGTTGAAGCTGGATGTCCCGCTCGATGTCGACATCAAGGTCGGTGACGACTGGGAGTCGATGACGCCGCTGGAGCGCGCATAGCCGCGTATGCCGGAACTGCCTGAGGTCGAGACCATGGCGCGTGATCTGGCGCCGCTGGTCGAAGGCGCTCGCATCACGGCCGCTTGGTGGGACTGGCCGCGCGCCATCCGCTACCCCGGCCCGGACGACTTTGGGCGCGACATCGTCGGCCACAGGGTGCTGGCAGTCGGGCGGCGCGCCAAGTGGCTGCTGTTGGAGTTGACGGATGCGGCAGTCCTGGTCATCCAGGTCAAGATGACCGGCCAGCTCTTCGTCCTGCCAGCAGGCACGGTCCACGATGGACACGTGCACCTGCGTCTGACGCTCGACGCCGGTCCTGTGGCCGGTGGCGACTGGCACGACGGGCCACGCTGGCTGTTGCTGCGCGACGTACGCAAGTTCGCCCGGGTGGGTCTGTATCGGCGCGGTGTCGATGGCGCCATCATGGGCGCGCATGACGAGGGCCAGCTGCTCGGCGCATTCGGGCCTGAACCGCTCGATGCGACCTTCACCTTGCCCCTCTTCCGCGGTCGCTTGCGCGCCCGTCGCGGCCGTCTCAAGTCCACGCTGCTGGATCAGACGTTCGTGGCAGGGGTGGGCAACATCTATGCCGACGAGGCGCTCTGGCGGGCGCGACTCCACCCCCTGCGGACGGCGGGGACGCTGAACGCCCAGCAGGAGCGCCGCCTCTATGACGCCGTCCGGGGCGTGCTCAGCGAGGCGGTCGCACGCCGCGGCTCATCGGTCGATTCGTATACGGCGCCCGAGGGCGGTGGTGAGATGCAGGGCTACCTCGACGCCTATCAGCGCACGGGCCAGCCTTGCCGTCGCTGCGGCAGGCCCATCCGCCGGCTGGTGCTCAGCCAGCGTGGCACCCACTTCTGCTCGTGGTGCCAAAGGCTGCCGAGGGCTGATCGAGTGGGCACCAACGCGCGTCTCGCCTCCGCGGCCACCCGCACCGCTCGCCGCGGCCGCAACTGGTCGGAGCTGGGCGGACCCATCTCGGTCGACACGAAGGCAGGCTAGGGGCATGTCCATCCTGCGCCTTGAGGGCGTGCGTCGTGAGATAGGTGACTTCGTCATCCTCGATTCGGTGACTGCTGCCCTGGCGCGCGGTGAACGTGCCGGCCTGGTCGGTGGCAACGGTGCCGGCAAGACCACCTTGCTCGAGATCATCAACGGCATGGAGGAGGCGGATGGCGGCCGCGTCCACCTGGCCAAGGGCCTGCGCATCGGGCTGCTGACCCAGGAGGCCAACCTCGACCAGCGATTCATCGGCGCTCCGACCGTGCGAGCCGTGGTTCGCCGCGGGGCGGTCGAGATCGAGCGCATGGAGCAGGAATTGGCGGAGATCGAGGCACGTGGCGCAGAGGCGGTCCAGTCGCCGCGCTATGCCGCGCTGCGCGAACGGTTCGAGGCGCTTGATGGCTATCACCTCGATCAGCGTGTGCAGGAGTCGCTGGCCGGGCTGGGCATCCCGCAGGGCCACTGGGACCGCCATCCCTCCGAGCTCTCCGGCGGCGAGCAGACGCGCGTCGCGCTGGCGCGCCTGCTAACGGCTGACCCGGACCTGCTGATGCTCGACGAGCCCACCAACCACCTCGATATCGCCGCGCTGGAGTGGCTGGAGGCGACGCTGGTGCGGCGATCAGGCGCGCTGCTGGTCGCCTCGCACGACCGGGCGTTCCTCGACAACGTGGTGGAGCGGGTGTGGGAGCTGCGCGGGCGCCGGCTCGCGATGTTCAAGGGTGCCTACTCGGCCTACCTGCTCCAGCGCGAGGCCGCAGATGCGCGGGCGCGAAGCGTGTCCGGCTCGACCGTCGTCGCCATCGCTCGGGAGGAAGAGCTGGTGCAGCGCTACCGTAGCCAGCGCAAGCACGTGAAGATGCACGAGCATGAGCGGCGACTGGCGTCGTTGCGTGACAGCCGGACCGAGGCGCCGCGATCGGCTGCGAAGCTGAGCCTGCCCGGCGGTGGCCTCTTCGGCGGCGCGGCGGCGCGGTCGGCGGAGATCGTGGCCTCGCTGGAGGGTGTGCTGTGTGGCTACCCGGCACTCGATGGGAACGCTGCCGTGCCCATCGCCAAGGTGTCGCGGCTGGAGGTCCGGCGCGGCGAGCGCATCGGCCTGGTCGGGCCCAATGGTGCCGGCAAGTCCACGCTGCTGCGCACCATGGCAGGCGGGTTGCCGGCGCTCGATGGTTTCGTTCGCATCGGCAAGAACGTCATGCCTGGATACCTGTCGCAGCTGCGCGACCGGCCGCTGGGGGGCGCCAACGTCCTGGACGCCCTGGTGGCGATGGCGCCGGTGACACCGGGCCAGGCGCGCTCGTATCTGGCGCGGTTCCTGTTCCGAGGCGACGACGTGCTGAAGCCGGTCAGTGAGCTCTCCGGCGGCGAACGCTCGCGGCTGGAGCTGGCGTTGTTGGGCGTGGGTGCCACCAACCTGCTGCTGCTCGATGAACCCACCAACCACCTCGACATCGCGGCTCGCGAGGCGCTGGAGACATTCCTGCGTGACTCCGACGCCACCCTGGTCATCGTGTCCCACGACCGTCGGCTGCTGGAATCGACCTGCCAGCGGCTGTGGGTGGTCGAGCCAGTGGCAGGGGCTCCCGCGATGGTGGCACCGTTCGATGCTGGCTACCGAGACTGGCGCGTCGCCGTGGCCGATGGCTGGACGGCCACAGACGCGCTGGCGCGCCGCTCGGGCGCTGCTCACGCACGGTCGGTGATCGCTCCCAGGGCGAGGTCCGAGTCCCCAGGCGCCAGGGAGTCGACACGCGGGAGCGAACCGGAGCGCACGAACCGCTCGGGAACACGTCTTTCCAAGGACGTCTATCGGCGTGAGCGAGAGCGTATCGAGGCCGATCTGGCTCGTTTGAGCGAGCGCAAGTCGATCCTGGAGGCCAAACTCGAGGAACCCTCGGTGCAGGCCAACTTCGTGGAGTTGCGCCGCCTGGGGAGCGAGTTGGCTGACGTGGACAGTGCGCTCAGCCAGGCAGAAGATGCCTGGCTCACACTCGAGGAGCGGGCACCGTGATGGACGACCAGTCGGACAGGCCGAGGCGCGACGGGAAGAACAATGGGCCATCGGTAGCAGACGGACCTGTCGTCATCGGGCTCACCGGGCCGATCGGTTGTGGCAAGTCCACCGTGGCGAGCCTGCTTGGTGAGCTCGGTGGCGTCGTCATCGACGCAGATGCCTTGGCTCGGGAAGTCACGGCACCGGGACAGCCGGCGTTGCGTGCCATCCGGGAGCGGTTCGGCGATGCCGTGTTCGAGAGCTCTGGCGCACTCGACCGAGCCGAGCTAGGTGCCATCGTCTTCAGCGACCCACTCGCGCTGGAGGACCTTGAGGCCATCGTGCACCCGGGAGTCCGGCGCCTCGTGGAGGAGCGGCTTGAGCGTGCCGTTCGAGAGGGCGATCCATTCGTGTTGGTGGAGGCCATCAAGCTCGTGGAGGGAGGTCTGGCCGAGCGCTGTGACGAGGTCTGGTTGATCGATTGCCCGCCTGTCGCGCAACGCGCCAGGCTGGCCGCCCGAGGCATGGGTGATGCCGATGTGGAGCGCCGCCTGGCGGCACAGGGGGTCGACCTGCGCGACCGCCTGGCTGCGCACGCGAACCGCCGCATCGACACCAGCGGCTCGGTGGAATCGGTCCGCGAGTGCGTCCAGGACGCACTCGCGGAGGTGCTTGCGCCAGTTTGGGCCGGCCCCCTCCTGGGGCCAGTGGATCGTTGCTAGGGCACCAGCGTCGCTACCGGGGCCGGACTCTCGAGCGCGGTGTCGATGGGGATCTCGATGAGCTCGTCAGGCGAAGGTGACGGTGAGGCGCCCAGCTCCAGATACGGTTCCGCGGGGAACGGTGAGGGGAAGGGGGCGGGCTGCTCATATCCGATACCGTCGATGATCTCGGGGATGGCGAAGTTGTAGCGGGTCAGGACGCGGTCGACCGTCTCGCCATAGGCGCTGCGGTCAAGGTCACGCGTGTCGATCTCGGGCCGCAGGACCAGGCTGAACTGAGCACCATAGACCTGTGACAGAGCGACTTCCTCAGCCTGCTTCATGTCCATCCGCAGCACGTAGAGGTCGGAGTCCAACTCGTGGGTCAGGACCTTGACATCGAGCCACATGGGCTTGGTCGAGTAACCGCTGGTGTAGTTCACCGGGTCACCGGTCTCGGGATCGATGGCGACCAATCCCGTCTCCGGGTCGACCGGGGGCGCGACAGGGAAGGTCAACGTCCCGATGATGTCGACCCGCTCGTCGGCATCGATGAGCCCGCCGGCGGCGCGCTCGGCTGGGACGGTGATGCTGACCGCTCGATAGGCTGCCGAATCGGGCGCGACCGTCTCATCCGGTTCAAGGATCTGCACCTGGCCCGGTCCCACCGCGGTGGCGAGCATGTTCTCGGTGATGGCCTGGTTGGGCAGGATGGAGATGGCCGCGATGCGGTTGGCGACTTGGGTGGGATCGGTGAGGGCGGACTCATTGGATTGGTCACGGGGGACCGTCAGCAGCGTCAGGCGGTCCTGGGTGATCGTCTCTCGCGCACCGATGCCGAGGGGAGCGACCACGATATCGAGGGTGGGAATCGTCTCACTGGGCTCATCGGTGCCTTGGCTGCTGAGCATGAAGGCGGCTGCGCCGGCTCCCAATGCCAGCAATACCCCGACGACCAGCACCAACGTGCGGCGTCGGCTGTTGTCTTTGAACTCCATCTCCATGGTGGCAGGCTCCTGTGCGCAAGTCGCGGGTCGGCAGGGCAGACGGCGCGGACGCTCTCCGCCCTCACCGTGCAGTCGCCAGCATCCGTTCCCACGCCCGACCCTGCCATGGACCCATCGGGTAGCGGCCGATAGGACTCTTTACTGCCCTACATCCCCGTGGACCGCACTGATCCGCACCGCATCGGAGCACCTCCAGGCCCCTCGGCGCGCCTTGATGCCGTGAACGGACGTTCGGTTTGTGCGCCTATTCCGGTATCATCGGTCGATGCCTGAGTTCGAGCTGGTCGCTCCTTTCCAACCGACCGGCGACCAGCCGCGCGCCATCGAGCAACTGGTCAAGGGCGTCCAGGCGGGCAAGAAGCACCAAGTCCTCCTCGGCGCCACCGGCACGGGCAAGACGGCGACCATCTCGTGGGTCATCGAGCAGGCCCGCAAGCCGACCCTGGTGCTGGCGCACAACAAGACGCTCGCGGCGCAGCTCTACAGCGAGTTCCGCGACTTCTTCCCCAACAACGCGGTCGAGTACTTCGTCAGCTACTTCGACTACTACCAGCCAGAGGCGTATCTGCCTCGCAGCGACACCTACATCGAGAAGGACTCCAGCCGCAACGACGAGATCGACAAGCTGCGCCATGCGGCGACGCGGGCGCTGTTCGAGCGGCGCGACGTCATCATCGTGGCCAGCGTGTCCTGCATCTACGGTCTAGGTGCGCCGGTCGACTATGGCGCCACGGTGTTGCGCTTGCGGGTAGGGGGCAGGTACCGGCGAGATGGTGTCCTGCGCCAGCTGGTGGACCTGCAGTACTCGCGCAATGACCAGGTCCTGAGTCGGGCCAAGTTCCGCGTCCGTGGCGACACCCTCGAGCTGCAGCCGGCGTACGACGATTTCATCGCCCGGGTGGAGTTCTTCGGTGACGAGGTGGAACGCGTGACCGAGCTGGACCCGCTCACCGGCGAGGTGTTGGCCGAGCGCAATGAGCTCAACGTGTACCCGGCTTCACACTACGTGACACCCCAGGAGAAGCTGGTCGCCGCCATCGATGACATCGATGCCGAGATGGAGACACGCACCGCTGAGCTGGAGCAGAAGGGCATGATCCTGGAGGCCGAGCGGTTGCGTCAACGCACCATCTTCGACCTGGAGATGATGCGCGAGCTGGGCTTCTGCTCGGGCATCGAGAACTACTCGCGCCACCTTTCCCGACGCGAAGCCGGCTCCCGGCCCTGGACGCTCCTCGACTACTTCCCGCCCGACTGGCTGCTCGTCATCGACGAGAGCCACATGACCATCCCCCAGGTCAATGGCATGTACAAGAACGACCGCACCCGCAAGGAGGTGCTTGTCGACTTCGGCTTCCGCCTGCCTTCCGCGCTCGACAATCGGCCACTGACATTCGAAGAGTTCGAGGCACACCTCGACCAGGTCGTGCACATGAGTGCCACGCCCGGGCCGTGGGAGCTGCAACGCGCCGAGGGCGTCGTCGAGCAGCTCATCCGGCCCACTGGCATCGTCGACCCGACCATCGAAGTGCGGCCGACAGAGGGCCAGATCGACGATCTCATCGATCGCATCAAGGAGCGCGTCGATCGCGGCGAGAGGGTGCTGGCCACCACGCTCACCAAGCGCATGGCAGAGGACCTGGCCGACTACCTGCACGAGATGGGCGTGCGCGTGTCCTACTTGCACAGCGAGGTCGACACGCTTGAGCGGGTGCGGATCCTGCGCGACCTGCGTCTCGGGGTGTACGACGTGCTGGTCGGCATCAACTTGCTGCGTGAGGGCATCGACCTGCCGGAGGTGACGCTGGTGGCCATCCTCGACGCCGACAAGGAGGGCTTCCTGCGCAGTGCCTGGTCACTCATCCAGGTCATCGGCCGCGCCGCCCGCAACATCGGTGGCGAGGTGGTCATGTATGCCGACCGCATCACTGACTCGATGAAGGTCGCTATCGAGGAGACGAACCGCCGCCGCGCCATCCAGGAGGCTCACAACCTTGAGCACGGCATCGTCGCCACGACCATCATCAAGGAGATCCGCGACATCAATGACCGCCTGGCGGCCGTGGCCGAGTCGCCGGGCGCCTACGACCCGGGCAGCGGGGAACTGAGTGAGCTCAGCCAGGCGCAGGTGGAGAAGATGATCACGCGACTGGAGGCGGAGATGAGGAGTGCCGCCAAGCAATTGGAGTTCGAGCGGGCGGCGGCGCTGCGCGACGAGATCCAGGACATCCGCATCCGCGTGCTCGAGCAGGACGCATCGGTGGCGGTGCTGAAGCAGGCGGAGAAGGCCGCGCGTCTTGGACCAGAATCATCACCCACCGCCAAACCATCGGAGCGAGCGGCGGCCAAGAAGGCCGGTGAGCGACGTGGGCGGGGTGAGGCGTCGGCGCTGGAGGTGACCTCCGTCCGGGTCTTGCCGGCAGGCGAGGAGCCCCTCGACATCGACGAAGGTACCGCTGCGGACGTCTTTCCGGGCCTCAAGGATGTCCATGAGGGCGATGACGAGGGCTGGATGGCGCGTTGGCTGGAGAAGCCCACCTGGGACCGGCGCGTCACTCCCAATGTCATCAAACGCACCGGCTCCCGGCCACGCCGGAGGGGCTGAGCTGCTGGCTCATGGGCATGGAAAAGGGGCCGCATTTCGGCGACCCCTCTCCGTATCTTGGCCCTGTGACCCTTACTCGGCGGTGTCGGCGGCCTTGGCTGCCTCGGTGATGTCCTTGGCGGTGGCCTCGTCGACCTCCGTGGTGGTCACCTTCGTCGCCGCCGGGATCTGCTTCTTCACCTTGTCAACATCGACCGCGTGGACCAGCGCGATGATGCCGGAGTGGTTGGCCTCAAGCGCTCCCTCAAGCTTGTTCGACACCTCATGACGGTGGTGCAGGTTGCGAAGCTTGCCGAGCACGCCCCCGCCGATGCCCCAGCCGACCATGCTGGCGATGATGGCCGGGGGGAAGATGATTCCGACCGCAAGACCAGCCGCTGCGCCCCACTTGACGCCCGTCTTGGTGCTGTGCTCGGTCATCTTGTCGACGTTGATCTCACCCTTCTCGTTGGCGTGGACGGTGAGCACGCCATCGATCCGCAGAGTGCCCTGCACCTCTGACTCGAGCAGGGTCATGTAGGCGGCGTTGGCGGCATCGCGGTTCGCGAAGTCTGCCACCAGCAACGTGTTGAAATAGTCCGTCTCGATGACCGCTGTCGCCTCCACACCATCTTTGTCGCCGACGGCCGCGACGATGGTGGCGCCGTGGGGATCGGCTTCCGCCGCGACGATGCCAAAGGCCTCTGGTTCCGTGCTCGGCGCCGGGTCGCCAACAGCGGGCTGCTGTGCGTCAACAGCGGGCTGCCGTGCGTCCTCGCCGGCAGGTGTCTCGTTCTCAGCCATAGTCGAATTTCTCCTCTGGTCGATGGTCCACTTCAAGGCGGTGGCACCTAAGCGTACGCGATACCATGGCGGATGGGTCCTCCATGCGTCGACCGGCGACGACTGGCCCGACGAACGGGTCGGCGGCGCTCGTCTTGCGGTCGCCCGATGATGCGGTTTGGGCCGTGCTCGAGGAGCCTCGTCGCACCGCCCATGGGCTGGCGTTGGTTCGTGCTACTGGTGTTCCGGATCGCCAGGCTGCGCTCGCGGGCGGGAACGACCGGCGGCGTCTCGTGCCCTCACGGCCGGGCCGGCCATCCCCGTCGGCGCGTTCCTCTCGGTGTCGTGGGCGCACGCTCACGATACCGCTGACGCTACCATCAGCGGCATGGATATCCCGTCCGGCTGGACGATGGTGGCACGCCATCGTATCGGACCCTTCACCACTTCGATGGTGCTCCGCCGACCCAACGGCACGGAGGCCGTCTTCACGGCGAGGCGCCACCGCAAGGGCTACGGCATGGCCGAGGCGTCGGCGGCCGAGCGCATCGGAGACATCCCTTGGTGGGCGCCGCAGCGGCGCGGCTGGTGGATCGCGATCTTGTTCATGATCGGATCCATGTGCTTCGCGCTCGGGTCGCTGCCCCCGTTCGCGTCCGCGGTGGGTGAGGCGGTGGTGTGGGTCTTCTTCCTGGGCTCGATCTTCTTCACCTCAGCTGCCTACCTGCAGTACTTCGAGGCCAGCAATGAGGGAGATGACGTCCGCGGCGCGGCCAGGACCAAGCGCGCCGTCGCGATTCGCCTCGTCTCGCTGGGCTGGTGGGCCGCCTCGAGCCAACTGCTTGGAACGCTGTGGTTCAACCTGACCACCTTGGCCGGGACGCGGACGAGCCTCGATGTCTCACAGCAGGAAGCACTGGTGTGGGCACCTGACGCCATGGGCTCGATCCTGTTTCTCGTGGCCAGCGCCTTCGCCATCCTGGAGACGACCGATGGGTTGAGCCGGGGTCGTCCATCGCTGGAGTCGATCATCGCCTGGATCAACATGGCGGGGTCGATCGCCTTCGGCATCTCCGCCATCGCGGCCTTCATCGACCCAGTAAACGGGGAGCTCCTGAACGCCGCGGCCGCCAACACGTTCACCTTCGTGGGCGGGGTACTCTTCTTCGTGGGCGCGCTGCTGCTCTTGCCTGATATGGCACGGGAGGGCGAGGCCTCGCCCGCGGCCTGAGCCGACCGCCGACCGGGTCTGGCCAGCCGACGGCCGAGCGTCGCGAGATGGTCGTCAGGCGTGGGCGCGCCTCGCTCACTCCGTGGGGCTGGTCGCGACCTCGTCTGGCAGCTGGACCACCGCGCCGGCCTTGAGGTCCACGGCCTCATAGCTCGTCGCTGGATCGCTGAGCACCTCGACGCGATAGACGCCCGCATCAACCTCGACGCCATCGTCTCCAAGCAGACCCTGGGCGACGAGCTGACCCTCGGCATCGAAGACCAGGTACGGCGCCGTGAACGCTCCTTCGAGTGCTGCCGCGAGGCTGGCTCGATCCGGCGCCTCGAAGAAGCGGCCACCGCCGAGCGCTGCCCACCCAGCGAGTGTCTCTTGCAGCTCGTCATCGTCAGGCAGGGCGTAGCCGATGAGGTGCACGGTCGAGGTGTAGCCCGCGTCCGACAATGCCGCGATGGCCGCCGCAGGGTCACCGCCGCAGTCCTCTTCGCCGTCGGTCACGAGGACCACCAATCGATGGCCCTCGGATCCACTCAGGTCTTGGGGCACCTGTTCGATCGCCTTCGCGATCGGGGTCCTGCTGCCCTTGCGAGCCGGTAGTCCCCTGATGGTCTGCCGCATGGCCTTGCGGTCGAGTGGTTGCAACGGGACCCGCAAGACCGTCGCGCAGGTTCCCGGCTTGGGCTTGAACGTGCGCAATGCGACTGGCGTCCCGCTGGGCAGCTCGTCGACCAGGTCGAGGAGGGCCCGTTCCGCAGCCTTGAGCTTGGTGGTCTTGCCAAGGGGCTTGAGCATGCTCCCCGAGGTATCCAGCAGGAGATCGATGGCGATGTCGCCGGCGATCGTGGGCGTTACCTCATCGGCGGCGACCACCACGATGCGCGCCGTGCCTTCATCGGCGGCCAACGGGCTGGCGGACTCCGTTGCCGCCATCTTCGCCACCCTCAGTTCATAGGCTCCTTCATCGGTCGACTGCAGGCCGGACGCGGCATCGCTGCGGTCGACGACCAGGGCATACGTCCCGGCATCGACCGACACCTCTGCCGCGGTCTGGCCGAGTTCGGGACCGACATCGATGCGCGCCACCTCGGCGATGTCCTCAGAGTCGACGCGCGTCACGACCAGTGTCGTGTCGACCTGTGGGACCCCGGTGAGATCGAGCGACCACGTGGACGCCGCATCGACCTCGTCCACCTGCCACAGGAAGACATCCACGTCGCCGACGTCCACGAGCGTGCCCGAGATACACCGCTCACCCTCGAAGGTGATGGCCTGAGCGCTATCACCGTTGGGCTCGACTTCGGCGACGCAGACTTCCCGTTGGACGACCTCGGACTGTGCGCTCACCACGGCCGGCAACGATCCGCCGAGCAAGACTGCCACGAGGCAGATTGGCATGATGAGCCGTCGCGGAGCTGCTGGCATCTCGATCTCCCACTGTCATGGACTGGCGTCGCGCCCGCGCCACACCGCTACGATGGGACCATACTCGACCGGGGCCGGCCCCGTGCATCATCCGCAGCGGATGAAACGGCGACCCGAGATCGGTGGAGCTTGGGCGGAGTCTCCTGGCCGCACGCGATGCCGGGGCTGTTGCCAGTCAGGCTCAAGCTGGCCAGACAGGGTTGGAGGCTGGATGGGCGAGGGCCATCGCGACGAGGGCGGTTCTGAGGTCGTGCTGACGATCGGGGACATCATCATGCGGCCGTGGCGAGACTCGGATGTGGCAGCTCTGCTCGATGCCTGTCAGGACCCCGAGATCGCCCGTTGGGTCTCGATCCCTCAGCCGTACACGCTCGACGACGCGTACGCGCACATCGAGGAGACCCGGTCGATGTGGCGCGATGGCAGCGGTGCCGCCTTCGCCGTCGTCAGTGGGGCGTCTGACTCACTGCTCGGCACCGTGGCGCGCTTTGGTCCCGATGGACATCAAGCGACGCTCGGATGCTGGGTGGCGCGCGAGGCCCGGGGGAATGGTGTGGGTACGCGCGCCATCCGTGCAGTCGCTGACTGGACCTTCGCTGCCACGGACGTCGTGCGCATCGACGCCTTCATCATGGTCGGCAACGAGGGTTCCGAGCGGATGGTCCAGCGCGCTGGGTTCCAGCGTGAGGGGGTGCTACGGGCGTGGGACCTGTTGCGTGGCGTACCGGTCGACTGCGTCTCGTACGCGCTGCTTCGGAGCGACGGATGCGCCAAGTGACTCCGACGCGGGTAGCGGGTTCGCGGCGGGCGGGCGCTGCAGCAGCGTAGCGCTCAGCCCACCGCCTTCTTCACCAGCTCGGCGATCCTGGCCTCAGCGGCGTCGGTCATTTCCCGGAGCGCGAACGCGGTCGGCCACATCGCACCATCATCGAGGTTGGCCTCGTCGTTGAACCCGAGCGTCGCGTATCTCGCCTTGAACTTCGCGGCGTCCTGGAAGAAGCAGACGACCTTGCCGTCCCTGGCATATGCGGGCATGCCGTACCAGGTCTTGGGCATGAGGGCGGGGGCATTGGCGGTGACGATAGCGTGGATGCGTTCGGCCAGCGCGCGATCCGGTTCCGGCATCTCGGCGATCCTGGCCAGCAGCGCTTGCTCGCCAGCGGCCCGGTCCTTGTCCAAGCGCGCTTCAGCCTTCAACTCCTTGGCCCGTTCCTTCATGGCGGCGCGCTCGTCGTCCGAGAAGCCCTGGGAGGCCTTGTCACCTGCGGTGGTCTTGGTGGGATCCTGCTTGTCCGTCACCGTCGTTCTCCTCTGCAAACCGCATCGGACGGCCGGCATCCCAGCGACCTCTGCGGCTCTGACCGTGCCGATCGTAGCCGACCGTTCTGGTTCGCGGGCGGTCCAGCGAAAGGGGGAGAGCGGCGGCCATCGACCCGAGGCGGGAATCCAGCGCACCACGGTGCCACAGGCATCACAGTGACCCACCCCATGGGTGAGACTCCTGTGCGATGGGCGGGCCGCGGTCGGATGACCCACTCCGTGGATCGGATGACCCGCACCATGGGTCAGGCCGAGCGCCTCTGGGCTGGTCGCTGTCCCGTCGGGTGTGATGGGATGGCAGTTCATCGACCAGCACGTTTAGAACATCTGGTCTAACACGCATGACTGCACTAGACTGAGCGCGTGCCCCAAGACCTCCTCGTCGTTCGTGGTGCCCGCGAGCACAACCTCAAGAACATCGATCTGGAGTTGCCTCGTGACCGGCTGATCGTCATCACGGGGCTCTCCGGAAGCGGCAAATCCAGCCTCGCCTTCGACACCATCTACGCCGAGGGTCAGCGGCGCTACGTGGAATCGCTATCGGCCTATGCGCGCCAATTCCTGGGCCAGATGGAAAAGCCTGACGTCGACCAGATCGACGGTCTCAGCCCAGCCATCTCCATCGACCAGAAGGGCGCCTCGCGCAACCCGCGATCGACTGTCGGGACGGTCACCGAGATCTACGACCACCTGCGCCTGCTGTTCGCCCGCGTGGGGCATCCGCACTGTCCCAATTGCGGCCGTGAGATCGCGCGCATGTCGGTGCAGCAGATCGCCGATCGCATCCGCAAGCTGCCCGCTGAGAGCCGCATCCTGGTCCTCGGGCCGCTCATCAAGGACCGCAAGACGGAAGGGGAGCGTGTCTTCGCCGCCGCCCGCCGGCAGGGCTTCGTGCGGGTCCGCGTGGACGGTGACCTGATGGACCTCGACGAGGCGCCCTCGCTGGACAAGTACAAACGCCATTCCATCGAGGTCGTGGTGGACCGGCTCATCGTGCGTCACCACGACGCCGAGGGCCGACCGTTCGACGCCGACCATCCCGATCCCGATGCCGCGCGACTGGCTGATTCGGTCGAGACGGCCCTGCGATTGGGGGAGGGGGTCATGCTGGTGGCTCCGGCCGACCCGGGCGGCTTCGACGAGCAACGCTTCAGCGAGAAGTACAGCTGCGCCTACGACGGCACCACCATCGACGAGCTGGAGCCGCGCTCCTTCTCCTTCAACTCCCCGCACGGTGCCTGCCCCGACTGCACCGGCCTCGGCATCCGCCTGGAGTTCGCGGTCGATCGCATCATGCCCGATCGCTCCAAGTCCATCCCCGATGGCGCGATGGCCCCGTGGCGCACGGTTCCCACCGAATTGTCGTGGCGCCTCAAGACGACCAAAGCCATCATGGATGCCCACGGCTGGGACTATCACGCACCCGTCCAGGACCTGCCCGAGGACGCGCTCGAGTACCTGCTCCATGCCCGCAAGACCGAGAAGGTGGAGGTGCGCTACAAGCACGAGCGTGGCGAGAACTCGTACCTGGCCACCTTCGAAGGCATCGTCAGCAATCTCGAGCGGCGCTATCGCGAGACGGAATCCGACTACATCCGGACCGAGCTCGAGAAGTACATGGTCGAACGGCCTTGTCCCACCTGCCTCGGCAGGCGACTCAAGCCTGAGGCCCTGGGCGTGACCATCGAGGAACGCAGCATCAGTGACATCTCCGCCATGTCGGTCGGGGACGCGCTCGCCTGGGTGGCGAGCCTGCCGGGCATCCTCAGCGAGCGCGAGATGGCCATCGCCCGCATGGTCAACAAGGAGATCGCCGCGCGGCTCGGCTTCCTCGCCGATGTCGGGCTCGAGTACCTGACCGTCGACCGCACCAGCTCCACGCTGTCAGGCGGTGAGGCGCAGCGCATCCGGCTGGCGACCCAGATCGGCTCCAGCCTGGTGGGTGTCCTCTACATCCTCGACGAGCCCACCATCGGGCTGCACCAGAAGGACAACGCCAAGCTCATCGCCACGCTGGTGCGGCTGCGGGACCTCGGCAATACCCTCATCGTGGTGGAGCACGATGAGGAGACCATCCGGGTGGCCGACTGGGTGGTGGATATCGGGCCTGCCGCCGGGGAGCACGGCGGTGAGGTCATCGCCAGCGGCCCGTTGAGCGAAGTCCTGAACGAGAAGCGCTCGGTGACCGGTGCGTTCCTGCGAGGCGAGCGCATGGTGCCGGTGCCGACGGAGCGCCGCGAAGGCAATGGCAAGGCGCTGCTGGTGCGCGGCGCTCGAGAGCACAACCTCAAGGACCTTGACGTGCGTTTCCCCTTGGGGACGTTTACCGCCGTCACTGGCGTCTCCGGTTCGGGCAAGTCGACCCTGGTCACCGATGTCCTGTATGCGGCATTGGCTCGCACGGTCAGTGGCGCACGCGTCGAGCCCGGCGCACACGACGCGCTCGAAGGCACCGAGGCGGTCGACAAGATCGTGGACATCGACCAGAGCCCTATCGGTCGCACACCGCGGTCCAACCCTGCCACTTACACGGGCTTGTTCGGCCCCATCCGCGAACTCTTCGCCGGCGTGCCGGAAGCGCGCGTGCGTGGCTACGGCCCCGGTCGCTTCAGCTTCAACGTCAAAGGTGGCCGCTGCGAGAATTGCAAGGGAGACGGCATCCTGAAGATCGAGATGCAGTTCCTGCCCGATGTCTACGTACCCTGCGAGGTCTGCGGTGGCAAGCGCTACAACCGTGAGGCACTGGAGATCCACTATCGCGGGCACTCCATCGCGGAGGTCCTGGCGATGACCGTGGCGGAGGCGCTGGAGGTATTCAGCGCCGTGCCCAAGGTGCGGAACAAGCTGGCCACGCTGGTCGACGTGGGTCTTGGCTATATCCGACTGGGGCAGCCGGCCACGACCCTGTCGGGCGGAGAGGCACAGCGGGTGAAGCTGGCGACCGAGCTTTCTCGACGTGCCACCGGCCGCACGGTCTACATCCTCGACGAGCCCACCACGGGATTGCACTTCGCCGATGTCGAGAAGCTGCTGCAAGTGCTCCACCGCTTGGTCGAGACCGGCAACTCTGTGATCGTCATCGAGCACAACCTCGATGTCATCAAGACCGCCGACTGGATCATCGACCTGGGTCCGGAAGGCGGCGACCGCGGCGGACGCATCGTGGCCGAGGGCACGCCTGAGCAGGTCGCAGCCGTGTCTGCCTCGGCCACCGGCGAGTATCTCGCGCATGTCCTGAAGGGTGAGCCGGTGGTGCCGCTGTCTGACATCGAGTTCCGCCCCGGTGGCGATGGGCGTACTCGTAGCAAGCGCGGGCGCCCGGGCATTCGGGCGCGGTCTGCTGCAAGATGAGCCAGGACTGAGGCGAACCGGGGTGTCCACATGAGCCGAGCGTCGAGATGAGCTGGGCGCCGGCATGGGTCTTGATCGCCGATGATGTCCACATCAGCCACACCGCCCAGGAGCTTGGTACGAAACCCGAGGAGAACGCCATGAGTGAACGCATGATCCAGATCGAGCGCACCGTGGATGCGCCACCCGAGCGGGTCTACCGTATGTGGTCGGACCCCGAGAGCGTTCGCTCGTGGCTGTCTTACGACGTGCAGGGCTCGCTACTACCGGGCGCCCGCTCGGTACTGGTCTTCCCCCGGTACCAGATCAAGATCAACGTCCTGCAGGCTGAGCCCAACACGCTGTTCCGGTTGCGTTGGTCGCATCTTGAGCCTGAGGGCGTGAGCACCGAGGTCACGGTCGGCATCCGGCAGAAGGGATACGGCTCGCAGGTGACGCTCACCGATGGTCCCTATGACATCAGTGTCGAGGCCGTGCTCGATGAATATGCGCGGGCTATCGAGATCTGGGCCGGTGCCCTGGCGCAGCTGCGCGCATACGTCGACTACTCGGTGGATCTGCGCAAGGACCGCTGACGTTCAGGTGGCGGGGCCGCTCAGCCACGTCACGAGCTGCTGCCACATCGGTGCGTAGCCAGGCCAATCGACGAACGGCGGCGGGCACCAATGGGGACCGCAGTCGGAGGTGAAGGCGACGCTGCGACCGCTGCCGAAGCGGCCTGCGACGATGAGGGGATCGCGCCCGACAGCTACGACCACATCGGCCCCGGCCTTGGGCTGAACCCGGTTGTAGCCGAGCAGAATAGGCCATTCGCTGGGGAGCCCGGCCACGATGGCATGGTCGTGCTGACGCACGGCTGGTGCTATCCCCGCGGGGACCTCGACGCGATCGTCGGACGTCCCGATGGTCACCGGCAACGCCGCCTCGACCGGCGTGCCCGCCCAACGGGCGCGGCCCTCGATGCCCGCGAACGTGAGATAGCCACCGATCATGGCCAGGCCGCCACCGCCGGAGACATAGTCGCGAATGGCCGCCAGTCGGTCCGGCCGGGGCACCGATCGCTCGAAGGTCTCCGGATGCAGGAGCAGGGTGTTGCTGCCGATGTCGCTGAGGATGACCGCTGCATATCCGGACAGGGCCTCGACGCGGTCAGGAAAGGCGCTGGCGGCGATGTGATTGGGGAGATAGTCGACGCTGAAGCCGCCCGTTTCGAGCGCTTCTCGCAGCGGCCCCACGCCCTCGTTGTAGGAGGTCGTGGTGAAGGAGTCGAAGCCCTTCTGGTGGATGCTGTGAGTGACCCAGGATTCGCCGGCGATCAGGACCTTGCGTGGCGTGCTCATGACCCGATGGTATCCGCTCACGAGAGTTCCACGGGGTCGAACGCCTCAAGCACGAAGGTCGAGGGCGCCCCCGGATCGTAGACGATGGTCAACGTCTTGACGGCCCGGGTCCAGGCCACGTAGGCGAGGCGGCGTTCTTCCTCGAGCACTCGGGCCGGATCGGGAGCCTCCCGCAGGGCGCGTCCCGACGGGAAGGTGCCCTCATCGTGGCCGATACAGGCGACGTGGTCCCACTCCAGTCCCTTGGTGCCGTGGATGGTGGCGAGCGTGAGCGACGCTTCCGGGCTCGCCAGTCGCTCCCGTGCTGCCCGGCGTTCGTTCAGCGCGGCACGAAGGGCGGCGAGGTCATCGACTCCGGCAGCCCAGCATAGGAGCGAGGCAGCCACGTTCGGTGGCAGCCGGGTCGCTTGCGTGGCCGCTCGCAGCGCCGGCAACAGTGGGCGGCCCGGGTCCGCTCGTGCGATCGCCGCGTCGATGCGCGCGTCATCGAGCAGCAGGCCATCCGTCTCAAGCCGATAGGGCTGGCCCAGCTCGAGCGCCAGTGCCGCGAACGGGAGCAGCTCACGATTGGTGCGCGCGAGCACGGCATGGCGCTCGCCGGAAGGCTCCTGGGCCCAGCTCCGCAGGAGCAGTCGGGCGCGTGCCACCTCGTCGCCCGGATCCGGCAGCAGCGTCACACTGCCCGCGGTGCGTGGCGAGGCCCGGATGGTCTTGGCGAAGCGCTCCTGGTTGTGTGCCACTAGCCTGGCCGCACGATGCACCACTTCCGGCGCGCAGCGGTGGTTCGTCTCCAGGTCCACGCGACGCAATCCAGGCAGGCGTGCGGCGAGGCCCAGCACGCGCCGCACATCGGCCAGGCGCCAGGCGTAGATGGTCTGGTCGTCGTCGCCGACCAGGAAGATGTCGCGCTGCTCACCTGCCAGCAGGAGCGCCAGGTCGAGCTGGGCGCGGTCGAGGTCCTGAGCCTCATCGACGAAGAGCACCGCGGCCCGCGTCTGCCAGCGCTCCAGCAGTGCACGATCGCGCACCAATGTCGGCCCCACCAGCGCAACGAGGTCATCGAGATCGATCGCCCCGAGCTCTCGCAGCCTGGCCTGATAGGCAGCGAACATCCGCTGAACCTCCACCTCCTCGGGCCCCGGCTGCTCCGCTGACGGACGACGCTCTGGATCGAGCTTGAGCCGGGTGAACGCGTCGTCCAGCGAGCGCAGGTCGGTCGGCGCGAGCGGGCCACCAACGACCTGTTCCAGCACGCCTGCCCGCTCGACGATGTGGCTGACATCCACGCCAGCGTCGGCGAGGATCTCGCGGCCCAGGGCATGGAAGGTGCGCACCCGCACACTGCCCGCCCCGTGACCGAGCTCCATGAGCGCATCGTCCGCACGGGCTTGCAGCTCGTCAGCGGCTCGACGGTTGAAGGTGAGCGCGCAGACGGTAGCCGGGTCGGCGCCGGTGGCGACACGCCAGGCAAGGCGCGCCACCACGGTCGTCGTCTTGCCCGAACCGGCTGGCGCCACGCAGAGCACAGGCCCGGATGGCGAGGTGGCCGCGGTCCGCTGGTCCGGGGCCAGCCGCGCCAGGCGTTGCTGCAGTGCGAGGTTCGGAGGCGATGGTGGGGCAGCCGGTGCTGACATGGCCCCAGCGTGAGCAGTCCTCATCATCGCGCACTTATCCGCGCCTTCACCGGCGTCGAACACGGCGGGCGGTTGACCGGCCCCGGCATGACCGGCCCTCCCCGCAGCCATCCGAAAGTACTCGCCGCGTGACCATCAGACGGACCAGTTCGGTATCGGGGTGCGATGACACAGCTCCGATACAGACCTAGGCTTGTCACATGCGCGATCGACGACACATCCCACTCCCAGCCCTGCTGATGCTGGTGGTCGTCTCGTTGGTGGTGACCCCGGTCGTCGCCATGGCATCGTCGGGTCTACCGGCCACCATCACCATGAAGCCTGCAGCGGCCGGCCCTGGCTCCACGGTCGAAGTCACCGGCATCGACTTCCCCGGCGACCAGCTCGTGGAGGTCCTGCTCTTCACCAGCGCGGGCAGCAGCGATCTGGCCGTGATCATGGCCTCCGACGAGGGCTACTTCCGCTCCTTCGTGACCCTGCCCTCTGACACTCCCGCCGGCCTGTGGGAGATGCGAGCGTCGGCGCTCGATGGCACGACGGCCAGCCATGCGTTCGATGCCGCATCCGCCCCCACGGTCGACGCCGCTGGCGCGGTGACTCTGAGCGCGGAGGCGAGCCTGGCCGGCCGAAGCGGCAACTCGAGCACAGATATCATGGTGATGCTGGTGTTGGCGGTCCTGCTTGCCGCAGTCGGTGGCGCGGCCGCATATGCCTGGCGCGAGGTACATAGCGAAGGCAGGCAGCCCGGCATGGGTGCCGGCGATGATCCCATCTGGAGCTTCGCTGGCGGGTCCGTGATGACGAACGAGTCGGTCGTCATGGTCGAGGAGGACCCCGACCGGAGCGCGCCAAGTCAAGAAACCTGAACGGGTGGGGCTACCGCGATAGCATCGTGGTATGACCCCGTCCGCGCGCATCAAGGCCACCCTCAAGCATCTCCCGGACAAGCCGGGCGTGTACCTCATGAAGGACGCTGAGGGCCGGGTGCTCTACGTGGGCAAGGCCAAGAGCCTCCGCAGCCGCGTGCGGCAGTACTGGGGGACCGGTCGGTCGGCTGCGCCGCTGCGGATCGAGTCGTCGATCGAGCGGGTGGCCGATGTCGAGGTCACGCTGACCGATACCGTCAGCGAGGCGCTGCTGCTGGAAGCCAACCTCATCAAACGCTACCAGCCACGCTTCAACGTCCGCCTCAAGGATGACAAGTCGTACCCCTTCATCAAGATCACCCTGGCAGACGACTTTCCCCGCATCGAGCGCACGCGCAAGCTGCCCAACGATGGCAGCCGCTACTTCGGCCCCTACGCTTCGGCGAGCAGCGTGGACGAATCGATGAACCTTATCCGGCGCATCTTCCCGTTTCGCACCTGCACCATCGCTATCAGGGAAGGGGCGCGCGCGCTCGACCGACCCTGCCTGCTGTATCACATCAAGCGCTGCCAGGGACCGTGCATCGAGGCGATCAGCAAGGCTGAGTACGCGGCCGACATCGAACAGGTGACGCTCTTCCTCGAAGGGCACCAGGAACAGGTCAGCGCCGCCCTGTATGCGGACATGGAAGCTGCCGCCGATGGGCTCGAGTTCGAACGCGCGGCTGCGCTGCGCGACAAGATCCGCGCCATCGAGCGCACCATGGAGAGCCAGAAGATGGCCGGCTTCGCCAAGCGCCGGTTGGATGTGCTGGGCTTTGCCCGCTCAGGCAAGGAGGCTGCTGTCCAGCTCTTTGCCATCCGCGACGGCAAGACACTCAACCGTGACATCTTCCTGCTGGAGAACGTCGCCGACGTCCCCGACGAGGAGGCGCTGGCGTCGTTCGTCAAGCAGTACTACGCCCGCGCCGGCTCCATCCCACCGCGGGTCCTGGTGCCCTTCGACCTGCCTGAGACGGCCGAGCTGACCGAGTTCCTGGCCAGTCGGGCCGATCGCCGGGTGGCTATCACGGTGCCCCGAAGGGGAGAGGGCCGCAAGCTCATGGCTCTCGCTGCTCGGAATGCCGCGGAGACGCTGGAACGCGAGCAGGTCCGCTGGCTCGCCGACCAGGGCAAGACCGAGCGCGCCCTCGACGAGCTTGCCGATGCCCTGGGGCTGGCGGCACCACCGGCGCGTATCGAGTGCTACGACATCAGCACTATCCAAGGCACCAACACGGTGGGCAGCATGGTGGTCTTCGAGGATGGCCAGCCTCGCAGTGGCGCATACCGCCGCTTCCGCATCAAGGGGGTCAGCGGACAGGACGACTTCGCCAGCCACCAGGAAGTGCTGCGGCGTCGGTTCCGGCGCGCACTCGACAGCGGGGAGGGCAGCGCCGAACAGCTGCGCTGGCGCCTGCCCGACCTGGTCATCATCGATGGCGGCAAGGGCCAGGTCAGTGCTGCCCGTGAAATGCTTGACGAACTCGGTCTTCATGACCTGCCCATGGCTGGACTGGCCAAGCAGCGGGAGGAGCTGTTCCTGCCCGGCCACTCCGAGCCCATCGTGCTGCCGGCGACGTCGAGCGCGCTGTACCTGTTGCAGCGACTACGCGATGAGGCGCACCGTTTCGCCATCACCTATCATCGTCAGCTGCGCGCCAAAGCGGCCACCCGTTCGGCGCTCGACGACCTGGCCGGAGTGGGTCCGGCGCGCAAGCGGGCGCTGCTTCGCGTCTTCGGCTCTAGTCGCGGACTGCGGAACGCGACGGTCGACGAGATGGCGGCGGTGCCCGGTATCGGCGCTGCGATGGCGTCGCGAATCCGCGCGCATCTCGACGGCTAACATCGCTGACGGCATCTCGATCGGTCGCTTCAACCTGCTCGCACGGCGCGCTGTCCGTCTCTCTGCTACTGTCCCGAGCGATGCAACGCGTCGCTCCGTATCTGGTCTTGGCCCTGTTCATCGTCGCCCTGGTGGTGGCGCTGGTGCCGCTTCCGCGCGCCTGGTCGGATACTGGCGGCAACCTCGAGACCAAGCTGGGCCTGGACCTGATCGGCGGACTCCGTGGCGAGTACCAGGTCGTCGCCACCGACGATCAGCCGGTCACGCCTGAGATCCTCGAGCAGACGCGCACCATCATCGAAAACCGCGTCAACGCCACCGGCGTGGCGGAGCCCATCGTCGTCACCCAGGGCGCGGATCGCATCTCGGTCGAACTCCCGGGCGTCGAGGATGAAGCGGATATCCGCAGCCTCATCGGCACCACCGGTGTGCTCGAGTTCATGCCCGTGCCGCCCGAGCTCCAGGGGGCGGTCGGCGAGGGGCCGCTGCCGGAGGGCATGGCTGACATCGAGCCGCTGTTCACGGGCGTGGAGATCGCCAACGCCGCCATCGCCCAGGATCAGACCACTGGCGAACTCGTCGTCGACCTGCAGCTGAAGGACACCGGCGCGCGCTTGTTCGATGAATACGCGGCCGACCACTACGGCGAGCAGTTCGCCATCGTGCTTGACAACCAGATCATGTCCGCGCCCGCCATCCGCGCGACCCGTTTCGGCGGCCGGGCCCAGATCTCGGGCGGCACCGGAGGCTTCGCCGCGAGCGAGGCGCAGTCGCTCGTCACGGTGCTCAAGTTCGGCTCGCTGCCGCTGGAGATCCGAGAAGTCGGTTTCAGCAGCATCTCAGCCACGCTGGGCCTTGATTTCCTGCATCAGACGATGCTGGCCGGCATCGTCGGCATCGCGCTGGTCTTCGCCTTCATGCTGCTGTATTACCGCGTGCCGGGCCTGGTGGCCTGCGTCGCACTCATCTTCTATGGCATCTTCGCCTACGCCATCTTCCGGCTCTTTGGTGTCACGCTCACGCTGGCTGGCATCGCCGCCTTCATCCTCTCGGTGGGCATGGCTGTGGATGCCAATATCCTCATCTTTGAACGCACCAAGGAAGAGCTGCGCTCGGGCAAGAACCTGACTGCCGCCGTGGAGGCCGGTTTCGGCCGCGCCTGGACCTCCATCTTCGACTCGAACGTCTCGACGCTCATCACTGCCACCATCTTGTTCTACTTTGGTTCGTCGGTGGTGAAGGGTTTTGCCCTCGTTCTCGGCATTGGTGTGGTGCTCTCGATGTTCACGGCCATCGTGCTCAGCCGCATGATGCTGCGCTGGGTGGTGCAGCAGCGCTGGGCCCGTCAGCGGCACCTCTTCGGCATCGATGACAGCGAGATCTCGCTCGACGCTCGCAGCCGCCCGCGGGAGGCCAGCGGTGTTTGACATCATCGGCAAGCGCCGCTACGGCTACGTGATCAGCGCCATCCTGGTCGTCGTATGCCTCGTCTTTATCCTGGCGACGTTCATCCCGGGCGGCGCAGCCGGGCTGCAGTTCTCCATCGCCTACACCGGCGGCACCGTATGGGAAGTCCACTTCCAGGACGGCACGCCCGACCCCGTAGCTGTGCGCACGGTGCTCGACGAGCAGGGACTGCCCGGATCGGAAGTCGCCATCACTGGCGCTGACGATCGTGAGTTCGTGCTCATCCGTACCGAAGCACTGTCGCTGACGGCGCCGGAGATCGCGGAGGGCTCTGCCGCCGCCGCCGTGGCAGCCGCTCGGGCATCGGCGTCCCCGTCGGCCAGCGGCGTGGCGTCCGAGTCGGTGGCACCTAACGAGTCGGCAGCACCTAACGAGTCGGTCGCACCGGCGGCCGCGACCGAGCCCGACGCCTCGACCGAACCGGTGGCCTCCGACGTTGACGCCCCCACGCCGGACGCCTCCGGCTCACCTGACGCCTCCATCACGCCGGATGCCTCTGGCCCGCCCGACGCCTCCATAGCGCCAGTGGCTGGCAGCGGTGACGGAGGTCCCGTGGCGGGTGTCCCCACGGCGGGCCAGTTCGGTGAACTAGCCACGGCCCTCCAGCAGAAGTTCGGCGACATCGACGAAGTGCGCCAGCAGAACTCGGTCGGTCCCGTCGTGAGCGCTGAGCTGGTGCAGCAGACGTTCCTGCTCATCCTCATGGCCGCCGTCGCCATCATGATCTGGGTCAGCTACCGCTTCCGTGACTTCCGCATGGGCGTCAGCGCCATCGTGGCCTTGATCCACGACGTCATCGTCACCGTCGGTGTCTTCGCCATCCTGGGGACGTTCACCGGCCTGCAGATCGATGCCCTCTTCGTGACCGCCATGCTCACCATCATCGGCTTCTCGGTGCATGACACCATCGTGGTCTTCGACCGCATCCGCGAGAACCGTCATCGCTACCTGGGCGAACCACTCGAACTGATCGTCAACCACAGCCTGGTTCAGACCATCGGCCGTAGCCTGACCACGTCGCTGACGCTGGTGCTGACCCTCGTGGCCCTGCTGGTGTTCGGTGGCGAAGCCATCCGCCCCTTCACGCTGGCCCTGCTCGTCGGTGTGGTAGCCGGTACCTACTCGTCGCTCTTCGTGGCCACACCGCTCTTCCTCGACTGGCACCTGTGGGCGGATCGTCGCAAGGCCAACGAGCCGGCACCAGCCAAGTCCAAGGCCAAGGCCAGCGCGGCGTAAGCCCGGGTGAAGCCGGAGGCCCAGACTGGCTGCTAATGCTGCCACTGACCCCGCACTACCACTGGATCGTGCCCGAGGCGCACCCGATCTCGGAGGCCACCATCGTCGACGCCAAGCGGCGAGGCTTGTCCGCTCGAGCCGTGCGCGTGCTCTCCCGCCGCGGTCCCGTCGACCCCGCCGAGCTGGCCTCCCGGTTCGACGCCCCCGAAGCCGGGCTACACGATCCGGGACTGCTGCCTGATGCTGCTGCCCTCCAGGCCCGCGTCAGCGCGGCACGGAGGGTCGGGGAATCGGTGTTGGTGTTGGGCGACTTCGATGCTGATGGACTGACCGGCCTGGCCATCCTCATCGGGGCGCTGCGCCGGTTGGGACTCACCGCCGAGCCCTATGTCCCCGATCGCAGCGGCGAGGGACACGGGCTCTCGCTGGCAGCCGTGGCGCGGGCAGGTTCCGCTGGTCACGGCCTCATCATCACCGCTGATACCGGCACGGGCAGTGTCGCTGAGGTGGCCGCCGCCGCCGTGGCTGGCATCGACGTCATCGTCACCGATCACCATGTGTTGGGAGCCGAACGCCCTGCAGCAGTGGCGTTGGTCAACCCGCAGCGGCCCGAAAGTGCCTATCCCGACCGGCGGCTCTCAGGATCCGGAGTCGCCTTCAAGGTCGCCCAGTTGCTGCTTGCCGACGAGCCGGGCGGCGCCAAAGCCGCGTTGGGGATGTCCGACCTGGCCGCCATCGGCTCCATCGCCGACGTGGTGCCGATCGTGGGTGAGAACCGGTCCATCGTGCGCCTCGGTCTGGCGCGCCTGGCTTCGGCGCCGCGACCGGGACTGGCCGCCCTGATGACGGCGGCCGGCGTGGATCGCGATCGCATCTCCATGGAGGACATCTCGTTCGGTCTGGCACCGCGTATCAATGCCATGGGTCGCATCGGCGACCCGCGCGTGGCAGCGCAGCTGCTGCTCTCGGAGGACGCCGACGAGGCGGAGCGGCTGGCGGCGGAGCTAGAGCGTGCCAACCGACAGCGGCGGGTATTGACCATGGCGGCCATGAAGGAAGCGCAAGAAGCGTTGGGCGACCAACCCGAACAAGGCTTCATCGTGCTTGCCGGCGACTGGCCGGTGGGCATCATCGGCCTCATCGCCGGCCGTCTGGCGGAGGAACATGGTCGCCCCGCGCTGGTGCTATCAAGCTCAGCCGAGCCCTGGCGTGGTTCGGCGCGCAGTGCCGGGGGCGTGGACCTGGCGGCCGCGTTCGCTGCCTGCGGCGACCTCTTTGAGCGCTTCGGTGGCCACCCGGCCGCGGCTGGCTGCCACATCGAGTCGAATCGGGTCGACGAGTTGCGGGAACGGCTGCAGTCATTCATCGGAGGGCTGCCGGTAGTGGATGCACGACCAAGCCTGAACCTCGACCTCGTCCAGAGCGCAGATGCCGTGGATTACGTACTCTTGCGTGAGTTGGCGCCGCTCGATGGTGCTGGCGATGAACCACCGCTCGTCGGATTCGCGGGCCTTGCCGTGGACCGGGTCCGTGCTGCCAACGGCGGTCATACACAACTCAAGCTGCGTCGTGGGCGTGAGGTGATCGATGGTATCTGCTTCGGTCGTGCCGACCTCCCTGAGCAGTTGACGGAGGGTTCCGAGATCGATGTCGTCGCACGACTCGCCAGCCGTGTCTTTGCCGGGGTCGAGACGCTTCAGCTGGACATCCGGGATGTGGCCCCTTCGGGCACTTTGCGGGCGCTGCGCGCACGCTGGGTGATGGCTTCATGACTCGTCCTCCGACCCCGCCCGACGGCTCCTATCCGGCCCCTGGCTCGAGCTACCCGCCGACCGGTCCGGTGACGCCCGGCTATCGTGATCCGCGCTCAGCGCCGCCGCTGTATCCACCGGGGCGTGAGCCCATCCCGCCGCGCCGCCCTCATCGCAGCTCGCCGCTGCTGGCACCGATGCTGGCGCTGCTGGGCCTGGTCCTGGTCGGCGGCGGAAGCCTGTGGGCGATGGGCTTCCTCGACTCGACGCTTGGCGATGCGGCCGCCGAAGCCACCGCGACGCCAGACACCAGGACTGCCCTCGCGAGTGCCGATCCGCTAGCCTCGGGAGAGCCTGATGGAACGGTTGAGGAGACGCCCGAGCCAGTCATCGACGACATCGATACAGCTATCGTGGAGCCACCCAGCGACGAGCGCGCCAACGTCAAGGGCAGCATCCTCTTCACCCGCTCAGGAGACATCTGGTCGGTCGCAGGAACCTCGCTCCAACGACTGACCGACAGCGATTCGGCGCAGTCGGATGCGTATCCGGTGTGGTCGCCAGACGGCAAGTCCGTCTACTTCATCCGCTCCACCAGGAAGGTCACCAACAAGACCCGGCCCGGCGGCAAGTACACGTTCTATACGCCCGACCTGATGCGCATGAAACCCGACGGCAGCAATCGGAAAAAGGTCTTCAACTCGCTCATCAAGGACAGCCGCGGCCTGTGGTTCAGCCATGTGGCACAACCATCGGTCAGCTCCGCCGGCAACTCCATCGCCGTGGTCAGCGACGGGCCGGATGGTTCCGCGGACGAGGTCACGCTTCACATCATCGACGCCAAGAGTGGTCGGCTGCGCAAGGTGGCTACGCCGACCCAGCCTCAACTGGGTCACAACGACCCAGCCTTTAGCCCTGATGGCACCCGGATCGCGTTCACCTACAATGATGACAAGGGTCCCGATGGTGATCCCAGGGTCGCCATCTTCACCTGCCGGACCAAGTCGAACTGCTCGGTGGGCAAGGTCAAGTACCTGAAGCCCGGCTACGCCAACCCTTCATGGTCACCGGATGGCAAGTTGTTGGCGGTCGAGTCGACCGACGGCACGGGTCGGGATATCGTGCTCGTGAATGCCCGCCGCGGCGACGTCCGCGTCGAGCTCACCACTGATGGCGACAGCTTCGCTCCAGAGTTCTCGCCTGATGGCGATCAGATCGCCTACCTGCATCGTGATGGTCTGGATATCGACTTGCGTGTGATGACGCTCGATACCAACGAGCAGGGCCTCATCACCATGCTCGACGACCGACCGGTCACGAGTGACGGCGGCATCGACGGCATCTCCAACCCCTCCTGGTTCATCCCGCCATCGGAGCGTGTCGATGCCACTCCACAAGGGTCCGATGGCGGCGAGAACACCGGCCCCGCCGCGGAGGCGACGGATGCGCCCGCCAGCGACAGCTCAGGCGATGCGCCACCTGTGCCCCCGGGGGCCTAGGCTGCCATCCGATACGCCCGCGGGGGGTGCTACGATGCTGGAGTCTGATCTTCGTCGTCGGAGCGTCGTATGCCCTTCAACATAGGGCCCCTTGAACTCATCATCGTCCTGGTCATCGCGTTGCTGGTGGTAGGCCCACGCCGCCTGCCGGAGATGGGCAACGCCCTGGGCAAGACTATCCGTGAATTTCGCAAGGCCTCTTCGGAACTCACGGACACTGCCTCGTTGGCGCCCAGCTCGAGGATGGATGACGTGCCCGCGCCGAACAAGCTGAGCGGGGAGGCCCAGCCGAACACCATGAGCGGGACCATCCCAGGCGCGGCAGCCACGCCCAAGACCGACCACGACGCCTAGTCGCCGGGCTTGCCCCGGTGAGCTGACCGCAGGTCGATGACAGCCCATGACTGACGCTCACGGAGCCGAGGACGGCGCCGTCGCAGATCCGTCGATGCCGCCTGAGACAGCAGCGGGGATAGAGGATGTCTTCGCCATGCCGCTGGTTGACCACTTGGCCGAGCTTCGCCGTCGTGTCGCCATCAGCGTCATCGCCATCGGCTTGGGTTCGGTCATCGGCTTCCTCCTGGCCGAGCCGCTCATCGAGCTGTTGCTGACGCCGCTGCCGAACGGTGAGGTGGTGTTCCTGACGTTGTCGGGCGGCTTCATGGTCTATCTGCGCGTGGCCGTCATCGTCGGCCTGCTGTTGGCGTCGCCGGTGGTCCTGTACCAGTTGTGGGCGTTCGTGGCACCGGGACTGCTCCCCGGAGAACGCCGCGCGGCGTTGCCCTGGATCCCCATGACGGTGGTGTTCTTCCTGATGGGCGCCTTGGTGGCCTGGGTGACGCTGCCGTATGCGGTCGGGTTCCTGCTCAGCTTCCAGATCGAAGGCTCACTGGTGGCCTTGCCCAGCGCAGAGGCCTACTTCGGCTTCGTGACCTTCATGTTCCTCGTCTTCGGGCTGGTGATGCAGTTTCCCATCGTGCTGGTCTTCCTGGACCGCCTTGGCATCCTGCGGGTGGAACAGCTCCGGACCATGCGTCGCTATGTCCTGCTCGGCGTGGTCATCTTCGCCGTGGTCATCACGCCCGGCGGCGATCCCGTCAGCCCGCTCGTGCTTTCGGGCACCATGTACGCGCTGTATGAGTTCACCATCTTCCTGTTGCAGCGCCGTGGGCGCGAGAAAGGGGCCGATGTCTGAGCAACTACCGCCGGCTCAGGGGCCGGGCAATCAGCACGTCGCCATCATCACCGGGCTTTCGGGGGCCGGCAAGACAGCGGCCAGCAAGATCTTCGAGGATCTCGGCTACACCGTCGTCGACAACGTCCCAGCCGAGCTGCTGCGCGACCTAGCCGAGTTGGTGGCCAATGATCCAGTTCGGTATGACCGCGTCGCCATCGTGCTCGACGTCCGCCAGGGTGACGCGCCGTTGGCACTGAGCGCTGCCCTGGGAGCGCTCCATGGCCGCGGCATCCAACCGCAGATCGTCTTCCTTGAGGCCAGCGACGAGGTCCTGATCCGGCGCTATTCGGAGACACGACACCGGCACCCGCTCGATGACCGCAACGACGGTGTGGGCTCGGCCATCGCACGCGAGCGGGCCATGCTCGATGACATCCGGGACTTGGCGCAAACGACCATCGACACGTCGGGCCTGGCATTCAAGCAGCTACGCGAGCGCATCGTCGATGCACTCGACGCCCAGCCCGGTCCCGATCAGCTCTCGCTCCAGGTCATCAGCTTCGGCTTCAAGTTCGGCGTTCCCATGGAGGCGGACCTGGTGTTCGACGTGCGTTTCATGGAGAACCCCTTCTATCGACCCGAGCTGCGCGAGCACTCCGGGCAGACCGAGGAGGTGCGCGAGTTCGTCCTGGGCCAGCCCATCACGAAAGAGTTCCTGGAGCATCTCGACGGCTTCTTCCACACCGTCATCCCGGCCTATCTGGCCGAGGGCAAGACGCGCCTGACCATCGCCATCGGCTGCACCGGCGGATTCCATCGCTCGGTCGCCATCAGTGAGGCGCTCGCGAGCCAGCTGGATGCACTACAGATGGGTCCCGTCACCGTCTGGCATCGGGAGCTCGAGCGGCGTCGATGACCGACGGGAGACAGGACGGCCGCATGCATCGGCTGCGCCGATGGCTGCGCCCCGGCATGGGGGTCAAACGCTGGTTGCTGGTGATGCTGGTGGGGCTCACCATCCTCGCCACCGCCGGCGCGCTGCTCATCCGCGTCCTGTTTCGTGAGGTTCCCGCCGACAGCATCGCGGGGCAGCTCTTCGAGCTCCTCAGCCTCAACTTCTTGCCCGATCCCCTGCGTCCGATGGTCGTCATCGGCATCGGTGTAGCTGTCTTCCTGTACGGGCTCGGGCGGCTGCTGGATGCGTTGCTCGAGCCGTTCCCGGCGCGTCGGGAGCCACTCGTCGAGATGGTGTATCAGCGGCGATCTCGGGCGCGCGGGCCACGTGTCGTAGCCATCGGCGGCGGGACTGGCCTGTCCACGCTGCTGCGCGGCCTCAAGGAGGTCAGCAGCAACATCACCGCCGTAGTCACCGTGGCCGACGACGGTGGCTCAAGCGGACAGCTGCGCCGCGAGCTGGGTGTGCCACCGGTGGGGGACATCCGCAACTGCATCGCCGCGCTGGCGGATGTCGAACCCACCATGTCCAGCTTGATGCAATACCGCTTCCCGGCCACGGATTCGCAGCCCGGTCTGGCCGGCCACGCCTTCGGCAACCTGCTCATCGCAGCGATGGCTGACATCACGGGTGACTTCGAGGAGGGTGTGCGGCAGTCCAACCGGGTACTCGCAGTCCGCGGTGAGGTCCTGCCGGTCGCCGGAGTGGCGCTCAATCTGAGTGCCGAGCTGGACGACGGCACGCTCTTGCAGGGCCAGTCCAGGATCATGCGCGCTCGCGGCATCCGCCGGGTCTGGCTCAGCCCGGCTAGCGTGGAGGCGAGTCCTGATGCGGTGGAGGCCATCCGTGCCGCCGACCTCATCGTGATGGGCCCCGGCTCGCTCTATACGAGCCTGTTGCCGAGCTTGCTGGTGCCGGGTATCCGCTCAGCCATCGGAGGGGCTCAGGGCCTGCGTGTGTACGTGGCCAACGTGGCGACGCAACCCGGCGAGACCGAGGGCTACACGCTCTCGGAGCACATCGGTGCCCTGTCCGCGCACGGCGTCGGCGACCTTATCGACGTCGTCCTGGCCAACGATGACGATAGTGCGCGGGTGCCTGAGGGCTATCCCGCCGAACCGGTTCGTATCGACCTGCCACCCGACGAAGTCCGGCCGCGCCTTGAGCTGGCGGCTGTGGTCGATCCCGAGAATGCGCACCGGCACGATCCAAGGCGCTTGACGCAGGCACTGCTGCGCCTGCTCGAGGCACGCCCCGCCAGTCGCCCCTCAAACACCGCTTCGCAGCGCTTGAACGATCCTGCCACGCATGGCTGACTCTCGAGAGCGCGAACTGGTTCAGACCATCCGTGCTGAGCTGGCTGCCATCGATCCGCCGCGTTCGTGCTGCCGAGCTGCCGAGCGGATCGGCCTGGGTCCCGCGGCACTGGGCCACGCCCGCTCTCCGGCCGTGGCCAGGCTGGCGGTCCGGCTCGAGGGAGACGAGACTCTCCCCGGCACCGACTCAACCCCAGGCTTCGCCTGGGGTGCGGCGCGTGACCACTGCCGGGCGGCCTGGCTGCGCGGCCGCTTCCTGGCGGCTGGCTCCCTCAGCCTTGGCGGTCGCGGCACCCACCTGGAGCTGGTGGTCGAGGCGACCGAGGGTGAGACGCTCCGACAGCGGCTGGACGAGGCTGGCTTCAGGCTCTCGTATCGGCTCCGACGCGGGCGCAGCGTGGTGACCAGCAAGTCGACCGAGACCATCCTGGCTTTCCTGCGCTACTGCGGTGCCGGTGCCAGCGTGCTGGAGATCGAAATCACGGCTGGTGTTGCGCCAACTGCACGGGCACCTCAATCGTGTCCTCAATGCGGAGACGGCCAACCTCGAACGAAGCGTCGCTTCGAGCTCGCACCAGATCGGTCTCATCGGTGAGCTTGAGGCCGACGGTCGCCTGGCTGAGCTCTCCGCTTCCGACCAGGCCGTGGCGCTGGCTCGCAAGGACGCCCCGGAGGCGTCTTTCACCGAGTTGGCGGCAGCGCTGGGGGTCAGCCGCGCACGCGTGCAGCGGGCGTTCGAGCGCATGGAGTCGAAGGCGTCCGTCGCGGTCTCCGCGACCGACCTATGATGGGGCCCATGCGACCCGTCATCATCACTGCCAACTGGAAGATGAACACTTCCCCAGCGGACGCCGGTCCGCTGGCCGTCGAAATCGCCAAGGCCACCGACGTGGCCGGCGTCACCCGCATCATCTGCCCGCCGTACGTGGCGCTGGCGCCCGTCAATGACGCGCTGGCCGGCACGAACGTGGCCGTCGGTGCTCAGAACGTCCACGCCGAGGCCAATGGCGCCTACACCGGTGAGATCGCTGCCAGCATGCTGGTCGGCCTCGCCAGCTGGTGCATCGTGGGTCACTCGGAACGTCGTCGTGACCAGCTCGAATCCGATGCGCTCATCGGTCAGAAGATCGTCCGCCTCGTGGAAGCCGGCATCAGCCCCATGCTCTGTTGCGGTGAGCAGCTCGAGGAGCGCGAAGCCGGTACTGCGGTGGAGACCGTGCGGGCCCAGGTGAAGGCGGCCCTGGAGGTCGTCGTGGCACAGGGCAACGGTCTTCCGGCCGATCTTGTCATCGCCTACGAACCCGTCTGGGCCATCGGCACCGGCAAGACCGCTCGCGGTGCTGACGCAGCCGAGATGGCCGACGCCATCCGTGCCACCGTCGCTGACATCGCCGACGCGGCCTTCGCCGAGAACACCCCGGTGCTCTACGGCGGTTCGGTCACGGCCAATTCCTTCGAGGAATTCATCAGCGAGCCAGCCATCGACGGTGCGCTCGTCGGCGGCGCCAGCCTCAAGCCCGGCCAGATGTCGAGCATCGCCGCCACCGCCGCTGAAGCGGCTGCCAAACGCTCCCGCGCCTAGCACACACGCGCCGAGCACACACGCGCCTGGCTGCCAGTCGACCACGCCGCGACTCCACCACCGACTCCCGCTGCTGACTCGATGGCGAGTCCACGGCGAGTCGTGCCAACGACCCGGGGCGAGACACTCGGGCACCCAGCCGAAAGGGGGGACCACCACGTGACCACGAGGGCTGAGCGTCCATGCCCCGTCGTTCTCATCATCGTCGATGGGTTCGGCTACGGGCCCGATCCTGCCGTCGACGCTATCGCTGCCGCCGAGATGCCTCGTTGGCGTGCGCTGCGCAAGGCATGGCCCAACTCCCGCCTGGATGCCTCGGCTGGGGCAGTCGGCCTGCCCGACGGCCAGATGGGCAACAGCGAGGTGGGGCATCTCAACATCGGTGCCGGTCGTCCGGTGCTGCAGGACCTGCCGCGCATCGATGCTGAGATCGCTGACGGTTCATTCGAGCGCAACGAGGTGCTGCTGGCGGCGGTCAAGAAGGCCGCCGCGCCCACGTCCCGACTGCACCTGGTCGGCCTCATCGGTCCCGGCGGGGTCCATTCCACCGACGGACATGCCGTCGCCATCGCCGCCCTGGCTCGGGAAGCCGGTGTCATCGATGTCGTCGTCCACGGTCTGCTCGACGGGCGCGACACACCGCCCCGCTCGGCCGACGGTTTCATCCCCGACTTCGAGGCGCGCCTGATGGCAGCCCACCCGACCGCACGCTTCGCCACGATCGGCGGCCGCTACTACGGCATGGACCGCGACCAGCGCTGGGAGCGCACCAAGGCCTGGTATGACGCCATGGTCTACGGCACCGGCTTTGGCACCGCGGCGGCCGGCAGTGCCAGTGAGGCCCTTGCCGCCGCCTACGAGCGTGGTGAGAACGACGAGTTCGTCAAGCCCACGCTCATCGAGGGTGTCGATGGCACCGTCCGCGACAAGGATGTCGTGATCCACTTCAACTTCCGCGCCGATCGGGCCCGCCAGCTGACGCACGCCCTGGTGGACAAGGACTTCGACCACTTCGACCGTGGCTATGTGCCGCCCTTCCCGGCGGTGGTGACGCTGACCGAGTATGAGGGCGGCTTGCCCGTCGAGGTCGCGTATCCACCCCTGATGGTACCCAGCCTGGCGGAGGTCGTCTCGGGGCTGGGATGGAAGCAGTTCCATGTCGCCGAGACGGAGAAGTACGCGCACGTGACGTACTTCTTCAACGGTGGCGTGGAGGCACCTTGGCCGGGCGAGGAACGCCGCTTGGTGCCAAGTCCCAAGGTCGCCACCTACGACCTGCAGCCGGAGATGAGCGCAGTTGGTGTGACCGATGAGATCGTGGCCGCCATCACCTCGGGCGAGTACGACCTGATCGTGGCCAACTTCGCCAACCCGGACATGGTCGGCCATACGGGTGTCTGGGAAGCGACCATGGAGGCGTGCACCTTCCTCGATGGCTGCCTCGGCCGTGTCGCGGATGCCGTCATGGTGGCTGACGCGGCGTCTGTCGCTGCGGGCGGCAAGGGTGCCATCCTCGCGATGACCGCGGATCACGGCAATGCTGACGTCATGAAGGATGCGGCCGGGGATCCGGTCACCAAGCACTCACTGAGCCCAGTGCCGTTCCTGCTGGCCGGGTCTGCGGTGCAAGGCCGGTCGTTGGACGATGGTGTCCTGGCCGATGTCACACCCACGCTGATGGCACTCACCGGCGTCACCCCGGCTCCGGGCATGACGGGGCATTCGCTGCTCGACGGATAGCTAAGCTCGGACAGCGTCACTCCATCTGGGTGGCGCCGGATGCGTGCTATCCTCCGCCCTGCGCGCAACATACGACAGGAGTCGAATTCGAACCGTGGACGTCTTTCTCTTCATCGCGCTGCTGGTGGCGGCCTTGGGCCTGATCGCAGCGGTCCTCATGCAGTCGCGTGGCTCCGGCCTTGGCGCCACCTTCGGTGGTGGTGACGCGTCGAGTTTCCGGACCCGTCGCGGCGTCGAGCAGCGCCTTTACCAATTCACCATCGTCCTGGCGGTGATCTTCGTCTCGGTGTCCATGCTCATCTACATCGCGGAGTAGCTGCGGCCTTCGTGCTACCATCGCAGTCCGCTCGGAAGAGCGTTGTGGATCGATCTCGTGCCGCGGTGGCGGAATAGGCAGACGCGCTAGGTTCAGGACCTAGTGACCATTACGGTCGTGTGGGTTCAAGTCCCTCCCGCGGTACCACGTCGATCACAGCACCTGGCCCAGGTGGCGGAATTGGTATACGCGCACGTTTGAGGGGCGTGTGAGGCAACTCATCCGGGTTCAAGTCCCGGCCTGGGCACCACCTCCCCCTGACGCACGCCTGGCGTGCGGCTGTTCTCGGCACTACCATCACGGCACCCGCGGGCGGTTAGCTCAGTTGGTCAGAGCGCCTCGCTTACACCGAGGAAGTCAGAGGTTCGAGTCCTCTACCGCCCACCACCGTCAGTGGACGCGGAGCAATTCGCTCCTCCCAGCGTTTGAAGACCACGCACACAAGCAGCGAGTTCGAGGCGCCATGGGCCGCTGATTTGCATGGGCGTGCTGATCCATCTCCGATGTGCACTTGGCGTGCGTCCGGGCCAACGGAGCGACCAGCAACGCAAGTCGGACGTCGGTTGCGGGCGTGTCACGCTCCCGGGGCTGGTATCTTGGTGCGGACAGCGCTACGCTTCCGCCTTCACGGGAATCGGAACCAGAGGAAGGCAGCATATGGTCGACACAAGTGCCCAGGGTAATGGCACGAAGGAGGATCCCTGGATCCTCCGGACGCCGCCGGGCACGTCCGAGTTCGAGGCGTACCGCGACGCAGCGGCCGACCCGCCGGCACTGGTCGTGCAGGTGGGCGGGACGCAGCTGCGCTACCACCTCCGTTGCATCGACGACCTGCATGCGATGCTGCGGACGCGGGCTGACTGGATGCTCCTTGGCAATGCCGATGAGCAGAAGCAAGCCAAGCCGGACACCGTCGAGGCGTGGGGCCGCGCGTCCGACAATCCGGTCGGCGGCTGGTACGGCCTCAAGAAGGGCCTGCGCGGCCGCTTCGGCAACTACGTGCCGCCGGTGCTGGAGGCGCTTGGGCTCGCCGAGGTCGAGCACTCGCCGCGAAACAACCGCACGCGCGCACGCTGACCCATCCCTGCGCGGCTTGCTCAGCGTGCGTGCCTTCGCGTGACGAACCTGTCGGGTCATCGCCTGCTGCTCGCCACGATGGCTATCATGATGGTCGCTCCCACGACCACGGCGGCCGCCGCGGAGGAGTGGGTGCCCTTTGACGGCGGCCCTGACACCACCTGCGCCGACGGTAGTCCGGTCCATTACCTTTAGCGCGTGGCCGACCCACAGAAGGTGGTGCTCTATTTCGAGGGCGGGGGTGCCTGCTTCAGCGCTGCGACCTGCGCCTTCGATGGCCCCGATACCTCCTACGTCCCCTCGAGTGACGTCACACCCGAGTCGCTGGCTGGGCGTGGCGGCGTCTTCGACTTCCAGAACCCGGAGAATCCACTTGGAGACTACTCGTTCGTGTACGTGCCCTACTGCACCGGTGACAGCCACCTGGGCAGCAGGACCACGACCTATGCCGACGATCTGAGCGTCGAGCACCACGGCTTTGCCGATGGTGTCGCCGCGCTCGACCACCTGGTGGCGACGTATCCGGACGTGGCTGAATTGGTGGTCACCGGTGTCAGCGCCGGTTCCATCCCCACGCCGCTCTACGCAGGCCTGGCTGCCGATAAGCTGTCGGAGGCCCGTATCGTGACCCTGGGTGACGGATCGGGCGCCTATCCCAGTGACCCCGTGCTGAACGCCTTCATCGGTGCACACTGGGGCACGGCTGAGGCGATCCCCGACTGGCCCGGGACCGAGGGCATCACCGTCCGCGAGTGGGGGATCCCCGACTTGTATCGCTACGCTGGGCAGCACGCGCCGGACACGACGTTTGCCCGTTTCGACTTTGCCGACGATGCGGCACAGTCGTTCTACGCGGGCCTGGTCGGCGTCGGCCCCGATGACCGGCTGGGACTGATCGACCAGAACGAGGCTGCAATCGAGTCGGCCGGAGTGGACATCGCCAGCTACACCGCTCCGGGGACGGACCACACCGTCCTCTGGCGGGACGCCTTCTACGAGCTCGAGGTGGATGGGGTCCGCCTGGTCGACTGGGTGGCTGGGCTCATCGCCGGCGACACACCGGCCGACATCCATTGCAGCGACTGCCACTGATGCACCGGGTGCCACTGGTGGGCTGGGTCCGATGGTCCTGCTGGGCCATGCCCCGACCTACGCGTGCCTCCACGGTGTCGGAGCGAGTACCCTTCCGGTGTGGGATGGCCGCTTGGCTGCCTGACGCTGATCGGAGGTATTGATGGAGATCTTGTTGATCGTCGGGATCATCGCGGTGATCCTTTTCGCTGTCGGCATCCTCATCTACAACGGCCTGGTGCAGCGCCGCCTGCGTATCGATGAGGCTTTTGCCCAGATCGAGGTCCAGCTAAAGCGACGCTGGGACCTCATCCCCAACCTGATCGATGCGGTCAAGGGCTACATGGGCTTCGAGCAGTCCGTCCTCACCGCGGTGACCGAGGCGCGGGCCAACGCGGTCGCTGCCGGGGCCACGGACCCGCATCAGCAGGCCGCCGCGGAGAATGCCCTGACCGGCACCCTGCGCTCGCTGTTCGCCACCGTGGAGAACTACCCCGAGCTGAAGGCCAACCAGAACGTGCTGGAGCTGCAGGAGCAGCTGACCACGACCGAGAACCAGATCAGCTTCGCGCGACAGCACTACAACGCCTCGGTGCTCGACTACAACACGTCCATCGCGACCTTCCCCAACGTGCTCATCGCCGGGCCGCTCGGGTTCACCGGGCGCGAGTTCTTCGACGCGGAGCCGGAAGCGTCGCAGGTCCCGAAGGTGGATCTCGGCTTTGGCGCTGACGATGACACGCCCGAACCGACGCCACCACCACCGCCACCACCGCTGCCCCCTCAGGCACCGCCACCGGCACCACCCCGACCCCCACAGGCACCACCTCCGGCACCACCGGTCGGCGGTCCGCCCCAGCCGCCACCTCCACCTCGTCAGGGCTAGAAGGTCGGCCCGTGGTCCGCGCCAGACGCGATAGATGTGCGTGACCGTGCCATGACGCCCGCCCGCCAGACATTCGACCAGCAGGTCCGTTCCAACAAGCGACGATCGATCCTGCTGATGGTGGCCATCGTGGCCATCCTTGGCGCCATCAGCTGGTTCATCGGCTTCGCCATCGCGGGCGATCCGGCCAACGCCATCTGGTTCGTGCCAATCGGTGGCCTGCTGGCGCTCGCTCTCTCTATCGGCGCCTTCTACGGCGGCGATGGCATGGTGTTGGGCATCTCACAGGCCCGGGAAGTGTCGGAGGCCGAGGAGCCCAAGCTTGTCCACGTGGTGCGCGAGCTGAGCCTCGCTGCGAACGTGCCGGAGCCCAAGGTCTACATCATCGAGGACAGTGCCCTCAACGCTTTCGCCACTGGCCGGGATCCAAAGCATGCCAGCGTCGCCATCACGCGTGGCCTGCTCGACCAGCTCGACCGTGAGGAGCTCCAGGGCGTGCTCGGCCACGAGCTGTCCCATGTTGCCAACTACGACATCCGTTTCAGCCTGCTCGTTGGTGTGCTGGTCGGCTCCATCGCCCTCCTGGCCGACATGCTGGCGCGCATGACCATCTGGGGCAGCATGGGCCGCGACCGCCGCAGCAGCAGTGGCGGCGGCGGAGCGCAGGTGCTGATCATGTTCCTGGGGCTGGCCGTGGCCATCCTGGCGCCGATCTTCGCGGGTCTCGTGCAGATGGCGGTCAACCGGGAGCGTGAGTACCTCGCCGACGCCAGCAGCGTGGAGCTGACCCGCAACCCGTACGGCCTGGAGCGAGCCCTGGCCAAGCTCACGCTCGACACCGAGAAGCTGGAGGTCGCCAATCGGGCGACCCAGCACCTCTACGTGATCAACCCGGTCAAGAAGCTTGACAGCAGCGCCAGCGGCCTCTTCAGCACCCATCCCGCGACGCTCGATCGCATCAACCGCCTGCGCAGATTGACGGGCCAGCCCGAGATCGACGAGAGCGGCATCAGGGAGCTGGCCGGACTGCGCTGAAGGCGGAGCCGCAGGCCGCTCGCAGCGCGGGCTGGGAGCAGGGCCAAGCCAGACAGCCGGGCGTACAGCACTGCCCCCGCCACCATGCACAGTGCGGCGATGAGGAGCCCACCCGTCTCGTCGGTGATGCCGACTCGGATGGGTGCCATCACCAGGAACGGCACGAGCAGTCCGCGGAAGCCCATGATGGAGTTCAGGCCAGCGGCGACCTCGCCCTGGCGGTCCGCTGGCGCGTGGTCGGCGATGAGCAGTGGCCACGACGTGTCCACCGCGGCACCAGCGGCACCTAGCAGCACCGTGGCAAGCAGGACGAGCCCGAAGGTCGGTGCGAAGGCGAACATGGCCATGGCCACGACGCCGATGAGCGTACCGCTCGAGATGGTCACCAGTGCTCCGGCGCGACAGGCAAGACGACCCCAGAGGCTGAAGGTGACGGCCGTGCTGCCATAGCTCACCAAGCCCGCGAGTGCGATCTCATCGACGCCCAGGCCCAAGCGATCCACGTGGACCATGGCGATGAGCGCTGGGGCCGCCACGAATCCAGCGCCGAAGAGCAACTGCGCGGCAGTGATGCTGCGGAGCATGGGTTGTCCTGTGACCGACCGGATGGAATCGAGGGCGCTGAAGCGGTGGTTGACCTCGATGCCCGGCACGGCCATGCGGCTGACCGCCAGGCTGCAGACGGCGCCTACCACCGCCACGACAGCGACGATGGCGCCAAAGCCGTGTGCGGCGGCCACGATGGCGATGGCCGAGAGCGCCAGCATCCCGGCCAGCGAGCGGCTGGTACCGACGTAGCCGAGCATCCGTCCACGGTCCGCGGAGGGGTAGATGGTGGCCCAGATGCGCTGCTGCAGCGGCGAGCCCAGCGAGAACGCGATCCAGAACCCGAAGATGGCCAGGGCGATGAAGAGGGGATCGGGTGCGATGAGCACCAGCAGCAGGCCAAGTGCGCCCAGTGAACGCAACAGTGCCATCCGTGCCGGCGAGCGCGGCCCGATGCGACCCGCGAACAGCGTCACCAGACTGGCCAGGAAAGGCAGGGCGGCGAGGACGGCAAGGCCCATGGTGTCGAGGCCTTCGCGCCGCGCCACCGACGGGAGCAGCACTCCCACCACGGCCATCGTGCCGCCAAGACCGACCGCGGACGACAGGTCCAGCGCCAAGTTCCGCTGCAGCGTGCTGGGGCGGGGGAGGGCAGCGGCATACGCCTGGACTGGAAGCGTAGGCAACTGCGGCCAAGCCACGGGACGACCCTCGATGACGACACGGCTTGGCCTGCGAGGTGAGCTGTCGGGCTCGGCTGCGGTCACAGCCTGCGCGGACGATCCGCGGTTCGCCCCAAGTGGGAAGGATCCCTCGGTGGGATTGGTTCCCCCGTCCCCCGCGCACGGGGGTTCGGCCACCCTCAATCTAGCACGCGCAAACGTTCTCGTACGGTCTCCACAGGTGAAGAATCGCTAACCATCCTGGCCCTGGCCCGGCTCGCTCGTCGACGGTTGTGCGGAGGTGCCAAGTTGTGGTCTAATAGCCGGACCGCAGCGGCGGGCCGAGATAGCTCAGTTGGTAGAGCACGCGACTGAAAATCGCGGTGTCGCCAGTTCGAATCTGGCTCTCGGCACCAAATACATGGCGCCGGTCGGTAGCTCGTCAGAATCGGGCGGAAGTGGCTCAGTTGGTAGAGCATCACCTTGCCAAGGTGAGGGTCGCGGGTTCGAGTCCCGTCTTCCGCTCCACTCCCTCCTTCCGTCTCGTAGACTGCCGGGGTCCTTCGCTGCCCCTTCGTCTAGTGGTAAGACGCCGGACTTTGGATCCGTGAACCGAGGTTCGAATCCTCGAGGGGCAGCCAACACCCAGCCGCGACTGGTAGCATCAAGTGGTTATCGCCGGGCGACGTAGCCAAGAGGCCCAAGGCGACGGTCTGCAAAACCGTTATTCACCGGTTCGAATCCGGTCGTCGCCTCCATTTACCTGAGCGTGAAACCGGCCCTCTTGGGGCCGGTTCTTCGTTTGTGCGCGGGCTAGATGGCGTGCCTGCTACAGGCCTGGGATGTGCGGGACCTTCCCCAGCTTGGTCAGTCGGGCGTAGCGACCCCAGGCCTTCTTCATCCAGTGGCCCACGATGGGCAAGGGCACGATCAGGTTGCGTTTGCGGCTCCGGTAGACGAAGGCCGCACCGTTGCCGGTGTCCATCAGGCAGAGGATGGAGAGATGTGCTCCATAACCAGCTTGACCGGGTTTGCCGGTCTCGACCGCGGCGATGTTGTGGGCGGCGTTCCTGGCCATGATCTCGGCCGTGTGTCCTTGCTTGGCTCGCCAGTCGGGGCCCTCGATGGCGGCGGTATCGCCGGCTGCGTAGACGTTGGTCGTACCCTCCACCAAGCCGTTGTCATCGATACGGACGAAGCCCGCCTCGTTGAGTGGCAGGTCGGAGGCCGCCATGACGCCGTGCCCGTTCACGCCGGGGATGAACAGCACCAGGTCAGCATCGAGGCGTGTACCGTCCTCGAAGGCCACACCGTCGGCATCGAAGCCCGTGATCCTGGTGCCCACGCGCGTGTCGAGGCCGGAGCGCTTGAACATGCTGTCCATCAGGTCCAGAGCGCGGTCACCCATGCGCGCGCCTGGCTGCGCCATCGGCGCGAAGAAGGTGAGCTGGAACTGCTCGCGGACCTTGCGCTTGCGCAGCAGGTCGTGGATGTTGAAGAGCAGCTCGAAGGCGGGGCCGCCGCGGACGGCCGATGGGTCCTTGGGGTTGCCACCGAACCCGACCGCGATGCTGCCGCTGCCCCGCTCGATGAGCGTGTCGAGGCGGTCGCGGATCTGGAGCGAGACCTCCGGCGCACCACAGATCGACAGCGTGTGCTCGACACCGGCTGGCTTCAGCTTCTCTGCGCCGATGGCCAGCACCAGGTAGTCGTACTCGTGGTCGCCGTTGGCGCAGACCACCCGGTTCACCGCCGAGCGCACCTCCTGCACTCGATCGATGACAAGTCGGAAGCCATGCTTCTGCCGGATCTGCTCGAGTGAGACCTTGGCGCCCTCGAACTCCATCTCCCTTGTCGGGATCCAGATGGAGGTGGGATAGAGCCACAGGTAGTCGCGGTCCGAGATCAGCGTGACGTCGAACGCACCGGTATTCTGCAAGTCGATGGCGGCTTGCACGCCGGCGAAGCCACCACCGACGATGAGGGCGTGCTTGCGTGCTTGGGCGCTCATGCCAACCTCAGTCGTTCCTGAAGATGGCTGGCCAGCCGCAGGTTTCGATGATGGGCGTGGTGAAGACGATGACGTGGTGTCGACGGCCGTCAGGCGCGGGCATGGTGGTGGATCTCCTCGATGGTGTCTCCGACATCTACGATGGTAGCGGCGAAGCCGAGGGGGAGGGACCGCTAGAGTGTCGAGGTCGAAGTGCCTCGGTGCGACGAGCTGGAGTGGCGGAATGGCAGACGCGGCGGTCTTAAACACCGCTGAGGGGTGACCCTCGTGTGGGTTCGAGTCCCACCTCCGGCACCATGGCCTGAGGGGTAGGTGGGGGTTCCGTGGTCCTGCGCTCGGTGCCGGTGAGGCCCAAGGCCACGCCGATGTCCGCCTTCTCGAGCCGACACAGGGCGGTGGCTGATCCCGTGTCCCATCGTCGCCCTGGGTCGGCGGTGCCAGTGGATGGGCCTGTGCCTGTCAGGCCCGGGCCGGTCAGTTCAGGTCGGTGAAGACCGAGGTGGCCTGCCGGCGGTTGGCCGCCGCCTGCTGGTAGTGGACGACGTCGAGGAAGACGCCCAGGATGATCCAGAGCCAGTCCCAGCCGCTGATGCCGGCGGGGCTCCAGACGAGCATGAACATGATCGTCGTGTAGGGCAGGAAGATGATGCCCAGCAGGGGCACCAGCCAGTCGCCCTGCCACACCAGCGGCCAGCGCTCGCTGAAGATCCAGGCCAGCACCAGCACCACCCGGGGGACGAAGGCGAGACCCGCCACCAGGAGACAGCCGAGCAGGATCATGTCCGTGTTCCTTTCAGGCCGGTCAGACCGGGCGAAGTGCCAGTCGCACGAATGTATCAGGTCGGATGTCCCAGCGGAACGTCGGAAAGCTCGGACCCAGGCCGCGCCCTCGGATCTTCCGTTCACGGCAGCGGTGCTATCGACGGGGTGGCTTCCGGTGCCGAGGTGGCCTCAGGGCTCGGGGTTCCGGGCCATCAGCTCCGTCGCGAGGGCGACCTCGAGAACACCGATGGTTCCACCGATGAGGGCGGCGAGGAGCCACTCGGCCACCAGCTCGACGCCGAGGCCGGCTCCGTGCAGGGCCCGGAAGACGACCTCGTGGACCATCAGCTCGAAGATGGTCGGGACCAGGACGAGGATCGCGATCGGAACCAGCGCGGTCAGGCTGAGCCGGAAGGTCCGCGCGAACGAGGCCCGCAGCCCGCGGCCCTCCTGGACCAGCACCGGACCGACGAGCCCGAAGAGCATGTAGAAGGCGAAGCCAGGGATGACGAAGGACGCGGTCAGGAAAGCCGTCGCGCCCAGCACCACCAGGTCTGCCACCAGCAGCCGACCCCATGGCAACGCTCGCAAGACGTCCGCCATGCGACGCTGGTGACCATGGAAGTAGCCGGCCCCGACAGCCTCGTCGAGATAGCCGGCGAACACGACCGGGCCGAGCAGTCGAAGTGCCGCGGCGATGCCGATCGAGGCGAGGACGCCGAAGCCGAGCAGGGCGCCCGGATCGTGCTCGAAGTCCACCAGCGCGCGCTCGACGAAGGCCGCCAGGATCGACGGCGGCACGAACAGGAGGAGGGCCACCACCGCGATGCGTCGGAACCCGAAGCGCAGCATCCCCGTGGCGTGTCCGACCACGAGATCGAGTGTGAGCCGGCCCTCGCCGAGCGTCGCGGTGCGTTCAACCATCGATGCATCGTCGCACGCGCGTGGTCGCGGGGTGCGTCGAGCACGCGTCGAGGCAATGGGCCGGGCTTGTCCGGCTCGGTCGACTGGTCCGGCTGTCGCTCGATGGGTCACACCGCTGAGGGTTGACCCTCGTGTAGGTGCGACTCCCACCTTCGACACCAGGGCTGTCCGTCGTGGCACGATGGCAGCCATGGATACCATCTCTGATCGACCCGAGACCGATTGGCACATCCGGGTCCCTGCGCCCGACGAGCTGCGCGCGTTCATGGTGCCGGTGCAACTCGCCTTTGCCGAGGACTTCTCCGAGGCCGAGCTGGACGACTGGCTCAAGCTCGTCGAGCCAGATCGTTGGCTGGGCGCCTTCGAAGCCGAGGGGAGCGAACTCGTCGTCGGCTGCGCATCCGCGCTATCGCTGCGCCTCACGGTGCCCGGCAGTGAGGTGGCAGCAGCAGGCGTCACCGGTGTGGGCGTGCGGCCCGACCATCGACGCCGAGGCGTGTTGCGAGCGTTGATGCGCCGGCAGCTCGGCGACGTGCGGGAGCGTGGCGAACCGATCGCGGCGCTGTGGGCGTCAGAGGGCGCCATCTACGGCCGGTTCGGCTACGGGCTGGCGGCGATGGACGGCTTCTTCGAAGTGGAGACCAGGCGGACCGACTACGCCCGCGAACGACCGACCGAGGGTCGTGTCCGGATCGTCGAGGAAGACGAGGCCGCCAGCCTCATCCCACCCCTCTACGAAACCATGCGATCGCGGACGCCGGGTGCGCTCTCGAGGAGCAGGACCTGGTGGCAGAGCGCCACCCTGGCCGATCCCGACTACAGCCGGCACGGCTTCGGGCCCAAGTTCCGCGTCGTCTACGAAGCGGATGGCCGGCCGGAGGGGTACGCGATCTACCGGATCAAGGATGACTGGGACCATCGCGGGCCCAAGAACGTGCTACAGGTGAACGAGGCCGTGACCAACACGCCGCGCGCATCGCGAGAGCTGTGGCGCTATCTGTTCGACGTCGATCTGGTCGAGAAGGTGCGCTCGCAGCGTGTTCCCGTGCCGGCGCTGCTGCAGCACCTGCTGGCCGAGCCGCGGGCGCTGGGCCTGGTGGTCAACGATGGCCTCTGGATCCGTATCGTGGACGTGCCCGAGGCGCTAGCTGCCCGTCGCTACGGGGCGACAGACGAGTTGGTGCTTGAGGTCAGCGACGAGCTCTATCCGTCCAATGCGGGTCGTTGGCGGATCGTGACCGCAGGCGAGCCTGGTGCGGCGGTCGCTGAGGTCGCACGTGTGGACGACGACCCGGACCTGATGGTGGATGTGGCAGACCTGGCTGCTGTCTACCTCGGAGGTGTCAGGCCCTCCGACCTGGCTGCTGCCGGTCGTATCGTAGAGTCGACCTCGGGCGCCGTGGTCCGCGCGAACGCGCTCTTCACCGCCGATCGGATGCCATGGTGCAACACGATGTTCTAGGGACCGAGCGTGGTCGGTGCGCGCCGTCGACGCCCGTGCGGTGCGTTCAGTCACCGACCTGTCCACCTGCGACTCCGAGCCCTTGTGCTATCCTCCGCGAGTCCTTTCAGCCTTGCCGTGGGGCGACCACGCCCGGCACACGAGTGAGGCAAGCCCATTGGGAGGAGTGAACGCTGATGCGTCGCTATGAACTGATGCTAATCCTGCGGCCGGACACCGCGGACGATCGTGTCCAGCAGGTCCTTGATCGCACCACTCGCGGCATCGCCGAGGGTGGAGGCCAGATCGTCAAGGTCAGCCCCTGGGGCCGCCGTCGGTTGGCCTATCCCATCTCCGGCCACCATGAAGGTTCTTACTTCATCGTCGTGTTCGACGCGCCGGCTGAGTCGATCGATGAGCTTGAGCGCGGCCTGAACATCACCGAAGAGGTCATGCGCCACCTGGTCACGCGCATCGAACGTCCAGCGCGCCGAACGGACAAGCGGGATGACGGGTCGGATGATGGCTCTGACGAGGATGACGACGACTTCTCGCCGCCGGACGACGATGATTACGACTACGACGACGGGGAGAAGATCGACGAGTCCGAGAGCGAGGCCGCTCCGCGCGCGACCGACTAGGCGCGGACAAGAGGAGGATCAGCCATGTCACTGAACAAGTGCATGATCATCGGCAACCTCGGCCGCGACCCGGAGATGCGCTACACACCCGGTGGGCAGGCCGTCACGCAGTTCAGCGTAGCCACCAACCGTAATTATCGCGACCAGCAGGGCGAGTGGCAGAGCGAGACGGAATGGTTCCGCGTCGTCGTCTGGGGCGACCGGGGTGAACGAGCCGCCGAGTCTCTGCGCAAGGGTCACAAGGTCTACGTGGAGGGTCGTATCCAGACCCGCCAGTGGGAAGACCAGAGCGGGGCCAAACGCTACACCACGGAACTCATCGCGGATCGTGTCAGCTCGCTCGAGCGCCGCGACCGCGAGGACGGTCCGCCATCGCCCGACGACGCGCCGGGTGGTTACTCCGGGGGAGGTTCCGGTGGTGGTCCGAGCTCCAGCGGTTCCAGTGGCTCGGCAGGCTCCGGCAAGTCCAGCCCAGCGAGCTCGGCCGAAGACTTCGACGATTTGCCCTTCTAGCCGCCGCGCCGGCACACCAACGACGACTCACACCGACTGACCACAGAAAGGGGACATACCCGATGCCGCCACCCCGCACCAAGCGTCGCGATGACTTCTACCGCGATCGACGACGTCGCAAGGTCTGCGCCTTCTGCGCCGACAAGTCCAAGTCCATCGACTACAAGGAGGTCAACCGCCTCCGTCGCTACATCAGCGAGCGAGCCAAGATCGAGCCGCGTCGCAAGACCGGCACGTGCGCCCAGCACCAGCGCGCACTCTCAGTGGCGCTGAAGCGCGCCCGTCACGTCGCCCTGCTGCCGTACGCGCCGCAGCATATGCGCCCTTAGCCTCGACCTGACCGCTCGGCCTCAGGGTCGAGCCAGCCGTCACCGAGACCCGGTCGCCAGGCCGGGTCTTTGGGTATCCCGCGAGTCGGTTCGAATCCGTACCGGGTTCCCGGTTCGTGCCCATTTGGTCGCATCCCTGACCCGACCGGTGGGCCATCCGACGGCGCGGGGCCGGCCCTTAGGGTGGTTCGGGCATCTCATCCGTCCGTTCCCTCCCGCCCGGTGGGTCATCGGACGTCCCGAGGCCGGCCAAGTCGGTGTTCCGGTCCCGCCGACGGTCCGTTCACCCGCCCGGTGGGTCAGTCCCGGAGCCGCGGGCTTCGAAGCGGTCTGGACAGCGACGTATACTCGCGGGCATGCTGACCACGAACCCCAACCCCACGCCCACCGAAGCTCAGTCTGACCCGCGAGCGCGACGACCCGGTTCGCGCCCACAGGACGACACGGTGTGCTGGTTCGAGGACGGTTGGACCCACTTGGCCGACGCCAAGGTCAGCATCATGACCCACTCGTTCCTCTATGGGACTGCGGTCTTCGAGGGCATCCGCGCCTACTGGAACGCCGATGAGGAGCAGCTCTACCTGCTGCGGGCGCGTGAGCATTTCGAGCGTATCGTCGACTCGTGCAAGATCCTGATGATGGATCCGCACTACAGCGTGGACCAGATGGTCGAGATGACCATGGAACTGCTGAAGCGCAACAGCTATCGCGAGGACTGCTATGTCCGAGCCACGGTCTACAAGTCGGACGAGGCCATCGGCGTCAAGCTCCACGGCATCGAGTCCAAGCTGAACCTGCTGTCCATCCCATTCGGTGACTACATCAGCGTGGATGAGCCCATCAGCTGTGGCACCGTTTCCTGGCGCCGCACCGGCGACCTCAACATCCCCTCGCGCGCCAAGGTCGTGGGCTCGTATGTGAACCCGGCCTTCTCAAAGACCGAGGCCGCGCTCAATGGCCATGAAGAGGCCATCGTGCTGACCCAGGAAGGCAAGGTCTCCGAGGGCAGCGCGGAGAACCTCTTCATGGTGCGCAAGGGCCGTTTGGTGACGCCCGGCGTGAACGCTGACATCCTCGAGGGCATCACGCGTTCAGGCATCATCGACATCGCCGAGCGGGAGCTTGGCCTCGTATGTGACGTTCGTCCCATCGACCGCAGTGAGCTGTACGTGGCTGACGAGGTCTTCCTCTGTGGCACCGGTGCGCAGGTCTCGCCAGTGGCCTCGATCGACCATCGGGTCGTGGGCGATGGGGCCATCGGCCCCATCACGGCCAAGATCATGGCTGCCTACTTCGATGCCGTCAGGGGCAAGGCCGAGGCCTACCGGCACTGGGTCGTCCCCGTCTACTGAGCGCATCGGTTCCGCGGCGGACAGCAAGACAGACCTAGCGGCGTCCGGCCCGCGGCGCGGCTACGGTTTGAGGGACTTGGTCTTGGCGCCCACGGTGATGACGATGTCTGCCTCTGACGCAGGGTCGTCCAGGTAGACCAGTTCGACGCCCTTGTCGGTGAAGGTGCGTTTCACTCGCTTGGCGGTCTCTGGCATGGACTCCGCGGCGCCGTTGTAGAAGGTGATGACGGTGTTCTTGTAGTCCGATGCGTCAGCCTTGCCGCCGTTGAGCGGCGGGACCAGCGCGGCGACGCCCTTGTTGCCCAGGTTGGAGGCGATGTTCACGGCCTTGGTGTTGGGACCGCCCTGGCCGTTGATGACGTGGACCACGGCGCCCTCGTCAGCGATGGTGTTGATCGAGCGTTGGGCGGCCCGCGAAGTGGAGAACACGTTCTGCACGGCGTCTTTGATGGCGGCGGGCTTTGCCTTCAGCAGGAACAGCCCAGTGGGAGGGCAGGGGTAGCAGGTCTCGACGTAGCGGCTGCTCCCCAACACCAGGTTCTCGCGACGGTCGAGGTCCACCTTCTGGGCGAGCGACAGCATGGATGGCACCAGCTGGGGCGGGATGTTGGTCTTGACGTCCTTCTTCAGCTCCTTGATGAGCTTGGTCAGGACGCCCGGCGTCAGCAGGTCGTTGATGTCGGTCTGCTCGCGCACGGAGGTGATGATGCGCTGCTGGCGTGCGGATCGGTTGAAGTCGTCGGAGCCGTGACGAGAGCGGGCGTAGGCGAGTGCGTCCTGGCCATTCATGCGGGTCACGCCCGGCGGAACATACAGCTTCAACTTGCCGCGGCCGTCGCTGGCGGAGTAGCCATCGTCCATGACCGGCATCTGTACGTCCACGATGACCCCGTTGAGCGTGTTCACGACGGCGCGGAAGCTGTTGAGGTCGACGGCTACGTAGTACTTGATGTCCAGCCCATAGAGCTCACCGAGCGCGCCCATGAGCGCCTTGTAGCCGCGATCCCTGTCATTGCCCGGGAAGAGGGCCGATTGGCTGCGTGCGATGGTATACAGCGTGTTGATCTTGGTCGGATAGGCACCGCCGTACTGTCTGCTGGCTCCCCAGCTCCGGGGCAGCGGCACGCCGGCGGTATCGCGAGGTAGGGAGATGAACGCGAGGCGCCCGGTCGTAGGGTCGACGCTGATGGTGATCATGGTGTCGGTCAGGAAGCTGGAATCGCCGCGGCCCTGCCGCCCGCCGTCCTGGCCGACGAGCAGGATATTCAGCCGATCCTTGCCGTTCCAGTCGGCAACCTGGACCTCCGCGGTCGGCTCGGGGGTGGCCGGCTCCCGCGTCGGTCGGGTCGAGCCCGCCGGATCCCCCGTCGCGCTCGGCGTGCCGACTGGCGTGGCCGTCGGCGGCAGGAATGCTTCGACCTGGAACTCGTCAGGGAGCTGCGAGATCTCCTCGTCGGTGAGGACGTCGCTGGTGTCGCCGGCGTTGTCGCTGATGTCCTGGTACAGGTCGGTGGCGAAGAAGATGGGCCGCGCCACCACCACGTGACTGCCGACCAACACGACCGTCAATGCCACCAGGCCGGCGGTCGAGGCCGTCCGGGTGATGGCCGAGCCGACGCTGCCATCGGTCGCCAGGCGGTAGGCGTCCAGCATGGCCAGGAGACGGTAGATGACGTCGACGACGAGGACGATGAGCATGGCGTTGAGCACATCGGGGTCGGCGGCCAGCTCCACCAGGTCGCTGACGCCGCCACTTGCCGCGCGGCCGGCGACCGCAGCGATGACGATGACAGGGAGCGCGACCCACGCCAAGGCCCGCCGCCAGCGACCCAGGTAGGCGTGACCCAGGCCGGGCAGGATGAACGAGAGGAAGCCTGCCATGAAGGCGCTTCGCCTGGGACGCACGGCTACGTCGTTAGGGGCCATCGGCGGAATCGTAGCGGCTCTCCGTGATGCCTGCCTACCGCGTGTATCGCCGGTGCGTCCATGCACCACTCGGGGTCGACGGGCGCTCGGCTAGACTGCACCTCCCGATGACACACCGACCCTTCCCGGCTGTCGCAGCGCAGCCCGACCTTGCTGCCCAGGAACACCGCACGCTCGACTTCTGGCGCGAGCGCTCCATCTTCGCCAAGCTGCGGGCGCAGAACGCCGGCGGCGAGCACTGGTCGTTCGTGGATGGTCCCATCACCGCCAACAACCCCATGGGCGTGCACCACGCCTGGGGCCGCTCCTACAAGGATGCCTTCTGCCGCTATCACGCCATGCTCGGCCATGACCAGCGTTGGCAGAACGGCTTCGACTGTCAGGGCCTGTGGGTGGAAGTCAACGTCGAGCGCGAGCTGGGCTTCACCAGCAAGAAGGACATCGAGACGTTCGGCATCGCCGAGTTCGTGCGCCTCTGCAAGCAGCGCGTGCTGACGTACGCGGCTGTCCAGACCGAGCAGTCCATCCGCCTGGGCTACTGGATGGACTGGAACGATCCCGCTGAGCTGCGCCGCCTGCGCGATCTGTTGGAGCAGGATCCGGGCCAGGTCATCACCGTCGATGGCCCGCGCGGCCCAGTCACCGACACCGTCGAGATGATCGTCGGTCGCCTGGGCCTGCCCGAGCTGGGCGGCTCGTATTTCACGTTCAGCAATGAGAACAACGATCTCATCTGGGCGTTCCTGGCCGAGTGCGACGAGCGCGGCTGGCTCTACAAGGGCAAGGATTCCATGCCCTGGTGTGCCCGGTGCGGCACGGGCATGAGCCAGATGGAGATGAACGAGGGCTACGCCGACCGTGAGGACCCCGGGCTCACGGTGCGCTTCAAGCTCATCGACCGTCCCGGCGAGGCGCTGCTGGTGTGGACGACGACCCCCTGGACGATGACCGCCAACGTCGCGGCCGCGGTCCATCCCGACCTCGACTACCTGCTGATCGAGCAGGGGGCCGAGCGCTACTGGGTGGGCAAGGTGGCGGCCAAGACGGCGGTGCAGGGCGACTTCAGGGTGCTCGAGGAGCACAAAGGCGAGTACCTGCTGGGCTGGCACTACCGCGCCGCCTTCGACGACCTGCCGGTGGTGGGCGAGGCCTTTGCCGACGGTGTCAACGAGGCGGGCAACGCCCCATACGTCCACCGCGTCATCGCCTGGACCGAGGTAGGTGACGACGAGGGCACGTCGATCGTGCACATCGCGCCTGGTGGCGGCGCCGAAGATTTCCAGCTCGGGCTCAAGCTGAAGCTGCCGGTCATCGCGCCGCTTGACGAGGCCGGCCACTACCTCGACGGCTTCGGGGTCTTCAGCGGCAAGGACGCCGCCGGCATCGCTGCCGAGATCATCGAGGAGCTGGAGGCGCGCGACTTCTACTACCACCTGGAGCCCTACACACACCGCTACCCGCACTGCTGGCGCTGTGGCACGGCGCTGCTCTTCCGGGTGGTGGACGAGTGGTACATCTCCATGGGCCAGGTCTACGACACGCCGCGTGACCAGCTGAGCCCTGGGCAGAAGGCCGCCAGCCTGCGCTACCAGATCATGGACGTGGTCGACCAGATCGAGTGGTTCCCGAGCTTTGGCTACGACCGCGAGATCGACTGGCTCTTCACCATGTCCGACTGGATGATCTCCAAGAAGCGCTACTGGGGCCTGGCGTTGCCGATCTGGGAGTGCACTGCCTGTGACGCCTACCAGGTCATCGGTGGACGCGAGGAGCTGGGCCAGAAGGCCTCGTCGGGCTTCGAGCAGCTGGAAGGCCGCTCACCGCATCGTCCCTGGGTGGACGAGGTGGTCGTCCCCTGCCAGGCTTGCGGGGCTGATTCGCGTCGCATCCGCGACGTGGGCAATCCGTGGCTGGACGCCGGCATCGTGCCTTTCAGCACCCTGCATTACCGCACTGACCGGGCCTACTGGGAGAAGTGGTTCCCCGCCGACTTCGTGACCGAATCGTTCCCCGGGCAGTTCCGCAACTGGTTCTACTCGATGCTGGCTATGGGCACGGTGCTGCGCAACGAGCGCCCCTTCAAGTCGCTCTTCGGCTACGCCACGCTGTACGGCGAGGACGGTCGACCCATGCACAAGTCGTGGGGCAATGCCATCGAGTTCAACGAGGCGGCCGAGCGCATGGGCGTGGACGTCATGCGCTGGATGTACGCCACCGCTCGCCCAGAGGACAACATCCTGTTCGGCTACCACACCGCCGATGAGGCTCGCCGCGAGCTGCTGGTGCTGTGGAACGTGCTGGCCTTCTTCACCACCTACGCGCGGTTGGGTAGCTGGGTCGCCGATCGCGATGTCATCGGTGCCCAGGAAGCTGACTCCGAGCGCAGCCCCCTTGACCGCTGGATCCTGTCTCGCGCGGCGGACATGGCCTCGGTTGCCGGTGGCTGCCTGGACGTATACGACACGCGTGCGGCCACCAGGGCCATCAGCGGGTTCGTGGACGACCTCTCGCAGTGGTGGCTGCGCCGCTCGCGGCGGCGACTGTCGCGTGGGGACGAGGGGGTCGACCGCGAGGCTGCCTTCGGCACGATGCACCTGGCGCTCGTCAGCTTGGCCCGGACCATCGCGCCATTGTTACCCTTCCTGGCTGAGGAGCTCTACGCGGTGCTGGTAGTGCCGGCTCAAGCGGATGCGCCCGAATCGGTTCACTTGACGCGCTGGCCGGCCGATGACCTGGCGGGGCTCCGGGATGTGCCGCTGGAGCGCGCCATGGCTGAACTGCGTCGCGCGGTCGAGCTGGGTCGCACGCTCCGCAGCCGTGCCGGCATCCGGATTCGCCAACCCTTGAGTCGGCTGTGGTTGGCGATGCCGTCGGGGTCCCTGGCCGATGGGCTGGAGAGCCGCGCCGCCGACGAGCTGCTGGCGCTCCTGGCCGATGAGCTCAACGTCAAAGCCATCGAGATCATGGATGACGAGTCCGAGCTGGTGGACCGACGCGTGAAGCCGCTGCTGCCGATCATCGGCAAGAAGCATGGCGCTGCCATCCCGGCCATCATGGCGGCTGCCCGCGCCAACCAGGTCGAGTACGGTGAAGATGGATCGGTAACCCTGGGCGGCGTGACGCTGGCGCACGACGAGGTGGAGATCCTGGCCACGCCTCGCGCGGGCACCGCGGTTGCCCACGACGAGGGCATCGTGGTAGTCATCGATACCGAGCTCACCCCTGAGCTCATCGCTGAGGGCGATGCTCGTGAGCTGACGCGCGCGGTGCAGGATCTGCGCAAGCAGGCGGAGCTGGCACTCGACGCCAGGATCACGCTTACGCTCGATGGTCCTGCCGAGACGCTGGACCGCCTGGCGCCCTACTTCACAGCCATCGGCGCCGACACGCTGGCGGACGAGATCATCCGCGGTCCGGCGCCCGGGGCAAACAGCAGCGAGGTTGGGCTCGTCACCGGTTCGGTGATCGTGGCACTTCGAACGTGCCGATGACTGAGGCACCAGCCTCGGTCGAGCGGGATGATGCCCGCGAGACGCCGCCACAGCGGCGCCGACGGTGGGCGCTCTTCGGCGGCTTGGCGGTAGGCGTGGTGCTGCTCGATCAGCTTTCCAAGGCCTGGGTCGACAGCTCCTTCGAGCTGGCCTCGCGTGGCATCACGGCCGGTGACCCCGGCGGTCCCACCGAGTTCATCGGTGAGCTTGTCCGCATCGCCAAGACGTACAACGATGGCGCCATCTTCGGCTTCCTCGATGCCTCAGCACTGCTGATGGCGGCCCTGTCGGTGGCGGTCATCGCGGGCATCACCTGGTACGAGTGGCGTCATGCCGCGGGGTTGGGTGCGCTGGTGACGATCGGCCTGGGTCTGCTGCTGGGGGGCGCCATCGGGAACCTCATCGACCGCCTGGCCCACGGCTATGTCATCGACTTCGTCGACATGGGCATCGGTGACAGCCGCTGGTACGCCTGGAACATCGCGGACGCAGCGGTCTTCCTCGGCATCGTCACGCTCTTCATCGCTGCCCTGTTGGGTGATCGTGCCAGCCCGAGTCGGCATCGGGCCGAGGGGGCCACGGGAACGCCGGGGAGCACACATGAGTGAGGTGGTACGGGTGGCGGTGCCCGAAGGCGCCGACGGCAGCCGCGTCGACCGTTTCGTGGCTGACGCGACCGGGCTGTCTCGCGCCAACGTCCAGCGTCTCATCGCCGACGGGCGTGTGACGTCTGGCGGAAGACGAGTCCGTTCGCGGGATCCCGTCCACCCCGGCATGACGTTGGAGGTCGACGTTCCCGAGGCGAGCACGAAGGAGCTGCTCGCCGAGGACATCCCGCTCCATGTCGTCTATCGCGATGACGACGTCATCGTCATCGACAAGCCCGCCGGGCTGGTGACCCATCCCGCCCCCGGCCACCAGAGCGGCACGCTCGTCAACGCGTTGCTGGGGATGGAAGCGGCAGAGTCCGGTCTGGCCACGTCGCAGCAGGGCTTGGCTGCGTCGCAGCGCGGCCTGGCGACGGCCGGGGGTGCCGAGCGACCCGGCATCGTGCACCGCCTGGACCGGGACACCAGCGGGCTGATCGTGGTCGCTCGCAACGACGCGGCGCAGCTCTCGCTGCAAGCCCAGTTGAAGGCCCGACGCGTGCGCAAGACGTACCTGGCCCTGGTGGGCGGCGTCGTGGACGCACAGCTGGGACGCATCGAGAAGCCCATCGGCCGCGATCCGCGCAACCGCATGCGCATGGCCGTGACAGCGGAGGGTAAGCCGGCGGTCACCGGTTACCGGGTCCGAGAGCGCTTCCGTGAGTGGACCATGCTGGATCTCGACCTGGTGACCGGTCGCACGCACCAGATCCGCGTCCACCTTGCCTCTATCGGTCATCCCGTGGCCGGTGACCCCATCTACGCCAACGGTACGGTGCGCCGCGGGCCTGACGGCCTCGGCCGGCTGTTCCTCCACGCCTGGAAGCTCGAGTTTCTGTCGCCCGGGTCCGGTCGACTGGTCCGATGTGAGGCACCATTGCCAGTGGCGTTGGAGTCGGTGCTCGAGGGGCTTCGCCGCGCCGATGCAGGAAGGAGCTGACCATGCGCGCCATCGAAGGGCAGCCCGGCGCGCAGCTGGTGGTCATCTCCGGGCCCTCCGGAGTGGGCAAGGACACCATCATCGAAGCCATGCAGCGACGTGATCCGCCGCATCCACGCCACCACGTCATCACCGTGACCACGCGCGGCCGGCGCCACAACGAGATCGCTGGTGTCAGCTACCACTTCCTCTCCCTCGAAGACTTCGAGCGGCTCCGGGCCGCGGACGGCCTGTTGGAGGCAAGTGAGGTCCACGGCAACTGGTACGGCACCCCGCGCGACCAGGTGCAATCGGCGCTTGCCAGTGGGCGCGATGCCATCCTCAAGATCGACGTGCAGGGCGCCGACAAGGTCCGCGCCAAGGTGCCCGATGCTCTGCTCATCTTCGTCGTGCCGCCGTCGCTCGAGGAGCTTGACGCGCGCCTGGTGGGGCGTTCGACCGAGCAGCCGCGGGACCTCGAGATCCGGCGGCGCAATGCTGCGGTCGAGCTGGCACGCCGGGATGAGTACGACCACGTGGTGGTCAACGAGACTGGTCGGATCGACGAGACCGCGGCACGAATCGACGCCATCATCGCGGCCGAGCATGGGCGCTTCACCGATCGTCGTACCCGCGTCTAGCGTCTCGTGACGGAGCTGCGCTTCGTCGACGTCGCCGTTGACGCCCCCGGGGTCCCGGGCGGCCGGACCTTCACCTATCGCGTCCCCGCGACCCTGGCTGACATCGCCCTCGGTGAATCGGTCATGGTCGAGTTCGGACGTCGCCGCGCGGTGGGAGTGGTGCTGGCTGAGGGGAACCGGCCAGACATGGAGGCCAAGCCGCTACTGGCACGCGTTCGCTCGGACGGGCCGCTGCTGGGTGCCCTGCGCTGTCGGCTGGCCGTGCATGTATCCGAGCACTACCTGGCGCCGCCGGGCATGGTGGTGCGGGCGATGCTGCCGCCGGGCACGCTGGAGCGCATCGAGCTGTTCGCAGTGGGGGAGGCCTCGGATGCGGAGGACGATCTGCTCGTGGCAGTCAACGCCGCTGGCGAGGAAGGTATCCGCGTGGATGACCTGCCGCAGCCTGCCAGCCGCGCGACCCTGTTGCGTTCCTTGCGCGCCCTGGAGGCCGACGGCGCGGTACGACTCGAATGGCGCCTCCTGTCCGCCACGGCTCGCCCGCGGCAGCAGCGCTGGGCAGCGCTGACCGACGCCGGCCGGGTGGCAGCCGACCGGCTGGCCGCCGATGAGCGGCCGGAAGGGGCGCCCTTGGGTCCGCGCCAGCGGGCCTTGCTGGCAGAGCTGGCGGCGGACCACGATGGCACCGATATGGCGGCGCGGCTGGCCGAGCGACACGGCGCATCGGCGGTGTCAGGGCTGGTCAAGCGCGGGCTGCTGGCGCTGGAGGTGCGCGCGCTCGAGCGTCGACCATTGGCGGGTCGTGCCGATCCGGCGCGCGGCAGTCGGCCGGGTGACTCCGAGTTGGACGGGGAGCAGGTCGCCGCGGTGGAGGCGGTGCGCGCGGCCATCGATCGGGGCCGCCACGAGACCTTTCTCCTGGAGGGCGAGACCGCCAGCGGCAAGACGGCCGTCTACGCCGAAGTCATCGGTCAGGCGCTGGCGGCCGGTCGCGGCGCGTTGGTGCTGGTGCCGGAGATCGCGCTGGCGGTCCCTCTCGTCGATCGCTTGCACCACGACCTGGGGATCGACGTGGCCATGCTCCATAGCGCCATGAGCGATGGCGAACGTGGCGATGAATGGCGGCGCATCGCGACGGGCGAGGCCCGCGTGGTCGTCGGAACGCGCCTGGCGGCCCTCGCGCCGCCCGACCCGCTGGGTGTGATCGTGGTGGACGAAGAGCACGATCCCGCCTACAAGTCCGATCGGACGCCGCGCTACCAAGCCCGTGATGTGGCGGTCGCGCTGGGGAGCCTTGCCTGCGTGCCGGTGGTGCTGGGCTCGGCGACGCCGGACATCGTCAGCATCGGGCGGGCACGTGCTGGCTTGGTGCACCACCTTCGGCTGCACGGACGTCGTTCCGGAAGCCCGGTGAGGGTCGAGGTCACGGACATGCGCGAGGAGCTGGCGGAGGGCAATCGCGGCCTGCTGTCAGCCTCGTTGGCGGCGGCCATGAGCGAACTCGACCGCGCGATGGGTGATCGTGCCATCCTGCTCATCAATCGTCGCGGTGCGGCCAGCGTGGTGCTCTGTCGCGACTGCGGCTACGTGCAGATCTGTCCAGAATGCCAGCGTCCGTTGGTCTTCCACGCCAGTGTCGTCGCGCTGCGCTGCCATCACTGCGGCGCCAGTGCGCCCGTAGCCAGGCGCTGTCCAGCCTGCGGGTCCGTGCGCATCCGCTACCTGGGGGGCGGCACGGAACGCGTCGAGCAGGAGCTCAAGGTGCGCTTCCCGCAGCTGCGCGTCGCTCGACTCGACCGAGATGTGGTCGAACGCAAGGGGGCTGCCGCTCGCGTCATCGACGACTTCACCGCGGGTGACTCGGACGTGCTCGTGGGCACCAGCCTGGTCGCCAAGGGTCTCGACATCCCCGAGGTGACGCTGGTGGGCATCGTCTCGGCGGACATCGCTCTCAACCTGCCCGACGAACGCGCCGCCGAACGCACTTGGCAACTGCTGACCCAGGCGGTCGGTCGTGCCGGGCGTGGTGATCGCCCTGGTCGGGCCATCGTGCAGACGTACCAGCCTGATCATCCCGCCATCATCGCCGTGGCCACGGGCGATGCCGCGACCTTCGTGGAGGAGGAGCTGGCCCGACGCCGGCGTTTTGGCTCACCGCCCTACGGCCGGCTCATAAAGCTGACGGTCGCGCTGTCCAAGCGTGAGGCGGCCCTGGCCGCGGCCGACGCCATGGTGGATCGGCTGCGGGCGCGATCACAGGAGTCGCAGGCGAAGGTGGCCGTGCTGGGTCCCGTGCCCGCGTACATCGCCCGACGCGGCGGACGATGGCGCTTCCAGGTGGTGCTGCGCGGCGCCGATCCGGCTGCGGTGCTGGGCGGCGACCCCGGCGCGCCGTGGTCGGTGGACGTCGATCCCGAGAGCCTGTTGTAGGGCCGCCACCGCGCGAGGCCGCCAGCGCGGGGCCTTGCCTATACTTTGGGCCATGACCGTCAAGCCCATCCTGCTCCTCGGAGACCCACGGCTGCGCCTCAAGGGCGAGCCGGTCGACAGCTTCAGCAAGTACCTGCACGAGCTACTCGATGACCTCACGCACACCATGCGCGACGCGCCCGGCGTCGGCTTGGCTGCACCCCAGATCGGTGAAGCCAAGCAGGTCTGCGTCATCGAGGTCGAGGGCCGACTGTACGAGCTAGTCAATCCGGTCATCACCCGTTCATCAGGTGAGGACGAAGACCTGGAGGGCTGCCTGTCAGTGCCCGGCTACGTGGCCTACGTGAAGCGCAAGGAGAAGGTCTGGGTGGAGGCGCAGGACCGCGAGGGCAAGCGTATCCGGTCGGTCGGCAGTGGTCTGCTGGCGCGTGCCATGCAGCACGAGCTGGACCACCTCGATGGCAAGCTCTACATCGACTACCTCGAGTCGTTCGACGACCTCATCCCGGTAAGCAAGATCGAGGCGGAGGCGGCCGAGTCAGGTCAGGAGATGCCGGCGCTGGGCTGATGGCCACGGCCGTGGATCGTCGTCCGCGTACCCTGTTCTTCGGCAGTGGCCCCGTGGCCCTGCCGGCATTGACGCGCCTGCTCAAGTCGGGACTGGTGGAGGTCGTCGCGGTCATCACCACGCCGCCGCGGCCGGCTGGACGCAAACAGGTCTTGATGCCGACGCCGGTGGCGGAACTGGCGTCGGCGCAGGGATCGCCAGTCTGCACGCCGACCTCGCTGCGGGATGCGGACGTGGTCGAGGAGCTGCGCAGGCTCGATCCCGAGCTCATCGTGCTGGCCGACTACGGGCGCATCATCCCGGCGGCCGTGCTGTCGCTGCCGCGCCTGGGCGCGCTCAACATCCACCCTTCGCTGTTGCCGCGACATCGCGGCGCGGCGCCGGTCCAGGGCGCCATCGCGTCAGGCGACTCGATCACCGGCGTGACGTTGATGCGCATGGACGAGGGCCTCGATACCGGGCCCATCGTGGCCCGGTCCGAGCTGCCCTTGAACGGTGACGAGACGGCGCCGGAGCTGGAAGGGCGCCTGGCCTTGATGGGTGCCGAGCTGCTCGTCACGTCACTGCCGGCCTGGCTCGCGGGATCGCTCGGGGCCCGTCCCCAGGCGGACGATGGCGCCACGCTGACACGGCAGCTGCGCCGCGAGGATGGCCGCCTGGACTCGGGAAGGCCGGCGCTCGAGCTGGAGCGGCTGGTGCGTGCGTACCTGCCTTGGCCGGGCACCTTCGTCGAGCTCGGCGGCGAACGCTTGAAGGTGTGGCGGGCAAGCGTCGCGGCTGAGGCCGGCTCGGCCAGGCCGGGTGAGCTGGGTGAGTTGGTGCCCGACGGTGACTCGATCGCCTTGGTCACTGCCGACGGATCACTTCGGCTCGACGAGGTCCAACCGGTAGGCAAACGCCGCATGAGCGGAGCGGACTACCGTAGAGGACGGCGACTGTAGCGCGGCGGCGTCCCATCCTCGGCCACCCATCCTCGGCCACATCCGCGCTTGGGCGCTACCATTCGGCCTCGATGCCCAACCCCGACCTCTCTCTGGTGCCTGACCCAGTCGTACCGCTGATCGATCTGCCAGCCAGCGGCCCGATGGATCCCCGGCCCGGCATCTCCGACGCCTCACCCGCCGAGCTGCTGTCCTGGTTCGCCGACCATGGCGAGGCGGCGTTTCGCGCCCGGCAGCTGGCCGATCACGTCTGGTCCGGCCGCGCCCGCTCCTTCGACGACATCCATACCCTGCCGGGACCCTTGCGCACCACGCTGGAGCAGACGTACCGCTTCTGCACGCTGACCGCGACCGAGCGTCGTAGCGCGGACGGCGGTCTCACCGACAAGGCGCTGCACTCGCTCGATGACGGTCGTGCTGTCGAATCGGTGCTGATGCGCTACCCGGCGCGCGGCTCCCGGCGCGATCGCACCACGCTGTGCATCTCCAGTCAGGCTGGCTGCGCGGTCGGCTGCCCCTTCTGCGCCACCGGTGAGCTGGGGCTATGGCGAGACCTGCGCACCTCGGAGATCATCGACCAGGCACGCTATTGGCGCAATGAGCTGGCCGCCGAGGACCGGCGCCTGACCAACATCGTCTTCATGGGCATGGGTGAGCCGTTGCTCAACCCCGACGCGGTGCTGGCCGCCTGCAGCGCCCTCAGTGACGGCAACCGATTCGGATTGGGGCAGCGCCACATCACCGTCAGCACCAGCGGCGTCATCCCGGGCATCGAGCGCATGACCGACCTGCGTCGGCAGTACAAGCTGGCGGTGTCCCTCCACGCCGCCCGCCCTGAGCTGCGCGACGTGTTGGTGCCGCTCAACCGTAAGTACCCGCTGCAGGATGTCGTGGCTGCGGCCACCGCCTACGCCGCTGCCACTGGTCGCCGCATCACCTACGAGATGGTGATGATCGATGGCATCAATGACACGCCGGCCGACGCCCACGCCGCGGCGGATCTGCTGCGAGGGCGGCTCGCACATGTCAACCTCATTCCCATGAACCCGGTCGCCCACACGCCCTGGCGCCCCTCGTCACCCGAGCGGGTCGAAGCCTTTGCCACCACCTTGCGCGCGGTCGGGCTGCACACCACCGTTCGTCGCAATCGTGGCCTGGACATCGGCGCGGCTTGTGGTCAGCTGGCGGCAGAGATGGCTGGCGCCCCGGCGCCGGTCGCGGTCCAGCAACGCCGTGAAGCGATCGAACGCCGCAGTGCCGCCGCGCTCCTCGACCTGGCTGGTCCCATGACGCAGCCGGGCAGCAGCCTGTGACGGGCGAACACGGTGTGCTGGTCTCTGCCAGCATCCTCAATGCCGACTTCAGCCGCCTCGACCGAGTCGTCCACAAGATGGAGCGAGCTGGCGTCGACCGCCTGCACCTCGACGTGATGGATGGCCACTTCGTCGACAACATCACCTTCGGACCCGACCTGGTGGCGGCCTTCCGGCGGCTCACGGAGATGCCGCTCGACGTGCACCTGATCGATCTCCGAGCCAGCCCGATATGTGGACCGTTTCATCGAAGCCGATGCGCAGACCATCACCTTCCACGTCGAGACCGAGGAGACCGCGGAGCGCAAGTCCGATGCCATCGCCGCCATCCACGCCGCCGGACAAGGGGCCGGCTTGGCGGTCAGCCCCGACACCCCGGTCGCGGCCGTCGCACCCTGGCTGGAACAGCTGGACATCATCATGGTCATGAGCGTGTATCCCGGCTGGGGCGGGCAGGGTTTCATCCCCGAGGTGGCGCCCAAGATCGCCGAAGCCCGCGCCATGCTGGCCACGGCCGGCCGCGGCGGGCTGGTACACGTGGACGGCGGCGTCAACAGCAAGACGGCCGAGGTCGTGGGCAGTCACGGCATCGATGTCTGCATCGTCGGCTCGGCGCTCTTCCAGCGCGGCCAGGATGCCTCCGATGAAGTGGATCTCGTCAAGGAGCTGGCCGCTCGCGGTCGCGGGGCCTTCGCCGCCGGCAGTCGCTGACCGATGCGCGTCCTGTTGCAGCGCGTCACGTGCGCCGAGGTCCGCGTCGCGGGCGAGGTCGTCGGCTCCATCGGTCCCGGGATCATGGCGCTCGTCGGTGTGGGACCGCATGACACCGCTGCCGTTGCCGCAGCTCTGGCCGCGAAGTCGGTAGACCTGCGGATCTTTCGGGACGAAGAGGGTCGGACCAACCGATCGCTGATCGATGTCGGCGGAGCCATGCTGGTGGTCAGTCAGTTCACGCTCTATGGCGACACTCGGCGCGGCCGCCGTCCTTCGTTCATCGGCGCGGCGGAGCCCGACCTTGCGGCTACGCTGGTCGAGGCCTTCGCGACCGAGGTGGAGGCGCGCGAGATCGAGGTGGGCCGCGGTGAGTTCGGCGCCGAGATGGAAGTCGGGCTCGTCAACGACGGACCCATGACCATCTGGCTCGACAGCGACGCCTGATGGCGGCTCGCGGTCGGCTGTCCGACCGGGTGCGAAACCGCGTCGAGCGGTTGCGACTGCATCGCTGGCGGAGCGCAGCCTATCGTTCGGCCGAGCCTCACATCGTCATGGGCGGGGCGCCTCGCAGTGGCACCACCGTGTTGCGCAAGCTTTTCGACCGTCATCCCGACATCTGCTGTGGTGCCGAGACCAAGATCTTCGTGCCGGCCGCATTCAACCTCGCCTGGCTGGCCGAGTCCTACGCCATCCCGCTGTCAGACCTGCAGGCGATACGCGCCCGTGCGTCGTCCCAGGCCGCGTTCATCGACGCCTTCGCGGGCCGGGCGCGAGCTGACGCGGCCAAGGCACGTTGGGCTGAGAAGACGCCCCAGAACATCCGCAGCCTCGACTGGATCCTGGCACGGTTCCCGGAGGCCTCGGTGATCCACATCATCCGGGACGGGCGTGACGTGGTCTGCTCGATGCGCCAGCATCCCGACTGGCGCTGGGTCGATGGCGCCTGGCAGAAGGTGTTGGTGGCGCGCTCGGTCGAGTGGTATGCCAAGCGCTGGCTGGCGGATACCGCGGCAGGACTCGCTTGGCGTGACGACGCGCGCTACGTGGAGGTGCGCTACGAGGACCTGGTGGCCGATCCGCCGGCTGTCCTGCGCGCTATCTGCGATGGTATCGGGGCGACTGCCGACGCCACTTGGGTGGCGGGGGTGGGGCAGCGTGAGGCTGCGCCCGAACACAGCGAGCGCCCCGACTACGGGGGTGCCGTGAGCAGCGCCTCGGTGGGGCGCTGGCGCGAGGACCTCAGTGCCGCTGAGCGGCACGAGGTGGAGCGGCTCTGTGGGCCGCGATTACGTGAGCTGGGCTACGAAGCCTGAGCCGTCGCGCCCCGAGAGGCGGACTTCATCAGGGTGCGGCGGCAGCGGGTGCAGATCATCGTCCGCGTCACTTGGCCGCCCTCGTAGATCTTCAGCTGCTGCAGATTGACGTTGTAGCGACGACGCGCACGTACGCGGTTCATCCCCGACGACTGGGGGTTGTATCCGCCCATGGAGGTCTTGCCGCACTTCGCGCAGGAGCGAGCCATGATCATCCTCAGGAGTTGGTGGATAGGGGTGGGTCGCGAACACGACCGTACGGCCGCGTACTATACCATCGGGCCGCCAGAAGAGAGGGACTCGTTCGTGACCGATCATCGCCACATACCGGCCACGCCTGCTCGCGCAGAGGCTGGCACGACCTGATGCCTCGCCTCCACGTCGATGGCCCCACGCTCATCCGCGCGGTCGCCGCCGCGACTCGAAACCTTGAGCGTCACGTCGACGAGGTCGACTCGCTCAACGTCTTCCCCGTGCCTGATGGCGACACCGGCTCGAACATGCTGGCTACGATGCGCTCGGCACTGGCCGCCGCCGAGTCGCTGCCGGAGGACGGGCGCGACCTTGACTCGGTCGCGGAAGCGCTGAGCCGTGGCGCGCTGAGCGGTGCTCGCGGCAACAGTGGCGTGATCCTTTCGCAGATCATCCGCGGTATGACGCACGGCGCGGATGGACGCCGTCGAGCCAGTGGACTCGACTTGGCCCAGGGCCTGCGCAAGGGTTCGGAGGTCGCCTACGAATCAGTGCTGACGCCGGTCGAGGGCACCATCCTGACGGTCATCCGCGATGCCGCCGATGCTGCCGAGACCGCGGCTGGCCGGCAGCCGCACGTGGAGGCTGTGCTGGCCGATGTCATCGAGGCGGCGGCTATCTCTGTGGCCCGGACGCCCATGCTCCTGCCGGTCCTCTCCGATGCCGGTGTCGTCGATTCGGGCGGACAGGGGCTCTATCGTGTGTTGGAGGGCATGCTGCAGGTGGAGGGCCACGCTCATCGGGCGGCGGCCCGAGCTGCCGTTCGCGAAGCGCGCGCCACCTCGCACTCCCGCGTCATCTCCGACGATCCACCTTCGGTTTCCCCGGTCAGCACGGGAACCGCAACCGCCGCACACGGGGTGATCGCCGCGCACGGCTACGAGACGCAGTACATGCTGACCGCGCCGGGCGGTGGTATCGACATCGCGGCGCTCCGTGCCGCCATCCTGGATGTCGGTGACTCGGTGGTGGTGGCTGGTAGCGAGGAGCTTGCGCGCGTCCACGTCCACGGCCAGCGACCCGACCTCGCCATCGCGGCGGGACTGCGTTGGGGCCGCCTCAGCCAGGTGGAGGTGACCGACCTGGACGACCAGATCGCCCACCGCGATGTGGACGGTGTGACACCCGACCGCGCTGCCGCGTCGATCAGCTCCGCGCTGCATCTGCTCACGGCGGAGCCCGACCTTCTCACGGCCGAGCCTGACCTGCTCACCGCTGATGGGGTCCCGGCGGCCACAGCCGCGTCGCCGCTGTCGGCACCGGTCATCGCCATGGTCGCAGTGACGGGGGCGCCAGGGCTGGCGCGCGTACTGGCTTCACTGGGTGCCCACATCGTCACGCCCGGTCACGGCACGCGCCCGTCCGTGGGCGAGATCGTCGAAGGCATCCTCGCTGCCGGCACGAGCGAGGTCATCGTGCTGCCCAATGATCGTGATGCCGTGCTGGCGGCCGGTCAGGCCGCGTCACTGGCGCCGTCGGTCGAGGTGTACGTGATCCCAACACGCAACGTGGCCGAAGGTATCGCCGCTGCGCTCGTCTTCGACCCAGCGGACTCACTGGCGGCCAATACGGAGCGCATGACCGAGGAGGCGTCCGGCCTACGCTCCTTCACCGTCATCACCGCTGCCCGGGATTCGGTGATCGACGGTGAGCAGGTCAAGAAGGGCGATGTCATCGCGCTCGATGCGGCACGCCAACTCCTCGCCGTCGGCAGCGATATCGAGGGCGTGGCGCTTCGGGCGTTGGCGCATTGCGGTGACATGGAGCTGGTGACCATCTACTGCGGCAACGGCGAAGGCCCCGGCCGGAGCCAGTTGCTGTGCCAGCGCATCGAGCGGGCCGGCTGGTCGGTCGCGGTGGAGGTCATCGATGGCGGACAGCCGCACGACCACCTGCTGGTCGCGGTCGAGTAGCAGGTGCCGATGGCGCGCCCGGCGCGGAGCACCACACCGGTCGCGAGGGGGCTGGCCACTGCCATCGGCGCTTCGGGCCTGCCCGGTGCCTCGGTGTTGCGACGTCACGGCCGGCGCATGGGCATCACCGATGTCGGAGCGCTGCTGACCACCTTTCCGCGGCGCTACGAGGATCTGCGGGAGTTCACGCGCATCGAGCAGCTCGGCGACCTTGAGCCGAAGACGCCGGTCACCATCCGGGCCACCATCGAGTCCATCCGCGTCGAGCGCACGTTTCGGCGCAACGTCCCACGTACCACGGCGCTCCTGAGACAGGGGTATCAAAGCGTGGAGGTCGTCTGGTTCGGTCGACGCTACATCGATCGCCAGCTGGCCGAGGGCGACGCGGTCGTGGTCAGCGGCAAGCTCAAGCATTTCCGCGGCCATCCGCAGATCGACAACCCCGACTTCCAGCGTGACGATGGTGGCGACCTGCTGCATGCCGGGCGTATCGTGCCCATCTACCGGCTGACCGCTGGGGTCACGGCCAAGACGCTGCGGGCGGCCATCCGAGGCGGACTCGACAGCTATGGGGACGCCCTGGTCGAGTACCTCGCGCCGGAGCTCCGCGACTCGCAGCCATCGGTCCGGGATGCCATCACGGCGGCGCATTTCCCCGATGATTTCGAACAGCGAGACGCGGCTGTGCGGCGTCTCGCTCACGATGAGCTGCTGGCGCTGCAGGTGGGTATGGTGCAGCGGCGGCGACAACGCCGCCACGAGCGCCGCTCGGTCATCGATGTCCCGGCCGGAGAAGATGAGGCCATCCGCGCCGCCATCCGCGCCGGGCTGGTGCGCCGGGTCGGGCGCGAGGTGGCGCTGACGGCTGATCAGGTCGAGGCCATGTCCGCCATCCTCCGCGACATCCGCGAGAGCGTGCCCATGTTGCGGCTCATCCAGGGTGACGTGGGTTCAGGCAAGACGGCCGTCGCGGCTTACGCGCTGGCGCTGGCGGCCCGAGCCGGCGGCCAGGGTGCGTTGTTGGCACCCACCGACCTGCTGGCACGGCAGTTGGCAGAGACGATCGCCGACCTGCTGGGTGATGCGGCACTGCCGGTGACGCTGCTGACCGGTTCGCTCAGCGGCGCGGGCCGCAAGGCTGCCCTTGAGGCCATCGCCGTGGGGCAGGCGCAGATCGTCGTGGGCACGCACGCATTGCTGCAGGAGTCGGTCTCCTACGCCCGGCTGGACCTGGTGGTGGTCGATGAGCAGCACCGTTTCGGTGTGGCGCAGCGCGAAGCCCTGGCGGCCAAGGGCCAGGCGCCCCACGTGCTGCTGATGACGGCCACACCCATCCCGCGAACCCTGGGGCAGGTGTTGTATGCCGACCTGGATGTCTCCGACCTGCGCTCCGCCCCGGCCGGCCGGTCCAGGATCATCACCGGCGTCAAGGCACCCGGCGACCTGGGGGGCACATGGCGGCAGGTGGAGAAGGAGGCGGCCGCAGGGCACCGTACGTTCGTGGTGGTGCCGCACATCGACCCCATGGGGGCCGACGACGGCGAGGTCGGGGCCGATAGCGCCGACATATCACCCTCGCTGCCAGCTGCCGATGGCCATGCCGAGGCCCGCGGTGCCGAGGAGGTCGCCGAGCGGTTGCGGGCGCAGCTGTCGGGGCTTCGTATCGGGCTCGTCCACGGACGTTTGCGCGCCGACGAGCGTGACGCCCAGATGACGCGCTTCCGCGATGGCCAGCTGGACGTGCTGGTGGGTACCACCGTGGTCGAGGTGGGCGTCGACGTGCCTGAGGCCAGCATGATGATCGTGCTCGACGCCGATCGGTTCGGCCTCTCACAGCTGCATCAGCTGCGCGGCCGAGTGGGTCGCGGCAGCGCCCAGTCGTACTGCGTATTGGTCGCCGATCTCAGCGAGGACACCGTGGCACGGGCACGCCTGAAGGCCATCCATGACTCAGATGACGGCTTCGTGCTGGCGGAGCAGGACTGGCGACTGCGCGGAGAGGGCGACGTGCTGGGACTGACCCAGAGCGGCCTGCCCCGCATGCGCCTGGCCAGACTCGCCGACGAGGCCGACCAGCAGCTCGCGGTGCGCTGCCGGCAGAAGGCCGAGTCCATGCTCGATGCGCAAGGGCACCTGCTGCCGGAGCACGCCGATTTCGGCGAGGTGCTCCGACATGGCTGGCTGGCCGCCATCGCCGCGGGCGAGGGCAGTGACGAGGAGGGAGTCGGTGCCTGACGCGGGCCGGGTGGTGACCGGCAGCGCTGGTGGGCTACGACTCGATGCTCCCGGCCCGGGCACGCGCCCCCTGAGCGACAAGGTCAAGCAGGCGCTCTTCTCGATGATCGAAGCCGAGCGCCCGGACGTCTGGGATCAGCCCATGCTCGATCTCTTCGCCGGTTCCGGCGCTGCTGGCATCGAGGCGCTGAGCCGTGGCACATCAGCCGCGGTGCTTGTGGAGAGAGACGGCCGAGCTGCCGCCGTGATCCGCCGCAACCTCGAGCGCACCGACCTCGCCGCCGATGCTCGCGTCGTTCGCCGTGACGTGCTGGCCTTCCTGTCTGCCGTGTCCTCGGTCCCCGAGGCTCCCTTCGGCTGTGTGCTGCTCGACCCGCCCTATCCGCAGTCGGATGACCTGTTGACGGCCCTCACACGTCTTGGCGAACCCGACGGCGGTTGGCTCGACGACGCTGCGGTCGTGGTGGCCAAACACTTCTGGAAGGACGCGCCACCCGAACACTGCGGCGTGTTGGTCCGCGTGCGCGAGCGACGCTTCGGTGAGACCGCCCTGAGCGTGTATCGTCAGGAGTCTGAAGTACGCCTAAGGAGAGCCTGATGCGCCTGGCCGTGTACCCCGGGTCCTTCGATCCCATCACCTTCGGCCACCTCGACATCATCGACCGCGCCAGCACGGTCTTCGACCGCCTGGTCGTGGCGGTGCTGGTCAACACCCGCAAGACGCCCAGCTTCGAGGCCACCGTGCGGGTCGAGATGATCCGCGACGCCATCAGCGAGGAGCTGGGTCCCGCGGCGGTCGAGATCGAAGTCATCACCTACGAAGGGCTGACCGTCGATCTCGCCCACGCACGTGGCGCGACGTCGATCGTGCGCGGACTGCGAGCCCTTTCGGATTTCGAGAACGAGCAGGCCATCGCGCACCTCAATCGCAAGCTGGCCCCGGACATCGACACGGTCTTCTTCATGACCGGCATCGAGCATGCCTACCTGAGCTCCAGCCTGGTGCGTGAGATCGCGGCTTTCGATGGCGACGTCAGCGCCATGGTCCCCGACAGCGTGGCTCGGCGACTGCGCGAGCGGCCGGTACGCGCTCCTGCGAGCTCCTCGGCGGGTCCGCTAGAGTAGGCGGGCAGGGGAGGTGGGCTACAATGCCCAGTCGTTCTTGCCTGTCCAACAGGAGTCCGTGTCATAGACCTCATGTTCCTCATCGAGCGACTCGATGCTCTCGTCGAGCAGGGTCGCCGTCTGCCCGGCACCAACGCTGTGATGGTCGACAAGGTGGCCGCCACCGATCTCATCGAGCAGCTGCGTGTCGCGGTGCCCGAAGAGGTCCGTCAGGCCAAGCGCATCAATGAGGAGTCGTCGCGGCTCGTCGAGCGCGCTCAGGACGAGGCTGAACGCATCATCGCGCGAGCCCAGGAGCAGGCCGCCTTCCTCATCGAGGAGCGTGAGCTGACCCGGGCCGCGGAGGTGCGCTCGGAGGAGATCATCGAAGAGGCCAAGGGTGAGGCGCTGGAGGTGCAACAGGGTGCCGACGCCTACGCGGCCAACGTGCTGGTGAAGCTTGAGGGCGAGGTCGTCAAGGCACTGCAATCCATCCGTCGCGGCCTGTCTGCCCTCGATGAGCGCTATCCGGCCGATGGCAGTGACCCGCCGCGGCCGGACGAGGAGCCCACGGTAGACGAACGGACGCATGCTCAGCTATAACGTCGCCGATCTGCTGCGCTCGGCGCCCGGCACGAGCGAGAGCCACGACATCGCGCTGACGGCACTGCCCCTTGCCGACGGGCTGGAGTTGGCCGAGCCAATCGTGGGTTGGGTGCGGCTCACCCACTCGGGTCGCAGCCTCCTGGTGCAGGGACGCCTGGAGACGGCCCTGACAGAAGGTTGCTCGCGGTGCCTGCGTCCGGCGCGCTCTCGCGTCTCCATCGAACTTGAGGATGAGGCGCTGCCGTCGCTCGATCTCGAGAGCGGCTTGCCGGTCGATCTGGCTGACGGCCCCGACGTGCTGCGCTTGTCCGGCCATCACGAGCTGGACCTGGAGCCGGTCATCCGCGACGCCATCTCCCTCGCCGAGCCCATCGCACCGCTCTGCCGACCGGATTGCCCGGGCTTGTGTGAGGACTGCGGCACGGACCTGACCGATGCCCCTGGGCACCAGCACCCCGATAATGACGTTGATCCGCGCCTGGCCAGCCTGGCCGGGATACGCGACCAACTGCAGTAGCCAACGAAGCAGAGGTAATCCATGGGAGTCCCCAAGCGACGTGTCTCGACCACTCGCAAGCGCGAGCGGCGTTCACATCACGCGCTCTCGGTCCCGAGCCTGGAGGCGTGCTCACACTGCCACCAGCCCAAGCGCCCGCATCACGCCTGCCCCAACTGTGGCTGGTACGGCGGTCGCGAGGCGGTCAAGATCCGCGCCAAGAAGTCGTCCGAGCAGGGCGCCTGACGCTGGTTCTCCAGCACGCCGACCGGGCCGCCTGAGATGGACGTAGCCGCCCTCAACCGGAGTCGGCAGGACGGCCGGCTTGCGCGTCCGCGCGTGGCGGTCGATGCCATGGGTGGCGATCACGCGCCTGAGGAGGTCGTGCGTGGCGCGGTGGACTGGGCCCGACTGCACGATGATGTGGAGGTCATCCTCGTCGGCGACGAGGCCCGCATCCAGCCCTTCATCGATGAGCCACTGCCTTCGCATGTGAGCATCGTGCACGCCTCGCAGCTGGTGGACATGGACGAAGCTCCAGCGGTGGCGGTCCGTCGCAAACGCGATGCCAGCATCAACGTGGCCATGCGCCTGGTGCGAGATGGTGGGGCCGATGCCGTCGTCACCGCCGGTCACACCGGCGCCGGCGTCGCGAGCGCCATCTTCAACCTGAAGCGATTGCCCGGCGTCGACCGGCCGGCGCTGGCGGTGCAGATGATCACCCAGACCGGTCCCCTGATGCTGCTTGACATCGGCGCCACCACCGACTCGACCGGGGTCAACCTGGCCCAGTATGCGCACATGGGATCGCTCTTCAGCCAACGCGTGCTGGGCGTCAAGGACCCGACCGTGGCGCTGCTCTCGATCGGTGGCGAGGAGGGCAAGGGCGAGACGCGCGTGCAGGATGCCACGGCGCTGCTGCGGGACGGCCATCTCAACTTCATCGGCAACGTCGAGGGCCGTGACGTGCCTCACCATGCGGCCGACGTGGTCGTCTGTGACGCTTCGGTCGGCAACGTGGTGATGAAGTTCTTCGAGGGGCTCTCGACCGTCATCTTCGACATGCTCAGGGCCGAGTTCAAGCGACCCCCGTGGGGTCCCGTGGGGTATCTCTTCATGCGGCCTGGCGTGCGACGCATCCGTGAACGGTTCGACTACGAGAAGCTGGGTGGGTCGCCGTTGCTGGGCGTGAACGGCACCGTGCTCATCACCCACGGTAGCGCCAAGCGACGCATGATCGGCTATGCCGTCGAGGTGACCGCGGCGGCGGCACGGGCCGATATCCCGCAACGCATCATGGCCACGCTGGCGTCGGAGGGCGTCGACAAATCGACCGCCCGGAAGAAGGCTGCGGCGCTGCATCCGGATGGATCGCGGGTGGCCGACCCGCCGGCAACTGACCGGGCCGACGTGGCCGATCGTGCCTGACCCCCTCACGGCGGCTCCAGCACGCCGTGTGGGCGGAACGCATGAGCCGGAGCGGGAAGGCCGCCAGGTCGCCCTGGCCGCGGTCTTCGAGGCCGAATTCGGACAGCGCACCGCCACCACCGCCCTGACCCGACGGCTGGCCGAGGGGGATGTGGGTGATCGTGCCGCCGCGCACGCACGGCGCATCGTGGCCGCGGTGGTCGCGCACCGCGACAGCATCGACGCACGCATCGAGGCAGTCGCGCCCACCTACCCGGTCGTCCAGCTGGCGCGGATCGATCGCGCCTTGCTGCGTTGCGGCATGGGTGAACTGCTACACTGCCCGACGACGCCAGCCCGGGTGACGATATCGGAGTGGGTCGAGCTTGCTCGGACCTACAGCGGAGAGCCCACCCGGCGGCTCATGAATGGCGTGCTCGGCCGTGTCGCGCAAGGGACGACCGAGGACGAGGGGACCACAGAGGGGCCAGCGCCCCAGGGGTCTCCGGAGAGTGCGACCGAACCAGTGATAGCAGCCCATACGGAGGGACCAACAGAGTGACCGCTTCGACCTACGAGCGACTCAAGAAGATCGTCGTCGAGCAGCTCGGTGTGGACGAGGCCGAAGTCAAGCCTGAGTCCTCGTTCGTAGACGACCTGAACGCCGACTCGCTTGACCTCGTCGAGCTCGTCATGAGCCTCGAGGAGGAGTTCGGTACCGAGATCTCAGATGAGGACGCGGAGGGGATCCGCACCGTCCAGGACGCTGTCGATTACGTCGACGAGCACCTCAACCAGTAATCCTCGATCGGGGTCCATGCCCACGAGCCGCGCCGCACTGGTCGACCGTCTCGGGCTGAGGTTCGACGACCCTTCACTCCTGACCGAGGCGCTCGTCCATAGCAGCTATGTGAACGAGCACCCCGAGGGCACCAGCGAGTCCAATGAGCGGCTCGAGTTCCTCGGGGACGCGGTCCTGTCCGTGGTCATGTCAGAGGCGTTGTTCAAGCGCCACCGTGATGAGCCGGAGGGCGTGCTCACCACCCGCCGCGCCGCCATCGTTTCGACGCGTGGTCTGGCGCGTATCTCGCGCCGCCTCGGCATCGGCGACGCGCTCGTGCTGGGCCAGGGCGCCGAGAACTCCGGTGAGCGCGGTCGTCCGTCAGTCTTGGCGGGTCTCTTCGAGTCGATCGTGGCCGCCATCTACCTCGACCAGGGATTGGAAGCGGCACGTCGTTTCATCCTCGATGCCGCGGCCCCGGAGCTGGACGCGGCGCTGCCCATCGATGCCCTGAAAGCGCCCAAGAGCCGTCTGCAAGAACGCGCCTTCGCTGCCAGCGGCCGAGCGCCGGCCTATCGCATCGTCAGCAGTGACGGCCCCGATCACGATCGCCACTTCGTGGTGGAGGTCGCCATCGATGGCGAGGTCCGCGGCAGCGGGGAGGGTCGCAGCCGTCGCGAGGCTGAGACAAGAGCGGCTGAAGTGGCACTCGAACAGCTCGATGCTCTGACAGTCACCGCGGCTGGCTCGGCGCCATGAGCCTGGCGCGCCTGCGCGAGCTGAGGATGGTCGGCTTCAAGTCCTTCGCCGAGCGCACCGTGGTCGAGTTCGGACCGGGCATCTCCGCCGTCGTAGGGCCCAACGGCAGTGGCAAGTCCAATCTTGCCGACGCATTGCGCTGGGCACTCGGCGAGCAGGGTCGCGCGCTGCGCAGCCGCCGCGCCGAGGACCTCATCTTCGCCGGCAGTGCCAATCGGCGTGCCGTGGGCATGGCCGATGTCAGCCTCGTCATCGATAACGAAGATCGCCTCCTCTCAGTCGATTACGGCGAGGTGGAGCTGTCTCGTCGGCTCTTTCGCTCCGGCGAGAACGAGTACCTCATCAACCGCCAGCGCATCCGCCTGCGCGACCTCGTCGAGTTGCTCGATGACGCCAACATCGCCGACAACGCCTTCCTCTTCATCGGCCAGGGCATGGTCGACCAGGCGCTGGCGCTACGTCCCGAGGAGCGTCGGCCCTTGTTCGAGGAGGCGGCCGGTATCCGCAAGCATCAGCGACGCCGCAAGCGCGCCGAGGCCGAGCTGGCTGAGGCTGAGGGCAACCTCGAGCGCGTCCGCGACGTGCTCGCCGAGCTGCGCCCCCAGGCCCGCCGTTTGGCGGCTCAAGCCGAGCAGCAGGAGGCCCGCATGGCGGCCGGGGCGGAGCTGGCGGAGGCATTGGTGGCCGGCGCGCGCGCCCGCCTGTCCGCAGTCGAGGTCGAATCGAGTCGTCATGCGGCAGCGCTGACCGCCTCGCGACGTGATGCTGATGCCGCGCTCGGTGCGCTGCGTGATGCGGAGGAACGGGCCGCCGCCCTGACCCGCGCGCTGTCGGAGCGCGCCGACGCGGAGCAGCGACTGCGTGAACGCCTCGATGAAGCTGGCACGACCGTGCAGCGCATCGAGCTGGCCCAGACGCGCGTGGCCAGTGAGGTCGCGGCGCTGGCTCGTGAGCACGATCGGCTGGTCGCCGAGCGTGCGGCCGCGATGCTGCGAGCCGAAGAGGCACGGCGACGCATGGCCTCGGTACTCCCGGAGCCCGACCGGGCCGTGGAGGACGCACTCGAGCAGGCTGAGCAGCGGCTGGCGGAGGCGAACCGCGACACCGAGGAGCTGCGCCAGGCCGGACGCGCTGATGCTGAGCGGACTGCGTCCGCGCGCGCCACGCGCGGGCGGCTTGCGAGTGACACCGAGCGCGCCATACGACGTTCTGCCGAGACCGAACGTCAGCACCAGGCGCAACGGGAGCAGGTCTCGGTAGCTACCCAGAAGGCCGCCAGGACCGCTGAGCGTGCCGAGGTGGCTGCCGGCGCTCGGACTCAGGCTCATGCGGCGGAAGAAGCTGCTGAACAGGAGGCCGCTGCGGCGCGCACTGCGGCGAGCGAGACAGACGCCGAGGCGTCCGCGGCCAACGAGTCACTCAGCCGGCTGCGCGCCGAGCAGGGGGGGCTGAGCGCGCGTCGTGAGGCGCTCGACCAGCAGCTGGAGACCGGCCCCGACGACGCCCTGCTCCGCAGCGTACGCGCTCGAGGCGGTCGTCGCTTCACCGATGGCCTGGAGGTCGAACCTGAGCTCCGCCTCGCCGTCGAAGCCGCCTTGGGTGAGATCCTGGCTGGCCTCGTGCTCGACCCCGACGATGCGCGCGCGCTCGCCGACGCCGCGTCAGTGCTGGTCCTGAGCGACGGTGGAGATGGTCGCAGCCGAGGTGGTGACCGCGCCGGGACCAAGCTCGAGGAGCGGGTCAGCGCGGCTGGAGGCGGGCCACTGTCGAGGGCGCTGCGGCTCGATCCCGATGCGCACGCGGCGCGCTTGCTGTCACGTTGCGTGTGGGTCCCGGGACTTGACGACGCCCTCGCGCTCCGGGAGCTCCTGCCACCCGGTTGGCGCATCGTGACCCGGGATGGCCTGGTCATCGATGACCTGGGCGTGCTTCGTCCTGCGCCCGGCGTCTCCCTCCTGGAACGCCGTGCCACTCGCGACGAGGTGGATCGGCGTCTTGAGCATGCGCTTGTCGACCTTGCGGGGGCGACGACCCGTGCCGCCGCCGCCGAGGATGCCCGTGCCGCCGCAGGCACGGCGACACGGTCGGCTCGCGAACGGTTGGACGCGGCGCGGCGTACCCGTCGCGTGGCCGATGAGGCCGACCGCACCGCGGCCTCGGCCGCCGAGAACGCGGCCCGCGAACTGGCCTGGCAGGAAGCCCTGCTGGAACGCGCCCGTGATGAGGCGTCGGCTGCGGCTGTGGAGGCCCGCCAGCGCTCCGCCGAGCTCAGTGATCTCGATGCGAGCCAGGCCGGGGAGGATGCCAGCCCGGGGGCACGGACCGCACTGGAAGCGTTGGAAGCCCGCACCGCTGCGCTGCGTCGTGAGCGCGATGCAGCGGCGGACGTCGCTGCCGAGGCGCGCGCCGTGCGCGATCTCGCCCTGGAGGAGCGCCGCCGCGCCGAGGTCGGCCTGGGGCTCGCCGAGGCTCGTCTCGAGGAACTCGATGGTGAAGAGGTCGCGCTCAGCGGCCGGGACGCGGACCTGGTCGCCGAACGCGAACGCCTGGCCACGGAGCAGGTCGCGGCACAGTCGGTCCAGGACCGTGAACGCGAGGCCTTCGAGACCTCTGTGGCGCGGGCTCGCGACGAGCGCAACGACTTGCTGGCGGTCGAGGCGGCCGCCAGCACGGCACGCGAGCGCCTGCGGACAGCCGAGGGGCGAAGTCGCCAAAGCGAGGTCGCTGAGATGGAGGCCCGCCTGCAGGCGGATGCCGCTCGTGAGGGCCTGCTGGTGGAACTGGCCTCGATCGGGGACGATGGTCTGCAGATGCTGCTGACCCAGAGCGACCAGCCCACGCCGCCGCGGATCGCCGACGGTGACGAGCTGCCCGAGCTGCTCGAAGCGGCGCTTGACGCTGCCCTCGACACCTGGCGGGAGGGGGCTGCCGACGAAACGGAGTCACCCGAGCCACCGTCGCGGGTCCGCATCGCCGCCCTCCGACGACGCTTCAACGACGTTGGCGCCAGCAACCCCTTCGCCGTCGAGGAGCTGGCCGAGGTCAGAGGGCGCCTGGAGTCGCTGGAGGCGCAACGCGAGGACCTCGAGAAGGCCATCCGCGACACCCGCGAGCTGATCGCCCGCCTCGGCAGCCTGATGACCGAGCAGTTCGGCCAGACCTTCGAAGCGCTCGAAGGTGCCTTTGGACGTCGCTTCCACCAGCTCTTCGGTGGTGGTGAAGCGCAGCTCTCGCTGACCGACCCATCCGACCTGTCTTCGACCGGCGTCGAGATCACGGCGCGCCCTCCGGGCAAGAAGCGTCAGCCACTAGCCATGCTCTCAGGTGGCGAGCGAGCCCTCACCGCGGTGGCCCTGCTGATGGCCATGCTGGAGGTGCGACCGGTACCGTTCTGCGTGCTCGACGAGGTGGATGCGGCACTCGACGAGGCCAACATCGGACGTTTCTCGTCCGCGCTCCGCTCGCTCGCACAGGAGATCCAGTTCGTGGTCATCACCCACAACCGCGGCACCATCGAGGCCGCCGACGCGCTGTATGGCGTGACCGTCGGCGATGATGCGGTCAGCCGCGTCATCTCGCTCAAGCTGGCCGATCTGCCCGAAGGCGACCCACGCTCCGCTGTGGGAGCACACGCATGACGGCGCCAGAGCGCGGAGCCCCGACCGCCGACCGCATCCTGCTGCAGAACGCACTCAAGCCCACGCGGCAAGGGTTCGCCGAGCGCGTCAAGAGCCTGCTGGGCTCGGGTCACGCCGACGACGACACCTGGGAGGAGGTCGAAGAGGCGCTTATCTCAGCTGATCTCGGTGCCGAGCTCGCCATCGAGGTCTGTGATCGCGCCCGCGCTCGCACCGATGTGGGTGCCCAGAAGGCGCTACAGCTGGAGCTGCTGCAGCTGTTCGCGGAGCGCAAGCCGGTGCCCTGGCCGCGTATCCCGGGGCCCGGCATCCCCGCGGTCATCCTGGTGGTCGGCGTGAATGGCACCGGCAAGACCACCACCATCGCCAAGCTGGCCTACCGTTTCAAGTCACTGGGCGCCAAGGTCCTGTTGGCTGCGGCTGACACGTTCCGCGCCGCCGCCGTCGAGCAGATCAGCAGCTGGGCCGAGCGTATCGATGTGCCCGTCATCGCCCACGCCGCCGGTGCCGATCCCTCCGCCGTCGTCTTCGATGCCATGGACGCGGCGGTGGCGCGCGGCATGGATGTCGTCATCATCGACACCGCTGGACGGTTGCACACCAAGGCCAACCTCATGGAGGAGCTGGCCAAGATCCGGCGCACCATCGGCAAGCGTATCCCGGAAGCGCGACCAGAGGTGTTATTCGTGCTTGACGCCACAACCGGCCAGAACGGGCTGCTGCAGGCCAAGGCTTTCAACGACTCGTCCGGCCTGACGGCCATCGCGCTGACCAAGCTGGACTCCACGTCCAAGGGCGGCGTGGCCTTCGCCATCGAGCGCAGCACGGACGTACCGGTGCTCTTCGTCGGCCTGGGCGAGAAGCTGACCGACCTGCGGGACTTCGACCCCAATGCGTTCGTGGCTGCGCTGTTCGCCGTCGATGGGTCGGCCGGCTCCTGAGCGGCGGTGAGGCCAAACCGCCAGCGCGGCTAGACTGACCGGCATGTTCGACGCGCTTTCTGATCGCCTCCGTCTCGCGCTCTCCGGGCTGAGTGGCCATGGCCGTGTCTCCGAAGAGGACGTCGATGTCGCCATGCGCGCGATCCGCCTGGCCCTGCTGGAGGCCGACGTCAACTACAAGGTCGTCAAGGACTTCGTCAAGCGGGTCAAGGAGCGTGCCATCGGCGCGCACGTCGTCGAGAGCGTCAATGCCGGCCAGATCGTGGTCAAGATCGTGCACGAGGAGCTCACTGCCATCCTCGGCGCCGGAGACCGCACCTTCCGCTTCGACGGCTCGCCTGCGGTCATCGCCATGGTCGGCCTGCAAGGCTCGGGCAAGACCACCTCGTCGGCCAAACTGGCTCGTTGGATCGTGCGCCAGGGCCGCCAGCCGCTGCTGGTCGCGGCCGACCCATATCGGCCGGCCGCCGTGGAGCAGCTCATCACATTGGGCAAGAGCCTGGAGATCCCCGTCTACAGCGCACCGGCCGGCACGCGCGTGGTCGACATCGCCAGCGGGGCCGTCGCTCATGCCCGGGCTACCGGCCGCGACGTGGTCATCCTTGACACCGCCGGCCGCCTCCAGGTCGACGAGGGGCTCATGGGTGAGATCCGCGAGGTGCACGCTGCGGTCAACCCCACCGAGACGTTGCTGGTGGTCGATGCCATGGTCGGACAGGAGGCGGTTTCTGTTGCCGAGGCGTTCCACGCCAACACCCCGGTCAGTGGCTTGGTGCTGACGAAGATCGACGGTGATGCCCGGGGTGGCGCGGCCCTTTCCATCTCCGCCGTCAGCGGTCTGGCCGTCAAGTTCATGGGCACCGGGGAGAAGACCGACGCCCTGGAGGTCTTCCACCCTGATCGACTCGCCGGCCGCATCCTGGGTATGGGCGACGTGGTCAGCCTCGTGGAGCGCGCCCAAGAGACCTACGACGCCAAGGAAGCCGAGAAGCTGGCCGAGAAGCTCAAGAAGAACGCCTTCACCCTCGACGACTTCCTGGAGCAGATGCAGCAGATCAAGAAGATGGGCCCGCTGGGCTCGATCATCGACATGATCCCGGGTCTCGGTGGCGCCGCCAAGCAGGCACAGCAGGCCATCGACCGCGGTGAGCTGGCACACGTGGAGGCCATCATCAGTTCGATGACGCGCGCAGAGCGTGCCGATCCGGGCATCCTCAACGCGTCTCGACGTAGACGCATCGCGCGTGGCTCCGGGACCAGCCTTCCGGAAGTCAATCGACTGGTCAAGCAGTTCGGCGAGATGCAACGCGTGATGAAGATGATGCGAGGCAGAGGGGGCAAGATCCCCGGCATGCCGATGGGACCGCTGTCCTAGTGTGAACCCGGCCGCAGCGGTGAGACAATGACGCCGTCGAGATCCATCGTTCACCCCCAACTCAACGTCTCGGAGGTATCAATGTCTGTCGTTTCAGCCGATCCGACCCGTGGTCGCGGAGGCCTCTGGCGCTGGGCCGTGGCCCTCGTCGCCACCCTCGCGCTCGTCCTCTCCGGCTCGGGACTCGTCGTCTTCGCCCAGAGTGGCCAAGGCGAGTCACAGGGTCCGGTGTTCGTGCCCGCCGACATGCCCATCTATCTTGAGGCCCGACTCGACATGCCTGCTGGCCAGGATGAGATGCTGGCCCAGATGCTGACCGCCTTCCCACTCTTTGCCGATGCCGGCAGCTTCGACATGAAGCTGGACGAGGCCCTCGCCAGCCTGACCGTTGGCGGCCTTGAGATTGGCGCTCTGCCGCCCGATACCGACCTGGTCGGCGATGTGCTGACCGGCGAGATCGGCCTGGCCATCGGCGATCTTGGGGCGGTCATGAGCGGTGCCGGGGATCCGCCCATGCTGATCGGGATGGCCGTGGCGGACGCCGACCTGGCCACTTCCATGCTGACGGCTATGGCTGGTTCGGCCGCCACCGAGGAGATGGTCAACGACACCGCGGTCCTGAGTGACGGTTCCACCAGCGGCGCTGTCCACGGCGATTGGATGTTGGTCAGCAACGACCCCGAGATGGTCAAGGCCGGCATCGATGTCCTTGATGGCAACGCGCCCAGCCTGGCCGCCGACCCCGATTTCTCGACGGCATTCGCCCGTGTGCCGGCAGCCCATCTTGGTGCTGCCTACATGGACCTGCAGTCGTTCGGTTCGCTCATCGACATGGCCGGCATGATGGCAGACGGCCAGACCGGCATGGATCTGCCCGTGGGCGACCTCGCGGCCCTGCTCCCGGTGGATATGGTGATGTACCTCGCCGCCGAGGCAGACCGCCTCAACCTCGAAGCCATCGTCACGCCCGCGGAGGGCACGATGGACCTGCCGCTGGGCGAGTCGGACCTGGCCAACCTCTTCCCGTCCGATACCCAGTTGTATGTCGAAGCTCGCGAGATGGGCACCACCGTCGAGACGACGCTGAATGGCCTTGTCGAGCTGCTGGCGACCCAGGCAGAAGCCATGCCTGGCGAGTCCCTCGGGGGCATGTCCGACCTGGACATGCTGTTCGGTGAGGACAGCCCCGTCACCTCCATGCTAGGCGTGCCGCTGCCACAGTTCCTGGACTTCGTCGTCGATGCCAGTGTCGGCGCCGGCCTCAGCTCTGATGGCCTCTGGCTGGGCATGGCCGGCGAGGTTTCCGATGAGACCGTGGCCCAGGAGCGTGTCGACAGCATCATCAGCTTGCTCCGGCTCTTCGGCGGCGACCCCGCCGAGACGGGCATCAGCGTCGAGACCGAGATGGTCGGTGACGTCGAGGTCACCAACATCATGCTGCCACTCGACCAGATGCTGGCCGGATCGGGCTTGCCCATCGCACTCGGTGACAGCATCAGTATCGCGGTCGCCGATGGCAACCTGCTCCTGGGCCTGGGCGACTTCGTGCAGTCAGCGCTTGCCGCTGATGGGGGCGACTCGCTCGGCACCAGTGCCGGCTATGTCGATGCGCTCGCGGGCGACACCACCAACAGCGGCGTGATGTACGTCAACATCAGCTCGCTGCTGGGGGCGCTGGATCCCATGCTCTCGATGATGATCCCCGAGTGGGCGGACATCGCACCCTACGCCACCGGTCTTGACCGCATGATCGCGGTCGGTACGGCCGATGACGAGGTCATGCGTGCCCGGATGACGGTCATCGCCAACCAGTAACCTGCCGAAGAGGTACCATTCGCCGGGCGTCGTCTGACGATGCCCGGCGTGTTCATGTCTGCGCGACCCATCTCGCGCGGCAACGCCCTCGCCCCACAGGAGGTCTCCGAAACCCTTGGCAGTCCGAATCCGTCTCACCCGAGTCGGCGCGACCAAGCAGCCCAGCTACCGCTTCGTCGTCGCTGACAGCCGCAACGCCCGCGATGGTCGTTCCATCGAAACGCTGGGTCACTACAACCCGCGCAGTGAACCAGTCGAGATCAATGTCGACGCTGAGAAGGCCGTCAAGTGGATGAAGCAGGGCGCCAAGCCCTCCGCCACCGTGGAGCGCCTCTTCCGCCGGGTCGGCATCCTCCCAGACGCCAAGTAGCATGGCTGCAGTCGAACTGGTCACATTCGTGGCCAAGTCCCTGGTCGATGATCCTGACGCGGTCAGGGTCGAAGTCCACGAGGAAGACGGTGTGCAGGTCATCGAGCTGACCGTGGCCGAGGATGACATGGGCAAGGTCATCGGCCGCAACGGCTCCGTGGCCAAGGCTCTGCGAACGTTGCTGAAGGTCGTCGCCACGCGTGACGGCGAGTCCATCTCTCTGGAGATCGTCTAGCCCCGCGTGACGATGCCCGTCGATGAGCGCGTCACCGTCGGGCTCGTGCGCGGACTCCACGGGCTGCGGGGCGCGGTCCGTGTCGAAGTCCTGAGTGACGACCCCGAGCGCTTCGCTGTTGGCTCGGTGCTGTTCGTCGATGGGGACGATCGCCCGCTGACGGTCGCCTGGACCGGCCCCGCCAAGGCGGGCCTGCTGATGCAGTTCGCGGAATTCCAGACACGCGAGTCCGTCGACGCATTGCGCGACCACTACCTTGAGGCCTTGGTGATGGATCCGCTGCCCGCCGGCAGCTACTACTGGCACCAGGTCCATGGCTTGGAGGCGACCACCGTCGAAGGCGAGTCTCTGGGGCGCGTCGTCGATGTCTTCCGTGCCGGCAGCGGTGAGGTCTACGTGGTGCAGGGCGGCAAGCGTGGCGAGGTGCTACTGCCTGCGGTCCAGGGCGTGATCGTCGAGCTCGATCCACCCGCGGGCCGACTGGTCGTGGACGCCGTTGCGCTCGATCTGCCCGATGAGCCTCCGCGCCGGCGTCGTCGCCACAGCATCAGTCGTGAGGACCGTAAGGCCGCGCGCAAGCGCCCCAGACGGCCCAAACCTGGACCGGCGATCGATGCGGCCGCTTCGGCCACAGCGGAAGTGCTGCCATCGTCCGCGCCCGAAGACCCCGCGCTCAAGGGGTCACCGCCGGAAGCGCCACGGTCAGCGACTGATCCATCGGCCGACCTCAGTGCGCCTCAGGGCACCGTCGAGCGCTGATGCGCATCGACGTCATCACCCTGTTCCCCTCGGTCTTTCCGGGACCACTGGCCGAATCGATCACCGGCCGAGCGCTGGCGCGGGGTCTCGCGGAACTGCACGCACACGATCTTCGCGACTGGGGACTAGGCAAGCATCGCTCGGTCGATGACACTCCCTACGGTGGCGGTGCCGGCATGGTCCTGCGGCCGGAGCCAGTGGCCGGCGCCCTGGATGCGATCGCGCCGGCCGATTCCGGTGCCTTTCGGATTCTGCTCGATCCCGGCGGTGAGCCCTTCCGCCAAGCTCGAGCCCAGGACCTCTCCGAGCGTCCCCACCTCGTCTTCGTCTGCCCCCGATATGAAGGCATCGACGATCGCGCCCGCGCGCTGGTCGATCTGGAGCTCTCGGTTGGGGACTTCGTCCTCTCGGGGGGAGAGGTCGCGGCGCTTGCGGTCATCGACGCGGTGCTGCGCCTCCTGCCCGGCGCCATCGATGATGCTTCAACGCTGGAGGAATCCTTCTCGAATGGCCTGCTGGAGTACCCGCAATGGACTCGACCGCCAGAGTTCCGCGGCCAGTCCGTGCCGGAGATCCTCGTGAGCGGCAATCATGGCGCAGTCGCTGCCTGGCGCCACGAACAGGCGCTCGCGCGGACCCGGCGCGATCGACCCGACCTGCTGGCTGACCGAACACGTGCGGACCTGATCGATGGGGAGGGCTGACGACCAGGGCTGACGGCCAGGCCCGGCCGGCCTGCTATACTCCGCCCTCGACCCAGACAACAAGTGCCTGCCCACGCATGCCCGCCGCTGATAGCGGCATGAGGCGCCAACACCAGGAAGTGACCCAGTGACCGTTCTCGACGAGATCGTCGCCGACCAGATCCGAACTGACTTGCCAGAGATCGCGCCCGGTGACACCGTGCGGGTCTCGGTCAAGGTCGTCGAGGGTACCCGTGAACGCATCCAGGTCTTCGAGGGCACGGTCATGCGCATGCGCGGCGGCGGCATCACGCGTTCCATCACCGTTCGCGCTCTACGCAGCGGCGTCGGCGTGGAGCGAACCTTCAAGGTCAACTCGCCGCGTATCGACAAGATCCAGGTCGTGCGCCACGGCGTGGTTCGCCGCAAGCAGCTGTACTTCCTGCGCAAGAGAGTCGGGAAGGCTGCCACGCTGCGCGAGCGCCGCGCCTAGACTCGCGCCACGGTCGGCCTCGACCGTCTCGTCTTCCGACACCCCTGTTGGCCACGGTATGCCCGACACGCGATAGCATCCTTGTCGTGACCCACCGCCAGCCCCACTTGAAGGCCGAGTTCGCGCTCTGGACCGCTGGGTCGCGTCTGGTCGTCGGTGTCGACGAGGTCGGCACCGGCGCGCTGTGTGCCCCGGTCGTGGCCGCCGCCGTGCTGGTCAAGCCGCACACTCGCAAGATCGCCGACGTCCGCGACTCCAAGATGCTCAGCGCTCGGCAGCGCGAACGTGTCGTGGACGAGATCAAGGCGCGTAGCCTGGGCTGGGGTGTCGGCGCCGCGTCGGTCGGTGAGATCGAGCGACTCAACGTGCGAAATGCCGCACACCTGGCCATGCGTCGGGCGCTTCGGCAGCTCCCGCCCTTCGACCACGTTCTCGTGGACGGCCAGAAGATCCGTGACATGGAAGCGTACATCGGGCCCTACACGGCGATCGTCAAGGGCGATGCCACCTCCTATGCCATCGCCTGCGCGTCGATCATCGCCAAGGTCACGCGTGACCGCCTGATGGCGCAGCTGGCCGTTCGCTACCCAGGCTATGGCTGGGAGCACAACGCCGGCTACGCCACGCGAGACCACGTCAGAGGGCTGCGCGTTCTGGGCTTGAGCCCACACCACCGCCGGGGCTACCAGCGCATCCGCGCCATCCTCGAAGGCGACCAGCTGGCGCTGGGGTGGGAGCATCCTGTTGGCGCCTGCCCTGATGGCGCCTGCCCGGACGACTGCCATGGAGATGAAGTCAACGGCACGTAGCGGATCAGAGCCACATAAGATGCCGTGAAGCGCCTCGCTCCAGGATGAGCGGGTGAGCATCGACGCCCGACCGCCAGCCGGCCCCCGTGGTGCCGTCGGCGCTGCCGCCGAGGAAGCTGCGGCCGCCTACCTTCAGGCGAACGGCTGGCTGATCTTGGAGCGCAATGTGCGCATCGGTCCCGATGAGATCGATATCGTCGCGCTGGAGCCAGGCGCTCGCGCCACCATCGTCATCGTGGAGGTGCGTTCTCGGTCGGGGAGGGGGTTCGGGTCGGCCCTGGAGTCGGTGGATGGACGCAAGGTGGCGCGCCTCTATCGCGCGGCGATGGGTTTGCGTCGACGCGTGCATCCCGCCGTTGTACCGGCACTGTCTCCGGCGCCGATGTGGCGCGTGGATCTGGTGGTGATGCGCCGCTCAGGTCCCGACTGGAAGGTGGAAGGCCACCTCCGTAGTCTCGCACCACCGTAGCGTCCGCCGCCGCGACACCGAGTCGTACGGCGGTGTCGCGGGCGGCGCGTACGCCCTCCGTGCTAGACTCCCGCGGGTCCGCCTCACACGGCGCACCAACGCAGCGCCCGCTGCGTATCACACACGCGTGCTGCTCCCCGCAGGGGTGCCGCGCGGCCCAGTCGGTCGCCGGTCTGCGGATCACGAGGCTCGCGGAGGAACAACCGCACAGGAGGTCCACGCCCCATGCCGTCCATCTCGATGCGTCAGCTGCTTGAAGCCGGTGTCCACTTCGGGCACCAGACTCGCCGCTGGAATCCCAAGATGAAGCCGTTCATCTTCGCGGAGCGCAACGGCATCCACATCATCGATCTGGCCCAGACGGCCAAGCTCCTTGAGAACGCCCTTGACTTCGTGACCGAAACGGTGGCGAATGGCGACTACATCCTCTTCGTGGGGACCAAGAAGCAGGCTCAGGAACCGGTTCGCGACGAGGCCTCGCGTTCCGAGATGCCCTACGTCAACCATCGCTGGCTGGGTGGCATGCTCACCAACTTCGTGACCATCCGCAAGCGTGTCGGTTTGCTCGACCAGCTGGAAGCGCGTCAAGCCAGCGGCGACCTGGACCGCCTCTCGAAGAAGGAAGCCTCTCGCCTGACCGACGAGATGGCTCGGCTGGATCTCAAGCTGGGTGGCGTGCGCAAGATGCGTCGCCTGCCGGGCGCCATCTTCGTGGTCGATCCACAGCGTGAGAAGATCGCCGTCACCGAGGCCCGCCGCCTTGAGATCCCCGTCATCGCGACGGGCGACACCAATGTCGATCCCGACCAGATCGACTACATCATCCCGGCCAACGACGATGCCATCCGCGCCATCCGCTTGCTCTGCAAGCTCGTCGCAGATGCAGCCATCGAAGGCATGGGGGCGCGCGCCGCGCGTGCGGCAGAGGAGCCCATCATGGGCGCCGACGTCAACGATGCCGAGACGGCCAGCGACGAGATGGTCGCCGCGGTCGCGGCCGGCGGTACCTATAGCTTCGCTCCGGAGCCCGATGAGGATGAGGCCGTCCTGCCGGGTGAAGAGGCGACGCCAGTGGCCTCGACCGCGCCCGTGCCTGGTGCCGAGGGTGCCGATGCGGTGGCTGCGCCCACGTCTGACGTGGCGGCTGCGGAACTGGCCACGTCTGAGCCCGCGGCGACCCCCAGCCCGGTGGACGTCGCGGCCACCGACGAGCCCAAGGCCGACGTGCCCAAGGCAGAAGAGCCCAAGGCAGCCAAGCCCAGGAAGGCTCCCGTGAAGAAGGCCACCAAGCCCAAGGCCGACAAGCCTGAGACGGACGAGCCCAAGGCCGATGAGCAGCCCAAGGCCGACACTGCCGACGAGGCGACCTCCTAGCACCACAAGACGAAAGGGATAGCCACGAGCATGGCAACAGAGATCACGTCCGCACAGGTCAAGGACCTCCGCGACCGCACCGGTGCGGGCTTCATGGACTGCAAGAAAGCCCTGACCGAGACCGATGGAGACGTCGAGGCCGCCATCGAGCTCCTCAGGCAGAAGGGCCAGGCCAAGGCTGCCGGCAGGGCCGGACGCGATGCGCGCGAAGGCCAGATCGCTTCCTACATCCACGCCGGGGGCCGACTGGGCGTCCTCATCGAGGTCAACAGCGAAACCGACTTCGTCGCCCGCAATGAGGATTTCCAGCAGCTGGTCAAGGACATCGCCATGCAGGTCGTGGGCCTCGCGCCGAAGTACGTGACCATCGAGTCGATCCCGCCTGCGGACCTCGACGCCAAGAAGGCGGAGCTGTTGGCGGACGAGGCCACCCTGCAGAAGCCTGAGGAGATCCGCGGCAAGATCGTGGAGGGCCAGCTCAACAAGTGGTACAAGGATGTGGTGCTCTACGAGCAGACGTTCCGCGACACCGAGCAGACCGTAGGCGAGCTGGTCACCGACGCCATCGCTCGCATCGGTGAGAATATCCGCGTCCGCCGCTTCGTCCGCTACGAGCTCGGGGAAGCGCTGTGACCGATGGCTCGGAGCGAGCCGCAGAGGCCGAGGCGCCCGTAACTGGCGCCCGCTACGGCCGCATCCTGCTCAAGCTCTCGGGTGAGGCCCTGCTCGGCTCACGCCAGTACGGTGTCGACCCCGAGAAGTGCGTCTTCGTCGCAGAGCAGGTCCGCATCGCGCGCGACGCGGGTGTGGAGGTCGCCATCGTCGTCGGTGGCGGTAACATCTTTCGCGGGCTGGCCGCATCGGCGAGGGGCATGGACCGGGCTACCGGCGACTATATGGGCATGCTGGCCACGGTGATGAACGGCCTCGCGCTGCAGGACGCCATGGAGACCGCAGGAGTCGAGACGCGGGTCATGACGGCGATCGGCATGAACGAGGTCGCCGAGCCCTACATCCGCCGCCGGGCTGAGCGCCATCTCCAGAAGGGCCGTGTGGTCATCCTGGCCGCTGGCACGGGCAACCCCTACTTCACCACTGACACCGCCGCCGCACTGCGCGCCGTCGAGATCGGCGCGGCCATCCTGCTCAAGGCCACCAAGGTCGATGGCGTGTACAGTGCCGACCCGCTCAAGGATCCGTCCGCCGTGCGCTACGAAGCGCTGACGTACACCGATGTGCTGGCCAATCGACTCGGCGCCCTGGACTCGACGGCGGTCAGCTTGTGCATGGACAATGAGATGCCCATCCTCGTCTTCGATATCAACCGGGAAGGCAATATCAGTCGGGCCGCGCTCGGCGAGCCGGTCGGGACGCTTATCCATGGAGGGACGAACGCATGAGTGACGCTCAGGACCAGACCGTCGAAGAGCACATGGCCGCCGCTGTCGGAGCGATGGATCGTGATTTCAACCATATCCGCACCGGTCGCGCCTCGACCTCCCTCGTCGAGCGCATCCAGGTCGACTACTACGGCACGCTGACGCCGTTGAACCAGCTGGCCAGCATCAGCGTTCCCGAAGCGACCACCGTGGTGATCCAGCCCTGGGACCGCGGCGTCCTTGGCGCCATCGAGAAGGCCATCCAGAAGAGCGACGTCGGCATCACGCCCAACAGCGATGGCACGGTCGTACGACTCAACATCCCGCCGCTCACCGAGGAGCGCCGCAAGGAACTGGTCAAGGTCGTGCACAAGCGCATGGAAGAGGCCAAGGTGGAGATCCGCAATCATCGCCGCGATGCCGTGGACGCCATCCGCAAGGGGGAGAAGGCCGGTGACATCGGTGCCGACGAGGCGCATCGTCAACAGGAGGCCGTCGACTCGCTGACCCACAAGTGGACCGCTGAGGTCGATCGCGTAGGCGCCGCCAAGGAGGCGGAGGTCCTCGAGGTCTAGATGACAGTGACGTCGGTGACGACGCGCACGGACGTGGCCCATGACGCCGGCGCCCCGGGGGTCCGCCTGCCGCGGCACATCGCCATCATCATGGATGGCAACCGCCGCTGGGCGCGCCGCGAGGGTGTTCCCGAGGTGCAGGGCCACGCGGCCGGCGTGGAGGCCATCCGGCCCATCGTCGAACACGCCACCGCACGTGGCATCGAGGTCCTTACCATCTACGCCTTCAGTCGCGAGAACTGGCAACGATCCAGCCTGGAGGTCGAGGCCCTCATCGGTATGCTCGACGCGACCATCCGTGATGAGACCCCTCGGTTGACCAGGGAGGGCGTGCGAGTGCGCCTGGCCGGTCGGCTCGACGAGCTTCCAGCGGAGACCCGGGCCTCCATCGAGCAGGCCATCCTGGCCACTGCGGGAGGCTCGCGCATGGTCCTCAACGTGGCCTTCAACTACTCCTCTCGCAGTGAGATCGTAGATGCCGTGCGCGCCTTTGTCGACGACGGCAACAACCTCGCCGAGCTCGACGAGGAGGCACTTGGCTCGTATCTCTACACCGCCGACCTGCCCGACCCTGACCTGCTTATCCGGACTGGCGGGGACAAGCGCATCAGCAACTTCCTGCTCTGGCAGGCCGCCTACGCCGAGCTCTACTTCTGTGACTGCTTCTGGCCTGACTTCGGGCCGGCTGAGCTGGACCTAGCTATCGCCGAGTTCGCCAGCCGCGCACGGCGGTTCGGGCGTTAGGCTCGTCTCCCATGCGTGAACGCGCCATCTCGGCGGTCGTCATCGCCGTCGTCGTCATCGGCTTCTTCCTCGCGGGTCAGCCGTGGTTGACAATTGGCATCGCGGCCTTGTCATGCCTGGCCGCGACCGAGGTCTTCAGGCTCCTGCCACCGGCCGGCTTCCCGGTGCGGCTGCTGCCGGGCATCGTGTTCCCGCCGCTGCTGACCCTGGCTATGGGCCTCGACATCGTCGAGGTGGGCTGGATCGCGGTGTACATGGCCGCGGTGCTGATCATCCTCGCCATCGATGCCTTCCGTCGGCCCGAGGTGCGAGACGGCTTCCTGGTGTGGATGGGGGGCAGCTTCGGGGTGCTCTATGCCTCGTTGCTGGCGTTCATGGCCGCCATCCTCGTGGCTGCGCCAGCCATCCCTGAAGGTGCCGTGCTGAGCGGTGTCTTCAGCGCCGGCCAGACCTGGCTCCTGGTCCTGGTGGTCACGGTCTGGTCGTTCGATACCTTCGCCTACCTGGCGGGTCGAACCTTCAAGCGGGGCCGGTTCCTGAACCACATCTCGCCCAACAAGACGTGGAGTGGTGTCATCGGTGGCACCGGCGCTGCTGTCATCGTCGGTGGCGCTCTGGCTTGGGCCGCCGGACAGTGGCTGCCGGGTGGCTTGCTGATGGGCTTGCTGGTCGCTATCGCAGGCCAGTCAGGGGATGTGGCTGAATCGATGCTCAAGCGTACCGCCGGTGCCAAGGACTCCGGCAACCTCATCCCTGGTCACGGCGGCATCCTCGATCGCACCGACTCTTTCCTGTTCGCGGCACCGGTGGTCTACGCCTACCTGCTGATCATCGGTTCCTGATGGCTGCTCCGAGCGGGGGCCGAGGCGAGCGCATAGGGGTTGCCCTGCTGGGCTCGACCGGATCGATCGGTCGTCAAACCGTGGCTGTGCTCACCTCGAGTCGTGCGGCTGACTTCGATGTCGTCGCGCTTGCTGCGGGCCGTGATGCCGCGATATTGTCGGAGCAGAGCGAGCTGCTGAGGCCTCGCGTCGTGTCAGTCGCTGACCAGGAAGCCGCGGCCCGACTGCGGCTGCCGGCTGGGACCGACCACCTCGACAGCGTTGACGCGCTGACCCAGATGGCGACGCGTGATGATGTCGACCTGGTCATCATCGCGACCGGTGGCGTGGTCAGCCTGCGCCCGGTGCTGGCCGCGCTCGAGGCGGGCAAGATCGTGGCCACCGCCAACAAGGAGACGCTGGTCTCGGCCGGCCATCTCGTCATGCCGCTGGCATGTGCCCGCGCTGCAGCCGTGGCAGCCATGGACCCGGCCGATCCGATGGCCACGCCGTTGGCCTGGCTCCGCCCGATCGACTCGGAGCACTCGGCCATCTGGCAGTGCCTGGTCGGTGAGGAGCTCGGCGCAGTCGCCCGCCTCATCCTGACCGCTTCGGGCGGGCCCTTCCGGGCCTGGCCCGTGGAGCGTATGGCTGGCGCTCGAGCCGAGGATGCGCTCAAGCACCCCAACTGGGTCATGGGCGCCAAGATCACCATCGATTCGGCGACCCTCATGAACAAGGGCCTGGAGGTCATCGAGGCGCACTGGCTATACGATGTGCCCTACGAGGACATCGACGTGATCATCCACCCCCAAAGTCTGGTGCACTCGTTCGTCGAGTTCATCGACGGCTCCACCAAGGCCCAGCTGGGACTTCCAGACATGCGCATCCCCATCCAGTACGCCGTCACCTATCCGCGCCGCTCGGCCGGACCGGCGCCACGGCTCGACCTCAGGGAGCACCCCCAGATGACCTTCGAAGCCCCTGACGAGAGCCGGTTCCCGGCGCTGTCCATCGCTCGGCATGCCGGCATCGCCGGTCCCGGCGCCACCGCCGCGCTCATCGCAGCTGATGACGTCGCCGTTGAACGGTTCCTCGGCGGCAAGCTCACCTACCCCGGCATGGCCAGGCTGGTGGAGGCTGCCGTCGATCGATTCACGTTGACCCATACACCCAGCCTCGAAGAGCTTGAGGCCATCGACGCTGAGGTCCGGGCCTGGGCGCAGTCGCCCCAGGAAGGGTGGTCAGTCTGATGGACGCCATCATCAACATCGTCATCCTGCTCGCGGTCCTGACCGGCGTCGTCCTGATCCATGAGTTGGGTCACTTCGTGACAGCCCGTCTAGCTGGCGTCACGGTCCACGAATTCGGCATCGGCTTCCCGCCGCGGGCCCGCGTGCTCTTCCGACGAGGGGATACCACCTACACGCTCAACTGGCTGCCCATCGGCGGCTTCGTGCGCATGGAAGGGGAGGAGCCCAGCCCAGCGGACGGCACGGCGCCCGAGCGCGATGAGGCGCTCGACGGACCGGCCGGCGTCGAGTCGCTGCCAGAGCGCGAATCGCTCGACCCGCGTGCGTTCGTCAACCAGCCGCTGCGAACGCGCCTGCTCATCCTCGCGGCCGGCGTGATCGTCAACTTTGTGCTGGCCTGGATCATCTTCACCCTCATCGCGTTCGCCGCACAACCCACCTGGAAGGTGCAGCTGGCCGAGGTCACACCTGACTCGCCGGCCGCGGCTGCCGGGCTGGTCGGCGGCAACGCCATCGAGCGGCGCCTGCAGACGGTGGTCGACGAGAATGGGGTGCCGACCGGCGAAGTCATCCCGTACGGTGTCTTCGACGAGACCGGCGACACCATCATCGCCATCGACGGCAACACGTTCCCGGTCTTCGACGACATGGCCAACGCCGATGCCGGCGACGGCCGGATCGCACCCATCAAGTACCTCGCCGAACGTCCCGGTGAGACCGTCACACTTAGCGTCGAGCATGCCGATGGCACGACCACGGACGTCAACGCGACCTTACGTACGGCCGACGAGATCGCGGCCGGCCAGGGTGCGCTGGGCTTTCGGCCTGGGCGTTACACCTTTGCTGAGCAGCAGAATGGCCTCGTCGACTCGATGGTCATCGGCCTGGGAATGACGGTGGAGACGTCGACGCTGATCCTGCGCGCGGTAGGCGACATCTTCGCGAGCCTGTTCAGCGGCTCCACCGAGGGCCTGGAAGGAGTGGCCGGCCCGGTGGGCATGGTCGACCAGATCGGCATGGTGCGCACAGGTCTGCCGCCCGTGTTCCTGCTCTGGTTCGTGGGGCTCATCTCAGCCAACCTCGGCGTCATCAACCTGCTGCCCATCCCGCCACTCGATGGCAGTCGCATGGTCATGGCCGTCGTACAGGCCGCGAGTGGCAACCGCGTCAGTCCTGCTACCGAGCGTCTGGTCTACTTCACCGGCTGGGTGGCGTTGATGTTGTTCCTCGTGGTGGTCACCTTCGGCGACATCCAACGCTTGCTCTCGTGACGCTCGTGGAGCGACCCCAGCGGCGCAGCACGACCCAGGTCGATATCGGAGGCATCCGCATCGGCTCCGACGATCCGGTCGTGGTGCAGTCGATGACCAACACGGACACCGCCGATGCTGATGCCACGGCGCTGCAAGTGGCAGCACTGGCGCACGCGGGTTCGGAGCTTGTCCGCATCACGGTCAACAACGATGCTGCGGCGCGGGCCGTGCCGCTCATCCGTCGCAAGCTCGATGATCTCGGCATCGCCGTGCCCCTGATCGGTGACTTCCACTACAACGGCCACCAACTGCTGGTCGATCATCCCGACGCCGCTGGCGCGCTGGCCAAATACCGCATCAATCCTGGCAATGTCGGCTCCAAGCGCCGCGATGAGAACTTCGCCACCATCGTTCGCGTTGCAGTCGACCACGACCGGCCTGTCCGCATCGGAGTCAACTGGGGCTCGCTCGACGCGGACCTGCTGACCGAGCTGATGGAAGCCAACGCCCGCGCAGCCGCGCCTGTTGACGCGCGCGAGGTGATGATCGAGGCGATGCTGCAGTCGGCCTTGCGTTCGGCCGAGCTGGCCGAGGCGACCGGCCTGGCGCACGACCGCATCATCATCAGCGCCAAGGTCAGTGGCGTGCGCGACCTGGTGGCGGTCTATCGCGAGCTGGCGCGCCGCTGCGACTATCCACTGCACCTGGGCTTGACCGAGGCGGGCATGGGCATGAAGGGCATCGTCGCCTCTGCGTCCGGCCTCGCTATCCTGCTTGACGAGGGTATCGGTGACACCATCCGCGTCTCGCTGACCCCGGCGCCGGACGGCGATCGCACTGAGGAGGTGCTGGTGGCGATGCAGGTGCTGCAGTCGCTGGGCCTGCGTTCGTTCCGTCCCCAGGTCAGCGCCTGCCCCGGCTGTGGGCGCACCACCAGCTCGTTCTTCCAGGAGATGGCCCAGCGTATCGAAGCGCACATCGCGGAGCGCCTGCCTGCCTGGTCAGAGCGGTATCCCGGCGTCGCGGAGCTATCCGTGGCGGTCATGGGCTGCGTCGTCAACGGGCCCGGGGAATCGAAACACGCCGACATCGGCATCAGCCTGCCGGGCACCTTCGAGGCGCCGGTGGCACCCGTCTTCATCGACGGCGCTCTCCACGATACGTTGCGCGGTGAGGGCCTGGTCGAGGAGTTCATCGCCATCCTTGAGGGCTACGTCGAGCGTCGCTACGGAAGCGTGACCGTTCCGCTCCCGTAACCGGGACGGCCTCGGGGCGCGGCCAGCTGCGTTACGATTTCGTAGGCCCGCACCCATCGATCCACCAGGAGGACCTGTGTCCAAGTCCGGTTTCGTCAGCGATCTGACCCGTCAGTCGGAGGATTTCCCCGGCTGGTACAACGACGTCGTCCTGAAAGGTCAGCTGGCCAGCTACTCACCGGTGCGCGGCTGCATGATCATCCGGCCTTACGGCTTCGCCATATGGGAATCGATGCGTGACGAGTTGGATCGGCACATCAAGGCTACCGGCCATGAGAACGTCTACTTCCCGCTCTTCGTGCCCAAGTCGCTGCTGGACCGGGAGGCTGACCATGTCGAGGGCTTCGATCCGCAGGTCGCCTGGGTCACCCGCGCAGGTGGCAACGACCTTGACGAGCCGCTGGCCATCCGCCCCACCAGCGAGGCCATCATCGCCGAAGCCGTCAAGGACTGGATCCAGTCGTATCGCGATCTGCCGCTGCTGATGAACTCGTGGAACAACGTCGTCCGCTGGGAGATGCGCACGCGCCTCTTCCTGCGCACCGCCGAGTTCCTGTGGCAGGAGGCCCATACCTTCCACGCCACTGAGGAGGAGGCGGCCGTGGAGGTCGCCACCGGCCTCGCCGCCTACGTGGCGGTCTCGGAAGAATGGCTGGCCATCCCCGTCATCCAGGGTCGCAAGAGCCCGGCCGAGACATTCCCCGGCGCCAACTACACGCACGCCATCGAGGCGATGATGCGAGACAAGAAGGCGCTACAGGCGGGGACCAGTCACATGCTGGGCCAGAACTTCGCCAAGTCTGCCGACATCACGTTCCTCGATCGCAACAACGATCGTGTCCACCCCTTCGGTACGTCGTGGGGCTTCTCGACGCGCATGGTCGGCGCCACCATCATGGCCCACGGTGACGACTCCGGGCTGGTGCTGCCACCCAACGTGGCACCCACACAGGTCGTGGTGGTGCCCATCTTCCGCAGCGAGGAAGACCGTGTCGCGGTGGCAGCCGCCATCGAGCGGCTGGAGGCGATGCTGGCGGACGTGCAGACCGCGTCTGGTCCGCTGCGCCTCAAAGTTGACTGGCGCGAAGAGACGCCGGGGTACAAGTACAACCATTGGGAGCTGCGGGGGGTGCCATTCCGACTGGAGATCGGCCCGCGCGACGTGGTGGCCGAGTCGGCCATGCTGGTGCGTCGTCTCGATCGGGTCAAGGAGTCGGTGCCCGTGGCGAGCTTGGCGGAGGAACTGCCGTTGCGTCTGGCAGCGTACCAGGCGGAGATCTTTGCACGGGCCAAGGCCTTCCAGGTCGAGAACACCCACGCGGCCGACAGCCTGTCCGAGATGACCGAGATCCTCGATGCCCAAGGCGGCTTCATCATGGCGCCGTGGTGTGGCTCTGCAGCCTGCGAGAAGGCCGTGTCAGGGGCCAATGGGGCCACCATCCGTGTCATCCCTTTCGATTCGCCCGACGAAGCGGGTGCCTGCGTCATCGACGGCGCAGGCAGCGAGCGCCGCGTCCTCTTCGCGCGTTCCTACTAGCCCGCCTCTCCACTCGACACCGAGGACTGCGTATGGCCATCCTCTGTCGCGACATCGGCCTGCTCTTGCTTCAAGCACCGCATACGGGTTCGACCTCCTTGGGCACGCTACTTCGTGAGGAGTTGGGTGGCGTCAAGCTGCTGGAGGAGCGGGTCCACGATCGACGCGGCCGTATCGTGTTGCGCCAGAAGCACCAGACCCTGGCGCAGCTCACGGAGGCTGGCCTCATCACGCCGGCCGAACGAGTCGACCTGCTGGTGGTGGTGGGGGTCAGGAACCCATTCGACCTGGTCCTCACCGAATACGCGCGCAGTCGTGAAGCGGGCGCCGTCTCCGCCTGGCAGCGACTCCTGCGCCGGGTGCCGGGCGTCAGTGATGACTTCTCAGCGGCCGACTTCGAGCGGTTCGTCACGCGGCGCTACGCGCCAGGCCGCCTCTACCGACTCGCCGGTCGCAAGCCCTTCACGCCCCTCGACTGGGCCAAGGGTGTCGACCACATCATCCGTTTCGAGGCCATGCAGGACGGCCTCGACGCGGCCTTGCGCAGAGTCGGCGTCCACGAGCCCCACCCATTGCCACATCGCAATCCAACATCCTCGCGTCGCGACCGCGACTATCGCGCGATCTATACCGAGCGTGCTCGTGTGGTCGTGGCCCAGGCCTATGCCAGGCAGCTCCAACGGCATGGCTACACGTTCGAGTCGCCTCCGGGATGAGGGTGGGTGGCGGGGTGGTATACTCTTCGTTCTGATCATCTGGCCGCTCAGAACGTGGGTGACCCCCACGTTTTGTTGTGGCCGCGGTAGACGAAAACCCGAGAGGAGGGCGACGAATGAGCCGGGACTTCATCGGCGCGCTCCTGCAGCTCAATGCTGAGAAGGGTGTGCCACGCGAGCAGCTCGTGCGCACCGTCGAGGATGCCATCCAAAGCGCCTACCGACGCGTGGCGCCGGGCTATGAGGACGTCTACGTCAGCCTCGATACCGAGACCGGCGAGATGCGCATCTATCGCGCACGCGTCGTCGTGTCGGAGGTCGAGGACGAGGCTGTCGAGTGGTCCATCGCCAAGGCGCACGAACATGACCCGGGCGCCAAGCTCGGGGACCTCGTCGAGTATGAGCAGCTGGAGCCCACCCATTTCGGACGCGTCGGCGCCCAGGTCGCGGGGCAAGTCGTGCGGCAGCGCCTGCGTGAAGCTGAGCGTGAGACGCTCTTCGATGAGTTCGCCCATCGTGAGGGTGAGATCATCACCGGGTCGGTCGGTCGAGTGGAGCCCTCGGGTGTCATCCTCGATCTGGGCAAGGCGGAGGCCATCCTGCGCACCACCGACCAGTCGGCGACCGAGCACTACCGCATCGGCCAGCATGTCAAGGCCTACGTGCTGGAGGTCCGGCGCACCACGCGCGGCCCGTTGATCTACGTCAGTCGCACCCACAAGGCCTTCCTGCGCCGGCTCTTCGAGCTGGAGGTGCCGGAGATCCAGGCCGGCACGGTCGAGATCCGTGCCATCGCCCGTGAGGCCGGCAGTCGCAGCAAGATGGCCGTGGCCAGTCGTCAGGAGGGTCTCGACCCGGTGGGTGCCACCGTCGGTCAGCGCGGTGGTCGCGTGCAGGCCGTGGTGGCAGAGCTGGGCGGTGAGAAGATCGACGTCATCCCCTGGTCGGACGACCCCGAAGTCTTCGTGGCCAATGCCTTGAGCCCAGCGCAGGTGGTGGGCGTGCAGATCGACGAGGACGAGCGCATCGCCTCGGTCACCGTACCCGAGCGCATGCTGTCGCTGGCCATCGGGCGCGAAGGGCAGAACGCGCGGCTGGCCGCCAAGCTGACCGGCTGGCGGATCGATATCCGTTCGGAGACCGGTACGTCGCCCCATGATGAAGCGGCTGTGGCGCCGCCGGAGCTGGTGGCTGAGCCCCCTGAGCCCGAGACCGCTGAACCCGAGACCGGGACGCCAGCGGTGGAGGAGCCGGTCGCCGAAGCCGCAGAGCCCACGGAGGTGCCACAGTAGCGCCGGCGATGGCGGCGGAGGGGCGACCTGTTCCCATGCGAACCTGTGTCGCCTGCCGGACGCGCCGTGACAAGGCTGCTCTCGTCCGCGTCGTGCGGCGGCCCGACGGCCGTGTCGAACTCGATGGCAGTGGCACGCTGGAAGGCCGGGGCGCGTATCTTTGCGCCGATGGCGATTGTTGGCGCGCCGCGCTCAAGCGATCCGCCTTGCAGCGCGCCTTGCGCACATCATTACCGACAGCACTGAGAACAGGACTGGGGCACGGCGACGTAGCCGATCTCGGCATCACGCTCGCCCCCCGGGCTCCTGAAGTCATCACAGGAGGCACCCATGGCACGTAGCCGCAGCGGGACCCGCGGACGGCGGGGCCCCCGCAAGCCGCGCAAGCGCAATGACGCGATCGAGACCGCCGTCAAGATCGCCGATCCGGCGACTCGTGGTGCCGTCGAGATCCCGGATTCGGTCACCGTAAAGGAACTGTCCGAGCTCATCGGGATCAACTCGGCGGACGTCATCCGTGAGCTCATCAGAAGTGGTGTCTTCGCCACTATCAACCAGTCCATCGACCGCGACACGGCGGCCTTGGTGACCGAGGAGCTCGGCTTCCAGGTCTCCGAGGTTCGTCCAGCAGATGCCAAGAGTGATGAGTCCGAGGCGGCCCCGCCGCCCGCGACCAAGGTCGACCTGTTCGACGAGCCTGAGCCTGAGAAGCTCGTCGAGCGTGCGCCCATCGTCACGGTCATGGGTCATGTCGACCACGGCAAGACCAGCCTGCTTGACCGCATCCGGGAATCCGCGGTGGCCGAGGGGGAGCGCGGCGGCATCACGCAGCACATCGGTGCCAGCGAGGCCATTGTCAACGGCCGGCGCATCGTCTTCCTCGATACACCGGGCCACGAAGCCTTCACCGCCATGCGTGCGCGAGGTGCCAAGGTGACGGACATCGCCGTCTTGGTGGTGGCCTCCGATGACGGCGTCATGCCCCAGACCATCGAGGCCATCGACCACGCCAAGGCGGCGGGTGTGCCCATCGTGGTCGCCCTCAACAAGATGGACCTGCCCGACGGCAAGCCCGAGCGCATCAAGACGGAGCTCTCGGAGCGCGGCGTGATCATCGAAGAGTACGGTGGCGAGGTGCCGCTGGTTGCGGTCAGCGCCAAGACCGGCGAGGGCATCGCCGACCTGCTCGAGACCATCCTGCTGACCTCCGACGCCAACGTCGAACCAAAGGCCAATCCAGATCGGCCAGCCATCGGCACCGTCGTCGAAGCCGAACTCGATCGTGGCCGAGGCCCGGTCGCCACCATCCTCGTCCAGACCGGCACGCTCCGCCAGGGTGACGCGGTCATGGTGGGCAACACCTACGGCAAAGTGCGCGCCCTGGAGGACAGCACCGGCAAGCGCATCAAGTCGGCCGGACCCTCATCGGCAGCGGTGCTGCTGGGCCTCTCGTCGGTTCCGGAGGCGGGCGACGTCGTGCGCGTGGTCGAAAGTGAGAAGATCGCACGCGGCCAGGTCGAGGACCGCCTGGAGGCTGCCGCGGCAACGTCGGAGGCATCCGGCCACACCACGCTCGAGGACCTCTATCGACAGGTCCAGACGGGCCAGACCAAGGAGTTGCGGATCGTCCTCAAGTCGGACGTGCAGGGCTCGCTCGGCGCGGTCGTTCACGCCCTGGAACAGATCCAGAATGACGAGGTCCGCTTCAACGTCCTACTCGAAGGCACCGGCGATATCACCGACAACGACGTCAACCTCGCAGCGGCATCGGACGCGGTGGTCGTGGGCTTCAACGTCCGGATCGGCGGCACCGCACGTGCCATGGCCGCCTCCGAGGGTGTCGAAGTCCGGTTGTACGACATCATCTACAAGCTCACCGAGGACATGGAGGCCGCGCTGGCCGGCATGCTGGAGCCTGAGATCGTGGAGACGGTCCAAGGTCGCGCCGAAGTGCGCCAGATCTTCAGCGTCGGCAAGAACCAGCAGATCGCCGGCAGCTACGTGACCGACGGACGCATGGTCCGTGGCGGTGCACGTATCTACCGCAACGGCCAACTCCTCGCCAGCGACAGGATCTCGTCGGTCCGACGCTTCAAGGATGACGTCCGGGAGGTCACGGCCGGCTACGAGTGCGGCATCGCACTGACGGGCTTTCACCAGCTCGAGGAGCTCGACATCATCGAGTCGTTCACCACCGAGACCATCGCGCGGGCTGTCACGAGATAGCTGGTGAGCGAGCGCAGCCGGCGCGTGGACCATCTCCTGCAGGAAGAGATCAGCGCCATCGTGCAGCGAGAGGTGCACGATCCGCGGGTCGGATTCGTGACCATCACGAGCGTGGAGACCACGTCCGACTTGCAGCATGCCACGGTGTGGGCCTCGGTCATCGGTGACGCGGTACAGCGCAAAGCCAGCATGGAGGCGTTGGGACGGGCGATGCCGTTCGTGCGCCACCGACTGGGGGGCCTGCGCCTTCGTCGCGTGCCCGACCTGCACCTGCGCGAGGACGATAGCGTGCAGCGGGGCACCCGCGTGATGAAGCTGCTCGACCAGGTCCAGGCGGAGCTGGAAGGCGTTGGCGACCACGTCGATGCCCCGGGGCCTGAGGCGCCCGACCTGCCCACGCCATCGTCGCTGAACGATCCCACCGACCCGGATGCCGCGGACGACCCCCTGCCCGCCGGGTATCGCCGTCGCGTGGACCGGGTGTCTTTGCGCAAAGCCAGGCAGCGTCGTGGTCGCTGAGGGCCTGACCTCGCTGCTGCCGAGCGACCTCGCCGCCGTCCCCGCAGCGGTCACGCAGCGGCTGCTGCAGGCCCAGCGGGTCATGACCGTGTGCCATGAGAACCCCGATGCAGACGCGCTCGGCTCGTCGCTCAGCGTGGCCCTGGCGCTTGAGGCACTCGGTGCCCGTGTCGATGCCGTCTGTGCTGATCGGGTGCCAGCCATGTATGACTTCATGCCGCAGGTCCAGCGCATCCGGCAAGCACCAGATCCCCATCTTGAGCCCGATCTCATCATCGTCCACGACTGTGGCGATCTCACCCGTGTCGGGTCCATCCTGCAGCAACAGGCAGACCTCTTTGAGCGGATCCCCATCGTCAACATCGACCACCATGTCTCTAACCCAGGTTTTGGCACTATCGCCTGGGTCGATGCCGAAGCCGCCGCGACGTGCGAGCAGGTGACGCTGCTGTTGCCACATCTTGGCCTTGGTATCGATGCGCTCGGCGGTGACATCGCTCAAAACCTGACGGCTGGGCTGGTCTTCGATACGGCCAACTTCGCGCACTCCAACACCACACCGCGAACGCTGCGCGTGGCGTCCGAGCTGGTGGCCGCCGGCGCTGAGCTGCCCATGATCGCACGGCGCATCTATCGCACCAAGCCGAACGAGCAGCTGCGCCTCTTTGGCCGTGCCTTGGCCCGGCTTGAAACATCAGCCGAGGGCCGACTGGTGTGGTCGGTGTTGAGCGGGGACGACTACCGTCTCACCGGCGCGAGCGAGCAGATGTCCGAGGGCTTGATCGACCTGTTGGCGCAGTCGGCGAGCGCCGAGGTGACCATCCTGTTCAAGGACCTCGGAGGTATCGTGCGCTTGTCGGTACGGACCCGCGATGGCGGGGTCGATGCCACCACGCTGACCGGCGCCTTCGGCGGCGGTGGGCATGCTCGGGCTGCGGGCGCCAGCGTGGATGGCGAGTTCGCGACAGTCCGCCCGGTGGTGCTCGAGCTGGCCCAACGTCTGCTCGACGAGTCACCGCCCCACTGATGGCACGGCGGCGCGACGACGGTCCTCGGATCGACGGCATCCTGGTGGTCTCCAAGCCCGCCGGACCGACATCACACGACATCATCGACACGGTCCGCCGACTGACGGGTGTGCGCCGCGTCGGCCACGGCGGAACGCTTGACCCGTTCGCCATGGGCGTGCTGCCGGTCTTCGTGGGACGTGCCACGCGCATGGTCGACTACCACCGCGGCGATCAGAAGACCTATCGCGCCTCGGTCGTCTTCGGCGCTCGGTCCACGACCGACGACATCGACGGCGAGATGACCCCTGGTACTTCGCCTCCGCCGCCGCGTGAGATCGTGGAGGCGGCGCTGGCCGGGTTTCGGGGCCAGATCGAACAGGTCCCACCGGATCATTCGGCGGTGCATGTGGGCGGCAAGCGTGCCTACGAACTGGCACGGGGAGGGGAGAAGCCGGACCTGGAAGCACGCCACGTGACCATCCACGCGCTCGACCTGCTCGATTGGGATACGGCTGATCCCGAGCGGCCCCTGGCGGAGCTGGATGTGCGCTGCAGTGCCGGGACCTATGTGCGCTCGCTGGCACGGGATCTGGGCTCCCAACTCGGTTGTGGTGCCTACCTCGGGGCGCTCACTCGCACCGCCAGTGGCCCCTTCCGTATCGAGGCCGCGTATTCGCTGGAGCATGTTCGCCACGAGCTCGCCGGCGGTCATGTCGAGGCACTGCTCGTGCCACCCGACACCGGCTTGGAGCACCTGCCGCTGCTGGAGGTCAGCGGACAGGACAAGGAGGCCATCGCCCGCGGCCAGATCATCCGTGTGCGCGGCAAGGTCAGCGGGCCGCTCGACCCCGCGGCGGTGCTGGAGTCAGCCCAAGTCGTGCGCGTCATCGACGAGGGCTCCAGGCTCGTCGCTATGGCGCACATCGAGCGCGGCCGCCTCTATCCGGACAAGGTGTTCATCAGCCCGGAGGGTGTGGGCGAGTGATGGACTACGTGCTCGGCGTCGAACACCTGCCAGCTGACACACGCCTGGCCGTCACGGTCGGCGTCTTCGATGGTGTGCACCGCGGCCATCAACAGGTCTTTCGCGTGCTCGAAGCGACGGCCCGGCGGCTGGCAGCGATGCCGGTGGTGGTGACATTCGATCCCCACCCGGATGCGGTCGTGGCCGGCCGGGCTCCGGATCTACTGATGGATCAACACGAGCGACTGGAGCGCCTCTCCCAGCAGGTGGCCGGCATCGTGGTGCTCCAGCGCTTCGACGAGGTCTTCCGACGCACCACTGCCCAGGAGTTCGTGGCGCAGCTCGGTGGTGGGCGCAATCTGGCGGCCCTGGTGATGACCCAGGTGTCTGCCTTCGGGCGCGATCGCGGAGGCACACTGCCGGTGTTGCGTGAGATGGGCGCCACCGGTGGTTGGGAGCTGGTCGAAGCGCCGACCCTGGACCGGGGCGGGGCGCGCGTCTCGAGCGCCCGCATCCGTGAGCTGGTCAACGAAGGTCACCTGGAGACGGCCGGCAGCCTCCTGGGCCGGCCCTTCGCCCTGGTGGGCTCTGTCGTCCATGGCGAGCAGCGAGGACGTGAGCTAGGCTTCCCCACGGCTAATCTGGACTTCTCGCAGCCGGTCTGCCTGCCTCCGGATGGCATCTATGCCGCCACTGCGACCTGGGGCGGTGACCGCGTCCTGGAGCCGCGCGATAGCGCCCAGGCGGTCGTCTCGCTGGGGACGCAACCCACGTTCGGAGGCCGGCTGCGGCTCCTGGAAGTCCACCTCCTCGACCGTAACGAGGATCTCTACGGACAGCGCATGCGCGTCGAGTTCTGCCTGTGGCTGCGCGGCCAGCAGCGCTTCGAGTCGACCACCGAGCTCATCACGCAGATGGGTGACGATGTGCAACGCTCGCGCGAGGTGCTCACCCAGACCGGCCGCGGGGACCGCGGCTGAGGCGCGACACGCGCTCAGCTCCGCCCGTGGTGGTCGTGCACGAGATCGACCATTGCGTCAGAATAGGGTCACCCGACGAGCGCCCGCGACTTGCCAGATGGACCATGCGGCACCTCGACGGTGTTCGCGCGTGCTCAGAGCTCAGGCCTATCCTGAAACGCTGTGCTATGCTGCCGCGCAGTAACAGATAGGCATATGGATAGGCTGGAGGACCAGTTGCCGCTAGCGCGGGAAACGAAGGCAAGCGTCGTTGCCGACTACGCCACCAAGGAAGGTGACACCGGATCGCCTGAGGTCCAGATCGCTCTGCTCACAGAGCGGATCGGTGGGCTGACAGAGCATCTTCGACGCTACCCCAAGGATCATCACTCGCGCCGCGGCTTGCTCAAGCTCGTTGGCACGCGACGCCGCCTCCTTGCGTACCTTATGCGCAAGGACGCCGCTCGGTATCAGTCCGTCATCGAACGGCTCGGTCTGCGCCGCTAGGCGCTACGTCCCCGGCGGGCGTCGCCCGCACTGCCGCACCACATCGCATGCGCCAAGTGGACCCAGATGGGGTCTGCGCAATGACACCCAACGCGCCTGGTCCGTCGGTCGTCCCCTGGAGGACAGATGACGGTAACTACCCTGACCACCGAGATCGGCGGTCGCACCCTCACCATCGAGACAGGCAAGCTCGCCCGTCTGGCTGGTGGTTCAGTGACCGTGCAGTACGGCGACACCATGCTGCTGGGTACGGCCAATCGCGCCGACCCCCGCCCCGGTCTCGATTTCTTCCCGCTCACGATCGACTTCGAAGAGCGCATGTACGCCGCGGGCAAGATCCCCGGCGGTTTCATCAAGCGTGAGGCCCGCCCGTCAGAGGCGGCTATCCTCGCTTGTCGACTGACTGACCGTCCCATCCGCCCGCTCTTCCCGCAGGGCTACAAGGACGACGTGCAGTGCGTGCTCACGGTGCTTTCGACCGATCAGGAGAACAACCCTGACATCCTCGGCACCATCGCTGCTTCGGCTGCTCTGACCATCAGCGAGATCCCCTTCCTTGGCCCCATCGCTGCGGTACGCATCGGTCGCATCAACGGCGAGTTCGTGGTCAACCCCCTGGCCAGCCAGATGGCCGAGTCCGAACTGGACCTCATCGTGTCGGGCACCAGGGACGCCATCATGATGGTCGAGGCCGGTGCCAAGATCCTGCCGGAGTCGGTCATGGCCGACGCCATCATGTTCGGCCATGAGAGCCTGCAGCCCATCATCGAGCTGCAGGAGCAGCTCCGGGAGCAGGTCGGCAAGGCCAAGCAGATCCCATACCTGGAGCCGGCTGTCGACTCCGTCGTGGAATTCGTGGAAGCGGTCGATGCCGGTCAGTCATTCGTGGTCTTCGACACCGAAACCACCAGCAAGGACGCCCGTACCGGTGAGCTCGTCGAGATCGGTGCCGTCCGCCTCAGCGGCGGCGTGGTCACCGACACCTTCGAGACGCTCGTCAAGCCCACCAGGGGCATCGTCGGCAAGCAGATCCACGGTCTCACCAATGCCGATGTCGTGAGTGCGCCCAGCCCGGTCGAGGCTGCTGCCAAGCTGCTCGACTTCGCCGGTGACGACATCCTCGTCGGCCACAACGTCGGCTTCGACATCAGCTTCATCGAAGCTGCGCTCGCCGATGGCACGCGCATCGAGCCGGGCACATATCTGGACACGCTCGTGCTCGCGCGTGCGGGCTATCCCGACCTTGATGGCCACAGGCTGGCCGACCTGGTCGAGTTCTTCGAGCTCTCCGTCGACCCCAAGCATCGCGCGCTGGCCGATGCCGAGGCCACCGCCGCGCTGCTGCAGCAGATGGCCGAGGACCTGCCGGTTCGAGTCAAGGCCTTCAAGGAGGCCGTGGCCGCGTCAGTGCGCATGCGCAAGGGCGGCCGCGACCAGGACGTGGCTGACGCTGCGTTCGAGGCAGCCCTCGTTGCTTCGGGCATGAGCAAGAGCCTGACGACGTTGCTGCACAAGAAGACCGTGCGCGAGCTCGTCCTCTCCGAGGGCATCCGCATCGACGGCCGCGATGCCGACACCATCCGTCCCATCTCGGTCGAGGTCGGGCTGCTACCACGGGCTCACGGCTCCGGGCTCTTCACTCGTGGCGAGACGCAGGCGCTCACGGTGGCCACCCTTGGCCCCTCGAGCGACGTACAGCGGATCGACACCATCGGTCCCGAAGAGTCCAAGCGCTACCTGCACCACTACAACATGCCCCCGTACAGCACAGGCGAGAACAAGTTCATGCGCGGCCCCGGTCGTCGTGAGATCGGTCACGGTGCGCTCGCCGAGCGGGCCCTGGTGCCGGTGCTGCCCGATCAGGCAGACTTCCCCTACGTCATCCGGGTGGTGAGCGAGTGCGTCACCTCCAACGGCTCCACCTCGATGGCGTCGACCTGTGGCTCGACGCTGGCCCTCATGGACGCCGGTGTGCCCATCAAGGCACCGGTAGCAGGTGCGGCCATGGGTCTGGTCACCGACGGCGACCGGTTCACGGTCCTGACCGACATCCTCGGCAAGGAGGACTACTTCGGTGACATGGACTTCAAGGTCACCGGCACCGCTGAGGGCGTGACCGCCCTGCAGATGGATATCAAGGTCCAGGGCATCAACGAGGACATCATCCGCCAAGGCCTTGAGAAGGCCCATACGGCACGCCTCTTCATCCTCGACAAGATGACTGAGGTCCTGCCCACGGCCCGAGGCCAGGTCAGCGACTTCGCGCCGCGCATCATCACCATCAAGATCAATCCCGAGAAGATCCGCGAGATCATCGGCAAGGGTGGGGCCACCATCCGCAAGATCCAGGAAGAGACCGGGACGGAGATCAACGTCGAGGACGACGGCAGCGTGGAGATCGCTGCTGTCAGCTCTGAGAACTCAGCTAAGGCCATCCAGTGGATCGAGTCGCTCACCCGTGAGGTCGAAGTCGGCTCGCTCTACCTGGGCAAGGTCACCCGCATCATGGGCTTCGGCTGCTTCGTCGAGATCCTGCCCGGCAAGGAAGGCTTGGTGCGCATCGGCGAGTTGGCCGACTACCACGTGCCCACCGTCGAGGACGTCGTCCAGGTCGGTGACGAGATCATGGTGGTCGTCCTTGAGATCGACCGCCAGGGTCGCGTCAACCTGAGCCGCAAGGCGGCCATGCAGCGACACTTGGCCAAGGATGGAGGCGGGGAGGCCTAGCCTCCACTCCCGTCAGTCGACGGGGTCGGGCTCCTAGAGCACGGCCTCGTAGACACGCCGCGTCGCTTCGGCGACGCGCATCCAATCGAACCGCTCGAGGTCGGTGCCGTTGTGGCGGCCCATGGCATCGAGATCCGCCGTCATCGCGACCCGCAGTGCGCCCAGCAGGCCCTGCGGGTCGTCGGCGTCGTAAAGGATGCCGCCAGTCTCATCGAGCACCTCGGTGACGCAGCCACGCCGGGGTGCGATGACGGCCCGCTCGAACGACATCGCCAGCAGCACCGATCCGGAGGTGAAGATCTCCAGGAACGGAGCAGCCACGACGTCGGCTGCGCGCAGGTACACCTGCAGCTCATCGTCAGGCACGAACCCGAGCATCAGGTGGATGCGCGCGTCGCCCTTGGCGGCGGCAGTCAAACGTGCGGCATAGGCACCATCGACCGCCTCGCCGGCCACGACCAGGCGGGCATCCGGCTCGTCCAAGTGGCTGAATGCCTCGAACAGCTCCCAAACGCCCTTGTAGGCGCGCACCCAGCCGACGAAGGCGATGACCCTGGCCTCGGCCGGCAGCCCCAGTCGCGCTCGTGCCTCGACGCGCGTGACGGTATCCCGATAGGCACCCTGATAGTGACCATGCTGGATGACCGAGACCTTGTCGCGGGCGTCATCGTCCACACCCAAGGTCTCGCGCAGGCTGTCAGCCGCGGCGCCACAGTGCACGATGACCGCATCGGCCAGCCCGAAGAGCGAGCGCATGAACGCCAACTCGTTGGGATCCTCCCGGCGATCGTGGCGAAACAGGTCATGCGCCGTCCAGACGACGCCGATGCCGGCGCGCTTCGCCAGCCGCAGCTCCAGCAGCGTGCGCACCGCCTTCACGCGGCTGACCTTGCTGCTGCCGCCGGCGATGTAGGGCTCGGTCCAATGGACATGGATGATGTCGGGTCGACCGTGCCGCCGCACGGCCTCAGCGATGGGCAGCACGCGGCGCGCACCGGTCGGGTCCGCGCTGACGGCTACGCCCAGCGCCTGCAGGCCCTCCGAAAGCGCGCGCTGGTACGCGTTGGCTCGCGAGTAGTCAGGCAGGAACAGGACCTTCACGTCGGCTAGTACCCCAGGTCGTCGTAGACGCGTAACAGCTCACGGGCCTGGTGCTGCCAGGCGTACGAGGAGCGCGCGGCTGCCAGGCAGCGTAGGCGCAGCGCCAGCCGCTCGTCTCCGGGAGCGTCGATGATGGCGCGGATGGCCCGCGCTACGTCAGCCGGGTCGGTAGGGTCACAGAGCTCGCCGCAGCCGGTCTCGTTGACGATGGGTGAGATGCCCGGCAGCTTGCTGGCCACGACCGGCACCCCCACGCCCATGGCGTCGTACAGCTTGGTGGGCGTGTTGAAGCGGTGGTTGAGCGTATCGGGCTGCACGGGCATGGCCGCGACATCGGCACCACGGGTCCAGTCGGGGATCTCAGCTGGCGGCACGGACCCTGCGAAGTGGATACGGTCGTGGTGGGGGAGGGCCGCAGCGATGGTGCGATAGCGCTCGTAGTCTGGGCCGAAGCCCGCCACCACCAGGTCGGCCTCGTCGACCAGCGAGATGGCCTCGAAGAGCTGGCGCAGGCCGCGTCCGTGCATGACCTGTCCGATGTAGAGCACGATGCGCCGCTCCGGCGGCAGCTCGAACCGCAGGTGGAATCGATCGCTCCGGGCGACATCGGCCGCGGTCGGTTCAGCCTCGAGATCTTCGACCAGTGCGGCGTTGCGCACCACGGCGTCGACCGAGCGGCCAAGGATATGGGCCAGGATCTGTGCGTAGGGCTCGGACACCGTGACCACTGCGTCGGCAGCGCGAGCCAGGCGGCGCTCATGCCGACGCAGGAGCTGCTTCCAAGGGCCTGGCAGGCTGGCCATTCGCCCGGCCTCACTGTCGATGTCGTTGGCGTCGTAGACGACCACGCCGCCGAAGTGCTTGCGCAGCGCCACCGCCAGTGACAGGGTGATGACCGACTCGGCTTGCCACACGTCCGCCGCCTCCACCTGACCGGCGATGACCTTCGACCACGCCTGCGACATGCGCAGGTAGCGCAGGGCTTGCGCGGCCCGGCCCACGCTGTCGCGGATCCGCCGCCGTAGTCCGCCGGTGCGGCCACGTGGGTCGTCGCCGGTCTCGGGCAGGCTGGGTGCCGGGAGCCAGGACAGCGGCTGTGGTTGCCGAACTCGCGTGACGGTGTGGTGGTCGAGCTGCTCCGTGGTCGCGAGGCCCGCACCCCAGCGGGCGATGACGGTGACATCGTAGCCGGCCTTGCCCAGCGAGACCGCAGTCTTCCAGGCTCGGGCATCGGCCGCGTAGGTGTTGTTGATGAGGATGGCGACGCGCGTCGGAGAGGTTCTCAGTGTGGGCTTGTCCATTCTGGCTCGACGTCGGGTGGATAGCATCAGGGCTTGGCCCTTGAGCGTTCGCGAATCACCATTCCACGGTAGCGTACGCGAGGTCGAGGGAGCGCCATTGACGCGGTATCATCGTCACGTGCCCTCGATGGAAGTCCCACAGGAATAACAGCATGCCCATCGAGTCCCCCCTCCGTCCCCTCACGGTCGCTGTCGTCGGCGCCACTGGATTGGTGGGGCGAACCATGATCGCGATCCTCGCCGAACGCGGATTCCCAGTGTCCGAGCTGCGGCCGCTGGCGTCCCGCTCCGGTGGCCGCAGCGTCGAGTTCGGCGGCCGCTCCTGGCCCGTCGAGGAGACCACTCCTGACGCGTTCGAGGGTGTGGACATCGCCATCTTCAGTGCTGGTGGCGGTACCTCGAAGACCTTCGCACCAGAAGCGGCAGCGCGCGGTGCGGTGGTGGTGGACAACTCCAGCCAGTGGCGCATGGAGCCCGGCGTTCCGCTGGTCGTGGCCGGCGTCAATGACGAGGACGCCGCCGGTCACGAGGGCATCATCGCCAACCCCAACTGCTCCACCATGCAGCTGATGCCGCTCTTGAAGGCCTTGCGCGACAGTGTCGGCATGGAGCGCGTCATCGTCGATACCTACCAGGCCGTCAGCGGCAGTGGCAACAAGGCGGTGCTCGAGCTCGAAGACCAGGTCCGTGCCCACGTCGCAGGAGAGGCGCTGGTGGCTTCGGTCTACCCGTACCCGATCGCCTTCAACGTCATCCCGCAGATCGATGTCTTCCTCGACAGCGGCTACACCAAGGAGGAGTGGAAGGTCGTGGTGGAGACGCGCAAGATCCTGCACCTCCCCCGTCTGCCGGTCTCCTGCACCGCCGTGCGGGTGCCCGTCATCACCTCCCATTCCGAGGCAGTTCACGTCGAGTTGAGCGGTTCGATGTCAGCTGCGGAGGCTCGTGAGCTGTTCGCGGGCGTGCCCGGAGTGATCGTTCGCGACGAGCCGGCGGACAACGTGTACCCGCTGGCTATCGAGGCTGCCGGCCGTGATGAGGTCTATGTCGGTCGCATCCGCGCCGATGCCTCCCTGCCGGATGGCAAGGGCCTCGTCTTCTGGGTCGTTTCCGACAATCTGCGCAAAGGCGCCGCCACGAACGCCGTGGAGATCGCCGAGGTGGTCGCGCGCAACGGCTGGCTGGCGAAGGCGTCGGAGCGCGCTGCCGGAGCCGTGTGACGAGCGAGGAGCGCAAGGCTGCACTGGACGCCATCGCGGCGGAGGTTCGCGCCTGCCAGCGTTGCCGACTGTCGCAGGGCCGCACCATGGCCGTGCCGGGTGAGGGCAGCCCTGACACCGAGGTGGTGTTCGTGGGTGAGGGCCCGGGACAGAATGAGGATCGCCAGGGTCGTCCCTTCGTGGGTGCCGCCGGCACGCTGCTCGATGAGCTGCTGGGCATGGTCGAATGGCGGCGCGAGGATGTCTTCATCACCAACGTGGTGAAGTGCCGACCGCCAAGCAACCGCGATCCCGAGCCCGACGAGATGGCCGCTTGTGCGCCCTACCTGCGACGTCAGCTGGAGGCGCTCGATCCGGCGCTGCTGATCACGCTCGGCCGCTTCAGCTTGCAGATGTTCATGCCGGGTGACCGCATCAGCCGCGTCCACGGCACCGAGCGCGCGGTCGACCCGTCCACCGGAGCGCCGGCGGCCGTAGGCTATGCGATGTACCACCCCGCCGCGGCACTGCGGCAAGGAGCGCTCAAGGAAACCATGCAACGCGACATGGCAGCAGTCCCCGAGGTCCTGTTGCGTGCGCGTGCGGGCCGCAACCCCGCCACCACCGAACCAGCCACCACCGAACCAGACACTCCGCCGGCCGAAGCCGCCGCGGACACGCCAGAGGATGACACCATGACGACCCCCAACGACCAGATCGGCCTGTTCTAGATGACCGTAAAGCGCGCGCCCACGACATCGAAGGAGATCCTGCGCGTCGTGCCCCTGGGCGGCATCGGCGAGATCGGCAAGAACATGACCGTGTTCGAGTTCGCCGATGAGATCATCGTCGTCGATTGCGGTCTGGCCTTCCCCGAGGAGGAGATGTACGGGATCGACATCGTCATCCCCGAGATCGGCTACCTGCGTGAGAAGCGTGACAAGGTCAAGGCCTTCGTCATCACCCATGCGCACGAAGACCACGTCGGCGCGCTGCCCTACGTGCTGCCGGAGTTCCCAGGCGTGCCGGTGTATGCCTCCACGCTGGCGCGTGGGCTGCTCAGCAACAAGATCCGGGAGCACAAGCTCCGCAACAATCCATTGAGGGCGATGGAGCCGGGTGACACCATCGAGCTGGGCCACTTCGACGTCACCGCTTTCCGAATCGGCCACTCCATCCCCGACGCCATGGGTGTGCGCATCCGTACCCCTTTCGGTGACATCGTCCACACCGGTGACTTCAAGTTCGACCAGACCCCCGTGGACGGCAAGCCGGCCGACTTCGCCCTTCTCGCCCGCTTCGGCGAAGAGGGCGTGCTCTGCCTGATGTCCGACTCGACCCGTGCGGAGGTCCCCGGCTACACGCCCTCGGAACGCACCGTGGGAGAAGCCTTCCACGAGATCATGGAAGGGCTCAAGGGACGCGTCATCGTGGCCACCTTCGCGTCGAACATCGCCCGCGTGCAGCAGGTCTTCGACGCCTCGGAGACGTTCGGTCGCAAAGCCACCGTCATCGGCCGCTCGATGGAACAGAACTCGCGTATCGCGACCGAGCTGGGCTACCTGCGTCCACCCAGCACCGGGCTGGTCCCCAAGGGCAAGATCGGCTCCATCCCCGATGACCAGCTCACCATCGTGACCACCGGCTCGCAGGGTGAGCCCATGGCCGGCCTGGCCCGCATGGCCAACCGCGACCACCGCTTCGTCGAGATCACGCAGGGCGACACCGTCATCGTCAGCGCCAGCCCCATCCCCGGCAACGAGGAATACGTGGCGCGCACCGTCGATAACCTCTTCAAGGCAGGCGCCAACGTGTACTACCACGCCATCAGGCGGACCCACGTTTCCGGCCACGCCAGCCAGGAGGAGCTCAAGCTGATGCTCAACCTGACCAAGCCCAAGTTCATCATCCCCATCCACGGTGAGTTCCGCATGCTGGTGCAGCACGGACGCCTGGCTGCCGAGGTGGGTCTCGATCCCGAGAACATCCTCATCCTCGAGAACGGCCAGCCCATCGAGTTCCTGGCCGATGGCACCGCCCGCCGCGGCGAGATGGTCGACGCCGGCCGCGTCTATGTCGATGGCGTCTCGGTCGGCGAGGTCGGCGAGGTCGTGCTGCGCGACCGCCGTGCGCTGGCCAAGGACGGCATCTTCCTGGTGGTCGTGGCGGTAGACAAGCAGCACGGTACGTTGGTGGGCCAGCCGGAGGTGGTCACGCGTGGCTTCGTGTCCAGCGCCGATGAGAAGCTGCTCGCTGGTGCTGCCGCGCGGATCGCTACCTCCATCGAGCGGCCCGGGGAGCATCTCGCCGAGGTCGGATTGCTCAAGGCCCAGATCAAGGACGGACTGTCCATCTACCTCTATGAGCAGACGCGCCGGCGACCCCTCATCTTCCCGGTGATCGTGGAGGTCTAGCGCCGATGGCCCAACGCAAGAAGTCCACGAGCAGCTCCAGTCGCAGTCGGTCGGGCACCAAGAAGAGCGGGACACCCATCGTCTCACCCGCCACGCTGCGTTCGATCGTGGCCGTGGTGCTCCTGGCCGCGGGCGCCATCACGCTCATCGCCCTGTTCCTGCCCGGTGGCGGACTGCTCAACGGCTATGTCGATGGCTTCCTGCGGCCGCTCTTCGGTCAGGGCGCCTGGTTGCTGGGGATCCTGCTGCTGGTCGCAGGCGTGCTCGTGGAACGCGCGCCCAGCGTGGACTACAGCTGGCTGACCGTGGCCTTGGGGGGGCTCATCGTCTTCGTCGGTGGCCAGGGCCTCATCCACCTCTTCAGCGGCAAGGGCGGCAGTGACACCGATCTTGAGCAGGGTGGGGGAGCACTCGGCTATGCCCTCGCCTCGACGCTCTCAGACCTGCTCAGCCCCGCGGGCGCGTTCGTGGTGCTCGCCGGCATCGTGCTGGTGGGCCTCCTCTTGCTCTTCGACATCACGTTGGTGGCCTTCGTGACACCATTCATCGACGGTGGCCGTGCCATCGCGGCCATGGTCGCCGCAGCCGTCGCCAACACCGCCCAGACGATCCGCCATCGTCGTGCCACACGCGCTCACGAGCATGCCAGCCGCGCTCACGAAGCGGTGGCCATCCCCATCGCAGGTGCCAGCCGTGGCCGTCGTCGGGCGGCAGAGCCGGCCCCGGACCTCCCACAGCCGATGCCCAGCCCGGCGCCCATGAGCCAGACGGTCTGGGTGGGCGCCGGCAAGCGCGACAAGGACCGGGCCGTGGTAGCGGCAGCGGTCGGGACGGGGGTGGCGGGCACAGGAGCAATCGGCGCCACGTCCCTCTCCGGCGCCACGCCCATCGCCGGCGCACCAGCCCTCGACGGAACCAGCTCCGCGGTCGCGGCTCCCGCCGGCGCATCTCCAGACGCGCTCGAGGCCGGCGGTACGTCGGCGGGCAGGGATCCCGCCCATCCGGACGCCGCGGAGGTCGCTCGCCTGCGGCTGCACCAGAGGGAGTGGCAGCTCCCCAGCGTGACCCTGCTGGACCCGGCCACCGAATCGGCCGACCTGGCGCGTCACGACCACGTGCGCAACGTGCGCATCATCGAAGAGAAGCTGCGCTCGTTCCAGATCCCAGCCACGGTGGTGGCGACCAACACCGGACCGGTGGTGACGCAGTATGAGGTGCGGCCAGACGCGCGCATCAAGCTTTCCCGGATCGAGGGCCTGGCCGATGACCTGGCCATGGCGCTGGCCGCGCGAAGCATCCGCATCGAGGCGCCCATCCCGGGTCGCGATGTGGTCGGCATCGAGATCCCTAACCACACCTCGGAGATGGTCGGCTTCCGTGCCGTCTTCGAGGATGCCGAGATGGCCGACGCCACCAGCGCTCTGACCTTCGCTCTGGGGCGCGACGTGTCGGGGAAGCCCTACGCGGTCGACCTGGGTCGGATGCCGCACCTGCTGATCGCCGGTGCCACCGGCGCGGGCAAGAGCGTCTGTGTCAACGCCATCGTCACCAGCATCCTGATGCGCGCCAAGCCCACCGAGGTGCGCTTCGTGTTGGTCGACCTCAAGCGCGTGGAGCTGGCCCCCTACGGGCGCATCCCGCACCTGCTGACCGACGTCATCATGGAGGCGCACGAGGCGCGAGCGGCTCTGGCCTGGGCGGTCGGTGAGATGGAGGAGCGCTACAAGCAGCTGGCCAAGTCGACGAGCCGCAACATCGCCGCCTATAACGCCGCGCCGGAGCGTGACCCGGAAGACCGCATGCCCTACATCGTGCTCATGATCGACGAGTTGGCCGACCTCATGATCCAGGAGGGCCGCAAGGTCGAGGAGCCCATCGTCAAGCTGGCCCAGAAGGCTCGCGCGGTCGGCATCCACCTGGTCCTCGCCACGCAGCGCCCCAGCGTCAACGTCGTGACCGGCCTGATCAAGGCCAACGTGCCCAGCCGCATCGCCTTTGCCATGGCCTCCATGGTGGACAGTCGCACCGTGCTCGACCAGCCCGGCGCGGAGGATCTCATCGGCCGCGGCGACATGCTCTATCAGCCGGCCGATCTTCCGCGACCAGTGCGTATCCAGGGCGTCTTCGTCTCGGATGCGGAAGTCCACGCGGTGGCTGACCACTGGCGCCAGCAGGAGCCTGTCCCGCCCTATGACCCTGATGTGCTGGCACGCTCGGGGTCCGGCGGTGACGATGACAGCGGCGAGTTCGCTTGGCTGGCCAAGCTGGCTGAGGACGACCTCACACCGCGCGCGGCTGAGCTGGTACTGCTGACCGGCAAGGCCAGCACCTCGATGATGCAGACCAAGCTGAAGGTCGGTTTCAACCGTGCCAGCCGCATCATCGACGAGCTTGAGCAGGTCGGTATCGTGGGGCCCCAGGATCCGCGCAACCCGGCCGTCCCGAGGGCAGTCTACGGACCCGAGAACTGGCTGCGATCCACTGACGACGTGGACGCCGGCTGGTGATGTTCGATCCTTAACTCATTCGCCGGTCACGAACCGTCCTGAGCGGGTAGACTGGGGGCAACGTTACGACTGCCGTGGTCGTGGCGGAAGCCGTGTACGAGTGAGGGCTCCATCGCCGGATGACCGCGCGCCAGGAAGCACGCGTCGGGACTCGCGCGACAGGAGGGGAAAGCTGGTCATTCGAGACTCAGCGCGCCCCCCATGTCGGTGAGATCCTGCAGACCGCCCGCGAACGCAAGGGTGTCGATCTGTCCCGCGCAGAGCGCGAGACGAAGATCCGTGCGCGTCACCTCATGGCCCTCGAGAGCGGTGAGATCGCTGCGCTTCCGGCGCCGGTCTACGCCAAGGGCTTCCTGCGCAACTACTCCACCTACCTCGACCTGGACGCGGATGAGATGCTGGCGCGCTGGCGCAAGGAGATCGACCAGCCACGCTCCGCTGATACACCCAGCGTCAAGCCGCCGCCGCAGCCCATCACCGCCCCCAGCCGCGGCCTTAAGCTCACCAGTGGCCTGGTGGTGGCGCTGGTGCTGGCCACCATCGTGTTCGCCTTCGTCGGCTACGTGGGATTGCAGCTGGTGCGCTTCACGCAGAACCCCGAGATCACCCTGAATGGGCCGGCCATCCGGCAGCTCCAGCCTGGTGCCCAGTTCGTCCTGCTCCATGGCGGCGGATCGGCGGAGGCAGAGATCACGGCCACCGGCGCTGACGACCTCCTCCGCCAGACCACCGCCGACGGGCGCGGTCAGTGGAGCCTGAGCCTGCCGGTCACCAAGGGTGACAACCACTTCACCATCCTCGGTTCCGATCCGGAGACGGCCCGTGAATCGACGCCACTCCAGGTGATCGCCAGTGTCGACGTGCTGGGCACGGAGGTAGCGCCCGGCGATGCCGGGCCGGCACTGCCAGAGGGCGTGGCGGACACCAACATCACCGGTATCCCGTCGGCGGAACTGACCCTCACCGAGCCGCAGCCGAACCTCCAGACGGACGACGGCAAGGTCCGCGTGGTCGGTGCCAGCGATGCCGACTCGGTCGTGGTCAGCTTCCAGTGGCGGGGCAAGCTCGACAAGGAGAGGGCGGCGCCGCCGGCGACCACGGTGCCCGTCGAGGACGGCGTCTTCCGAGGCGCCTTCCAGTTGCCCAAGGGTCGTTGGTACCTCTCCGTAGCGGCTTCCATTGACGGTGGCTATCCGGCGGTCGCACAGATCCCGGTCAAGTCCCTCAACGACAAGATGCTGCTCAAGCTGGCGGCGGTCGGCGGCCAGACGCGAGTCCAGCTGACCGATGCGCAGGGCGACGTCATCGAGGACCGAGTGGTCCTGAAGGACGGCCAGAAGAAGACCTGGTCGGTCGATCCTGATGTCATCCTTCGCGTCGGCAACGCGCGAGCCGCCAGCGTCACCATCGATGGCAAGGTGTTCGGGCCCATGGGCAACAAGCCGGAGGCGATGGCATGGCGCATCAAGCAGGGCGAGAAGCCCAAGACGGTCGACTGACGGCGGCAACCGAACCTTCGCTGCCGGAGCTGGCGGCACATCTGCAGCAGTCAGCGCTCCTTCACGGGATCACGGTCGGCAGTGCGGAATCCTGTACCGGTGGACTCATCGGCCATGCCATCACCACCATCCCGGGGTCCAGCGGCTACTACCGTGGCGGCGTGGTCAGCTATGCCGACGACGTCAAGGTGAGCATGCTCGATGTGCCTCTGGCCAGCATCGAGCGACACGGTGCCGTTTCCGCGCAGGTGGCCGTCGCGATGGCCGAGGGTGTCCGGGAGCGCGTGGGCAGTGACTTCGGTGTCGCGGTCACTGGCGTGGCCGGTCCTGATGGTGGCACGGAGTCCAAGCCGGTGGGATTGACCTACATCGCCGTGGCCGGGCCCAGCGGACACGAGGTGCGCCGCCACGTGTGGGATGGGGACCGCGCCAGCAACAACGAGCACAGTGCGGCAGCGGCGCTGGGACTGCTGTGCGAGGTGCTCGGTCATGACGCGAGCTCGGGGGATGAACGTCAGCCCGACGAGGGGCCAGCCCAGGGTCACCTTGCGCGGTAGCGAGGAGATCGCTCGGGGATTGGCGCCCGCACGGGCACCTCGGGCCATCGTGCCGGGCGAGCGCATCCACGTCATCGGCGCGGCCGGAGCGGGCGCCTCTGCAGCCGCACTCCTGGCCTACGAAGCCGGTGCCACCGTGGATGGCTGTGATCCGGGTGCTCCGTCCCCATATACGGCCGCCCTAGACGCACGAGGCATCGGCATCGCCACCGCCCACGCAGCTGCGCATGTCACGTCCGGCGCGCCGGCACGACTCGCGGTCACCAAGGCCCTGACATCGGTCGAGCCCGATCACGCTGAGCTGCTGGCGGCGCGCGCCGCGGGCGTGCCCATCGAAGCGTGGCAGCAGACCGTTGCCGACGCCGCCGTTCGCCAGGGTGGCCGGCTGGTGGCCGTGGCGGGTACCCACGGCAAGTCCACGTCTGCCGGTTGGCTCGTCCACCTCCTGGTCGCGGCCGATCGTGACCCGGGTGCGTTCGTGGGAGCGCTGCTGCCCGCGGCGCTCACCGGCGGCGTGGCGGCCACCGCGCGCTGGGGCCGGGGAGACATCTTCGTGGTCGAGGCTGACGAGTACGCCGGCAACTTCGACCCCTATCGACCGGCCCTCGCGGTCGTGCTCAACGCCGAGTGGGATCATCCCGATGTCTTCGAGGACCGGGCCGCAGTGGTCGATGCCTTCGAGGTCTGGCTACGCGCGCCCGGTGCCACGGAACGGCGGGCGATCATCCACATCGGTGATCCTGGTGCGGCGGAGCTGTCGAGACGGCTGGCGGACTGGGGCGGACGCGTGGTGACGGTCGCGCCCGCGGATGGCGCTGCAGTCGTCACGGACGCACCTGCGGATGTGAGCTACGAGCTCAGAGGTGAGCGCCTCCGACTGACAGGGCTGCCGGGCGTTCGTGGTGCCCTGGAGACGCCGCTGCGCCTTGCGGGAGCACACAATGCAGCCAACGCCGCCTGCGTGGCGGCAGCCGCGGCGGAACTCGGCCTCTCCGCTGCCGAGATCGCCGCTGGGTTGGCATCATTCGAAGGCGTGGGGCGCCGCTTTGACGTCAAGGGGGAGCCCGGTGGTGTGCTCGTCATCGATGACTACGGCCACCACCCGACCGCCATCCGGGCCACGCTCGAAGTGGTGCGGAGCCGCTATCCGGGCCGCGCTGTGTGGATCGCGCACGAGCCGCTGACCTATCACCGCGCGGCGGCCATGCTGGACGACCTGGCCGGGGCCCTCGCGTGTGCTGATCACGTCGTCATCGCGGATATCTGGGCCGGCCGCGATCCCGACACCACCATCACCAGCGCCGCGGAGCTGGCGGCCAGGGTCTCGTCCGTCAGTGGTCGCCACGTCGCGGCCACAGGTTCCGTCGAGGCCACCGCTGACTATCTTGCCGCACGCGTCCGACGGGGTGAGATCGTCCTGTCGATGGGTGGTGGGCGGTCGTACGTCATCGCCGAGCGACTGCTGACTCTGCTGGTGGGTCTGGAGCCCGGGTAGAATGCCTCACATGACCCAGATGCTGACGCCCGGCGACGGGCAGGACTTGTTCGACCGCTTCAAGGAGGCTCGGGAGAAGCGTGACCCCGAGGCGATGTTGGAGTTGTTTGCCGACACGGCTGAGTACGCCTTCGACCCGTTCACCCCCGCGCTCACGGGGTCCAATGCCATCCGCGAGCACTGGAACACCATCGCTGCAGAGCAGGTCAATGTCGAGTTCGACGCAGAGCGGGTGTGGGTCTCGGGTCGCACCGTGCTGGGCAGCTGGCATGGCGCCTTCACGCTGGAGGCCAGTGCTGTCCGATGGCGCATGCGCGGCTTCAGCAGCATGGAGTTGGACGAAGCAGGGAAGATCTCCCGGATGCGCGATTGGCCGCTGCTGCGGGACGTCGGCATCGATAGCGGCCACAAGCCGTCGGGCGCGTCACGACAGGCAGGGGAGTAGGACACATGGCAAGCACCATCTCATTCGATGTCGTGAGCGAGTTCGACCGCCAGGAGCTGGTGAATGCGCTCGACCAGGTCCGCCGCGAGATCGCCACGCGCTATGACTTCAAGAACTCCAAGGCGCAGATCGACCTGGGTGAGAAGGACGTCACCGTGGTGACCGATTCGGAGATGCGATCGGCGGCCGTGCTGGACCTCATCGGCTCCAAGGCGGTGCGGCGAGGCCTGTCGCTGAAGATCTTCGACTGGGGTGATGTCGTTCCCGCCGGTGGCATGACCTTCAAGCAAGTCGCGACCCTACAACAGGGCTTGCCGGAGGACATCGCCAAGAAGATCACCAAGCTGCTGCGGGACGAGTTCCCCAAGGCCAAGGGCCAGATCCAGGGTGGCACGGTGCGTGTCAGCGGCAAGTCCAGGGACGAGCTGCAGGCAGTCATCGCCCGACTCAAGGAGGAGGGCGAAGGATATCCTGTGGCGCTCCAGTTCAAGAACTACCGTTAGGACTTAGGACGACATGATCGATACGCAGAGCCGTGCTGCCCGCCTCATCCTCGCCTTGATCGCGACGCTGATCATCGCCTCGCTGATCTTCACCTTGGTGCAATAGCTTGACCGACGTCGAACACGAATACGCACTGGACAAGCCGGTCTCGCCGCCAGAACCAGAGGTAGGTCCAGAGCCGGAACCTGACGCCGAAACGGAGCCTGAACCGGATTCCGAACCCTGGCCCGAGCCGGAACCGCAGCCCGATCCGGAACCCCCGCCCGAGCCGGAAGCAGCCGTCTCCGATGAGCCATCAGACTCCCCGCTGGACGTGGAACAGCCGACGGGGCAGGCTTCGGAGTCGCCGGAGTCGCCGGAGTCGCCGGAGTCGCCGGAGTCGCCGGAGTCGCCGGAGTCGCCGGAGTCGCCGGAGTCGCCCGAGTCGCCCGAGCCGCCCGAGCCGCCCGAGCTTTCGGTGGAGCCAGAACTGCCGCCTCCCGCCATGGTGTCTCGAACGGTCTCGGCTGAGATCGCCCGACAGCTTCACGCGTCTGGCGCCCGCTACTGCTTCACGGTGCCTGGTGAGCCCATCCTGCCGCTGCTTGACGACCTCGCAGCGGTCGGCATCCGTATCATCACGACGCGCCACGAAGGCGGAGCCGCGTTGATGGCTGAGTCTCTCGCCCAGTCCACCGGACACCCTCAGATCGTCGCGGTCTCGCGTGCTGTGGGAACTGCCAATGCTGCCATCGGCATGCATGCCGCGCAACAGGACTCAGCACCACTCGTCGTGCTGGCCGGCCAGGTTCCCTCATCGTTCGCCGGTCGGGAGTCGTTCCAGGAGGCGAACTTGGTCAGGAGTGTCGGATCGCTGGGCAGTTGGGCAGCCCAGATCGATGCTGCCGACCAGGCTCCTGCCGTGCTGCTGAGTGCCTGGAAGAGGATGCACACGGGGCGGCCGGGTCCGCTATTGCTAGCGGTGCCGGTCGACGTACAGACGACGCATGTCGAGACGGCAGACGAGCCGTTGCCAAACCCGCCGGGCGCGCGCGGCCCCGCGGCCGACCGCGCTGATGTCAGCCGCGCCATGAAGATGCTGGCGGCTTCGGAGCGTGGTGTGATCGTGGCCGGAGGTGGCGTGCTGCAAGCTCGCGCGACCAAACGCCTCGTGGCACTGTCGGAGGTCCTGGCAGTGCCGGTCATTGCGGCGTGGCGCCGTGCGGATGTCTTTCCCAATGACCATGCCAACTACCTGGGCATGGCCGGGGCCGCAGCTGCGCCGACGGTGGCGAAGCGCCTGGCTGATGCCGATGTGATCCTGTTCGTCGGAGCCCGGCTCTCCGAGATCACCACCTCTGGCTACACCATTCCCGCCCCTGGAACGCGATGGATCCACGTGGACGTAGAGCCGCGCGCAGCGCATGCCGGGCTGGAGGCGCCGACGCTTGCAGTGGCGGCGGACGCCTCGCGCTTCCTGGATGCCGCTTGGTCTGATCTGCGTGCGGCAGCGCTCGACAACGAGATGCGCAGTCGGCGCGAGGCTCGTAATGCTGCCGACCGAGAAGCGTATCGAGCCGCCAGTGCGCTGGGGCAGGGGAGTTGGGACGGCCGAGGTGTCCACCCGGGTCGGCTCCTGGGCGCGCTGCGAGGGATCCTGCCTGACAACGCGGTGATCGCCACCGATGCTGGCAATCTGGCGTCCTTCGTGGCCCGTGGCTTTCGCTTCCGTCGCGCAGGGACACTCCTGGGTACGACGTCGGGCACGATGGGCTTTGGCCTGCCGGCCGCCATCGCCTCGTCGCTCTTGGATCCCGATCGTATCGCCGTTGCCATCTGCGGAGACGGTGGCTTCGCCATGACCATGAACGAGCTGGAGACCGCTGTGCGTGAGGGGGCGCATCCGATCGCCATCGTCATGGACAACGAGCGCCTCGGCACGATCGCCGTCCAACAGCTCCACGATGGGCGCCCCACGGCCTCAACCGACCTTGGGCCGATCGACTTCGCGGCTGTCGCTCGAGCGCACGGTGCTGTTGGCTTCAGCGTGACCGATGAGGCTGGATTCGTAAGCGCGCTGCGCGAGGCCATCAGCTCTCGACGAGCGGCGGTCATCCACGTCAAGGTGGATCCTGCCTGGCTCTCCGTAGACGACAACCCGAGCCAGTCCGCAACGTAGGCGCCATCGCGTCAGCGCGGCGTTGCCGCACGGCACTGTCTTTGCGCAAGGACAGCGTCCCCCATGCGTTGCATGCGCCGCGCGCGCATCGTTCGAGTGGTGTGGCCGCCGTGGGGTCGGCCTCAAGCGGTCGGGGAGCCGATCGACCGGCGCATGGCGATGGCGCCGAAACGGGCGCCGGCTTCCGCGTCCTGGCCGCGAGCGATGGGGATGAAGTCGAGATCTCGATAGAACCTGATCGCCGCATCGTTGCCTGCCATGACCCACAGCACGGTCTGCTGCGCACCCCATCCGCGAGCCCATGCCTCCAACGCTTCGATCAGTCTGCGACCGACGCCAGATCTTCGCGCCATCGGATCCACCCACATGCTGAACAGCAACAACGTTTCCGGGTGTCGTCTGCGGCCCTGGACGAGTCCGACCGGCTCGTCGGGATCCATGGCGATGAGCCAGATCCGGTCATCGCCGTGCGCTGCCCTTCGAGCGCTCAGCCGCCACTCGCTCGGTGGCCGAGCCCGGGCCTCGGCGAGAGGCTGTCCGAAGGCGCTCGGTGCATCCGCGAGGCTGCGGAGCCGCAGGTCGCGCAGTAGCTCCCCCTCCGTCAGCTTGATGCGACGGATCGAAAGCTGGCGCTCGGACATCATGCCGCGTCAGGCCGTGCGTCTGCCCACGCAGCGATGAGGCTACTCGACGGGCGCTCCAGCGCGTGCGAGATCAACGATGCCACCGGCATCTGCGATGTCCTTGATGCCCGCCTCGGCCATCTGGCCAGCGGCCAGCGCGCTGCGGCGGCCAGATTGGCAATACACCATGTACGGCTCATCGACATCGAGCTCGGCGATCTGATCGCTGAAATCGGCTCCCTCCACGTCGATATTGATGGCCCCGACCACATGTGCTTCAGCGTATTCAGCAGGGCTGCGGACGTCGATGATGGTGCGCTCACCCTCGTCGATCATCTTTGCGGCCTCGGTCGAGGTGACCGTGTGGGCGCCCGGCGCCTCTGTCGCAGCGCTTGAACCACAGGCCGCGAGGGTCAGGACGGCGACCAAGGCGAGGATGACGAGCGAGATAAGACGTCGAGACATGGATCGATCCCCGTGGTGCGTGCTGGTCGTTGCCAGCATATCATTCCAGTAATTGCGCAATTACGCAAGTATCAACAGAAATCGGCCTGATCGTCGTGACGACGAAGCCTCCCATGGACGATGATCGTCGCGCCTGCGTCTCGCCTTCGCGGCCTCCAGGAGTTTCCGAAGTCTTACGGACACTTCTACGGGACTTCACGCACGGACCTGTGAAGTCTCCCGAAGGTGCCCTCGTGTGTCTCGAGTTCTGCTGGCTGTTTCGCAGAAATATGAGGTCAATGACATCGGGACGGTGCGTACGGTCACCGGGATCGGCGATTTCCACGGGATCGGACGGTGCCGTACGTGACTCGGCGGCAGGGTGCACCGGTACGATGGTCCCATCCAGCCGCGACGTGTCTCGCGCGAGACCGGGGGCTGGTCCGATCCTTAGGGGGCACATGCGCACACGATCATCGGTCACGGTCCTGCTGGGGCTTTGTCTCGTCCTTACCACCGCGACCGGCGTCACGGCCAGGGCAGAGCGTGTCCGCTGTGACCGAGGCGCCGACCTGCAGGTCGCGATCGACCAGGCTTCCCCTGGCGTGATCCTTGACATCCGTGGCACCTGCCGGGGCGACTTCAGCATCGACGGCAAGGACCTGACCTTCCGAGGGACGCCGGGCGCGGTGCTCCGGGGCACGGGTGCGAGCGCGACGCTGTCGGTCGAGCGTGCCGATGTCCGACTCGTGCGGCTCGCGGTCACCGGGGGGCAGGACGGCGTCAGTGCCTGGTGGGGTGCGAGGATCACCCTGCTCGACAGCGCCATCCGGGACAACGCGGGGGAGGGCTTGCGAGGCGATGTATCGACCTACCGCCTGGTCGGCTCACGGGTCCGCGACAACGGCGGCTCGGGCATCTGGGCCGACGGCCATGGCCTGCGGGTCGAGTTGATCGACTCGATCATCCGTCGTAATGCCTTCATCGGCGTCTTCGCGAACCAGGTCGAAGCGCTTCGGTCACGCATCGCCCACAACGGCGGTCCCGGGATCAGCACCATCGACCAGGGCTACGTGTCGGCACGCCGGCTCATCGTCCGCGCCAATGGCGGCGGGGGCATCTCGTCGCGGGGTATCGACCTCGCCGACTCGACCATCGAGGACAACCAGGGCAGCGGCATCCGTGGCGGCTGGTTCGTCGACCCCGGCTGGGTACGGATCCGGGGTTCGGTGGTCCGGCGCAACCACGGCGACGGCGACGGTGGTGGTCTCGCATGCCATGGCGGCTGCCTCGTCGTCGACTCGCGCTTCAGCGGTAACACCGCGGCCGGCAACGGTGGCGGAATCTGGGTCCACATCTACGCCAACGGGGCTGGCACGCCCGCGAGCCTGACCGTGCGTCGCTCATCCATCGTCGGCAACCGCGCGGGCAGCGGTGGCGGCGGGATCCACAACGCGAGCTCGCTCGATGTCGTGCTCACGAAGGTGGTCCTGCGTCACAATCGTCCCAACGACTGCGTGGGCTGCTGAGCACGGAACGGGTGGACTGAGGTCGAGCGTGCGAAGTCTGGCGAAAGTGCCCTCGTACGCCCGGTTGATATCTACGACATTTCACATCGGTTCTCTGCGGTAGGACAGACTCTGCGATGTCTCCGGCGTTTCTACGAGACTTCACAACGGGGCGCGGTCGCGGGTCCTACTCAATATGTTACATAACTTATCTTATCGGCCCTGTTGTCGGGCCGTATATAGGCGCCCAGGCGCCACCGAGGATGGTTACTCCACGTTGGTGATGAGCGGCTGATCGAGCGTCGCGGTGGTGACGTAGTGCTGTGCGATCGCGATGCAGGCGATCCGACCCGCGCCAGCCGGGGTGCCGGTCTGCAGTCGGACGTCGATTCCGCCCTCGATACGATCGACAGTGATGCTGTGGAGGCCGTTGCACTCCTCGACGCCCATCCAGAAGTAGATCGAGAGCGCCCGTCCATCGGATGCCACGGAGATCTGGTCCCAGGCTTGCGGACGCGGGTCCATCACGCTGGGATCCGGCTCGATGATCGTGGCGCTGGGATCATCGGGCGGAGTCGTGCTGGAACTACTGGCGGCGTCGCTGCTCACGGCGGTGTCAGGACCGATGGTCGGTTCCGCGGCGACGACAGAGCCGGCAACCGTGGTCAGGCCGAGCGCGATGGTGAGGAGGATGAGGACGGGTCGAATGCGCATGTCGGTACAGTCTCCTGGGTTGCAGATGGCGGTCGGCTGTGCCGCCCATCGACAGGGTACGGCTCGTGTCCAGCTAGTCGCCGACAGAACAGCTGAAGTCTGCCTACACTCGTCGGGATGACAGCGGCGAGGATGGCACGGATCGAAGACAGGATCTCGACCGTGCCCGTCCATCCGTTCCTGTTCGCCGTCTATCCCGTCGCGCGGCTGTACCAGGAGAACATGTTCGAGGTCGAGCTCCTCGACGTGGTGGTGCCGCTGCTGGTCGTCATGGCCGCGACCGCGATCGGTTTGGTCTTGCTCACCCTGCTGTTCCACGACCGGCGCCGCGGAGCCATCGTCACCACAGCCCTCGTGATCTCCACCCTCCTGTTCGGGCTGGTCGCGGAGTTCGCCGAGCCCACGACGGGAGACATCCGCGGTCCGCTCATCGTTGCCGTTCTCGTCCTTGTCGGGTTGGCGGTCGCGGTAGCCAGGCGGGCGGGCTCCCGTCTTGGCTCAATCACCACGGCCCTGAACCTGTTCTCGTTCGTCCTCGTTGTGCTGGCGGTCGTGCCGACGATCCAGACTGCGGCGCGCGAGTTCGGCAACGACCCCGACGACCTGCCACCCGCCATCAGCCTGGGCGCCGACCAGGGCTCGCAGCGTGACATCTACCATCTCATCCTCGATCGCTACGGCTCGGAGGCCTCCCTGAAGGCCGGCTTTGGAATCGACAACAGCGAGTTCATCGCCTGGCTGCGCGACCAGGGCTTCGACGTGGTCGATGACGCCGAAGCCAACTACACCAAGACGATGCTCTCCCTCAGCGCGACCCTCGGCATGCAGTCCCTGGAGGACATGGCCAAGGACCTGGGACCCGACAGCGGGGACCTCTCGGGCGTGAGGTACCGACTTGCCCATAGCCTCGCCGGGAGCTTCCTGCAGGAGCGCGGCTATGAGTACGTCCACATCGGTTCGTGGTTCGATCCGACGCGCGAGTCGCGGATCGCGGATCGTTCGCTCTTCCCGACGGTCGCGGTCACCTTTGCCTCGACCATGTACGAAACCACCATCCTGCCGACGATCCTGGGTGACACCGAGGCAGCGCCCGATCACGAGCGCCGCCATGCCCAGGCCGCCGAGTTCCAGCTCGATCGGCTTGACCGGGTCGTGAATCGACCCGGTCCCACGTACGTGTTCGCCCATGTCCTGCTGCCGCATCCGCCGTACGTGTACCTTGAGGATGGCACTTACGCACCCGATGAGGCCACGTTCGAATCACAGTTGGCCTATACCAATCGGCGCGTCCGTGAGTGGGTCGGGCCATTGTTGGAGTTGCCCGAAGACGAACAGCCCATCATCGTCATCCAGGCCGACGAGGGCCCCTACCCTCCTCGCTGGGACGCGGACAAGGATGGCTTCGACTGGGCGAACGCCACTGATGATGAGTTGCTCACGAAGTTCGGCATCCTTGACGCCATGTACCTGCCGGGCGCTGAGGGTGAGGCACCGCTGCCCGAGGGCATGACGGCGATCAACACCTACCCCGAGCTGTTTCGCCGGTACTTCGGCAGCCGCATTGCCGACGAGCCCGACCGCGTGCTGGCCTCCAACGAGTCGCGCCCGTTCGACTTCGTGGATATCACCTCGCGCTTGAAGAGCATCGAGGCAGCGAAGGCCGAGTCAGCCGAGTCGGCCGGCTGACACCGGCGCTCGACGGTGTCTGACTCTCAGCGGCGGCGTCGGAAGTGGAAGACCGTCCGGGCACTGCCGACGATGGGCGTCTCTGTGACGAGCTCGAAGAAGGGGGCGAACGCGTCCCGGAAGCCCTCGATGGTGTAGTCGGCAAAGACGTCTTCGCGAAACGCCAGCAGGCGCTGCACCATGGCGTCCGCCTTGGGTACGAATTCGACGATAGCGTCTGGCGCCAGGCGCGCGAAGAGCGAGGCGATCATCGGCAAAGGGACGTTGGAGCCGATGGCCAGATGATGGACCAGGGCGAGGGCCAGGATGACATCGGTCTCGATGCGCTCGAGCAGGCCAGCACGCTCGGCACTCCCCCACCCCAGCGCCGGGCTGGGATCGGTGATGTCGGCGAGTAGCGGCAGGATGTCTTCGCGGCCGTCGGCACGGATGGCGCGGTAGCCGCGCTCGACGGCTGCGGGATCGATGTCAAGCGCCACCACGCGGTAGCCGGCATCGGCAGCGACGCGGCTGTAGCGGCCGGTGTTGGCGCCTAGGTCCCAGGCGCGAGCGCCGCCGATCACGGCCAGCGCGTCACCCACCGCCGCCAGCTTGGCCGCGGTCGCTTCATCGTCGTAGCTGGTGTTGTCCGCGTAGTCTGCCCAGGCGGTACCAGCCGGCTCCCACGACAGGCCGGAGACCGTGTCCCGCAGGCTCTCGATGAGCGTCGCGAGGCGCTTGGGCGACATGGATGCCGTCGTATCCTCCTGGGGCCCGGCGTTGTCATCAGCGTGCTGTCGCTGCGCTCGCGCATGCAGGTGGATATGCGGTCCGAGGCCGAACGAGATGCGCGTGCGGCCCGGGAGGAGTCGAGCCGCGAGGTCCAGGGGGATGCCCTCCAGGTGATCGCGGAGCAACCCGCCGAGGCGGATGTCGACCCGGGCCATGAGCGCCAGCGGCGCCAGGAAATGCTCGCAGAACTGGCGGTAGGCGATCCATGGGCGCCCCGCCTCGGTGCGTTGAAACGAGAGCGAGTCGATGAGCAGCGGACGACCCCGCTGGAACTGGACGTTGTAGGCAGAGGCGTCGCGCAACGTCATGCCGGCCTCAAGGGCCAGCGCCTGGGCGCGCAGCGTCAGCAATGCGGCGTCCTGGAGTTGGCTGAACGACCACTCGTACGGAAACGAGATGACGTCGATCGGCTCAGGTCGGATGACCCGGTACGCCGGCGGTTCCGCCGCCAGGCCCACATCGGCGTCCTCGTGACGGATGACGACCGAGGACTCGACGAGCCGATGGTAGAGGCCGGAGTCAAGGAAGTGATCCCACTCCGGGGCGAACGTCTCATCGATCTGGCGAAAGATGGTGCCGTCGCGACGGTAGACGAATCCGGCTGGATCGCGATATGAGCCTGGGACACGCTCGACCGGTGTCGCCGCACGGCCGGCCTCAGGCAGCGGTGTTGGCGTCATCCTGTCCGTTGGCGGTATCGGCGGCAGCGGCGGTCTGAGTGCTGCCAGAGGTCGGTTCCTCTTGCCCGCGAACCGTCCGAACGAAGCGCGCGAGCTGGTGGCGGAACAACACAGGGATCGCCACGAGCCCGGCGATGACGGCCTGGATGATCAGGCTTCCGGACCCCGGATCGATGTACGCGAAGATGAGCTCCATGCTCGATCCTCCTGGAGGTGGTGCCCCGGTGCAACGCTTCTTGACACGGTGAGCGTGGCGGGTGACGCCACGATAGCACCCATGGCGACAGGAGCCACGATGGCGAGCGTCGGTGGCGTCGCTCAGCGCGCTATCTGGCGAACGATCTGTGCCTCGTAGCCGGGGAAGTAGCGCTCGATCACGGGCAACTCGAACCGGCGCAGGATCGATGCGCGGGACTCCCGCTCGAGGAGGAAGGCGAAAGACTCGGCAACCAGCTCGGTAGGGTCATAGTGGCCCGGCGCCAGTCTGGCGAGGTCGTCCTGACTGACCGACACGCTGTGCCGTGTGGCGTGGGCGTCGGTGCCCACTCGAACGTCGCACACGAAGCCATCGGGCGTCAAGCGGCACACGACCTTGACCGGCTCGTTCACGCGCTCACGTCCACCTGTGATCGGGCCCAGCGAGCCGACGCGGCTCGCAGCTCGCCCGCCAACGACGGCACCACGCGGCCGATGATGCGGACGTCACGGCCACGGTAGTCGACCTCGACGGTGCCGCGCTCCCGGACGCGCGCCAGCAGCTCGCCCTCCGCATAGGGCAACGTCACGTCGATGTCCTCCCACAGGCTCGCGATGGCACTGGCCAAGGAAACGCGTAGCGTGTCGAGGCCGTATCCCGTCAGCGCCGACACCGGTACGACCTCGCCCAGCACTGGCGCCGGCTCAGTGGCATCCGCGCCCACGCCGCGATAGCGGTCGGCCTTGTTCAGTGCCACCACTCGCGGTTTGTCACCGGCTCCTAGCTCGTCGAGCACGGACTGGACGGTATCGCGATGCTCGCGGGCATGGCTGTCGGCGCCGTCCACGACCTCAAGCAGCAGGTCTGCGCGGCTGACCTCCTCAAGTGTCGCGCGGAAGGCATCGACGAGCTGGTGCGGCAGCTTGTGGATGAATCCGACCGTGTCGGTCAGCACTACCGACTGACCGTCGCCGAGCTTGACCTGGCGGCTGGTGGGGTCGAGCGTGGCGAAGAGTTGGTCCTCCGCCCGCGCCGCCTCACGTCCACTCAGGGCGTTGAGCAGCGACGATTTGCCGGCGTTGGTGTAGCCCACGATAGCGACGCTCGGGACCAGCCGCCTGTCGCGTGAGCGGCCGGCCGTCTCGCGCTGCTGGCGCACCCCATCGACGCGTGCCTTGAGCTTCTTGATGCGGTCGCGGATGACCCGTCTGTCCGTCTCCAATTGGGTCTCGCCGGGACCCCGGGTGCCGATGCCGCCTCCGGTGCGTGAGAGATGCGTCCACATGCGCGTCAGGCGCGGCAGCTGGTACTCCAGCTGCGCCAGCTCCACCTGCAATCGGCCTTCGTGGGTGCGCGCATGCTGGGCGAAGATGTCGAGGATGAGGCCGCTGCGGTCGAGCACCTTGACCGATAACAGCTCCTCCAGCGCCTTCTGCTGCTTGGGGCTTAGCTCATCATCGGCGACGAGCATGCTGAAGCCGGTCTCGCGTTTGGCTGCGGCCAGCTCTTGTGCCTTGCCCTTGCCCACGTACCAGTTGGGGTCGACGTGGCGGCGATGCTGCCACTCGGCACCGACGACCTCAGCACCGGCCGTGTCGGCCAGATTGGCCAACTCCGCGAGTGACTCCTCGGCTGTCCAGCCATCCCCGTCGTCAGTATCGACTGCGATCAGGAAGGCTCGTTCGATCTCGGGGGTCAGGTCGATCGGTTCGCTGCGGCTCATCTGCGCCCAGCATAGTCGCCGCGGCCGACTTGCTCGAGGAACGGAGCCAGCACCCGCTCCGCCGCTCCGAGGGACCCCTCCCCCGCCTCGATCCAGGCGATCTCCGGCTCCGAGCGGAACCAGGTGCGTTGTCGTCGCGCATACGCCCAGGTCCGCTGTGCATCGCGTGCCTTGGCCGTGGCGATGTCGAGGCGCCCCGCGAGGACACCAAAGGCCTCGCCATAGCCCATGGCGCTGAAGGCTGGTAGATCTTCCGGGTAGCGGGCACGAAGGCGTTCCGCTTCCTTCAGTAGGCCGGCCGCGAAGTGGTCGTCGATACGCCGCTCGATGACGTGGCGGTGGCTGGCCGAATCGTGTCGCAGGCCGATCCACGTCAGCGGCGCGGGGTAGCCGAGTGGTGCCGGTGGCATGCCCGAGCCAGTCAGGACGGCACGTTCCAGAGCGCGGATGACACGCCGTGGGTTGCGGGTGTCGATCTGCTCAGCTGCCACGTCGTCTCGTTGGCGCAGCTCGGCCGTCAGTAGCTCCAGGCCGTCGGCGGCTAGACGAGCTTCGAGCTCCGCGCGCAACTCCGGGTCATGGCTACCCTCATCGAGTGGCAGGCCGCGTGCGATGGCTCGCAGGTAGAGCCCGGTGCCACCGACCAGGAGCGCGATGCGGTCGCGCCGAGCGATCCCGGCGAGCGCCGATCGGGCCGCCCGCTGGTAGTCGGACACGGTGAAGCGAGCGTCCGGGTCGACGAGGTCCAGGCAATGGTGTGGAATCGCGGCCAGCTCCAGCGCGGTCGGCTTGGCGGTGGCGATGTCCATGCCCCGGTAGACCTGTCGCGAATCGGCCGAGATGATCTCTACACCGCTGATCCGCCGGGCCAGTCGCACCGCCAGCGCCGTCTTGCCCGTGGCGGTGGCGCCGGCGATGACCACCAGCGGCGGGAGCTCACGCGCCGCCCGGGGCTCACGCGCCACCTGGGTCTCAAGCGTGGCCAGGGTCCTCGATGCGTCGGCCAGACAACGCGTACGGCCCAGCTCGCTCGACGGCGACCTTAACCAGCGTCCCCACGAGCATCTCGGGTCCGTCGAAATGCACCAGCTTGTGCTCGCGGTTGCGTCCCACCAGACGCGGCCCTGGACTCCGGTCGGCGCCATCGGCAGCGTCGCCATGGTCGTGCCGGCGTGGCTGGCGGGCCTCATCCACCAGCACCTCGGTGCGGCGGCCGACCCAGCCCTCGTTCAGCTCGAGCCCGATGCGTTCCTGGACCGCGAGCAGCTCGTTGAGGCGGCGCTTCTTCTCCATCGCGGGTACGTCATCGGCGAGTCGCACCGCCGGAGTGCCCGGACGGGGCGAGTAGGCGGCCGCGAAGACCTGGTCGAAGCGAACGAGGCGGAGCAACTCGAGGGTCGCCTCGAACTGCGCCTCGGTCTCGCCGCAGAAGCCGGTGATGACGTCGGTGGTCAGGCTGATGTCGGGGACGGCGGCCCGCAGGCGCCCCACCAGGTCGAGATAGGCGTCGCGGCTGTACTGCCGACCCATCCGCCGCAACACCTCGTCGTCACCCGACTGCACCGGCAGGTGCAGGTGCTCACAGACCGATCCGCATTCGGCCATGGCGCTGATGAGCCGGTCGGTCAGGTCCCACGGATGCGAGGTCACGAAGCGTACCCGTCCGATGTGCGGCCGACCCTCGGGGCCGCCGATGGCATCGATGGCGCGCAGCAGCGCGGCGATGTCGGGGCGTCCATCACGAGCCTGCTTGCGCCCCAGCTCGCGCTCGCCCTCGACGCCGCTGAAGCGGGGGTCCGGTGGCAAGTCGTGTCCCCAGGAGTTGACGTTCTGGCCCAGCAGCGTGATCTCCTGATAACCGGCCTCGGCGAGTCGCGCAGCCTCGGCCACGATGTCATCGAACGGACGGCTCCGCTCGGGGCCACGCGAGAAGGGCACGATGCAGTAGGTGCAGGTCTTGTCGCAGCCGTACACGATGGGCAGCCACGCCTTCACGCCTCGGCCTCGCGCGATGCGTCCCGCTTCGACGGCGCTGGCCCGCGTGCCCGCCAGTCGATCGGCGGTGGCGGCGACGGAGCGGCCCACGCGCTCGAACGCGGGTGCGCCCAACTGGTCCACCGTCGTCGGGCTGGTGAGGCCGAGTCGCGCGGTCAGCTCGGGCTCCTCATCGGGGCGCAGGAACAGGTCGACGGCGGGATAGCGGCGCCGCAGGGTGCCCGCATTGTCGGCACGGACCGAGCATCCGGTCAGTACCACCCGCAGCGCCGGGTCGGCCTCCTTGAGCTTGCTCAGCACACCCATGCGGCCGATGACCTTCTGTTCGGCCGCCTCGCGGATGGAGCAGGTGTTGATGACGATGAGGTCGGCGTCCTCCAGGCTGCCAGCTTCGCGACAGCCGACGTCGAGCAGAGCACCGGCCATCTCCTCTGAGTCGGACAGGTTCATCTGGCAGCCGAGCGTCCAGACGTGGAAGCTCGGCAACACCTGCGAGTCCGTGCCGTACTCCTCGATCGCGGTGTCGGGCCGAGCCGGCGACCGTGGGGCTGTGGCCACAGGGAGCGACGTCTCGAGCATCGGCAAGAGCGCGCGGTCAGAACGAGTCGGCATAGTCCTGGACCTCGCCGGCGAGCCAGCGGAAGAAACGATCGTGGTCATGGGCGCATTTGTCCCAGGCGTAATAGTCGGCGATGCGCTCCCGGCAGGCGACGGCGGCGGCTCGGCGGAGGCTGCCGTCATCTGCCTCGACCCGCTCGATGCAGGCCCGCAGCGAGCCGGGCGCCTTGGTCCAGGGCAGCCCGTTGTCACCTAGTACCTCGCGGTTGTAGGCCACATCGTGCGCCACCACCAGTCGGCCGCAGCCCATGGCCGTCACCAGCGAGGGGTTGGTGCCGCCGACCTCGTGACCGTGGATGTAGGCCTTGGCCCCCAGGAAGAGCGCCTCGATGTGTTCAGGTTCATAGATGGGTCCCAGCAGGTGGACGCGCGGGTCCGCCGTGGCCTGCAGGGACTCGAGGTAGCCACTCTCGTAGTTGGCGCCGCCCACGAGCAGGAGCGGTGCGGTGGCGCCCGACGAGCTGTACTCGCGTATGACGACGTCGGGGTTGTTCTCCGGCTCGATGCGGCAGACCTGGAGGTAGTAGCCGCCCGGTTCGACGCCGTACTCGGCGAGGATCGATCGGTGGCGCGTCTCGTCGGCGACCTCGCGAACATGGCCGCCGTTGGTCAGGAAGGCGCTCTCCACCCCATAGGTTTCACGGTAGAGCCGTTGCAGGGCCTTCGAGTCGGACACCAGGTGCGTGGCCATCTTGCGCGCCAGCCAATAGTCGGCTTGGAGATAGGCGCGCGCCAGGCGACCCCATTTGCGGCGCTTCCAGTCGAGACCGTCCGTGTTGAAGACCACGCGCCGGCCCAGGAGGCGATGCGGCAGATAGGCCCAGCTGGTCCGGCAGCCAAGCACGTAGTAGACGTCCTGGCGAGGTCGGGTCAGTGCGTAGAGACTGCTGAAGCACTCGTGCAGGAGCGTCTCGGTGAACTTGCCGTAGACGGTCGGCAAGCGCACGATGCGCATGCCCTCGAAGTCCGCCCCGACCACGGGATCGGTGTAGCGGGGCATGGCGAAGAGCGTCACCTCGTGACCGGCCGCGACCAGGCGTGGCCCCAATTCGGTGACGATGGTGTCCCAGCCACCCCAGCGTGCGGGCACACCGCGGGCGCCGAAGATCGCGATCCTCATGTGCCGCGCACGGCTAGCCCTCGAAGATGCGGGAGATGCGCTCGATGCTGTGGGCGCCACCGCTGCCGGGGTCGATGTCGATGAGCACGGCATTGAAGAAGACTGGGCCGCTGCCGACGGTGAAGCGCGTGGGCAGGCCGTTGATGAAGCGTGGCAGCACACTCGCGGGCTCGAAGCCGATAACGCTGTCGAGCGGCCCGGTCATGCCCAGGTCGCTGACGTAGGCGGTGCCGCGCGCTAACACGCGATGGTCGGCGGTGGGCACATGCGTATGCGTGCCGACCACGGCGCTGACCCGGCCATCGAGGTACAGGCCGAAGGCCGTCTTCTCGCTGGTGAGCTCGCAGTGGAAGTCGACGAGGCGCACTGGCGGCAGGTCGTCGGCCGCTTCATCGAGCAGCTTGTCTATCTCCGTGAACGGATTGTCGATGGGGATCATCGTGCTCCGACCCTGGGCGTTGATGACCGCGACCTCCGTGCCGTTGGCAGCGTGAAAGGTGCCCCAGCCGTGGCCGGGGACGCCGTCGGTGCCGTAGTTGAGGGGTCGCAGGATGCGCGGCTCGCCGTCAAGCTCCGGGATGAGCTCTCGCTTGTCCCAGATGTGGTTGCCGCTGGTGATGACATCCACGCCGCTGTCGAACAGCGCGCCGGCAGTGGACATCGTGAGGCCCATGCCGCCGGCGACGTTCTCGCCGTTGGCCGTGACCAGGTCGATGCCGCGTTCCTCGCGAACGCCATGTAGCTCACGCTCGATGGCCTGACGGCCGGGCTTGCCGATGATGTCGCCGATCATGAGCACCCGCAACGTGCCCGCCCCCGGCAGCAGCGGCAGCTCCGGCAGCTGATCGGCAGCGAGCGTGCGCCGCTTCTCGCGTGGTGTCATCGGTCGAGGCGGGTGCCGACCCGGCGGCTGCTCGATGGCAGCAGGGTCACTTGGCGTACTCCACCGCGCGCGTCTCCCGGATGACGGTCACCTTGATCTGGCCGGGGTAGGTCAGCGTCTCCTCGATCTGGCGAACGATGTCGCGCGCCAGTCTGGTGGAGGCCAGATCGTCGATCTCCTCGGGCCGCACCAGGATGCGCACCTCGCGCCCGGCCTGGACGGCGAAGGACTTCTCCACCCCGGGGAAGCCGTCCGCGATCGCTTGCAACTCCGTGAGTCGCTTGACGTAGGTGTCGGTGGATTCGCCACGTGCGCCGGGTCGCGATGCGCTGATGGCATCGGCGATCTGGACGATGGGTGCCTCCTGACAGGTGTAGTCCACCTCCAGGTGATGTGCCGCGATAGCGTTGATCGCCTTGGGGGAGAGACCGTGCCGGGTGGCGATCTCGGCACCGATGGCGGCATGCGGTCCCTCGACTTCGTGATCGATGGCCTTGCCCATGTCGTGGAGCAGCCCGCCGAGCTTGGCGGCCTGGATGTCAGCGCCCAGCTCGGCGGCGATGACACCGGCCAGATACGATGTCTCCTTGACGTGATTGAGCACGCTCTGGCCGAACGAGGTCCGATAGCGGAGCCGACCGAGCAACGTCAGGATCTCCAGCGGCAGACCGGGGACCCCGGCGTCGTAGGCGGCCGCCTCGCCGGCCTCGCGGATGACGATGTCCACCTCAGCCTGGGCCTTGTTGACCACATCCTCGATGCGGCCGGGGTGGATGCGGCCGTCCTGCACCAGCTTGGTCAGGGCCAGGCGGGCGACCTCGCGCCGAACAGGATCGAAGCCGCTGAGCATGACCGAGTCGGGCGTGTCGTCGATGATGAGATCCACGCCGGTGGCCTGCTCGAGCGCGCGGATGTTGCGGCCCTCGCGACCGATGATGCGGCCCTTCATCTCGTCTGACGGGATGGGCACGCTGGTTACCGTGGACTCGGAGGAGTGATCCACCATGACCCGCTGGATGGCGGTGATGACCACGTCGCGAGCCTTGTCCTCGGCACCCTCGCGCGCGGAGCGCTCGATGGCGCGGATGAGGCGAACGGAGTCCTTCTCCGCCTCCTCGCGAACCTCTTCGATGATGGTCGCCTTGGCGGCCTCGGCGGTGAGGCCACTGACTCGCTCGAGTGCGGCCAGTTGCTCGTTCTTGATGGTCGTCAGCTCGTCACGCTGCTTGTCCAGCTCCTGGTCCCGGATCAGCAGCTTGCGATCACGCTCCTCGAGCATGTCAGTGCGCTGGTCGAGCTGCTCGTCGCGCTTCAACAAGCGGCGCTCCAGGTTCGAGAGGTCCGTCCGCTTGGCGCGGCCCTCTTCATCGGCCTCGCGCTGGATTCGGACTTGTTCCTCTTTCGCCTGGAGGATGAGTTCCTTCTGCTGGCCCCGCGCATCGGCGATGATGCGCTCGGACTTCTCGCCGGCGGCCTTGATGGCCTGGTTGGCCACCATCCCGCGCATGAAGAATCCGACAAGGAGCCCGCCGGCTGCCACCAACACGATGATGGCCGCCACGATGACGGGTTGGTCCACGTTTCCCTCCCCTCCAGCACCAGGCTGGAGGTCATTCGATATCTCTGGGTACGCCACCAACGGTGGCTGAGCGGCCATGACTCCCTTGTTGCCGCCCCACTGAAAGGTCAGTCACTGAAGCCTAGCGGTGCAGCGAGCAGAGCGTCAAACGTCGCTGGCACTGCCGTCCGGCCGCCCGTCCACCGTGCGCAGAGCCAGCTCGTGGCAGATGTCCGGCGCGAAGCCGTTGCGAGCCAGCAGGGCATAGGCCTTCTGCCGGCGCCGCCGCGGGTCGACCTCTCGCCGCAGCGTCGAGCTGCGACGCTCCAGCAACCGCAGGGCAGCTTCACGATCCGCCATCGCGACCTCCGCCGTCGCGCTCTCCGCGGTCACCGCGCCGGCATGGGCGCCGACCACGGTTTCTGCCCGTTCGTCGAGAATGATGCAGATGGTGTCGTCGGAGATGCCCTTCAGTCGCAGCTCGCGACGCAGCGCTGTCGCGCCACGCGGACGGGCGCGATCACGACTCTCGACCCAGGCACGGGCGAACGCCATGTCGTCGAGGTATCCGAGCCTGATGAGGCGGTCGATGACCTGGTCGCACAGCGGGGGCGGATAGCCCAAGCGATGCAGCCGCCGACGCGTCTCTTCCACGGAGCGCGAGCGCACCGCGAGAAAGACCGCCGCGGCTTCCATGACGACATCCGCATCAGTGATGTCCGCGCGGCGAGCACGTCGTACCGCGGCAGCCTCGCGGCGCTCCTGGAGCGTCCGTGCTTGCCGGCTCACCTACTCCGCCTCTTTGAGACCCTCCACGGGGACGTTGATATCCGCCACCTTGGCGCGAATCTCATGCTCCAGTTGCTGTGCGATGTCCGAGTTGGCGCGCAAGAACTCCTTGGACTGCTCACGGCCCTGGCCGAGACGGGTCTCCCCGTAGTTGAACCAGGCGCCGGACTTGGTCACCACGTCCGAGGCCACGCCGACGTCGAGCAGGCCACCCTCTCGAGAGATGCCAGTGCCGTACATGACGTCGAACTCCGCCTGGCGGAAGGGCGCGGCGACCTTGTTTTTGACGACCTTGACGCGAGCGCGGATGCCGATGGCCTCCGTGCCCTGCTTGATGGTCTCGATACGGCGGATATCTAGTCGCACGCTGGCATAGAACTTCAGGGCACGGCCGCCGGAGGTGGTCTCCGGGCTACCGAACATGACGCCGATCTTCTCACGCAGCTGATTGGTGAAGACGAGCGAGGTGTTGGAGCGGCTGACGATGCCGGTGAGCTTGCGCAGTGCCTGGCTCATGAGCCGGGCTTGGATGCCCACGAACGTGTCACCCATCTCGCCCTCGATCTCTGCCCGCGGCACGAGTGCCGCGACCGAGTCCACGACCACGCAGTCGATGCCGCCGGAGCGGATGAGCGTATCGGTGATCTCCAGTGCCTGCTCACCCGTATCAGGCTGACTGACGAGGAGATTGTCGACATCCACGCCACAGGCACGAGCGTACTTCGGATCGAGCGCATGCTCGACGTCGATGAAGGCGACGACGCCGCCGGCCTTCTGAGCCTCAGCCAGGATGTGCTGGCAGACGGTCGTCTTGCCCGACGATTCGGGACCGAAGATCTCCGTGATCCGGCCACGCGGGACACCGCCCACGCCAAGCGCCAGGTCCAGGGCGATGGATCCGGTGGGGATGACATCCACCTTCTGCCTGGCGTCCGACCCGAGCCGCATGATCGAACCCTGCCCGAACTGCTTCTCGATGGACAGGATGGCGGCGTCGACTGCCTGCTTGCGTTCCTTCTGCTGGCCGTCTCCGGCCCCGTTGCTGGTGATCTTGTCTGTTCCGGTCGACCGACCGGCGCTGGTGACGGTCATTGGTGTGTACCTCCAAGGCTGTCACCCGAGAGCCGGTCTGGCGAGGTGGCCCCTACTCGGACCCCTCCTCCACTTCCTTTGGCTTCCGCTTCGGCTTGATCAGCTCCACGGACGGCGGCGGCGGCTGGTTGAGCGGCTCGAGTGTGGTCTTCGCCTTCTTCGACTTCTTGGGTTTCTTGGCTTCACGGCGAGAGGGAGTTTTTCCTGCCATCGATCCTCACGCCTCCGACGTGTGCCGCCTAGTCTGGGCGGCGGGACTTCAATCTGACTTCACCCTCCCTTCATCGGCACTTTCAGCGCCGTTCGTGCCAGCTCTTGTGGCACGAAGCTGTTGCATCGATGCAGGGAACGTGCCGGCCCATATGGCGGACCGGATCTTGGACATGAAGTCTAGGGTGAAGGTCAGGTTGTGACAAGTCGCAAGGCGGAAGCCCAGCAGCTCATCGGCTCGGAGCAGATGCGCCAGGTAGGCGCGCGAGAAGGATCGACAGAGCCGACAGAGGCAGCCCTCCTGGACCGGCCGTGGATCATCGAGGAAGCGGGCGTTACGGAGGTTGAGCTTGCCATCTGGCACCCAGAGCGTGCCATTGCGCGCGACACGCGCCGGCAGAACGGAGTCGAACATGTCCACGCCGGCATCGACCGCGTCCAGCAAGTCCATGGGCGAACCCAGCCCCATCAGATAGCGCGGCCGCGGATCGTCGGCAAGCAGCGGCACGACCACGTCGAGCGTGGCCCGGCGTTGCTGGGGTGTCTCATCGCCAGCCAGCCCGCCGATGCAGATGCCATCGAATGGCAGATCCGCGATGGCGACCGTCGACTCGGTGCGCAGATCCTCTTCCAGTCCGCCCTGGATGATGCCGAAGAGCGCCTGGTCAGGCCGTTGATGGGCCGCCAGACAGCGTTCCGCCCAGCGGTGGGTGCGGCCGGTGGCCTCAGCGACTTCCGCTCGCGAAGAGGCGTGCGGCGGCACCGGTTGATCCAGGCAGACCGCGATGTCAGAGCCCAGGGCCTCCTGGATGGCGATGGCGTACTCGGGCGTGTAGTCGAGCAGAGTGCCATCCAGGTGGGATCGAAAGGTCACGCCATCCTCATCGATGCGGCGGAGCTTGCCGAGACTGACCACCTGGAAGCCGCCGGAGTCGGTGAGGATAGGCCCGTCCCAGCCCATGAAACGGTGCAGGCCGCCGAGCCGCTTGATACGCTCGTGTCCGGGCCGCAGCGACAGGTGGTAGGTGTTGGACAGGATGATGCTGGCACCGACCTCACGCAGGTCGTCCGGGTCCAGCGCCTTGACGGTGGCGTTGGTGCCGACCGGCATGAAGATGGGCGTCTCGATCACGCCATGCGGCGTCTGCAAGCGGCCGGCGCGCGCACGGGTACCCTCCCCTTCAGCCTGGGCGAGCACCTCGAAGCTGATGGGCGATGGGCGGCGCAGGGACATGCTCATCGGCTACACGCGACGAGTGACCACGATGGCGTCCTATCACCCGCGCTGTCGAGGCTGGTCGCGATCACTCGTCCCCCTCGATCTCAGTGCGACCCTCGCTGGTCATGCCGTCCCACAGCCCGGGATCCTCGCGTTCGGCGCGACGGGGTGGCGGTACCTCGTAGCCCAGCTCTCGGAGGTGCTCCCGTGCCAACTCCGTGGCGACGCGACCCTGGGGCGTGCGATCGAGGAACCCCAGTTGTAGCAGGTAGGGCTCGTAGACATCCTCCACGGTCTCCACCGATTCGCCGATGACGGCGGCGATGGCCGCCCCACCCACGGGACCTGACCCGAACTTCTGGACGATGGCCGCCAGCAGTCGGCGGTCCGTGGTATCCAGACCGATGTCATCGATGTCCAGCGCTTCCATGGCCGCGATGGCCTGGCTTTGTGTGATGCGCCCGTCTCCCTTGACCTCCGCATGGTCGCGCGTGCGCCGCAGCAGGCGGTTGATGACGCGAGGCGTGCCGCGACCTCGCGAGGCCAGCATGCGCACCGCGGCCTCATCGATCTCCACATCGAGGATGTGCGCAGAGCGGCGGACGATCTCCGCCAGTTCCTCCTGCGCGTAGTAGTCGAGGCGGTAGACGGCACCGAATCGGTCGCGCAGCGGCGCCCCGATGCGCCCCGCGCGGGTGGTGGCGCCCACGACCGTGAAGGGCTTGAGGGACAGTCGCAGGCTGCGCGCACTGGGGCCCCGGCCGATCATGACGTCGATGGCAAAATCCTCCATGGCCGGATAGAGGATCTCTTCTACCGAGTGGTTCAGGCGGTGGATCTCATCGATGAAGAGGACGTCACGTTCGTCGATGTTGGTAAGGATCGCGGCCAGGTCACCGGGACGCTCGATGGCGGGACCGCTGGTGGTATGGATGTTGACGCCGAGCTCGCGAGCCACGATGTTGGCCAGCGTCGTCTTGCCCAGGCCCGGTGGTCCATAGAGCAAGACGTGGTCAGCCGCCTCCTCACGCTTGTTGGCCGCCTCCAACAGGATCGAGAGGTTGTCCTTGACCTGCGTCTGGCCGATGTACTCGTCCAGCTGCCGTGGTCGCAGCGACGACTCGACGGTGTTCTCGTCAAGCGCTTCTACCTCTGCTGAGACCAGTCGGCCGTCGTCATCCATGCCGGTCGATGGTAGCAGAGAGTACGCCTGAATGGAACGGACGTTCTAGCGCCACTCCGACGGCGAACAGCGCCCCACAGCCGCACTCGGTCACCGCCGCAGCGCCGTCAAGGCCTCCTTGACGCGATCCTCGAGCGAGGCCCCCGGGCCCAGGGCGGCGACCGCGATCCGAGCCGCCTCGCGACCCTCGCGCGAGCTGTAGCCGAGTGCTTCGAGTGCAGCCGCCACTTCCGACTCGCCGCCACCATCGCTGATGGCCCCGCTGCCGGCTGCCTCCACCTTCTCCCGCAGCTCCAGCACGATGCGTCCGGCCAGGCGCTTGCCGACACCGGAGACCGCGGTGAGCACGGCATCGTCGCCCTGCAGGATGGCGAGCTGTAGGTCGGCCACGGGGCGTGACGAGACGATGGCCAGGCCGACCTTGGGGCCGACGCCGCTGACGGTGATGATGAGCTCGAAGAAGGCCAACTCCTCCGTGCTGCGGAAGCCGTACAGCGCCTGCACGTCCTCGCGCACCAGGTGGTGGGTATGCAGTTTCAGCTGGTCGCCCGGTGACAGCCCGGTGAGCGTGGAGGGCCCGGCGAAGACGCGGTAGCCGACCCCACCGACATCCAGCACCACGCCGGTGCCTGAGACGGCTGCGACCACGCCCTCCAGCGAGGCGATCATGCGTGCGCTGGTTGCAGCACGGCGGCGTGGGCGGTGCATACCGCCACTGCGAGGGCGTCGGCCGCATCATCGGGCCTGGGTAGCTCGGCCATCGACAGCACCAGCTGCACCATGCGTTGTACCTGGTCCTTGGGGGCCCGGCCGTAGCCGGTCACGGCCAGCTTCACCTCGTGGGGGCCGTACTCGAAGACCGGCAACCCGAACTGTGCCGCCGCCAGCAGCACCACGCCGCGAGCCTGGCCGACCGCGAACGCCGTCTGCACGTTCTTGTTGAAGAAGAGCCGCTCCACGCCCACCGCTTCCGGTCGGTGGCGCTCGATGAGCTCGATCAGGCCTTGGTGGATGATCAGCAGTCGCTGTTCGGGCGGACGGTCCTTGACGGTCTCCAGGCAGCCATAGTCGAGCATGGTGAGGGCGCTGCCCTCACGCGAGACGATGCCATAGCCGAGACGAGCCGTGCCGGGGTCGATCCCCAGCACGATCACGACTCGGCGGCCTCGGCCAGGATCTCGTCGGGCAGGTCGAAATTGGCGGTCACGCGCTGCACGTCGTCGCTGTCCTCGAGTGCCTCCATGAGCCGCAGGTTTTGACGGGCCTTGTCGACATCGACCTCGATGGGGGTCTTGGCCACCATCGTCAGCTCGGCTGACTCGACCTTCACCCCGGCCGCCTCGAGGGCGGCTTGGACGTTTGCCAAATCAGCGACTTCGGTCGAGATCTCGACCGGGTCCGATTCGGTATCGACATCGATGGCGCCCGCGTCGATGGCCATCAGGGCGATCTCATCGGGGTCGCCGCCCTCGCGTGCCACGCTGATAAGGCCGCGCGCCTCGAACTGCCAGGCCACCGAACCCTGTCCGGCCAGCTGGCCGCCGGCCTTGGTGAAGATGGATCGCACCTCGGCCGCGGTGCGGTTCTTGTTGTCGGTGGCGGTTTCCACGAGTAGCGCTACACCGCCCGCGCCGTAACCCTCGTAGATGATCTCCTCGAACTCGTCTACCTTGTCACCGCCACCGGCGCGCTCGATGGCGCGCTTGATGTTCTCAGTGGGCATGTTGGCCACGCGAGCCTTGTCAACGGCAAGACGGAGGCGGTAGTTGGCCTCAAGGTCTCCGCCCCCGGCACGGGCCGCGATGGTCGATCTCCTTGCCCAGTTTCGTGAACAAGGCTCCACGCTTGGCGTCGTTGGCGCCCTTCTGGCGCTTGATGGTCGACCACTTGGAATGTCCGGACATAGTTCAGGATTCTATATGATTGGCACTTCGAACCCGACTCGGTCGGCCCGAGGGACGAGGCCAGCCCGGACTGCCTCTGCCGACCCCTACTCGTTTGGAGGTCTGCGCGTGCCGCACGTCGATATCTCACGACTCCGCAACGTCGTACTAGCCGGACACGCAGGGTCCGGAAAGACGACCATCGCCGAGCACCTGCTGCACAAGGCCGGCGTCATCAGCCGCATGGGTCGTGTCGATGACGGCACCGCCTCGCTCGACTTCGAGCCTGAGGAGCAGAAGCGCCACCTCACGCTTTCGCTCGCAGCCAACACCTTCGATCGCGATGGCAGCCACGTCACGCTCATCGACACCCCCGGCTATGCCGACTTCGTGGGCGAGGTCATCAGTGCCTTTGCGGCAGCAGACGGTGCGCTCATCACCATCGATGCTTCTGGCGGCGTCGAGGCCGGTACGGAGAAGGCCGTGCGCCTCTCGCGTGCCACCCACACCCCAGCCATCTTCGTCATCACCCGTTGCGAACGCGAGAACGCCGATCCGACGGCCGCGCTCGATGCGTTGCGCGAGGAGTTCGGCACCAAGATCGCGCCGCTCCAGATCGCCATCGGCAAGGGCGACGACTTCAGCGGCTACGTCGATCTGGTCCACGGCAAAGCCTACGCCTACAAGGACGGCCAACGCCAGGAGACGCCCATCCCCGACGACATGGCCGACGAGGTGGCGATGCGCCGCGAGCAGCTCCTGGAGGCCGCCGCCGATGCCGATGACGAGGTGCTGATGAAGTTCCTGGAGGGCGAGTCGGTCACCGACGAGGAGCTGGAGCGCTGCCTGCACAAGGGCGTCAAGGACTCCGTGGTGGCACCGGTGATGGTGACCTCAGCCAACCGCGACATCGGCATCACGGCCATGCTCGACGCCATCATCCGCTACCTGCCCACGCCGCTCGAAGAGCCGCCCGTCAAGGCCACCGATAACCGCGGTGAGGAGATCGAGGTCACGGCCGACCCCGAGGGCCCCTTGTTGGCGCAGGTGTTCAAGACCACGGCCGACCCCTTCGTCGGTCGCCTCACCTACTTCCGCGTGTGGTCCGGCTCCATGAAGTCCCATGGCCACGCCTGGAACGCCGAGCGAGGCGAGGACGAGCGCATCGCGCAGGTCTTCTACATCAAGGGCAGCGAGCAGGAGCCCGTGGATGAGATTCGTGCCGGTGAGATCGGTGCCGTGGCCAAGCTCGCCCACACCGTCACCGGCGACACGCTGAGCGACAAGGAGACTCCGCTCACGATGGCGCCCATCGAGTACCCCGAGCCGACGCTGCCGGTGGCGGTGGAGCCCGCCAGCAAGGCTGACCTCGACAAGCTCTCCGGTGCCCTCGCGCGGCTGCAGGAGGAAGACCCCACCATCAAGGTGGAGCGCAACGTCGAGACCGGCGAGCAGATCATGTGGGGCCAGGGCGAGAACCAGATCCAGGTCGCCGGCGAACGTCTGGCGCGCAAGTTCGGGACGTCGATCGTGACCGCCACTCCCCGCGTGCCCTACCGCGAGACCATCCGCAGCACCACCAAGGTGGAGGGCCGCCACAAGAAGCAGACCGGCGGTCGTGGCCAGTTCGGCCATGTTTGGCTGGAGATCAGCCCCAACCCCGGCGGCGGCGTCGAGTTCGCGACCAAGGTCGTCGGCGGCGTAGTGCCCAAGCAGTTCTTCCCCGGCGTCGAGAAGGGCGTCCGCGCGGTCGCCGACAAGGGACCCACCGCGGGTTACCCGGTCATCGACTTCAAGGCCACGCTCTACGACGGCTCCTTCCACGCTGTCGACTCCGACGAGCTCTCCTTCCGACTGGCCGGCTCGATGGCAACTCGCAAGGGCATCGCTGAGGCCAACCCCATCCTGCTGGAGCCCATCATGGAGGTTCAGGTCCGGGTGCCCGAGCGCTACATGGGTGACGTCAACCGCGACCTCAATACCCGACGTGGTCGCCTCCTGGGCATGGACGCCGAGGACGATCAGCAGATCCTCTCGGCGCATGTGCCGCAGGCGGAGCTGTTCACCTATGCCACCGAGCTGCGATCGATCACCGGCGGTCGCGGCACCTTCAGCGCCAAGCTTGCGCAGTATGAGGAAGTGCCGTCACACGTGGCCCAGAAGATCGATCGAGGACCACAAGGCCGAGGAGGAAGAGGGCTAGTCGGTCGTCGTCAGTGGCCACACCGGGGCATCTCGATACGCATCAGATGGGCGTTCCCACCGGCCGTCTGGCTACCGACCTTCGGGATGTGGATGGTCACCCCGAAGCCAAAGTGGAGCGTCCCCGATGTCTGGTCGTCGCTGAGGGTGACCGTGCAGGAACCCGAGTCGTCGACCCCGAAGGGTGCGTTGCTGACCCTGCCCTGGTAGTCCCAGGTGCCCCCGTGTCCGAGGTGGGGTGGAACTCGATGGTGCCGATGAGCTCGCCCCGGTCTTCGCCTTGAATGGCCGTTTCAGGGAGCAGGCCTGGCCCGACACCGAGATCGAGCCCGGTTTCGCAGGCACGGTTCCTTTGATCTTGCAGCTTCGATCGCAGGTCACGACCCGCTTCTCGGCCTGCTCGAGGTAGCTCTTGAGCAGCGCCTGGTTGGTGGCCTTGACGTAGTCGCTGGCAGGACCGGTGACGAACTTGAGCCACGGTGCGGCCTTGATGAGGGATGAACCGGTGTCGGCCAACGTCGTGCCGAACGTGACCTTGATGCTGCAGCGGACGTCATTCTCGATCCGGGTCAGGTCATCGAGCACGCTCTGCTTCTCCTGCGGGCTCTTTGTACGCCTTCTTCGTCAGCGAGGACAGGCGTATTGCCGCGAGTGCATCACGTTGCTAGCATCACGCATCATGACCCAGTTGCGTCGAACCACGGTCACGGCACCTCATGCCACCCTCCGCACGCTCGAAGTAGAGGCGCAACGCCGGGGAGTACCGTTGACGGCGCTCCTGCGCGAAGCCGTCGAGGAGAAGGCGACCGAACTCCGCAGGCAGCGGCGACCCCGCGTGGGTGTCGCACGGTCGACGGATGGGCGTGGCGCGCGGGAGCTCACGGCCGAGCCGATCGCAGAGGAACCGCGGTCGTAGTGGCTCTGATCTGTGACACGGGCCCGCTGCTGGCCGCACTCGACGCGGCTGATCCGGACCATGAGCTGGTGAAGAAGGCAGTGGGCTGAGACTTGGTGGTTCAGCCGGCGGCAGCCTCAAGCGCCTCCGGCAGCGAGAAGGCCCCCTCGTAGAGGGCCTTGCCGGTGATGGCGGCCTCGAAGCCACGTGCCGCCAGCTCGCGGATGTCGTCGAGGCTGCTCACGCCACCCGAGGCGATGATGGCCGCCCCTGGCACCGCCTCGCGTACCGCCTCCAGCAGTTCCAGGTCGGGGCCGCTCATCTGGCCATCGCGTGCGATGGCGGTGACGGCGAACCAGCGCACACCGGCCTCCGCCAATCGCTGCGCCAGGCCGATGACCTCGACACCTCGCGCGCCCTCAACCCAACCATCGCCGAGGGCCCGGCCATCGCGGACGTCGAGCGCCGCCACGATCCGGTCCGGCCCGTAGCGTTCCACCAGGACCTTGGCCAGTAGCGGGCTGCTGATGAGCGCACTGCCCAGCACCACGCGGGTGGCGCCCGCCGCAAGTGCGCGTGAGACAGCGTCAGCATCACGGATGCCCCCGGCGATCTGGCAAGGCATGTCCACGGCTGCCACGACACGGGCGATGACGTCGGCCTGCATCGCCCTGCCCTCGCGGGCCGCATCCAGGTCCACGATGTGGATACGCTGAGCCCCATCCGCCTGGAACCCACGCGCCACCGCGACGGGGTCGTCACCGTACTCCGTGACGGCGTCGTAGGCGCCCTTGGAGAGCCGCACCACGCGCCCGCCGAGCAGGTCGATGGCCGGGATCAGCTCCATCGTGGCCCGACCCAGTCGTTGTAGCGTTCTACCATGCTACTATGCTACCATAGCGAATCGACCCGAGGACTTCGCGAGTCCCCAGACCTCCCATACCGCAAACTGCACACTTCCAGGAGAGCATGAGCACCGATCCGACCGAGTGGCGCTCGGAAGACACGAGCGACCTCATCGACACCATCCTCGCGCTACCCGATCAGCAGGCCGCAGAGCGCTTCTTCCGCGACCTCTGCACGCTGCGTGAGCTGCACGACCTGGCCCAGCGCTGGCACGTGGTGCGCCTGCTCGACGACGGCATCCCCTACGCCGAGATCTCGCGCATCACCGGCGCCAGCACGGCCACCGTGACGCGCATCGCGCAGTGGCTGAACCATGGCACCGGAGGCTACCGCGAGGCCCTCGACCGAGCTGACGAGGCGTTCGACCGAGCCGATACCCAGGAGACCCCAGCATGATCGCCAACAACGACGAGCGAGTCACCGCCTTCCCGGGCAGCGAGTCGGGTCGGCTGCGCCTGGCCATCCCCAACAAAGGCCGCATGCAGCAGCCCTCGCTTCAACTCTTGCACGACGCCGGTCTGCGCTTCGAGGATGGCACCCGCGCCCTGACCTCCAAGGTCGAGGGCTTCCCGCTGGACATCCTCTTCGTGCGCACCGATGACATCGTCGAGTTCGTCGCCGACGGCGTGGCCGACCTCGGCATCACCGGCACCAACCTGCTCATCGAGAGCGGAGCCGACCTCGACACGCTTGTCGAGCTGGGCTACGGCTACTGCCGCCTGGAGGCCGCGGTCCCCAACGACGCACCCGCGCGAACGCTTCAGGACCTGGCCGGATTGCGACTCGCGACTAGCCACCCCAATGCGACGCAGACCAGCTTGGCGAAACGGGGCATCGAAGCCCAGATCGTGACCATCAGTGGAGCCGTGGAGGTGGCGCCGACGATGGGCCTCGCCGACGGTATCGTGGACCTCGTCTCGAGCGGCTCGACGATGATCATGAACGGCCTGCGCTCGGTGGGCTCGCTGTTCGCCAGCCAGGCCATCCTGGTGGGCCGAACGGACGCCACGCCGGAGGCCGCGGCCATCGTCGCCGAAGTGCGCACCATGCTGGAGGCGGTCATCGCCGGCCGTGGCGTGAAGTACCTGATGATGAACGCGCCGACCGCGTCGTTGGCGGCCATCGAGGCCATCCTGCCCGGCCTCGAATCGCCCAGCGTCCTGCCCCTGGCGCACGAGGGCATGGTGGCCGTCCACGCCGTGGTGGGCGCCACCGACGTCCACCGCATCCTCGTCCCACTCCGTGATGCCGGCGCCACCGGCATCCTCGTCATCCCCGTGGAGAAGCTGCTGCCGTGACCGACCGAACCCCGAGCCAAGGACCCGCCCCCACCCTGAGACGCCTCCGACTGGCCGATGCCAGCGACGCCGAGCGTCGAGCCCTGACCGACCGCGCGTCCACCGCCACACCGGACATCCGCGCCAAGGCTCGCGTCATCGTGGATTCGATCCGCCAGGGTGGGGATGCGGCCTTGCGGGAGGCCAACAAGCGCTTCGGCGGCGGCCTCACCGAGCCAGCCGATACGCCAGCCTTGCGCGTGCCCGCCGAGGAGCTCGCCGCTGCCCGCGACCGCCTACCGGCTGACCTTCGCGCTGGCCTGGAGCAGATGGCGCGCAACATCGAGGCCTTCCACGCCATCGAAGTACCACCCTCGGCCCAGTGGGTCGAGACGGAGCCCGGCGTGGAGGTCGGTCGGGTCTGGCGCGGTCTCGATCGCGTGGCGGCTTATGTTCCCGGCGGTACCGCAGCCTACCCTTCGTCCCTCCTCATGAGTGCCATCCCGGCCCGGCTCGCCGGAGTGGGACAGTTCGTCGTCGCCAGCCCTGCCGGCCCAGGTGGCCAACTCTCGCCGGCTCTGCTCGGCGCTGCCGGCCTCATGGAGGTCGATGAGTTCTGGGTCATGGGCGGGGCCCAGGCTGTCGGCGCGCTGGCCTACGGCACCGAGTCGATCGCCCGCGTCGACAAGATCGTGGGCCCTGGCAACGCCTGGGTCACGGCCGCCAAGCTAGAGGTGCTCGACTCCTGTGCCATCGACATGCCCGCCGGACCAACCGAGGTCATGGTGGTGGCCGACGATTCGGCCGATCCGGTGCACGTGGCCGCCGATCTGCTGAGCCAGGCCGAGCACGGTCCCGACTCCCCTTCCCTGCTGGTCACGCCCTCTGAGGCCCTGGCCGATGCGGTCGAGGTCGAGCTGGCGCGCCAGCTGCCGACATTGCTGCGACGCGACACCCTGGCCGAGTCGATCAAGGCTGCCGGCACCGTCGTCATCACGGCCGATATCAACGAGGCGCTGCGGTTCGCCGACGAGTACGCGCCCGAGCACCTGTCGGTCGTGGTGGCCGACCTCGATGGTGCGCTGGCGGCGTTGAGCCACGCCGGTTCGCTCTTCCTGGGCCCCTACGCGCCCGAGTCCGCCGGCGACTACGCCGCGGGGTCCAACCACGTGCTGCCCACCGCCGGGGCCGGCCGCGCCTACAGCGCGCTGGGCGTCGAATCGTTCGGCCGCTGGATGCAGGTCAACCGTGTCACCCGCGACGGCCTGCGCCGCATCCTGCCGGCCGTGGCGGCGGTGGCGGAGGCCGAGGGTCTCACCGCGCATCGCCGCGCGGTCGAGATCCGCTTCGAGGATCAGGGCTGATGTCGCTCGAGACGACCGAGGCGCTGGTGGCGGGGTCGGCCGTCTACACCTGGGAACCGCCCAACCGCGTCATCGCGGCGCGCTACGGGCTCGATCCGTCGGACATCCTGCGCTTCGACACCAACACCAGTCCCGCAGTGCTCTCGTATCTGCCCGAGGCGTTGGCAGGCCCCTGGGACCCACCGCTCCACGAGTACCCCGATTCGACCTATGCCGAGTTCGCCGAGGCAGCCGCGACCTATGTCGGTGCCCGCCCTGACGAGATCCTCATCGGCTGCGGCGCCGACGAGGTGCTCGATATCATCGCCAAGACCTTCCTCGCTCCCGAGGCGGGGTCCGTGGTCCCGGTGCCGACCTACTCGATGTACGCAGTGCTGAGCGGTCAGCGCGACGCGCGCCTGGAGATCGTGCCGCGACTCGGTCCCGAGGCCGGCTACGCCCTGGACATGTCGGCCATGACGGCGGCGCTGGCCGATGCCGCGGTGATCTGGCTGTGCGCACCCAACAACCCCACCGGCGCACCAGAGTCGCATGCCGATATCAAGGCCCTGCTGGACGCGGGTGCGGAGATCCCCGGCGGCGGCCCCATCATCGTGGTGGATGAGGCCTACATCGAGTTCCACCCCGGGTCGGTGGTGGCGCTTCGAGACCGCTACCGCTCGCTCATCGTGGTGCGCACGCTGTCGAAGGCCTTCGCCTTGACCGGCCTGCGGGTGGGCTATGCCGTGGCGGCGCGCTCCACCATCGCGCGGTTGGAGCGATTCCGTCCGCCTGGCAGCGTCAACACCGTGTCCGCCGCCATCGGCGCGGTGGCCCTGCGCCAGCCGGAGGTGGCGGCTGCCAACGCCGCCGCCCTGACGGCCGAACGGGAGTGGCTGGCGGGTCGACTGCGCTCGCTGGGACTCCAGCCACAGCCGAGTGTCACCAACTTCCTGCTCTGCCGCATCGGCAGCGCCTCTGACGCCGATGCGGCCAATGAGACGCTGCTCGGTGGCGGCATCGTGGTGCGCACCTTCGGACCGGATTCGCCATTGGCGGGACACTTGCGCTTCACGGTGCGCAACCGCGAGCAGAACGAACGATTCCTCGATGTCATCAGGGCCTGGACCGATGGGAGATCAGCATGAGTGAGCCACGACGCGGCGAACGCGTCCGCGAGACGCGCGAGACGCGCATCAGCGTGAACGTTGACCTGGACGGCAGCGGCGAGGCCGCCATCGCCACGGGCGTCGGCTTCTACGACCACCTGCTGAGCTCGCTGGCACACCACTCGCTCATCGACATCGAGATCAGCGCCGTCGGCGACATCGAGGTGGACGACCACCACACCGTCGAGGACGTGGCCCTGGCCCTCGGTGGTGCCATCAGCGACGCGCTCGGCGATCGGGCCGGCATCACCCGCTTCGGTGCCGCACGCGTGCCCATGGATGAGGCGCTGGCGCAGTGCGCCCTCGACCTCTCCGGCCGTCCCTACGCGGTCATCGACCTGCCTTTCCGTGCCGACCGCATGGGCCAGCTCTCCACGCAGATGGTGGAGCATGCCCTGACCTCGTTCGCCCAGGCCAGCGGCACGACCCTGCACCTCGACGGACGGGGGCGGAACGACCACCACCTCGCGGAGGCTGCGTTCAAGGCGCTGGCGCGGGCGCTGCGCATGGCCGTCGCGCCTGACCCGCGACGCAGTGGCGTCGCCTCCACCAAGGGCTCGCTGCCGCCCTCGGCCGGTGGTGGTGCGTGAGCGACCCCATCCGCGTCGCCGTCATCGACTACGGTGCCGGCAACCTGGTCAGCATCCGCAACGCGCTGCTGCTGCTGGGCGCCGAGGTGCGCGTGGCGGAGGCGCCCGCCGACCTCGACGGTGTAGAGGTCATCCTGGTGCCAGGCGTGGGAGCCAGCGAGCCGGCCATGGGTCGGCTGCGACGACAGGGTCTTGAGCAGCCCATCATCGAGCGCGTCCGCGGCGGCACCTGGTTCGTGGGCATCTGCCTCGGTTTGCAGCTGCTGTTCGAGCGCTCGCACGAGGACGGCGCACAGATGCTGGGCCTGCTCGAAGGCGAGGTGGAGCTGATCCCCGAGGCGCCGAGCCTGCCCCACATCGGCTGGAACCGCCTGGAGATCCAGCGTCCCCACCCGGTGCTCAAGGGACTGCCCGACGGCACGCCTGCCTACTTCGTGCACAGCTACGTGCCGGTACCACGGGATCCCACCATGGTGGTGGCAGAGACGGAGCACGGCGGACGCTTCGCCAGCCTGGTGGCCTCGGAGCGCATCGTCGGGTTCCAGTTCCATCCCGAGCGCTCCGGCGCCGATGGGCTGCGCATGTTGGCCAACACGCTCGAGCTGATCGGAGCTGACCGGCCCAGCCGGGTCGAGGCGACCGTCTGATGTTGCTGAAGCGCGTCATCCCCTGCCTGGACGTCAAGGACGGCCGCGTCGTCAAGGGCGTGCGCTTCGTCGACCTGACCGACGAGGGCGATCCGCCCGAGCTGGCCAAGCGTTATGCCGAGGCCGGTGCCGACGAGATCTGCTTCCTTGACATCACCGCCGCTCCCGAAGGCCGCGGCACGCTGCTGGACATCGTCGAGCGCACCGCGGGCGAGGTGTTCGTGCCGCTCTCGGTCGGCGGCGGTGTGCGCTCGGCCCGTGAGATGCGTGACGTCCTGCGAGCCGGCGCCGACAAGGTCGCGATCAATACCGCTGCCGTCGACGATCCCGACCTGGTGCGGACCTGCGCCCGGCGTTTCGGCAGCCAGTGTGTCGTCATCAGCGTCGACGCCCGGGCGGTCCCCGGGGAGCCCGGCCGTTGGGAGGTGGTCGTGCAGGGCGGCCGCAAGGCCACCGGTCTCGATGCCGTCGAGTGGATCGAGCGCTGCGTGGGTAACGGTGCCGGCGAGGTGCTTCTGACCTCGATCGATCGTGACGGCACCGGCGAGGGTTTTGACATCGAGCTGCTTCGGACCGTGACCTCGCGGGTCAACGTGCCCGTCATCGCCTCGGGCGGCGCGGGCACACCGGCCGACATGACCGCCGCGGTCACCGACGGCCATGCGGATGCCGTGTTGGCCGCGTCGATCTTCCATCGCGACGTCCACTCCATCGCCGCGGTCAAGCGCGCCATGGCCGATGCCGGCGTTCCGGTGCGCCTCACTGGGGAGGCTGTTTGATGGCTGAGCGACGAGTACGGCCCCTGGACCCGGCCGCGATCCGCTACGGTGCCGAGGGGTTGGTCGCGACGGTCGTGCAGGATGCTGACGATGGCCGGGTATTGATGGTCGGCTGGCAGGACGCAGAGGCGGTCGAGGCCACGCTCGCCAGCGGTGAGGCGCACTTCCATTCGCGCTCGCGCGATGCGCTATGGAAGAAGGGTGAGACCAGCGGCAACACGCTCGCGGTGGTGTCGATGGAGCTCGATTGCGATGCCGACGCCGTACTCATCCGGGCGCGTCCGGCCGGACCCATCTGTCACACCGAGGCACGCTCCTGCTTCGATCTCGAACCCGGCACAGGGGCGTCCCTGGTGGCGCCCTCAGCCCAGGATTTCGCCTGGTTGGAGCGCCTCTGGGCCACCATCGAGGAGCGGGCCCGCACGCGCCCGGAGGGCTCCTATACCAGCAAGCTGCTCAACGAGGGCGTCGATGCGACCGCGCGCAAGGTAGCCGAAGAGGCGACCGAGGTGGTGATGGCAGCCAAGGATGACGAATTCGCCAAGCGCACCGGTGCCGATCGCCCGCGTGCGGAACTGGCCGGCGAACTGGCGGACCTGCTGTACCACTCCCTGGTCCTGTGCGCCGAGCGTGGCTTGCCGCCGGCGGAGGTCATCGAGGTGTTGAAGGCTCGCCACCGCACCTGAGTCGTCGGACGCGCCACTGCCATACGATACGTCTGACACCAGCGGCCAAGGTCGCTGTCGGAGGTATGAGTGGACCCGGTCCTGGTCGCTGCCATCGTCATGGCCCTCGCCTTCGCGCTGACCAATGGGTTGCACGACGCGGCCAACGCCGTTGCGACACTCGTCGCCACTGGTGCTGCCAAACCCCTGCCGGCAATCGTGCTGGCCTCGATCGCCAACCTGCTCGGCCCCTTCCTGTTCGGCGCCGCGGTGGCCGACACGGTGGCGGGGATCGTCATCGTCGAGCCCGCCATCCTCGTCCCGGTCGTGGGTGCCGGCACGACCGGCGCGCTCATCTGGAACCTCTTCACCTGGAAGCGGGCGATGCCCTCGTCGTCCAGCCATGCTCTCGTCGGTGGGCTTGTCGGGGCGGCCATCATGGCGGCTGGTCTCGGCGCAGTCAGCTGGGGTCCGGTCGTGGACGATCAGCTCGGCGGTGCGCTCGGCATCCTAGTCGGGATCCTGCTCGCGGCTGGGCTCGGTTTCGGCGTTTCCTGGGTGCTGGAGCATGTCGCGCTGCGATTTGCCCGTCGCGCCACCGCCAAGGCCGGTAGGCCTGTTCGGTCGGCACAATGGGCGACCTCGGGCTGGCTGGCGTTCAGCCAGGGGGCCAACAATGCGCAGAAAGTGGTCGGTGTCATCGGCGCGATGCTCGTCGCCAGCGGCTACACGTCATCCGCTTCTGGGACCGGCTGGGGCGTGATCGCGCTCTGCTCGCTGGCACTCACCTTGGGCACGGCGCTCGGTGGCTGGCGTATCGTCAAGACCATCGGCGCACGCATCTACCCGCTGCACAGCATCGATGGGCTGGTGAGCCAAGCGAGCTCGGCTGGCGTCATCTTCGCCTCATCGATCGCTGGCTGGCCCGTGAGTTCCAGCCAGGTCGTCGCCTCGTCGGTGGTCGGGATCGGCGCTGGGCGCCGGCGCTGGCGCCATATCAGTTGGGACATCGTGCGCGAGATGGGCATCGCCTGGTTGACCACGATGCCGGCTGCGGCCATCATCGCCATCGTGTTCCTGCCGCTGTGGCGAGCTTTCGCAGACGTGTAAGGAGGTGCCGTGTCCCCGCGACGTGACCGAGTCTCCAGGCTCGTGCGCAAGCCGGTGTACTGGTTCCTGCCCGACGACCCCGACGTGCTTGCGCGGCTGCGCCACCAGATGGCGATCACCATCGAGGGTATGGCGGCATTCGAAGCCTGGTGTGTCGGCGAAGCGACTGCGGCCGAGCGAGTGCGCGAATCGGAGCACGACGCCGACGAGGCCAAGCTCGCCGTTCGGATCGCGCTCCGCGACGCCTTCGTCACTCCGGTCAGCCCCGAAGACATCTTCATCCTGAGTGAGCTGCTCGACAAGGTCCTGGGCCAGGCTAAGGACACCGTGCGCGAGGCTGAGGTCATGGACATGGGCCCCGACGAGCAGATGGCGGAAATGGCCGCTCAGATCCGCGAGGGCGTGGACCACCTGGCCGTGGCCTTCGATGCCATCGCGCCTCACGGCGGCAAGGACGGCGGCCGGACCGCGACCGCCGCGGCCGATGCGGCGACGAAGTGCTCAAGGCGCTTGGAGAAGGTCTACCGAGCGGCCATGGGCGGTCTGCTCGAACTGGAACGCCAGGGTCCCCTCGCGCCCGGTGACGTTCGGGAGGTCATCGGTCGCCGTGAGCTCTATCGACGGATGTCCCGCATCGCCGAGACGCTCAGCGACGTCGCCGACCGCGTCTGGTACGTCTCGGTGAAGGAGACCTGATCAGCCCGCGCGGCGACCCACGAAACGGCGTTTCTTGCCCATGGCCACCCACCAGTAGCGCTCGCCGATGAGCGCGGGCGGCGTCGCTGCCGGGTCGGTGAACTTCTGGCCGTTGATGGAGAAGCCACCCTGGCTGATGAGCCGGCGGGCCTCGCCGCGAGACTGGCCACTCGCCGCCACTGCTACATCGACGGCCGTCCACTCGCCCGCTTCAGCGCCGAACTCGAAGCCGCCCACAGCTTCGTACAGCACGTCCAGCACGGCCGGGTCGTCCACCGCAGAGGCGAAGGCGGCGCCGGCAACGACCTGCTGCCGTTCCGCCACCTCGCGGCCGTGGATCCGCTCGCTCAGGTCGAAGGCCAGCGCCGCTTGGGCCAGCCGCCGTTCGGGCGCCTCGGCATGCTCGGCTGCGATGGCGTCGATCTCCTCACGGCTCTTGGTGGTCAGCCAGCGTAGGTGGTCGATGACCAGCTCGTCATCGTCGTTGATCCAATACTGGTAGAAGTCGTAGGGGCTGGTCAGGGAGCCATCGAGGAAGATGGCGCCCTTCTCAGACTTGCCCATCTTCTGGCCACCACGGTTGAGCAGCAGCGGACTGCACAGCCCGAAGGCCGTCGGTTCGTGACCCTCCTCGTCGGCCTCCCCCTCGGCCTCGCGGTTCTCGACGCGACGGATCAGCTCCAGGCCGGAGGTGATGTTGCCCCACTGGTCGGCGCCGCCCATCTGCATATCCACGCCCTCGTGTTGGTGGAGATGCAGGAAGTCGGCCGCTTGCAGGGTCTGGTAGCTGAACTCGGTGAAGCTCATGCCTGCGGCCAAGCGCGCCTGGACCGAGTCCTTGGCCAGCATGTAGGGCACGGTGAAGTGCTTGCCGATGTCACGCAGGTAGTCGATGACCGTCATGGGCCCCAGCCACTCGAGGTTATTGAGCATCTTCGGCTGCGTGGGGCCAGGCGCGAAGTCGAGGAACCGTTCGAGTTGTGCCCGCAAGGCCGCCGAGTTGGCCTCGATGGCTTCGGCATCGAGCAGCACACGCTCACTGGACTTGCCCGAGGATCCCCGATCATGCCGGTACCGCCGCCGATGAGCACGACCGGCCGCCCGCCCGATCGCTGCAGGTGCGTCAGCAGGAAGACCTGCAGCAGGTGGCCCACGTGGAGTGAGGTGGCGCTGGCGTCGAAGCCGATGTAGGCGCTCACCGGTCCGGTCGCGAGCCGCGCCTCAAGACCGTCGGAGGTGAGGTGGAGGAGGCGGCGCCAGCCAAGCTCCTCGAGCAGGTCCGGGCTGTTCACGCGATGAGGTCCCGGCAGAGATAAGTCTGGATGTGCATCCCTTCATGCTAGCCAAGCCCGAGCGTGGGCGTGTCGCGTGCGCCCGAAAGCAGCGCATACAGTCGCGTCGACCGATGCTAGAGTCGGGCCCGAATGCAGCCCTATCCGCCCTACGAACCGCCGCAGCGCACAGCGGCGCCTCGACGACCACCTCAGCCTCCGCCTGCCCGACCCCCCGTGGGCGGCAACGGGTCGCGATCGCTCAGGGCCGTCGTCATCGTCGTCTTCAGCCTGTTCCTGGCAGTGGCGATGCTCGGCTTCGTGGGTGTCGTCGGCGGGGCCTTCATCTACAGCCGTGACCTGCCGCATCCCAGCGAGCTGGAGAACATCGTCTTTCCCGAGGACAGCGTCATCTACGACCGCAGCGGCAAGGTCCTGGCGCGTCTGACGGCCGATGGCGAGAGCCGGAGCACCATCGACTGGTCCGACGTACCGCCCGTCCTGGCCGATGCGGTCACCGCCGTCGAGGACAAGACCTTCTGGGCCAATGCCGGTATCGATCCGCTGGGCATCGCTGCGGCCGCCTTCGATACGCTCACCGGCGACGCTCGCGGTGGCTCCACCATCACGCAGCAGCTGGTGCGACAGAAGCTGCTGCCGGAGGATGTCATCGCCACCTCGCAGCGCCTGGGTGACCGCAAGATCAAGGAGCTCATCCAGTCGATCCGCGTGACCGACTACTACCGTGGCGAGGCAGGCAAGCAGGCCATCCTGACCGCCTATCTCAACCAGAACTTCTACGGCAACAACAGCTATGGCGTGCTGGCTGCGGCCAAGTCGTATTTCGATGTCAACAAGCTCTCCGACTTGACGCTCTCGCAGGCGGCCACGCTGGCGGCGTTGCCGCAGGCGCCCTCGTCCTACGACCTGGTGCGCAACGCGGTGGAGAACGAGAACGGCGAGCTGGAGGTCCCGGCCAATTCGGCTATCGTGCAGCGCCGCAACCTTGTCCTGAGCCTGCTGGCGCAAGACCCCACCCGCCGTGTGCTCAGCGGAGACGCCTACAGCGCCCAGGACTTCCGCGACGCCATGGCCGAGCAGCTCATCGTCGAGCCGCAGTCCCAGCTGGCCTGGAAGGCTCCGCATTTCGTGTGGTACGTGCGTGACGAGCTACGGCAACTGCTGTGTGGTGACGCCGAGACCTGCGATGCCCTCAAGATGGGCGGCCTACGGGTCACTACCACGCTCGATTACGACATCCAGAAGCGTGCCGAGGCGTGGGTGCGTGCGGCTGCCCTGGTGCCCCATCGCGCCGATCCGGCCGGCGCCGCCAAGGCACTGCGCATCCCGTATACGGACTGGATGGCCCGGCTCCGCACCCAGGACGTCTGGAATGGCGCGCTCTCCGCCCTCGACTACGAGACCGGCGAGATCATCGCCTACGTCGGTTCAGCCAACTACTACGAGCGTGACAAGGTCAACAAGAAGCTGCAACCGCAGTTCGACGTCCTGACCGACGGCTGGCGGCAGCCGGGCTCGGCCTTCAAGCCGTTCACGTACGCCACGGGCATCGATGACGAGACACTGACCGCGGCGACCATGCTCATGGATGTCACGACCGACTTCGGCGGCTACATCCCGACCGACTTCAATGGCCGTGAGCGTGGTCCGGTACGCGTCAGGAACGCACTCCAGTTCTCGCTCAACGTCCCAGCCGTCAAGGCCCTGAGCCTGGTCGGAGAGAACGACGTCTTCGACAAGGCACAGGAGTTCGGCATGGAGTTCCAGAAGGATCGCCCCACGGCCGGGTTGGCGATGGCGCTGGGCAGCCTGGAAGTCCATCCCCTGGACCTCAACCAGTCCTACGCGACCATGGCCAACGGCGGCCTGAACGTGGGCCACACCTCCATCCTTGAGATCAGCAGCGTCAACGCCGACAACGACGTCGAATACACCTACAAGGTGCCCAAGGGCGACCGCGTCGTCTCACCACAGGCGTCCTACGTCATGACTGACATCCTCAAGGGCAACACCGATCCCGCGGTCAACCCGGTTTGGGCGGCCCGGGCACAGATCACCGCCAAGAACGGGCAGCGCCGACCGGCCGCGCTCAAGACCGGCACGACCAATGACGCCAAGGACCTCAATGCCTACGGCTACATCGCACCGCCTTCCAAGCAGGGCCGCAAGAACGGTGAGTACGCACTCTCTGTCGGCGTCTGGGCCGGCAACAGCAACGCCAGCCCAGTGACCACGGTGTCCAACCCGGTCTTCTCGCTGGATGTGGCGGCACCGGTCTGGGACGCCTTCCTGAACGACGTCACCAAGACGTGGGAGGTGCGGGACTTCGCGCGCCCTGACCGGATCACCACCGCCAGCGTCGATGTGTTTACGGGCTCCGTTCCCTCCGAGTACTCGCGCCGACAGGTCAACGAGCTCTTCATCCGCGGCTCGGCCCCGAGTGCGGACCCCTACCTCGTCTCGATGGAGGTAGTGAAGGGCGAGGATGGCCAGTGGTATCGCTGGCAGGATGGATGTGAGGACGTGGGCAAGCCCCGTGCGCGAGGCTTCCTGGTGCTTGACGAAGCAGAGTCACACACCCGGAGCTGGAATGATGCCGTCCGAGGCTGGGTCAAACGCGCCAGCAAGGGAGCGGGGGTCGGCGCCAGCGTGTCGCCGGTCAAGCGAACCTACACCGCCTACTTCTACGAACCCTACTACCAGCCCTACGGCCAGTCGTGGGGAGGCCTCTTCCCGCCGAGCAAGTCCTGTGGCAAGGCGCCTGTGGCAAGCGGCAGTCCGGAGCCGTCGTCTTCGCCGGAGGTCTCCCCCTCCCCATCGGTCGAGCCCAGTGGATCTCCGGAGGTCACGCCGGAGCCAAGCCCGGAACCGACACCCAAGCCGACCAAGACACCCAAGCCGACCAAGACACCCAAGCCGTCGCCCACGCCGACCGCGGCACAGAGTGAGCAGCCCTTGGCGCCACCCTCTGTGGCACCTGCGGCCGCAGCTGCGGCCGCAGGTGCGGTCACGCCGACGCCGAAGAAGAAGGCCACCCCGAGCAGCGCGCCGTCCGCTGCCGTGGCACCCGCGTCGGAGGCGCCGCCTCCCGGCACCTGAACGCGCGTAGCAGCTAGAGCGTCACCACGGTGGCGCCATCGCCGCCTTCGCCGCGATCTCCTGGCCGCCACTCTCGCACCAACGGATGGCCGCTGAGCATGGCGCGTACGGCATCACGCATGGCGCCGGAGCCGTGCCCGTGGACGACGGTCAGACGCCCCGCACCCGCGTGCGTGGCATCGTCAAGGTACTGGTCCAGCATGGCCATGGCTTCCTCAACGCGGGCCCCCCGCAAGTCCAGGCTGGAGGCCACCGCGCGCGCTCGCTCGCGGACGATCGCCGCGGCTCGAGCTTTAGCCGCGCCGGTGGCGAATCCGGAATGCGGTTCGGCCCCGAACTCACCTCGCCTGCCCGACTTGGGGCGATCGGTCACGCCGCTACCGCCGGACCCACCGCCTGAGGGAAGCTCCAGCTCATCGAGCCCGACATCGACACGCATGCCGCTAACGTCGAGCGTGGCCCGGCCGCGAGCCTCATCGAGCGCCGCGATGGTGCCATTCCAACCGCTCGCGGCCAGGGCGCGGTCTCCGATCCTCCAGCGCTTCGGTGGCGGCCCGGCCTCGGCACGCTCCGACTCCCTCGGCATCAGGCCCAGTCGAGCGTCGATGCGAGCCATGGCGGCGTCGAGTCGTTCCTCGGTGAGCGTCTCGCGAGCCAGTGAGCCCCGCATCTCCGCGATCTCCGCCTCCACCGCGGCCAGCGCCACTTCTGCCTGCCGTCGCGCGTCGGTGGTGGCGACACGTCGCTCAGCGCGCGCCCGGCGCCGCTCCTCCTCAGCTTCCCGGAGGGCTGCTTGCATGCGCAACTCGGCATCGGCCGCTCGCGCTTCGGCGGCGGCGATGTCGACCTGGGTCTTGCGGATCGAGGCCAGCGTGGTCTCGAACTCCTGCTGGGCGACCGAGAGGCGTGAGCGAGCGTCCTCCACCAGCCGCCGTGGCAGGCCCAGGCGCTCGGCGATGGCAAAGGCCTGACTGGTGCCGGGCAGACCGATGGAGAGGTGGTAGGTCGGCGCCAGCGTGGCCAAGTCGAAGTCGACCGACGCGTTGCGAGCTCCGGTCTCGTTGTGGGCGTACGTCTTGAGCTCGGCGTAGTGGGTGGTGGCGACGACCAGCGAGCCGGCCTCGATGAAGTGATCGAGCAGCGACTGTGCCAGGGCCGAGCCCTCGGTAGGGTCGGTGCCGGCGCCCAGCTCGTCGAGCAGCACCAGCGTGCCCGACCCTGCCTCCTCCACGATGCGCGTGATGGTGCGCAGGTGCCCGCTGAAGGTCGAGAGGGACTGTGCCACCGACTGCTCGTCGCCGATGTCGGCGAGGACGTCGTCGAAGATGGGCAGAGCACTTCCCGGTGCGACCGGGATATGCATGCCCGCCTGGTGCATCAGCACCAGCAGGCCCACCGTCCGTAGCGCCACCGTCTTGCCACCGGTGTTGGGCCCGGTGATGACGAGTGCGGTGTAGCCCTCCCCCAGGTGCACGTCGATAGGCACGACCTTGCCTTCCAGGCCGGGGTGGCGCGCGGCCAACAGCGACACCACTGGCCGACTGTTGAGCGCTGGCCGCACCGCGTCCAGCTCCTCAGCCAATCGAGCGCGACACATCCACAGGTCGAAGCGCGCGAGCGCCTCCAGATCGGCGCTGAGCGCATCGCCATTGGCGGCGACATGCGCGGAGAGCTCGTCGAGGACTCGTTCCTCCTCTGCCTTGGCAACCAGCTCCGCTTCTCGCCAGGCGTTGGAGAGTTCGACCGCGATGAGGGGCTCCACGAACAGTGTCTGGCCGCTCCCGGACTGGTCGTGCACGATGCCCTTGACGCGGCTCCGCGAATCCGCCCGCACTGGCACCACATAGCGCCCGTTGCGCAGGGTGATGATGGGTTCCTGCAGGGCGCCCGCCACGTCCGAGTGGACCAACGCATCGAGCCGGCTGCGCAGCCGGTCATGGGCGATGCGGACGGCACGACGCAAGCCTCCCAATGCGGGTGAGGCAGTATCAAGCACCTCACCGGTGGGATCCACGCTGGCTTCCAGCCGCGAGCGCAGGGCAGGCAGCGGGTCGATGCTGCGGTACAACGTATGCAACAGCGGCCGGTCAAGATCGCGCAAGCCATCTACCAGGCGGCCGGCCGCGATGATGGTCTCCACGATGGCCCACAGTTCGGTGGGATCGAGGCGGCCGCTACGCGTAGCGCGGGCGAGGACGGGTTCGATGTCACGGGCACCACCGATCCCGACGGCCGGCTTTTCGGAGAGCAACCAGCGGGCCTCGTCGGTCTCGTCAAGACGCCGTTTCACGACGATGGCATCGGCCGTCGGCTCCACAGCCAGCGCCCGGCGCCGTGAGGGTTCGAAGGCGGCGTACGCCGCTAGCCGCGCCCGGATGAGCGGGAACTCGAGCAGCTCGGCTGAGCGCGTGTCCATCAAGCGCGGGACGGGAACGAGGCAGGCGCCGGGAACTGCCGGCTCAGTGAAAGACTGTCGGCGACTCCGAACCGCCAGGGCCGACTCGCCCAGGCCGGTCCGGCGTGATCGATACCGATGCGGGGACCCACCAGGATCTGGTCATCCGGGAGCCCGTCGCCGCCATCGCTGGCCAGCCACAGGCTGGTATCGCTCAGCAGGTCAAGTCCATCGTGGCTGCGGTCCACGTCAAGTGCCTGGCAGGTTCGTCCCGGACCGGCGGCCAGCCGCGCCACCGGGTCGCTGGCGCGGCCACGAGCGGCCCGCATGGAGGCGATGCCATCGATCGGCTCGACGGCCCGGATCGAACACTGCGGCAGCTTCGCCATCAGCCGCGCAGACGATGTTGAGACAGTGGTGCATGCCATAGACGAGGTACACATAGGCGTGCCCCGGTGGCCCGAACATCACGGCCGTCCGGCCCGTACGTCCGGCGCGTGCGTGGCTGGCGCGGTCGTCGGGACCGGCGTAAGCCTCCGTCTCGACGATACGTGCTGTCCGCCGCTCGCCGCCGTGGTCGCGCACGAGCAATGTGCCCAGCAGGCTGCGAGCGACCACCTCCGCACGGTCGGCCACGAGCTTGCGCTCGACGCGTCCGAGCGATCGTGGCTGCTGGTCAGGAAGTCCGGCACGGAGGTCTGGGTCTTGAGTCAGGCTGGTGCTGGCGCGGAGCGGAGCCAGGATCAAGCGAAGACCGCTCGCACGTCCGGCGGCAGGATCGGTCCAAGCACGAAGCCGATGAATGGCACCAGGTACCGATCGATGCTGCCACCGATGCTGGAGCTGAGCAGCGATTGGTACATGTCGGCAGTCCACTGGGGCCCACCCAGCGTGCCCACCGTGATGGAGCCGCTGCCGTAGAAGGTCGAGAGCACGATCATCAGGCCGGCGATGCCGAGCACGGCGACGAAGACGGCGAAGAGTGCACCCACCAGATCGTCGAGCACCTGGTAGCGCGACACACTCTGGCTGCCACGAGTACCCATGTAGATGACCACGGGGGCGGCGAGCAGCAGGCCCATGTAGATGAGGCCGTAGGCCGCCATGTTGCTGAATGCCGGTGGGTACTCGGTCCACTGTTGAGACAGGTATGAGCCCAGTCCGACCTTGAGGTACGCGCCGCCGACGAATGCCAGCAGCCAGGCGGCCAGCAACAGCACACTACGGGCCGCACCCCAGAAGAAGCCCACCACGAGCGTGGACACGATGATGACCAACAGATAGATGTCAGTCGTCCCGATGATCATGACAGGCACCTCATGGGCGCAACGCTATCAGGCGCGGAGGCGCGCGCCAAGTCGCTCGGACAGTACCGCAACCACCCGTTCGACCATGAGCTCGACCATTCCGTCGTCCAGCTCGTGGTCCAGCGTCTCATAACGGAGTCGAAAGGCCACGCTCTTCTCATCGTCGCCGAGTGGGCTCCCACGGTACTCGTCGAAGAGGGTCACTGCTCGCAGGTGTGAGCCGCCGTGGGCATGGATAAGCGCCTCCAACTCCCCCACCGGCTGATCCGCCGCAACGACGACGGCGATGTCGCGCTCGACGCCGGGCAGGTGCTCGAGCCTGCCGACCCGTACTCGTCCGGGGATAAGGCGCCGATAGGCAGCAAGGTCGATCTCGGCAAACACGACGTGCTCGGCGCGCACCTGATAGTGCCCGAGCAGCGTCGGATGCAGCTCTCCCACGCGACCCAGCGACGTTCGCTCACCTTCGGGGCCGACGGCCACCACAGCGGCGATGCGGCCTGGGTGCTCGACCCCCGCACGCGCGCTGACCGGCTCGTACTCCAGGCGACATCGGAGCTGGCGAGCAGCGAGCTGTTCCAGGAGGCCCTTGGCGGTGGCCACATCGGCGGGTGTCGCCGCGCGGTCGTACGTCAAGGGGTTCTCTCGACCGGTCAGCAGGAGTCCCAGCACCAGCTGCTCGGCCGGCTCACCGTCGCGCCACGCGTGGAGTGCTCCGATCTCGAAGGCTCGCAGGTCCGGGCTGCGCTGGCGCTCGTTCTCCAGCAGGACCCGAAGATGTTCGGGGAGCATCGAGCGGCGCAGCTCGGAGTGGTCGACCGTGACCGGGTTGGTGGTCCGGACGGTCTGTTCATCGTCGGGTCCGAGGCCCAGGCGTGCATGGTCTTCGGGACCGATGAGTCCGTGCGTGACGATCTCGTTGAGGCCGGCCCCCGCCAGCTGCAGGCGCAACTCATCCAATGCCAGCCCCGGGTCAGCACGATACGACGGCATGGCGGTGTCCGGCAGCCGTCCCGGGAGCGTCTCGTAGCCGCGAACACGGGCGATCTCTTCGATGATGTCTGCCTCGATCGAAAGATCGCGGCGGTGTCCGGGGACGATGGCGACCACCGCGTCGACGAGCTCGTTGACCGCGACACGGAGCGGGTCGTCACCAGCGATGACCGTGATCATCTCGCCAGCCCGCGCACGCTCCGTGCGGATCTCCACGCGCTCCAGGAGCCCGCGCTGCTCGTCGACGCCCAGCGTCTGGCCCAGCAGCTGGCTGGTACGCGCGGGCCGGAAGGCGATACGCACGGCTTCGGGCGCGTCCGGCGCGGTGTCGACGACACCGACCGCCACACGGCCACCGGCCCAGGCACGGATGAGCGCCGTGGTACGGTCGGCACCAAGGCGGGCCATACGGTGTTCCTGACCCTTCTCGAAGCGCAGGCTGGCCTCGCTGCGGAGCGCATAGTGGAACGCGGTGCGGCGCACGCTCACGGGATCGAAGATGGCCGACTCGATGATCACGCTGGTCGTGTCATCGCCGACCTCGCTGGCGGCACCGCCCATCACGCCGGCGATGGCCAGCGGGCCGGCGGGATCGCTGATCAATAGCGTGTCAGTGGTGAGCTCACGCGCCACGTGGTCGAGCGTCTCCAGCCGTTCGCCATCTCGGGCGCGGCGCACGATGATGCGGCCCTCGTGGACCGCAGCCGCATCGAAGGTGTGGATGGGCTTGCCCAGCTCCAGGAGCACATAGTTGGAGGCGTCCACCACGTTGGAGATGGGGCGTACGCCGGCCGCTATGAGGCGCCTCTGCACGTCCCATGGCGAGGGGCCCAAGGTGATGGCGTCGACATAGCGACCCACGAAGACCGGGCACAGCTCGGGATCTTCGACATCGACACGCACGTGGTCGCTCGTGGCATCACCGGTCTCGACCACCGACAGGTCTGGCCAACGCAGCGTGGCACCGGTCGCGGCAGCGACCTCGCGGGCCAGGCCCAGGATGCTGAGTGCATCGCCGCGGTTGGGTTTGACGTCGATGTCAAGCACGATGTCGCCGGCCATGCTGGACATCTCCACGCCCAGCTCCGAGTCCGCCGGCAGGATGAGGATGCCGTCGGCGTCAGCGGTCAGGCCCAGCTCATCGCCCGAGCACAGCATGCCCTGGCTCTGTGTGCCCGCGATGGTCGTGATCTCGATATGGCGGTCGCCCGGCAGCACCGAACCTGGCAGGGCGACCGGGATGCGCTGGCCAGCCTCGATGTTGGTGGCGCCGCAGACGATGGACAAGTCTGGCTCGCCAACGCCAGTGCGAACCCGGGTCAGCGACAGCTTGCGCGAGTTGGGGTGCGGCAGGACCTCCAGCAGCTCCCCTACCACGATGCGCTGCCAGTCCGCGCCGATGCGCTCGATGGCGCTGACCTCCATGCCCAGCAGCGTGAGGCGTTCGGCCAGCTGCTCCGGCGTCAGCTCGATGTCGACGAACTCGCGCAGCCAGGAAAGTGGGACACGCATCTAGAGTCGCTCCAGGAAACGCATATCGTTGGCCAGGAAGGCGCGGATGTCCGTGATGGCATAGCGCAACATGGCGATACGGTCGGTGCCCATGCCGAAGGCGAAGCCCTGGTAGTGCTCGGGGTCGATGCCACCGTTGCGCAGCACCACCGGATGCACCATGCCGGCGCCAAGGATGGTCATCCAGCCAGTGCGTTTGCAGGCCGGGCAGCCCTCACCCTCGCATACCACGCAGCCGATGTCGAAGGCCACAGATGGCTCGGTGAAGGGGTAGTAGCCGGGACGGAAGCGGGTGGCGCGGTCGGCGCCGAACATGGCATGGGCGAAGGCGTCCAGCAGGCCGCGCAGGTGCGCCATGGTCGTGCCTTCATCCACCATCAGGCCCTCGATCTGGAAGAACTCGAAGCTGTGGCTGGCGTCCACCGCTTCGTAGCGATAGCAACGGCCGGGGGTCAGAACGCGGATGGGAGGCCGACGATCCCACATGGCCCTGATCTGCCCAGGTGAGGTGTGGGTCCGCAGCAACAATCGATCATCGCGTTCGGCACCCGCGGGCTCCTCGACATAGATGGTGTCCCAGAGGTCACGTGCAGGATGATCGGCCGGGATGTTAAGGGCGCCGAAGTTGAGCTCGTCACTCTCCACTTCAGGGCTGTCCACCACGACGAAGCCGAACTGGCCGAAGATGCGTGCGATCTCACGCTCGGTCTCCACGAGTGGGTGGAGCGAGCCACGCGCGCGCTGACGGCCAGGCAGGGTGACGTCCTGGGCCCCGGCACGCAGGCGTGCATCCAGAGCTTCCGCCTCAAGGCTGACACGGCGATCGGCAAGTGCCGTCTCGATGGACCCGCGCACCGGGTTGGCCAGGGCCCCGACCTTGGGCCGATCCTCAGCCGAGAGTGCGCCGATGCCGCCGAGCAATCCGCGCAGCTCACCCTTGCGGCCAAGCATGCCCGACTCGATGGCGTCGAGCGCCTCAGGTGAACCAGCACCGGCGATGGCGCTGACGGCTCGCGCTCGCAGCTCGTCGAGTTGTACGCTGAACGAAGCGACGTCCACGACAGGCTTACGCGCTCGTCGCTATGCGGACTTGGCGACCTCTGCGATGCGAGCGAACGTCGCTGCATCGCGGACACCGATATCGGCCAGGGTCTTGCGATCGAGCTCCACGCCCGCCGTCTTGAGCCCGCTGATGAGCCTCCCGTAGGTGGTGCCGTTCAGGCGTGCCGCCGCGTTGATGCGAGCGATCCAGAGCGCGCGCATCTGGCGCTTGCGTTCCTTGCGCCCACGGAAGGCATAGGCCATCGCGTGCAGCTGGGCCTCGCGGGCCGAACGGATCAACCGGCGATGGGTACCGCGCTTACCCTCGGCGGCCTTCAGGAGGCGCTTGTGGCGCTTGTGAGCGGCGACGCCGCGCTTGACTCGTGCCATTGACTGGTATGACTCCTACAGGTACGGCAGCATCCGCTTGACGGCATTCTCGTTGGCGCCGTCAAGCATCGTCTTGCCAGCGTAGCGACGCTTGCGCCGCGACGACTTGATCTCAAGGTGGTGACCGCGCCAGGACTTGACTCGGTAGATCTTGCCACTGCCAGTGGCGCCGAAGCGCTTCTGGGCGCCCTTGTGGCTCTTCATCTTTGGCACTTGGCGTCAGCCTCCTGTGCTGGTCGCCGGCGAGGCCGTGGCTTCGTCCCCGGCGGCCGACGGTGCCGGCGCGTCCGGCTCCGTTTGCTGGCTCTTCTGTTGCGCTTCACTGTCACTCTTGACCGGTTGACTGGCCGGCTTGTGTGTCGCGGTCAGGACCATCGACATGGAACGGCCTTCCAGGATCGGTGGCCGATCGACGGCTCCGTAATCGGCCACCTGCTCGGCGAACCGAGTCAGCAGGTCCCGCCCGATGTAGGCGTGACTGACCTCACGGCCGCGGAACTGGACGGCGACCTTGACACGGTCCCCTTCCTCCAGGAAGCGGATGGCCCGTTTGACCTTGGTGTCGAAGTCACCCTTGCCGATCTTGACCCTGAGGCGAACCTCCTTGAACTCGACCGAACGTTGGTGTTTGCGAGCTTCCTTTTCCTTGCGGGCCTGTTCGTACTTGAACTGGCCGTAGTCAAGGATCTTGGTGACGGGCGGGTTGGACATGGGTGCGACCTCGACAAGGTCGAAACCACGTTCCTGTGCCAGTTGCAGGGCCTGTGACGTGGGCATGACGCCCAACTGTTCCCCTTCGTCGTCGATGACCCGTACCTGTGGGATACGGATCATCTCGTTGATTCGCAGGTCCTTGCTCAGGCTATTCCCTCACAGTTGCAGTCTTCAGATGATTCTCCCCACGAGTGCGCGACACAAGGCCACGACCTACGCGGGTCGCCGGCGGACTATAGCACAAGGTCGCACCCGGACGAGGCGCTCCTCGTCTTGGACGACACGTGCGCCGCGTCAGTCGGGGCGACGTGCGGCGGCCTTCTCCGCGAGCAGCTGAGCCAGCTGCTCCCAGCCGATGGCGTCGAGCTGCTCACCCATGCGCGTGCGTGGTGAAGCGGTGCGACTTTCCACCTCACGGTCGCCCAGCACCAGCATGTAAGGCACTTTCAGTTCCTGCGCCATTCGGATCTTGTTCTGCATCCGGTTGGAGCTGTCGTCGACCTCGACGAACAGGCGCTTGTCCCGGAGCACCGCCGCCAGCTCGTGGGAAGCCTCGATATGGCGATCGGCGATGGGGATGACGACCGCCTGAACGGGCGCGCACCAGAACGGGAACGCGCCCGCGAAGTGCTCGGTGATGATGCCGATGAAGCGCTCGAAGGAGCCATAGATAGCGCGATGGATGGCGATCGGCCGCTGCGGCTGGCCATCCTGGTCGATATAGGTCAGGTCGAACCGCTCGGGCAGCATCATCATGTCAGCCTGGATGGTGGCCATCTGCCATTCACGGCCCAGGGCATCGTCGACATAGATGTCGATCTTGGGCGCATAGAACGTACCGTCCTTGGGCTTGACGGCGTATTCCACACCGGCTCGGTCGAGGGCATCCTGCATCAGTCGCTCGGCATGCTCCCACTGCGCCAGGTCGCCGAGCGCCTTGTCCGGCCGCGTGGCGAAGGAGAAGCGCGGCACCAGGCCAAACCATGAGAAGGCCTCGTTGACCTCGCCCAGCAGGGCCTCGACCTCATCGGCGAGCTGGTCGGGCCGGACATAGCAGTGCGCATCGTCCTGGACGAACTGACGAACCCGGGTGAGACCTGACAACGTGCCCGAGCGTTCGTTGCGGTGGAGTCTTCCGTACTCGGACAGCCGGATGGGGAACTCGCGGTAGGAACGCACCTTGCTCTTGTAGATGATGGTCGACTCGGGACAGTTCATCGGCTTGAGCGAGAACGTCACGTCCTCTGAGTCCATCTTGAACATGTTGTCAGCGTAGTGCTGCCAGTGGCCGGACTGTTCCCACAGCTTCTGGCTGACCAGGATGGGTGTGCTCACCTCCTGGTAGCCGCGACGCTCCTGCAGCTCGCGCATGGCCGTCTCCAGGGTGCGCCAGAGGCGCTGGCCCTTGGGGTGCCAGAAGGCGGAGCCGGGGCTGACGTCGTGGAAGCTGAAGAGTTCCAGCGCCACTCCCAGGCGACGATGATCGCGCTTCCGAGCTTCCTCCAGCCGCCATAGGTAGAGGTCCAGCTCCTCCCTGGTCGACCAGACCGTGCCGTAGATGCGCTGCAGCATGGGACGCTCGGAATCGCCGCGCCAATACGCGGCCGAGTTCTTGAGCAGCTTGAAGGGGCCTAGCTCCCCGGTCGAGGTCACGTGTGGTCCACGGCAGAGGTCAGTGAAAGGACCATGGCTGTAGGTGGTCACGACCGGCACCGGCTCGCCGGCGGTCGCAGCGGCCGCACGCAGGTCGTCGAGGATCTCCACCTTGTAGGTCTGGCCGGCGGCCTCCAGCATGGCCCTACCCTCGTCGGGATCCCACTCGCGGCGCTCGAAGCGATGGTTGGCACGCACCGACTTCTTCATGCGCTTCTCGACGGCGCGCAGGTCCTCGGGGTTCAGCGGCCGCGGCAACTCGAAGTCGTAGTAGAAACCGTCCTTGATGGCGGGGCCGATGCCCAGCTTGGCTTCGGGAAACAGGTCCAGCACCGCCTCAGCCATGATGTGTGCGGCCGAGTGGCGCATGGGATCGAGCGGGTCGTGCGCATTGGCATCGAGCAGCTCGTCGGCCGAGCCCTTCTGGGGCGTCTGGAACTCGAGCTCATCCTCGTTGCCTGCGTCGCCGGCGAGGTCCGGGCCGGCGGCGCGCTCAGCTGCGCACATGTGTTCGCTCCTGATCGAAAGTCGACGCCTCTCGCGCCGTATGCGCTAGAGGAGGCGTCTGTACCATGGCCACGGACGGCGTCACGCGACCGGCCTCGATCGTACCTCAGGCAGCGAGCCAGAGGCGCCGAAGCTGCCTTCACGCGAACGGGACGCGCTGTGGCACGCTAGCGCGAACCCTGATCCAAGCTCTTGCCCGGAGACCGCTGATGTCCGCACCATGGCTTGACCCCGAACTCGTAGCTCGCGGCCGCGAGCCCATGCACGCGCTCGCCCATGTGCCGGGGCTCCTGCTCGATGGCATTTGGCGTTTCGAGCTGCTCTCCGATCCCGAGGCCGAGCCGACCGGCGCCTGGCGAGACATCGCGGTGCCGGGCTGTTGGACCCGACAGGGCACGAGCGACCTGCCTCACTACACCAACGTTCAGATGCCCTTCGAGGGCGAGGCGCCACACGTCCCTGCCGCCAACCCGACCGGCCTGTACGAGCGCGATCTGGAGCCGCCGACAGCATGGTCGGGCAAGCGCGTGGTTCTGCACATCGGGGCGGCCGAGTCGATGGTCATGGTCACCCTTAACGGGCACCGCGTCGGCATCGGCAAGGATGCCCACCTGGCATCGGAGTTCGATATCAGCGACGACCTACGTGATGGTGTCAACACCCTGCGTCTGCTCGTGCCCAAGTGGTCCGATAGCACCTTCATCGAGGACCAGGATCAGTGGTGGCATGGCGGCCTCACGCGTTCGATCTACCTGTACGCCACCGAACGGGTCTACCTCGCTGATGTCGCGGTCGATGCCGGGTTGGGTGATGACCGCCGCACGGGAACGCTGGACATCGCCGTCCAGGTCGGCGGCCTCCATCGTGAACTCGAGCCGGGCTGGGTCCTGGAGGCACGGCTGGAGGGACACGACGAGGTGCTGGTCGGTACGCCGGCGAGCTTCGAGCTCCCCTATTGGGCCTCTGACGCGACCGAGCGCGCGACCATCCGGCGCCACGAACTCTACGGATCCGAGGGTCTGGGCGCCTTGGCAGCGCCTTGGGAGGCGCTGGAGCCGCACCTCCAGCCGGCCCGGACGGGTTCGGCGCGGCTGGCAGCGAGCATCCCCGGTGTGAACCCCTGGTCTGCCGAGGTTCCCAGCCTCTACGGCCTGGAGGTGAGGCTCCGCCGACCAGACGGCTCGGTCGCCGACAGCACCAGCATCCGTGTGGGCTTCCGCAGCGTGGAGGTTCGTGGCGCGGACCTGCTCATCAACGGCGAGCGGGTCTTCATCCGCGGGGTCAACCGTCACGACTTCGATCAGCACAGCGGGCGCGTCGTCTCGCGAGAGGCCATGTGCGCGGACCTGGTGGCGATGAAGCGGCATGGCTTCAACGCCGTGCGCACCTCGCACTATCCCAATGACCCGGTCTTCCTCGATCTGACCGATGAGCTGGGCCTCTACGTGGTCGACGAGGCCGACATCGAGTCGCATGCCTTCCAGGCGACGCTGTGTGACGACCCTCGCTATCTGGCGCAGTGGGTGGCTCGCGTCTCACGGATGGTGCTGCGGGATCGCAACCATCCGTCGGTCTATGCCTGGTCCCTGGGCAACGAGTCGGGCTACGGCTCCAACCACGAGGCGGCGGCAGCCTGGGTGCGCAGACACGAGCCGACACGTCCGCTCCACTACGAGGGCGCCATCCGCTTCGATTGGGCTGGCGGTGGGCGCGTATCGGACTTCGTCTGCCCCATGTACCCCGAGATCAGCGCCATCGTCGAGTTCGCCGAGTCCGGGCGCTCGGACCGGCCGCTGATCATGTGCGAGTACTCGCACGCCATGGGCAACGGCAACGGCACGCTGGCCGAGTACTGGGATGCCATCGAATCCACGCCTGGGCTGCAGGGAGGCTTCATCTGGGAGTGGCGGGATCACGGCCTGGTGCAGGAGCTCCCGGACGGCACGACTCGCTGGGCCTATGGCGGGAATTTCGGCGATGAGCCCAATGACGGCGCCTTCGTCACGGATGGCCTCGTCTGGCCCGACCGCGCACCCAAGCCGGCGCTGCGCGAGGCGCAGTACCTCAACGCCGTCGCGCGCGTGACCGAGGTCGATGCCGATAGCGGCACCATCGTCGTCGCCAATCGACTGCACTTCCGTGACCTGGGCTGGCTGACGGCAGCGTGGGACGTCGCCGACGACGGGGTCGTCGTGGCGTCGGGATCAGTGGCATTGCCTCCGATCGCTCCCGGCATGAGCGAGCCGGTGTCCTTGCCTGGCTGGAGCGATCCTGACGGAGCCGCGGGTGAACGCTGGCTCACCGTCCACTTTCAGGCGTCCTCGGCCGAGCCCTGGGCCGCCGCCGGTACCGAGTTGTGCTGGGACCAGGTGCCGCTGTCCGATGGCCGCGGGGACGTGGTCGTGGGCGCTCCCGCGAGCACACCGGTCGAACTTGACGCGGATGGCCACCTCATCCATCCGGCACTGGCCGCAGCGCCCGCGCTCGCCCTTTGGCGCGCTCCGACCGACAACGACCGTATCGCCGGACTCGCCAGGATGTGGATGGGCCAGGGACTCGACAGCCCCAAGTCTGGCCCGGCGCAGGTCGAGCGCCACGGCGCTATCACCACCGTGACGCGCGAGGTCCGCGTGGGCGACTTCCTCGTCACGCATCGGCAGGAACTGACGGCGCTGGCCGACGGTGGGGTGCATGTGGCAGAGGAGGCCGTCATCCCGCCCGAGTTGGCGGATCTCCCCCGTGTGGGCACGGTGCTGGAGCTCCGCCCCGGTCTGGAGTCGGCAGAGTGGTTCGGCCTGGGGCCGCACGAGTGCTACCCCGATCGCCACCGTGGCGCGCTGGTCAGCCGCTGGACGGCGTCGATCAGCGACCTGTTCACCCCGTACATCTGTCCGCAGGAGTCAGGCGGACGGGCTGGCGTGCGCTGGCTGGAACTGCGCGACGCGTCCGCGAAGGGCGTGCGTTTGACCATGGGGCAGCCCTCGCAGGTGTCGGCCACGCACTTCCGCGCCAGTGACCTCGAGGCCGCCTCACACCACGAGGAGCTCAGTCCTCGCGCTGAGACCGTCGTGCATATCGACGCTGCTCACCGCGGCGTAGGTACGGCCTCGTGCGGACCAGACACCCTCGAGCAGTACCTGGTCCGGAGTGGGCGCTACCGCTGGGAGTGGACGCTGCTGCTGGTCAGCTAGCCGGTCGGGGGCCGGTCTCCCCTGTCCTACCGAGCAGCTCATCGAGCCCGGCCAGCGGGATACCCAGCCAGTCGGAGCGTGAGCCCAGACGCGAGGTCAGCTCCTCGCAGGCACGGGACACGAGCAGGCACTTGAATAGGATCGACCAGGCGTCATCGTCGGACGGGTTGAACGACCCATCAATCGTCGCGTCACGATAGCCGCGGATGCAGGCTGCGGACATCCACTGGAACCAGTATGTCGACCACGCTGCGAGGCCATCAGGCTCGACCGCCTCGGTGCTGAGCAGCTCGCGCTCCACCCTCGGCCAGTGTGCCGCGAAGTGCAGGGATCGGACGATAGCTGCCAGGTCGGTCAGAGCCGGTCGCTTGAGGCGACGCTGGCTCAGGGGCCGGCCGGTGTCGCCCTCGAAGTCGATGATGACCACGTCGCTACCGGTATCGAGCACCTGTCCCAGGTGCAGGTCGCCGTGGACCCGGATGCGCTGGCCGTCGGTCCGGAGGTCACGCAGCCGCGTCAGCAGCGCGTCGACCCGCGGCGAGGCTTCGAGCACGACTCGTGCTGCCTCCTGGTCGCGCAATGGTAGCGAGGCGCGTCGGTCCTGCAGCAGCTCCAGTGCGTCGTTGACGCGCCCACGGACCGACTGGTAGAGCGAGCGCACGTAGAAGGGCGACATGGGCTCGGGCGCGAAGTCTGCATCGGTCGGATCGGCAGCTGCCAGCAGTCGATGCATCTGGCCCACACGTTCACCCAGGACGCGCGAAGTCTCGAGCACGATGCCGATGTGGTCCCGCGCACGAGCCGGGACCTCGCTGTCGGCCAGATCAAGGAAGAAGCGGTCGCCATCCGTGGCCAGCTGTGGCGGCTCCACCTCCGCTTCAGCGTCGTGGAGGAAGGTGCCGACCGCCTCCCGGATCGATTCCCACAGGTTGCCCTCATGCGGGACGTAGGCTTGCACCATGGCCAGCGTGGCCCGCGCGTGATTGTGGACGATCTCAGCCGAGCCCAGCACTCGTGGCACGTTGGCGAAGCCGGCGTCAGCCAGGTAGCGGCCCAGCTCAAGGTCGGGGTTGGTGCCATCTTCGAGCACGCGATACAGCTTCAGCACGACCCGCTCGCCATAGGCCGCCGAGCTGTTGGACATCCTGGGTTGCTCACGCACCGGGGTCGCGATCAGGTCGGCGGTCGTCGCGCCGGCAAGCCGCGCACGGAGGCCCTTCTGGGCTTGACCGACGAGCTCAGCGTCCGCTCCCTTGATACGACGACGTCCGCTGACGATGCTGAGCAAGGTCTCATACACGCCCGGCACATGCGTGCCGTCCAGCAGCCGGGCTGACGCACCGCTGCCGACCAGATGAGCGATGGCGGCATCGGGCGCGGTCGCGAGCAGCTGGTCGGCGTCGAGGTTGACGTCGGTGGCCAGTGGCAGCACGTAGGTGGCAGGCTCCAGGTCGCGGTAGGCCACGCGCAGGAAGGCCAAGACCGCCGTTGGTGTGGACGGCAGTGCCACCACATCGCTGACGTGCACGCTGGAGACCGGGTGGCTGCCACCGCGATACCAGCGTCGCGATACGGCCCAGCGCAGCAGGACCGACGCGATCTCGTCACCGGGTCGCTTGAGGCGGGCCAGCAGATCGCCGCGCCAAGCCAGCTCGGGCAGGTCGCTGCTTGCGCTCACCTCGCCCGTGGTTGGGTCTGCCGCCAGCCGGAACCACAGGAACGAGTGGGGGCCGAGGCTGACCAGGTAGGGCGCCGCGCCGATGCGGGGGAACTCCACCGCGCCGAAGAGCTCCACCGGCACACGACCCTCGAACCGGGAGAGGGCCAGCTCGGTCCACTGGGCGTAGCGGCTGAGGTTGGCGACCACCAGGATGGTCTCACCCTCGTACTCACGGATGAAGGCGAGGATGCGGCGGTTGTCGGGATGCAGGAACTCGAGGCTGCCACGGCCGAAGGCGGGATGCTTCTTGCGCAGCGCGATGAGCCGCTTCATCCACCACAGCAGCGACTGCGGGTTGGCCTGCGCGGTCTCGACGTTGACGGCCTCGTAGTGGTACTCGGGATCGGTCACCACGGGCAGGTAGAGCCGCTGCCGGTTGGCAGCGCTGAAGCCGGCGTTGCGGTCACTCGACCACTGCATCGGGGTACGCACGCCGTTGCGATCACCGACATAGACGTTGTCGCCCATGCCGATCTCGTCGCCGTAGTAGAGGACCGGCGTGCCCGGCAGGCTGAAGAGGAGGCCGTTCAGGAGCTCGATGCGGCGACGGTTGTTGCCCAGCAATGGCGCCAGGCGGCGGCGGATGCCGAGATTGATGCGCGCCTGCGGGTCGGCGGCATAGACGCGGTACATGTAGTCACGCTCTTCGTCGGTGACCATCTCCAAGGTGAGCTCGTCGTGGTTGCGCAGGAAGAGCGCCCACTGCCCCGCCGCGGGCAGCTCGGGCGTCTGCTCGAGGATGTCGAGGACCGGGTAGCGGTCCTCCATGCGCAGGGCCATGAACATGCGCGGCATGAGCGGGAAGTGGAACGCCATGTGGCACTCGTCCCCCGCACCGGCACCGAAGTAGGCGACCGCATCCTCGGGCCACTGGTTGGCCTCCGCGAGCAGCATGCGGTCGGCGTAGTGCTCGTCCACGTGGGCCCGCAGGCCTTTGAGGAAGGCGTGCGTCTCGGGCAGGTTCTCGCCGTTGGTGCCGTCACGCTCGTAGAGGTAGGGGATGGCATCGAGGCGCAGGCCGTCGACGCCGGCCTCGAGCCAGAAGTCGGTGGCTCGCAGCAGGGCCGCCTGGACGCGCGGGGCGTCGAAGTTGAGGTCCGGCTGGTGAGCGTAGAAGCGGTGCCAGTAGTAGGCACCCGCGACCGGGTCCCAGCTCCAGTTGGAGGGTTCGAAGTCCTTGAAGATGATGCGTGCGTCCCCGTAGCGGTCGGGCGAGTCGCTCCACACGTACCAGTCGCGATCGGGGCTGCCCGCGGGTGCCTTGCGGGCGCGCTGGAACCAGGGGTGCGCATCACTGGTGTGGTTGAAGACGAGCTCGGTGATGACGCGCAGGTCACGACGGTGCGCCTCGCGGATGAAGGTGCGCACGTCACGCAGCGTGCCGTAGTCGGGATGGACGCCGGTGTAGTCGGCGATGTCGTAGCCGTCATCGCGTCCGGGGCTGGGGTAGAAGGGCATCACCCAGAGCGCCGTGACCCCGAGGTCGGCGAGGTAGTCGAGCCTGCCGGTGAGGCCGCGGAAGTCGCCGATGCCGTCGCCCGAGCTGTCGCTGAAGGCCCGCACGTGGACCTGGTAGATGACCGCGTCCTTGTACCACGAGGCATCGGCCCCGAAGCCGGTGGAGCGCCGCTGCGCGGGGGCAGCCTCGGGCCGGCGGGATACAGGCTCGGGCCGGCCGGATGCAGGCGGTCTCGGGGCAGGCGGGCCTGGGGTCGTGTCGCTCCCTGGCTGTTCCGATCGCATCGCCGCGCAGCCTACCCGATGAGGACGGCTCCCAGTCAGGCCATTTCGATGCAGCGGGCCAGGACCATCGAGTGGCGCCGGAGCAGATGGTGCTCGCCGGCCGCACAGATCTCCCCCACCCGAGCCTCGAAGGGCTGCTCGGCGGCGGTGTCGAGGACACACTCCCAGGCGCCTCCCAACCAACCATCGGGCAGCCGCAGCGTCACGTCATCGGCGCTGGCGTTGAGGGCCAGATAGAAGGAGTCGTCTTCGATGGGTCGGCCATCCGGGTCGACGAGGTTCCTACCGGAGAGGTACACCGCGATGGTGGCCGCGGCATCGGTATGCCACTGCCCATCGTCCATGCGGGTGCCATCAAGCGTGCACCATTCGATGTCACGCGGACTGTTCGCGTCGGCATCCTCGGGGACGCCGACGCGGTACCAGTGGCGGCGCATGAACACCGGATGCGCTCGGCGCAGCGCGATGAGGCGACGCGTGAAGTCGAGCATCTCCGGGTCGGCTCCGTCCCAGTCGTACCAGGACAGCTCCGAGTCGTGGCAGTAGGCGTTGTTGTTGCCACCCTGTGAGCGGCCCAGCTCATCACCGCCGAGCAGCATCGGCACACCCTGGGACAGGAAGAGTGTGGCCAGCAGGTTCCGGCACTGTCGTCGGCGCAGGTCCGTGATGGCGGGATCGGCGGTGGGACCTTCTTCGCCACCGTTCCAGGAGCGGTTGTGCGATTCCCCGTCGCGGTCACCATCGCCGTTGGCAAGGTTGTGCTTCTGCTCGTAGCTGACCAGGTCAGCCAGGGTGAAGCCATCGTGGGAGGTGACCAGGTTGATGCTGGCCGCGGGTGGCCGGCCTTCATCGGCGAAAAGGTCGGCGCTGCCGCTGAATCGACGGCCGAAATCGTGGAGCATGTCCGACTGGCCACGCCACACGTCTCGCACCGTGTCGCGGTAGGCACCGTTCCACTCGGCCCACGGTGGCGGGAAGCTGCCCACCTGGTAGCCGCCCTCCCCCACGTCCCAGGGCTCGGCGATGAGCTTGGCGGTCCGCACCACGGGATCCTGCTGGATGATGTCGAAGAAGGCCGAACCACGGTCGACGTGGTGGTCCTCGCGGGCCAGCGCGGAGGCGAGGTCGAAGCGGAAACCATCGACATGCATCTGGCTGATCCAGTAGCGCAGGCTGTCGAGAATCAGCTGCAGCACGAACGGCTCACGCACGTCGAGCGAGTTGCCGGTGCCGGTGTAGTCGACGTAGTGGCGGGGGTTATCGGGTCGCACGCGGTAGTAGGCGACGTTGTCAAGCCCGCGCATGGAGAGCATGGGACCGCGGTGGTTGCCCTCACCGGTGTGGTTGTAGACGACGTCGAGGATGACCTCCAGGCCGGCGGCGTGGAAGGCCTTGACCATCGACTTGAACTCGTCCACCTGCTGGCCGGCGGTGCCGCTCGCGGCGTATCCCGCGTGCGGAGCGAAGAAACCGATGGTGTTGTAGCCCCAGTAGTTGCGCAGGCCACGCTCGAGCAGGAAGCCGGCGTGGATGAAGTGGTGGACCGGCAGCAGTTCCACCGACGTGACACCGAGTGTCAGCAGGTGCTCGATGGCAGCGGGATGGGCCATGCCGGCGTAGGTGCCGCGCAACTCGGCCGGCACCCCGGGGTGCTGCCGGGTGAAGCCCTTTACGTGCGTCTCGTAGATGACCATCCCGTTGTCGGGAAGGTGCGGGGATACGTCATCGCCCCAGTCATAGTCGTCGTCCACCACCAGCGAGCGCGGCACATCCGGAGCGCTGTCATCTTCCTGCTTGACGAAGGGATGGCCCGGCACGTGACCGTGGATGCTGTCACCCCAGCGGACATCCCCATCGATGGCGCGGGCGTACGGGTCGAGGAGCAGCTTGCGCGGGTTGCAGCGCGCACCATGGGCCGGATCCCAGGGGCCGTGCACGCGATAGCCATAGCGCTGGCCGACGCCGATGCCGGGCAGGTAGCCGTGCCACACATAGCCGGTCCGCTCGGGCAGATCCAGGCGCGTCTCGTGGCCGGACTCGTCGAATAGGCACAGCTCGACGCGCTCCGCGATGCGCGAGAAGACACTGAAGGCGGTGCCAGTGCCATCCGCGTGGGCACCCAGCGGATAGGGTGCACCGGTCAGGACCTGAGGCGGCGATGCCGGGCCCTGGTCGTCGTCGGGCGTGCTGATGGCGCTGACTCCTCTGACCGGCGGCCGGACAGCCTCGACCGCGGCAGGTTCACCGATGGTGGATGGTGGGCGACACTGGACTCGAACCAGTGACCTCTTGCATGTCAAGCAAGTGCTCTAACCAGCTGAGCTAGCCGCCCGAGACTGACACGATAGCAGAGGCTTCGAGGGCCGTCACTCGCGGGACGAAGGCGAGTCGTCCACAAGACCGGGACGGCTTGATGCAGCCAGTCTGGTCGGGGCGCGAGAGGTAGCGCCAGCTTGACCCACCTTTGGTTCCGGCCTCGATTCGTCCTCGAGATCGTGACCGACTCCCTCCACCCAGGCGCCAACGGCTGCGCCCACCACGCCCACCGAAGCCGTGGACCTCAGAGGCGGCGCACCCGGAGGAACGGAAGTGCCAACATCAGGACGGTCGCCAGTACGTAGAGGGCGACCGCCACCGTCGGTGCGACGAGAGCGCAAGCGACAGCGATGAGCCAGACTCCGTTCGAGACCCGTCGCTGCCTCGTCAGCGACGCCAATGTCTCATCGGCGATCTCGTCGAGCAGCAGCGACCGCCGGCGGCCGAGATAGGCCATGAGCAAGGTCAGCATCACCGATGCCACGAGCACGTTGAGGCCGTAGATGACCACCGCCACACCCGCATCGGGACCGCTGAGGTTGCTCACCATCAGGCTGGTCGAGAACGGCAACAGCGCGATGAACAGCAGGGCCAGTAGGTTGAGTCCAGCCGCGACCGTGTCGCCGTCCTGCATCAGCCTCGTGGTGCGTGCGTGGGTCATCCAGCTGCCACCGATGAAGGCGAAGCTGATGAGATAGCCCAGGAGTTCCGGCCACTCCTCGAGCAGACGCTTGAAGAGATCGGATCCGGTCGGTACCGGCAGCTCCAGGACGAGCAGGGTGATGGCGATAGCGAAGACACCATCGGAGAAGGCGTTGAAGCGGTCCAGGGGCAGGCCATCAGGGAGGCGCACCTGGCGATCGCCGTCGGTCGTCCGGTCAGTCATTGTCGGTCACACTAGCTGCCCTTGTGCACGACGCGCTGGATGATCTCGGAGACATCCTCGGCAGCGTCGATGGACTCTTCGAGCGAGGCGTAGATGTCACGCCACTTGATGACGTCCAGTGGTGAGGCTATGTACGCCTAGGCAGTGGCCTTGGCCGCCGCGTCCTTGATGGAGCGTCTGTCATCTGGTTCTCCTTGTCACTGCTGGGGGTCCTTCGGCCGCCTGCTTGGTCACGGTCGGCCGGGGTTCGGATGGAGCCGTCTAGACCTCGGCCTCGATCTCCTCGGCGGCAAGGACGGTGGCGAGCGCCTCCTCGGCGGCTTCCTCCTCGATGAGCTCGGCGGTCACCAGTGCCGCGACGGCACGCTCGGCCGCCTCCTCCTCGATGACCTCCTCGGCGATGAGGGCACGGATGGCCCGCAGGGCGGCGGCCGCCTCGATGGCATCGGCCTCCGCGACCGCGTCCTCGGCTTCTTCGACGGCGGACTCCTCGACGTCCATGGCCATGCGCACGACGTCGGTGGCCTCCTCCTTGGCGGCCTCCTCGATGAGCTCGGCGGCGAAGAGCGTGTCGATGACGTCCTCGACCGCGGCATCCTCGATGGCGATGGCGGCGGCGATGACCTCGGCGGCCTCGAGCATGACGGCCTCCTCGATGAGCTCGGCCTCCTCGAGCGTCTGGACGATGTCGATGGCGGCCGCGAGCTTGACCGCCTCGGCGGCCTCGATGGCCTCCTCGGCTTCCATCTTGACGCGCAGCTCCTCGCCCACGAGCGCCAGTGCGTCGGGTGCGACCATCGCCTGCATGAGCGTGCGCCCGCCGGCCTCGGCGATGGCGTCGCGCAGGTCGGTGGCCCAGTGGTGCTCGATGACGAGGATGGCGGCGGCACCACCGGCGGGGACGGCTTCGGCCAGCTCGACCAGGCGGTCGCGGCTGAGGCCGGCGTCGCGCTCGGCCACCGCGAGAGCGCCAAGCTCGGCACCTTCGATGGCACCTTCGAGGCCACCCTCGCCCATGCCGATGAGACCGCCGGCGATGGCGCCGAGGCGCATCCGCTCGCCCTCGGAGAGGTCGGTCAGGTGCATCGTGTTCTCGATGTCACCGTGGGCGTCCTTCTGGACGAACAGCGTATCGATGACACGGATGACACCGCGCTTGCGGACCCGGCGCAACTCGGCCAGGATGCGGCCGCTGGCCTCGAACTTGTCAAAGCCGATGACGAAGACCTGGATGGGTCCGGTCACGAGCTTGTCAGCCATGGGTTGGCTCCTCCTTGTTTCCTGTGGGGCTCTTTGGGTTGCCGGGGTCGGCAGTAGCGTCCGTGTGGCCGCTCCTGGCATCTCCTGTCCAGGTCGGCATGGAGCAGTTTTCGGCCTAGAGCAGTTTGCGGACCAAGGGCCGTCGGTGCATCCCACGGAACGGATGAGGTGACGACTGCCACTCGCCTACGCCGACGGGCTCGCTCTCCCCAGAAGCCGGCGCACCGTACGCCCCGGGATCGCGAGGTAGAGCGCGATCGCCAGGAAGAGCAGCATCGCGACACTGGGGACCAACAGGCCGACCAAGAGCGCGATCGCGTAGACGAGCAGGCTGGGGGGCTGGGCCAGCGAGCGCACGCGGTCGTCATCCACGTCATCGCGCAGGAGACGACGGCCCTCGATCGAGTAGCGCCGGAATGCCGTCACCGCCAGATCGAGTGCCAACAGCGTAAGCCCGTAGAAGACCACCGCCACCTGCTCCGGCTGCCGTTCACCCAGGAACTCGCCCGCGATCTTCGTCGGGAACGGCAGGAATGCCGCCACCAGGAGCACCACCAGATTGATGCGGTAGAGCGTGGCGTCGGCGGATCGCAGCACGCTCGTGACAGTCGAGTGCTCGATCCAGATGACACCGATGGTCAGGAAGCTCGTGATGTAGGCCAAGTACGCCGGCCACTGCGCAAGGATCGCTCCGAGCATGTCATCCGCGGCCGTCGCCGCCACGCCCAGCTCGAGCACGAGGAGGGTGATCGCGATGGCGAACACCCCGTCGCTGAACGCCTCCATCCGGCCAAGGGGGAGGTCGTTGTCGGTTTCAGCACTGGGAACCCTCACGACAGGGGATGGTACAGATAGCTGCGTCGTCCATCTCGGAGGATGCGCAGGCAATTGCCATTTGCTTCAATCGCCCCACGGACCAAGAACGGTTCGGGACTCGAAGGCGTGATAGTGCACCGGTGCAGGGAGGACTCGGGTGGTTCAAGCCAAGGCTGAGCCGAAGGCGGAGCGCGGACGTGTCGATACGCTTGGTCGCATGGAGAATGGCCTCCTGCAGGCCGGAGACTGGTATCACTGGGGGCCTTACCTGAGCGAACGCCAGTGGGGCACAGTCCGGGAGGACTACAGCGCTGATGGAACCGCCTGGGAGTACCTGCCCCACGATCACGCCAGGTCGCGGGTCTATCGCTGGGGTGAAGACGGACTGGCCGGCTTCTGCGACGCAGAAGGGCGTCTGTGCTTGGGGCTGGCACTGTGGAACGGGCGGGACCCGATCCTCAAGGAGCGGATCTTCGGACTGACCGGAACCGAGGGTAACCACGGCGAGGACGCCAAGGAGTACTGGTGGTATCTCGACGCGACACCCAGCCACGCCTGGAACCGCTGGCGCTATCACTATCCGCAAAGCGAGTTCCCCTACCGCTCGCTCGTCGAGGAGAACGCTCGACGCGGTAAGCAAGACCCTGAGTTCGAACTGCTCGATACGGGCGCGTTCGATGAGGACCGCTACTGGATGGTAGAGGTCGACTACGCCAAGGCCGATCCCCACGACCTGCTGATGGTCGTCCGCATCCGGAACGCTGGCCCCGATGCCGACACGCTGCACGTCCTTCCGACCGCCTGGTATCGCAACACCTGGAGCTGGGACGTCGAGGGGCCACGGCCCGAGCTTCACGCCGAGGCCACCACCATCGCGACCGAGCACCCCTTCCTGGGGTCACTTGAGCTCGTCGCAGACATCGGCCCCGATGGGCAGGCGCCTTCGCTGCTGTTCTGCGACAACGAGACGAACGTACGCCGTCTCTTCGGGACGGACCAGTCACCGGCCTATCCCAAGGACGGCATCAACGACCACGTGATCTCCGGCGCTCCGACGGTGAACCCTGGACAACGCGGCACGAAGGCATCGTTCTGGTACCAGGTGACGGTCGACCCGGGTGCCACGGTCGAGCTGCGGCTGCGGCTGCGCCCGTCCGCACGCGCGGCATCGCCGTGGGTCGACTTCGATGGCATCGTCGCCTCCCGCAAGAGCGAGGCTGACGAGTTCTATGCGGACCTCGTGGCTCCTGCCACCTCGCCCGACGAGGCGAATGTGATGCGCCAGGCGTTCGCGGGGATGCTCTGGAGCAAGCAGTTCTACTGCTACGACGTCTCTCGCTGGATCGATGGCGATCCCACCCAGCCTGCGCCGCCGCCTGCGCGACGAGGAGGCCGCAACGCGGCCTGGAAGCACTTCGAGGCCCTCGACATCGTGTCGATGCCGGACAAGTGGGAGTACCCCTGGTTCGCCGCCTGGGATATGGCGTTCCATTGCGTCGCCCTTGCGCATGTCGACCCGGCCTTCGCCAAGTACCAGCTGACGCTCCTGGGGCGCGAGTGGTTCCAGCACCCCAATGGAGCGATGCCGGCCTACGAGTGGGCGTTCGACGACGTGAACCCGCCCGTCCAGGCGTGGGCCGCACTCGAGGTCTTCGCCATCGACGGTGGCCGCGATATCGCCTTCCTGGGCCGGGTCTTCGACAAGCTGCTGGTGAACTTCACCTGGTGGGTCAACCGCAAGGACGCCTCTGGATCGAACATCTTCGAGGGCGGCTTCCTGGGACTCGACAATATCGGCCCCATCGACCGCTCACACCTGCTGCCCGGTCACACGCTCCAGCAGTCGGATGCGACCGCCTGGATGGGCTTCTATGCGCTAAGCATGGCCGCCATCGCGGCCATCCTGAACCGCCATGGCCGGGATGCGTCGGACCTGGTGGTCAAGTTCCTGGAGCACTTCGCCGGTATCTCAGAGGCCATGGCGACGCAGGGTCTGTGGGACGAGGAGGACGGCTTCTACTACGATCGGCTCCGACGCCCCGACGGGTCCACCATCCCGGTCCGGGTCGCCTCGATGGTCGGTGTGTTGCCACTGATGGCCTTCGCGATCCTCGATGAGACGATGCTCGCCCGTGCCCAGACGCTAGGCAAAGGGACCGCCCGTCTGCTGGAACGCCGGCGTCTGCGCCTCGAGGATCTCGAGGGTTCGCAGCTCCTCAGAGGGGAGCCCGGGAACCGGCTGCTCATGCTCGGGGTGGTCGAGGAGGAGCAACTGCTGCGGATCCTGGCACGCCTGGTGGACGAGGATGGCTTCCTGTCCCCCTACGGTCTGCGCTCGCTCTCGCGCTGGCATCGAGACCACCCCTATCACCTCCAGGTCGACGGCATGGACGCCGCTATCGACTATGAGCCAGCAGAGTCCACCACCGGGATGTTCGGTGGCAACTCCAACTGGCGCGGACCGATCTGGTTCCCGGTGAACTACCTCATCGTCAACGCCCTGCTTCGCTTCGCGCGCTACTACGGTGACAGCGTGACCATCGAGTACCCCGCCGGGTCCGGACGGCAGGCCACCCTCCAGGTCATCGGCGAAGACATCCGCCGCAGGCTCGATCTCCCTCTTCCTCGTGGGCGATGACGGTCGGCGGCCTTGCTTCGGCTGGGTCGACAAGCTTCAGCACGACCCCGCCTGGAAGGACAATCTCCTCTTCCACGAGTACTTCCACGGCGACAACGGCGCGGGTCTGGGTGCCTCACACCAGACCGGCTGGACGGGACTCGTGGCGGACCTGATCATCCGCAGCGGCGGGACGCGCTTCCCCACCCTTGCCGAGCTGCTGGCAGAGCACCCGGCTGCGCCGGAGCCGTGAGCATCACGTTCGGTCCGGGCGTCTGCGGAGACCTGGACGCATCCTCCCGCCGAGAGTGGCTCGTCACCGACGGCCTCGGCGGCTTTGCCATGGGCACCGTCGCGGGACTGCGAACCCGGCGGTACCACGGGCTCCTCATCGCCGCCGCACACGACGCCGCCCACGGCACCGCCGAACGGATGCTGGGACTCGCGGCACTCGACGCGATCCTGGTCATCGGCGACGCGCGCATCCGGCTCGCCACGGACGAGTGGGCCGATGGCACGGTCGACCCGCGTGGGCACGAGGTGCTGGCGAGCTTCACGCTCGACCGCGGCGTGCCCCGATGGCGCTGGCAGATGGGCGGGATCATCCTCGAACGCGAGTTGGCGATGGCCCATGGCCGCTGTGTCGTCGGCGTGGTCCACCGGCTCGTGCGCGCCGACGGACCGCTGCGTCTGGTGCTGACCCCGCTGTGCACGTGGCGCAGCGTGCATGGTGAGCGTCTTGCCGAAGGCTCCCCGTCCATCGAGGCTACGGCGGACGGATTCGTGTTCGAGGCTGCCTACCGGGTCGCCGGGCCGGGGTGGCAGCCGCAGGGCAGTTGGTACCGCGACATCCGCTACCGCGAGGAGGCCGCCCGGGGGCTCAACGACCGCGAGGACGTCTGGGCCGCGGGAACGTTCGAGGCGACCCTGCGATCCGGTCAGACGCTGGAGGTCACGGCGGCCACGGCCCCCTACGAGGGCAGGCTGCCGCTCGCGAGTGAGCTGGTCGACGACGCGAAGGCGCGGGCCGAGAGCCTGGTGATGCGTGCCGCCGGGCAGGACGCCGTCGATCGGCAGCTGCTGATCGCCGCGGACCAGTTCGTGATCGAGAGCACCGGCGGCCCCACCGCCGTGGCCGGTTATCCCTGGTTCGGCGAGTGGTCCCGGGACCTGATGACGTCCTACGAGGGCCTGTTCCTGGCGACCGCCCGCTGGGACGAGGGCCGTGCCTGTCTTCGCCGCACCGCCGCGACGGTCTCGGAGGGGATGCTCGCGAACACCGCCGACACGGGGACGCTCGAGTACAACACCGCGGACGGAACGCTCTGGTTCGTGCACGCCATCGGCCGTCACCTCGCGGTCACCGGCGACGAGGACCTGGGCGCCGAGCTGGCTCACGTGGTGCGGGCGATCGTGGAGCACCACGTCGCCGGCACCCGGTTCGGCATCGTGGTCGACCCCGCCGATGGACTGCTGCGACAGGGCGCGGAGGGACTGGCGCTGACCTGGATGGACGCGCGGGTCGACGCTCGGCCGGTCACGGCACGTGCGGGCAAGCCGGTGGAAATCAACGCCTTGTGGATCGAGACGCTCGCAGTGGCTCGGCAGCTGCTGGCCGGGACCCCGTCAGGTGACGCCTGCGCCACCCTGCGAGCACAGGCCGCCGGCTCATTCGGGCGTCGCTTCGTGCGGACCGATGGGTACGGACTCCTCGACGTGGTCGACGGTCCCGACGGAGACGACGCCTCGGTGCGGCCCAACCAGCTGCTCGCCGTGTCCCTCCCCCACGGTCCACTCGCTGGCCCCGAGTCGCTGCCGACTGCGCGCGCCCTCGTCGATGTCTGCGAGCGAGCCCTGTTGACACCACTCGGTCTGCGATCCCTCTCGCCCCACGACCCCGGGTACCGGGGACGGCATCGGGGCGGCCCGCACGAGCGTGATGAGGCCTATCACCAGGGGACCGTCTGGCCGTGGCTGATGGGCCCCTTCGTCGACGCCGCCAGGCGGGTAGAGGCACCCCTCACGGGGGTCCTCGACGGCCTTGAGGCACATCTTGGCGAATGGGGGCTCGGCTCCATCTCGGAGACGGCCGACGGAGACGCGCCCCACGCGGCGACCGGCTGTCCCTTCCAGGCCTGGTCCGTCGCGGAGATCCTGCGCGCCAGACGCTCGCTCGACGGGCCTCACAGACGGGATACGTCGCAGTGATGCACACCTCGGTATCGCCGGCATGAGCGAAGACCAACCAGGATGGAGATCGTGATGAGTTCGATGCCCTCACCGAACGTAGCCAGTGTCGCCGCGCCGGGCCGGCGGACCGTCTACAGCATGTGCGGCATGTGCGCCGTCCGCTGCCCGATGGAGGTGACCATCAAGGATGGGCGGGCCATCTGGCTGCAGGGGAATCCGAACGATCCAGCCATCGGCGCCAGCTTGTGCGCCAAGGGTTCGGCAGGCCTGGCGTTCGAGTATGACGATGACCAGCGACCGCAGTCGCCCTTGATCCGGATGGGTCCACGCGGCGGTGGTCAGTGGCGGAGGGCGTCATGGGACGAGGCCCTCGACCATGTCGCCGACGGCTTGAAGGAGACGCTCAAGGAGTTCGGCGGACGCGGCATCGCCCTGTCCGACCGGGGCGGCCCCTTCACCGATCTGACCCGGACCTTCGTGCAGGCGTTGGGTTCACCCAACTACTTCAACCACGACGCGGGCTGCGGGGGCAATGTCCACAACGCGGCACGCTCCATCCTCGGCTTCTCCCACGAGGGGCTCATCCCCGACCTGGGGCACGCCAAGCACCTGGTGCTCTACGGTCGCAATATCGTCGAATCCCTGATGGTCAAGGAGGCCAAGGCCTTCATGGCCGCCGTGGCCCGCGGGATGCGTGTCACCTACATCGATCCTCGCGCTGGCATGACCGCGGCCAAGGCCACCCGATACTGGCAGGTGCGCCCCAACAGCGACTATGCCCTCAACCTCGCCATCATCCACGAGATCCTGGAGCGCGAGGTGTACGACAAGGACTTCGTCGCCCGCTTCGTTTCCGGCATGGACGAGCTGCGCGAGGCAGTCAAGGAAACCACCCCGGAATGGCAGGCGCCCCACACCGGCGTCTCGGCCGATCAGCTTCGCGCCTTCGTCGGCGAGGTTGCCGAAGACGCGCCGCAAGTGATCTTCCATCCGGGCTGGATGTCGGCCCGTCACAAGCAATCGTTCTACGTCAGTCGCAGCGCCCTGATCCTCAACGCACTGATGGGCAACTTCGAGATGCCCGGTGGGTTCATCTTCGGGAAGTCGCCTGAGTTCTACGGTGGCAAGAGCCTGAACCGCCTGGGCGATCGTGCGCCCCAGGTCGTGGAGCCGCGCGTGGATGGCGCCGGCACCGACCGACCATCCTGGGATCCGCAGATCGGGATGCTGCACCAGGCTTTCGCCGCCATGGAGTCTGGTCGGCCCTATGGCATCGGCGCCTACTTCGCCTACCGCCACGATCCCTTCACCGGCCTGCCCGACCCGGAGCAGACGCGAAAAGCGCTCGACAAGCTCAAGCTGATCGTGTCGATCGATGTGCGCTATTCGGAGATGGGCTGGTTCGCCGATGTCATCCTGCCCGAGTCGACCTACCTCGAGCGCGCCAACATCCTGACGCAGATGCCCGGCCCGGTCGCCGTCTACGCCATGCGTGACCAGGCCATCGCCCCGCGCTTCGACAGTCGCCCAGCGTGGTGGATCTTCCGCGAGATCCTGCGCCGCATGGGCATCAAGGACGTCCTCGACTTCGAGACCATCGAGGAGCTCTGGAGCTACCAGCTCGATGGCACGGGCGTCAGCGTCTCCGAGATGCGTGAGACCGGCATCGTCCCCTTGGCGACGGCACCCAGGCTCATCGCTCGCGACGATCTCAAGTTCCCGACGCCTTCGGGGAAGATCGAGATCGAGAGCAGCATCCTTGGTCAAGCCGGGCTGCCGAGCCTGCCTGCGTATGTCCCGAAGGATGCGCCGACGGGCGACGAGTTCACGCTGCTGTTCGCGAAGACGGCGACACTCGCCCACGGTCAGTCGCTCAACAACCCACTGCTCGCCGAGCGAGCGCCGGAGCAGGTCCTCTGGATCCACCCTGAGCGTGCCGAGCACCTCGGCATCGCTGACGGTGACGAGGTGGAGATCACCGGGCGGGGGCCGTACTCCGGCCGACTCAAGGCCAACGTGACGCCGTGGATCCATCCCGAAGCGGTCTTCATGCTGCACGGCTATGGGGCCACCGTGCCGCTGGCCACCCGCGCCCGCGGCCGCGGCGTAGCGGACCAGCGCCTCCAGCACGGCAAGCTCTTCGAGTTCGATCCGGCGGGCGGTGGCTGTGCCATGACCGAGACCAGGGTCCGCGTGAGACCGGTTGCCACGGCGAAGGGAGGGGTCCAGTGAGCGAGTACATCCTTCGCCACGACGAGGCCAGCTGCATCGGATGCCTGGCCTGCGAAGTCGCCTGCAAGAGCAACAAGGACCTGGGCCCCGGCCCTGACCCCTGCCAGCTGATCACGTTGGGGCCCCTCGACGTGGGTGGGCAGCCGCGGATGCGCTTCGTGTTCATGCCTTGCTTCCATTGCGAAGATCCGTGGTGCGTCAGAGCGTGCCCGACCGGCGCCATGCAGAAGCGCGAGCGGGACGGCATCGTCTTCGTGGACCACAGCATCTGCATCGGCTGCAAGAGCTGTATCGCCGCGTGCCCCTGGGGCACGCCGCAATGGGATCCGGTCACTCGTAAGGTGGTCAAGTGCGATTACTGCCTCGATCGTGTCGATGCCGGGCTGCAACCGGCCTGCGTCACCAAGTGCGTCACCGGATGCCTGTCCTTCGGTGTGGCCGACGCGGTCCCTGACCCACGACGTGAGCGGTACGCGCGCCACCTCATCGCAGAGCCGCCGACCGAGGCCGTCGACGAGCCATGAGTGACCTTGCGCTGCTTCCGTCCTGGCTCGACGCCGGGGCTGCTGCCTTGGCTGGCGCGGTGCCGCCCGCGCGGACCCTCGCCGGGGCGCTGCCGGGCCTCGACCAGGCCCAGGCTATGACGCCGTATCAGCGACTGCAGCACGTCGAGGCGTCGCGCCTTGCGGCGTGTACTGGCGCCGGCGAGCCGATCTTCGTCAGTTGGCGGCGGTTCCTGCGCGGCCACGGGCCATCGGTGCTCGTCATCGACGCCACCGACCTCGACCCCAGGTCACGCGGCTCGGCTGCGATCCTCAAGGGAGCCCCATGGCTGCTCGCCGAGGGCGTGCTCATCGCTGCCGGGCTGCGCGACAGCCTGACCGTCGAGTTGCGGCTGGCGACCGAGCTGGCCGGCTATGAGGCGGCATTCCTGAACGCGGTGGACGCCATCCGGGCGCTCGCCCAGGTCGCCAGCCCCCACCGACAAGTGGTGGTGGTGCGGGACAGTCGACCGAGCTGCTGGGGGGAGCGACCGGTCGGCAATGCGGCACAGCTGATCCACGCGCCGGAGACATGGTGCCGCATCGCCCTCCTGTTCGCCGCGGCCCCGGGGCTCGACGCGTCCCTGCTGACACTGCGGCGCGGCATGAAGCAACGGGGCCTCGTCGAGCTCGAACGGTCCGGCAACCTGGGCAGCCAGATCAGCGGCTGGGGTGGCGGCATCGAGGTGGCAGGCCAGGACGCCGTGCTCACGTTCGACGACGGGCTGGGCGGCTTTCTGCCGCTTTCCGCGGCTGACCTCCCATGCGATCCGCTTTCGCTCGAGGGTGTCGGCATCATCCCGGCACCGTCGAGCCTCATGGTGATGGCCCAGGGTGTCTGCGTCGTCAAACAGACCCGACGTGCCCTCTATCGCCACTGGCAGCTCGCCGACGGTGAGACCGAGGCGGTCCGCGCGCTGCTGGCACGCGCGGCGCGCCTGGCCACCGAGGTCACCCTCGGTCGCGGCGAGACGGGCTACCTCGACGCTCTCGACGAGCTGTCTCTCGAGCTGGCGACGCAGGGGCTGGCGGCGGCCTGGCCGTTGGGCAGCTCCCTGGCCCACTTCCGCGAGCAGTGGGAGCAGCATGTGCGGCGCGACTCGTGCTCGGAAGGCGTCTGTCTTGAGCGTCGCCCAGCCCCGTGCCACGGCACGTGTCCGGCCAATATCGACATCCCCAGCTTCATCGCTCACCTGGGACGGGGCGACTACCAAGCCACCATCGAAGTCATCCGTCGTGACAACCCGCTGCCGCTCACCTGCGGCCTGGTCTGCCCGGCGCCCTGCGAATCCGCCTGCGTCCGCGGCGGCAGCGATGGCCCGGTCTTCATCCGGCCGCTCAAGGCCAAGGCCGCGGAACACTGCCTCGCCGACGGTGGCTACCCGCAGCCGGCCATCGCCCCCAGCACGGGCAAGCGCATCGGGATCGTGGGTGCCGGACCATCCGGGCTCACCGCGGCCTACTACCTGCGCACGTACGGACACGAGGTCGAGATCTTCGAGGCGCTCGAGAAGGCCGGCGGACAGTTGCGCTATGGGATCCCGGCCTACCGACTGCCGCCCGACCTTCTCGACCAGGAGATCGACCAGATCCGGGTGCTCGGTATCCCCATCCACACGAGCGCCCCGGTCACCAACCTCGAGGCCTTCCGTCGCGATTACGACGCGGTCTTCATGGGCCTCGGCACCCAGCGCGCGCGTCTCCTCCCTGTCGACGGCGTCCATCAGCCCTTCGTGCTCGGGGGCATCGACTTCCTGCACGCTGTGCGCAGGGGTGAACCGGTGCACGTGGGTCCACGGGTCGTCGTCATCGGTGGTGGCAACGTCTCGATCGACGTGGCACTGACCGCGCTGCGGCAGGGCGCCCGACAGGTAGACCTGACCTCGCTCGAGAAACGCCGCCACATGCCGGCCAGCCCGGACGAGATCGAGCTCGCCGTGGGCGAAGGGGTCCGGGTGCATGCAGGCTGGGGGCCCGTGAGCATCGATGAGGACGGCCAGGTCACGCTGCAGTTCTGCGAGCAGACGCACGATGCCACGGGCGCCTTCGATCCGACGTTCGACACCTCGCGACTACTCAAGCTGGAGGCCGATCAAGTCATCTTCGCCACTGGTCAGGGCACCGACCTGGCCATCCTCGATGGCAGCGCGGTCACGAACACCCATGGCTTCATCGTGGCTGACCCGAAGACCTTGATGACGAGCGAGGCGGGGGTCTTCGCCGGCGGTGATGCGGAGCATGGCCCGCGGACCGCCGTCGAGGCGATCCGCTCCGGGAAGATCGCCGCGGCAGCCATCGATGCCTGGCTGCGCGGGGAGCCTATCGACCCCCTCGTCGGCCAGCCCGTGCGGCGCGATGAGGTGATCCCCCTCCGGGTCAGCGCACACGACCGCACCTTCCGGTCGCGTGCCGTGATGCCGGAGCGGACCGTCGAGGAGGTCCTCGGCGAGGGCAACTACGTCCAGATCGACGAGGGCCTGACCGACGCGATGGCGCACCACGAAGCCCGCAGATGCCTGCGCTGCGACATCTGCATCGGTTGCGGCCTGTGCATGGCTGCCTGCAGCGAGATGGGCATCGAGGCACTCCGCCTGGCCGACACGTCGGCCGGTCGGCTCGCCTACTTCGATTTCCTGCGTGCCGGCGACCTGTGTATCGGATGCGGTGCCTGCACCGAGGTCTGCCCGACCGGCGCCATCCACTTCGAGGACGAGGGCGGAGAGCGACGGACCGTCATCACCGGAACCGTCGTCCGGGTGCAACCACTGCTGACGTGCAGCGGTTGCGGCACGTCGACACAGACACCGGCTCATCGGGCGTTCGTTCGGGAGCGCCTCCCGGTGCACATGGCGGCGCAGCTCGATCGCGAGCTGTGCCCGTCCTGTGCACGACAGCGGGCCGATCGACCCGCTGTCATCGGCAGCCTAGCCACACCAAGGGACATGTAGTCACGTCCGGTCGGACGAAGGAGGAGTCATGAAGGCCATCACGGTACAGCCAGGGCTTGCACATTCGGTCCGCTTCGAGGAGGTCTCCGAGCCGGATGAAAGCAGTGGTTCGATCCTCGTCGAGGCGGTGGCTGTCGGCATCTGCGGCACGGACGTCGAGATCGCCTCTGGCGCCTATGGCTGGGCACCCCCGGGCCGGGAGCGGCTCATCCTCGGCCACGAGTCGCTGGGTCGCGTGGTGGACCCGGGTGGCGACCTGAGTGTGAAGGCGGGTGACCTGGTCGTGGGCATCGTGCGGCGCCCCGACCCGGTGCCCTGCCCCAACTGTGCGGTCGGCGAGTGGGACATGTGTCGCAACGGGCAGTACACCGAGCGCGGCATCAAGCAGATCGACGGCTTCATGTCCGAGCGCTGGCGTATCGAGCCGGGCTACTTCACCAAGGTGGATTCCTCGCTCGGGCTGCTGGGCGTGTTGCTTGAGCCGACGACGGTGGTGACCAAGGCCTGGGAGCTGGTCCAGGCGATGCAGGCGCGCGCCTTCTGGGTACCCAAGGTGGCCCTCGTCACCGGCGCCGGCCCGATCGGCCTGCTGGCGGCGCTCATCGGCACCCAGCTGGGTCTCGAGGTCCACGTCCTCGACCGCGTCAGCGAGGGCCTGAAGCCGCAGCTCGTGCGCGACCTTGGCGCCATCTACCACACCGGTGCCATCGGCGACATCGGTGTCGAGCCCGACGTCGTCATCGAATGCACCGGCGTTGGACCGGTCATCGTGGACGCCGTCAGCCACGTCGGCTCCGGCGGGGTCGTCTGTCTCACGGGTGTCGGCAGCGGCGGCCCCGCGAGCGGCGAGTCTCCCGCGAACATGGCCAAGGAGATCGTGCTGCAGAACAACGTGGTGGTCGGCTCGGTGAACGCCAACCGGCGCCACTTCTACCGGGCGTCACGCGTGCTCGCCGGCGCCGATCAGGCCTGGCTGCAGAAGCTGATCACGCGCCGCGTACCTCTGCAGGACATCGCCACTGCGCTGCAGCATGGACCGGATGACATCAAGGTCGTCCTGGACTTCAGTGCCTGACGATGGCAGTGGAGTCTGGAGGCCGTGGCATCGCCGTCGCCTGCACGACCGAGCAGACCCAGCTCGGCGAGGGGGTCCGCTGGGACGAGCGCCGCTCCGAGCTGCTGCGCGTGGACATCCTGGCCGGACGGGTCTACCGCGACCGGGTCAGCGACGACGGCTCGCTGGTCGCCATCCGCACGTACGAGCTGCCCTGGCCCGTCGGCATGATCGCGCCCATCGAGGGCGATGACGGCTGGCTGCTCGGCGCTGGGCGTGGCCTCGTGCACCTCGCGCCCGACGGCGACCATCGGATGCTGGCCGACATCTCGGCGCCGGAGACCCGGATGAACGACGGTGCCTGCGATCCGCAGGGCCGATTCTGGGGCGGGAGCCTGGCGGACGACCACCACGAGGGGGGCGGCGCCCTATATCGGCTGGAGCGCTCCGGGCGGACCGAGCAAGTGCTCGACGGCCTGACCATCCCCAATGGTGTGGGCTGGAGCCCGGACGGCCGCACGATGTACCTGGTCGACAGCGGCCCGCGCGTCGTCCATGCGTTCGCGTTCGACCCGGAGGATGGGGCCATCAGCGAGGGACGGATCCTCGCGACCGCGCTCGAGGACGTGGGCGTACCGGACGGCCTGACGGTGGATGCCAGCGGCGATCTCTGGGTGGCGATCTATGGCGGCGGGCAGGTTCGGCGCTTCGCCCCCGACGGGACCTTGCTCGAGGTGCTCACCGTCCCCGCGCAGCAGAGCACCTGCTGCGCCTTCGCCGGCCCGGGACTCAATCGCCTGTACGTCACGACCGCCACCGAGGGCTGGACCGCCGAACAGCGGCTGGCCGAGCCCGCCGCAGGCCTGGTCTACCGGCTCGATACCGATGCCACAGGCCGACCGGCCGCTCCCTTCCGCCCTGACCCGACATGGTGGGCTGCGCTCGACCAGGGTCGGCCTTGAGCCGCCCGAAACCCTTCACGCCGGTCGACGACTAGACCTTCCTCTCTGCCATGGCGGTGCAGCTCCGCGGCGCTATGGGCTCCGTCGGCCATCGACTCCCTTGAGGCGGCCGCTCGGCCCGTCGCTGGCGCGCTGTGGCTCAACCGTCCGCCTTGGTCCGGCGCCATGGCAGGACCCCGTCGAGCTCGACCTCCAGGGAGAAGCTCAGAAGGATCCGAACAAGCACGATGATGCCCAACGTGAGCGCGCTCTCGACGGTCGGTGTGATGGTGATCGTCTGGACGATGTCCGCGATGATGAGGATCTCGAGACCCAGCAGGATCGAGCGCCCGATCTGTAGGCGCACCCGCTCGTAGACGGCCAGACGCTGGCCACGCCAGACCGCCAGGCACGCATGGAGCAGGGCCCACAGCGAACCGAGCACGAGCACGGCGACCCCGGCCAGCTCGAAGCTCTGGACGACCGCCTCCATCACACTCGTGAAGCCCACGAACCGCGCTCCTCCCGACCGGCTGCGCCGAGCTGCCGGACGGTGGAGCTGCGCCACTCGCCGGGACGGCAGTCGCCATTATGGCTGCTCCCCAACCTGTAGTTGGCGCGTGGGGCCGGGCCGAGAGATCCTGGCTCCGAGCAGCGCGTGGGCGCGCGCCCGTCCACCCAAGCCGGCTGTCCGCGTATCATCGGCTGGTGTTCGACCAGCCTCCCGACGTCATCGACTACGCGAGGGCCAGAGCTACGCGACTGCGGCAGAAGGCCGACCCGGCCGGCATCGAGGTCCGGGCATCGGGACCATCGTTCGCCCTCTATGGCCCTGACCGCGGTCTATACCTCTACCCACGCGGATCGGGTCAGGCCATCCGGTGGCTCACGTATCAGGAGGCCAGCGAGGTCCTCGAACTGCACCTCGCGGCGCCATCGAGCCCCGAGTAGCCGGTTCAAACGAGGGGTCGTCAGGTACCTCCTGACCTCGTCGCGATGTCGCCGATGATCGCCGCGGTCTCGGCGGGGCGCGACCACATCGGCCAGTGGCTTGTCGGCAGGTCGATCCAAGTCACATCGCGCAGCTCGGGGATACCGGCGAGGTTCGCCCATTCGGGGTGCTCCCTCGCGTACGTCTGGTAGTCGTCGGATGAGTATCCGGTTGCGATGATCGTGGAGGGGATGTCCCTGCGGGCGTCGTTCGTGAACTCGTGCCCCTCGCGCAGGAGTGCGGCCGGCTCGGGAACCGCCCGCTCGCGGAACGTCTCGAGTTGCGGCTCACTCAGCCCGTCGAGGTTCTCCTCCGCCTTGAGCGCCTCCCAGTCGAAGGGTCTCTCGCTGCCCTCGAACTCCGGGTCCAGCGCCCCCTTGCCTGGAGCCGTATCGACGTAGACCATGGCGGCGAGCCGCTCCGGGATGACGTCGCTCGCAGCGTAGCCGGAGAAGCCAGCGGCACTGTGCACGACGAGCACGACCGCCGCGGCGGTCGACTCGACGGCGTTGACGATGACGCCGACATGGTCCTGGAGCGTCACCCTGGACCGGTCGGCGCCCGCCGATTCGAGCCCGGGCAACGTCAGCGCTGTGACGTCGTAGCCGTCGGCGCGGAGTAGCCTGGCGACGTCGTCCCAGGCCCGTGCGCCGAGCCAGAACCCGGGGACGAGGATGATCGGTGCGCTCTTCCTGTGCGCGCTTCATGTGCGCTATTGGTCTGCGTGGACGGTTCGTACGTCGTAGTCGGCCAGCGCCGGGTCGACCGTGACGATAGTGAGCTCATCGAGCTGGGCTTGGGCGACCAGCAGTCGGTCGAAGGGATCCCGGTGATGAGGTGGCAACGTCGTAGTGCGCAGCACGTGCGCATGCGATATCGCGAGGCCGACGATGCTGAGCCGTCTCATGCGGTCCGGCACGTAGTCCTCGGGTGGCGCAGGAAGCGGGAGCCTGCCTACTGCCCACTTGATGGCGATCTCCCATGAACTCGCAGCAGAAAGCAGGAGCGTGGTGCGGCCATCACGCAACTGCACCAGGAGCTCGGGACGGATGCGCTCAGGAGAGCCCAGGAGCCAAAGGAAGACGTGCGTATCGAGCAGATAGGTCACCGCTCGAACTGGTCGATCAGGTCCGGCTCCAGCGGCTCGTCGAAGCCTGCTGGCACGTCGAGGAGACCGCGGTCCAGACCGACCTCTCGCAGCGCCGGGGGTCCCACCGGTACGAGGCGGGCGGCCGGGCGGCCGCTACTGGTGATGACGATCTCTTCACCTTCCGCGACGCGACGGAGCAGCCGCGAGAGGTGCGTCTTGGCTTCATGTACACCGACCTCGACCATGGCTGAACGATAGACGTGCACTGAGACTTAGTCAAGGAACTTAGTCAAGTATGCGAGCGTCGAGGTCGCGCTAAAAAACGTCTCGGTTGACGGCTTCATCGAGACCATCGACTACAGCCTGGATTGGTCGATCGTCGACGATGAGCTGCACACGAGGTTCAACGACCACATGAGGCCGCTCGATGCGTCTCTGTATGGGCGGCGGCTATATGAGCTGATGGCGTCACACTGGCCAACGGCCGAGTCCGACCCCGCCGCGACCGAGCCGGAGCGCGAACTCGCCCGCATCTGGAACGCGACGCCGAAGATCGTCTTCTCCACCACGCTTCGTTCGGTCGGACCGGGCTGCCGGCTCGTGTCGGGCGATGTGGGCGATCGCCTTGCCGAGATCCGCTCCGAGTTCGACGGCGACTTCGAGGTGGGGGTCCGACGCTGGCCTCGGCGTTCATCGAACGCGGACTGATGGACGAGTACGGGCTCGTCGTGCATCCGGTCGTTCTCGGCGCCGGCACACCCCTCTTCCCGGCCTTGAGGGAACGCCTCGGCCTGCGGCTGCGCGAGACACATACCTTCGCGTCCGGTGTCGTGTATCTCGGGTACGAGACGATCCGGTGACCGCGGTAACGCCCACGGGCCCGGCCGTCGGTGTGAGGAGCACATGACGACCTTGCGCATGGACAACGTCCTCGTCGTCGAGGACCTCGAGGCGGCGATCGCGTTCTTCGCGGAGCTCGGCCTGGACCCGGTCATCTTCCCCAGCCACCACGGCGGGTTCCTCGGCGGTGAGTACGGGCAGACCGGAGACCCCGAGGCCTTCGCGGCGGCGCTGCGACACGTCTTTGCCGGTGCCTGATTTGCCCATGCTCTCCACGCACCTGACCTTCGAGCAGATCGGCGACCGTCTGCACGTGTCGCGCACCACCGTGAAGACGCAAGCAGTCGCGATCTACGGGAAGCTGGGCGCGTCGAGCCGCGGCGAGGCGATGGACCGGGCCGTCCAGATCGGCCTGCTCGAGCCGTTCCCCGGCCTTCGGCTGACGGGGAGTTCGATGGCAGACGGATCACGGCGACACGAGTGGCCTCCGTGACCGAAGTGACCTGCCAGAGGGGCACCCACGTGACGACGGCGGTCGCCCTCATTCGTTAGGGCGCCAACCGACCACGTCATCACCTTCGGTGACATTACTTCCGCTCCACAGCCGAGCGTGTAACGTTCAGCCCATACCAAGGCCCATCGCATGAGACTCGGTGCGCTGTCCGTCACGCTGGCTTGCGCCCTGCCAGGTGTCTTGTCGGGACCGAGGTAAGCAGGGACGCTCTCCGGTAGGTGTCCACTCGGCTGCGGATCGCTCGGCGACGGTCGAGCGATCCTGGAACCTGGCACCATCGCGGGGTACCGGGCCCCGTGCCTCAAGCACCGTCTTCATCCCAACCCTGACCAGGGCGAGCCCGAGGACGCGGTCGAGGTCGACCGTCCAGCGAGCCCTTGCGAGACGTCGCGGATCGTCGCGTACGCTGGTCGTGAGACATCGCGTCTGCTAGGCTCGCGGCCCCCACGAGAAGGAGCCTCTATGAGGATCGCAGTCACGCTTCCTGCCGCCGATCTGGACCGGGCCAAGGCCTGGTACTCGCAGGTCCTCGGCCTCGAGCCGGTCGAGATCGAACCCATGGGCGAGGTCTGGTACGAGATCGGCGGGTCCCGCTTCATGGTCTACGCCTCGCAGTTCGCCGGCACCAACCAGGCCACCGCGGCCGGGCTCATGGTCGACGACTTCGCGGCCACCTCGGCTGAGCTGCGGGCCCGCGGCGCGATCTTCGAGGATTACGACTTCGGAGAGGACTTCCACACGGTCGACGGCATCATGACGCTGCCCAACGGCCGGAAGGGCGCCTGGTTCAGGGACTCGGAAGGGAACATCCTCGGCCTCTCGGAAGCCGGCGGCTGAACTCCGACCGGCCCACCGCGCCTCGGATCGCACGATCCGGACAGGTCGCGCCAGGCTCGTACGAGTGCATCCTGGACGGCCTCCCGCGCGAGGTCACCGTCGCGGAGGATGAGACGGGCGATCGCGTCCAGCCGCGAGGCGGACCCGTGGGCAAGCACGGCGAAGGCGTCATGATCGCCCTTGCCTGCGCGCTCGACGAGATCTCGCTGGTCCACGTCCGCCTCGGTTGCTGCGCGGCCTGGATGGCTGCGCTATAAGGTACGGCGTCGGCGGCACCCGAATCGGTTCCCGTATCCCCTGAGGCCAGTTGACCGAGTGCCCGGTCGTCGACGAGGAGGTTGCTCTGTCGGCGACGGGCATCGCACCGGCCACGTGCCGGTCGAGTGGGCCGATTCTGGTCCCTTCGGCCCTGTCGCGCGTTCGCCGCACCGGGCACGCTTCGGGTCGAACGGTCCCGCCCGCCGTACTTGCGCTTGCTCCAGCCCGGGCATGATCGGGTCGTAGCCTTCGAGGTCATCATGACGACACTGCCAGAGACAGGCCACGAGCACCACGAGAAGATCCGCGTGCACGTCGATCGCCTGCCCGCACTCGCGGACATGCTGGAACTGCGGCCCGTGCCGCCAGAGTTCGGGCCCGCCTTCGCGAAGGAGTACGACTTCATGACGGGCACGTTGTGGCCGCATGTGGAGGTGGTGGAGAGCAGCATCTACCCGGAGTTGGAGCGGCTGCAGCAGAACCGCCACTCGATGGCACACCTGCGACGTGAGCACCAGGAAATGGCCGGCCTCATCGAGTCCATGGGTGGGTACCTTGAGCGGGCGGAAGCGGGTCGCCTCAATCCCACGGACGCGCTCGGCTTGCGCCGTCTCATCATCAACTTCTACGCGCTCATCAAGACGCACATCGGTGAGGAGGAAGAGTACCTGCGCGTGTTGCAGGGGAACCTCTCCGATGAGGAGCAGGCCGCGCTGCAGCGCGGTCTTGAGCACCCCTCCTCCGAATAGCCCTGCCGTCACCACCGGCGCGGCACACCAAGGCCCGATACGATTGGCAGGCAATGGACGAACTCAGTGGCGGATCGGTCCCGATCGGCAGTATCAACCCGCGCGACTATCGGTTCGTGATGTCGCTGGCCCGAAGACACAACGCCATCGTCTTCTGGCACCGTGATCGCAACGGAGTCGACTGGCAGCCGCTGCTGATGCCGCTCGACGCTCGCGCCCGCGAGCGGCTACCAAAGGACTGAGCGCGGCCCTGGGGATGCATCGGCCGTCAGGATGTCGCCGGCCGATGGAGGAATGTCGTCGTGGCGGGCAGATGCCCGCGCGGCGTGCCTACTTGTGGCCCTGCTCCTTGATCTGACGATCGACCTCGCTCTGGATCTCGCCTTGGCGACGGGCCTTGGCACGGCGGCCCAGCCAGAAGGCGATGACCACCGGCCACGCCCAGGCGGCCACGGCGCCGATGGCGAGCGGGGCGATGTAGTCCTGCCAACTGGGATTCTCAAGGTTCATGAGGACCAGGATCACCAAAGTAACGATGGCGCCGACGGTGACGCCGATGGCACGCTGGATCATGTGTGTCGTTCCTCCACGATGTCGGTTTCGCGCCTCTCGGCTCGTGGGCGCGGTGGCCCGCCCACATCGTAGCGCCCGTGGACGGTCGGTGGAGTGTCCGCGATGCGAGTGGCTCCGGATCGAGTGTCGCCCACTACGGGGAAGCGCGGCTGATCGTTGGCCCCTACCATCAGCCCTGTGAGCACCAAGACCCCCTCCCCCAGGTCGCTCGAGAAGCGCCTCCTGGACGCCTTTCCAGAGGCCGCTGGCCGTGAAGACGAGGTCCTGATGGTGCGTGCACCCGGTCGGGTCAACCTCATCGGGGAGCACACCGACTACAACGGTGGCTTCGTCCTGCCCTTCGCCATCGATATGGACGTCCGCTTGGCCCTGCTTCCGAGTGCGCTGCCGCGCATCCGCATCCGGCGTGACGACGGCGGCGGAGATGCCACTATCAGCCTCGATCCGTTCCCGCTCAAGGGCGACGCCTGGCACGACTATGTCGCCGGCACGGCCTGGGCGATGGACCTACACGGTCAGCCCATCGGTGGCTTCGATGGCCTCCTCGTAAGCACGTTGCCGATCGGCTCGGGCCTATCCTCGTCGGCGGCCCTCGAGGTGGTGACGGCGTGGGCGCTCTCAGGCCCCGCAGGCCCATCGGCCGGACCGCTCCAGATCGCCCAGATCGCCCAATACGCGGAGAACCACCATGTCGGGGTGATGTGTGGGCTGATGGACCAGTTCGCCTCGGCCTGCGGCGTGGATGGCCATGCGCTCCTGTTCGACTGTCGCTCGACGGAATGGCAGCCGGTCCCGCTGCCCGACGACCTGGCGCTGGTGGTCATCCACAGTGGCGTCTCGCACGGTCATGCTGACAACGAGTACAACGCCCGTCGTGCCGCCTGCGAACGGGTGGTGGCCGCGGTGGCTGCTGACGATCCGTCGGTCACGCTGCTGCGAGACGTGGACATGGCGCGGCTGGATGCTTATCGCGACCGTATCGACGCGGTCGACTACCGGCGTGCGTACCACGTCATCACCGAGAACCAGCGTGTGCTCGATGCCGTCGATGCGTTCGGTGCGAGCGACCATGCCGCACTGGGTGCGCTGATGGCCGGCAGCCAGGCATCGATGCGGGACGACTACGCCATCACCTGTCCTGAGATCGACGCCTTGGTGGCGCTCGCGGTCGAGACGCCGGGTGTCGTGGGCTCGCGCATGACCGGCGGCGGGTTCGGTGGCTGCACCATCAGCCTGGTCCGGCCCGACGCCGTGGCGCCATTGCGGCAGCGCGTCGAGCGTGACTACCTCGCCCTCACCGGCTGCACGCCACGCTTCTGGACGGTCCGTGCGGTGGACGGCGCCGGTTTCGTTTCGGCCTGACCTGGCTTCGGGGTCGAACCGGCAGATCTATCCCTTGGTCGAACCGAGGGTGAGGCCGCCGATGAAGTGCTTCTGCAGCGCGAAGAAGACGATCAGCGTGGGGATCGCGACTAGGATGGCGCCGGAGGCAAGCAGGTTGTAGTCGGTGAAGTACTGGCCTCTCAACTGGTTTAACGCCGACGTGATGGGCATCTTGGGGCCCTGACCGGCCATCAGGACAGTGGCCCAGAAGAAGTCGTTGTAGACCCAGGTCACCTGCAGCGTCGCCAGCGCCGCTAGCGCCGGGCGCGTGAGAGGCATGATGACCGACCGGAAGGTCTTCCAGACAGACGCGCCATCGACGACGGCGGCCTCATTGAGCTCGTTGGGGATGGTCTTCATGTAGTTGGAGAGTACGAATGTGCAGAACCCCAGCTGGAAGGCCACATTGATGGCGATGAGACCGATGTACTGGCCGTAGAACAGGCCATTGTCCGAGGGGAAGCCCGCGACGAGCACATCCTCGGGCAGCCACAGCCGGAGGTAGATGCGATACAGCGGGGTGATGATCACCTGTGGCGGTAGCAGGTTGGCGGCCGTGAATAGCAGCAGGAACAGCAGGTTCAAGCGCCAGCTGTAGCGCGACACCGCGAAGGCCATCATCGAGGCCAGGAGCAGGACCAGCAGCACGGCGGGCACGACGATGATGAGCGTGTTCAGGAAGTACTTGACGAGCTCGGCCTGGTTCCATGCGGCGAAGAAGTTGTCCAGGTTCAGCGTCTGCGGCAGAGAGAGATAGCCCAGCCTATCGGTCTCCTCCCGCGGTCGCAGGCTGGTGTACAGCGCGAATGCCAGCGGCAGGAGCCACACCACGGTCATGGCGATCAGGAATCCGTGCAAGACCGACCGCTTCAGGTCACGAGAGCGGTTGCGGCCGACTCGAGCCGGGGTGGTGGTCGCGGCGGTCATGTGTTGTCCTCCCGCAGCGCTCGGCTGAGGTAGATGACGATGGGCACGGTCGACAGGACGAAGAGCACGACCGCGATGGCAGAGCCGAACCCGACCCGGCTGGTCTCGCCGATGATGTTGTTGGTGACGAGCGTCGAGAGCAGCTCCAGACCGTTCAGGCCGCGGTTGATGATGAAGGGCAGGTCGAATGCACGGAGCGACTCGATGACGGTGATGACGATGACGATGATATTGATGGGCTTGAGCACCGGGAAGACGACCCGGAAGAAGGTCTGGCGCTCATTGGCGCCGTCGATCGACGCGGCCTCCCGCAGCGTGGGGTCGAAGGCCTTGAGGCCGGCGAGATAGAGGACCATCACGTAGCCCACGTGGCGCCAGCTGGCGGCGATGAGCACGGCCCACAGGTTGATCTTGGAATCGCCCAGCCAGCTGATGAGGTTGCCCTGCGTGTTGGTCCCGAGGATGTTGTTGAGGAGCCCCTCCTCGGGTGCATAGATGAGCATCCAGATGAAGCCGATGATGGCCAGCGAGAGCACCACCGGCATGTACAGCGCGCTCTGATAGATGCGCGTGCCGCGGATGTTCTTGTCAAGCAGGACGGCGAAGAGGATCCCCAGCGGTGTGGCGACGAGGATGAAGAAGAGCAGCCAGATGAGGTTGTGGGTGAGTGCCGGGTAGAACGGCTTGTAGACCTGGTGGAGGTCCACGTAGTTCTTGAGCCCGACGAAGTTGATCCGGTCGAACCCGCCGATGCCGTTCCAGCTCGTCAGCGAGAGTGAGAACGACATCATCGTGGGCACGAGGATGAAGACGGTCAGCACCGCGGTGGGGATGCCCACCATGAGCCCGAGGGTCAGCTTGTCGCTTCGTGACAGCGCCGCGCCCTTGTTGGTCTGTACTACCAGCAAGGTCACGCCTACGATGATGAGCGCGCTGAACACGAGCGCCGCGACCGTGACGATCTCCACCGGCGGGATGACGACGAAGGCCAGCAGGACGTAGCCGACGACGACCATGGCTGCGACGGCAGCCACGATAGCCGCGATCATGAGGATGAGTCGGACGACGGGGCTCCGGCGAGCTCTGGCGGTCAACGCTTCTCCTCCTTGTGAAGGACCCCCGCCCGGTGCGATCCCGGACGGGGGTCCTACGACTAGACGATCACATCTCGGGCGGGAGTGAGTCGTAGTAGGCCTGGATGCTACCCAGGTAGGCGTCGAGATCCTGAGTCGGATTGCTCAGGAAATCGATCAGGAAGCCCTGCATGCCGGAGGGGCCGGCGAAGTCGGCGCGCGCATCGCGGTCCAGGAACTGGGCGATGGAGCCCGCGTTCTGGAGGACCTCGGCGGACGCAGCCTGGAGCGTGGTGTACGCGCTGGTATCAGCTGTCGGAGACACCGCCACACTGCCGATGCCCGGGCTGGTGACGTAGATCACCTGGGCCTCAGGCGTGGCCACGCACTTCAGGAAGGCCTTGGCGGCCTCCAGGTTCTTGGGGTCGGGGCCAAGCGCGAAGCCGTCGATCGGGGCATCGATGCCCATCTCGCTGTCGAACTCGGTGCCCAGCAGCGGGAAGGGGAAGAAGCCGATGTCCGAGATATCCTCGACGGCCGCCTGCTCAGCGGCGAACGTGCCCAGGAAGTACATGCCAGCCGTCTTGTCGACGAGCATGGCCTTGGCGGCATCCTGCCACGTGCGGCCCGGGCCACCTTCCTGCGTGTACGGCAGGATATCGTCGCGCCAGACCTCGAAGACGGCCTTGACGCGAGGATCCGCCCAGCTCTCGCGACCCTCCATCAGGCCGATGTGGAAGTCATAGCCGTTCAGACGCATGTTGATGATGTCGAACGTACCCATGGCCGGCCAGCCGTCCTGGTCGCCAAGGGCGAGCGGTACGAGGCCGTCCGCGCTCATCTTGTCGCCCAGTGCCTTGAACTCGTCGATCGTCGTGGGGACCGTATAGCCCTTCTCATCGAAGAGGGACTTGCGGTACATCACGACCCACGGGTAGTTGTAGACAGGCACGAAGTACATGTTGCCGTCAGAGCCCATCGAGGCCGCCTTCAGGCCCGGGGTCATGTACTGCTCGATCTCGTCCCAGACGTCGTTGATGGGGGTGATGAGCCCCTGGGCGGCGAAGAAGCGCAGGCGGTTTCCGGCGAACCACTTGAAGATGTCGTCGGGCGTGCCCTGCAGATACGCGCTGATCTGATTCTGGAAGGTGTTGTGGTCGTTGTCGGTGACCCCGACCGTGATGCCCGCCTGCTCTTGGCAGTAGTCAACGATGGCATGGACCGCCGTCTTGGGGGCCTCGTCGCTCTCGTTGGAACCGAGGGTCGTCGCGTTGTCCTGTGCGGCGACGCCGATGCTTGTGAAGGCCAGCGCGGCCGTGGCCAACGCGGTCGCGACGACGGTCAGCCGCCGACGCGCACGATATTCAGGGGACGCCATGTGTTTCCTCCTCGCTCTGTGACTGCGGATCTCCCAACGGTCCGACAGAAACCGACACGGTTCGTACGGATTGTGTCCCTATCGAGATAGCATGTCAACCTGAACAGCGCCTCATCACGGGCTTGTTGTGCCCATCCGTTGACTTCTGTAGAAGTTCACGGCAGAATCCGACTATCATCGCCTCAGTAGCCATGGAGAGTCCGTACCGTGTTGGCACCGCAGCGCCATGCTTTCATCCTCGATCGGCTCCGGTCTGATGGGGCTGTGCGGGTGGCAGACATGGTGCGCCAGCTGCACGTTTCGGACATGACCGTGCGTCGCGACCTTGAAGCGCTCGAATCACAGGGACATCTGGTCAAAGTCCACGGCGGCGCCACGCTGCTACGCGAATCTTCGGTGCACGAGCCGGGCTTCGACACTAAGCGCACGCTGGAACACGAGGCCAAGCTGGCCATCGCGCGTACGGCAGCCGCCCTGGTGGAGCCGGGCATGGCCGTTGCCATCTCTGCCGGCAGTACGACGTATGAGGTCAGTCGCCGCCTAGTCGACGTCCCCCGGCTCACAGTCGTGACCAACTCGGTGCCGGCCGCGGAGGTGCTCTATCACGGCGGACGGAGTGACCAGACCATCATCCTGAGTGGCGGTGTCCGCACGCCCTCGGACGCGCTGGTTGGGCCGTTCGCGGTCAGTGCGCTGCGGGCGGTCAATGTCGACCTTGTGTTCCTCGGCGTCCATGGCATCGACAAGAGGGCCGGTTTCACCACGCCCAACATGCTTGAGGCCGAGACCAACCAGGCGCTCATCGAGACCGGACGACGGCTGGTGGTCACCGCCGACCACACCAAGTGGGGCGTCACCGGAGTCAGCACCATCGCTCGGCTTGACCGGGCTGACATCGTCATCAGCGACCGCGGTCTTGACGAGGACGCACGAGCGATCCTTGGTGACGAGGTCGGTGAGCTCGATCCTGGCCGGCTCGGGAGAGCTGCTGCCGCCCCCGCCGGGCCTGCTGTCCCCGCCGGGCCCGCCGCCCCCGCCGCTCCAGCCGGTCAGGCCCAGGGCCCACTAAGCATGCCCATGCCGCTCGGCCCGCATCGGCGCTATGACCCGCTGAGCGATCAGTGGGTGCTGGTTTCAGCCGGCCGCACCAAGAGACCGTGGCTGGGAAGCAAGGAGCGACGGACGGTCATCGACGAGCGGCCCACGTACGACCCGGAATGCTACCTGTGCCCCGGCAACGCCCGCGTCAGCGGTGGACGGAACCCCGAGTACACCTCTACCTGGGTGTTCACGAACGATTTCGCCGCCTTGCGTCCCGACGCCGGCGATGACCGGCTGGATGACGGGTTGCTGGTGGCGGAAACCCAGCCGGGCACCTGCCGCGTGCTGTGCTTCTCGCCGCGCCACGACCTGACACTCACGCGCATGGAGCCCGCCGGCGTGCGTGAGGTCATCGAGATGTGGGCGGACCAGACGCTGCAGCTGGGTGCAGACTGGCGCTGGGTGCAGATCTTCGAGAACCGTGGTGAGGCCATGGGGGCGTCCAACCCACACCCGCATGGACAGATCTGGGCCGGCGCCGCGTTGCCGGACCGTGCCGCACGCGAAGATGCCTCACAGCGGCGATACCACACCGAGACGGGCCGGCGCCTGCTGCTCGATGTGGTGGAGCAGGAGCGCACCGGGGTGCGCGTCGTCGAAGAGGACGAGGAGTGGCTGGCGCTGGTGCCGTTCTGGGCCGTGTGGCCGTTCGAAACGCTGCTGGTCCCCAAGCGTTCGGCGGCACGCATCCCCGATCTCGACGAGGCGCAGCGAGATGGCCTTACCGGAATGATGCAGCGGCTGATGCGGCGCTACGACGCCCTCTTCGACCAGCCCATGCCTTTCTCGATGGGCTGGCACCAGGCGCCCTTCGACGATCGATCAAGCGAACCCTGGCAGGTGCACGCCCATTTCATGCCGCCGCTGCTCGAGGCCACCAAGCGCAAGTTCATGGTGGGCTATGAGTTGCTCTCCGAACCACAGCGCGACATCACTGCCGAGGACGCCGCTGAACGTCTGCGGGCGGCAGGCGACGCCGGCTGAGCGTGGGGGTGTCAGGCAAGGCCGTTGACGGCGGGGTAGCATCGGAGGATGCCCACGGATCAGGCGTGACCGGTCAGCCGCTCATCGATCGCGAGACCGTGCTGGCCCGGTTGGCCGACGAAGCCTGGGATCTGGTGGTCATCGGAGGTGGCATCGTCGGTTCCGGGGTCCTGCTGGATGCCACGTCTCGCGGCCTGAAGGCGGCGCTCATCGAGCAGGACGACCTGGCCGTCGGCACCTCATCGCGCTCCTCGCGCCTCATCCACGGCGGGCTCCGCTACCTTGAGGATGTGCGGCTGGGCCTGGTGCGCGAGGCCCTGGCCGAACGCTCCCGCCTCATGCGCCTGGCGCCACACCTGGTGCGCCTTGAGCGCTTCCTCTTCCCGGTCTACGGCTATCCGCTCGTCAGCCGTGCCTTCATGGGTGCGGGCCTGACGCTCTACGACCTGTTGGGTGCCGCGCGCGACGGCGGCCGCGCCCATCACCTTGGCGCTGACGCCGTGGCGGACCTGGTGCCGCCCATCCGGAGATCGGGACTGCGTGGCGGCGTCACCTACAGCGATGGCGTGGAAGATGACGCGCGCTTCAGCATCGCCGTCGCACGCACCGCAGTGGCCGCCGGTGCGGCGGTGGTGACGCGGGCCCGTGTCAGCAGCCTGCTCACCGCCGACGATGGGCGCGTCACCGGGCTCACCGTCCATGATCGCATCAGCGATTCGAGCTTCGATGTCCGCGCTGCCATGGTCATCGACGCCACTGGCGTCTGGCTGGGGCATCCGGAGGCGCGGCTCGGCGGCTCCACCATCAAGCTGGTGCCCAGCCGCGGCACGCACCTGGTCTTCGAACGCGACCGACTGCCGTTGAAGACGGGCATGACGCTGAAGATCCCGGGTCGTGTGCTCTTCGTCATCCCCTACCCCGGTGCCTGGATCGTGGGCACCACCGATGAGGCGGACGACGGCGCACCCGATCGTCCGGTACCGACGGCCTCCGAGGTCCGCCAGATCATCGACACCGTCAACCACGTGTTGGAGGTCGACCTGCGGTCGGAGGACGCCGTGGGCGCTTATGCCGGGCTACGCCCGCTGGTCGGTGCGCCGGGTGGTGAGACCGCGCGCGTCAGCCGCGAGCACACCATCCATCGGGAGGCGTCAGGGCTCGTCCGGGTGTCTGGCGGCAAGTACACGACGTACCGGCTGATGGCGCGTGATGCCGTCGATGTCGCGCTCGAGGTCCGGGATGCCGCACGACCCCAGAGCCGCACGGCCGACCTCAAGCTGTTGGGCGCGGCGCCACCTGAGGTCCTCGATGCCCTCATCACGGAGCTGGCCGGCGTCGGTGACCTCGGTGAGGCGCGTGCCCGGGCCTTGGTCGATCGCCACGGCACACAGGCACGCGACGTGGTCCGGTTGGGCGAAGCGCGTGACCTGCTGCGACCGCTGGCTCCCGACACCCTGGAGCTGGAAGCGGAGGTGGCGTGGGGCGTGGAACAGGAGATGGCGCTCACCCTCGACGACATGCTTGCTCGCCGCATGCGCCTGTCGATGGCCCGACGCGACCGCGGGGCAGCGATCGCACCGCGGGCCGCCGCCATCATGGGCGCCCAGCTGGGCTGGGATGCCCAGCGCCAGACAGCCGAGATCGAGTCCTACCTCGCGGGTGCCCACCGCGAGTACGACGTGCCGCCCATTTGACGCCGCACAGGCGATGGGAGGCGAACCATCGAAGCTGAGGAGCCACACCGTGAGCGCTGAATACGTCCTCGCCCTCGACCAGGGGACGACATCGTCACGGGCCATCGTCTTCGACCACGACGGCGATGCGGTGGCCGCGGCGCAGCGCGAGTACCCGCAGGGATACCCCTTCCCCGGTCATGTCACGCACGATGTCGAGGACATCTGGGCCAGCCAGATCGGCGTCGCTCAAGAGGTCCTCGAAGCCATCCCCGGCGGCGCCAGGAGTATCGCCGCCGTCGGCATCGCCAACCAGCGCGAGACGACCATCGTCTGGGACCGCCGCACCGGAACGCCTGTCGCCCCGGCCATCGTGTGGCAGAGCCGCATCACCGCCGACCGTTGCTCAGCCCTGCGCGAGGCTGGCCATGAGCCACGCGTTCGCAGCCTGACCGGTTTGCCGCTAGACGCCTACTTCAGTGGCCCCAAGGTCGCGCACATCCTCGACGCAGGACCAGGTTTGCGTGCCCGGGCCGAGGCGGGTGAGCTGTGCTTCGGCACCGTGGACAGCTTCCTGGTTTGGCGTCTCACTGGCGGCCGCGCCCACATCACCGACGTCTCCAATGCCAGCCGGACATTGCTGTTCGACATCGGTGCGCGGCGCTGGGATCCGTGGCTGTGCGAGCTGATGGGCGTGCCCATGGCGATGCTGCCACAGGTGCGCCCCTCCTCTGCCCTCCTGGCCGAGACCGATCCGATTGTGCTGGGCGTGCCGCTGCCCATCGCCGGCATCGCCGGGGACCAGATGGCGGCCACCTTCGGGCAGGCCTGCCTGACGCCGGGGATGGCCAAGAGCACCTACGGCACCGGTGCCTTCGCCTTGCTCAACACCGGACCACAGGCGGCGACTTCGGAGCACGGCCTGCTCTCGACCATCCTGTGGCAGCTGGGCGAGGAGGGCGAGACGGTCTATGCGCTGGAGGGCGCGGTCTTCATCGCGGGCGCCGCGGTCGGCTGGCTGCGGGATGGCCTCGGGATCATCGAGCGGAGTGCCGACGTGGAAGACCTCGCGGCACGCGCTGATCGCGCCGCCGGCGTGGTGGTGGTGCCGGCCTTCGTGGGCCTGGGGGCGCCACACTGGGATCCCGATGCACGCGGCGCCATCATGGGCTTGACGCTTGGCACCGGCGCAGCGGAGATCGCGCTGGCCACCGTCGACGCCATGGCCTACCAGGTCGCCGACGTGCTGGACTCGATGGCGCTCGACGCGGGCGGCGGTTTGGATGCGCTGCGTGTCGATGGTGGCGCGGCCGTGAACGACGCGCTCATGCAGTTCCAAGCAGACATCCTCCGTGTGCCGGTCGAGCGGCCGCGCGTGACCGAGACGTCGGCGCTCGGGGCGGCCTTCCTGGCCGGCCTGGCGACGGGCTTCTGGTCGTCGACCGAGGAGGTCGCGGCGACCTGGCGGCTGGAGCGGCGCTTCGAGCCACGGATGGCCGACGCCGATCGTGACCGCCTGGTCCATCGCTGGCGTCGAGCGGTCGAGCGGACGCGAGGTTGGGCCTCCGACGAGTGATGCCGATGGGGTAGAGGCCCCTTGCCGTCGACGACGGTGCGCGGCGTGCTACAGGTCGAAGTCCGCTCCGCGGTAGATCACTTCGCCATCGAGCAGCGTGGCCGTCGGACGCGTCGTGGCCAGTCGGTCGGGGTCAGACTCGGCATCGAAGATAGCCGCGGAAAGCACCATCAGGTCAGCGCGGGCGCCTATGGCCAGATGACCCTGGTCCCCGAGGTGGGCCGATCGCGGCCCGTCGAGGCAGGCGCCGCGCAGCGCACGATCGAGGCCGATAGCCTGTTCGGGGTGGAAGGCGTCTGCCTCGCGCCAGCCCGGCCCGCGACGATAGACCGCAGCGGCCAGTCCGGGCCACGGGTCGGCCGGCTCCACCGGGGCGTCGGTACCAAAGGGCAGCAGCGCACCTGTGCCTGCCAGCGCCGCCAACGGGAACGCCGTGGCGGCACGCCGGCCCCACGATCCTCGCATCGCCGACGCGTCGCTCAACAGGTGGCTCGGTTGCACCGATGCCGGGATGCCCAGTGCTGCGAAGCGTCCCAGATCGGCTGGATCGACCAGTTGCGCGTGCTCCACGCGATGCATGGCACCCGGCACCACGGGCAGGCCTTCGATGACATCGAGCACGGTCCGTACGGCAGCATCGCCGATGGCGTGGATCTCACTGGCGATGCCGGCCGCCGCGGCGCGCCCGGCGATATCGGCGAGCTGCTCGAAGGAACGCACGGGCATGCCACTGGCGCCGCCCGGAGGCGCGCCGGCCGGATCGTCGGGCTCATAGGGGGCCAGCAGCGCCGCGGTGCGGCTGCCGAGGGCCCCATCGCTGAACAGCTTCAGCCATCCGTCCCGGTAGCGGCCGCGCTCGTCACCCTCGACCGTCCCGCCGCTACGGAACCTCATCTCGATGGCGCGCTCGAGCTGCTCTTCGCGCACGCTGGCCATGACCCGCAGCGGCAAGCGCCCCGCCGCCGCCATGTGGCGGTAGAAGACCGGGCCGCCACGCAGTTGAGGGTCGGGCGCCAGACCACCGGGATCGTGGACCGAGGTCACGCCCAGCTCAGCCAGTGTCCGTGCGTAGGCGCCCACCGCCCAGTCCACATCGTCCGCGGTGGCCGGTGGGATGGCGGCATCGACCAGGCCAGCCGCCGCCTCGTACATCACCCCGCTGGGCCGACCGTCGTCGTCACGCTCGATGCGGCCGGAGGGCGAGTCCGGCCGCGCCGCCAGACCTGCCAGCGCGATGGCGCGTGCGCTGAGCCAGCGCGAGTGGTGGTCATGCGCCCACAGCGCGACCGGCCGGCCTGGAGCGGCCTCATCCAGCCAGCCGGCATCGGGATGGGCTCCCAGGGCCGGAAAGCTCCAGCCGTGGCCCAGGAGCCAGCTGTCACCATCACCTGTGGCCAGGCGCTCTTCGTGGGCCCTGCTGATAGCACGGACCACCCCGTCCCGGTCGAGGTCGGTGAGGTCAGGCTGCCCGGCACCGAGCGCGGCTGCAGCGAGGTGGATGTGGGCGTCGGTGAAGGAGGGCATCACGGCCAGATCGGTCGGCAGTCGCCAGAACGTCGTGCCCAGGCCCGCCAGGGCCTCTACCTCGGCGGCACGACCAGCGGCCACGATGCGACCACCTCCGATGGCGATCGCCTCCACCCAGCCGAAGCCGGTCGTTCCACCAAGCGTGGCGATACGGCCGATGATCAGCCGCTCGGCGACAAGATCAGGCATGGTCGGTCACACCCAGTAGCCGCGCCAGGGCAGCCCGGTCGAGTCCGGCGCCCAGGCCCAGCGCCAGGGCCACTCGGGCCTTGGGGCCACTCAGCGTTCCGGCCAGGATGGCACCCGCGTCGTGCCACGAGCGTCCACCGCCATCGAAGCCGTACCACGGCCCGACAGGGCCGGCGGCACAGCGCGTGGTCAGCACCACGGTCATGCCTGCGGCCATGGCCTCCCGGGCGGCCGCCAGCAGGTCGGGGTCGGTATTGCCTGAGCCGGTCGCCTCCAGCACGATCCCGCGCGCGCCACTACCGACCGCGGCCCGCAACAGGTCACCGTCGGTGGAGACCACCGTGGTCAACAGCACGATCGGCTCCGCCGCAGCTTCCGGGACCCGATCGAGCGTGCGCCGCCCAGCGCGTGGGCGATCCAGCACGACGACTTCGCCCACGACGTGACCCAGCGGCCCAGCGTTGAGCGCGGCGAACGTCTCGATGGCGGTGCTATGGGTCTTGGTGACATCGTCGGCCGGCAAGATCGCACCGGCCATGACCACCATGACGCCGGCCCCGACCAGGCGTCGGTCGGCGGCGACCCGCACCGCATCGGTGAGGTTGCGCGGCCCATCAAAGTCGGGATCGCCGGCGTTTCGCATGGCGCCTACCACGACCACCGGTGGCGCCTCCGTGTACATCAGGTCCCAGGCGTAGGCGGTCTCTTCGAGCACGTCGGTGCCCTGGACTACCACCACACCAACCACGCCGGCCTGCCTCGCGGCGTTCTCGATGAGCTGGCCCAGCTCCAGGATCTGGCTGAAGCGCAGGTGTGACGCCGGCACCAGGCCCCAGTCGATGGCGACGAGGTCCGCGATGTCTCTGAGGGCCGGCACGCGGGCGAGGATGGCGGCGCCATCGAGAGCTGGCACCGCGGCCCCGGTGACGGCATCGGGCAGCATGGAGATAGTGCCGCCGGTGAAGATGACCGCGATGCGTGGACGATCAGTCACGGGCTGGGTCGGGTGGTCGCCCTGGAGCCGGTCCGGCACGACCGGGCACGACCGGGCTGGCGATGATGCGGATGAGCTGGGTCGCTTCCATGTCCTCCGCGATGTAGCGCATGCGGATGGGCCGGTTGAGCGTGGACGAGGCTGACGTGACGGTCATGGGGTCCATGGGCTCCACGTTGAGCGGTCGGGCGGAGCCGGTGACCGTCGGGTGCGCGAAGATGACGGAGAGGATGCCGACCACGGCCACGATGAGCGCCGCGACCACGATGACCGTGGCGGCCCCCACGACGTCGGCGACCGGTCCCACGATGATGATGGGGATGAACGAGGCCATGCTCACGAGCATGTTCAGCACGCCGAACACGCGGCCCCGAACGTCGGATGGCAGCTCCTCCTGGAGCGAGGTCTGGGCTGGCACCGCGACGAAGGCGTAGCAGATGCCGGCCGCGAAGGCCACCACGATGACGACCGCCAGCAGTGCCGTGAGATCGATCATCGCCCGACTGGCCCATGAATTCCTGGGCCAGTCCAAGGATCACCAATGAGAGCGCCAGCGCCACCATGCCGCCCTCGATGAGCCGGCGGCGCGGCAGGTACTTGCCGATGACGCTCAGGATGGCGATGCCGCTGACCAGGCCCACGCCCAGCGGCAGCAGGATGACGATGAGCTGGCCCTCCTCGAGGCCCAACACATCCCGCGTGAAGGCGGGGGCGATGACACCCAGTACGCCGATCAGGGAGGCCACCATGGCCAGATAGGTGAGCGACCAGAAGATGTTGTGGTGGTCGCGGATGTAGCGGATGCCTTCCTTGAGCTGGTCGAAGGTGGCCGCCACCGCGCTCCGCGCCGACTGCAAGGTAGCACCGCCCATTTGACCGGCCGGTGCCGGGGGCAGGATCAAACAGAGCAGGCCCCCGAGGCCATAGGCAGCGGCCACGATGAAGATCAATGCCTGGGTCCCCACGATCGTCTGTGCCAAGGGACCGAGGACGGCGAATCCGAGGACGAAGGCGCCCTGCAGGGCGAGGATGAACAGGCTGTTGGCGGTCATCAGCTGATCGCGCTTGACGACCAGCGGGATCATGGCTGCCTCAGCTGGGGCAAAGAACGTGGTCAAGGTGGCGACCAGCGCGGTGACGACGTAGATGACCGCCAGCTGATCGGTGAAGAAGACCAGCAACAGGAACAGGGCGCCACGTGCGAAGTTCGTGACGACCAGGATGGTGCGTCGGTCGAACATGTCGACGAAGACACCCGCGATGGCACCGAAGATCACCGCTGGCACCAGGAACGTCAGCAGCAGCAAGCTGACCGAGGTATTGGAGTTGGTCAGCCCGAAGACGGTGATGGTGAGGCCGAACAGCACCATATTGCCGCCGACCTGGGTGAAGATCTGAGAGCCGAAGAGCGCCATGAACCGGGGGTTGCGCAGGACCTGCCGGGCTTGCCCGCCGTCAGTGCCACCCGACACCGTGATGGCGTCATCGACTTGTTCTCGGATCTCACTCATGTGCTCCGTCACCCTAGCAGGGCCGCCCCCTCGGCTGCCCACGCATCGGGGACCGGGCCTGGCTCCGCGTCACGCGGGCCGTAGGCCTGCGGTGGCCTGGCATCGAGCGATGCCAGCCAGGCGGCGTCGAAGGTGGCGAAATCAGTGCCGGTGGCGTGGGTGAAGGCCGCGTCCAGCCCGGTGCCATCCGCGAATGAGGTGATGAGGTCCACCAGATGCGCCTCGCCATAGGTCTGCACGAAGTAGTCGACTGCGGACACGCTCTCCGCGTAGGCCAGGCCGCTACGAGTCGGGCGCGTCGGGAAGTTGCCGCCGAGGCCCTCCAGCGGCATGATGCTGCCACCACCGGCGGCTCCCCGAACCTGCGAGCGATCGCCGTCCGTGTAGCCCCGCGAGAGGTACACCGCCAATCCCTCGTTGAGCCAACGCGGCGGGTACTCGTGCGGATTGTCGACCGCGTCGTGGAAGACGAGGTGCGCCAGTTCGTGGGTGATCAGCTCAGTGAGCCAGTCGGAACCGATCTGGCGGGGCTCGATGAGGCCGAAGAGCGTGCGGATCGATGGGTGCGCCTGACCACCCACGTTCTCCCGTGTGGCCGGCCCCAGGGCTTCGCGGAATGCGCGCCCGTCGGCGTAGATGTAGAAGTCCACTGGCTCCATCTGCGCCACACCGAGGAGGTCCGCTGCGGACGCCAGTGCCTCTTCGGCGATGGCGAGGGCCTGTTGCCCGAAGTCCTCGCTACCGTCATACCACCACACCTTGACCCGGTCGCCCTGCAGCGATCGCCAATCGAAGCGCTCATCCGCCACGGCATGGGTGGCCGTCGGTCCGCTGGCGCTGCCCTCGTCCGTGATGACACGGAAGTGGTACTCCCAGCGGGTGTTGGGCACGATGTGGCCGGCGCGATGGACGGTCGCCCGCCACGCATCGTCGCCGGCACTCTCCAGGGTCGCGAACTCGACCTGCTCGTCGTCGTCGCCAGGTTGCCGAGTCAGCAACTCGACACGCTGCGGTGGCCGACTCGATCGGAATGTCGTGCTGAAGACGACGGTCTCGCCGAACGCGCCACGAGCTTGCGGCGCGCCAAAGACGATATCTGCCACCGCCTTGGCCTCCGCGGCACTCTCCGCGGCCACTGGAGCCGAGCCGATCAGCAGCGAGACAAGCATCAATAGCATGGCCACCGTGCCGGCCGACCGGTCACCGCTCATCGATCGCCCCATGCCAGTCCAGCGTAGCGGACGATGCCCACGCCGGAGATCTGCCCACCCTGAAGATCCTCGCGACTCAGCCACCAGCGGTCGCCATAGTCGAGGGGGATCACCGGCACCTCGTCGCGCAGGATCGATTGGGCGGCGCCGTAGAGTCGGGCCTGCTCCGCGCTGTCGCTGGTCGCGGCGGCAGCATCGATGAGGCTGTCGTACTCCGGGTCGCTCCAGCGGCCCATGTTGGCACTGCTGTCAGATCGCAGCAACAAGCCCAGGAAGTCGTGGACATGGGGATAGTCGGCACTCCACGATAACGTCCACATGTCCGGTGTGTCGGCTTCCAGTAGCGCCGAAAGTTCATCGAACGGACGGACCTCCACGCTGACGTCCAGGTCAAGCTCGCGCTCGAGGTCGGCCGCGATGGCTGAGGCTGGGCCGGCGCCATAGGTCGCCAGCGACACGTCCGGGAAACCGGTGCCTCCGGGGTAGCCTGCCGCGGCCAGCTCAGCGCGTGCGGCGGCGGGGTCGTACGGCAGGAGGTAGTCACCCTCCCCACGCAGGGCCACACCGGGTGGCACGATCGAGGTCAGTGCCTCATCGCTTTCGCCGGTGAGCGATGCCAACCGGCGCCAGTCGACGGCCATGGCCACGGCGCGCCGGACGCCGGGGTCGTCGAAGGGTGGCTCGTTCGTGTCGAACCCGAGATACTCGACGGCCATGTCCTCCGTGTAGCGCAGCTGAGGTCCAAGCACTCGGTCATAGCGGATCCAGCTGGCGTCGGCCGGTGAGATGCTGGTCCAGTCGACGGCGCCATCCTCGAAGACGTCCACATTGCTGCGGCCGCCGTCGTCGGTGACGACAGTCACGCGGTCGATGGGGGGTGGTCCGGCCCAGTACGCGTCATTGCCCTGCAGTCGGATCTCGCCGTCTCCCTGATCGACGGGCACGTATGGCCCGGACGCCGCGATCTCCACGCCGTCAGCGGGTCCGGTCGCCGTGCTCTCGATGGCTCTCGGCACGACCGCCAGCGTAGGCACCGCTGCGACCGCGGGGAAGAAGGCTGCCGGCTGCTCGAACTCGATGCGGAGCGTCCGACCATCGGCAGCCAGTCCGACCGCGTCGGCGTCGCCTTCGCCACGTGCGTAGGCGGCGGCACCTTGCACGTCATCGAGGACGCTCGAGAGCGGGCTCGGGTGGGCCGGGTCGATGACGCGCAGCCAGGAGCGCTTCACGTCCTCGGCCGTGATGGGGGTGCCGTCGCTGAAGGCGAGCCCCTCGCGCAGCTCGAAGACGAGTCGACGGCCGTCGTCCTCCAGGCGCCAGGACTCTGCCAGGGCCGGCTGCACGACCGACTCGGCATCCAGTACCGTCAGGCCCTCATACACTTGGGCCAGGACCTGTGCCGAGGTGCCGTCGGCGATGGCGGCCGGATCCCACGAGAGGGGGCTACCACCGGCAAGCACGACATCGGTCTCCCCGGGCCGTGTCAACGCCTCTTCGTCCGGGCCGGGCGTGACGGTCCAGGCCGCAAAGAGCCCGACGGCCACGAACAAGGCGATGAGCGCGGCCGTGCCGAGGATGGTTCGGCGGGTCCATCCTCGCGGTATGTCATGGGAATCGGGCTCAGACGACGGGTCGGTGGACGGGCTCATCTCGATGCCCGGCGCCAGCGGTGCCGGGGATGGTGCGCGGTTCGAGTTGGGGTCGGTCAAGGGTCTGGGTGCTCGATCATGGGGCGTAGTGCTCGATCATGGGCGTAGTGCTCGATCATGGGGCGTAGTGCTCGATCATGGGGCAGGGTACGGGGACCTGCCTCCCTCTCCACCGGCAGCGTGAGGATGCTGAAGACCAGACAGCCCGGAGCCATTGCGCACCCCGCTCCACTTCCCGAACGTCGACTTGACGTAGGTCTGCGCCGCTCCCGAGGTGACGAGCGTGACGATGAAGAGGATCAGGTACAGCGGATCGACCCAGAGACCCAAGAGGAACATGGTGGTGGATTGCCTCCTGACGCGTGACGACGGCCGTCAATGTAGCGCGGCCATCATGACGAGCCGCTGAACGAGGGGTCGCCGCGCCGCAGCACCCGGCTGCCGCACCGCCAGGCATCTCCCGCGGATGTCACCTCCGGCGGCCCTAACGAGTTGCGAACCGCGGTGATGGGATGCGAAGCTACGCACTCTCCAGGTGCTGGAAACGCGGCCACAACGAGAGGTCGAGATCGGGAACAAGGCGTTTGAGCGCTAACACCTCAGGCTCGTAGCCTTCGATGAGTGCCGCTTCATCCTTCGACGGGACCGTCCGCTTGTTGCCCACCGTCTGGTTGACGCGCGTCTTGAGCAGGCGTGGATCGGGAGCGTGCGGCTCCAGGCCCAGGAACTCCAGCGTGCGCCCGAACTCCTGGGCTGGCTGCTGGACGCAACGCTCGTATTGCAGCACCAGCACGCGCTCCGGTCCCACCACTTCCATGAGCCGCCCCACCTGACGACCATAGAAGCCGCGCATGCGCGCCTCCCGCTTGCCGCCCTTCTCGTCTCGCTTCAGCGAGCGGCGGCGGTTCTCCTCGTGCCACTGGTTGAGTCCGGAGCGGTAGCGATCGACGGGTTCACGGACGATCGTCAGCAGCTTCGCCTCTGGCGCGACCTCGGCGATGATGCTGGGCATGCGCGGCAGTGCCTGATAGCGCGGGGTCCACTCCCCCGCCAGGTGGCCCGGCAGCCGCGGGAACTGGCGGTAGTACCACTCCTTCTGCTCGTGCGCGATGGGCTCATCCTTCATGCGGTCGAGTAGATGCAGCTCCTTGCGACGGGGCACGCCATCGATCGCTGGGTGACCCACCAGCAACGCCCACCACCAGGTGGTGCCCGCCTTGTGGACGCCCACGCCGATGAAGTCGGGCGGGCCGATCGTCGCACCATCAGGGACGGCGGGTGCCTGCCTGCCCCGACGGTCGGCTTCGCGGCCGGGCTCGCGCTCAGGGCCAGTCATCGTCCTTTGGGATCGATCATCGGGAGTCGGGTCGATCCTCTGGTTCGGTTCGCCGGTGAGCTGCATGGCGTTCGCATCGGGGCCGATTCTAGCGACGACACCGCCCGAGCGATCGGGATGCTGGAGTACCCTCGGCGCAGAGACCATCACGCGGCCATCATCGGCGCCGCCGTGCACACAACTCCGAGGAGGTCAGCATGCCTGACAAGCCCGTCGTCCTGCTGCGCCCAGCACCCCAGACCATCGAGCGGATCTTCACCGATGGCGCTCTGCGGCGCCTGCACGAGCGCTATACCGTCATCGACGGGGAGGCCGACCCGTCGGAGCAGGCCATCGACGACTGTCTCCCTGAGGTGATGGCGATCATCGGCCAGCCGGACCTGCCACGTGAGCGCTTCGAGCGTGCACCCAAGCTGCGCGGCATCCTCAACGTCGAAGGAAACTTCTTCCAGAACGTCGACTACGTGGCGGCCTTCGAGCGAGGTGTCAACGTGGTGGCCTGCATGCCCGCCTACGCTCAGGCGGTGGCTGAGTTCTCCCTTGGCCTGGCCATCGACCTGGCACGAGGCATCAGCCGCGAGGACCGGGCGTTCCGCGAAGGGCGTGAGGGCTACGTCTTCCAGTCCACGCAGGACGCCATCCTGTTGCGCGGCTCGGAGATGGGCATCCTCGGCTTCGGCAATATCGGCCGCAAGCTGCTGCCGCTGCTGGAGGCGTTCAGGCCGGCGGTGGTGCGCTGCTACGACCCGTGGCTCCCGGATGCGGTCATGCGCGATGCCGGCATGGTGCCGGCGTCTCTCGATGAGGTCATGTCGACCAGCACCTTCCTGTTCGTGCTCGCCACTGTCACCGACGAGTCCAGGCACCTGCTCAACGCCCAGAACATGCAGCTGATTCCGAAGAGCGCGCGCGTGGTCCTCACCAGTCGAGCCGCCGTGGTCGACTTCGACGCCCTGGTCCGCTACGTCGACGAGGGTCGCTTCCTGGCCGCCACGGACGTCTGGCCTGACGAGCCGGCGCCGGCCGATCATCGCGCCCGAACGGTCGAGAACATGGTCCTGCAGGCGCACCGCGCCGGCGGTATCCCGTCGGCCTTCGATGAGATCGGCGAGATGGTGCTTGACGACCTGGCCCTTCTGGAACGAGGGCTGCCGCCGGTACGCAACCAGATGGCCATGCGCGAGCTCGTCACCCGCTACCGCTCCAAGCCGGTGGAGTCCGCCTCGATGGGATAGCCGCAGTGGCGGTTCCAGACGGGACATTCGGCATCTGACGCCCGCGCTCCTTTCGGTTACGATACGGTTACGAAAGGAGGCCGGTATCGTGTCGGTGCTCGTCGCTCGTGCCCAGCAGCACACAGCGGCAACTGCAGCCCTCGTCGTCGTGGGGCTCGTGTTTCCGAACTGCCGTGCTCCATTCGAGGCCGCCGCGTGGACCGTCCGTGCGCGGTGGCGCCTCGATCCCGTCCTAGAGACAGTCGAGACCGGCGCGGTCCCGACCGGAGGTTATTGGCTGTGAAGTCCATCGTCGTCTATGGCTCCCGGAGTGGCAATACCAAGCGCATCGCCGAAGCGATCGCTGGGTCCCTGGCGGCATTCGGTCCGGTGTCCGTGCTAGCGGCCGAGGATGCTTCGGCCACCGTCTGGGACCACTGCGACCTGCTGGTCGTCGGCGGCCCCACGGAAAGCCGGAACGTGACGCCGCCGGTGCAGGCGTTCTTCGATCGCCTTCCGGCTCAGGCCCTGCACGGCATCACAGCGGCCGCCTTTGACACACGCCTCGACTGGCCGCGGGCCTTCACGGGCTCGGCCGGATCGGTCATCCGGCGTCGTTTGCGAGAAGCAGGCGCCAACGTCATCGCCGCCCCTGAGTCGTTCAAGGTGACGCCGAAGCCCAGCCTCCGCCACGGCGAGCTGGAGCGGGCCCCACTGTGGGCGCGAACGGTGGCGGAGGCTGCCCGTGTCACGCCGGCCCACGATGGCGTCGCGCACCCGGTGGCTGCCTGACCCTTCCGCGCGACAAGAGACGACCGCGCGACGGAACAGACGACCGCCGCCCTCATCGGATGGAGGACGGCGGTCGTCGGTGTGTCCCGATGCGTCACCGCTGCCGGGATCACCCGGCGCGGTCTGAGTTCAGCTGAGTGCCAACTCCGCCTGGACGGTCTCCCCGTCGTCGTCGATGCTGATGCTGAAGCCCAACTCCTCGCAGATACGGACCATGCCGCCGTTGGCCCCGAGGATACTCAGCGACCATTCGGCCGACACCCTCTTGCTGTCCTACCTCGATGAGCCGGCGCACCATCTCTGTCCCAAGGCCGTGGCCCTGGTAGTCGTCGGCGATGATGAGCGAAAACTCGGCCGTATCGGAGTTGTTGAGCCGGATGAGCCGCGCGATGCCGGCGATGCAGAGCTTCCCGACCTCCGGATCGAGCCGCTCCGCCACCAAGGCGATCTCACGGTCGTAGTCGGTGAAGCAGACGCGTACCAATCGCTCATGCGCCACGCGCTGCTCATAGCCCAGCTTGGTGAAGTAACGCTGGTAGACCGTCTCCTTGGAGAGGCGGCCATGGAAATCGATCACCAGGGACTCGTCCTCGGGCCGGATTGGCCGGATGACGAAGTCGAGACCCGTCTCGGACTTCCAGGGCTTGGCGTACTTGCGCGGGTAGGGTCGGATGGCCGGCGTGGGCAGGTCTTCGTCGGCAATGTCACCTGGGTGCAGGATGACGCGTGCGTCGAGTGCCAAGAGGCGGTCGGGCGAGGCCAGCAATGGGTTGATGTCCAGCTCGGCGATGGCCGGCTGCTCCACCACCAGCTCACTGAAGCGAACGAGGAGCTGCTCCAGAGCAGCCATGTCAACGCTGCCCTGCCCTCGCACACCCTTGAGCGCGGTGTAGATCTTGGTGCGTTCCATCATGCGGCGCGCCAGCGTGGCCGTCAGGGGCGGCAGGCCCAGTGAGCTGTCCTTGAACACCTCCACCAACGTGCCGCCGAGGCCGAACAGGAGCACCGGGCCGAACTGCGGGTCGACGCTGCTGCCGAGGATCAGCTCGTAGCCGTTGCGGTCGATCATGGGCTGCACCGAGACGCCTTCGAAATCGCTGGCACTGTAGTTCTCCACCACGGCCTTCTCGATGTCCGAGAAGGCCTGACGGACGGCCGCTTCGTCCGGTAGGTCGAGGCGCACGCCACCGACATCCGACTTGTGGGTGATGGTGTGGGAGACGAGCTTGACCACGACCGGATAGCCGATGTCGTTGGCGGCAGCCACGGCATCCTCGACGGTGTCGGCAACGCGGGTCTCAGCCACGGGAATGCCGTAGGCGTCGAGCAGTTCCTTGGATTCGGGCTCGGACAGGGTCGTGCGACCTGCGGCGCGGGCCTGCTCGATGAGTTGACGCGCGCGCTTGCGTTGTGGCCGACGAACCCAATCGGGTGTGAGGCCCGGTGTCTCATACAGCGACTTGAGGTTCTCGCTGTAGGCGACCAGCTCGGTGAACATTCGGGCAGCGCTGTCCGGGTACGGGAAGGTCGCCACGCCCGCCTCGTTCAGGAGGCGTTCACCGGCTTCGATGTCACTACCGCCCATCCAGCAGGCCATGATGGGCTTGTCCGTGTTGGTGGTGTAGGGGATGATCTCGCGCGCGGTCTTGGTGGGGTCGGTCATCGCCTGGGGTGTGAGGATGACGAGCAGACCATCGCTGTCAGGATCCTTGGCCATGATGTCGAGCGCAGCCGCATAGCGGTCGGGCGGCGCGTCGCCGATGATGTCGATGGGGTTAGCGCGGCTCCAGGTCGCCGGCAGGACCTGGTCCAGCTTGGCGATGGTCTCGTCCGACACCGGGGCCAGCTTGCCGCCGTAGCGGATGAGCGCGTCGGTGGCGAGCACGCCTGGTCCGCCGGCATTGGTGAGGATCGTCAGGCGCGGGCCCTTGGGCAGCGGCTGCTTGCCCAGGATCTCAGCGAAGTAGAAGAGGTCGCTGATGCGGTCGGCGCGCAGGACGCCGGTGCGCCGGAAGGCCGTGTCAAGGACCTCGTCGGAGCCGGTCATGGAGCCGGTATGCGAGGCCGCGGCGCGCGATGCCTCTGCGGTGCGACCGGGCTTCATCACGATGATGGGCTTATGCAGGGCTACCTCCCGCACCGCTGACAGGAATGCGCGGGCATCGCCCACCGTCTCCATGTAGATCACGATGGCGTCGGTGTCAGGGTCGTCCCCGAGGTAGTCGATGAGGTCTCCCCAGCCCACGTCGGCCATGGAGCCGAGCGAGATGATGGAGCTGAAGCCGGCGCCCTCGCGCAGGCTCCAGTCGAGGATGGCCGTGATGAGCGCGCCACTCTGACCGATGAACGAGACGCGCCCCTTGTTGGCCATGCCCGCGGCGAAGGTCGCGTTCAGCCCGGAGATGGGGCTCATCACGCCGAGGCAGTTGGGGCCGATGACACGCATGCCGTACTGGCGCGCCTTGGCTACCAGCTCGAGTTCCAGCTGGGCACCTTCATCGCCGACCTCCTTGAAGCCGGCTGAGATCACCACGGCGGTGGGCACACCAGCTTCACCGCACTCCTCGATGATGCCGGGGATCGACTTGGGCGGGGTGACGATGACCGCCAGATCCACCTTCTCGGGGATGGATGCGATGCTGCGATGGCTCTGGATACCCAGCACGCTGGGGCGATTGGGGTTGACCGGGTAGACGGTGCCACCGAAAGGGCTGGCGATGAGGTTGGAGAGGATGGTACGGCCGACGCTGCCGGCCTTCTCGGTCGCGCCGATCAGCGCTACCGACTGGGGCTTGAAGAACGTCTTGAGCGAGCTGCGGACAGGTCGCGAGGGCTGGGACGTACCGTCCTGGACAGGAGTTGGGGTCGCATTGGTGTCGGTCATCGTGATGGGCATGGTATCGGCCAACGCGAGTCGCCGGATGGGCCGGTCCGCCCTCTCGCGCGGTCCACGCGTCATGCCTGCCGAGCGGCTAGGATGCGCAACAGGAGGTACGACCACCATGAAAGAGGGCGTCGTCGCCCGGAAGTTCCTTCGCGCGTTCGCGGAATGGGACCTGGACACATACGGATCACTGCTCGCCCCGGGTGCTGTGGAAGGCCGCCCGCAGATGGCTGAGAAGTTCGTGGGGCGCGATCGCATCATGGGCATGTACCGCAGCCGCAGCGGCGAGCCGCCGCGCATCGAGTGGCGCCGGGTACAGGGTGAGGGGCAGACCTGGATCGGCCAGGGCGTCATCGAGGACGCCGCCGGAGACCACGGGCCGGACCACATCGTGGCGCTGGTGAAGTTGGATGCCGGCAGCATCATCGCGGTGGACTACTACTTCAGCAGCGCGTTGGAGCCGCCCGAGTACCACCAGCGCTTCGCCACCATCGTGGGCCACTAGCGGAGCGACCGCCGGGACTCGGATGGGGCGGTCGTGCGAGCGGTAGGCGGCCGCAGGCTCGGCATCGCGACGTCTCTACGATCTCCGGCCCGGGTGTCTACGCGGCGTAGACGACCCCGACGACGGTGATGGCCACGAGGGTCGCGATGGTGCCCAGCGAGAGCGTGTTGGCGAGATAGTCATGGTCGGGATCGTCGGTGACGTCGCGGCCCCGCCCGCGGGCCATGTAAAGCGGCACCACGAATGCCGGCGGCAGGATGGCCATCGTCATCACGGCTGCCTGGAAGAGGCGATCGAGGCCCAGCAGGCCGTCGATGACCACGACATTGAACACCAGCGCCAGCCCGATCCAGATGGGCATCCGCACCGCCAACGTTCGGACGGGGTCACGCAGGGAGCTCAGATTCAACGAGGTCGAATAGCCGATGACGATGGCGATGGCCGGGGTCGTCACTGCTGCCAGCATGGCGATGGTGACCAGGGCCGCGTCGCCGATGGGGTTCGCCTCAACGGTTTCAGCCAGCCCCAGGAGACTGCCGATGACACCGGCGACGATGGCGATGATGACCGGCGTCCGCGCGAAGCCCACCACTGAATCGATCAGCGGTGGAGCGTGACCGCTGGCCCAGCGCAGGACCAGCGGGACCAGGATGAAGAACACGAAGAACTCCTGGCCCAGCTCGACCACCACGAACCGGTACAGCTCCGATGCGCCGAAGACGGCAGAGAACAAGGGGATGCCGATCATGCCGGCCTCGAAACCGGCCATCAGGTAGGGCATGCCCCCGCTGTGGACGTGCGCCGTGCGGCGCAGCCATGGACCCAGGGCGAAGACCGCAAGACAGGCGCCGAAGACCGCGATGACGATGACCGCGTACTGCGCCTCCAGCTGGGCATGCAGGAAGGCCTGAAAGAGTGCCGCCGGCAGCGTCACGTTCAGGACCAGCTTGCGCAAGCCGTCGACGGCGGCGCTGCTGAGGAATTCCTGTCGTCGGAACAGCGCACCCAGACCCACCAGCAGGAGCACGGGCAGGACGCGCGAGAAGGCGTTGACGGCGACGTCGATGTCCATGCTTGCCCCCGGTCGATCGCGGATCCCACCTCGGCCCGCGGTCGAGGCGCCCAGCAACGTCATCCTATCGGGCTGGGCCGCGTCCGTTCAGGCGGTCTCGGGCGTGCCCCCCTACCCCATCGGTGGTCCGGAGATGGTACGAGTGGTGTCCGACGGTCGAGTGAGGTGGGGTGATACCGTGGCGCTGTACGTGTCATCCGGGCGGTCACGCCCATCGGGGGGTAGTCGACTTGTCCGTAGATCCATCGCACTCAGCTTCTGTCCGCCTGCTCGCGTTGCTGCAGGCAGCCATCCTGGTGGCATCCATCCTGGCTCCCACGGCCGTCTTCGCCGCGCAGACTGACGACGACCCTGGGGTTACGTCTGCCCGGATCACGGCTGACGAAGACGGCCTGCAGGTGGCGGCCGAGGTCAGCCAACCTTCCCCCGAGCCGACGCCGACTGCAACAGCCGAGCCGACCCCGACGTCGGAGCCCACGCCGGTGCCGACCCAGAAGGCCAAGGCAGAGGCGACGCCCACGGCCACGAAGAAGCCCAAGTCCTCGAATGCGCCCGAAGCTCAACCGACTCCGGAGTTCACGTCCGAGCCGAGTTCAGTGCCGAGCGAGGCAGCGACGCCGGAACCTGTCTTTACGATTGTCCCTACGCTTGAGCCTCTTGCTGATCCAACGCTGCCGGCGACGTCTGAGCCAGGCGCCGAACCATCCGTCGAGCCCGGCCTCGCGCCCGGTCCCAGTACCGAGCCGTCGGTGTCGCCGGACCTGTCACCTGTCCCGTCGGCTGATCCGCTGCCATCAGCCCAGCCGGAAGCCGCTGCTTCTCCATCTTCGCTGCCGCTGCGTCGTCTGCTACGCGACATCAGTCCCGCGGTGGCGTCGCTCGACATCTCCGCAGTAGCGAACCCGGACTCTCTGCCGGAGCCCGGTGGGACGGCCGCGGTCGATGTCCAGATCACCAACACCTCCGCGAATCCGGCCACGCTGACGAGTCTTCTGGACAACGTCGAGGGGGACCTCGAAGGCGCCGGGAGCTGTGCGACAGGCGTCACGCTTGCCGCCGCCGGTGTGTACGAGTGCAGCTATCAGGCTACGTTCAGCGGTTCGCCCGGGAGCATCGCCAGCCGGGTCGTCGAGGCTGAGCTGACCGACGATGTGGACGGCACCACAGCCGAACTGTCGGCCACGGCTAGCGTCAGCATCAGTGATGTTCCTTCCAGCATGGGTGTGACCAAGACGGCCAGCCCAACGCACGTCAGCGAGCCCGGTGGGGTCGTCACGTTCACGGTCCGCGTCGACAACAGCAGCACTGTTGACACCGTCTCCATCGAGTCGCTGGTCGACGATGTCTACGGTGACCTCGACGGCCGGGGGGGCTGCGCCGTTCCGCAGTCGCTCGTGGCGGGCGGGACCTACAGCTGCTCGTTCAATGCGAACGTGTCGGGCAACCCCGGCGTCAGTGAGACCGACACGGTCACCGTCGGTGCCATCGACGACGACGGCAGTTCGCTCCTTGAGACCTCCAGTGCGACCGTCACGATCACTGACGTCCCATCCAGCATCAGGGTCAGCAAGTCGGCCAGCCCGACACAGATCGACGAGCCTGGAGCGGACGTCGTCTTCAGCGTCAGTGTCGAGAACACCAGCGCCGTCGACACTGTCAGCATCACGTCCCTTGTCGATGCTCCTTTCGGTGACATCACGCAGGTCGCAGGTGACATCGTTGCGACCGACTGCGCGACGCCGGTCGAGCTCGTCCCGTCCGGAGTCTATGGCTGCACCTTCACTGCCTTCGTCGCCGGCAACGCTGGCCAGACCGTGACCGACACGGTGACTGGCTCCGGTACCGACGACGACGGCTCGGCCGTCTCCGACGACGGCTCGGCCAGCGTCGCTGTCCGCGACGTACTGCCGACGATGGAACTGGTCAAGACCGCGGTTCCCGACACGTACCCCGAGCCGGGTGGCCCGGTGGTGTTCACGGTTTCGGTCACCAACACCTCACCTGAGCCGATCACGCTCACCTCGCTCGTCGACGACACCTACGGCAACCTCGACGTTCCCGGCCTGTGCGACATCCCGCAGGTGATCGCGGCGGGCGCCACCTACGAGTGCTCCACGACCGGGCCAGTCCTGGGTGACGCGGGCGACCGCCGCACCGACATCGTCATCGGCATCGGGCAGGACGACGATGGAAATCAGGTCACCGCCGAGGATACCGCTACCGTCACCATCACCGATGTCCTGCCAAGCATCGCGATCGACAAGACGGTGACGCCAGAAGAGTTGCCCGAGCCGGGTGGCAGCGTGGCCATCCGCGTGGCGGTGACCAACCCCTCCGTCGAGGACGTCGTCGTCACCGGCCTGATCGACAGCATCCACGGCAACCTCAATGGCCAGGGCACGTGCAAGACACCCACGACCGTCGTCAGGAATGGCGGGACGTACGTTTGCTCCTTCAGCGTCGAGGTCAGCGGTGATGTCGGCTACTCGGAGACAGACACCATCACGGTCAGCGCGCAGGACAACGACGGCAACCCTGTGACCGCCGAGGATGACGCCACGGTCACCATCATCGATGTCATCCCGACTATCAGCGTGTCCAAGTCGGCCGTTCCCGCCAGCCTGGCTGAGCCGGGAGGCGACTATGCCGTCGAGATCGTCGTCACCAACGGGTCCGCCATCGAGGCGATCACGCTTACCTCGCTCATCGACGATCCCCTCGGCGACCTCGCCGATCAGGGCGACTGCGCTGTGCCACAGACCATCCCGCCCGGCGGGACCTACCGCTGCTCGATCCCGCAGTCGCTGCTGGGCAATGCCGGCGACAGCGCATCCGATACGGTGACCGCGACCGGCGAGGACAACGAAGGCAACGTCGTCGATGACGAGGATGGCGCCACCTTCACCATCACCGACCTTGTCCCCGTCCTTGACGTGGACAAGACTGCGACGCCGCCGGAGGTGCCGGAGCCCGGCGGTGACGTCACCTTCACCATCACCATCGCCAACACGTCGCCCGAGGAGGTCACGCAGATGACCATCGAGGACGATGTCTACGGCGACCTCGACGGCGTCGGCACCTGTGCGACGCCCGTGATCCTTGCGCCCGTTGGCGAGCCCGGCGACACCTACGCTTGCCAGTTCACCACGTACATCGCGAACAACGCCGGCGAATTGCAGATCGACATCGTGACTGCCAGCGGTGTCGACGATGAGGGCAATGTCGTCGAGGGCACGGACAGCGAGACCGTCACCGTGGTCGATGCTCCACCGCAGTTCGACGTCACCAAGACCGCCAATCCCACCAGCCTGCTGGAGCCGGGTGGTGTTGCCTTCTTCACCATCCGGGTCGAGAACACCGGTACCGAGCCCATCACCATCACGTCGCTCGACGACGCGCCATATGGTGACCTCGATGGCGTTGGCGGCTGCTCTGCGCCCCAGACCATCGCACCAGGCGGCGCCTACATCTGTTCATTCGTCGGCTCGGTCAGCGGCAACGGCGGCGAGACCGTGACCGATACGGTCACCGTCACGGCAGAGGATGACGAGGGCAACATCATCACCGACAGCGACGACGCCGGTGTCCTCATCGAGAACGTTCCGCCAGAGTTGACTGTGGACAAGGCCGCCAGTCCGCGCAACATCTCGCCGCCCGGTGGCCTGGTCACATTCACCATCGTGGTGACCAACGATTTCGACCTTCGAGGACCTGCAGCTCTTCGAGCTGGCCGATGAGCCCTATGGTGACGTGGCCGACCCCAGCAATCCGGAACTCGAGAGCACCACCTGTACCGTCCCGCAGACCATCGCGCCGGGTGCCTCGTACACCTGTGAGTTCATGGTCGACGTGCCAACGGGTTCGGGTGACCCCGTCATCGACACCGTGACCGCCAGCGGTCGAGACGATGACGGCGCCGAGACCAGCGACAGTGACAGCGCTACTGTCGATCCGATCTCACCCGGAGGGAACCAGGAACTCACCAAGTCTGCCCTCCCCCGGCGGCTACCAGAACCGGGTGGCGTCTTCACCTACACGGTGCGAATCGTCAATCGCGACCTCATCCCCACGATCATCTTCGCTCTCGACGACGACGTCTACGGGGATATCGCCGACCGCGGCAACCCGAACTTCGTGAGCACGGACTGCACGGTGCCGCAGCTCCTGTTCGCCGGCGACGTCTTCACCTGCCAGTTCAGCGTCGAGTTCCTGGGCAATGCCGGCGACAGCCTGACCGACACGGTCACAGCCACGACGCTCCTCCGGGCCCTCACCGACTCCGCCACGGTGGACCTCACCGATGTGTTGCCGGCCGTCTCGGTCAGCAAGACCGCCAGCCCTTCCTCCGTCGCCGAGCCCGGCGGCGAAGTCACGTACACCATCGCGGTCACCAACGATTCGACCGCCGAAGAAGCGGTCCTGACGAGCCTCGTGGATGACGTCCACGGGGACCTCGATAGGCAAGGCACCTGTAGCGCAGGCGTCACCATCGCACCGACCGAGACCTACACCTGCTCGTTCAGCGCGAACGTCTCCGGCGATGCTGGCGAACAGCAGACGGACTTCGTCTTCGCCACGCTGTCGGACGACGAGGGCAATTCGGTCATCGGATTCGACCAAGCCACCGTCACCATCACCGATAGCCCGCCCGAATTCAGCGTGACCAAGACACCCATGCCGGCGACCGTGCTTGAGCCTGGTGGCGATGTCCGCTACACGGTGAGGGTCACCAACGCTGCCGCGGAGCCGCTTGAGGTCACGCAGCTCACCGACACCCAGGATGGTGTCGTGCTGGACCTCGATGGCCAGGGTAGCTGTCTCGTCACCCAGACGATCCAGCCCGGCAGCAGCTACCAGTGCTCGTTCGTCCGTGCCGTCTCCGGAAACGTCGGCGACGTCGTGTCCGACACCGTCAGCGCCATCGGGCAGGACAACGAGGGCACCGCTGTCACCGAGACCGCTGACGCGCGAGTCAGCATCACCAACCGCCAGCCCAGCCTCTCCGTATCCAAGACAGCAAACCCCGATTCCATCCCTGAGCCCGGTGGCGATACGGTCTACAACGTCGTCATCACGAACACGTCGACGGCCACTGATCCCGTCACGGTGCGGGCGTGGTCCGATTCAGTCGACGCTGGTCCTCCAGCGGTGCCCGTGGATCTTGACTGCACGGGGCCGGGAGGCTCTGTCACGCCCGAGTTCACGTTGCCGGCCGGGGAGTCCGCCACCTGCAGCTTCGCCGGCAACCTGAGCGGCGATGTCGGAACCTCTTCCAGCGACACCTTCCGCGTCAGCGGCGTCGATGATGAGGGTACCCCGGTCAGCGCCAGCGGTTCCGAGACCGTCGTGATCTCTGACGTGCGTCCGACCATGCTCGTGACCAAGACCGCCAACCCCAACCCCATCGACGAGCCCGGTGGGCCGGTCGTCTTCAGCCTCGCGGTCCAGAACACCTCACCGGAGCCCATCACGCTGACATCGATCGTCGATGACGTCTCGGGCAACCTCAACGGCAAGGGCACGTGTTCCGTGCCGCGGGTCATCGGGAGCGGTGCGGTCTGGTCCTGTGCGTGGAATGGCTCGGTCAGCGGCGATGTGGGCGACGTGCGCTCCAACATCGTCGTCGCCAAGGCCAACGACAACGAGGGTAACGTCATCACGCAGACCGCCCGAGCCGATGTCGTCATCGCTGACGTCTTGCCGACTATGGTCCTGGTCAAGACCGCGACGCCCAGCAGCCGACCCGAGCCCGGTGGGAACGTCACGTTCCGGGTGTCGCTCACCAACACCTCGCCCGAGCCGATCACTCTCGTTTCCGCCATCGATGACGTCTATGGGCCACTGGGCCTGCTGGGCACCTGCACCAGTCTCGCCCAGCAGCAGCAGACCATCCTGCCCGGACGCTCGTACACCTGCACGTTCGTCGCTCCGGTGGTTGGCACGGCTGCGGCCTCGCCATATGTCGATACCATCACCTTCTTTGCATCCGACAACGATGGCAATACCACCAGCGTCCAGGCCTCGGCATCGGTCACGCTGACCAATGTGCCGCCCGCCATCACCCTGAGCAAGACCGCCAGACCCCTGACGCGGCCCGAGCCCGGCGGCACGTTCACCTATGACCTGCGCGTGAACAACGACAGTCAGATCGAGCCGGTCGAGCTGACCAGCCTCATCGATGACATCTACGGGGACGTCGCGGACGGCGCCAACCCAGAGCTTGTGAGCACCACCTGTGCCCTGCCCCAGACGATCGCCGTCCGAGGCAGCTACAGCTGCTCTTTCCAGGCCGACTTCACGGGCAACGCTCGCGCCAGGCAGACCGACACGGTCATCGCCACGGCGCAGGATGACGAAGGGACGGTCGTCACCGACGACGATGACGCCGTCGTCCGTCTTACCGACGTGCGGCCAGCGATCGCGGCTACCAAGACGCCCGACCCGGCCACGCTGCCAGAGCCGGGCGGCGATGTCACCTTCAGCGTCACCGTCTCCAACCTCTCCACGGTGGAACCGGTCCAGCTGACCCGACTCTCCGACGATGTCTACGGCGACATCACCGTCACCACCGGCAACATCGTCAGCACCACCTGCACGGTGCCGCAGACGATCGCCATCGGCGGTACCTATGCGTGCGCCTTCACGGCGCCGGTCAACGGCACGGCTGCGTCTTCGCCCTACACCGATACCATCACGGCGTCGGCCAGGGATGATGACGGCAACACCGTGACAACGAACGCCTTCGCGAATGTGGCGCTTACCGACGTCCTGCCGCAGCTCAGCCTGGTGAAGACGGCCAGCCCCCTGACGCTGCCCGAGCCGGGTGGCACCTTCACCTTCGGCCTGGTCGTGACCAACGACTCACCCGATGAGGACGTCACCCTGACCGACCTCAGTGATGACATCTACGGTGACGTCACCGCCCGGCCGGGCACCTGTGCCCTGCCCCAGACCATCGCCGCGGGCGATACCTACAGCTGCGCCTTCGAGGGTGACTTCACCGGCAACGCCTTCGATACCCAGACCGACACCGTCACCGCCACCGCGAACGACGACGAGGACAACGTGGTGACCGCGACCGATGACGCCGAGGTCAGCCTTACCGACGTCCTGCCGCAGCTCAGCCTGGTGAAGACGGCCAGCCCCCTGACGCTGCCCGAGCCGGGTGGCACCTTCACCTTCGGCCTGGTCGTGACCAACGACTCACCCGATGAGGACGTCACCCTGACCGACCTCAGTGATGACATCTACGGTGACGTCACCGCCCGGCCGGGCACCTGTGCCCTGCCCCAGACCATCGCCGCGGGCGATACCTACAGCTGCGCCTTCGAGGGTGACTTCACCGGCAACGCCTTCGATACCCAGACCGACACCGTCACCGCCACCGCGAACGACGACGAGGACAACGTGGTGACCGCGACCGATGACGCCGAGGTCAGCCTTACCGACGTCCTGCCGCAGCTCAGCCTGGTGAAGACGGCCAGCCCCCTGACGCTGCCCGAGCCGGGTGGCACCTTCACCTTCGGCCTGGTCGTGACCAACGACTCACCCGATGAGGACGTCACCCTGACCGACCTCAGTGATGACATCTACGGTGACGTCACCGCCCGGCCGGGCACCTGTGCCCTGCCCCAGACCATCGCCGCGGGCGATACCTACAGCTGCGCCTTCGAGGGTGACTTCACCGGCAACGCCTTCGATACCCAGACCGACACCGTCACCGCCACCGCGAACGACGACGAGGACAACGTGGTGACCGCGACCGATGACGCCGAGGTCAGCCTCACCGACGTCCTGCCGCAGCTCAGCCTGGTGAAGACGGCCAGCCCCCTGACGCTGCCCGAGCCGGGTGGCACCTTCACCTTCGGCCTGGTCGTGACCAACGACTCACCCGATGAGGACGTCACCCTGACCGACCTCAGTGATGACATCTACGGTGACGTCACCGCCCGGCCGGGCACCTGTGCCCTGCCCCAGACCATCGCCGCGGGCGATACCTACAGCTGCGCCTTCGAGGGTGACTTCACCGGCAACGCCTTCGATACCCAGACCGACACCGTCACCGCCACCGCGAACGACGACGAGGACAACGTGGTGACCGCGACCGATGACGCCGAGGTCAGCCTCACCGACGTCCTGCCGCAGCTCAGCCTGGTGAAGACGGCCAGCCCCCTGACGCTGCCCGAGCCGGGTGGCACCTTCACCTTCGGCCTGGTCGTGACCAACGACTCACCCGATGAGGACGTCACCCTGACCGACCTCAGTGATGACATCTACGGTGACGTCACCGCCCGGCCGGGCACCTGTGCCCTGCCCCAGACCATCGCCGCGGGCGATACCTACAGCTGCGCCTTCGAGGGTGACTTCACCGGCAACGCCTTCGATACCCAGACCGACACCGTCACCGCCACCGCGAACGACGACGAGGACAACGTGGTGACCGCGACCGATGACGCCGAGGTCAGCCTCACCGATGTGCCCTCCTCGATCGAAGTCACCAAGGACGCCACGCCGACCGAGGTGGATGAGCCTGGCGCCGAGGTCGTCTTCGACGTCAGCGTCGAGAACACCAGCTTCCCCGACGTGGTGACCATCGAGACCCTGAGCGACGACATCTTCGGTGACATCACGCAAGTGGCCGGCGATATCAGCGCCACCGACTGCGTGGTACCCCAGGTGCTCCAGCCTGGCGATGTCTACGACTGCTCCTTCACCGCCTTCGTCGGGGGCAACGCCAACGAGATCATCACCGACACCGTCACCGCCGACGGCACCGACGACGACCGTACCAACGTCACCGATGATGACACTGCCGACGTGGCCATCCTCGATGTCCTCACTGGCATCAGCCTGGAAAAGACGGCTGATCCGCTCACGCTGCCCGAGCCGGGTGGCACCTTCGTCTTCAGCCTCACCGTCACCAACCATTCGGTCGAGCCGGTCACCCTGACCTCGCTCAGCGACGACATCTACGGCGACCTGGACGGCCAGGGGACGTGTGCCATCGGCGGCACCATCGACGTCGGCGCCTCCTACAGCTGCTCCTTCGAGGGCGACTTCAGCGGCAACAGCGGTGACAGCCAGACTGATATCGTCAGCGCCACCGCGCAGGACGACGAGCAGAATGAGGCAATCGCGCAGGACGACGCGATCGTCAACCTGACGCCCGTGCCACCGGTCATCAGCGTCACCAAGACGCCCAGCCCGACGCAGGTCACCGCGCCCGGAGGCAGCGTCACCTTCACCGTCACCGTGACAAACGAATCGACGTTCGAGCCGGTCACGCTCGATGGCCTCAGCGACTCCGTCTACGGCGACCTCAACGGTCAGGGTTCCTGCCTGGCCGACGGCAGCATCACGCTGCAGCCCGGGCAGACCTATAGCTGCAAGTTCAGCGGCGATGTTTCCGGAGCTGCCGGCAGCACGCACCGCAACACGATCACCGCCACCGCCAGCGATGACGACCCCGTACCAGTGGTCGTGACGTCGGGCGCCACAGCAGAGGTGGCGATCATCGCGGCCGATGCGATGCCGCCGACGGACATGCTCCCCACCGACTCGTCCTCAGGTACGCCGATGGCTGAGCTCTTGCGGATGTTCGTGCTGTTCATCGCCGCATCGATCCTCGTTGGCGGCTTTGGGTTGGCGGTCGTCCGTCGGTCGCGTGTCTGACCCGCCAACCATCGAGCTTGCCTCGGTCCCCAACCTGCGCGATGTCGGAAGCCACCCCGCGGGTGCTGGCTGGCGCGTGCGAACCGGCCTGCTGTATCGGTCAGTCACGCTGAGCGGGGCCTCCGATGCCGACCTGGCGGCACTCGCCGCTCTTGGTGTCCGATCGGTCTTCGACCTGCGCACCGCCGTCGAGCAAGAGCGCAACCCTGACCGATTGCCAGCCGGTGCCGAGCATGTCCCGCTGGATGTCCTGGCCGATTCGGGCGAGGCGGACCCGGCCGCTGTCTTCGCCTTGATGGATGACCCGCCCCGCGCCTCGCAAGAGCTGGCTGACGGTGGCACGGAGCGCTTCTACATCGCTACCTATCACGACATGGTCCGGCTCCCTAGCGCGAAAGCCGGCTTCCGCCAGCTGTACCGAACCCTCGCCGACGCCGATGGTGGGTCCGCTCTGGTGCATTGCACGACGGGCAAGGACCGCACCGGTTGGGCCACCGCCGCCCTGCTGCTCTTCCTCGGTGTCGGCACCGACGTGGTGCTGCAAGAGTACCTGCAGAGTGATGCGCCGATCCGCGCGGCCTATGCCGATTTCGTTGACGACTTCGTTGCCCGCGGCGGCAGTCGCGAGGTCATCGAGCCGCTGATGAGCGTCAAGCCCAGCTACCTTCAGGCGGCGCTCGATGCCATGCAGGTCGACCACGGCTCGGTCGAGGCCTACTTCAGCGATGGACTCGACCTGGATACGGCGACGCTCACCGACCTACGCACGAGATTCCTCGAGCGGTCCTGAAGTCGGGCGCGGCACAATAGGGACATGGCTGACGAGATCCCGCGCTACTTCTTTCCGGGCGCAGCCAGCCCCGAGCAGGCGGAGCAATTCCGTGAGGCCGTGGTTCGCTTCGCGCGTGACAATGGCTTCCCGGCCTCGCCCCGGCGCGTTTTCAGGCTGACGCACAGCGTCGATGGAGTTGAGCGTCGGGATGAGGTCGGCCAGATCGAAAGCCAGGATGGGCGTGAGGTCGTCATGGCCATCCTGTCGGCCGACAAGCTCTATCTCGTCGTCACGTCTTCCCGGGGCTTCATGCGTGGGGTGCCCATCCCCTACCACGTCGATGAGGTCATCGACGCGACCGACTTCTCGATGTAGCTGCCGGCCCCGGAAGCCGCGCGCGGTCAGCCGCCGAAGATCTTGGTGAACGGCTTTCCGCGCACGGTCTCGATCGCACCGGCCACACCGATGGCCACGCAGATGAGACCGAAGAACGCGAACAGGTCGAACTCCGACCCCGACGTCAGGACCAACCCGGTCCCCCCGATGAGGCAGATGGCGTAGAACAGATAGCCCTTCCAGCGAGGCACGCCCGACTTCACCCAGTTGCCACCCACGCGAAAGACGGTCTCGCCGGTCGACTCGCCGCGGTCGTCGGTGAACTGTGGTGAATCGAGGTGTTCCCGGAGGCTGGGCATGATCTCGCTCTCGTATCCGGCAGGCTATCCCTCGAGCACTGGTCCGATGGGCGTGCCTTCGGGTGTGATCAACGCACTGAAGGCGAACGGGCTGGCGCTCCAGTCGATGAGGATGTACGCACTCAGGCCCTCATACCCGCCGGTGCCGCGGAAGACGAGCATGTGCACGTTGTTGGCGCCATCCGGTCCGGGCACCGGGGCTCGGAAACCCCCGCAGCGCCAGCCGCCGCCAACATTGACGATCTCGTAGACGGTTCCGGCGGTCGCGTCCGGGTCGTCACAGTCTTCGGCCGGTGGGTTGTACAGATGCCAGCTGCCGGTGTACGTGGCGGTCCCGGTCAGGCGTGGGTCGCTTGAGGTCCACTCGTGGACGTGCAGCGTCTCTTCTTCGTGCGTGGTGACGTCACCGCCGGTCGCGGTCTCCGGCTCCGGCGCGACGAACGTCAACGTGCCGGTCGCTGCGGTCGCGGCCGACGTATCTTCCTGTGCACCGACCGGGGCGCCAGTCATGGCGAGCAGCGAGAGGAGTACCGCGCCGCTCAGGATCAGTCGTATCGTACGCATCCGTGCACCTCATCTAGAGTCCTTCGTCGGTCGGGCCAACTGCGGCATCACGCGCTCGGAACTGGCGCTCCGGTCACGACTCACGACCTGCTTGTGGACTCGACGATGCATGGTACGGCAGGCCATCGGCCAGTGCCGGAGGGCACGTCTCGCCGGCCGTCTTGCCCAGAGTCACGCCGCTAGGAGCACGAAGCCCGGTGCGGTCGGACACCAGAAGGTGGTACGGGGGGCGGTCGGCGTCCTGATGGTGTGCCAGCATGGGGGCGTCGGACGCGCCACGAGAGGGAGTCGCGGTATCGACCAAGGGGATCGACGATGATGACTGCCCGGCGGATGGCACACGCGCTCACGGTCGCACTGGTGACGGCCCTGTTACTGTCCGCCCTGTCCGTGGCCACCGTGACGGCCGCCTCACCCACCCGCTGCAAGGTCTGGAACCCTGACAAGCAGATCGGGCGGAATACACTCCAGCGCGCGGTCTGGGCTGCCTCCCCTGGTGACCACCTCGTGGTCAGAGGCACATGCGTAGGCACCACGCTCATCCGCAAGGACATCCAGATCTCGGGCATCCGCCTCAGGGCTGCGGCCCGTGATGCTCGGGTGCGCGATTCGGGACCGGCGACGCTCAGGAGCGGCAGCAAACGCCCGACGCTGGTCGTCGATCCCGCGGTTGCCGATCTCAGCATCGAGCGGGGAGTGACAATACGCGGTGGGTTCGTCATCGGCAGTATCCGGGAGTGGCGGTCGGCTCCATCCAGCGCGGCCCCGGCGTCGTCCATGGTGCAGTGTCGGATCCCCGGTAGGGTCGGCGGCGGCACGTTGCAAGACATCGTCTCCGCGGCGACGCCCGGCCAGCGGCTCGGGTTCATCGGAAGCTGTGTCGGCCAGACCCGGATCGACAAGGCCATCCACATCGTCGGCGCCCGCTTCGTGTCGTCAAGTATCGGCTGTGACAAGCACGGCTGCTGGGGTCCGGTCAGGACGGACTCAGGTCCACCGCGTATCCGGAGTGGTGGGCGCGGCCCAGCCATCCAGGTGGCATCGCATGTCGATGACCTGACCATCCGGGCAGCGGCGATCAGGGGCGGCATCACCATCACGCCGTAAGGCGGGCCCCTCGGCCCTTGCTGACTGATGGGGCCGCACGTCGTCGCTGTGGGTGCTTGACAGCGACAAGCTGCTGGCCTACTGATCGGCCCTCCTTGTTCCCCGTCGCTGAGCGACGTTCGCCGGATGCCATTTGCCGACCACTGGTGACGCATAGGGCGACATGCGGTGGCTTGACGGTCTGGCGTCGAACGATACGTTCACGGCGATGGCGGCCGATCCGATGTGTAGGTCTACGCCAGCAGTGGCGAGTGGCTGAAGGTGGACGACGCCTGACCAACGTCGTGGTCCTGCCTTGACGGCCGCGCCTGGTGGCCGAGCCTGTTCCTCAATCATCGTCCTCCCCGCGGAGCGCCTCGAAGCCTTCGCGGACCAGGAGCACCACGATGCCGAGGGCGGCTACCGGGTCTGCCCACCACAGCCCGAAGACCGCGTTGAGCGCCAAACCAGCGAGCGTCACGACCGAGAGGTACCAACAGGCGTAGGTCTGCTTGGAATCGGCGATCAAGGCGCGGCTGTCGAGCGCCTCACCGACGCGTCGCTTGGCCCCAGCGAGCCACAGCATCACGACGATCGACAGACTCGTCAGGGCGATGCCGATGGGGCTTGCGAGCGGGGCCTCGCCCACGATGAGCGTGCGGATCGCCTCGAAGGTCACATAAGCGGCCAGCAGGAAGAAGGCCAGGCCGACCAGCTGTTCGGCACGGCGCTCGGCGGTCTCGACCGCCTCCTCATCCAGCCGTCCCCTCGCCTCGGCCGAGAGGCGCCAGATGAGGACCATGCCGGATATGGTCTCGACGAAGCTGTCCACACCGAACCCGACGAGCGCGACGCTTCCTGCGACGAGCCCGGCCCCGACCGCGATGAGCCCTTCGGCGATGTTCCAACCCACCGTTAGTAGCTCGAGGCGCAGCCCGCGTCGGAGGAGGTCGGGGCGGGAACTGGTGTCGTCCATCATCGTGGTCGGTCGGCCGGTTCGATCATGGCACCGCTACACTGCGGTCCACTCTCAAGTGACCCCACCGAATGATGAGCTTACGCAGGCTACGAGCCTGGACTCGAGGTCGGCTGAGGGTCGAGCCCGACGGCGGTGATCTCGTCCGCCGAGAGCTGGTCTTGCCCGCTGTCGAGCAAGAAGCGTTCGACAGACCGTTCCGGATCGGCCAGATAGGACAGGTAGCTCAAGAACGGATCGGAGACGGTGCCTTCGAATGCGATCAGCGGGCGTGGCATGCCATCAGGGGTAAGCCGTTCGATCCAGAAGCCGTGGTAGCCGAGGCTGCTCGGTGGCGGGAAACCATCCACTTGGGGCAGCGCCTCAAGGAGCGCGGTGAGTGTCGTCGCCTCATCGTCGGTCAGCTCCCATGTCGGGTCCGGCAGTCCCGAATAGAGGCCGAGTGACACGGTGGTGATGGGGCTGTCAGCGAAGACCTCGAACCGGTGGGCCGAGAGTTCGCCGATCCCGGTTGGTTCAGGGCTCACGGCTGTTGCCGGCGAAGCGGCCGGGACCGAGGCCGGTGACGGATCGGCCGCCAAGGCCGGTGTGGCGGCCGCCAAGGTGAGCACGATCGCGAAGATGGTCGAACGGAGCATCGGGCACGTCCTCCGAAGAGCCGCAACAGATGGGTCGCGGTATCGACGCTGATGATGCTCGCTGCAACGACGGCCGTGACGCCGATCATGCCTGGCGACCCACGATGGTCGCCCCCGCCCCGTCAATGACTTCGAACCTTCAGCAGGGGTCTTGCGATGGCTGCCAGCTCGTGGTGACGCGGCTTTACGCCACTGCCGCAACGGGGGCAGTTCAGACCTCCATCGTGATGTTGGGGCATGTGAACCATGGGGGCACCGGCGACTGGTCGACAAACGCAGCGGTCCAGGTGGCCGGGCCGAGCCGTACTGGGTGGATCAGACGAGGACATAACGTGCCTGACCCACCCAGCCCTCCTTCGGGCGGCGCTATTCCTCGGCTGGGCAGTCCAGGGGCTCGGCGGGATAGGAGGACCACGCGAAGACCTGACCGCTCGGCAGGACGGTGGACTGGAAGGCGGCGGCCATGACCTCTGACCCGTCCTTCATCCCCCAGTAGTCGGAGGTCCAGATGCATTCGCCGCCGGCATCCACGATGGGGGCGGCCGGTGCCGCACCTTGGTTCTCCGGGATCATCACCGGCTCGTCGCTTAACAGGCAGGAGATCCATTCCTGTGAACTTCCATCTTCAGCCTCGACGTGTACGACCACGTCGCAGTCGGCCCGACTGAGCGAGGCGACGGGGAAGTCGGGCGCGGTCGCGGGATCGACCACCGCGACGACCGTAGCCACATCTTCAAGGACGTCTACGTTGGCCTCAGCTGCTGCCGCCCCCGGCAGCATGACTGCCAGCAGTCCGACCGAGGCGATGGCAGTCATGAAACGCTTCTTCACGAAGCCTCCTTGCCCCCCGGCTGTCACGCGATGGTGCCGGCTAGATCCGGCTCGGCGTGTTTGTCACGGAAATGTACAGTGCCGTGGTGGGCGTTGTCCACAAGCGTGTCGTCCACAAGGGGGAGAACACCGGCCGCCGTGAACCCGCCGTGCCCGACCTGACGCCAGATCGGAGGTCGACGAAGAGCGCAAGCCCACGGTGCGGCCGACTCCCAACGGTGAGCGTCGAACTCGACCGATGGTGATGGTCGATGCTCCCCGCGAGTCGTTCGACGCCACAGCAGAGACGACCACGGCTCGCTCACGGGCGATACGCGAGCATCTGTCACCCGAGATTCGCTGGCGACCTGCTGAGAGTTCGTCAGTCGTTCGGGGCCCAGTCCGCCTCTGCTTCTGCCTCCATCTTCCTGAGGCGCGTGTAGTAGTCGGGGAACTCCTTGAGATGGGCGAGAGCGATCTTGCCCGTCACGACCGGGTCGCTTCCGCTGACGTTGGTCTGCGGGTCATGCAAGCCGTGTTCCAGTTCCACATCGAGGCCGTCTCTGAATTCGTCCACGTCGAACGGACTGGTGTCCCAATCGACACCGATCTCAGTCCCGATCGATCGCGCTTCGTCAGCTGTGAAGTGCGGGTTCGCGGTCATGTGTGCTCCTCGACGATCGGCCACATCTGATGGCCACTTGATGAGGGTACTACCCCTGTGACTGAACCTCTCGGGTCGCGGCTTGCGGCTGAACCCGCTGGCGACCGAGGAGGCGCAGCACGAGACTCCTGACTGTGACACTTCCGACGCCGTGGAGCGCAGGCTTCAGGCCGGCGAAGAACTCATCCTCTCCGCGTCTCGCGATACCCTGCGCAAGGTGACGGGCGGTCGACAGTATTAGCTCAACCCCAGCGAACCTGCCTGAGTGTCGTCGACCACGCAGTGCACAGCGGTCGACGTGGGCGCATCGCCGAACTCTGCGCGCCCATGCCCCGGTCGCCAACGCTCGGGCCGGATCGGGCGGTCGGAAGTCTTGGATCGACCCCAGCGAACCTGCCTGAGACTCGGCTCAGGAGGCGTCTCCGACTGCCGCCCGGAAGGCGGGAATGATGGTCGAGCCGTAGGCCTCGAGCTGCGCCTCTTCATCTCCGCTCATGAGGTAGAGATTGAACTGGTCGACGCCGGCCGCGCTGAGCTCCTCGAGTCGCCGCACATGGTCATCGGGCTCGCCGATGACGGCGAAACGGTCGACCACCTCGTCCCCGACGTAGGCCGCGTTCGAGGAACCGACCTCAGCATGATGGCGATAGTCGTAGCTCTCGCGGTCCTGCGCATAACCGATGAGCGATCCCGGCAGCTCCTCGCGCGGGTACTTGGCGACCAAGTCCACGACATGGTTGGCGACCATGGCCGGGAACCAGCGGACCCGCTCGCGACAATCGCTGATTGGACCGACATGAGCTGGTGCGGCGGCCTGGATCTTCGATCTTCAGCTGGATCACGGCCGGCCTCCTGCGCCGCATCCCGCATGATGCCGGCCATCCAGCGGATCAGGTCCGGGTCCGCCAGCTGCAGGATGAGCCCGTCGGCGACACGGCCGGCCATCGCGAGCGCCATGGGGCCGTAGCCGGCGACCCACACGGGCAGCTTCCAATCCTCCGTCCAGGTGAGGTCGAGCTCGGCTCCCATGCGCTCGATGGTGCGGCCCTCCACGAGGTCCCGGATCAGAGTCACCGCCAGCTCCATCGTCCGCAGCTTCGTAGGCGGCATCCCCAGCATGCGTACCGCGCCGTCACCCCGGCCCATGCCCAGGTCCATGCGTCCGCCGGAGACCTCCTCAAGCGTGGCGAGCACGCTGGCGGTCACGCTGGGATCTCGTGTGGTGGGATTGGTCACACAGGCGCCGAGGCGCATGTGTGTGGTGTTCGTGGCCATCAGCGTCAGGATGGGATAGACGTCTCGCCACAGGACATGGTTGTCCCACAGCCAGCCGTAGCTGAATCCAGCCGCTTCGGCCTGCTTCGTGAGCGCGATGGTCCGTTCGATGCTGTGTTCGGCCTTGAGGGTGAATCCGAAGTCCATGACGGGGCAGCCTACACCCTCACGGTCCTGGCGGGAACCGCCTCGGTGCGGATATCGTCGGCTTCGTGGCGCTGCCGTGGCTGATGCGTGCCGGCGTCGCGAGCCATTGGATCGTCAGCGGGTGCGGTGCTCCGAGAGCATCTCGATGGCCTTGGTGATCCGTGCCGCCCGCGTCTCGGCCTTCTTGGCCCCATCGCCGAACGTGCGGTCGTGAGCATCGGTGTGCGACCCGAGGCGAGGCCGTTCTTCGATGACTATCCCGCCGCTGTTGTAATGGCGCCCCCGGACGGTTCTGGGGGCGCTCAGCCAACGTTCTCGATCATGGGTGTCAGCGTGCTCGTGATGGAGTTGCTGGCGGCCTAGCGGTAGCGGTTGCTGATAGTCGCCGTGGCCTCCGGGCGAATGAAACAGAAGCGGGTCCCTCGGCCAGAAGAGCGGGGGACCCACCGTGAGTCTGGTGCCAGACCCTCAGGGCCGGGACGATCTGGTCAGTCGGCAGGCAGCTCTGGCAACGGAGGCGGACCTTCGGCAGTGATATGGCCACGGAACACGCGATCCTCAAAGACCCAGACCACGTACGCGGTCAAACCTTCGTAGGCGTCCGCTCCCGTCAGCCAACCTGCGGACTCCTCGAAGCCGAGGTTGTCGATTCCGAGGTTCGTAAACGCGCCCTCCCATGAACCATCGTCGTTGACGATCCGCATGAGGAAAGTGCGCATCGTGCCGACATCTCCCGTGTCTGCCAGCGTCGTCGCTCCTTCCCGATAGTCGGTCTCGTTCGCAACCGTGGTGGCCGTGCCCGAGATACGCGGGTCGTTCGCATCCCACGCGAAGGTGTAGCTCTCGCCGGTGCCATCGACGACGCCGTCATCCCGCCGGACGGTGACGGGGAATGCGTTCGTGGTGTCATCACCGGTCGTTCCTGAGAAGAAGGACGGTGCCATGGCAGGGTCCGGTGATGTCGCTCCCGGAACGTTTGCTCCCTGCTGGCCGAAGGGCTGGGCGATCAGAAGAACGCCTCCGATGGCGAACACGAGGGCTCCTGCGGTGATCGCTTTGACTGGACTGAACATGGTCTGGGTCCTCCCTACTGCTATGGCGGTATGGCCGTTCGTGGCCGAGATGGGACTGGGCTGGTACTCGGTGGTGTCAAAGGTCGTGGCTGTCTCGGTCCTTCGGTAGAACACCGGGAAGGGCCACCAGCGACTTCGCTGGCGGACCTGCGGCCGGCGCTCCAACACTTGACGGGTGCTCCGCCGCACATCGTCTGGAGCAGCATCCCGACTCTCGAACCATTCTTCGAGGGCTGACTGCGTCCGCTCGTCGTTCATCGCAGCGACTCCTGCGGCTCGGGGGCTAGCGTGGTCGCCGGGCGACCATCGGCTTCGAGTGCGGCCCGCATGGCCTTCGTCGCTCGGTCCAAGCGGGAGTAGACAGTCCAGCGGGAGATGCTCAAAGTCTCGCCCACTTGCTCGGGGGTCATGCCCAAGAGGAAGTGCAGGACGAGCACGACCCGCTGGTCCATGGCGAGCCGCTGGAAGCCACGTTCCAACTGGTCACGGTCAGCGACCGTGGTGTAGGCATCTGTGGTCCTTGGCTCAGCTATCCGGGAAGCATCGCCGCTCACCCAGTCGGGAAGCTTCTTTGCTTCGCCGTAGCAGACTCGGACGAGCAGCCGATAGGACCAGCCCTCGTACTTGGCTGGGTCTCGCAAGCGAGGGATGTCCCGCCAGATATCGAGGAAGGCTTGCTGGGTGGCATCCTCTGCAAGGTGATAGTCCCCGAGCACGCCGTTCGCCACTCGAAAGAGGCGTGGGTAGTCGGCGATGGTGAGCGACTCGAAAGCTCGCTCATCCCCCCGTTGTACTCGAACGACGAGGTCTTCGTTCATCGCCCCTCATCCTTGACCGACGGTCCGTGCGGACCGAGAGGGACCGAGCCACTTGCGGTCCTCTATAGGGTATGGGGACATCCAAGCGAGCGATTGGCCAAGTTCGTCCATTGCCGCTGGTTCGGCCAGCACCGGGCCTGTCAGAGTGGTCGGGGCAAGAAGGCTGGCGCCGACACACCGTCATAATCTCTGATCATTCCCGTCACGAACGTGCCGAGCTACGTCAACCGGGTCACGAAGACCGCGTAGCCCCGCGACCTCGAGAAGTGGTTGGTCGGTGACGGTCGGCGCTTCGCGGTGGTTGACACGAAGCGGGTCCCTCAGCCGGGTCGCCGAGGGACCCGCCGGTTGATGAAGCCGCTATTCGGGCGACGGGAAGGCCGGCCAGTCGCCGGGGATGACGCCTCCGCTGAAGGTGGGCGGTTCCGTACTCCAGTCGATGATGACGCGGGCAGTCTGACCCTCGTACCCATCTTCACCGATGAACATGATGGTGTCCGAGTCATCGATGCCTGACTCATTCGTCAACGCGGTGGTCTGACCCACCCACCGTCCCCCCTCGTTCACGAGGACGAAGGTGCCGGCCTCGGCCGTCATGTTCGGGACCGCGTACGTCAGCCAGTTGCCCGCATAGGTCACCTCACCCGATAGTCGCTCGTCGCTTGCCTCCCAGACGGCGGTCGACGTGTATCCCTCGGTGAGGATCCCGATGCCTTCGCCTCTCGTCGTGCCCCCAGATAGCCGATCACTGCTGACGACCGTCCCGGTGATCAAGGCTGGTCGGACTGTCTCGGACACATCAGTGGCCGCCCCCGGCACGCTGCTCTGCTGGTTGAAGGGCTGGGCAATCAGAAGAACGCCTCCGATGGCGAACATGATGGCTCCTGCGGTGATGGCTTTGACTGGACTGAACATGGTCTGGGTCCTCCCTACTGCTATGGCGGAATGGCCGTTCGTGGCCGAGATGGGCCTGGGCTGGTAGTCGGTTGTGTCGATGGCGGTGGGTGTCTGAGCCTTCGGGCGGAACAGCCGGAAGGGCAACCAGCGTCCACGCTGGCGGGTCTGCGGCAGTTGGGCCATCACTCGGGTGGCCGTGCGCCGGACGTTCGGCGGCCGCGGGTCGGTGTCTTCGAACCACTCGTCGAGGGCCGACTGCATCCGCTCGTCACTCATCGCACGGCCTCCTGTGGCTTCAAGGTCTCCGTTGCGGATCGCCCTTCGGCCTCGAGGGCTGCACGCATGGCCTTCACCGCCGCTTGCAGTCGTGAGTAGACGGTCGTACGGGGCAGGTCTAACACCACCGCCACCTCGTCTGGGGTCATGCCCAGAAGGTGACGCAGGGCGAGAACCACACGGTGGTCCATCGACAAGCGCCGGAAGCCACGCTCTAGTTGATCGCGGTCGGCCACGCCGCCGTAGACATCAGCTGCTCGTGGCTCGGCTACGGATGGAAGGTCATGACTAGTCGCCCACTCCTGCTGACGCTTGGTCTCGGCGTAGCAGACTCGGACGAGTAGGCGATAGGACCAGCCCTCGTACTTCGCCGGGTCTCGTAGGCGACCTACATCTCGCCAGATGTCGAGGAGTGCTTGCTGCGTGGCATCCTCGGACAGTTGCAGGTCACGCAGAATGCCGTACGCCAGTCGGTACAGACGGGGTTGGTCGACCACCACCAGTGCCTCGAAGGCACGCTGGTCGCCACCTTGGACCCGAACGACGAGTTGCTGGTCCATGCCACCGCTTCTAGTTGGCCAACGGTCAATCCGACCGCTGGACCCCCCGGGGTCTTGTTCGGACCCACGTAGGGTATGGGGGCCGGCAAGCGCAGGATTACGAGATTTCGTCTGGCACCCGCTCGGCGAACTCGTCAGAACGCCCGTACGTCTCGCCGTGGCCGGGGACTACTTCTGTCTTTGGCGTCTCGTCGGGAACGTGCATAGCAGGAAAGGCCCCGCGCTGCCGCCTTCGGGATCGATGCTGGAACCTTCGGCCGTGCGACTCAGACCTCGGGCCGTCTTGGTAGTGGCGACTCCTGCGCTGTCTGGGACTCGGTAAGCCCCCGCGTCATCTCGACGACGCGTCTCAGCGTTTCAGCCGGGAGGGCTGCGACGTTCAGGTTCAGTCTGCGCTCCTCCCTGATGCTGTTGGGTCGGGCGAACAGTGGGTTGAGCCGGTCGATGAGGACTGCGAGGTCCCTGGGCGTGAGCCGCATGACGGGCACTTCGATCCACTCACCGCCCACCAACTTCTTCTCCGTCTCCTTCAGGTCGTCGCGGAACCTGGTGATGGCCTCATCGATGGCGCGAACCTCCGCCTCCCGATCCGCATGTCTGGCCGCGTACCTCTCGAGGTAGGCGTCGGAGGCCTTGGCCTGGTACTGCTCGCGCTTCTCGGCCCACTTCCCCTTCCGCGCCTGGACGGTGACGAGGCTGTGGGCGCTGATGCCGTGGCGGCGGCACAACTCCCTGATGGAGACCTGGGAGGTGACGTACTCGCGTTCCAGGTCCCGGTATCGATGCACCTTGTTCATGGGGACCAACCTTGGGGCTGCATCGGCCTCCGGCCTCTCCTCGCCGCGACGAGGGGCGGAGTCACCGTCTGTCGTTGATGGTAGCTCTCGGTGCAAGTGGACGGATGCGTGAAGCGTGGCGCCGCTGCTTGAGCTGCTGCTTGAGCCGCTGCTTGGACCGCCGCTTGAGCCGCGTCGGCGTTGACCAGATGACAGAAGGGACCGACCACAGGCGACCAGTGTTCGATGGTGTCGGAGTAGCGACCGTATGGATGGACTGGCTCGCGGCGCCGTCTCAGCTCGATGCTGGGCCCGCAGCGAACCGTCGATGGCGTCCAGCCTCGCAGGAACGCCCACACGGTCATGGCGTGGGAATTATTTCCACCGTCGAGTTGGTGTCGCGGGGCTGCTCCGGATCGAGGCCGTCCCGTCGAGCAGATGCAGCGTCCCGTCAGGGTCATACCCGTAGAAGGTGTCATGGCACACGGCGAAGCAAGAGTGGGTGAGGCTGGCGCTCATCGGGGGTTGTGGATCATGCTGCCTGCGCCGGGTAGTAGTGGCGTCCCCTCCATCTCGAGCCTCAGCTCGCCCGCCTCGCATGGGTGGACTGGATCGCGATGTCGAGCGTGGATGGTGGTCGGGTCCTGGTCGGGAAGTGGTCGGGTTGGATGCCGCGAACATGAAGAGGCCCGCCCCTCGCGGGACAGGCCTCGTCTGGTTTCGCTCTGCTGGCGACGTTCGACCGACGGCCCGGTCCCGCAGACCCTACGACGGCTTCACGACATCGTCCATGAACACGATGTCGCTCGGGGTAGCGAGGAGCTTGACAACGTATCGCCGTTCCCGTTCAGGTCGGCTGACTGCACTCCGCCTACGCTGAACTTGGACAGGTATGAGACCGGCTCCTGGTCGAAGCCCTGCGGGCAGCTCCCGTCTCGCGGCCCGCTACCCAGTGCCGACCCCGGCAGCATCCCCGCCACGAGCGCACCTACGGCAAGACCCAGCATGAACCGCTTCTTCACGAAGCCTCCTTGTACGCCCCGTCGTGGCCGTCACCCGCAGGCTGCGGCAAGGACCGCAGGAGTGGAGACCGTGAGGGCGGAAGGTACAGCACGGCGCTACGCGTTGTTGAGGTTCGACGGCGATCCGTGAGTCGCGGCGACAGGCGCGGGGTGCAGGGACTGGATGGGGGCCGGCATCCCGCCTGCCAGGCTGTGTAGGCGCTGTTCCTAGCCCCCGGCGACGAAGCTGATGGCTTGGACGATGAGCGCGAAGACCATGAAGATGAGGCTGAGGAAGAAGAGGCCGACGAAGAGTCGGACCCAAGCCATCACGCCCCCGGCGATGAAGTCGAACATGTTCGTGTCCTTTCGTAGTTTCCAAAGAACCACTGGCGTAGGTCCGCGAGCTGGATGCGGCACTTCTTGATGTCGCGATGCCCGGGTCGTCCTTCCCTCGCCCACCGTCGGCCCAGCCAGGAACAGCCCACTGTATCTACAACTGCGGCGAGGAAGAGCGACCCGGCACCCACGAGCCGATCATCGATGAGGCCACCTGGGCGGCTGGCCGCAAGGCGGCCGATGCCCGCATGCACGGCCGTCGTGAGCGGGGACCCAAGCGCCGCACCTACCTCCTCGCGGGCATCATCATATGCAGGTGCGGGATCCGCCTGCGCGGCGAGACCCGTGTGTCGCGGGACAAGGAGTGGCGGTACTACCTCTGTCGCGAGTGCGGCGCACCATCGGTCCCGGCGGCTGTAGCCGAGGCCACGGTGCTGGAGCGCATCCGTGACATGATCCTCCCCGCCGATGCCGTGCAGAGTGCCCGGGACGAGCTGCGACGGAGGCTGGCCCTCCCGGCCAAGGGGCTTGTGGACGAGAGGCGGGTCAAGCTCGAGCGCCACTTGAAGAGACTGGCTCAGCTCTACGAATGGGACGACATGGACGAGACCCAGTACCGAGCGAAGGCGGGCGAGACGCGCATGCAGCTCGCTCTGCTGCCCCAGAACGACAAGGTGTGCAGCTTCGACGAGGTCGCTGAGATCGTTGAGTCGCTTCCCGCCGCGCTCGATCGCGCGACCCCGGACCAAGCCAAGCAGCTGCTCGCCATGGTGGTCCAGGAGGTCACGACCGAGGGCCGCACGGTCGCGGAAATCACCCTGCGGCCCGAGGCCACGCCGTTCTTCGATCTGGAGCGTGGCGATTTGGTCTTGGCGCCCCCGGACGGATTCGAACCGCCGACGCGCAGCTTAGGACGCTGCCGCTCTATCCACTGAGCTACGGGGGCGCAGACCGGAATCGTAGCGCACCGTATCATCGGAGCGAAACGATGAACGAGACGAGCGCGAGAACGACGCTGACCATCTACCGCCGTGTGGGTTGCCACCTGTGTGACGACGCCGATGTGCTGCTGCGTGACGAGCTCGCCTCACGCAGCCGCGCCGGCTACCCTGGCCTGACGATCGAACAGGTGGATATCACTGCCGATGCGGAGCTGGAGGCACGCTATCGGCACCGCATCCCGGTCTTCAAGGTGGGTGACAACGAGTGTGAATTGGTGACCAACGGCCAGCAGGTCCGCGATTTCCTCGACCAAACCCTGCTGCCAGCTTGATGCCGCGGGGCCCAGCATGGATGTAACGCTCGGCGCAGCCATGCTGGCCGGCGTGCTGAGTTTTCTCTCACCCTGCGTGCTACCGGTGGTGCCGGCCTACTTGGGCCAGCTCGGCATCCTGACCAGCAGCCCGGTCGGCGGTCTCGCCATGGACGGCGGCTCCACTCCGTTGCCGCCACCTCGCGCGACCGGTTGGCGGGCCATGCCCAACGCCTTCGCCTTTGTGCTGGGCTTCACGGTCATCTTCACGGTCTTCGGCATCGCCGTCTACTCGGCCGCCGGCCCGTTGCGAGACAACTTGGACGTCCTGCGCCAGATCGGTGGCGTCATCCTGGTCATCCTGGGGCTCAACCTCATGGGCGTCATCAAGCTCCAGACGCTGGCGCGTTCGTGGAAGCCATTCGAGCGCATGGGAGACGGCGGACCTAGGCAGCGTCGCGGCGGCATGGTCGGTGGCTTCCTGCTGGGCAGCGTCTTCGCGGTCGGCTGGACGCCCTGCATCGGCCCCGTGCTTGGCAGCATCCTCCTGATGGCCGCGGTCGGCGCCAGCCCGCAGGTCGTGGGCCTCCTGGTGGCCTACTCGCTAGGCCTCGGTATCCCCTTCATCCTGGTCGCGCTGGCGTTCGATCGCGCGCCCCTGCTCACCCGTCCGCTGTTGCGCTACGGCCGCAGCATCGAGATCATCGGCGGCGCGCTGATCATCATCCTTGGCCTGGCGATGATCTTCGACTGGCTTGGATGGATCTCGCAGCAGCTCGCCTGGCTCGACTTCAGCACCTGGATCGAGATCGGTTGACCGAGTCGGAATCGGCCGCCCGCTCCCGTTGGGGGCGAAAGGTCATCGGGCCGTTCACCCTTGGCCACGTGCTCATCCTGGCTGCCGTGCTGATCGTCACGGCGGGTCTTCTGGCCCTATTGACGACCCCCATCAACGCTCCGGCAGGTCCCACGGCACAGGTACCTGGTTCAGGCTTTTACCAAACTGGCGAGCGCATGACCGGCCTCGCCATCGGCCAGACAGCACCGGAACTGCAGGGTGAGGTGGACGGCGAAACCGTGACGCTGCGAGACCTCGATGGCGACATCGTGAGCCTTGAGGCTCTACGTGGGAACCCCATTTGGTTGAGCTTCTTCGCGACGTGGTGCCCGCCCTGTCAGGAGGAGACGCCAGTGCTTCGCGATGCGTACGAGACATACGCGGCCGACGGTCTCCAGATGGTCGCGGTGAGTGTCCAGGAGACGACGCCCGCCGATGTGATCGACTATGCCGCCACGTATGGGCTCGACTACACCATCGGGTTCGATGCGACCGGTGCCGTGTTCGATGCGTTCCGGGGGTTCGGTCTGCCGACCCACGTCTTCGTCGACGCCGACGGTGTCATCCGCGACATACGCTACGGACCGGTCACGCGCGAGCTGGCCGCCGACATCATCGAACCGCTGCTCATCGACCGGGCCTGAGCCTGGCTCCGGCCGGCTCTACAGCGTGGGCACGAAGCGGTAGCGGCCACGCTCCCCTATCAGTCGGCCCACCGGCTGGCGTGGCTCGTGGGAGAGCACCACGGTCCAGTCCTCGGCTGCGGCCTCGGCGAAGAGGGTTGACTTGACCTCCACGCTGGTGAGCGGGAAGTCATCGAAGGCCGTGACCCACTTGGGATTGGCCGACCAGGGGCGCATGCAAAGATCGCCGAAGAACGCCACCGTCTGGTGACGCCCCCGCACGATGATGGCCTGATGCCCACCGGAGTGCCCGCTGGTGCGCCTCACCCCCACACCGGGGATGAGCTCCTCATCGCCATCGGCCGAACCAGGTCGAGCCCATGCCTCCGCGAGACGTAGCTCGGCTTGCTCGTAGGAGGCGGTGAGGCGAGCGTTGGTACCCAGTGCGTAGTCCCATTCATCAGTCTGAGCCACGATGCGGGCGCGGGGGAAGGCGTACTCGCCACCAGAGGTCAACAGGCCGCCGGCGTGGTCGAAATGGAGGTGTGAGAGGGCCACGAAGTCAACCGTCTCGGGATCGAAGCCGGCAGCCCGCAACGACGGCAGGATGGGCTCCCCGCGCACGCCCCGCTGGGCCTTGTGATGATCGTCCATGCGCTCGCCCACGCCGGTCTCGACCAGCACGCGCCCTGATGGCGTCTCGATCAGCAGGCAATTGAGCGCCTGGACCAGCCGATGGTCGGGATCCAGCTCGTCGGCCACGAGGTGCTCCCACATGGTGCGCGGCACCGGTCCCAGGATGGTCCCGGCGTCGGTGGTGAAGACGCCGGCCTGGATGAGCGCGATGGTCGTGCCACCGCCAAGATCAGCGCGCCAGTCAGAGCTCGCATCGATGGACATCGGGTTCTCCTGCTAGCCCTGCGGGCCGCCCTTGGAGGTGCGCCGGTTGGCTTCGAAGTCGCGGAAGGCACCGGAGGCGGTCGGGGTCGACTGGCCCTGGTATCGGGAGCCCAGGCCCTTGGTGCCATACGGTCGTTCGACCGGGCTGGACATGGCGAAGAAGGAGATCTGGCCGATGCGCATGCCGGAATAGAGCGCGATGGGCAGGTTGGCCACGTTCGAGAGCTCCAGCGTCAGGTTGCCCTTCCAGCCCGGATCGACATAGCCCGCTGTCGAATGGATAAGCAGCCCGAGCCGGCCCATCGAACTTTTGCCCTCGAGTCTTGCAACCAGGTCGTCCGGCAGCTCCACCCATTCGAGCGTCTGGCCCAGCACGAACTCACCCGGGTGCAGGATGAATGGCTCGTCCCGCTCGACCGCGGTGACCTCGGTCAGGTCCGGCTGCTCCTCGCGTGGGTCGATGTAGGGGTAGCGGTGGTTGTGGAAGACGCGGAACTCGCAGTCGAGGTGCAGATCGACCGATGACGGTTGCAGGCAGGCCTCGTCGAAGGGGTCGATGCGGATGCGACGCTCCTGCAGGGCGGCGCGGATATCGCGGTCGGCGAGGACGCTCATGGACTCCCTACCTGCGCTTGGTGGGTCGCCGGCGCGGCCCGCCACGCGGCCCGATGGGCGTGATGGCGCCATCTTCTGCTACCAGGCGCAAGGTCGTTTGGCCGGGTGCGCGCTCGGGGCGCTCAGCGTAGAGCGTGTCCACCTCCTGCTTGAGCTGCTCGATGTCGTCGAATGACTGGTACACGCTCATGAAGCGGATGAAGGCGATGTGGTCCAGGTTGCGCAGGCGGTCCATGGCCATCTCGCCGATGGCGCTCGATGACACCTCGTTGAGTCCCTGGGCACGGAGGGTGGCTTCGATCTCGTCGGCCGCTTCGTCGGCAGCGTCCTCGCCGACCGGCCGGCGTGTCAACGCCCGTGATAGACCATCGGCCAGCTTGTCGCGATCGAACTCCTCGCGTGAGCCGTCATTCTTGATGACCACCAGGCGTGCCGATTCGACGCGCTCATAGGTGGTGTAGCGCGAGCGGCAGGTGGAGCATTCACGGCGGCGGCGGACAGTGGTGGAGTCGTCAAGGTCCCGGGAGTCGATGACTCGCCCATCCAGCGTCCCGCAGTTCGGGCAGCGCATCGTTCGTGACTGTACACCACGCTCAGGCGCTGACCGTGCGCGGGTGGGTTGGGCCGTTGATGTGACCGCCGAGCGCCGACGTGTGCGGCGGTCGCCTACGTGTGCGCCGTGCGCCCTGCCAGCGTATCGAGCGTGTGGGCCAGGATCACCTCGACCGCGTCGAGAGACTCAGCGACGCCCCTGGGGCTGCCGGGCAGGCACAGGATGAGCGTCTGCCCGCGCACCGCAGCCAGCGATCGTGAGATCGAGGCCAGCGGCGTGTGGATGCGGCCCTCGGCGCGCATGGCCTCACCGAAGCCAGGTACGAGGTAGTCGATGATGCTGTTGATGGCCTCCGGCGTGCGATCGCGTGGGCCCAGACCGGTGCCGCCGGATGTCACCACCAGGCGCGTGCCGCCGTCCGCCGCCGCCGCGACAAGACGCGCGATCTCGTTGGGCTCATCCGCCACGACCTCGCGCCGCACCTCGAAGCCAAGCGTGGTCAGGCGCGCTGCGAGGACGTCGCCACTGCCATCCTCCCGGGTGCCAGCGGCGACACCGTCGCTGATGGTGAGTGCCAGCGCGGGCAGGCCCTCGACGGTGGTACCTTGCCCCACCTCAGCTCCCCTGCCCCTTCCGCGGCGCGCGCGCGCGCTTGACCGTCTTGCTCGGCCCGTCATCGGGATCGGCGGTCTTGGGTGCGGGTCGCTGCCAGTTGCCGCTCTTGCCGCCGCTCTTCTCCAATAGACGCACACCGTTGATGGTGGCGAAGCGGTCGGCGCTCTTGATCATGTCGTAGACCGTCAGCGCCGCGATCGAGGCGGCGGTCATGGCCTCCATCTCCACACCCGTCTGCGCGGTCGTGGCGGCGGTGGCCGTGATGACCAGGGCGCCGACCTTGCGGTCCGGCGTGATCTCCACGCTGACCTCGCTCAGCGGCAGTGGGTGGCACAGGGGGATCAGCTCCGCGGTGCGCTTGGCAGCCATGATGCCGGCGATCTCAGCCACGGTGAGGACATCACCCTTGGTGGATTGCCCGTCGATGACGAGGGTCAGCGTATCCTGGTCCATCTTCACCGTGGCCTCGGCCGTGGCGCGACGGACCGTCGGCGTCTTGTCGCTCACATCGACCATGCGTGGTCGGCCCAGCCGGTCGACATGGCTCAGTGCCCGACGGTCCTTGCGAGTGACCGGCGTGGTCTGCTTGGGCTGGCCGGGCCAGGATTTCATGTGACTTCGGTGTCAAGTCTGATGACCTCCACGTGCGTGCCGGCGGGGGCAACGGCTGCACTCTCCGGGATGATGGCGAGCCCGTCGGCGACGGCGAGCGCGGTAAGGACATGTGAACCCTGGCCGCCCGCCAGTTGGGCGAGGTAGCGACCCGTGGCGTCGGGGTCCGGCCGGAGCCGCACGCGCACGAACGCACGGCGTCCTGCCGACTTGGTGATCGGCTCCGTCAATGTCGCCTGCACGGACAATCGTCCCCCGCCTGCCGATGCGCCACGCAATCGACGGAGCACGGGGCGGACGAAGAGCTCGAAGGTGACGAAGCTGCTCACGGGGTTACCCGGCAGGCCGAAGAGCAGGCACTGGCCGCCATCTGGCCGTGAGGCGCTGCCGTACGCCAGCGGCTTGCCAGGCTGGATGGCGACGCGCCAGAGATCGAGCCGACCGATGTCAGCGAAGACCTCCTTGACCACATCGTGTGCGCCGACCGAGACACCGCCGGTGACGATGAGCACGTCGGCTGCCAGCACGCCTTCAAGCAGGCGCTCGCGGACGGCGTCGGGATCATCGACGGCGATACCCAGGCGGACCGCTTCGGCTCCCGCCGCGATGACCTGTGCGGCGATGGACTCGCTGTTGCTATCTGGGATCGAGGCCGGACCCAGGGGCTCACCGATGGGCGTGAGCTCATCGCCTGTGGCCACGATGGCGACGCGCGGCCGCCGATGGACGGTGACCCGGGCATGTCCGGAGGCCGCCAGCACCGCGATCGCGGCCGGACTGACGTGGGTTCCGGCTCGGAGCAGGACATCTCCCTGTCGCATGTCACTGCCAGCACGCCGGATGTGCCGCCCCTCCAGCACGGCGGCTCGGACCTCGACAGACGACGGCAGCACTGCCACACCCTGGGCCGCATCGGTGTCCTCCACTTGGACCACGGCGTCGGCACCGGGCGGCAGCATCGCGCCGGTCAGGATGCGCATGGCAGTGCCCGGCTCTACGCGCTGGATCGGTTCGTGCCCCGCGGCGACCTCGCCGATGACCCTGAGCGTGACCGGAGCGTTAGCGCTGGCTGTGGCCACGTCGGCTGCGCGGACCGCGAACCCATCCATGGCGCTGTTGTCCCACGGTGGCACGGTCAGCAGCGCGCTCGTCTCTTCCGAAAGCACCCGACCCAGTGCCGCAGACAACGGTAGTGACTCGGCGCCTAGTGGCAGGACGCCAGCCAGGATGCGCTCGAGCGCCTCTTCGAGTGGCAGCAGGGGTGTCTCGACCATGGTGTGAGCCTAGACCTCCGCGGCGGAGGCTGCCGAACTCGCGCCGGAACGACGCGCGGCCCAGCGACCAAGCAGCCACGCGCCCAGCCCCAGCAGGAAGACCAGCACGCCCAGGGCACCGGCGGCGATCTGCCAGAAGCCGAACGGATAGAGCTGCACCAGTCGCTGGCTGGATGGGTCGAAGGCCCAGTTGCCGCCGGGGAAGAAGACTTGATGGAAGAGCGTGAAAAGCGAGTCGAATGCCACCAGGGAGACGATGCCGAGGAGGACGACGGCCACGCTGGTGACCAACCCGGCGCGTGCCACGGTCCGCCACACCTCGGCGCGCCGTACCCGCAATCGGGCGAGGGTGGCGATGACGATGATGCCCAGCCCGCCCGCGATGAGGAAGATGCCCAGCAGCGTGCGCGCGTCGGAGAGGTGCACGCGCTCGTCTGCGTCGTAGAACGGCTGACCGTCGGGAGCCAGGAAGTCGAAGGCTCCCGGCCCCCACACCAGCTCGTCGATCGAACGGTCCGAGAGCGCATGTGCCTGGACCGTCGTCATGGTCAGTCGCTCCGCCGAACCTGCGGCATCCAGAGCGGGGTGGATGAACCAGGGCGTCAGCAATGGCAGCACGGCCAGCGCGATGATGGCCAAGATCGTGCCGACGAAGACGACGATGCGGGCCCAGAGGCTCAGCGGCGAGGTCGCGGGACTAGCCTTCAGCGAGGGTCTGGGCCTGGTCGTGCCAGCCCTGGATGGTGAGATCGGTGGGTGGCTCGACACCGAGGGTATACGCGGCCTCATTGACGCGATCCCGGAACTGCTGCGCGTCGCATTCGATCAAGTCGGCCAGCCCCACGATGCCAGCCTGCGTCAGGATGCGCTGCTCGTCCGACCCGAAGTTGGCCAGGTTGAGCATGAGCGCCTCATCACGCCAATCGTTGATCTCATTGATCGAGACACCGATCTGGTCGGCCAGGTACAGCCGTCGCGTCGGCGTCTCCGACACCTCCAGGAACAGGCCCGTGGTGAACACCCCCTGGTGATGGAGGCGGTCGAGCGCGATCTGCGGCACACGCTGGAGGTTGTCAGTGGCGGGCATCGACTCGGCTGGCCTCCCTGTGGCTCGCGATGGCAGGACCACGACATGCTAGCAGGGCGTGGCCAACGAAGACCAAGCGGACGAAGCCCGGCGCCCGAAGTCTCGGCATAAGAAGAAGCGGCCCTGCCGACGACTGGCAGGGCCGCTTGGGGTTGGATCGGTCAGCCGTTGAGGTCGGCGGGCCGGGTACCGAGCGTAGCGGTGAGCTCCAGGCTCTCGCCATCGCGCAGCACGGCCAGCTTGACCGCATCGCCGGGGGCGAAGCGCAGAACCTGGAGGTCGAGTGGGTTGTTGCCATCGACCGCCAGGCCATCCACGGCGGTGATGATGTCGCCAGGCTTGAGGCCGGCCTCATCAGCGGGACTGCCCGCGACCACCGGCTCCTGGTCTTCGGCGTTGCCCCCGATCCAGGCACCTTCGGTCACCGGCAGCGATTCCTCGTCGGCGACCTGCGCATCGATCTCCTGGTAGACCACGCCGACATACGGTCGGGTGATGGCCTTGCCGGACTCAGCCTGCGCGATGATGGGCTTGGCCAAGTCGATAGGTAGCGCGAAGCCGATGCCATCGTTCAGACCGGCCTCCGCCGTGGTGATGCCAATGAGCTGGCCGTCGCCGTTGAGCAAGGCACCACCGGAGTTGCCCGCGTTGATGGCCGCGTCGGTCTGGATGAGATGGTTCACGCGACTGCCACTCAGGCCGTTGCCGAAGACGTCGATGCTTCGGTCAAGGCCGCTGATGATGCCTACTGCGGCACTGCTGGGGAATTGACCCAGGGGGTTTCCGATGGAGATGGCCATCTGCCCCACCTTGGTGGCGGACGACTCGCCCAAAGGAACGGTCGGAAGATCCTGACCGTCCACATCGACGAAGGCGAAATCGGTGAGTGTATCTACTCCGGTCACGTCGCCTTCGAGGATGGTGCCATCGTCAAGGATGACGGTCACCTTGTCCGCATTGCCGACCACATGGCCGTTGGTGATGATCAGGCCGTCGGGCGAGACGATCACACCCGAGCCGCTGCCACCCAGATTGAAGCCCTGCGGACCCCCGAACCCCTCCGGCATCTGGAAGCCCTCAGGCAGCTGGAACCCCTCTGGGAGATCGAGCCCCTCGGGCAGTTGGGCGTCCCCGGGCTTGTCGCCCTTGGCATCGCCGCTGTCCTCGGGCTTGCCGCCCTTGGCATCGCCGCTGTCGCCTGGGCTGGTGTCCCCCGGGTCGCTTGACACCGAGGCAAATGAGCCGACCGGCGTCTGGATGGTCACGACGGCGGGCGTCACCCGCTCGATGACACCGATGACGATGTCGCTGTCACCTTGTGCGCCGAGAACGGCTGATGGAGTGAAGAGCGCGGCTCCACTGATGCTCAGCGCTCCAGCGATGGCGACGATCGTGCGCGGTCGACGGGTCGTACGGATCTGGAACAGGTTGTCCATACCTGCCTTTCTTTCGAGTCGGGTCCGCCCTGCGACACGGCGCCGCGGATCCTGCTGTCACCGCGAGAGAGACGCGGCGGTGTGGACATAGTTGTACTCGACCGCTGGTGTATCCGAGGTGTTCGAAGTGTGAAGACTCCCTAGCCAAGACGGCCAGGGAGTCGTCGGGATCGGTCGTCGCGCCGCGCGGGACGCGGGCTGGTCAGCCCTCCAGGGTGGCGTCCAGCGTGATCTCGACCGAGCCGCTGATGGCGCGGCTGATGGGGCAGCCACCCTTGGCCGCTTCAGCACTATCCGCGAAGACGGCCGCATCGGCGCCGGGCACCTTGGCCCGTACGCTGATGGCACTTCCGGTCACCGTCCAGCCGGCGTCGGTCTTGTCGGCACTTACCTCGACCGAGACGTCGACGCGCTCGGGCGGGAAGCCGGCCTTGGCCAGCTCATTGCTCAAGGCCATGGAATAGCAGGCAGCATGGGCGGCTGCAAGCAGCTCCTCAGGACTGGTCTTGCCTTCAGACGCCTCGGTGCGAGCGCGCCAGGTGATGGCCTGGTTGTCGAAGACGCCACTGGTCTTCGCGCTTACCGCTCCGCCACCGGATAGCAGGTCGCCGCTCCAGTTCGCTTCAGCTCGTCGGACTTGGGCCATGTCATCTCCTCTGGGTGGGTGTGGGAAGTCGAACACTCGGATCGAATACTCGCATGGAACGCGATCACTCGGCGAGGACGCGCTCCCAGTAGCGATCGTTGATGGTCAGGCCGGGCGGCTCCACCCCGAAGCCACCCACGTCCAGCAGCAAGCCGGTCAGCGAGTCCTGCAACGGATCGACGGCGACCACCGTTTTGTCATCGCGCAACTGGCTGATCGCCAGCTCGTCGAAATAGCCCGCTGCCGCAGTCACGCCGTGCGGTCGGACACCCAAGGCGCGACAGGCTGTCAGGCGAACGGCACCATCGACCGGCCCACCGCATGTCCAGATGAGGTCATCACGCTCATTGCGGCCGACGGCCTCGAAAGCCGTCCATTTGCCGCTCCCCACCGACACGAGGTCGCGGAATGTCGTCCACGAGAGTGGCTGGCTAAAGGTGAGCACGAAGCCATCCTGGTTGGTGCCCGGTTGCGGATCGCGGCAGCGGGCGGTGGCGACGTCATCGACCAACGCTGGGCGCTTGCCCACACGCGGGAAGCGAAGCGTGTCGTAGGTCAGCGTATAGCGCTCGGCTTGCCACTCGCCCAAGAGCTCCCGTGACAGTTGCGAGAGGATCTCCGTCTGACCAAGCCTGCGGTCCCACGCCCACCCGCACCGACCCTTCTGCTGTTTGCCGTGCCAGCGCGAGAACTGCACGACCGAGACATAGCTCTGACCCGGCCGCGGCGTCTGGGGTCCCGCGATGATCTCCGCCTCTTCCCAGCGACCATCAGCGTCGTCATCGTCACGGTCGAAGGCCGGATCGGGTTGATTGGTGGCCCAGTAGCCGGTGGCACTCAAACGGCCGCTGCGGTCGTTGGTCTCAAGCGTGTAGCGCAGGCCGCTGTCCGTATAGCGTTGCAGGCCCCTGGCTTGCGCCTGGTCCCAGACGGCCTCGGTCCGATACTCGATGGCGTCACCGTCGACCAGGAAGCGGCTCGGCGTGGCAGTCGTGGTCGACTCCGACGGTGTCCAGGTCGCACTCCCGACTCCTTCAGCCTGGGCCCCTGATGCCAGCAGCAGGATGCCGGCCAGTGCCCAGGTGAGGGCTGCGCCCGAACGCATCATTCGATCCCGTGGTCCAGTTGGTGAGCGGCGTCCCGGAGCAACTCCCAGGCACGATCGACGTGCCGGAGCTCGGTACGGAGGTTGCCGATGGCCACACGCAGCACGAACACCCCACCAATCTTGGTGTGTGACAGGAAGACCGCACCCGACCCGTTGAGCTGGTTCATGACGTTCTCATTGAGGCGGTCGATGGCCTCGGCTACGGCAGGCTCCCATTCCCGGCCGGCGTAGCGGGTCGGCCGCATGCGGAAACAGACCGTCCCGAACGGCACTGGATAGAGCAGCTCGGCGTCAGGGTCGGCGTCGATCCGGGCGGCCAGTTCTCCGGCGAGGTCGAGGTGATGTTGAAGACGCGAGCGTAATCCCGAGAGGCCGAAGTAGCGCAGCTGCATCCACATCTTGATGCCGCGGGCCTTACGCCCCAGCTGTGGGACGTACTCGGAGTAGTCACGCCCGCTGTCCTTGCCGTCATAGGTGCGCAGGTATTCCGGCACCAGGCTGAGTGCCGCGCGCAGCATCTCCATGTTGCGTGTGAGGAGCAGCGAGCAATCGAACGGGGTGAACATCCACTTGTGGGGATTGATGACGATGGAGTCGGCGCGCTCCCAGCCCTTGAAGTGCCGGCGCATCTGCGGGATCAGTGCCGTGGGGCCGGAATAGGCGGCATCGACATGCAGCCACAGGCCCGCGTCAGCGGCCACGTCGGCGATGGCATCGACCGGGTCGATGGCGGTGGTGGAGGTGGTGCCGATAGTGGCCACGATGCCGGCCGGCAGCCAGCCCTCGGTACGATCCTCCGCGATGGCGACGCGCAGGGCGACGGGATCCATGGCCAGCTGCTCGTCCACGTCGATGGCGCGCACGCCATCGCGACCGATGCCCAGGATCATGGCCGCCCGTTCGACCGACGAGTGCGCCTGCGACGAGATATAGATTCGCAATGGCGGAGAGGACCGGAGACCCGCCTGGGAAGCGTTGCCGGTGGCCTGCTGGCGGGCACAGGCAAGGCCGGAGAGGGTGCTGATCGAAGCGGTGTCATTGAAGACGCCGTCGAACACGTCTGGAAGGCCCAGGCCTGCTCGCAGCCAATCGATGGTGATCGCCTCCAGCTCCGCGCCGATCGGTGACACGCGCCAGATGAAGGCGTTCGAGTTGAGCCCGCTGCTGATCATCTCACCGAGGATGCCGATACCCGACGCCGTGGACGGGAAGTAGGCCAGGTTGTTGGGGCTCTGCCAGTGGGTGACGTTGGGGATGACGTCCGACCGTAGGTCGCGAAGGATGGCCTCCAGCGGCTCGGGCTCCTCCGGCGGTGGACCTGCCAGTCGGTCGGTCAGCTCGCCGGGTTTGACAGGGGGCAGGACCGCATAGTCCTCCACCCCTTCAAGATAGTCGGCCACGATGTCAGCCATCTCGTGCAGGGCGTCACGCAGCTCGGCTGGGGGCATGTCACCGGCAGCCGATCGCTGGGCCGCATCGAGGCGACCATCGAGGTGCTGGCTGGGCATGGGGTCGCTGGGGACGGTGTCGTTGGGATGCACTATGACCGATGGTACTCCGCGCTTCCCAAACCGGCCGCCATAGTCGCCTTCCGGCGGCGTCACATCTGTCGCATGATTGTGGCGTAACGGAGGGATCGGAAAGGGTGCTGTGCAGTAGATGTGGGGTGAGCGTCGGGCGCGGCGATGCGTTCTGCGCTCGTTGCGGGTCCCAGGTCGGCGGATCGGCGGACCCAGGTACGATGGAACAACGGCGATTGGCTGCGCTCGAAGCCCTCGATGCCGGCAGGGATGCAAGGGGCCTGCTTTGCCCGCATTGCGGCGACCAACGACTGCAGACGATGCGCCGCGATGCTGAGGAGAACCTCTTCTGGTCCGGCGCCTTCATGCTGACCGGCGTCATCTCGCTCATCCTCGTGTTCATCGGTGGTGACACCGGCCTGTACGTCGCCAACCTCTCCACCATCGCGTTGGTGGCCATCCTCATCGGCGTGCTGCTCTTCACCATCGCGCGTTGGCGTCGACGGCCGTCGGCCTTCGAGTGCCTGGCCTGCGGCTACCGCGTGCCGTGATGGTGGCGCGCCCTGGTTGCCGCGTTACTGCAAGTGGGGACCATCCGTTCTGCCGGGGGGTGCCCATGACCTGGGAGCCTGTTGGCCCGAGCATCTATGTCGATGACCCATCAGGGGTTCGACTGAGGTATGCAGACATGACCAAGCACGCATCTGGCAAGCACGGGCGGATCATCGGGCAGAAGGAGCGCAGGGCCGGCTGGCCGGCGCAGGCCTCAGCTTGGTGCTTTCTCTGCAACGGCACCCATCGCTGGGAAGCAGGCTGCGCCGCGCTCGATGGCCATCCTGCGTACAGAGTGACGCCGGTCGAGGCACGCGCCGGCCGCCAGGCGGCATAGGACCGCAGGTCAACTGACGCACCTGTCTCGGCCATCTGGAGCCGCTCGACCGGGTATACACGGTGCCCAGTGCGGTCCAGTTGCGTGCAGTCAAGGATGTTCGAGTCACCTGCGTCCAACTGAACCCAGGAGCCCCTGCAGCCCTTCCAGGATGAGGCCGAGACCGAACTGGAAATCGGCATGCTCGTCGTAGCCAACCTGCATCGCGTAGTCGGTGATCATCTCGGCGAGATAGGGATACTCGGCGGCCGGGACCACGCGGAGGAATGCTTCGGCCATTTCCTCAGGTGTCGCGTCGACGCCAGGCGACATGTTGACTTGCTGGCGGCCAAAGCCGTAGATGTAGCTGTCCAACAGTGAGAACGCACGCGCGGCCATCTCAAGCGAGAACCCGGCTTGCCGCAGGGTTCCGATCACCCAGTCGAAGTACCGCAGCCTCGCGGGGCCACTGCTCTTGCGGGAGTCGATCAGGGCGCTTGCCCAGGGGTGACGAGAGAAGACGTCGTGGGCGGAGGTGGCCCTCCTGCGCATAGCCTCCCGCCAGTCCACTCCATAGACCGGAAGATCGATCTCGCATACCACGATGTCGACCATGCCGTCGAGGATGTCGTGCTTGCTGGCCACGTGGTTGTACAGCGACATCGCTTCGACCCCGATGCTTTGGCCTAGCTTGCGCATGGTGAGTGACTCGATGCCACCCTCATCCGCGATGGCGATGGCAGCCCTCAACACCCGCTCCCTGCTCAGCGGCTCTCGGACCTCGCGATCAGGTGCTGTGAGCTTCCCCATCGTCTTACCTCATCCGCCTCCCACACGAGCGCAAGAGTTGGCCGGTGGACTGGGCGCTGACTGTTGACATACTTACGTTGTAAGTGTAGTGTACTTACACAGTAAGGCGACCGTACCACAAAGTCGCAGCCACCCATCTACCGATCGGGAGTGCACCATGTCCGAACAGCAAAGTATGTCCGAACCGTCAAGGAAGTCGCCGTTCCTGCCGCCGCGCTGGTTCATCCGCACGTTCTGGGTGGTGCAGCGGGCCGTCTATTCGGCCACAGGCGGGCGACTTGGCCTCCAAACCGCGACGCCCGACCGCCAGGGCATGCTGCGCCTGCGGACGGTCGGGCGTCGCACCGGCGAGGAGCGCACAGCCATCCTCGGCTACTTCGAGGATGGTCCCGACCTGGTCACCATGGCCATGAATGGCTGGGCCGATGCCGAACCTGCCTGGTGGCTGAACCTGCAGGCTCAGCCCGACGTCACCGTCGATCTGCCCGGTAGGTCGCTTGCCGTCCACGCGCATGCGGCGGACATTGACGAGCGGCCTGGCTTGTGGGCCAGGTGGGCCACTTACGACAAGGGTCTCGAGGCGTATGCCGCCTTGCGGTCGCGCGAGACCGCGGTCGTCATCCTGTCGCCCCGAACCGCATAGGGGTCCTCTCCGGACGCTCCTGCCAGGGTTGGCACCACCCGAGCCCATGTCGAAGGCGGGGGGCGGCCCAATCGGCCGAATCGCGATCACGGTCCGTCACCGCCACGCTCCAGGGCATGATGGCGGGCTTGTCTGATCCACACTGACCCGCGGGCTCCGCCGGCAGGTACGTCCGCATCGTCAACTCTCGGGGATCCTCGCGGGGTTGAGTTGGTGCGCAGGTGGCAAGCCGGGAATCAGAAGGGCCCCCTGAGTCTCCCCAGGGGACCATTCGGTGCTCAAGCGAATGGTCGGGGCGACTGGATTTGAACCAGCGGCCTCTTGACCCCCAGTCAAGTGCGCTACCAGACTGCGCCACGCCCCGACGCGACTTCTGAGTCTAGCAGGACCGACAAGGATGCTCGTGGTCCATGTCGTGGTCCAGGATGCTCGTGGTCCAGTTGGCGAGGTACGTTGGCCAGGACGCGGCACTACGGTCCGATGACCTCCGGTAGGCCCGCCAGCTCGATGCCGCGCTCGCGATAGTCACGGATGATGGCGGGCAGCGCTTTGGCGGTGGCCTTGCGCCCGCAGTGCATCAGGATGATGGAGCCTGGTCTGGCGCCGGTCGCCAGCCGGACGATGGAGCGGACCGGACGATCCCGCTCCCAGTCGTGCGTGTCGACGTTCCAGAGCACCAGGCGCTCGTAGCCGAGTCGGTACGCGATCCGTCGCACGCGGTCGTCAAAGGCGCCGTAGGAAGGCCGCAAGAGCTTGAGCATCGGCCGACCCAAGACACGCTCGTGGATGCGCGCGTTCTCACGGAGCTGCTTGCTGACGACCCGGTCCGGCACACGCGTCAGGTCTCGATGCGAGCGCGTGTGGTTGGCCACGGGCATGCCCTCAAGGATGCGCTGCCACGTTTCGGGCACGCGCTTGAGGTAGTTGCCGTTGATGAAGAAGGTACCGATGGCATCCTGCTTTCGCAGGCTGTCGGCGATCCGGGCGCAGGCCCGGCTGTTGTAGCCATCGTCGAAGGTCAGGGCCACCGCACCGCTCGACCGAGGCCCGGAGCGAACCACCTCAGCCATGGGTGGCTGCGCCAGCGCGGCCAGGGCGGCAGTGGTGGCTTCGAAGGCGTCACGGAGTCGCTCCAACAGCCGCCGCAATGGAAGGGACTCAAACTCAACGGTCGCGAACGGCGCCACGGGCGTGAAAGCTGCTGAGGGCGTGGAAGATGCCGCCGGCGTAGCCGAGATGTCGGCCGGGGACGCTCCCTCTAGAGCCACAGCAGGGGCGGAGAGCGCCAGCACCAGGATCGCGACGACGAGGGGCACGAACATGACTGTCGCCATCGTATGCCCCCGGCGCCGGGGACGGCTCAAAGCGATCCGAAGATCTCATCCTTGGATTCGCGCGCCAACAGATCGACCACGGACGTCTGCACATCCTTGCCCTCGTAGAGCACCGCGTACACCTCCTGCGCGATGGGCATCTCCACCGCATGCCGCTCCGCCAGCGCCAGCGCAGCGCGCACGGTGTAGGCCCCCTCAGCCACACCCGGCAGCGTGCGTTCGATCTCTGACCATGCTCGCCCCGAGGCCAGCTCGACACCCAGTCGGTGGTTGCGTGACAGGGCGGAGGTGGACGTGGCCAGGATGTCACCGATGCCGGCCAGGCCGGCGAACGTGAGCGGGTTGGCGCCCATGGCCACGCCCAGACGCGTCATCTCGGCCAGGCCACGCGTGGCGATGGCGGCTTTGGCGTTGTCCCCTGCCGCAAGCGTCTCGACGGCGCCGGCCACGATGGCCACGATGTTCTTGAGCGCACCGGCCAGCTCCACGCCGACGATGTCGCGGTTGCGATAGAGGCGGAAGTTGCGGCTGCCCAGGATGTCCACCACGCGGCGGCCTACCGCATCCTCGCCGGCCACCACGGCAGCGGCGGGCAGCCCGCGCGAGATCTCAAGGGCCAGGTTGGGGCCTGACAGCGCCGCCACCCGAGTGGCCGCGCCAGGTACTTCCTCGGCGATCAGCTGGGTCATGCGCAGCAAGGTCTCGCGCTCGATGCCCTTGGCCACCGAGAGCAACACCGCTTCGTCCGAGAGTGCCCCGGCCACGGACGCGACGGTCGAACGCATGGCCGCTGCCGGGACGGCCAGGATGACCAAGTCGGTCGCGCCTGTCAGGCTCGCGCTGTCAGCGCTGACCGAGATGTCCTCAGCCAGCGGGATGCCCGGCAGGTAGCGTCGGTTCTGGCCGTCAGCCCGCAGCCGGGCGGCATGCTCCTCGTCTCGTGCCAGCAACGTCACCGGCGCGCGCTTCGCTAGCTGCAGGGCCAGCGTCGTGCCCCACGCACCGGCACCCACGACGGCCAGCCCAGGCAGGCCAGCCGGCATCAGGAACCTTTGCGGACTGACTTCTTGGTCGGTGTCCGGCCTGGCTTGGTGGTCGGCTTCCGAACTGCCTTCTTGCCCTTCTTCGGCTGCGGCTTGCGCTTCCGCGGCTCCAGCTCGACGCGCGAGCGCTCCCGGAAGATGAGCCGAAGCGGCGTGCCCTCGAAGTCGAAGGCATCACGGATGCGGTTCTCGATGAAGCGGCGGTAGCTGAAGTGCACCGACTTGGCATCGGACGCAAAGAGCACGAAGGTCGGCGGCTCGATGGTGGCTTGCGTGGCGTAGTAGAAGCGCGCCCGACGCCCCTTGACGGCCGGTGGCTGATGCCGAGAGACCGCCTCGGAGAGGACCTTGTTGAGCGTCGCGGTGGGGATGCGGCGGCGGCGCTCAGCGGCGATCGTCAGGGCTTCATCGAGCACCTTTCCGGCACGCTGGCCGGTGAGGGCGCTGATAGCCACGATGGGTGCGAAGTGCAGGAACGGCGCCTCCTGACGGATGCGCTCGACGTACTCCTCGAAGGTCTTGTCATCCTTCTCCACGAGGTCCCACTTGTTGATGGCGAGCACCAGGCCGACGCCTTCATCGACGACGTAGCCCGCGACGTGGGCGTCCTGCGCGGCCAGTCCATCGCGGGCGTCGAGGACCAGCACGCACACGTCCGCGCGCCCGAGGGCCTTGAGTGCTCGCAGTGCTGAGTAGCGTTCCGCCGCCGGACCGGAGGCGATCTTGCCGCGGCGACGCAGGCCCGCCGTGTCCACCAACCGCAGCTCACGGCCTTGCCACTCAAGCGTGGTGTCGATGGCGTCACGAGTGGTGCCGGGGATGTCGCTGACGATCGCCCGCTCCTCACCCAGCAGCTGGTTCAACAGGGATGATTTGCCCACGTTGGGTCGGCCCACGATGGCGATGCGCGGCACGGGCGCGTCATCGTCGAACCAGGCCGTGCCGCCCGCCACAGCCGCCACCTCATCCTCGCCTGGCTCGGGGAGGATACCGTCGTCGATCTCCTCGACCAGCTCTTCGGCCTCCGCCTCGCGGCGTTTGCGTTCCAGCTCGTCGAACGACTCCTGCGGCAGTGCCCCCACGATGGCATCGAGCAGGTCGCCGGATCCTCGGCCGTGCAGGGCGGAGATGGAGCACCATTGGTCCCAGCCCAGGCGCAGGAACTCGGCTCCCTGCATCTCCAGGCGCTCGTTGTCGGCCTTGTTGATGGCCATGATCACGGGAGACTGGGCACGGCGCAGCAGCTGGGCGACCTCCTGGTCGGCCGGGGTCTCACCGGCTGCGGCATCGACGACGAAGACGATGACATCGGCTTCCTCGATGGCCAGGCGGGCTTGCTCCTGGACGCGCTCCTCGATGGCATCGCCGGGATCGATCTCCATGCCGCCGGTGTCGATGACGACGTAGCGTCGGCCATTCCATTCGGCCACGCCATAGAGGCGATCACGCGTGGTGCGAGCACGATCCTCGACGATGGCCTTGCGGTGTCCGACGATGCGATTGAAGAGCGTCGACTTGCCCACGTTGGGACGACCCACGATGGCGACCACGGGCAAACCGGTGGCGGACGTGTCCTGATCGAGGTTGTGCGGGCGACGACGGGTGCGGCGGCTGGGCACGAGCTAGACGGCGCTGAGCGAGGTGCTGCGGTAGGCCGACTCGGCCACGGACGTCACGGCGTCGTGCGCCAATGCTGCTGCCGCGTCCCGGGTGGCGCTCGTGCCGGCCAGCTCATAGATGCGCGCCACGACCGTCTCAAGATCCTCGATCGGCGTCGAGGTGCCGCCGGTCACGCCGACGACGGCGTAGCCATCGAACGCGGCCGGGTCGACGAGGTCGGCGGCACGTTCGACCTGCACGGCCGGCTTACCCACGATCCCGACGAGCCGCGTCAGCTCGCGGGTGTTGGCGCTGTTGCGTCCGCCCACCACGACCACCAGGTCCACGGCCTGAGCGAGGTCGGTGGTGTCCTGCTGTCGTCGGATCGTGACCGGGCAGACGGTGTTGACGATCTTGAGCTCGTGGGCCCGGGTGGTGAGGTAGCCGGCCAGCTTCTCGAACTTCCACGGCGGCTGGGTCGACTGCGTCAGCAGGGCCATCCGCTTGGTTCGCGGGATGCGCTCCCAGTCCTCCTCTTCATCGACCAGGATGGCGTCAGGCGCGAAGCCCAGCAGGCCCACCACCTCGGGATGGTTGGGCGTGCCCAGCAGGACCACCGTGTAGCCCTCCTCGACCAGCTTGGCCAGCTCCTTCTGCTCCTGTGTCACCCAGCTGCAGGTACCGTCGATGACGTCAAGACCCTTGTGTGCGGCGTCCGCCATGACCTCCGGCGTGACGCCATGGGCGCGGATGACGACGGCCGACCCAGACTCGATCTCATCGATCTCGTTGACTGAGACGATGCCCTGCTCCCGCAGTCCCTTGATGACGCCCTCATTGTGGACGACCTGGCCGAGGGTGTGCGTCCGGTGGCCGCCTGCGGCACTGATGCGGGCCGCGTCGATGGCCTCGCGCACGCCATAGCAGAAGCCGGTGCGGCGGGCGATGTGGACGTGCGCGATGGTTCCCATGGGCCTCAAGTATCGCATCGGTGCTTGACATTAGCCTCGAAGCGCACCGGCCGAGCCCTTCTTGAGGTAAGTCAGTCGCCCGGCCAGGGCTCCCATGTTCCTCGGTGGCGCGGCTCCACGAGCGCGGCGATCCGACGCATGAGCTCGATATCGGCCGCGGCCAGCGCCGCCCGGCGGTCGGCGCCCGGCGGGATTGTAAGTTGAAAGGGTCGCCCGACCCGCAGGATGATGCGGCTGCCGATCCTGGGTACGACCTGCTCACGGCCGATCAGCTCGTCGGTGCCAGAGATGCCGATGGGCAGCACCGGGGCGCCGGTCCGCGTGGCCAGCAGTGAGACGCCCGGCTTGGGCTGCGCCAGTCTTCCGTCGAACGAGCGGGTGCCTTCCGGCAGGATGGCCACCACGCCGCCGCTGTCGAGGATGCGCTTGGCGACACGATAGGCACCGATGTCGTTGCCGCCGGCCTTCACCGGCTCTGCTCCGAGTGAGCGGATGAGGATGCCGAGTGGGCCGTTGAACAGCGTGTCCTTGGCCAGGAACGTAGGGCGCCGTTGGAGCGCCGGCGCCAGCCAGCCGCCGATGAACGGCGGATCGGCATTGCTCATGTGGTTGGACGCGATGATGAGCGGGCCACGTGTGGGCAAGTCCTCGACGCCCCCAAGGCCTGTTACGCCTTCGACGCGCACCCGGGCGATCGATTGCAGGCCGAAACGGCACAGCCCAGCGATGAAGCGCGAGTAGGGCGTCAGGCCTTCATGCTCGCTCACTGGTGCACCATCGCTCATGGCGTGGACCCTTCCCGTTCTTCGTGTCGGCGGACGATCTCGACGACCTTGCGGACGGTGTCCTCGAAGTGGCGGCCATCACTGCGCACGATGATGGCATCGTCGGGGATCCGAAGCGGCGCCACCAGGCGGCTGGAATCGAGGTGGTCGCGACGTTGCAGGTCGGCAAGGATGACCGCGGCAGCCTCGGAATCAGGCGCCAGACCTCGCTCCGCGGCGCGGCGGCGAGCGCGTTCCTCGACCGAGACATCGAGGTATAGCTTGAGTTCCGCGTCGGGCAGCACGACCGTGCCGATGTCACGACCGGCGAGGATGATGTGGCCGGCTGCGGCGATGGTGCGCTGCATGTCCAGCAGCGCAGCTCGTACATCGGCTTGTGCGGAGACCGCACTGACGCGGCGATCGACCACGGGCTCGTGCAGCTGTGCCGTGACGTCCTCGCCACCGATGGCGACATGTCGCATGGCGCCGTCCTCATCCGCCAACAGCTCAAGCTCAGGCACGAGCGCCACCAGCTCCGACCCGGCCTCGGGTTCGATGTCGCGCAGCACGCTCAGCAGGGTGATGGCCCGATATAGCACACCGGTGTCGAGGAACCGATAGCCCAGCTGGACCGCTGCGGCGGCTCCGACCGATGACTTGCCGCTGGACCCTGGGCCGTCGAGGGTGACCCGCAATGCGCTCACCGTGCGCGCCGGGTGGAGGCGAGGTGCTCGCGCTCAGCACTGCTGAGCCGGCGCACGCTGCCGGGCGCCATGTCGTCGAGGCGCAGGGTCCCGATGCGGACGCGCACGAGTCGCTCCACGGGTGTGTGAAGTGCCGCGAACATGCGTCGCAACTGGCGTTTCCAGCCCTGTGCGATGACGGCGCGATACCAGTACAGTCCCGCGCCCGGACCGTCGGGACCACCGGTTCCACCCGCGGTGCCCGGATCGTACGGTCGCTCGAGCCGGCCGGTCTCGGTGCGCGTGGCCTGGCGCAGGCTCACCAGTCGCGCGACGCCCTCGTCGAGCTCGATGCCGTGGCTGAGTGTCTCCGATTCGCTGCGACTCAACGGCCGACGCACGCCCACGGCGTACTCGCGCTCCACGCCGTACCGCGGATGGAGTAGGTGTTGCGCCCAATCGCCATCATCGGTGAGCAGAAGGAGGCCCTCCGAGTCCTTGTCGAGCCGGCCCACCGGATACAAGCGGACTCCCGGCCGCAGCAGTTCCGCGGGGACCAGGTCGAGGACGGTCTCCTGGGCATGGCGGTCCGACACGGTGCTGGTGACCCCTGCCGGCTTGTGCAGCACGAGGTAGGTGCGCTTGCCAGCCGGTATCACCGGTCGGCCGTCGACAGCCAGGGCGTCCACGTTCGGATCGACTCGCTGCCCCGTCACCGCCGGCTTTCCGTTGACCGTGACGCGACCGGCAGTCACCAGGGCATCCGCGCCGCGCCGCGAGGCCACACCGGCGTCCGCCAAAGCCTTCTGCACGCGCACCGGGTCAGCCATCGGCTTCGTTGGTCTCACTCGCCCCGCTCGCCTCGCTCGCCCTGGCGTCTTGTTCTGCCTGGGCGAGCTGGGCTGCGATGTCCGCCTCCAGCGGCGGCAGGTCGTCCAGCGAGGTCAGCCCGAAACGCTCCATGAACTCCATGCTGGTGGCATACAGGATGGGCCGACCGGGGGTCTCTGCCCGGCCCTGCTCGGCGATGAGTCGCCGGTGCAGCAATCCACGCACGACGTGGCCGGAATCGACGCCACGTATGCGCTCGATGACGCCGCGCGTCACCGGCTGGCGGTAGGCGATGATGGCCAGTGTCTCAAGAGCGGCCGGCGAAAGGCGGACCGTGTCCGCCCCCAGGTAGCGAGCGATGAGTCCGCCACTCTCGGGTGAGGTCCCCAGCATGACGCGGTCGCCGGCGACGACCAGGCGGATGCCGCGCTCGCGCAGCTGCACCTCCAGGTCGCCAAGTCGTTCATCCACGTCCTCAGCGGACAAGCGAGTCACCGACCGTAGCTCGGTCCGGCTCAACGGCCGTTCGGCCACGAACAGCAGTGCCTCAAGGTCGGCGACCGTCGCACCCACATCCCCATCGACGTCATTCGCGGCGGGGATCTCGACCGTGCCCGGCGTGATCTCGACATCGAGCTTGGCGAGCGGTCGACCGTCTTCGCTGCTCATGCGGTCCGCAGCGAGCGACACAAGATGGGGCCGAAGGGCTCGTCCTGTTCGACGCTCAGCTCGCGCCCCTTGACCAGCTCCAGCATGGCCAGGAACGTGACGGCCACGACGACCCGGTCGGTGAGGTCACCGAGCAAGTCCTGTAACACCACCACGGGCGCCTCGGTGAGAGCGGCACGGATGAGGCGCGCTCGCTCCTCAAGCGTCACCAGGCGTGGCACCACGTCCGCCGGTGGGGCTGCTGGCGGGACCTGGCGCAAGGCACGATCGAGTGCTTCGGCCAGCACGGCCGGGTCGAGGGGTGGGCCCTCGTCTGGTCGCGAGCCGGCTTTGGCCGAGGCGACCGCCGCGATGGGCTCCCGCCGAAACACCTCCCAGGCGCTCTCGAGGCGTCCCCGCAGGTCACGACCGGCATCGCGATAGAGGCGATACAGGATGAGTCGCTCGCGAAGCGCCGACTCCGGATCGGGCCCCTCCTCGATGGCGATGGCGACGACCGGCGGCCGCGGCAGGATGGCGCGGCTCTTGATGAGGATAAGCTGACTGGCGACGGTCACGAAGGAGCTGATATGCGACATCTGCGTATCGTCCAGGGCGGTCAGTGCCTCCAGGTAGGCGGCCGCAAGGTCACCCAGGGGCACCTCAAGGATGTCCAGCTCGCGCTGCTCGATGAGTCCCAGCAACAAGCCAAGCGGGCCCTCGTACCCCTCCACGCTGACGTGGGCGGCACGATCAGGGTGGTCAGACGCCGCGATGCGCACGCTGGTGTCGCCGCGCATCGGCCGGCGCAACGGTGGCAGCACCGCCATGCCGAGCTCAGCCGCAGCGACGGGCCGGATGACCGTGTCGGTCATCGACTCATGCTCATTGCCGGGTGTCGATCAGTGGTCGGCATCAGCAGGCCTCATCAGCCGCGCGTAGTGCCGCGCCCGCCTCGGCGTCGATGGGATGGGCCTGGTAGCGGATGAGCCCCGCGGTCCGCTCCGTACAGCCGGCAGCTGACGCCAGGGCGGCCGAGTCAGCGGCGTGGTGACGCAGTCCCTCGAAGGCAGCCGCGAAACCCGGCAGGCAGGCGAGCATCCCGGTCACGCCTTCACCGTAGCGCTCTCCGAGCGACCACGCCACGCGCTGCGGCAGCCGTACCGACGGCCCTTTGGAGGCATCGTGCAGTAGCGCCGCCAGCAGGACCTCGCGATCCTGGTAGCCCTCGCTCCGCAGCATGGCGGCGACATCAAGGCCATGGCGCTGGTCCGCCCGATGCATGGAGTCGAACAGCGCGAGCTGCGGTGCACTCAGCCACGTGGCCAACTCGGCGCGCTCAGCGGCGCCGACACGACCGAACACATACCGAAGGGCCTGGCGTGTCTTGGCGGTCCACCAGCGCATCGCTAGATGCCCAGCAACAGGTCGCGGATGCCGTAGATGATGGGCCCGATGATGGCACCACCGGTCACGAACAGGATGACGATGAAGCCGAGGAACACCATCGGCAACAGGTTCGCATACTGGATCTCGAGCTCGGTCATCCGTCGCGCCGCCGTATTGGGCACGATGCCCTTGAGCACGCTCCAGCCGTCGAGCGGTGGGATGGGGATGAGGTTGAAGATGAACAGCAGGATGTTCAGCGACAGCAGCAGCGAGAGAGCGCGCCAGAACAGCTCGATGAGCGGTGAGACGTCCGGGTTGAACCAGATGACGGCACGCATGATGAGGGCCACCAAGGCTGCCACGACCAGATTGCTGGCCGGACCGGCGAAGGCGACCAGCGCGTGGCCCTGGCGGCCGTGGCGCATGTTGATGGGATTGACCGGCGTCGGCTTGGCCCAGCCGAAGAGCAGCCCACCGCCGAAGGCGCTAAAGAGGGCAGTGGCGCCCAGGATCAGCCCGCCCGTCTGGTCGAAGTGGACGCGCGGGTCGAGCGAGACGCGGCCCATCCAGCGGGCGGTGTTGTCGCCCAGCTTCATGGCGGTCCATGCGTGCATGAACTCGTGCACGGGGAATCCCACCAACAACATGGTGGCCACGACGATGAAGGCGGAGAAGAGTGCCTGGACGGTGCCTTGGTCCATCAGGCGCTATGCCGGCTGATCACAGGCGCCCCAGCAGCTCCTGTTTCTTGGCCTCGTACTCTTCGGCGCTGATGGTGCCGGCATCGCGCAGCTTGCCCAGCTCACCCAGCACCGCGGTCACCTCCTCAGGCGTATCCGCCTTGGTGGGATCAGCGCCGCCGGAGACGTCGATCCGACTCGTGGCCGCGGCCACGTCAGCCGCGGCAGGGGGAACCGATGCGCTTCGCTTTCGGTCGTAGTCCTCACCGTCGCCGCTGCCGCCGGACTGTAGCTCATGCTTGGCGGTCATCATCGACTTCTTGAAGGCCTTGGCATGGTTGAGCCGGTCGAGCAGGTCGGCGCCCTGGAGCGGCGCTGCGGTCATGACCTTGAGCGTGCCGTAGTCCAGGATCCTCCCGAGAGCGGTGATCTCAAGCTGGGCGTCGTTGATCTTCTCGAGCGAGCTGTCCGAGGACTTCTTGTTGAGGACGCCCCAGGCTAGCACCAGCCGGTAGGTGGTCACGATGAACTCCTGGGTCCGCCACCACCACCAGCGCCAGGCGAGGACGATGATGCCGCCCACCAGCGTGATCAGTGTGGCCAGATTCCCCAGGTCCGCGAACCAGGTGCCCGAACCGAACAGATTGCGGCCCGCAACCTCCTCGGGCAGGAAGATGCGGATGATTAGCAGGATGATCGTCGCGCCCCACAGGATGATGGCCAGCCAACTGTCCAGGATCAGGGCGATGGGGTGCTGACGCTCTCGCCTGAGCACCCGTTCATCGGGCGTGAGCAATGATTCGGCGTATGTTCCCATCTCGCTCCGTGTGCTCCTTCCTGTCAGGCGCGCGGGTGGGCCCTCGCGTAGACCTGACGGATACGTTCTCCGGTGATGTGTGTATACAGCTGTGTGGTGGTGATGCTGGCATGTCCCAGCAATTCCTGGACGACACGCAGATCGGCGCCACCCTCCAACAGGTGGGTAGCAAAACTATGCCGCAACGTGTGCGGTGTGACACGCCCGGCGATGCCAGCCTTAAGGGCGGCCTTGCGCATGATGCGCCAGGCGGCCATCCGGTCCAGGCGCCGGCCTCGCCGCGAGATGAAGAGCGGCTCCCCGGCGCGTTGCGCATCGCCCGCGGGCGCAGCATCGCCCGGGGGCGCGGCATCGGGGTCGAGTCGCTCGCGAGCGAGCCGATCCCGCTCCGTCAGGTAGGCGGCCACGGCCCCCAGAGCGATATCGCCGACCGGCACCAGTCGCTCCTTGTCACCCTTGCCGATGACGCGGACGAAGCCTCCGCTCATCGAGAGGTCCCCACGGTCGAGCGAGAGCGCCTCACTGACACGGAGCCCGGCCGCGTACAGGAGTTCCAGCAGGGCTCGGTCACGCCGACCGGCCAGATCATCCGCCTCGATCGCGTCGAGCAGCTCCACCACCTCCTGCGCATCGAGCGTATCGGGCAGACGCTGCATCTGGCGTGGCAGGTCGATGAGAGCGGCGACATCGGTGTCGATGAGCTCTTCGGCATAGCAGAAGCGGTAGAAGGCCCGGATCGACGCAGCCTTGCGACGTAGGCTGGTAGGGCGGAGCACGCGCGGCGGCCGGGTCATGGCGGCCAGGTAGTGGCGCGCTGGGTCCGGCGAGCTGGCCCAGGCCCCGATGTCTGGCGCGTCACGGCCGAAGAGCCGCAGGTCCGTGTCGTAGGCGCGGATGGTGGCCGCTGCCAAGCCACGTTCCACTCGCAGGTAGTCGGTATACGCATCCGTCGCGGCGACGAGATCGCGCGGGCCAGCGGTGGTGGTCAAGACGTCATCCATCCGGCAGGAGCGTGGCCTTGTGGCGCAGCAGGTCCCAGAAGCGCATGGCCCCCCGTGGCTGGATGAAGCTGATGGCCTTCTCCCTGGCACGGACCTCGACGCGGTCTCCGACCTCCAACGGGATGTCCTCGCGCCCGTCGATGCTGACGAGGCAGTCGTACGCGGCCGTGACGGTGGCGCTGACCACATGCTGAGCGCCGACCACGCTGGAGCGGAGCGGTGTCAGATAGGCCGCGATGGGCGTGACCACGAGGTTGTGGCTGGTGGGCTCGACGATGGGTCCGCCGGCACTGAAGCTGTAGCCAGTCGATCCGGTGGGTGAGGCGATGACGACGCCGTCGCAGGTGTAGGTCGCGACGCGCGAATCGCCCACATCGACGACGACCCGCATCACCTGGGCGTGCCGACCACGCACGACGGCAGCCTCGTTGAGGGCGCTGTGGATCCAGCCAGCGCTGCTGTCATCGGCGTGCACCACCCGGACCTCCAGCATGAGCCGGTGCTCGAGCTCGAACTGGCCATCGCGCAACTGCTCGAGCAGGCCAGTGAGGGCATGGTTCTCTACCTTGGAGAGGAAGCCGATCTTGCCCACGTTGACACCGACGATGGGCACTTCTCCGTCCGCTGCGGTCTGGGCTGCGCGCAGGAAGGTGCCGTCGCCGCCGAGGACCACGATGACATCGGTGCCGGACAGTGCCTCCGGCTCGGCTGGTGCCTGGTCGGATGGGGACGCCCAGGTTTCGATGCCGTTGGCGGCGCACCACCGGAGGCCGCGATCGCGGAGCTCCACGGCTGCCTCCGCGGTGGGGTTGAAGGCGAAGCCGATGCGTGTCATGGACATGGCACGCGCAGGTGCAGGAAGAACTCGTGGTTGCCGGAGGGTCCCACCAGCACCGACTCGGCCTCGGCCACGACGATCAAGCCAAGCGACGATGCGTGGGCGCGGATACGCTCCACGGCCTCAAGTCGCGCGGCTGGGTCGCGCACCACGCCCTTGGGGACCTGGCTGGGGCTGAGCTCGAACTGCGGTTTCACCATGGGCAGGATGTCACCCCCGGGCGCGACGTGTGCGACCATGCCGCTCAGCACTCGGGTCAGCGAGATGAACGAGACGTCGGCGACGGCCAAACTGACGCGCTCAGGGAGCGTGAGTGGGTCGTCCGAGTCGGGGTCCAGTCGGGCGGCATGGGTGCGCTCCATGTTGACCACGCGTGCGTCCTGACGGAGTGGCTCAGCCAGTTGGCCCCGCCCTACGTCGAGCGCATAGACGCGATGTGCGTCACGCTGCAACAGGCAGTCACTGAAGCCGCCGGTGGAGGCGCCGACGTCAAGGCAGACGCGACCAGCAGGATCGACACCGAAGGCATCGAGCGCACCGGCCAGCTTCTCCCCTCCCCGCGACACATAGCGGAGCCCAGCGTCGAGCGTGATCTCGATGTCGGCGGCGATGGGTTCACCGGGCCGGCGGTCGCGCCTCGCTGCGTCACCTGATCCGACCCGCACCCGGCCCGCAAGCAGCAGCGCCTGGGCGCGGCTCCGAGTCGGTACCAATCCTCGGTCCACGAGCAACTGGTCGAGGCGCAGCTTGTGGGGCTTGGCTCGTTTGTTTGGCTTGGGCGTGGTCAGGCGCTCCGAGCCTCGATCGGGGCCGGACGGGCTGGTATGAGCCCGTGCGCTGCGATAGCTTCCTCGATCTGCGCCTTGATGCCGGCTTCGTCGATGCGCACCAGGGCGCGCAGGTCCGAGACCGACCCATGATCGACGAACTTGCCGTCGGGCAGGCCGATGCGCTTGGTCGGCGCGGTGGTGACGCTGCGGCTGTCACCGGCGCCAGCAGCATCGCCCAGCACTTCCAGCACGGCCGAGCCGAACCCGCCCGGGAGCACGCTTTCCTCAAGCGTTACGATGAGTCGCTTGCCCTGCGCGCTGTCGAGGATGAGGTCGCGGTCGATGGGTCGCGCGAAGCGTGCGTCCACCACGCCCACCGACCAGCCATCTTCGGTGAGCGAGCCAGCCACGGCCATGCCGCGGGTGAGGATGGGCCCAAGCCCGATGATTAGGATGTCCGAACCCTGGCGCAGCGTCTCACCACGACCGACCTCGACGGGTACCGGATCGACGGCAGGCAGGCCCAGTCCGGCATCCCGCGGGTACTGCAGGGCGAATGGGTGCCGCTGGGCGAACGCGGTGCGCAGCAGCCGACGCAGCTCCTGCTCATCTCGTGGCGCGGCCAGAACGAGGTTGGGCAGCTGGCGCAGTGCCGAGAGCATGAACATGCCCTGGTGGCTGGTGCCGTCCTCACCCACGAGGCCGGCTCGGTCGATGCCGATGACCACCGGTGCGTCGTTCTGGCAGACGTCATGGATCACTTGGTCGAAGGCGCGCTGCAGGAACGTGGAATACAGCGCCACGAATGGCCGCTGTCCCGCCAGCGCCATGCCGGTGGCCATGGTCATGGCGTGCTGTTCGGCGATTCCCACGTCATAGGTGCGGGTCGGGAAGCGCTCGCCGAAGGCGGCCACGCCGGTGCCGGTGGGCATGCCGGCGGTGATGGCCACGACGCGCTCGTCCTCCTCCGCGATTCGCACGAGCTCATCGGACATCACGGCGGTGTAGTTGGGGACTCGGCGGAGATGCCGCTCCTGTGCCGGTAGAGCGGCGTCCCCGTCTGATGAGTTGAGGCCGTTTCCGGCGGTAGTGGCGCTGGTGGCGCTGGTCTGGCCGGGCATCGGGGGCAGCGCCGCTCCGTGGAATCCCACCTTGTCCACCTCGGCGGGGTGGTAGCCATATCCCTTGCGGGTACGGATGTGCACGATGATCGGCGCGTCCTCTTCAAGGAGCGCTTTGCGTAGGGTAGTGTCGAGCGCCACCAGGTCATGCCCGGGGATGGGGCCGACGTAGGTCACCCCGAGGTCCTCGAAGAGCCGGCCCGGCTGGCTGAAGTCCACCACCGCGTGGCGGATGCGCCGGGACCACTCGAGCAACAGCGGCCCGAAGCGTGGGATGCGCCCTACGTCCGAGTCGAAGCGGCGGCGGGAGCGACGCCAACGGCGGGAAAGCTTGATCCGACTGAGGTACTGACTCACCGCGCCGACGGATGGGCTGATGCTCATCTCGTTGTCATTGAGCAGGATAAGCAGGCGCGTCTTGCGGTGGCCTATGTCGTTGAGCGCCTCGAGCGAGAGGCCGCTCATGAGCGCCGAGTCGCCCACCACCACCGCGATGTGCTCGTCCGTGCCGCGCGCATCGCGGGCCAGGGCAAGGCCCTCAGCGATGGAGATGCCAGTGCCGGCGTGTCCACCATCCATGACGTCGTGCTCGCTCTCGCTTCGACGTGGGAAGCCGCCCACCCCTCCCAGCTGGCGTAGCGTGTCGAACCGAGCGAGCCGTCCGGTGAGCAGCTTGTGCGCGTAGGCCTGGTGTCCGGTGTCCCAGACGATGCGGTCGGTGGGGCTGGACAGGATGCGATGCAGCGCCACGGTCAGCTCGACCACGCCCAGCGAACTCCCCAGGTGACCGCCCGTGGCAGCCACCGTGTCGATGATCTGACCACGGATCTCCGTGCATAGGGCTCGCGCCTCAGCGTGGCTGATGTCCTTGAGGTCCTCCGGTCCGCGGAGGTCGCGCAGGGTGACCATCAGCTACAGGTCGCTGCTGTCGTCGGGGCGCATGTCCATGACACGGGTGGCGCCGCCACCGCTGCCGTCCACCAGGCGTTGCACGCGCAACTCCGCAGCATCAAGCAACCTGCCGCAGTGTTCGTGGAGGGCCGCGCCGCGTTCGTAAAGCGTGATGGACTCCTCCAGCGGCAAGCCGCCTTCCTCCAGCCGCGCCACCACGTCACGCAGCTCCTCAAGGGCCTTGTCGAACGGCAAGGCGGTGATGTCAGCCGGCGTCGCTGGATCGAGGTCGGGCCGCAGAGGTGTCGTTGGCTCTGTCACGGGCCCGAGTCTCGCACGCTATGGACCGAAACGTCCAACGTGCCCCTGGCGAGTCGCACATCGAGGCGATCGCCCACTTGCCGAGTGGCGGCATCGACGACCACGCGACCGTCTGCTCCGCGCACGATGGCGTAGCCGCGTTCGAGCGTGGCGAAGGGGTCCAGGGGTGCGAGTCCGGCGGCACTGTCGTTCAGCTGCGCTCGCGCCGCCGCGATGCTGGACGCCAACCGCGACGCCAGACGGTCACTGACGCGCGCCAGCAGGGCCCGATCGGTGGCCAGGCGGCCCGACTGCGCACGAGTGGCTCGGTCGTACAGGAGGCCGACCCGTTCACGCTCGCCGCTCAGATAGGCACCCGGACGGAAGGTCTCCAGTGCCCGTCGTTCGTTCGCCAACTCAGTCCTGGAGCCGCTCAGGTAGCCGGCCGCGCCCGAGGCCAGCCGCGAGCGCAAGAGGCTCAAGTGCTGCCGCTGCTCCGATCGATCGGGTACGGCAAGCTCGGCTGCCACCGAGGGCGTCGCGGCTCGGCGGTCGGCAGCGAACTCGGCCAGTGTCACATCGGTCTCATGGCCGACGCCCACGATGACCGGGCGGGCATGGCTGGCGATGGCACGCACCACCGTCTCGTCGTTGAAGGCCCAGAGGTCCTCCAGCGAGCCCCCACCACGCGCCACGATGACGAGATCGACGGCGCGTCCGGTCTCGGCGTCCGTCCAGCGGCCGATGCGCGAGAGCGCGCCCACGATGGAGCGTTCTGCGCCGGCGCCTTGCACCTGGCAGGGGCTGAGGATGAGACGCACCAGTGGCCAGCGGCGTTCGAGCACGCGCGCGATGTCATGCAGCACCGCACCACTCGGGGAGGTGACGACGCCGATGGTGCGCGGCCAGGGCGGCAGCGGGCGCTTGCGGGCGTTGTCGAAGAGCCCTTCAGCGGTCAATTGCGCCTTCAGCGCCTCGTAGCGCTGGGCGAGGTCGCCGACACCGGCCGGCTGCAGGCCCTCCACGTAGAGCTGGTACGCACCCTGCTGCTCGAAGACATCGATGCGCCCCTGGGCCACGACGCGCAGGCCGGTGCGCGGCTCCAACGGCAGCGCCAGGCGCTCCTGGCGAAAGACGACGCAGCGCAGCTGCGACTTGTCGTCCTTGAGCGTGAAATAGGCGTGGCCCGCAGCACTGACCGAAACGCTGCCGATCTCACCTTCGACCCAGACCGGATTCAGTCGCGGATGACGACGGACGGCCTCGCGGATAAGACGGGTGACCTGGGCCACCGAAAGGACGGTCGGCCCCGTCGGCGGCTCGGCCTGCGGCGGTTCGGCAGGCAGCGCCTCGGCCGGCGGCTGGTCGGACTGCGGTGGCGGATCGTCCCACAAGCCCGGTGTCGTCATGGGTTACCGCTAGACGCGGGTCTGGTACTCGCCGGTGCGGGTGTCAACCCTGATGGTGTCACCCTCGTTGACGAAGATCGGCACCTGCACCACCAGGCCCGATTCGAGCGTGGCTGGCTTCTTGGCGCCTGACTGGGTGTCACCCGCGAAGCCCGGCTCGGTCTCCACGACCTTGAGCTCGACCGAGATGGGGAGTTCGACGCCGATGGTCTCGCTCTGGTACGTGGTGCGATCGACGGTCATGCCTTCGACGAGGTAGTCGGTCGCCTCACCGAGCTGTTCGGCGCTGAGATGGAACTGCTCGTACGACTCGTCTTCCATGAAGTGGTAGTCGTCGCCGTCCTGGTAGAGGAACTGCACGGGGCGCTTGTCGAGGATGGCGCGAGGCCACTTCTCCGTGGCCTGGAAGGAGCGCTCGACGGTTCCGCCGCGCTTCACATTCTTGAGCTTGATGCGGATCTGCGCTGAGCCGCGACCCATCTTGATGTGGTGGAACTCCTGGATCTGCCAGAGGTCACCGTCGAGCTCGATGACGATCCCTCTGCGCAGGTCTCCGACTGAGATCATGGCTGGTGCTGTTCTCCGTGGGTGTCGATTGGCGTGCGGACCCTAGCGACGGGCGCTATGGGCACTTGTCGATGTTGCGCTGGTGCTGCTTGAAGGTTTTGGCGAAGCTGTGGATGTCCGAATCGGGGCAAGCGTAGAAGTAGAGCAGATCGGATTTGGTCATGGGGTTGAGCGCAGCCTCGATCGACTTGGGCGAAGGCGTGACGATGGGCCAGTCGGGCAGGCCCGGATTCTGGTACGTCTGGAAGGACTCGTACTGCGGGTCGACCGTGACCGTGGAGTAGTCGGTGACGCCGAGCAGGTCCCAGAACAGGAACTCGTCCCAGCTCGGGACATTCATTGCCGCAAGGGCCATCGAGTCGGTGGCGTAGACGACGGTCGGGTCTGCCTGCAGCAGGCCGCCAGTCTGTTTGTTGACCTTGGGGTTGAGTCGGTTCCAATAGACGCCCGCGATCTTGGCGCGGTCACTGTCCACCTGGGCTTCGCGCTCCACGAGGCTGGCGATGGTCAGCACGTCGTAGAAGGGGACGTCCTTCTTCTTCGCTTGGGCGACGTATTTGCTGGTGGTCTTGTCCCATTCGTCGAGCATCAGGTAGACCATCTCTTCGGCGGTGATGTCGACCGGCACCTCGTAGGTGCCGCCCTGGAGGAAGCCCTCCAGGCTGTTGCCGGCTGGCGCTTGGGCCAGGAAGCTGTATTGGTCCCGCATGTCCTTGGTCGGGTTGCGAGCCAGTCGCAGGAACTCCTTCGGGTCGAGCTCCAGATCGGTTTCTTCGGTCTCCTGTTGCAGGTAGGCCACGATCTGCTCGATGCGCCGGCCGAAGCGCATGTCGAGGGTGATCATCGGCGTGGGCGGATCGGGTGGCAGTGCCAGACGGGCCGCGATGCCGGCCGGCGTGATCGGCGGCGTCAGCGTATAGAGACCCGGTCGCAGAAGCTCGTCGATCCGGTCCTTGACGACCGCGTAGCGGAACGCCAATGGGTCGGTGAGCAGGTCGGCCTCGACGAGGCTGGCCTGGATGTCATCGAGTCCCGCCTTGTCAGGTTCGATGATGAACTCGACGTCGCGGTCGCGATTTTCGACAGCTGCGTTGAGTCGGTCGCTGAACTCCACCGCCAGCAGGTCGGACACCAGGGGCATGTTGACGATGCCGGGGTTGTCTTCGAACATGCCCGCCGCGGCTGGGCCGATCAGGGGCCGCCCGGCGAACCAGCCGCCGACGACCAGGAGAATGAGCGCAACGACGACGAAGGCGAGCCCTTTGAAGGCCCCCGAGTTGGCGTCCTGCTGGCGGTTCTGACGTAGCTCCCAGCCCTCGACGATACCGACACGCCCGCCGCCTCGGCCTCCCGAGGGCGCACCGCTCACAGGGTCACCTCCGTGGCCGCACGGGCATCGAACTCTCGCTGCAGGATGTCAGCGGCGGCCTCACGGTCGATGCGCGCGCGCCAGGCGTTGCGGGCTGCCGAGGAGGGCGCCCCACCGGAACGACCGCGCCGGGCACGGCCCATGCGCGCCTCCGCGACCTCACTGCTGAGGCGCTCGTCGCGGAAGCTGATGGGCGTGTCGACGAACGCCGCCACGGCCTCCACCCAAGCACGTGTGCGCCGGGATTGATCGCTTTCCCCGCCGTCCATGTGCAGGGGCAGGCCGACCACGATGGACTCCACGTCACGCTCGACGCAGATGCGCTTGAGGGCCTCAGCGTCCTGGGCTGGCGTGCCCCGTCGCAGCGTCAGCAGTGGTCGAGGCCCTCCCCTGACGGTGTCCGCGGCGGCCACGCCGATGCGGCGATCACCAAGGTCGATGCCGAGCAGCACGCTCACTGGTACCTCGGCGCGCGGGGGTGCGTGTCGATGGACATGGATGGCTCGCTCACTCCGTTGTCGATGGCTCTGTGATATCGAGCTCGATGCGCTCGTGATCGGCAGGCAGGTCGGTCAGGAACTCTGGCCAGACGCTCACGGTCGCCGTGCCCAACCGTTCCAGTATGGCCTGAGCTTCGGAAACCGGCAGGCCGGCGACTCCCTCCACGAGTGCATCGGCGTCGATCAGGACAGAGGTCTCGCCGTCGCCTCGGCCCGTAAAGCGGATGCGCTGGCTTTCGGCCGTACCCTCGTTGTGATCAAGCGTTGCGCTGTTGGCGATCAGTGCCGTGCCCGCTGGTACCGCCGCCAGCAGGCGTGCCCGGGTGATGTCATCGACGAGGTCGGTGTCAACGCCAAGCACGCTGGCGATCACAGCGCCGCTCAGCTCGAACTCGGCCACGCTCGCACCGACGATATCCTCCGGGGCGGGGTCGTGTTTGATGGTGCCGAGCTGTGCGGTCTCGGGGTAGACGTTGAGGTCGGCGGGCGTATTGGCGGAGTCACGCAGGTGGGCCACGAGCGCGCCGGCCAACCGGTTCTGCAGGTCCACGGCGGCCGCGTCGTAGTCCTCAGCGGTCACCTGTGGTCGCTCCTCGAAACGACCCCCGGACGTTGCGGCCGGGTTGCGCACGCTGATGCCCTGGCCCTCAAGGGACGACACCACGCTGATGGCGCCGGGGGGCACGTTGCCCTCCTCTCCGCTGCGTACCGCCTCCACCGCTGCCGTGACCTCCGCCGGGTCGGCCTCCGTCGGCGGCAGCGTCACTGCTTCCGTGGTCTGGAACTCCACCCCGGCTGGGGTCTTTACCCGGGTGCCGGCCGGGATGGCCTGTTCGTTGGGCTGCTCGGGGGACGAGAACACGACCTCGCCATCGGCGCGGGTCTCGATGGTCGTGCTGCCGCTGGCAGTGAATGTGCCCTGCACATCGAGCGGGATGGGGAGTGTGACGGCGGGGATCTGCCCACGCTCGACATCCGGCTGGGTGACCGATGGCAGCGCCAAGACCTCCACCTCGATCGGCCCAAGCGCGGAGACCCGAGGTTGGAGCATGATGCGCGCACGCGGCAGCACCTGCGAGGCGGCGAAGACGCCCACCAACGCCAAGGCCAGGACCACGACGGTCGCGACACGGAGGCGCTGGCTCCGCCACACGAGCCGTCCAGTGGGTTCGCCCTCGGGCGTGCCGGCGACCTCCGGCGGTGTGGGATCATCGCCCGCTGCCGACTCGATGATCTCGCCAGGCGTCGGCGGAAGGTCGCCACGCTCCAGGGCGGCCTGTGCCAGATCGACCGTTGCCACGGCGAGCACACCGGCTGAGGTGGCCAATGCCCGTACTTGCTCGTCGGCGCTGACGACCGCCATAGCTTTGGCCCGACTCTCGGCTTCCCTCAAGAGCAGCTTGAAATTGATGCGTCCGGTGGCGATGCGCGAGCCCGGCGGGACCACGAAGATCACCTGCTCGTCGCTCGTGCCACGCAGGCGCGCGACGGCATCGGTGATCTCAGCATCGTTGTCGAGGTACCAGACGGCCATCCACCGCAGTCTGCCCTAGACGCGCATCCCTCGCAGCACGCGTCGGAGCGCCGCATCCAGCGGCTCCTGTGGCTGGGACGCTTCGACCGCCTGGTAGGCCAGCGCCATGGGGGTCACGTCCTGCTGATCCACGAGCAGCCCCGTCTCGTCGGTGACGTCGGTGACCGCGTCCGGTCCCATCATTGAGACTTGGGGTCGGCGAGCGAATGGCAGCCCTGTACCGAAGGCGGCCGCCTCTAGTGAGGCGCGGATCTCCGGCAGCGCTGCTCCGCCGCCGCAGAGTTCGATACGGCCGGGCAGCAGACCGGTCTGGCCGAACTCCTCGAGGACCAGCTCCACACCCGCCGCCCACACGGCCACGTCCTCACCGATGATCTCGGCGACCTCGTCGCCACCATCGACGGTCTCGCCGGTGGCGTAAGCGATCTTCACGCGCTCGGCGGCTTCGAAGTCCAGATCAAGACGGTCGGCCAACGACTTGGTGAAGGCACGTCCGCCGAGAGCGAACATGCGGGTGCCCTCCACGGAGCCTGTGCGGACCAGGGCCACGTCGGTGGTGCCGCCACCGACGTCGATGAAGAGTGCGCCCGACTGGCCGACCTGTTCACCGGAGATGGATCGGGCGACCGCGTACGGCTCGGCCACCACCTTGATGAGATCGAGGCCCATCCGCTCGACCACCGACTCGAGGGCCCCGAGGTGGACCAGCGGCGCATACGCGTTGAAGACAGAGACGCGCAGATGGCGACCCTGGAACCCGACCGGGTTGGAGACGGCGTAACCGTCGATCCCGGCCGCCGTCACCGAAGCGTGCACCAAACGGACATCGACGTTGGCCAACCCGGTCTCCCAGGTGATGGTGCGCTGGGCCCCTGACGCAGCTTCTGTCTCGATCTCCTCCAGCAGACGTTCCAGCTCGGAGTGGGTGATCGAGCTATCAGGACGCTTGCGTTCGATGCTGCGGGTGGTGGTGAAACCCTTTACCAGCTCGCCGGCGATCCCGATGATGACCTTCTCCGCAGTGCGTCCGGACATCTCCTCGGCCGCGTCCAGCGCGACACGGCAGTTCTGCACCACGGCGGGGATGTCGGCCACCGTCCCCGACTGCATGTGCGAGAGACCCTGCCGTTGACGACCGACGCCGGTCACCGTGGCCCCGGCACCGTCCGTAGGCAGGAAGATGAGCGCCTTGGCGTATTCCGTGCCGATGTCCAGGGCCAGGTGCGCGGCGTTGGGGGTGATCGGGACAGTGCGGCGCAGGAGCCGTTGCAGCATCGACACTCGCTGGCCTTGTCCTATTCCTCGAGCCGGTCGCGCAGCCTCTTGAGCGCGGCCGCGAGTGAATGCGGCTCGGGGGCCTTGCCCTGGGCCATCTCAGGGCGGCCACCACCCTTGCCTCCGACCTGGGACATGGCGTCCCGGACCAGGTCGGCCGCGTCCACGCCTTGCTCCACGAGGTCGTCACTGACGGTGACGAACAGCTGCGGCTTCTCAGGGTCGTCGAAGCCCGCGGCGATGACGCCGCTGGTGAGGGTTGCGCGCACCTCCTTGGCCCATGCCTTCAACTCTTCCATGGAGCCGAAGCCGCCCAACATCGAGACGAAGGCGCCCTGGTGCAACAGCTCGGCGGCCTTGACGGCCGCCTGTGCCGTCGGTACCAACCGCGCGGTCTGGCTGGCAGCGGTACGCCGCTTCTCTTTCAGCTCATCGCTCAACTCATCGATCCGGGCCGCGAGCCGGTCCGGTGTCTGCACGCCGGCGGCGGACATCGCCGCATCGAGGAGTCGGAAGCGCTCTTCAGTCAATGCCTCAGCAGCCTCGCCAGTGACTGCCTCGATACGGCGCATGCCCGATCCGATGGAGCGTTCGCCAGTGATGATGAAGCCGCCGATCTGGCCGGTGGCGCGGCAGTGCGTGCCGCCACAGAGCTCATGGCTGTAGTCCTCGACCCGGATGGTCCGCACGGTCTCCCCGTACTTCTCATCGAAAAAGGCATCGGCACCCAGAGCCTGTGCGTTGGCCATCGACATGAGCTGCGGTGTCACGTCGCGGTCCTCGCGGATCACGCGGCGCACCTCGTGCTCGATGGTGTGGCGCTCCTCCGGCGTGAGTCCGCGGTCGGAGGGGTAGTCGAAGCGCAGGTGGTCGGGTGTCACCAGCGAACCGGCCTGACGGGCGGCATCACCGAGGGTGTTCCGCAAGGCGCGATGCAACAGGTGCGTACCGGTGTGATTGCGCATCGTGCTGGCGCGGCGATGCGGATCGACCTCGGCGCTGACCTCCTGGCCCAGGGTCACCATGCCGTGTAGCTTGCCGAGATGGACGACCAGCCCAGCCACCGGGCGCTGGGTGTCCTCGACGCTGAAGACGACCTTGCCGCTGGCATCACGGAGCACGCCTCGATCGCCGATCTGACCGCCGCCCTCGGCATAGAAGGGACTCTCGTCCAGGACGATCTGGGCATCCGCCGCAGCGTCGACGTGGCCCTCGGTGTCGGCGCGAGCCTCCAACGACTCGTACTCGGTGGTGTCGCGCACGATGGCACCGATGCGTCCGAGCGCCGTGGTGGTCTCGTGGCCGCGGAAAACGGTGTCGCCCAGACGACGGGCGATGCTGTCGAAGAGGGCGGTCTGTTCAGCCTGGCGGGCGAGGTCGAGCTTCTTGCCCGAGCGACTGCGATGGCGCTGCTTCTCGAGCGCGGCATCGAAGCCGTCGCGGTCCACGCGCACGCCGTACTCCGCAGCCAGCTCGACGGTGAGGTCGATGGGGAAGCCGTAAGTGTCGTGGAGCTGGAACGCCTTGTCGCCATCGATGGCAGGGGCGTCTGGCGGGACCTCCTCCGGCCTGCGCCCCACCACTCGGGCGGCCCCGGTCAGCGGGATAAGCGCTTCTTCGAGTTGGATGGTGCCGGCATCAAGCGTGCGTGCGAAGGCCGTCTCTTCACGCACGATGGTGCCCAGGATGACGTCGCGGCGCTCGCGCAGGATGGGATAGGCCTCAGCCATCAGCTCGATGACGACCTTGGCGGTCTCTTCGAGGAAGGGCTCGTGTCGTCCCAATAGCCGACCATGGCGGACCGCGCGTCGCACGATGCGCCGCAACACGTAGCCGCGTCCCTCGTTGGCGGGCGTGATGCCATCGGCGATGAGGAAGGTGATGGCGCGTGAGTGGTCGGCGATGACCTGGTAGCTGAAGCGCTCGCTCTCGAAGGCATCGGGGTCATGCCTGAGCAGCTCGCGCATGCGAGCGTGGATGGGCCCGAAGAGGTCCGTGTCGTAGTTGGTGGCGACGCCTTGCAGCACGGATGCCAGGCGCTCCAGGCCCATGCCGGTGTCGACCGACTTGAAGGGCAGCTCGGTACGGGGCCCCTCGAGCGGCTGATCGAACTCCATGAAGACGAGGTTCCAGATCTCCAGCCAGCGGGGGCACGTCTCGGTGTGGTCTGGTACGCAGCCAGGGCCTTCCGAGAGGTGCTCGCCGCGGTCGAAGTGGATCTCGCTGTTGGGGCCGCATGGGCCGGTCTCGGCCATGCGCCAGAAGTTGTGGTCGTCGCCGTCGTCGATGTCACCCCAGCGCGCCATGCGCTCGGGCGGCAGGCCGATCTCGTCGCGCCAGATGGCCCACGACTCCTCATCGTGGGTGTAGGTCGTGGCGGCCAGGCGATCGCCCGGGATGCCCAGGTCCTGTGTCAGGAACTCCCAGGCCCAGTGGATGGCCTCGCGCTTGAAGTAGTCGCCGAAGGACCAGCTGCCGAGCATCTCGAAGAGCGTGTGGTGGCGCGGCGTGCGCCCGACCTCCTCGAAGTCGTTGTGTTTGCCGGCCACACGCAGGCAGCGCTGCGAGTCCACCGCACGAGTGTACGAGCGCTTTTCCACGCCGCGGAAGACGTCCTTGAACTGGACCATGCCGCTGTTGGTGAAGAGCAGCGTCTGGTCGCCCGCGGGTATGAGGCTGGCGCTGGGCACCACCTCATGGCCACGCTCGGCGAAGAAGCGCAGGAAGCGAGCGCGGATCGCGTCCGAGGACAGGGCCTGCATCGGGGCGTCCGTGGGAACCTGATTGTCATTCTCATGCATGTAGGGCGAGTGTAGCGAACGGGGACCACTGCACATGAACCAGCCCGCGAGCGCGCTCGGCACCCGCGGGCTGGTCGATCAGGTCGACAGGTGAGCTATTCGGCGGCAGCCTCCGCCATGACCAGCTGCGCACCATCGAAGGTGCTGACCATCGCGGACATGTACTGCCCATCGCTGATGTAGGCATCCGAGCCGCGATACGGCTCGGCCAGGAAGTCGGCCTCGGCGACCCATTGCACGGCTTCAGTGCCACCGACCTCGAAGCGCGACTCCTCGGAGAAGGTGATCCCGCAGAGCCCACCCTCGTCGGACCCGAGGACGAAGCCGGCGAACAGATCCCCGATCGCCTGTCGGCCTTGCACGACGGTGCCGCCGGGCAGGTGGACCTCAGCATCGTTGGGATACTGCGCCATCAGACCGAGCCAGTCACAGGCGTTAAGGACCTTGATGTGCTCCTGGTACACCGCGAGTGCCCCGTCCTGCGCGATGAGCGTGTCCGAGATCTCTCCCGAATTGGGGTTCTCTACCGGGTCTGCGGGCTCGCCGTCCTGGGCTGCCACGAAGCTGCTTGCCGCGAACGCCAGCACCAGCGCCAGCACTCCTGCGGTCGTAACGGATGACCGAGACATATCCTCTCCTCCGTTTAGGTCCCTGATGAATGGTGGTCCAATCATCGATTATCGATGATGGCAGGCTGACCGCGGACGCGTCAAGGGTCTTCTCCAGAGTGCCAGGGGCGACCATCCAGTCTGTCAACAGCCAAGGCGGCGAACAGCGCTGGTCAGGGGGACCGCCAGGCGGGTGCTGGTTCACCCACCGGGTGGGCCATCGGTGGTGACATGGCACCAGGTGCGCGGGTGTGAGGCATCGGGTGAAGATGTCTTGACCTTTGACCCCAAGACGCGCGGATGCCGATAGGGTTCAAGCATCGTGCACCTCCGACGAGACACCGAACGCGGCATGACAGCGATGCTGGCGATCAGCGGCATCTTCATCCTGGTCGCCTGCTCGAATGTGGCCGGCGAAGGGCTGGCCATCGTTCCCGAGGTTGACGGTACGGTCGAGCGCGTGGCGAACAACGGTGGCGTGACGCCAACACCACGAGCCTCGCCCGACCCAAGTGAGGCCTCCGCAGCGAGCCCGGCAGCCGCCGCTACCAAAGCGCCCAAGCGCGTGAAGCCCAAGGTCAAGACTGTCAAGCTGCAGCCGCGACCCAAGGCCGGTGCCTTCGCCATGGACTTGTACCGCGACGGTGACTTCATGCACCAGGCAGACAAGAACTCGTGCGTCGCCGGCTCGACCCAGACGATGATGAACATCATCGACACGGGTAAGCCCAACCGCTCGATCGGGTTCCAGAAGCGGCTCTACCAGCGTGGCCGTGCGCTGTCACCCGACAAGCGCAAGCTCGGACCCATCGGCATCGACCTTCTCGGCTGGGCGGAGTTGCTCAACCGTGACGGCTACGGACCGTACGTGGTCGATGGCGCGAAGACCCGGAACGGCGCCATCCGCAAGGCCGCCAAGGCCCTGCGCATGACCGACAGGCCTGTCGGATTGGTGACCTGGCGTGGGGCGCACTCATGGGTGATGTCCGGCTTCACCGCCACCGCGGACCCAGCGTTCAGCAACGCCTACGAGGTCAAGAAGATCTACGTGGAAGACACGTGGTTCCCATTCGTCAGCACTATCTGGGGCGCCTCGCGTCCGCCAGACGCGCTGGTACCGGTGGCGGCGCTCGCTGAAGACTACCTCCCGTATCGCCGCCCGCGCGCTCGATACCCCAACCGGGACGGCAAGTTCATGCTCATCCTGCCGCAGTTGCCACCCCACACCGTGGTTCGATAGGGCCGTCCGTCGCACCTCTGGGGTGCCCCCTACCGCAATACGCTGGGCAGTGCCTTCTCTTCTGGAACGACGCCCTCCGGCTCGGAGGCGCCGGCGGCATCGAGCTCCCGGGCGCGGGCCATCCACTCGTGGATGACGCGGTTGACCTCCGGCGCGCCGACGAGTTCGACGGGCTGCTCCTCGCTGGCGAAGGCGCTGGGGTACAGCACGAACGCCTTGGTCTGCATGCCGCCGAGTCCGCCGTGGGCACCCACCTGGTGTTCGAACGGCGCGATCTCATCGGTCGACGGGTCGTACATGCTGATGATGAAGATGTCCCCGATGTGCTGGTAGCTGTCGAGCTCCTTCAGATTGGCGGGCGCATGGGGCCCAAAGGGCGCGAGCGGGTCGTCGCCCTCGATCTCGCCCGTCTCGAGGTTATGGACTCCGTTGCGACTGATGGCCAGGGGTCCATGCTCCTCGGAGCGGACCATCACGAAGCCGATGCCCTCGTGGCGGATGAGACCGGGCAACAGGTCGGGGTGCATCCTGGCGATGCCTTCGAGGCTGACGCGTTCGGGGACACCCGTGAAGTAGATGTTGGCGAGGTTGCCAGACGCCGCGACAACCAGGTCAGGGATGGCAGCCGCGGTCTGCGCGCCGGGATCGGCCTTCCTCTCGCCATGGCCGTTGACGTGGACGACGCCGTCGGTGGTGTCGCTGCGCAGCGCACGGCTGACGATCTTTCCGGTCGTGCCTGGCGTACGACTGGCCTCAGTGAGGAAGGTGTTGACCGGCCCCCAGCCCTCGACGTCGTTGCTGGCATCGAGACTGGTGACCTTTCCTTCCATGAGGCCCCGGACGAGCTCCTCCAGGCTGACGCCGTAGCGGTCCTCGAACGGAGCGCCCTGGGTCTGGCCGTGGTCGGACAAGAGGATGAAGTGATATGTGCGGGGCGCGTCTTCGGCGGCCCTCGCGAGGCTGCGCACCATGCGATCGACGCGGTCGAGCTGTGCCATCGATTCGGGTCGCTCTGGCCCGGCATGGTGGGCGACCTCGTCATAGCCCAGGTAGTCGGCGTACACGATGGGTGTGCCGCGCCCCATCTCGCCGATGATCAGGTCCACCACCATGTCACGCATGATGGTGGTCGTCGAGGCCTTCAGGACGGGGAACGGCATGCCGCGACTGATGCGCGGCTTGACGTCCCTGACGCGCTGGCGGCGCGCCTGGAAGTACTCGCTCACGACGCACCCGACGAACTGCGCGACGCCGCGCGTAAGGTTGTAGGGGTTGACCAGAAAGAGGCTGAACGAGCTCATCTGCAGGCCCTGCCCCGTGTCCGCCAATTGGCTGTTGGTGGCGATGGCCCGGGTCGCCCCACCTGAGACGAGGTTGCTGATGGACGTCCCGCCGTCGCGCAGCAGGTCGCGTTCGTTGGATGCTCGTCGTTCGATCTCGAACGCGTCCGCGGGGTGGTTGGACACCATCAGGTAGTTGCGGTCCTTCTCCCACCAGCGGAAGGCCGGGATGCCCGGCTGCACACCATGCAGGATGCCGACCTGGCCGGCACTCGTCATCGACGGCGCCAGTGCTTCGTACTTGCCCAACCGGTGCGAACCGTCATGCAGCCAGTCGTTGATGAAGGGCATGTAGCCGGTACGCAACGCGTTGCGAAGGATGGGCTCACTGAGGCCGTCCACCTGCAGGAGGACGAAGCCGGGTCCAGGGCGATCGTCGATGTCGCCGCCGACACGTGCCATACGCTTCATCGAGTGTCGGAAGAACGATTCGTCCTCGTCGAGACCGATGATGGCGACAAGGACGGTATTGATGGCCGCGATGAGGACGGACGCCAGGAATGCCACCAGGAAGCCGTCGATCTTGACGCCCGGCACCAACCAGCTCGCCGCCAGCAGCGTCACGCCCATGAACAGGATCGTCAGCACGGCGGTGATGACGAGGCTGTTGATACCGAAAGCGACGAACACGACCGGTCGCAGCGCGAAGGTGAGGAGGCCTGAGATGATGGTCACACCGAGGGCCGCGCCGACCGCCTCCCAGACGTTGCCGTCGAAGACGATGCCGTTCATGAACTCGCCCACCACGAGCAGGGCGATGGTGTTGACGACCGTCAGGACCAAGGCGCGCGTGGCGAGGTGACGGCGGCCCCGCGGCCAGTTGACGGCGGTGTCGTACTCGTCCTTCCAGACGGACGCGACGCGGTGCACGAGCGTTGGCTTCTGGGGCTTGGTGCCGAGTCGTGTCTCAAGCGTGGACCGGGTCAGAGGGGCCGTGCCGGAGCTTGGGCCAGTGAGGTTTGGGTCGGCCGTCATGCGAAGCAGTATGACGGGCGGCTTTGGGCGTCATCACAGCCGCAAACGGGCGTTCGTCATGTGCTGCCGTAGCCGACGCTACGCTTACCGGCGCCTATGCACCTGCTTTCCAACCTCTTTTCCGCGATCACCGAAGCCATCGACTCGTTGTCGGCGCTGATCACCAATTCGCCGTTGACCTACCTCGTCATCATGGCGCTGTCGGCGTTCGATGTCCTGATGCCCATCCTTCCGGCCGAAGCCACCATCACCGCGGCGTCCGTGCTGGCCGGCCAGGGCAAGCTGAACGTGGTCTGGATCATGCTCGCGGCGGGGATCGGCGCGTTCATCGGTGACAACGTGGCGTACTGGATCGGGCGCGCGGCGGGGAGGCCGCTGGTCGAGAAGGTCCTGCGCGGCAACACTGGGCAGCTCGAGGGGGTGCAGGAGCAGTTCGACCGACGGGGCGGTACGTTCATCATCATCGGCCGGTTCATACCCGGAGGCCGCACCGCGGTCGCCATCGGAGCGGGCGTGCTCCACTTCAGTTGGTCGCAGTTCCTGCTCTATGACGCTGTGGCCGCGGTCATCTGGGCCGTCCAGGCCGCCATCCCTGGGTTCATCGGCGGGGCGCTCATCCAGGATCGGCCGTGGCTGGCGATGATCTTCGGCTTCGTTCTCTCGGCACTGCTCGCGACAGGTATCGCGCTGCTGCAGCGCCGGCGCGATTCACAGCACTCGGGTGAGATCCCGATCAAGCCGGCGGTGCTGGGGATCGGGGGCGTGGATGCCAGGATCGGTCACGCGGTCGAACCCGACGCCACTCACCTGGAGATCGCGCCCGACGCCGACCCCGGCAGTGAGGCAGTGCCCCGGCACTGAGACCGTACTCCGCTTAGCCGGTACGGGGTCGGATCTCGCCGCCATCGGGCGGCGGGCGTGGAGGGGTCGACGCCAGACCGCTGCTGACGATGGCGATGCCGATCCCCAGCCAGGAGAACGCGGAGGCCCACAGGAGGCTGTAATCGCCGATGTAGAGGATGTCGCCGACGCGAGCGCCGATGGCTTGGCCCGTGAGGGCACCCAACACGGCGCCCGCCAGGACGGCGGGGAGATGCCAGCCCAGGTTGCCGCGCACGAACACGTAGATGCTGGTATGGAAGGCACCGGTCAGCAGCGATAGCACGAATGCCGGTTGAAGCACGAAAGTCGCGAGCCCCTGGTCCACGCGGCGCCCGGCGGTCTGGCTAGGCGGCCGTGGCCGTGCGTTGGATCCGGCCGCCACCGATGACACCATCGAGGTCGTCGTAAAAGACGGCCGCCTGACCGGGCGCCGGAGCCCAGGCAGGCCGGTCCAGCTCCACGAGCCAGGCGCCAGCCGCGGATGGGCGAACGCTTCCAGGGATGGGCTCGGCTCGGTGACGGATGCGAACGCGCGCGCGGAAAGGCCCACCAGGCCCGGCGTCGATGAACGTAACCTCGTCCAGCTCGAAGCGCTGCCGATACAAGTCCTCCCGCCGCCCCAGGGTGACGAGGTTCGCGCCGGTGTCGATGGTGGCCACGTACTGGCGCTCACCAAGCGCGACACCAAGCCCACTGCGCTGGCCGATGGTGTAGGCCGGGGCGCCGGCGTGCTGGCCTACGCTGTTCCCGTCGGCGTCCACGAGTGGGCCCGCGGTGGGCTGCCAATCGGTCCGCTGCTGCAGCTCGACGCGATAGTCACCATCACGTACGAAGCAGATCTCCTGGCTTTCGGGCTTGTCGGCGGTGATCAATCGATGACGACGCGCCAGTGCCCGGACCTGAGGCTTGGTCAGCTCGCCCAAGGGGAAGCGGGTGTGGGCTAGCTGCTCCTGTGTCAAGCCGTAGAGGAAGTAGGTCTGGTCCTTGTCCGCGTCCCGCCCAGCGAGCAGCCGGTAGCGTGGTGGACCCTCCCTGGTTGCGTCGACCTCGATCCTGGCATAGTGCCCGGTCGCCACTGCTTCGCAGTCGTACAGGTGACGGGCGCGGCCCAGCAGGGCACCGAACTTCACCGTCGAGTTGCAGTCCACGCAGGGACTCGGCGTACGTCCCTCGAGGTAGGCGGCGAAAAATGGCTCCAGCACCCCGGCGCTGAACTCTCGTTCCAGGTTCAGCACATAGAAGGGGATGCCGAGCTGCCCAGCCACACGCCGGGCATCCTCAGCGGCATCGAGCGAGCAGCAGGAGCGGTTGTTGGCGCTGTAGGTATCGGCGCCATCGTGCAGCCGCATCCACACCCCCACGACGTCGTGGCCGGCTTCGAGCAACAAGGCAGCAGCGGCTGAGGAATCGACGCCACCGGACATGGCCGCCAGGATGCGCTGGCGCGTCATGCCTCCGGCTCCCGCCTGCCCCGCTGAGCCGAGCCTGGCCCGCGCGTAGCCGCTTGATGGTCCGCGGCAGCACGGACAGTGCCGCCTCGATGTCCTCATCGCTGCTGGTGCGTCCCAGCGAGATGCGCAACGCGCCGCGTGCTTCCATCGGCGGGTAGCCCATGGCGCTCAGCACATGCGACGGCTCGGTCGAGCCGCTGGTGCAGGCCGAGCCGGTGGAGCAGGCGATGTCTTCGAGGTCGAGGCCGATGACGATGTCATCACCGGCCACGTCACGCACGATGACCGAGAGCGAGTTGGGCAAGCGCTTCTCGGGATGGCCGGTGAGCTCCACGCCGTCGATCGCCAGCAGCGCATCACGCAGCCGATCACGGCGCGCACGCACGGCGACGACCACCAGCTCACGCTCGGCGGCAGCCAGCTCGAAGGCGGCCGCCATCCCGACCGCCCCGGCGACGTCCTCCGTGCCGGCCCGTCGGTAGCGCTCCTGGCTGCCACCGTGGAGCTGAGGCAGGATGGCGGTGCCTCGACGGATCCACAGTGCGCCGACACCCTTGGGGCCCTCCACCTTGTGGGCGGCGAAGGAGACCAGGTCGGCACCGAGGGCCGCGACGTCGAAGGTCAGCCAGGCGGCCCCTTGCACGCCATCCACATGCACGCGAGCGCCGGACCCGGCGCGGACCCGCTCGATCAGCTCTGCGAGCGGCTGGATGGTGCCGACCTCGTTGTTGGCCGCCTGTAGGCTCACCAGGATGGTCTTCTCCGTCAGCGCCGCGGTGAGCTCATCCGGGTCCAGCCGCCCATAACGGTCGACGGGCAGCTTCCGGACCTCGAAGCCGAACTTCTCCAACAGCAGGCACGACTCCAACACGGCCTTGTGCTCCACCGCGGTGGTGATGATGCGGTGGCCTTCTGCCTTGCCCGCCCAGGCGGCTCCCTTGATGGCGAGATTGATGGCCTCGGTGCCACCACTGGTGAAGACGATGGCGCGAGGCTCCGCGCCGACGGCATGGGCCATGCGCTCGTGGGCCTCATCGAGAGCCAGTCGGGCACGTCGGCCGGGTGCGTGGGGCGACGATGGGTTGGCTCCCGAGCCGCGCAGGTGCGGCAGCATCTCCGCCAGCACCTCGGGGCGAAGTGGCGAAGAGGCGGCGTGGTCGAGATAGACGGTCACGGCACGATCGTAGCGCGAGGCTCCTAACGGGCCGCCGCGCGCTCCCGACCACCGGCTCGCCGCAGATCGTCATCGCGGCCACGTTCACGCCGGCGGTCGTGCTGTGAGAGCAGACGCTTGCGCATGCGGATGGATCCGGGCGTGACCTCCACCAGCTCGTCGGCGGCGATGAACTCGATGGCCGATTCCAGCGTCATCGTCGGCGGCGGCGTGAGTCGCAGCGCGTCGTCATGACTGTGGGTACGGATGTTGGTCAGCTTCTTCTCCTTGGTGGGGTTGACGTCCATGTCACCCGGTCGTGAGTTCTCACCCACGATCATGCCCTCGTACACCTGCACGCCGGCGCCGATGAGCAGCATCGAGCGCTCCTGCAGGTTGAAGAGCCCGTAGGCGTTGGAGGTCCCGCCACGATCGGAGACGAGCACGCCACTGGTGCGGTGCTCGACCTCACCAGCCCAGGGTCCATAACCTTCGCCGATCTGGTGCATCAGGCCGGTCCCGCGGGTCTCGGTCAGGAACTGGCCGCGATAGCCGACCAGACCGCGCGTGGGCATGACGGCTTCGATGCGGGTGCGCCCGTCGGCGTCGGTGGTCATCTGCTCGACGCGGGCGCGGCGGGCGGCCAGCGAAGCGGTAACGGTCCCGATGTGTTCCGGCGGGATGTCGATGCTGACACGCTCGTAGGGCTCGTGGATCTCGCCCTCGACCTGGTGCAGCAGGACCTCAGGTCGAGAGACCTGCAGCTCGAAGCCTTCGCGCCGCATCTGCTCGATCAGCACCGCCAGCTGCAGCTCGCCGCGGCCGCGCACCTCGAACGTCTCGGCTGAGCCGGTGGGACGGAACTCGATGCTGACGTTGCCCAGCACCTCGCGCTCCAGGCGGGCACGGATCTGTCGTGACGTCAGGAACCGGCCCTCGCGCCCCGACAGCGGTGAAGTGTTGACGCCGAAGGTCATGCGCAACGTGGGCTCATCCACCGAGAGGCGCGGCAGCGGGCGCGGGTCGGCGGGGTCCGTTATGGTGTCACCGATGGTGATCTCCGGCAGGCCTGCCACGGCCACGATGTCACCGGGTCCCGCTTCGCTGATCTCCACCAGCTCGATGCCCTGGGCGTGTGTCAGCGAGGTGACCGACCCGTCCAGGCGGACCACCCGACCGGGTTCGACCGAGCCATCGACCGTCTCCTCTTCCCGGCGCAGCACGGCGATGCGCCCACCCATGCGGATGTGGCCGTTGCGGATGCGACCGATGGCCATCCGGCCGACGTAGTCGTTGGCGCTGAGGTTGGTCACGAGGAGCTGCAGGGGGGCATCCGGCGTGAAGACTGGTGCCGGCGTGTGGTCGATGAGCAGGTCCATCAGCGGCTGCAGGCTGGTGCCCGGCTCCCCGAGGTCGAGCGTGGCGGTGCCAGTGCGCGCATTGGTGTAGACGATGGGGAATTCGATCTGGTGCTCGTCGGCGCCGAGGTCCATGAATAGCTCGTACACCTTGTCAAGGACGACTGCCGGGCGCGCATCGCCGCGGTCGATCTTGTTGATGGCGACGATGACCGGCAGGCGTCGCTCCATGGCCTTGGACAGCACGTAGCGCGTCTGTGGCAGTGGGCCCTCCGCCGCGTCCACCAGGAGCAGCACCGAATCGACCATCAGCAGGCTGCGTTCGACCTCACCACCGAAGTCGGCATGGCCTGGGGTATCGACGATGTTGAGCCGGACGCCGCGATAGTCGATGCCGGTCTGCTTGGCCAGGATGGTGATGCCTCGCTCGCGCTCGAGGTCCCCCGAATCCATGATCCGTTCAGCTACGACCTGATCGACGCGGAAGGCGCCCGATTGGCGCAGCATGGCGTCGACCAGGGTGGTCTTGCCGTGGTCGACGTGCGCCACGATGGCCACGTCCCGCAGGTCGTTGCGGGTGGCCTCGACGGACAGGTGCTTGGAAGGGGTCATCGCCATGGGAGTCTGGATTGTCGCACGCATCGGGCGAGTGCCCCTATGCTGGCGGCGTGAAGGTTCGCGAACCCGTCGCCCGCCCCCTTGACGTCGTGGCCGTGGAGCTGCTGCTTACCACGTCACAGGCATTCCTGGTGGGCGTCCTGATGTACCTGGCGATCGGCGTCTGGGATGACCGTGGGGTCGGCGTCGGCCCGGTGGCGGTGATCTTGGCACTGTTGGGCCTGGCGGTCGGCGGCTCCTGGCTCTACTGGCTCCTGGGCGGTGTCGGCTGGCCGATGGCGGCGGCCAACGTGCCGGTGGCCATGTTCCTTGGCTTCATGCTGGTGCTGGGCTGGTTCGGCGAGGACCTCTTCCGTGTCCCGGGTGTGCCCCTGCTCATGGCTGTGCTGGCCGCCGGATACGGTGTCGTCTGCGGCGTCTTCCTTGACTCACCCCGCCGCTGGCGCTGGGATCAACGCCAGAAGCTACGCCCCGGCACGACGGTTCCGCGGGTATCGGCGACCACCCAGGCCGTGGTGGCACAGATGCCACGTTCATTGCCGGCACGCCCGTGGCGCGGGCCAGATAACAGCGATCTGGCGGCGCGCATCGAGCGGTCGGCGCCGGCAGGGGTCGAACCGAGCGGCGACGTGGGCATCCCCTACCCTGCTGGTGGCTCGGTCGATGCCGGAGCCTCAGCCGACGCGGTGGACGCGGCTGCCGCGCCCGGTCGCGAGCCCGCCAGCGATGGCCTGTCCGCGGATGCTCCCGACGAGGGAGACGCTCCGCCGGTGAGCCCTGCGGCGGGGGCGGGCATCCCCGAGAGCGATGGCACCATCGAGCTGCCGACCTCGGTCGAGCCACGAGCGCAGCGCTCGCCGTGGGCCTGGGCGGCGCCGCCCGAGTGGAACCGCGATGAAGATGACGAGGCGATGGGCCACGGCTCGTCGAGGCGCTCATGACGGTCGGCGCGGTCATCGTGCCCGATGGCGTGGAAGAGGCCCTCGCCGATGCTACTGGACGCACCGCGGTCCGGCGCATCGTGGACTCGGCGTGGGCCGGCGGTGCCATGCCCATCGTGGTCGTGGCAGCGGATCCTGATGACCGCATCGCGGCCACCTTGCAGGATCTCCGGCCGTCGTCGTCGACCCCGGGCGTGCCTCCGGAGTCCGGACCTACCGCCTGGGAGCTGAAGCGGCCTCGTCACTGGTGCATGAGACCAGCGCCGTGCTGCTGTGGCCGGGCCGCATGACGTGGGCCGACCCTGAAACCGCCACCTCACTCATCGAAGCCCATGGTCGCGCCCCCGGGATGGTGACGCGGCCGCGGCGCGCCGGTGAACCAGGCTGGCCGGTGCTGCTCCCGATCGACCAGGTGGCAACCGTCCTGGCTGGGCCAGGTGGGACGGTGGAGGCCGCGCTGGATGAGAACAGGATCACCTTGGTCGAGCTGGGCGATCCCGGATCCGTGTTGGGACGGGAGGTGGCGCTCGATGACCTCCCCGATTACGCTGGGCCACCCGAGCCTGTCGGTGGACCGCCTCCGGAATGGGGCGCCGCAGCGGCCGATCTGCCAGAGCCCGAGCTGCAGGGGAACGTCAGCCCGGCGTCTTCACCTTCGACTGAGGCTTGAGCGCCAGACCCAGCTCGTCGAGCTGCTCGAGGGCCACCGGCGAGGGCGCATCCAGCATCAGGTCGGAGCCTGAGGATGTCTTGGGGAAGGCCATCACCTCGCGGATGTTGGACTGACCCGTCAAGAGCGCGATCCAACGGTCCACACCGAGTGCGATGCCGCCATGCGGTGGAGCACCGTACTCGAAGGCCTCCAGGATGCCGCTGAACTGCGCCTCCTGCGCCTCCTGCCCATGGCCCATGAGCGAGAACGAGCGCGCCAGCATCTCACGGGTATGGAAGCGGACGGAGCCACCGCCCAGCTCCCAGCCATTGAGGGCGAGGTCGTACTGCTGTGCGCGAGCGTGACCAGCAGGGTCGTCGATGCTCGCCACGAGTGGATCGCCTGAGGTGGTCGTCAACAGCGGTTCATCCTCGGGCAGGACCGCGCTGAAGGGGTTGTGGGTGGCGTCCCAGCGGTTGCGGTCGGCGTCCCATTGGTACATGGGGAACTGGTAGACCCAGACATAGCTCAGAAGGTTGCGGTCGTAGACGGCACTGCGCTCGGCCAGCTCCACGCGCAGCGTCCCCAGCGTCTCTTGTGCGGTGATGTCCGCGTCAGCCACGATGAGCACCAGGTCGCCCGCGACAGCCTCCGTCGCAGCTGCCAGCTTGTGAGCCATCTCCTCGCCCACGATCTTCACGATGGAGCCGCGGATGCCGCCTTCTCCATCCAGCGCCAGCCACACCAGGCCGCCGGCGCCGGCCTTGCGGGCGAGATCGGTGAGCTCGTCGGTCTGCTTGCGGGTGGCGCCGCCCATGCCGGCCGCGGCCAAGCCGAAGACGCGGCCGCCCGCCTCCAGCGCAGCGGTGAACACGCGGAAGCCCGAGGCCGCCGCCAACTCGCCAAGGTCGTGGAGCTGCATGCCGTAGCGAACGTCGGGCTTGTCCGACCCGAACCGGTCGAGCGCCTCGCGATAGGTGAAGCGAGGGAAGGGCTCGTCGAGTAGCGGTCGGTCGGGCGTGACGGCCTTGGTGACGGCCACGGCCATCTGTTCCACCCAGGCCATGACGTCGCGGTCGTCCACGAAGCTCATCTCCAGGTCGAGCTGGGTGAACTCGGGCTGCCGGTCGCCGCGCAGATCCTCGTCGCGCATGCAGCGTGCGATCTGGAAGTAGCGGTCGAAGCCGCTCACCATCAGCAGCTGCTTCATCTGCTGTGGACTCTGCGGCAGCGCATAGATGCTGCCGGGCTGGAGGCGCGAGGGCACGATGAAGTCGCGGGCGCCCTCCGGTGTCGACTTGATCAGCAACGGCGTCTCGATCTCCACGAAGCCGGCCGCGTGGTGGACCTCGCGGATGGCCTGTACCAACCGGCCGCGGGCGATGATGCGCTGCTGCAGGGGCTCACGGCGCAGATCGAGGTAGCGGTATTTCAGGCGCAGTGCCTCATCGACCTCGGCGTTGGGCTCGTTTATGACGAAGGGCGGCGTCTTGGCCGTGGCCAGCACGTCGATGGCGGTGGCGCGAAGCTCGACCGCCCCGGTCGCGAGCTTGTCATTCTCCATGCCGGCGAGGCGCTTGGTGATGGTGCCGCTGACGCGGACCACGTACTCGCTGCGGACGCTCTCGGCCACGTCATGCGCGGCGGGTGAATCGGCGTTGTCGATGACGACCTGGGTGATGCCGTAGCGATCACGCAGGTCAAGGAAGATGAGCTGGCCCAGGTCGCGGCGGCGGTGCACCCAGCCGGCGAGTGTGGCGGGCTTGCCGACATCCCCGGGACGGGCGTCGGCACAGGTGAGGTCGCGGTAGGAGGTCTGCATCGGGAGTCACATGGTAGCGGCGCGGGACGCGTTGTTCCGGACGGTCCGGCGCAGGCGTCCTCGGCGGGGCCGCCGCAGACGTCAACGGATGGCGCCACGGAGTCGTTCACGCAGGTCGCGGACACGGTTCCAGGTGGGGTCGATGACGATGTCGTAGGTGCCGGGATGGCGTAGCGGGGCACCACCGAAGCGACGCTTGAAGAAGCTGAAGCCCTCCCACGATGCATCGACTGACCGGTCATCGGGTTCGCGCACGCCCCACAGATCGAGGCTGGTCGTGCCGGCCTCGGCCAGGCTCCGTTGCAGGGCGGCCATGGCGGCGTATGGACCGCGTTTGCGAGCCAGCTCCTTGTCTCGTGCTGAAGCGGCGTAGAGGTAGTACGCCCGGTCTCCGGTGCGCGGCGCGATGGCGCCCGCCAGCGGCGTGCCCTGGTGCTCGGCGATGGCCATGAACCAGTCGTCGCTGGCGGCCAGCGGTGCAGCTAGCCGGCCCAGGAACTCGCGTGAACGGATGCGGAAGCCCTGTCGCTCCGATGTTTGCGAGAGCAGGGCGTGGAACGTGTCGAGCAGCACCCCATCACCGATGCGATCGAGCGTGACGGTCGTTCCCTCCCGCTCCGCCCGCCGCGCTTCCGCTCGGGCATCCTTGTTCCACTCCGCGACGGAGTCCTCGTCGGCGGCCAGCCTGACGATGCGCGTCGTAGGGGCCTGCAGGTCGTGCGCTGTGCGCTCGCCGCTGGCGTGGAGGGCGCGCTCGATGGCGGCGTCTGCGGCTGGGTCACCGGTGCCACGCGGGTCGAGCTTCAGGACGACGCCGCGCCGACTGCGCGCATGGGACTTCAGGCCGGCCAACAGACGGGCCAGGATCTCGGCAGCATCGGGCGCGGCGCGATCCCATACCGGTCCATGCGGCACGTAGAGGATGGTTCGGTCGAACGTGGTGGCTCGATCGAGCACCTGCGCCAAGCCACGGACCCGGTCCCCACCGTCGACGACCACGAACCTGCTCCAGTGCTCACCGGGCTCGTCGGCCCCAGCTTGGCCCCAGGCCCACGACTGCAGGACGTCCCCCTCCGGCCGCGAAGCCAGGAAGGCCGCCCAGGCGGCGCGATCGGTCGGTACCGCCTCGCGCAGGCTAAGCGTCATGGACGCGACTCCGGGTCGATCATCCCTCCTCGCCGTGCCGATGTTGCGTCTGTGCTTGGGTGAGGTAGCGAGCAAGGTCGGTCACATCGACCTGCCGCTGGGTTCCGGCCTTGAGGTCCTTGACCTGCACGTGCCCAGTGTCGAGCTCATCACCACAGATCACCGCGAAGTGCGCGCCGGCCTTGGCGGCTCCGTCGAGCTGCTTGCCTAAGCGCCGCGTCGTGAGGTCCGGCCGGCAGGCGAGTCCCGCCCCGCGGAGTTCGGTGGCCAGCTGGAGACGCACCACCGTGTCCTCAGCGTTCGCGCCAACGACCACGACGGTCGGCTTCCAGAGCTCGGACGCTGGCGGCGCACCCTGGTCCTGCAGTGCCAAGGCCACGCGATCGAGGCCGATGCCGAAGCCGATGCCCGGGGTGGGCAGGCCACCCAACAGTTCGACGAGGCCGTCGTAGCGACCGCCGCCGCCGAGCGCCTGCTGCTGGCCCTGCGCCCCAGAGCGGTAGAACTCGAAGGCGGTGCGCGTGTAGTAATCAAGCCCCCGAACGAGCATGGGCGAGATGCGCGGTTCGATGGTCACCGCGGCGAGGTGCTCGAGCAGCCCATCGAAATGCGCCTGACAGTCGTCACAGAGATACCCGCCGATGGTCGGCGCGGACGCCACCAGCGGCGCCATACGTTCATCCTTGGAATCGAGGAGCCGCAGCGGATTGGTGTCGAGTCGCGCGCGTTCAAGCTCGGGTAGCTCGTCGGCGTGGGCGGCGAAATGCGCGCGCAGCGCCTGGACGTACGCCGGGCGACAGGCGCTGTCACCGATGGAGTTGACGAGCACTTGCACATCCGAGAGGCCGACCGCGTCGAAGAACGCCACGGCCAGCTCGATGATCTCAGCGTCGATGGCCGGGCCAGGGTCGCCGATGGCTTCCACGTCGAACTGCCAGAACTGGCGGTAGCGGCCGGCCTGAGGTCGGTCGTAGCGAAACATCGGGCCAGTCATCGTCAACTTGACCGGCTGAGGCCAGGTACGCATGCCATGTTGGACGAAAGCCCGCACCATGCCGGCCGTGGGTTCCGGCCGCAGTGCCCAGCGTTCGCGTTCGGCCTCGCCCCGGCCGGCCTGCACGCGGAAGAGCTCCTTCTCGACCACGTCGGTGACTTCGCCCACGCCGCGCTCGTAGACCGCGGAGCCCTCGAACATGGGCGTCTCGATGGGCGCGTAGCCATAGCGCAGGGCCAGGTCGCGCGCAGTGTGTTCCAGGCGCAGGAAGACGGCGCGCTCGGCGGGCAGGAGGTCACGGGTGCCCCGAGGGGCCTGGAACTTGGGCATCGTCGACGAGTCTACCCCGGAGTCGCCCCTTCCAGCGGTGCGGCCACGGCGAACCTCAGGTGCGATCGCGCTGGACCGAGTAGACGTCCTTGAGCTGCTCCAGGTGTGCCATCACCCTTGATAGCTGCGCCACCGACGATACCTCCAGCGTGGCCTGCACGGTAGCGCGATGGTCCTTGTGGACCTTCACGCTGGCGGCGATGATGTTGATGCGGTCATCGGCCATGACATTGCTGATCTCGCTCAACAGGCCGGTGCGGTCGTAGGCCTCGATGAGGATGGCGATGGGGTAGGTTTGCTGCGCGGCGGTCTCCCAATCCACGTCGATGAGGCGCTCCACGGCGCGTTCATTGACCACCGTGGGGCAGGTGGCGAGGTGGACGGTGACACCACGACCGCGGGTGATGAAGCCCATGATGGGATCGCCCGGGATGGGGTGGCAACACTTGCTGAAGCGCACCAGCAGGTCCCCCACACCGCGCACGCGCACGCCACCCGGCTGCGGTGGTGGTGGCGCCACCTGTGGTAGCTGCACCTCGTCCACATCGTCGACGACTCCCAGTCGCGAGACGACCTGCTGCGGCCCGATCTGCCCATAGCCGATGGCGGCGAAGAAGTCGTCCACCGTCTTGAGGTTGTGGTGTTCAGCCAGCTCCTCGAGCTTGTCATGGTCGATCTTGTCCAGGCTGGTGCGGGCCAGGCGGTGCAGCTCGCGGTCCAGCACCTGTTTGCCGTGCGTGATGTTCTCGTCGCGCTGTTGGCGCTTGAACCATTGGCGGATCTTCTCGCGCGCATGGCTGGTGGTGACGATGTTGAGCCAGTCGCGCGACGGGCCGTGCGCGCTCTTGGTGGTGACGATGTCGACGATGTCGCCGTTCTTGAGCTTGGAGTCGAGCGGCACCAGGCGGTTGTTGACCTTGGCGCCGATGCAGGCGTGACCGACCTCGGTGTGGATGCGATAGGCGAAGTCGAGTGGCGTGGCGCCGGCAGGCATGTCCTTGACGTCACCCTTGGGGGTGAAGACGAAGACCTGATCCTGGAAGATGTCAAGTTTGACACCCTCGACGAACTCCGTGGCGTCTGACACGTCACGTTGCCACTCCATGAGCTGGCGCACCCAGGCCAGCTTGGCGTCGTAGGCGCGATCGGCGCGGGAACCCTCCTTGTAGCGCCAGTGCGCCGCGATGCCGACCTCACTAACGCGGTGCATGTCATGCGACCGGATCTGCACCTCTAGCGGCTTGCCGTCGACCGCCACGACCGCGGTGTGGAGGCTCTGGTACATGTTGTTCTTGGGCATCGCGATGTAGTCGTCGAACTGGCCCGGGATGGGTCGCCAGAGGGAATGCACCACGCCGAGAGCGGCGTAGCAGTCGCGCACGTTGTCGACCAGCACGCGCAAGGCGTGGACGTCGTAGATCTCGCCGAACTCGGCGCGCTTGCGCTGCATCTTCTTGTGGATGCTGTAGATATGCTTGGGACGGCCAGAGAGTTCCGCCTCGATGCCCGAGTCGCGCAGTGCTTCCTGCAGCACCTCCATGGCCCGTTCGACGTAGGCCTCGCGTGCCTTGCGGTGGGTCTCGAGCTGGCTGGCGAGCTCATGGTACGCCTCGGGATCAAGGTACTTGAAGGAGAGGTCCTCCAGCTCCCACTTGATCTGCCAGATCCCCAGGCGCTCGGCCAAGGGAGCATAGATCTCGGCGGTCTGCCTGGCGATCCGGACCTGCTTGGCCGGCGGCAAGGAGCCCAGGGTGCGCATGTTGTGGAGCCGGTCGGCGAGCTTGATGAGGACCACGCGGATATCCTCGGCCATGGCCAGGAACATCTTGCGGATGTTCTCCGCCTGTTGCTGTTCGTGCGTCAGGGTGCTGAACTTGCTCAGCTTGGTCACGCCATCGACGAGCCGGGCCACGTCGGAACCGAAGCGCTCCTCCACGTCAGCGATGGAGTACTTGGTGTCTTCGGGGATGTCATGCAGGATGGCCGCGGTGACCGCGACCGGGTCCAGGCCCAGCTCGGCCAGGATCCTGGCGACCGCTAGCGGGTGGCTGACATATGGCTCACCGCTGACGCGCTTCTGGTCGGCATGAGCATCGAGCGCGAAGGCGAAGGATGTGGCCACCGACGAGATGTCCGCTTGGGGGTAGCGCTGTCGCAGCTCCTGTTCGAGTTCTTCGAGCTGACGTTGCATCCCGGCGGCCGACAGGTCCTCCGCTGGGACGGGTCGGGCACGTCGCGTGGAGCGCCCGCTCTTGGCGGGTCGCTTGGTGTCGGCGGCGGCGGTCTGCTCGGTCGGGGGGCTGGTCATCCAGGCACGAGTGTAGCGAAGGTGCCTGGACCTGAGCCGGAGTGCTGAGCCGGAGTGCTGAAGAGGCTGTCGCTGGTCAGGGCAGCTGCGTGAGCAGGTCGTCGAGCATGGCTGGGTCACTGGCGATGATCAACCAGGCGGCGCCGTCAGTGGCGTAGAGATGGGCGGTGATGCCGGGATCATCGGAGCTGGTGTACGCGGTGACCGTCTTGCCGGCGATCTCGACCTCCTCGGTCTGGGACGTCTCATTGGCCAGGTCCAGCATCGACGACCAGAACTTCACGCCATCCGGCGGCAGCATGCCCGGCACGCTGATGGCCTGCAGCATGATGCCGCCATCGTCCTCGGCCGTGGTGGCGAACACCGCTGCCACACCCAGCCCCTCGGTAGGGTCGCCAGCGGCGCTGATGAGCTGGTCGAGCAACACCAGCTCGTCGTCGGCGGAGTTGGCGCGCATCTCCTCGGCACCAAAGGTCGCGGCTCCCTCGCGGAGTGCCAACCCGGAGGCCTCGACCGGGATGAGCGCCAGCAGGGCATCGACGGCCGGATCGGCGCTGGCGTCCGGAATGACGCTCGCGTCCGCGCTGGCTGCCGGCAGCGGAGAGCCCGTGCTCGGCGAAGCCTCCTGCGCGAGGGCGGTGCCGGCGGGCAGCAGCAGGGCGGCGCTCATCACGGTTGTGGCGATGTGGACGAGTCTCATGTGGTCTCCAGCGTGGCGGGCTCCGGCAAGGCAAGTCTAGCCCCGCCGCCATCGAAGGTTGGTGAAGCGAACCCAATCATGGAGCCACCCGAACTGAACGCGTTCGCGCGCACAGGCGCTGATGGCGTTGTACCGTGCTATCTCGTGAAGCCGTGGCCCTCCCCGCTCCGAGTCGGATCGGGCCTCCCCTACGCTGTCCTTGCCTTGGCCATGGTGGTCGTGGCGTCGTGTACGACCGTGGCCCGCGAGGCCGAGCCGGTCGCACCGCCGCCCAGCAGCCGCACAGCGGTCGTTGCCGAGCCGACCGAGCCGACCGCTCCCCCCTCGGCTGTACCGACCGCCACGGCGACCGCCTCCATGACCGCTGTGCCGACGGTGGCACCAGTCCGGGCATCGCAGGGGAGCCCGCTGGCCGAGTCACTGCTCACACCAGCTCCCTCCACCATCGCTCCCACGGTCGCGCCCGCATCGGTCGCCTTGAAGCCCACGATGGACAAGCGCACCTCCAGAAAGCTCGACGCGATCCTGCGCAACACGGTCAAGAACCAGCGCGTATCTGGGCTGCAGGCGGCGGTCGTGCTGCCATCGGGTGAGACCTGGCTGGGAACCGCCGGTAGGGCAGAGATCGCCCCCGATCGTCCGGTCAAGGACGACACGCAGTTCGCCATCGCCAGCGTCAGCAAGACGTTCGTGGCAGCACTGATCATGCAGCTGGCGGAGGAAGGCAAGGTCGATCTGGACGCGCCCTTCGGGACCTACTTCGCGGATGCGCCCCGAAGCAAGACGGTGACGCTGCGGCAGCTGCTCAGCCACACCAGCGGCATCTACAACTTCTGGGAGAACGACGTCTACATCAACGCCACATCGGTCTGGTTTGAGAACCCCAACGCGACCGGCCTTCAAGCTCGGGACCATGTGTGGACGTATGAGGAGATGATGGGCCTCGTCAAGGGTGGCTACTTCAAGCCGGGAGCCAACTTCCACTACTCCAACACCAACTATCTCATCCTGCGTCGGGTGGCTGAGGCCGTCGAGGGCAAGCCCATCGACCAGCAGCTGCGTGATCGCTTTTTCAAGCCCCTCGGGCTGGACGACACCGTTTACCAGCCGGCACAGAAGCCGCGCTCGGATGCTGCCCACGGTCACTGGGCCACGGCCACCGGCTTCGTGGACCACACGCGGGACGCCACCGTGGTGCCCTTCATGGCCGCCGTCACTGCCGCCGACGCCGCGGGCGCCATCGCATCGTCGGCGCGGGACCTCGCGACGTGGGCCCGGGCGCTCTACGGCGGCGAGGTCCTTTCGGCACATTCGGTGGCCCAGATGACGACCATCCTGCAGCCTGGCCTCTATGGCCTGGGTACGGATGTGGCTCGCTTCGTCGGTCATCGAGCCTACGGGCATCGTGGCGGTATCCGGGGCTACGAGTCGTCGATGTGGTACTTCCCCGACTCCGGCGTTTCGGTGGTGCTGCTATCCAACCGGGGCAACTGGATCACCGACGAGCCCGTGACGAAGCTGGTGAAGGCGGTGTTGGGCAAGGGCTAGGACGGAGGCCACCATACGCCGCCGCGGATCCGTCCCCTGCCGCGGATCAGTCGGGACGGGCCCGCAGGGCCTCGCGCGCCGTTGCCAGCTCATCCCAGGCCATCTCGCCGTCGGCCATCTCGATGGTCTTCTCATGGCCCTTGCCTGCGAGGAGCACGGCATCACCGGGTCGCGCGCGGCGCATGGCCATCTCGATGGCAGCCCCCCGGTCGGGAATCACTAGCAGGTCCTCACCGCGCTGCCGCCCGACGGCCTCTGCTCCCGCCGCGATGGCGTCGATGATGGCCATGCGGTCCTCCCCCCGTGGGTCCTCGTCGGTGACGATGACGAACCGGCAGCGCTCGCCCGCGATACGGCCTAACGGTCCACGTTTGCTGGCATCACGTTCGCCGGCGGAGCCGATGACCGCGATGAGCCCGGCTTCCGGGTCGGTCGGCCGTAGCTCATCGAGCACCTTGGCCAGTGAATCGGCGGTGTGGGCATAGTCGATGACGACGCTGAAGGGTTGGCCCTCGTCCACGCGTTGCATCCGGCCGGGCACACCCTCGACCGCGCCGAGCGCGGCAGCGGCAGTGTCGAGGTCAAGGCCCAGGGCGGCAGCGACAGCCATAGCCGCGAGCGCGTTGTAGATGTTGAAGCGACCCGCCAGGCGCAGGCGCACCGTGCCGCCCCAGTCCCCCGCCGCCATCCGAACCAGCATGCACCCGGGCTGCTCGGTCAGTGCGGTCGCGGCCACGTCCAGAGCGCTCACCTCGCGAGGTGCGAGGTCGCCGGCCAGACCGTAGCGCCACACCTGTGCGCCGGCGGCCGTGGCGACGACGGCGGCGTTCTCGCCCTCGGGATCATCGGCATTGACGACGGCATGCTTGCCCCAGCCCTTGTCCGGGTTCTCATCACTGACCGCGAGTCTCGCGAAGAGGCTGCGCTTGGCAGCCCGGTAGGCCTGCAGCGTGCCGTGGAACTCGAGGTGCTCGGAGGTGACGTTGGTCAGCACCGCGACGTCATAGGCGACCCCGCCGATGCGTTCCTGGGCTAGCCCATGCGAGCTCGACTCGACCACCGCCCAGCGATCGCCGGCAGCCAGCATGGCGGCCAGGTGGTCCTGCAACTCGGGCGCCTCGGGCGTGCTGGTGCGGGCAGGGTTGCCCAGGCTCTCGCCGGCCACGATGACGTCGGTCGTCCCCAGCAGGCCGGTGCTGTCGCCGGCCGCTTCCAGGATGGCGCGGACGAGGTAGGCCGTCGTCGTCTTGCCATCGGTACCGGTGATGCCGACCACGCCCAGCGAACGGCTGGGGTCACCGGCACGCCAGGCGGCGGCGAGGGCAAGGGCCGTCCGGGCGTCGCGCACCACTAGCTCGGGCGCCCTGAGACTGGGGACCGGTCGCTCCACGATGACCGCGCCCGCGCCCGCCGCAACGGCTGCTGCGACGTGTTCGTGCCCATCGTCGTGCTGTCCACGCCGCGCCACGAAGACATCACCCTGACGCACCTGCCGTGAGTCGTAGCGGATGGCGCCGACGGCCGGGTCAGGATCGCCGCCATGGGCCGGCAACGGCTCGGACGCCAGCTGCCCGCGCTGATGGAGCAACGTGCGCAAGCTTGACAGCCGCCACTTAGCCTCGATCAGCACCATCAGTCACTCGGTGTCGCCGAGACCGGCTTGCTGGGATCGAGCCCACGGCGGCGCCGAGCGAGCCCGACCCAAGCGCGACGGCCTCGTAGGTACATCGAGCGCACCGGCGGGTTGACGACGAGGTCGAAGGTGCCTCCGTACTCGACGACGCGACCGCCGAAGCCCTGCTTGAAGTGCGCGATGCCCTTGGTCGAACGGCCCCACATATCGAAGACCTCGGCACCGGCCGCCTTGGCGCGGATGATGGCCTCCCATTCGAAGAAATGCCCCGAGCGCGCCTCGTTGCCGGCATCGGTGAGACCGCCGTAGAGCTGTGAGACGCGACCCCCGCTGCTGAAGATCATCTTGCTCGAGACGGGCGTGCCATCAGCCAGGTAGCCGATCAGGATGTGGGCCTTGCCACGGCGCTCGAAGGCTCGGTACGTGGTCGCGTACGCTTCGATGGCACGCGGGATGAAGCCGCTCCGCTCGGCTGTCTCGACGAGGATGTCGTAGAAGACCGGGATCGCCGTCTCGCCAGCATCCTCCACGTAACAGCCCTTCTTGCGCGCGCCGTTGGCATAGCGCCGGCTCGACTTGTAGACGTCGGACCAGAGCTCCTCTTCCGGCTTGCGCAGGTCGATGATCTGCGTGGACGCCAGCTGCAGCGCATCGCTCGGCTGCCAGCTGGCGGCCAGGAAGAGTGGATGGTGAGCGGTGCCTTCGATGCCCGGGTCGGCCGTGCAATGGGTCAGACGTCGCGCCCGGGCGAAGTCACGGAGCGCTTCAGTGAATGCTGCCACGCTGGCGGCGTCGAAGCTGCTGGCCACCGGCCCGCGCGGGAGATAGCCCATCGAGAAGGGCCCTGGACCCAGCCGGCGGACCAGCACCTGCGCACCGATGGGGCCGCTGCCAGCATCGGCGATGACACGCTCGGATTCCCAGCCGTACGGGGCCTTGGCCTCAGCCCAGGCGGTCAGCTGCAGCGGAAAGGCCGTGTCGGAGCTCTCGACGAACGCATCCCAGGCGTCGTCATCGGTTCGTAGTCGCTCGGGGTCCGGGTCCATGGCGGCTATCTTCGCATCCCCCGAAGCGTATCGATGGTGCGGCGACGGACACGGGCCAGTCGCTCGGCTGACGGGCGGAGGACGATTCGACGAGCGTCTTCGCGTTCGAGCCATTCGGCCCCGAAGCCGCGCTTGTGCTCATAGAGCCCACGATTGGCGTCGCCGCGCTCGGGTCGGTGGCGATGTCCCGGCAGGTCCACGCCGCCGAGCTCGATGGCCGGGCAGCCCGCCGCCAGGGCGTCCCTGATGGCGGTCCATCGCACCAGATGCATGGTGCCGGGCAGGTTGCGCCGACGGGTGGCGCGATCGGCCGAGTAGGCCGTGGCGTGGATACCACCCTGCTGGAACAGGTACAGCCCTCCGACCAGCTCACCGTCATGCTCGGCGATCAGCAGGTGCGCCAGACCGGCCGCCATCAGCGCCCGCCACCCGCGCAGGTAGTCGCTGCCCTGCTGGAGCTGCATCCCCACCACCTCGGCGCGCTCGCGCATGAGCGCGGCGAACTCGTCGAGCCGATCGCCGTTGCGATCCTCGCTCACGGTCGTGCCGTCAGCCTGGGCCGAGCGGATGCGTTGCCGGGTGGACTTGGAGAAGCCGGCGAACACGGTCTCAGCATCGACCCCGGGGGCGAAGGTCAGTCGCATGACGTGGATGGAAGGCTCAAGGCCCTCGCAAATGGCGAAACCGGCCGCTGCTACGGCCGCCGCGTAGACAGGGTCGGCCGGGCGCTCGGGGTCGATGAACAGGTCGCGCGCGCCCACCTCGCGAGCCCACGCCGCCAATGCCACAGCCCGTTTGCCGGCGACCTCAGGCGTCTCTCCGGCGTGGGGTGGCCCGCGGCGGATGCTGGCCTCCACACCTGGGAGTCCGGGGGTCCGGCGCAGCATCGCCAGTGCGACGTGACCGTCCCCGAACGTCAGGTAGTGCGGTTCGAAGCCTTGGCCGGCACGGTAGGCACCCCAGGTGGCCGATTGCATGACGTGCCCACCGGGAACCACTACCGCGCGTTCATCCCAGGCAGATGGCGCGACCGACTCATCGGCCGCGATGCCGATGCCGAGACCGCGCGTGCTCATCCGCCGCGGACGGCTGAGCGCATCAGGTCGACAGCTCGTCCGAGCTCAGGCAATCGCACCAGGCGACTGTACAGGATGTAGGCCGCCAGCCCGCCGCCGCCGGCCAGGCCCAACTCCAGGATGAGGCCGGCGACGCGTGGCATCCCGTCAGGGATCGGTACCAGGGCGAGCACGCCGGCTGCCACCAGCGCTGCGACGATCGCCCCCGCCAAGGACAGCGCCCCGCCGACGATGATGGGGGCGGCCACGATGTTCGCGTGCCGACGTCGCAGCAGGATGGTGAGCGCGATGGCCTCGAACCAGGCGCCCAGGACGATGCCCAGCGCCAACCCCCCGATCCCCAGGCTGCCGACGGTCGCGACCGAGACGGCCACGTTGACCGCCACCGAGATGATGGCCACCGTGACCGGCGTGATGGTGTCCTTGCCGCTGTAGAAGGCACGCGTGAGGATGACGTTCATGGCATTTGCCGGCAGGCCTATCAGGAAGACTCCGAGGGCTGCCGCGGTGGCCGCGAGCGTCTCCCCATCGAAGCCCCAACCGAACAGCAGGTCCACGACCTGTTCGCGCGCGACGATGCCGACCGCGGCGATGAAGACCATGAGCCACAGCAGGAGACGCAGCGCCCGAGTGACCAGGTTGCCGAATTCGATCTCATGACCGGTCGCGAGGGCGCGCGACATCGATGGCAGCAGCACGATGCCCAGCGGCAGGCCGATGACCCCCAACGGGATCTGCAGCACGCTGAAGGCGACGGTGTAGCTCACCACGGCCCCGACGGCGACCGTGCTGGCAAGGGCGGTATTGACCAGGAAGGTGATCTGGTTGACGCCCATGCCGATGGCCCGCGGCAGCATCAGGAAGAACGTCTCACGTGCGGCGTGGTCCCGGACATCGACCCTGGGGGTGTAGCGGAAGTGTCCGCGCAGTGCTGGCACCTGGACCAGCAGATGACCGATGGCCCCGATGACGACGCCGACCGCGACGCTGTAGATGCCCAGCGACGGCGAAAGCAGCAGGGCGCCGGCGATGATGCTGGCGTTGTACATCAGCGGCGCCAGGGCGGCCACGCCGAACCGATCCTGCGTTTGGAGGATGGCGCTGACGATCGAGCCGCTGGCGAGGAAGATGGGTGCGATGAGCATCAACCGCGTCAGCTCCACGGTCAGCGCCATGGTGGCTTCGTCGAAACCTGGCACCAGCAGCGGGACGATCGACGGCGCGAACACGGCGAAGACGACAGCGAAGACGAGCAGCGCCGCCACCATCAGGTTGATGACACTCGACGCCACGCGCCAGGCGCGATCGCGCTCCCCGTTGGCGATGAGCCCGGACAACACCGGGATGAGCGCTGAGGTGATAGCCCCCGCGGCCACCAGCTCGAACATCAGGTCGGGGATGCGGAAGGCGGCGTAGTAGGCGTCGAGCTGCCCGATGTCCTCGGGTGTTCCGAACAGGTTGGAGAGGACGACGACGCGCAGCCAGCCCAGCATGCGCGAGGCGAGGAACGCGCCGGTGACCACCAGGCCGGCGCGAGCGAGCGACCCCCTGCTCACCGCTCGTCGTCGATGGGGTCGCCGCCAGGTGGAGTGGTGTCTGGCACGCGCGCTCGGGGATGGGCGGCGCGATAGCTGGCCTGCAGGCGGCCCGGGCTGACGTGGGTGTAGATCTGCGTCGTGGCGAGGCTGGCGTGTCCCAGCAGCTCCTGGACCACGCGCAGGTCGGCGCCACCTTCGAGCAGGTGTGAGGCGAAGGAGTGGCGCAGCGTGTGGGGTGAGGTGCGTTCCGGCAGGCCAGCCCGCCGCACCAGCAGATCGATGCGCTTGCGCACGCCGCGCACGCCCAGGGCCTGCCCGCGAGTGCTCAGGAAGAGCGCGTCGCCGGTGCTACTGTCAGCGCTGGCCAGCGCCGGGCGGCCATCGCGAAGGTAGGCGTCGAGAGCATCGCGGGCGGGGGCGCCCAGCATGCCCATACGTTCCTTGCGTCCCTTGCCCAGGACGCGGATCTCGCCGCGGCGCAGGTCGATGTCGGCGAGGCGCGCGCCAGCGATCTCGCTGATGCGCAGGCCGGCTGCGTAGGCGCATTCGACGATGGCGCGGTCACGCAGCTCCAGGATTCGCGGGATGGCGTCCTCCCATGCGCGGCCGACGGCGTGGCCGCCGGAGCCTGGGATGGCGTCGAGCAGCCGCTCCACGTCACTGACGTCCATGACCCTGGGCAAGCGCGACGAACGTCGTGGTGTGACGATGGCCGACCAGGGGTCGCCGGCCACCCAGCCTTGCCTACGGGCGAAGCGATAGAAGGAGCGCAGCGCAGCGATGCGGCTGCTGATGGTGGAGCGCGCCAGGCCGCGGCCGTCCAGCTCGGCGAGGTAGGCGCGCAGTGTGCGTCGGGGCGGTCGTGTCCAGTCGATGCCGGACATGCTGTCAAGCCACGTCAGGTACTGCTCCACCGCCGTGCCGTAAGCGCGACGAGTATGGGGTGAGGCGTCGCGAGCGTCGAGGGAGGCCATGAAGGCTGCGGCGGCCGAAGGCGCGTCGTGGCCGCCGGGATCGTCCACGCTACTGCCCCGCCCAGCTGCCATCAGTCGTCGGCGTCGTCAGGCCCGGCGCTGCTCTTGGTGGTCTTGGTCGTCTTTCGCTTGCGGCTGGCAGGCTTGGCGGCCGACTTGCGGCCCTTGGTGGCGGCTCGCTTCTTGCGCGAAGGGGCCAGTGCCGCCGCGTCGGGCGCACCACCAGGCAGTGACTTGCCAAGGAGGTCGTCGCGATCGCCCGGCAGGTCCACCGGCGCACCACAGCGCAGGCAGATGCAGCTCTCGTCCTTCAGGCCCACGGGACCAGCGTCAGCGTCATGGAGCGCGCCAGTGGGCTCGAAGTTGGTGGTGAAGTCGCACTTGGGATAGCGGCCGCAACCATAGAACACGTTGCCGGTGCGTCGTGCCCTGCGTGCCACCAGCGTGCCCTCGCCGCACTTGGGGCATGCCACCTCAAAAGGCAAAGGCGGTGGCGGGGGTGGACCGGTGCGATGGATGTAGTCACAGTCGGGATAGCGGTCGCAGCCGGCAAAGGCACCGAAACGACCACGCTTGGCCACGAGCGTCCCCTGGCCGCACTTGGGGCAAGGCTCGCCGGCACCTTCGACCGCGGGCATGTCCGGCTCCTCACCGGGGATGTTCCGGGTCTCCGTGTGGTCGGGATACATGGAACAGGCCAGGAAGCGCCCGTTGCGGCCCAGCCGGATGACCATAGGGTGGCCTTGCGAGCAGACCTCGTCGGTCTCCTCGGTGGTCAGCTCCTTGCGCGTCAGCGACTTGCGTTTCTCATCGACGAGCGCGATGAGCGGGTCATAGAACTCATGCAGCAGCGCCACCCATTCGCGCCGGCCGGCGGCAACCTCGTCGAGCTCGGCCTCCATGCGTGCGGTGAAGTCGTAGTCGACGTAGTCGCCGAAGTGCTCCACGAGCACATCGGTGACGATGCGTGCCACGGCCTCCGGTCGCAGACGGCGCTCCACGAGCGAGACGTAGCCGCGGTCCTGGATGGTGGAGATGGTGGCCGCGTACGTGGAGGGCCGGCCGATGCCGTTCTCCTCGAGCGCCTTGATGAGGGTGGCCTCGGTATAGCGCGGCGGAGGCTCGGTGAAGTGCTGCTCGCCCTCCACCTCCTTGACCTCGGATCGGTCGCCCTCCGCCAGCGCCGGCAGGGTCGCCTCCTTGTCCTCGTCGTCGCCGTCGTCGCGTCCCTCGGTGTAGACCGCCGTGAAGCCGTCGAAGGTGGTGCGGGTGGCGCTGGCCCGAAGCTCGAAGCGACCCGCCGCCAGCTCGGCCGCGGTCGTCTCCATCTGCTTGGGAGCCATCTGCGAGGCCAGCGCGCGCTGCCAGATGAGCCGGTACAGGCGCAGCTCGTCATCCTTGATGCGGCCCTTGAGGGAATCCGGATGGCGCTCGAACGAGGTCGGCCGGATAGCCTCGTGCGCCTCCTGGGCACCCTTGGCCTTGGTCTTGTAGCCGCGGCCACCCTCGACCGCATACGCCGTGCCGTATCGCTCGCTGATGACCTCCTGCGCTTCGTGTTGTGCCGACTTGGCGAGGTTGACCGAGTCGGTCCGCATGTAGGTGATGAGCCCGGTGGGCTCGCCGTCGATCTCGATGCCTTCGTAGAGTCGCTGGGCGACCGACATCGTGCGCTTGGGGCCGTAGCCGAGCTTGCGGCTGGCCTCCTGTTGCATGGTGCTGGTGGTGAAGGGCGGTGCCGGGTTGCGCTTGCTGCTGCGGACCTTGACCGAGGTCACCGTGGCCGTGTCGCCCTTGAGTGCTTCCACGTAGGCCTGGGCGGTGGCCTCGTCGGCGATGGGGATCTCGTTCTTCTTGATCTCGCCGCCGGTCGCGACGCGGGTGCCGTCGACCTTGACCAGGGCCGCCTTGTAGCGTTCCGCCGAGGGGGTCTCCAGCAGCACGTCCAGGGTCCAGTACTCGCGCGCGCTGAAGGCTTCGATCTGGCGCTCGCGCTCCACCACCAGACGCACCGCGACCGATTGCACACGACCGGCCGACAGCCCACTGCGGACCTTGCGGCTGATGAGCGGGCTCAGGGTATAGCCCACGATACGGTCCATGATGCGGCGCGTCTGCTGGGCATCGACGAGGCCCATGTCGATCTGGCGAGGCTCGGCGAACGCCGCGGTGATGGCGCTCCTGGTGATCTCGCTGAACGTGACTCGGCGCCGCTTGTCCTGCGGGATGGCCACAGCTTCCACCACGTGCCAGGCGATGGCCTCTCCCTCCCGATCGAGGTCGGTGGCGAGATAGACCATGTCAGACGTGGCAGCCGCGCGCGTGATGGCGTTGAGTTGCTTGCGGCGGTCCTCGTTGATGACGTACTCGGGCGCGAAGTCGTGTTCGACATCCACGCCCAACTTGCCCTTGCCGGGGTTCTCCGGCAGGTCGCGGACGTGTCCGTACGAGGCCAGCACCTTGTAGCCGTCGCCAAGATAGCGTTCGATCGTGCGCGCCTTGGCCGGCGACTCGACGATCACCAGGTTCTTCGTCATCGGCGCGGAGTGTAGCAGCGGTGCGTGGACGCACCGCGGGCCACCCGGAGGAGGGCGGTCATGCCTCTCGGATGCGGCGGAGCAGCTCCGCATCCGGTTCGAGGTGCTCAAGGGCCTCATCTTCGGCCGCGATCGTGCCCGGGGAGGTCGTCCGGGGTGGCGGCGTGACGATGACGTGGGTCCCCGGGGGCACGGCCCCGGCCTCAGCGGGCAGCTCGACCGGGCCGGATGGTAGATCGTGGTCAAGCCCGGCGGTGTGGATGGAGGACCTGGGGATCTCGATGAAGCGGATGGCGTGGTAGGGCAGCAGGAAGACCGAATCGAGATACTCGGTCGAGATGGGCTTGCGCCCTTCAAGCGTTCGGAGGTTGGTACACAAGAGGCCGGCGTCGGCCGCCGTCGGCAGCGATTCGATGTCGGCCTTCATGGGCAGCTCGCCCACGAGATGCAAGATGACGTTCCTGATCATGACTCCATCCTACGCTGCAAGAGACGGCAAACGCCGGTGGGGGGCGTCGGGGACTCTCTCACGGGTGGCCTCCCTTGTCCATCACCAGCAGGGGTCCGGCCGGAAGGTGGGTGGCGCCGAGGACCCTCGCCCAGCCTCGCAACTGCAACATCGTCAAGCTGGCTGCCACGACGCCGACGTCCAGACCAGTGGCACGGCAGAGGCCATCGATCGACTGCGGGCCGCCCGCGAGATATGTGGCGACAGCTCGTTGCGTGGAGTCGAGCAGCGCGATGGCTGCCTCCGCCGTGAGGGTCCGAGCGGCCGCACCCAGAGCCTGAGCGGCCGTGGGGTCCGGCGACCCCCTATCCCGCGTGCCCGTGCCGACGAGGTCGAGGTCGGCGATCATCTCATCGAGCCCGATCAATGGGCGTGCCGGCGATTCACGCAACAGGGCCAGGTTCCCCGCGATGCGTGGATCGAGTGGCCGACCGGTCGCGACCAGCAAGGTCCGGCCCTGCTCGAGCGCGTGCCGTGCGGTGATGAGGGCGCCACTGCGAGCTGGCGCCTCGACCACGATGGTGGCATCAGCTAGTCCGCTGATGATGCGGTTGCGGCGGGGGAAGGTGCCCTTGGTGGGACGCACACGCGGCGCCAGTTCAGCGATGACCGCACCCTTCGAGGTGATGCGGCGCGCCAGGCGGCGGTGTGGGGCGGGGCCTGGCAGGTCGAGCCCGCCACCGACCACGGCCACCGTCTCACCGCCTGCCTCGAGCGTTGCCAGGTGCGCCGCCCCATCGATGCCTACGGCGAGGCCGGAGACCACCACGACCCCGGCCTCGGCGAGGCGCCCGCCGATGCGCACCGCGAGGTCGCGGGCGACCGCGGTCGGTCGCCGGGTGCCCACCACCGCCACCATGCGCGGACGCTCCAGGGCGGCCACATCGCCGAGGCCGTAGACTACTGGCGGTGGCTCCTCGATGTGATGGAGGCGCTCCGGATAGCCAACGTCCAGTGGCGTCAGCAGCCAGCCACCCAAGGTCTGCATGCGGCGTTCGGTGCGATCAGGGTCGGCGGCCGCATCACGGATCGCGGCGGCCAGTCCACCGCGTAGCCGGCTCTGGATCCCATCCGCGAGGATGCGATCGGCGCGACCGTGCGGGAGGCTCGCGACCGAGGCCAGAGCGTCGCGGGCGTTGCCGTGGACGGCGAGCAGCCGGCCGAACGTCACGTCGCCGACACCGGGCGTACTCGCCAGCGCGATCCAGGCTTGCCGTTCGGTGAAAGCTGGGAAGGAGGTGCTCACGCCGCGAGGTCCGCTTCCATGGAACGGTCACGCATGGATGTCGCGGCCAGGATACTCATCGCTCCGCACCACGTCCCTGCCGCGTAGGTCGGCGACCGTCCTGGCCACTCGCATCATGCGATGGACGCTGCGTGCCGTCAGCTCCAACCCGGTCGCGACGTCCTTCAGGGTGTCCTTGGCCCGCTGGTCGAGGGCACAAGCACCGATCAGTCGCTGTCCGGTGAGCGCCGCATTGGGCCGACCACCGTTGCGCTCGAGGGCACGGTCCCAGGCTGCCCGCACCCGTGCAGCCACCACCGCACTGGGTTCCGGCCGCGCCTTATCCACCAGTTGCTCGGGCAGCATCCGCGGCATCACCACGCGCAGGTCGATGCGGTCCAATAGCGGGCCGCTGACACGCCGCATGTAGCGTTCTGGCTCCCGCGGCGGGCAGCGGCAGCGCCGATCCGGGTCGTCATGCCAGCCACAGCGGCAGGGATTCATGGCGGCGATGAGCTGGAGTCTTGCCGGATAGCGCACCGATCCGTGTGCGCGTACGATCTCCACGGCACCGTCCTCCAGCGGCTGGCGCAGTGCGTCGAGCACGTCGCGGTCGAACTCTGCCAGCTCATCGAGGAACAACGTGCCGTGGTGCGCCTGGGTGACGAGACCGGGCCGGAGTCGCGGCCCGCCACCGACCATGGCCGCGTACGAGGTGGTGTGGTGGGGGCTGTGGAAGGGCCGCGCCAGACGATCAGTGGAGGACGCTTCAAGACCGGCGACGCTGCGGATGACCGCCACCTCGCGCGCCTCTGTCTCGGTGAGCGGCGGCAGCAATCCCGGCGTGGCTCGGGCGAGCATGGTCTTGCCGGCTCCGGGTGAGCCGATGAGCAGCAGGTTGTGCCGGCCGGCGATGGCCACCTCCAGCGCCCAGCGCGCATGCTCCTGGCCGCGTACGTCGGCCAGCTCGGTGACCGCATCGGTATCCGCCGCCTCCGTGTGCTCCGGGTGCACGCGTGCGCCGGCATCCACGCGAATCGTGACCCGGCGTCGAGCCGCTGCCGCCTTGCGACCTCTGGGACCGGCGATGAGACGGGCGGCGTCATCCAGCCCGTCGATCCCCACCACCTCGATCCCCGACACCAGCCTGGCCTCCGCGACGTTGCCCTGTGGTACACAGACCCGGCGGTGCCCAGCTTCGCGCAGCGTGGAGACCATCGGCAGCACACCGGGGACCGGCATCACACCGCCATCGAGCGAGAGTTCACCCAGCAGAGCCCACGAGCCGCCCGACACACGCAGCTCGCCGCTCGCGAGCAGGATGCCGATGGCGATGGCCACGTCGTAGGCGGCGCCGTGCTTGCGCCGGTCGGCGGGCGCCAGGTTCACGGTGATGCGGCTGAGCGGATAGTCAAACCCGGCATTGCGGATGGCACTGCGGACCCGTTCACGTGCTTCCGACAAGGCGGCGTCCGGCAACCCCACGATGTTGCAGGTGGGCAGGCCTGGTGCCACGTCGACCTCCACTCGGACGAGCTCACCACGCAGGCCACTGACGACGGCGGTATCAAGGATCGCGAGCATGTGCCCGAGTCTGGCCGCAGCGGCTTCGCCGGCGCTTTGCGGTCACTTGGCGCGGGCTTTCGCCGACGGTGCGTAGGTAGCGAAGATCGAGCGGGTTCCACTCGCCAAGCCCAGGCTGCGCAGCCTGGGCGGGGTCTCATCACCGCGTCGCGCTCCGAGATCCGCTACCCCGGTGACGTGCCGATCCCGGCTGGACAGGCCGGCCAGACCAAGGACGGGATCATCCGTTGCCATCAGCTCCGCACGGTCTCGCTCGAGCGCGTAAAGCTTTCAGGAGGAGGTGGAGGCGGGATCGTCGGTCGCGTCGATGATCGGGTCATCAAGCAGCGGGTGCGGCAGGCACTGGTGACGCACCTCGGTCTCGACATCCCGCTCGAGGAGACGATTGACGCCACATCCGTGGGCGCGTCTTGCCTGTCGTGATGCCACCAACACGGAAGGCTGCGCAGCATCTCTTCCCTGGGCTTCGGCGTCTTGACGGAAGCGAGGGTGTACGCCGCGATGGGATCGCCTACCGGCCACCGTCTTGAGCTCTCGTACGACGGCGTGTTCGGTGCCAGGATGCGTCCATGAGTGAACCCGATCTCGCCGCGCTGGCACAGGCGCACACCCTCCGACGATTGGAGGTGCCGGGCATCGCACGAGAGCTGGCAGACGGAGCCGAACCGGAACTCGTCTGGCGCAATGACCTCGATGGGCTCACCTTCCGCATCGGCCGCCGCTTTCTCAAGTGGAACCCGGCATCGGCCGGGGTCGACCTCGAACGCGAGCGTTGCCGTCTCGAGTGGATCTCGCCGCGGCACCCGGCACCCCTCGTGGTCGACTTCGGCCGCGAAGGCGACGCCCAATGGCTCCTGACCGAAGGGTTGCCCGGCAGCTCGGCGGTCGGCGATGTCTGGCGCGTCCGCCGACCTGAGGCCATCGGTGCCATCGCGACCGGGCTCCGGGCGATGCACGCCATCCCCATCGACGAGTTCCCCGCCCAGTGGACGAACGAGGGATGGGTCGGACGACAGCCGCCGGCCCTCGGCCCGAGACCGCCCATCGACGGCCCGGTGCTGGTGCACGGCGACGCCTGCGCTCCCAACACGCTGATCTCAGATGATGGCGAATGGACCGGCAACGTGGACTTCGGTGACCTCGCGGTGGGCGACCGCTGGGCGGACCTCGCCATCGCCTCGCTCAGCCTCGACTGGAACTTCGGCGAGGGGCACCAGGCTGAGCTGTTCGACGCCTATGGCATCGCCCCCGATGAGGTCCGCATCGGCTACTACCGCCGGCTTTGGGAGCTCGAATCTTGAGTCGCCACCAGGCGCCCGAATAGTCGGTCAGCCTCTGCCGATGGGTCATCACACAGGCCTGAGTGCACCGGCGAGACCTGGATGACGGTGCTGCGCGGCGACACCAGCCAGTGGAAGCGCTCCGACGGGCTCAACGAACCGTGGGGTCCAGCCTTGGGACCGCCGGCACAGATGCGTTCGATGGATGTCAGGTGCGCGCGGATGGCGGCCACATCGGCATCGGGCGCCAGGGCGGTCAAGCGAGCCTCGTCAAGCCAGATGCGCGCCAACAGCGCTGCATGGGACTTGGCAAAGAGGATGATGCCGGCGTTGAGGTACTCGCCCCGCGCCACGTCGGGGACGACCCGGACGACCGCGTAGTCATACGAGCAGTGCGCGGGCACGTGTGGCCTCCCCGGTGAAGGTGGCTGATCGATCGAGGCGTGCGCTGAGGTAGTCGACATAGGTCTGGCGGACGACCGCTGGGTCGTCATCGCCAAAGTGTTCGCTCAACCACGACTCCGGCACGGCCGCCACGACCCCCTCGAACACCTCCCTCGAGAGACGCCGGTGCGCTCGCTCGTCGGCCGCGTCGAGGTCGTCGCTGAAGGGCAGCAACACGTGCTGCGCGACGTGGCCGAATGGCCTACCCGCCCGCGCCACCACGTCACCCCAGTCGTGGTGGAAATACAACGCCGCGCCATGGTCGATGAGCCAGATGCGCCGGTGCCATTCGAGCATGTTGACGTTGCGGGCGGAGCGATCGACGTTGCTGACGAAGGCGTCGAACCAGACCACGTCGGCCGCGAACGACCCTTCGGGTGCCGGCGGCACCAGCGGGTCGTAGGTGATCGAACCCGGCAGGAAGTCGAGCGCGTAGTTGATGCCCACGCTCTGCGTCAGCAGGTGCCGGATCTCATAGTCCATCTCCAGTCGCGCGAAGGCCGGGTCGAGGTCCAGCAGCACCGCGTCAGGCACCGGTAGTCCCAGCGCCCGACCGATCTCGCCGGCGATGACCTCGGCCACGAGGGCCTTGGGCCCCTGCCCGGCGCCGCGGTACTTGACCACGTAGGTGCCATCGTCGTCGGCCTCCATCAGGCCGGGCAGGGAGCCGCCTTCGCGCAGGGGCGCCACATAGCGGACCGCGTGAACGGTGGGCAGCATCGTCAAACGGTCGGCGACCGCCTACGCGGTGTCGTCCTCCCCGGAGGGAGCGACCTGCGGAGCGGGAGTGACCTGCGGAGCAGCCACGCTGCTATAGCGCTGGGCCATCCCGGTCTCCATACCGCTGTCAAGGAAGTTGCCCACGCGCCGCGCGAGATCGGTCAACTCCAAGGGGATGATGTACTTGGTGGCATCGGTCTGACCCAGCTGCTTCAACGCATCGAGGTACTGCAACGTCATGGTGCGGTCGTCGATCTTGCTGGCGGCCTCGAAGATGCGCGTGAGCGCCTGGCCGAAACCTTCCGCTTCGAGGATGGACGACTGGCGCACGCCCTCGGCACGCAAGATGGCCGACTGCTTCTCACCCTCGGCGACGTTGATCTTGGACTGGCGCTCACCTTCCGATTCGGTGATGACGGCGCGCCGCGTTCGCTCGGCGGTAAGCATCCGGTTCATGGAGCTCTGCACGTCTGGCGGCGGGGTGATCTCACGGATCTCGACGGACATGACCTTGCCGCCCCAGCGTTCGGTCTGCTCGTCCATCTTGATACGCAAGACCTCGTTGATCTGGTCGCGCTTGGAGAGGACGTCGTCGAGCAGGATGTCACCGATGACCGCGCGCAGGGTGGTGGTGGCGATGCCTTGCAGGGCGCCACTGAAGTAGGCCACGTTGACCACGCTGCTCATGGCATTGACGATGCGGTAGTAGATCAGAAAGTCGATATCGATGGGGGCGTTGTCACGTGTGATGTTCGTCTGGCTGGGCACTTCCACGAACTGCTCACGCATGTCGACCTTGATGGGTCGATCGACGAACGGGATGAGAAAGCGCAGGCCGGGCTCGCGCACCATGTGTTCATCGGTCCGGCCCAGTCGGAACACGACCATGCGCTCGTACTGCTTCACCACCCGCACCGAGAGGTAGAGGATGACGATCACCACCACGACCACGATGATGAGAGAGCCGAGGATTCCGGCTTCCATGTCAGGCCGTCCTTTCTGTCGTTGGTTGCTCCGATATTCCGACGATGGCGCGCTCGACGAGGAGTGTGAGCCCTTGCTGGCCCACGACCCGCGCGACCGTGCCGCGGTCAAGGATGCTGCCGTCGACGCTGCGGGCGGACCACTCCTCGCCCCTAGCGTAGATGGTTCCGTCCGGGTCGAGGGCGCGATGGACGGCGGCGTCCGTGCCGACCGGCACGAGCTGATCGATATGTGAGGCGCCAAGCGTCAGCTGCGGCGCCCGGCGCTGCTTCATCACGGCGTACAGGGCGCCCACCACGATCAGGCCGGTGATGGCAGTCATGATGATGATGACCTCAGGCGCCACGCTGACCTCCGGTGCGACCGGATCACCCGGCTGTGTGTAGAGCGCCGATGCGCCAAGTGCGAAGGCTACCAGCCCGCCCACGGTCAGGAGGCCGGCGCTGGTGACCGAGAATTCCAGGACGAAGAGGATCACGGCCAGGGCGATCAGGAGCAGTCCCGCGATGTTGAGGGGCAGGCTGCCGAAACCGATGAAGGCCAGGATGAGCGCGAGAGCGCCCAGGATGCCGGTCACGTAGTTTGGGTTCTGCAACTCGAAGAATAGGCCGTAGAAGCCCAGGGTGAAGAGGATGAAGGCGATGTTGGGATCGCTGAGCAGGTGCAGGAAGCCCTGGAACGGGTTCATGCCCAGCTCCTCGATGGCAGCGCCCGCGGTATCGAGCACGACCGGCTCACCGGCCACGTTCACGTGCATGCCATCGGCCTGGGCCAGCAGATCCCGGATCGATGCCGCCTTGAAGTCGATGGCGCCCGCGGCCAGGGCTTCGTCGACGGTAAAGGAGGCCGCATCCACCACCGTGCTGACCGCCCAATCGACTGGTCGCTCGCGCTCCTCCGCGATCGAGGTGATGGTGGCGATGGTGTCGTTCAGCACCTTCTTGCCCAGGTCGTCGGGGATGTCCTGGCCGTCGCCCGAGATGGGCGTGGCGGCGCCGATGTTGGTGGCGGGTGCCATCGAAGCCACGTGTGCGGCCAGGGTCAGGAAGGTGCCGGCACTCGCGGCGCGCGCGCCCGACGGTCCCACCCAAACCATCACCGGCACCTCAGCGGCCAGCTCCGCCTTCACGATCTCACGTGTCGCATCCAGCGAGCCACCCGGCGTGTCGAGCTCGATGACGACCGCCGCGGCGCCGTCGGCGACACCGCGCGCGATGCCCTCGCGGAGGTAGTTGGACATGATCTGGTCGACGACGCCGCTGGTCGGGAGCAGATACACCAGGCGCTCGTCGTCCTGCGCCCGTACCGAGGCCGCAAGCAGGCTGAACACCGCAACCAACAGCAGGATCGCTCGGAGCATGACCAGCGATGTCGGACGACGATGTGCCACGGGCTTCTCCTTGATCATGATTATCCCACCGGGAGGCCCGGTTCAGCCCGGTCCTTCGGCCCCATCAGCCGGCGCTGTCACATGATCGTAAAGAAGCTGGCTCCAGGTCTCGAGCTGTGCATAGACCGGCCGCACCGCAGCGGGCGCCACGAACCGGCCGACCAGCTTGTGGGTCTCCCGGACCGCTAGCGCGCGGCCGGCGGCGTCAGCCTCGAAGACCACACCCAGATGGACCTGCCCGACCAGCACGTCGTCGTCGTTGAGCAGGCCCAGCAAGCGTGGCTGGGGATCCCAGTCGGCCACCATCTCCTCGTGGAACTCTCGTCGAAGCCCGTCCATGACCCCGCCATCCTCGGGGTTGAGGTGCCCACCGATGCCCAGCGAGTAGCGATCGTGGAGGCGTTCGTCAGCACCAGCTTTCGTGCGCTGCATCAGGAACAGCCGCTCGCGGTCGCGCATCAGCAGGTACGGGATGATCTGCTTCCAGCTCGGATCTCGCTCGGCTTCGCCCCGGGGTCGGTACGTGCCTTCCGCCGCGATCAGCTCCAGGTAGCCCGCCACGCCTTCATCGCGGATGCCCTTCCAGGGCCGATGGCCGATGATGCTAGCGCGGGGAAGGCCCAGCACCAGCTCACTGTCCTTGGGGTCCATGTGTGCTTTCCGCCGGTCCGGCCCCGTCCTGGCACGCCCAGCCTGAGGACCACGACGCTCTAGACCTTGGGCAGGGCCTCAAGAGCGTGGTCGATGCGCTCCTGCGGCAGCTCATAGTCCTCCAGCTCACCATCGAGGTAGCGGTCGTATGAGGACAGGTCGAAGTGGCCGTGGCCGCTCATGTTGAAGAGGATCACCGGGCTGGTGCCTTCCTCCTTGGCCTTGCGCGCCTCGTCGATGACGACGCTGATGGCGTGCGTCGTCTCCGGTGCCGGCGGGATGCCTTCGGTGCGGGCGAAGAGGATGCCTGCCTCGAACGTCTTGCGCTGTGGGACCGCTCGCGCCTCGACGAGGCCCTGATCCACCAGCAGGCTGACCTGTGGTGCCATGCCGTGATAGCGAAGGCCGCCGGCATGGATGGGGTCTGGCACGAAGTCGTGACCCAACGTATGCATCTTGACGATCGGCGCGACCTTGCCGGTGTCGCCATAGTCGTAGGCGTAGATGCCGCGGGTCATGCTCGGGGCGGCCTCCGGCTCAGCGGCGATGACCTTGTATCGGGCTTCGCCACGCAGCTGCTGGCCGATGAAGGGGAAGGTCAGGCCGGCGAAGTTCGAGCCGCCGCCGGTACAGGCGACGAGGATGTCCGGCTTCTCACCGGCCATCGCCATCTGCTCCATGGCTTCCTGGCCGATGACGGTCTGGTGCAGGAGCACGTGGTTAAGGACCGAGCCCAGGGAGTAGTTGGAGTCATCATGCGTAGCGGCGTCCTCCACGCCCTCGCTGATGGCGATGCCCAGCGAGCCGGGGGTGTCTGGGGTCGCGTTCAGCACGGCCCGGCCGTAGTTGGTCAGGTTGCTGGGGCTCGCCACCACCTCGGCGCCATACAGGTGCATGACGGTTCGGCGTCCGGGCTTGGCGTCATAGGAGGCCCGCACCATGTAGACCATGACCTCCAGGCCGAAGAGCGCGCCCGCCAGCGAGAGTGCCGTTCCCCACTGCCCGGCGCCGGTCTCCGTGGTGAGGCGCTTGATGCCGGCCTCCTTGTTGTAGAAGGCCTGCGCGACGGCGGTGTTGGGCTTGTGGCTGCCGGCTGGGCTGGCACCCTCATACTTGTAGTAGATGTGGGCAGGGGTGTCGAGCGCATCTTCAAGGCGATGGGCCCGATGCAGGGGCGACGGACGCCACAGCGCCAGCGCCTCGCGGACGGGACCAGGGATCTCGATGTAGCGCTCGGTGCTCATCTCCTGGGCGATGAGCGCCATGGGGAAGATGGGTGCCAGGTCGTCCGGACCCACCGGCTGCATCGTGGCCGGGTGGAGCGGCGGCGCCAGCGGCACCGGCAGGTCGGCGTTGATGTTGTACCAGTCGCGAGGGATACGATCCTCAGACAGGCTGAATGTCGTCGTTCGTGGCGCCATGGATCTTCTCCTCGTGCCGGTCGTATACGTCGCGAACCAGTGCGGTATCGGTGCTGACAGAGTGGAGCCTACAACGCCGCCTCATGCAGCGTCTGGTAGCGCGCGCCACTCGCTTCAAGATGGCTGCGAACCAAGTCGATGTGATCCACGGTCCAGGCCACGCCGAGCGGCCCCGGAGCCTGCGTACGCAGGGCCGCGATGGCCACCATGGTCGCACCGCGAGCGACGGTGAGGTGGGCTGAGGGTGTGCGGCGAACCGGTACGCCGACCGTGAGATCGGCTGGGCAACCGCGGGCGATGGCGTCTGCCAGCGCGACAAGCTCCCCGCGACCCTCACTCGCCCTCAGCCAGCCGACACCTTCACGGTGCCCCATGCGCCCATCACCGGCATCGAGGCGGATCCGATACGGGGTCCCTCCCGCGGCCACCGCGTCGATGATGCTCGCCAGCTCGGTGAGGCGGCCGGGCTCGACCGAGCCGAGGAAGACCAACGTCAGATGCCACGTCTCGGGACGGGTCCAACGTACGTCAGGCAGGGCGGTGCGATAGGGCGCCAGTTGCCGGTCCAATGTCTCACATGTCGCCACGGGCACCGGGTGCGCGATGAACAGGCGCCAGCGCCCCTCAGCTTGTGGTCGCGTCAGGCGGGGGCCTCCGCCAGCTCCACCGGCCGCTCGATGCGAAGCAGGTCCAGCAGCTCACCGAAGTCGGTGATGACGGCGACCTCGCCCGGTTCGGTGCCAGCTCCGATGGGCGAGTCGATGCGTCCGCGACGGTCGATCAGCACCGGCTCGATGCCCACCCCTCGAGCGCCCACGACGTCGGCTTCGGGGTCGTCGCCCACGTGGATGACCTGGTCCGCCGGTAGCTCCAGCAACTGGAGCGCGTGCTCGAAGATGGCCCGGTGGGGCTTCTGGTAGCCCACGCGGGCGCTGATGCTCAGCACCTCGAAGTGGCGCGCCAGCTCCAGCGTCTGCAGCAGCTCAGGCGCATACCAGCCCCAGTTGCTGACCACCGCCAGCCGCAGGCCGGCTGCCTGCATGGCGTCGAGCGCGGGGATGACATCGGGAAAGACGTGGAAGGCGGAGCGCTGTCGAAACGCACGATCGACATCCCGGAAGAAGGACTCCGGCAGGTTGCCGTAGCCAAGGCGGTCGAAGACGAGTTGGTCCAACTCCATCAGGCGGCTGAACGAAGCTTCCTCGCTCGCCTCGAAGGGGCCCTCGTGCGACCACGCGCCCCAGGCGTCGCGGAAGGCCGCCTCGAACTCGTCGGCTGTCGCCTCGATGCCATGATCGGAGAAGACGGTGGCGTAGACGTCGCGCCAGGATGGGTCAGCCTTGGCCATGGTGTCGCCGACGTCGAGCAACACTGCCGTAGGGGCCGTTCGGAGGTTCACCTGACCAGTCTAGTCAGACAAGGACGGCGTGGTGCGGGGCGAACCGGGCCGACGCCGACACGCGTGCGTCCTAGTCGTTGTACAGCCGCTCCTCGATGAGCTTCTCCATGACCGTGCGCCCGTTGGGGTCGAAGCATGAATACTCGAAGTACTTCTGGTATTCGAGGTCGATGGCATTGGTGCCACCGCGGTTCTTCTCCACGGTCAGAACCACCCAGTCGCGGAACCGCTGCGCCTGGTACGGGTTGAACTCGATGTTCACCTTGGCCACGATCTGGTACTTCTCGTTGAGGATGACGATGATGTCCGCTTCGTAGTTGATGGCCGAGGAGCCACGCAAGTGGTGGTTGCGTAAACGAGAGGCCTTCAGGCCCTCCTTGTCAGCGGCCACGATGGAGATCAGCGGAACCTCGTAGTTGAGCGCCAGGTCCTTGAGGCCCTGGACCACCGTGGTGATCTTCTCCACCTCGTTGGCCGGCTCCGGATGCACTGGCACCTTCTGCATGTAGTCGATGAAGACGATCAGGCGCTGATCGCCCGCCAACTCCTTGTACTTCTCCACCAGCGCGGCCATGTTCTCCACGGTGCTGGTGGCCTGCGAGCCACGCAGCAGGTACAGGTTGGGGCCGTAGCGGTTGATGCGCTCCAGCGCCGGGCGCAGTCGGGGGTTGGAGCCGAGGTCGGCGTTCTGGCCACCAGTCGCCATCCACGTACCCAGGATCTCCTGGCGCACGTCGACGAGTTTGACGCCGCCGCTGCGGCTGGGCATGCTGGGGAGCACCGACTCCTGGGCGATGAGGCGGTTGAGGAGGTACTCCTCATCGTGCTCGAAGCAGATGTAGAGCACGCTGGCGAGACCGCTCATCACGATGTTGCGCGCCATCTGCAGCGCCATCGTCGTCTTGCCGGTGCCCTGTGCGCCGCCGATGAGCAGCATCTCACCGGCCCGGATGCCGCCGCCGATGGACTTGTCGAGGGGCGTGAAGCCAAGCGGCACAGGCTGGTACTGGGTGACGTCGCCCTGCGCGACCTTGCCGGCCAGCGTGCTCAGGACGTGGGTGGCGCTGCGGGGCTCGATGTTGCCGACGCCCGCGTCGTACTTCCAGGCCTTGCCGCCGATGGTCTCATCGGTGTGCGTGATGGCGCTGGGTTGCTGCGGCGCCAGCCTGGGCTGCGCCAATCGCGGGTCCAGGCCGATCTGCTGCGATGTCGGGACCGGCGCCAGCGGTAGCGGTGGTGGCGGTGGTGGCGGGGCGGGACGCGGGCCCAGGTTGGGAGGCGGACCCGCAAGCCGGGGAGGCACTACGGGCGTTGACGGCGCGTCAGGGCCAGTTCGGCCAACTTCGGCCGGGCTGCTGAGAAGAGGATCAGGGGCGTCAGGGGGTGTCATAGCGGCAGACGAGGCCGAGGCCTCTTTGACTCCATGCGACAGGCTTCCACGACTTGGATGCTAGCAACCTCGCGCCCCCGTCAAGGGCGGCCCATCCTTCCTAGGCCCCCCTCGCCACGAGTACTATGCCGCGCTCAAGGACACGCCAGCTACGACCGTGCCAGCGCCTCCCAGTAGCGCACCAGCGTGCGTGTGCCGCCTTCATAGTTCGCCAGCACCAGCAATTCATTGGGTGAATGGGCCTGATCGTCAGGATTGGTGAAGCCGAGCAGCACGACGGGGAGGCCCAGGACGCGGTCGAAACTGGCAACGGCACCGATGGAGCCGCCTTCGTGGATGAAGAAGGGTTCCTCACCGAAGACCTCGCGCAGGCAGGCCGCAGCCGTCGCCGCTGCGGGATGCTCCGGACTGACCACGAACGGCCACATCTCGTCGAGCCTGGTGACATCCACGCGCACGCCGGGCACGTCGACGGCCATGATGGCGTCGTGAACGCGCCGGAAGGTCGTGTTGGGGTCCATGCCCGGCGCCAGTCGACAGGACACCTTGGCATGGGCGTGGGCAGGGATGATGGTCTTGCTCCCCTCCCCGATGAATCCGGCCCACATACCGCAGATATCCAGCGTCGGTCGCATACCCTTGCGCTCGAGCGGGCTGTAGCCGGTCTCACCGAAGAGCTCGGGCACTCCGATACCCTCCGCAAAGACCGACTCGTCGAAGGGCAGTCGGGCGAACTCATCTCGCTCGGCATCGGACAGCAGCGGCGCTTCGTCGTAGAAGCCGGGCACGGTGATGTGGCCCCGGCCGTCACGCAGGCTGGCCAGGATGCGAGCCAGGGCATTGGCGGGGTTCTGCACCATGCCGCCGAAGGCGCCCGAGTGGAGGTCCTGTCGAGGACCCTCCACGTCGACCTGGAGATACATGTTGCCGCGCAGTGACACCGTCAGCGCCGGGTGGTTGCCCTCGTAGAAGCCGGTGTCGGTGACGACCACGATGTCAGCCGCGAGTCGCTCACGGTTGACCTGAAGCCAGGTTTCGAAGTTGGGCGAGCCAACCTCCTCCTCGCCTTCGATGACGTAGCGCAGGTTGATGGGGAGACGACCGTGGGTCTCCAGCCAGGCCTTGGCGGCCCACAGGTGCAGGTGGACCTGGCCCTTGTCGTCGGCGGCGCCGCGAGCGTAGATACGACCATCCTCCACGCGTGGCTCGAACGGTGGCCGCAACCACAGGTCGAGTGGATCGACCGGCTGCACGTCGTAGTGCGCATACACCACGACGGTCGGCGCTCCTTCGGCGTGGAGCCAGTCGGCGTAGACCACGGGTTGGCCATCGGTCTCCGAGACGTCGACATGCTCCAGGCCTATCTCGCGCATCCGCGCAGCGATCCACTCAGCGCCGTCACGAACGTCGGGCGCGTGTTCCGACAGGCCTGCGATGCTGGGAATGCGCAAGAACTCCTGGAACTCTGCCAGCCGCTCCCCGGCAGTACGTCGAAGGAAGTCATCGACGGCTTCGATAGACGCGCTCACTGACGTGCTCAGGCGGGTTGCGGTGTCGGCTCAGGGGCTCCGGCCGGGGTGGGCGGCTCCTCCTTGGGCTTGCTCAAGCCGACCAGTGGTCTGGCCAGCTTCGGTGTCGGCGAGCCACCCGGCTCCTTGCGGGGGTCGGGCAGGTCGGCGAACATGGCTTCGAACTCGCTGGCGTCGATGGTCTCCTTCGACACCAGCGCCTCGGCCAGCTCGGTCAGGCGATCCTTGTGCTCCGTGAGCACCACGGTGGCGCGTTCGTAGCCGCGGTCGATGATGGCCCGAACTTCCTGGTCGATCATGGTGGCGACGTCATCGGAGTAGTTGCGCTGCTCCCCCATCGTCCGACCCAGGAAGACCATCTCCTCATGCTTGCCCCACGACATCGGCCCGAGCTTCTCGCTCATGCCGAACTCAGTGACCATGCGGCGCGCCAGCGTGGTGGCCTTCTCGATGTCATTGGAGGCACCGGTGGTGATGTCACCGAACATCAGCCGCTCGGCGACCGTGCCGCCGAGCATACCGGCGATCTTATCCTCGAATTCCGACTTGGATTGCAGGTAGCGGTCCTCCATGGGCAGGCCCATGGTGTAGCCCAGCGCCATGCCGCGACTGATGATGCTGACCTTCATCACCGGGTCGCACTTGGGCAGCACGCGCTGCACCATGGCATGACCACCTTCGTGGTAGGCGATGATGGCCTTCTCTTCGTCGCTGATGATGCGGCTCTTGCGTTCGGGGCCAGCTACGACGCGCTCAAGGGCCTCAGTGAACTCCGGCGTGGAGATGGTCTTGCGGTTGCGACGTGCAGCGAGGATGGCGGCCTCGTTGACGAGGTTGGCCAGGTCGGCACCCGAGAAGCCCGGCGACTGCTTGGCCACGCTGGGCAGGTCGATCTCCTTGTCCAGCGGCTTGCCCTTGACGTGGACCTGGAGGATCTCCAGCCGGCCTTTCATGTCAGGGCGGTCGAGGATGACCTGGCGGTCGAAGCGGCCCGGGCGCAGCAGCGCCGGGTCGAGCACGTCGGGCCGGTTGGTCGCGGCCACCACGATGACGTTGGTGTTGGTATCGAAGCCGTCCATCTCCACGAGGATCTGGTTGAGCGTCTGCTCCCGCTCGTCGTGTGAGCCGCCCAAGCCGGCGCCGCGCTGGCGGCCGACGGCGTCGATCTCGTCGACGAAGACGATGCAGGGGCTGTTGCGCTTGGCCTGGTCGAAGAGGTCACGCACACGGCTGGCGCCAACGCCCACGAACATCTCCACGAACTCGGAGCCGGAGATGCTGAAGAAAGGCACCCCGGCCTCACCGGCCACAGCACGTGCCAGCAGCGTCTTGCCGGTGCCGGGCGGGCCGACCAGCAGCACACCGCGCGGGATGCGCGCACCCAGTGAGTTGAATTTCTCCGGGTACTTGAGGAACTCGACGACTTCCTGAAGCTCCGACTTGGCTTCGTCCACACCGGCCACGTCGCTGAAGGTCACCACCGTCTTGCTGCCCACGAACATGCGCGCACGACTGCGCCCGAAGCTCATGGCCTGGTTGTTGCTGCCCTGCGCTTGGCGGAACATGAACCAGAGGAACACGCCGATGAGCAGGATGGGGAACAGCATCGAGATCAGCAGGCCCAGGAAGGCGTTGCCATCTTCTGCCTTCTCACCTCCGAACACCACCCGCTCGCAGCTGGCGCCGGCGTCGCAGGCCGCGTCGATATCCGCTTGCACCGGGGTGGTGATCTGGGCCGGGATCCAGGATTCGACGATCTTGTTCTGGCCGTTCTCGTCAGTCTCGTTGAGCGTGATCTCCAGCGCTTCACCGCGCGTCAGCACGGACTTCACCTCACCTCGCTCGACGCGATCCAGGAAGGCCTCCGAGGAGCCGCTGTAGGGGATCGATTCCGGCTCGGTGTCATTGAAGAGGAAGAGATAGAGCAGCGCAGCCGTACCGACGACGAGGACGAGGGTGACGAGCCCGTTGCGCATGAAACGACTGTTCAAAGAAAGACCTGCCTCTGAGTGGAGTGGCCGGATCACCCGGTCGGGAACGACGATTATAGGGCCGACGGCGCGATGGCTCTTCTCCATTCGATGACAAGGGCTGCCGCGGAGCGACGACCGGGACGTCTCAACGCTCCTGTATCGGCTACTATGTCGGCCGAGCCGCACATGGCTGGGTAGCTCAGCGGCAGAGCAAACGGCTCATAATCGTTAGGTCGGCAGTTCGAATCTGCCCCCAGCCACCACAATCGCCACCCCTACCCTCGGACTTCCCTTGCCGGGACGTGTCGAGGGTTCCCTCTTGTGGTCGTGAAGCGCACCCGCCACGGCGCGCCGTGGCACACTCATGCCCATGAGTCCGCCAAACATGATCCTCGTTCTCGTCGAAGTGGTTGATGACCTGTTCCCGGTCGATCGACCGGTCGGACAGCCTGTGCGCGACGGCACGGCCCGAGCGCTGACGATCGTCTTTGCCATGTTGGCGATCGTCCTCGTCGGGGCCTACCAGGCGCTCATCCATCTGCCTGAGTCCTGGCAGCAGCGCCTCCTTGGCGAGAGCAGCAGGTCGGAGTGACGGCCTGACCACCAACGGTGCTCCCGAACCGGCCTTGAGACCACCTCCGGAGACGTCCGCGCCGGGCCAGCAGCCCATGCGTCTGGGAACCATCTTTGAGGTCGGTGTGCGCATCCTGCGGCGCCACTGGGGGTCGTTGCTCGCGTTGTCGTTGCTGTTCGCGGGTCCTGGGGCCTTGCTCACGGCGGTGACCGGGATGCGCGTGACCGACGTCACGCTGGATCTCTTTCCAGGCCTGGACGGCGGAGTCATCGAGTCCAGCGTCACCATCAGCAACGAGCAACTGGAGCGTTTGACTGGCGCGCTGGGCGCCTACGGCCTGGCCACCATCGTGGCTGGCGCCCTGGCCAGCATCGGCGCGCTCGGCTTCAGCGCCGTGGTAGCCGCCGACTACCACGCTCGCCGCATCGAACTGGGTGAGCTGCTGCGCATCTGCCTCGAACGAGCTCCCAGCGCCATCGGCTTCATCCTGGCCACGAGCGCCATCATCGTGGTCATGACAGCGGCGGCCGTGGGCGCGATCCTGCTGGTGCTGACGGCCTTGCCGTCGGGCGGGGGCAACGGCAGCGGACCGGGCGCCTTCGTGGCGCTCCTGATCGGGGTATCGCTGGTGATCGGCGTGCTGTACCTGACGATGCGCTGGGCGCCCGCGTTCCCGGCCATCGTGAACGAGCGGCTGGGTCCTCGGGCTGCTTTCTCCAGAGCCTGGTATCTCAGCGCCGACCACGTCTGGCGCATCTTCTTCATCATCACCTTCGCCACCTTGGCCACCGCGCTGCTGGCATCGGCCATCTCACAGGTGCTGGGGCTGCTCATCCTTGGCCTGCTGGCACCGGCGCTGGGGTTGGACGACCTGGTCGCAAAGGGGGTCACGCTGACGCTTGGGACCGTGCTGGTGGCCGCCATCGTGCCGGTGCTTACCGCGGTGCTCTACTTCGACCTCCGGGCCCGGCGCGACGTTTCCAGCGCGGCGCAAGAGACGACCGGCCACTAACCGCCGAAGAGCAGCTCCAGCCAGGCGTCGAAGGGCGCCCGCGCGCCGCTATCGGTGCCGCTGGCGCCGAGTGGCACGATGGGCTCCGGCGAGGCTGCGTTGGCCGGACGCTCGATCAGCCTCTCGCCGCTCTCACCCAGGCCGTGAACGCGTGCCTGCCAGCGGATGAAGGCATCGGTGTCATAGAACCCGATCTCAGCCTCACCGGCCGCCACGCGGGCCTGGAGCACGGCGATCTCCGCCCGCTTCTGTTCAGCCACGGCCTCGATGTCGGTGGAGCGAGCGAGCGTGCCGCCAAAGACCAGGACCAGGCCGGCGACCACGAACAGGCCGAAGACGACGGCTGCGGCTCGTCGGCCGGCGAACGTTCCACGTTGCTGCGATGTCATCGATGCTGAGCGTAGTGAGATGCCACGTCCGCTGTCAAACAGGCGCCCACCCTGCTATGCTGCGAGCCGGAAATCGAACAGATGGTCGTTTTCGTACGAGGTCGACGTGATGAGACTCCATCAACCACTGCCGGCGCTGGAGGCATTGGAGCGGTTCCTGGCGGAGCCGGGTGTGGCAGAGGCGGTAGCAGTCAGGCATGTCGTCCCGGCGCAGGACGCCACCTATGCGCCCCTCCCTGCGTGGCTCGACCCTCGCCTGGTCCAGGCCATCGAGCAACGTGGCATCAGCGCGTTGTACAGACACCAGCGAGAGGCCCTGGACGCGCTGCATGCCGGGCAGGACATCGTCATCGTCACGCCTACCGCCTCGGGCAAGTCGCTCTGCTACAACCTACCCGTGCTGCAGGCGATCAGCGCCGACCCCTCCGCTCGCGCGCTCTACCTGTTCCCCACCAAGGCCCTCAGCCAGGATCAGCTGGCGGAGTTCCGCAGCCTCGCCGAGCTGGCCGGGATGGACCTGTCGGCGGCGGTCTATGACGGCGACACCCCGGCACCGATCCGGGCGGTCGTGCGTGAGGCTGGCCAGGTCGTGGTGACCAACCCGGACATGCTCAGCACCGCCATGCTGCCGCACCATACCAAGTGGTTCCAGCTCTTCGAGCAATTGCGCTTCATCGTCATCGATGAGGCGCACACCTATCGCGGCATCTTCGGGAGCCACGTGGCCAACGTGCTGCGTCGCCTGCTGCGGATCTGTGCCCACTATGGGTCACACCCCCGCATCATCTGCTCGTCCGCCACGGTGGGCAATCCGGCCGAGCTGGCAGAGACCCTGACCGGTCGCCACTTCCGCGTCATCGACAAGAGCGGAGCACCACAGGGTGAGCGACACGTCGTCATCCTGGACCCTCCCCCGCTCGACCCGCGCAGCGGCGTCCGGCCCGGTCCGCACTGGCTCTCCTATCGAGCCGCGCTCTCGTTCCTGCGGGCCGGTCGCCAGACCATCGTCTTCGGCCGCGCCAGGGTGGCGGTGGAGCTGATGCTCGCGGCTCTGCGTGAAGCCATGCGCGAGGGCCGCGGGCCGATCGATCGCATCCGCGGCTATCGGGGCGGCTATCTGCCCAGCGAGCGTCGAGCGATCGAAGCCGGCCTACGCAGTGGAGCGGTGCTCGGCGTGGTGGCCACCAACGCGCTTGAGCTGGGTATCGACATCGGCGCCCTGGATGTCTCCATCCTGGCGGGCTATCCGGGCACCATCGCTGCGACCTGGCAGCAGATGGGTCGCTCGGGTCGGCGTGGTGAAGCCAGCGTCTCCATCCTCGTGGCCGGCGCCGGCGCCCTCGACCGCTACGTGGCCACGCACCCGCAGTACCTGTTTGGGGCATCGCCGGAGGAAGCACGCCTGGACCCGGAGAACGTGCACGTCCTGCTGGCGCATCTGCGCGCCGCGGCGTTCGAGCTGCCGTTCGCCCCCGGTGAGCACTTTGGCACGGCGCCCGCCGATGACCTGCTGGCGTTCCTGGCTGAGGAGGGCCACGTGCGCCAGGCCGGGGACGGGCGCTGGTATTGGTCCAGCGAGAACTTTCCCGCCTCGGAGATCAACCTGCGACTGGGTGCACCAGAGAACGTGCTCATCATCGACACCGGTCCCGAGCGGCCGCGGGTCCTGGGTGAGGTCGACCTCTTCGCGGCGCGCGTGCTGGTGCATGAGAAGGCCATCTATCTGCACGACTCGCAGCAGTACCACGTCGACGCGCTCGACTGGGAGGAGCGCAAGGCCCTCGTCCGGCCCGTGGATACCGACTACTACACCCAGGCTGAGCTGGCGGTGACGCTCAAGCCGTTGGATGTCTTCGCCCAGGCCCACCGACCTGCTGGCAGCCGCCAGCACGGCGAGGTCATGATCAGCAGCATCGCCACCATCTTCAAGAAGCTCAAGCTCGATACGCATGAGAACGTCGGCTGGGGAAAGATCCACCTGCCTGAGATGGAGCTGCACACCACTGCCTGGTGGGTGGCGCTCGATCGGGAAGCGGTGGGCGACTGGCGCCGTGATGAGCTTGATGCTGCACTGGTCGGTGCTGGCCGAGCGCTGCAGACGGTGGCCAGCGTGCTGCTGATGGCCGATCCGCACGACCTGGGCATGGTGGCGCAGGTGCAGTCACCCCACGCGCAACAGCCCGTCATCTACCTGTGGGAGGCGGCACCCGGGGGTGTCGGGATGTCGGTCCGTCTCTTCGATCGGACCGACGAGCTCGTTCGTGGTGCGCTCGACCTCGTCGCCGATTGCGACTGCCAGATCGGTTGTCCAGCCTGCGTGGGCCCGCGCGGGGAGAGCCGCCTGGATGGTCGAGCCCTGGCGACTCGCCTGCTGCGCCTGCTCTGCGGCCCGGCGGAGGCGACCCGATCCGGGCCTGACGTGGAAGTAGCCGCGTGACATCAGAGCTGGCACGCCCCGCCCCGACGCTGATGTCGATGAACGGCATCGGGGTGGGGCAGCTGCGACGTTCGCGTCTGGAACGTCTGCGTGATGCGCGCGTTCGAGAGGCCGAGGATATCCGCCGGCCTGCCATCGGGCCGCCCAGGGATGATCGGGCAGCGGCACTGGCGGCAGCTGTTGGCGGCATCGTGCAGCACACGCCGGAGCAGCCCATCGTGGTCGTGGAGTGGCGGGAGCGCATGGAGCAAGAGCTGTCTGGTCTGGCCTGGCTGCCTGAGGCGGTGGATCCTGCGGGCCCCTTCGTCTTCATCGATACGGAGACGACCGGCCTGGGCAGTGGCACCGGAACGCTGCCATTCCTGGTCGGACTCGGTACCTGGGAAGGCAGCGACTTCGTCACCCGCCAACTGCTGCTGCCCGATCAGTCGGACGAGTCAGGCTATCTTGACGCTCTACAAGCGCTCATTCTGCCGGATGCCTGCCTGGTCTCCTACAACGGACGCTCCTTCGACTGGCCGCTGCTGGTGACACGCTACCGTCTCCACGGTCGTCGACCACCGACGTTCGCCGGGCATCTGGACCTGCTGCCACTGGCGCGAACTCTGTGGAAGCATCGATTACCGGATGCCCGTCTGGCCAGCGTGGAGGCCGGCATATGCGGCGTCACTCGGCCACATGACCTGCCCGGATCGATGGTGCCCGGTCGCTACCTGGACTATCTGCGTTCGGGTCACGCGGCACCCCTGCGTGCGGTGTTGGAGCACAACCGCCAGGACGTGGTGTCGATGGCCCTGCTGCTATGCGTGCTGGCCCGGGAGCTGGGGCCGGTCGCGCAGCAGGGCTGGGCGTCGGACGTGGTGCACCCAGGAGACTTGGGCGGACTGGGGCGCGCGTATGCGCGCAAGCGCCGGCACCAGGAGGCCCTGGCTTGCTTCGACGCGGCGCTGGAGCGACTCACTGACGCGTGGCAGATGCAGCGCTACGAGCACATCGCCATCGATCGTGCCCGCACGCTTACCCGGATGGGCCGCCGTGAAGATGCCGAGGGTGCCTGGCAGGCCATCGCACTCGAGGGTGGTCTGCATGCCGCGTGGGCCTGGTTGCATGTCGCCAAGCACCGCGAACATGACGCCGCGGATCTCGCAGCGGCCTTACAGGCCACCGATCGAGCACGAGCCCTGGCCGAACGAGGGCGCCTGTTCGGTCGCCGAGACCGCAGGGTGGAGCGTGATCTGGGACGGCGGGTGCCACGTCTGCAGCGACGCCTCGCTGCCAAGGCCGGCACGGGTCGCAGCCGCATGCGGTAGTGTCCGGGCCCATGCAGGACGCTCGCGGCGCAGCCTCGAAGTCGATTGGCGCGACGATCGAGTTCGACCATGTGAGCAAGCACTACGACGCCGCCGCCAGGAAGCGCGGAGCTGGCGGCGCAGTCGAGGACCTCTCGCTGACGGTCCCGGCTGGGCGTATCTGCGTGCTGGTGGGGCCATCGGGCTGCGGCAAGACGACCACGCTCAAGATGGTCAACCGTCTGATCGAGCCGACGGGCGGTCGCATCCTCATCGACGGAGTCGATATCGCGGAGACCGATGTCACCCATCTGCGCCGTGGCATCGGCTACGTCATCCAGCAGGTGGGCCTCTTCCCGCACCAGACCATCGCGCAGAATGTGGCCACCGTGCCGCGACTCCTGGGTTGGGATCGAGCACGCCAGCAAGCACGATCCGACGAGCTGCTGGCGCTGGTAGGCTTGCCGCCTGACACATATGGGAACCGCTATCCGAGCCAGCTGTCGGGTGGTGAGCGGCAGCGAGTCGGCGTAGCTCGTGCGCTGGCGGCGGACCCGCCGGTGATGCTCATGGATGAGCCCTTTGGTGCCGTGGATCCCATCGTTCGCGAGCGCTTGCAGAATGAGCTGTTGCGCCTCCAGGAGGATCTGGCCAAGACCATCATCTTCGTCACCCACGACATCGACGAGGCCATCAAGATGGGCGACCTGGTGGTGGTGATGCAGCAGGGCGGCCGCATCGCCCAGGTCGGCGCACCTGCGGAGCTGCTGGCCGAACCGGCCACCGAGTACGTGGCCCGGTTCGTGGGCTCGGATCGTGGGCTGAAGCGCCTGTCGCTCTACCGCGTCGACGACGTCGCCCTCGAACCCGCGACGATGGCGCGTGTCGGCGACGACTACACGACCCTTCGGCAGCGGACCGAGGCGGCTGACGTCGTGCACGTCCTGCTCGTCGATGATGGGCAGCGCCCGCTGGGCTGGCTTGACCGTGGTGACATGCCCATGACCGGACGCGTGAGCGAAGCCGATGCCAACCCCATGTCGCCACTCCTCGACCGGCGAGACACTCTCAAGGATGCGACGTCGCGCCTGCTCGACGAGGAAGTCGGCAGCGGCATCGTGGTCGACCGCAATGGGCGCGTGCTGGGGCTGCTGACGCTGGGGGCGGTGATGCAGTGGATGCAGGACGACCGTTCGCGCCAGGTTCCCGATGATATCGCCGAAGCTGTCGCCGAGGCCGTCGTCACCCAGAGCGACGCGCCTGACGAGGTCCCCACGGGCGGACCGTGATCGACATCCGCTGGGACTGGATCGGGGACCACCTCGACGATGTCGCCGAGAAGACCTGGCAGCACCTCCAACTGTTGCTGATCCCCATGCTGGCGGGCTTCATCATCGCCTTCGCACTGGCGGTAGTGGCGCTGCGACGGCCCGGCACGGTCGGTCCGGTCACCGCCATCACGGGCCTGCTGTATACCATCCCCAGCCTGGCGGCATTCGCGGTGCTGATCCCGATCACCGGGCTGTCGCTGATGACCGCCATCATCCCGCTCGCGGCGTACACACTGCTGATCCTCTATGTGAACACGGTGGCTGGATTGCGATCGGTGCCTCCGGAGATCAACGAGGCGGCGGACGCCATGGGATACACAAGCACCTCGCGCCTGCTGCGCGTCCAAGTGCCCCTGGCCGTGCCACTCATCATGGCCGGCGTGCGCGTGGCAGCGGTGACCACCATCGGCCTGGTGACGGTGGCCGCCATCATCGGTGGCAACCGCTTCGGGGGACTTGGCCAATTCATCACCGAGGGACTCCAGACTGACTTCGACACCAAGATCTACCTGGGTGCCGTGGGCTCAGTGGTCCTCGCCTTCGTCGTAGACGGCCTGCTGGTGGGTCTGCAGCGACTGCTGACGCCTTGGACCCGGGCTCGGACCGAGGAGCGCTAGGTGGAGCAGTTGCTGACCTTTCTGGCCGACGCGGCCAACTGGCAGAACGAGACGGGCATCCCCAATCGACTCTGGGAGCACGTATTCATGGCGTTGCTGGCCGTGCTTACCGCATCAGCCATCGCGCTGCCGCTGGGCTTCTACATCGGCCACACTGGACGACTGCAGCTGCTGGGCATCAATATCGCCAACATCGGACGAGCCGTGCCCTCGTACGCGGTGATGGTGATGCTCCTGCCGGTCATGCTGGGGCTGGCGCCGGTGCTGGGCTACGACCCACGCCTGGGGTTGCGCTTCCTCCCCATCTTCCTGGCCATGGTGTTGCTTTCCATCCCGCCCATCCTGGTGGCCGCATATGCCGGCATCCAGCAGGTCGATCGCGATCTCACCGAGTCGTCCCGCGGGATGGGTATGACCGAGCCCCAGATCCTGACCGGCGTCGAGCTGCCACTGGCCCTGCCGGTCCTCATCGGCGGCTTTCGTATCGCCCTGCTACAGGTCATCGCCACCGCCACCATCGGTGCCTTCCTCGCTGGCGGCGGGCTGGGTCGCTACATCATCGATGGCATCGCGCGTCGCGACGAAGGCATGCTCTACGGGGGCGTGCTGCTCGTGGCCGTGCTAGCGCTGGGGACGGACCTGACACTGACTTGGGCACAGCGACGCCTGACCCCGCGAGGTGTCCGGGTAGCCACCGTGGGAGCCACGGGAGCAACGGGAGCCGAAAACGCCGCGGGTTGAGAGGCACCTGCAACCGTCCATACCCAGCGTTTGCCTGCCACATGTGCACCACGTGGGCTAGGGTTAGGTTGACCGCAGTCGCCGAAGGAGCGTCCGGTCAGCTAGCCACAAGGGAGGTACCCATGCGGAACCACCGCAGACTCGCCCTCGGGGCGTCGATCCTGGCGTCGATGGCGATCGTCGGGACGGCGGGAGGGGGCGCCATCGTCTCGGCACAAGATCAGCCCACCGTGCGCATCGGCTCGGATGCGTTCTATGAGTCGCAACTGATGGCGGAGATCTACGGCCAGGCCCTTGAGGCCGCCGGCTTCGGCGTCGTTCGTCAGCTGGCGATCGGAACGCGCGAGGCACGCGTCGATGCCTTCGACGCGAACAAGGTCGACCTTGTCCCCGAGTATGTCGGGTCCGGCCTGGGCTTCTACACGGTGGGTTCGGAGAACCCCGATCTGGCCGCCTTGGCCGTGACCGGCGACGGTGAGACGAATCGCGCCAACCTGCAGATGGCACTCGCCATCGCCGGGGTGGACGCCACTGTTCTTGGCATCACGGCCGGCGAGGACACCAACGCGGTCGTGGTACGTCCGGAGACGGCGCAGGAGCTGGGTCTCGCGACCATCAGCGACCTGGCCGCGGTCGCCGACCAACTGACCTTCGGCCTGCCTCCCGAGTGTGAGGTCAACCCACTTTGCCGCGGTGCGCTCGAGGACGGCTATGGCATCGCTTGGCCGCCAGCACAGCTGGAGCTGTTGCCGCCCTGTGGCGCCGAGATGGCCGGGGCGCTCGAGGGCCAGGCCATCGACGTGGCGTGGCTGTGTTCGACCCAGCCGGTCATCGCCCAGAACGGCTGGGTGGTGCTTGAGGACGACCTCGACACGCAGCCCGCCGATAATCTGGCGCCCGTCGTGCGCAACGACTTCCTCGCCCAGGTCGACGGCGGCGCCGAGACGCTGGGCGCCATCCTTGATCCGGTCTCCGCAGCCATGACGACGCCGATCCTGACCGACCTTGGCGTGCGTGTGGCCGTGGACCAGGAGTCCATCGAGGATGTCGCCGCCGAGTACCTCGGCACACTCGGCGGTTAGACCCAACACAAGCAGGCGCGAATGGCCCTCGGGACTGAACCTGGGGCCGTTCGCGTGCCCGTTACCGTTCTCGTGCCCGGACATCGCCGCCATGCAGGAGAACGTTCCCGAATGACGGGACAACGTGACCGTGACACTGCCATTCATGCACGCACGTCCCGCCTCCCGGGAAGGATCGCCATTCCATCCCGTAGAACGGGAAGGGCCTGCGGATCGCGGCGCTCGACCGGCCAGGCCGGTCGTGTCGTCTCGAAACGCGGGAAGCTCAGCTTTGGAAGCCTCGAGCGGCCAGCCACTCCCGGTTGCGCGTATGCAGCGCCAGGAGTGCCTCGGGGGTATCCGACGGCTTCAGGAAACGGTCCTGCTCGACCGTTACCCAACCCTCGTACCCGCCAGTCTTGAGCGCCTCCAGGAACGCGTCGAGGCCGGCCGTGCCGTGGCCCAGCTCGCAGAAGACGCCACGCTCCCAGGCTTCCATCAGTCCGCCACCCGATTCGCACACCTCGCTCAGCACACCGCGGTCACAGTCCTTGATGTGGACCAGCCGGACGCAGTCACGGTATGCGTCTAGCAGCTCCAGCGGATCGGCGCCACCGAAGAGGGCGTGCCCGGTGTCCAGGCACATGCCCACCAGGTCCGTGTCGAGGGCATCGAAGACGCGGTGGATCTCGCCACCGCTCTCGCAGTAGCTGCCGGCGTGGAAATGCAGGACCGGATCGAAGCCGCGTTCGCGGCAAGTCTCCCCGGCACGGTGCAGGTTGTCGATGAGGACGCCGAACCGCGCATCGGGCAACGCGGCTTCCGGATGGCTGTCGATCTGGCCGGCCCAGCGCATGCGCTCGGGCTCCAGCGAGGCATCGGCCAGGACGGCCTTGGGCATGACCTCGTCGGGCCGACCCGCAGCCAGCAGGTCGAGGGCCCCCTCCATCCAGGCCAGGTCCTCCTCGATGTGTTCGGCCCGGCTGAAGCGCAGGGGCAGGAAGGCGCCGACCAGCGAGAGCCCTCGCGACGCCAGGCGTTGCTGCATCACCGTCGCCTCGCCGAAGAAACCAGGCGGTCCCAGCTCGGTCCCGGCGTAGCCGGCTGCGGCCATCTGGTCGAGCATCTCCTCGGGGCCTAGCTGCAGGGGGTCGCCTTCGGTCTTCTCGAAGACCCCCCAGGACACGGGAGCGGCCGCGACCTTGATGCGGCCGCCCTGATCGTTCAAGCTCATCTGCTTCCCCTCATCTAGACGAACGAGCGTTCCTTGGCCAGGTTCTTCTGGTATGCCTCGCGCGCGGCGCGCACCCGTGCCGAGCTGGAGACCTCCGCCACCGGCACGTCCCACCAGCTGTCGTAGTCGGGCACCGCCGGTTCCGGGTTGACCTCGACCACGATTGCCACAGGTCCACCCCTCATGCCCCTGGCTCGGGCCAGGGCGCTCCTGAGCTCGGCAGGCGTGTTGGCCACGAGCACCTGGGCGCCGAGGCTGGCGGCGTTGGCGGCGAGATCGATGGGCAGCACTTCACCAGTGAAGGTGCCGCTGGCTTGGTCACGCACGCGGAAATCGTTGAAGGCATTGTCCCCGCCACATTCACCCGAGAGGTTGCGGATGCAGCGGAAGCCGTGGTTGTCGAGGATGACCACGGTCATGGAGATGCCTTCCTGGTAGGCGGTGGCGATCTCGTTAGCCAGCATCAGGTACGAACCGTCGCCGACCATCACGTAGACGTCGCGGTCGGGTTCGGCCATGGCCACACCCAAGCCACCGGCCACCTCGTAGCCCATGGTCGAGTAGCCATACTCCATGTGGTAGCTGTGCGGCCCTGTCGCACGCCAGGTCTTGTGCAAGTCACCCGGCAGTCCCCCGGCGGCCGCGACCACGACGCCATCCTCGCCGGCCGCCTCGTTGACGAGCCGGATGACCTCGGGCTGCGAGACATCGCTGGCCGAAGCGAGGTGCAGGACCCGATCGACCTCCTCGTTCCAATCGGTGCGCAAGCGTTCGATACGCTCGAGCCGATCCGCGTCGGGACCGGCATAGGCACGAGCGTCGAGGGCGGCAGACAACTCCTCGAGCGTGACCCGAGCATCGCCGGCCAGCGGGATGGCGGCCGCCTTGGCGGCGTCCATCTCAGCCGCATTGATGGCGACGAAGCTGACGTTGGGATCCTGCCACGAGCTCCAGCTCATGGTCGGGAAGTCGGAGAGCCGGGTGCCGACAGCGATGACGAGATCGGCATCGCGGGCGATGGCATTGCCGGCACGACCACCCGCCGAGCCCAGGGCGCCAAGGTTGAATGCGTGGTCCCAGCGGAGCGCGCCCTTGCCTGCCTGCGTCTCTACCACGGGGATGCCGAAGCGGGTAGCGAAGGCAGCGAGTGCCTCCTCCGCGCCACTGTAGATGGTCCCGCCACCGGTCACGATCATCGGTCGCGCGGCAGTGGCGATGCGCTCGGCGGCCCTGGCCAACAAGCTGGCATCAGGGCGTGGGCGTGCGATCGTCCAGGTACGGGATGCCAACAGGTCAGCCGGCCAGTCCCAGGCTTCGGCCTGCACATCCTGTGGCAGCGCCAGCGTCACCGCGCCCGTCTCCGATAGCGAGGTCAGCACACGCATGGCGGCTGGCAGGGCATCGATGAGCATCTCGGGCCGCTCGATGCGGTCGAAGTAACGCGACACCGGCCGGAAGGCATCGTTGACCGAGAGATCGCCGGCCTCAGGCCGTTCCAGCTGCTGCAGCACTGGCCGCACACGCCGCGTGGCGAAGCGGTCGCCCGGCAGCAGCAGCACCGGCAGGCGGTTGACCGTGGCATTGGCGGCACCGGTGACCATGTTGGTGGCGCCAGGACCGATCGAGGACATACAAGCGAAGGTGCGCAGGCGCCGGCTTTGCTTGGCGAAGGCAGCGGCGGTGTGGACCATGGCCTGCTCGTTGCGGGTCTGGTAGTAGCGAACGCTGTCCTGGGCCGCTTCGAGTGCCTCACCCATGCCGGCCACGACGCCGTGGCCAAAGATGCCGAAGACGCCTTCGAAGAAACGATGGCGCTCGCCATCTCGTTCGACATACTGGTTCGCCAGCCAGGCCACGATGGCCTGGGCCACGGTCGTTCGCGGCATACCGCCTCCTCCCCTGTTCTCGTCCGGGCTAGGACTTCTTGTCCGGGTTCGGGATCATCAGCTCATCGATCATGGCCACCAGCTCCCAGTAGGAGGCCACGAAGGCACGCAGCGTGCGTGCGGTGGCGCCATAGTCGGCGAACTCGTCGATGCTCAGGCCGTCGGGCTCATGGGCCTTCACGAACTCGGGACAACGCTCCATCATCTCGGCGACATATGCCTCCGGCACGGGGTCGTTCCAGCGGTCCTTGACCTCCACCGCAGAGGCGTTGAAGAGCTTCTGCCAGCCGAATGGGATGGTCATGGAGACATCGCCACCGATGAGCTCCGACCAGTGCAGGTGGTGCCGATACGCGGCCGCCAGCAGGCGCGTTCGATAACCGCGCTCGCGATAGATCTGGGCGGCGCGCTTGAAGACGGCGATCCCGGCCCAGTCAGGCGCCGCGGGATCGACCGTGATGCCGTCGCGTTCGTTGGCTTTCTTCACCCAGTCATCGGTGCGACCGATCATGATCGTGCATGTCGGGGCCATCCACGAGACATCCTCGCCGGCGGCCTCGCGCTTGGCCAGCGCACGCTCCATGGCCTCGCCCACGGCCAGCGCCTGCGCGACCGTGAATGACACCGTGGCGTTGACGCTGATGCCCTCCTCGGTGACCCGCTCCATGGCCTCGATGCCGGCCGCGACCGCCGGGAACTTGATCTGCACATTGGGCGCGAGCGTGTCGAAATGCCGAGCTTGCTCGACCATCCGATCGACCGAGCGATTGAAGGTGGGGTTGATCTGGATCGAGAGCCGACCCTTCTGGCCGTGTTCGGCCCGATAGATGGGCTCCAGCATCTTCCAGCCACGGATGGCCATCTCCTCGATGACCTGCCAGGTGACCTCCTGGTCCGTCCAGTTCGGGTTCTCCGCCACGATCTCGCGCACGCGCGGCGCCCACGTGTCGTACTCCTGCTTCATCACGGCGCCCACGATGGTGGGATTGCTGGTCGCTCCGACGGCGCCGTTCTCGATGGCATAGGACAGCTCGGACTCGTTGCAGCTGTCATTCCAGTAATCGGTCGGGTACTCGCTCGCGGTGCGCTGCAGCGGAGTGGGGGTGGCGGCCATCGGTTGCTCCTCGTGTCGTGCTACGTGGGCAGGTTCGGAGCCCAGTCCATCAGCCAGGCGTGATCCGGGTCAAGGGTGAAATGCCATGCCCGATGGGGGCCGGCCATCACGTTCAGATAGTAGGCATCGTATCCCGCGGGTGCGCCGAAGGGATGGTATCCACGCGGGATGAGGAGCACATCTCCATCGCCTGGGGCGAACGACGCATCCAGCGTCCGGTCGTCGCTGTAGACGCGCGCGAAGCCCCAGCCTTCGGGCCGCTTGAAGCGGTAGTAGTAAAGCTCCTCCAGGTATGCCTCGTTGGGTGGGTCTTCGGTATCGTGCTTGTGGGGCGGGTAGCTGGACCAGTTGCCGCCGGGCGTGAACACCTCGAACAGGATGAGCCTGCCGGCCTGCGTCGTGGGGGGCAGCAAGTGATGGATGCGACGCTCGGTGATACCGGCGCCACGCGTTTCGACGTACAACTCGGCGGGCTCGAACAGGCGTGTCACCCTGGTGTCCGCAATGGGCGCATCGGCCACGATGATGGTGGTGCCATCACGCTCGGCCGTCAGTTCGAAGCCGGTGCCGGACTCGAGCAGCAGCACCGGGGCTGCCGGCCCATCGAACACGCCGTCCCGGCTCCCCACTGAGGAGAAATGCTGACCGCCGGCATCGATGCTGGCACTGCCCTCGAGGACGATGACCGCGAGCTCGCGGTCGCCAGCCGCCCGCATGAAGCCACCGCCTCGAGCCAGCCGATGTTCGGCGAACCCCACGTAATTCCAACCTGCGTCATCAGGACTGATGACGTGTACCTGGCCCGTCTGCGGGTCTGGCGGCCCAGCCCGGCGCAGCAGTCCCTTCGAAATCCCGGCCGATACCCGCATCACCTACTCCATTTACGTCGCGCATGGCGTCACCCGAGCACACCAATGGCACTGGCGAACGGGCGCCGCCCAGCGTGGTTGACATGCACGCTGTAGCGGCTCAATGATACGACTCTGGCGTAAACGTTTACAGGGCAACGACCCGGCCGATGCCACCACGAGGACCGCATCTGACGATGCCGACCAGCGGCAAGCAGGCCACCATCCGTGACGTCGCCGCTCGCGCCGGGGTGTCGACGGCGACCGTCAGCCGCTCCTTGCGCCACAGCGCCAACGTGCAGCCGGGGACCCGCGAGCGGGTCGAGGAAGCGGCGCGAGCACTGCGTTATCGGCCCTCGGGCGTGGCGCGTTCGCTCAAGCTCCGTCGCACCCGCACCATCGGCCTGATCGTCACCGACATCGAGAACCCCTACTTCCCCCAGGTCGTGAGTGCCGTCGAGGACGCCGCTCGTGAGCGCGGCTACTCCGTCCTGCTGGCCGATGGCAGGCGCGACGCGGAGCGAGAGATCCAGTCGCTCGACTTGCTCGGAGAACGGGAGGTCGATGGGCTCATCATCGCCAGTTCCGAGCTGACCGTCCGGCACAGTGACCGGATTCGGGAAGTGCCCTGCCCCGTCGTCATCATCAACAGCCCCTCGACCGTCGCGGCGGTGCCGGCAGTCCTCTCCGACAACGCCGCCGGTGGCCGTCTCGTCATCGACCACCTGGTAGCGCTGGGACATCGACGCATGGCCTACCTCGCGTCGGGGAGACCGGAAGATGGCGCCGCCCGCGACCGACTGGCGGGGGCGATAGCCCGACTGGCCGACCTGGGTCTGCCGGCCGAGACACTGCGCCTCGTCCGCAGTGGCGATGGCGTCCATGGCGGGGAACGCGCAGCCACCGAAGCACTTCGCGATGACGCGGCTACCACGGCGCTGCTGTGCTTCAACGACCTCATCGCGCTGGGTGCCATCCGAGGTCTGCGCGCCATGGGTCTGGACGTGCCGGGAGACGTCAGCGTCGTGGGTTTCGATGACATCGAGATCGCACCCTACTTCGACCCCGCCCTGACCACCATCCGGCAGGCGACGGGGGCCATGGCGCGCTGGGCGGTGACCAGTCTCTTCCGGCGCATCGATGAGGGCCGCGAGGCGGACGCGGGTGCGATCGACGGCGTCCCGGGAACTACACACCGGCTTCCGGTCGAGCTGGTCATCCGCGCCTCGACCGGGCCGCGCCCGAGCCGCGCTCGCTCGTAGGACCAGGGCGCCATCGGCGATCGTTTTCGGGATGCACGGGACCGTTGCCAGCACGTATGCTCTTGTCCCTGGCGCGCGGCGGAGGCAAGCGAGTCCGCGGTGTGTCCTGTAGCGAAAGTGACACTCTGGAGGTGCAAAGCGTGAGGATCGCCATCTTCGGCGCAGGACGGATCGGACCGTTGCACGCCCGCACGCTGCAGAACGATCCTGCCGTGGAGCGGCTCACCATCACAGATCTCGTAGCTGAGCGTGCTGCTGCTGCCGCCCACGAGCTCGGGATCGACGCGGTCGCCTCACAGGAAGAGGCACTCGACGGCGCAGATGCAGTGGTCATCACCGCGTCCACCGACGACCACCCCGAGCTGATCCGGGCGGCGTTGCGACGCGGGCTACCCACCTTCTGCGAGAAGCCTCTGGCCTCAAGCCTGGCCGACTCGATCACGCTGCAGGGTGACATCGATGCTGGCGGTACGCCCTTCCAGCTTGGCTTCCAACGGCGCTTCGATCCGGCCTACGTCGAAGCGCGCCGCCTCATCGTGGAGGGCGAGCTGGGTTCGATCCACATGCTGTCGCTGCGGAGCCACGATCCGGAACCGGCCTCAGAGGAGTTCATCGCCTCATCTGGCGGCATGTTCAGCGACCTCTCCATCCACGACCTCGACATCCTCCGCTTCCTGACCGGGTCCGAAGTCGCGGAGGTCTATTGCCTGGGCTCGGCGCGTGGCTTCCCGCTCTACGCGAAGTACCACGACTATGCCAATGCCGTGGCCACCATGCAGCTCGAGGATGGCACCCCGGTCACGCTCAGCTGGGCACGTCAGGACCCGCGCGGCCACGATGTGCGCGCCGAGATCTTCGGCTCACGTGACAGTGTCAGCGTCGGACTCGGGCCTCGGATGCCGCTGCGCTCGCTGGAGCCGGGGGTTCCGCCCCCTGCTGGCCCACCTTGGCATATCTTCCTCGATCGCTGGGACGATGCCTACCGTGACGAGATGACGGCTTTCGTGGAGGTTGCCCGAGGCATCCGGCCCAGCGCCTGCAGCGCCCGCGATGGCGTGGAGGCCCTGCGCATCGCTCAGGCCTTGACCATCTCAGCGGCTGAGCATCGGCCTGTGCGGCTCTCGGAGATCGTCTCCTGATGGCAGGTACCGAAGCCGCTTCAACTGCCGCCGTCGGAGTGGACGAGGATGCTTCGCGCACGCCCATCATCGAAGCCCGCAAGATGTCCAAGCACTTCGGTCACGTGGTGGCCTTAAAGGACGTCGACCTGCGCTTGTTCCCCAACGAGGTCCTCGGCATCGTAGGGGACAACGGCGCCGGCAAGTCCACCTTGATGAAGATCCTCTCGGGCGTACACCCCCAAAGCAGCGGTGAGCTGCTGATCGAGGGCAGGCCGGTGCGCTTCTCCAGCCCCGGGGACGCGCGGCGACTAGGTATCGAGATGGTCTACCAGGACCTGGCCCTGGCGGGCAACATGCGCATCGACGAGAACATCTTCCTGGGCCGGGAGCAGACCATGGGCTGGGGGCCCTTCCGCCTGGTGGACCACAAGGCCAACCAGGTCAAGGCCATGGAGCACCTCGACAACCTGCGCATCCACGTCAAGAGCGTGGGACAGCGTGTCGAGGACCTCTCCGGCGGTCAGCGCCAGGCGGTCGCGGTCGCCCGCGCCACAGCCTTCGACGCCAAGGTCGTGATCATGGATGAGCCGACGGCGGCGCTGGCGGTCAAGGAGGTCGCGAAGGTGCTGGACATGATCAGGGATTTGCGTGACAAGGGCATCAGCGTGATCCTCATCAGCCATCGTATGGATGACATCTTCTACGTCTGCGACCGTGTCATGGCGCTCTTCCATGGCCGCAACTTCGAAGAGGCCCCGCTGGCGCAGATCGATCGCAACGACGTCATCGGCTGGATCATGGGCAACCGCGCTGGCGTCGGCGTCCAGGCCGGCCTGGACCGGAACTAGCGGCGGCCCCGATGTCAGACATCATGAGCCCGGTCGCGGCGGCGGAGCTGGACGACGTGCCGGACGAGCCCCGTCGGCTGGTGAGCACCATGGCGGTCATCGACCGCTGGGGTGTGCTCTTCCTGATCCTGCTGATGGGAGTGGCCTCGTACCTGTCGCAACCTGACTACTTCCTTACCGAACGCAACCTCGGCAACATCTTCCGGCAGAACAGCTTCTACGCACTGCTGGCGCTGGGCCAGTTCATCGTCATCGTCACCGCCGGCATCGACCTCTCCGTCGGATCGGTGATGGCCCTGGCGGCGATGACGGCTGCGGTGCTCTCGGATGCGGGCCTGGCGTGGCCGGTCGTGTTCATCGCGCCGTTCCTGGTGGGCCTGGGCGTCGGCGCCATCAACGGACTGGGCCTGACCAAGCTCCACATGCCCCATCCCTTCATCATGACGCTGGGCATGCTGTTCATCGCCCGTGGCGCCACCAACCTGATATCCGGCGGCGTACCCATCAGCGGCCTGCCCGATGAGGTGCGCTTCCTGGGTGCCGAGAACGTTCCGGGGACGCAGATCCCGATGAGCCTGATCGTGATCATCGTGACCTATGGCGCGGTGTGGCTCTTCCTGCAGCATGGGCGCGCAGGACGGCACATCTTCGCCATCGGCGGCAATCCCCAGGCGGCGCGCGTCAGCGGCGTCCGTGTGGACCGGACGCTCGTGCTGGCCTACGCGCTTTGCGGCCTCATGGCCGGCTTTGCCGGACTGCTCCTCGCGGGACGCACCAACTCGGGCTTCCCTGCCGCGGGGACAGGCGATGAGCTCTACGCCATCGCCGCGGTGATCATCGGCGGTGCCAGCTTCTTCGGCGGCCGCGGCACCGTGCTGGGGGTCTTTGCCGGCGTCCTCGTCATCGGGATGCTGCGTAACCTGCTCAACCTCAACGCCGTGCCCTCCTTCTGGCAGCAGGTGGCCATCGGCGTGGTCATCATCGCCGTCGTCGCGTTCGACGTCTTCCGGCGTCGGATCGCTGCCTCGGCCTAGGTCACTCGACCCTCACATCCGTCTGCGATACTCGACCAGGAAGGAGGTGGCATCCAAGCGCAGCTTGAGCCAGCGATCCCTTGAGCCGGAGCGACCGACGAGTCGGTTCGACCCAGATCAGACCACTGAGTAGGAGGAACCGTGAAGACAACGAGAATCGCCGCCCTGGTGGCCGCAGGAGTGCTCGCGCTCGCCGCGGTGCCCACGGTCGCGCAGGATGCCAGCATGGATCCCGGCGCGGCCGCGGATGCCAAGCTCTTCGTCAACATGAAGGGCCCGGGGGCCGGCAACCCCTTCTGGGCAGCCGTACAGAAGGGTGCTGAAGAGGCCGGCGTGGCCTACGGTGTCAGCGTCACCGTGCTGGCACCACCGACCGAGTCGGACGTGACGGCACAGATCGCGCAGATGGAAGACGCCGTCACACAGGGTGCCGGTGGTATCGCACTGGCGCCGACCGATCCCGCAGCGCTGGCGCCGTCGGTGGACGCGGCGATCCAGGCTGGCGTTCCGGTCGTGTTCGTCGACTCCAACGGCAGCAATGAAGGCGTCACCTTCATCGGCACCAACAATGAGGTCGGCGCGGCACTCGCTGGACAGTATCTCTGCGACAACCTTGAGCCCGGCGCCAAGGTCGCCATCCTCCAGGGCATCGTCAGCACCACGACCGGCCAGTTGCGAGCCGACGGTGCGCACAATGCCCTGACCGAGTGCGGTCTTGACCTCGTCGCCGAGTTGCCGGCAGATTGGGACACCCCCAAGGCACAGGCCGTGACCGAGGACATCCTCACCCAGAACCCCGATCTGGCGGGCCTGTTCGCCAGCAACGACAACATGGCGCTTGGCGCCGTCGAGGCCCTGCGCCTCCAGGATCTGCTCGATCAGGTCGTGGTGGTCGGCTTCGACGCCAACCCCAATGCCGCCGAGGCGATCCTTGCCGGTGACATGGAAGCCACCATCGCACAGAACCCGTACAACATGGGCTGGCTCAGCGTGGAGAGCCTGATCAAGGCGTTCAACGGCGAGACACTCGACCCGGTCATCGACACCGGGACCCTGCTGGTGGACGCCAGCAACGCCGCCGACTTCGTCGGCCAGTAACCCTCGGACCTCTCAGGGGCCGCCCGCGCTGCAAAGCCGGGCGGCTTCATCACGTCTGCTCAGCGCGCGGTAACGACCCGCTCCCGGATCTGCGACAGGGTGGGCACGGAGTTCATGCCGGGTCCCTCCACCAGCAGGCTGGCGGCAGCCGCACCAAGACGGAGATCACGTCCCCCAGCCCGGGCTTCCGGGCCACCCACCAGTCGTGCTGCCACGAGACCGGCGAGCATCGTGTCGCCAGCGCCGGTGGGATCGACCTCCCGTCGCGAGGGGATGCTTCCGTAGGCCCTGATCCGCACCGGGCAGCCGGCCTCGAAGTGGATCAGCATGCCGCCCAGGAGCCCAGCCGTCAGCAGCATGTCACATGACGGGCCTAACCAGGCGCCGATCTCCCGCAGCGTCAGTTCACTGGGGACATCGTGCCGGCTGGCGGCGAGGATATCTGCCCGGGCGAGGAATGGCGACGGCTCTGGCGCTCGAGGCAGGACACGTTCGCCCGGGGTCAGTCGCCGCAGGATGCCCTGCCAGGCGAACGCGACACATGCACCCGGCGCGGGAACGGACACCCACGCATCAGGGAGCTCGGAGGCGATCGGCGCGAAGACCCAGGCGGGAGCATCACGCCACGACGGCGGCAGCGCCTCGGCCGGTACCGGATCGCTGAGAGAGCCGCATGTCTGGATGCGTCCAGCCAACGTCTCCACGTTGGTGAAGACCGGACCGCTCCGCAGCGGGACGGTGGCGATCTCTACGCCGGCATCCCGGATGAGCTCGAGTTCGGTGGCGCCCGCCGCTTCCTCGTCCAAGCCGAGCACGATGCCGGTACGCAGTCCGAGGCGCGCCAAGGCCAACGCACCAAAGGTCACACCGCCACCGAGCATCCAGCCTCGCGGGTCCTGATCGCTCAGGTCACGCGTGGCCGCTCCGACCACCACGACGTCAGGTGAGTTCATCCAGCCTCGCTTCGTTTTTCGACCGCAGCCCGCTCGTCCCGCGCCCGTTCGTCCCAGCCCGTGGGGGCCCTAGCCTGTTGCGACGCCAGGCGCGCGACCTGAGAAGCCTATACTCGGGCTCGTGACGACGCGCGACGGGGATGCACCCATCACCTACTTCTATGAGCTCCACGAGAGCGATAGTGACCTGTTCGCTGACGTGCTCCTGGCCCACGACACCGAGTTCGACGAGGCCGAGTTCCTGGAGCTCGTGCTCGAGGCGCGCAAACGGGTCCTCGACAGCTACCGCCATGACTCGCTGATCGAGGCGGTAGCGGCCGAGCTCGCTGGACGCTCCGGGTTCGTGGTCATCGATGATTCGCAACTGCGAGTCGCGGTGAACGTGTCTGTCGAAGAGGACCGCACGTTCGTCGCCGAGCTCGAACAGATGGGCCGGGTAGGCAGAGGCAGCAGCGACTTCCGGACACTGCTGGTCGATGTCGAGCCAGATGATGCCGCCTGGGGCATCTCCGATGGCACGCGTGTCCGGGATGATCGCTTCGACGACGACTGAGCCGCACCATCGCGGTGGCAACGGCGGGCGACACGCTAGCTCGGCGGGCTAGACGTTGAAGAGCACCTCGATGACGTCGCCATCCTGGACGAGGTAGGACTTGCCCTCTGAGCGGAGCTTGCCCTGGCGCTTGGCTTCGGCCATGGAACCCAGGCTCAACAACTCCTCCCAGCCGATGACCTCAGCCCGGATGAATCCGCGCGCAAGGTCGGTGTGGATGGTGCCGGCGGCGTCCACGGCAGTGGCCCCCCGAGCGACCGTCCAGGCGCGCGTCTCATCCTCCCCGGCGGTGAAGAAGCTGATCAAGCCCAGAAGCGTGTAGCTGGCTCGGATGAGCCGCTCGAGGCTGGAGCCTTCCAGCCCCAGGTCATCACGGAAGACCTGCGCTTCCTCATCGTCGAGCTCTCCGATCTCCATCTCGATGCGTGCCGAGAGCTGCACTACCTCCGTCTGTGCGTGCTCGATGGTGGCCGCCAGCTCTGCGGCCATGACCTCCGCTCGGTCGAGGTCGGACTCACCCACGTTGAGCAGCACTAGCACCGGCTTCTCAGTCAGGAAGCGGAAGCCACGGATGCGCAGAGCCTCATCCTCGGCAAGGCCCACGTCACGGATCGGCCGACCGGCGGTCAGTGCTGGCAGGACCTTTTCCAGCACGGCCTGCTCGCGTTCGTTGGCTTCCTTCTCAGCCGCGGTGCCGTGGCGACCCGATTGCCCCAGCTTCTCCAGTCGCTTCTCGACCACGCCCAGGTCGGCCAATGTGAACTCCAGCTCCAGCTGCTCCACGTCGCGAGCCGGATCGACACGAAGGAGCGGGTGGGCGACGGCATCGTTGGCAAAAGCACGGACGACATGGAGCAGCGCATCGGCGTTGCGTAGCCGAGCCAGCTGGTCGGCTGGGATGTCCGCGTGGGGTTCTCCCTCCGCAGCGGTGGCCGCGGCCGGCAGGTCGACGTAGGTCACGTCGGCCGGGACTTCCTTTCGGGGCTTGAACAACAGCGTGAGCCTCGTCAGGCGCTCGTCGGGCACCTTGACCACGCCGGTGTTGACGGTGAGGCCACCGAATCCGCCGGTGGCGGCGTCACCCCGGGTGAGGGAGTTGAAGACGGTCGTCTTGCCCGAACGGGCCAGGCCGACGATGGCGATCTGCATGCGCTAGTACCCCGCTGCCGGGTCCACGAGATTGAGCATCTCACGGCCGTCCCGGTAGCGCGCGAGGTTGTCACAGAAGAGCTCGATGCTGCGATCGAGCACGCGCCCACTCGACCACGAGGTGTGTGGCGTGATGATGAGTCCGGGCGCGTCCCAGAGCGGTGAGCTGCTCGGCAGCGGCTCCTCCCAGATGGTGTCGAGCACGGCGCCTTCGAGCGGGCCATCGCGCAGCGCGCGAAGCAGGGCGCGCTGGTCCACGAGCCGTCCGCGCGCCACGTTGATGAGCCACGAACCTGGTTTCATCTGCGCCAGACGGGCGCTATCCATGAGGTTGTCGGTCTCGGGGGTCAGCGGTAGCGCCAGCACCACGAAGTCAGCTTCGGCGAGAAGCTCGGACAACGCGTCGTGGCCAAGGATCCGATCCAGGCCATCAGGGATCGGCTCGGCCAAGTCCTTGGGCGCGTTCGTCTCCTTGCGGGTCCCGATGACCCGGGCACCAAAGGCCAGGGCCAGGCGCGCCACGCTGCGCCCGATGGAGCCGAGGCCGACGATGCCGATGGTGACCTGCCGAAGCTCACGGGCGGGCAACGGCTGCCAGGTACGCTCTCGTTGCAGCTCGATGAGCTCAGGCAGCCGGCGCACGATGGAGAGGATCATCATCATCGTGTACTCGGCGATGGGCTCGCTGAACACGCCCCGTGCGTTGGTGATGATGAGCCCCCGTTCGGCAGCGTCGGAGGTCAGCACTCGCTCCACGCCGGCCGTGGCCGAGTGCACCCAGCGGAGCTCGGGGCAGCGCGCCAGGAGGCGGTCGAAGCCGGCGGTGCGGATGGGACCACGGAGCAGCACTTCGACATCGTCGAGTGAGCTGTCGGAGAATCCTTCGAGCGAGACGTTGACCAGTCGGGCCTGCGGGGCGGCCTCCCGGATACGCGCCAGGTCTTCCTCCCGGTAGCGCGCCGACAGGATCGGTGTCAGCGCGATGGCGGCTGGTTCACGTCCCTTGCCAGTGGCTGTGGTCATGCGGTCCCCCTGGCGGCCAGAGCCCCCGGCGTCACACGCCGGACCCACGCGGCCGGATGCTCCATCTCTTGCTCGGTCGGGAGGGTCGCAGGCCCGTCCCAGAGGTGCTCGATGGCGGCGTCCCCACCGACACCGTAGACGCCCGAGACGAACCGTTCGCCGCGTCGGTATTGCTCGAGCTTGATGTCCATGCCCGTCAGGCGTGCCATCAGTCGGTCGATGGCGCTGCGGCGCTCACCTCGCCGTGCCTCGAACCGAGCGCGGATGCCGGCCACGTCCGGAAGCACTTCACTGCCCACCTCGTCCATGACCCAATCACTGAAGCCCTCCATCAGGCTCATCACGAGTTGCATCTCACGGAAGAGGATCTGCTGCTCTGGGCCGAGCAGACCATGCATGGATCTCGCCGCGGCTGCCGCCCGAGCGCGTCGGGCCAGTCGCAGCAGTCCACCTCGCTGCCACTGCTGGCTCTCGCGAACGAAGAGCGCCACCTGTCGCTCCAGTCGGCTGCGGAGGTACGGGCGTAGCCACGAATGCGCCTCCAGCTCGAAGGCATGCGTCGTTTCGTGGAGGGCGACCCAGAGCCGGAACTGGTCGATGGGCACCTTGAGCGCGCGCGCCGTGGCGCGGATATTCTCCTCGACATACAGCAGTCGTCCCGGTGCCTGCTCCGCGGAGAGGAGCGCCACGTCGTACTGTCCGAGCACGCGTGCACCCAGGTATCCCAATAGGAAGCCGACCTGGCTCGTGGTCACCAACCGGCTGGTGGCCGCCGCCACGCCGGCGCGAACGTTCCCTTCGCCGGAGCCAGCGGTGAGATGGGGCTCGAGGTGCGCGATGAGAGCCTTGAAGGTGTCCATGTTGGCGACGGCCCATTCACTCCGGCTGACAACGGCATGTCGCTCGACCACGCCGGGCAGTGGCGCGTGGAGACGCGCTTCGAGCAGGGGTACCACGCGATCCATGTGGCGAGCGTAGGCCAGCGAGGCGGCCTGCAACTGCCCCGGGGTCAGACGGCCCGGCGCCTTCTGTAGTCGGCTGTTCGCGATGCGCTGTGCCCGATCCCAATCGACCAAACCGCGAGGCACGTTGGCCACGGCGCGGGCGGCGATGGCTCGGGCGGTCACCGCCAGTCCCAGGGCCACACCGATGCGCAAGGCCCGGCTCGAGCGCAGCCGACCCGCAGCCGTGATCACCATCAGACGCGCGACCCGACGACGGCCGTCGATGCGGCTGCGGATCCGACTGAGGAAGCGGCCGCATCGAGGACGATGCCCTCGATGGTGCCCAGGTCATCCCCGAACAACCGAGCCGCGGTGCGCGCGAAGGTGCCCACATCGCCGGTCGTCAACAGCAGATGCCGACCGGGCGCAGCGCCGGGTGCGCCCAGGTCGTGGATCTCGATCAGGCTGGCCAGCGCGCTGGCGGTGGCAGATGCCGAGTCGATCACCGCGGTGCCCTCCCCTACGATGGCCCGGATGGAGGCGCCCAGGAGTGGGTAGTGGGTGCAGCCCAGTAGAAGGGTGTCGATCCGGGCTTCTGGACGCATCGGGAAGACGAAAGAAGGGCCTGCATCCCTGGCCGGGTGGACACCGTCGAGGCGCGGCCCGAGGAGCGGAGCGAGCGAGCGACGGAGGGCAGCATCGACGTCTGGCCCGCTGACCTCGCCGGCCTCGACCAGAGGCACCAGCTCCGGCGTGGCGTGCTCGTACACCTGGACGAAAGGGTCCTCCTCGCCGATGGCTTCGAAGTAGGCGTGCGAACGCACCGTCGCAGCCGTGGCGATGACACCCACCGCTCGTGTCCGGGTGGCCAACGCGGCGGCCGTCGCCCCCGGCCGCACGACTCCCAGGATGGGCAGCGCGTAAAGGCGCCGTAGTATCGGCAGCGCGACCGCCGTGGAAGTGTTGCAGGCCACGACGATGGCCTTCACGTCGCGCCGAGCCAGCTCATCGAGGCACTCGATGCTGAAGCGCACGACCTCATCGTCGGGCCGCGGGCCGTAGGGGGCGCGTTCGTTGTCGCCGAGGTAGAGCGTGTCCTCAGCAGGCAGTCGCCGAATCACCTCGCGCAGGACGGTCAGGCCGCCTACCCCCGAGTCGAAGAAGCCGATGGGTCGCGGGTCACCCATCGATGTCAGTCGGGCGACCGTGCCAGGGCGGGTGCGGCGGTGGCGGCGCCTGGTGGCGCGGTGAGCTGCTGCACGATGGCCGCGATCTGCTGGCTTGCTCTCGCCTTCGGCTGCGCCAACACGAAAGGCACGCCTTCCGCACTGGTGGCCTTGACCAGTTGCTGGTCATCAGGGATTGCGACATCTGGTAGTCGACCCAGCTCCGTGCCCATCTGTTCCGGCTTGATGCCCGGGCTTCCCGCGCGGTTCATCACCAGCATCATCTTCTGGGGCGGCATGCCCGCAGCGATGAACGACTGTCCGGCGAGGCGGGCGGCCCGGACCGAGCCACGGTCCGGAGTGACGATGCTGATGATGCTGTCAGCATCATCAAGGTAGGCCAGCGTGATGTCAGTGATCGCCGGCGGCGAGTCGATGATGATGACGTTGTAGATCCGGCGCAGCAGGGAGATCACCTTATCCACGTCGCGCGGGGTGATCATCTCCGCCTGCTCGACGCGCGGCGGTGCCAGCAGCAGGTCGATCCCGGACGGGTCCCTCCAAAGCACCGAGGCGAGGTCGCTCTCAGCGATCCGATCGGTCGGGAGTTGCAGGATCGAGGGGGCCGTGTCCGGCACCCGCAGCAGTCCGCGCAGGTCACTGAACTGGAGGTCACCGTCGATGAGCACGACACGAACGCCGGGCATCTGACCGAACGACACCGCGAGGTTGTAGGCGATGGTGGTACGACCCACGCCACCCTTGCCGGAGTAGACCACGTAAGAGCGTGACATGGCGTTGGGGGCACTGGCACGGTAGCGCGCGTTGGAGTGATTGAGGGCGTTCATCAACTCGTAGCCCGAGAAGGGCATCGAGAGCACCTCAGTGATGCCCATGCCTTCGCCGGCCTTCACCGGCTTCTGCGGCACGGTCACGATGATGATGGGGATACGCAGGCCTGCGTGGCGGACCTGCTCGGCGACCTCCAGGCCGTTCACCTTGCCCTGTAGCAGGGCGTCCACCATCAGTGCGTCGGGGCGCAATTCACGGATCTGATCCATCACCAAGCGCCCATCGGTAACGGTATCCAGGAGCCGCACCTGCTTCTGGTGTTGGAGAAGGTTTCGCACGTACTGCGACACCTGCGGGACATCCTCGACAAGCAGCAGGCGGATCTGGTCTTCGGTAGCCACCATCGGACTATACCAACCGTGCGACGAGGATGGCGCGGTGACTTCCGGCACCGTATGGGATGGATAGATGGTCCCCCCACAGTTCCACGCGTCCGAAGCCGACTTCCATCGCCAGCCGGCGCAATTGTGGCGCGCTGACCAGGTGGAGCAGATCGGTCTGGGTGACCCGGGAGACGGGCCCACCATCGGCCGGCGTCCATTCATACAGCTGCGTCAACCGGAGGGTATCCGAGTCAGGATCGTGGTCGGCGCTGATGGCCTTGCTGACCTCGTCGCCCGTTTCGAGATCGTGGCGCAGCCACTCGTGCTGCAGGCGCCTGTCGTATCGCGCCAGCTCGGTATCGTCAGGCGTGCCAACCTCGACAGCCGCGATCCCATCGTCCCGGAGGCTCTCTCGCATCGTCACCAGGATGGAGCGACGTGCATCGTCGTCCTCTGCCAACAAGAATGTATTGACCGCCATCAGCGCGACTCCGAAACGTCGCTCCGTGCGGAAGACGTGGAAATCCGCCTCGTGGAGTTCCAGCCGTTCGCGCGCCGGTCCGGGCCCCAGCTGCTCCCAGGCTCGACGGGCACGCCGAAGCATGGCCCCATCGAGATCGACGCCGACCACGTCATGCCCGGCGAGCGCCAACGGGATGGCCAACCGTCCGCTACCGACGCCGAGCTCCAGGACAGGGCCTCCGGCCTCCCCGGCCAATCGCAGGTACAACTCGGCGTCGTATCCGACATCGAGGAAGTCGAGGTCGTAGTAGCGCGCCAACCGCTCAGCACGCAGGTCGAACGCCGCGGTGCCGGTCATGGGGTCGCCGGGCTCCGGTGCCGCCAGCCTGGATATCGTTGCGGTCCGATCACGAGGTCGCTCCCATCATCTGTACGGCGCTACCTCAGCTTGCGCTTGCCACCACATCAGCGGCGCAGGCTGAAGGCGACCTCGACGAGGACAGCGCCCACGACGAGGAAGAGCAGCACCGGCAGCGTAACGACATCGATGGCGCGAAGCACCACCAGGATGCTGACCAGCAACCCGACCAGGCCGCTGCGGCGTGCTGAGGTCACAAGGGCGCCGGGCGAGCTCCGGCTCCCCGACCACAGCAGCGGCCAGATCGTCAGCCCCACCGCGAGACCCAGCGCGAGCGCGCCGAACAACTGGGCCCCAGCGTCCCGCTCCGGTGAGATCGTGGTGAAGACGATAGCGACCACGAACCAGGCCATGATCGCGGCGCTGACGAGGATGAGCGTAATCGTGCGTTCGCGAGCAGACACCGGCCGGAGTGTAGACCCGTGGCTCATGTAGCGACTGGGCAGATCCGACGGTAGGGGCACCAGTCGCAGGCCGGGAAACCGGGAGTCGCATCGAAGGCGGCCGCCCGGATCCCTGCTGCGGCCTGGGCGACTCGCTTTCGCGCGCCCTCGAGCTGACGCGTGGTGGGCGTCACCTGCCCGATGACATCACCCTCCAGGAAGTGCAGCTCGACGGCGGCCGGCTGTTCACCGTGCTCAGCTTCCCACGCGAGCGCATAGAGCTGGAGCTGCAGTGAACTGCGGGCGCGTTGGCGAGCTCTCCCCGGATCTCGCATGTCACCCGACTTGTAGTCGGTGATGATGATGCCCTTGGCGGTACGCCGGACGGCGTCGTAGCGCCCGCGAACACGGTCATCCCCGATCAGTACCGAGAACGGCTGCTCCACCGCCACGATCTCATCGTCGCTGCCCGAGCTGTGATCGGCAAAGCGTGCCAGCGCCGCGTGGCCCGCTTTCAGGCGTGCAGCCTCATGTGCCTGTGACAGGAAGCCCTCGCTCTGCCAGTGCGCCAGCAACGTGTCATCGAGTCGTGCGGCGTCCACTTGCTCACCGCGCAGTCGCTGGCCGTTGGCCACGGCGGCGGCCTGGTGGAGCGCGTTCCCGAACACGAGCGCATGGTGCGGAGCAGTGGGGACACGCACCTGGTGCCGCAGGCGGTACTTGAGCGGGCACGCGAGGAAGTCATCGATCTGGGTGTAGCTGAGCGTGAGCGGCTCCGCTCCCGCCGCTCCAAAGCGAACCTGAACGCCGTTCCCGACGACAGTTTCCCGGGGCGGCTCCAGGCTGAGCTTGGCGGTTTCAACGGTGGCATCATCGACCTCCCGTCCCAGGGCTTCGGCCAGGAAGGTGGACGGCCGGCGGTGTCGACCGCCCGACCGACCGGCGGCGGCGTGGCTGAGGATGAGCTCGTCCCGGGCGCGCGTCATGGCGACATAGAAGAGTCGCCGTTCTTCAGCCTGGTGGGCCACGGACAGGTCACGCTCACGTCTTCCGGTCAGTGCTGCTGGCAGCGTCAACAGGTCGCGACGTGCCCGTATGGGGAAGCGGCCATCGGCCAGCCCGACCACGTAGACCACGGGGAACTCCAGACCCTTGGCCTGGTGCACCGTCAAGACGGAGACGGCATCGACGTGGTCGTCGCTTTCGGGCGTGACCGGGTCATGGCCCGCATCAATGAGTGCGCGCAGCGCAGGCACCACTGTGGCCAGCCGCGGATCATCTACGATATCGGCATGCTCCTTGACGATCTCGAAGAGGCGAGCGATGCGGCGGAGTGGGGCATCATCACCCTGTTCAGCCGAGGCCACGAGGCGCTTGAGCCAGCCGCTGCGCCCGAGATGGTCGTAGAGGACGACCGGCGCCGGCCGCTGGTGCGCGGCCTCGATCGACTGCTGTAAGTCGTTGACCAGTCGCCCCAACACCGTCCGGGTCGCCGGTGTCAGGCGCAAGAGCCCTGGCTGCTCCACCAGCTCCGTGGCGATGTCCCACAGGCTCCGTCGCCGGCGGTTGGCGAGCTCGCAGACCCGCGTCAGGTCATGACCTCCGAGCCCATACGGCTCGGAGGTCATGACCGCATACATGTCCTCCGACGAGGCCGGGGCGTGGATGACTCGCATCAGACTGAACACATCACGAACCTCTCGATGCCCCAGCAGGCCAGAGGCACCTGAGAAACGCCGTGGGATGCCCAGGACATCCAGGCTGGCTAGCACGGGTGTCGCGTCAGCATTTGTGCGCACGAGCACCGCGATGGATCGAGGTGACGTGCGGCGGCCCAGTCGGTGCTGGATGTCCGCGGCCACCGCGTCAGCTTCATCGGCAGCGGTCCGGTAGGCGTGGTGCGTCACCAGCGCCGGCCGGCGAGAACGCCGCACCGCCGTCAGCGTCTTGTCCAGCCCGCGCTGGATCTCGAGACGATCAGGGTCGTTATGCCGGATGAGTCGGCGCGCCGTTTCAAGGATGGGCTTGCGTGAACGGTAGTTCCGACGCAGCACGACGTCCTGGACGCCGCGATACATGACGTCAAGCTCCGCCAGACCCTGCCCCACGGCGCCGCGGAACGAGTAGATCGCCTGGTCGTCGTCCCCGACGAACATGACGTTGCCGGCCGCGCCGGCCAGTTGGCGGACCAGCCGGTGTTGCTGCGGGTTGGCGTCCTGTGCCTCATCCACGACGAGGTAGCGGAAGCGGCGCCGCAGGATGGAGCGTACGGCCGGTCGTTCTTCGAGGAGGCGGACCGCCTCAGCCACCTGGTCGCCGTGATCGACGAACGAGCGGTCGATCAGCAGGCGCTGGTAGGCCGCGTAGGCGCGGGCCAGCTCAGCGTCCGCCGAAGCCTCGTCGAGTAGACCCGCCAGTGCTTCCTGCGCCGCGTCATCCGACGTGGTGTCCAGCGCCGCGCGGGCACCCGCTTCGAGTTCCCGAGCATAGGCAGCCAAGTCCTCGGCCCTGATGCCCTCCTCCTTGGCGTGCCCGAAGAGGTCCACGAGCCCAGCCACGAATCGGGTGGGATCGACCCAGTGGCAGGTAGCGCTCAAGGCCCAGCTCGAAGACATGGTCCCGGAGCAGGACGATGGCCTGAGAGCGCCCCACCACCCGTGGATCAGTCGGTCGGCCGATGGTGTGTCCGTGTTCACGCAGCAGCCAGTCACCGAAGGCATGGAAGGTGTGGATGGCCGTATCAGCTTGCCCATAGGGCACCAGCAGATCGATGCGCGCCTGCATCTCCTCCGCGGCACGTTCGGTGAAGGTCAGCGCCAGGATCTCCGAAGGGCGAGCGCGCTTGCTGGCGATGAGCCACGCCACGCGCCGAGTGATGACCTCCGTCTTGCCGGTGCCGGGTCCTGCGACCACGAGCACCGGGCCATCCGCGTGCGTGACCGCCCGTCTCTGGCGCCGGTCCAGCCCGGCGAGCAGCTGACGCACACCGTCGATAGCGACCGGGCTCGATGGCGGAAGGTCGTTCGCCGGCCCGGGGCCGAGTGGTTGGTGGATCATGTGGCTAGCAGTCATCGATCGGAAGACTGGGCCCTCATCGTGCCAGCTCTGGTGTCACAGATCCAGTGCCACGGACCCGGGCCTCATCGCCGGACTCAGGTATTGACGCCAGCCTCTCGGAGGGCCTGCGCTTCCTCGCCGGATAGTGGTGCGTCTGCGACGCCTCGGCGGACGGCCTTGATATACACACGGGTCGTGGGACGCGAATGCAGGCTGCTGAGAACGAGGCCATCGCCATCATCATCGACCAGCGCCAACGCGAACGACTGCGCGCCACCGGCGTCGGCGAAGGCGTCGAAGCGCACCAGGCCGATGCGCGAGATCGCGCCAGCTCCTCGCGCGGTGCCGCGCACCGTCGCGCCACCCTCCGTCGAGCCATGCTGTGCATCGACGTCGGTCTCCAACACCTCGAGTCGCTGGCCGACCTGCGCCAGGCGCCGCTCCAGGTCCTTGACGCGGGCACTGCCCGTGGCGAGGTCGCCCTCTCGCTGTGACCGCAACACGAATGCCAACGCCACGCCGGCTGCGACCAGGGCCACCATGGCCAGCAGGATCGCCAATCCATCCATCCGTCGATCGTAACAGCGAGCGCAGGCGGCGTCGTGTCGTCGTTCCGGGCCTGCCGGTGCTATCCTCTTCGCCGGTTCCCACATCCATGCGCCGAGGAGATCACGTGGCCAAGCGGGCACGCGCCAGCCGCTCCGCTCACCGACCGGGTGGGCAGGGGCCAACTCGTACCAAGCAGACGGTCGACCCCTCGTCACCCGCTGTCGATGACGTCCCTGCAGGCGTGACGGATGCGGCTTATGACCTCACCGACGAGGCCATCGAGGCCCAATACAGTGAGGTATCGGTTGAGGCCACCGCTGTGGCGGCGCCAACGCGCCGGACACGGCAGGACCGTCGGCGCGCCAAGAGTCGACCTGATGACTTGGCTGCGCGCGCCTCAGCTGAAGATGTGTGGGTGCGTGAGGATCTGCGACGGATCGGCATCGTCACGGCCATCCTGGTGGCCGGACTGGCGCTCGCATGGGTGCTCTTCGTTCCGCTGGACCTGTTGGGCCTGTACTAGGCCCCCACTGGCAGATCGTTCAGGTCTAGCCGCGCGGCTTGGACACCGTGCCCCTCGAGCGCAGCCAACCCCAGATCGCAAGCACCACGATGGCGCCGACCGTGGAGCCGATAAGTCCGGTCGGGTGGATGGCGAAGCCGTCGCCGCCGAAGATGCCCTCACCGCCGAGCAGGTTACCTATGGCGCCGCCCACGAACGAGCCGATGATGCCGGCCACGAAAAGCTCCCAGGTCTCAAAGCCCTTGCCCTTGCCCACCACGAGGTTGGCGATGAAGCCCGCCACCAGCGGGATGACGACCAATGCGAGGATGAAGAACACGTTGGACTCCCGGTTCGGTTGAGGTGTGGCGTCAGAGTCTACGGCCTAGAGCGGCCGCGCGTGCCGCCTCGATGATGGACGTGACTCCAGCGCGCGACCATACTGACCTGATGATGGCCGCCACGTTCTCGCGACCGGTCTGAGCGTGGACCGGTCGTTCTGGATCTCCATCCTGCTGTTGGCCTTGTCGCTGGCGCTCGTGCTCAGTGGTCGAGCCATCCTCGAAGCGAACCATGGACTCCACGGCGAGGCACTGTTGGCCGAGATCGATGCGCTTGAGGGCCGACCATCGAGCGTTGCGCTGGCCGACCGCGTGACCGAGGCTGCCGGTTGCATCCGTGGGTTCCGCCCCGAAGTGAGATCGTGCTGGTACGTCTGGGCCGAGCCGTCGCGGCCCGACTACCTGCGGGTGGTCGCCCAGCGCGTCCGGGACGACGGCGGCGGCGAAGCGACCCGCTGGACCTTGGCGGCGCTCCCGTTCTGGCTGCTCGCCGGCATCAGCGCCTGGAAGGCCACCCGCCCCAAGCGGGCATACCGGCCGCGACCGATCATGCCCAGCGGCCGCGAGGAGCAGCCGCCACGCCGCCTGGTGTCGTGACGCACCTCAGAGATCCGCGCCGGGTGCTGGCGCCTAGCGTTGACGCGGCCGCCGCTTCCGGCTCCCCTGCCCTCTCGCCTCCGCAAGCGATTCCATGCGTTCGCTGATCCGCGCCTCCCAGCCCTCGCGCGTGGGTTCGTAGTAGCGCTGGCCCACACGCTCGTCAGGTAGGTACTACTGCTCGAAATCGCCGCCCTCGTACTCGTGGGGCATCGATCCATTGTCCCCGGATGTACGACGGTCGGTCACGACTCGCCCACAGCCGACTTAGGAACTCGGCTCCCTGGGGGGATCTACACGACGATTGGGATGAAGTCCTTCCAGTGCGACGTGTCGCAGTAGAACTTCCAGACCTGCTCGAAGGGCGCCTCGATCCGGGTCTCCACACGGATGTGCTGCATGACCAACGCCCCCATATCCTCGGCGGGCAGGGTTCGCAAGTGGCTCGACACGGTCCCGGCGGCCAGGGTGTGGGCCGTGCCTCATCGCCTCCTGCTACCAGTAGGTTCTAGTCCCGGCGTCTACGGGTACATCTTCATGCCGCCCGCCGCTATGCTCGCCGACGCCGGCTTGGTCGAGGAGTAGGTCGCCGAGGACGACAAGCCTGCCGTGCGCCTCACGCCCGATGGTGAGCGCGTGGGTCCGCCAGTCAGCGATGAGCGGCGATCCTGACCGGGTGCTCACGGCGCTGCAGGAGGCACAGGAGTAGCCGGTCAGAAGTCTGAGGCCTGCCCCTCGCGGGACGGCCTCAGACTCTTCGTTCATACGCGGTTACTGGATGGTGAGCGGAATGTTCTGGATGGTCGCCTGGTATTTGCAGCCGATGTTGTTGGCCGCCCCTGAGTTGTTGATGGCGACCTGCACGTTGTACTGGCTATCGGCTATGACCGAGGTCTTGAAGCCGATGTGGAACGAGCCAGCGCCATCCGTGCAGTGCTGAACATCCTCGAATCGGCGGTCGCGATGGCCGGTGCCCGCGCTGATGGCGATGAGATGTTCACGAGCCTTGGTCGCCAGCTCGACAAAGCCGGCAAAGTTGCGCTCGTCACGTCGTGCCCGATCCCACTCGGCCCAGGTCCTCGTCCTCAAGCAACTCCATCCTGAACACGCGCAATCGTGAGAGCAGCGCCGAGTTGACCTCGAAGTTGGGGTCTCCGTGGTTGCACCGATGAGCGTCACCACGCCCTCCTCGACATGCGGCAGCAGCGCGTCCCGCTGGGCCTTGTTGAAGCGAAGATTCTTCCGACAGTCCAATCGTGTCGTACCGACAAGGTGCCTCAAGCGAGCGGCACACAAGGCAGGGAACGCTCGCGCGGGGTACGGGGAAACCGTCGAGGACGTGGCCCTGATCTCACGGTGAGCCGGCGTCAGGCTGCATCATCCTGCAGGCAGTGTCAGCTCTCGTTCCGTCGGTCGATGGGTGGGCGCTTTCCGAGGAAGCCGGCTGGTCGCCCCCTCGGCCGATAGACCTGATCTGCATCATTCCCGTCGGCCGGGTGCCGGTACGTCTTCGCCGAGGGTCGCAAGTGAGAGGGGATGGGATCGGCGCCCGTCCGTGCCAACTCCACTGCGTTATGGAGTGCGGTACCCGGCCACCAGTCCCGCGCGGCCCCGGCGAGGTAGCTGACCGTGGCAGCGAGCGAGTAGTGCGCCTCGGGCATCCCGACACGTTCGACCGCATCGAGACATGCGACGGCCATCGGCAACGCCGTCGGGTCCGCCGCTCCGACCTCCTCGCCGGCGGCCACGACCAGTCGTCTGGCTGCGTGGCGGCCGTCGTCGCCGGCAGCGAGTTGGCAGCCGAGCCAGTAGAGTGCGGCTTCTTCGTCGCCGCCCCTGATGCTCTTGATCATCGCGGACACTGCGCCCGACCTGTCGTACGGCGCCGTCCGGGACTGAGCGGCCTGCATTACGGTGCGGGCATCAAGGACGGACTCGGTGGGTGGGAGGAGCGAGACCGAGCTCTCTAGCAGTCCGAAGATCCGTCGACCGTCTCCGGCCGCCAGCCCGATCAGGTTACGCCGGGCATCAGCATCGGGTGAAATGAGCCGGCCTTCGCCGTGATACGCCGAGAGTCCCCGCTCAAGCAGGGTGGCCAGCTCCTCCTCAGTGAGAGGCTGGAGCCGCAACACGGTCATTCTCGACAGCAACGGCGCGATGACCGCGCCGGCCATCGGCGGCTCGGTCGTGGCCGCGACGAGCGTGATCCGTCCCGTTTCCACGGCTCCGAGTAGACCCTCTTGCTGGTTCTTGGCGAGACGATGCAGTTCGTCAGCGAAGAGGACGGGCGGACGACCGGTCATGCTCCGCGTCGCGTCGGCCTCAGCCAGCCGAGCTCTAAGGGCGGGTAGGCCCTCAGAGGTCGCATCGATCGACATGTAGCCGAGCTCGAGGGCGTCGGCCAGGAGCCGGCCAAGAGTCGTCTTTCCGCAGCCGGGCGGTCCCCATAGGACGAGTGCTGGGAGGTGGCCCGTCGCCACCCACCGCGTGATGGTGCCGTCTGGGCCGAGCAGGTGGGCCTGCCCCACGACCTCCTCGAGCGATCGTGGGCGCAGGCGGGCGGCGAGCGGCATGTATCGCATCGGGCTTGGTGCGTCTCCGTCGAACACGGGATCCTCGGCTCGGCAGGCATGGGGCGTGGCCCGCCCACGTTCGTCGCCACGAGCCTACCGGTCAAGTTCAGATGTTGCTTGAAGGCTACGCTGCGAATGCCGGGCTCGACCCGGTTGCCCTGAGGATGCCGGCCTCCCGGAGGGTCACTTCCTGATTGACCGCCTCATCGTGGCTGAAGACGCAGCGCTCCGTCACCGACCTGCACCGTCATCACCGGCACGGTCATGTCCATCGAGAGCTGCCGCCCACACCGGGTGCCGCTGTCGACTCCCGGTTCGGTGACGATGTACCGGCTCGTGGCGACCCGACGATGGCTGGGCTGGCATCACCCGGGGCAGGCTCTGCGCGAACTTCAGGACCGCGCGGCGCCCGACCTGCACGCGTTCGGCGTGACAATAGTGAGCTCCGAGCCTGGCTCGCGGTCCTGTTCACATCTTCGTCGGTGAGGGCCTTGTCAGCCTCGGCAAGCTGGGCCCAGACCTCATCGGCGATGATGATGTCCCACGCTATCGGCCTTCGAGTGCAGTATCAGGCTTGCGAGCAGACCGGGGACCACCTCGGAGGTGTCAACCTCCCCCTCCTGTCCACATCACGCGGGGACGCTAGAACGGTGTGGGGATGTACTTCAAGGGCAGGTCCGGTTGGACATATCCGCCCGGCTTCTGACGCTTCGGGAGGGTGATGGCACGCGGCTTCAGCGGCTCGTAGGGGACCTGCTCGAGCACGTGGCTGATGATGTTCAGGCGTGCCCGCTGCTTGTCGTCGGTGTGGGCCACATACCAGGGGGCCCAGGGCGTGTCGGAAGCCGCGAACATCGCGTCCCTGGCGCGCGAGTAGTCATACCAGCGGCTGTACGACTTGAGGTCCATGTCCGAGAGCTTCCAGATCTTGCGAGGGTCATGGATGCGACCCTCCAGGCGGCGCGTCTGCTCGTCGGGGCCGACCTCGAGCCAGTACTTGAGCAGGATGATCCCGGAGTCGACCATGGCCTTCTCGACGGCCGGGACCTGTTCGAGGAACTGCTTTGCTTGTTCAGGCGCACAGAAGCCCATCACCGGCTCCACGCCGGCCCGGTTGTACCAGCTACGGTCGAAGATGACGACCTCCCCGGCCGCGGGGAAGTGCTCGATGTAGCGCTGGATGTACATCTGCGATCGCTCGCGTTCGGTCGGCGCGGAGAGGGCTACGACCTTGAACACGCGCGGGCTGACGCGCTCGGTGATGCGCTTGATAGTGCCGCCCTTGCCAGCCGTATCACGTCCCTCGAATACGATGGCGACCTTGGCGCCGGTCGCCTTGACCCACTCCTGCAGCGCCACGAGCTCGCCCTGGAGGCGGCGCATCTCACGCTCGTATTCCTTGGCACGCAGCTTCGGCTGCGGCTCGCTCACGTTGGACGCGGAAGCGGCGCTCGCGTCCTTCTGACGCGCCCGATCCTTGTCAGCCTTCTTGTCCTTCTTCCTCGCCATCTTGGTGACCTCCGTGCGATTTGGGTGTTGTCCAGATCGGGTCATGCCGCAGCAGCGATCGGCGCTGCCGATGTCGCCTCCGTCTCATCAGCGGTCCGAACCTTGAGCAGCTTGCGCACCTCCTCGACCACGATGAGCGACAGAGCCACCCCGATGCAGATGAACCACTGCTCGATCGTCAGGCTCACCGTACCAAGGAGGCGCTGCAGGAAGCCGAACTCGGTCGCCAGGATGATGGTCAGCACCGACAGTCCGGTCGCCACCAGGAGTGCGCGGTTGGCGAGGATGGAGCTGCCGAAGAGCGACTCCCGCTCGTCCATCGTCTCCAGCGACGAGAAGAGGCGGAAGAGCGAGAAGGTCGTGATGCCCATCGTGCGGGCGACCACGTCGCCGTAGTTGTCGTTGCCCCACCAGAGCACGCCCAGGGTGCCTGCGGCCATCACGAGGCCGACGAACACGAGCCAGGACATGAGGCGTCGCGGGATGATCTGCTGCTCCTTCGGCCGCGGCGGGACCTCCATGAGGCCCTCCCGCGGCTTGCCGTAGCCGAGGCCGATGGCCTGGAAGACATTGACCGTGAAGTTGAGCCACATGGTCTGGAGCGGCAGGAAGGGGATGCCGCCCAGGATGTTGAGCAGCGAAGATCCGAGGAACGTGGCGATGAACCCGAACAGGCCCGCCATCTGGAAGCGGATGAAGCGCAGCAGGTTGTCATACACGGCACGACCGAGACCGACCGCCTTGACGATCGTCCCGAAGTTGTCGTCGGTGAGGATCATGACCGCGGCCTGCTTCGAGACCTCCGTACCGGTGATGCCCATGGCGATGCCGATGTCGGCCTTCTTCAGGGCAGGCGCGTCGTTCACGCCATCGCCGGTCATGGCCACGACGTGGCCCTTCTTTCGAAGGATGTCCACCAGGTGGACCTTGTCCTCGGGGGAGACGCGGGCAAGGACGCCGATGTCGTCGATCTGGCGCATCGCCTCGTCGTCACTCAGCGCGCGGAAGTCGGCGCCGGTCATGGCCCGGCCCTCGATGCCCAGCTGGCGGGCGATGGCCTCGGCCGTGACGGCGTGGTCGCCGGTGATCATGCGGACCTGGATGCCGGCCGCGTGGGCGGTCGCGATGGCAGCCTTCGCGGCGGGCCGCGGCGGGTCCACGATGCCGACGATGGCGAGGAGCTTGAGACCCTCCAGCAATGGCAACAGGTCCGCATCCGGGTCGAACGTGCCCGGGTCGAAGTCCTTGTAGCCGGTCGCCATGACACGCAGGCCCATGCTGCCCAGGCGCTCGTTTTCGGCGAGGTAGGTGTCGCGCAGCTCCGCGACCGGGCGCTCTGCGCCGTCGGGGCCGTGCGCGCCGACCGCCCGGGCGAGGAGCTGGTCCGGGGCGCCCTTGATGTAGCAGCGCACCACGTCCTTCCCGGCATCGTCGGTCATGCGGTGGAAGGTGGCCATCATCTTGTAGGCCGCGTCGAACGGCAGCGTCGCCACGCGCGGGTAACGCTCGCGGGTGAGCGCCGGGTCCACGCCGCCTTTCGCGGCAAGGACGACGAGCGCGCCCTCCGTGGGGTCGCCCACGAGCGCGCCATCGCGCACCTCGGCGTCGGCACAGAGGGCCATCGGCAGCAGGAACTGCTCCAGGGGCACGTCAGGCTGGCCGCCGGCGTGGCTGATCTGGCCGATGGTCGAGTAGCCGTCGCCGGAGATCGTGTAGCGGCCGGCCATGGTGGCCATCTGGGTGGCCGTCATCTGATTGAGCGTGAGGGTGCCGGTCTTGTCGGAATTGAGGGCGGAGGTCGACCCCAGCGTCTCCACCGAGCGCAGCCGCTTCATGATGGCGCCAGAGTCAGCGAGCATCTGCGAGCCCTTCGAGAGGATGGCCGTGGTCACGGCCGGGAGCGCCGTGGGGATGGCTGCCACCGCGAAGGCGACCGCGCTCAGGAACAGCTCCTGCAGCTCTACGCTGCGGTATAGACCGAGCAGGGTAGAGATCGACCAGCGCGACGCCGGCGATGACCAGGATCTGGTTGGTAAGCGCGTCCAGCTGCTTGGTAAGCGGCGTCTTCTCGATTTTGGTGGACTGCAGCATGCCGCTGATGTGGCCGACCTCGGTGGCCATGCCCGTAGTCGTCACCAGCAGCGTGCCGGCCCCCCGGGTGACCTGGCAGTTCATGAAGGCCATGTCCACGCGGTCCCCGAGCGCGGCCTCGGGCGCGACCACATCTACCTGCTTGGGCGTGGGAATGCTCTCACCCGTGAGGGCGGACTCGTCGATCTCGAGGGTCGCGGCCGAGAGGATGCGCGCGTCCGCCGGGACGAGGTCGCCGGCCTCGATGTTCACGACGTCCCCGGGTACGAGCTCCTCCATCGCGATCTCGACGAGATCGCCGTCGCGACGGACCTTGGCCTTGACCACCATCAAGCCCTGGAGGGCCGCGGCACTCGCCTCCGCCTTGCCCTCCTGGTTCATGGCCATCCAGGCGTTGAACAGGGTGAGGAGGAGCAGAAAGACGCCGGTGTAGAACTGGCCGGGCAGGAACAGGCAGACGACGCCGGCGATGGATAGCACCAGTTGCATCGGGTCGGCGTACTGTCGGCTGAACTGCTGCCAACGGGACGCCTTCTTCGCCTCGGCGAATGCGTTCTGTCCGTACTTCGAGCGCCTAGCGTCCGCCTCCGCAGAGGTCAGGCCGACGAGCGGATCGACTTCAAGTCGCTTCGCGACCTCGTCCGGCGCCAGCGCATGCCATGTGGTCTCCGGCGCCGCCTGGGCGGCTCCGGATGAGGGGGCTGTCGACACGCTCATGTTTGGTCATCCTTTCCCGATCCCGTCCTGGGCGCCGGCTGCGCCTCCAATCGCCACGCGAAGCACAACTGAGGATACTGGACCATAGGCGACGGGCCTGGCGCGTCCTCCCGCAGGGAGGAGGTACGGCGCGGCGCCAGGATCCTCAGCTCGAGACTTGCCAACGCTGGCGTCTTCGTCGGAGCCCCGCGCGTGGCGGCCTGGGTCGGCTGTTCAGCCGGCCGATTGGTCTCCCGCAGCCTTGGCAGCCTGCTTGACCGCCTCGGCTTGTCAGGTCTGGCTGACGATGGGGGGCGATCTACCCCGCTCGGATGCGCCCATCGGGCGGGGTCTCGGCCGCGCCGGGGCCAGTGGCATGGCCCCCGGCGGGACTCATGCCGCCGATCACGACCTCGCGTCGGAACGCCTTGACCGCCTCGGTGACGGACGGATACAGGTGCTCCTGATCGATGGTCTCGAGCAGGCCGTAGCGCACGATCGCCTCGCGCACGTCCGACTGGAGCTCCGCGAATGCCAGGTGGATGCCGGCCGCGTTGAGCTCCAGGTCAAGGTCCGCGAGCATGGCGCCGGCCGTGGTGTCGATGTCAGTGATGGGCTCGGCAGCCACGAGTATCCACGCCGGCTTCTGGTCCGCGGATGCCACGAGTGCCCGGATGCGGTCACGGAAGACGTTGGCGTTGGCGAAGAAGAGCGGGGCAGACCAGCGCAGGATGATCATGCCCGCTACAGGCGCAGCGCCCGGGTACCGCTGCAGGTCGTGGTAGCCCGGCACGCCGAGAGCCTTTCCGAGTGTCGCCGAATACGGCGACCAGGCCCGCTTGAAGATGTAGACGATCGAGAGAGCGACCGCGATGACGATGCCCTGCAGCACGCCGACGAGCGCGACTCCGAGAGCGCAGGCCACGGCCAGCGCGAACTCGGTCCTGCGTACTCGGTAGAGGCGGCGCAGTTCCGCGAGGTCGAAGAGGCTGATGGAGGCGCTGATGACGACGGCGGCCAGCACCGGCTGCGGCATGTCCTGGACGAGCCCCGGCACGAATAGCAACATGAGCAGCACCAGCGACGCGGCCACCAGGCCGGTCATCTGCGTCTTGGCGCCAGACTGGAAGGCCACGGCCGTGCGCGAGCCGCTGGTGCTGACGGGGAAGCCGCTGAAGAAGCCCGCCGCCAGGTTGGCCGAGCCGATGCCGGCCAGTTCCTGGTTGCCATCGACCTCGTACCCGGCGCGGCTGGCGAAGCCGCCCGAGGTGGAGATGGTGTCCCCGATGGACACCAGCGAGATGCCCACGGCCGCGGCGAACAGCAGCGGGATGTCGGCCGTATCGACCGCGGGGAAGTCCGGGAGCGGGAAGCCCTGGGGCAGGACGCCGATGACCGAGACGCCCTGTTCGGCGAGACCGAAGAGCATCGACAAGGCGATGGCCGCGACCACCGCGACGAGGATCCCCGGGGTTCGCGGCGCGAAGTGCCTAAGGCCGAGGATGATGCCCAAGCTCAGAAGGCCGATGCCGAGCGCCCAGGCGTTGGTCATGTCGAGTCCCTGGATGAAGGCGACCGCCTCCGCCACGAGGCCATCCGCGTCGGTGGAGAAGCCGAAGAGCTTGGGCAGCTGGCCGATCAGGATGACCACCGCGAGGCCAGCCAGGTAGCCAGTACGGACGGGGCTCGAGAGCAGGTCGGCCACGAAGCCGAGCCTCGCTACGCCGGCTCCCACGGTGATGACCCCGACGATAAGCGCCAGCATCCCGGCCAGGGCGATGGCCATCTCCTGGCTTCCGGCGGCGAGCGGCAGGATGGTCGCCGCGATCATCGGCCCGAGCGACGAGTCCGGACCCAGCACGAGGATGGGTGATGGCCCCACGATGGCGTAGGCCAGCAGGCACATGACCGTGGTGTACAGGCCGGTGATGGCGGGCAGCCCTGCCAGCTCCGCGTAGGCCATCCCCTGCGGGACCAGCAACGTGACCAGCACGATGCCGGCCATGAGGTCGCGAGAGAGCCAGGAGCGCTCGTACGTGCGCAGGACGCGAACACCTGGCATCCAGTGCTCCACCCGCTGGAGCGCGCTACCGGCGGCTGCGGCTGGTGAATTCACCATCCTGACTCGACTCCCTTACGCAGGTCCCGGTGCGCTTGTGCGGCCGGATGGGGCTGGCGCCACGCTACCTCATCAGGCATGGGGCTGGTCGACATCCTCCCAGCTGGCGGAGATAGCGATCTGCGCTCGTCGCGTCAGGCGGACGCGTTCGCGCTCCTACGTGATCCTCTGGGCTTTGGTCGAGTCGAATAGTGGGAATGAGCCGGTGCAGGGTCGTCATCCGCGATGGATGAATACGACTACGTCTCCAGGCGCTCGAGGGCGGCATCGATGTCGTAGCCCAGCGCGCGGGCCAGCTCCGGGGCGATGGCGACCACCCGGTCGATGCCGAGCGTGGGCGCGAGCGTGGTCAAGGCCTCCACGATGTCATCGAAATCGAGACCGTTCTCGAGCGCATCACTGACCCGCTGCTGCCATATCGGTGCAGACGAGCTGGCCATCATCGTCGCGCCGAGGCGCAACAGCGCCTGGCTGCGCCCATCCAGGCCATGTGGCGAACTCTGCGCATCGGCCGTGACCAGGGACCGACAGTAGGCACTCTCCCCGATGGTCAGTCTGCGCAGGACTTCCTCGCTGTCGGTCATCGCACTCTCGTTCTCCCGTGACGGGATGAGGCCCGTAGAGGCGTAGTCAATCATGGAGCGCCGGTGGTCGCATCCTCCGGGATGGCGGAGACGACAGCCATTGCTGGGAACGGCTCGAGGAGGCCTGCCTCCACGGCCAGTGCCACGGCATCGCTACGCGATGACGCCCCCAGCTTGCCGTAGATGGACAGGGCATGGGTCTTGATGGTGGTGGCCTTGACACCGAGACGCTGCCCGATCTCCTTGAAGGACAGGTAGTAGGGCAGCATCCCCAGCACGCGCAGCTCGGCGGTCGTCAGGGTGGAGGCTCCACCCACGCCGATCGGGAGCGCGGCGATGGTGGCTCGAAGGGTCGCCACCTCCGCGGGCAGGACACCCAGGTCCGGTCGCTGTCGGATGATCTCACTCGCCTGCGCCAACAGAGACCGTGCGCCACTCGGGTCCCCGACCGCGAGATGTGTCCGTGCGAGCCCCAGCAGGGCCAGGATCGCGAGGGCCGGGGCTGCGGCCGTCAGCAGCGGGCGGAGGTTGGCCGTGCGGAGGAGCTCTCGCCGCGCGTCCCGCGAATCACCACGATGCACGGCCAACCTGACGGCCGCGATGCGCGTCAGAGATCCCGAGAGATAGCCGTCGAAGCGTCCGTCGCTAGCGATGGCGCGGGCCTCTTCCAGCAGCGGGGTGCCGGCGCCCCAGTCCTGCCGGTCCATCGCTAGCAGCGCTCGCTGACCCAGGATGCAGTAGGCCAAGCCGACGTTACCGGCCGCATGCGCGGCTGAGCTGGCATCAGCGAGTGCCACGTCGGCAGCGTCGGTGTCACCCTGGACGAGGTAGGCAAGGGCCAGCATCCAGAGCGCGAAATCCCGCCAGGGGCTGCCTTCTGGCTCCAGGTCGACCGCGAGTGTGGCATTCGCCAGCATGCCGCGGGCGCCCTCACGACCCATGGCGGAGCGCAGCATCGCACGGCCGGATTCCAGCGACGCCGAGCCATCGGGTGGCCGGCCTTCGAACATCCCGTGCTCAGCGATGTCAGCCAGGCGCTCCGTTGAGCGGAGATCCCCATCGGCCAGCTCCTCCCATGCCGCGAGGACCGCGAGCCATGGGCGCTGCTCGAGCGCCGCCTCGTCGAAACGCCGGAGCCAGGTGCGCAACGTAGTCCGGCGGCCGGACCAGTGATAGCGGAGCAGCGCCTTGCCGACCATCGATGCCGCGAAGTCGGCGTCGCCGACTTCGATCGCGTGGCCGACCGCGAGGTCAAGGTCGCCTGCGGCCTCGTACCACGCCGCAGCCCGACGATGCAGCGTGGCGACCCGGTCGGGCTCTCGCACTTCCAGCTCGTGGCGCAGGAAGTCGCGCAGGATGGGGTGGTAGCGAAACCAGCCACCGTACTCATCCACCAGCAGGGTCGAGCGAGCGAGGCTCGCCAGATGTGCGGCCGAACCAGCCTCGCCCAGCAGCGCATCACAAACCGGTCCATTGAGCCGCTCCAAGATCGACGAGCGGGTCATGAAGGCGATCTCGGCCTCTCGACGGGGCTTGAGCAGCTCCGAACGAAGGTAGTCGGAGACGGAGGGACTGGCATGCGGGGACTCGAGCCCCATGACCTGCTCCGAATGGCCAGCCGCTAGTGCCACGAGCGACAGCAGAGCAGGCCACCCTTCGGTATGCGCGGTCAGATGCTCGATGGCTTCGGTCGGCAGGCTGATGCCGAGGTGGCGCACCAGCCCAGCAGCTTCCTGTTGATCCATGGCCAGATCGCCAGCCCCGATCTCCAGCACCACACCTGCGAGCCGCCATCGGTCGAGCGGCAGCGCCGGCGGCTCGCGACCGGCGATGGCAACCTGCACGCCCCGAGGTAGGTAGGTGATGAACTCGGAAAGCACGTCCAGGCACCCTTGGTCCGTGAGGTTGTGAGCATCATCGATGACCAGGAGGGCCGGTCCCGGCCGATCTGCCAGCGCCGCAAGCAGACGTCCGACGATGGTGCGGTGCGGCACGGAGCGCGAGGTGATGGTGCTGAAGATGGTTGGCTCGAGTGGCTGGAGGCGGTCGAGGGCGGCAGCGAGATAGGTGAGGAACGTGGTCGGATCGTTATCGAGGCCATCGACTGTCAGCCACGCTGTCGGGCGAGGGTCAGCAGTCGCCCATTGGGCGAGGAGGCTGGACTTGCCGTAGCCGGCAGGGCCGGCAATGGCCACGAGCGGGCGTTCGCGGGCCGCCCGGAGCTGGCGCAGCAGCCTGCTCCGCGGCACCCGGCCTCGGAGGTCGCGCGGGATGAGCAGCTTCGCTTCGATCAGGTCCGGCGGCCAAGAGCGGGTCGTCGCGTGATCCGCCGAGTTAGGATGTTCGATGCTCATGGATCCTCGTGCGCGCCAGCTGGACACCCGCGGAGTTCGTCAAGGGTGGCTCAGCGCCCGTGTTGCTGTGACTTGACGGGAGCGTAGCGGAAGACGCCATCATCGAGTCTGCATCTTCAGCCGGCCAATTCAGCCGACCAACGCGTCGTCCGTATCGGATGATGCAGGTGCGGTCACTCGCTACCAGCATCAGCGACACGGGTGACCTGCTGACCAAACCCTGGCACAGCAGCGTGATTCCGTCCAGAAAGGGGAAGAGCATGGCTGCCAAGGCTGACAGACCGGCCACGTACGAGGAAGCCTGGGCGCCGGAGCCACCCTCCGGGGATACCTGGACCGCCCGGCCGTGGGTCCACCCATCGGATCGCGTGGCGCAGGGCCGCCTGGTCCGCAAACGGGTGCCGCGAGTGAGCCACGCCGCGTTCGAACTCCGACCCGAGCGCGACCCGCTCGCCATCCTCGAGCGCCAGGAGGCCGATCGACTCCCAGAGCTTCTGCCACTGCGCCACGCGCGCATGGCAGAGTCGCCCTTCGCCTACTACCGCGGCACACCAGCCGTGATGGCCTCCGACCTCGCCACCACGGCACGGTCGGACATCGTCGTGCAGGCCTGCGGCGACGCCCACATCTCCAACTTCGGCCTCTTCGCCTCCCCTGAGCGGCGCCTGGTCTTCGATGCCAACGACTTCGACGAGACGCTGCCAGCTCCCTGGGAGTGGGATGTCAAGCGGCTGGCCGCCAGCGTCGTCATCGCCGGCCGTGCCAGCGGCTTCAGCGCCGCCCGCAACCGCGAGGCGACGATGACCGCGACGCGTTCCTACCGCGAGTGGCTGGCGCGCTATGCCGCGATGCGGCTCATCGACGTCTGGTACTCGCACATCACCGAGCCCGACATCCGTGCCGCTGCCGAGCCGCAGCTGGCTCGCCTGAAGGACGCCGCGGCGCGGCGCGCGCGGATCGAGGACATCTTCAGCAAGGCCCGCGGACGAGACCAGCTTCGGGCGGCATCCAAGCTCACCGAGATCCGGGATGGCAAGCGCGTCATCATCGAGGATCCGCCGGTCATCCAGCGCGTCGAGATCTCCGGCGGCGCCGAAGCACTGCGCGAGGTCTTCGAGGACTACCGTGCCACGATGGCCGAGAGCCGGCGCGAGTTCCTGGAGCGCTATCGCTTCGCGGACTTCGCCCTCAAGGTGGTCGGCGTGGGCAGTGTCGGGACGCGCTGCTTCGTGATGATCCTCGAAGGCCGCGACGAGAACGATCCGCTCATCCTGCAGGCGAAGGAGGCCACGGCTTCCGTGCTCGAGGAGCACTTCGCGGCGAGCACCTGCGCCAATCATGGCGAGCGCGTCGTCATCGGCCAGCGTCTCATGCAGGCGACGCCTGACATCTTTCTGGGCTGGACACGTGGTCGGGCAGGCCGCGACTTCTACATCCGACAGCTCTGGGACATGAAGGGCTCCGTGGACACCAGCACCCTGCAACCCGTGGGCCTCGGCTTCTACGGCAGCCTCTGTGCCTGGGCGCTGGCGCGTGCCCACGCCCGCAGTGGTGACTCCGTGGCCATCTCCGCGTACCTCGGTACCTCGGATACGTTCGACGGTGCCATCGCGGACTTCGCCGAAGCCTACGCCGACCAGAACGAGCGGGACTACCGCGCCTACGGCGCGGCCATCGAGGCCGGCCGCATCTCCACGTAAGCCAGGGAGCCGCCGGAACTTGACGCCGACCCGGCCACGGCTCAGCGGGGACGCACCGTCCCGCCACGGTCGGCCGTATGGGTCGAGCGTCTTCCTCCGTAGCGGAGGATGCAGGACATCGGGTGCCGTGCTGAACTCACGCGACGGACCCCGCGGGGCGGGACGCGTCGAGCGAACAACCTCGGCGCCGCGGCCACCAATACCGCAGAAGGAAGGGAAGCGATGATCCTGTTCGGATGTCTTCTGGCCTTCGGCCTTGCCGTGGCACCTCGCGCCGTCCTTGTCCTGGCCTGGTTCTTCAGCGAGCGTTGGCCCATCGTCTGGGGAGACGACGTGCTGCTGCCGCTGCTTGGCATCGTCTTCCTGCCCTACACGACGGTGATGTACGTGATCACCTGGTCGGTCGGCGGCATCGAGGGCTGGGACTGGATGTGGATCGTGCTCGGTCTCTTCCTGGATCTCGCGCACTGGGGCGACGTGGTCAGCAAGCGCAGGCAGATCCCGGTCTACAAGGACTTCTAGCCTCTTCAAGGGACTTCTTGCTCGTCGAGCGCTGCACCCTCAGACTGACTGCCGGCTCCGTTCGCGGCGCAGGATGAAGAGGCTGACGACAGCGACCCAGGCGGGCAGCACGAGGACCACCCAGTCCCAGAACGCCACCGCGAGCAGCAGCACGATCCCCAGCAGGTAGCCGGTCCAGGCGAACCAGCGGGGGAAGGTATTGCTGCGGATTCCGACCGTCGCCGTGGCCAGCAGAAAGACTGCCGCGGCACGCGTCGCGAAGGCGAACAGCAAGGTGTATGAGAGGGCGCGCGCGGCCTCGATCTCGACGGCCGTGGGCGCCTCCTGACCCAGGTAGCGGGCACCCACGATGGGTGCGCTTGCCACGGCGCTGGCGGCGAACAGCAGAGCCACGAAGATCAAGCCACTGCCCAGAAAGACGGTGGCGAAGAAGCGGTCCTCGCGCTCGCCGACCTGGTCGCGGATGACGGCCACGAACCACAGGAACATGATGCCCGCGAAGGGGGCGAGGTAGAGCCCGCCGATGACGCCGGGCAAGTCCTGTCCCGTGGCGAAGATCGCCACCAGCTCACTGTCCGTGGCGTCGATCAGTGTCTGGTTCCGTAGCAGCACCAAGGCGGCCGTGAAGAGGCCCGCGAACAGCAGTCCGGCAACGCTCGCTGCCCACGGGGCGCGGAGCTGCCGGCCGGCCTCATCGATGATCGGGTCGACCGCGCCCGCCTCGTCGTGTCCCGTGCCCTGGCCCATCACCTCACCTGTGTCAAGGGCTCCCAGCCAAAGCCGAGAGCCCTGTGATGCGACTGGACGACCGGCGCCTAGAAGCGGCGGCGCCCGGGGGTGACGGCCGCCGTGACGACCGCGGCCTTGGCGACCGGAGACGGGCCGGGGGTGACGGCCGCCGTGACGACCGCGGCCTTGGCGACCGGAGACGGGCCGGGGGTGACGGCCGCCGTGACGACCGCGGCCTTCGCGACAGGGGCGCCGATGACGCCTCGTCCTGGACGACCTGGCATATCAGACTCCTTGTGCTTCGAGCGCCGCGTCGGCCTCGATAGCGGCGATGATGGCCTGGATGGGGATGCGACCGTTGGCGATGAGCTGACCACCAGCCCGCCGCATGGCCGAACCGAACGGCGCGGCCCAGAGGTTCTCGTAGACGAGCACACCGGCGACGCTGCCCGGGTCCATGGCGGCGGCGAGGTCGATCTACATCCTCATCGGCCAGCGTCTGCACCAGCTCGGTCTCGATGCGGGCCAGCTCACCCAGCTCGTCGAGGTCGCCCAACTCCTGGGCCATGACCGTGCCATCCTCGGCCTTCTGCAGGATGAGGATGTCCATGATGCGGATGATGCCGGCGTCATGGAGCCTGAGTAGCTCCTCCGCGCCCTCGCCACTGAAGTTCCGGTGGCCAGCCGGGAACTCGACGATCAGGTAGTCGACAGGCCCCAGCTCGTCGATCGAGCGTTCAGTCATGCTTCCTCCATTCGGGTGCGATGTAGCGACGCCATCCTGCGCTGCGGTTGGCGTCTCTGCATCCCCCTATACGGAGGAGTCGCGACACCGATGAGCGTCTCCTGAAACACGACCTCTGCCGGTCTCATGGGACGCATGCGGGCGGTGATCGGCATCTCCCTGCTCTCCACCGCCGTGGGCAGCGTCCCTGGCCGGGCAGCGCCCAAGGGGTCACGCGGTGCGGGAGCCATGTGGCTCCAGTCTCGTGCGCTGCTCACAGGTGGCGGCTACCATCTAGAGCCCAAGCCGAACACCGCTGTCCCGCCACGCATCACTCACCGAGGAGACGTCCGTGCCATCGCAGAACCTCCGGATCCCCGGACCAACGCCGCTGCCCGACGCCGTCCGAGAGGCCGGTTCGCGCCAGATGGTGGGTCACCGAGGCCCCGAGTTCCAGGAGTTGGTGCTGCGCGTCAGCGAGGGTATGCGTCCTGCCTTCGGGACCAGCAACGAGGTGCTGATCCTGACCTCGTCCGGCACCGGCGGCCTGGAGGCGGCCGTGGTCAGCTTCCTCTCGCCGAGTGACCGGGTGCTGTGCGTCAGCATCGGCAACTTCGGCGAGCGCTTCGGCAAGATCGCCAAGGCGTATGGGGCCCAGGTGAGCATGCTCGAGTTCGAGTGGGGGCGCGCAGCCGATGCGGCCGTGGTCCGCGACGCCATCAAGGGCATGACGGCCGATGGCGGGGCTCCCAAGGCGGTGCTGGTGACCTACAACGAGACCTCGACCGGTGTGACCAACCCGCTGGCCGAGCTGGCCCCTGCCATCCGCGCGGAGGCGCCAGATACGCTCATCCTCGTCGACGGCGTCAGCGCCGTCGGGGCAGTACCTCTGGAGATGGACGCGTGGGACCTGGATGTCGTGGTCACCGGCGCGCAGAAGGCCTGGATGATCCCACCCGGTCTGGCGATGGTCGCGGCCAGCCCGCGCGCGTGGTCGGCTGCCGAGAACGCGACCATGCCGCGCTTCTACTTCGACCTGGCCAAGCATCGCGAGGTCCTGGCCAAGGGCCAGACGCCCTGGACACCCGCGGTCGGGATCATCTTCCAGCTCGAGGCGGCCCTGGAGCTGATCGAGGCCGAGGGCTGGGAGGCCATCTACCGGCGCCACGCTGCCTGTGGTGCGGCCTCGCGAGCCGGGCTCGCGGCCATGGGCTTCGAGCTCTACGCCGACCAGGCCTTCGCCTCCGACACCGTCACCGCTGCCCTGGTCCCCGAGGGCGTGGACTGGTCTGCCTTCAACGGGGAGCTGCATGGGCGAGGTCTCGTCCTCGCCGGCGGGCAGGGCAAGGTGAAAGGCAAGATCTTCCGCATCGGCCATCTTGGCGACGTGAGTGTGGACGACATCGTGGATGCCCTCGTGACCATCGAGGCAGGCGCGGCTGCAGTAGGGCTGACGGTGGAACGTGGCGCCGGTCCGGCTGCCGCTCGCCAGGCAGCCGGGGAGGTCTGAACATGCGTGTGCTGGTGGCTGAAGCAATGGCGCCTGAGGGTGTCGCCCTGCTCAAGGATGAGCACGCTGTCGATGTCCGTGTGGGCTTGTCGCGCGACGAGTTCCTGGCGGCGTTGCCCGAATACGACGCACTCCTGGTGCGTAGCGGAGTCAAGGTGGACGCCGAAGCGATCACAGCAGGCACCCGGCTGGTGGTCATCGGCCGTGCCGGCGTCGGTGTCGACAACATCGACATCCCGGCCGCCACGGCCGCTGGCATCACCGTCGTCAACGCCCCCACGGGCAACACCATCGCGGCCGCCGAGCACACGCTGGCGTTGCTGTTCGCGCTGGCACGCCACATCCCCGCGGCCGATGCCTCCATGCACGCTGGCGCCTGGAACCGCGCCATGTTCATGGGCCACGAGCTGGTCGACAAGACACTCGGCGTCATCGGCCTGGGCAAGATCGGCATGGCCGTGGCCGACCGTGCCCGCGCATTGGGCATGCAGGTGGTGGGCTCCGATCCCTATGTGACCCCTGATGCCGCCAAGCTCCATGGCATCACGCTGCTGCCGGTCGCGGAGATCCTCAAGACCGCCGATGCCGTCACCGTCCACGTGCCCAAGACCAAGGACACGGCCAACCTCATCTCGACCGCCGAGTTGGCCTCCATGAAGCCGGACGCCTTCATCATCAACGTCGCTCGCGGCGGCGTCGTCGATGAAGCTGCCCTGGCGAGCGCACTCGAGGCAGGCACCATCGCCGGTGCGGCGGTCGATGTCTACTCCAGCGAGCCACCCGCGGAGGACAACCCCCTTCGACGCGCGCCCAACATCATCCTCACGCCACACCTGGGTGCCTCCACCGAGGAGGCCCAGACGCGCGTGGCGGTCGAAGCCGCCGAGCAAGTCCGCGATGTGCTGGCCGGCCGATCCGCGCGCTATGCGGTGAATGCGCCGATGCTGACACCGGAGACGGCCGACGCCCTGGCGCCGTACCTGCCGCTGGCGCGCACGCTGGGTCAGTTCTACGGGCAGTTCGCGAGCGACTTCTCCGGCCTCACCCTGGAGGTCGCCGGCGAGCTCAGCGAGCATGACTCGGCGCCACTCGCCGCGGCCGCGCTCGGTGGCATCCTCGAGCAGCACACCGAAGAGCGCGTCAACGTCATCAACGCGTCGGCACTGGCCAAGGCACGAGGCATCACGTTATCCGTGCTCAAGCGCCCTGATGCGGGGCGTTATTCGTCACTGCTCACCCTATCGGGCGAGCGGTCGGTGGCTGGCACGGTGGCATCGGGTGAATCGCGTCTGGTGGCCCTCGATGGCTACGAGGTCGACCTCGCGCCCGCCGCCAACATGCTGGTGTCACGCCACCAGGACCGGCCGGGTGCCATCGGCCTCGTCGGCCGTGCCATGGGCGAAGCGGATATCAACATCAGCAACATGCACTTGGGCCGGTCGGACAAGCGTTCCATCGCCTTCATGATCCTGGCCCTTGACGAACCGGTTCCCGAGGAGGTGGCCGAGCAGGTCCGCGCCTACGACGGCATGCTCGACGTCTGGCTCATCGGCCTCGATCGGCCCGCGTGACGCAGCCGACGATCCTCGCGCTCGTCCGCCACGGCGAGTCGGAGTGGATCGCCGAGGGTCGCTTCCAGGGTCGGGGTGACCCAGCCTTGTCCGAATCGGGGCTTCGACAGGCGACCGCCGTCGGCACACGTCTGGCGGCGCCTGCACAGATGCCGTCGCTGCCGCTCCCTGATGGTCCTCCGCTGGCCATCTGGCATTCACCGCTGCGGAGGGCCACCCAGACCGCCACGGCGATCCATGCGGCCCGTGGGGGCGATGTGCCCTTGTGCCCACTCGACGCGCTCACCGAGCTGGCGCAGGGCGAATGGGAGGGACTGACGCACGCTGAGGTGCGCGCACAATGGCCGGAAGAGCTGGCAGCCTGGCGTGACGACCCCGTGCATAACCATGCTCCTGGGGGCGAGTCGGTGTCGGATGCGCTCCGGCGCGCCCGGGAAGCGCACACCATCATCCTCGGCCGTGAGGCCGTCAGTCCTGATGAGGGAGCGGATCGGGAACCGGCGGAGCCGGTGCTTGGCTACGCTCGCACGACCCAGCATGAAGCCGACCCGGACTGGGCAATCATCGTGGCCCATGACGGCATCCTGCGGCTCCTCATGCTGGACCTGCTGGGCATCGAGAGCGAGCACTTCTGGTCGTTCCCACTGGCCCTGGCCTCAGTCAGCGTGCTCGACCTGAGCGCTGGCGTGGTGCGACTGCGTGCCCACAACCTGGACGAGCACATCGCGGTCCTCGGCCGAACCTGATGCGAGGCCGACGCTGACCCGAGGCGTCACGACCGCTGGCGCCACCGCAGTGAGAGCCTCAGCAGCGCCGTCCTGACGCGGCCGTAGGCTCGTCGCAGAGCGCCCTGCCCTTCACTCTCGACTCGTCGCCGCCCGTAGGCCGACTGGACGCGCGCCCCGGCCACCAGATAGATGTCATCTCGGACACTCGGGAGCGATTCGGACAGCTGTTCGGCATACTCAAGCTCGGTCTGCGCTGGGTTCGGTCCGCGTCCCAGTCGCGTAGCCAGGCTAACGATGCCCCGGTAGGCCACACTGCCATCAGGTTCCCCGAGCCGCCGGAAGCGGAGGAACAGGATGCTGCTCACGAGCACCAGGAGAACGGCCAACGAACCGCCCACCAGCAACGGACCGCCCATACCCCCGGCTGACCCAGGGCTCGTCTCGTCAGGCAGCAGTGGTTCGGCAGTCTCCTCCGGCGCGATGGTCTCGATATCGTCAGGTTGCGAGGTCGGCGCGACCAACTCCGGCTGGGGCGTTCGTAGCGGGCCGTCCGGAAGCGCGGTCGGCGTGATGCCGAATTCGTCACGGGGTGTGGGGTCGAAGCGGACCCAACCGTAGCTCGGGAAGTAGGCCTCCACCCAGTTGTGATATGCGGCCTGATCGACCACCCAGACCTCGTCGACCCGTTCGCCGGGAAGATAGCCAGTGACGATGCGCGAAGGGATGCCCATGGCCCGAAGCAACATGGCCATGGTGGTGGCGTAGTGCTGACAGAATCCGCGTTGGCTACGCAGGACGCACTCGGGGATGGTCTCGTCGGCCCCGCACACGCCCCGCATGTCGGTCGTGTACTCCATCTCACGGAGGCTGCGCTGGACCTCGAGGGCGCGGTCATAGGGGTCGTCGAACCGTCGTTCGATACGGCGGGCTTCAGCTGAGACCCGCTCACCCGCAAGCGCCTGATCGGCGCCTTGCAGGTAACGATCGGTCCAGCCGGGGTAGTCGTCGCCCGCGGCCCGCAGCTCGTTGGCCGTCAGGCTGTGACTATCAGGGCTGTAGTCACGCACCCACGAATCGACTTCGACGGAGTCACCCAGCGCCAGCGGATCTTCGAAGATGAGGTCGCCGATGCCGCCGCCCTCATCGACCACCGCTGCCTGCACGTCGCGGGAGATCACCCCAGCCTCCGCCAGTCGGAAGAGTGTGCCCCTCACCACGCCCTCCCCCTCGACGGTCAGCGTGGTGGTCGCCAGATGATCGCCCCCAGCACTCGCGAGGACCTCGATCGGCAGCGGCTCACCGGCCGGGATGTCCAGACCTTCGAGCCGAGTACGCTCCCATGTCTGGCCGTCGAACGAATCGTGTGCCGTACCCCACCAGTAGTTTCCGCGCAGCTGACCATCCACCTCGGCTTGAAAGGCCACGCCGGACGGCTGTTGCCAGCGCTCTCCGACCGACCAGCGAGTATCGATGGTGGTTGAGCGAGGGGCGGGCGCTGCCACTCCGAGCAAGACCAGCCAATCGGCTAGTTGCTCTCCGATGGACTCGACCGGCTCTTGCAGATCACCCAGGTCGACCTCTTGGCGATCGAGCGTGGCCCAAGCCGTCATGGAGGTAGCGGCCAGCACCGCGATCAGCACGAACAACGAACCGCTGCGCAGGAACAGCCGGCCGACCTCGCCGGTGTCCGAGATGGAGCGACGCGCCCACTGCCGCCGTTGCTCCAGGAATTGCAGTCGCAAGAGCAACAGCATCGCGAGACCGGAGAACGCCGTCAACAGCGGCAAGACCGGCACCTCGACGGCCTCAGGCACGGCCGAACCGAGGGCGGTATCCAGGAACAGCACCGCTCCGATCGCCATCACCGCGGGGCCGGCCCGCTGGTACCGAAAGATGCTGAAGGCGCTGAACTGCGCGGTGGTCCAACAGATAGCTCCAAGCAGCAGATACGTCGCCGTCGTCGGCCTGGCACCGTGGTCCGCCAGGTACGCCGCGATCTCCTCGCCAAGGTGCACCCACACCACCGAGACTCGCGCCGAGATCTCGCCGATGGTGAGCGGCAGTGGCGAGCTCTCCCCCAGCAACATGGCGCCGGTGGTCATCAGCAGGAGGAACGCCGCCAGGGCGGCCCCCACGAGATGCGCACGAAGCAGCCCCAGTGGGCTGCTCGCCAGCAGGAAGCCGACAAGACCCGCGATCAACGTCAGTCCCACCAGTCCGCCGCTCGCTGATGGCGCCGACCCGTCCAGGGACAGCAGACGCACATCCGAGATCGACAGTCCCAGTAGAGCTAGCAGGCCCAGCAGCAGCAAGAGACTCACCCAGCCCGGCTCCGGCCGTCGCGGTGGGTCTGGTCGTCGCAGCCTGCTCGGCGGCCCCTTCGACGACGTCATGTCGCCACCGTCGAGGGAGCACCGCGAGCGCTGAGCAATTGCTCGCCCAGTGGGACCCCGGGCCGCAGCACATGGCTGCGTACGTCGTACTCGGCCAGTCGCAACAGCATCGACTGGAGCTCTCGGCTCGTCCGTTCTTGTACCGAACCGTCCGCCGGTTCCAGGCCATTCTCCGCACGACTCGCCGCCAGGTGCGCGAACGGGTCGACCATGCAGGCGATGGGTGCCACACCGCCGGCACGCAAGGCCGCCAGCGGCGCCACCCAAGCCGGATCCAGTGATGGGGTCAGCACCAGCACCGCCGTGCCCTTCCGTATGTGCGCGGACCCTTCGCGCAACATCTCCGCCAGGGGCGTTTCGCCTTCGGCCTGGGCCACCGCCAGCAGGCTCAGGATGCGGTGCTGTTGCCGCGCCCCCCGCTCGGTCGCGATGACCACGCGCCGCAAACCGATCACCTCCATGCCCACACCGCGAGCGTCGCCCAGGGCTTGCGCAGCCAGGGCAGCGGCAGCACTCACGGCGGTCTCGATGGTGCTGGCGTCGCCTTCGCCGACATGGACGGCATGGTCCAGGTCCAGATAGAGCCAGAGGTCCGCAGAGGGTTCCACATCGAACTCCTTGACCTGCAACTCCTGGTGGCGGGCGCTGGAACGCCAATGGATGCGATTGAAGGCGTCGCCAGGCGTGTACGGACGCACCGAGGTCACCAGCGGGGTCAGGTGCGGACCATGCTGCGCCCGTGCCGATGCGCCATCGATCGCCGCCGCCGGAAGCGTCCATCCGGGGAGCGGATGGACCTCGGGGTAGACGGTCAGGGCGGATCCTGTCCGACCGAAGCGACCGACTCGAACAGGCCATAGGGGTCGCCGGTGCGGATGACCATGGGATCGATGCGGTATTGCCCGCGCTCCGTCAGCGGCACTCGTGCAGCCCACGTGCGCGAGACCCGTGGACCCAACGAGATGACCCGGCCGGGAATAGCCACGGGCAGAGTGGAAGGCGAATGCGACTCCAGCCATGGTTTGGGCAAGCGCGCCGAGGACCGCAGGGTGTAGGTGACCGTCAGCATCTCGCCCCTGGTAGCGTGCTGACGATCGGGCCATGCGCCGGCCTCCAGGGCGTCCAACCCGCGGCGAGCCAGCAGATACGCCAGCCCGACCACGATGAGGACGAGATACAGGAAGAAGTAGATCTCGACCGCGCCCGTGAGGAGAGCGAGCAGCACGAACACGAGGATGACCGCGAGGAAACCCAGCTTGCGCAGCATGGCGATCCTCCTGCCGACCCGGCCTACGCCCGGCGCACCCCGTGCAGATCCGGAACAGGAAGGGCGCCACCGATCGGCACCGTCGTCAACAGCTCGCTCACGATCGCGTCGGCCTCGATGCCACGGATCGACGCTCCCGTCTTAAGGATGATGCGATGTGCCAGGGCGGCCTGCGCCAGGGTCTTGATGTCGTCGGGGATGACGTAGTCGCGCCCGGTCAGCGCGGCATAGGCCTGGCTGGCACGGTACAGCGCCAACGAGCCACGCGGCGATGCACCCAGGTAGGCATCGGGATGTGATCGCGTCGCACCCACCAGACGCACGATATAGTCCGAGATGGCCGGATCGACGTAGATCTCGCGGACGTCGCGCTGCATGCCTCGGACATCCTCCGCGTTCGCCACCGGGGTGAGCCCGTCTACCGGATGTGCCCGCTTCTGCTCGTCGAGGATGAGCATCTCGTCCATCGGCGCGGGGTAGCCCATCCGAAGTCGCAGCATGAAGCGATCCAATTGGGCCTCCGGCAGCGGAAATGTGCCCTCATACTCGATGGGGTTCTGCGTGGCGATGACCATGAACGGCTGTGGCAGCCGTCGCGTCGTGCCGTCGACCGTCAGGCTCCGCTCCTCCATCGCTTCAAGGAGCGAGGACTGGGTCTTGGGTGTGGCGCGGTTGATCTCGTCGGCAAGCACGATCTGGCTCACGACCGGACCCGGGCGAAACTCGAACTCCTGCGTCTTCTGGTTGTAGATCGACAAGCCCGTGACATCGGACGGCAGCAGGTCAGGCGTGAACTGGATGCGGCGGTACGTACAGTCAAGACTGCGCGCCAAGGCACGCGCCAGCATCGTCTTGCCCGTGCCTGGCACGTCCTCGATGAGCAGGTGGCCCTCACACAGGAGCGCAACCAGGGCCAGCCGGACCTCACGGTGCTTGCCCACGATGACGCGCTCGATGTTGGCGGCGACACGCTCGCCGGATTCCTGGATCTTGGCCACGTGGTTCTGGTCCTCGTGTTCGACTGCGGAGGTCGTGATGGTGGGTCGGCCCTGAATCGTAGCGGACCCGAACAGTACGGCACGCCGACCGCCCCCGTGACCTTCGTGAGGCGTTGGCGTGGTGAGCTCTGGACTGGTAGCCTGCTAGGTGGGTCATCTGACCCCGAGCCTGCCCGCGGGAGAAGCCTCATCGCGTCATGACTGACCCTGTCCTCCAGTCGTTCTGCGAACGCTGTGGCACTCGCTACACCCTGACCGCACCTGAGTCCAGCCCGCCGGAGGCCGCCAAGGCCAAGTTCGGGCTCTTCGGCAGGCGCCCTTCACCGCAGCCGACCGGTTCGGCAGCGATCGATGGCGCCATGCCTCCGGCGTCGATGGAGCGGTTCGCCGGCATCTTCCATTTCTGCCTCGATTGCCGGCAGTATGTCTGCCGGAAGTGCTGGAACCCCGAGACCGGTGGCTGTCTGAATTGCCGCCCTGAAGTCGACAGGGGCCCGTTCGCCGCGTCGGCCCAGCGGGACGTCTGGCCAGAAGATGACGTGGCTCGAGCCGCAGCCTCTGCTGCCTCGCCGGCTGGACTCGCACCAAAGTCCGCTTCGCCACCCGCTTCGGCACCCGCTTCGGCACCCGCTGTGGCATCAGAGTCCCCGGGTGAGCTTGACGAGTGGGGCCTACCGCGGCCACCTCGAGCGACGCCGCCTGCAGCAGAAGATGGATCCACCACGCTCTTCGACCAACAGGATGGTGACGTCGATCCGTGGCGAGGGGTCGTCTTCTCAGAACCGGATGAACCGGATGAACCGCCCGACAGCGAGGCCGTCGAACCTGACCCGCCGGCGCCGGCACCCAAGCTCAGCGAACGACTATCGGCCCGGACCACCGTGTCGACAGGGGCCGACAGCGACCACAAGGACACGCCCCAAGCTGACACGTCGGTCCCGCAGTCGGCGTGGTCGAAGCGTGCACTGCAGTCGGTGCCGCCGCAGGACGAGGCGAGTGAGGGTGATGCTGAGTGGCCGTCAGTGGCTGATCGGCTGCCGGGGCCTGAGCGCGATACGGCCATCGACGCCAGCGCCTGGGCACGTGCCAGTGCGACGGTCGTGGGCCAGTCGGGTCGCTCGCGGTCCGAAGAACCCGAGCCCGCGCCGAAACCTGAACCGAAGCCCAAGTCCGAACCGGAACCAGAATCGCTGCCGGAACCAGAACCCGAGCCTGAGCCCACGCCCGAGCCGGAACCCGAACCCGAGCCCGAGCCAGAACCCACGCCTGAGCCTGAGCCAGAACCCACGCCTGAGCCGGAACCGGAACCGGAACCTGAGCTAGAACGCACGCCCGAGCCTGAGCCCACGCCCGAGCCTGAACCGGAACCGGAACCCGAGCCTGAGCCAGAACCCACGCCTGAACCGGAACCCGAGCCTGAGCCAGAACGCACGCCCGAGCCTGAGCCTGAGCCGGAACCGGAACCCGAGCCTGAGCCTGAGCCAGAACCCACGCCTGAGCCGGAACCGGAACCCAAGCCTGAGCCAGAGCCTGTGCCCGAGCCAGAACGCGGGCCGAGGCCTGTCACTCCCCTGCCACCTTCGCCGATCGCTCCGATTGCCCCTGCGCAGCTTCCGCCAAGCATCGAAGTTTGGAGCACCAAGTACGAACCCGGGCCCTTTGGTCAGCCCTATCAGGCGCCATCGCATCCCCAGCCTCCGCCTGCCCAGCCTCCGCGAGCCGCTGCGGAACCGTTGCCGCAGCTACCCCCTCCGCCCGCACCTGTGCCGGTCAGGGACCCGCAGCCACCACCCCCCTTGCCACCACCTCCCCAGCCAGCGCCGCCCGTGCCTGCGCCACCAACTCCCCAGCTGGCGCCACCACCGCCTGCGCCTCCGCTCGCTGCAGCGAGCCGCCCCACCGCCGCACTAAGACCGCCCAGTGGCGCCCATGCATGTGCCAATTGTGGCTTGCCGCTGTCCGCCCGAGCGCGCTTCTGCCGGCGCTGTGGAGCACCACAGGGATAGCGTGCCCAGCGCCCCAGCCCTCTAGCGTGGAAGATCCTAGAGGAGCGGCCGCTCGTGCCGCGCGCGGTCTCGGTCTCGTCGCAGGCGCGCGAACGCCGCCCCATAGATGAGCGCCTGGAACACCAAGTTGAACCAGATCAACGAGATGAAGACGCTGCCGACGATTCCCAATGTCAACCACTGCCGCACCAGCAAGGGCGCCACCAAGCCGAAAAGTGAGGTGAACAGGCCGATCACGATGCCGACGATGACGGCCGGCCAGAAGGCCTGCCGGAGGCTGGGCCCATTCGGCGGAACCACCACGTAGATCATCAGCACTGCCAGGAACGCGATGCCCATCGCACCGATCACGCCGATGGCGCCCGTCACCTGCACGATGTCGATGTCGCAGGCGCCGTCCAGGACCGCGATATGGAGCGAGCTGAGGGCCATGCAGCGCGCGTCGAACCACTCGTTCAGGAAGGGCAGCGCGAAGATCACCAGCACCGCCAGCAGCAGCACGCCGATCACCACGACCACCGCGACGACGCCGCGCAGTCGCGTCTGCACGAAGTCGCGGGTTGCCGGCCCGGGGAACATCCGCTGCATGGCACCCTGCAACGCGCCGTAGAAGCCACTGGCACCCCACAGCAGACCGAGGACGCCGATGATGGTGCCCGTGCGACCGCTGTCCGCCAGTCCGTCGATGACCTCTCCGGCGACATCGCGGACCGGATCCAGCTGGTTCACCAGACCCTGGATGAGCTGTTCGCGGAGGTTCTGATCCTCGACCAGCACGCCGAGTAGACCCACGAAGAGCAGCAACGCCGGTACCAGCGTGAAGAAGCCGAAGTAGGCCAGTGCGCCGGCGAGCATGCCCCCGCCGCCACGGTCGTACGCCCGCATGACGTCCATGACGCCTAGCACCGGAGGCGTGCGCATGGCGGCTCGCTGCAGCGACTCAAGGCGACCGCGCCAACTCAGGATGGGGAGCCGTCGGGGTGATGTGCCGTCCTGGCCCGGAGGCGCCTCGCCTCCGTCACTCACGCTTCCAGGTCCTCGAAGAGCCCCGGCTGGATATCGGTCACGTTCACGCCCCCGCGGTTCCTGGGCCGCAGCATCGCTCGCACCTGCGCTCGTCGGACGTAGATGTTTCGCCCCGGCTGGATCGACTGCAGCTTGCCGGCATGTGCCCAGCGCGCGATGGTCGCGCGGCTGATGGGCACGTTGGCGTCGGCGAAGATCCGAGCGGCCTCGGAGGTGCTGATCCAGTCGGACGCGACGCGCGGCATGCTGCCCGGCTCTCTGCTAGTCGGCCTTGCTACCCGACGAAGACGCCGCAGGGCTGCTCGCTTTGGCATCGTTCGCGGAGCCAGCCTGCTTGCCAGCGGTGTCGGCCTTGGCGCCCGAGTCAGACTTGGCGCCCGAGTCAGACTTGGCACCGGACTCGGACTTGCCGTCGCCGTCACTGCCCTTTGCGCCACCGGACGAAGAGGTGCCGCTGCCAGCTTTCGATTGGGACTTCTTGGCCGACTCAGCCGCATCCTTCTTGGCCCAGCCACTGCCCTTGAAGTGGATGGCCGGTGTTGAGAGAGCCTTGCGCATGGAGCCTCCACAAGACTCACACGTTTGGGGGCCAGTGCCGTTGATGCCGTGCATCACCTCGACCACCTGGCCGCACTGGGTGCAACGATAGTCATATAGGGGCATCGATCAACCTCGCAACAAGCGCATGCCGCACTTGGGACAGAAGAAGGCGCTCTTGCCCACTTGCGCGTACTGGCAGTGGGGGCAGATCAGCCCAGTGCCTGAATCCGCTGGCAGCGGGCGCTCCAGGTCGACCAGCTCAGCCGCCCCGCGACTCCCGACGATGGCGACCAGGATGCCACTCAGGGAACGCGTGGCGTTACGCTCGGTGTCACCGCGCACGCCTTTGCCACCCCAGCCGACGACGCCGCGCACCATCTGGTCGCCAGTGACCTCGTCCCAATACGACGCCACCGCTCCGACGATCCCGTTGTAGTCAGGGTAGCCCCCGGAGTCGACCTCACCATCAAGCAAGCAGATGGCGATCGACTCGAAGGCAGGGTCGATGGCATCGAGCGTTTCGAGCACCATCAAGCCGTGCCGAGTGACCGGAGAACGATGATGGTGGGCATTGAGCCACTGTGACGCCTCGATGGTCCGCATCACCGCTGGGTTGGCGTCGGCAAACTGCGGATCCAGAGGCTCGATGAGCTCGATGGGCGACTTGGCAAAGTCCTGGAGCATCCTCGGCAGCGCGGACACCGACCCCTCACCAGGTGCGAAGCGGACGCCCTTGCTGCTGCGAGCGCGATAGGTCAGCTTGAGTTCGTAGTCCTCAGCGGGTGGCTCCTCGGTCAGGATGCCGGGGTCCGGCAATCCCAGGGACCTCGGCCCCACCACAGGTTGGTCCTTCTTGCGTCGGAGGAAGTCGAAGGTCACGTTCGGATACCTTGATCGATGGGGACGATGGTGCTTGGGCACTCCAATCCTAGCGTCTCACCGGCGCCGAGGCAGCCCGGCCACCAGTGCAGCGATGCGATCAACGGGCAAGGTGCTCGCGGATGCGCGTGGCGAGATCCCGCAACTCGGCTTGGCGTGTGCGCACGCCGTCAACGACTGTCACCGGAGCCTTGCTGACGAAGGCAGCGTTCGCCAGCTTGGCGTTGGTCGCTGCCAGGAGCTGCTCGGTCTCCGCCAACTCTTTCTCAAGACGCGCACGATCGCGCTCCCGATCCTGGTCGCTGACAGAGAGGCGCGCCTCCGCTCCAGGGCTGACGACCACGAGCGCAGCCGTCGTCTCGGAAGCGAACTCCGCAGGGCCCACCGTCGGACGCACGTGCGCCAGCTTGGCGACCACGTCCGCGATGGCCTCGAAGGCGTTGGTGCGGTCGGCTTGCTCGAAGCGCAGCTCCGCGTCCAGCCAGGTCGCCGGTTCGATCCCGGCATCGGCGCGTGCGTTGCGCATCTGCGAGACCAGCTCGATGATGTCCGCCACCGCGGCGGCCTGGGATTCATCGGCCGCCGACTGCAGGCCCTGGCCGGCTGGCCAGGCCGCCGTGATGAGCAGATCGCCATCATCGGGCCGATGCGGCAGCCTGCCCCAGACCTCCTCGGTGATGTGTGGCATCACCGGGTGCAGCATGCGCAGATAGCGGTCCAGCACCCAAGCCAGCACCTGCCAGGTGGCAGCACGCATCTGCGGGGCCACGTCCGCTCCCAGTCGGACCTTCGCCATCTCCAGGTACCAATCGCAGTATTCCGACCAGATGGCCGTGTGCAGGATGCGCGTGGCCTCGGCGAACTGGAACCCGCCATAGGCGGCATCGGCGTCACGAAGCGCGGCGTGGCACCGGGACAGGATCCAGTGTTCGGCGGGCCCCATGCGGTCGGCCTCGGGCAGCGTCAGGGCCATCTCCGCGGGCAGCTCGGCCGGCTTGGCGCCGAGGACGAAGCGGGCCGCATTCCAAAGCTTGTTGGCGAAGTTGCGGGCACCATCGAGGCGCGACGGCCCCAGCCGTTGGTCGGCACCGGGAGCAGCCCCGTTGATGAGGGCGAAGCGCAGGGCGTCGGCGCCGATCTCATCCACGATCCCCAGCGGGTCGATGACGTTGCCCTTGGTCTTGGACATCTTCTTGCCGTAAGGATCTCGGATGAGGCCGCTGAGGTAGACCACGCGGAAGGGCGCCTGGTCGGTCAACCACTCGCCCAACATCATCATGCGGGCGACCCAGAAGAAGATGATGTCGTGGCCAGTCTCCATGACCTGCGTGGGGTAGTACGTCCGAAGGTCATGCGTGGCGTCGGGCCAACCCAGGGTGGAGAAGGGCCACAGCCCGCTGGAGAACCAGGTATCGAACGTGTCCTCGTCCTGCACCAGCTCGAACGAGCGACACTCGATGCAGCGCCCGGGGCCGGTTTCCACATCCGAAACGGTGACGTGGCCAGCAGGGCAATACCAGGCTGGGATGCGGTGGCCCCACCACAGCTGCCGGCTGATGTTCCAGTCGTAGATGTTCTCCAGCCAGTCGAAGAAAACCTTCTCGAAGCGCTCCGGGACGAAGCGGGTGCGCCGCTCCCGAACCGCTCGCATGGCCCGCTCCGCCATGGGTTTGACATCGATGAACCACTGTGTCTTGAGCCGCGGCTCCACGATGTCATCACTGCGCTGGCAGCGCCCGATGACCATCTCGTGGTCCTTCGCTTCCACCAGATCACCCAGGGCCTCCAGGTCTTCCAGGATGCGAACCCGACAGGCTTCGCGCGTCAGGCCCTGGTAGGGACCGGCGGCCGCGTTCATGGTGGCCTCATCGGTCATGACGTCGATGCGCGGCAGTCCATGGCGCTCACCGGTCTCGAAGTCGGTGTGGTCGTGGGCGGGCGTCACCTTCACGGCGCCCGTCCCGAAGGCCCGCTCCACGAAATCATCCGCCACGATGGGCACGTCACGATCGACGAAGGGGATGCGCACCAGCCGGCCGACCAGGTGCCGGTAGCGCGCATCCTCCGGATGGACTGCCACCGCGGTGTCGCCCAGGATCGTTTCCGGGCGCGTGGTGGCCACCACGATGATCTCGTCACGACTGGGCTCCGCGCCCGCGGCGTCGCCTTCCGGCAGGAGGTGGTACGCGACCGACCACAGCTTGCCCTCGTCGGGAGTGCCGATGACCTCCAGGTCAGAAACGCTGGTGCCGCATCCGGGACACCAGTTGACAAGCTTCTGGCCACGGTAGGCGAGGCCGTCCTCATAGAGACGCTTGAAGGCCACGCGAACGGCTCGCGCCGAACCATCGTCCATGGTGAAGCGCTCGCGACCCCAGTCGGCGGAGATGCCCAAGCGGCGCTGCTGGCCCATGATGACCGGCCGCGTCTCCTCCATGAAACGCCACATCCGCTCCAGGTACCGCTCGCGGCCCAGCTCCTCAGGCGTGGTGCCTTCGTCGGCCAGCACACGTCGCAACACCCACTGGGCGGCGATCGAGGCGTGATCGACACCGGGCAGCCACAGGGCCGGACGCTGCTGCATGCGCGCGCGCCGGATCATGAGATCCTCGGTCGCGGAACGCGCTGCGTGTCCCAGGTGCAAGGCCCCGGTGACGTTAGGCGGCGGCATGATGATGACGAACGGCTCAGAGGTGAGACGCGCCCGCGAGCCGGCACCGTCGGGAGCGAAGACATCCGCATCCAGCCAGCGTTGATAGACGGCCCGCTCCACCTGGGCCGGCTGATAGGCCTTCGCCATCGGTTCCGGTCTGGTCTCGCTCATGCCTAACGGTCTCCTGCGGTGACACCAGTGACCTCGCCCGTCACATGGACGAACGAGGTCCGCGGTGCGTGGTGCGTGGTCCGGCCTGCGGTCGAGTCCTGTGTCGACGGCCGCCGTGGTCATCGAGTCTAGCGCACGCTGGTATCGTGCTGATGCACAGGAGGATTCTGCCCATGTGTGCCGATCCTGACAGCCGGCCACCCATCGAGCCCGCGCGAAGTGGGACCGCCAGGGGGCACGACATCGGTCTCGTCGCTGCCGATGGCGATCGCTTTGCGGCCTTTCGCGCTGATGCCGAGACGCCCGGTGGCATCGGCATCATCGTGCTCCCGGACTACCACGGGCTCACCGAGTTCTATCGGGAACTGGCGCTTCGCTTCGCCGAGGTTGGCGTGGACGCGCTCGCCATCGACTACTACGGCCGGACGGCGGAGCCCCCTCCCCGCCTCGAGTCATTCGACTACCAGCACCATGCACAGCGCACCACTTGGGCCGGCCTGCGAGCGGACGCCGGCGCGGCAGCTTCGCACCTACGGTTGCGGCGGCACGTCAAGAAGCTCTACTCCATCGGCTTCTGCTTCGGTGGTCGCCTGTCGTTCCTCCTGGGCACGCGCCCGGAGCTGTCGATGGCAGGCGTCATCGGCTTTTACGGTTGGCCGGTGGGCTCGTACATGAACGGCATGCCGGCGCCCGCGGACCTCAGCCGCGAGCTCCAGGCTCCGGTGCTGGGGGTGTTCGGCGGAGCGGATGGGAAGATCAGCGCTGACGATGTCGAACGCTTCCGAGGCTCATTGTCGGAGGCCGCGGTCCCGCATGACATCCACGTCTACGCGGACGCCCCACACTCGTTCTTCGACCGCAGTCAGGCTGCGCACGCTGAGGCTTCGGCTGCCGCCTGGACCGAAGTCAGAAGGTTCATCGGCGTTCGTTAGCCGCACGGCAGCTACGCGCCTTGTTCGGCGAGCTCCTCGTAGTTGGTCTCATCGACGCCCTTATCAAGGTGCGCCTTGGTCAACAGCAATGGCGTGCGGCCCTCGCGGATGACCTCTTCGGTGATGATGCACTTGCGCACATCGGTGCGCTCGGGGATGTCATACATGACGTCGAGCAGCGACTCCTCGACGATCGAACGTAGGGCGCGGGCGCCGGTCTTGCGCGCCAGCGCCTGCTCGGCCGCCGCCTCGATGGCGCCGTCGGTGAACACCAGCTCCACCTTGTCCAGTTGCAGGAAGCGCTGGAACTGGCGCGTCACCGCGTTCTTGGGCTCGATCAGGACCCGCATCAGGTCATCCTTGGTGAGCGCCGCAAGCGTCACGGTGACCGGTAGCCGCCCCACGAACTCCGGGATGAGGCCGAACTTCAACAGGTCCTCCGGCATCAGCCGCTCCAGCACGCGAGCCCGCTCGACTCGGTCTACCTGCGACTGCGAGCCAAAGCCCATCGACTTGTGGCCGATGCGCTCCTCGACGATCTGCTCCAGGCCTTCGAAGGCACCGCCCAGGATGAAGAGCACATTGGTGGTGTCGATCTGGATGAAGTCCTGGTGGGGGTGCTTGCGTCCGCCCTGCGGGGGTACGTTGGCGACTGTGCCCTCAAGGATCTTGAGCAGGCCCTGCTGCACGCCCTCGCCGCTGACATCGCGCGTGATCGACGGGTTGTCCGACTTGCGCGCGATCTTGTCGATCTCATCGATGTAGACGATGCCCCGCTGGGCCTTCTCCACATCGAAGTCAGCCGCCTGGATGAGCCGCAGCAGGATGTTCTCGACATCCTCACCGACGTATCCCGCCTCGGTAAGCGAGGTGGCATCAGCGATGCAGAAGGGCACCTCCAGCACGCGTGCCAGCGTCTGTGCCAGCAGCGTCTTGCCCGAACCGGTGGGGCCCACCAGCAGCACGTTGGACTTCTGGAGCTCGACCTCCTCAAGGAGGCCCGCCGCGGCGTTGACCCGCTTGTAATGGTTGTAGACCGCCACCGAGAGCACGCGCTTGGCACGTTCCTGGCTGATGACGTACGAGTCGAGCGCGTCCTTGATCTGCCGAGGCTTGGGGATCTTTGCCGCCTTGGACTTGTTGGCCACCTTGGGCGAGTCGAGCAACTCCTCTTCGATGATCTCCTGGCACAGGGTGATGCACTCGTCGCAGATATAGACGCCCTGCCCTGCGATGAGCTTGCGAACCTGTTCCTGGCTCTTGCCACAGAAGCTGCAGCGATATGGGACCTTGGTGTCCTTGCCGGAGCTGCTGGCCACGGATGTGCTCTCCTTGCTCGACTAGCGCGACGCTAGTCCTTCGACGACTTGTCTTTGGACTCGCTGATGAGCGAGTCAGCCCGTTCAGCGTATACCTCGTCGATGATGCCGTAGTCCCTGGCTTGGTCGGGCGACATGAAGTGGTCGCGCTCGGTGTCCCTGGCCACCTTCTTGGCCGTTTGGCCGGTGTGGCGCGCCAGGATCTCATGCAATCGCTTGTTGAGGTCCTCGAGCTCGCGTACCTGGATAAGGACATCTGGCGTGGAGCCACGGAAGCCGCCGGAACCCTGGTGGATCATGATGCGGCCGTTGGGCAGCGCGTAACGCTTGCCCTTGGCACCCGCAGCCAGCAGGATCGAGGCCATGGATGCAGCCATGCCGATGCAGATGGTGCTGACCGGCGCACGCAGGTACTGCATGGTGTCGTAGATGGCCAGGCCGGACGTCACCACCCCGCCGGGCGAGTTGATATACAGGCTGATGTCGCGCTCGGGGTCCTCTGCCTCGAGGAACAGCAGCTGCGCGATGATCAGATTGGCCATGTGGTCCTCGATCTGGTCACCGAGGAAGATGATGCGGTCCTTCAGCAGCCGGCTATAGATATCGTAGGCTCGCTCGCCGCGGCTGGAGGACTCGATGACCATCGGCACGAGCATGGCCGTGGACTGGCGCGCAGCCTCCGCGGCCTGTGAAGCGGTCGGGATGAGTGCGCGCCGGCTCATGCCTCGACCTCCGCCCTGGCCTCAGCCGCCGCCTTGGCCTCGTCCGCTTCCTCGGTCAGCTCCTCGACCGCCTCGGACACCGGGTCAAGGTTTGACTCCTCGTCCTCATCGTCATGGCGATGCCCGTGCTGATGTTGCACCTCCGCGAACTCGGGATGTGCTTCGATCCAGCGGTCCGCCAGCATCTCCACCACCTGCGAGCGGCGCAGCTGGGAGCGGATGTAGTCGCGGCCCCGGTCGGAGTCGAGGTAGGCCTTGATGGAGTCGCCGGCGTTGGGGTCCGCGTTGGCGCGATCGATCTCAGCCTGGATCTTGTCGTCGGCGACGACGACCTCCTCCTTGTCAGCGATGGCACCCAGGACCATGAGCACCTTCACGCGCTGCTCCGCGCCCACGCGGTACTCCTCACGCAGCGCAGCCTCGTCCTTCTCGGTCACGCGCAGGTAGTCGTCGTAGGCGATGCCCTGCTCGGAGACGCGCACCTTGAGCTCATCGAGCATCACACCGACCTCGCGATCGACCAGGATGTCCGGCAGGGTCAGGCTGGCGTTCGCGGTGGCGTACTCGATGATGCGATCGATGAAGGCATGGCGAGCGCGATCGAGCGCGCTGACATGCATGCGCTTCTCCAGATCCTCTCGCAGCGCCGCCAGGTCGTCATAGGGGCCGACGACCCCAGCGAAGTCATCGTCGAGCTCGGGCAGCTTGCGCTCCCGCAACTCCAGCAGCGTGGTGGTGAACTCCACATCCTGGCCCTGCAGCGACTCCTCGGCGTAGTCATCCGGGAAGGTGACGGTGAACGTACTCTCGTCGCCCTCGTCCATGCCGATGAGGTTGGCCTCAAAGCCGGGGACCATGCGCTCCTTGCCGATGATCAGCGGGAAGCGATCCGCCTGGGCGCCGTCCACAGCCTCACCGTCGATGCGACCCTCGAACCTGATGACCGCATAGTCGTCGTTCCGGGCGGGCCGCTCCTCGACCGGGATCAGCGATGCGTGCTGGTCGCGAAGCTGCTCGATGACCTGGTCGATCTGCTCATCATCGACCTCGTTGATCTCAGGCGTGAATGGGTACTCGGTGTAATCACCCAGCTCGACCTGCGGCCGCACCGGCAGCGTCACCTGGTAGACGGCGCCGACGCCCTCTTCGAAGCTGGACCACTCCGGCTCACTCGGCAGCTCCAGGACATCCTTGCCCAATTCGGTCACGGCCGCCAGGACCGTGCGCTGATAGAGATGCTCCCGGGCCTCGTCATAGACAGGGTCTGGTGCTTCGGGGTCGGAGCGGTCGATGCCGTAGGCGCGCTCGACGATCGGCCGCGGTGCCTTGCCCGGACGGAAACCGGGGATGCGGGTACGGCGAGCGAGATGCCTGACGCCTTCATTGATGGCGTTCTGGAGTTCCTTGTCGGTGATCTGGACCTCAAGCACGACGGTGCTCTGGTCGCCTTCGCGGATGTCGGTGTTCACAGGTTCCTTGTCGTCGTTGAGTGGGAAGTGCCGCACGAGTATAGGGAGGTGCCGCGGTACACGTTCGGAGCAGTCGCCGCGGTCCAGCCCGGGCGAGCGGACCGGCAGCACCGTACACTCGCGGGGCGCGGAAGTGGTGAAACGGCAGACACGCTGGCCTTAGGAGCCAGTGCCCGAGAGGGCGTGGGGGTTCGAGTCCCCCCTTCCGCACCAGCTGACGATCAAAACGGGCGACACGATCGGCGCAGGCACGGGTTCCAACACCTACGTGAGGCTCCACGGCAGCCTTGCCGACTCGGACGAGTACCGACTCAACGGGCTGACCAGCGGGAATGCCTTCGAGAGGAACGACACCGACCACGTGACGCTGGCCGGCCTCGACCTCGGTCGTATCTGGAAGATCGATCTCCGGAGTGACGGCGCGTACTCGGGCTCCGACTGGCGGCTCAACTGGATCGCGGTCACCCCGTCCGACTCGAGCATCCGCGAGTCTGTGTTCGACTTCTATCGATGGTGTGACGGCTGCTCCAATTCCAAGACCGCGAACGATTGGGGCACGACGGCGTGGGTCGCTGATCACCCGGGCAAGAGTTTCTCGGACCGGTCGATGTTCGACATCGGCGTGTATGCCACCTCTACTCGGGCGGCTCGCGATATACGCTCGCGATCACGCACCGGGTGAAGGACCAGATCCAGGCCTCGCGCCAAGTCACGGACTCCACCAAGCTCAGTGCCAAGGTCGGGTGGAAGTCGCCGGCGACCGCACTCGGTCCTTCTCAGCCGAGTTCGCCAGCGAGTGGCAGTCGACGGTCAACACTGCGAAGGCACAGCTCTCCGAGGAAGAGCTCACTCTGGCCGCCGCACAGCAACGGTGGGTCCCCAAGAAGACGCTCTGGCTCTGCAAGGTGGCTTGGCGTTCCGAATGGGACGTAGGCATGCTCGACGCTGGGGACACCGCCGGGGTGCGGTGGCTTAGCACACAGCCGAAACAAAAGTGGTTCACCAACGTGACCCTGCGATTCGGGGACAAGGTTCCCAAGCAGTGGAGGGCCTGGGTCCGAGCGAACCTCCGCGAGTACGTGCCACCGAAAGCCAGACACACCAAAGGCCCGTTCAAGCTGCATCGGCCATGATCTCGTCGGCGCCGAGGGCTGAGGCTCCGCACGATAGCCAAGGGCGGCGATCCGGTCAGCACGACTGGCGTCGCCGCCTCCGTCCCTGGTGACGTCAGGGAAGGTCCGGATCTGGATCGATCGAGGCTCTAGTCGCGGGCCTGCTTCCTGTCCAGTGCACGATCTTTCTCGGCTTCCATGAGCCGCCGCACCATCACGCGGGCCCCGGCGGTGCCCAGCGGGCCAGCCACCTTGTCAAAGGTCCGCCAGAACGAGGTGGCACCAGTGGGATCCGGGCGGTACTTGCCCTTCTTCTTCAGGTACTCGGCGAAGTCCTTGTTGAGCGCCCGCCGCACCTCCGGGTCCTTGGCAACACCGGAGTCCTTGAGCACCTTCTCGATCTCCGGCGGCAGGAGACCCGCATAGGGGTCCGGCCGCGGCTGCGGCAGGACGCGCCGACCGACCGCGCGCACGACCCGACGGGGACCGCCCACGAGCAGGAAGCCGGTACCGCCGATGAGCGCCGCGGACTTGACCGGGTTGCGACGGATCTTGGCGGGCACGTCCACCGCTGACTTCGTGGCGCTCACCAAGTCGTCAAGCGACCTCGATACGCCCTGTCGCGCGCTCCCAAGCTGCTCCAGCGCCGCAACGACGTCAGGTGCCAGCTTGCGCTCTGGCTTGAGTGGGTCGATTTTCGGCTCAGTCATCGGCTCAGTCATCGGCTCAGGAACCCCTTCTTCTGGCGCTCGAACTCCTCCACCAGGAAGTCCTTGGTCTCACTGAACGAGTCGATCGATGCCTGAGGGATGAGATTCGCATAGCGAGCCTCGGTATCGAAGCCAGCTCGCTTGGCCAGCAATGCTCCAACCACGATCCAGGTGATCAGCCCGATGGCGATGGCCATGCCCACCACGCCGTCGGGCGCGTCGTATCGCGTGGACGCGTAGATGGCGCCCACGAACCCACCCGCCGCGGCCGCGGCCAGCACAGCGCCGCCAAGACGGTTGCCGCGGAGCTTGGCGCGCCAGCCCGCGATGGCCGCCAGCCCAGCCAGTGTGAGCGCGCCGATGATGAGGCCGATGAGGGTGGGCACCCACTCGGAACCGACCGGCAGGTCTTCAGCTGGAACCTGGTCGCCGAAGAGACGAGCCGCCCATTCGGCGCTCTCGTTGCCGACGTTGGTGATGAGCAACAGGCTCAACACCACAGTCACGACGAGCCCGACGACAGCACCCATGGCGTAGCGTCGGACCTTGCCACCGGCCAGATCGATGGCCACGAAACCGATGAGACACGCGCCGAGCAGCGTGCCGTGGATGATGCCCCAGCCCATGGAGCCGAAGAGCCACTGGCCCAGGAAGAGGAAGCTGCCGACGTAGAGCAGGATGCCGGTCAGGACGGCGATGATGAAGGCGGCCAGAGCCAGCCCGACGATGATGCCGAGTGCCTTGCCGGTGACGGTCAGCTCAGCCCGTAGCAGCGCGATGTGGGCGTCGATCATGCGCATGAAGGCGGCACGAACACCACCGATGGCCTCAGTAACGCCGGGTTGTGAGGAGTCGTCGGGTGGCACGGGGCCGTCAGGCTCCACGGGCGGCACCTCGGTCTCTGGCGGAGTCGCGTCAGCCTCGGGCGCAGTTCCGTCCGCCTCGAGCGGAGTCGCGTCAGCGTCGAGCGGCGGCTCGACAGCGTCGGGTCGCGTGGCGTCCTTGGAATCCGGAATGTCGGTCAGTGTCAGCCTCGTCTGCTGGTCGGATGATGTGGGGGTCGAACGTCACCCCCGGGATGCCCGACCAGCATACCCGAGGAGGTCGTGCGTGGACCTATCGAATGAACTCCAACGTATAAGACCCGACCTTGCGGCCGGGCCTCATACCTATCTGGTACGGAGCGACATGCTCCGTGATGCTGTCGGCTAGAAGCCGCCCATGCCACCCATGCCGTCCATACCACCGGGCGGCATCCCGCCGCCGGCCTCAGGCTCCGGCTTGTCCGTGATCATGGCCTCCGTGGTGAGGACCATGGCCGCGATCGACGCTGCGTTCTCAACCGCCGACCGGGTCACCTTGGCCGGGTCGATGATGCCCGCTGCGACCATGTCGACATATTCACCAGTAAGGACGTTGAAGCCGATCTTGTCGGACTTCTTCTCCGCCTGGGCGCGACGGATGTTCTCCAGCACGACCGAGCCATCCATGCCGGCGTTGGAGGCCAGCTTCTTCACCGGCACCTCCAGGGCACGACTGACGATCGTCACACCGGTCGCAGCGTCACCCTCGAGCTTGATCTTGCTGAGTGCCTTCTGAGCGTTCAGCAGGGCCACGCCACCACCCGGCACAAGACCCTCTTCCAACGCGGATCGCGTAGCAGAGAGGGCGTCCTCGACGCGGTGCTTCTTCTCCTTGAGCTCGACCTCCGTGCCGGCACCGACCTTGATGATGGCGACGCCGCCGGCCATCTTGGCCAGCCGCTCCTGGAGCTTCTCGCGGTCGTAGTCGGAGGTGGTCTCCTCGATCTGCGCCTTGATCTGGCTCATGCGACCCGCGATGGCCTTGGCGTCACCCTTGCCCTCGACGATGGTCGTGTTGTCCTTGTTAGCCACCACTCGGCGACAGACACCGAGATCGCCCAGTTCGACCGAGTCGAGCTTGCGGCCGATTTCCTCGCTGATGACGCTGCCACCGGTCACGGTGGCGATGTCGCGCAGCATCTCCTTGCGGCGATCGCCGAAGCCGGGCGCCTTGACGGCCAGCACGTTGACGATGCCGCGGAGCTTGTTGACGACCAGCGTGGCGAGGGCTTCGCCATCGACATCTTCCGCCACGATGAGGAGGTCCTTGCGCCCGGTGGCGATGACCTTTTCCAGGGCCGGAACGATGTCAGCGATGGCACTGATCTTTTTGTCGGTGATGAGGATGTGGGCTTCGTCGAGCACCGCCTCCATGCGGTTGGCGTCCGTCACGAAGTAGGGGCTGATGTAGCCGCGATCGAACTGCATGCCCTCGACGAACTCGGTCTCGAAGGCCATGGTGCGGCTTTCCTCGACCGTGATGACGCCGTCCTTACCAGTCTTGTCGAAGACGTCTGCGATGAGATCGCCGATCTCCTGGTCCCCGGCACTGATGGCCGCCACCTGGGCGATCTCATCGTGGCCGGCGACCGGCACGGCGGCCTTGCGGATGGCCTCTGACAGCGCCTTCTCCGCCGCGTCGATACCGATCTTCATCTGCATCGGGTTGGCGCCGGCAGCCACGTTCTTCAGACCCTCGGTGACGATGGCCTGCGCGAGGACGGTGGCCGTTGTGGTGCCATCACCGGCGACATCCTCGGTCTTGGTGGCAGCCTCCTTCAGGAGCTGTGCACCCATGTTCTCGAATGGATCATCGAGCTCGATGTCCCGGGCCACCGTGACGCCATCATGCGTGACGGTGGGTGCGCCGTACTTCTTGTCCAGCGCGACGTTACGGCCCTTGGGGCCAAGCGTGGTGCTGACCGCGTTGGCGAGCTTGTCGATGCCGATCTTCAGGCTAGCGCGAGCCTGTTCGTCGTAGGAGATGAGCTTGGCCATCTTGCCTCCCTATGGTTTGGTGTCGCGCCGCTCCGCCTCGCGTATTGACGCATGCTGGCGACGGTTCGCGTCTGTCTGGTGACCCCTCTACAGCGGCCGGTCGGACGCTGTGCGGTGGTTAGCACTCTCAGGCATAGAGTGATAACACAAACGACCCGGCCACGTCAAATGCCACCACCCACCAGCGCGGCCCACGAGCGCGCGGCCTGACCCACCGGACGGGTCATCCGTCGGAGCAGGGCCCCCTGGTCCGACGCTTCACCCACCGGACGGGTCATCCGGCGGAGCAGGGCCTCCGGCTCGGCTATCTCACCCGCGCCGCGAGTGAGGTCGACTAGGGCGCCGGCCAGACCATGGCTCGGGTGTCGAGTTCGGTCATCGCCGCAAGAATCCACCTGCCGCGTCGTACGACGAGAAACTGGATCGAGGAGGTCCTTGTGCCGACACTTCACACCGAGGCGGGCTACATCTTCGAGATGGTCATGTTCGACTGCCAGGAGCGGCGGCACGCCTATGTGCGAGGCAACGGCAAGAGCGGTGCGAAGGTCTGGCTGGAGCCGCGCATCGAGGTCGCCTCGCCGGGCCGCAACAATCCGCACGAAGTGCGACAGATCGAGCGGATCATCAAGGAGAACCTCGCCAAGATGGTCGCCAAGTGGGACGAGGAATGCGCTCGAGTGGAAGCGGAAGGGAACGTACGATGATCCAGGCAGCAGTCGTCCGCGATGTGCGAGTCGATGACGCCCTGATCACCTTTGTCCTTGCTGACGGCCGGGAGGTCGGCGCTCCGACGAAGTGGTCTCGCCGCCTGTCCGCCGCGAGCAGCGCCCAGCGCGCCAACTTCCAGATCGAGCCGGAGGGCCTCATCGTCGCGTGGCCAAATCTCGACGAGCACATCGGCGTCTGGACCCTGCTCGGCGTCTCGGAGGACGACGCGATGGCCGCGGTCGGCCTCAAGGTCGTTCAGGCCGCCTAACCGCGAGCTCGTGCAGCGTCTCCAGGGCCGCCGGACGGGTATCGGACGGAGCATGGCCCCTCGCTCCGACGTTTCGCCCACCGGGTGGGTCATCCGGCGGAGCAGCACCCCTCGCTCCGACGTTTCGCCCACCGGGTGGGTCATCCGGCGGAGCAGCACCCCTCGCTCCGACGTTTCGCCCACCGGGTGGGTCATCCGGCGGAGCAGCACCCCTCGCTCCGACGTTTCGCCCACCGGGTGGGTCATACGGCGGCTCTGTGCGTCCCACGCCGTGCCCATGAGGTTCGCCGCTGGGATACCACGGTAGACTCGGAGTCGATGTCACGACCCACCGGATCACCTGCCCCACCGCTGATCGCCAACGCCGAGATGCTGGCCATCGGCGCCGAACTGCTCATCGGTGAGACGCGCGACACCAACAGCGGCGACATCGCTCGCGAGCTGACGGCACTCGGCGTAGACGTGTTGCGCATGTGTCAGCTGCCCGATGATCTCGAAGTGGTCTGCCGCGAGCTCCGCGATGCGCTCGATCGTGCGGACCTGGTGGTTACCAGCGGTGGCTTGGGGCCCACACCCGATGACCTGACCCGCGAATCGATCGCCGCTGTGCTGGGTGAGGAACCCTTCGTGGACCCGACCCTGGAGGCGTGGCTGCGCGACCTGTGGGCCAAGCGTGGATTGCCGTTCTCCGACGTCAATCTCAAGCAGGCCTGGCTCATCCGCGACGCGGAAGCATTGCCCAACCCCAACGGCACCGCGCCGGGCTGGTGGATCGAGCGAGACGGCAAGGTCATCATCGCGCTGCCCGGTCCACCGCGTGAGCTGCAACCGATGTGGCACGACCACGCCCTCCCCCGCCTGCAGGCCAGAGGTCTGGGGATCGACCGAGCGGCCGTGACCCTTCATCTCACCGGCATCGGTGAATCGGCCCTTGTCGACGTGGTCGGCAAGGAGTTGCTGGAGGCCGCCAACCCCCGCCTGGCGACATACGCGAGGCCGGACTTCGTGGACTTGCGCGTGAGCGCCATCTCTGAGAGCGGACACAGCGCTGCCGAGTTGGTCGATGATGCTATCGCTGCCCTCAGCCCGCGCCTCGACCCGTTCGTCTTCGGCCGCAACGACGACGACTGGAGTGTCGTCCTGGCTACTCGCCTTGGCGGTCGAAGGGTCGCCACCATCGAGGTCGGGACCGGCGGCTACCTCGCCATGCTCCTGGGCGCCTCTCCGTTCCTGCTGCACGCGGAACAGGAGGCCGGGACGGACGCCGACGCTGCCACGTTGGCTGACGATGTGCGCCGACGGTCAGGTGCGGATATCGGCCTCGCCGCGGTGGCGCACGCAGACGGCGATGACATGCAGGTCGACATCGGCCTCAGCATGGGAGAGCCTGCGACGAGCGTCACGCGGACGGCGTTCCGTGGTGGCGACGCCGGACGACGACGCTCGGCAAACGCCGCGATCACCGAGCTATGGAGACACCTGGGCCACCCGCCCGCGTAACTCCAGGCCTCAGGTGATGGTGAGAACGGGCGCTTCGTTGAGCGTCTGCATGCTCACCCGACCAGCTACCGCGCGAGCGACCTCACGCATGACCTCCGCCGCAGGGCCGGGTTCACGTTGGGCCACCGCGGGCACACCGGCATCACCACCCTGGCGCACCTTGATGTCCAGCGGGATGCCGCCGAAGTAGTGCACGCCATGGGCCTGCGCGAAGCGCTCGGCACCGCCACGCCCGAAGATCTCGGTGGCCTCACCACAGTGCGGACAGATGAAGGCCGTCATATTCTCCACGATGCCCAGGATGGGGACCGACATGCGCTCGAACATGTTGTAGGCCTTCTCGACGTCGGAGAGCGCCACGTCCTGCGGCGTCGTCACCAACACCGACCCTGTCACCGGCACCGACTGCGCCAGCGTCAGCTGCGCATCGGACGTTCCGGGCGGCATGTCCACCACGAGGTAGTCCAGCTCGCCCCAGTCGACGTCGCGCAGGAACTGCTGGATGGCGCCCCCCACCAGCGGACCACGCCACACGATTGGCTGTCCCGGGGGCACGAAGAACTGGATGGAGATCACTTTCACGCCGTAGCGCTCAAGGGGCTTGATCTTGCCCTCTGGTGTGGACGAGGGCTGCCCCTCGATGCCCATCATCTGCGGGATGTTGGGGCCAGTGATGTCGGCATCCAGCAGCCCTACCGAAGCGCCTTCCAGCGCCAGCGAGGTGGCCAGGTTGACCGACACGCTGCTCTTGCCGACGCCACCCTTGCCCGAAGCCACGGCGATGATGTTCTTGACGCCGGGTACCAGGTTCTCCTCCTGGCGGCCCGGAGTCGCTCGCCGTACCGACGCACCCCAGGTGATATCCACCTTGGTCGCCCCGAGGGGAGCCAGCTTGGCCTCGATATCGGCCCCGATCTGGTCCTTGAGTGGACAAGCCGGGGTGGTCAGATCGACCTTCAGCGCGACCTCTGATCCGTCGACGTGGATCTCCTTGACCATGTCCAGGCTGACGATGTCGCGATGCAGCTCCGGATCCTGGACGTTCCGAAGGGCCTCGGTGATGGTGGTGTCGTTGAGCATGTGGATATCTTAGCCACCGAGTCGGGATTCCCCCGTCGTCACCATGCCGGACGCTCCACGAGGCCGCCAGCGTCGCGGATGCTGCCCTGGCTGGCGGCGTGGGACACGACTGACGCCGGAGGAACGACTGACGCCGGGACCAAGGGCCCCGGCGTCAGTGCTGCTCGACATCGCGCCGCATGGGCGCGTGTTGGCGCAGATAGTAGTGGCTGGACCCGGACTATGCCTTCAGGCCATCAGGCAGGGGCTTGTGGCGCTCAGGCGCGCTCACGAACTTCTCGACGGTGGCCTTGTTGCCGGGGATGCCCAGCTGCTCGAAGAGAAACTTCATCTTGGCCTGCTGGCTGGCGATGATCTCATCCTTGCTGGAGAGGTCCCAGAGCTCGCGCTTGATCTCACCCAGGACCTTCTTGCGGGTCTTGTAGACGAACTGGGCGTCCGTCTCACCCTCCTTGCGCTCGTCGGCCAGGTTGTCGAAGCAGTACTTCTCCACCTTGGCGTGCAGCTCAGCCGGGAAGGCCGGGTGCTCGTACAGTGCGTTCTGGAAGCCGGTGGCCAAGTGGATCTCTGCGGTCTCGACCGTCGGGAAGTTGTGGAACAGCTCATCGGGCAGGGTCGAGGCGCCGTGCTGGACAGCTCCAGCCAGACCGTACTCGCGGGCCACCACGCCGAGCTCGCGCAGGACCTCGAAGTCAAGCTTGACCTCAGCCACCGAACCGTCAGCGGTGGGGATGCCACCGTGGGACGTGCCGGTCTGCACGCTCACCTTGGAGAGGCCGATCGCGCCGTCGCCAGCACGGGCCTTGAACTCGCGATTGAAGCCGTCGAGATAGGCGCGCAGCTCGTCCGGTGTGGAGTTGTCCTTGCCGACCTCGCCGATCTCACCACCGATGGAGATGACCAGCTCCTCATTCGCCCGGATGAGCGCGGCCAGCTCCGCGGCGCGGGTGTAGTTCTCCTTCTGCTGCTCATCGAGCGAGTCGAAGGAGAGGTCCACGAGAGTGGAGGAGTCGATATCGATGTTGCCGTAGCCGACGGACAGGGCATCCAGGGTCGCGTCATGCAGGGCGCCGGTCACCTTGGCCGGGTCATCCTTGTAGTTCTTGGCGTTCCACTGGTAGTGGTCGCCCTGGATGAAGACGGGGCCCTCCCAACCGGCATGGATGGCACCCGCGAGGACGCTGGTGATGTACTCGCCCGGGCGCTGGTACGTGTAGGCCTGCTCCGAGCGGGCCAGCTCCCAGATGGGCGAGCCGGCGCCCAGCTCCATGGCTGCGCGGCAGCCGGCAGCAGCCATATCGAAGACCTGCGTGCGCAGGTTGATGGCCGGCTCCGTCCAGCCGCTGTACTCATCGCGGGAACGGGCCATGTACAGCTCGTGGATGCTGGCCGACGGGCAACCCAGCTCCTGGGATGCCTCCCACACGATCCAGCGTGCGGCAGCGACGACGGCCTCGTCCTCGCTGAAGGTGGCGCTCCAGGCGACATCCTTGATGCCGTCGGCGCGGAAGGCAGCGGCATCGTCGATGACGAGGCGATCACCGTCGACGTGGCAGATGCCGTCGAGGTAGGAGACGAGATCGCCGACGGACGCGGCGACACGAGGACTGGTCATAGAGGAACCTCCAGTGGGCGTCGAGCAGACGCAAGTGTTCTGTCTACCTGCGATGCTACTCCCTGACGGCCTCTGGCACCCCTGCCCTGTGTCCCGCAGCACAGGTACAGCGGTCACGAACGGGACTCACCACTGGCGCTTCGTGCCAAGGCGGCGGAGTGGCTTGGGCAGTCCCGGAGGTTGACAGATGCATTCCCTGCTCTATCATGTCGGATACGTCATGGAGAGCACACGATGCAGAAGAAGCAGTTCCTGACCCCCGCGGACATCGCTCTCGAGTTGGATATCAGCACGAGCACCGTGCTGCGGAAGATCCACGCCCAGGAGATCCCGGCAATCGTCGTCTCCGAGCGGATCTACCGGATTCCTGCGGCGTCCTTCGAGCTGTACAAGATGGGACGCCTCACGAGCGCACAGCCTGCTCCCCTGGGGCGGCCTCGTCCTCGCCCCCGCATCGGCGATGGCGAGAGCAAGCCGGTCGCGGCCGGAGTCGCCGCGCTTCGGCGCGCATAGGTGGCCACCATCCCCGAGCTGCGGGGGTACCTCGGCGACCTATCCGTGATCCTGTGGAACTTCGGGGCGGTGTTCCGCACGCCCACGCTCGATCCCTACCAGGACGGCTCGTACGGGTTCGAGTTCTCCGCGCTCCTCCCGGGCAGCGCGGCCCCAAAGCCGGCCGTGATCAAGCTGATGGAGACGTGGGAGCCCACGCGAGCTGGCCAGTACACCCAGGTCGAGTACGAGTACGACTTCGTCGAGTACCCGATGGATCGGCGGCGCGCCTTCCACCGCCACGACGAGGCGGACTTCCTCCGCGAGTTCGGCGTGGCCGTCCACGAGCACTGCGAGGGGGTCCTGAAGCAGCCGGCCTGCGATCACTACATGGGCCTGCCCATCGATGGGTACGAGGCCATCTGGCGCTTCACGATCCTGTGGGGACAGCCTGGGCCGCTGGGCTGCTCCGCTTTGCGGTGCATGAAGTAGCCCACCCAGCGCGCGAGCTCGCAGCGACCCTCGCCTGAAGGTACGATCCGAGCGCATCCCTCGGGCCCGCATGGACATGTACGTGCAGTGTCGCCTTCGGTAGAGCTGTCCGACTTACCAATCGTCCTTGACGCACAGCGGATACTGTTGCCACCATGCGACTGTTCCGCTCGTTGGCCGCCCCCGTCCTGGCGATCCTCCTGGTGGCTGTGCCTGGCCTCACGGTGGCGCAGGCGCCAGCGAACCGTGACCAGCCGACGGCGCAGCTTCCCGATGGGCGACTACCACTCCAAGGCACGCCCTGGCGACTGGAAGGCTACGTGGATCGCGGCACGGAGCGAGTACCCGGTCCGGAGGTCGCAGCCTGGATGACCCTGGGGACGGATGACATCAAGGCGTCGGGCGGCTGCAGCCTCTTCGGTGGCCGCTTCGCCACCGTCGGCGCCGCCATCCGCTTCAAGTTGCGCGGAGTGAAGAACAAAGACTGCGCCGAGCAGACCACCCTGGTGCAACGCGCCATGGTCAAGGGGCTACGCGATGCGGCCAGCTACACCGTCATCCCCGTCGATGTACCGACCGCCGACCAGCTCGTGCTCCAGAATGAGACGGGCGAACCACTGCTGCGCTTTGGGCTCGACGACATCGAGGCGGTCGCGGTCGCCGATTGGCGCCTCCTCAGCTACACGGTCGATGGTGAGACGCTCCCTGCAGCGCCAGACCAGGCGGCCATCCTGTCGTTCCAGCCGGAGCGGGAGAGCCCCGCCCGCCGCACCTCGTCGGGACCGGCCACCGGGTCGACCGGCTGCAACGGCCTGGTGACGCAGTTCTCACGTAGCGCCGATGTGCTCAGCTTCAGCCCCATCGAACGCACTGACGCGCCCTGTTCCCCTGCCCTCGCGGCACAGGAAGCCGCCATGCTGGCGGTGCTCGACGCGACCTCGCTGGAGCTGACACTGCCGGCCGATGGGATGGTCCTGACGTCAGCTGACACCGGCGCCAGCCTGACGTTCGTCAGCCAACGACCACTTGAGGACAGCACCTGGCTCGTCGATCCGGCGTCCGCGGGCGAGGACCCGGGCACCGCGATCACCCTGCGCCTCAGTGGGGGCACGGCCACCGGCGAGGGTCCTTGCGGCCCATATCGCGCGAGCTATGTCACCGACGGCTACTTCATCACGTTCCATGACGCGGTGGGAAGTGCCACGAAGGATTGTTCCGCCGCGAAGGACGAGCGCCGCCTGCTCGCCCGACTGGGCCAGACGGTGATGCTCGACCGCCACCAGCCGCAGCTGCGCCTGCTTGACGCCTTCGGCCGTGGCCGGCTCCGGCTCAGTAGCGCGGCGGCGCCCTGACGCGAACGATGCCCTAGTGGACGTGGGTGTCCGGGTCGGTGAGGCCGCCCTCGAACGGTGATGGTGTCGCAGGCGCGTGTGCTGGGGCCGGCTCCCGGGACGGCTCCGCTTCGAGGTAGCGCCGGATACGGGCGGCTTGCTCAGCGGCGTCCGCATCATCACCGGAAGCGGCGGCGAGGAACACGGCCCGATCGTGAAGTCGATCCTCGAAATCCGCCTGTGAACGATCGACGCGGTCGGCCAGCTCGGGTGTGATGGCCCAGGCGTAGTGCTCGAAGGCGTCCTGGTCGGGATCCCAGGCTGCCAGCACCGCCGGTGGCCGCCGTTGGATGTGGCCCTGGCCATCGCGCTCGGTCGGCCGGAGGTAGTGCACGGCCATAAGGCGGATGCCAACGCTCGTCTCCTGTGCCACCACCACCACACCAAGCCGCCGGACGCCGTCCTCGGGCAAGCCCTGCGCCTCGAGCCTCTCAAGCACGCCCTCCAGATCCACCGCCGTGACGGTGATGCCAAGGCCGACGCCTCCTCGCAAGAGTGCCGTCAGGCGCGCCGGCGTGAGTGGCTCAGCGTCCGCATCCAGCACCACCCACTCGCGATCCGGATCGGTCGCCAACAGCGCCGTCGCCAGCCCGGAGCGGTCCACGGCGTGGGAAGCGCTCGCCACGACGAGTGGAACACCGCCTTCGCACATCAGCCACAGAAGGGCCCCCAGCTCAGAATCGAGCGTACCTTGTCGTAGCTGGGAGACAGTGTGCAAAGGTGACATGCCTGAAGTATCGACCAGAGAGCGGCCGTCGACCTGGTCGTTGACGCCTGTCGTCGTTGCTACACAATACGGCACTTGACAACGGGTATATCCTTCCCCTCGGTCGCATGTTTGCGCCACTTCACATGATCCACGTAGATGGAGACTCGATACCAGATGACACGCATCAGCCTCACCAGCACCGCTGCCTTCCGGCTGCGGTCGGGCGCGCCCGTCGGCGCCCCGGATGCGGGAGATCCGTGCCCTTCGTAGGTCCACACAGGCGCCGATAGCGCCAGTCGATCGAGCCGGAGGGTCGGATGGGCCCCCGGCTTTTTTGATGCCCTGCTCACCCGTGGCATCGAGAGCCGAGACTCCCGCGCTTCAGACAGAAGCCGGGCCCCGCACGACCTCGATACGCAAAGGAGCAGAGCCATGACGATCAACACCGAACCTCGCCCCGCGATCACACCTCCGATCGCACACCTGCCCGTCCCACCCGACGAGCAGCCGATGACGCAGACGGCCCGTCCCTGGGCGGACGGCTCCACGGCGTTGCTCATCGACCACGTCAGCAAGCGCTTCAGCCTCGGTCGCAACAAAGCCACCGTGACTGCCGTGGACGACGTCACGCTCGCCATCGACCGTGGTGAGACGTATGGGATCCTGGGCGCCAACGGCGGTGGCAAGTCCACGCTCATCCGCCTGGTCAGCACGCTGCTGACGCTGGACACGGGCCGCATCGAGGTCTTCGGCCACGATGTGGAGCGCGACGAGATGGCCGTCAAGCGGCTCATCAACCGGGTCTCGGTGGACGCGGCCTTCTTCAAGAAGCTCTCGCCGCACGAGAACCTGCTCTACGCCGCGCGTCTCTACGGCCTCCGGGCAAGCGACGCCAAGCGGGAGGCGGAGCGGATCCTGGCACGACTGGGCATCGCCAAGTCGCGCCTGGGCAGCCCCATGGAGCAGATGAGTCGCGGCATGCAGCAGAAGGTCGCCATCGCGAGGGCCATCCTCACGAGTCCGACGCTGTTGCTGCTCGATGAACCGACCACGGGGCTCGATCCGCGTAGCAAGCTGGACGTGCAGGCCTTCATCGAGGACATCACGGCCAGCCACGACGCCACCATCCTGCTGACGACGCACGACCTGGCTGAGGCCGATCGCCTCTGCGACCGCCTGGCCATCCTCGATGACGGCCGGGTCGTGGTCCAGGGCACACCTGATGAACTCAAACACAAGGTCGCTGCCGAGCACGACCTTCCCATGACGCTCGAATCGGTCTTCATGACCTGGACCGGGCACTCGCTCGACGACGATGTCGGGCAAGAGGAGAACGACTGACATGCGGATCAAGATCCGACGCAACCAAGGCGTGCAGCGTCACGCTCCACCGCCGCGCGAACCACGCTCACGTGGTCCATACCGGCATTCCATCCGCTATCCACACATCAACGGAACCGATCGATCATGGCATTGCTGACGCGTGAGCTCATCGCGAGCTACGCCTTCATCGAACGCAACTTCTTCCTGACCAAGCGCTACTGGGGCTGGGAGATCGCCTGGCTCATCTATGCCACCACCAGCGCCCTGGCCATCGCCTTCATCGGCGTGGAGCAGAACGACCCACAGCTGGTGCTGACGCTGATGATCGGCGCGGTCTTCTGGAACTTCCTGTCCATCGTCTTCGGCTTCATCGCTGAGACGGTGGCCTGGGAGCGCTGGGAGGGCACGCTCGAGTACACCTTCATGGCCCCGGTGCGCCGTTGGGCCCAGCTGCTGGGCTCGACGCTGTACGCGGTCATGTATGGCCTGGTGCATACCTTCGTCATGCTGGTGGTGCTGGCGCTTTTCTTTGGCATGGACTTCACCCAGGCTGACCCGGTCACGGCGGTCGTGTTCCTCTTCATCGGCTCGCTCTCGTTCATCGGCATCGGCATGATGGCTGCCATCCTGCCCTTGATGTACGTGGAGCGTGGAGCACAGATGACCTTCGTGTTGCAGTCGGCGCTGCTCCTGGTGAGCGGCGTCTACTACAGCGTGGAGGTGCTGCCCGAGTGGATGCAGTGGTTGTCGCGCCTGTCTCCCGCCACCTATGTCCTCGCGGGCATGCGCGCTGGGCTCATCGACGGTGTGCCCATCGGTGACCTGCTGCACCTGGTGTGGCCGCTGCTGATCATGGCCGTGGTGTTCATCCCGCTAGGGATCTGGACATTCGGTCGAGCGGAGGCATACGCCAAGCGGACCGGCAAGCTCAAGAGGGTCGGTTGATGGCTCCGCAAGGCTCCACGACTCTCTCGTTGGCACAGCTGGGCTGGACGGCGGACAGCAAGAGGGCCTTCGCGCCTCATGCGGCCGCCGGACTGCTCCCCGGCCGTGTCGTGACCAGCGAAGGCCCCCTTGCCATCACCGAGGCTGGCCCGACCGAGGTCGTCATCCAGCGGCGCTTCGTCCGGCAGGCGGCCGATCGGACGGCGTTTCCTGCGGTCGGTGACTGGTTGGCATTGGAACCACTCGCGGAGCAGCCACGCAGCGACCATCCGCGGCAGATGGCACTCCGTGAGGTCCTGCCCAGGTCGGGTGCCTTCATACGCCAACGCCTCTCCGATGGACAGCCACAGGTGTTGGCCTCCAACGTGGACGTCGCCTTCCTCGTCGCCGGTCTGGACTACGACCTCAACCTTCGCCGCCTCGAGCGCTACCTGGTGCTGGCCCTCGACGGCGGCGTCACGCCCGTGGTCGTGCTCAACAAGGCCGACATCGCCATCGACCTGGGTCGCGCCGTCACCGAGGTCCATTCGGTCGCTGCGGGCACGCGAGTGGTGGTGACGAGTGCCGTCGACGGTGCGGGGCTGGATGAGATGCGTGCCTTCCTGGGGCCGGGTCAAACGGCTTGCCTGCTGGGGTCCTCCGGCGTGGGCAAGTCGACCATCACCAATTCCCTGCTGGGCGAGGCACGCCAGACCGTCAAGGCGCTCCGCGAGGACGACAGCAAGGGTCGCCACACCACCACGCACCGCGAGCTGTTCGCGCTCCCCGGTGGTGGTCTGCTTATCGACACGCCGGGCTTGCGAACCGTTGGCGTGCTGGGTGAAAGCGGGGCCGTCGAGGCGACGTTCGACGAGATCGGGACGCTGGCACGCGCCTGTCGCTTCAACGATTGCCAACATGACCGCGAGCCCGGCTGTGCCGTGCAGGCGGCGATCGAGACCGGTGCGCTGGCGGCCGACCGGCTGGCCAGTCACCACAAGCTGGAAGCCGAACGTCGCTCGGCCGAAGTGCGAGCGGATGACCGCGCGCGCCGCGAGGCGGAACGACGACTGGACAAGTTCTACAAGCGACACAAGCGGGCGCTCAAGCAGCGCAAAGATGGAGATGACTGAATGGAGATGACCGAACCGATGGCGACCGAAGGCAACAACGACGTCCGCGCACTCGATCCACTCGATCTACTCGATGTGCCCGATGTGCCCGCTCTCCCGGGGCTACACTTCCGCACCTATCGGGGCGAGGACGACATCCCGGCCCTCGTGAAGCTGTACGGCGCGGTGAACCAGTCCCACGGCAACACCGAGGTCTGGACGGTCGCACAGGAGCGCAACGAGCTGCGCAATATCCCCCACGTGGACCCCCGACGCGACTTCGTCCTCGGCTTCGCGGATGACCGACTGGTTGCGGCCTCGTCCATCGAATGGTCCGACAACAACGAGGGGCAGCGCCTGTATCACAGCCGCGGCTGGGTCCATCCCGAGTGGGCCCGACAGGGCATCGGGAGTGCCATGCTCACGCGAAACGAGGCACGCCTGCGGGAGCTGGCGCAGACCCACCGGCACTCGGTCGAGCCGGCTTTGACGACCTGGTTGGAAGACGCCGACGTCGGCGGCCATGCGCTGTTTGCCACCCGCGGCTATGCCAAGGTACGCATCTTCCACCACATGGTTCGGCCGGACATGCATGACATCGCGCTCCCAGCCCTACCAAGCGGGCTCGATGTGCGCCCCGTCGGGGCAGACGATTTGCCACAAGTGTGGGAGGCTATGTCGGAGGCCTTTCGTGATCACTTCGGGGGTCAGCCGGATACTCCCGAGGAGTATCGGAGCTGGGCGGAGGACCCTGAGCTCGACCCGAGCTTGATGGTCGTGGCCTTCGATGGTGACGAGATCGCCGGTGGCGTTCTGGGCTACATCGCCACAGCGGAGAACGAGACACATGGCTACCGACGCGGCTGGGCCGACACGGTGTTTACCCGCCGCCCCTGGCGACGTCGCGGCCTAGCCGGGGCGCTGTTGGGCCGCTGCCTGGTCGTGCTGCGGGAGCGCGGCATGACCTCGGCGCAATTGGATGTCGACACCGAGAACGCTGCCGATGCCCTGACCCTCTACGTTCGGCACCGCTTCGAGAGCGATCGTGCGTCCTCGGTCTGGCAGAAGGCGCTGCGAGCATGAGCGAGACTGTGGGCATGCTCCTCCCGGTCGTGCCGGCCATTCCTGGCCTATGGTTTCGGCCATATCGCGATGAGTCGGACCTGCCGGCGCTGGTGGATCTGCTGCGAGCGGCGGAGGCGGCCAACGGCGAGGAGATGGTGACCAGCCTCGACCGTCTGCGCGTGCGCTACCGCAATATGTCACGCATCGACCCCACGCAGGACGTGATCCTTGGGTTCGTCGATGACCGACTAGTCGCGCACTCCGTCATCGGGTGGGCCGATACGGGGTATGGCGAACGGCACTTCGACGCTCTAGGTGACGTTCATCCTGACTGGCGTCGGTGCGGCATCGGCACGGCCATGGCCAGGCGCAACGAGGACCGTCTGCTGGAGATCGCCCGCGACCTGGACTTCGACGGCATCCCCGTGTTGACGACATGGATGCAGGATCTCGATGTGGGCGCCCGCGAGCTGGCACGCCGTCGTGGCTACGATCAGGTTCGAGTGTTTCACCACATGCTGTGCCCGTCGCTGGACGGGATCGAGATCGCCCCCCTCCCCGCTGGGTTGGAGGTGCGGCCGCTCACGCGCGAGCTGCTGCCCGCCTATTGGGCGGCGATGTGTGAGGCCTTTCGCGACCACTTCGGGGCATGGGACGACTCACCCTCGGCGTACCAGACCTGGGTCGAGAACCCGCTCTTCGACCTGGACTTGCAGATCGTCGCATTCCACGGTGACGAGATCGCCGGCGGCATCCATGCTGCCATCGACCCGGTCGAGAACGGCGAGCATCAGTACCTGCGCGGCTGGACCGAGCCCATCTTCACTCGTCGTCCCTGGCGCCGGCGTGGCCTTGCCTCGGCGCTTCTCGGGCGCACCCTGACTGCGTTGCAGGATCGCGGCATGACCGCCGCGCAGCTTCATGTCGATGCTGAGAACGCCAACCGGGCCCTCGCACTGTACGAGCGCCACGGCTTTACCGTGACTCGGTCCTCCTCGGAATGGCACAAGCCACTGCGCGCCTGAGGTTGGGGCTTTGGCCCTGAGGCCGACCGCCTGGCAGCCCTTTCAACCCGACTCCTGGGGTTCGCTACCAGGGCAGCTTTCGCTGCTGGGCGACCGTCTGCAGCCAAGGCTTCTCGCGGCCGATGGTCGTCTGGGGGCCATGCCCGGGGAGCACCGTCAGGCCCTCGTCGAGCGTGGACAGGCGCGCCAGCGAGTCGACCATCAGCGCGGCATCACCACCGGGTAGGTCGGTGCGGCCCCAGCCGCCGGCGAACAGCGTGTCGCCACTGATCAGCACGCGATCTTCGTCACTCAGCAGACAGACCGAGCCCTCGGTATGCCCCGGGGTATGGAGAACGGTCAGGTCGATATCACCGAATCGGATGCGCGAGCCTTCGGCCAGATCCAGCGCCGGGATGCTGGGCGGGATGGGGAATGGTGCTGACATCAGGTCCGGTTGGACCAGGCCGTGCCGGTCGGCGATGTGGGCGGCCAGCTTGGCGCCGGTGGCGATCACGGCTTCAGCGTTGTCACCGATGTGGTCCCAATGTCGGTGTGTGCTGACGATGAAGCGGAGGCTCCACCCTTCGTCGCCCAGGATCTGCGTCAGCCACCGGACGGACGGGGTGGCCGTGTCGATGGCGATGGCTTCTCGCGTGCGGAGGTCGGCCAGGATCCAGACATTGGTCGCGACCGGGCCGGTGGTGAGAGTGAGCACGTTCATGTCCATGAGCATACCTGCCGCCGGGTAGCCCCACGGCCGGTCCCTTGGCTGGCGAATGGTTAGGATGCCTCTCAGTCACCCGGCACGCACGACTGGAGGAGACCGATGAGCGAAGACCTGGGATTCCGATTCACCTGGTACGGGCACGCCACGGTGCATGCCGAGAGCGAGGCCGGTACCAGCATCCTCATCGACCCCTGGTTCGGCAATCCGCGTTCGCCGGTCGGCCCCGACGCCATCGAGCGTTGCGACGTGATGTTGGTGACCCATGGCCACCACGATCACCTGGGCGCGATGCCCGGGCAGATCAGCGAGGCCGATGCCGTGACCATCGCTCGCCGTACGGCTCCGGCCTGGCCAGCCATCCATGAGCTGAACCTGTGGCTTGGCGCGCAGGACACCGGCGACGCCGAACTGGTGGGTATGAACAAGGGGGGCTCGGTCGAGGTGCGGGGAGTCCGCGTCAGCATGGTGCATGCCGAGCACTCCGGGGGCGACTGGGTCTCCGAGTCCGGCGTGCCGCTGTACCTCGGTGAGCCGGGAGGGTTCGTGGTGCAGTTGGAGAACGGGCGGCGGTTCTACCACGCCGGCGACACGGCGCTGTTCGGTGACATGCGGCTCATCGGTGAGATGTACCGGCCGCATGTGGCATTTCTGCCCATCGGCGGCCACTTCACCATGGATCCACCCGCGGCGGCACGGGCGGTCGAGTTGCTGGGCGTGGCCGTGGTCGTGCCGATCCACTATGGGACGTTCCCCATCCTTGCCGGCACCCCTGACGAGCTACGATCGGAGCTGGAGCGGCTCGGTCTAGGCGATGTGCGTGTGCTGTCTCCTGAGCCCGGCGTCACGGTCGACTGAGGAACTGGTTCACGTGCTCGCGTCCCCAGCGGGATCGCCGACCCGCCTACCCACGAGCCCGCCGCCCGCGTCCGCGCTTACCCGCCCCACGGGTGAATGGACGGAGTGAGACGCCGCAGAGGCCGCAAACCCTGACGATCGACCCACCGGACGGGTGAAACGACGCACACTCCGACGCATCACCCGCCCCACGGGTATCAGCACCTGTCGACGGTCACAGGTTCCGGCCGCGCTGCCATCCGTGAAGCGACGATGCAGTCGACGCGAATGGCCAGTGAAGCGAACATGAGCAGACTCCCTGCCATGGTCACACTCGAACGCCGCCGGGATCGCGGATGTCGTAATGCTCGTCGTCTGTTGCAGCAACTCGGTGGTGAGCTCCGTGATGCCCGCCTAGCCGCTGGTGTGAGCCAGCGCCACGTGGCCCAGGTCGCGGGCTCGGCCAGTCCTCCATCAGTCGCGCCGAGTCGGCCGAAGGCGACGCAGCGACCCTCAGCAATCTCGCTATCCACGGCGCCGCCTTGGGCCTGCGGCTCAGCGTCAAGCTGTGTCCAGAGGGAGAGGCGGTGCGCGACGCGGGCCAACTGCGTGTGCTGCAGCGTTTCCGCCCGCATGTCCACCCCGACTATCGATGGACGTCGGTAGCGACGGTCGGCGGGTTCGGGGACCTACGTGCCTGGGATGTCTTGCTCGCTGGGCGGGTCACCATCGGGATCGATGCCGAGACTCGGCTTCATGACATCCAGGGCTTGCAGCGCCGCTTCGAGACCAAGTGGCGAGATAGTGGGGTCGACCGGATCGTCCTTCTGATTTCGGACACCCGCCACAATGCCGCAGTCTTTCGGGATCATCGAGAGGCGCTCCGCAATACCTTCCCGGCCGACACATCCACGGTTTTGGCCGCACTCCGAGCTGGCAAGAGGCTCGGTTCCAATGGGATCGTCGTGCCGTAGCCCGGGTTGGCTCTGTCGGCCGACCCATCCCGCGGCTGAAGCGACGGAGCAAGGGCATCGCGAGGGTATGGGCCTTGCCGGATGACCCGCCCGGTGGGCAGTGCATGAGAACGGCGCCCTGGAGGGGCCAAGCGGATGGCGCTTACATAGCGCTGACGTCGGACAGGCCCGGCGCATGGATGGGCCCGGCTATGCTCACGGGTGTGAAGACCATCCTCGTCGTCGATGACGAACGCAACATCGTCGACCTGGTCCGGCTGTACCTGGAACAGGCCGGCTACAACGTGGTGGAGGCGCGCGACGGGCAGGAGGCACTCGACCAGCACGACCGTGTCGATCCCGACCTGATCGTGTTGGACCTGATGTTGCCCAAGCTCGACGGCATGGAGGTCACGCGAGAGGTACGCCGGCGCGGCGAGACACCCATCCTCATGCTCACTGCCCGTAGCGAGGACATCGACCGCATCGTCGGCCTGGAGGTGGGAGCGGACGACTACCTCACCAAGCCCTTCAATCCACGCGAGTTGGTAGCGCGCGTCAAAGCTATCCTGCGCCGATCGGATCCGGCACTGCGCGGCTCGCGACCGATGGATGTCGGTGATCTGCGGGTCGACCCACGGAGACGCGAGGCCTATGTGGGCGAACGCCGCCTTGAGCTTCGGCCGCGCGAGTTCGATCTGCTTGCCGCGTTGGCGCGCGATCCGGGAGTCGTGTGGAGCCGCGACGATCTGCTTTCATCGGTGTGGAGCACCGACTTCGCGGGCGAGACCCGGACCGTGGATGTCCACGTGTCGGAGTTACGGCGAAAGCTGGCGCAAGATGGCCCACCCATCGAAACCGTCAAGGGCATCGGCTATCGCCTGGTGCCACCAGCCCGAACGCGCCTCGGGTGAGCACGCTCCGGGGACGGATCGGACTCGCTCTGTTGGTCTTCGGCCTGACCACCCTGCTCGCCATGGGCGGCGCCGTTTGGGTGTCACTTCGTGACCTCCACCGTGACGCTGCCCAGGGAGCCCTCGCAGAGCTGACCATCCCCTATGCCACCCGCGCCGGCCAGCAGATCCCGCTCGACGCCCTTCGACGGGGTGATGCCAATGAACGACCCTCGGCGGAGGCGCTGGCACGCTTCCGTGAAAGCCAGGCGGGGCGCCGCACCGCGGCCGGGTTCTCCGCGTTCGTCCAGGAGGCCCAGGATGAGATCGATACCGCGGGCATCTCGCTGATGCTCATCGGCGATGGACAGGTCGTAGTGCGGTCCCCCGTGAACGGGCAGATCGAGACGCTTGATGCGGTACCCGACGTGCGTCTCCCGACGCTCAGTGGGCAGATCACCACCGGCAGCACCACGTTGGACACCCTCGGACAGGTGCTGTACGCGGCCACAGCCGTGCGCACACCCCGCTCCGGGCTCGCCCTGCCGACACTGGTGCTTGTACGAGGGGACGACTCCGCAGCCCTCGCCAGTGCTGACCTGGTTCGCGCGCTGGCATTCGCCGGACTGCTGCTGCTTGTCATCGGGATCCCAATGGCCGTCGGGCTCAGTCGATCGGTCACGCGGCCGCTGCGGCGCCTGGCCACTGCGTCCGGGACCGTGGCCGCCGGCAACGTGCCTGACGCACTCCCGACGACTGGACCCCTTGAGGTGGCCCAGGCGAGTGCCGCCTTCAACGCCATGGCGGCCGAGGTCGGCGCGACGCGTGAGGCGCAGCGTCAACTCCTCGCCGACATCCGCCACGACCTGCGCACGCCGCTGACGGTCATCGTGGGCTTCAGCCAGGCATTGCGCGATGGCACTGCCACCGGAACAAGCGCCGAACGTGCTGCCGATGCCATCTCTGACGAGGCTGCCCGGCTGGGTCGGATGCTCGACGACCTCGACCACCTTACCGTGCCGGGCGTGGCCGGTCCTCCGCTCCGGCTAGAGACCGTGGACGGTCTGGACGTGGCGCGGGATGCAGTCGAGCGCTTCCGCGCCGAGGCCGAGGGCCGTGGTCAGCACCTCTCACTCGGCAGTGGCTCGACGGGCGCCAAGCTCACTGCGGACCGCGATGCGCTCGATCGCATCCTGGGCAATATCGTGGCCAATGCGCTCACCCATGCCCCATCGCCAGGTGGGCACATCGTCATCGAGGTCTCGCTCACCAACGCCGATATCTTTCGCGCCGATACCACCGACCCCGGGATCACACGCGCCGAGATCACCTTCGCCGTGCGCGACGATGGTCCCGGCATCCCCGCACAAGCGCTGTCACATGTCTTCGATCGCTTCTATCGAGCCGACCCGGCACGGAGCAGTCGCGGATCGGGCCTGGGACTGGCCATCGTGCGCGACCTGGCCGAGGCCCTCGGCGGCCGAGCCTTCGCGGTGAACCTCGACGCTGGCGGAGCGCGCGTCGGGGTGACGCTGCCCGTCCCGAGCCTGCCAGCGTCATCATGAGCGAGTGAACCGCACTTCCCCGCCGGCGACCGTGCCCGCCAGACCCGTCCGCGGTTGCAGCGGCGCGGTTGCAAGTCCCCATCACCTGGCCACACAAGCCGGGATGTTGGTGCTGCGTGCCGGCGGCAGCGCCGTGGACGCCGCCATCGCCACCAACGCGGCGCTAGCCGTTGTCGCCGGTCACAGTTGCGGTCTTGGCGGTGACGCCTTCTGGCTCATCTGGGATGCCGACCGCGGCGAAGCCGTCACGCTCAACGGCAGCGGCCGAGCGGGGAGCGGGGCGACCATCGAGGCGGTGAGCGGGGAAGGCCATGCCGCGATGCCCGAACGCGGACGCTGGTCCATCACCGTGCCCGGGGGCGTCCATTCATGGGGAGAGGCCCATCGTCGCTACGGGCGCCTCGACTGGCCCTTCCTCTTGACACCGGCCATCGAGCTCGCCGGGGGTTTTCCGGCCTCGGTAGGCTGGCTTGATGCGATCGAACGCTCCGCTCTGGTCTTCGGGGAGGATGGTGACTGGGCGCAGGTCTACCGGCCCGACGATCGAGCGGACGTGCCCGGCGCCATCGTGCGGCTACCGGCACTCGAGGCTACTTTGTGTACGCTTTTCGCGGAGGGACCCGACAGTCCCTACTCGGGCTCCATCGCGGCAGCCAACGGGGCCTACTTCGAGGCTCGAGGCGTCCCTATCAGTGCCGGCGACCTGGCGGCGCACACGTCCGACTGGGGCGCGCCGCTGGCGATCGACTACCGCGACAGCACCGCCCTCAGCCATCCACCCAACAGTGTCGGCGTGGTCGCGCTGCAGACGCTGGGTCTGCTGCAACGCATGGGCACACCACGGCCGGCCGACTTCGATGGGCAGGGCTGGGCCGATGCCGACTGGATCCACTTCGGGCTGGAGGCCTCACGCCTGGGCTTGGCCGAGCGCGATAGCCACGTGACCGACCGGTCATACATGCCCGACGGCACCGTCGAAGCCATGCTGTCGAGCGCAAATCTCGACGGCCTAGCGGCACGCATCGACCGCTCACGAGTGATGTCGCTCGAACCGGGCACGCTGCCGTCCGGCGGGGGCACCATCTACATCGCCACGACCGACGCCCAGGGCAACGCGGTGAGCCTCCTGGAGTCGAACTACCAGGGCTTCGGTTCCGGCCTGGTGGATCCGGGGACGGGTATCGCCTTCCATGATCGCGGCGCGTTCTTCCGCCTCGACCCACGCCACCCCAACGCGCTGGTGCCGGGCAAGCGACCGACCCACACCCTGACTCCAGGCATGCTCCTCCGGGACGGACTGCCCTGGATCGTCCACGGCTCCATGGGCGGAGAGATCCAGCCGCAGGTGTTCGCCCAGTTCGTCTCGGCGATGGTCGATGGCGGGGCTGATGTGGCCACCGCCGTCGCCGCTCCCCGCTGGGCGGCGATGATGCGGACCCAGCATGGACCTCCGGACCTGACCGAGCTGGAGTCGCGGGTGCACCCCGGTGTCCCCGAGACGCTGGCAGCCAAGGGCCACGACATCGTCATGCGTGAGTCGTGGAGCTCATCGATGGGTCACGCCCACGCCATCGAGATCGTGCGAGATGCATCGGGCGCCGTCGCCTCGTTCGCGGCCGGCTCGGATCCACGCTCAGAGGGGTCGGCTGCCGCTTGGTGAGTCGGGCGCATCGGTATACTCGGGCGACTCTACAGCCCGAGGAGCGGTGGCAGTCCCAGGAGCGGTGACCAGTTGAGTTCCAACATCGGCCAGACCTATCCCTATAGCAGCGAGTTCGAGGAAGAACGGGCTGCCGCAGTGGCGTCAACGCTGGAGGCCCACGAGGGCTTGGAGGCGCAAGTGGCGGAAGCGTCGCTGCCGCTGGGATCGACCGAACCCGGCGAGAACGGCGCGGCCATCAAGTGGTGGACCTGGGTCTGCCCCAAGTGCGTCACGGGTCGCCTCCACGTAGCCGGCTTCAGCATCGATCGGCACGGGCTCCTCACCGTCTGCGACGGCTGTGGGGGCACCTTCGCCCGCTGACCTCCGGACGAGCGGGCAGTAGGATGCATGCCATGCGAGGAGAAGTCGGTTCCTTGCGCGATCCGGCACGACTGCTGGCGATCCTCATCCTGGTGGTCTGTGGGGCGGCCGTCGTCGTGTGGCTCGTGGTGCGTGCCGATCTCGTGGGAGCAGATGCACGGGCCTACTGGGGTGGCGTGCGACTGTGGCTGGGTGGCGGCGATCCGTTGGATCCTCCCCCGCCGTACATGCCCTATGTGTACTGGTCGTGGTCGTTGCCCTTGTTCGCACCGTGGGCAGCACTGCCCTGGGAGACAGCCTGGTTCGTCTATCGGGCCTTCAGCATCATCGTCTTCGCCTGGAGTGCGGCCTGGGCCTATCGGCAGCATCCGCTGGCAACGGCCCTCTTGGTGCTCCTCATCACGCCGGCCCTCGCGGCGACGCTCGACACCGGCAACATCACGCTCTTGTGTGCGATGGGCATCTGGGTCGCCCACTTCAGCGGACCCCGGCTGGGTGGCTTGCTGTGGGCATTGGCGGCCATGCTCAAGTGGTTCCCCGTTCCACTCTTGCTGATCCTGCCACCACGCGCGCGCCTGTGGGGGCTTGCCTGGGCTGGGCTCTTCTTGATCCTCACGCTGGCCGCTTGGCCAGAGGTGGTGCGTCAGCTGGACCTGGTCATCCACTTCCCGCGTCCACTCCGGTTCGACTACATCCTCCTCATCTGGGCCGCCGTGCCATGGCTATGGGCCCACCCGCGCTGGTTCGACTGGCGCAGCTGGGGTGAACAGGTCCGTGAGATCCGAGACATCGCGGTCGACGCGGTGCAGGTCTGGTGGCGATCTCCGCAGCGCCTTGGCTCAGCCTCGGACGCCGCTCGCCGGCATGGCCGGCACTTCTTCGGCCTAGATAGCACTGATGCGCGCCGCTCTGACGGCCGAGGTGAGGGTGAGACGCAGCAAGGCCCGTCGGGGACACAGAACACCCTCAGCTGATGTCGCGTGGCCGATGGCGGACACCAGCAGCCTGGCAGCGGGGGCACCAGTAGAGTCGCCGAGGCGGCGAGCCGATGGGCTTTTCACGGATAGGCGCTCCACATCGCCGACAGGGCCGACCGATCCGCCCATAGACCCACAGGCCGCCATCGCGCCGGGGCAACGATGTGGCGCCCGGCGGAGCCCCAAGAGCGTCCGGCATCGTCACCCGCTCGCCACCGCCGAGGTTCGCAGCCAGGAGTCCGCGCGCCGCTCGCAACAACTCCGCGAGCGTCGCGTCGGCCAGTCCATCGACCGAGAGGAAGGGGTCGACGCCCACGCTGAAGAGCACCTCGCTGCGGTAGACGTTCCCGATGCCGGCCACGAGACGCTGATCGAGGAGCACTTCCGCGATGCTTCTCATCGCGGTTGGCTGCGCCCGGATGCGCGCCATCGCCTCATCGAGGTCGGCCGCAGGATCGAGCAGGTCAGGGCCGAGCTGTGCCAGCCAAGGGTGCAGCGGCAGAGCGCGCGTCTCGAGCAACTCGACGGTCGGCGCGTCGAAGCAGACCGCCGTCGCGGTCGCCGTTTCGATGACCGCCACCGCGCCGGCCGCATTCCTGCGCCAGCGCTCGCCCGGTCGGTAGCGATGCCACGTGCCATGCATCTGGAGGTGCGTGTGCAGGGTCAGGCCGTTGTTGAGATCGATGAGCAGATGCTTGCCACGCGGCGAGACGCGTTCGACGTGGCTACCTACGATGCGCTCGAGCTGCGCTCCGCCTGGCCGGCCGCGCGCGGCGAGGAGCAGATCGTGTCGCAGCGTGCGGCGCATGACATCGGCGATGCGGTGGATGGTGTCGCCTTCGGGCATCAGGCGTCGTCGTCTGCCACGCGGTCGATGACAATCACGGACGCCGGTCCGCGCTACCGGCGACCGCGGGGCCGAGCACATAGCCGCGATACGCTCCCCGGAAGCCCAGCTCCACGAGGCGGTCCCGCTGCGGCGATGTGGCGATGGGATCGCCATCCACCCGCTCGAGCTGCAGGCGCTTGTGCCGACCATCGGCCAGCAGCGACCGCAGGGCCTCGACAGCCGCAGCGCCGATGGCCGCATCGCCGAACGGTCCGAACGTCAGCAGCGACTTGCCACCACGCTCCAGGTAGAGCACCAATTCGCCGTCGTGCAGCACGACGTAGGCGCCGGCCGACCGACTGGGCGTCCGCTGGTGACGACCTTCATCACGCGGCCACGTCAATGCTGCGCCATACGGGTTGGCCGGGTCAGCTGCCGCCAGCAGCAGCGTACGCGGATCAGGTCCCGTGACACTCGCGGCATCCCGGCGCATGGAACGCAGCCGGTCGATCGCTCCAGTCAGGGCGAACTGCGCACCACCGAGCCCCTCCACGAAATATCCTCGCCGAACTCGCCCTCGCTCCTCCATCTCGCGATAGACCGGATAGACGGCGCCGAATCCACCACGCGCGCCTTCGGACGCGACCGCGTCCCGGGTGACCACGCCGTAGCGCTCCAGGAGGGTGCCCGCCAAAGCTATCCGCTGTTCGGTGCCGGTCGGCTCACCCTCATCGCGCAGTGTCGCCGCGGTGCGCCGGGCATCTGCTACGAGCGACCAGCGGCCGGTTGCCTCAGGAGGGCCCATGCGGGTGCCGAGTCTCGCCCTTGGTCGTGCCGTTCGTCGGCCGCCGCCACGCCTGGGCCAACGCAGGGCACGCAGCGGCGCGAACGTGTCATTGGTGGCCTCGCCGGCCCAGACCAGGTCCCAGAGCGCATCGAGCATCTCGCGCTCGCTCGGACGTCGATGACCGCCGGACTCAGCCGCGCTGAACGTGGCTGCGAGTAGCTCGCGATGGAACGAGGCGCCGCCCGACCTGAGTCGCTCTCGGAGGGCCGTGTGCAACCATGAGGCGGTCGCCGCATCGGAGGGCTCATCAGTTGCGCGCGGCGGTAGCAGAAACCCCAGCCGATCGGGTCGGTAGAGGGCGATGCGTCCGTCGTCCCTGCCCAGGCTGCCGGCACCCACCCAGATGACCTCGCCGGCTGCCCCCAGCTCGTCGAGCATCCGGGGCGTGTACCCCTGGATACGCCCGGGCAACACATCACGCTCCAGCACACTGGCGGGCAAGGCCAGGCCCTCCAGCTGGTCGATGACCTCAGCCAGTCGGTCGAGCCCACCGGCTTGGCCGCCGATCCCCTGCCAAGCTGGCAGGAAGCGAGCCAGGGCGACCGGCTCGACCGGCTCGATCTCGCGGCGCAAGCGTGCCAGCGAGCGTCGGCGGAGCAGCCGCAGGACCTCCGGGTCGCACCACTCACGCTCCACGCCACCGGGACGAAACTCACCGCGAAGCAGGGAGCCGTCGGCCATCAGTGCCTCCAGCGCCGATTCCACCACCCCTTGCGGGAGGCCCCACCTTGCGGCCGGATCAGCGGTATGGAACGGACCGTGGCTGCGGGCCCAGCGCGCCAGGAGCGAGCGGAGCGCACCCGATCTCGGGACCAGGAATGCCTCAGCCACCCCGACCGGCGTGGACACGCCCACGGCATCCCGGTATCGCCCCACGTCTTCGGCCGCGATCCAGCGCGTCTCTCCCGCGACCCGCACCATCACCGCCCGTCGGTCGGCCACCAGCACTTCCAGCCAGGCCTCCGCCGCCGCAGACCGTGCCGAGGCATCAAGCCCGCGGACACGCGCCGCGACCTCATCGGGCGCCAGATCGCCAAGTCGACGAAGGAGATCATGCACCCCATCGGCCGAGCCCGCGGCTCGCTCCTCGACCAGGGCTTGCAGCTCCAGCTCCAGCTCAGTCAAGGCGTCAGCGTCCAGCAGCTCACGCAGCTGCTCCGCCCCCAACAGCTCCCGCAGCAGGTCGCGGTCAAGCGTCAGTGCCTGCGCGCGCCGATCCAGCAAGGGCGCATCGCCCTCATACATGTACGTGGCGATGTAGTCGAAGAGCAGCGATGCGGCGAAGGGCGAAGCACGCGAGGTCTCGACGCTGACGACCCGCAATTCGTGTCGTTCGATGGCGGCCAGGATCCCTCGCAGCGCCGTGAGGTCGAAGACATCGCTCAATACCTCACGATAGGTCTCGAGGATGATGGGGAAGGAGCCGTAGCGGCTGGCCACTGAGAGTAGTTGCGAGGCTCGCTGCCGCATCTGCCACAACGGCGTGCGTTGGCCTGGCCGACGCCGGGGCAGCAGCAGGGCGCGGGCGGCGTTCTCCCGGAACCGGCTTGAGAAGAGCGCTGAGCTGCCGACCGTCTGGGTGACCAGCTCGTCGATCTCGTCAGCCGCGATGAGCACCGCCTCTTCGGCCGCCGCCGCGATCGATGCCGGATCGCCACCGATCTCGTCGGCACCGTCAGTTGCGGGTAGGCGGACGACGATGCCGTCATCGGACCAGATGGGCTGCACCTCGACCCCCAGTCGTTCGCGCAGGCGTCGTTCGATGGCCAGCGCCCAAGGCGCATGCACCCTGGCGCCGAACGGTGTCAGCAGACAGACACGCCAATCGCCCAGCTCATCGCGGAAGCGCTGCAGCACGATCGTCGTATCGGTCGGTAGCGTGCCGGTCACCTCGCGTTCCTCATCGAGGTAGCCCAGCAAGTTGGACGCCGCCATCTCATCGAGATGGTGCTGGTCGCGGAGGCGTCTGAGCGCTTTGGCTCGGCCGCTGTGTCCCGACGCCGCCAGCTCGGAGATCTCCCGCGTGAACGCGCCCAGTGCCCGCCCCAGCTCGACCGGCCGACCCACCCCATCACCCTTCCAGAACGGCACCTTGCCCGGCTCACCCGGAGCGGGTGTGACCAGCACCCGGTCGTGCTCGATGGAGTCGATGCGCCAGGCGCTGGCGCCCAGCAGCACCACCTCACCCTCGCGAGTCTCGTAGACCATCTCTTCGTCGAGCTCTCCGACGCGCCGGCCGCCGCTCCGCGCCGCGCGCGCCCGGGTACCAGGCCCGTCTCCAGTGGGGGCGTCATCGGAGAGGAAGACCGGGAAAAGACCGCGATCCGGGATGGTGCCCCCAGACGTCACCGCGACCGTCCGGGCATCCCCGCGCGCCGTCACCGACCCTGCCACGCGATCCCAGACGATGCGCGGCTTCAGGGCGGCGAACTCGTCAGCGGGGTACTGCCCCGCCAGCATCCCCAGCGTGGCCTCGAAACTGTCCCGGCCCAGCTCAGCGAAGTTCTCCGCCCTCCGCACGACGTCGAACAGCTCCTCGATGGGCCAAGTGTGGTCGATGCTCATGGCCACCACCTGTTGGGCCAGGACATCAAGCGGGTTGCGCGGCACGACCGTGGGCTCGATAGCGCCCTCTTGCATCAGGCGCGTGACGACCGCGACCTCCAGCAGGTCGCCGCGATACTTGGGAAAGATGACACCGCGCGAGGGTTGGCCGACCTGGTGACCGGCTCGCCCCACGCGTTGCAGCCCACGAGACACCGAGAGCGGTGACTCCACCTGGATGACCAGATCCACCGCGCCCATGTCGATACCGAGCTCCAGCGACGATGTCGCCACGATGGCCGGCAGCTGCCCCTGCTTGAGCAGCTCCTCGATGATCAGGCGCTGCTCACGGGCGAGGGAGCCATGATGGGCACGCGCCAACTCCTCACCGGCGAGCTCGTTGAGGCTGAGGGCGATGCGCTCCGCCAGCCGACGGCTGTTGGTGAACACGATGGTGCTGTGATGGGCGCGGATGAGCTCGAGGATGCGCGGGTAGACCGAAGGCCAGATGCTGGTGCGTGCGACCCCGCTGGACATGGGTCCGCCGGGTGACTCCTCGAGCGGGATGGCCTCCCCCAGCCGACCCATGTCCTCCACCGGCACGACGACGCGCAGATCGAGTTCCTTGCCGATCCCGGCGTCCACGATCGTGACCGGACGTGGTGGAGCGGCTCCGTCGCCGTCGCCCTCACCGGCTTGGCCCGGCATCCGGCCGCCGAGGTAGGCCGCCACCGCCGACAGTGGACGCTGCGTCGCCGACAGGCCGATGCGCTGCGGTGCCTGCGCCGTCAGCGTCTCCAGCCGCTCCAGCGAGAGCGCCAGATGCGCCCCGCGTTTGGTGCCAGCGAGCGCGTGGATCTCATCCACGATGACCCACTGCACGTTGCTCAACGCCGCCCGCGCTTGCGACGTCAGGATGAGGTAGAGCGACTCTGGCGTGGTGACGAGGATATCCGGCGGCTGCTTGCCGAAGGCCCGGCGTTCCGCTGCCGGCGTATCACCGGTGCGCATGCCGACGCGGACATCCTGTGTGGACAGCTCAAGGCGCTCGGCGGCTAGGCGGATGCCGGCCAGTGGAGCGCGCAAGTTGCGATCGACGTCATGGACCAGCGCCTTCAGAGGCGAGACGTACAACACCCGCAAGCGGGCCTGTGGATCCGAGGGCGGCTCGTCGGTCAGCAGCCGGTCGAGGCACCAAAGGAACGCCGCCAGCGTCTTGCCGCTCCCGGTGGGGGCACAGATGAGCGTGTGATGGCGGGCCGCGATGGCGGGCCAGCCCTGTGACTGCGCGTCTGTGGGCCCTGCGAAGGCGCCTCTGAACCAGTCGCGCGTGGGCGGCTCGAATGCGGCCAACGGATCGGGTGTTGCGGACTTGCGCGAGCGTGGCACGGGGTCGAATCCTATCATCGAGCCGGCGGATTAGCACATCTGTTCTAGCGCATGCCCTCACCGGTCCACGCGCCTCAAGGTTATGCTCGACCGCAGGAGGACCGAACCGATGGATACACCAAGAACGCCGTTCAAGTACAGCTACTTCCAGCTCACCTTCGGGCAGGAGGAGGCCTATCTCGCGCCTCACGTCACCTACGAGCGGCTCAAGCGCTACGGCTATGACGCCATCGAGATCTGCCCGCCCAAGGGCCGCTACGGGATGGGCGTATCGATGGAGGGCTACCTCGCCACCCACCAGCAGTTGAAGGCTGACTTCGGGCTTGAGGTCTCCAACGTCAACGAATGCTGGGGTGAGATGTGGGACCCCTACTCTCCCGACTTCAAGACGCTGACCGAACCCGCCACCGCAGAGCTGGCCGTCTCGGAGACCAAGTCCACCATCGACTTCGCAGCCGAGCTGGACGCCATGTCAGTCACCATCGCCACCGCCATCCACGCGCCTATCACGGCGCAGAACGTAGACGACGCCACAGCGGTCGCAGTGGACTCGCTGAGGCGCATGGGCGAGCACGCTGAGTCGCGCGGCATCAAGCTCGTCTTCGAGGCCACCAACCACTTGGAGATGGGCAAGTTCATCAACACTGCCTCCAACCACAAGCGCATCATCGAGCTCACGGGTCGAGACAACATCGGCATCCAGCTCGACTTCTTCCACGTCAACCTCGAAGAGCTGGGTCCGTACGAGGCCGTGATGGACGCCCAGCCCTATCTGTGGCACGGGCACTTCCGCGATTCCAACTCACTCACGCCCGGCTATGGCAAGACCGACTGGCACGCCATCATGCGAGCACTCATCAAGACCGGTTACGGGGGCTACTGCACCATCGAAAGCGCGCCCATGGTGCCCAGCTCAGACCGCTCGGCGAAAGACGGCATCACCTGTTTGAAGCTGGCCGAACGCGTGGCTGAGTACCAGGTCAGCGCGGAGTACCCCAACGGCTTTGCCATCCCCGGCGCCGGCTGGTAGTCCGAACGCTACTCGTCACGGAGTTTCCGATAAGTCGACTCGGAGCGCCGGGCGACCCGCACCACCACGACACGGTGTTGCACCTCGTCCACGACGTAGACGATCCGGAGCTGGCCCACACGGATGCGCCAGAACTCCGTGCCACGCACCCGCATGGCCCCGTACGGACGTGGCTCCAGGCCCAGTGCGAGCACCGGACCGCGCGTTCGGGCCGCGTCCCCAGGTGGCAGCCGACGTAGCTCGCGAACGGCTGTCGGCGAGTACTCGACGACGTATGACTCGGCCGGGTTCACGTGTCCGAGGGCATCCCCGCTCGGCCGTACCTTGCCTGGGCCTCCGCCGCCAAGTGCCGGTAGACCTCCTCCGCCGCGACCCCGCCATCACGCTGGTACTCCTCGAGCGCGGCCTGCGCCGAGCGTAGGTCCTCGTCCTCTACCTGCTGCTCCAGCCAGCCCTCGATGGCCTCAGCCATCACGTCCCGGACGCTGCGGTCTCCACGCGCAGCTTCCACCTTGACCGCCCGGTAGAGATCGTCATCGAGATCGACTGTGATCTTCATTCAGGCCAGTATACCAGCAAGACAGCATCATTGCTCGCTGTGCCTCTTGCGACCCAGCTGCCAGATGGTGCGAATCTCATTGCGGCCCAGGGCAAACACGCGGAGAGTTGGTCCTTGCTGACCAGTGGAACGTGCTCCTGCATGGCCGTCGCATGGATCAGCGCGTCTGCGGAGTCACCCTCGAAACCAAGCGCTGGCAAGCGACCTGCGACATGGCTGCGCTCGGCGACGACGTGGCTATGGACAGTCGCTCGTCAAGGAGCAGGTCGTTCGTCCAAGCGAAGAGATCACGGTCGAGCGGGATCCTTCCCCTTTCCTTCCGACAGCCCGATCCCCCAGAACGAGACCGGACTGATCAGGATGGCGTCAGCCCGATCGATCAAGGAGAGGCACTAGGCCTTGAAGGTGCTCGCCATCACCACCCGTACTTCGCTCATCCTCGCTTCTGGTCATCGCCTATGGTCATGTGACCATGTTGCGGCCGACTCGCCGGCCCCTCACTCGGCGTGGAGGTAGTAGATGGGCGTGCCATCCGCGCTCAAGCCGGACCCCGCGTAGAAGACACAGCCGGCGTCGGCATGTGCCTGGATCTCTGCCTGGCGATCGCTCGGTTCGTCAAGCCTCGTGGGGTCCATTCTGACGTCGAAGCCGGTCTGCCCGATATCGACCAACGCGAAGGTCAGAATCCTGGTCGCGTCATATGCATCGAGGCATTCGTCGAGAGAGGTCTCCAGGAACGCATCGAGGACGTGCTTGACGTCCGGGGCCGCAGTGGCGGCGGCAGTATCGCCGGCTCCGGGGCCCTGATCGGTCTCGGGCCACGTGGCGAGATGCATGCCGCTGAACGAGAGCGAGCCCGCGTGTACGAGGTCGCTCGCGGTCGGACCCGCGCGCAGCAGCTCGACGGTCACATCACCCTCGAAGGTCTCGCCCAGCGGTGTCACGAAGAAGGGTCCCAAAGCGGCGACCCAGTTGCCTTCCTCGTGGCCGTCGTAGGTGCGGATCTCCTCGACCCACCATTCGGTGTCGTTCGCCGTGAAGTACATGAAGACCCGCTGTTCCACCGCATGCTCCGCCCAGGTGACCTCAAGGGTCCAGCCGTCGCTCCCGCCCGGATCGGAGACCACGTCGGGCGAGACATCCTCGCCGAACACGAGGTCGTTGACCTCGAGTCGGAAATCGTCGGCCCGGAGCGACACCTGACCGGTCGTCCAGTCGATGGCTGACGACGAACCCGGCACCGCTGGCACATCCGAACCATCAGGCGAGAGGACGCTCGACGCAACGATGCCGCCGAACAGCGCGATGGCGATGCCTGCGACGAGGACCTTGGTGGCGGTGAACATCGTCCGTGTACCTTCTGTGCTGATCGGCAGCGGCTGTCGCTCGTGGCTATGGGACATGGGCGTCGGTGGCTGTCCCGGGTGATCGCCATGCGGGTCGGCCGCCCCGCTGTCCGCGTGGCGCCGGAAGGACAGCTGCCACCATCGGCGGGCCTGCGGGGTCGTGCGGACCTGGGCCATCAGCTGCCCGAGCTCGGCACCCGGATCGACAGTCGGTCGGTCGATCTCGCGCAGGAGCGAGCCGATGGCTTCGCCGAGTCGGTCGTCAGTCATGAGTCGCTCGTCGGTCATGAGACGCTCCCCGGTACCCGGCTCGGCACCACCGCCCGCGCGTCGGCCTCGAGCACAGACCTGAGTGACGCGAGTGCCCGGTTCAGGCGCGAACTGACGGTCCCCGCCGAGACCCCGAGCACGTCCGCCATCTCCGCGAGCGGCAGGTCCAGCATGAATCGCAGCACGATGACGGTCCGGTGCTCGACCGAGAGCCGGCGGAATCCGCGCTCCAGCTCGTCACGATCGACGACGCCCGATGCCTCATCGACCACGGCCGGGGTGTCACGCTCGGAGATGGCGGAGTCCGGCAGCCATCGGGGGCGCCGCTTCGCTTCGGCGTAGCAGGCGCGGACCAGGAGCCGATACGACCAGCCGTCGAATCGATCCGCGTCACGCAGGCTGGGCAGCGATCGCCACACGTTGATGAGCGCTTGCTGCGTGGCGTCCGCCGCCGCCGCGTGATCGCCGAGAACGCCCAACGCGGCGCGGTAGAGGCGAGGGTGGGCGAACGTCGCGAGTTGTCCGAACGCGTCCTGGTCGCCGTGCTGTGCCTTGATCACGAGTCCTGGGTCCATGCTCCTCACGCGGCTATCGTCGCCTGACTTGTCCTCTATGCGTACGTGCGGTGATCGCAGCGGTTCTCTTCCATCTTTGTGCCAGGCAAGAGTGTGCCATCGGGGTCGCGTCGGCCAGTCACTCAGGTACCAGTCTGTCACCTTGGCCATGACAAAGGATCGGCACCTCAGGTTTGCCTGGCACTCAAACAGGACGAACGGGAGGAATGGGAGGGACAGGTTGCCTGGGCGACCGACCGAGAGTCGACCAGGCGACCGTCCCAGGGTCGAGAAGCCACAACCTGCGCTCGGCCAACCGCACGCACAGCACCCCCACCCTGCCGCGATGGCAGTGACCCGCACACGGCGACCCCCATATCGTCGATAATCGATGATTGAAGCGCACAGCGCCCCCCTCGCCCGCCGGGATCGCAGGCATGCCACAGGAGGAACCAGCATGGGTCAGCTGGACAGGTTCAAGCTCGACGGTCAGATCGCTCTCATCGGCGGCGGCGGCGGAGCGATCGGTGGAGCCATGGCCGTCGCCCTCGCAGAGGCTGGCGCCAAGGTCGCGGTGACTGACATCGCCCAAGAGGCGGTCGATGCCACCAAGGGCAAGATCGAGGCGGCCGGTGGCGAGTGCCTGGCCATCGCCGGTGACATGACCAAGCGTGATGACGCCGAGCGCGTCGTCGGCGAGGTGGTCGTTCACTACGGCAAGCTGGACATCATGGTCAACGCCATCGGTGGCGGAGCCGGCAAGGTCCTCTACGACGCCCAGGACTACCCCGACGATGCGTGGGACTGGATCTACGACATCAACGTGCGCTGTACGCTGATCCCGACGCAGGCCGCGGTGAAGGCCATGATCAAGGCCGGCAACGGCGGCAAGGTCCTGAACATCAGCTCCGTGCGCGCCCTCCTGGGCATCAACGCCGGCTACTCGGCCTACGTCGCCGCCAAGGGCGCCATCAGCTCGCTGACACGCCAGTGGGCCACCGAATGGGCCAAGCACGGCATCAATGTCAACGCCATCCTGCCGACCTTCGTGGACACACCCCAGGTGGCCATGCTGCTCGGCGACCCTGAGTTCAAGAAGAACGTGGTGGCGCGCATCCCGCTGGCGCGCGTGGGCGGGACGGACGACCTCGTCGGTGCGGCCATCTTCCTGGTGTCGGATGCGTCGTCGTTCATCACCGGGCAGATCCTCGGTATCGACGGCGGCCTGACCGCGACCCAGTAGCCCCAGCACCTAGACCACACACCCAGCAAACCCAGGCGCCCGCAGCGCACACTCGAGGGAGGAGCCCAACCACCGTGGAACCAGCCATGGAGCAAGTCACCGCCAACGTCTACTCGAACACCAAGATCCGTGGCTGCAATCCCAGCTACGTCGTCACGACCGATGGCGTGGTGGTCATCGACACGCCGCAGCTGCCGACCAAGGCCGTGGCCATGCGCGAAGAGGCCGAGTCACACGGGCCCATCCGCTACGTCATCAACACCGAGCACCACGTCGACCACATCTTCGGCAACTACTACTTCAAGCCGGTGCCCGTCATCCACCACCAGGGCGTGGCTGACAACTTCATGGTCGTGGCACCCATCCTGGATTCCTTCGCTTACGCCGGGGAGGCCATTCCGACCGACGACCCCGAGGGTGCGGCGATCTTCCCCGACCGAGACGAGTACTACCGCGAGCCCAACGACGGCGCCATCGTCTTCACCGGCAACCTCAAGCTTCGCGTGGGCGATACCCACTTCGACCTTGTCCACGTCGCCGGCCACACACCTGGCCAGATCTTCGTGCACGTGCGCGAAGAAGGCGTCGTCTTCACCGGCGACACCATCTTCAACGAGTGCCAGACCTGGCTGATGACCTCTGATGTCGATGGCTGGCTGGCCGCGCTGGAGACCATCCGCGCCCTTGACTTCGATCATCTTGTGCCCGGGCACGGTCCCCTCACCGACCGTTCCTCGCTCGACGACCAGCGGTCCATGTTGCTCGAATGGAAGACCGGTGTGGCCCTGGCCGTGGCCGAAGGCCTCTCCCGTGAGGAGACCCAGCAGCGCGTCAACTTCAAGGAGCGCTTCCCCGTCGACATCGGTCAGGAATACATGATGGATTACATCATGTCCAACAACGCTGGCGCCCTCTGGGACCAGATGGTGGACAAGAAGGACTAGAAGACCCACCCCTTTCGTCGAGGCTCCTGCGCGAGCCTGACCCCGCCGCCCGACGCCCCGCCGGAACCCCCGGCGGGGCGTCGTGGTGCGCCAAAGGCGTGGTGCGTGACTAGTCCGATGGGCGCCAGTCGGGCTGGCCGGTGGTGGCCAGGACGGCGCTCCAAAGGTCATCATCGAGATCCATCCGCTTGTGCTGTGCGACGGCCGCCGAGATGGGGACCCAGATGGTGGACTGGTTCCAGGACCCGACCATCACATCGGTCTTGCCGGCCATGCCCGCGTGCACGGCATTGCGCGCCATGCGGTCGGTGAGGATTCGGTCATTGGCGTTGGGCGGCACGCTGCGGATGGCGTAGCTGGGGTCGAAGTACTTGACGCTTACCTCGATCCCTCGCTCCCTGAAGTGCGACCGGATGCGGTCACGCAAGAACGGGCCGATGTCCCGATAATGCCGGTTGCCAGACTCGTCGGTGGTGGTCGCGCCGGCGTCGAAGAGATGCTGGCCCGCGCCTTCGGCCACGACCACCACGGCGTGTTCACGGGCTACCATGCGGCGCTCCAGGGCTTCGAGGAGGCCGCCTTCCCCCTCCAGGGGAAAGGGCACCTCAGGCACCAGCACGAAGTTGGCCTCCTGGGCGGCGACGGCGGCTCCGGCGGTGATGAACCCGGCATCACGGCCCATCAGCTTGACCAGGCCGATGCCCCCCGGATTGCTCTTGGCCTCGACGTGGGCCGCGCGCAGGATCTGCGCAGCTTCCTCCAACGCGGTCGCAAAGCCAAAAGACAGGTAGACGTAAGGCACGTCGTTGTCGATGGTCTTGGGGATGCCTACGATGGAGCGGGCCTCGCCCCTCGAGCGCAGCTCAGCATCGATGCCATGGGCGCCACGCTGGGTGCCGTCGCCCCCGATGCAGAAGAGGATGTCGATGTCGTGCGACTCAAGATAGTCCGCGATGGCGGCCGGATCACGGCCCCCGCGCGAGGTCCCGAGCACGGTGCCGCCCATGTCGTTGATGTCGTCAACGAAGGCGGGCGTCAGCGCGATCGGATCCAGTCCTGCAGCAGGATCAAGGCCTCGATAGCCCCTCTGGATGCCAAGCACGCGACGCACACCGTAGTTGTGCGTCAACTCGTAGTAGCCCGAGCGGATGGTGTTGTTGAGGCCCGGTGCCACACCGCCGCAGGTGACGAAGGCGGCCGTCGTCGTGGTCGGGTCGAAGAAGAGCCGCTCACGTGGCCCGGCCATCTCGAAGCTCAGCCCGTCACGAACGAGCTCGTCGCCGCCTTCGCGTGCCTGGTAGCGCACGCGCACCGCCGGATCCGGGAAGCGCCGGCCTTTGGCGCGCAGGGGCGAATCGAACCGGGCCGGCCCCAGCACCGGGACCGTGAACTCTGCTTGGGTGGGCATCACCGACGAAGCGTACCTAAACGACGCATCAGGCGCGGCCGGCGTCCACTTCCTCTTCCCGAGTCTTGCCGGCCAGGCGGATGAGGTCTTCGTGCAGCTCGAACCAGACCCCGTGGTAGCTATCGACGCGGGGCGAGGCGATGTACCTGCCATCACCGCCGTCGGCTGCCGCGGCCGCGGCAGCCAACCGATCGGCATAGGTCGCCAGGCGTGGCAGTCCCTCGGTGAGCGGTGCCATCCAGGCACCGGCATCGACGTGAAGCTCCGCCAACTGGGCAAGCACAGCGGCATCGTAGGAGGCGTCGGCGTGATCGTTCAACACCGGCGCGCCATCGGCCTCCTTCATCTGCCAGGCGGTGACGATCGTCTTCATGCGGCCGTCGAGCACCAGGAACGCATCGAGGGCCATCGCGGCCGCGTCGGTCCCCCAGGTCTCACGGTCGGCAGCGAGCAACTCCGCACCGAGCGCCTTGCCATCGTCGGTGAGGCTGAACATGCCGCCGGAGTCCTTGAGGATGCCGTCCGCGGCGAGTCGGTCGAGCGACTGTTGCGCGTCCTCACTCGACACGCCCAGGGCAGGTGCCAGCAGATCGGCGGTCACGTAGCCCTTGATCGAGAGCGAACGGATGACGTCATCGGACGTGACCTCGCCAGCAGCCGGGTCGAGCGGAGTGCTCATCTCGCCATGGTCTTCCTCTGCCTTGATCTCGATGCCGAGCTCATGAGCCCAGGCCAGCAGCGTCACAGCCGCCGGGACCACCGTGGTCGTCGATCGCACGGCACCACCGTAGATCTCGCCGCTGCTGCCATCGATGCCTAGCACGTCGCCTTCGTGGAAGAGCCGCTCTCCGATAGCCACGGCACCCTCCCCCACCACGACGCCGACCGCACCCACGACAGCCGGGATGTCCCAGCCCCGTGCCACCACGGCCGCGTGCGAAGCGAGCCCGCCGCTCGAGGTCAGGATACCGACCGACTTGGCCATGCCGTGGACGTCATCGGGCGAGGTCTCCGAGCGCACCAGGAGCACCTCGATCCCGGAGGCCGCCATCGCCACCGCCTTCTCTGGTGTCGTCGCGATGGCGCCGCAAGCCACCCCCGGTGATGCCGCCAGCCCACGGGCGATGACCTCGACATCGCCGCTCAGTTCGGCCGGCATGACGGGCGGGTCGATGAGCAGATGGCGCACACGCTCGACCGCTTCTTGTCGCGACAGCGGGAATGACGGGTCTTCTGCCATCTCCACGGCAGTCCGGCAGGCGGCCTGTGCGGTCCGCTTGCCGATGCGGTTCTGCAGCATCCACAGGCGGCCCTGCTCGATGGTGAACTCGATGTCGCAGATGTCCCGGTAGTGCTGCTCCAGGCGATCGGCATAGGAGCGCAGCTCCGTGGCCACGCTGGGGAGGCGCGCATCGAGCACGGCGATCGAGTCGGTGGCATGGGTGCCGGCCACCACGTCCTCCCCTTGCGCGCCAAAGAGCACGTCGCCGTAGAGGAGGTTCTCGCCGGTCGCAGGGTTGCGCGTGAAGAGGACGCCGGTCGCCGACTCGGCCCCACGATTGCCGAAGACCATGGCCTGCACCACGACCGCGGTGCCCAGGTCATCGGGGATCGACTCCTTGGCCCGATAGCTGCGTGCCCGTTCGCTGTCCCAGCTGCGGAAGACCGCCTCCACCGCGGCGCGCAGCTGGAGCCATGGGTCGGACGGCACTTCCGTGACTCCCACGATATCGCGATACATGGTCTCGAGGCGGGCACGACAAGCGGTCGCGAAGTCGGCGTCGCCGGAGACGTGCGCCAGGCCAACCGTCGTCTCGTCGTTGAGCCCCAGGTTCAGGATGGTGTCTAGCATGCCCGGCATCGATACCGGCGCACCGGATCGGACGCTGACCAGCAAAGGGTCGGCGGCGTCACCGAAGCGGCGGCCCGTCCGTTCCTCGACGCTCGACATCTGGGTCCTCAGCTCGTCGTCGAGGCCGGTGGGCCAGCCGCCTTGCGCATAGGCCTTGCAGGCATCGGTACAGATGATGAAGCCTGGTGGCACCGGCAAGCCCAGCTCGTTGGCCATGACCGCGAGGTTGGCGCCCTTACCGCCGAGGAGCGCGGGTAGCGCCTCGGCGGAAAGGTCCGGTGGACGATCGAATGCGAATGACCAAGTCATGGCTTTCTCGTGTTCCCCCGCTATGGCTTGAGGGTGATCTTGATGGCGCCGCTGGAGCGATCTCGGAAGGTCTGGAGCGCCTGCCCGAAGTCGGCCATTGCGAACTCATGCGTCATGATGTCGCGCAGTCGGATGCGACCGTCGACGATGAGTGGCAGTACACGGCGCATCTCGCCGACCGAGGCGCGCGAACCGGCGATCTCCAGCTCGTACAGCACCAGGTCACGCATGCTGATCTGGACACCCTCCTTGGGGATGCCGACGGCGGCGATACGGCCGCCCTTGCGCAACATCGAGATCGCCCAGGTCAGCGTCAGCGGCGTGCCGGCAGCCTCGATGATCGCATCCGCACCCAATCCGGATGTCATCTCGCGCACGGCTTCGACCGGTTCGGTCACGTTGCTGTCGATGCCCTCGAAGCCCATCTGGAGCGCCTTCGCCAATCGTGGACCCCGCCCTACCACGATGACACGACCGGCGCCCAGGGCCAGTGCAGCGTCGGCGCTCAAGAGCCCCACCGGCCCAGCGCCCATCACCACCACGTTGTCGCCCGGCTCGATGCGGGCACGGTTGGCCACGTGCAGGGCGATCGAGGCGGGGTCGATGACGGCACCCTCCTCATAGCTGACCGACTCGGGCAGCGGGAAGATGCACTTGACGCCGTGGACGACGTACTCGGCATCGGCACCCTGGTAGTTGTGGCCGTACTGGCGGTGCAGGTCCATGACGCCGTAGTTCTCGCAGAGGTTGTAGTGGCCCTCCACGCACTGCTGGCAGACACCACAGGCATCGTGGCTGGTGCCGGCCACACGGTCGCCCACCGACCAGCCGGCTTTCTCGGCACCGGCGCCCAGCGCCACGATGTCACCGGCCCATTCGTGGCCGGGGATGATGGGGAAGGCCGGTGGCCAGAAGCCGGGGTAGTCACCCGCGATGAGGTGCGAGTCGGTGCCACAGATGGACACCGCCTTCACCCGGCACAGCACCTCCATGGGACCGGGCTCGGGGACCGGGACCTCCTGGATCTCGAACTTCTCGGGCGCGAGCACGACGAGTGCCTGCATGGTCTCGGTCACGTGGGTGGCGCTCCCCATCGGCTGGCTCCCCATCGGCTGGCTCGTGGTCAGGCTTGGGACTCTTGCTATGGCTTGACGATGATCTTGATGGCGCCACTGCTGGGATCACGGAAGGTGGCCATGGCGTCGGCGAAGTCGGTCAGCGCGAACTCGTGCGTCATGACCTCGCGCAGGCGCATGCGGCCGTCGGCCACGTGCGGCATCACGCGGCGCATCTCACCGGCCGTGGCACGTGAGCCGGCGATCTCCAGCTCGAACAGCACCAGGTCGCGCATGTTGATCTCGACACCCTTGTTGGGGATGCCGACCGCGGCGATGCGGCCACCCTTGCGCAGGGCCGCCAAGGCCCACTGCACGGTGATGGGCACTCCAGCCGCCTCGATGATCTTGTCCACGCCCAGGCCGCCGGTCATCTCGCGCAGCGTCGCGCCGGCATCACCCGCGGTCGAGTCGATGACCTCGAAGCCCATGTCCAACGCCTTCTGACGACGGGACGCGAGGGGCTCCACGATGATGACGCGACCGGCGCCGCGGATCTTGGCCGCCTCTCCGCCGAGCAGGCCGATGGCACCGCCACCCATGATGCCGACGTTGTCGCCCGGCTCGATGCGGGCACGGTTGGCCACGTGCAGGGCGATCGAGGCGGGGTCGATGACGGCACCCTCCTCATAGCTGACCGACTCGGGCAGCGGGAAGATGCACTTGACGCCGTGGACGACGTACTCGGCATCGGCACCCTGGTAGTTGTGGCCGTACTGGCGGTGCAGGTCCATGACGCCGTAGTTCTCGCAGAGGTTGTAGTGGCCCTCCACGCACTGCTGGCAGACACCACAGGCATCGTGGCTGGTGCCGGCCACACGGTCGCCCACCGACCAGCCGGCTTTCTCGGCACCGGCGCCCAGCGCCACGATGTCACCGGCCCATTCGTGGCCGGGGATGATGGGGAAGGCCGGTGGCCAGAAGCCGGGGTAGTCACCCGCGATGAGGTGCGAGTCGGTGCCACAGATGGACACCGCCTTCACCCGGCACAGCACCTCCATGGGACCGGGCTCGGGGACCGGGACCTCCTGGATCTCGAACTTCTCGGGCGCGAGCACGACGAGTGCCTGCATGGTCTCGGTCACGTGGGTGGCTCCTTTCGGGAAATCGGACGGCGGCTGCAAGTGGACGGCGGCTGGAAACGGACGGCGGACAGATGTCGACTAGATGGCGGCGACGGGGTCGACCATCGACGCCGTGGCGCCCTTGATCTTCAGGGGCAGAGCGATGAAGGCGAACTCATAGACCTTCTCGCGAGCCAGCTCCTCGAGGTCCAGGCTCTCCATCAGGTAGATGCCGTTGTCGATGAGCAGGTGCTTGTGGACCGGCTGGGGGTTGCCCTCGGGACCCTTATCCGGTGCCGGCTGGACCTCGTAGGTCTCAGTGTCAGTACCGGTGGCGACGACGCCCTTCTTGAGCAGCCAGTCGGCCGCCGAAAGGTCGGGCCCAGCGGTCTTGTTGGCCATCATGGCGTCGAAGTCGGGCCAAAGGCTCATGTAACCGGTGCGGATGACGACCACGTCCCACTGGCGCACCTCGACACCCTGGGCCTTGGCGATGTCCTCCAGCTCGGCCGCGTCCACAGGCTCGCCGGTCTGGAGATGCGGCACGCCACGATAGGTGGGCACATCAAGGAAGACCCCGCGCGTGAACATCGGCGGCATGGCCGAGGCATCACCGAAGACCGGCCCGTGGTCGGACAGGTGCTCATCGGCATTCCCGCCGCCGTACCAGTGCATGTCCTCACCGATGGTCATGTGCGCCAGGCCGTCGATGTGCGCGCCAGAATGGGAGGTGCACATCAGGTACTCCGCCATGTAGCCTAGGTTGACGTTGTTGACCGGACCCCACGGCTGCCGTCCACCGGCCACGATGCCTCTCGGGCTGACCGCGTTGAGCACCTGGAACGGCGGGTGGCCGGGGAATAGCGGCATGCCGTCGAAGCGCGTCGCGGCCAGCGAGATCATGCGGCCTTGCTTGATCATGGCCGCCGCCTTGACGACCTGCTCCGCGGGCATGTCCTTGATGGGACCGACCTCTCCGGGCTTGGGCATGGCGTCTCTCCTCATCCTCGGGGCTTGATGGTCACGGGGTTTGCTGGTCCTGTGAAGCGCGAGCGTCCCGGATGGAGCGCCACACGTGCTCTGGTGTCAGGGGCAGCTGGCGGATGACCACGCCGGTAGCATCGGCGAGGGCCGAACCGACCGCCGACTGCACCGAGAGCAGCCCACCCTCACTGACGCCCTTCGATCCATATGGCCCTGGCCCGTCCCCGTTCTCGATGGCCACGCTTTCCATGTGCAGTGGCAGGTCCATGGAGGTGGGGATGCGGTAGTCGATGGCGCCGAGGTTGCGGATGCGGCCGGACTCGTCGAGGATCATGTGCTCCATGAGCGTATGGCCGAGGCCCTGGATGGCAGCTCCCTCATCCTGACCAGCCACCTGCGCCGGATTCAATGACTTGCCCGTGTCGCCAACGATGACGTGCTCGTGGATGGTGATGTGGCCGGTCTCTTCGTCCACCGAGAGCTCGACGGCGGTGCAGTTGAACTCGTAGAACGCCGGGCTACCGCCGAGGGGATGCTCCGGCTGGACTTCCTTGCGGTACATCCCGTTGCCGATGATCTCGCCACCGAGCTTGCCCAGGCCGGTCCTGACGACGTCGACGATGGGGACGTCACCACTCGGCAGGCTGACGACGCCTCGGTCGACCACGATCTGGCTCTCGGGCACGCTCTCCGCCGCCGCGGCCATGGCTCGGACCTGCCCCTGGATGTCACGGCAGGCGCGCATGATGGCATTGCCCATGAAGACCGTGGAGCGGCTGGCCGAGGTCTGCTGGTCGTAGGGCACCACGAATGTGTCGCCCGAGACGACGTTGACCGCATCCATGGGAGCGCCCAGCTCAGTGGCGGCGATCTGCGCGAAGATGGTCCGCGCGCCCTGGCCCATGTCGCTGGTGCCAGCGAAGACGAGCACGCTGCCGTCGGCCAGCAAGCGCACGGTCGAGTACGACAACCCGGTGGTGGCGCTGGCCTTGATGCCGACGGCGATGCCTCGACCGCGACCGGCAGGCGTCGGCGTATCCCAGCCGATGGCATCCATAGCGGCCCGGACGGTCTCCGGCCAGAGGCCGTCGGCGGGCGTATCGTCCGGCACCACCTCCTCTCCTCGGGTGGCCAGGTTGCGCAAACGGATCTCGGCGCGGTCGATGCCGAGAGCGCGGGCGGCCGCATCGATATTGGACTCCACGGCCCAGTTCACCTGGGGTGTGCCGAAGCCGCGAAAGGCACAGGCGGGCGTCGTGTTGGAGAGGATCGAGCGGGCAGTGATACGCACGTTGGGCACCTTGTAGGGCCCGGCCGCGGTGTACTGGCTCTTGGCCACCACCCGCTCAGCGATATCAGCATAGGCGCCCAGCATGTAGTCGCTGCGAATGTCCTCGAAGACGAGGTGACCATCGCGCGTGAAGCCGCTGCGCACCCTGAACTCCGCCGAGACGCGGCGGCTGGCCTGGAACGACTCATCCAGCGTCAGTACCAGCCGGACCGGTCGGCCGGTCTGGAGGGCCATCATGGCCACCAGTGGCTCCAGCTTGATGTTCTGCTTGCCGCCAAAGCCGCCGCCGGGATCTGGTGCGTACACCCGCACCTTGGCCAGGGGCATGTCGAGCAGCTCTGCCATCAGCCGCTGCAGCAGGTAGGGGTGCTGGATGGTCGACCAGATGGCGATGCCGTCGTCATCTGGCGCGGCCGCAAAGGCGTGGGGCTCGATGGCGAAGTGGGTGATCATGGGGAAGGAGTAGGACTCATCGATGACCATGTCAGCCTGGGCCGCGTCCACGTCGCCCCACTCGAATACGCGCCGAGTCAGGACGTTGCTCCCCGCCAGCTCATCGCCTGGCCGCAACTCGGGTTCACGCACCAAGGGCGCGCCGGGTGCGAGGGCTTGCGCGACGGTGTAGACCCCGGGCAAGACCTCGTATTCGACCTTGACCAGACGGGCGGCCTCCTCAGCCGCATCCTTGCTGTCAGCGGCCACCGCGGCCACGGGCTCACCGTGGAACTTGGTTTCACCAACCGCCAGCACCGGCCGATCCTGATACTGCGGCCCATACCGCGCCACCGGCTGCGGCAGGTCAGCGGCGCTCCAGACGAGGCGCACGCCCGGGACCGCCAGGGCCGCGCTCTTGTCGATGCTGATGATCCGACCGCGACCACAGGGAATGGTCACCAGCTTGGCGTGCAGGGCATCGCTGAAGGGGATGTCTGCGAGGTACTCCTGTGAGCCGGTCACGCGCTCGTAGCCACCGACGCGGTGCGGCGACAGACCGACCTTCAGCGTGCTCATGCCGAGCGTTCCCGCGCCGCCTGACGCACGGCGGCGAAGATCTGCTCGTAGCCGGCGCAGCGGCAGAGGTTGCCCGCCAGCGCCTCCTGGATCTGCTCGTCGGTGGGGTCGTCGATCTGATCGAGCAGCGCCGTGGCGGACATCAGCTGGCCGGGGATGCAGAAGCCACATTGGGCGGCACTGTTGTCCAGGAATGCCTCCTGCAGCGGGTCGAGCTCGCCATCTTGTGCGAGTCCCTCGACCGTCCTGATATCGGCCCCGTCGGCTTCGACTGCGAGCATCAGGCAGGAGTTGACCGAATGACCGTTCACCAGGACGGTGCAGGCGCCGCACTCCCCGACCACGCAGCACTCCTTGGTACCGGTGAGCCCAACGTCGTCGCGCAACACTTCGAGCAGCGTGTGGTGGACAGCCACGTCGAGCTGCCAGGGCCGGCCGTTCACGGTCAGGTCGATGGTGAGGCGTTGGGGCATCAGGCAGCTCTCCCGGAGCGTCGGTCGTCAGCGGTCGCCAGCGCACGCATCGCGAGCACACGCAGCATCGCGAGGCGGTAGTCGGGGCTGGCGCGGATCGAGCGCGGCGAGGGGCTCGCCTGCGACAACAGCTCGTCAAGCACGGCAGCGCGTTGGTCTGGATCGGCACCGGGGTCGGCGAGCAGGCCGCTGTCGTCGCGCACGAGGAAGGGGCGCGGCCCGACGCTGCCGTAGGCGAGAAGCGCGGTGCCGTCCTCGTCCACCGCGGCGCACATGGTGACTGAGGCCAGGTCTGTGCCCCGGCGCCGTACCGAGCGCAGGTAGGCAGCACCGAATGACGGTGAATGCCTTGGGATCTCGATGGCCGCGACCAGCTCGCCGGGCTGCAGGTCCACCCGCTTGGGACCGATGATGAACGCGTCGATGGGCAAGCGACGCTCACCGTCTGGCCCAGCCACCACGACCGTGGCGCCGTAGATGAGCTGTGGCGGCGTGGTGTCTGCGGCGGGCGAGCCGTTACAGACGTTGCCGGCCAGCGTGGCCCGGTTGCGGATCTGGACAGACCCGACGACGCGGGCAGCCTCCGCCAAGGCCGGTAGCTCCCCCAGCACCAGCTCACTGTGCTCGATCTCACTCATGGTGGCCAGCGCCCCGAAGCGAATCATGTCGCCCCCGTCCACGATGGCCTCACCCGCGAACTCGGCGACCCACTTGAGGTCGACCACGACATCTGGCTGGATGGAATCGTCGCGCAGGCCGACCACGAGGTCAGTGCCACCGGCCAGGATGCGGGCACCGGCGCCCGCATCGGCAAGTAGCGCGATGGCCCCGGCTAGCGTCCCGGGCCGCTCGTAGTCGAACCTGCGCATGCTGTTCCTGACCGCTAGAGGATCTTGTCGACCTCGTCCATGAGCACCTGCGGCGTGGCGGCACGGACGAAGTAGAAGGGTCGGTCGCCGAACGTCCTGACGAAGGTCGCCCGAGCGCGGCGCAGCTCCTCGGTGTCGACCAGCGGCATGGGGAAGCCCGGCGCCAGCAGCTCATTGGTGAGGAAATAGTTCTGCAGCGAGTGGAGTGCCTGGAACTGCGACTCGAACTCGCCCAGCTGCTTGGTGCTGGGGTCGAAGTTGCCGTCGATAGCGGGCAACACCACCAGATCGAGCTCGCTGACCTCGGGATACTCCTGCCAAGTCGGCATCTCACCCCAGAACTTGCTGACACCCTGGGTCGGGGCGGCCTTGTCAGCGCGCTCGGTACCCTTGGCGCGCTTCTCGCGCAGGAAGACGGACTTGGAGCCCATGACAGCCCGGATGTCTTCGTCGATGACGGTGGTCTCCGTGCTGATCAGCAGTCCACCGCGCCGGCAGGCCTCGATCTGACCCATCGACTTGCCATGATTGGACTCACCGCCCAGGAACAGGATGGACTTGCCCAGGTAGCGCACGGCCGACGAGTGTGACGGGTGCAGGCCTTTGGCCTCCATGCGCAGCGCCAGCATCGTCACCAGGATCTTCTGGATGGCGCCCACGCTCCACTCACCCGCGAGATGCATGGCGCAACCGTCGTAGCTGATGTCCGTGGCGGCCTCGACATCCCAGGTGACATCTGGCTCCGGCAGCGTGACAGTGGACTCCATGGTCACCGCCGCCAACCGGTAGTTGAGGAAGTCCATGTCGTTGACGATACTCTCGCGAGCGGGGCCGCCGAGGACGTCGACACGGAGGCGCGCCGGTCCGGCCGACAACTCCTGGCTGAGTACTGGATCTGGGCTCATGTGTTCCTTTCGATGATGACGACTAGAGCGGGATAGCCGGAACCTGGTCCGGCCGCGGTCGATCGGCGGACTCGGCACCGCCCAGGTGGCGCGGCCAAACCTCTGCCAGTGCCGCCGCCGCCGCCTCGAAGTGATGGCGCATGGCGGCGTGGATGAGGCCAGCGTCCTGGCGGCGCAGGGCTTCGATGATGGGGATGTGCCGGTCGGCCACAGCACGCCGGTCGACGCCGGGCGACACGATGGTGATATAGGTGCGCAGGAAGGGCTCCAGGGTCTGCCACACGTGTTCCAGCGTGGCGTTCCCGGAGAGATGCATGATCAGCCGGTGGAACTCGGTATCGGCGGCAGCCTCGCTGTAGGGGTCACCCGCGAGCGCCGCTACGCGCATCTGCTCGATCAGCTCGGCGAGGCGGCCGAGTTCGGTCTCGGTGAAGTTCTCCATGGCCAGCACGGCGCCATGCCCCTCGAGGATGGCTCGGACCTCGAAGGCCTCCAGCAGCTCCCCGGTGCTCGGTTGGCGCACGCGAGCACCCTTGAAGGGAGCCGTCTCGACGACACCCAGAGCCTCAAGATCCCGCAGCGCCTCCCGAACAGGGGCCTGGCTGGTTCCGAACTCCCGGGCCACCCGCGTCTCCACGATGCGGGCGCCGGGTGGGTAGCGGCCGTCAAGGATCGCCTGGAGAAGGCGACCCTTGACCTGCTCGGACAACACGCTGCGCGTGATGCCCATCTCGTTCGACATGGCGGCGATCGATCAGCTCCCCAGGATCTCGACCACGCCGGCGGTACCGTCGACGCGTAGTCGGTCGCCCGACTTGATCTCGAAGGTGCCGGTGGAAGTTCCGACCACTGCCGGGATGCCGTACTCGCGTGCCAGCACCGCCGGATGTGACACCGTGCCGCCAGCATCGGTGACGACGGCGATGATCTTGCCGTAGAGCACCTGCCAGGCTGGGTTGGTCATCTGGCAGACAAGAATCTCACCTTGCTCCAGGCTGTCGAACTCTGCTTCTGACGAGACGATCCTGGCGATGCCTTCGACCACGCCGGGCGAGCCGGCGATGCCCTTGACTTGGCCTTGGATCTTCTCCTTGGACCGATGGAACTTGTCGGGGAAACCCCACAGGTTGAGGTAGGGGAAGGCCAGCTGGGTCTCGGTGACGGTGCCCACCCAGTCCTTGGGCTGGACCTTTTCGGCAGCGGCCCACTTCTCGCGGGCAGCCTTGACGATGGCACGGCCATCCATGCTGGACGGGTCGCCGATGAAGGCTCGCAGCCCGTTGTAGCGGAACATGATCACGTCGTCAGGACGGTCCAGCACACCCTGCTCGACCAGCTTCTCACCGATGGCGATAAGCACCAGGCGCACGTGGGCGTTGGCACCCTGGTCGATGTAGAAGTGGTGGTCCGGCGTCAGCGGCGCCATCTTGAGGTTGATCTCGTTGGCGGCACGCATCTCCTCGAGCGCCTCGCCTTCGAGTCCCTCCAGGATCTCCTCGGCCGCAGCGGCGATGTCCGCTCGCAGGGCCGCGATCTTGGTGGGGTAGTCGTAGTCGGAGCTGTACTGGTCGCGGACCAGCTGCACGATCGGGTTCATATCCTCCCGGAAGGAGGGGAAGATGAACTCGTGGCTCCAGACGGCGTGCCAACCGAACTCCTTCTGGTAGGGCACGATGCGCTCGTCGATGAAGCGGCGACCACGATCGCTGGCCTCCAGGGCAGGCACGATCTCAGCCGCGGTCGAGGCGCTGAAGATCTGCTGCAACTCGGCGTCGCCCTTGATCTCTTCCTTCATCTCCCACAGGGCGCGGATCTTGTCCCAGTTGCGGTCGTTGCCGGAGTTCTGAAGACGGCCCAGCAGGACCTCATCGATCTTGCCGTGCGTCTTCTCCATGACCGCACGCAGGTTGAGCGTGGCGCTGAGCTGCGCAAAGTTCAGCATCCAGTGGATCTTCCAGTGCCGATCGTGCATGTCGATGGCGTCCTCGAGCAGGACGGACACCTCGGCCAGGCTCAGCTCATCCTTGCGATCGAGCACACCTTCGATGTAGTCGAAGTTACGCTGCATCTCAGGCACGAAGCGCTCGCGCCACCAGGTCACGAAGTTCTGCCCGTAGACGGGCAGGACGACACCCAGGTAGGCCCCGATCCTGGCTGCGTAGTCGGCATCGCCGGCCTCGGGCACGATGGGGTTGGTGCGGTAGTTGTACTCCTGCGTATCGACGGCCACGCCGGCTTCCGCCGGGATCGCCGTGGTGTACAGGTAACCGTTGATGTTCTTGTAGATCCAGTCGGTCGCGAACGGCGTGCCGAAGCGGCGGAACATGTGATCACAGGAGAGCCACCAGCCGCCGATGTCTTCGTACATCGGACTGAGCGGCTTCGGGCAGTGCAGGTCATCGTAGACCCAGAAGAGCCGCTTCTCGGTCTCCGACACCCACTCGATCGGGAATTGCTCATCCCCGAGGAATTGCCCCAGGACCTGATCGTCCATGAGCCCCATACGTCCGTCGCCTCCTTCGCTTGACGGTCATCCTCCGCGACCGCTGCTGGAGATCGCATGAAAGCGACCTCTCCGCTCCCGCGCCGCGATGGAACATCCATTCGGCACGCTGGTCTTCGATAATCGATTACCGATGACCATACGACCCCTAGCCTACGCCAGTCAAGGCGACTGAACCGGGCGTCTGGTCACGTCGATGCGGGTCCGGACGGCACCTTCTGCCGGCGCGGAGGACCAGGGTCGACGGACGTGGCACGCGGTTGCGGCCCGGTTGCGACCTTGGGCCGGATGGCCCGTTATTGCGAGGCCGCTTGACATTGGCGGGGTCAGAAAGCGTATCCTCGATAATCGATTGTGATAGTTCACCCGGGCTGACTGAGCTTGGGGAGCAGGCGCCACAGGGATGTAACGAGGTGCTCTCATGATGAAGCGAGTGTCACGCGCCGAGGCGGAGGTCTATCCCCTGCCGGGCCGGGACTGGCACACCTACCTGGGTCCACAGAACGTGGCCACCGAGCGCATCAGCTTCGGCGTCTCGATCTTCCCTGCCGGCTCCGCCCCCGAGGGCCACGTGCACGACACGCAGGAGGAGACCATCTACTGCGTGTCCGGGCGTGGCCGCATCATCACCCCCGACGGAGTCGGTGAGCTGGAGCCCGGGTCGGTCGTCTGGGTCAGCCCCGGCACCCTCCACGCCACCGAGTCGGACGGCCCCGAGCCGCTCGAGATCGCCTGCTTCTTCAGCCCGCCGGTGGTGCCCGGCTCATACGAGAAGGGCAAGACCTCCTGATGACCGACGCCCCCGCTGTCACCCGCACGCCTGCCGACGCTGACGAGATCGCCCGTCTGGCCGATCTGGCACGGCGCATCCGCGTGGCGGTCATCCGCACCGTGACCGAGCGCAAGGTCGGCCATGTCGGTGGACCCCTCTCGGCGGCCGATATCCTCGCCGCCCTGTACGGACGGGTCCTGCGCATCCGCCCCACCGAGCCCGACTGGCCCGAGCGTGACCGGTTCATCCTGTCCAAGGGCCACTCCTCGCTGGGCCAGTACGCGGCCATGGCGCTGGCGGGCTACTTCCCGCTCACCGAGCTGTCCACCTTCAACAAGAAGGGTGCCCGCCTGCAGGGCCATCCCGACATGAACAAGCTGCCCGGCATCGACATCAGCACGGGATCATTGGGCATGGGCCTCTCGGCCGGCCTGGGCATGGCCCTCGCTGGCCGCTACCTGGGACAGGGCTTCCGCACCTTCGTGCTCATGGGTGACGGCGAGTGCCAGGAGGGCCAGGTCTGGGAGGCCGCCCACGTGGCACCCCGCTACCGGATCGACAGCCTCATCGCCATCGTCGACCACAACAAGTTCCAGCAGTTCGGCTGGCGCGGTGAACATGCCGGCGATCGTCTGCCCCCCGAGGACCCCGGAGCCCTCGTGGCCCGCTTCAAGGCGTTCGGCTGGCGGGTGCTGGAGATGGCCGGCAACGACATGGTCGATGTGGTGCGCGTGCTCGAGGAAGCCATCGAGCCCCGGGGCCTGCCGACCGCGATCATCGCCAACACCCTGAAGGGCTACGGCGTCAGCTACATGGCGGGGAACTACCAGTGGCACATGGGGGTGCCCACAGAAGAGGAGTTCGCCATCGCCATGGCCGAGCTCGGTGAGACCGACGGAGGTGCGGCATGACCCGCCCCATGGGCAAGCAGCTGCGCCTGGTCTTCGGCGAGACCGTGACCGAGCTCGCCGCCACCGACCCGCGCATCGTCATGCTCGACGGCGACCTGGGCTCCAGTACCCAGGCCAAGCTCTTCGAGGATGCCTACCCCGAGCGCTTCTTCCAGATGGGCATCGCCGAGCAGAACATGCTGGGCGTCGCGGCCGGCATGGCCAAGGTCGGCCTGGTGCCCTTCATCAGCACCTTCGTGGCCTTCGCCCTGCATCGTCCGCTCGACCAGATCCGGGTGCTCATCGCGCAGACCGGTGCCAACGTCAAGATCACCGCGGGCTACTGCGGGCTCTTCACCGGCAAGGCCGGCAAGACGCACCAGATCGTCGATGACATCGCCATCGCCCGGGCCATGCCCGGCCTGGTCGTCATCAGCCCCGCCGACGAGGTCGAGACGAAAGGCGTCCTCGCCTGGGCCGTGGAGTACGAGGGACCGGTCTTCATCCGGCTGGTGCGTGACACCACCCAGACGCTCTTCGAGCCCGGCCATCGCTTCCGCTTCGGCGAGGTCAAGGTCGTGCGCGAGGGTGGCGATATCACGCTCATCAGCACCGGCACCCAGACCCCCAGGGTGCTCGATGCCGCCGACATCCTCGCGGCCGATGGCATCGATGCCCATGTCGTCCACGTGCCCACCATCAAGCCGCTCGACGTGGCCGGCATCGTGGCCGCCGCGGAACGCACCGGTCGCGTCGTGACCGTCGAGGAGCACACCGTCATCGGTGGCTTGGGCGGCGCCGTGGCCGAGACCCTCTCCGAGCATCGGCCCACCCGGGTCGATCGTATCGGCATCCAGGACCACTACACCGAGTCGGCCACTGATGAGGAGCTGCTGGACATGTATTGCCTGTCCGCGGAGCGAGTGGCGCAGCGGGTCCAGAAGCTGCTCGTGAGCGATGGCCCGGTGACGTCATGCGACTAGACATGCGATCAGTCCTGCGTCCGAGGACGACAACGGCGTGACCGCGATCGTGCCCATGGGGGGCTGTTGATGGAGTTCGTCACCCAGTCGGTGGTCATCGGCCTGACCGAGCATGCCCCCCTGGTGCTGGCGGCCATCGGATTCGCCCTCATCTACCGACTGACGGGCCTCATCAACGTCGCCTACTCGGAGACGCTGACGCTGGGGGCGTACTTCGCGATGTGGTTGAACACGACGTTCGGCCTCGACTTCTACGCGACCCTCATCCCGACCGCGATCCTTTCCGGGCTGCTGAGCGTGGCGACGTATGTCCTGATCTTCCGGCCGGCCAAACACCGCGGCGTGGGCGGCTTGGAGATGATCATCATGTCCTTCGGCCTCTCCATCTTCCTGCGCCACGGGCTCCAGTTCATCTTCGGCTACCCCGTGCGCTTCTTCGATGTCCCCTCGCCTGACACTATCTGGGTCCTGGGCGTGGGCGTGACGTCCTTCCGGCTGGTGGCCCTGGTGAGCGTTGCCCTACTGGCGCTGCTGCTCTACCTCTTCATCCAGCGGTCCAGCTACGGCCTCCAGGCGCGGGCGCTCTCGGCAGACGAGCAACTGGCAAAGGTGAGCGGCATCCGCCCCCTCGTCGTCTCGGTCATGATCTGGTTCGTGGCCGGCGTCGCGGGTGGCCTTGCGGGCGCCTTCTATGGCGTCGGCTCCTCGGTCGCTCCACTCCTGGGCTGGCGCCAATTCCTCTTCATCCTCCTCGTCGTCCTCGTCGGCGGGGCCTGGGGGCTTGGCGGCGTCATCGCGGTGGGGGTGGGTACCGGTATCCTGCTTACGGCGATGGCCCTGACGTTCGGCCAGATCCTGTACGCGCAGCTGGCCCTGATCGTCGCCTTCATCGTCCTCCTGAAGTGGCAGGGCCGGCGGCTCACCGAAACCGCGAAGGTGTGATGCGATGAACATCGACTGGCTCGACGCCTTTCTCATCACGGGCCTCTTCGAGGTCGTCATGATCATCGGCCTGGCGCTCTTGCTCCATCTGCAGCTCGGCCTCACCCGCATCGCCAACTTCGGGGTGGTGGGCTTCTGGGGCCTCGGCATGTACGCCTTCGGCGTGCTCTACGTCAACGTGGACTGGCCCTTCGGGGACCCCTGGCAGTTCCTGGCCTGCGCCGCGCTGGCGACCTTCATTGCCGGTCTGGCTGGCGTCGTGGTCGGTTGGCTCATCGCCGACCTCGATACCGACGGGGTGCTAGTGGGCACGCTTGGATTCGCCACGGTCATCGCGATCCTGGCCACGACTGAGGACGACCTGACCGGCGGCGCGCGTGGCATGGGCGGACTTCGCATCCCGTTCGATGTGGGCACCGTCAAGGAGGATGAGTTCACGTGGCTGTTGGTCCTGACCGCCGTCGTCGCTGCTATCTTCCTTTACGCCTGGCGTGTCCACAGGTCGCCATATGGGCGGCTCCTGATCGCCGTGGGTAGTAGCGAGGCGCTGGCGCGCAGCTTGGGCAAATCCACGTTCCGGACCAAGATCGGGCTCTTCGCGGTCACCTCCGCGGCCATGGGCTTGCTGGGAGCGATGAACGGTGCGATGGTCCGCTACCTGGACGTCGGCAACCTCGGAGTCGAGATCACCCTCGCGACCATGGTGGGACTGGTGCTGGGCGGCAGCGTCCGGGTCTGGGGTGCGGTCGTCGGCGTCGTGCTCTCGGTAGGCCTCTTCGACATCGTGATCTCGTCCTACTTGCCACTGCCGCGGGAGTGGTACACGCAGACGATCCCCGTGCTCCGACAGGCCGTCTTTGGCCTGGCCCTGATCATCGTGCTCCTCTTCCGACCACTCGGCATCCTTGGCGACATGCGGCGCGACAAGCTGATGAGGAAGATCCATGGCCGCTGACGCCTCGGTGGCCGCTGCGGTGGCTCGCCCCGAGATCTACGTGCGCGGCGTCGTGAAGTCGTTCTCCGGCCGCGTGGTCGTGGATGTCGACGACCTGACCCTGGGCCGGGATCCGATCGAGGGACTCATCGGCCCCAATGGCGCCGGCAAGACCACGCTCATGCGGCTGATCATGCATTCGCTCCCGCTCGATCGCGGAACGATCAGCCTCCGGCCGTCCGCGGGTGCCGAGATCATGCTGTCCTCGCTGCCGGCGCATCAGCTGGCTCATCAAGGCGTGGTCAAGTCGAACCAGGTGATCATGGATTTCGACAAGCTGACCATCTGGGATTCGCTGCTCCTGGCGGTGGCGGAAGCCCGATACGAGCAACCCCAGCGCGTCCTAGCCGAGGGCACAGTCTTTCGCCGCCACGAGGAGGAGATGCGGCACTACCTCGACCTCTTCGACTTCCAAGATCCCTGCCGGCTGGCCCTCTCGGCGGGGGAGAAGAAGCTGCTCGACATCGTCCGCTGCCTGTTGCTCAAACCCAGCTTCCTGCTGCTCGACGAGCCCACCGCCGGGCTGCCGGATCGATCTGACCGAGAAGGTGATGGACGTGGTTCGCGAACTGGCCGCCCAGGGCACATCGGTGGTGATCGTCGAGCATGACCTCACGCTCATCTGGAGCCTCTGTGACCGGGTCCATTTCATGGCCGAGGGTAGCGTCATCCTGGCCGGCGACCCAGCCTCCATCCGCGAGAATCACACGGTCGTCGAGAAATACCTCGGAGAAGGGCATGCCTAGCGCGTCGGTCCAACACACCATCGAGGTCGCCGGTCTGAAGAGTGGCTACCACGGGGTGCAGGTCCTGAAGGGCATCGACTTCGCGGTCGGGAAGGAGGTCTTCGCGGTGCTCGGCGCCAATGGCGCCGGGAAGACGACGTTGCTCGCTACCATGGCTCGGCTGCTCCCGCTCATGGAGGGGACGATCAAGTTCGACGGCCAGGACGTCTCCCACCTCCCTCCCTATGAGACGGCGGCTCTGGGGATCGGCTACGTGCCTCAGGAGCAGGGGGTCTTCCCCAATCTCACCGTGCTCGAGAACCTCAGGGTCGGCGGCATGATCGGCAAACGTTCGAATGAGGAGCGGATGGATGAGGTGTTCGGGCTGTTCCCAGCTCTCAAAGACATGCAGCGACAACTGGCGGGCACGCTGAGTGGCGGGGAGTCGCGTATGGTCGCCTGTGCGCGCGCTCTGATGCAGGACCCCACACTACTGTTGCTGGACGAACCGACGGCCGGACTCTCGCCGTTGTATGTCGATCTCTTCATGGACAAGATCACCGAGATGCACCAGACCCGCGGCGTCGCGATCGTGCTCGCAGAGCAGAACGCGACCAAGGCCCTCCAGGTGGCCGATCGGGTCATGGTCCTAACCCTGGGTCAGGCCACCGCGGTGGTGGACGCCGCCACGGTGACGACGAAGCAGCTGAAGGAGGGTTACCGGATCTGACGGTTCACCAACTTGGTCAGGCACAGCAGGAGGAAGGTTCATGAGTACTCGGAACATCAAGTCGGGCCGCATGGCGGTGATGATCGCCATACCGGCCCTCCTCGCCACCGCGTTCGGCGGCGCCGTCACGGCACAGTCCGATGGCGAACCGGTGGTGGTTTGCGAGCTTGCCTACTACACCGGCTCGTTCGCTTCGTACGGCCCATCGCTCACCAACGATGTGCGCTTCCCCATCCAGGAGGTCATCAACGAGGATCCGCCGCTGGGGCGCAGTTGGGAGCTGGTCTCCGAGGACATCGGGGATAGCTTCGAGGGCCAGGCGGCCAAGAAGTGCATCGAGCAGTTCGGCGCGGAGATCGTGGTGAGCATCGCTCACCAGTACCGGACCTACCGCGACTACATGATGGAAGTGTGGCAGGAGAACGACTCGCCACTGGGACCGTCGGTCCATGGCGGCGCCATCCCGGGCAACCTGGGCGGCAAGCCCGCGGAGCCCATCTTCCGGGCGCAGGGCCTCGATCAGGGCTTGGGAACGTTCGGGAGCCTCTATGCCGACTCGATCGGCGCCAAGAACGTCGTCATCTTCGCCACCCAGGTCGAGGGCTTCCAGCTGGCAGCGGACGCCAACGAGAAGACCGCGGAGATCCTGGGCCTGAACGTCCTGGATCGTATCGACGCGCCGGCTGAGCAGCCGTCTTATCGAGCCGAGGCACAGCGCATCGCTGACCTCAACCCGGACGCGGTGCTCATCCAGGCGGGATCAGTGGAGTCCGCCACCCTTATCAAGTCCGCCGCAGAGGCCGGCCTGTCGCTCAACTGGATCGGTGAGACCGGCTGGGCTGAGGCTGAGTTCATCGGGTCGCTGGGAGCGGACCCCATCGCGACGCAGCAGGCGATCGGATTCACCACCTTCGCCCCCGACACGAGCACCCCAGCCTGGGAGTTCTTCCAGCCCCTGTGGGACGGACAGACGTCCTGCACCGAAGGCATCGCCGAGTGCCCGCCCTACGATGCCAGCAACCAGTATGCCTTCTCGACCTACGACCTTATGGTCCAGACGGCCCTGGCCGTCGAGGCCGGCGGCTCGTACAACGCCAGCGACTGGGCTCCGGCCATGTTCGCGGTCGGTGATGCGCCAGGAGAGGTCTGCTACACGTACGCCGACTGCCTCGCTCTCATCCGTGAGGGCAAGGATATCGACTACGAAGGTGTGACCGGTCCCGGCGTGTACTCCGCCGGTGGCGTCAATGCCGTCACTCCGGCGTACATCCAGTTCAATGCCGATGGTTCCATTGCCGCACCCGTGCTTCTCGACGCCACAAAGGGCCTCGAGATCCTCGATGCCATCCAGACCAACGCTGAGTGTGATCCAGCCGATCCGCCCAACGAGTGCACCTGGTAGCGGTCGGCCTCGAAGCCTGACCTCGCCAACCAAAGGCCCTTCCGCCTCCAGAGCGGAAGGGCCTTTCCGCATGTCCGCCACCGGCCGATCAGCTCGGCGACTGTACCGCCGGGTCGGCCGGCACACGGAACAGGATGGTCACGTTGAACCAGCCGAGGAAACAGCCCAACAGTCCCGCCAGCGCAGCACCCAAGGCCGCCACCGCCGGCTCCAGGATGGGTTCGATGCCCGTCGGGGCAGCGGTGATGAAGGCGGCCGTGTAGAGCACGCCGAGCATCATCGAGACGCCGTTGAAGAAGGGCAGCGAGGCTGTCCCGAAGAGTGGCATCGGCACCCACCGCACCGCGTAGAGGAACACGCAGAAGCCCAAGAACAGACCGATGAACGAGGCCAGGTCGTCCTCGGCGACGAGGCCGGCGCCGTCAAGCAGGCGTTCCAGGATGGCGGTGGCAGTGGTGATGCACATGGCGCCGAACACGCCGATGAGATACGCGGGGATGATGACCCGCAGCGCGGCCGGCGTGCCACCCAGCACGAAGTATTCGGCCCAGACGATGAAGCTGACCCAAAGGGGCAGGTTGTAGTTGCCCAGCCACAACCCGAACGGCAAGCTCACCACGACCGTGATGGCGACAGCCAGCCACATGGGCAGCCGGTCCCGTGTCGGACGCAACTCGGTCATGTGGCTCTGTTCTCCTCCCGTGTTCTGCGTTCGGCGCAGGCCTCCAAATCTACGTCCGGCGGCGATGCCCACGATAGCGACCGGTCGGGTACCGGTGCAAACTTGCGATACTGGAGTCATGTTCGACGCTCGCCTGCCCCACCTGCCCGACGATTGGACGGTGTGGGCATTCAGCGACGTTCACGGGGTCACCAGCGCCTTCGTCAGCGCGCTCCGGCAGGCGGGCTTGATCGATGCGGCGCAGCGCTGGGTGGGCCCGGCACGTACCGCTCTTGTCGGTTGCGGCGATTACATCGACCGCGGCGGCGACATCCGAGGACTGGTAGCGCTGCTGCGTCGACTGCAGCGGGAGGCCGCTCAGGCCGGCAGCGCCGTCGTCCTGGCACGGGGGAACCACGAGCTCATGCCGCTCATGGTTCGACGCGGCCAGCACGAGTGGCTGGAAACGTGGCTCGAGTACGGTGGTGGGGCCACGGCTGCGGCATATGGCTGCGACCAGGCCGACGTGGCGAGGGCCGAGCGGATGGTGGCAGCGATCGACGGCTGCGCGTCGGGTTTCTTCGAGTGGCTGGAGTCGCTGCCGCAGGCGGTGCGCTGGCGCGATGCCTTGTTCGTGCACGGCGGCCTGGCACCCGGGTTCAGCCTCGAAGACCTCGGCGTCAACACCGAGGAGCACCTCTGGGTGCGTTCGGGCTTCTTCGACACACCTTGGGATTCGGGCGCCTTCGACGCCTACCAGGCGGCCGGCATCGAGCGAGTCGTCTTCGGGCACACCCCGCAGTGGGATGGGGCGACGCTGTTCCACGACGGGCACTCGCTGAACATCGACACCAACGCGGTGGGCAACCCGCGGATGCCACCCGCTGCGGGCCAGAGCCTCACGCTGTTGGGTATGGGTGAGTCCTCGTCATTCGACGACGTGCGCCTCATCAGCATCCCCACCCGCGGCGCGCCAGACATCATGCGGCAGGACCCAGACCCCAGCTAGCCCGGAGACTGCAGCTCCAGCGACTGCTCCAGGGCGGCCCGCGCACGCTTCAGGTTGCGCTCGACGATGACATCGGGATCGGGCGCCACGGTGCGCGGTGGGTCGATGAACTCGGCTGGCAGTGGCGCTTGGCCGAACGCCTCTGCCTCCGAAGCCCAGCGCTCTCGCCACGTCTGCGGCGTCGGCTCGGGGATCTCGAGATGGGCCTGCGCCAGCCACACCAGCGCCCACGCACGTGGCACGACCCGGTAGGCATCGTAGCCGCCGCCGCCAGTGGCCAGCCAACGACCCTGTGCGTGTTCATGCGCCAATCCGTCGAGCAGCACCGCGGCACGATGGAACGAGGCGGTGGTGAGGCGCAGGTGCGCCAGCGGGTCGAAGGCGTGGGTGTCGCAGCCATGCTGACTGACGACGAACGTGGGACGGAAGGCAGCCGCCAGTGCTGGGAGCACCTCCCCGAGTACCGACCACCAGCTCTCATCGCCGCTGCCTTCATCGAGCGGTGTATTGACGGCCAGTCCCGGGGCGGCGGGACCACCCGACTCCTCGACCATGCCCGTGCCCGGGAAGAGCGAGCGCCCCGTTTCGTGGATCGAATAGGTCAGGACCTGCGGGTCATCCCAGAAGAACGCCTGTGTGCCGTCGCCATGATGCACGTCAAGATCGACATAGAGCACCCGATGACCCGCGTCGCGTGCCCTGGCCACCGCCAGAGCCACATCGTTGTAGACGCAGAAGCCGGCGGCGCGAGTGCGCATGGCGTGGTGCAGCCCACCGGCCGGCGAGAAGACATGCTGGGCATCACCGCTGAGGATGCGGTCTACGCCGATGATCGAGCCGCCCACCACCCGCGCCGACGCTTCGTGCATGCCGTGGAAGGCCGGCACATCTCCGCTTCCGACGCCCATAGCGGCCGGTTGCCAGGGATGGTCTGAGAATGAACGCACCTGTTCGATGAAGTGCGCCGCATGCAACCGCCCGATCTCGTCATCGGTGGCCTCCCGAGGTTCCACCATTCGCTCCGCTCCGACGCTGCGTAGCAGGTCCACACCGGGCCCGAAACGCCTGGGCGTCAGTGGGTGGCCAGGTCCGAAGTCGTATTCGCGAAGCGACTCGCTCCAGACAAGGAGGGACCGCTCGCCGCCCCCATCACTCAAGCGCGGGCTCCCAGGCACTTTCGCTCAGCGCGGCCGAGAAGGCCTTGGCCGGACGCTCGCCGCGGTCGAGCCGGACGGCGTAGTCGGCCACGAAGGCCGCGAAGTCGGCATCATCGGCAGCCAGTTCCAGAGCGTCGTGCACAGCGTCGTCGTCTTCGACGGCGGGGCGCTCCAACAGCGTCACCTCGGACTCCAGGCTATCGGGGTCGATGCTGCCAGCGGGAGCCAGGATGACCGCGGCGGCATGAAGGTGCTCGGCCGCCGCCTGGGCCTGGCTCAGTGCTTCGCCGTCCAGCTCGGCGCTCACGACCAGCACTCGGCAGTCGGCAAGCTCACGCATGCCTTGCTCCACGTCGGCACCATCGAGTCTGGGCAATGGACGCTGGCCCTTGGCCTGCCCCAGCAGTGGCGTGCGCGTGGACGGATCTCGACGGAGTCCGCTGTGACCGACGCCGGCTCGACCCAGCTCGACGACGATGCGGTCCCCCTCCGGATCATCGCCGATGCTGCCCACCATCTCCACTTCGGCTCCCTTGCGCGCCGCAGCCAATGCCAGCTCGACCGCCAGGCCACCGGGTGCCAGCTCACCATCCGGCTCTGGGCGGTAGACGTGGGGGCGACCCAGCACCACGATCATCTGGCCGCGACCGTGGTCGTAGAGACGCGCAGCAACGTGGAGAGGTGCAGCAACGTGGAGACACGCATCGCGCTACCCGTCGGCATCGGCTTCGAAGCCGTCGTCATGGACGACCTCGACCGTCGCGTAGTCGGCCGCCCGTAGCGCCGCCTCGAACCTGGCGACATCACCGACCACGACGATGGACGCCGCGTCGGGATGGATGTGGGTCTCTGCGGCGACCGTCACATCCGCCACCGACACCGCCGCGATACTGGGTCGGTAGCGATCCAGCTCGTCATCGGGTAGACCGCCGATGATCAGGCCGGCGAGCGCGTCGGCCACCTGGGCCGAAGTCTCGAAGCGGAGCGGGAACACCCCCACCAGGTAGTCGCGCGCAGCAGCCAGCTCATCAGGCTCGACTGGCGCCTCGCGCACTCGCGCCAGCTCGGCCATGATGTCGGCGATGGCGGGAGCCGTGACGTCCGACTCCACCGCGCAGCGCACCGCGAATGGACCCGCCGCACGACGCATCTCGAAGCCGGAGCTGACCCCATAGGTATACCCACGTTCCTCGCGTAGCAGCCGGTTCAGGCGCGAGTTGAACAGCCCACCGAGGAGGGCGTTGGTCACCGACAGAGCATGGAAATCATCGATGCGGCGTGGTGTACCGACGTGTCCGATGCGGATCTCCGATTGCGGGGCACCAGGGCGATCGATCAGGACCACACGTCGTCCCCCCGCGCCCGTGTCTGGCGCGATGGCCGTTGCCCGCGGCGCCGGCTCCGACGCCCAGGCGCCGAACGTGTCGGCGACGATATCCTCGAGCGGGAGGCCCGCCAGGTCGCCACAGACCACCAGGGTGCACGACTCTGGTCGCAGCAGTCTTCGGTGGCGCGCCGCGACGAGATCGCGGTCCAGGGCACCGACCGTCTCCTCGACGCCGCCGGGCGGGCGCGCATACGGCACCCCCGCGGCATAGATGACGTTGGGGAAGGCCATCTCAGCCCGGCGACGGGGATCGGCCATGACCTGACGGAGGTCATTGAGCCGCTCATCTCGCAGCCGCTCCACCTCGCGAGCTGGGAAGCTCGGCTGCAGCGCCATCTCCGCGAAGAGCGTCATGGCCTGCGCCAGATGTGTTCGCGGCACCTCCAGGTGAAGCGCCAGGCTGTCCCATCCGGCAGCCGCGCCCATCTCCGCCCCCAGGCGCTCACTGGCCTCGACGAACGCGATCGCGTCACGAACAGTGGTGCCCTCGGACATGGCGCGGGCAGCCAGGACCGTCACACCCGCCTGTTGCGGCTCCTCGCTGGTCGCACCGCCGCCGGCATCGCCACGGACCAGCAGCTGCGCCTGCAGCAACGGCCGACCCGGGACATGGGCACGCACCAGCGTGAGGCCGTTGTCCAGGCGCGTCCGCTCGAAGTCGGGGAAGTCGTAGGGGCGTGGCTCACCCGGCGCTGGGCGCTGATCAAGGACGGTGAGGCGGTCGTTCATGCCGCGGCCTCCTCGGTGGTGCGTGGGACGTAGGTGATGGTGGCGCGCTCTCCGCCGAAGACGGACGCACACGCATCTCGTACCGCCTCGGCATCGACGGCCAGATAGCGGCCCAGTTGCTCATTGACCAGCTCGGGTCGGTCGAAATAGGTGGTGTACATCGAGAGCCGGTCGGCGACCTCATCCATGTGCGAGAGGGCAGACATCTCCGACGACTCGATGAGCGCATGGGCCCGCGCCAGCTCATCGTCGGTCACGACCTCACGAGTCATCCGTCGAAGCTCCTCGTCCAGCATGGACTCGACCGTGGCGATGTCCACCTCCGGCCGGGCCGTGACCCAGCCCGCCGCGATCGAGGCGCCCGCGACCAACGGCAGCGCGAAGAACGCCACATCCTGGGCGGCCTGCTCGGCCCGCAGCAGCCGCTGGTGCAAACGGCTGCCACGACCACCCGCGAGGATCTGAGTGGCAACCTCGAGCGCGTCAAACTCAGGCGTGCCGAAGGCGGGGCAGCGGTAGCCCACGTGGACACGCTCAAGGGGAACATCGTCGGACACCTGTTCGCGAACGGACACCAGGGGGGTAAGGGGCGGCCGCCGGAAGACGGGCAACGCCTCGTTGGGACCGATGGGCCCGAAGTAGCGCTCGGCCGCTTCGATGACGGGCGCTTCGTCGATGTCGCCGGCCACGGTCAGCACCGCGTTGTTGGGAACGTAGTAGGTTCGAAAGAACGACGCCACGTCCTCCAGGCTCGCCGCGTCCAGGTCTTCCATCGAACCGATCGGCGTGTGGTGATAGGGGTGGCCGGCTGGGAACACCGCCGCCATGAGTTTCTCGTAGAAGGAGCCATAGGGGCGGTTGTCATACGACTGCCGCTTCTCGTTCTTGACCACGTCACGCTGGTTGTCGAGGTTGTCCTGCGACATGGCATCGAGCAACGTCGCCATACGGTCCGCCTCCAGCCACAGTCCCAGCTCCAGCTGGTGGGATGGGAGCGTCTCGAAGTAGTTGGTGCGGTCGAAGTAGGTCGTGGCGTTGAGCACGCCACCGGCACCCTGCACGATGGCGAGGTGTTCGGCCTTGGCCACATGCCGGCTACCCTGGAACATGAAGTGCTCGAAGAGATGGGCGAAGCCGGTCTTGCCTGGCTGCTCGTGCTTGGAGCCGACGTCGTACCACAGGTTGATGGCGACGACGGGCGCCACGCGGTCGGGGGCGATGACCAGGCGCAAACCATTGGCCAGCGTGTGCTGGCTGAAGCGGACTCGGGGCCTGTCGTTCACGACGACACGACCATCAGGACGGTGGGCATCGTCCAATCCTAGCGGGGAAGTGGCGCTCTGCCCTGTTCCGCCCGCCCCAGCCAGGCATCGAGCGAACGAACGTCGCCGATGCGTGCCTGCGCGGCAGGTTCGAGGGAATGCGCCGCGGCGATGGCGCTGTCCATCGTCGTCATGCACAGGACGCCTTCGGCGATGGCGGCGTGGCGGATGGCGGCGGCATCCAGGATGGCACCGGCACGCGGCATGGGCGTGTTGATGATGATGGCCACCTCGCCACTGGCGATAACGTCGAGGACACCCGGAAGCTCGCTGCCATGGTTACCTACCAGCGCGACCTCACTGACCGTGTGACCATGCGATCGAAGTGCCGCTGCCGTACCTGGCGTGGCCACGAAGCGGTAGCCCGCGGCCGCCAGGGCCGCACCCAGCTCGCCGACACGAGCCTCATCGCGCGGAGCCACCGAGATCAGGGCAGCGGCGCCATCGGGGCCCGGCAGCGGTGGACGCAACGCGGCGGACAAGAGGGCTTTGGCGAGCGCGACTCGAGCGTCCTCATGCACGCCGATGACCTCGCCGGTCGATTGCATGCCGGGGCCAAGGCTGGGATCGACGCCGCGAAGCTTGGCCGTGGAGAACACCGGCGCCTTGACGGCCACGAACGGCGGCTCCGGCAAGAGACCGTCGCCCCAGCCCAGCTCCGCCAATGAAGCCCCGCCCGCGACGCGTGTCGCCAGCGCCACCAGCGGCACTCCCGTGACCTTGGAGATGAACGGCACCGTGCGGCTGGCGCGCGGGTTGACCTCAAGGATGTAGACGCCATCGTCGCGCACGATGAACTGGGCATTGACCAGGCCGCGCACGCCGATCTCCAGACAGATCCGGCGCATGGCGTCGACGATCAGGCCCTGGTCGGCCCGGCTCAACTGCTGAGGCGGGAAGAAGGCGGTACTGTCGCCGGAGTGGACGCCGGCTCGTTCGACGTGTTCCATCAGCCCCGGGATGAGCACCTTGGTGCCATCGGTGACGGCGTCGATGTCGACCTCCAGGCCTTCAAGGTAGGCGTCGATCCGAACAGGCCGATCCTCGGTCACGATGGTGGCGGCTGCCAACTGACGCGCCAGGTCGTCGGGGCCATAGCAGAAGTCGATGGCGAGGCCGCCGATGACGAAGGACGGCCGCACCAGGACGGGATAGCCGATCGCGTCGGCCACGGCCAACGCCTCATCGAGTGACGACGCCATCCCGCCACGCGGCTGCGGGATGCCCAGCGTATCGACCATGCCGGCAAAGCGCGTGCGCTCCTCGGTACGGTCGATGGCCTCGACATCGATACCCGGCAGTCGCACCCCAGCTGCCTCCAGCATCGGTGCCAGGTTCAGCGGTGTCTGGCCACCGAAGCCGATCAGGGCCGGCAATGGCTCCTCCCCTTCGGGCGTCTCAGCCGCGATGACCTCCAGCACGCTCTCATCATCGAGTGGCTCGAAGTACAAGCGCGACGAGGCATCGAAGTCGGTCGACACCGTCTCAGGATTGGAGTTGATCATGACCGCCGCGTGGCCATCTTCGCGAAGGGTCTGGGCTGCCTGCACGGCGCAGTAGTCGAACTCGATACCCTGGCCGATGCGCACCGGGCCGGAGCCGATGACCAGGGCCGCCGGACGGGCCACCGGGAGCGCCTCGGGCGGCGAGCCGGCAGCAGCATAGGTGGCGTAGAAGTAGGGCGTCTCAGCGGCGAACTCAGCGGCGCAGGTATCGACCATGGCGAAGCCGGGACGAAGCCCGAGGTCGTGGCGACGAGTCCTGACAGCGACCGCACCCAAACCCGTCAGGGCACCGATGTCACGGTCACTGAAGGAGGCGCGTTTGGCCGAGACCAGGAGGCCATCGGTGAGCTGCTGGCCCTCATCGCGTAGGCGACGCTCCAGATCGGCGAGCCGTTCCATCTCAGACAGGAACCACGACGCGATACCGGTGACACGCCCGATGTCGGCTGCCGCCACACCACGCCGCAGCAGGGCCAGCACACGCCAGAGCCGCGAATCGGAGGGAGCGGTGAAGCGCGCCATCAGCGTCGCCCTGGACGCCGGTCTTGCCTCGGGTCCGCCATCGACGACGAGGCCGTCAGCGCTCATCAGCACGTCTGCGAACGCTTCCTCATGTCGGATCGTCCCCTCCGGGATGGCTGCATGCTCGCCGCCGCGGATGCCCGCCGCCCACCCGGCCAGCACATCGAGCGTGGGCCACCACGCCCGATCCTCAGCCAGGAACCCGGCACCGGCCTGCTCAAGACCGCGGAGCGCCTTGTTGAGCGCGGACCCGAAAGTGCGGTCGATGGCCATGACCTCCCCGGTCGCCTTCATCTGAGACCCCAGCCCGCGATCGGCTCCGGGGAACTTGTCGAATGGAAAGCGCGGCAGCTTCACCACCACGTAGTCGAGCGCCGGTTCGAAAGCCGCCACCGTGGTACCGGTGATGGCGTTGGGGATCTCGTCGAGTCGTCGCCCGATGGCGATCTGGGCGGCCACGCGCGCGATGGGGTAACCGGTCGCCTTGGAGGCCAGCGCTGACGAGCGACTCACGCGGGGGTTGACCTCGATGACCGCGTACTCGCTCGAATCGGGCGACAGCGCGAACTGCACGTTGCAGCCGCCCTCGACACCCAGGGCGCGGATGATGTCGAGCGCGGCCGTCCGCAGCCGCTGGTGGACCGGGTCGGGCAGGGTCTGCACCGGCGCCACCACGATGGAATCCCCGGTGTGCACGCCGAGGGGGTCCACATTCTCCATCGAGCACACCGCGATGCAGGTGTCAGCGGCATCGCGCATGACCTCATACTCGATCTCCTGCCAGCCGGTGAGGTACTGCTCCACCATCACCTGCCCGATGGGGCTGAGGCGCAGGCCGGCACGGACACGCTCGTCGAACGCTTGTCGGGTCTCGACGATGCCACCGCCGGTGCCGCCTAGCGTGAACGCCGGGCGCACGATGGCCGGCAGGCCGATGCCCTCGAAGGCACGCTCGGCGGCAGCCGCACGCTCGACCTCTGTGGCGCCCTCGACGATGGCCGAAGGGGCATACGGCTGGCCGATCGAGTCGAGCAGGTCACGAAAGCGCTCACGGTCTTCGGCCCTCTCGATGGCCTCGATGGGCGTACCCAGGATGCGCGTCCCGGTCCGCTCCAGGACGCCGGCCCGCGCCACCTCCATGACCAGGTTCAGGCCAGTCTGGCCACCCAGACTGGCGAGGATGCCATCGGGCTGCTCGATCTCCAGGATCCGTTCGACCGAGGCCACCGTCAGCGGCTCGAGGTAGACCACGTCGGCGACCCCCGGGTCGGTCATGATGGTGGCCGGGTTGGAGTTCAGCAGGATGGTGCGGATGCCCTCTTCGCGAAGGGCGCGGCAGGCCTGCGTGCCGGCATAGTCGAACTCGGCAGCCTGGCCGATGACGACGGGGCCGGAGCCGATGATGAGGATGGACCGCGGCCGTTCGGTCATGATCGAGCGGAGCCGGCGTGGGCACGGACGTGCCCCAGGAACCGATCGAACACCTCGGCTGCGTCGAGGGGGCCGGGCGAGCCTTCGGGGTGGTACTGGACCGTCTCGATGGGCAGCGCGTGATGGCGCAGACCCTCGACGCTGCCGTCGTTGAGGTTCCGTTGGCTCACGAAGAAGCCCGACGCGGCTGGGAGCGAGTCGGCCACGACCTCCACCTCGTGGTTCTGGGCCGTGACCGTGACCCGGCCTGACACCTCGTCACGGACCGGGTGATTGGCAGCGTGATGACCGAAGCGCAGTCGCTGCGTGGCCGCGCCGGCGGCACGAGCTACGATCTGATGGCCCAGGCAGATCCCCAGAAGCGGGCGTCCATCGGCGACGATCGCGCGCGCCAGCGCTACCTGCGCCGTGAGTACGCCCGGATCCCCAGGCCCCGGCGAGATGACCACACCGGCGACATCAGCAGCCAGCACCTGCTCGGCGGCGGCGGTATGTGGCAACACGCGAACGCGCGCGCCGCGTCGATGGAGGGCTCGGATGATGTTGGTCTTCAGGCCCAGATCGATGACCGCCACCACCGGCCCGCGGTCACCGACCTCATACGGACCGTTGGCCGAGACCTGCGAGACGAAGTCCTGGTCCTCCCACCTGGGCACCTCTAGGGCCCACGCCACGGCCGTGATGGCGTCGGTCTCGCCGGGCGCCGTGATCACGCCACGCAACGATCCGCTTTCACGCAGGTGTCGCGCCAGGGTGCGGGTATCAAGACCGGCCATGGCCGGGATCCGATGCGAGCGCAGCAGATGCACGATCTGGCGTGCCTTGCTCAACACACCGGCGGTGGCATGGCCGACGACCAGGCCGCTGAGCCAGGGACGCTCCGACTGGTCGTCGTCAGCGAACCGACCGTGGTTACCGATGAGCGGGAACGTCATCACCACCACCTGTCCGGCATAGCTGGGGTCGGTGCAGACCTCCTGGTAACCGGTCTGGGAGGTATTGACCACGAAGTCACCGCCACCGCGGACCGGCGCGCCAAAAGCCACACCGGCAAAGACCGTGCCATCCTCCAGCGCCAGCAGGCAGGGCCCACTACTGCCGATGCGTGGGTCGACGACCGCGTCAGGGGGTAGGGGCAATGACGAGACCAGTGTCGGTGCTACGGGGGACATCACCAAGCTTTCTCCTGACTGGCCTCACGGGACCCGGCGACCGGCCTCACCGGACCAGATGTGCAAGAGGCGTCAAGCGTACTATGGCTCGATCGTCGGCAGCACCGCGTGGATCCGCGGGCCGATGAGCTCCACCCAACCGGCGTACTGCTTGGGCGTGCCGTAGGGCCCCTCGTCGATGACCAGGCTGGGATCAGCGGCAGCCAGGTCGTTGACCGACGAGATGTCGATGTAGCCGATGCCCCGCGCGGCAGCTGCCGCAGCGAGGATGCCGTTGAGCTCCTCCACAGCGGCATGCCCTTCCTCGCTGTGGCCGAAGGAAACGCCCCAGTCCGTGAGCGTGTGGTCGGGCGTGCCGATGGCGAAGATCCGCTCCGGTGGCAGGATGGTCAGGAGCTCGTCGAAGATGGTCGCCACGTTCTGGCGATAGAAGGACGTGTCCCGGGAGAAGATGTCGTTGACGCCCACCTGCAGGGTGACCACGTCCGGCTCCAGCGAGGCCACCTGTCCCAGCTGCTCCTCCACCACCAGGCCGCTTGTGTGGCTCTGCTCGGCCAGGTTCCAGAGGATGACATGGACGCCGCCTCGCTCCATGGCCTCCACCAGCTGCGACGGCCAGCTGTCTCGTCGCGGAGCGCTCGTCGCGGTGCCATAGGTGTAGCCGTCGCCCAGCGTGACCAGGCGGATGGGCTCCCCGTACGCGGGCGCCGCAGCCGTGGGCGAAGCCGCCTGCGCCAGCTCGCTCGAGGCGGCCGCTGGCGAGGCTTGTCGGGAGGCTGTTGAGGGCCCTGAGCCAGCGCACGCTGCCAGTGACAACGCGACGACCAACCACCAGGCGAGGGACCGTTTCACTCTTGACATTGGAGCATACCCCGCATCGCTCCATGCCCCATCCGGGGCGGCCGACGGTGGCCCGGGCGCCCTACAGCCAGTTGGTGGCGACTTCACCCCAGCCGCGCATCGACCAGCCCTGCAGCACTTCGTCGACGATGCGCTCCGCGAATTCGGCGTCGAGCACTCCACCGAACATCAGACGCCAGTACACCGGTCCCACCAGCATCTCCGCGGCCACATCCGGCTGTACGTCCGGCCTCAGGTCACCACGGCGCACCCCGCGGGCGAGCACCCGCGCGACCTCGTCGCGACGCGCCTGTCCGACAGCAGCCCTGAACGGGTCCCCCAACTCGGGATTGCGCGCGATCTCCGAGAGCAACTCGCGGATGACCGGACCGAAATCCGTCTCCGTCAGTGCGCGCATGGACGCCAGCACCGTCGCCAACAGCTCCGTACGCGTGTCGCCCACGTCTGGCACTGCGATGTGCGGCGTCGCCAGTTCGAGCAGGACTTCCTGGGCGAGCGCCTGTTTGGAGGGCCAGTGGCGATAGATGGTCGCCTTACCCACGTTGGCCCGGGTCGCCACATGCTCCATGCGGATCTTGTCGAAGCCATCCTCAAGCAGCAGCTCCCGGAACGCCCGCGTGATGCTCCGATGGGCCCGCACACTCCTGGGCCGGCCTTGCTTGCCTACGTTCGGGACATGAACGGGCGCGGTCTCGCGTGCGATGAGCTCGTCCAGCAGGTCTGGCACGGAATTGCCAGAGCCGCCTGCATCCAGGGGCACCCGTGCAGTATATGAGACGTTGCGTCTCGTTCGCAACCTATTCGCAACCGGATAACGATACGGACCGTATTGCAAGTCACTCCGACGTGATGTACGCTACGCATCGGGTCGAAACACCAGCCGTGCTCGATCCACCGAAGATGCCAGCCAACAGTCAACCAGGAGGTTGAGATGTCCCACACCAATATCCCCGGGGTCGCAGCCACGTCTGCGCCCATCCTCAGCGAACGTGACAACTCGCGAGCGGTCGAGCTCATCGAGCGGGCCGAACGGTCCGCTCCCTACTGCCTTTGTGGCCGGCACATGATCGCTGTCGCGGACGACCACAGCGTCTGGATGGAGTGCTCCAGCCGGAGCCAGCCGTCGACCGGTCTCAGCGGCCTCATCTCGCGCCTCACAGCCTTCGGCCACACCCGCCGCCTGATCATGGACCTGCCCTCCGCCGTCTAGCGGCACCACTACATACGAGAGCGAACGGGGACGGTTTCCTCCACCTCCTCCGCCGGACCCGGTCGTCTCTCCCACAGCCCGTCAGGGACTCCGCTCAACCAACCGGCCTGCTACTCCCTTAGCAGGCCGGCGAGTGGACCCGGCGGGCTGTTCTTCTGTCTGGCTAGTACCTTCGCGTGGGTGCGAAGCATCCGAAGCCAGACAAGACTGAACCCCTCCGAACCATTCGGAGGGGTTTGTGATGGGGTCGGGGGTTGGTGAGCCGCGAAGGATTCGAACCTTCAACCTAGTGATTAAGAGTCACTTGCTCTACCGTTGAGCTAGCGGCCCACGACCCCAAGACTGTAGCAAATCTCGGCAAGTCGCAAGGAATGCGCTTGGGACACCGATGAGATCGAACAGGAGCCTGCCACGTCAGACACGCCACGCCGGTCCTTCCTGATCGCGTCTCGGTCGCCCCGGATGCCGAAGATGTGCGAGCCTACGCGCAGCATCAGGGTCCCTGTGGGCGGTTCTCCAGACTGTCACAGTCGGGCATCACAGTAGAGGTCGCATGATTCGTCGTCACACCCCCAGCCGCGATCATCGTCGCTCGAGTCGCGATCTCGGCGCAGCGCTGGTCATGCTCGTCTGCCTGGCCGTCGTGCTACCGGGTGCCACCGCAGCCCAGGAAGCGACAGCAGCCCAGGAAGCCAGCTTCACCGACCAGCAGGTCAACCAGCGTTGGCAGCTGCTGAGCTATCGGGACGCGGAGGGCGATATCCAGACGGTGCCGGCAGGTGTCGGCGCCACCATCCAGCTGTGGGCCGGGAATGCGTCTGGAGCAGCGGCCTGCAGCACCTTCGAGTCGAGCTTCAACGCCTCGGCGCCACCAGCCATCTACTTCGACCCACCGGCCATCGAACGGTTCACCTGCGATCCGGCCAGCGAGGCCTTCGACGATGTCTTCTACCAGAACCTCGCCGCGACCACGTCGGCGCTCGTGTCAGACTCGATCATGACTCTTCGCAATGAGATCGACGAACCACTGATGACGCTCACTCGCGCCGTCATCGACCAGGATCCCACCGTGGCTCGCTGGGAGCTGGCACGCATCGGAAGCCAGGACGGCACCATCGAACCGGTCATCCAGGGCCTGGACCCGTGGCTGGAGTTCCTCCGTGGTGGACATGTGGTCGGCAGCACCGGCTGCGGCTCGTTCCTGGGTTCATACCAGATCTTTGATGGCACCATGCGCGTCAGCGATGTCGCCTATCGGCTGGAGGGTTGTACCGAGAGCGCGCAACGACAGGCTGAACTGATGGTGGAGACGCTCTCGGACATCACCGATTTCGAGGTGCTCCCGGCGGGCATGTCACTCGAGGATGACGCGGGTCGCACGCGACTCGCACTGGTGCCGGCGATCGATATGGCGGCACGGACGTGGACCCCCACCGAGATCCTCGATACGAACGGTGAGGTCGCCTTCGATGAAGCGAGCCTGGCCACCTCCACCGTCAAGTTCCAGGGCCGTGCCACCGAGGGCCATACCGCCTGCGGGGCGTTCGATGGGTTGGGCCTGAGCTCGGGCTTGGCGCTCAGCACCTCCGAGTTGACGCTGAAGGGCAAGCCCTGTGCCAAGAAGAGCCCCTTCCGGGCGGTCGAAGGGGCCTTCCTCAAGGCCTTGGAGGACACCTCTTCGCACGCCCTGCGCGGCTCGGAGCTGGAACTCAAGGACGTCAACGGCGTCACCCTCATGCGACTGCAGCCGCAAGCCGACCTGGTGGGCACCACATGGGTCGTCACCCATCTCAACGGCAACTTGCGTGGCAAGGTCAACCAGGTGGCGGTGGTGCCTGAGACCGTGGTCAGCGCGACCTTCGACGAATTCGGATCGGTCATCGGTGACACTGGTGCTGGCAGCGACTACTACACGGCGGGCTACCGGTCGCCGGCCGCTTCCTCCATCGTCATCGAGGACCTCGATGTCAACGGCACGTTCTGCAAGGGCAAGCGGGCCCAGGGCCGCGCCTGCAAACAGGAAGCCCTCTTCCTCGACCGACTCGGACGTGCCGACACCTTCATCCCCAGCGAGACCGATCTGCTACTGCTCCAAGGCTCGCGCCCGCTGATCTGGTTCGCGCCCGAAGCTGCCGGCGCTGCCGCCGGGTAGCACCGCCGTCCGATAGCGCTGGCCTCCGGGCATTGGCGTCAAGGTGGCACTACTCCCCTGGCCCGCCAAGAGCGTCGTCGCGGTAGGCACGCGTGACGGAGAGATCGACGGCCGTCGAGACTGGATCAGGACCACTACCCGGTGTCGCCTGGAAGTGGAACTCGAAGCGACGCAGGCGTGACAAGGGCATCAAGGCGATGGCCTGCAACAGCAGCGTCGCCATGAGGATGCCGTCGAACGCCCACAGCTCAGCGGCGGCGGCGCCGATGAGGGCACCGATGATCTGACCCAACGCCAGGAAGACACTGTAGAGGCCCATGATGGCGCCGCGGTCAGCCGGGAACGACTCGGACATGTCTGCCAGCAGACCCAACGCCGCCGGCGTAGCGCCCGCGATCAGGAACAGCCCCACGCCAAGTCCGGCGATGCTCGGCGTCCGCACCAGCGGCGACGCATCGCCACTGTGGTTGAGCAGCAATGCCGACACCACGAAGACGGCGCCGCCGACGATGCCGTAGAAGATGATGGTCGTGCGCCGTAGCGAGACGAATCGGCCGCCCCAATAGACGAGACCGGCGAAGAACACCACGCCGCCCAGCAGGAACGCGGCGGTCACCAACAGAGGATCCAAGCCGCCCACCAGCGACTGACTGGCGAAACGCGGGTCGGGCGTTCGCACCAGCTGGAACAGCGTCTGCGACGTGTAAAGGCCGAGTCCGGCGTTGAGCGCGATCCACGTCGGTGCCAGCAGCCAGACGCGCGAACGCCGTAGCAGTCGCCGGTAGTGCGTCCAGCCCCGTGGCCCCTGCCTGACCGAAAGCGTTCGGGCTTCGATATCGGGTACGGCGAACCGGAACAGCAGGAGCGCACTCACATAGACCAGTCCATTGGCGAGGAATGCGGCCGGGCCCAGGACCGTCCACACCGGCCCGGCGACGCCGAAGCCCGCCGCCAGACCGGCGATGGTGGCGGCCTCGAAGCGCGCCGAGGCACGGCCACGCAGGCGCTCGTCACCGCTGGTCACGACCGCGATGAACCCCAACACCGACGGCACGCTGGCGGCGGTGGAGGCTCCCTCCAGTAGGCGCGTCAGCCCCAGCAGCGGCAAGCTGCCGGCGAGGACGGGGATGGCGAGACCGATGGAGCCAGCCAGCTGCACCTCGGCGGTCAACGCCGTGAGCAGCACGGCCACGAAACCGAAGACGGGCCCCACCTGCATGACCCGATGGTGGCCGATCCGATCCGAGAGCAGACCGAACGGTGGCGAGAGCATGAGTTCGGCGGCGAAGAACAGCGCCGTCAGCAGGCCGATGACCGCAGGCCCGACCGGCGGGCCCCCGTACGACTCAAGGTCAGCCAGGTAGAAGATCAACAGGGCGCCGGTCAACCCGGTCGCGAAGCGCAGTGCGAAGGTGGCGCTGGCCACCGCCGAGATGCCGCGTTCCGCAGGCGCCTTCACAGTGGTCACAGCCGACACGATATGCTCGGGCCGTGGATCCATCAGGCGTGCCCCCGTCGATCGTGACACTCGCCCAAGAGCGGGTCGCTGCGCGAGCCGTCGGTGATTGGGGCTCGGCCGACGCCATCAAGCTCCAGATCGAGGCCGCCGGCTGGCGCATCATCGACGACGGCGACCGATTCGAACTGGAGCCGGCGTGGCCAGCGGACGTCATCGAGGATGGACAGACGTTCTACGGAGCGGTCGGGTCGGTGCCCTCGCGGCTGGCTGAGCCGGCGGGCGAGTGGGCCACGGTCGTCGTCATCGCCGGGCCTGACCAGACGCCGACGGCACTGGCGCCTCTGGCCGCGCACAGCCCTGCAGGAACCCAGGTCGTGGTCGTCTGCGAGGGCGCGGACGCTGTCGCTGGCCCCGCTGATGAGATCATCCGCACGGCAGGCCCGTTCAGCCCCGGGGAGGCGCTGATGGCCGCGCTGCGGCGCGCCAGCGGCGCCGTCATCGTGGTGCTGGGAGCAGCCCTCGAACCCGTGGCTGACCTCATCAGCCCACTCACGGGAGCATTGGCTGACCCCACGGTGGCCATCGTGGGCGCGGCCGGCCTGCGATCGGCCGATCTGCACCACTACCGACCGGCAGCCGCGGGCGATGTCACAGTCCTGCGTTCAGGCTGCTACGCGTTTCGGCGGGCCGACGCCATCACCCGTGGCGCCATCGACACTCGCCTCCGGCTGCCTGACAGCTTGGCGGCCTGGCTGAGTCTGGCCCTGCGAGATGAAGGCGAAGCCACGCCGGCACGTCGCGCCGTGGCCCTGGACTTGCCCCTCGCGGCGCTGAGGGAGGCGCCTGTCCCCTCCGCTGAGGATGCTCGCCGTGCGCGCCGGGACCGCTATCGCATCGCGGATCGCTTCGGTGGGCGCGACTGGCTGGCGGCTGAGCTGCCACCAGAAGGGCGCCTCGTAGGTGATGGGGCTGATGGCCACGACGACCACGATGACCCCGATGAGGGTGGCCACACCACCCCAGCGTAGGGGCCTGCTGCGCGCGCTCGGATCGGGCGGCGGACCGGTGGGCGTCACGGGGTCACGCGATGGCCGCGTCCAGAACGTGCCCGACGTCACCCCAGTCGGCACCAGCAGGAAGCCCAGCGCCGCACCCGCCAGCAGGCCACCGACATGGGCGGCGTTATCGATGCCGGGGATGCTGATGCCGATGAACAGGTTGATGCCGATGAGCATGCCGATCTGCGCGGTCATGTTGCGCGCATGCCGCGTCAGCGCCGGCTTGTGCACGCGGTCAGCCACCAGGAGGGCCCCGAACAGGCCGAAGACGGCGCCGCTGGCGCCCACGGCTGGGTTGACTGACGTGGCGTAGCTGGCCGCGGAGCCGGCCGCGGCGCACACGAGGTAGATGCCCAGGAAGCGCCCGGGACCGTAGAGCGTCTCGACCATCGGGCCGATGATCCAGAGCGCGTACATGTTGAAGCCGAGGTGGATGATGGAACCGTGCACCAGCGCTACCGTCAGCAGGCGCCAATACTCATGGGCGTTGTAGACGGCGCTCTTGTCCAGCCACAAGAGCAGCTCCAGGTCGCTGGGCTGGCCATCCGGTGTCTGGGTGAAGAGCAGTGCGAGGCTGATGATGCTGGTGACCGCGATGATGGCGTAGGTGACCACCGGTTGGGCCATGCCGTTGGCTCGAGTGCGGCTGAAGGCTCGTTCTGCGCTGCCATCATCACCCAGCTGCTTGCTCAGCCAGCCGATGCGGGACTGGAGCTCGGCCTGCTCCGAGGCGGGTGCCCGTCGAGCCGCCTCACGATAGGCGCGTGCCGCGCCGGGAACGTCATCTGTTCGCACGCGCGCGGCAGCCAGCGCCTTCCAGGCTCGCCAGGTGAGCACATTCTCGGGCGCCTGGGTGGCCGAGATCCAGGCCTGCAGCGCTGCCGGTTCCTGATCTAGGCGATAGCGGCACTCGGCCAGCCCCAGCAGCGCCGCGGTGTGGAGGACCGGATCGTCGTTGCCCACGACACGTGAGAAGGTGCCCGCACCAAGGTCCCAGTCGCCCTGGTCGGCCAACACCTGCGCACGCTTGAGCAGCTCGACCGCGACATCACTGTCGAGCGGACCGGGCCGTCCTGGGTCGGGGAAGGAAGATGGCGCGGGGGTACCGCCCCAGCCGGGGGATCGATCTGGCATCTCGGCTGACTCTACCCGGCTCGCGCCGATGTGACCGGCAATGACCTCATCGCTCCAGGTCCATGGCAAGCTGATCCCGCGCCGCAGGGCTCGAACGCCGGCTTCTTGGGGGCCTGGCCTGGAGCGGTCGCGTGGGCCGGCCCACGCCGGGCGCCAGCAACGGCTCACCGATACCCGCCGCGAGCTGTTCGGCCAACGGCCACCAATCATGGTCCTCGGTGACGCTTGAGGCAGCCGTGATGATGAGCCGTTCACGTGGCACCAGCCGTGGCAGGCGCTCGTCGAGGATGGACTCGATCTCATCGCGGAACCGATCGCTGGTCGATCGGACGCCATCGGCCCGGATCTCTACGTCCGGCGTCAGGCGGACCACGAGGTCATACGTACCCGACCAGCGCCGGACGAGCGGCTCGATGTCGAAGGGATCCTCGCCCCCACCGGCACGCAGGTAGTAAGCGAAGTTGTCCATGACGCCACGGTCGGTGACGAGGCAGTCGGCATTGCGCGACAGCTCCAGCTCCCGGCGGATCTGCGAGGTGAGGACCCACAGTTGCGCCTCGCACGTGGCGCCCTCGTTGATGCCCAGCGGGTTGTCACGGACCACCTCCCGCGCGAAGTCCACCGATCGACCCGCGCGCTGGATGACGCTGGCGAAGGCCAGGGCGGCAGTCGTCTTGCGGATCCCATGAGAACCGATGAAAGCGATCTTTGCGTTACGCGGCCAGGACACCCACCGATGCTACTGGGTCCGACCCATGACCACATCGTCCGAGGCGAGCCGACTCCGGTCTTGACCGTACCTCTATGCTTCGCGTGGCGCCCCGGGGGGCTTGGCTCGTCGCCACACCGGAGGTCTCACGATGGCCGAACACTCCAACGCCACGCTCGTCCGCAGGGCCATGGACGCGATGAACACCGAGGATATGTCAGTCCTTGACACGCTCATCGCCGACGACATCGCCTGGCACTACATCGGCGCAGCCGAGCCCCTTCGCGGCAAGGCCACCATGACCCAGTCCATGGCCGCGGGCAACCGCGACTACACCATCACCGTGGAGGTCCACGACGTCACCGCCAGCGACGACCATGTCGTGGCGCTGGTGAAGGCGCATGCGGTGCGTGGTGACCACACGCTCGACTACGACACGGCCGAGATCTTCCACGTTCGTGGCGATCGGATCACCGAGCGCTGGGCATTCTCCGACGACACCGCCCAAATCGTGGCGTTCTTTGCCTAGGCCGGGCGACCGCCTCCGACTTACGCCCCCAGGGCCTCCTGCACGATCTGCTGCGCTTCCTCGATGATGCGTTCGAGGTGAGCGCTGTCGATGAATGACTCGGCGTAAAGCTTGGTGACGTTCTCGGTACCCGACGGTCGCGCCGCGAACCACCCTTGATCGGTGACGACCTTGAGCCCGCCGATGGGGGCGCCGTTCCCGGGCGCCGCGGTGAGCTTGGCGGTGATCGCCCCGCCGGCCAGCTGCGTCGCCTTCACCGCCTGGGGCGACAAGGCCCCGAGGGCTGCCTTTTGAGCCGGCGTCGCCGGTGCATCGAGGCGCCTGTAGACGGGCGCGCCGAAGCGCTCGGTGAGCGCAGCATACGACTCGCCCGGATCGCGATCGCCCCGCGCGGTCATCTCAGCCGCAAGCAGGCAGGCGACGATGCCGTCCTTGTCCGTCGACCATGGGCGCCCGTCGCGTCGCAGGAAGGACATGCCAGCGCTCTCCTCGCCACCGAAGGCCACCGAACCGTCGAGCAGGCCGTCCACGAACCATTTGAAGCCGACCGGCACCTCCAAGAGGCGGCGACCAAGTGACGCGGCGACGCGGTCCTGCATGCTCGAAGACACGAGCGTCTTGCCGATGGCGGCATGCTCACCCCAGTCGCGCGCGCCACCGAACAGGTAGTCGGCAGCCGCAGCCAGGTAGTGATTGGGGTTGAGCAATCCGGCCGACGGGGTGACCACGCCGAATCGATCGGCATCGGCATCGTTGCCCAGGGCCAGGTCGAACTGCGAGCGTAGCTCGATGAGCCGCGCCATCGCGTACGGTGACGACGGGTCCATGCGGATCTGGCCGTCCCAATCGAGGGTCATGAAACCGAACGTCGCATCGACCGTGAGGTTGGTGATGGTGATGTCCAGCCCGAAGCGATCGGCGATGGCTGGCCAGTAGGCCACGGCCGCCCCACCCAGGGGATCGACCCCCAGGCGCACGCCCGCGTTCGCGATGGCAGCGAGGTCGATAACCTCTGGCAGGCTGTCGACATAGGCGTCGAGGAAGGCGTATCGCCCGGCTGCCGCGCGAGCCCGTTCGATGGGCGTGCGCTTGACCTTGGCCAGGCCGGAGCCCAGCCGCGCATTGGCGGCATCCTCGATGGCGCGCGTGACGCGCGCATCGGCGGGTCCACCGCTGGGCGGGTTGTACTTGAAGCCACCATCTGCCGGAGGGTTATGGGAAGGCGTCACCACGATGCCGTCAGCCAGCGCCTCGGGGTGCGCCCAATTCCAGGTCAGGATGGCGTGCGAGATGGCCGGCGTGGGCGTATAGCCGTCATGACTGTCGATGCGAACGTCGACGCCGTCGGCGCTCAACACTTCCAGCGCCGTCTGCCAGGCCGGCTCACTCAGCGCATGCGTGTCGCGACCGATGAACAGCGGCCCGCCGTAGCCCTGCTCCCGTCGGAAGGCGCAGATGGCCGCCGTCGTGGCCACGATATGCGCCTCGTTGAACGAGGTCGTCAGGGACGAGCCGCGGTGGCCTGAGGTGCCGAAGGCAACACGCTGCGCCGGCTCGGCCGGGTCGGGCAGGCCTCGGAAGTAGGAGCCGACGAGGGCGTCGAGGTCCACCAGCATCGATGCCTGCGCGGGTCGGCCGGCGAGTTCACTTGCCACGGATACCTCCTCTGGGATGAGACGCCGCCTGAGTATGCCGGTCACCCGCGGTGGCTGCCCAACGGGGCCTTGCCAAAGCCCGTCAGGGGCCCACGACGCTGGACGGTTCCCAATGGCCCCCCGAGTGTTGCCGAAGTGCCCCTGATTCGACGCGCCGACTGGCGTATCGTCGCGAGGACCGGGGGCCCCGGAGTTTGGTTCCTCGGCGGAGTCACCAGGAGGAAGCGATCGGATGACCAGACAGCCGTGGGCAAAGCTCGCACGCGTCACACTCGCGGGCGCGTTGATGGCAAGCGCGATCGGGGTCAGCGGGGCTCCATTCGCCGCAGCACAAGACGAGAATGACTGTTCCGCGATCTCAGGAGGCGTGCAGCTCCCGGAGACAGTCGAAGGCAAGTTCAATGTCGGCATGGTGTTGATCGGGCCACACAACGACGGTGGCTGGAGCCAGGCGCACTTCGAGGGACTCCAGTACCTCTGCGAGAACATGGATGGCGTCCACGTGGCCTACATGGAGAACGTGCCCGAAGGCGCGGACTCCGAGCAGGTCTTCCGGAGCCTTGCACGCAAGGGATTCGACTTCATCATCGGCACTTCGTTCGGCTACATGGATCCGATGGAGATCGTCGCCGACGAGTTCCCTGACGCCACCTTCCTGCACCTGACCGGCTACAAGTCGAACGGTGAGAACTTCGGCAACTTCTTCGGCGCCATGGAGGACTTCAAGTACCTCGCGGGTATGTTGGCTGGCTCGCGCGCCAAGCTCGATGGCAATCCCAAGATCGGCTACATGGCGACCTTCGGCATCCCCGAGGAGTTGCGCCTCGGCAACGCCATCATGCTGGGCGCCAAGCAGACCTGTCCGGAGTGCACCATGGAGGTGCGCTTTATCAATACCTGGCACGATCCCACGCTGGAGCGTGACGGTGCGGCCTCGCTCTTCGACGCCGGCGCCCAGGTCGTCTTCACCGGAGCAGACACGCCGGCCGTGGCCCAGGTCGCGGAGGAGAAGGGCAAGTGGGGTGTTACCTATGACCATCCCGGCTCGTGCAGCAGCGACGCCTGCCTGACCGCGCCCTACTGGATCTGGGGTCCAGAGTACCTGCGCATCGCTGAGCAGGTCGCGGCCGGCGACTACACCGCCGGCTACGAATACTTCGACGCCGACGCCAACGCCATGGGCCTCTACGGGTTCATGGAAGGCCAGACCCCGCAGCCCGGCATCGCGGACCTCCCCGAGGAGGACGTGCAGCTGGTCCGGGACACCCTGGCCGCCATGCTGGCGGGTGACTTCGACCGCTTCGACGTCTTCGCCGGCCCCATCATCGACAACGAGGGCAACGAGATCCTCGCTGCCGGTGAGACGCTTGAGCAGGCCGACCTCGACCAGTTCCCCAACGACGATGGCACGAACTGCTCCACCTGCATGTACTGGTGGGCTGACGGCGTAGAGGCCAAGCTGCCGTAGGAGAGACTCACCATCGGAACCTCGGGAGCCACATACACTTCCGAGGTTCCTTTGCTGCCATGAACGAGCAGGCCCTTGCGGTCGAGATGCAGGGCATCGTCAAACGCTTCCCCGGCGTGGTCGCCAACGACCAGGTCGATTTCGATCTGCGTGTCGGCGAGGTGCACGCGCTGCTAGGCGAGAACGGCGCGGGCAAGTCCACCCTGATGAACATCCTCGCCGGTCTGTACCAGGCCGACGCTGGGACGACGCTGGTCCGCGGTGAGCGCGTCGTGTTCCACTCCCCGCGTGATGCCATCAGGGTGGGTCTGGGCATGGTCCACCAGCACTTCACCCTGGTCGACTCGCTGACCGTCACCGAGAACATCCTGCTGGGTCTTGACCAGCCGCGGTTCTGGCTGGACATGCCACGCTATGAGACCAGGATCGCCGAGCTGGCGGACGAGACCGGCCTGGCCGTGGACCCTGCGGCCAAGGTGTGGCAGCTCTCGGTCGGTGAACAGCAGCGCGTCGAGATCCTCAAGATGCTCTATCGGGGCGTGCGAGTGCTCATCATGGATGAGCCGACCGCGGTCCTGGCGCCACAGGAGATCGAGGAGCTCTTCGGGACGCTGCGCGGTATGACCGCGGGTGGCGCCTCCATCGTCTTCATCAGTCACAAGCTCGATGAGGTGCGCCGCATCGCCGACCGCGTCACGGTCATGCGGCGTGGTGTCGTCACCGCGGCCGGCATCCCAGCAGCGAACAAGACCAAGCGCGACCTGGCGCAACTCATGGTCGGCCGCGAGTTGCTGGAGACGCTGGAGAAGGATGAGCGCGCGGCTGGTCCGGTCGTTCTTCAGCTGGCCGCCGTGAGTGCCATCGGCGATCGCGGCATCAAGGCCCTCGACGCCGTCGACCTTGCGGTCCATACGGGCGAGATCATCGGCTTGGCGGGTGTGGCCGGCAACGGCCAATCAGAGTTGGCCGAGGTCATCACGGGCTTGCGTCCATGCACCGGCAGCATCACCGTCAACGGCAAGGAGCTGGCCAATCGCCCCGTCAGCGAGGCCATCGATGCTGGTGTCGCACACGTACCGGAGGACCGCACCGGCATCGGCAGCGCTCCCAACCTGTCACTGACCGATAACCTGATCATGAAGTCCTATCGCGCCGCGCCCATCGGCAGTGGCTGGACCATCGACAGCAGCGTGGCACGCACCCAGGCACAGCGGCTTAAGGACGCCTACGAGGTGGCCGCGCCATCGATCGACACTGAAGCGCGGCTGCTCTCCGGTGGCAACCTGCAGCGACTCATCCTGGCTCGTGAGATCAGCTCGGAACCCGGTTTGATGGTGGCCGTGCAACCGACCCGCGGGCTGGATGTCGGCGCCATCGAGACCGTGCACAAGCTGCTGCTGATGCAGCGGGCGACCGGCACGGCGGTGCTGCTCATCAGTGAGGACCTTGACGAGATCCTCATGTTGGCTGACCGCGTGTCGGTCATCTACGAGGGGCACATCAGCGAACCCATCGCTGCCGCGGGTGCCGACATCGCCGAGCTGGGCCTGATGATGACTGGCTCCGTTCCTGATCGCGTGACGACGGAGGCCCCGGTCTTGTGAGCAGCTCCGGCCGCAGTCGACTGCCCGTCACCCTCGAGGCAGAACGCCGGCTCGAGACCCCTCGCGGCCTCGGTCTCGTCACCACCATCGGGGCGGTGACCGTGGCGCTGCTCATCAGCGCAATCCTGATCTGGTTCATCGGCGGCGACCCCATCTACGCCTACACCCACATCGTACGCTCCTCCCTCGGCTCGGTCGGTGTCCTGTCGGACACACTGGTGAAGGCCACGCCGCTCATCTTCACCGGGCTCGCCTGCTCGGTCGCCTTCCGCATGCGACTGTGGAACATCGGAGCCGAGGGCCAGCTGATGATGGGTGCCTGGGGAGCATCGGCAGTCGTGCTCGTGGGCGTCATGCCGGAGGGAACACCAAGCTTCGTCTACCTGCCCCTGATGATGCTGGCGGGCATCGCCGCCGGTGCCGCCTGGGCTGGTATCGCCGGCTGGCTTAAGGCTCGCCTGAACGTCAGCGAGATCATCACCACCCTGATGATGGTGTACATCGCGGCGAAGTGGGTGCAGTTCTGGGTCTTCGGACCCTGGAGCGAGGGCGGCTTCCAGATGTCGCCGCGCTTCCCGCGTGAGGCGTGGCTCCCACGCCTGACCGACCATAGCGACATCCTGCCGGACTTCGGTGGTCTCACCGTGCACCTGGGCTTCGCGCTGGCCGTTGGTGCGGCGGTACTGGTGTGGTTCTTCCTCAACGGCACTCGCAAGGGCTACGAGATCCGCCTCATCGGCGACAACCCTCGAGCCGCTCGCTATGCCGGCATCGACATCGGCCGCACCATCATCCTGGTCATGCTCATCTCCGGTGCCCTCGCCGGTCTGGCCGGAGCGACCGAGATCAGCGGTGCCGTGCACCGGCTCCAAGACAACTTCTCGCCCGGCTACGGCTTCACCGGCATCATCGTGGCGTTCCTGGCACGCTTCAACCCGCTTGGCGTGGTGGTCGCGGCCATCGCCTTCGGTGCGCTCATCCTGGCCGGTCGAGAGATCCAGCCGGCGGGCATCCCGGCCATGATCCAGGGCATCATCCTCTTCTGTGTCATCGCCAGCGATGTCCTGCTGCGCTACCGCGTACGGCTGGTGCGCCGGTGAACCTGGAGCTCGCGCTCGCCGCAGGCGTAGCCGCTGGCACGGTCCTGCTGTTCGCCGCCATCGGCGAGCTCTTCGCCGAACGTGCCGGCATCATCAACCTGGGCGTGCAGGGCATGATGTTCGTGGGCGCCATGGTCGGGTTCAAGGTCGGTTCAGAGGTCGACCCCTGGCTGGGCGTACTGCTGGCCATGGTCGCGGGCGGCCTCCTGGGCGGCCTGCACGGCGTGGTCACCATCCACCTGCAGGCGAACCAGATCGTCTCAGGTCTGGCCCTGACATTCCTGGGTACCGGCGTCGCGCTGGTCCTGGGTGAAGGCCTGGCCGCCAGCAGCCCTGCCCTGCTGCCGGTGCTGAGCGTCCCCTTGCTGGATGACATCCCCTTCATCGGTGGCATCTTCTTCCGCGAGCAGTCGGTCCTGGTGTACATCGGCTACTTGCTGGTGCCGCTGACCTCAGTGTGGATCTTCCGCACGCGACCGGGCCTCCACCTGCGTGCGGTCGGCGAACAGCCTAGTGCCGCGGACGCGTTGGGCGTCAACGTCTATCGGCAGCGCTACCTCTACACCATGCTGGGTGGTGCGCTGGCGGGCCTCGCCGGGGCCACGCTCACGATGGCGCTGGTCCCCGGCTGGCACGCCGACAAGACCGTCATCGCTCAGGGCTGGATCGCGGTAGCGCTGGTGATCTTCGGGCAATGGAAACCAGGCCGCACGATGTTCGGCGCCTATATGGTCGCGTTCATCTTCCGCCTCTCGATCGACCTGCAAGGCAAGGACGCGCTGCTAGGGCTGCCCAACGTCTTCTATGAATATCAGCCCTCCACGTTCTTCCTCGAGATGCTGCCCTACGCCATGGTCATCCTGGTGCTCATCATCGCTGCCCGGGAGGCCAATCGGAAGCGTATCGGCGCACCCGCCTCGCTGGGTCTGCCCTACGTGCGGGGTGAGCGCGGCCACTAGCGGCGCAGCATCGGTGGCGCGGGCCCCTGGCTCGGCCGCAGGTCACCACCTTGCATTCATTGCACCATCTCGACGAGGCGGTCCAAGGATCTGTCCAAATCTTGCATCCAACGCATGAGATCGCCACACCTGTGCAGCTGATGCAAGCAACTGACCGATCGCGCTGCCGGGTGGTCGAGATGTTGCATTCAGTGCAAAGGCCCGACCGAGACGATCCGCTGCCCCGCTCCGAGGGGACGACGTTGCGGGAGCTACGACCCTTCGACGTACAGCCCCGCCACCTGTCCGTGGACGGTCCGCAACACCGGTGCCATCTCGCTGAACTGCTCCAGCGTGAGCGACTGCTCACCGTCGGACAGGGCGTCGTCGGGGTTGGGATGGACCTCGACCATGACGCCGTCGGCGCCACCGGCCACGGCCGCCACCGCCATGGGCCGCACCAGCCAGCGCTTGCCCGTGGCATGGGACGGATCCACGATCACCGGCAGATGGGTCAGATGGTGCAGCAGTGGCACCGCTGCCAGGTCGAGCGTGTTGCGGGTATAGCGCTCGAACGTGCGAATCCCGCGCTCGCACAGGATGACCTGCGGGTTGCCCGAGCTGACGATGTACTCGGCCGCCATCAGCCACTCCTCGATGGTGGCGGAGATGCCCCGCTTCAGCATGACCGGCCGATCGACGCGCCCGGCCGCCATCAGCAAAGCGAAGTTCTGCATGTTGCGAGCACCGATCTGGATGATGTCAGCGTGAAGCGCCACCTGCTCCACCTGGCCGGGCTCCATGACCTCGGTGATGACCGGTAGCCCGGTGCGCTCGCGGGCCTCGGCGAGGAAGCGCACGCCGTCCATGCCCAGGCCCTGGAAGCTGTACGGGCTCGTCCGTGGCTTGAAGGCGCCGCCGCGCAGGACGGTGGCCCCTGCCGCCGCTACCGCGTCCGCCGTCCGCAGCAGCTGGTCCCGGCTCTCGATGGCACATGGTCCCGCCATGACCGTGAGTGATCCGCCGCCGATGGTGGTGCCAGCCACCTTGATGACCGTGTCCGTCGGATGGAACTCACGCGACGTGAGCTTGAACGGCTTGCTTACCGGAGTGACCGATTCGACCCCCGGGAGCCCGGCGATATGGTTCATCACCTGCTCCTTGCGCAGGCCGACATCGCCCACCACGCCGATGACGACGCGCTGCTCACCGCGGCTCTCGTGTGGTGTCAGCCCGTCCGACTCGATGTGCTGGCGGACTGCCTGGACCTCTTCTTCGGTGGCGGTGACGGACATCACGACCAGCATCGGGCGACCTCCTTGGGGTCTACGGGAGGTTCAGCCGTGGTGGCCGGGAACCTGGTGGAACAGGGTCGGGTCCGGCTCACCCGAAAGGACGCGGATGAGGCTCGCCGGCCGCAAGCCCAAGGTGGCTCTCCCCAGCGGTCCCTCCAACGTCAGCGAGTCCGTCGACTCCGAGCGCGCCAGGATCGTCACCTGCACTCCCGGCCGCAAACCACGCGCCTCCAAGTATGAGACGAGCCCAGTGTCGTCCTCCGCGGCCTCGGTGATGCGGTAGATCGTCACCCTGGCACCGGAACCGACCTCGCTCAGGCACTGGCCGGCGGGCCGCCGCTGCGATGTCGCCTCGTCGATGGGGTTGCCGTGCGGGCAGATCTCGGGATGACCCAGCAGCTCGTCCAGGGCGGCTTCCACGCGGGGTGAGATATGTGACTGGAGTCGCACGGCCTCACAGTCCGTCTCCGCCCAGGGGATCCCCAGTACCGACGACAGCAGCCACTCCGCCAACGCGTGCCGTCGATAGATGGCATCAGCCTCAGCGCTGCCCTTGGCACTGAGTTCCACGTGTCGTGCTCCACCGATGCTGACCAGGCCGGCCCCAGACAGCCGCCGCAGCATCTCACTGGTCGCCTGTGGCGAGACGCGCATGCGCCGCGCCAGATCGGCGGCACTGATGGCGGGGCCACCGCGCGACTGGCGGATGGCCAACAGGTAGGCCTGTTCGGCCGCGGATATCCCGGTTTGCTCGCGTGTCATGGCCATGGCGATACAGGATAGGCGCCAGTGCCGGTCACCGGGACGTGGGTATGCGCCAGACTCGTTCGACACGGCAATCGGTCTGCGCGCCCACCGTGAATCGCGCCGGACCTGGCTCACGGAGCACCAGGGTTCCGAGCGTCGTCGCCAGGCGATAGTCGGTGTGGGTACCGCGGTAGCGAACATCCTCGACCGTCACCGGCAGTGAGCCCCCGAAGCGAACCCAATCGGGCCGCACCAGGTAGCGGCCGGGACCGTCCGCCCCGTTGGCCTCGACCTGGGCGTCAATGAATGCGGCCGGCCCCGTCAAGCCAGCGGCCCACTCGTCGACCGGACGGGCGTAGACGTCGCGAGGCTTGTCGATCTGCACCACGGCACCATCGCGCAGCAGCGCCACCCGGTCGGCCACGGCGAGGGCCTCGTCCACGTCGTGCGTGGCGTGAATGGCGGCGGCGCCATCGGCATGCATCCGCGCCGCCAGCTCGGTCTGCAGTCCGGCTTTCAGGACCGTATCAAGGTGGGCGGTCGGCTCATCGAGGAGGTAGACCGAGGGGTGCCGGGCGAGCGCTCGGGCCAGACCGACCCGCTGCTGCTCGCCACCCGACAGCTCCGCCGGACGCCGGGCCGCCAGCTGGCCGATGTGCAATTGGTCGAGCAACTCCGCGGCTTCGGCGCGAGCGGCGCTGCGGGTGCGCCCCGCCCGTCGAAGCGGGTAGGCCACCGTGTCGATGGCATCGAGGTGCGGCCAAAGCCCGTAGTGCTGGAAGACCATCGCGATGGGCCGCTGCTCGGGCGCCGTGCTTGACGTGGGCGAGCTGGCCAGTCGACCATCGAGGAAGATCTCGCCATCGGCCAGCGGCAGGAAGCCGGCGATGGCGTAGAGCAGCGTCGTCTTGCCCGAACCTGATGGGCCCAACAGCGCCACGGTCTCACCGCGCGCGACTTCCAGGTCGACGCCACGAACGACGGCCGCGTCACCATAGTTGACGACCGCTCCGCGCACGCTCACCGCCCGAGTCAGTGTCGTCGGGGTGGCTGGGTCTGTCACCGTCTCCACCCTACGCGCCCCAGAACACCAATGCGACCCAGCAGGGGCAGACTCGCGACGGCCACGATGACCGCCAAGATCAACGCCAGCGCGGCCGTCAGGCCGTTGTCACCGTACTGCTGCAGGTTCAGGACCACCACCGCCAGGGTGGACGATCCGGGTCCATACAGCAGGCTGGACATGGTGACCTCGTGGATGCCGAACATGAACACGATGAGGCCACCAGCCACGATCATCGGCTGCAGCAGCGGCAGCATGATGGTGCGCGCCGTGACCCACGCCCCCGCACCTGACACCCGAGCGGCGCGATACGAATCAGCTGGGATCGCGTCCAATCCGGACGCCAGCGGGCGATAGCCGAGGGCCCAGAACTTGGCCAGGTAGGCGATGAGGATGATGACCAGCGTGTCGCGCAACGCGGCGCCATAGGCCAGCAGGACTGCCACCGCCAACGTCGATCCCGGCAGCGCGAAGGTGAGACCCAGCAGCCCTCCGGTGAGGCCGGAGCCGTGGCCCCGTCGTGCCAGCACCGCCAACCCGGCCAGGACGATGACCCCGAGGGCGGCACCAGTCGCCAGCACGACGCTGTTGGCGAGCGCCTCCCAGGTGCGCGCGTTCGTGACCTCTCGGAAGTTGTCCAGCGTCCAGTTGGATGGCAGCGGCGCCAACCCCGGGGCTCGCGCCAGGGCCGTGACCAATAGGCCAACGAGCGGAAGGATCACCACCAGCGTCACCAGTAGCCAGGCCAAAGCGCCGGCCGCGAGAGCCCGCCCCCGCCGAGGCGAGCCAGCAGCACCGTGCTCCGATACGCCTCGTGGTGTCATCCCGATGGCACCGTTCGGCCCACTGAACGCTCCCGAACGCTCCGTGCGGCGCCTTTCCATGAGCCGATCCGCGAGGACGATCAACAGAGCCGCACCCACCGCGAGCACGACGGCCAGACCCACACCGCTGGCGAATGACTCCGGGTCCGACGAGAAGGCGAGGTCGCGGTAGATGCTGGTGGTCATGGTGCTGAAACCAGCCGGCATCCCCAGCACCGCCGGCACACCGAAGGAGGTGACGCTCAGCACGAAGGCGATCGCCCCCGCGCCCGCGATGACCGGCCGAAGTAGCGGCAGGGTGATGGTTCGGAACGTCTCGGTCGGGCCGGCACCCGAGGCGCGAGCGGCACGCTCAAGGTCAGGTTCGGCGCGTGTCGCGAGTCCAGCGACCACGATGAGATAGACGATCGGCGACGCCTCCACGCCCATCACCACGACCACACCGAGCGGCCCCAGGAGCACCGGGAAAGCCAGCCCCAGCGTGTCATCGAGGAGCCCACCGGGACCGTAGGCACTGAGCCAGCCGATGGCGGCCACGTAACCGGGCACGATGAACGCCAGCAACATGGCCAGGCGCAACCCCCGCCGTCCGGGCACGTCGGTGCGCTCGGTGAGCACCGCGACCCCCGTGCCGATGAGCAGCGCCAGCGCGCTCGCGGCCAGGCTCGTCCAGACGGACGCGAAGATGGCTGGCGAGGTCGCGGCCACGGCGTCGAGCAACACATCCAGTCCCTGCTCGAGCGCGGTGCGCGCGAGGACCGTCAACGGCAAGACCACCAGCAGGCCGGCCGCGATGGCCAGTGCTGCGGGCGGCAGCAGCCGACGGGTCCACGCGAGGACGTCGCGGTCAGCCACCGAAGATGGCGTCGTACTCCTCCAGCAGTCGTTGCTGGTTGCCGTAGAGCGCACTCCAGTCGGGCGAGACGACCGGGCCTGCAGCGGGCCAGGCGACGTCTTCCCGGACTGGCTGCCAGCCAGTGCTGGCGATCGCCGTCTGCCCTTGCGGCGAGACGAGGAATGCCTGGAGTGCCTGTGCTGCCACCAGGTTGTCACTCGACGCCACCACGGCAGCCGGGCTGAACACCGTGATGGCGCCCGGCTCCGGCCAAACCATCTCGATGGGCGAGCCCTTCTCCATGGCGTCGCGGGCCAGCTTGTCGAGCGTGATGCCGATGTCGTAGTTGCCTTCAGCCACGCCGGTGAGCACGTCCACTGGTGATGCCACCACGACCGTCCCGTTGTCCTTCAAGATCTGGTAGAAGTCCATGCCGTAGCCATCTGCCGTGGCAAGGTAGCCCAGCGCCGCCAGGCCTGAACCAGCGAAGCCGGGGTCAGGGATGGCGGCGCGCCCTGCATACGCGGGGTCAGCCAGGTCAGCCCATGACACCGGCCGCGGGCCTACGTCCTGCCCGGCTACGAGCACCAGGTTGAGCAGGCGGGTGCCCACGAACGTGTCACCGCGATACGCTGCTGGCACGGCCGCTGCCACCTCAGGCGCCAGCGGTGCCAGCAGGCCATCAGCCTGGTACTGCTGGACCGACAGCGGGTCGGTCAACCACAGCATGTCTGCCCCTACCCCGCCGATGCGCTGCTCGGTCGCGATGCGCGCGTCCAGCTCGCCGGTCGGTGCGCGGAAGACCTCGACGTCCAGTTCGGGATGGACCTCGGACAGGGCAGCCAGGACCGCATCGATGGTGTCTTGCGTGACCGAGGTATACAGCGCCACATGGCCTACCACGGGGGTCACCGGTGGGTTGGAGGCATCCTGGGCGAACGTGGGGCCTGTCATGACAGCCGCGCACAGCGAGACTGCCATGATGGCACGAAGCAAGATGCGAGAACGGACGTGGACCATCGGGATAGCGGTCTCCTTGAACCAGCGACGGGGTGAGCCGCGGCGGCTCCCCTGGACCCCGCTGCCGAGGCCCACCCACGCCGCGTTCATGGTGTTGTCGGCATCGAGGGTATCAGGGCCGATGCCGACCACCTCGGGCCGTTCGTCCCCCGCGGTCGGGTCGGTCGGACCAGTTCTCCGGGAGGACCACTTCTCGCCCGACTCCGCCGACTACGCCTCGATGCCGAGGATGGCGGCAATCTCACGGAGCTCCGCACGTTCGGTGTCATTGATCATCACACCGCCCCTGCCCATGAAGCCTTGGTCCTCTTTGCCCGCACTGGCTGTGACCGTGGCTATCTGGAGCAACCAACCCTTGTAGTGGGCGGCTTCATCCGGTGTGGCGGTAGTGTCGAGGAGCGTCACGACCGTGCGCAGCGTCTCGAGTGCCCAGGTGCGGGCTCCTGGCTTGGACGCCTCGGCCACGTAGTCGGGGAATGCCGACTCGCTCTTGACCCGCGCCTCCAACTCCACAAGCATCGACGTGATCAGGGGGCTGTCCACGTGGGCGGCCTGGCTGCCGAGGATGTACTCGGCGGCCGCGAAGCCCTCACTGACCGTCTCTTCACTACGACCAGGACTGGCTGCAGACACGGCCACGGCGGCCGCCTCCAAGCTGGCGCGCAGCACTTGTTGCTGCTCGGCGGTGTAGTCACTGTAGATGGTCACGTGCATCCTCATGTGGTGCTGGTCCAGCGCCAGAGCCTACATCGGCTGGGCCTTCGTGGCGCTGGCCACGAGGAGCGCGGCTGGGTCAGCTGCGCGGGCTGGGGCTACGTCCCGACTGCGCCTGACGCTGGCGATCGGTCGGCTTCGCCCATCGCCGCTTCGTGGCCTGCGACGGTCGACCCGTGGCCTGCAGCGGTCGAGCCGTGGTCTGCGGCGGTCGAGCCCCGGAAAGACGCTCGCCGGGTAGCTGCTGGTGCGACGATTCCTGGTGCGACGAACCCTGGCTCGGGTTCCATGGCGCGCCCTGACTCTGGTTCCTTGGCGCACCCTGATGCTGGTTCCATGGCGCACCGTGACCCTGGTTCCGCGGCGAACCTTGACCGCCCCGCGGTCGGCTCCGGCCGTGCTGCGGTCGGGTAGTCACGATGGGCTCAGGTCGATAGGCAGCACTAGGTTCGAAGCCAGCCACCACCTCGGAAGTGATCGACCGCTTCAGGAGCTTCTCGATGGCGGCCATCATCTCGCGCTCGTCGCTCGATACCAGTGACGTCGCGGTCCCCTCCTGGCCAGCGCGACCCGTGCGACCGATGCGATGGACATAGTCCTCAGGCACCATCGGCAACTCGTAGTTGACCACGTGTGGCAACGCCTCGATATCGAGCCCACGTGCCGCGATATCCGTGGCCACCAGCACCTGTGCCTCGCCCTTCTTGAAGGCGGCCAGGGCGCGCACCCGCTGCGACTGGCTCTTGTTGCCGTGGATGGCCGTGGCGCGGATGCCATCCTGGCCAAGCTGCTCCGCTAGTCGGTTGGCACCGTGCTTGGTCCGGGTGAAGACCAGCACTTGGCCCACCCCGTCTCGACGCACCATGTGCGCCAACAAGTGGCGCTTGCGCGCTTTGTCGACGGGGTGGATCAGCTGCCGGATGGGTGTCGGCGTGGCATTGCGTGGCGCCACATCCACCGAAGCCGGATCGCGCAGCAGATCGTCAGCCAAGCGGCGGATGGTCGGCGAGAACGTGGCACTGAACAGCAACGTCTGCCGTTCCTTGGGCAGCAGCTCGAGGATGCGCTTGATGTCATGGATGAAGCCCATGTCGAGCATGCGGTCGGCCTCATCGAGGACGAGCACCTCGACGGTGCTGAGATCGATGGTCCCCTGGCGAACGTGGTCGAGCAGACGGCCGGGGGTCGCCACCACGATCTCCGGCCACTGGCGCAGCGACCGGACCTGCCGGTCCATGCGCACACCGCCGTAGATGGCCACCGAACGGATGGGGCTGCGGCCGCCATAGGCGCGCACACTGGCCTCGACTTGCAGTGCCAATTCGCGCGTGGGGACGACGACCAGGGCGCGGATCTTGCGATGGCCAGACTCTCGGCGGGCGCGAAGGCCATCGAGCATCGGCAGGACGAAGGCCGCGGTCTTGCCGGTCCCCGTCTGGGCACCAGCCAACAGATCGCGGCCGGCCAGGATGATGGGAATGGCTTGCACCTGGACCGGCGTGGGCTCCGTGTAGCCCTGATCGGCCACGGCGCGGAGGGAATCGGCCCCCAGGCCAAGGGTAGAGAAAGTCAAGGTAACTCCTGACAGAGCCCGTCTCGCATCATGGCGAGGGCCGGTCAGGGCGTGATGACTCGGGGGATGGTCGTGTCAAGGAACCAGGGCGCGGACCGGAGGCGCCCGTCGAGGTGAGCGCCAATGATAGCCGCTCGATCCGTGAAGTGGAGCCAGCGCCTCACTGACCCCGCTCTGCGGTCTGCTTCTGCGGCCTCGGGTATGACATGCTCCGCCCTATGCAGGACCGCGTCGCTACCGAGTCGGGCCAGGAGCGGCCCATCGTCATCTACGCGGCCATCGCCGCCAACCTCGGTATCGCCATCGCCAAGTTCATGGCCGCGGCGCTGACCGGCAGCTCAGCCATGATCTCCGAGGGGGTCCATTCGCTGGTCGATACCGGCAACCAGGGCCTCCTGCTCCTGGGCCTCGGCCGCGCGAAACGCCCGCCCGACGAAGAGCACCCGTTCGGCCACGGCAAGGAACTCTACTTCTGGAGCCTCATCGTGGCCATCCTCATCTTCGGCGTCGGCGGTGGGGTGTCCATCTACGAGGGCATCACGCACATCCTCGACCCGACCCCGCTTGAGGATCCGCTGATCAACTACATCGTCCTGGCGGTGGCCTTCGTGCTCGAGGGCAGCTCCTGGTTCGTCGCTGCACGAGAGGTATCGGGCCAGTTGCAGCCGGACGAAGGCTTCGTCGACAGCGTGCGCACATCCAAGGATCCGTCGGTCATCACCGTGTTGCTGGAAGACTCCGCGGCACTGGCGGGCCTGGTTGTCGCGGCCGTGGGCATCTACCTGGCGCATTCCCTTGAAGCACCCTGGATCGATGGCGTCGCCTCGCTCATCATCGGTTCCATCCTCGTGGGGGTCGCGCTCTTCCTGGCCTCCGAGTCCCGGGGTCTGCTGATCGGTGAACGGGCCGACGTGGAGTTGATCGAGCGCCTGAAGCGCATCGCCGAGGCGGACGAGGACGTGGTCTCGGTCGAGGACATCCGCAGCATGCACCTCGGTCCGGAACACGTCATGATCACGCTCCGAGTGCGGTTCGCCTCGCCTGAGGGCGATCGCCTGGCCCAGGTCGTCGCCGAACTGGAGCAGCGGTTGCGCGCCGAGGACCCCCGGCTGGCCGATATCACCATGCAGCCGGTCGTCGCGGTCGCCGCGCGGCAAGCGGATGTCTCGTTGACCGACGTCAGTCGGCCGAAGCGACCGAACGACTGACCATGTGCGTTCCCTCCGGCTGACCCACGTGGGCCGCCACGACCGGGCACTTCACCTTGAACAGGATGAAGACCGGCCGCGGTGCGTCATCGAGCGTCTCATAGTTGCCCTGGCCCTTGGCGATGACCAGGTCCGCCTGGTCGAAGCGGCGCCGGAAGGCCGGACTGCAATCGGTCAGCAGCGTGCCTGGAGCGTCTGATCCATTGTCCATGACCTCCACGAGGTCGGTCAGACCGACCGTACGGGCATCCTCCAGTGTCGCGTCGTTGAGGATGGGTGCGCCGCGGACCGCGACCGTGACGCGCTCGGTGGGCAGCTGTTCGATGAGCAGGCGGTCGAACACGATCTCACCGCAGTTGTCCGCCAGGTACAGGATATCCCGCGCTTGGGCGGCCGCTTCGCGCAGGTCATCGAGCGGTCCGCAGACGGGTTCCGAAAGCGCGCGCTCGATGGCGACGTGGACTTCGTCCTCGCTGACGCGCCCGCTGACACCGAGGTCGATGACGTTACCCGCGATGGCCAACCGCACCGCCAGGTCGAAGGGGTCCGCGGCCGCGGCCACCCGTGCCCGCAACTCAGGTAGCAGCGCGAGGGCCAGCCGATTGTGCCGGTCCTTGGCCTCGCGGTAGGCGTCAGCGACGCCGGTCACCTCGCGAAGGCGACGATGCAGGCGCTGCCCCAGCACGGGCGGCGAAGTCTTCAGGTCCGCTGTGGAGGTCCATCGCAGCATCTCGCGCAGCACCTGCTCATGCAGCTCGGGGTCCGAGGATGCCAGCCGACCAGCGTCGATGGTCTGGCGCATGAAGCAGGGGATGCAATCGAGGTTCGTTCTCATGACTCACAGTCGCTGGCAGATCAGGGTCGGGTGGCGCCCCTACCTGGATGACCGCCCACAGCGGCTCCACCGACCTTACACCTCGAGGGGGAGGTGCTGGCGCACCCGGAGGGCATCGAGCACACAGACCAACCTTCCTGATGGAGCCTTTGAGACCCTCAGACCGCCGATGAGCGGCCGCAGATGCGATTCGCGGTCAGGCCTCGGGGTCGACAACCGGGGTGAAGGCGCCGTCGATCTGGTCGAACGGGATACCGCGCGTCAGTCCGGCAAACGTGCCCTCCTCAGCGATCTCGCTGGCCGCCTGGAGGAAGGCGCCCCAGGCAACCCGGGCGAGTCCCCCGCCGACGCTTATCCGCCGGACTCCAAGATCGGCCAGGACAGCCAGGGTCGTGAAGTCGCTGCCCACGAGGACATTGACCGGCTTTGGGGCGACCGCACCGACCACGGCCACGATCTCATCCAAAGTCCCGAGGCGCGGCGCGTAGAGACAGTCGGCACCCACGTCCGCATAGGCACGCAGTCGACGGATCGTGTCGACCAGATCGGGGCGTCCGACGACGAATCCTTCCGATCGAGCCGTGAGTAACACCTGCCCGCCGTGGTCATCGATCGCCTGTCGCGCGGCACGGACGCGAGCGACCGACAGGTCGAAGTCGAACAGCGGCTCCGTCGGTTCGCCGCTCGAATCCTCGATCGACAGTCCCGCGATGCCGGTCTTGACGGCGTGTGCCACGTTCGTGGCGACGTCATCGGGCGCCGTCGCGAACCCGCCCTGGAAGTCGGCATTGACGGGCACGTCGACCGCTGCCACGACCACCCGCAGGTGCGCGAGCGCCTCATCGAGGCTGACTCGACCGTCTGACTTGCCCAGTGTCCAGGCAAAGCCGGCACTCGTGGTCGCCAACGCCTTGAACCCGAGGCCGGCCAGCAAGCGGGCACTGCCGACGTCCCACGGGTTCGGCATCACGAAACAGCCCGCCCGGTGGAGCGATCGGAAGGTCTCAGTCAGGGCGGTCGATGCCGGCATCGATGGACTGTATCAGCACACGGGCGCACAAGACAGAGGAACAGCAGTTTTGGGCTCCAGGCGTTCGATCGCCTGCCCTGATCTCATCGGCGCCATCGCCAGTCGGCACAGCGTTGCCGAACCCGCAGATCCCGTCGAGACCGAGACCGCCCGTCTCGATGGGGACATCTCCCCAGGGCGTTCCTCGGACACAGCCGGGTGATGCTGGCGCGCCCGGAGGTGTCTGAGTCCAGGACATAGGTGACAACTGATAGGTGACAGGTGCGTCGGGACATGCGTGACAGTCCGATGCATGTCGAAGCACCGGGTGGCCGTCCTCAAGGTCGTCACGAACCAGTCGTCCGTCACCGCCGCCGCAGCCGAGGTCGGCCTCAGCCGGGGACACCTGCACCGGCTCCTGCGCCGGTACCGCGAGGGCGGTCTCGAAGCGGTCGAGCCGCGCTCGAGGCGGCCACGCAGCAACCCCGGCCGGACGCCCGAGGCGGTGCGTGAGCGCATCGTCGCGCTGCGCACCGAGCTCGCGGCGCAGGGCCTCGACGCCGGGCCGGTGACGATCGCCTGGCATCTCGAGCGCGAGGGCCTGCGCGCACCATCGACCTCGACGGTCCGGCGCATCCTCGGTGCCGCGGGCCTGGTCACGCCGCAGCCGCACAAGCGCCCACGCAGCTCGTGGATCCGCTTCGAGGCCGCGGCGCCCAACGAGGTCTGGCAGTCCGACATGACCCACTGGCGCCTTGCGGACGGGACCGAGGTCGAGATCTGCTCGTGGCTCGACGACCACTCCCGCTACCTGCTCGGAGCCACGGCCTTCGGTCGGGTCGACGGCGACGACGTGGTGGCCACGTTCTGCGCGGCTGGCGAGGAGTACGGCTGGCCCGCGGCCACGCTCACCGACAACGGCGCGATCTACACCTCGCGCTTCACCGGCGGGCGCAACGCCTTCGAGCACCTGCTCGCCTGGCTCGGCATCCGCCAGAAGAACGGGGCGCCCGGGCATCCCCAGACCCAGGGCAAGATCGAGCGCTTCCACCAGACCCTCAAGCGCTGGCTCGGGCAGCGACCGACAGCGCGGACCATCGAGGAGCTGCAGGGCCAGCTCGACGCCTTCCGCCTCGCCTACGACGAGGAGCGGCCGCACCGGGCCATCGGGCGCCGCACCCCGGGCGAGGCCTACCGAGCGACGCCCAAGGCGCTGCCGGCTGGTCCTCGCGCCCGGGGCCACCTCCGCCTGCGCTACGACGTCGCCGACAAGAAGGGCGCCATCACCCTGCGCCGGGCCGGCCGCCTGCACCACCTCAAGATCGGGGCTGCCCATGCCCGGCGTCGCGTCCTCGCCATCATCGATGAGCGCGAGGTGACCGTCGTCGACCTCGGCACCGGTGAGGTCCTCTCGAGCCACCTGATCGAGCCTGGCCGCGGCTACTGGCGCAACCAACGACGAGACCCCGGCCGATGGCCGGGGTCCCAAGCGACTCGATGACGTCAGGGCCAGGACTTCGGCTGTCACCGATGTCCCGACTCATGTGTCACCTATGTCGCGACTCATGACAATGGCGCGCCCGGAGGGATTTCGAACCCCCGACCCTCTGATCCGAAGTCAGATGCTCTGATCCACTGAGCTACGGGCGCGCGACCGCAAGTATCGCATCGTTGAGCTGCCATGCGGATGTGAGCCTCGGAGATGGCCAGGTCACGTATGCGACATGGAGAGGATGAGACCATCAGCACTCCGATTGCGACTTGGGAGGGAGACTCGATGGACAAGGACCTGCAGCGATGCCCAGCAAGCGCACCGACCCCGTCCTCCGCTCGATCGGCTACTTGCCGGTGGTCGCGGGCATCCTCAACACGATCTGGATCTTCCTCTGGTACTTCGAGGTATTCGTGCTGACGGTGCCAGTCATGCTCGGGCTCCTGGCCACCCTCATCGCCATCCACGGGCGCTTCGGCCGAGCCGCCAGTCCGGTGGAATTGGTCGCTGGGTCGTGGCCCTACCTTTCTCGGTCTACCTCGGCTGGATCACCGTGGCCACCATCGCCAACATCTCCCAGATGCCGTACCGCGCGGGCTATCGTGGCGCGCCACTGGGCGAGGAGCTATGGGCGGTGATCATCCTGGCCACGGGTGTCGCCATCGCCGTCATCATGCTGCTGCGCGAGTTCGACTGGGCCTACGCGCTCGTCATCGTCTGGGCCTACGTAGGTATCGCGGCGAAGCAGGAGCCAGTGCTGGTGGTCGGCGTGGCGCTGGCGGGCGCTGTCATCGTGGCCGTCGCGATCGGCTACGTCGCGCTGGTGCGTTCCCGACGGGTCGAGCGACAGGACGTGGCGTCGTCCGCCTGAGGAGCCAGGCCCGACCCCAGCTCCTGGCGGATCCCGGCACCGCGCGGCGTCGACCTATCGGGCAGCGTCGACCTGGAACGCCACCAGTGCCTGCGTGGCCGGGCGTTGGCGCCCATCGGACGGCCGATTGGCTACCACGAACTCACCGCTCTTGAGGTTCCGTCGTGCCATGACGGTGGAGCCGCCGCCATCGAGGTTGAACGACTGCCTGGCTCCAAGCGAAGTCATCAACTGTCCCATCTCGGCGAGCGTCACGCCGACGCTATAGCCGGACCGGCCGTCAACGGTGATCATCAGGACGCGGCCATCAGCGGTGACCCCGACGCCGGTCCTGGGGTGCCGCTGCACGCTCGGGGGATACTGCGCCCGCGATGGCGCGGCTACCTTGCCGTCTCGCGCGGTGAACTGGTTGCCGCCCACCGCCTCGGTGATGTCGGACCAACCTCCGGCCGCCTCGATGGTTCCACCACAGCGTTCATCGACCTTGCGCACCACGCTCGTCATGAGGTCCATGTGCTGGCCGACTCGCAATTGGTACACCCACTTCGCGGCGGGGTTCTTCACCGAGAGGACCGCCTGACCAGCTCGGAGCTTGGTGTTTCCAGCACCCCGCCGAACAGCGATCACCTTCGTCTGCTGGGTGTCGTTGGGGCGGACGATGTCCTCCAGCTCCAGCACGACCTCGATGCCGCCCGCTTTGGTGCGGGTGCTCGACGCGAAGCGCTTGGTGAAGAGCACCACCTTGCCATCATCACGATGCGTGTTGACCCGATGGATCTGCTTCTCGACCTGTTTTCCGGGAATTCGCACCCAGACGTGCGTACGGACATCCCCGATGCGGGCGCTGCCATCGGCGTCGATGCCGAGGGTCGGCCGCGTGCAGGCCTGTGCCAGCAGCAGCTCTCCGCCTGAGACGGCCATCGATTGTGGTGCGGCGTAGGCATCGACGCGATCGCGAGTCGACATGTCGCCGTTGGTCGCGACCATGGCCAGCCGACCGGGCCGGCTCTTGCGGATGGCCATCTTGCTCACGACGTCACGCTTGACGACGCGGTCGTTCGAGAGGACGGACATCAGCTGCACACCGTCCAGGAGCGGCTCCACGGTCGCCACGCGTACCGACTGACGGAGACCACCGGTCGTCGTCATTGTGCCGACTTCGTACTGGATCCCCGGCGCCAACTGCACCGTGCTCGACGGCTTGAACGGCTTCGTGATGGAGGCCTCAGCGGCCGACGCGAACGAGCCCGCCACAAGTGACAAGGTGAGACCGATCACGGCGATACGGCCGCAACGCCGCTGGGACATCGATAGCGATTTCATGACGGAAAGGGTCGCTCGTGAGCCGGCCGCAAGCCATGACCCGGAAGTCCGCGACCGCTTCGCCCGCGTTTCCGCACGACGGTGTGGCATGGTGCGCTCTGGTGGTGACGAGTCCGGTTACGCACTGACCCTACCGGCGGGGCGGCACCGTCCCCGCCTGGCCGCGCTGCAGCGCATTGGCTTCAGTGGCGGCGACGATGGCCGCAGCCACGGCGCGGTCGACGATCTGCACACGATCGGCATCGAAGGTATGGATGCTGCCGTCGGTGGTGACACACACGGCTTGGGTGACCGTGCCCGTGACATCCGACCAACTGCTGACGAGGTCGATGACGCTGACGGGATAGCCGTTGGGATCGGAACCGCCGGGATGATAGATGGCGGCCAGTGGGCTCATGCTCGCGCTCCTCGTGCGTGGTCTGGTCCACCAAAGGCTAGCGTCAGCGCGCCGCGGATGCTGGTTCGGCGATCGATCGCGAGTCGCTCTTGGTGCGCTTCTCGGCACCAGCCAGGAGCACGCCCCAGAAGACGCCGCCCTGTGCGGCCAGCCCCATCTGTACCAGCAGGCTCGCCTCCGCCATGGCGCCGATCTCTCGCCAGACGGCTGGAAACACCACCAGCGCGATCAGGCAGGCCAGTGCCACCCAGGCCCGGTTCAGCTCGATGGTGATGGGCGACCCGCTCCGCGCCATGGCCACGGCTTCCGATAGCAGCACGCCCAGCACCACCACGCCGTACAGCAGCACCTGCTGCAGGAGTGGCATCTCCGCCCCGGAGGCCGGCCCGATCGGGGCGAGAGCTCCATTCAGGTCGAACCAGCTCAGCAACGCATCCATCGCACCCTCCTCTCATGGTGACCGCTCATGGCGGCCCAAGCCATGCCACCGCGGGACGGTGCCTACGGTCAACACGCAGGACTGCGTATCCCCACAGGTGCGCCCCACATGTGCCGCGCCACGAGTGCCGCCCCCCACACGCCGCGCCCGACGATGTCGGAGCGGCTGCCCTCAGCGGCGGCGGGGCGGGATGAGAGAGGCGATGACCATGACGACACCGAGCGCGACCGCAACCATCGGCCAAACCTGGCCAAGGTCGAGATCGAGAGCGATCTGGTCGCCGAAGAGGATCCAGACCCCAAGCAGCACGAGGACCAGCCCGATGATGGCCGCACCGGCACCACCTCGGCCGCGTCGAGCATCGGCCGGCGGTCGTGTCCCGGCCGCTTGCTGCTGGGCATACCAAGCTTGCTGCTGGGCATACCAAGCGGCCTGCTGCTGGGCAAGGTTCGAATCTGGAGGCTGCCCGTAGGGGTCACCGCCTCCGCCGAAGTACGGGTCGCTGGGCTGCGGCGCCTGCGCGTACGGATCGGCGGCGCCATGGCCGTGGTACGGATCCTGCGGCGGCATGCTGCCCCTGTCGTAACTCATGAGCAGGTCTCCGGGCGCTCGACCGAAAGGGAGGAGAGGTTGCTGTCGATGGCCAGGACGATACCCTCCCCGGCTACAGCGGCGTCTGGCAAGTCCCACCGCCCGGGACTGGTCTCCTGGAGGCCGCTGCTCGCGAGGTCGTCGCTGGAGCCGGCCGCATCCAGCTGGACCTGGAGTGGAGCGCCGGCAGGGATGCAGACCGTGAGCGAGGAAGCATTCAGGGTGACATCTCCTCGCAGCAACCCATCAGGCAAGATCAGCCGACCCTTGGAGGCGTTGAGCGATAACTCCACATCGGCCTGACTCGGTGTGAGCGCATCCGCCAGGTCGACCGTCGCGACCGAGGCGTTGAGCGTTCCCCTGACACGAGTCAGCGGGCCCGCGCCGAGTCGGAGGTCAGCCTTGACGCCATCAAGGGTGGCGGCCACGATCAGCGCCGCCGACGCCGGCACCTGGACGCTCCAGTCGCTCGGCTGCTGGCGTCCCAGGAACGGGAGATCCCCGCTGCCATCCTGGACCACACCAAGATAGGATGTCGCGCCATCAAGGTCGCGCTCGCGGATCGACGGTGCATCGTCGAGTGCGTGGGCAGCCTGCAGCCCCCAGCTCGCCTCCGCGGCGCGCGTGATCGCCAGTTCCCCGCAGGCGAGCGAGATGTATAGCTCGAACGCGTCAGGGTTGGCGACACTCCCCTGCGTGGTGCTGGCCGGCCCCGCATCGTCGGCCCCGCAGGTACCGACGACCACTGCGGGGATGACGCCCTGCAGGTCGTCGATGTCATCGTCCGGGAGTGCCACCACGGCCGCACCGATGAGGATGCCGAAGGTGGCCGCCACGAGCGCGCCACCGAACCAGGCTAACGGCGTCCAGCGCAAGATCAGACCCAAGCCGATCCCGACCAGGATCAGTGGCCACAGCTGGCCGAGCTCACGGGCGATGTCCGAGGCGAGCCAGCCTCGGTCCACGGCCAACGGGATGCCGCCGAGCGCGATGAGGAAGACACCCCAGTTCAGGAGGCTCCGATTGATGCGCATGACGCCTGTAGTCTACTGAAAGGCGTCGCCGTACGGTGCTCAGGCTGGAGCCGGCAGGTCTCGCCTGGGAAAGCGATACCAGGCGAGGCCGATGAAGACGCTCGCAAACAGCACCATCACGGCGATGTCTCCAGGGGCCAGACCGCCATCGAGGACATTCTTCGCCTTCAACAGGTTGAACATCGAGTAGTCCTGGAGCCAGCTCGCGTCGGGCCAGATGGACCCGATGGCGAAGGCCAGGTAGTTGAGCAGGACGAAGACCGCCGGGATACCGATGGCCGGTCCTGCCCGATCGGATTCGACCGATGCCGCGAACGCCAGGGACATGATGGCTACGAAGAGCAGGACGTCCGCGACCCAGAGCTGGGCGAAGCTCGCGAGGCTTACCGCATCCCCGACTCCCACCACCAAGATGCTGAGGCTGGTGGTGGCCACCAGCACCGCCGCCAACGCCATGATGAAGAGCACGCCAGCCACGAACAGGGTGGCGTACAGGCCATGGCGCGAGATGGGACGTGACAACGTCACCTCCAGCGTTCCCTTCTCGCGTTCACCGGCGATGGCGAGGGCCGGGAATGCCACGGCCATGATGCCCATCAACAGCAGTGTGAAGGGGTGCGCAAACCCCATGGCAACCATGCCAGTGAGCGTGAACAAGTCACCGCCGCCGAAATTGGAGAACTGCGCGAACAGCGGAACCGTCTGGACGAAGCTGTCGAGGTCCTTGCCGAACGTGGCGTACATCAGCGGCATGATGATGCCCATCAGCATCAACCCCAGGGCGATGACGACCACGCGCACCGCATTTGCCGCCAGGGTGCGACGAAAGAGCGCGAGGTTCACGTCCCTAAACTCGATTCGGCCCGGGTACCGACATCGGCGTCGGCGGCGTAATACTCCATGAAGGCTTCTTCCAGGCGCGCCGGCTCGATGAGCAGATCGCTGATGGCAACGCCTTGCAAGGCCGCCAGCAATGGCCCCGGGTCTCCCTCAAGCTGGCAGGCCAGGACATCGTCCCGAAGCTGGACCTCGCTGATGCCCGACACTCGATCGAGGGTGGGCGCTTGCCCGCTGAAGCGGATCTCGACGCGGCGACGGCGGCGGCTGAGCAACCCGGCTACGTCGGTGAGCGCCACCAGCTCACCCGCGCGCACGATGGCCACACGGTCGCACACACGCTCCACCTCGCTCAGGATGTGTGAAGAGAAGAAGATGGTGCGTCCGTCGCGCTTGCGATCGCCGACGATGTCGTAGAACGAGCGTTGCATCAGCGGGTCCAGCCCCTCGGTGGGCTCATCGAGGATGGCCAGCTCCGGGTCGTTCTGGAACGCCTGCACGATGCCGATCTTCTGGCGCATGCCGCGTGAGTAGTCACGGATCTGCCGACCCAGATCACGCTGACTCAACTCCATGCGCTCGATGAGCTCATCGCGCAGCCGCGCCGGCTGCCCGTCAAGCGCGGCCAGGTAGCGCAGCTGCTCGGCGCCGGTCATGGAATCGTAGAAGGCGATGCCGCCGGGCAGGTAGCCGGTGCGGCGACGGATCTCCTCGCTTTCAGACGCGATGTCATGTCCGAGGACCTGAGCTCGCCCCGAGGTAGCGTGCAAGAACCCCAGCAACAGCCGGATAGTGGTGGACTTGCCGGCGCCGTTGGGACCCAGGAACCCAAAGACTTCGCCCTCGTGGACCTCGAGGGACAGATCGGACAACGCCCGCACCGCAGTGTCTCGGTGGAACGGCGTCCTGCGGCTTCGATAGGTCTTGGTCAGCGCCTGGCTGAAGATGGCAGCCATCAGGTGGGTCCGGTCGAGCCTCCCCGTGGCCAGGAGGCACGGTGTCCCGCCAGACGCCAGCCCAGGGGCAGCGCGACAGCCGCCAGCAAGAGTTTCAGCACGTCACCAGGTACGAACGGGTACAGGCCGAACGGCAGCACGTCGAGGACGCTGCGCTCGAGCGCCAGTGACAACCAGCCCAGGCCGGCAGCGTAGATGACCAGGGTGCCGAGCAGCATGGCGCCGAGAGAGCCGCCCAGGCGACGGTCCCAGCCCCGCTGGGCCAGTCCACCGACCAGGGCCGATGCGGCCAGGAACCCGAGCAGGTAGCCACCGGTCGAGCCGAGCACGATGTGTCCCGAATCGACTGCGGCGAACATCTCCAGGCCCGAACGTTCGAAGGCGAAGACCGGCAGCCCGATGGCGCCGATCAGCAGGTAGATGGCCGTCGCGCTGATGCCGCGGCGGGCGCCCAGGACGGCACTCGTAAAGAGCACGCCGAACGTCTGCAGTGTGATGGGCACGTATGGGTTCTCAGGCACATACAAGCGCCCCAGGCTGACGGCCGGCAGGTCGAAGGCGACACGAGCGCCGAGAATCAGCAGGATCACCCCACCAGCGATGAGCGCCACGTCGCGCGCCCACGTGGGCGCCCGCGAAGTGAGACGCTCGGGCAGCAGGACGTCTCCGAGGGTGAGGCCTCGTGGCTGGTCGAGGCTTCCGGCATGTTGGGCTGTGGTCATCGCGCGGATGGTAGCAGGGCGGACCCACATGCCATCGGCCGTGGGCACCGTAGACTTGACCCATGAGACGACACTGGCGTTTGATCACGAGCATCGTCGTGGTCTTCCTGCTGGTCGTCGGCACGGCCGGCTTCCTGTGGCTGAGTGACCTGGTCGACCCCATGCCGGAGACCGAGGCCGCCATGGTCTCGTCGCCGACCGTCTCGGTCGATGCTGACGATTGGCTCACCTTCACGCCTGCCGAACCCTCCGATACCGGTTTCATCTTCTACCCCGGTGGCCGAGTCCCAGCGCAAGCCTACGCACCACCGGTCCGCGCCATCGCCGAAGCTGGCTATCTCGGGGTCATCGCCCCGATGCCGTTCGGCCTCGCCGTGCTCGATGCCAACGCCGCCGATGCCATCATCGAGGCCCATCCTGAGATCGACCGATGGGTCATCGGCGGGCACTCGCTCGGCGGCGCAATGGCCGCACAGTACAGCCAGGGCAACGACGAGATCGATGGCCTGGCACTGTGGGCAGCCTATCCACCCGCAGGCACCGACCTGAGCGACAGCGACCTCCTGGTGACCTCGATCTATGCCACAGAGGATGGACTGGCGACGGTCGATGAGATCGAGGCGTCGGCGGCTCAGCTACCGGCCGATGCCGGGTTCGTACGGATCGACGGTGGCAACCATGCGCAGTTCGGCTGGTACGGCGATCAGGATGGTGATGGCCAAGCGACCATCTCGCGCGCGGCACAGGAGGAGCAAGTCGTGGCGGCCACGCTTGAGCTCATAGAGGCGGTGGCGGGTTCCTAATCGAGCAGCGGGATGCTGTCCTTCAGCTCGAGTTGCAGTGACCCCGCATTGAGCTCGATGACCTCCACCTCGAAGCGATGCTCGCCGGGTGCCAGGCGATGGCCCGCGATGTGGAACGTGACGACGTCACCACGACCGAACTTGACGGGCTTCAGGCGCGAGATGTCGGCAGCCTGGTAGATGGTGTCCTCGCCGATTCGGGTGGCGCTGATGGCGGTCGGATCGATGAGGGCCCCGTCCACCGCCACGCGGCCGATGCCTACGAGCGTGCCGTCGCCCATGCCGTTGCGGGCCTGGAGGCAGAAGCCATCCCCATCATGCTGGAGGCTTCGGGCGACGTAGAACTGGCGGACGAGGAAGTCGGGGACGCGCATCCGCGCAGCCTAGCGGTTGACACGCCTCAGCATGAGATAGTCACTCAGGAGGCGCACTCGACCGATGAAGGAGCCGCATCTGCACACTCATGATCGGGATGGTGAAGCCGGAGGCTTGGTGTCGCCAGACGCGGCCAGCCTGATGCTCCGGGACCGGGTGCGAGCCTGATGTTGGACCTGTTCCGGATCCTGCTGGCGCTGTTGCTGGTGATGCATGGCCTCCTGCACCTGATCTGGTTCCTGGCTGCCTGGACATCCGTTCATACCGGCGTCGGCGACGGCACCTGGATGCTGCCGGGCAAGGTGACCGTCCGCAGCGCCATCGGCAGGTTCCTGGGCCTGGTCGCCCTGGCCGCCACGGCCCTATTCGTCTTCGCGGCACTGGGGCTCGCATTCAAACAGCCCTGGTGGGCTGGATGGGCGGAGATCGGGGTCTTCCTCTCGTGGGTGGCCGTCGCGCCCTGGCTCCGCCAATCACCACCATCGACCGCCGCCACCGCCCTCATCGCCGATATCGTGCTCATGTTCGTGCTTGCCCTGGACCTCAGCCTTGAGGTCACCGCGTAGGTGTTGGCGGGGCACCCCCGCCATGCCGACTTCCGGCACGAACAGGTACACTCCGTTTCGCTCGCTGTCGTCGTGGTGTGTCGACACGCGACGCATGGTGGCTATAGCTCAATCGGCAGAGCATCGGATTGTGGCTCCGAAGGTTACGGGTTCAAGCCCCGTTAGCCACCCCATCCCTCAGCGTGGATGACAGGCATGGAGCGGCACCACGCGGCACTAAGCGGCACTGAGATTGCTGCGGAGATTGCTGCGCAGCTACGCCCCGTCGGGGGTGACAACCGAGCCATCGGATGCGAACGGAGGCCCACACGGTCTACGTTGAGAGCCCGCCTCGCTGGGCTGCTCATTGCCCGCTGTTCGGCCACCGTCCGGCCCCCGGCCCCCTAAACACCGGAGAGGGTTAACCCGAGCTGAAGAAGCTCGACTGCGACGGAGCAGACGTCAACCTGCCGGGTGGGCACACGGTGTCAACCTCGGGCTCACCGAGCCACCCCTTTATTGCCCAAGGCGTCATAGCCAGTGCGGCGGCTAACCGGACTTGTCGAACACACCCTGAATGAACACGATGCGGCCGGCGTCGGTGTTGCCCGCGGAATTGCTCATCTTGGCCGCAGCCTGATCTCCCAGCACGAGGTGCATACCCAATGGCGGGAACGCCCCGGGACCGCCCCCGCCCGATGCCTGGGCCTGGGCCTGCTGGGCCTTGCGCGCGGCCACGACTTCCTGCGTGATGTCGCGCCATACCCGCTCGCGCAGTCCCGCGCCGCGCACCAGGCCACCCAGGGATTCTGAATCGGACAGATGACTCTGCTCGGGGAGGCTCGCCCACGGGACGGGAAGGTCGAGCGGCGCGCCGTTGCCGGCGCATATGTCCTGGCAGACGAACAGCCCCCCGGGCTTCAGCACGCGTGCGAATCCGGCGTAGAGGCGGCGCTTGTCCTGGACGTTCATCTGCATCTGGATGGTCCACACCACGTCGAATTGCGCGTCCTCGAACGGCAGCTCCAGCGCGTCGCCGACCTGGAAGCGGGTACGGTCGGCCAGCCGGGTCAGGCGCGACAGCTCGTTGGCTACCGCGCAGAATTCCGGCGTGAGATCGATGCCCGTCACGTTGCAATTGCGAGTGGCAGCAAGATACCGTGCCGGGCCGCCCAGGCCGCTGCCCACATCCAGAACGCGCGATCCAGCCGGAATCTGCGCGAGTTCCGCCAGCGCACGCGTCGCGGTGCGGCCCTGGGAGTGAAACTCGTCCGCCGGCGCGAGGTCCTCGTGCGTGAGGGAATCCAGGTCCTTGCCCAGCGCCTTCAGCCCCGCAAGGATGCGCTCCAGCAGGCCGGCCTGATCGTAATGGCCCCGCATCACCACGCTCGACTGGCTCATGGACGAGCATCCTGCGCTGATTCACGGGTACCGGCAAGTAGCCGGTGGAGTAGACGATGAGGATGGAGTGGGCGATGCCATCCTTGTCGAGCACCGGCGCGAATGAGCCGTACTGTTGTCCCTTACTCCACGCGATGCGTGCCATCGCTCGTTGACCCCAGTCGAACAGACGACGGGCGACGGCTGATTCGGCCTCTCCGCGCTTCGCTGCGATGTCGGCGAAGAAGGATCCCTTGTCCCACGGGGACGCCCGACGAGTGCCGGTCGGCCCCTCGGGGCGCGCGACCGCATCGCCAAGCAGCCGTAGGGCATTGTCCACGTCCGTGGCTTCCCTGACCCTGCACACGATGCCGTAGACGTTGTCACGTTGCTGCGCGAACCCGTAGGTCTCCCAATCAGGCGGCAGACGGTACTCGATGTGCACTTCATCTGGTCGCGGACGCCCGTAGGCCACGACTTGCGAGAACCGGGGATGCCGAATCTGGAAGTACCACGGCTCACCCTTGCCGCTACCGACACGCAGTCTGACGCCGTCCATCAGGAGGGCCTGTTCCGCGACACGTCTGACGAGGGGGGCCGTCGTCGCAGATGAGCGCAACTCGATCAGCCACTCGACCTCGGCTGGAACGATCGCCGGGCCTCCATCGTCGCCCTCTGGTGGGGTCACCTCCGGTGGGTCATCCCCTGGCGCAGACGTCTGGATGAGACGGCAGACCGATGCCAGGAGCCTGTCCACATCGGCGACAAGCAGGAGAGCCGGCCCCTCGACCGCTCCGAGTTCCGCCTGGGCCTCGTCAAGACTCACGCGGGGGAAGAAGCGCGAGAACGCCGATGCCGACGACCAGATCCGAAACGAACCACCGCCCTGGGCTTGGGCCCACAGGGTGAATAGGTAGGCCCGCCTGTCGTTCGGTGGGCTCACCATGACGGAGTTGCGGTAGGGGCGCGGATCCAGCCCGAGGGCGCGGCTGTGGACGACGATCCGACGCAACTCGTCACCGACGCCCATCTCGTCAGCGATGGTCAGGACCTCGCAGCGCTGAGCGGCACAGAGATTACTGCGGGCACCCATCTAGGCCTGCTGCACGCGGACTCCTGTCGAGGCCAGGGCCTCGGCAAGGGCGACCTCCGCCTCACTCACAGGCGGCCAGTCGAGCGGGTTCAGGCGATGGTAGGGGGCCGGGAGCAGGCCGACCCCGTAGCGTCGCACCCATCGCGATCCCTTTCGACCCGCCTTGTGGTTCAGGAACCGCTTCTCCGGAGTCAGGCCGGTGCTGCCGACGTAGAGCCCGTAGTCGCCAGGGGCGAACTCCAGCAGCACCACGTAGACGGAGTGGTGGGCCCTCACGGACGGCCGGAAGGGACGGCGGCTGACACGGCGTGCCGCGCGGATCAAGGCGTCGGCGGTCTCTGGGTCGAAGGGTGCTCGGGAGGTGGCGACGTGCCCTTCCTCCGGCGTCCGGACCGCGAACCACGCTGGCATGCTCACTCCGAAGGTTCTCGCGGGTCTTCTCCCCCAGGCGGTGCCACAAGAGGCGGTTGGCGCTGGCAAGGGCCTTCAGGAGCGCCGTTCGTCCACGGTGAGGCTACCCGCGTAGACGACGAAGGGCACCACGAATGCCGCGGCCAGGAACCACCACAGCAGGTCCCCTTCGAGAACCGGCAAGTTGCCGCTTCCGGCCAGCGACACCCACATCAGGCCCATCCAGACGAACACCGCCGACACGATCCAGGCACGGTTGCCCGCGCGGGTCCGGATCTGCACGCTGCGCTCGTCGCGTTCCTCGACCACGAACCTTCTCGCAGCAGCGTCATCGCGCAGGGCCGGCCGATAGCGGGTGACCAGGCCCAGACCCAGCCCGAGCACCAGGATCCCAAGGCCGCCCAGCACACGGAAGTCCCATCCAGGCACCAGGTCCATCACGTCCAGGACGGTCGCGACGACCAGCACCACCGCACCGACCGCCACCAGCAGCCAACCAAGACGCACTCGTCCTTGAATCCACGCTTGCTCGTCATGCATCCCGATCCTCCATTTCCGAGTAGAGGAACACGTCCTCGATGCGCAGCCCGAACAGCCAGGCCAGCCGGAAGGCGAGGAGGATCGACGGGTTGTAGCGTCCCTTCTCCAGCGAGATGATCGTCTGGCGCGACACGCTGACCATGTCCGCTACTTCCTGCTGGGTCCAGGCACGCCCCGTGCGGAGCTCCTCGAGCCGGTTCCTCATCGCCGTCCCCATGTACAGGTACCTTGACATACCATATGTCAAGCGGGCTGTACATGTCAAGCAGTTCCGGGCGTGCACGAGGAGACATCCTTCTGCCCAAAGACATGAGTCAGCGGCGGCGCTGAGTTGGACGCTGACCCAAGGTACCTACATAGATAGGACATCGGCGCACGGGGACCATGACGCCGCTCGATCAACCGGCCGATTCGGCGGCTTCCTTCAGCCCGTCTGCGAACTGCTCGAAGGACTCGGTCATGTCCGGGATGGAGCGCGAGATCAGCCCAGCCAGTGGACCCGAGTAGACCTCGCGCATGGAGAACTCCGTCGCGCTCCCGCGGTCCGTGAGCTCGAACGTGCGCACGCCCCGGAAGAGGCCCAGCGGCATGCCGTCCGACCAGGTCATCGTGGTCGGTGCACGGACGTCGGAGACGCTGAGCGTGAAAGTCCGGCCGGGGTTTGCCTTGGCCACAAGGCTGACCGTGCCGCCCTCGACGATCTCGCCCTCGATGCTCAGGAGCGACCCATTCCAGCGGGCGTAGGTGCTCGCATCGGTCGAGCAGCGTCCAGACCCGGTCGACCGGCGCGGCGATCTCGCGCCTGACGCCGTACTCGGTCGCCATCAGGTCGCCCGCATCCGGTTGTTGCGCGCGTTGTGCTCGACCTCGGCCAGACCGAGCGCCTCGAGCACCGGCGGCACGTAGTTGGCGAAGCGGCCACGCAAGCCCTTCTTGAACCCGTACCAACCGCCCTGCGGGTTGTCCGCTGAGCGGCCCCAGGCCTCGACCGTGTCGGGCATGGTCCCCTTCTGCTCGTCAGCAGTGCCGAGCAGCATCCAGTCGCCTCGGTCCTTGAGCATGGCGTGCAGGTCGTCGATGCAGCGCAGGTGGTAGCGCAGCTGGGTCGCGCCCACCTGGACGACCAGGGCTGGTGGGTCGGCCGCGGGGTCACGATAGGCCTCGAACTCGGACTTGCCCGGTGGGGTCAGCAGGATCCAGGGGTCGTCGGCGGTGCCCGTACCTTCGACATCGGGTCGGCGCATGTGTCGTCACCTCGTATCGCTCTGTGGACGTGGGAGCCGAACGCTAGCCGACAGAGACTGCCATCAGTTGTCATGAATAGCGGGAGCATGGACAATCGCACCATGCGCGCCGGCCGGCTCCTCTCGATGTTGCTCATCCTCCAGCGCGGGGGCCGCGTGACCGCGGCGAGGCTGGCGGAGCAGCTGGAGGTGTCACAGCGCACGGTCCTGCGCGACATCGAGGAGCTATCCGGGGCCGGCATCCCGGTCTACGCCACACGTGGTCCCGGGGGAGGCTTCGCGCTGCTGGAGGGCTATCGGTCCGACCTGCAGGGACCGGCCGTCTGGTCACCGCGTGCGCGCCGATCCGGGCCGCGGGCACGAGGCGTGGTCAGGATCTCGCCAGAGGGCCGGCGGCTCGCGGCCGTGCTGGGCTACCTGCAGCCGCTTCGCGTGAGACGGGTGGTGGTGCCGGACGCCGATGGCTGGATCGAGGCGTCGTTCCGCCTGGACTCGATGGATACCGCCGTGATCGAGCTGCTTGCGCTCAGCCCGCTGGTGGAGGCGCTGTCGCCGCCGCGACTTCGCGAGCAGGTGCGGTCCAGACTCGAGCACGCCGCCCGGCTCTACGCGACGAGCCCTTGACGCGCGGGACCGCCGCGGGCTGGGCGCCGTGACGCTTTCAGTGGTCGGCGGACACCACGAGGTCGTGCGCGTGGCGGCCGGCGCTGAGCAGACGCAGCGTGGCCGCGGCGCCCCCCAGCTTCGCGGGCAAGAAAGGCCGCGACCTGACGTCCGATGCGACCGACGAGGGCGCGCTGCGACTGTGGTGCGACGTGCGGATCCCGGGGCACCGGCCGGCGCGCGTTCTTGAATAGGCGATCTTCAAAAGGAACCAGTCGCCCGCTTAGAAATCATCCAAGGGTGCCATCGCGGTCGCGCCTATCCGTCCGTGGAACCGACCAATGTGGTCGGCCAGTGAAGGCAGCCTGTGCAAGAAGACCGTGCCCGCCTGACAAGCCTGCATTGATGGTGTGTTTTACTCGTGAACCTGTCTACTCGATCGGAGGCCCAAGCATGAACGTCGTCGAAGTCACCGAATTGACCAAGCATTACGGCAGTCACGTGGCCGTCGATGGCGTGTCCTTCTCTGTCGAGGACGGCGAGATCTTCGGCATCCTCGGCCCGAACGGCGCCGGCAAGACCACGACCGTCGAGTCGATCGCCGGTCTGCGCCAACCCGACGGCGGGACGATCCGTGTCCTCGGGCTCGACCCGCAGCAGGATCGTGACCGGCTGCGGCCCCTCGTTGGCGTCCAGCTCCAGGAGAGCGAGCTGCCCGAGCGGATGACCGCGGCCGAGGCGGTCGAGTTGTTCGCGTCGTTCTATGCCGAACCGGAGGATGCGACGAGGCTGATCGACGACCTTGGCCTGACCGAGAAACGCGACACGCAGTACCGCAATCTGTCGGGAGGTCAGAAGCAGCGCCTCTCGATCGCACTTGCCCTCGTCGGCAAGCCGAAGCTCGCGATCCTCGATGAGCTGACGACGGGCCTCGACCCGCAGGCTCGCCGCGAGACGTGGCAGCTCATCGAGTCGATCCGCGAACGGGGCGTCACCGTGCTCCTCGTCACGCACTTCATGGAGGAAGCCGAGCGTCTCGCGGACCGCGTCGCAATCATCGTCGATGGCCGCATCGTCGCGATCGACACGCCCGCCGGGATCATCTCGCGCATCGACCCGGAGCAGACGCTCCGCTTCCGCCCGTCGGCGCCGATCGAAGATCGGCTGCTCACTGAACTGCCAGAGGTGAACGACGTCAAGCGGGCGGGACCCGTGGTGGTCGTCACCGGTACCGGCAACCTCATCCATGCCGTCACCTTGGCCCTGGCCCAACACGAGGTCGTGGCCAACGACCTCCGGGTCGAGCAGGCCAACCTGGACGATGCCTACCTCGCCCTGACGGCCCGCCCGGCACAGGAGCTGGCATGAACCAGATGCGCGCCCTCATCGTCGCCGAGACGAGGCTCCTCCTGCGCGAACCCCTTAGCTGGATCCTGTCGATCTTCCTTCCCACCGCGATCCTGTTGGTCTTCGGCGTGATCCTGGCGCCCCACCGCCCGGATCCGGTGTTCGGGGGCCTGCGGTTCATCGACGTGTTCGCTCCGTCGCTGGTCGTGATCGCCACGGCGATCCTTGCGCTCCAGATCATGCCGGCCCGCCTGACGACCTATCGTGAGCGAGGCATCCTTCGCCGCTTTTCGACGACGCCGGTCCATCCGAGCCGGCTCTTGATCGCGCAGCTCGTCGTCTACTCGGTGACGGCGACCCTCGGCGTGGTCCTGCTGATCGTCGTCGGCTACCTCACGTTCGACATCCGGATCCCGGCCAATCCGATCGGCTACGTGGCCACGTTCGGCATCGGGATGGCGGGCCTCCTGACGCTCGGGCTGCTGGTGGCCGCGGCTGCGCCGTCGACCAGCGTCGCCACGGCGATCGGGGTCCTGGCCTTCTTTGTCGTCGCGCTGCTGGGCGGCGTCTACTTTCCGCGGACGCTGCTACCCGAGCTGGTCATCCGGATCGGCGAGTTCACACCCCCAGGCGTCCAGGGATTGCAGGACGCATGGCAGGGTGCGACCCCGCAGCTCCTGCCGCTGGCCGTGCTGGCTGCTCTGACTCTGGTAGGCGTGGCGATCGCCAGCCGCACGTTCCGCTGGGAGTGACTCTCGGCATCGGCGCCGCCCACGGACCTGGGGTTAGCCAAGCAGAAAAGAGGAAGACACGATGGATGGTCTCGTGTCGCCGGATGTGTGCACTCAGGCATCGGTTATCACACCCCGGCCTCGGTCCACTTCGGCACCGCTGCTCTCGTGCGGAGGAGCGCGCTCTCGTGCTCGATGCTGCCTACGCCGCCCATCCCGAGCGCTTCGTCAACAAGCCACCCACACCGCCGGCACTGTCTGGTCCGGCCTGGATCAACCAGCCCAAGGAGGTGGAGGACAGAGCATCACGTGACCCCGTGTCTCATCGGACTTGACAGGTTCCGTGCTCCTGGGACGTTCGAGTACTACGGTCGTCGCTCGTGGTCGGGCCGACCTGGGCCGATCCACTTCCCCAGGAACTCGCCTGCGGCGACACGACACTCCTGACACGCATCCCGCCAGGAGGCCACTTGCGGGAACGTTCCCGATGGGATGGCAGCGCGGATCGCAGGCTTGGACCGCCTCCGTCGGGAGCCGTCCAGATCACCGGACGCATCGGCTCGTACAAGAGCAGGCGCGGGCCAGCCGAGTCACTCGAGATCCCGCTGGACGCTTGGATCCTCGATGGGCGCGACGAATCCCTCCTCGAGCCCATGGAGGTCATCGAGACCGTATTGGCCGACGCGGACTTCCAGTCGCTGTTGGTCAGCTTCGATCCGGAAGACTCTAGCTGGGTGATCGCCTTTCATCCCCGAGTCTGGTGTCTGCGAGTTGGGAGCATTCGAATACGATGCCGACCGATTCCGCGTCGCTCAGGTCGACCCGCCTTCGGGAGAAGTCATTGACGTCATCGAACGATCACAGCGAACTCGAGGAGGCTAGACCAGACACCATTGGCCGAATAGCAGAAGTACGCCGCATCGCCATCGCGCCAGCGTACGACACCCCCCGGGCGACGCGCTCGCACCACGGAGCTGATGGGTCCCCTGCTGATATGGTCGCCGACAGGCGGGACGAACCGTCATCGGGTGCGAGAATCGCTCATGGCACTGCCCAAACCAGGAAGCCAGCCAGCGTCGGGGACGGTGTCGCTCGCGCGCCCAGCCATATGGGGTGGAGTAGGATGTCGGGGAGTCGGACCTGCGGCTCAGAACGCGCCGACACCGCGCTCCGGCTGACAGCGCGTGATGCGTCACCCCGACGCGCGCCACCGACCGCTTACCGGAGGTATCGGTGCCATGCGTGGTCCCGACGTTTCACTGGACCGAGGAGGTCACACAAGGCCAGTGCACGTGTCAGCCATGGGGCTGCTTGCGGCGGTCCTGGTGGTGGCCTACCCAGGACCGGCCCTGGCTGATACGACCGGTTCGGGTTCGGTCCAGAGCCTCAGCCTGGACGGTACCGGGCAGGTCCTGACCATCGACGTAACCGGCAGCGTGTTGACGGTCGTCGGTACCGGAAGCGCATCCGTGGAACCGGACGTCGCAGACATCATCATCGGCGTGACCAAGAGGGCCGAAAGCGCCGAGCAGGCGTCCTCGGACGCCGCGGCGGCCATGGCTGCCGTGGTAGCGTCGCTGCTCGAGGCGGGCATCCCCGAGTCGGCCATCCGGACGAACCAGCTTGATCTCTATCCGGTGTACGACTATGACACCGAACCGGCTCCCATCGTGGGTTGGGAGATCAGCAACACGGTCAACGCGACGGTGTCTGATGTCGGCTCCGTCGGCGACATGGTGGACAAGGCCGTCACCGCAGGTGCCAACCGGATCGACGGGATCACCTTCCGGGTGGCCGACGCCACGGCTGTGGAGACGGAGGCCCGCTCGATCGCGGTGGCTGATGCCAAGGCCAGGGCCGAGCAGTTGGCCACCGAGGCAGGACTGCGACTCGGAGACATCATCAGCCTCTCCGAGGTCAGTCTCCAATCGCCGGACCCGTTCTTCGGGCAGGGTGATACGACCGGAGGCGCGGGGTTCGCGACCCCGGTCCTGCCCGGTAACGTGGAGCGGAGCGTGAACGTGTCGGTCGTCTACGCCGTCGAATAGGCTGCTGGGCGACGTCGATCAACCTGCACGTTAGGCTCGCCCGAGCGTGCCCGCCGTGGACCACGGTCACCGTGTCGATGTGCCATTCGGGGCAGGCCGTGCCACGCGGGGGCCGTCAGATGTCGGCCTCATCGCGGCTCGCGAGCATGTCGCAGGCGCGGCTGGTTGCGTATGACCTGAGTCACCACAAGGGAGGCCGATGGTCCCTCGGGGTGCCCCGCCTGCACCGCACAGAATATGGATGCTGCTCAGCGGACTCCCTAACATCCAGTCGAGATATGCGATCGAGCCTGGTCGAGCGGTAAGCCCGAGGGACGGGGATCCCGGACCGACCGTGCGACTCGAGCCTGACTAAGCCCACCCTGCCTCCACGGTCACTGGCCCGGCCGGGAAGGAGAAGCACATGACGACAAGCACGTGGGCGGAAGCGTCGGATACGCGCGTGACGACCATGGCTTCTGTCGGCGCATCGGACGCCCTCCGGCTCGCCGCCGAGGAAGTCCTGCACCTGCTCAGGGAAGCGATCGTGCCTGCCACGTTCGGTCACTGAGGGACATGTCGCGCGGGTTTCGTCAGCGGGCGCGAGTGGGTGGCCGGCCACTCGCGATCGGCACGCTGGTCGGTGCGAGTGTGCTCGTGGCCGGTGTCCTTGGGACGCTTGCGGCGCTTGGCCCGGGGAAGCCGCGACCGTTCGTCGACGACCGCGGCCGACCCGTGCCCGAGAGCATCTCGGAGAAGGTGTTCGTGGAGATCAACGGCGCCCGGCAGGGGATGTTCATCAAGGGACGGGACCGGCACAATCCGGTCTTGCTCTTCCTGCACGGCGGCATCCCCATCGTGTTCCTCACCGAGGAGCGTCCGACCGGCCTCGAGGACCTGTTCACGGTCGCATGGTGGGAGCAGCGCGGGTCGGGGATGTCATTCGCTCCCAACATCGGGTCTGATGCCCTCACCGCCGAGCTGCTGATCGCAGACACGCTCGCGGTCACGGATCACCTGCGCACGCGATTCGGTCAGGACCGCGTCTACCTCATGGCACACTCGGGCGGTACGTACATCGGCACGCAAGTGGTCGCCCGCGCTCCGGAGCGGTACCACGCCTACATCGGCGTCGGCCAGATGGTGGACCAGCTCGAGTCGGAGCGGCTCGCCCACGAGTTCATGCTTGCCCGCTTCGGTGCGCTGGGCGATCGGGCGATGGTGCGACGACTCGAAGCGGCACCGGTCACCTCCTCCGGAACGCCGCCCGGTTACCTGGCGCTGCGGGACGGTGCCATGCACCGGCTCGGCATCGGCACCACCCACGACATGCACTCGGTCGTGACCGGTCTCCTGCTCCCGTCGCTCACGTTCCCCGAGTACACGCTACGCGAGAAGATCGATCTGTGGCGGGCCAAGCGCCGCGCTGGAGTGAGCCTCCTCTGGCGCGAGATGCTCGCCACCGACCTCTCGACCGTCGTGCCCTCGCTCCCCGTCCCTGCCTACTTCTTCCATGGGCGCCAGGACTACACGTGCTCGTACGAACTCGCGTCGCGGTACGTCTCGGCGCTCGAGGCACCGGTGAAAGCCTTCTACACGTTCGAGCAGTCGGCCCACAGCCCTGTGCTCGAGGAGCCGGCGCGCAGCGTGGACATCCTCAGACAGGACGTGCTCCGGGGAAGGGCCGATCTCGGAGATGCCATGGAGCCGTCACGCTCGGGTTGATCCGCAATTCCCCAGGCGGTTACGACGCCGCGGCCCCACGGGTGCCCGTCGCCACTGCCGCGCCCGTGCACCTCACGAGGGCGGACGTACCGCCTCCGAAAGTGGATCGATCTCGCCCATCTCGTGAGCCCGAGCACAGCGAACGCTGGCGGCTTCGTCGACTCCGGTGAGTTCCTGCCGCGTCGAGCACGGTCCTGCGACAGCGTAGGCGCAACGCGGTCCATAGCGACAACCGATCATCGGGTCGATGGCGCCGGCCGATCCACTCGGCAACAGCGGCACTCGGAAGGGCACACCGAGCTCAGGCACCGACCGACGCAACGCCGCGGTATAGGGGTGCCGCGGACGCACCAGCAAGCGCGCCGTGGGACCGCTCTCGACGACCTCGCCGCGGTACAGCACGACGGTCGTGGGGCACAACCGCGAGACGACACCCAGGTCGTGGCTGATCAGCAGCGCGCCCAAGCCACGCTCGACACGCAGCCGCTCGATGAGGTCCAGGATCCGCACCGCCACGGTGGCATCGAGGCCGCTGGTGGGTTCGTCGAGCAGCAGGATGCGCGGACCCACCGCCAGCGCCCGAGCGATGATCGCTCGTTGCCGCTGTCCGCCCGAAACCTCGTGTGGATGGCGGATGGCGGCAGTCGCTGGCAGGCCGACCTCATCGAGCAATCGTCTGACCACGGCCGCCTGGTCCTCGCCTGAACGGAGACCCTTGCGACCCCCGGCGCGCCAGCCTTCGGCGATGGCCGAACCGATGGTCTGACGTGGGTCGAGGGCGCCGTCGACATCCTGGGGAATGAGCTGTACGGCCGTCCGAAAGGCACGCAGATCGGCACCGCGCATGGACGCGATCGGCCGACCGGCCCACGTGACCACTCCCCGTGTCGGCCGCACCAAGCCGAGCAATGTCCGGATGGCGGTGGTCTTCCCGGAGCCGCTCTCGCCGACCAGTGCCAACGAGAGACCTGGCTCGAGCTCGAGTCGGTCGATGGCAAAGGCCGGGTGCGTCTTGGGGTCGCTGCCGTGGTAGCGCACCTCCAAGTCGATCGCCACGAAGCGCGCGTCGAACGGCTCGGTCGTCGTCATGGCGTACTCGTCATGCGGTCGTCCGTGACGCCGGCGCTGCGTCCGACCGCGGCAGCACTGGCTTGGCGGCTACCAGGGCCTGGGTCACTGGGTCGGAGGGATGCTCCAGGATTTCCGGGCCACCGTGCTCCACGATGCGGCCGCCTTCGATGATGTTGATGCGGTGCGCCAAGCCTGCCACCAGAGCCAGATCATGCGATACGAGCAGAAACGCGGTGCCCTCGCTCGCACGCAGTTCACGGAACAGCTCGGCCACCTCAGCCTGGACGGTCACATCGAGCGCGCTGGTGGCCTCATCGGCGAGGACGAGCTCCGCCCGCAGCGCGACCGCAAGCGCGATCGAGACCCGCTGCGCCTCGCCGCCGGAAAGCTGGTGCGGGTAGCGATGCAGGAGCGCCGGGTCCAATCGCACCGCATCGAGTGCATGCGCCAATCGAGCCTCGCGCTCCGCCTTTGGCAGGTCATGCAGCGATAGGGCCCGGTCGATCCATTCGTCAGCTCGCAGGGTCGGCGTCAATGCAGCACGAGCAGCTTGGAGAACCACCGCGATACGCGAACCACGGACCCCATGCATGGTCCGGCGGGACGCACCCACGATCTCGATGCCATCGAAGCGGATGCTGCCAGCCACTCGGGCAGACGCCGGCAGCAGGCCGAGGATGGCCGCCTGCAGCAGGCTCTTGCCAGCGCCACTCTCGCCCACGAGGCCCACGATCTCCGCGCGGCCGGTCTCGAGCTCGTCGATATCGAGCAACGTGACCCCACCGATCTCGACGGTGAGTCCTCGGACGCAGAGAAGCGGGGCCCTCGGCTCGTTCATCGTCGCGTAGCCCCCTTGGGGTCGAGCCGCTCGCGCAGGCCCTCGCCGAGCAAGGTGAAGGCCAGGGCGGCCAGCATGATGGCGGCGCCAGGCACGATGGCCACCCACGGGTGTGTCTGGAACAGCGATCGACCCTGCTCCACCATCAGGCCCCATTCGGGGACAGGGTCGCGAGCGCCAAGGCCCAGGAAGCTCAGACCGGCCAGCGTCAGGATGACGCCACCGAGGTCAAGCGAGGCCTGCACGACCACCGGGCCGGCGGCGTTGGGCAGGATATGCCGAGTCGCCAGGCGCACCTGGCCCAAGCCCAGCAGCCGACCTGACTCGATGAAGGCGCGGCCGCGGATCGCCGCAGCCTCGCCGCGCATCAGGCGTGCGTACCAGGGCCACCAGGCGACCACGATGGCGATGGCGGCGTGCTCCAGCGATGGCCCCAAAGCCGCTCCGATGGCCAACGCCAGCAACAGCGACGGGAAGGCCAGGAAGATGTCCACGACTCGCATGAGGATCTCGTCGACCCAACCGCCGACGGCGCCGCTGAACAGGCCGATGGGCACCCCGATGGCGAGCGACGCCGCGATGACCAAGAGCGATGTGCCGACCGATGACCACGTCCCGAAGAGCACCCGTGAGAGCACGTCACGGCCGACCAGATCGGTACCCAGCGGATGCTCGCCACCAGGTGGCTGCAACGTGGCCAGCAGGTTGGTGGCGGTTCCGGCATCGTTAGGGAACGGCGCGAGCCAGGGCGCCAGCAGCGCCGCCGCCAGCAGCGACCCGATGATCAGCAGGCTGACGATCAGTCCCGGATGCACGCGTACGTAGCGACCGGCCGTGCGCAGCGAAGAAGTCCAGTCCCGTCTCGCTCGCGTGGCGTCGTCGGCTGCGGTCATCGGAGCCTCGGGTCCACCACGGGCCGCAGCAGGTCCACGACGAGATTTGCGGCGAGGTACGCCAGCGCCACGACCACGGTCGCCCCGGCGATCGAGGGGGCGTCTAGGGCGCTGATGGAGTCCGCCACGTACGAACCCAGGCCGGGCCAGTCGAACAGGTTCTCGACGAGGAACGTGTTGCCCAGCGCATACCCGAAGACGAGCGCCAGTGCCGCCAGCACGGGGCCCAATGACGGGCGCAGGGCGAAGCGCAGCAGGATGGTCCGCTCCGCGTAGCCGATGGCACGCGCCATGCGGATGTGCTCGTCGCCCAGCGTCTCGATGAGGCTGGCCCGGGAGAGCCGCCCGATGAGACCCGTCGGATAGGCCGCCACCACCAGCGCGGGCAGGATCACATGGGAGATCGAGGAGATCAACAGGGGGCCATTGAGGGACAACAGCGCGTCGACCATGATGAGGCCGGTGGTCGACCCCTCACCCACGGCATCGCGGAACTCACGGTCGTAGCGCCCCGCCACCGGCAACAGGTCCAGCTCGGTCGCGACCGTCAGTTGCAGCAGCAGTCCCAGCCAGAAGATGGGCGCAGAGACGAGGATGGCGGTGATGGCACTGGCGAGCCAGTCGGGCCAGCGGCCTTTCCAGCGGGCGCCCGCCATGCCCAGCAGCAGCCCGCCCACCACCGCGACGAGCATGGCCACGATGACCAGCTCCAGCGATGCCACCAGCCGACCCAGGACATCGTCAAGCACCGGCTGGCGTGTATGGATCGATACGCCCCAGTCGCCTTGCACCAGCCCCGCGAGATAGCGCACGACCTGCTCGGGCAAGGGCAGATCGAGGCCCAGCTGCTCGCGCACCAGGGCCAGCTGTTCACGTGAGGCGCGGGGTCCAGCCCAGGTCGAGGCGGCGTCGCCGGGCAGGAGCCGGGTGATGCCGAACGCGACCAGTCCGACCCCGATGGCCACCAGCAACGTCTGCGGCAGCCGCCGCAACAGGAGTCGACGCATGGTCATGGGACGGAAGGTCGGGGGCGAACCCGCAGACGCGGCACGTGGTCGCGCCTGCGGACGAACGGTCTTCTACTCGAGGGGCGTCAGGTCGTAGGCGAAGGCGACCTGTGCATAGGCAGGATCATCCACATAGCCGCCCACCCCGGCGTCCAGAGCGCGCTGGTAGTTCTGCACGTATGGCACCGCCACCACGGCCTCATCGATCAGCTTCTGCTGCATCTCGATGTACTGCTGCTCGGCGGCGTCGCGGTCGGTGGCCGTCAGCGATTGGATCGTGTCGATAGCGGCGTCCATCTCCGCGTCGGAGTAGTAGGCCAGGTTAAAGGTGGGCTCCTCTTCGCTATGGAACAGCGAGATGAACCAGCTGAAGGGATCTGGGTAGTCGGGCCACCAGTACATCACGAAGATGTCCTGTCGATCGGCGGTGTCCTCAGAGATGGCGCGATCCCACTGGGCCTGCCATTCGGTGGCCTGCACATCGAGATCGATGTTGAGCTCCGCGAGGTTGGACTTCAGGCTCGTGCCGACCAGTGTCTCGTCGTTGTCTCCCACGGCCATGGTGAGCACCAGCTTCAGGGGCTCGCCGTCGGGACCATAGCCAGCCTCCGCCAAGAGGGCCTTGGCGCCTTCGAGATCCAGCCCTGTGCCAGTGAGCTCGTCGCTATGGCCCAACAGGCCCGGCGGGATGACGCCCTTGGTCTCGACCACGGCACCGGCAAGCGCGGTGGCGATGCCAGCCGAATCGACCGCCTTGGCGACCGCTGCGCGGACCGTGGGATCCGCCAGCGGGCCGGAGGCCGTGTTGAAGAGCAGCACCAGGTTCTGGAGCGACGGCGTCTCCACGATCTGCACGTTCTCGTCGCCGCGCAGGCTGTCGATGAGCTGCGGCGTCAAACGCTCGACGAGGGAGACCTCGCCAGCCTTGACCAGCTGCAATGCGGTCGTGGACTCGGGCACGACGCGGAAGACGACCTCCGTGTAGTGGTCACCGTCCCAGCCAGCCCAGTACTCCGGGAAGGCATCGAGCGTCAGTTCGAACTCCTGGCCAGGTGCCCAATCCGCGATGGTGTAAGGACCGGTGCCCGCGTCACCAGCGGCCGCGAAGAAGGCCACCAGATCCTCCTCGGAGGCGCCAGCACCGGCGGCCTCGACGTCGTAGATGTAGGCGGCGTAATTGCCCGCCGCGATGAGGTCCATGGGTGCCGGCTCGGTCAAGTTCATGACCAGCGTCGTGGCGTCCGGGGCTTCGAAGGACTCGACGCCACCCCAGATGTAGCCGGCACCGAGACCAAGGTCTCGGGTGCGCTCGAGCGCCGCCTTGGCCGCCTCGGCATCCATGGGCTTGCCAGTGTGGAAGGTCACGTCGTCGCGCAGCGTGAACGTCCATGTCAGACCGTCGTCGCTGACCGACCAGTCGGTCGCCAGCGCCGGCACGATGCTTGCCGTGGCCGAGTCGTAGCGCGTCAGCGACTCATAGATGTTGTGCATGGCGATGACCTCGTTCGAATACGAGGACGCCGGATCCAGGTCTGTCACCACCGCAATGTGCGAGGCGTAGGTGAACGTCTCACCATCGTCTTGGGCCATGACAGCCGTGGGCACAGACAGCAACAACGCTGCGCCGGTGAGGACCGCTCCGAGCCATGCTCGCGTGCGGCCTGGGTGGTTCCTTGCCATCTCGAACACTCCTTCGATCGCTTGGGGCTGATGTGGCGTGGCGCCACGACCTCAGCCCATGATCAGTGGTCCGGCCGCCTTGACACGGATGCGGGCTCCGGGCTCCATCAGATAGGTCAGTGGTGTCTCCTCGACGTCGACGACTTCGACGCGCTCGGGGTCCGCGCCTGCCGCCACAGCCACCGCCCCGGCCCGCGCTGCGATGGCCTGGACGGCCTCCGCATGACCGCGTGCCGCGAACGTCACGACCTCCTCGGCACTGCCACTGACCCTGGCGATGGCAGCGCCGATAGCGTTGGCGACATCATGGTGTGCGGGACGCAGGACCTCACTGACGCCGGGGATCAAGTCCGCCAGCAGGATGCTTCCGCCACCGACGGCGATGACGCTGACGGCGATGCGGGAGGTCTTGACCCGGTCGATGGCATCGGCCACTGCCAGATCGGCGAGCGCCAAGCCAGCGCCGAGCAGGTCGGCATGAGCCGGATCGGGCATGGCGCTGCCGATGCTCGAGGCGCGGCCCGCCAGCAGTGCGGCATCGGTCAGCGTGGGCGTATCACCGCCGAACGCCAAGGCCTCGCGGCTGATGCGCCAGGCCACCGAATCGGGCCCGATGGCACCCGGACGCACGATGGTCCCGCCGCCGAGGGCGATGGACACGATGTCTGGCATGCGGAAGTTGGTACGGACACCACCGATCTCGACGGCCTGGCTGGACTCGCGCGGGAAGCCGCCGACAAGCACACCGATGTCGGTCGAGGTGCCACCGATGTCAACCACGATGCCGTCAGCACGGCCCGTCAGATAGGCAGCCCCGCGTATCGAGTTGGCCGGACCCGAGCCGATGGTCAGGACCGGAAAGCGCACCGCATGCTCAAGCGCCATCAGCGTGCCGTCGTTCTGGGCGAAGTAGAGGGCCGCATCGATGCCACGACGCCCAAGTGCCGCCGCCAGTGTGCCCGCCACGTCTCGCGCCACGCCCAGCAGCGCCCCATTCAGGATGGTCGAGTTCTCGCGCTCCAGGATGCCCAGCGAGCCCAGCTCGTGGCTGAGCGAAAGGTGGACGCCGTCGCCCATGATGTCTCGCGCGATGTCCGCCGCGGCCAGCTCATGGCGGGGCGATACCGGCGCGAAGACGCTGGTGATGGCCACCGCGTCGACCCGGCCCGCCAGGGGCGTGAGGAAGCCGCGCACGGCGTCCGCATCGAAGGGCACGATCTCGCGGCCATCCAGCTCGATACCGCCGCGAACGATGATCTCGCCGCCTGAGACCGCCGCCTTGAGGTCCTCCGGCCAGGTCAGCAACGGCCGTACCGACAGGGTCGCCGGCGCACCGATGCGGACGATCGCGACACGGTGCAAGGCCCGCCGCTCGAGCACGGCGTTGGTGGCATGGGTCGTGCCCAGCATCACGTGGCTGATGCGAACGCGATCGACGTCGCCGTCGGCGAGCACGGCGTCCACCGCGGCCTCGATGCCGGAGCTGACATCAGCCGATGTCGGTGTCTTGGCTTTGGCGATGAGCTGATCGGTCCGATCGAGCACGACGGCGTCGGTGTTGGTGCCGCCAACGTCGATGCCCAGGCGCAGGTCCAGGGTGCGGTGCGGTCGGATCCCGCTGTTGCCGCTGCTCATGCGCCGGCTCCGACGTCCTTGCCTGGCCAAGCGCCGGTCCCAGGGTTGAGATGTTCGACCGGCACGTAGGGCAGGTCGAAGCCGAAGGCTGCGGGGCCGGCGGTCCGCAGGCCGATGGGCGTGCGCCAGATGGGTGGACACGGGATGGCGATGACCACCACCCGCTGCCCGTACTTGAGGCGCTCGGTGTGGACGGCCTCACCGGTCTGCTCATCGAGCAAGGTGATGATGTCCGGCGCGGTCGCTCGCACGCGGCCGTCCACCCTGGCCACCAGGAACTCGTTCTGGATCTCGATCTCAAGCGTCTTGCCAACGTCCGAGCGTGTGCCCTCGATGGTGGCGGTGCCGCGGATGAAGCCACCCTCGAAGCGGCGTTCGATATCGGCCACCTTGCCATCGAGCAGTCGGGCAGCTCCGGTCAAGTCGATGACCGCCCCCACCGGATCGGTCTCCGCGCCGCTGATCGAGCGACCGATCTGGGCCGCCAGGGTCATCGTGCCGGGCACGGTCGCGCCGCGTGCCTGGGCGACGGTCATGGTGTATTCGGCACTGGCGGCGATGCCGCCGCAGGCGATGGCGATGGCGCGTTCAAGCCGCTCGGCCCACTCCCCTTCGGCCTGGTGGATGACGGCACGGTGCCCACGCTCATCCACCACGACCGCCGGTGTGGCCGGGATGCCCGCAAGGTGCATGGTGACCTGCTGAACCTCGGGGAACGCCCGCCCCATGCCATCGGCATCGAGGACGGGGAGTCCCAGCTTGGCCGCCCAGGTGATGGGCACCATGCCGTTGGAGCCGCCGATCTCGGCACACATCAGCGCAGCGACGGGGGCGCCACGGAGACGCTCGACCTCTTCGCGGAGGTAGGCTCCCTCATCGCCCGACGAGAGCTTCTCGATGGTCACCGTGGGTGCGCCCAGGAAGCCACAGGACATCACGATCCCGTCATCGGGCAGGTCGCCATATTCGACCAGTTGGACGGGCCCATGATCCGCGATGGCCTGGATCGCCATCAGGGTGGCGGTGTAGGCCTCGCCACCGCCACCGGCACCAAGGACCGAGCAACCGCGCGCGATGTCAGGCAATTCGTCGACACGGATGGTTCGGGGCACCGCGGGATGATAGACGAGCCGGCACTGGCCAAGCACGCCACCGACCCCTGAAGGGCACACCGACCGCGCCGACGCAACCCAGATGACACTGAGACGGTCCCGTCCCGTACCATCGAGGCTGATCACACCACCAGCCATCCAGCCCACGAGCCAAACCCGGGGAGGACCCTGATGATCGACCGCACATCCCACAGCGATGCCGAGAACGCCGCGCGCCAGAAGCCCGCTTCACCGCCGGAGGTGGTCGAGCCGTACTACACCGCCGATCGCGCACGCTATGAGCGCATGACCTTCCGATTCACCGGCAACAACGGGCTGCAGCTGCCAGCCATCTCGCTAGGTCTGTGGCACAACTTCGGCGACGATGTGCCCTTCGCCCGTCAGCGCGCGGTCATCCGTCGTGCCTTCGACCTGGGCATGACCCAGTTCGACCTGGCCAACAACTACGGCCCGCCCTACGGCTCGGCCGAGGAGAACTTCGGACGGGTCCTGGCCAAGGACCTCAAGCCCTACCGCGACGAGCTGGTCATCACCACCAAGGCCGGTTGGGACATGTGGCCCGGGCCCTATGGCTGGGCCGGCTCACGCAAGCACGTGCTGGCTTCCCTGGAGCAGAGCCTGCGGCGCATGGGGACCGACCACGTCGACATCTTCTACTCCCACCGCATCGACCTCGACAGCCCGCTGACCGAGACCATGGGCGCCCTCGCCACGGCGGTGCAGCAGGGCAAGGCGCGCTACGTCGGCGTCAGCTCCTACTCACCGGCCCGCACCGCGGAGGCCGCGGCCATCCTGCGTGACCTCGGAACCCCCTTGCTCATCCACCAGCCCAACTACTCGATGTTCAACCGCTGGATCGAGGCGGAGCTGCTCGACACGCTCGAAGCGGTCGGTGCCGGCTGCATCCCCTTCTCTCCCCTCGCCCAGGGCCTCCTGACCGACCGCTACCTCGATGGTGTCCCAGAGGGCAGCCGCGCCAGCCAGGGCAAGTCGCTCTCAGGCGGCATGCTCAGCGAGGAGAACCTGGCCCGTATCCGGGCATTGAACGAGATCGCCCAGCGTCGCGGCCAGTCGCTGGCGCAGATGGCCATCCTCTGGACCCTGCGCGACCCGCGGGTGACCTCGGCACTCATCGGTGCCAGCTCCCCCGAACAGCTTGAGGACAGCGTGGGTGCGCTCGACGGTGCGCCCTTCACTGACGAGGAGCTGGCCGAGATCGACCGCTATGCCCAGCCCGGCGAGGGCATCGACCTGTGGAACGTGTCGGCGGGGCTGTAAACGCCCCGCTCGACGGGCCAGTTACGGCGCAAGCGTGCCGAAGAACACCTGCCAGGCGAGGATCGTCTTGGCGAACAGGCTCATGAACATGTACGTTTTCTCGCCGACCAGATAGTCGCGCCAGCGCCCGACCTTGCCGTATTGCAGGATCATGGTGATGGCGAAGACGTTGAAGGCAATGAAAAGCGAGACGAAGATGGCGATGACGAAGCCGGGGATGGCTGCCGCACCCGGCTCGACCGAGGCTGACCAGAGCGCGATGCCGATGACGATCCAGGGCACGATCCCGGCGATGACGCCGAAGATGTAGTGGTTCCACTGGGTCTTGGCGCGGCCCTGGTTTGCCGATTCCATCGACCAGCCGAACAGGTTCATGGCGGCGTTGATGCCGAAGATGGCGACCAGCGTGCCGATCTCCTGGATGCCGGCCAGCGAGGCGATGACCACGATCATCACGCTGGAGCTGAGCGCGTATTCGATCCAGCGCATCGGCTGGATGTGGCCGGCCAGCCCACGCTCGTACCAGCCACGAAGCGGCCAGGCGAGCAATGCGTGCGCGATGGCACTCATGAAGAAGAACGTGGCCACCGCGGGACCGATGGGAAGCTCGAAGAGCGGGCTTTGCGCGGGCACCAACGTGTCAGTCGCGCTATCGAACGACAGGTAGCTGGTGACCACCGGGTTGGTGACCATGGGGTCGCGCGCGAACGACAGCGCGAGGATCACCACACCCTGGATGGCATGCAGGGCGGCCAGGATGGCATTCCATCGATAGAGGCTGTGCGACCGATCGTCCGCGATCGGTTCCGCATCACCCGTGGCGACGGGTTGTATCACGACGGGTTGTATGGCGGCAGTCATTGCTTCGGTCCCTCCCATGGCTAGGCGGTCGAGACGTTGCAGCTCGACCTCCACCTGATGATAGTGACACGTACACTGTTTGTCAAGGGTTTGTCTATTGTTAGGAAGGCGACGGCAAGAAGGGTCTACAGTCCGCGACTTGGGGCCATCCTGTCGAGCTACACCTAGTTCGTTCGCGTCACCTTGGCGATCGAGCGCGGCTGCTCCGGGTCACGCCCCTGCACGATGGTGGTGTGCATGGCGTGCAGCTGCCCTGGCACGATCGAGACGATGGGCATCAGCCACTCCGGCAGCTGCGGCAAGGCGAAGGCCCAGGTACCCTTGGCACACACATCCGGATCGTCCGACGTGATGAGCAGGCGCGCGCCCAGCTCCGTGCCGAGCCGGTCGATGACCTCGGCCATGTCGTTCGCCGTGGCCCCGCGCGGCGCGACACAGAAGGTGGGAAAGCCGGCCTCGATGAGCGCCAGCGGGCCGTGGATGAAGTCGGCCGATGAGTACGGATCGGCCAGCACGTAGGCAAGCTCCTTGAGCTTCAGCGCCCACTCCCGAGCAGTGGCGTAGTGGTAGCCACGGCCGAGCACGACGCAGCGGTCGAGACCAGCCTGGTCCTCCGCGATACGGCGCGCTTCCGGTTCCAATTCCAGGGCCGTAGCCAACGCCTCCGGGACCAGTGCCAGGCCCGTTGCCGCAGCCTCATCTGCAAGGCCGGCACTGAGCATGGCCAGGACCATGAGCGTCGCGGTGTACGTCTTGGTGGCCGCGACCGCTCGCTCTGCGCCGGCACGCAGATCGAGGTGGTGCTCCGCGGCTTCCGCCATGTCCGACCCGGGCGTGTTGGTGATGGCCAGCGTGGTGGCCCCCTGCGCTCGTGCGGCACGGATGACGCCGACGACGTCCGGCGAGGCGCCAGACTGACTGATGCCGATGACGAGCGCGCGGCCGTAGTCGGGTGTGGCGGCGTAGAGCGAATGCACGCTGGGCGTGGCCAAGCCCACGTTGAGGCCGGCCAGGACCCCCAGAGCGTATTGGGCGTAGATGGCGGCATGGTCAGAGGTGCCGCGGGCGGCGATGACGACGTGGCTCGGGTCGGCCGCCCTGATCGCTTCGCAGGCGGCTGCGATCTCCGGTCCTGCTTCACGCAACAGCCTCGCCGACACCTCCGGCTGCTCTCGGATCTCATCGATCAGGGCCACGAACGAACCTCCATTCCGTGCCCACGAGGATAGAGCCCGGGGATGTCCACGGGCAGCCGGCCACCGATGGGCGCATGGCCGAAGAGCGCATCCGCGACCGCCACTACGCTGGCCGGCACGATCGAGTAGGAACACAGGTGGGTCCCCGAGGCAGGGTAGTCGGCCAGGTCATATGGCGTTCGCATGGCCACGGTCACGGCGGGTGTGCCGGTCTCCAATATGGCCTCGACGAGACGGGCCTGCGAGGGCTGCACATTCGTCGCCAGCGTCGCCACGATGGCGACATCGGCAGCCCGGGCCATCTCGCGTGTGGCCCGGATGTCCTCGTCGCGCGGCTCGGACGGGACGCGGAACTCCACCGCAGCGGCATGGTAACGGCGGATGGCGGCAACCAGGTCCAGGGGCTCGTCTGCCGATGAATCAGCCGGCGTCAGGTCGCGCGGCTGCGGTGTGACGACCACGACTCGAGCGGAAGCAGCGGGGTGGAGCGGAAGCAACCTGGCATCGTCCCGCACCAGCGTGAGCCCCGCCCTCGCGGCTCGACGTGCCAGGTCCCGGTGGGCCTCGCTGCGCACGACGTCAAGCGAGGGTGGCTCGAAGCCTCGCAGCCAGCGCCGCAGCTCACGGATGCGCCGGGAGGCGGATCGCACCTGCGCCGCCGGGACCAAGCCCCGCAGCGCTGCCTGTCGCACGCCTTCTTCGAGCCGTTGCTGCGCCGCCCGGTCGGGCGTCAGCAACAGCAGATCCACCCCGGCGCGCAGGGCCACGACGCTGTCGATGACGCCGCCGACACCCTGTGCCACCGCCTTCATGTCCATGGCGTCGGTGATCGACACTCCGCTGAAGCCCAAGTGCTCACGCAACAACCCGTGCATCACCGACCGCGACACCGTGGCCGGCAGCCCGCGGTCCCCGGTCACGGCGGGCAGCGCCACATGAGCGGACATCACCATCCGGGCACCGGCTGCGAATGCCCCGCGGAAGGGCACCAGCTCGCGCGCCTCGAGCGCCTCGATGTCGCCTTCGATGGCAGCCAACTCGAAATGTGGATCGGCATCGACCGCGCCGAAACCGGGGAAGTGCTTGGGGGACGCTGCCACGCCGCCAGCCTGCAGCCCCCGCACCGTTGCGGCCGCGTGCCTAGCCACGGCCATCGAGTCAGAGCCGAAGGCGCGAGTGCCCAGGCTGGTGTTCGCCGGCTCGACCGCGACATCACACACCGGCGCGTAGTCGACCGTGATGCCGAGGGCTCGTAGCTCGGCCGCAGTGGCCCGGCCGACCGCCTCGGTCAGTTCGGTATCATCGGCCGCGCCGAGTGCCATAGCTCCGGGAAAGCGCGTGCTGTCATGACCCAGGCCGACCAGCTGGCCGCCCTCCTGGTCCGCCCCGATGAGCAGCGGCAGTCCATCCTCCACAGCCTCATGCAAGCGCTCTGTCAACGCCGCGAGCGCTCCTGCCCCAGCGACGTTCTCGCGCAGGAACAGGGTGACGCCATGCGTATTCCCGGCCGCGATACGATCGAGCAGCCATGGCGGTGGCTCGGTGCCCCGAAAGGCCGGCAGAAGCTGGCCCAGCACGGCATCGACCGGCCGTGGCAGGGAACCCTGCGCCATCCCGGTTCGACTCAGCCCTTGACCGAGCCCGAAAGGATGCCGCGGACGAAGTAGCGTTGCAGGGCCAGGAAGACGAGCATCGGAAGCACCATCGTCACGAAGGCACCGGCCGTCAGCAGATGCCATTGCTGGCCTCGCCCACCCACCATCCGGCTGAGCTCCAGCGTCATCACCGAGCGTTCCTCGGTGGCGCCCAGGAAGACCAACGCCACCAGTAGGTCATTCCAGACCCACAGGAACTGGAAGATGGCGAACGCCGCCAAGGCTGGTACGGAGAGCGGCAAGACGACCTTGGTGAACATCTGGAAATGTGTGGCGCCGTCGATGCTGGCGGTCTCGAAGAGGTCTCCGGGAAGTTGGCTGATGAAGTTGTAGAGCAGGAAGATGGCCAGTGGCAGGCCGAACGCAGCGTGCGCCAGCCACACCCCCAGGAAGGTCTGGTTGATGCCCAGCGATTGATAGATCTCCTGGACCGGGATGAGCGCCATCTGCAGTGGCACCACCAGTAGTGCCACTACGACCATGAAGAGCGTGCCCCGGAAGGGGAAGCGCATCCAGGCGAATGCATAGGCCGCGAAGGCCGCGATGGTGATGGGGATCATGGTGGCCGGGATGGTCACGATGAGGCTGTTGATGAAGGCGTTGGCCATGTTCTCGCCACCGAGCACGGCCTCATAGTTGTTGAGCGTCCAATTGGTCTGGAACGGAGCGAAGAGCGCTGTCCACCAGCCGTTCTGAGTGACCTCGTTACCGGGCCTGAATGAGCTGATCAGGATGCCCAACGTGGGCAGCGACCAGAACAACGCGATGGCGATGACCACGATACGGAGCGGTAACCGCCGTACGAAGTTGCTTCGCTGTGGCTTCATACCGTTAGTCACTGCACCACTCGTGGCCGTCATGCCGCAAACCCCTGCTTGCGGATGTTGCGGACGTTGATCAACGCCAACGGCAACACGGCGAGGAAAAGCACCACCGCGAGGACCGAGGCGCGGCCCGTATCGAAGAACTGGAACGCCTGCAAGTACATCTGGTTGGCAACCACGTCGGTGTTGAACCGGCCGCCGGTCATGACATAAACGATGTCGAAGACCTTGAGCACGACGATGGCGGTGGTGATCGTGACCATCACCAGCGAGCCCCGGATCATGGGCACGATGATGCGGGTGAACTTCTGCCGCTCATTCGCGCCATCCAGGCCGGCGGCCTCGATGATCTCCGTGGGCACACCCTTGATGGCCGCCGAGAGCACGACCATGGCAAAGCCTGTCTGGATCCAGATGAGGATGACGATGAGCGCGAAGGTGCTGATGCGCCAGTCGGGGGTCTGCGTCCACGGCACCGGATCGAGACCGATTCCCTCCATCACGGCATTGAGCAGGCCATATTGCTCCTGGCCGGGCGGACGCCATTGATACACGAAGCGCCAGATGACCGAGGCGCCGACGAGCGAGATGGCCAGCGGCAGGAAGACGAACGTCTTGGCCACCGATTCGTACTTGACGCGGTCAACCAGGCCCGCGATCAGCAAGCCCAGTCCGACCGACCCGGCGACACCGACGACCAACCACAGGATGTTGTTGATGTACATCTGGTGATTGGCTGGGTTGGTCAGGGCCCACTCCCAATTCGCCAGACCCGATCCGATCGTAAGCGACTTGATGATCGTCGACACCACTGGCCAGGCCAAGTAGACCGTCAGCAGGAGGAGTGCAGGCCCTACGAAGACCCACGGCAGCAAGCTGCGACGCCATCGCGGCGAGAGTCGCATGACCACGGCATTGAGGCCAGCAAAGAAAAGCCAGATACCACCGACACCGACCGCCAAGGCGACCGCCGCAAGGACGAGCTTGGCAACATTGCGATTGCCACTGCCGGCGCGCAGTGCGTCAGCCTCGGCACTATCTCCGAGGAGGTCGTAGAAGAACGCCGCGACATTCGATGAGGCCTGGTCGTCAAGCAGGAACCAGATCCCGATGAGCAATGCCGCCAGACCGAGGACGACCCCGACCGGCATCAGGAAACCGCGCCAGCCGAGTGGCTGGTCCACCTCGGACGTCGTCCCGTTCGTCACGTGCGCCCTCCTCCGTGAGTAGCGAGTCCAAGCCTACAGCTTTGGAGATGACGAAGGCGCGCCGCTCTTGCGCGGCGCGCCTTCGTCGAACTACCGGTTCAGCACGCTTACTGCGCGCTAGCCATGGCATCGTCGATCTGCTGGAGCACGGCATCGGTGTTCTGACCGTTGTCCTGGATCCAGGAGACCACACCGCTCCAGAAGTCGGCACCCGAGGCCGGCATCAGGTCGGAGGCATCGAAGCCGAGCGACGTGGAGTTAGCCACGATGTCGGAGGCGACTTCAAGCTTGTAGTTGCCCGCATACCAATCGGCCGGGGTCGACTGGTTCGCGGAGATGGCGCTGCCTGCTTCGATCCAGGCCTTGATGCCTTCCGGCGTGGCCAGGTACTGCAGCAGCGCACGCACCTCAGGTCGGTCAGCGCTGACGATGAAGGCGTCACCGGAGCCGAGCGAAGGCGTGCCATAGGCGGGGTCGATGGGCGGGAAGTAGAACAGGCCTACATCCTCACCGATGATGTACTTGGAGGTCCCGTCGCCGGCCTTGGCATCGGGGAAGAAGTCGGGGCCATACCAGGTCGCCTGCTTCTGCATCCAGCAACCGGGGTTGGCCATGTCATCGTTGAACATCGGGTCCATGGGGTCGGTCTGTGCCGTTGCCAGGATGGCCGTGCTGCCACCGAGGACGTAGTCAGGCGTGAAGTAGATCTGGCCAGCCAGATCGAAGGCGTTCTTGACCTCGGCAGAGCTGAAGGGCAGCTGTAGGGCAGCCCAGGCGTTGTAGTTCTCCAGGCTGGTGGTCCGCAGCATGATGTCCTCGATCATGTCAGTGGCGATCCAGCCCGTGGCTGGTCCGGCGTCCATGCCCACACACCAGGGGTTGCTGCCGTCGGCCACGATCTGGTCGGACAGGGCGATGAGCTCATCCCACGTGGTCGGCACTTTGTAGCCGGCGGCCTCGAAAGCCTTGATCGGATACCACACGACCGACTTCACATCGACCTTGTAGGGCATGCCGAAGGTGCCGGCATCGGTGGTGTACAGCGGCAGTGTCGCAGGATGCTCTGCGAGGAGCTTCTCGGCATCCAGCATCGGGGCGATGTCCTGGATGAGACCCTGGGCGCCGTACTCGTTGATGGCTGCCGGCTGTGCCAGCTGGATGATGTCAGCGGCGGCACCACCGTTGAGTGACACGTTGACGAGCGTCTCATGCTGGCCCGAGGGGACCTCGGCGACGCCGACCTGGATGCCCGTGGCATCGATGAATGGCTGCAGGGCGGCTGCGAAGTTGTCGCCCTCGCCACCGATCCACTGCGTCTGCATGGTGACCTGCTTGCCGGTCATCGGCTGGTCAGCACCCATGGCCTGGTCCAGCTCGGCGTAGCCGGTCGAGTCCTGGGCGGCAACGCCCATGCTGCTGATGGTAAGGGCCATCGTTGCCAGCGCGGCGCCGGCGATGACCGTCTTTCGATTCTGGTGCATTGCACCTCCTCCTTGATCTCGCCCGACGGTCGGGCGAGAAGGGTTGTTGAAACGGCGCAAGGCGCGTCTGGCGCCCGGCCAGTCGTTCAGGCCGTCGCTGCCCTCCTCTCTATACGTCCTCCTTGCGGAAGGGCGCGATGGTCCCGGTAGCAAGGAATGCTAGTCCTGATGGGCCACAAATTCCGGGCCGTTGCGCACGTCATGCGACGAGCGCCAGACCAAGCTCGGAAGTCATCAGCATGGCCGCCGCACCCAGCGCGACAGCGTCGTCGCCAGTGCGGCCGAAATGGATATTGCTGCGCTCCATCAACAGTGGCAATGCCGAGCGATGTGCTTCGATGCGGACCGCGTCCAGCCAGAGTTGACCGAATTCCGTCATCGGACCGATGAGGACGATGTCGCGCGCGCCCAGCGTGCCGATCATGGCCGCCAGCACGCGGCCAAGCGGCGGCGCTGCTTGCAGCACCACCTCGCGCGCCAGCGGATCGTCAGCACGGAAGGCCTCCAGCAACACTGCCTGCGTCAACGGCCCTCCCGACAAGCGTGAGCCAGGATCTGCAGCTGCGAGCTCAGCGGCACGTTGCAGAACGGCCCGCAGGCTAGCCACGGTCTCAAGGCAGCCGGTCCCTCCGCATCGGCACCTGAGGTCCTCGTCGGTGACCCGGGTGTGGCCGATCTCGCCGGCGCCTGAATCGTCACCGGCATAGACGCGCCCGCCGATGACGATGCCGGCACCGATGCCCACGCCCACTTTGACGACGAGCATGGCCGATGACGTGTCATGGTGGCCGAAGGCCCACTCCGCCATGGCCGAGGCCTGCGAATTGTTCACCACCATGGTCGGGAGACCAGTGAGAGCAGCCAATCGCTCACCCACCGGCGTATCGTGCCAATCGAGGCCGATAGCCCAGCGCACCCGACCGGCGGGCTGGTCGATCAGGCCGGGCGTGCCGACACCGACGCCCACCAGTGGGTGTTCGGCGGTGGCCGTGAGCGTCGTCACGAGTGCTTCCAGCTCCCGCAGTGCCGCCTCGCCATCCCGACCCTGCAGATCTCGTGACTCTCGTGCCCTGACGTCTCCGCGCAGGTTGACCACGGCACCGCTGAGGCGCTCGCGATCGACGTCGATACCCACCAACTGGCGGGCATCGGCAGGAACGCGCAGCAGGATGGGCGCCTTGCCACCGGTCGAAGGTCCCGTCCCAGCCTCGACGATCAGCCCGTCTGCGATGAGCCCCTCCACCAGGTCGGAGACGGTGGTGCGGGTGAGGCCGGTGGCGCGCGCCACGTCGGCGCGACTCAAGGGAGCGGACTCATACACCGTGCGCAGGACCAACTGAACGTTGGAGCGACGGGTCTGCCGATGGGTGGCCTTGGTGAGTGTGGCGATGGGCACGAACCTCACTTTGTCAACAGTCTGGACCAAGTTAGCCTACCGCCTTTGTCAAGGTGAGCGGCGACGCGTCACCATCGTCACCAGTCTGCAGACCGGTAGACCGGCGCGGCAGGCGGCGGCGACCAAACCGTGGGCGCTCTGGTTCGCCCATGGGGTGGGCCATCCGACGGAGCATCGGGCTTCGCTCCGCTGGTTCGCCCATGGGGCGGGTCAGGTGATGTCCTCGTACCTGAGCGCTGACCCCTGCACCTGGCCCTAACGCGCTGAGCCTCCCTCGGGCCGCGCCGATGTCAGGCCCGCAGATCCCCGTCGTCAGCTTCCGGGCGTCCCCGACGACCCGACCGGCTTCCTGATGGCGCGCCCCTGCTGGGGAAGCGCAGCGCCGGAGGCAGCCGGACCTCGAGCGTCTCGGCGGGCCTCGGATCGCGACCGCTTGTGCGTGTACATCGCGGCATCGGCAGCCTGCAACAAGGCCTTGCCGGTCCGACCATCGCGCGGGTGCAGCGCCAAGCCGACGCTGCAGCTCACGTGGACAACCGAACCGTCGGGCATCGGGTGGGCCAAGTCGGCGATGGCCGACGCGGCACGCTCGACCACCAGCATGGCTTCGACGGCATCAGTGTCAGGCATCAGCACGACGAACTCATCTCCACCGTAACGGGCCACGACATCGCTGGTCCGTACCGCGGCACGCAGCGCGCCCGCAATAGCCCGCAGCACGCCATCACCAGCCTGGTGCCCATGATCGTCATTGACGCGCTTGAACTCATCAAGATCGATCATCAACAGGCTCAGCGGCGAATGCGCACGTGATGCCCGTGCGGTCTCCTGACGGACGCGATCCTGCAGATGACGGTGGCTGTAGACCCCCGTGACCAGATCGGTCTCGGCAGCGTCACGGAGCTGACGGACCAGTCGCGCATTCTCAAGCGACGACGCGACCTGGTTGGCCATCGTCCGCAGCAGCGCTGCCTCACCGTCCCGGAAGCGGCGTCCGCTCGTTTCGGAGACGAACTCGACCAGGCCCATCACCCGTCCAGTGGCCGACAACGGCAACAACAGCGCCGCCGCGCCCCCAAGACCGCGGAGACGCTCCAGCTCGGCCGGCTCCAGGCTATCGACATCAGGGTCGAGCCAGACGACCTCATCATTGAGCAGCGCACGACGCAGTGAGCGATGCCCGGCGAGATCGCGCGTAGGCCCGATGAGCGGGCGGCCGTCAGCCCCGATGGGCAGCAGCCTGCCACTCTCCTGGTCCCAGCGCGAGATGAGGCAGGCATCCATGTCAGCGGCGACACGCAGCTTGACCGCCAGCAAGCTGGCCAGGTCGCGTTCATCAGAGGCTGTGGCGCCCGCCTGACTGATATCGAGCAGGGCTGCCAGCTCGGCGACATGTCGGTCTCGTTCCGCGAGCAGTCGGGCATTCTCGATCGCGACGGCGGCCTGGTCGGCGAGGACACCCAGCAGACGTGATTCATCTTCGGAGAAGCGACTCAGACCGAGGCGGGAGAGCACCACGACGCCGATGACGTGGCCCTCGGAGCGAAGCGGCGCCAACAGCATCGATTCCTCGGCCAGATCAACCGATCCGGGGACCTGCATCGCGCGCGGATCGTTGGCAGCGTCATGGACGATCAGCTGCTGGCCGTACGCGGCGACCCAGCCGGTGATGCCTTCGCCGACGGTCACCCGCAGGTCGGCCGCGGACTCGCCCTGGTATTCGCGGGCATGGGGCCGGAAGGCGACCGGGTCGAGGATCCGCCCATCGGCACTCAGGACGTAGACGCGAGCGTTGTCGAAGGCCACGACACGTTGGGTCTGGGAGCAGAGCGCAGCGCTGACCGCCTCCACGCTCGTCAAACGGGTGAGTTGCGCTGCCACCGATTGGACTGCCTCGAATTGGGCCGACCAGGCGATGGGGCGCGGGCCGAGGCGGGTCGATACATGCCGCACCATCTGTCGAGCCTGGACACGTGCCAGCGCCAGGTCGTCGTCGTTGAACGGCTCCCGGCGATGACGCTCCAGTATCAGCAAGCCACCACGTTCGTCGGGCAGGGCCAGCCGCGCGATGGCACCAGCCGGTCCCGGATCCGCCCGCCACGCGTTCAACCAGCGCGGCAGTCTGCTGGGCGCATTCTCGTGCCCGGCTCCCGGCTTCCGATGGGATGGTATCGCGAGTCGATCATCACGCACCGACGCGATCAGTTCGAGCACGCCGTCACCACGGTCGAAGTAGAGGTGTGCGCCACGATCGGCCTCGACCGCCAGGGCAAGCCGCTTCAGGGCTGCCGCGGTCTCCCCGCCCAGCACGGTCTCCCCGCCCACTGCGGTCTCACCGCTCGATGCGGTCTCCCCGCCCAATATGGACATCAGCGTCCGGCCGGCTGCGGCGAGGATCTGGGCACCGTCAGCGCTGCCGCGACGGGCCCCCGCATGGCGCTGACAAGGAAGATGAAGGCACCCAACGCGATGATGGCGTCGCCGATCGAGAAGGCGGTCGCCATCGGCAAGGTCGGCGGGAACACGAAGATGTCGCCCAAGAACGGCAAGAGCGTCTCGGGGCCAATGAGCGCGATATTCGAGTAGTGCGCCACGGGCAGCGCTGCCCTGCCGGTGAGCTCCAGCCAAGCGGCTGGCGAGGAGGGCATGTAGCCGCCATTGGCCAACACCGCCATGAGGTTGAGGATGGCGCCCACCGCCAGGATCGATAGACCAGGTCGCCGCAGGTTGCGGAGCAGGGCAACCAGTACCAGCAGCGTCGAGAGGACATAGATGCCCGCACCAGCGCCGCCGATTCGCTCCTGGATGGGATCAGCGAAGAGCACCAGCTGCACCAGCAACCCAGTCAGCGCCAGCCGCCACCACACGAAGTGCACTCGCTCCAGGTTGCGGATGCGCCCACCCCCAAGCCGTCCGACGAGCAGGCCGACGGCGATGGAGTACAGCAGCAACACCTGGTTTGCGGGCCTCCGCTACAGACGACGCCGGCGCCCGGGCGCCGGCGACAGAGTCGATATCGATCGCGCACAGAGAGTGGACCGGGCCGACGAGCGGCGCGAGGGTTGGTGTCGCCGGCCCCGATGTCAGCGTGTGGAGGCGGGTCCTACCAGCGGAACGGTGCCGCCAGCACGAGCACGAACGACACCACGACTGCGAGACGTAGTGCCAAATCCTTGAAGCGGCTCATACCGTGAGTCTCCCGATGAGAACGGGCCTGTGGCCCTAGGTGCCTGCGAGCGCTCGTGGTCTCGGTCGAGGGGGTCACCCCTGACGCTCCCGATACTCACAAGTGGACGCCTCACCCTCCATGGCGCAGTGGTACTAGGACGGGGTTTGACAGCGCGCACCGCTCGGCGCCTCGACCGACCTCTGGCGCATGTCGAATGGCGCCAAACTATCCCCCGCTGCCGATCGCTTGGCCCACACGGCGTGGCCCTATGCTGCGCACATGAATGACGACCACCTCATCGAAACGACGGTCGAACGCCGAGTCCTGCATCGCGGCCACTTCATCACCTTCCGGGTCGACACCATCGAGGACTCGCAAGGCAAGCGACACACGCGCGAGGTCGTCGAGCATCCGGGCGCGGTCTGCGTCATCCCCGTCCAAGGACCAGACGTGCTGCTCGTGCGGCAGTACCGCACACCGGTGGCCCAGGTGATGCTCGAGCTGCCGGCGGGCACCCTCGATCGCCTGCCTGATGGCAACACCGAGGACCCTGACGACGCCGCACCACGCGAGCTGGCCGAGGAGACCGGGCACCGTGCCGCGACCTGGAGATCGCTGGGCCACTTCTGGACGGCCCCGGGCTTCAGCGACGAACTGATGCACCTGTACCTGGCCACTGACCTTGTAGCTCTGGCCGACTATCGCGGCCCGGACATCGATGAGTACCTGGACCTGGTACGCCTCCCATGGCGTGAGGCCGTGGGCATGGCTGAGGCCGGCGAAATCCGGGATGCCAAGACCCTGGTGGGCCTGCTACGCCTGGCTCGACTCGCCGAGGCCGGAGAGCTAGCCCGGTAACCACTCCCGCAAGTCGACCGTGTCGAGCCGGGGGCTGGGCGTGATGCCCGGGATCCGGCCACGCTTGGCGATGGGGACGCCGTCGATCTCTTTGAGGTCGCCCGTGAAGTCGATGGGCGACGCGCCGCTGATATAGCTACCCACGGCGTAGAAGTCGACTGGCGCGCCGGCGTCCTTGAAGTACCAGATGCGATCAGGGGTGAGGCCACCCGAAACGACGATCTTGACGTGCTCGAAGCCGTCCTGATCGAGCCGCGCCCGGACTTCCATCACCAGGTCGGCGGTGACGCGGCCGCGCTCCGACGGCGTGTCCAGACGCACTCCGTAGAGGCGGTCACCGAGTGCGTGGGCCACGCGCAGGGACTCTTCGGCCTCGTCCTTGAAGGTGTCCACCAGCACGATGCGCGGCACGTCTGCCGCCACATGGCGATCGAATGCCTCCGCGGCACGGACGGTATCGCCGATGACCAGCACCAGCGAGTGGGGCATCGTGCCCGTGGGCGCCAGGCCCGCCAGGCGTGCGCCGGCCGGCGTGGATGCGCCCACGCAGCCACCCACGATGGCGGCATAGTCGAGCGCGTCGGTCACATGTGGATGCACATGCCGGGCGCCGAACGAGATGACCGGCTGGGGTGCGGCAGCCGCCACGCACTCGCGTGCCGCGTTGGTCCAGCCGCTGGACTGCGCGAGCATGCCCAGGATGGCCGTCTCGTACAGGCCGAAGGCACGGTAGCGCGCCCGGATGCGCATGACGATCTCCTTGGAGGAGAAGGCATCGCCATCCGACAGCGACTCGACGACGTGCTCTTCGCCGCTCTCGACCAGGACGGATGCCAGCAGCACCTTGGCTTCATCGATCCCGCACAGGATCCCCTCAGCCCGCGAGAAGACCTCCATGACCACGACGGGGTCCATGCCCTCGCCCTCGAGGATCTCCTCCGCACGGCGAAAGTAGACGTCGGCGGAATCTCCACTGAGGACGTCACTCGAAGGCCGGCGTCGTTCTCTGGTCACGCTTTCCATCAGGCCCGCAAGTGTAGCGACTGTGCGGGCCACAGCGTTGAGCGTCCCTGCGTCAGGTCGTGCGACCTAGCGCCCTCGTTTCTGTAGGACTCGTTGCAGCGCCTGATCGAGCTGAGGTGCCATCGACTTCGCGAACGTGGCCGTGAGGTGATGGTGATCCCGAAAGACGATGATGTCGTCGTTGACCACGGGGCAATCCCGGCTGCCGCCGCAGATGACGTTGCCGAAGTCCAGCATCTTGCCACCAACAGCGCGGGCCGCCGTGCGCTCCCGCAGGGGCGATCCTCCCGAGACTCGACCGCTGGCCGGCACGGCACAGGGACGGATGTCCTTGATGTTCTTGGCCAGGCAGCCCGGAACGTCCTGCCCCGGATAGGGCACGTCCGCGATGATGACCTTGCGGCCCGGCACCCGCTGCAGCAGCCGTGCCATACCGTTCCCCTGCGCCACATAGGACTCGTTGGCTTCGTCGATGGGGTGCTGCCATCGACTCACTGCCGTCACGACCACATCGGGTTCGAGCCGTTTCAGCGCGCCAACCACGTTCTCATTGAACGCCTCGCACTCGCGATAGCGGCGCTTGAGCTCAAGGTTGCGCACAGGGATGTCGGTGAACGGGCAAGAGACCTTGACGAACGTCTCCAGGCGCCAGCCGCGGTCCAGGACGACCTTGCGAAGCGCCGGATACCAGTGGGATGCATGTGAGTCGCCCACCAATGCGATGACCACCCTGGCTCCGGAGGGACCGACGGTGCAGCTGCGCGGACTGGTCAGGATCCTCCTTGTGCAGACAGCCATTGGGCACCAGCGCCTCGACATCGTCCGCGGCATCCCACACCGATGGCCGCACATCCGCGGGCAAGCGGAGGGTCGGTGTCGGCTTCGGAGTGCGCCTGGGCTTGGGTGTCGGTGACACGACCGGATGCGAAGTCGGTTCGGGGGACCGTCTGGGCTTGGGCGTGCGGGTGGGCTTGGGTATGCGGGTGGGCTCGGCCGCAATCCCCGGCCGTGCGGTGGCCCTCGCTTTGGGGCCGGCCCTCGGAGTCGACGCCGGTGCTCCCTCGGCGCCACGACCCGTCCCGGCGTCCGGGGCTGTTTCGCCCAGCGGGTCCGTCTCGCCGCGCGAGGCCGTCTCGCCGCGACGCGATTCGGCGATCGCCGTGTCGGTGGCCCAGCCGGTCGCACTGACCCCGAGCAGGACGGCCAGGGCAAGGCCCAGCAATGGTCCACCCGCGAGCGCCAGGTTCTTGCGGGCACCTCCAGGTCGGGAGCCACGCCGGATCGGCTCTTCCACGAAGAGCGTGCTCAGCGTCGCCACCAGGATGGCCAATGTCACCAATCCCACGCGCGCCCCCACGCTCAGAGCGTCGCCATACGCGATCAACGGCAGGATCAGCAAGGGCCAGTGCCACAGGTACAGCGAGTAGCTGATGCGGCCGAAGAACCGCATCGGCCTGCTCCCCAGCAGTATCTCGGCGCCGCCTCTGTGATGGCCACCAGCGATCATGGCAGCAGCCCCGATCGTCGGGAGCAAGGCCCAGTAGCCGGGATAGGCCAACGTATCGTCGAAGGCGATGCCGGCAAGCAGCACGGCACCAAGTCCGATCCAGCCGACGATGGCCAGCAACCTCGCGTGTGACGGCGAACCTGATGGCCGCAGCGCGGCGATGGCCAGGAGGCCGCCGAGAGCCAGCTCCCAGGCACGGGTCGGCAGCGAGTAGAAGGCCCAGCTGGCTGCCACGTCGGTCAGCACCAGTGCCAGCAGCAAGGAGCCTAGCGCCACCATCGCCACCGTCAAGGCCACGCCACGCGTACCGCGGCCCAGTCGGAAGACGATCAGCAGCAGCGCCGGCCAGAAGAGGTAGAACTGCTCCTCCACGCTGAGTGACCAGAACTGCAGGAAGGGAGACGGGGCCGTGACCGCCGCGAAGTAGTCCCCGCTCGCGAGCGCGAAACGGATGTTGGAGACCGAGAGCGCGGCTGCCACGCCATCACCGCTGACCCTCGGCAGCGCTAGTGGTGAGACCACCGCTGCGCTCAGCAGGAACGTCGCCGCCAGGGCGAGGGCGGCGGCTGGGAGGATGCGCCGGACGCGCCGCACGTAGAAGCCCGGAAGGCTGATATGACCACTCCGGCGGAGCTCGCGATACAGCAGACCGGTGATGAGGAAACCACTGATGACGAAGAAGACGTCGACACCGACGAAGCCGCCGCCAAGAAGGTTCGGTGCCGCGTGGAAGACAACGACCATGAGGACCGCGATACCGCGAAGCCCTTCGATGTCGGGTCGAAAGTGGCCAGCTGTCGACTCGGCACCCCCCGACTCCGCGCTGCCCGCGGAGGGAGCCGGCGGCGACCCGCGCGGCATCGGGGCCGGGTACCCCATCGGGGCCGCAGACCCAATCGGGGCCGGCCGATAGCCAGGCAGCGACGGCCACATGCTCGAGCCGTCGGCACCCCGGTCCGACGGCATCGGTCGTTGGTGCAAGTCAGGCGCCCCCTCGGCTAGGGGCAGATGCTACCCGAAACGAGTCGCCAAGCCTCAGGCGGACTCGATCCCCGGGGCGATCTCCGTCGCCAGCAGCTCGGCCAGCTCATCCGCATAGCGTTCGAACAAGGCCGCCCCGCGCGATGGATGGTCCATCACCGGGACCGTCCTGGCGCCGGGGAAGAGCCATCCCAGCGATCGCTCCAGCGTCAGGTCGCACACCGCCAACAAGCGCCCGATAGCGGCCCCCAATGCATCCCGGTCGAGATGTGCCGTCGGTAGCTCACAGGTCAACACCGGTCGGTCATCGGCCGAGAGCGCGAACTTGACGAAGGGCAGCTCATCGTTCCAGCGCAGGAATTGGCGGTATGACACACGGAAGGAGTCGTTCAGCGGTGGCGCGAAGTGGACCCACAGCAGCATGGCGCTGCCCGGATCAAGGATGAGCGTCAGGCGGATGTCGGCTCGGCGGAGGCCATCGAGGCGAAGGTCCCAGCTGCTGACACCGTCGCGCTCCCCGCGATCGACCGGCACCAAGCCCAGCCCATCGAGCCAGCCATCGATCGTGGCTCCCTTGATGGTGGCCGACGGCGCGATGTGGGTCAGGTCTTCTTGCCCCGAGAGCGGGGCAGCTTATGTTCGACGCTGCCGCCACTCGGTACGCGCTTGGACTTGAAATCGGCAGGTCGTACGTCACCGGCGATGCGCACGTTGCGGCCGATGCGCGCGGAAGCAGGGATGACGGCCCGCTTGCCGATGACGGTGATGCCTGTGTTCAATCGTTCGGGCTCGACCACGTTGGGCGTGTCGAAGTCACTGCCCGTGCCTACGATGGCGTTGGGGCCGACGTTGACCTGCTTGTCGATGATGGCGCGATCGACGACCGCCCCAGCGCGGATATGCGTGTCGAACATGATGACGCTGTCGCGGACGATGGCCCCAGGATCGACACGTACGCCCGGCGAGAGCACCGAACGCTCGACGGTGCCGGCGATCGTGCAACCGTGACTGATCAGGCTGCGATGGACGTTGGCGGTGGAGCCGATGCGCGCCGGTGCGCGCTCCTCCGAGCGGGTGTGCACCACCCAGTCCCGATCGTAGAGATCGAGTGGCGGGTGATCGTCCAGCAGCTCCATCTGGGCTTCCCAGTAGCTGTGCACGGTGCCCACGTCCTGCCAGTAGCCGTCGAAGCGGTGGCCATAGACACGAGCTCCAGCTTCCAGCATGGCCGGGATGATGTTCTTGCCGAAGTCGTGCCGGCCCTCCCCCAGCCACTTGTCGAGAGCCTTGCGGCTGAAGACGTAGATGCCCAGGCTGGCCAGGTTGCTGCGCGCGCTGCGGGATTTCTCCTGCCAGTCGATGACGGCGTCGCTGTCATCGAGCGAGAGGACGCCGAAGCGATGCGTGTCCTCCATGGGCACCGGCTTCACCGCGATGGTTACATCGGCGCGCTTGCGTCGGTGCTGCTGGATGAAGGGCCCGTAGTCCATCTTGTAGATGTGGTCGCCTGCGAGCACCAGCACGATGTCAGCGCCTGATTGATGGATGGCATCGAGGTTCGCAGCCACCGCGTCGGCGGTGCCCTTGTACCACTCATGCGGACGCCCTCGTGAGAGGAACGGCTGGAAGATGCGGATGCCCCCGCTGTTGCGGTCCAGATCCCAGGGACGGCCGGCGCCGATGTGGTCGTTCAACGACAAAGGCGCGTACTGGGTCAGCACGATGACGTTGGTCAGGCCCGAGTTGACGCAGTTCGACAGGGTGAAGTCGATGATGCGGAACTTGCCGGCAAAGGGCACAGCCGGCTTGGCGCGGACGCCCGAGAGCAGCGAAAGACGTTCGCCTTCGCCGCCCGCGAGGATGACTGCCAGTGTTCGACTCACGCCCGCGATGCTACACCCCGTCCGACCTGCGGGGTGCGTGGTTCGCGCACTCGGCGACCCCGGCCCTGGCGGCTCATACATCCGATGGTCATCGGGACCCCGAGACCCATTCGCCACATCGGGCAGGGGCGGATCGTACCTAGCATCGCTCTACGTCCGCTGCCCATACCGGACTCCACCGGCGCGATGACACCACCGGCCAGCGCACGACCCGAACAGGAGTGACGAACCGATGCCTGCCGCCGCCATGCCCGCGAGCGCCCTGTATCGCGGTCGCCCTCGACTGGTCGCCGGCGTACTTGCCGTGGCCTTCCTGGCCGGGCTCGGTGCGACCTCGGCAGCGCCGGTGGAGGCTCGCAGCTGGATGCGTGAGATCAGCGCCACGCGAGCCAGCCAGATCTACTACGAGAGTGCCATGCGAGGAGCGGACTCGGAGGTGCGATCCCTCAAGAGCGCCGCCAAGCACACGCGCCGTTCGTTGCGGGCGTCCCAGCGCCATCTCCGTGCCGCCATCGAGCGCCGAAGTGCGGCCCACCGCCGAGTGGGCGCGGCACGAGTAGCGCTGCGATCGGCTCGGGCCGAGCTGGCCGCTCCGATCATGGAGCCGCCGCCGCCGCCGGACGCCGCCACTGCCATCCTGACCATCACCGGGCCGATGCCCGCAGTGGCGTCCATGCCGCTGGCCCTGGAGCGCGTACCCGTTCGTTTAGCCGCGCTGCCGCCGGCCGAGAACCGGAAGGTGATCACGGTGGCAGATGTCGTCGCCATGGAGCGGTCCGTCCATCGAGCCAGTCGAGCGTCGCAGAAGGCGGGACGACGCGCCCGGCGTGCCGCGCACAACGCTCGTGCCAGACGCACTGCGCTGGTGGCGATCAAGGCTCGGCAGCGCAGCGTCACTGCCCGACGCGAGGGGGCCGAAGCCGCACTCGGCGGGCGCATCCTGGCCATGTCGAGCCTGGCCCAACGTCGGGTCGCCAAGAAGACCAAAGTCCGCCCCGGCATCAACAGCGGATTCCTCTGGCCAGCCCGTGGGCGCATCAGCCAGCGGTACGGCTGCACCGGCCTGGCGCTCCTTCCCGCGCGTGGATCGTGCCCGCACTTCCACGACGGGCTCGACATCGCCGGCTACCTCGGCACGCCCATCCGGGCGGCAGCCGTCGGCGTGGTTAGCTACATCGGCTGGAACCCCTGGGATGAGCAGGGGCGCGCATTCATGGTCGTCGTTGCCCATCCCGGCGGCTACGAGACCCTGTACGGACACGTGCAGCCCACGCGGCAGGTACGAGTCGGGCAACTGGTGAAGCGTGGCGAGGTCATCGGCTACATGGGAAGCACGGGGCGGGCGTCCGGTGTACACCTGCACCTCGAGCTACGCCGGGGCCGCATCACGCTCGACCCCTCCGCTTTCCTGTGATCTTCGCCGACGTGCACGTCGACCCAGGTACCCCCTAGGTACCACGGGGGTCCCCCCGGTCAGGTGGTGCCAAGCGGCACCGCGCGACGCGAGCATCGGCCGTATGGTCCGAGCACACCGAGCACGCACCGCGACCGAGGTCGCCTGGCGTCTGCTGGCGCCCGCCCTGGCGCTCATCCTGATCTTCTCCGGGACCGCGGTCGACCCCCAGCCCGCGCTGGCCCGCGGCGGATCCGATGTCACGTCCACGCTCCGTCAGCGCCAACTGCAGGCGGAGGCCACGATGCTTCGCGCCGACAAGCAGGTCAAGCGCCTGCTGAAGCAACGACGGCACCGCGCCGGGAGCCTGCGGGCCGCGAAGCGCCAGCTGGACAGGGCCATCGCCCGCCGAGACGCTTCGGCCCGAAGATCCGGTCGTGCCGGTGCACGCCTGCACGATCACGAATGGACCCTTGCCCGTACCGTGCGCGTGCGCCCCAACCCCACGGGCACCCAGGTGGTGGACAAGCCGGTGCTACGCAAGCAGATCCGGACGCTCGAGAACAAGAAACAGCGTCTGGAGGCAAAGACACACAAGCTCAGACGGCAGGTCGATCGGGCACGCAAGACCAAGCAGCTTCAGCAGAAGACCGCCGGTGCGGCTCGTATCAAGGCGCGCAGGATGGCGCGCGAGCACGCTGAGGACAAGCTCGGCACCGCCATCAAGCAGATGGTGGAACTGTCCCAGGAGCGCGCCAGCGGAACCCTGGGGCCATCGAGCGTGAAGGGCTTCAAGCGTCCGGCCAAGGGCCGAGTCAGCCAGGGCTATGGATGCACGGGCTTCCGCACCAATCGAAGTCGCGGCGGCTGCGCTCACTTTCACGACGGCATCGACATCGCAGCCAAGCGCGGCACTACCGTGCGAGCATCAGCCGACGGCTATGTCGCCTATGTCGGGCGTAACCCCTGGGATGTCGGATCGCGCGCCTATGTCGTGATCATCGGCCATGCCGGCGGCTACGAGTCGGTCTATGGCCACCTCCAGCCACGTCGGAAGGTACGCGCCGGCCAGCGCGTCGAACGAGGTGACGTCATCGGCAGTGTCGGCAACACTGGTCGTAGCACCGGCCCTCACGTCCACTGGGCCATCAGCCGCGGCTTCCACAGTCTGAACCCACGACGGGCGGGCCGCTGATCGGGCCGGTCCGAGCTACATATAGGCGCGGGGGTTCACCGGTGACCAGTCGGCACCAGCCCAGACCTCCCAGTGGAGATGGTTCCCTGAGCTGTTGCCGGTCGAGCCCATATAGCCGATGGTCTGACCACGTTTGACGACGCTGCCGGAATGGACCGCCCCGGAGGGCTGCATGTGTGCGTACAGGGTCGAGAGCCCACCACCATGGGCGATGACCACGATATACGCCGGCACCGCCTCATACGGGTTCCAGCCGGCGTAGGCGACGACGCCGCTCGCCGAGGCAACGATGCGAGAGCCACCCGCGCCGGCGATATCGATGCCGTCGTGCCAGTGTGGACACGAGCCACTGGGCGGGTTGACGTAATAGCCGGTGCAGCCATAGTCCTGGCTGATGCTGCCGTTGGCCGGCCATACCAGGCGCCCAGAACCGGATCCGGCCCGGATCCACCGCCGCCGCCGAAGCGTGCTGCCGCTTTCGCCTGCGCTGCGGCCACCAGGCTCAGGACCTTGGAGCGCAGCGCGTTTCGCTGGGCCACCATCTTGCGGGCGACAGCCTGTGCTTCCTTCTTGTTGCTGGCGATGACCCGCATCTGCGCTTCTTGACGTTCGCGTGCCTTCTCCGTGCGTGCCTCCAGCTTGGCCAATGCCCGCTTGGCCTGGCCAAGTTGCACGCGCAGATCCATGACCTTGGCTTGCGTGTCGAGAGTCTCGCGGCGGAGCTGATCGGTGCGCAGGCGCGTGGACGTGGTCAGGAGGCGCAATGAATCGAGTGCCTGCTGGTCCTGCGTGATCTGCCGCGCCAGCTGCGCGTCCTGGTCGCCGTAGGAGAGATAGGCCGAGGTGTCGGTGAGGACGTCGGAAAAGGACTCGGCGGTGAAGAGCTGATCCAGGAGTGTCGTGTTCTCGGTGCGATAGGCCTCTGCCAGTCGCCGACCCAAAGCCTCGCGGCGCGCTTTCAGGTCGGTCTCACCGTTGGCCAGCTCTTGCTCCAGAAGTCCCAGGGTGAAGTCTGTCTGACGCTGTTCCTCGACCAGTTCAGCGTGGCGTGCCTCGATCCGCTTGAGCCGCTGTTGCACCTTCTCGATACGGGCCTTGACCGCCGCCTGGTCGGTGCGGATGTCCTTGAGGTCCTCCGTCGTCTGGTCCAGGTCACGCTTGGTCTGCGCTTCCTCGGCCTGCAGTTGGGAGACAAGGCGTTCTGACTTGGCAATGGACTGCGTCAGCGCGGCCTGTCGCTCTTTGGCCGCGGCGATCTGGTCCTTGAGGCTGGCAGCATCGACCGAAGACGGCACGAACGCGGGCACCGCAAGGATGACGACGAACAGGAGCACGAGCAGGCGGGACCAAGACACGGCGGCCCCCTGCGCTCGCGCTTTCACGCTAAGCACGATCTCTTTATGCAACTCCCACTTGCTGCCGTACGCAGCACCCCGGGCACGGGGGTTGACCGAACACGGCATTCGATCGACCGCGCCATGCTACTCCCACTCCGACGGCATGGCAACTGCCGATGCGGGCGTGGAACGCGTCGTAGTACGTTCGGGCCGGTGCATTCAGACACCGACCAAGGCACGCTCTGGGGCATGGATCCGTTCACATTCCTTGCTGCCGCGGTCGGCGGGGCGTTCGGCTTCGGCGCTGACCGGCTGGCGTCGCGATGGCCGGCCCACGAGAGCGAGGTCGTGCGCGGGCTCGACTGGCGCACGCTCGTCGTGATGCTCGGTAGCGTGGCCGCCTTCGGTCTGCTCGCGGCTCGCTGGCATGACGACACCAGCGCGCTCGTGGTGCTGGGTATCTACGTCGGTGCCCTGCTGGTATTGCTGGCCACGGATCTCGACCAGAAGCTGTTGCCCGACGTCATCACACTGCCGCTCATCGTCTACGCGGCGTTGGTGACGCTCCTGGGTCTCAATCCAGTGCTGGCGGGCAAGGCGCACCTCCTACTCGCCGACGGCGACGCCTCCGCGCTCGCGGCTGCCGTGCTGGCGCCAGGACTGCTGGCGCTGAGTGATCGCCTCTTCCACGGCGCGCTGGGCATGGGCGACCTCAAGCTGGCGGTGAGCCTGGGCCTCATGTTCGGCATCTCGCAGCTGTTCGTGGGCTTCATGCTGGCCACGGTGGCGTTCGCGGCCGTGGTGCTGGCACTCTTGGTGGCTCGCCGTATCAGTCTCAAGACGGCGATCCCCTTCGGTCCAGCGCTCATCGGCGCGGGTATCCTGGCCGCAGTGATCCAGCCCTAGTCGGAGCCGGGTCGTGCCCGACAGGGTGGAGCCAGGCCGGGTCGTGCCCAGCCGGGTCGCGCCCAGCCCAGTCAGTCGCCTGCTAGCGCCAGCTCGACCAGCGTGGCATGCATGACACCCGTGGCTCCCTTGGCAGAGAAGGCATCGGTCTTGTTAAGGAAGGCCGTGCCAGCGATGTCCAGGTGGATCCAGGGCACCGTCACGAACTCCCGGAGGAAGAGTGCCGCGGTGATGGCGCCGCCTTCCGCAGGGCCGGTGTTGGCCATGTCGGCAAAGGGCGAATCGATGTCCTTGCGCAGGTCATCGATGATCGGCATCCGCCACAGGGGCTCCCCCTGGCGCGCTGCGGCCGTAGCGATCTCCTGCCACCACTCGTCGCGATCGCCGAAGCCACCGGTCATATAGCGGCCCAGGGCGCGCGACATGGCGCCGGTGAGGGTGGCCACGTCCACGATGTGACTGGCGCCATGGCGCTCCGCCCAGGTCAGGGCATCACCCAGGATGAGCCGGCCTTCCGCATCGGTATTGGTGATCTCGACGGTCTTGCCGTTGAGGGCGCGCACCACGTCGCCGGGGCGTGAGGAGTAGGGTCCGGGCATATTCTCGACCGCCGGCGCGACCGCCATCAGCGGACGATCGGGCGCCAGCTGCACGGTCGTGGCGATGGCGTTGAGAACCGTACAAGCACCCGTCTTGTCCGTCTTCATCTCACCCATGTTGGGCGGTGGCTTGAGGCTGATGCCGCCGGTGTCGAAGGTGACTCCCTTGCCCACCAGCGCCAGCAGCCGGCCCCGCGCATCACGCTCGACCTCAGGCTTGTTGCGCAGCACGATGAAGCGCGGAGGATTGGCGGAGCCCTTGCCGACCGACATGAACATGCCCATGCCCATCTCGGCCGCCTCGTCGGGCCCCAGGATGGTCAGGGCAAGACCGTGCTGTCGGGCCAGGTCACTGGCCTCGTCGGCGAGGACCTCCGGGCTGACGTCATTGGCAGCCCGCTGGGCCAGGCGGCGCGTGCGGTTGCCGCCATCACCGATGATGCGTCCGCGATCGGCATGGGCGACCAAGACCGCCGCGTCCCCGGTCGGGACCGCGAAGGTGACCTCGTCAAGCTGCGGCGGAAGCTTGTCGCTCGGCTGGCGGTAGATGGTGGACGGCTCGCTGGCGCCTTCGACGATGCCTCGGGTCAGGAGCTCGATGGCCACGCCCTGGGCGTCGCCCGACCCACTGAGCCGATCGGGCAGATGGACCACCAGCGAGCACACATCACAGCCCGCCAGGCTGCGGACGATGAGTGAGCCAAGGCGGTAGGCCGTCTGTCGATCGATACGGTCGCCATCGCCGACCCCGACCGCCAGCACGAAACTGGCGCCCATATCGGCCGTCGGCAGAAGACGCGTCTCCCACCACGATCCCTTGATGGCGCCGACGCTGCGCATGCGCGTGAGAGCGCCGCCGAGGCGACGGTCGATCTCGGTGAGGTGCTCCGACATCTCCGCGGTGGCGGGGACGGTGACAGCGAGGACATCGGCTTGGACGTCCCAGGGCGGGCGGTTGACGACGTGTAGGCGCATGTGGCGTTCGATCTCTTTCGTGACGTGCTGGGCCTGCCGGAGCAGGCCGGACAGAGGCTGGGCGCGGGGGACGCAACACGGAGTCTATCGCGCTCCGACGCGCTCCGAGGCCCAGCTGTGGCTAGCATGTGCGCCTGATGAGCAGCCCTACTGACCGGTTGGTGGCCTGGCTGGCGGCGATGCCAAAGGCCGAGCTGCACCTGCATCTCGACGGCTCGCTGAGGCCCCCCACGGCCCTGGAGCTGGCCCGCTCCAGGGACCATGGGGTGGCCGATATCCCGACCGATGTCGCGGCCATGCGTGATCGCCTGGTGGCACCAGCGCGATGTCTCGACCAGGCCGACCTGTTGCGTGCCTTCGACCTCCCCATCGCGCTGCTGCAGGACGCGGAAGCGCTGGAGCGTGCCAGCACCGAACTGGTCGAGGACGTGGCAGCCGAAGGCACCCGCTATGCCGAGATCCGGTGGGCGCCGTCGCTGCATCTCGACCGCGGCTTGTCGCTTCGCGATGCCATCGCCGCGGTCGTCGGTGCTGGCGGCCGGGCGGCGGCGGCCGCCAGGATCGAGGTGCGTTTCATCGCGGTCGCCCTGCGCACGCACACTCCGGCGACGGCCGAGGCGGTGGCAGTCGCCGCGCTCGAGTCCGTCGATGAGGGCCTTACCGGCTTCGACATCGCGGGCATCGAACGGGACGTACCCGATCCAGGCATCTTTCGCCGCGCCATCGATATCGCTCGCGCCGGGGGTCTGGGCATCACCTGCCACGCGGGTGAGTGGGGCGGCCCGGCACAGGTGTGGCGCGCCTTGGAGATCGACCCCTGGCGGATCGCCCACGGCGCGGTCGCAGCCGAGGACGCTGCGCTGATGGCTGAGCTCATCGCTCGCGACGTGACCCTGGACGTCTGTCCCACCAGCAACCGACAGGCCGGCATCGGTGGTGCCGACCGCGCCGCTCCCCTACCACGCCTGATCCGCGCCGGCGTGCCGGTCACCATCAGCACCGACGACCGGACCGTCAGCGACATCACGCTGGTCGATGAGCTGACCGGCGCGGTGGATGACCTGGGAGTCACGCCATCGCAGATCGCCGGCACCGTCCGACAGGCCTTGGCGGCTGCCTTCCTGCACCACGACGAGGCGCTGAGGAGATCGCTGCAGACGCATTTCGAGGCCTGGCTGGCAGAACACCCCGGGCCCGAGTGAGCGCGCGCCGGCGGGCCTGCCGGCGTGTCTCAGACAGCGGCGAGGTGATCGAGCGCGTCACCCAGGTCGCTCGGGCCCTGCACGATGACGGTGGGTTGCTGATCCACAGGCAGCGCGGCGGCTTGCTCGGCTGTGCTGACCCCGGTCAGGACGAGCACGCTGCGGGCGCCCACGGCGTTGGCGGCAGCGATGTCAGTGAAGAGTCCGTCACCTACGACCACGGCATCTTCAAGGGGCATGCCGGCCACCCGCGCAGCCTCGCGCATGAGCCCGGGCTCGGGCTTGCCGATGACCATATCCGGCTCGCGACCAGACGCGGTGACAAGTGCCGCCACCATGGCCCCGGCACCAGCCTTGAGCCCATCGGGCATGGGGAAGATGGGATCGCGGTTGGTGACCGCGAAGTAGGCGCCACCACGGACCACGGCAGCCGCCGCCGAAAGGCGCTCGAACGAAAGGTCGAAGTCCACGCCCACCGCCACCGCGTCCGGCTCGGCGGCCAAGCCGGCATACGAGCACTCGACCGTGGCGAGGCCGACGTCCTCCAGCTCGCGTTGCAGACCCGGACCGGCGAAGACCATCGTCAGGCGCGGCGGAGCGGGCAGGGCCGCCAGGGCCAGCGCCGTCCCGCGGGCCGACGTCAGGATGCGCTCAGCGCTAGCCGGGGCGCCCATGCCGATGAGGCGATCGCGGTACTCGGAGCGATGCCAGCGCGAGTTGTTGGTGACATAGACGATGATGTCGCCATCCGCCTGACGCTGCGTCAGCAGCTCAGGCATACCGGGGATCGCTTCGGTTCCCCGGTAGACGACACCGTCGAGATCGACGAGAAGGAGCATGACCTGATGGTAGCCGCAGTCCTGCGCAGCCGATGAACGGCGACGGCGGCATCGATGAGCTGGAGCTGCTGCTCATCGACGGTGACAACCTCCTCCATGATGTTCGCGGCAGCCGCGACGAAGGCGGCGTGGCCTGGTTACTGCCGCGGCTGTCGGGCTGGCGACCGGAACACCTGCGGATCGTGGTTGCGCTCGACGGCCACCCACCCGCTGGTGAAGGTAGTCGCACGCGCGTCACCCGCGGCATCGAGTTCCATCACTCCCGTTCACGCAGTGCTGACGACCTGCTGGTGGATCTGCTGATGGCACAGCCATACGCGGTGCGCAGCCGGGCCGCGATCGTGACCCGCGATCGCGGCCTGCAAGCCCGTGCCACCCGCGCCGGTGGCAGCAGCCGCTCGGTCGACTGGCTGATGAAGCAAGTGGTGGGCAAGCCAGCGACCGGGGGCGGCAGCGACAGGCCCGTCGGTATCGGCCAGGGCAAGCCGCCGGTCAAACGCCACTTCGATCCACCCGATCCGGCCAAGGAACAGCTCAACCCCTGGCAGCCAGGCCGCGGCGCGACCCGCAAGAAGGGCAACCCACGGCGCGGCCACAAAGGATCACGTCAGCGCTAATATCTCGGTATGTCGCCCGATCCGTGGACCTCGTTCCTCGACTGGCTGTCCACCGTGCTGGTGCCGTCCTGGGGCGAACTCATCAGCCTGCTGCCCATGGTCATCCTGGGTACCATCGTCGGACCGATCCTGACGCTGATCGTCGCCATGTGGGTATGGCATTTCATGAAACGTCGCGGTGGACGCGTCAAGCGTGCCGAGCCGGCACCCAGCCCAGCAGCCCTCGACGCGAACGGCAGTCCTCTGTTCCCGACCAACGTGCCCTACTGCGAGCATCACGCCCTGCTCTACCCGCCTCGTGCCACGGAGTGCGCCATCGACGCAGTCCCATTGCGCGTCGCCTGTCCGGTCGACGGTACGGTCCGCAGTGTCCGGCTCGACACCTGCTCAGCCTGCGGCACCAGGTACATCCTGGGTGCCGGCACCAGCTCAGCGGTGGTGCTGTCGACCGACGGCCCGCCGGAGGGTGGCGCGGCCATCGCCTAGCGGGGCGTCAGCCGAGCTAAGCCGACCGCCTCGACCACGCCGATGGCAAGCCTTTCCCAGTATCTCTTCGTCACCGGCGCGCTGCTGTTGCTGTTCGCCTTCGTCCTGGCAGTGGCGTATACGACATTGCTGGCCGTCGGTCGTCGCGCGACCACGACGGTGGGCATGGGGATGTCCCAGCTGGCGACCATCGGCCCCGATGGCTCGACAGCCAACGTGGTCGTGACCGCACCCAGCCGTGCCACACGCCCGACTCCCCTCCCCGGCAGCGCCACCGTCGGGGCCATCAGCCACGGTCTGACATGGGCCAGCTTCCTGCTGCTGGCCGGCAGCCTGCTGGCACGAGCGGTGGTCGTGCAGCGTGGGCCCTGGGGCAACATGTACGAGTTCTCCATCGCCTTCGCAGTCGGCATCCTGGGCGGCTATCTCTACCTGCAGCGCCGCTACGCCATCCGCTCGCTGGCCCTGCTGCCGCTCGGAGTGGCGCTGTTCCTGGCCGCCTACGCCGCCACCCTGCCCGCCGCCATCGAACCGCTGGTACCGGCGCTGCACAACCCGCCACTGCTGACGGTGCACGTGGCCATGGCCATGATCGCCTACGGCGTGCTGGCCGTGTCCTTCGCGGCCGCCGTGGGCTATCTCGTGCAGGGCGAACATGATCGCTTCGCCTGGCTGCCCGGCCACGAAGTCCTTGACGCGGCGGCCTATCGATCGGTCGTCATCGGCTTTCCCGTCTTTGCCACCATGCTCATCCTTGGTTCCTACTGGGCTTCGGTCGCTTGGGGTCGCTACTGGGGTTGGGACCCCAAGGAGACATCTGCCCTGGTGACCTGGCTCATCTACGCGCTCTATCTGCATGCGCGCAGCCGCCGAGGTTGGGCCGGCCGGCCGGCCGCGCTGATCCTCGTCCTCGGTTTCGGGGCCGTGCTCTTCACCTACTTCGGCAACCTCTTCTTCAGCGGACTGCACGCCTACTCGGGCTTGTAGGGCGCGGCGATGATCGAACTCGGCACCAAGGGCGCACCCCGCCGTCAAGCCGTGGACCGCAGGGCAGACCGCGTGGTGGCCATGACCGCCATCGCAGCCGCGATGGCCTTCCTTGTCGCAGCCGTCCTCGTCGCATTCCTGCCCAGCGCGGAACGGGTCGGGCTGTGGCTGCCGATCCACCTGGCACTCGCCGGTGCAGCCAGCACCGCCATCGCCGGCGTGATGCCGTTCTTCAGCGCCGCCATCGGCACAGCGCAGCCCGTCGACGCCAGGCTGCGCTGGATTTCGGTGCTGCTGGTGGCGGGCGGGGCTTCGGCCATCACGTTCGGGTTCAGCCGGGGCCTACTGACAGTGGCGAGCGCTGGGCGGAGTGGCCTTCATCGCGGGCGCCATCATCGTCGGCTACGCCACCCTGGCTCCCTGGCGACGCGGCCTGGGTCCCAAGGGCGGCGTGGTCGCGGTCGGCTACGGGGCGGCCGTGGTGATGGTCGTGCTGGGCGCCACATTGGCCACGCTCTTCCTGGCCGGATGGCCACCGGTCAGAGAGACGTGGGCGTCCCTGAAACCGGCGCATGCCTGGCTCAACCTCGTCGGCTTCGTCTCGCTCATCATCGCCACCACGTTGTTGCACTTCTTCCCGACCGTGGTCGGCACCCGCATCCGGCGGACTCCGGCGGCCTACGCCGCGACCCTTGGGCTGGCCAGCGGCGCTGCGGTCGTGGCCCTCGGTTTCGCCATCGCGAGCGACAGCGTCGTCCGCGTCGGCGCGGTGCTGGTGTCGATCGGTGCCCTGGGCCTCACGGTATACGCCATCGGGGCCTGGCGCGCGCGGTTCCACTGGCGCACCGACCATGCCTGGCATGCGTTCGCCATGGGCGGCCTGGTCTCGGCCATCGCCTGGTTCGACGTGGGCATGCTCCTGGCCGTCTTTCGGTTGCTCACCGATGGAGCTTCACCGGCAGCCGTGGACGTGACCATCCTCATCGGGCCGCTGGTGGCCGGCTGGCTGGGGCTTGCCGTCCTGGCCTCCGCGACGCACCTCGTCCCGGCGGTGGGTCCAGGTGACGCTGCAGCGCATGGCCGTCAGCGCATCTCGCTGGGGCGCTGGGCGCACCTTCGACTGGCCGGCGCCAACGCGGGCATCGTCCTGGCCACACTGGGGCTGGCGGCCAGCATCGATGTGGTCACGGCGATCGGAACGGTGCTGCTGGGCGTGGCGTTGCTGCTCACCGCGGTCCTACTGATCGCGGCGGTGGCAGCGGGGCTCCGAGACGTCCGCTCAGCGAGCCCGTAGTCCGGAGATGATGCGCGACCGGTAGGTGTCGAAGACAGCCGCCAGCACGACCACGAGGCCAGTGACGATGACTCGCCAGTTGTCCGTCACACCCAACAGGATGAGCCCGGTGCTCAGCACCTGCAGCAGGCAGACACCGAAGAACGTGCCGATGACCGAGCCCTTGCCGCCGGTGAAGCTGGTGCCGCCGATGATGACCGCGGCGATGGCGGTCAGCTCATAGCCGACCGCGGCGATGGGGCTGCCCACGTTCAGTCGCAGGAGCCAGACCAAGCCGGCGAGACCGGCAAGCGTGCCGCAGATGACGAAGGCGCTGATCTTGTAGGGCACCGGGTTGTGCCCCGACAGCCGCACGGCTTCCTCATTGTTGCCGATGGCGTAGATGAAGCGGCCGAAGATGGTGAAGCGCAGCACGAACCAGGCGATGGCCACCACCGCGATGGCGATGAGGAAGTAGACCGGGATCCGGACGACGCTGAGATCGATGAGGATGTTGCCGAAGTCGATGAAGACACGCGGCAGTCCGTTGATGGTGGCGTTGTCGCTGACCACCTGGGACGCACCACGAGCCATCGACATCATGCCTAGCGTGACGATGAACGAGGGCACACGCCAGCGTTCGGTGACGAAGCCGTTGATGAAGCCGCACAGCGCACCGATCAGCAGGATGAACACGATCGAGAGCGGGATGGAGATCACCGGATCGAGCTCGAAGGGCACCCAGCGCGCCAGGAAGTCGGGGACCATGAGAGTGGCTCCCACCACCGTCGCGAGCGCCAGCACCGAACCGACCGAGAGGTCGATGCCGCCGATGAGGATGACGAAGGTCATGCCCACTGCCAGCACGGTGTTGATGGCTACCTGGCCGAACATCCGTGTGAAGTTGTCGCCCGTCGCGAAGTACGGCGCGAAGATCATGAACAGGACGACCAGGACGATGAGCGCCAGACCCACGCCGGCTTCGCGAAGCGAGAAGGCGATGGCGCGGTTGGCCAACGACATCTGTCCCTCACCGCGCGGCGTGGATGGGGTCGATGCTGCGCTCATGCGTCGTCTCCTGTGGTGGCTCGGGTGGCTCGCTGGGCTGCAATGGCCGGGTCCAGGTAGTTCTTGTAGGCCAGCTCCAACACGGCCTTCTCGCTGAACTGCTCACGTAGCAATTCGCCCACGATGGCGCCCTTGCTGAAGACCATGATGCGGTGGCAGATGCCGAGCAGCTCGGGCAGGTCAGAAGAGACCACCATGGCGCCCTTGCCACCCTCGACCAGGTCCCAGATCAGGTTGTAGATCTCGAACTTGGCACCCACGTCGATGCCGCGCGTGGGTTCATCGAAGATGAGGATGCGCGACTCCGCGAAGAGCCACTTGGCCACGACCACCTTCTGCTGGTTGCCGCCCGAGAGGTAGCGCGCCAGCTGTGACGGTGACTGCGCCTTGATGCTGAGCGCATCGATGAGCTCCTGCGCGGCGGCCGTCTCATCGCGCGTCTGCAGCAAGCCACGCTTGGTGATCGCCTCCAGCTTGGTGATGGTGGTGTTCTGGGCCACACCCATGTCCAGCATCAGCCCTTGCGTCTTGCGATCTTCGGTCAGCAGGCACAAGCCAGCCTTGACCGAATCCTTGGGCGAGCCGACGTGGATGACCTCGCCGTTGACCTTGACGACGCCCGAGGCGGGCTTGTCCGCCCCGAAGATCGCCCGCATGGCCTCGGTGCGGCCGGAGCCGACCAGCCCGGCCACCCCCAGGATCTCGCCTTGCCGCAACTGGATGGACACCGGTTCCACATTGCCGCGGTAGGTCAGGTTCTCGACCGACAAGAGCTCCGGCCCCAGCTCGACCGAGCGACGGAAGGGATAGCCCTCAGTCATGGTGCGTCCCACCATCAACTCGATGATCTCCGCCACGCTGATGTCGGAGACGTCGCGGGTGGCCACCCACTGACCGTTTCGCAGGACGGTGACGCGGTCGCCGATCTCCTTGACCTCGTCGAGGTGATGGGAGATGAAGAGCACGCCGATGCCCTGCCCAGCGAGCTTGCGGATGATGCCGAAGAGTTGGTCGGTCTCGCGTGGCGTGAGCGTCGCGGTGGGCTCGTCGAGGATCAGCACCTTGGCGTCGGTCAGGAGGGCGCGGGCGATCTCGACCATCTGCATCTGGGCGATGCCCAGGTCCTCGACGGTGGTGTCTGGCGGCACGTCAAGGCCGACCTCGGCCATCAACCGCTCTGCCCGCTCGCGCATCACCTTGCGATCGACGAGGCCGCGCCGCGACGGTAGCGATTCGAATGAGAGGTTCTCCTCGACGGTGAGGAATGTCAGCAGGTTGAGCTCCTGGTAGACGACACGGATGCCGGCCGTCAGGGCGTCCTCGGGATCACGCAGGCCGGTAGCGCTCGCCGCCCAGCAGCACCTCTCCGCCGTCGGGAACATGCACCCCGGACAGCACCTTGACCAGCGTGGACTTGCCGGCACCGTTCTCGCCGACCAAGGCATGCACTTCGCCGGCCTTGACCGTCAGGCTCACCTTGTCGAGCGCGAGGACGCCCGGGAACTCCTTGCTGACCTCGCGGATATCGAGGATGGGGGTCTCGTCAGGTGGCGCCACTGCCACAGCCGAGCGGTCGGCTGTGCTAGTGGCGTCGCTTGCGCGTTGGGTCATGTTCGGTCACTCCATGCTCGGACCGGAGTGTACGTAAAGGGCCAGCCGCCGGAGGAGGCCAACGGCTGACCCTTTGGTTACCTACGTCGGCGTCTTAGTCGACGACGACGTTCTCAGCGGTGACGAGATCGATGGGGGTCTTCTGCCAGCCGCAGAAGGTCTCACCGGCCAGCTCACGCAGGCCGAACTCGATGCCGAAGGTGGCCATCGCGGAGCCGAACTGCTCGACGGTGGACAGCATGGTGCCGTCCGCGATGAGCGGACGGACGCCGGGGATGTTGTCGAAGCCGACGAACTGGATCTCACCGGTCTTGCCGGCGGCATCCAGCGCCTTGGCAACGCCCAGGGCCATGCTGTCGTTGGCAGCCATGACACCCTGGATGTCGGGGTACTGGGTCAGGAAGTTGGTCATCAGCTGGTTGGCTTCCTCGGTCTCCCAGTGCGCAGTGCGCGAGTCGAGCAGGTCGAGAGCGTACTCAGCCACGGAGTCCTCGAAGCCGGCTTTGCGCTGATTGGCATTGTCAGCCTCGGGGTTGCCCTCGAGGATGACGACCTTGGCGCCCTCGCCGAGCGCCTGGCCCAGCGAATCACCGGCCAGCTTGGCACCGGCGCGGTTGTCCGGGCCGAAGAATGCCAGGTCGATGCCGGCCTCAGCCATGGCGCCCTGATCGAGCGCGACATCGATGTTGATGACCTTGATGCCCGCGTCGAGCGCCTTCTTGATGGGCTCGACCATGGCCTTGGAGTCGGCCGGTGCGATGACGATGACGTCGAACTGCTGGGTGATGTACGACTCGACCGCCTCGACCTGCGCGGCGAAGTCTCGCTCGTCCTTCATGCCCACGGTCTGGAACTCGAAGAGGTCCGCGTTCTGCTCGGCGTAGGCCTTGGCGCCGGCGTCCATCTGCTGGAAGAACTCGTTGGCCAGCGACTTCATGACCAGGCCGACCTTGGGCTTGTGGCCCAGCTGCTCAGTCAAATCGGGCAGCACGCCGGTCACTTCTGCCGCGGGGCATTCCTCTATCGCGGCTGCAGCCGGGCTGGCCGCGGCCGGACTCTCATCCTGCGCGAAGGCGGCCGCGCTCGAACCGACGACCAACCCGGCCGCCATGATGGTGGTGAGGCCGGCGGTGAGCCAGCGGCTCTTGGTGATTCCAACCATGCGGTGGATTCCTCCTTGTGGCCCCCTCCAGGGCCTGCTACTGATCGTGGCCGACGCTTGAGAGCCGGCGTTCACGCCAAGTTGCGCAACCGTTTGCGCAACCGTTTACGTCGCGAGTCTACTGCGCTCTGGCAGGCAAGTCAACGTCTGCCGCTTGCGCGTGTCGGCCGCTTGCGCGGATCGCCAAGGCCGCCCCACGCTGCGTGTAGCGGCCTTGGCGTGCTGTCAGGACTACTCCTTGGCGGGGTCGACCGTCAGCGGCACGACGATGTCGTTCCAGAACTTCTCCTCATCGATGAAGCTCTCGATGGCGGCCTTGCGGGTCCCGACCGGACCGACCTCCTCGGAAAAGGCGGTGCTGCGGCCGTAGTCGATGCCCATCTCGGAGTTGACATCGACGTAGACACCGCTCATCGGCTGCGCCACGCCGTCCTCAGGTCGCGGGGCATCGTTCCAGGAGAGCACGATGGACGGATCGATGACCCAGGCTGCCGCGAAGAGGTCCCAGATGTTGTCCGGTACGATCGAGCCCCAACCACCGTCAGCGATGCGCTGCTCGTTGGCGTGGAAGAGCTCCTGGATCGCCGGGTAGGTGTTCTCGACCATCTGGTAGTAGAGGTCCTCCGGCATGGCGCCGGTGTTCGCATTGGCCTCAAGGCCTGCGATCATCTGATTGCCGTAGGTCTGGTAGCTCTCCGACTCAGGATCACCCCACTGTTGCCGCACGCTGATCTTGGCCGCGTCCGGATCGGCCCACCAGTTGAACTCCGCGCTGGCGGACGAGTTGCCGGGCAGGTAAAAGGAGCCACCCATGTAGGCGATCTGCTTGACCTTCGATGGGAAGGTGGGGTCCAGCATGATGGCGCGGGCGATGTTGGTCAGTGGCCCGATGGCCACGATGGTGACCTCGCCGGGATACTGGTTCACCTGATCGACCAGGAACTGGGCGGCCTCGTCAGCACCGTCAGCATCCGGGGTCCCGGGCTCATAGACGTACGGGTAGGTCGGCGCCTCGCCGTACAGGAACTCGTAGACGTCGGTCCAATCCGCCATCGGATCGGCATCGATGGCGTCACTTCCGGTACTGCCAAGGTATCCGGGCCATGACGTGATGGGACTGATGGCCAGCTCGGCCTCCAGTACCTCGGGGATGGCACGCCAGTTGCGGATGCCAAGTCGGCTACCCGCATACAAGGGCGTATCCGAGCCGATAGCTCCCAGTTGATATGCGCCGGTGGCCATGCCTCGCGGCATCGGCGTATTGCCGGCCACGACGGTCACTCCCAGCAGGTCGATGTTGGGTGCCTTGTCCAGCAGGATCATGGCCATGCCGTCATCGAACATCTCGACCATATCCGTGTCGAGGATGACCTTCTGGATGTCGTTGGTCGCCTCCGCTTCGTCCTGTGCGGCCGCGATGCCACCCATCGCGAACACCAGGGCGGCACTCATCCCGATGGCGAGCACCCGGCCCATCGCTCTACGTTCGGTCATGCGACGAAATCCTCCTTCTCAGCCTCTGATGAGGCCTTGCGGGCGGTCGCGCGAACCGATGGCGCCCGGTCGACACGGACGCGCAAACGGTTGCTCGACCGTTTACTCGGCGATGCTACGGCGCGTCGGATAACGCGTCAAGTCAACACGATGCACCCCCCTCCCGGCGACGATGAGGTCATCCAGACATGGCCGACGGGAGCCTCCCAGCGGGTGAAACGGCCGCTCGGGCAAGCACAACGACGCCGCGACGGCGGGCGAACCTCAAGGCGACCACTTGGTCGGCGCGCTCAGCTCAGGCGGGCGCGGATGGCCTCGCGGTCGGGCAGCCCGGCCTGTGCGCCGGCCTTGGTCGTCTTCAGCGCCGCTCCCACCATGGCCCAACGCAGTGCCTCACGTAACGTCGCACCGGCAGCCAACTCGGCAGCCAGGATGCCGTTGAGTGCGTCGCCGGCACCGGTGGTATCGATCGGATCGACCGGTGTCGCGGGCAGGTGTTCCGCCCGGCCGGCCCACCACAACACCGCACCGTCAGCGCCGAGCGTGACCACGACCGGCGCTCCGCTCCGCTCCGAGAGCACGCGAGCAGCAGCCGTCGGGTCGGACTCCCCCGTGAGCAGCTCGGCCTCGGTCTCGTTGGGCGTGAGGATGGGCGCGAGGGCATAGAGATCATCAAGGATGGGGCGTGCCGGGGCTGGATTGAGGATGATCCGCAACCCAGCTGCCGAGGCCCAGCGGGCGGTGGCCAGCACGGCATCATCCCCGACCTCAAAACCGAGCAGGCAGACGGCATCCGGGGCGCATCGCAGCTGTGCCACCTCAAGCTCGACGATGGCCGCGTCCAGGCGCCCATTGGCACCGGGTGCCACGGCGATCTGGTTCTCGCCGCGGTCATCGACGACGATGAGCGCCAAGCCGGTGTGTTCGCCGGCCACGATACGGCACGACGACACATCGACGCCGGCTTCCTCCAGGCCCGCGAGGGCACTCCGTCCCAGATCGTCGTCACCCACCGCACCGAGCATGCTGACGGCCGCGCCGACCTTGCTGGCGGCCACGGCCTGGTTGGCACTCTTGCCGCCGTTCTGCTGCACGAAGCGGTCGCCGAGGACCGTCTCGCCCGCACCCGGCAGTCGCGAGACGCCCACGATAAGGTCGACGTTGATGGAGCCGGCGACCACGACGGTGGCGTTCGTGTCAGACATGGCCCTCAGGATGGCGAATGTCCGGTCGCGACCAGCTTCCCGGCGAAACCGATTGCGCAACCGATTGCGTGAGCGTATCCTGCGGTGGATGGTCGTGTCAACGTTCTGCAGGTCGGGCGACACGTCATGGCTATGACCACCATCCGGGATGTCGCCGAGCATGCCGGCGTCTCGACCACCACCGTGTCGCACGTCGTCAACGGCACACGCAAGGTCGATCCTGGTACCGCTGCTCGCGTGGAGTCGGCCATCGAGGCGCTGGGCTACCGACCCAACGCACTGGCTCGTTCGATGCGTCGCGGACGCACCCACACCGTGGGCATCATCATCCCCGACATCGCCAACCCCTTCTTCAGTGACTTGGCACGCAGTCTTGAGGACAACCTCTACGAGGCCGGCTACAGCGCCATCATCTGCAACTCCGATGGCGAGGAGCACAAGGAAGCCAGCTACCTTGACGTGCTGCTCTCCAAGAAGGTCGACGGGCTGGTGCTGATCGCGGCCAGCCAGCCCACGGAGGGGCTACGACGACTGGTAGAGCTTGGACCGCCGACCGTGGTGGTCGACCGTGAGATGGGCGACATGCCCGTCTCCCAGGTGCTGGTCGAGAACCACCGCGGTGGCTACCTCGCCGGTCGGCACCTCCTGGAACTGGGCCATCGTGACATCGCGGTCATCGCCGGGCCCAGCAGCACCGGTACCAGCGCCAGGCGCCTGGAGGGCTTCCTGAGCGCCATCGACGAGGCCGGCATCGTGATCTCCGAGGGGCGCATCTTCCGAGGGGACTTCCGCGCTGCCAGTGGGCGTGCCGCAATGGCCGCCTGGCTGGGCGCCAAGACCAGGCCCACGGCCGTGTTCGCAGAGAACGACCTGATGGCGGTGGGGGCCCTCAGCGCGGCCCATGCGGCCGGCATCGATGTGCCAGCAGACCTCTCGGTCGTGGGCTTCGATGGCATCGCCTTTGGCGCCGACGTGACGCCTCCCCTGACGACGGTGGCGCAGTCTCCCAATGATGTGGCCGCGACCGCGGTCGAGATGCTGTTCGAGCGATTACGCGACCGCGATGCTCCACCACGGCGAGTCGAGTTGCCGGTCGAGCTGTTGGTACGCGGGTCGTCCGGCCCCCCGCCCACACACCAGTTGTAGCCGCGCGCCCGCGTCGGCGCACGCCTCGGTTCGACAGGGCACGTGGCGCCGCGGGTGGGCCTGAAGCGGTGTCCGAAGGCACTCAGGGCGATGGACTCACAGCGCACCGAGGTGCCAGGGCATCACGATGGCCCGCCCGGTGGGTCAACCAGCGGAGCCGGGGGCGATGCTCCGTCCGGTGGCCCGCCCGGACTGGACGTCATAGAACGTGTGTTCTATACTGAAGTGGTCCGCAGGCCATCCACATGAGGCGTGCACCATTCGTCCACACCGTCGGCCATGTCGACCACGTGACCGCAACATGTTGTGTAGCTGACTATCACGCCACCCCAACATGTAGTGTCTCGGACTTGACAGCGGACAAGGGCAGGTCCACAATCGGCCGACTGTCAGAGGAGGGATTTGCCCTCCCCTGCGAGCCCCAGGGAGGGCGCGCTGGGCCAAGCCACCGGGGGAGGTGGGGCGATGGCATCGTCGGGCCGCTGGGACGGCCCTCGTGAGCATCCCAAGGGCGCCGCTGTCGTCGTCGGCGCGGTAGGCAAGGAGAGGAGAGGTCATGGCAGAGGCTGTCGCCAACGTGAGCAACACCATCATCGGCGAGGAAGCGACAGAACGATCCGGAGCTCGGGATGAGGGCGCCAGGCGCACCATCACGGCGTCAGCCATGGATGACCAGTACCGCTTCACCGGCGTCGCGTCGGCGGGACTCACCTTCGAACGCCGCTGGACCACGGCGGGTGTGCATCCCTACGATGAGGTCACCTGGGAGCTGCGAGACGCCAGCATCGCCAACGAATCGGGCAAGTCCGTCTTCGAACAGACGGACGTCGAGGTGCCCGAGTCCTGGAGCCAGCTGGCCACCAACGTCGTCGTCAGCAAGTACTTTCGCGGCCATATCGGCACCCCCGGCCGTGAACGGAGCGTAAAGCAGCTCATCGATCGTGTCGTCGATACCATCGCCGGCTGGGCAGCCACGCAGCAGCACTTCGGCAGCGACGAGGACCTGGCCGCGTTCAAGGCCGAGCTGACGTACCTCCTGTTGCACCAGAAGATGGCCTTCAACAGCCCCGTTTGGTTCAACGTCGGCGTGGAGGCCAAGCCGCAGTGCTCAGCCTGCTTCATCAATTCCGTGACGGACTCCATGTCCTCGATCATGGACTTGGCCAAGACAGAGGCGATGCTCTTCAAGTACGGCTCCGGCGCGGGCGTCAACCTCTCCCCCATCCGGGGATCGAAGGAGAAGATGTCCGGTGGCGGTGTGGCCTCGGGACCGGTGAGCTTCATGAAGGGCTTTGACGCCTTCGCGGGCGTGGTCAAGTCAGGCGGCAAGACCCGGCGCGCGGCCAAGATGGTCATCCTGAACACCGGCCATCCTGACATCCTCGACTTCGTCGACTCCAAGGCCCACGAAGAGCGCAAGGCCTGGGCACTCATCGAAGCCGGGTACGACCCCTCCTTCACTGGTGAGGCCTACGGATCGGTGTTCTTCCAGAACGCCAACCACAGTGTGCGCGCTTCCGATCAGTTCATGCGTGCGGTCGAGAACGACGACGATTGGACGACGTATGAGGTCACCAGCGGCGAGCCGGCGGACACGCACAAGGCCCGCACCATCCTGCGTCACATGGCAGAAGCCGCCTGGATCTGCGGCGACCCAGGCATCCAGTACGACACCACAATCAACGACTGGAATCCGGTCGCCAACACTGACCGCCAGCACGCCACCAACCCCTGCTCGGAGTTCTCGTTCATCAACGACACCTCCTGCAACCTGGCCTCGCTGAACCTGATGGAGTTCGTCGACGCTGAGGGTGAGTTCGATGCTGAGGCACTCCGCTATGCGGCTCGCCTGACCATCACGGCCCAGGAGATCCTCGTCGACAACGCGTCCTACCCGACCGCTCGGATCGAGGAGAACTCCCACCGCTTCCGGCCGCTGGGCCTCGGCTATGCCAATCTCGGCGCCCTGCTGATGAGCCGAGGACTCGCCTATGACTCGGACGAGGGCCGCGCGTTCGCTGGCGCCATCACGGCCATCATGACGGGCGAGGCTTATCGTCAGTCGGCCATCATCGCCCGCGACCATGGCGGCCCCTTCAATGACTATGCCGTCAACGAGGGTCCGTTCCTCCGCGTCATCAGCAAGCACCGTGACGCTGCCTACCAGCTCGCAGACGCCCCCGGGACGCTCGTTGCCGAGGCCTGCGCTGCCTGGGACGATGCGCTCGAGCTGGGTCAGAAGCATGGATACCGCAACGCCCAGGTGACCGTGCTGGCGCCTACCGGCACCATCGCCTTCATGATGGATTGCGACACCACCGGCATCGAGCCGGATATCGCCTTGATCAAGTACAAGAAGCTCGTCGGCGAGGGCTTCCTCAAGATCGTCAACGGCACGGTGCCGGTGGCGCTCAAGCGACTCGGCTACGGCCCTGACGCGGTCGAATCGATCGTCGAGTACATCGATGAGTTCGAGACCATCGAGGGCGCGCCCGACCTGCGGCCGGAACACCTGTCGGTCTTCGACTGTGCCTTCAAGCCGGTCAACGGTGAGCGTTCCATCGGACACATGGGCCATCTGCGCATGATGAGCGCCACCCAGCCTTTCCTCTCTGGGGCCATCAGCAAGACCGTCAACATGCCCGAAGCGGCCACGGCCGAGGACATCGAGGATGTCTACATGCAAGGGTGGAAGATGGGCCTGAAGGCCATCGCCATCTACCGCGACGGCTCCAAGCGCAGCCAACCGCTCTCGACAGGCAAGAAGAAGGACAACAGCGCCGCGCACATCTCGACGGCAGGAGAGGCGACGGTGTTTGAGCTCACTGGGGAGCCCAAGCCATACCGTCGCCGCCTGCCGGATGAGCGCCGAGCCGTCACGCACAAGTACCAAGTGGCAGGTCACGAGGGCTACATCACGGTGGGCCTCTACCCCGATGGCCAACCCGGGGAGATCTTCCTCAAGATGGCCAAGGAGGGTTCCACGGTCAGCGGCCTCATGGATACGCTGGCCACGATGACCTCCATCGCCCTCCAGTACGGCGTACCGCTTCGCGACCTGGTGAACAAGTTCGCCCACGTCCGCTTCGAGCCATCCGGCTTCACCGGTAACCCCGAAGTACCCATCGCCAAGTCGATCGTGGATTACGTCTTCCGCTGGATGGGCTCCCGGTTCCTCAGCAAGGACGATCGCGATGCCCTCGGCATCATGGGTGGCGAGATCGTCAGCGGGCCAGTGGCCACATCCTCGCCGCAGCTCGGTGCTTTCGACCTGGCCGATGCGGCCCCTGACTTCACCGCGGACGCTGCCCCGCTCGTTTCTTCGACCTCCTCCGAGGAAGGGGGCGGGGAGCGGCCGTCCAACCGGGCACCCAGAGCGCCCGAAGGCGTCGCCGCCAGCAGGAACGGCAGCAGCAACGCCAAGGTCGTGGCCTCGTTGGGAGCCGGGCAACGCATCGCCTTCTCGGTCAGTGCCGACTCGCCCTCCTGCATGGACTGCGGCAGCATCATGGTCCGCAACGGCAGTTGCTACAAGTGCCTCAACTGCGGTGCCACCAGCGGCTGCAGCTGAGCGGGTACCCTGCCCTCGATGCGTATCGCCACCTGGAACGTCAACTCGCTCAAGGCGCGGCTTGACGCCGTCGAGCAGTGGCTGGACCGAGCCGCCCCGGACGTCCTGCTGCTGCAAGAGACCAAGCTCGCCGACGACGATGTCCCCGAGATGCCCTTTCGGATGGCCGGCTATGAGCTGCTGCACCATGGCGAAGGACGCTGGAACGGTGTCGCCATCGCCAGCCGTGTGGGCATCGAGTCAGCTATCAGCAACTTCGGCGACGGACCGGTACGCAGCAGCCGGAGCCCGAAGGAAGCGCCGGATGCCGAGACCTTCGACCCACTGACCGAGGCTCGCATGGTCAGCGCCGTCTGCGGTGGCATCCGAGTGGCCAGCCTCTACGCGCCCAACGGCCGCATCGTGGACTCCCCCTGGTATACCGGCAAGCTGCGCTGGTTCGAGCGACTGGCGGACTGGCTCAGCGAGGTGGTCGATCCGTCTGAGGCACTGCTCCTCGGCGGTGATCTCAACGTGACGCCCACCGACGACGACATCTGGGATGCCGCGGCCGCCCATGGGGCGACACACGTGTCCGAGCCCGAGCGCGCGGCACTCACCCGATTGCGTGACTGGGGCCTGATCGACCTCTACCGGCTGCGCCAACCGGCTATCGACCGCTTCAGCTGGTACGACTATCGTGCGGGCATGTTCCACAAGAACATGGGCATGCGCATCGACCTGCTCTACGGCACACCATCCGTGGCGGAGCGCGTCATCTGGGCCGAGATCGACCGCGAGGCGCGCAAAGGACCGCCGACACCATCAGACCACGCCCCGGTCTTGATCGATCTCGATGAGCCCGGCAAGCCCATCGATGCCGGCTGGGAAAGCGCGCTGACCCGGGTCAGCAAGCGCACGAGGTCGACCTAGCGCGAGCCGTCGACGCGGAGGGCCTCATTACCCCCGACGCCGTCGGCCTTGCACCAGATGCAACGTCTCGACGCGCGGAACGACGAAATCGCAGGTTCTGTGCATCGGCTGCAAGCCCCTGGCAAACGTGTTCGTCCAGTGCAAGAAACTGACACGGATGAGCGTCAGCTGGTCGAGATGTTGCATCTGGTGCAAAGCACGCACCACATGCGACTCGCGGCCAAGACCAGCCCGAGCTTGGGCCGAGCTGGGAGGCTTGCGCCGTTTGAGCCTAGCCGCGAGGCTTGCGCCGTTTGGATCGAGCCGGGGGCTGACGCCTCCCGGCCCAAGCCTCCGGGTGCCTCGAAGCTACAGCTTGTCGGCGAACCAGTCCGCGGTCAAGCCGATGACCTGGTCGGCCAGGGTCTGATCCTCGGAGAGGACGAGGTAGATGTGGTCGGCGCCGTCGATCATCTGCACGGTGACATCGTCGCTGGCGCTGGCCGTGGCGGCGTTCTCCGAGACGCTGGGCGGCACCGTGGTGTCGTCGGTGCCCGCGACCAGGAGGAGCGCCCCGTCATAGGACGCGAAATCAACAAGGGGTGTCGCGGCCGCCATCGACTCGAAGTACGCGCAGCTGTGGTCAAGCATACGGAAGCCGAGGTCGACCTCAAGATGCCCCTCCCCCGTGGCCTGACACGCCTCGAGTGACGCCTGGTACGCCTCGGGATCGCCGTCATAGATGGCGCCCGACCAGGAGCTGAAGGCCAACGGGCGATCGTCGGTGCCGACCAGGTGCGATCCGATGAAGGAGCCGTTGCTGAAGCCCTGCACACCGATCCGCGCGGGATCCACGCCCTCCTGTCCGACCAGCCAATCCAGCGCTGCCGCCGCATCGGTGATCTGCGAGTCATACGTGTAGTCGAGCGTGGACGCCTCACTGGCGCCCATGCCGGCGAAGTCGATGCGCAACGAAGCGACACCCTGCGCCGCCAGCGACTCTGCCAGACGCCCGTACATGTCCCCCACTTCATCGGCGGAGCTGCCGTAGCCATGCAGCATCAACACCGCCGGGACCGCACCATCTGCTCCGGACGGCATCGTCATCGTGCCGGTGATATCGCGTCCATCTGAAGGGATCGCCACCGCTGTCTCGTCAGAGGCCAGCTCCTGGGCCATCGCCGGGGCAACGCTGGCCGCGCTCAGCAGCAGCGTCATCGAGGCACCCAAGGCGAGTGCTCGCGTTCGTGTCGAGTTCATCAACATCTCCTTGTGATCAGGCTACTCGTCGCTGCCGGGCGGCAGCACCGGCCGAGTGTACGGCAGCGACATGGGGGCGCAGCCCATATCCTGTGCCGGTGACGTTGTACCACCTACTCGACCATCCCGACCTGGAAGACCCGCTGATGGTCGTGGCGCTGGACGGTTGGGTGGATGCCGGGGCCGCGGCCACCACGGCCGCCACGCTGCTGGCCGGAGACGCCCTGCCCATCGCGGGCATCGAGGTCGACCTCCTGTACGACTACCGCGCCCGGCGGCCCACGCTGCACATCGATGACGGCAGCCTGGTCTCCCTCGATTGGCCAGAGCTGCGCGTCCTGCATCGACGCTTCGAGCGGCGCGATGTCGTGTTGTTGATCGGACCCGAGCCCGACTATCGCTGGCGGGAGCTTGCCGGCGATCTGGTCCTGCTGGCACAGGACCTGGGAGTCAGTGAGTGGATGTCGCTTGGCTCCATCCCCGCTGCTGTGCCACACACCCGACCCGTGAGCATCCTGGGCATCGCCTCGGGTGGTGGATTGCTCAAGGGTGGGGTCGAAGCTGGACCCATCGGCAGCATGCAGGTCCCCTCGGCTGCCGTCTCGGTCATCGACCTCGTGGTCGCGCAAGCCGGCATCCCTACCTTCGGCTACTTCGCGCAGGTCCCGCACTACATCAGCGGTGAGTACCCGGCCGCGGCGATCGCGCTGATCCGCGCCGTCGAACACCACATCGGCGAGGCCATCACGACGTCCGTCCTGGAGCTGGAGGCTCGCTCCATCGCCGGCAAGCTGGACATCGCCGCGTCCTCCGACGATTCGACCAGGGCCTACGTCGGCCGCCTTGAAGCCATGTCTGACGAAGCCAAGCTGCCGTCCGGGGATGAGCTCATCGGGGAGATAGAGCGCTTCCTTCGCGAGCGCGACGCGCAAGACGGGTAGGCTCTCCCCGTCCGTGGACATGAACCTCACCCTCGGGCTGTTGGCGCTCGCGATCGCGGGCTACGGGCTGGTGGCCGCAACGCTCTCCCACCGATCGGTCTCAGCCCCCTTCAGCTTCCTGGTCATGGGGGCCCTCATCGGCGGCGGTGCCATCGAGATCGTCGCATTCGAGCCTCCCGATCGTTCCGTGCTCGGCAGCCTCGCCGAGATCACCCTGGCGTTGGTCCTCTTCAGCGCGGCGTCCACCATCAGGCTCAAACGACTGGAAGTGGATTCGCCCATCGTGTTCCGCCTGCTGGCGGTTGGATTGCCCTTGACGATCGCCTTGGGGACGCTCTTGGCATTGGGCTTGTTTCCCGGCATCTCGTTCGGTGTCGCGCTGCTGATGGGGGCCATCCTGGCGCCGACCGATGCTGACCTGGGGCATGCGGTCGTCGCCGACCGATCGATTCCGGCGCGGGTGCGACGCATCCTGAGTGCCGAGAGCGGTCTCAACGACGGGATCGCCGCTCCGGTCGTGACGGTCGGCATCGCACTGGCCACCATCGGTGAGTTCGGCAGTGAGACCGTCGTCCTTGAGGCCGCCTGGCAGCTGGGCCTCGCCGTGGTCATCGGCATTGCCATCGGCGGACCGGGGCGCTGGCTGTTGGGACGTGCCGACAGGCGCGGGTCCGCCACGTCAGGCTCCCGCCAGCTGGCCACGCTTGCCTTGGCGCTGGCCGGCTACTTCATCGCCATGGGCCTCGGGGCGAGCGGCTTCATCGCAGCGTTCGTGGCCGGCCTTGCCTTCGGTTCCGGCAACAAGGAGCGTGTCGATTCGGCGGTGTCGTTCACCGAAGCGCAGTCGTCCCTGCTGTCCATCCTGGTTTGGCTCATCTTCGGCTTGATCATGGTCAGCGAGCACGCACTGGAGCGGATCGACCCCGCGGTCATCCTCTACGCCCTGCTGTCGCTCACCGTCATTCGCATGCTGCCGGTCGCCATCTCGTTGGTCGGCAGCGGGTTCGACCGCACCACTGTCGGCTTCATGGGGTGGTTCGGCCCGCGTGGGCTGGCCTCGGTCGTCTTCTTGCTGCTGGCCATCGAGGCCCTCGACTCGGCCGGGTTGCCCACCGATCCGCTGGGGTCGGTGGTGGCCTGGACGGTCGTGCTCTCGGTCGTCCTCCACGGCTTCAGCTCCCGGGGCCTGGCCCGTTGGTACGGACGAATCGCCCGCACACTGCCGTCTGACCGACCCGAACACATCGGCGAACAAGAACCACGCCGAGCCGCCTGGGCCATCCACGACGCGGGCGTCGATGCAGGCTGATGGTCAGGACGCGCCTCCGGCCCATCACGCGCCGGCAGACTATCCTGACGGCATGAAGAAGCGCCACGCCGCCGTCGCCTCCATGCTCACCCTGACCCTGTCGCTGGCGCTCGTGGCCAGTGCCAGTGCCCAAGTCGCGACGCTGAGCACTCCCGCCCCCGATGCCACGGCCGAGGCCCCCGCCGAACAAGTCGACGGTGAGGAGGCCATCCTCGAGTTCGTTGCCTGCCTGCGCGACAACGGCCTTGACATCCCGGACCCGCAGTTCGGCCCCGATGGCATCCGCTTCGCCGATCCCTCGCTCATGGCCAGTATCGACTTTCAGAGCCGCGAGTTCGTCGATGCCCTGGAGGCATGCCAGGACCTGCTGGCCGCGCTGCAGCCGCAGATCGACCCCGAGCAGCAGGCAGAGCAGAACGAGCAGCTATTGGTGTTCGCCGAGTGCATGCGGCGCGAAGGCATCGATTTCCCCGATCCCGATCCAGTGCGAGGTCTGACCATCGGCTCGATGCGAGGACCGGACGGTGAACTGGTGATCGACCCCTTCTCGCCCGAGTTCCAGGCTGCCAGCACCACCTGCGCCGGAGAGGTCGGCCTGGATGTGACTGGTGGCCCACCGACACCCTGACCGAACGTGCGACCCGGGCGATTACACCGCGCTTACATGTGCTCGAGGGCCGATGACCCCTAGCTGGCACCATCGGCGGACACCCGCCTGACATGTCATGGAGATCTCGATGCCGCACACCTCGTTCCGCGCTACCCTGACCGCGCTCCCACTGTCACTCGCCATCAGCCTCGTGATCGCAACTGGAACCTCAGCGCAGGTGGCCACGCTGGTGGATCCTGCTGCGACTCCCTCACCGACACCGGGTCAGGACGAGGGCGGCGTCGAGTTCGTTGATCGCGAAGAGGCCCTGCTGGCCTTCGCCCAGTGCATGCGCGACAACGGCATCGAGATGGACGACCCCGCGGTCGGTGGGGGCGGCCGCGGCTTCCTGCGTGCCGGTTCCGGCCCCCGAGGCGGCTTCGATGAACTGAACGAGGACTTCGTGGTCGCCCAAGAGACATGCGGCCCGATCCTCGAAGCGGCTCGGCCGGAGGTCGACCCGATCGCCGAACAGGAACGGCTTGAGGAGCAGCTGGCGCTGGCGCAGTGCCTGCGCGAGAACGGCTTCGCCGGCTATCCCGATCCGGCCGTCGATGCTGATGGTCGGCTGCAACGGGGCGGCCGGCAGCCGCTCGAGGACGGCATCGATCGCCGCTCGGAGGCCTTCATCAACGCACTGGCGTCGTGCGCCGACGAGCTCGGTGTCGAGGAGTTCGGGCCCGGTGGCGGCCCCGGTGGAGCTGGCCGAGGAGGCGATTGATGCCGCGACTCCTTGGCTTCGGCTTGGTCGTCACGCTGGTCATCGGCGCGCTCTTCGTCGGGACGAACCTGCCGTCCGAACGCTCACAGGATTCCGCCACCGCCGCCGCGACGCCGGTCGTGCCGGTTTCGACCGCGACCGTCCAGCAGCGAACCATGGTCTCGACCGAAGAGTTCGATGGCACCCTCGGCTACGCTGGCGAGGGCGTCATCATCTCCGGCATCAGTGGCACCTACACGCGACTGCCAAAGGAGGGTGACATCGTCACCCTCGGCGACAAGATCTATGAAGTCGACGGCGCGGCATCCTCATACCTGATGTACGGGTCGCGCCCGGCCTACCGACCCTTGAGCACCGACAGCCCCAATGGCCCCGACATCAAGCAACTCGAGTCGAGCCTCAAGCGACTGGGTTACCTGGACAAAAAGACGCAACCTGATCGGGACTTTCGCCAGAAGACCAAAGCTGCCGTCAAGAGGTGGGAGAAGCGCACCGCGCAGGAGAAGAACGGACTGATCGACCCGGGACAGGTCACCTTCCTGCCCAGCGACGTTCGGATCACCCAGGTCTTGCCCGAACTCGGAACACGTTCGCAGGCCGGAGGCGTGCTGGCTCGCACCAGCGGCACTGACCTGGTGGTGTCCTTCGACCTGGCGGCAGATCGCCGTGACATCCTGGCGATCGGTAACGAGGTCAACGTCGAACTGCCGGACGGAACCACCGCGGCGGGCACCGTCTCCGAGATCGACCGCGTGGCCGAGACGCTCGCTGGCGCGAGCGAGCCGACGGTCGCGGTCACCATCGTGTTGACCGACGCCACCACGGTCGGCGACCTCGACGGGGCGGAGGTCACCGTCAGCGTGGTTCGTCTGACACGGCCCGATGTGCTCACCGTGCCGGTGGACGCGCTGCTGGCGCTGCGTGAGGGCGGCTACGCGCTGGAGATGGTGGCTGACGACGGTTCCAGCTACCTCACCCTGGCTGAGGTCGGACTGTTCGATGACGATGGGGTGGAGGTCAGCGGTGACTTCAAGGCCGGTGACAAGGTCGTCGTGCCGGCATGATCGACCCTCGCGGTCGACTAGGCCCGCCTCGTAAGCTGCCTGCAGCGGGACCGCCGCCGGTCCGGGCCTCGCGGCCGCCGATGACCCCGATCATGCCGCCGATGGCCGCGGCGTCGAGACAGCAGCCGCGCACCATGGCGTCAGGGCACCCGACTGGCCCGCGCCCTCCGCGACGCCTTGGGCCAGTGGTCCTGGACCTCCAGGGGGCGGTACGCACGTACCCGGGCAACCCTCCGGTGGAAGCGTTGAGAGGCGTGAACCTGCGCGTCCAGGCTGGTGAGCTGGTCGCCATCGTGGGTCCGTCAGGCTCCGGCAAGTCAACGCTGCTGCACGTGCTGGGCACGTTGGACAAACCCACCGCGGGTGTCGTCAAGGTCGCCGGCTTCGATATCGGCAAGCTGTCCGACCGGGACCTCAGTGGCCTGCGCAGCCAGCACGTGGGCTTCATCTTCCAGCAGTTCTTCCTGCTGGAGGGCATGAGTGCTGCGGACAATGTCGGGAACGGCCTGCTGTATCGGGGCATCAGCCCGACCGAACGTCGTCGTCTGGCGGGCGAGGCACTCGAGCGCGTCGCGCTGTCGCATCGCGCCGACCATCGACCGGGCAAACTCTCGGGCGGGGAGCGCCAGCGAGTCGCCATCGCCCGCGCCATCGTGGGAAGGCCCAGCTTGGTGCTGGCCGATGAGCCTACCGGCAACCTCGATAGCACCACGGGCAAGCGCATCCTCGACCTGCTCGATGAGCTCAACCGCGTCGATGGCACCACCATCGTGGTCATCACCCACGACCAAGCGGTGGCGGCACGATTGCCGCGGCGGCTGGAGATCCTCGACGGGCGGATCGTGCGCGACTCCATCGGCATCGCAGCATGAGTCGTGCCGCCCAGCCGGCTTCCCCTCCCGCCTTCGTAGCGGCGCCTCCGCCATCAGTGCCATCCCAGCCGAATAAGCCCCGGGCGAGCCGGCTCCACCTCACCGATCTCCTGGGGCTCGGCGCCATCGGCCTGCGAACCAGTCGAGTGCGCGCCGCCCTCACCATGGCCGGCATCGCTATCGGCATCGCGGCCATGGTTGGTGTCCTCGTCATCAGCGAATCCAGCCGCTCGGACCTGCTGGCACAGCTCGACCGCCTGGGCACCAACATGCTGCGCATCACCCCCGGCCAGACGCTGTTCGGCGGCGAGGCTGAGCTGGCACCCGAGGCGCGTGGCATGATCGCCCGCGTTGGGTCGGTGGAGTCAGCCTCCTCCGTGGCGTCCGTCGATGCCACGGTCCGGCGTACTGACTACATCGACGAGGGGCGCACCGGTGGCATCAGCGTCACCGCCGCGGACCTCGATCTGCTCGACACGTTGCGCGCGGAGGTAGCGGTCGGCTCGTGGTTGGATGCAGTCTCCTCGACCCTGCCCACGACGGTGCTCGGTAATACCGCTGCGCGCCGCCTCGGTATCGACAAGCCCGGCGTGCGGGTGTGGCTGAGCGATCGTTGGTTCAGCGTGGTCGGCATCCTGGCGCCCGTGGAACTCGCGTCCGAGCTCGACAGCTCTGCCTTCATCGGCGTACCCGTGTCGGAGCAGCTCTTCGACTACGGTGGCTCGCCCTCCACGATCTACGTGCGCAGCGACGTCGACTACATCGAGGAGGTGCGCGCGGTCATGGGGCGCACGGCCAATCCGGAGGACGCCAGCGAGATCGAGGTCACCCGGCCGTCCGATGTCATCGAGGCCAAGGCCGCCGCGGCGACGGCGTTCACCGAGCTGTTCCTTGGCTTGGGGGCGGTGGCGCTCATCGTGGGTGGGGTCGGCATCGCCAACGTGATGCTCATGTCCGTACTCGAGCGCCGCTCGGAGATCGGCTTGCGTCGGGCGCTGGGCGCCACACGCCGCCACATCGCGATGCAGTTCGTGAGCGAAGCGCTGACCCTCGCCTTCGCAGGCGGCGTGCTGGGCGTGTTGCTGGGCGCCGGACTCGCGGTGGCCTACGCCATCTCGCAGTCATGGACGCCCATCATCCCGCCGGTGGCTGTGGCTGGCGGCATCATCGCCGCCTTGGCCATCGGCGCCTTGGCCGGCTTCTACCCCGCCATGCGGGCCGCCCGGCTCAGTCCGACCGATGCCTTGCGGGGCTCCGAATGAGCCACATCACGACGCGCGCAGTCGGGTGGGCTCGATGTGGATGCGGACCGGATAGTCGGCCGCGAACGACTCGGGCGTCATGTCCAGGTCCGACATGGGCACCTCGTACTTGGCCACGTAGCGCTCGTCCTCGTTGGCTGGTGGGCCGTCGGCCACGATCCGGGCCGTGCCTTCGATGATCACGACCTCACCACCCGAGGGCGTGCTGTTGAGGTTGAGGCAGACCCGCCCATTGGCCTCGACGTTGCGCGCGCGAGGGGTCCGACCCAGCGAATAGATGACGATGACGTCATCCTGGATCAGGAACCAGACCGGCGAAGTCTGGGGTTGTCCGGCGGGGGTGACCGTGGTCATCCAGATGACGAGCTCGCCGGCCAAGCGCTCCTGGATGTCGGGGCGTTCATCGAACATGGGCACAGCATAGTGGGCGAGGTCGGCCCTCGTCGAGGTGTGCCCCATGACAGATCTGCCGACGGCATCCCGCACCTTCAGTCGCGCCGATGTCGCCTACCATGTGCCCATGCTCCAGCAGGACGGCTCCATCCGTATCGCCTGGCAAGCCGATGGCTTCGAGGCCATCTTCGTGCGCGCGCGCTTCCGACCTCCGGCCGATCTTGACGGCTTCGCCCGCGTGGTCGCAGACGTCGCCCTGCTGGAGCGAACGCTGCCCGACCTGCGCACGGAGCTGCGCAAGCGCTACCCAGGTGCGTTCGATCTCATCACCGATGAACCGGCCTCGACGCCAGGCCGCGTCATCGTGACCTTCCATCCGCCCCGAGGCGATCCCAACCCGGATCCCTGGTGACCACGTGAACGGAACGACACTTGAGATCCAGGAAGCCGCCGGCGCCTTCCTGGTGCTCGAAGGCCACCTTCGTGCGGCCGGCTTCTTCGAGGCTGAAGGCCGGGCCGCTTCCGGTTTGGTTGCCGATGTCTACCTTGGCTACGGACTGTCAGAGTGCCAGCGGCGCAGTGGGCGGACACCCCTCCCCGAGCCGGCAGCACTACCCCTGGCCGCGTGCCACATCCGCAGCGCTGCTGATGTGCCGACGACCGCAGGTCACTTCCAGGTCGACACCTGGCAACAGACCTGGAGCGCCGCCGACTACGAAGGCGCCGTTGCCCAGGCGCGTGACGCCATCGCGGCAGGCGAGGTGTACCAGGTCAATCTCGTGCAGCACCTCTCGGCGTCATTCCGGGGCGACCCGGCCGGCATCGCGGCCGCCCTGGTGCCGTTCTCACCACTCCACGCGCGCCCCCTGCAGGGCGGGGATTGGACCATCGTGTCGGCGTCCCCGGAGCTCTTCCTGGCACGCCGCGGGCGGCGTGTCCGGACCATGCCCATCAAGGGCACGCGGCCGCGTGGCGATGGTGAGGCCTTGCGCCGCTCCGCCAAGGACGCCGCCGAACACGTGATGATCGTCGACCTTGAGCGCAACGACCTTGGTCGCATCTGCGAGCCCGGCAGCGTCTGCTGGCCGCGATTGATGTCGGCTCGACCCATGGCCGGCGTCGAGCACCTCGTTTCGGTCGTCGAAGGCCGCCTGCGCGACGATGTCGGCTGGGCCGACGCGATGTCAGCGATGTTCCCGGGTGGCTCGGTGACGGGCGCCCCCAAGATCGCCGCCCTCGACCACATCAACGCACTCGAGCCGGTCGGTCGAGGCGCCTCCATGGGAGCGATAGGTACGGTTTGGCCCAACGGCGACTTCGAGCTGGCCCTGACGATCCGCACCTTCGCCATCGTCGATGATCGCATCCACTTCTGGGTCGGTGGCGGCATCGTCTGGGATTCGGAGCCGGAGGCCGAGGTGGAGGAGTCGTGGGTCAAGGCCCGTCCCCTGCTCAAGGCCATCGGCAACGCCTCGGGGGCAGCAGCGGCATGATGTCGATGGTCGGGCCGCTCGCAGTCGGCGTCATGGGACGCGGCGTCGTCGACCCCGGGGTTCCGGTCGTCCACGCCGACGACGCCGGCCTATTGCGTGGGCTGGCGGCATTCGAGACGTTGCGCGTCTACGCCGGACGGCCGTTCGCCATGGCCGACCACCTTGAGCGGCTGGCGCAATCGGCTCTACGGATGCGCCTGTCCATACCCGACCTCCCGTCGCTTGAAGAGCTGGCCGCCAGCACTCTGGCAGCGGCCGGCGTGGCCGACTGCTCGCTCCGCTTCACCGTCACCGGTGGGCGTCCGGGAGGAGGACCGGTGTCGATGGTCGTCGTCCTTCCCCTGCCCGGCGACCTCGAAGCCATCCGTGCGCGTGGCATCCGTGCCGTCTCCCTGCAGCTGGGCACGGACCCACGCCTGCGGAAGGACTCGCCCTGGCTCCTCGACGGCGTGAAATCCACCTCGTATGCAGTCAACATGGCCGCCTTCGACGAGGCGCGACGCCGAGGCGCCGAGGATGCCGTCTTCATCGCTGCCGACGGCTCCGTCCTCGAAGGGCCGGTGACGAACGTTTGGTGGCGCCATGGCGAGGCGCTCCACACGCCCGCTCTTGATCTCGGCATCCTGGCTGGCGTGACGCGAGCGCACATCCTGCAACTGGCCCGTGAGGCCGGATACCCGGTCATCGAGGGCTGGTTCCCGCTGGCCGACATGGCTTCCGCGGATGAGGCCTTCAGCTCCTCCTCGGTCCGCGAGCTCATGCCCATCGTCTGGCTCGATGACACACCGGTGGGTGACGGCCGCCCCGGCTCTGCCATGCTGGCGCTCCAGGCGAGCCTACGGCGTGCTGCCGGCGTGTGATCGGGTGCCCTCGCCGGAGTGAATCACGAGACCCACGCTCGATGCGTGGGTCCAGCGTGGAGGTTGCGACGATCCGAAGCCCGCACATGGCCCCGATCGCACGAATCAGCCGGCGCGAGTGTCAGATGAGATATTGCCCGCGCGGGGCACGGTCTGAAGGTTGCTCATGCCGTGGGATCGATCCGCCGTTTGCAACAGCGACCAAGACCTACCAGAGGGCTTGGGGCTCTGCGTCTTCCGGACCTGCCGGTTGCGGAGATCGTCCATTCGATCCGAGTACCTCCGGACTCGACTGTACTCCTCCACCCGCGTGAATGGAAGCCCCAATCGAGCTCCGTACGCATCGATCATTCGCCGCGCCTGTCCCGGACCATCGTCAGGGGGCGCCTCGCCGATGATGCGCTACACTTGGTGCACATCCCCGACCCGCGCGCGGTCGAGCACCGGATGACCGGTGTGCTCCCGCTGGCGCGTGTCCTATCAAGCCACCGCTCCCCATTCGGGATGCGTCGAGCGGTACCAACACCATGGCTGGCCCGAGCGCACCTACGTCGCGCCGCCGGTCGAAAGGACATCCATGCTCACACGCTCACATCATTCACCAACGGCCCTGAGCCGACGCAGCCACGCTCAGCGGCGCCTTCGCCGTGCCGCTTCGGCGCGGCTCTTCTGCAGCACCAACGGCTGCACCACCTTCATGGTCCTCGAGGACGGGGGGCGTCGGGCGGTCTGCCCCGTCTGCGGTCTGGATCGGAAACTCCGCGCCGGCCGAAACGACGCGGTTCCCGCTCTGTCCAACTAGGCCGCGACGGGTGGCAAGCGATCGACGCTCGTCGGATTCCACAGGCATGGAAAACGAGCTCGTCGCATGGGGCAAGGTGATCACGCTCGAGACCGTCGGCCGACACAGCGGCCAGCGGCGCCGGGTCACCATCGGCTTCACCGAGGATCCCAGCGGTGCCCTGCTGGTCGCCGCCGCCGACGAGGCCACCCAGTGGGCACGCAACCTGCTGCGTGAGCCCCACTGCTGGGTCGAGCGGGTCAGGACCCGGGGACGCTTTCGGGCCGTCCGGCTAGGTGGGAGCGACCACGACGCGGCGGTCATGGCGCTGATCCTCAAGTACGGCACGCCCTCGGAGCGCTTGGGCGAGGGGCCAGCTTTTCGCCTTGAGCCGATAGTGGACATAGAGTGACGCCGCGCACCTGCCCGCGACGCAGCGACTACACTGGCTCCACCAGATGCATCAGTTCCTGTTGATCACCGTCGTGGCACCTCCGGGTCGGTGCTACGCGTCGTCCGCGCCAATCGAACGTGTCAGCCCTGGACCTGGCCCCGTGGGGTGGGCGGCCCAACGACCCGAAGGACTTGTATGCCATTCGACCATCTGGGCCTAGGCCCGGAACTCCTCCGCGCTGTGGAGGAAGAGGGGTACACCGACCCCACGCCGATCCAGGAAAGAGCCATCCCGATCGTCCTGCGAGGCGCCGACCTGATGGCTCGCGCCCAGACCGGTACCGGCAAGACTGCGGCCTTCGCGCTCCCCATCCTGGAGCGCATGAAGGTGCACGCCAACAAGTCCTTCTCGCCAGCTCGCCATCCCATCCGGGTGCTCGTCGTGACGCCGACCCGCGAGCTGGCCGTGCAGGTGCACGAGTCCTTCAGGTCGTACGGCCGTCATGTCGGACTGCGTTCGACCATCGTCTACGGCGGTGTGCCCATGGGCCCACAGGAGAAGGACCTGCTCGGTGGGGTCGAGATCGTGGTGGCCACGCCCGGTCGCCTGCTCGATCACGCCGGTAGCCGGACCCTGAACCTGGGCCAGGTCGAAGTGCTCGTCCTCGATGAGGGCGACCGTATGCTGGATATGGGCTTCATCGATGATATCCGTCGCATCCTGGCGCTGCTGCCGACCAAGCGGCAGAACCTGCTCTTCTCGGCCACACTCGATGTCGAGGTCCGTTCGCTCGCGAGCACGTTCCTCGACCACCCCGAGTCCGTCGACGTGGCGCCCACCATCTCCGCTGCTGAATCGGTCGAGCAGGTCGCCTACCTCGTGGACGCCGACCGCAAGCGTGAGCTGCTCAGCTATCTGGTGCGTTCACGCGATCTGCGCCAGGTCCTCGTCTTCACCCGCACCAAGCAGATGACGCGGCGACTGGCTTCGCAGCTCGACCGCGGTGGCGTGGAAGCCACCGCCATCCATGGCGATCGCACCCAGCCGGAGCGGGAGCGTGCCCTGGAGCAGTTTAAGGCCGGTGATGTTCGCGTGCTGGTGGCGACCGATGTCGCCGCGCGTGGCCTGGATATCGAAGCACTGCCGGTGGTGGTCAACTACGAGATCCCCTTCGATCCCGAGGACTATGTCCACCGCATCGGCCGAACCGGCCGTGCCGGCATGGAGGGCCTCGCCATCTCGCTCGTATCCTTCGACGAGGAGGAGCAACTGAAGGGCATCAACCGCCTACTCAAGCGCGATCTGCCGCTCCGGCAAGTGCGCGGCTTCGAAGTCGATCCGGCCTCACGCGCGGTGCGCCCCAGCGGACGCAACGGACGTGCTCCGACGGCTGGTCGCGGTCGGCCGCCCAGCAGCGGAAGTCGCAGCGTCTCCCGCAGCGGTTCACGCTAGGCCGGAACCGAGGCGGGCTCAGCGGCGAAGGCCCGGACGCGGATGTCACGCTCCACATCGTCAGCGACTTCGGTGAGGTGTCTCCGCAGGAGATCATGCTCGTCGTCCAGTCGCCTCACGACCGTCCGGATCCGCTCCAGCTCCGCGGGCTCGGCCCAGCGGTCGGGGACGAGCGAACGCAGATAGCTCTCGGCGTAGGCATGGTCACGCGCGTCGTACACCCCGGCGACCGCAGCGTAGAACGGTTGCCGATATGGAAGCAGGATCTCACGCTGATGGTCCCACTGGAAGCCGCCGATGGCTGCGCGGGTGAGATAGTCCGAACCATAGCCAGGCCCGTTGATGCGTTCCCAGGCGACTTGCTTGACGCCGGCGTCGGGCTCACTCACCCCCGCCCGGATGGACGCCCGCTGCCCCCGGTCGGAGGGATCGCGAACGCGCTCCGCTGCGATGCGCTCCGCCGCCCCATCCATGGCATGGGCGACGGCCTTGATGGTGAGCGTCCAGCGTAGCTGTTGATCGGGCTGGAAACCTTCGACCGACCAGCGTCCATCGATGAGACCCAACAGCTCGTGGACATCGCCAGCATCCGCGGCGACGGCGGCCGCGGTTCGCGCCCATACCAGTCTGAGGTCGGCATCCTCACTACTCCGCAAGGCAGCGACGGCCATGGCCGTCAGGGCTGAAGCAGCAGCGACTCGCCCTTCATCGGGCACGAAACGGCGCTGGGCGACGATGGCGCGATCGAGGATCGACTGCAGCAGTGCGCGGTCGGCCTCCTGAGGGGCGAACCGCTGCACCGCGTCCAGGTAGTCGGTCGAGCGCAGCTCGCTGCCACGCACCATCTCCCACAGCGTCGACCAAACCTGCTGGCGCAGGAGTGCATCGGGCAGGTCCGAAAGCCGCTCCAGCGCGAAGGCAAGCGACACCCCGTCCAACTCGATGAGCGCATAGTCGTGGTCGCCGTGATCGGGAAACACGAAGAGCGGTGTCGGGAGCCCGATCGCCTCTGGCACCGTGATGCACTCCCCGTCGAGGCGCACCGGGATGGTGTCGAGGCGCAGACCTTCACGCCCTGATGCGGCTGACACGAGGCCGATGGTGGTGGCATGGGGACGGATGAACTCGTGCTCCGGTGGTGCGGACTGGCGTAGCTCCAACGCATCGATGCGGCTGGCTGAGGCAGTCCAGCGCGTACTGATGGTGTTGAGCGATGGGGTCTGCAGCCAGAGTCGAGCCCACTCGTCGAGCGGCCGGCCGGCCGCGTTCCCGAGAGCGCCAAGGAAGTCGGCCAGGTCCGCGTTGCCCCAGGCATGCTCGTCGATGTAGGCATGCAGCCCTTGGCGGAAGGCGGTATCACCGAGCGAAGCCACCAGCTGCTTGAGGACGGCGGCCCCTTTCTCGTAAGTGATGGCATCGAAATTGCCGACGGCCTGGTCGGTGTGGTCGACGCAGGTGGCCACCGGGTGTGTCGTCGCCAGCTGGTCCTGGTGATAGGCAGCCGGGCGCATCTGGCCGCTGAAGACCCGCCACGCATCTCCGAAACGGGTGGCGTCGGCGAGACAGCGATACGAAAGATATGTGGCGAAGGCCTCGTTGAGCCAGAGATGATCCCACCAGCGCATGGTGACGAGGTCCCCGAACCACATGTGGGCAAGCTCGTGGAGGATGACCTCACCGCGGATCAGGCGTTGGCCATGGGTGGGTGGATCGCGAAAGAGGTAGCTGTCGTGGAACGTGACGGCGCCGACGTTCTCCATGGCACCAGCATTGAACTCCGGCACGAAGAGCTGGTCGTACTTGTGGAACGGGTAGCGCCGACCGAACAGGTCCGCGTAATAGTCCATCCCTTGGCCGGTGATCTCGAACACCTCCGCCGCGCTCCGCTGCAACTCATTGCGCATGCTGGCCCGTCCGTAGAGACCCAGTGGGATGCGGTCGTGGACCGCATCGAGCCGCACGTAGGGACCGGCGATGAGCGAGAAGAGATAGGTCGAGAACGAGGCGGTGGTGGGGAAATCGAACATCCGACGAGCGTCCCGCAGGTCCGTGGTCTGCGCCGGCGCCTCCGCACTGATGACCTGCCAATGGGCCGGTGCCGTCACCAGCAAGCGATAAGTCGCCTTGATATCCGGCTGGTCGAAGCAGGGAAAGATGCGGTGCGCCGAGAAGGGCTCCAGGTTGCTGTAGAGGTAGCTGGCACCGTCTTCGGGATCCACGAAGGCATGAAGCCCGTCGCCGGTCACGTCGTAGGTGTTCTGGTACTCGATGACCAAACGGTTGTGCATGCGCAGGTTTGCCGGCTGAAGCCAGATGCGATGTCCGCGATGGTCCGGCGCCAGGTCAGTGCCATTCGCTTGCAGCGACCGCAGCGTCCCGGTGAAATCCAGGAACAGCGGCGTCGTGCTGGAGCGAAGATGAAACTCGACGATCGCGCGTCCCCGGTAGGATCCGAGGCCCTCGGACAGCTCCAGGTCAAGGTCATAGCGGACGTGGTGGACGCGGGCCGCCCGGTCCAGCGCCTCCTGATGGTGGAGGACATCGCGTCCCGAGCCGCCGTTCGATCTCATGCTGGCGTACGTGACCTCATGGCGAAAGGCGAACGACCAGAGTCTAACGTTTGCTCACTTATCTACGACTTATCCGTGAAAGGTGTGCCTCACGGCTCTCCCCTTTCGGCCGATGTGTGACAGCTGGCCTGCACAGGGCAGCTCGCCACACACCACCACGACGTCGTCGACCGGCAAGGCTTGTCGTCGATCTGTGTCACTCTCTAGCCATGCCCCCCGTACCCTCTGCAGCCGACCTGCTGCGCTCGATCGGACTCGATGTCGACGGCCCCGCGCGCTGGGGCAGCAAACCCCTCAGCCGGTCGGCCGGAGTCTTCGCCGTCGAGATCGCTGCGCCCACCAACTCCGCGCCACTCGACCTTGATGAGGTTCGCCGCTGGCTCGAGCGAGTGCCCGAACTCCGCATGGACGGTGAACGGCCCACGCAGACCTCGCTGGCGACTCGCCTCAGTGCCTATTGGCTGCCGGGCCAGACGCTGCTGTACGTCGGTCGCACCACCAAGAGCCTCAGTGCCCGGGTAGCCTCGCTGTATGCGACCGATCTCGGCCACTCCCAACCGCATCCCGGTGGCCACTGGCTCAAGGCGTTGCGCCAACAGCCGAAGCTCCGGCTGTGGTGGGCGGAGACGGACGCTCCCGAGGAATACGAGGACGAGATGATCAACGCCTTCGCGGTGAGCGTGCCCGAGGAGGTCCGCGCTCGTCTGCCGGAGGGCGCGCCGGTGCTCCCGTGGGCAAACCTTGGCTCACCCACCGGTCCGACCCGTCCGACCGGCTTGACCGGAACGCTCCTGAGCATGGCGGCCACACCCGTCAAGGCCACCAACATCCAACGCTCCGACCGGGCGCGAAGCCAGCGACGCACTGCCACCACCTCCGCCACGGCGCGCAGCCCTCGGTCCACCGCGACCCGGGCCAAGCCAGGCAATGCCGCGGCAGCCGGGTCACCGCCCAAGGATGCACCGACCCACGTCACGGCCGACGGCCTCACTGCCATGACCGCGGAGCTGCAACGTCTCAAGAGCGTGGAGCGCCCGCAGGTCGTCGAGCGTGTCAAGAGCGCTCGTGAGCTGGGCGACCTGCGCGAGAACGCCGACTACGAGGCGGCCCGCAACGAGCAATCGTTCCTGGAGGGTCGGATTCCAGGAGCTTGAGCAACGCTTGCGCACGGCTGTGGTCATCCAGTCAGGGTCGGGCAGCACGATCTCCATGGGGTCCACCGTGGTGTATGAGATCGACGGCAAGCGTGACACGCTCCAACTCGTCGGCTCGACCGAATCGGACCCAAGTGCGGGGCGCATCAGCGCGGTCTCGCCAGTGGGCAAGGCGCTGCTGGGCCATCGCGTGGGCGATGAGGTCGGAGTGGCCACACCAACCGCGCAGTTCCACTACCGCATCGTGGAGGTCAAGTAGCCGACGTGCGGCTATCGCGGACGTGGCCGGGCATGGTTGCGGTCACGTCGCTCCTTGGTGCTGCCCCTGTCCTGGACATCGCGCCAGCGCCGGGCTGACAGTGGCTTACGGGACGGTACGGTGGCCGACTGCCTGATCCAGCCGAGCCGGCCATCAGCGGTGACCACCCTGAGCCAGCGCTCACCGCGAGGTGTCGCCTTGGCCGCATCCACCTTGAGCACCTCACCATCATCGATGCGCCCTCGCGACGGCCACCTTCGACCAGCAACCGTGAGCCGAAGCTGTTGATCGTCGCCTGAGCGTCGCCAGTCACCCTTGCCCGAGCGCGATGTGGAGCGCGGCGGCATGGCCGAGCCGCCTGATGGGGCCCGCTTGCGCAGACGCATGATGTTGTCGACGTAGCCCTTGGCGTAGCTCGACCAGCGCTCCTCGTTGCGGTCGGTCCGCCCGGTGAGCCACCAGTAGGCGACGCGCTTCCACGAACCGAGCCAGCGATAGAGATCCTGGAGCTTGCCGTAGGCGACCTTCTCCTGGTTGAAGGGTGTCTGGTCGGCGCGACGGTCGCCCAGGTACAGCTCGGCCCAGACGGGCCAGTTGAAGGGCATGATCTGGTACTTGCCGAATGCACCAGAGGCGCTGTTGCGCGCGTAGTAGTCCCACCCCGATTCCTGGCCGGCCATCGCCCACATGAAGCGGAGTTGGTCGCGCTGGGCGGGTGCGCCGGCTTTGACTGCTCCGACCGAGGCCGCCCCCAGTAGCGTCGCCAGCAGTGAGGCCGCGACCATGGCCACCAGCCAACGCTGGGCCGATGACGCACGATCCGGGACGGAAAGGGACTGGGGCAAGGCTTCCTCCATCGGCCAACGCGACTGGGCTCAGCCGAGGGTGGCGCCTCCGGCTCCTCTCTGGCTACGTGACGATGGTCGGGTTGAGGAGTGGTCCTGTGGGTTCCGGTGTGGTCACTCAGGGCGTGGCGAGCGCCTCAGCCCGGTGGACCGCTTCCCGCAGCTGCACATCATCGTCGGCCTCGAATCCGGCGCCCGTCAGCCCCACGAGGTCATCGGGACCAAGGCGGATGGCTCCTGTCGGCAGTGCGATCACCTCGTCTGGAGTCACTCCCATTCGGAACACGCGCTCCCCAGCGGGGGTCAGCCACTCGCGCACGCCGAGACGCAGTGCCGAACCATCTGACAGCCGCAGTGTGTTGAGGATGGTGCCAGTGCCGAAGGTCTGCTCGCCGATGATGGTGGCACGCTCGTTATCGCGCAGGGCAGCAGCGAGGATCTCACCACTGCTGGCGGTGCCGTAGTCGACCAGCACCACCAGCGGGACATCGGCATCGACCACACGTCCGGGATCGACCGAAACCGGCGCTGGTGCCTCGTCGCGCTCTCGTTCCAGGAACACCACGCCCTCGTCGAGAAAGGCACTCGCGGCGTTGAGCGCTTCGTCCACCAGGCCGCCCGGGTTGCCACGCAGGTCGAGCACGATCGCGATGGCGCCCGCAGCGCCGGCATCCTCAAGAGCCTCACGAACCTGGTAGCCGGCACCGACCGAGAATTGCACCACGCGGATGACCGCCACGTCCACCGCCGGTGCCATGGCCCAGCTGACCGGATCCACCTCGACCTCGTCCCGCCGGACGCGGAAGACCTGGCGCTCCTCGCTGCCAGGGCGTTCGATGCCCAGGAGCACGCTGGTGCCTGGTACGCCGCGGACGAGTTCGGCCAAACCGCCCAGCGGGACGCGCGCGGTATCCATGCCATCGACGCTCGCGATGATGTCACCGGCACGCAGTCCGGCGCGCTCGGCCGGCGAGCCATCGATGACGGAGACGACCAACGGCGCACTGGCACGTTGGTCCAGCACGACGCCGATGCCGACGATGCGACCCTCGAGGATGTCCTGTTCGACCTTGTACTCCGTCTCGGTGAGGTATTCGGTATGGCCATCGTCGCCCAGCGCATCCACCATGCCACGGATGGCGCCGAGGGTGAGGTTCTCACTGCTGACGGGACCGCCGTCGACGAAGTGCTCCTGGAGGACATCGATGACCTCAGCGATAAGCGCTTGATCCAGCTCCACGGCATCGTCAGGGGCCGTGGCAGCGGCGGCCGAGGGCAGGCCCAACATGATGGCGAGGGTCACTGCTACGAGCATTCGAGGCGGGATCGGGCGAACCATGCTGTGCGCATCATCGACCAGGAAACGGGGACGCGCAATCATCGTGCGCGACCGCGGTGTCGACCGAGCGGGGACGGCGGCTGTGGATCGATCGTGGATAGACCGGTCAGAATCTCTGGCTTTCGTGGATAACTCGCTTGCCAGCGCCGCTGCGCGGCCCTACTGTTGGTGACAGCCCGGAGGGGTCATCGAAACGGAGCCGGAGAGGCTGGTCCGCCAGTCACTTGGGAGCCGAGACGAAGGCTCAGCCGGGCTCTTTCATGCCTGTCGCGGCCAGATCCTCGCACGAGATTACGAATCGGATCCTCGCGAGCGTGCCAACGTAGGTGGCACAGGAGAGTCCCATCGTGGACTGACCGCCGCCTCCGGGGCGGTCGGGTCGCACTCGGATGAGGAGACATACCGTGACCACGATCCCCTGCCCTTGGTGTGAAGAGGATGAACTGCTGGCGTCAGCAGCGCGGCCAAGCCAGCAAGCGGCGTTCGCCTGCCCCGACTGCGGGACCACCATCGCATTGGTCGAGGAGGCTCCAGATCGGCTGGAACCAGCCGCCTAGCCGGATGCTGGACAAGGCGGAAGCTAGACCAACCGTGGGGACTGTGCCTGAACATCTGCCTTGAGGCGTTCGTATCCCGGCTTGATGACGCCGTTGATCAGTCGTAACCGTTCGTCGAAGGCCAGGAAGGAGGACTTCATCGCGTTCGTCGAGAGCCACTGCATCTCGTCAAGGCTGACGTCGAAGACACGCACCAGCGTTTCGAACTCATCACTCAGGCTGACACCGCTCATGAGCCGGTTGTCGGTGTTGACGGTGACGCGATAGCGTAGGCGCCGCAGCAAGTCGATGGGATGCTGCTCGATGGAGGCAACGGCCCCCGTGTGGACGTTGGATGTGGGACACATCTCAAGGGGCACGCGGTTGTCGCGCACGAACTGCGCCAGGCGCCCCATCCTGACCTCACCGTCAGGACTGACCTCGATGTCATCGACGATACGGACACCGTGACCGAGCCGCTCGGCCCCACACCATTGCAACGCTTCCCAGATCGAGGGCAGGCCAAAGGCTTCACCGGCATGGATGGTGATGTGGAAGTTCGCGCGATGAATGAACTGGAAGGCGTCGAGGTGACGGCTGGGCGGGAAACCATCCTCAGGCCCGGCGATATCGAAGCCGACGGTGCCACGGTCGCGGTACCGCACGGATACCTCAGCGATCTCGACCGAGCGCGCGAACTGGCGCATGGCGGTGACGATGGCCCGAACGACGATGGGGTCACCGGCCGCTGCCGCCGCACGAGCACCGTGGTCCATGCCGTCGAGCCAGGCTTCCATCACCTCATCGAGTGACAATCCGCCCTGTGTCGACAGCTCGGGCGCGTAGCGTACCTCGGCATAGACGACACCGTCGGCGGCCAGGTCCTGGGCGCATTCCGACGCGACACGGGCGATCCCGTCAGGCGTCTGCATCACTGCGACGGTGTGCGTGAACCCTTCGAGGTACAGCTCAAGCGAGCCGCGATCGGCGCCTGACCGGAACCACGCACCCAACTTGTCTGGGTCTTCGGTAGGAAGGCCGGCGTAGCCGGTCTCGTGGGCCAGCTCGATGACGGTCGCAGGGCGGAGGCCGCCATCGAGGTGATCGTGCAGCAGCACCTTGGGAGCGCTACGGATGGTGTCCTTGGTGACCATGTGCCGATGGTACCGCCGATGCTGTCCGGCTCGTTCGGTGATACTCCATATCGTGAGTGAGCACAAGGACCCACGGGTGACATTCCTGGGACACGCCACCATCCTCATCGAGATGGATGGGGTCCGAGTGCTGACCGATCCCATCCTGCGGGCACGTGTCGGGCCGCTGACGCGCTTGTCAGGTCCGCCCAGCAAGGAGCACTGGGCGGACCCTGATATCGTCCTTATCTCCCACTCCCACTGGGATCATCTCGACTACGGCTCGCTCAGGATGCTGGGCACGCCTCTTCGGATCGTCGCTCCCGTGGGTCAGGGTGCCGAGCTGCGACGCCGTGGCTTCAACGACATCATCGAGGTGCAGCCCGGGGACCGCGTGCCGGTCGGCGACCTCAGCATCGAGACCGTCCATGCCGAGCACAAGGGCTTCGGGCCACCGGTCGGAGGCACCGACCTGTCGCTCGGTTTCATCATCCATGGTTCGCAGCACCACTATTTCGCGGGCGACACGGCATTCTTCGCAGACATGGCTGCCTTCGACATCGGCCTCGACCTGGCCTTGCTGCCGGTTTGGGGCTGGGGCCCCACGGTGAAGCCCAGCGAGCACCTTGACCCGATGGGGGCCGCCAGGGTGGCCGCCCTGATCAAGCCGCGTATCGCCATCCCCATCCACTGGGGCACGCTCCATCCTGTCGGCTTCGGCTGGATGCGCCCCTCGACACGGATCGACCCGCCCCATCAGTTCGCCCAATTGGTGCGCCGCCTGTCACCGGACACCACGGTGCGCGTATTGCGCAACGGGTCATCGCTGGTCATCCCGCCGCTTGCCACCGGCCGAACCCCGACGGCGCGGGGCTACTGAGGTCCTGCTCCGCAACCGAGGTCCAGCGCGAAGGCAGACGCCTGGTCGAGCGCATCATCGAGCACAGGCTTGAGGCTGTGACCGACTCGCGGATAGGTCACCAGTCGTGCCCAGGGCAGCCGTTCACCGATGGCTCGCTCGAGCGACTCCAGGTCGGCGAACGGATCCGACCTCCCCGAGATGAAGAGCACCGGCACCCTGATCGCGGCCCAGTGAGTGCTGCGAGCGTCCCAGTCGGGAAAGCCGGGACGATGGAGCGGGTAGCTGAAGCAGATCAGACCGGCGCAGGAGCCGGGCTCGTCCGCCACCAACAGGCTGGCGACACGCCCACCGTATGATTGGCCGCCGACGATGAGTCGATCTGGCGGCACTCCGCATTCGGCCACGCGCTCTCGAAACGCCGACACCGCCAACTCTGCCTTGCGCAAGGGTAGGTCGATCGCGCTCGCGTCCACCCCACGTGCCAGCAAGCCAGCGACATGCGCCTGCATCGAGGTGGCCCTACCCGACGCGCCGTGCGCCACGACGACGTGCATGGTCAGACCGGCGACGGGATCCGCGAGGCCCGCCGACGCCCCCTAGGCACCGTCAGTTTGGCGCCTCGATGGTCGCACCACGAGGACTGGGCACTCGGCATGGCGCACGACGTGGTCGGAGACCGAACCCAGCAACATACGCTCGGCGCCGCTGCGACCTCGAGTCCCCACCACCACGATGTCCGCATGCTCTGCTTCGGCAGCAGCTGCGATCGAATCCCCGGGGTCACCATCCCACACCAGGAACTCAGCCGTCGCGCCGGCATCCCGCGCATCCCGAACGACCTTCACCAGCAGCGACTCCCGCTCGCTGCGGGCCTGATCGACGCGCTCGTGCGAGCCGCTGCCGGAGAGGCGACGCTTCTCGAGGACATTGACGATCAGCAGGCGCGCCTCGAGGCGACTGGCCAGTTCGACGGCACGGTCGGTCGCCTCACGCGACGCGACGGTGAGGTCGGTGGCCAGGAGGATCGTTCGGATGGGTGACACGTCCACCCCAGCCTCAGGTGTGATCGCCGCGGAGGCGTAGGGGCGCATGGACCCTTTATGGGGTGACTCTTGTATGGGGTAGCTCGTGCCAGCGAGGTCCAGGCCATCCGCGTGAGGCGGCCCACGCTCGTCGCGCTTATCAAGCCGGCGTGAACCGCCGCGCACACGTGTTGGAGCATCGACCATCTCGTCGGCGGACTCACGTGGCCGCGACGCACACGGGCCATTCGTCACACTGGGCTGGTAGATTGGACACGATGGATCGTATCGTCACCCTCAACGACGCCGACGACTCGCCGGGCCACGAGTCGCCCATGGTCGCCATGCCCGAAGTTGAAGGATGGGCCGCGGCCGCCCAGGAAGCGCGGCGACGGCTGGAAGCGCTCGATGCCGCGACGGTGGCCATCTCGCAGGAGCTCTCACTCGAGCGCGTGTTGCAGATCATCGTCGACAGCGTGCGGCCCTTGGTCGGCGCCGAGTACGCAGCGCTGGGTATCCCCGACGACCACGGTGCCATGGAACGGTTCATCACCAGTGGCGTGAGCGACCGCAGGCGCGAGCAGGTCGGTCGTCATCCTCACGGGCGCGGCCTCATCGGTCTCAGCCTGACGCAGGGTGAGGCGTTCCGGGTCGACGACATCGCTGCTGACCCGCGCTCAGCCGGCTTCCCCACCGGCCACCCAGAGATGCATTCGTTCCTGAGCGTGCCCGTCAAGGTCGAAGGTCGCACCATCGGCAACCTGTATCTCACTGACAAGCTCGACGGAGCACCGTTCCACGACGATGATGAGCGCCTGGTGGAGTCGTTCGCCCGTCACGCCGGACTCGCCATCCACAACGCACGGATGCACGAAGAGCTGCGCCAGCTGGCCGTCCTGCAGGAACGCGAGCGCATCGCACAGGATCTCCACGACGGCTCGATCCAATCGCTCTATGCGGTCAGCCTGGCCCTGGAAGACACTGAGGAGTTGATGTCGATCGATCCAGCCCAGGCCATGGATCGCATCGACCATGCCATCGAATCCATCCATGGCACGATCCAGGAGATCCGCGACTTCATCATGGGCCTGGACCCGGACGCTCGGACCGCGGTCGACCTGCTCGCGGGGCTCACCGCCCTGACCATCGAGTTCGAGCGCAGCACCCTCATCGAGGTCAAGCTGTCCAGCGACCCCGATGTGTCCCTGGACCCTGAGGAGACGCTGCAGCTGATCCAGCTCACCCGCGAGGCCATGAGCAACATCGCGCGACATGCGCAGGCATCAAAGGTTACCGTCAACGTAGAAGATCGCCGCGAACGGCTCAGGCTGTCTATCATCGACGACGGACAAGGCTTCGACACCAGCGAAGGACAACGACCTGGTCATCACGGCCTGACCAACATGCATGCGCGTGCGGAGTCGCTTGGCGGCTCGCTCGCGATCGAGAGCAATGACGACGGCACGCGGGTCGTCTTCGAGATGCCGCGAGGTGAACGCGGTGGAGTCAAGGAGTCAGCCATATGACCGACCCGATGGAGTCCCAGGGAATCCCCAGGAGTCCGGGCGCCGCAGACAAGCCCCCGGCGAAGCCGACGCTGCGACTGCTCGTCGTCGATGATCATGAGGTCGTGCGCCAGGGACTCGCGGCGCTGCTTAACCGACGCGAGACCTTCCAGGTGGTGGCCGAGGCCGGTACGGCCGAGGAGGCCCTCAGCGCTGTCGAGCGCTTCGCCCCCGACCTGGTGATCATGGACGTCCGCTTGCCCGATGGCTCCGGCATCGAGGCCTGTCGTGACATCAGGGCCGAGCACCCCGAGGTGCGGGTGGTGATGCTAACGAGTTACCCCGATGAAGAGGCGGTGCTATCGGCCATCGTGGCTGGCGCCAGCGGCTATCTGCTCAAGCAGGTACGCGCCCGCGACCTTGTCAACGCGCTCGAAGCGGTCGGCCGCGGGGAGTCGCTTCTGGACCCGGCGGTGACCGAGAAGGTCCTGGAGCGGATCCGCCGCATCGCCACCAGTGCCTATACCGATGAGTTCGCACAGCTCACCGCGCAGGAGCAGAAGATCCTGTTGCTCGTTGCCGAGGGCAAGACCAACAAGGAGATCGCGGCCGAGGTGTTCCTCTCGGACAAGACCGTGAAGAATTACGTAAGCTCGATCCTGTCCAAGCTCAATCTGCAACGTCGGGCGCAGGCCGCAGCCTACGTGGCCAAGCACAAGCCGGGCTCGAGCTTCTGATACGGACCGGTCTGCCAGAAGGTCGGTCGCAGGACCTGATCGGGGTCCTGTCCTGACGATGTTCGCTCACCATCTGGGCGAGGGTCGACGGTACGCTGGGTGGCCACTCCCGGCCGTGGGAATCCCATAGGCCACCGTACGCGACTTCTGACCAGCTGCCGTCTACCTGATGAACGCATGCGCGCCGGTGGCGCAATCCCGCTTCAGGCGGATGGTTGCCCGGTCGTGTCCTTGCTGCCCGCCACGACGTCTGCCACAGACGTTTCCGCGAGGCGCCCCAGGATGGCCTCCTGGGCATCGTAGAACATCTCGTGAACCTCACATGGATCCTTACCCTGCCCACATGGCTTGCCCGAGAGGACACACGTCTGACGACGGGCGTCGCCCTCCGCCGCCTCAAGGATGTCAAGCAGGCTGATCCGCTCTGCCGGCTTCGAAAGGCGATAGCCGCCGGCGCGGCCCAGGCGCGCTTCGACGATGCCGGCGCGACTCAGGTCGCCCAGGACTTGCGGCAGGAAGCGGACCGGGATATCCATCTCCGTGGCGATACGGCGCGCTGGAACGACATCGGCATCGGCAGCGCGCGCCAATGTCAGCACGGCGCGGATGGCGTAGGAGCCCCGGTGCGTCAATTCCAACCTCACGGCTCCTAGTTTCTCACGTTCGCCGCCCGCATCGCTGGTCCGAACGGCATGCGTGCCGCATGACCGTTGCCTCCAAACGCGCACGGCATCTGCTCCGCACTGTTGGGCCGATCGGCCCGACTGATGGGTGCCATCCGGCCATCGTCAGACTGGGCCGAGAATGGGGACGATCGTCGTGTTCGCTCGCGGATAGCTCCTTGACCGGCCATCCGCGATCGGAAGGTGCTCGCCCGCGATGGGGCAACCCATCGGGGGGAGCGGGCGAGCGCCACCTCTATCCGCTGCCCAACGCGGTGTCCTGGTCCTTCCGGGACACCGCGATCTCATGTCCATCCCCAACGGGTGCGTCAGACGCTTCGGGACATTCGGCCCCAGCCTCGTGACGGATCGGACCTGTGCGCGCGGACGCGTTGGGTCGATGATGTCAGGACCGGGCTCGGGTCGGTCGGGCCCCGGACCAACACCTGGAGGCACGGCCGGATGAAGCGGATCCTGGTTGCCTACCACGGACATGAGGCTGGCCACCGCGCGCTGGAGCTGGCGGCCCGACTGGCGATCGCCTTCGACGGCAGCGTCGATGTCGTCAGCGTCGTGCCCGAGTCCTTGTCCGACCGCGATGGTGAGCCAAGCCAACAAGCCGTGGAGCACGCGCGTGAACTGGTCGAGGCGCGGGGCATCCTGCGTCAGCATGGATTGGAACCGGGCCTCATCGAGCCCGCTGGCGACCCCGCCGACACCATCCTCCGGCTTGCGACCGAGCGAGGCTACGACACCATCGTGGTCGGCGGCAGTCGATCGATGCGTGTCGGTCGCGCAGCGATGGAGAGCGTGACCGCGCACGTTGCGGCCAACGCCAAAGTGGATGTCGTGGTCGCCCGCCGTGCTCACAACACACCCAGGGAGACGTCAGCCGAGTAGTCGACGTCGGCCCGAGTGCAAGAGCGTCGCGGCCAGCCCTACGGCTTTGGAGGCCTGCGTCTTGCGGGCGTACAAGACCCGCGGCGTCTGCGCCATCCTCGCCCGAGCCCTATCCTGTGCCGTCAACGACCCAACTCCCCCAAGATGGTGGTCCCTGATGAGTGCGAACGACCCCAAGAGCAACTCGAGCGAGAGCATGACCCGCAAGCAGCGGCGCGCTGCCGAGCGGACGTCACGCAAGTCCGTCGGCGCCTCTACGAGCGCGGCCCGGGCCACCGTCAGCGCCGGACCATCCATGTTGCTGGTGAGCATCGCCGCGATCTTGATCGGCTTGGTCGCGGTGGCGGCGCTCGTCCTGATCAGCGGCGGCGTGGGTGGCTCCGGTGAGACGAGCACCGTGACCAAGCCTGACGTCCCAGCCGCAGCTGCGGAGTTGCGCGATGGACGCACGCTGGTCAAGCCCGGCGCGACGCCACCGGTACGTATCGACGTGTATGCCGATCCCCAGTGCCCCGCGTGCGGCAGCTTCGCCGAACGCATCGAGCCACTTCTCATCGCAGAGCACGTGGCGAACGGCACCGCCAGCTTGACCTACAACGACTTCGTCTTCCTCGGCGATGAGTCCTGGGAGGCCGCCGTCGCGATGCGCGTGGCCGACGACATGGGTGGAAAGTTCTGGGACTACCAGCAAGCGCTCTTCCACAACCAGGACGGCGAGAACCAGGGTGGCTTCCGGCGTCAGCGCCTGGCCGACATCGCAGAGCTGGTCGGGCTGGACCGAGCGGAGTTCCTCGCCGCCTTGGACAAGCCCGAGTATCGTGACGCGGTCGAGGCCGAACGGGCCACCGCCGTTGACCTGACCATCAACAGCACCCCGACCCTCGTCGTGAATGGTGAGCTGATCCGTGGCGTCCCCGAGTGGGAAGACCTTGACGCCCTCATCCGCGACGCCGCAACTGCGGCGGGCGCCTGAAAGCAGACGTCGTGGGCGCGAGCGAGCGACGGGGCCGCTTGGGTGGGCTGATGGTCCTGCTCGCGATCGGAGCCTTGGGCGTGGCGCTGTATCTGGGGCTCACCAAGCTCAGCGGCGGTAGCCCAGCTTGTGGCGTGCTCCACGGCTGCGACACGGTCAGCCAAAGCGAGTACGCCTCGATCATGGGGATCCCCACCGGCTTGTTCGGATCGGTGGCCTCGGCGGTCACCCTGGCCGGCTCGCTGCTGTGGTGGCTCCGGCATGACCGGCGCGGCCTGCTGGTGGCGTACCTGGTCGGCCTGATCAGCCTCCCCTTCCTGGCTTGGCTTACGTATCTTGAACTCTTCGTCATCAACGCCATCTGCGTGTGGTGTGTGGGCTACGCGGTCCTGGTGACGGCGGGTTGGCTGGCTGCCACCAGCGTGCAGATGCGCCGACCGGGAGTGGCTGCGTGATCTTTCAGCGCGCCGTGGCCATCTGCGCCGCTGCTGCCATCCTGCTGCCGAGCTCTGTCGCGGCCGCGGACGCGACGGCTGAGCCGCTGCCGGTAGCCGGGACACCGCTGCAACCGGGCCGCTATGTGAGCGACGCGGTGGGGCCCCGTATCGACTTCCGTGTCGGCGACGGCTGGCTGGCTGGTCCATCCGGCGATGGACCGATCTTCACGCTCGAGCGAACCGACCCGCCGGGCAGCGTGGTATCAGTCACTCGCTTCGATGGTGAGACGTTCCTCGACTCCTGCGATGCCAGTTCCATGACCCTGGTCGAACCGAGCGTGGCACGACTGGCCGAGATCATCGCCGGCAACCCGTACCTCAGCCCTGCCCCACCCGGGCCCGTCGAGGTGGATGGATATCCGGGCTTGTTGCTCGACATCGGCGTCCCGGCCTACAGCGAGTGCCAGTTGCCATTCCTGCTCATCTGGGCGTTGCCGATCGGCGACGGCGGCGAGTTCGTGCAGGTAGCAGACCAGCAATCCCGGTTCGTCCTGCTGGACGTCGATGGCGATGTCATCGTCATCGCCATCGAGTCGTTCCCCGGCGTCCCGTTCGGCAGCTTCCTTGAAACGTCGATGGACGTGCTCCACTCCATGCGCATCGAGCCCGGCGAGTATGTACCGCTCGCGTCCACCCCCAGTCTGCAGCCGAGCTCCAGTCCGCAGCCAACACCCAGTCCGCAGCCGAGCCCCAACTCCACCTGATTCAGGCGCCGCCGTTGATGATTCGCGGTCATCGCGGCCGAGTGGGCGCGCGCCTGGTGGCGCGTCCGCACCGTGCAGCAGATGCAACTTCTCGACCAATAGACGTCCCACCGTGCTGATGGCTTGCTTCCAGTGGCAAGGATCGCCAGGTCCTTGCGTCTGAGGCAAGAGATCGCGAGCTTCCAGGCCAGGTGGTCGAGATGTTGCATCTGCTTGAAAGCCGCGGCGTGCGAGGCATGAACCAAGAGCCAGGCCTCGACTCGGACCGCGGTCGACCGGGACCGAGACGGCGACTGTCCGATCGGCCCACGCGGATGTGACGTTCAGCACTCATGCCCACATGTGCATATGTCGATAGTCAGGGCATGGACCCGCTCCACGAGCTCCAGGCGGAGATCTGCCGCACCCTTAGCCACCCCGCACGCATCGCCATCCTCCACCTCTTGGCAGATGAGCCTCGCGAGGTCGGACGCATCGCCGCCGCCATCGGCATCAGCCAGCCCAATGCGTCCAAGCACCTCGCGGTGATGCGTTCGGCCGGCTTGGTCGAGGCATCGCGCGACGGGCGCGGTGCTCTGTACCGTTTGACCGATCCCGATGTCATCGACGCCTGCGACCTCATGGCACGGGTGATGCGCCGCCGTTTGGCCCGCTTCGCCGATCTCTCCGCCGCCATCGAACGGACCGGCAACGGCTCGGTTCGCAGCAGATAAGGACGACCACCCATGGACGACAAGCCGCTAGCCATCGTGCTGTTCAGTGGCACTGACGACAAACTCAACGCCGCCGCGGTCATGGTCGCTGGCGCCGCAGCGCTTGGCCGGCCGGTGCACATCTTCCTGCAATACTGGGCGCTGGCCGCATTCCGTGCTGATCACATCAGGGACGATCACGGCCTGGCCGCTGAAGCCGGAGCCGAGGGAAGGGCCGCCGTGGACGCGCTACGGGCGCAGGGTCAGGCAGCCTGGTACGAGACGTTGGCCATGGCCAAGGAGCTCGGCGGCGTCGAGATCCAGGCCTGTTCGCTCTCCATGGATCTGCTCCATCTCGATGAGCGGGGCCTCGATCCGTTGGTCGACGGGAGCGAGGGTGTCACGGCCTTCTACATCGCCGTCGGCGACGCGCAGATCCTCTTCATCTAGTCGCCGCGCGCGACACACCATCAAGCCCACCGATACCAACAGAGGGAGTACGCCATGAGTGATGCCATCCACACCACCGTCGATGCCAAGGGGCTGTCGTGCCCCATGCCCATCGTCAAGACCGCCCAGGCCGCCAAGAACGTGCCCACGGGCGAGCTGATCGAGGTCCTGGCCACCGACCCCGGCTCGGTCAAGGACTTTGCCGCCTGGACTCGCTCCACCGGCAACGCCATAGTCGAGCAGAGCGAAGAGGACGGCGGCGTCTTCCGCTTCGTCATCAAGCGCGCCTAGTCAAAGCGCAGCACGAAAGGAAGGGAGCACATGACAACGGAAACCGCGGCACCCCCAGTTGGCACGGACGCACCGGCCGAGGCACAGCTGGCCGAGGCCATCGCAACGGCGGCACAGCCGGCGGCCACCGACAGCACGCCTGTCCAGCGCCAGTTGGTCATCATCAACTGGAGTGGCGAATACGACAAGGTCATGCCCACCCTGATCATGGGCAGCGTCGCCGCCGCGAGTGGCTACAAGGCGCAGGTCTTCCTGACATTCTGGGGCCTGCTGCCCTTCGTCAAGGACGGGAAGCGCATCACCGGTGAGAACTGGATGCAGAAGATGCTCTCGTTCATGCAGCGGCCGGGGATCAGCCATCTCAAGATGTCGCAGATGAACTTCATGGGCATGGGTCCGTGGATGATCGGCAGGCTCAGCAAGCAGTACAACGTTGCCTCGCCGAAGGAGCTGCTGGAGGCCTGCCAGCTGATGGGCGTGGAGTTCCTGCCCTGCCAGATGACCATGGATATGTTCGGCCTGAAGCGCGAGGACATGATCGATGGCCTCGGCGAGCCGGTCGGTGCGGCCACCGTACTCGAACTCATGACCGAGGAGCGCACCGCCTCCCTCTTCATCTGATCCGTTCGCCCCGCTGCCCCAGACTGCCGGTCGGTGTCCCCGCCGGCCGATCAGCACAGGAGATATCCCTCGATGACCGCCCTCGACCTTGAGACCAGCCCGACCACCACCATCGACGCCCGTGGCAGCTTCTGTCCGGGACCGCTGATGGAGCTCATCCGTGGCATCCGCGAGGGACAGGTCGGCGATGTCCTGGCCGTCATCTCCACCGATAATGGCTCCAAGACGGACATCCCCGCCTGGGTCGCCAAGGCCGGTCACAAGCTCATCGGCGTGTTCCCGCACGAGGGCTATGACGAGATCGCGGTGGAGAAGCTCAAGTAGCCGCAGCGAGCCACCACAGCCATACGCAGGAGCACCGAGATGCAGAACGTCCTTGTCCTCGGCGGTGGCGTCGGCGGCACGCTGGTCGCCAACCTCATCAGCCGCAAGATCAAGAAGCAGATCGATGCGGGTGAGGCACGGATCACCGTCGTCGACGAGACCGGTGAGCACGTGTACCAGCCCGGCTTCATGTACATCGCCATGGGCAACGAGGACCCCAAGTCCCTGCGCAAGCCCGAACGGCGACTGCTCGACGATCGCGTCGAGCTGACCATCGGCAAGATCGTGGGCATCGATGAGGCTACCCGCACCGTCACCTTGGTCGACGACAGCAGCCTGCCGTACGACTACCTGATCCTGGCCACGGGCTCGCGCATCCTGCCTGAGGCCATCGAGCACTTCGAGGCTGAGGCGCACCACTTCTACAGCGAGAAGGCGGCCCTCGCGCTGCGCCGCGCGCTCGATGCCTTCAGGGGCGGCAAGGTCGTGGTCGGCATCGCCGGCATGCCCTACAAGTGCCCACCAGCTCCACTCGAGGTGGCCCTGCTCATCGAGGCTGAGTTGCGAGAGCGCGGCCTGCGCGAGAGCAGTGAGATCCACTTCTGCTCGCCCATCGCGCGAGCATTCACCATCGAGTCGGTCAGTGAGATGGTCACGCCCGAGCTGGAACGGAAGGGTATCGAGCTGCACACGTTCTTCAATGTGGAATCGATCGATCCCGCGCGAAGAGCCGTGCTGAGCCTGGAGGGCGAGGAGCTCGAATACGATCTGTTGGTGTTGGTGCCACCGCACAAGGGCGCCCAGGTGCTCATCGACAGTGGCTTCGGCCCGGCCCCCGGTGGCTGGCTGCCGACCGACCCCAAGACGCTCAACGTCGGTGAGCGGCCGAATGTGTGGGCCCTTGGCGATGCCACCAACCTGCCACTCAGCAAGGCTGGCTCCACGGCACATTTCGAGGCGCCAGTGGTCGCCGAGCGTGTGGCAGCCATGGTCCAGGGTCGCAAGCCCCATCCACGCGATTCGATCTACAGCGGCAAGGTGATGTGCTTCTTCGAGGTCGGCGACGGCAAAGGCACGCTGCTGCGCTTCGACTACGAGCACCCACCCCAGCCGCCCAAGCCCAGCCGACTGTGGCACGTGGGCAAGGTGGTCTTCAACAAGACCTACTACCGCATCGTGCCCAAGGGTCGTGGTGGCACCATCGAGAAGCGCATCTGAGTATCGAGAGGTTCGACCCAGGGGCAGGCCCGGTGGCGCGGTCGCTGGCGCTGGCGATTGGCCCGACCCGTGAGGCGGCTCAAGGGACGGAGCCCCACCCGGCGCTCTGCTGTCTCACCCGCCGGGTGCGTCGCTGTCCGCCTGGCTGCCGGCATGGCTGTCACTCGACAAGATCAAGGCCACCAAAGTGGCAGGGGATGACGCGACGCGCATCTGTGCCTGCGCCCAGAGGCGCCGCTGACCTCCTCCCGACAGACCGTCAGCGACGAGCTACGAGCTCCTCGGTGAATCCCGTGAGGGGTTCCTCCGGGGTGGTCGGCGGCGCCCGGTGGCCACGGGCTTCGGCGAGCAGTACAGCGAGGATCTCGCGCCAGCGCTCGTAGACGAAGTGGTGGCCCTCACGCGGGTAATAGGTGGCCACGACGTTGCGGAGGTTGCGCTCGAGGTATTTGCCCATGCCGACCGGCACGACCTTGTCCTGCGCGCCGTGCCAGATGCGCACCGGGACCGTCACGCCACCGATGGGAAAGCCGAACGGCCGCGCCAGGCACAGCGCCTCATCGTAGACGCCGCCATTTCCCTGGCGATACATCTCCGACGCATTGGCGATCATGACCGCCCGCAATGCCGGGTCACCCAGGATCTCGCGATCCGCTTCGATCATGCCGGAGATGGCCTCGTCGAGCTGCTTGTGCGGGTCGGAGCGCTGTTGTCGCGACCACTGCCACATAGCCAAGCCGATGACCCAGGGGGCGTGGTCGGCAGCCTTCGACATGGCACGGTGGCGTGGCCACGTGTAGCCAGAGCTGCCAGGCACACCAGAGAGCGGAGCGGGTGCGCTGATCAGTCCGACGACCGAGAAACGATCGGGCATCTGCCAGGCGCAAGCCAGGGCGTAGGGTCCGCCACCGGACCAGGCCAGCACGGCGCTGCGGTCGATGTCCAGGATGTCAAGCAGCTCGGCGATGTCCTGTGGGTAATCGGTCACGCGCCGTCCGGGTTGGCGCGTGGAGATGCCGATACCGGGTCGATCGACCGCGATGACCCGGGCACCCAACTCAGTGGCGATCTCATCATCCGGATAGCGCACCACGCGAGAAGACCCGAAACCGTGGAAGAACAGCACCGGCGTCCCTTCCGGGTCGCCAAACTCGTCGAAGCCAAGGGCACGGCCATCGGAGAGCGTCACCTGGCGCGACTTGGGTCCAAGCTCGACCCACGACTCACGGAACCGAGCACGCCGCCGCGCACGACGCAGGACCCGGACTCGCCGCGGCCCACGGCCGTTCCTCGAGCCGCGACCACGCTCCTTGACGTCCATCGCGGTCAATCATGCCACGGCGCGACGTATGCCACGGCACCCATTCTGGGCAAGCTGCGCCGACCGCGGACCTACTCCACTGGCTGCAGGTAACGGAACGCGAGGGCCGCGGCCGCACCGCCAGCGAGGTTTGCCAGGAGGTAGATCCAAATGTCGCCCCAGGCGAAGATGTTCAAGATCGATCCCACCCAGCATCACGGCCGGGTTGAAGGCACCGCCGGAGATGGGACCGACGGCAAAGGCGCCGACCATCACCGTGAAGCCGATGGCGAAACCGAAGTAGGAGTTGCCTTCCGTGCCCTTGGCCGTGGCCACGTTGAGCACGACATAGACGAGCGCGAAGGTGAAGAGGAACTCTGCCAACAGGGCCGGGACGACATCGAGGCCGCTGGTGGCCGCCTCCGGAATCGCCGGCTTCATGACGATGACGACGGCAGCAGCCACTATGGCCGCGGCGGCCTGGATGACCCAGTAGCCCACGGCATCGACGACGGTCGCCTTGCCCCGCAGCAGCACGCCGAGCGTCACAGCCGGGTTGTAGTGGCCGCCCGAGATGTGCCCGCCGGCGTACACCATGACCGCCAGCACCGAACCGATGGCCAGTGGAGCCAAAGCACCGGCGCCAGGCTCGATGACGACCATGCCCACCGTGAACACGAGGAAGAACGTCCCGATGAACTCGACGACAAGCTTCCGTGGATCGATAGCCATCTAGGTCTCCAACGTGCGGGCGAAGGTCGGGCGAAGGTCGAGCGCAGCAAACGGCGCGCGCCCGCGACGGAGCGATTGTATCTGCTAGGCGTTCTCACGTTCGGCCCCGCCGGGCAAGACTGTGCTGCTGATCGCGACCCTTAGCAGCTGACAGCTGATCCGGGCCGCACCACCGATCGCTTGTTTGAGCTAGGCAGCGAGCGCCTATGCCCCTCGCGCCGCGCGCATGGCCTGGATGGCCGCCAGCTGGTCGCGGAATTCATAGCGCACGTCGTCGATCTCATCGGCGCGAAAGCCCAGCTCTTTGCCGATCTGATTGAGCTCCGCGACCTCGGCCGCCGTGATGCTGTCGTCTGCGGCACCGACAGCGAACGCCGTGCGCAGCAGGTCCTCACGCTGTTCGCGGGTGGAGTTGGCAGCCAGCTCGCGGGTGACCACGAAGTCTTCGGTGGCGCCGTAGAGCTCGGCCATGTGACGCGCCATCTCGACCACCAGGACGGCTTGCTCTTCGGAAAGGTGGCCGATCTCGACCACCGCCCCTTCCATGTATGACATCTCAGCTCGGCTGAAGTCGAGGTCCGCATGTGCGGCCCGCGCCAGGACGTAGGCGAAACCGGCGATGAACCGTCGCTGGTCGATGGGCAGCGCCTCGATCTCGGCCGCGATGCGCCGGATGGACTCAGTCACCTCAGGCACTGGCTGGAGGTCGTGGACCTCGGACTGTCGCGCCTCGGTCTGTTGCGCCTCGCCATGACCGTCAAAGAGGCCTCGCAGGACCATCGGGACTACCTCGCATGCGTGAAGTTGGGTTTCTGTTTGGAGCGACGCTAGCACGGACGGGCAGGTAGCGGGGAGCGACGCACGGGAGAAGCGACGTGCGGGAGACGGATCGCCCACGTACACTCGCGCGGTGACCGACTCCCCTCCCCCCGGCAGCGGCACTCCCGACGCCAGGCCCCCGACCGCGACTCCGCGCAGTCCCGCCACGCGTGACCTGGGCATGCGTGCCACGCTGCTCTTCCCTGACCGCGCCATCGTGGAGCAGTATTACGTGCCGCTCGTCTACACGGCTTGCCGGACCTGCTACAGCGAGCTGGCGCCGCAGGACATCTTCGAGCGCGCCACCAATGGACAAGTCGCCGCCGAGAAGCAGCAAGACCTGGTCCGGCGGGTCATCGACTCAGGCCACGGCTCCACCATCGAGCACATCGTCTTCACCTTCGCCATCAGCGGCGTGACGCGGACACTGTCACACCAGTTGGTGCGCCATCGTGCCGGACTCGCCTTCGATCAGCAGTCACAGCGCTACGTGAAGTACACGGAGCCCAGCTACATGGTGCCGGGTTCGGTCAGCGACGCGGACGATGGGGTGCGCCAGCGCTTCGAGGAACAGTTGGCGGGCTCACTGGAGGTCTACGAGGACATGCTGGAAGCCGGCATCCCAGGCGAGGACGCCCGCTTCGTGATGCCCAATGCCACACGCACCAACCTGGTGATGACGACCAATCTGCGTGCACTCATCCATATGTCTGGGCTGCGCCTCTGCGTCATGGCGCAATGGGAGATCCGCCGGCTCTTCCAGCTCATCCGACATGAGATCTTCTCGGTCAGCCCGTTCCTGGGGTCCTTCCTGGCGCCCAAGTGCGTGCCGCTCGGCTATTGCGATGAGGATCGCAACCGTGACGAGCACTGCCCCATCCGCCCTCACAAGGACAACGTGCTCGGCGCCTGGGCTGAGAAGAAGGCTGCGGCCAAGGCGGCCGGCAAGGACCTGCCCACGCTGTAGATCCAGTCAGCCTGGCCCCCTCAGCGTCAGCGCTTCGGTGAATCGACCGATGACTCGCGCCAGGCGCGGCCCGGCTTCGTCGGCAGCCGCCATGACCTCAGCATGCGTCAGCGGTGTCGGTGACAAGCCGGCGGCGGCGTTGGTCACCAGCGAGACGCCGCAGACACGTTGGCCGGCCCAGTTGGCCGCCACCGCCTCCATGACCGTGGACATGCCCACCGCATCCGCGCCCAGGCTTCGCAGCATGCTGACTTCGGCTGGTGTCTCGTACGTCGGTCCGGTGAGTCCGAGATAGACACCCTCGGCAAGGGCGACGTCCTCGACGCGTGCGGCCGCCCGCAGTCGCTCGCGAAGCTCAGCGTCCCACACCCGGCTCATGTCCGGGAAACGAGGACCGATCAGGTCATCGTTGGGTCCCATGAGCGGGTTTCGCCCGGTCAGGTTGATGTGGTCCCGTATCACCATCAGTGTGCCTGCGCCGAAGGCCGGGTTGACGCCACCCGATGCGTTCGTCAGGAGCAGGATCGATGCGCCCAGCCGGCCGAGCAGGAGCACCGGCTCGACGACCAGCCGCTCCGACAAGCCCTCGTACATGTGCAGCCGGCCCCTGAGACAGGCCACAGGGACCCCTCGCAGCGTGCCCAGCAGCAGCCGCCCACTGTGCCCTGGGACGGTGGCGGCGGGCCAACCTGGCAGCGCCTCGAATGGGATCTCGACCCGATCCTCGATCTCGTCGGCCAAGCCACCGAGGCCGGAGCCCAGGACCATGCCCAAGGCTGGACGCAGGCTGGACTCGGCGCGCACACGCGCCTCCAGCTCGTCCAGTCGGTGTCTGAATGGGACGGTCGGGTCGCTCATGACATGGCACCCAAGTGACTGATCGACACCCGGTTGTCCCGACCCAGGCACAAGGAAGTGCCCGAAGCGACCTCCACGCTCCTCGGTCTACCTTGATGCGATCGCGGCAGTCCGAGTGGCCGGTTCGCTTTGATGTGATCGCGGCGCTCCTGGCTCGTGTCTGGCCCCTCCGGGCAAGACCTACTATGCCCAGTCGCCCCGTGGCGGTCAATGGACTTGTCCACGAAATGTGCGCGCACTGGCGCTCGGTTGTCCACGCTCATCGCCTGGATGTGGACCGCTGGTGGATAAACGCGAGTCATGCGGCTCGCCGCCGGTTGCGGACCACGATGGAGTGCGCGACGCGATCCTGAAGCCCCTGCTTGGTCGGCCGCTTCGCCATCGAGTAGAGCAGCAGCAACAGCCAGACTGCCCCGACGGCACCGAGGAGGACCCCGATGGCATCGGGGACGTAGATGATCAGCGACGCCAGCAGGCACGGGATGCCGAGGATGAGCCACCGCAACACGGCCGGACGCACACCGATGGGCCTAGCGTCCGACTCGTCGCCTACCCGCAGGCCCAACAGCCGCATCCCGGGCGTCGCCTCGGACAGCGTCCAGAAGCCCACGAAGTAGGCGAGACTGATCACCGCTTGCAGAACCAGCACGACCATGAAGGCCACGATGTCGAGGGAACGGCCGGCCGAATCGAGGGCGCCGGCTTCGTTGACCAAGCCTCCGAACAACCAGGCCAGGCCGAACCCGACGATCGACAGGATGATGATGTCGAGCACCAGGGCCAGGATGCGGTTGGGCACGTCGGCCAGCAGCAACCCGGCCGGTCCCGGCACACGTTCGGTGGAGGTGATGCTCTGTGTCAGGCCCTGCGATCGACCGACGCCGGCCGGCGCGACGGTCGGAGCAGTTGCCCGCAGCTCGGCGCTCCGTGATTCGGCCGGCGGCAAATCCTCCCAGATGCCCTCCTGTTCAGGCTCGTCCTCGTCCCTCCCGGGCGATCCGGACGCGGTCATCGATGGCCTCCTGTTTCAAACGCAGGCCAGCCACGCCCGATCGCGAGGCATGACGCGTTCAACGTCAGGATACCCGCCCGGTCCTGCCCCAGCGCCACACATCAGCCACCGATGCGCGACATCTCCACCTTGGGCAGCGCGATGGTGGCCTCCGAGCGAAGCTCGGAGTAGCGGTCGGCACGCATCGACCACACCGTGGCGAGCTGCCGGCCCAAGGACGCATCGTCGACACCCGCACGCAATGGAGTTCGCAAGTCGGTTCCCTGCGTTCCGAAGAGGCAGGTATACAGGACCCCCTCGGCGGTGAGGCGAGCGCGTGTGCAGGCGCCACAGAACGGCTGCGTGACCGAGCTGATGAGGCCGACCTCGCCCTTGCCATCGCGGTAACGCCAGCGAGTGGCCACTTCGCCCGGGTACTGGGGCGCGAGCGGTTCCAACGGTAGTTCGGCGTCGATGTCGGCTACGATCCGTGCCGAGGGCACCACCTCATCGAGCGCCCAGCCGTTGGTGTGACCGACGTCCATGTACTCGATGAACCGAAGCGTGAAGCCTCGCTCGCGTGCGAAGCGTGCCATCGGCAGCACGCTGGCCTCATTGAGGCCTCGTCGCACCACCATGTTGACCTTGATGGGGTGCAGTCCGGCGCGGTCGGCGGCGTCGATCCCTTCGAGCACGCGGGCCACCGGGAAGTCGACGTCGTTGAGCTGGGCGAATACGGCGTCATCGAGCGAATCGAGACTCACCGTCACGCGCCCCAATCCTGCCGCCACGAGCCCTGCGGCCTTGGCCGCCAGCAGTGAACCATTGGTGGTCAGCGTCAGATCATCCAGGCCATCGAGGCCGGCCAGCATGGCGACGAGTCGCTCGACATCGCGACGCAACAGTGGCTCGCCACCGGTGAGTCGGACCTTGGATACGCCCAACGACGTGGCCGCGCCTGCGATCCGGGTGATCTCCTCGAACGTCAGCAGATCGGCGTGTGGCAGGAATCGGAACCCGGAACCATAGATCTCTCGGGGCATGCAATAGGTGCAGCGGAAGTTGCAGCGGTCCGTCACCGAGATGCGCAGATCGCGCAAGGGACGGTCCAGCCGGTCGAGGATCGGTACGGTCGCTCCCATCAGCGGCGGACCGGTCGCGAGGCCGCTCGGCCGAACTCGCGTTTCTCCACCCCGCGCCCCAGCCAGCCGATGACGATCGCCGCGATACCCAGCAGCAGGTGTCCAAGCTGGTCAAGTCCGGACGCGTGAGCGTCGTAGAGGCCCAACAGGTCACCACTGACAACGCTGAGCATCCCGGTCACGAGGAAGAACACCCCCAGTCCCATGAGACCATACCCACGATTGCGCCCATTGAGCGCGAGCCCCACGTGCAGGAACAGCGCGCCGCAGACCAGGTGCATCAGGTCATGACCGAAGCCGGTCACGAAGATCCCCGTGGTTTCCGGCCGGCCCACGATGGGATTGCCGATAGAGCCGGCGATGCCGAGCACGATGAGGATGGTGCCGACCACCATGGCGAAGGTGCGCTCCAGCCCCAGCGACCCCATCCTGCCTCCTGTCTTGCAACGCGCGAATCTGCTCGGCGAGCCGAAACGGCGCTGCTTTTCCGAGACTAGCCCTCTTCGGCCGAGCCTGCACCTGTGCGGATGGACTCGAAGACCGAGGCGTCGGCAAGGGTGGTCGTGTCCCCCAGCGAGCGTCCCTCGGCGACATCGCGTAGCAGCCGCCGCATGATCTTTCCCGATCGCGTCTTGGGCAGGTCGGGCGTGAACACCAGGTACTTGGGCTTGGCGATGGGGCCGATGACACGCGCCACGTGAGCCCGCAGCTCCGACGCCAGCGCGTCGCCGGTCTCCACTCCGGCACGCGTGATGACGAAGGCGAAGATGGCCTCGCCGCTCACCGGATCGTGCTTGCCCACGACCGCCGACTCAGCCACCGCAGGATGGTCGATCAGCGCCGACTCCACCTCGATAGTGCTGATGCGATGCCCTGACACGTTCATCACGTCATCGACGCGTCCCAGCAGCCAGAAATAGCCATCCTCGTCCCGTCGCGCTCCATCGCCGGCGAAGTACATGCCGCGGAACCGGTTCCAGTAGGTGGCCCGGTACCGTTCGGGGTCCCCATAGATGCCACGCAGCATGCCCGGCCAGGGTCGCTTCAGCACCAGGTAGCCGCCCTCGCCGAGGGGCAACGGCTTGCCGGTGGCGTCCACGACATCGGCCTCGATACCAGGGAACGCGAAGGTGGCGCTGCCGGGCTTGGTCGGTGTCACGCCGGGCAGCGGCGTGATGAGGATGTGGCCGGTCTCGGTCTGCCACCACGTGTCGACGATGGGAGCCTTGCCGCCACCGATATGCTCGTGGTACCAGAGCCAGGCTTCAGGATTGATGGGCTCGCCGACGCTCCCCAACAAGCGCAGCGACGACAGGTCGTGCTTCGCGGGCAGTGCCTCGCCCTGCTTCATGAAGGCGCGGATGGCGGTCGGCGCGGTGTACAGCTTGGTGACCTTGTACTGCTCCACGATCTCCCACCAACGCTCCCAGTTGGGCGTATCGGGCGAGCCTTCGTAGAGCACCCCGGTGGTGCCGTTGGCGAGGGGGCCATAGACGATGTACGTGTGCCCGGTCACCCAGCCGATGTCGGCGGCGCACCAGTAGACATCGTCGTCCTTGATGTCGAACACCATCTCGTGGGTGTAGGCAGCCCCCAGCAGGTAGCCGGCGGTGGTGTGCATGATGCCCTTGGGCTTGGCCGTGGTGCCCGAGGTGTAGAGCAAGTACAGCATGTGCTCCGAATCCAGCGGCACCGAGGGGCAGTCGGGCACCTGCCGCGCCACGATGTCATGCCACCAGATGTCCCGACCGTCCACCATGATCACCTCGGCCGCGTCGCCCAGGCGTTCGACCACCAGCACGTGCTCGATCGTGCTGGTCCGCTCGACCGCGGCGTCGGCGGCCGACTTGAGGTCCACCGCCTTGCCGCGACGCCAGCCACCGTCGGCGGTGATCAGCAGCTTGGCGCCGGCATCGTCGATGCGGCTGGCAAGTGCGTCCGCGCTGAAGCCTCCGAAGACGACCGTGTGCGGCGCACCGATGCGGGCGCAGGCCAGCATGGCGATGGGCAGCTCGGGGATCATGGGCAGGTAGATGGCGACGCGGTCACCACTGCCAACACCCAGCTCGCGTAACGCGTTGGCCGCCTTCTGGACCTCGCGATGCAGGTCGCTGAAGGTCAGGGTGCGCGTGTCACCGGGCTCGCCGATCCAATAGTAGGCGACTTTGTCCCCGTCTCCGGCATCGACATGACGGTCGATGCAGTTGTCCGAGACGTTGAGCGTGCCGCCCTCGAACCACTTGGCGAAGGGCAAGTCCCACGTCAGCGTCTTGTTGAATGGCTCAGTCCAGCGCAGCTTGTTGGCAGCCAGGTCGGCCCAGAAGCGCTCGGGATCATCTTCGGCGCTGGCGTAGAGCTCAGGCCCGGCATTGGCCGCGGCGCTGAACGCGGGGTCCGGCGGAAACACCCGACCCTCCGCCATCAGGTGCTCGATCTCCGGTCCGCCGCCGGCGGGTCGTTGCGTATCGGTCACGTCGCCGTCCTCCTCTGCTCGATGTGGCGCCGGGCGATGTCGCCACCGTCAGCGGGCAGGATAGGCGAACGCGCCACCTCACGCGAGGTCACCCAGCCTGACCTGAGCGCAGCCGCGAGCTACCATCGCTGGCGATGGAGTTATCGAGAGCGGAAGGCGGTTCAACTTCGCGAGGACATGCGTTGCTGAAGCGCTACGTGCCGGTCACGAGCTGGCTGCCGCAGTATCCGCGCGCGTGGCTCGGTGCCGACGTCACGGCCGGCATCACTTCGTGGGCCGTGATGGTGCCAGTGGCCATGGCCTACGCAGAGCTGGCGGGCGTGCCCGCGGGTGTCGGGCTCGTAACCGCCACGGCCGGCCTCACCGTGTATGCGCTGCTGGGCACGAGCCGGCATGCCAAGATCACCACGAGCTCGACCATGGCCGTGATGTCCGCCTCCGTGGTCGCTCCCATCGCACTGGGCGACACGTCCACCTATCTCGCCATGACCGCGATGCTGGCCATCATGGTCGGCGTCCTGCTGCTGGCGGCAGGTCTGTTGCGGCTAGGCTTCCTGGCCGAGTTCCTGGCCAAGCCGGTCATTACCGGCTTCATCGTCGGGCTCGCCATCACCATCGTGGTGGGTCAGCTACCCAAGCTCTTCGGCGTCGCGGGTTCCTCGGGCAATGTCTTCGAGCAAGCGCAGCACCTCATCAAGCTGCTCCCCGACACGAATGTGGCCAGCCTGCTCCTGGGGAGTGCAGCGATAGTGCTCATCCTGGTCCTGCGCCGCATCGATCGGCGCATCCCGGGACCGCTCATCGCGGTGGTGGTGGCCATCGTGCTCTCGAATGTGCTCGACCTCGCCGCTGACGGCGTGTCGGTCGTGGGCAACATCGCCGCCCGCCTGGCCGCGCCGAGCGTGCCCGACGTGGGCATCGGCGACATCGCCTTCCTGGCCGCCGGTGCGGCGGGCCTGATGTTCCTGGCGCTGGCCGAGTCGCTGGCGGCGTCGCGCTCCTTCGCCAACCGACACCACTACCACGTGGATCCCGACCAGGAACTGATCGCGATGGGTGGCGCCAATCTCGCCTCGGGGGCGATGGGCGGTTTCGCCGTCGATGCCAGCGTCAGCTCCATGGCCACCGGCGAGGCGGCCGGCAACAGGACGCAGCTGGCCTCCCTTGTGACCGCCGGCGGCATGCTATTGACCATCTTGGTCCTGGCGCCGCTCTTCGTCGAGCTGCCCCAGACCATCCTCGCCGCGGTCATCATCACCTCCGTCATAGGCTTGCTGGACTTCGATGAATGGCGACGCTATATCGCCTGGCGCAAGACAGATGCGCTGCTGGCGGTCGTGGCCATGATCGGCGTCATCGCCACCGACGTGCTGGTCGGGCTCATGATCGCCGGCTTCTTCTCCATCGTGATCCTGCTGTACACGGCCAGCCAACCCTCCATCGCGCGGCTGGGACGCCTGCCCGGGCGGGGCGGGCGATTCGTGGATGTTGATCGCGCCCCTGAAGCTCTGGAGGTCGAGGGCATTTTGATGCTGCGACTCGACACGCCGCTCTACTACTTCAACGCCACCGCAGTCGGCGAGCGCGTCGTGCAGGATGTGGATGCCCGAACCGTTATGCCACGGGCGGTCCTGCTCGATATCGAAGCCACCGCCGAGCTGGACGTCACCGCTGCCGATGCCCTGTTCGAGCTCTTGAGCAGTCTCGATGGCCGTGGGGTCCGACTCGTCATCGTGCATGCCAAGGGCAAGGTCCGCGATCGCATGCGCAAGGTCGGCCTGATCGAGGAGCTGGGGCCAGCGGGGATGTACCCCAGCGAACGAGTCGCCGTCGAGGCACTGAGGGAGATATGGGAGCGTGAAGCAGCTGAGCGCGCTGCGGCCGATCCAGTCGAGGCCGGGTAGCGCACCAGGCACCTCACACGACTAGACTCGACCCATGACTGCTTGGGATATCGATTCGGTCCGCTACCGCTTCCCGTCGCTTGGCCGCCCGGGCCCGGATGATGCACCGGTGGCTTGGCTCGACAACGCCGCGGGCACACAGGTCGTGGATACCTGCCTGCGCGCCATCAACGACTACCTCCTTGAGCGCAACGCCAACCGCGGCGCGCCATTCGCTGCCAGCATCGAATCGGACGAGATCCTGCACGATACGCGTCTGGCCATGGCCGACCTGCTGGGCGCGACCGATGCCGACGAGGTCAGCTTTGGCGCCAATATGACCACCATCACCTACGCGCTCAGTCGCGCTATCGGGGCCTCCCTGGCCGCCGGTGATGAGATCGTGCTGACCCGCCTTGACCACGATGCCAATGTGGCACCGTGGTTGGCCATCGCCGAGGAACGCGGCCTGGTGGTGCGTTTCGTCGGCCTTCGCCCCGACGACGCCACGCTCGACTTCGATGAGATGGAACACCTCATCGGGCCCAACACACGCCTGGTAGCGGTGGGCCTCGCCTCAAACGCCCTCGGCACCATCAACCCGGTGCCCCGCATCGCGCAGCTGGTGAGGCGCGTGGGAGCTCGGCTATTCGTGGATGCGGTGCACGCGGCGCCACATCTCTCCATCGACGTGGCGGCCCTCGGCGCGGACTATCTGGTGTGCTCGCCGTACAAGTTCTTTGGGCCGCACCTCGGGGTGCTTTGGGGGCGCCGCGAAGCACTCGAGGCACTGCCGCCCTACCATCTCCGGCCAGCCGGTGACGCCATCCCCGGCCGCTTCGAGACCGGCACCCAGGCCCATGAGCTGATCGCCGGCTTGGGCGGGACGCTGCGGTACCTTGAGAAGGTGGGTGTCACCCAGGGCGGCGCACCCGGCCTGCCGGGCCAGAGCGACCGCTTCCGCAGGCCTCGGCTGCTCGCCGCCATGAGTGCCATCCGCCGCTACGAGACCGCCTTGGCGAGCCAGCTCCTGGATCGCATGAGCGCGGTGCCGGGCATGCGCATCTATGGCATCAACGACCCGTCACGAGCCTCTGAACGGTGCCCCACCGTGGCCTTCACCATCGACGGCCAGCGACCGCGGGACATCTCCCGATTCCTCGCTGGCCGGGGCATCTATGTCCGCGACGGTCATCACTACGCCTGGGAGACACACCTGGCGCTGGGCCTCGACAAGAGTGGCGGCAGCGTCCGAGTCAGCCTGGCCCACTACAACACCGCGACCGAGATCGAGCGGTTCGGCGCCGCTCTCGAAGATCTGGTCGGCAGCTAGGCCGAAGTCCCAGCGCAAGTGCGCCGAGCCAGCGCGCCAGGCAAGTGCGCCGGACTACTGTGGCTTCGGCTGCACCCAGCCCGGAAGCTGCTCGCGCAGCAGGTCGAGCGGCAACGAACCGTGGCCGATGACCTGGTCGTGGAACGCCTGGTGGTCGAACCGGTCACCATCACGCGCCTCCAGCTGCTCACGCAACCGCAGGATCTCTCGCTGGCCGATCATGTAGCTAAGCGCCTGGCCGGGCCAGGCGATGTAGCGATCCGTCTCGATCTCGGCGTCGAGCCGCGCCAGGCCGGCTCGCTCGACCAGCACCTCGATCGACTGCTGCCGCGTCCAGCCAAAGGCGTGCAGGCCGGTATCCACCACCAGACGCGCAGCGCGGTGTGCCTCTGATTCCCAGGCACCGAAGCGTTCCAGCGGTGTGTGATAGAGCCCCATCTCCGCCGCCAGCCGCTCGGCATAGAGCGCCCAGCCCTCCACATACGCGCCACAGGCGAGCAGGGCGCCGTGGCGTCGGAAGGCAGGCAGTCCGGTGAGGTGACGCTCCACGGTGAGCTGGAAATGATGCCCGGGAACGGCTTCGTGATAGGTCATGGGCACGGCTTGGTGCAAGGGTCGGGATGGCGGGTCGTAGGTGTTGAAGAAGTACGTACCCGGACGATCGCCATCCTCGGAGGGTGGGTAGTAGAAGGCCGCTGGCGCATCGCGCTCCAGGTGCGGCTCGACGGCTCGGACCACACAGTGCTCATCGGGTGGGTTGCCGAACCACTTGGGTGCTTCTGCCTCGGCGCGCAGGATCCACGCTTCGGCGGCGGCGATGAGATCCGCCGGGTCGACGACGTGGTTGGCCGGGTCCTGGTCAAGAAAACGACGCAGCGACGACACGCTGTCGTGGCCAAGCTCGGCCGCGATTGGAGCCTCGGCGGCCTCGATCTCATCGAGGCGTGCCAAGCCGTAGTGATGTACTGACTGGGGGTCCTCGGGCAGGTTGGTGTATGCCCGGATGTGGTGGCGGTACACGGCCTCGCCATCGGGCAGATGGCAGACACCTGGGCCGGAACGGACGTGGCCGGCGTAGTCCTCCAGCATCTCCAGCCACGCCGCGAGCGCGGGCTGGACATGCTGCCTGACCGCGCGGAGGAGCGAGTCTCGCCCGTCCTCGGACAGCCCGGTGTTGGCGAGCAGGATGGGTGACTCGGCCGCCGGCGTGTCCACCATCCGACGGGTCTGGTCGATGCAGCGCTCGACGACCTCCGCCGGGGCGGTGCGACCGGCAGCCACTCCTTGCGCTACGTTGGCTCGGTGCGCGGCCATCCATGCCGGATAGGCCACCAGGCGTGCCAGGAGCTTCTCCAGCCGTGCCGGCGTGTCGGTGCGCTGGAAACGCGCCAACTCACCCACCAGTGTCTGGGGGCCATTGAGCTGGTCGAGGGCCTCCATCTGCCACAGACGCAGCGCGTGTGCACCGCGGAAACGCTGCACCACAGCGCGCATCAGGCCCAGCGTGACGGTGTCCTCGACCGAGAGGTCGTCGGCTTGGAGCGCCTCCGTCTCCGTCGCCCAGCCTTCGACCATGGCCATGAAGGCTGCGCGCCCCGCCGACGTTGGATCATCAAGACGGTCATCCCAGCGGTCGTCGCCCTGGACGGTGGCCCACAGCGGAACCTGCTCCAGGAAGGCATCCCAGGCCCGGTCGGCGAATTCGTGGACAGGCGTGCTACTCATCGTCGGTTCCCCCTCACTGGTGGCTGGTCGTCGGTCGGTCCGCCTTGGGGGCGACCCAGCCTGGCAGCATCGATCGGAGCGTCGAGAGCGGCAGCGAACCATGGCCGATCACCTGATCGTGGAAGGCAATGTGGTCGAAGCGCTCACCGTCGCGTGCCTCCAGCTCGGCGCGAGCGGCCAGGATCTCCCGCTGCCCGAGCATGTAGCTGAGGGCCTGCCCGGGCCAGCTGATGTAGCGGTCCGTCTCGGTCTCGGCCTCCAGCCGCGAGAGACCGGCGCGTTGGACCAGCATGTCGATGGACTGAGCACGACTCCAGCCAAGCGCGTGGATGCCGGTATCGACTACCAGCCGCGCAGCTCGCCAAGCCTCGGTCTCAAGGGCGCCGAACCGCTCGAGCGGCGTTCGGTACAGGCCCATCTCCGCGGCCAGCTGCTCGGTATACAAGGCCCAGCCCTCGACGAAGGCGCCACCGGCCAGACGCGACCCAAAGCGGCGGAAGCTGGGCAGGTCGGTCAATTCCTGCTCGATGGCAAGCTGGAAGTGATGCCCGGGTACGGCCTCGTGGTAGGTGGCCGCCGGGATGCGGTGCAAGTGCCGCGAGGCGGGTTCGAAGGTATTGATGAAGTACAAGCCCTTGCGTGAGCCATCCTCACTTGGTGGCATGTAGAACGCCGGGGGTGCCTCCTGCTCCATGTGCGGTTCTACGGCGCGGACCTCGCAGGTGTCCTTGGGGAGCCGGCCGAACCATGCCGGAGCTTCAGCCTCGGCGCGCTCGATGAGCCCCTCCGCGAGGTGCACCAGGTCGACGGGATCGGTGACGTGGTTGGCAGTCGAGACCTCAAGCTCGGCTCGCAACGCGTCCACGTCATCGAAGCCAAGCTCGACCGCGATGACATGTTCCTGCTCATCGATCTGCGCCAGCCGTGCCAGGCCGTAGTCGTGGATCGACTGTGGCTCATCCTCGATGGTGGTCCAGGCCAGGATGTGGTGGCGATAGAGCGCGTCGCCATCGGCCAGGTAGCAGATGCCGTCACCGTCGCGCGCATGAGCAGCGTAGGCCTCCAACATCGTTAGCCACTGGCGCTGGGCGGGGATGACGGAGGTTTCGACGATCGCGACCAAGGCTGCCTTCGAAGCCTCGTCCAGAGCGTCGTTGACGACCACGATGGGCGACTGGGCAGCCGGCGTCTCCACGATGCGTCGGGTCTGGGCGAGACAGCGCTCGACCACCGGTGCTGCCGCCGTCCGCCCGGATGCCAGGCCGGCCGCGAGGTTGGCGGCATGCGCGTCTAGCCAGGCGGGATAGGCGGCCAGGCGCTCCAACAGCTTCTGCAGCCGCGCGGGCGTGTCGGCACGTTGCAGGCGGGCGAGATCCCCGACGAGCGTCTGTGGCCCGCCGTACTGATCCATCGCCTCCATCTCCCACAGCCGCAGCGCATCGGCCTCTCGGGTGCGGTCGATGACGATGTGGATGAGTTCGAGGGTGATGGTGTCTTCGACCGAGAGGCCCAAGCCGGCAAAGCCGTCCATCTCCGCTGACCAGGCGTCCACCAGCACGAGCATGGCGGCCCGGCCCCCAGGCCCCGGATCGCCCAGCCGGTCGTCCCAGCGTTCGTCACCCTGGGAGGTCGCCCAGAGGGGGTGCAGCTCAAGATACTGTTGCCAGGCTCGCTCGGCGAAAGCGTGGACCGGGGTCACTGCGGGCTCGGTCAAGGTCGGTCCTCCCACTGCTCGGCTCTCGCTGGAACCCTCAGGTCGCGAACATCGGCATCTGGTCCTCGCCGCGCTCGACCTCAGGGTCGAGCCCCAGCAGCGGCCCCAGCGCCGCGAGGTTCGCCTGCGTGCCGGCATGGAGTCGGCGCACGTTGCTCCACTTGAGGATATGCCAGTTGTCCCGCTCCATCCGGGCGCGGAGGATGGGCGATCGAGCCAGGCGCAATCGCAGCAGGGGCGAGCGCTCGTCGGGCACGACGAGGAAGCGGACGATGTCGTCGTTGGTCTCGATGCGCGGCCCGCGGACCATGATGGGCTCCTGGAGAAGCGCCTGCCACTCGACATCGAAGAGGAAGGCGCCCTTGCCGCGCACATACCAGATGCAGTCGATCTGCTCCAGCACCTCTTGCGGACCCGGAGCGACCAGCGGCAGGTAGACGCGCTGCTCTGGGTCACTGAGCAGATCCGCCAGCACCCCGCCTCGATAGTGGCGCCGTTGTTCCCGCCGGGTGACCCAGGCGCGCATGCCGATGCGGTGGGCGAACTCGGCCAGCATGCCCACCATCTGGCCGTGCTCGGCATAGCGTCGTTGTAGCGACTCATCGCTGCGGATGAGGCCATCCTCGGCTGGTACCGACGAGCGGTAGCTCTGGAGGCAAGCCTCGATCAACTCGGCGTCAGCCGTCTCAGGCCCGCGGAACAGGCGCGCCACGCGCTCGTCGAAGGCGCTGCGCCCGAGTCCGCCACTGGTGGTGAGGAGGCTGAAGATGCCCCACTCCAGACGCTCCGAGAGCGGTTGCTTGGCAGCCGCCAAGTCACGCGCATCTCGCAGCCACCAGAGCTCCTCCTCCAACTCGCGCAGGCGCGGGTGATCGGGTCTGGCGAGCTCACGACGGATGATGTCCAGGGTGAGTCGCACCGGGTCAGAGACCGGCGCTCGGTCATCCCAGTCGATGCTGCGTTGTGCAGGCCCGTCGTCGGATGGCTCGACCGGGAACACAGGAGAGTCGGTCACGATGCCGAACAGGCCCGGCTCGCGTTCGGCTACCGCTTCGTCATCAGCATGGACCGTACGGGGCGTGCCGACCAAGCGCCGCAGGTGTCCCAGGTGATCGAGTCCCAGCAACACCTCTCCCAGGATGCGGTCGAAACGGGTGGGTTCACCACGCAACTGCATGACGGCGACCGCGACGTCTGCGATGGCCGCCTCGACGGCCGAGATCTGGAACGGGCCCGAAGGATCGGAGGCCGAATGGATGGCCACGTCCCGCGCCGACGCCGGAGACTGCGGTAGCCCGAACTGGACGCTTCCGTCGATGCCCTCGTCGGTCTCCGCCAGGACCGCGTCATCCACGCGCATGCCGGCGCCGACGCCACCGATGACGGTCGCGACCAGGGCCTCCGGACTAGCGGCCTCGAGCATGATGACTGCCTGCGCATCAGGCAACAACACCGGCTGCACAGCACTCAACGCCCGCTGCAGCGTGGCGGCATCGCGAGCCCATTCCGACTTGGGCGCAGAGCCGAAGAGCGCCCCAAGTGGCAGGGTGGCGGCACCCTCAGCGCCGATCGCCAACGCGGATGCCAGGTAGGCGAAGCTAAGGTTGTCAGGCGACCAATGGATGGGTGGCTGGCTGAGCACCAGTCTGATACCCGGGCGCACTCGGGGGCGGGCACCCGGCTCCGCGCCGGGACGCGGAGGCGGGCCGAATGTCTCTCGGCCATGGGGCATGCCGAATCGCAACGCCACGTTGGCCGATCCGTCCTGCAACGCCCGCAGGTCGGGACCTACGCGGGCCGATGTGCGGCCCCCGCCGGCTTCGATGACCTGCACGAACTCGCGTACGGCGCGCGTGCCCTCCTCGAAGGCGTGCCAGACGTTGCGCTCTCGCCAGCGTCGCGACGTGGAGCCCCGCACGTGCCCGGAGCTGATACGGACCTGTGCGACCCGTCCGGGATAGCCGTTGAGCCGGCTGATGGACAGGACCATGTGCACCACCGCCAGTCGCAACGCCGCTTGCACCGAAGGGGCCCGCAACTCCGTTTCGATGCGCTCCAGGATGACGGCCAGCGCCACTTGCGCTCGCGGCGGATAGAGGTCCACCAGTTCGGCCGGCAGTGGGTGGGCCACCGTCGGCGCGGGGAAGCGCTCACGCAGCATCTCGCGGGCCCCGTCCGACTCTACCGAACGCGCCCGGTAGAGGTCATCGGCATCGACGTCGATGGGCCGCTTCTCAGCGCGGCTATCCCGGCAGCGCAGGCACCTGAAGCTCTTGTGAGAGGAATCGCTGGCATCCGCATCCCAGATGAACTCGGTGACGCTGACCGTGCCACCGCAACCGGGACAGCGTGAGGCATAGCTGGCCTCGATGGCCGATCGCAGCCCACCCTGCATACCGCGCGCATCGACGGCGATCCCGGACACGGCAGCATCGAGATGGCGCAGGTCCGGCGGGCGCAGCACGATCTCCGCCACCAAGCGTGTCAGGGCCGTGGATTCAAGCACGAAGGAGCGGCGCAGGTCATCGATGGCGCAGCGCGTGACCCAGCCGCCGCGCCCATGCAGTTCCAGCACCACGTCACCGGCCTTGGTACGCGATGCGATATGCGCACGAAGCGCGGCCAGGTCCGGGGTCGGCGTCAGGCGTTCGAGCGCGGGCAAGCGCGGCCCGCGAGTCTGGTTCCTGAGGGGCTGCTGCGGGTCCGCCATCGTGTCAACCTGAGTCTATCCGGGGATGGCGAAGGTAGCTCAGTCCTCGTGGAGGTCCTCGTCTGCGTCCTCGCCGTCCCCGATGTCGTCGCCATCATCATCATCGTCGACGTCGAGATCGCCCTCACCGTCGATCTGGAAGCCCTCTTCAGCGTGCGTCTCGGGCGGCAGCACCGAGCCGATGTCGTCGAAGGACTCGGGCTCGTCGTCGAACTCGAGGTCTTCCTCCAGGTCGGAGTCCTCCCGGATCAGCGTGCCCTTGGTGTACGGCCGCAGGTCAGAGACCTTGGCCGCGGTGGGGAAGGAGACCTTGCCGTAGTTGGAGGAATCCTGGTAGGTCTCGCGGATGATGATGCGCACATCCTCGTCGCCGAGGCTGGTGACACCGGCCGCGTACTTGTTGCCGTCGGCCATGAGGCGCAGCAATCGAGCCGCCACACGCGGCTCGACGGCGCCGACGCGAACGCCATTGGAGGTCGCGACGACACGCGGTCCCGCCGGGTCCAGCTCCACGAAATCGCCGGGGTTCACCTGCGCCAGATCCATGGGGCTGGCCAGGTCCACGAGGTGGGCGAAGCCGGTCTTGCCCGTCTCCTCCACGAAGATGCCGACCGGCGCCTTGCTACCGGGCGTGGCGGGCACGGTCTTGGAGCCGGCGTCGACCATGAGCATGCGCAGCCGGCCGATGTTGCGCTCGGCGATGCGGTTGGTGGGGTCGATGGACAATGCCGACTGGTAATGCTCACGTGCCTGTCCCAGCTCACCCTGCTCCCAGTAGGCCTTGGCGATGCGGTTCTCCGCGGCGCTATCGGGGCCCATCTCGAGGACCTTCTGGTTGATCTCGGCGGCGGCGATCCAGTCGGCCTTGCGTGCCGCATCGATCGCCTGATCGACGAGCTGGCGCTTCTGGCGACTGGCGGTGATGGCGCTCGAAACGGCGGCGGGTTCGTTCTCGGTCAGGGGGTCGAAGCTCATTCGTTCCTCGGGCGTGGGATGGTGAGCCGCCGGTGAGCGGCACGTCGGTGATCCTCCGGGCATGCATGAGCACCGCCGACTGGCGACTCCGAATCGTACCACCGCTCTCGGCGTGGCCTCAGAAGCGATGCGGTTTCTCTCGCAGCATACCTACGAACACGTCTCGCGGCAGGGTGTTGGCGATCAGCCGTGGACCGATCCAGGCGCGACGAGCGATGGCCGTGCCCCAGTCGAGACCCCGCCACTCGGAACGCTCGTGGGCATCGGAGTCGATGGTGAAGCGGCAACCGGCATCCATGGCGGCCCGGGCATGGTGCTCATCGAGGTCGAGGCGCGCCTGGCTGCCGTTGATCTCCAGCAGCGTGCCAGTCTCGGCCGCCAGCCGATAGAACGCCTCCCAGTCAAGATCAAGCTCGGAACGCCCGCCGATCTTGCGCCCAGATGGATGGCTGATGATGTCGACGTGCGGGCTGCGCATGGCCACCTCGTAGCGTGCCATCAATTGCTCTCGTGGCTGGCGCCGACCGACATGCAGGGAAGCCACGACGACGTCGAAGGTGGCCAACAAGGCGTCGTCGTAGTCGAGTCGTGCGTCGAGGGTGATCTCCAGCTCGGTACCGTGGAGGAGCCGGAAGCCCTCGGGATGGGCGCCAGCCGGCAACGCTCCCGCCTCCAGCTCCCGAGCGAAACGCTCGTTGAGCTCGCCGATGACACGCCGTTGCGCTTCCACTCGCAGGGGCGTGAGACCGTTGGCGATGGTCAGGCTCTGAGAGTGGTCGGTCAGCACCTGGTATTCGCGTCCGTCCGCACGGGCGGATGCGGCCATGGACTCGAGCGGCTCACGGCCATCGGACCACTGGGTGTGGCTGTGGCAGTCGCCGCGCAGATCGTCTCGGCGCACCAGCTCTGGGAGCGCGTCGGCCGCGGCGGCCTCCACCTCGCCACGGCCTTCACGCAACTGGGGCGGGATCTCCGCCAGGCCAAGGAAGGCGTACAGGGCAGCCTCGGAGGCAAACGTGGTCGGCGCCGCGGCCGCGTCGTCGAGTGGCACCAAGCCGTGCTCCGACAGCGACCAGCCGAGCTCACGTGCGCGGTGGCGCAGGGCGACGTTATGCGCGGCGGAGCCGGTGAAGTGGACGAGATAGCTGCCCACGGCGCCCGGCGGCATGGTCATCACATCCAGCTGCGGACCATCGAGGAGTCGCATGCTGGCGCGATCACGTCCACTCCTGATGGCGACGTCAAGGGGCTCGACCAAGGGCGAGGCGGCCAACGCTGTGAGCACCGCTTCGGGCGCCGCCGTCTCCACCAGCACGTCGAGGTCCCCAACGGTCTCGCGCGACCGTCGCAGCGAGCCTGCGGGTACGACCCTGGTCACGCCGGGTAGCGACTCGATGAGGAGGGTGGCGCGATCTGCCTGAGCCTGGGCCACGCCAATCAGCATGCGGCGGGGCGGTCGTTGCCGAAGCTCAGCGATGCCCTCTACGATGTGCGCTTCGGTACGCGCGCTGATGCCCCGGATCTGGCGCAGCCGGCCGGCGCGAGCGGCGGCTTCGAACTCTGGCAGTGTGGCGATCCCCAGGGTGCGCCACACCTCCCCTGCCGTCCTGGGGCCGACGCCCGGGACGGCCAGGAGCTCCAGCAGCGTGGGCGGCACTTCGGCCCGCAGGGACTCGTGATACCGCGACTGTCCGCTCGCGACCAACTCGGCGATGCGCTCGGAGATGCTGCTGCCAACGCCACGCAGCGTCGGCGACTCGCCGGTGCGGTACGCCGACGCCACGTCCACCCCGCTGCGTGCCACCGCGTCGGACGCGCGGCGATAGGCACCGACCTTGAACGCTGACTCGCCCTTGATCTCAAGCAGGTCCGCCACCTCGGCCAGCACGGCGGCGATCCGTGAGTTGGTGAGCGGAACCGGGGGCTCAAGCGGCGTTCGCGGCTCCAGCGGTTCCAGTGGCTCCCCAACCTCGCGTGGTGGCACGTCGCTTCAGGCGGCGACGACGCGATCGCGACCGAGCCGCTTGGCGCGATAGAGGGCCTGGTCGGCGCGCTCCACCAAGCCGGGGATGGCGACCTGGTCAGGGCCGGCCACGGCCACACCGACCGACACCGTCACCGGCTCGTCGATCCCGAGGCTGGCTGGGTGCAGCCGAACGACCTCGCGGCGGATGCGTTCGCCCACCTCGATGGCCTGCTCGGCCGAGGCGCGCCTCAACAGCACGGCGAACTCCTCACCACCGTATCGGGATGGCGTGTCCTCGGCACGCACGCCCTGGGTGATGGCACCGGCGACCGCACGCAGGACGCGATCCCCGGTGGCATGTCCGAAGCGATCGTTGAGGATCTTGAAGTGGTCGATGTCGATCATCAGGATGCCTAGGCTGTCGTTGGATCGCCGGCGCGGGCGCTCGATGCTCAGCACCTCGTCGAAATAGCGCCGATTGGGCAACCCCGTGAGAACGTCGATCTTGGCGCCGCGCTCGGCAGCCTCGAGCGCATAGGCCCGCTGGAACGCCGTGGCCACCTCATTGGCTGCCCAGCTGAGCAGGCGGCGATCCCCCTCGCTCCAGGCCTCGCGGCCGCGGCGCGCCAGAAGCAACGCGCCAAGGAAGCTCCGCCCCGCGACCAGGGGCGTGGCGAGCGTGTGTGCCAGCCCATACGCCGAACGCACGCGACGTGCGATCTCCTCGGCTGCTGCCGCGGCCGCATCGGAGGACTCACCGGCGCTTTCGCCGACGCCCTCGTCGGCGCCATCGATGCCGAGGGCGCCCGGCGCGTCGATCTCAGGCCGGAGCGTCGTCCGCGAAGGCGGCGCATCCGCCTGTGCCGCCACCAGCGTGACCTCAACGTTCATGTCCGGCTGACTCACCCGCGCCACTACCACATGGTCGGCATCAGTGGCCGAGCGCAGATCGTTGATGACCGCGTCGACGACCAATTCGGCTGACAACGAGCGAGACAGCCCGGTGACGATGCGGCGGATGCTGGCCTCGCGCTCCAGCCGGTGTCTCGTCAGCGCCTCCACCGTCGTGTACAGCACATAGAGCGCCAGGACCAGCGTCACCGAGGTCGCCGCAAGCACCAGGTCAGCGATGCCGAGGTCGCCGTCCCACAGCAACCAGATGACCACCAGCGCCAGGACTGCGAGGCTGCCCAGCAGCACGCGCCGCGCTCGCTCCAAGCGCCGGTTCAGGTGGGCATCGACGACCGATCCGGGCGAGATCTCAAGATCGATCGACACCGCTGGCGAGGCGGGGCTCATCGGCGGGGGTGTTCACCACCCGAGGATGGCACAGGCCCTCGTCGCGTGTGACCTCGGGGCGGGCCCGCGGTCATCTGGCTCCGCTAGTTCCTCCGTGGGCTACGCGAATCCCTCCGTGGGTAGTGACTGCCTCCCGGCCGGCAGTGCCTATCCCCCCTCTGGTCGAGCCTTGACCTTGTAGAAGTGACTCTCCACCCAGCGGCGGATGTTGGCCAGGTTGGGCTTGATGCTGCCGTCCGCCGCCGTGCCGGCCCATGTCGAGGGTGCCAGCACCTTCATGTTCGTCTTGGGTAGCTTCAATCCATCCAGCATCGCGAAGAGCTGGGCCGCGGCCTCGGTGGTCTTGGGGATGTTGGTGTCGATCTTGTCGCGCACCTTGAGCAGAGTGCCCAGGAGGCGGATGCCAGCGCCATCGTCCTCGAGCACGCCCTTCACACCGGCGTGCACGATGTCCTGCTGCCGCTCGGCTCGGCGCCAGTCGCTGTTGTAGCCGCTGCCCACGGTGCCATGGCGCGAGCGGGCGTAGACGAGCGCGCTATGGCAGCGCTTGGGCTTGGGCTTGCAGGGTGGATTGCCCTTGAGCTTGTAGTCATCCTTGGCCGGGAACCAGATGCCATGCGAATCGTTGTGGTGGTAGGACGAATCGATGACCTCTTCGCTGACGTCCAACTGAACCCCGCCGAGGGAGTTGATAACGCTAGCGAAGGTCGCGAAGCGTGTCATGGCCCAGTAGTCGATCTCCGTGCCCAGGAACGCGCCGATGTCCTTGCTGAAGCGTTTGAGCGCCTTGCGGTCGACCGCGGCGTGGTCCAGCGATGCGTCCCGGTACTTGATGTAGTAGATGGAGTTCACCCGCATGCCACCGCTGTTGCCGCCGCCCGCGAAAGGGATGCCTGACATGTCACGCGGGATGCTGACCACGGCTGCCTTGCCGGTCTGCGGGTCGACGGTCGCCACCATCAGCACGTCCAGTCTCTCGCCGCCCGAGTCGGCGCGCCAGTCCGAACCCATCAACAGCAAGGTCAACCGACCGTCCTTGCCCAGCTTCAGGGGCAGTCCCGATGTGGCTCGCGTGGTCCGCTTTTGGCCTTTGCCGTAGCGGCTGTCGGTCGCGAGCTGGCCCATCGAATCGATAGCGACGCGTAGTCCGTCTTCAGCCTGGGCCGCACCGGGTGTCACGGCACTGACGGTCGTGACCGTCGATGACGTGGCCAGCAGTAGGAGTGTCAGCAGGACTGCGCAGCTGCGCGGCAAATAGCGGTGTCTCACGCCTGACAAGGTACTCCGTCTCCGCTACATCATCACCAGGCCGCCATCGACGGCCAGCACCTGACCGGTGATGTAGGCAGCCTCGTCCGAAGCGAGGAAGGCGACCGCGTTGGCGATCTCCTCAGGCGTACCGAAACGAGCCAGCGGCGTCTGCGCCTTGATGGCGTCCAGCAGCTTGGGGTCAAGATCTTGCGTGAGCTCGGTAAGGACGAACCCGGGCGCCACCGCGTTGCAGGTGATGCCGCGGCTGGCCAGCTCCCGCGCAGTGGCCTTGGTGAGCCCGATGAGTCCGGCCTTGGCCGAGGAATAGTTGGCCTGGCCCATCTGGCCAGCCTGTCCGGACACGCTGGTGATGTTGACGATGCGTCCGCTACGCGCTTTCAACATCGGACGCGTGGCCGCCTTGATGGTCCAGAACGTGCCCGAAAGGTTGGTGTCGATGACATCGTTCCAGTCCTCGGGCTTCATGCGCATGATGAGGTCGTCGCGCGTGATACCGGCATTGTTGACGAGGATGTCGATCCGCTCCAACCGGGCCAGCGCCGCATCGATGAGCCCGCTGGCTGCCTCCATCAGAGCCACATCAGCCTGCACCGCGAAGGCCGTCCGGCCCATCGCAGTCATCTCGGTGACGGCCGCGTCGGCGGCAGCGGCATTGCCTTTGTAGCTGATGCAGACATCGGCACCTTGGGCCGCGAGGCGCAGGGCGATGGCGCGGCCGATACCGCGCGAGCCGCCGGTGACGACAGCGGTCTTGCCAGAGAGATCGATCATGGCTGCTCCTTCGAATGTGCATGCTCGGGCTCACCGGGAACCACGTCGTCGAGCGGGACTGGTGGACCCCCCGGGTCGTTGAGCACGGCCGCCAGACGAGGCGGGATGGGGTCGACCGAATCCCAGTCCAGTGGCGCACGCACGCTGGCGACCGGCGCGACGCCCTCACTGCGGATCGAGTCGGCGGGATCAGCAGTCCAACCGAGGGCGATGGCACCGGAGGTGAAACCGGCTCCGAAGGCGACGAGGACCAGCTTGTCGCCGGGTTTGACGCGTCCCTCGCGCACGGCTTCGTCGAGTGCGATGCCGACCGAGGCGGCAGAGGTGTTGCCGTACTTGTCGATGTTCACGAACATCCGCTCCATGGGCAGCTTCAAGCCCCTCGCCACCGCCTCGATGATGCGCACGTTGGCTTGGTGGGGGATGAAGAGGTCGACATCGTCAGGCGTCCAGCCGGCCTTCTCGATTGCCGCGAGCGCGGAGGCGGCCAGCGTGCGCGTGGCGTAGCGATAGGTCTCACGGCCCTCCATTCGGATGAAATGCTCACCTCGCCGCGCCGTCTCCATGCTGGCTGGGCTGCGGGACCCGCCCGAGGGCAGCCAGATCATGTAGGCGCCGTCGGGGTCGGTGGTCATCTCCAGGCCGGCCATGCCGCCGCCTTCCTCGTCGGAGGCGGACAACACCACGGCCCCGGCACCATCACCGAAGAGGATGCAGGTGCCGCGATCCTCGAAGTCGAGGAAGCGTGTCAGCAATTCCGCGCCGACGACCAGCACATGGCGGGCCAGGCCACTGCGGACGTAGGCGTCGGCGGTGGCGTAGCCGAAGACGAAGCCGGAACAGGCGGCCCCGATGTCGAAGGCGGCCGCCGTGGTGTTGCCGATGGCCTCCTTCACCAGTGCCGCGGTAGAGGGCATGGGGTGGTCGGGGGTCAGGGTGGCCACCACGATGACATCGATATCGTCGGGGGCCAGGCCGGCCGTGGCGATGGCGCGCTTGCCGGCGATAGCGGCGAGCGTGGCGGTGGTCTCATGTGGCGCTGCGACCCGTCGTTCGCTGATGCCGGTGCGCGTCCGGATCCACTCGTCAGAGGTGTCCACGATACGCTCGAGATCAGCGTTGGTCAGGACGCGCTCGGGGACATAGGAGCCCCAGCCGGTGACACGAACGCTGCGTGGTGCACCCGACTGGTTCATGCCTGAGCCCTCACGCTGGGTCGACCTCAAGGAGCGTTTGATGGGCCTTCACGAGGTCGCCATCCCCAGCCACCACGTGCCGGATAGTGCCGGTCACGTCACACTTGATCTCGTTGAACAGCTTCATGGCCTCGATGAGGCCGATGACCTGACCGCTATTGACCTGCCCCCCCTCGCGGACGTACGGCTCGGCACCCGGCGACGGTGAGCGGTAGAACACGCCAGTCAACGGCGCCGTGATGGCGTGGGCGCCGCGATCGAGTGTGGACTCCTCTGGCAGCAGTGATGGTTCAGGCACGACCTCGAGCAACACTGGCTGGAGCGCGCCACCCAGCCGCGTTGCGATCGCCGCCGGCGTCCGCAGGGTCAGCGCGATGCCACCACTCTCGATCTCGATCTCCGAGAGCGCCGAGCGTTCCAGCAGTCGCTCCAGGCGGTCGACCAAGCCGACCAGGTCCTGCACCTCTTGGCGCGTCGCCATCAGGCGCTCCAACGGCGCAGCACGATGGCTGCATTCTGTCCGCCGAAGCCGAAGGCGTTCACGAGGGCGACACCCAGAACGCGCTGGCGCGCCTGCAGAGGCGTCAGATCCAGGGCGCCGGCACGCTCATCGGGGTGGTGCAGGTTCAAGGTCGGTGGTACCACGCCCTCCACGAGTGCCATCACCGTCGTCACCGCAGCCAGGGCGCCGGCCGCGCCCAGCGTATGCCCGATCGACGACTTGGTGGCGGTGACGCTGACATTGGCGGCGTTCTCCCCGACCAGCGTATTGATGCCCATGAGCTCGGTGGGGTCGCCCTCTCCGGTGCTGGTAGCGTGAGCGCTGACCAGGTCGATCTCGGCAGCCTCCAGGCCCGCTTTGGCCAGGGCACGGCGCGCGGCGCGCACGGCGCCAGCACCGCCCGGGGCGGGCGTGGTGATGTGGTAAGCATCCGCGGTGGCACCGTAGCCACACACCTCGGCATAGATGCGCGCGCCACGACGCTGCGCGTGCCTCAGCTCTTCGAGGACCAGGGCGCCGGCGCCCTCAGCCACCACGAATCCATCGCGGTCGACGTCGAACGGCCGGCTGGCCGCCGCTGGTTCGTCATTGCGCGTCGAGAGCGCCTTCATACGGCCGAAACCAGCCACGGTCGCATCCACGACCGGCGCCTCGCAACCACCCCCGACCATGACGTCGGCATCGCCGCGGCGGATGATCTCGGAGGCCTCGCCGATGGCATGGCCAGAGGATGCGCAAGCGCTAGTGGTCGAGTAGTTGGGTCCCATGGCGCCGAAGGTGATGCCCGCCACACCGGCAGGCATGTTGGAGATGGCCATGGGGATGAAGAAAGGGCTGACGCGATTGGGTCCCTCCAGGCGCACGGTCGTCATCTGGTCGACGAGGGTGTTGGTGCCACCGAGGCCAGAGCCCATCAGGATCCCGGTCTGCTCGGCCAACTCGCCTTCCAGTCGCTCGGGCAGCCCGGCGTCAACGAGCGCTTCGCGGGTGCACACGAGGGCCATCTGGGTGGCTCGGTCCGTCCGCCGAACCTCCTTGCGGTCGAGCACGATGGATGGATCGAAGTCGAGCACCTCACCGGCGATCCGGCTGCTCATCATGGAGGCATCGAAGAGCGTGATGGGGCCGATGCCGGAGTCGCCCGCCACGAGGCGCCGCCAGTAAGTCGGCACGTCGACTCCCAGCGGTGTGACCGCGCCCAGGCCGGTCACCACCACCCGACGTCCCCCGTCGACGCTCATCGGATGAACCTCCCGGTGCGGATCGTGGCGGCGCGGTAGACATCACCCGGTAGACCGCGCGCGGCGACCTCCTCGGCGGCCGGATGGGGGTCGTAGGCGGTGCGGAAGAGCTCAGCTGCAGGATCCTCACCCTCCGCCATGTCGAGCAACCCCCAGCAGCCGTCGGGCGTGCCGTCGAAGGCATAGCCACATGAGCCCGGATTGAGCAGCAGCTTGCGCCCCAGCTCGCGCACGTCGGCGACGTGGGTGTGCCCACAACAGATGACGCGGGCATCGGTGCGAGTGACACGCTGCACCGTGACCGCCGCATCCAGATCAGCCGGCAAGCCGCTAGTCTGGCTCCCGGGCGACGCATGGCAGGCCAGGATCAGGTCGTCGCCGACAGCCAGGCGGCGCTCGGCCGGCAGACGGCGCAGGTACTCCAACTGGTCATCGCGCAAGAGGTCGCGGGCCCACTCGGCGGCCGCGACATGTCCGACAGGGACCTCGTCGAGCCAGGGAAAGGCGGCGGCATAGTCACCGTCAGCCACCGCGATGTCGGTGTTGCCGGCGATGACCAATGCCCCGGCAGCATCCAGCTCCATGACCTTGTCTACGGCCTCCACCGGCCGCGGGCCGTTGAGCACCAGGTCGCCGAGTATGACGATGTGGTCCGGGGCGGCCTTCCTGATGGCGACCAGTGCCGCCTCAAGAGCGTCGATGTTGCCGTGGATGTCCGCCAGGAGAGCGAGCCTGAGGGTCATCGCAGCGCATCCGCCGGCGGGATGACGAAGGAGAGAAGTGCCTCACAGGCGACTTCGCCATCGACCGATGCGATGGCACGGCCCTTGCCGAAACGGCGCCCCAGCTTTTGCATGGTGACCTCCAACGTTAGCCGGTCTCCCGGTTGCACGATGCGCTTGAAGCGGCACTCGTCGATGCCGGCAAAGAGACCGATACGATCGCCGAAGCCATCCTCCCGCGCGACGTACACGGCCATCGTCTGGGCCAGTGCCTCCACCTGGATGACGCCGGGCATGACCGGCATACCAGGGAAGTGGCCGCCGAAGAACCACTCGGTCGCGGTGACGGCCTTCTCGCCGCGGATATAGCGGCGATGGCGATCCTCTTCGATGATGCGGTCCACCAGCAGGAACGGCCAACGATGCGGGATGAGCTTCTGCAGCTCAGCGGTCGTCAACAGCACGGCGGGAGTGGGGTCGGCGCCCGAAGCTTGGCTGTCGGTCATGGTGTTCCTCTCGTATCCGGTCCTGACGCCATCAGGCCGGTTCGGGGGCCGGGACGGCGTCCAGGAAGGCCGCGGCGCCCTTGCGGTCAAGCAGGTTGGTGTCAAAGCCACCCGACAGGAACGTCCCGTCCCTGAGGATGGCGCGATGGAATGGGATGTTGGTCTCGATGCCTTCGACCAGCAACTCAGCCAGAGCCACCCGTGAGCGCGCGATGGCGATCTCACGGTCAGGGCCCCAGACGATGAGCTTGCCGAGCAGCGAATCGTAGTACGGCGGGACGTCATAACCACTGTAGAGATGCGTCTCCATTCGCACACCCGAGCCCCCGGGTGGGACGTACTGATCGACGCGGCCCGCCTGGGGCTGGAAATCGGCGCGCACATCCTCGGCGTTGATGCGGAACTCGATAGCGTGACCATTCAGCCGGATGTCGTCCTGCTGATAGCCCAATGGCTCGCCTGCGGCAAGCCGGATCTGTTCGGCCACGATATCGATGCCTGAGAGCATCTCGGTGACGGGGTGCTCGACCTGGATGCGGGCGTTGATCTCGATGAAGAAGTAGCTGCCGTCGCGGTCGACGAGGAACTCCAGGGTGCCCAGGTTCTGATAGCCAGCGGCGAGGGCAGCCTTGATGGCCGATCCGGTGAGTCGGTCACGGGTGGCCTGGTCGATGGCCGGGCTGGGTGCCTCCTCCACGAGCTTCTGATGGCGCCGCTGGACCGAGCAGTCGCGCTCGCCGATGTGCACGCCGTGGCCGTAGTTGTCGATCATCACCTGGACTTCGACGTGGCGTGTCTGCTCCAGCCACTTTTCGAGGTACAGCGAGTCGTCGCCGAAGGCCGCGCGCGCTTCCGAGCGGCAGACGGTGAGGGCCTGCTGCAGCTCACGCGCGGTGCGCACCATGCGCATGCCCTTGCCGCCACCACCGGCCGACGGCTTGATGAGCAGCGGATACCCGATGCGATCGGCCTCGCCAAGCGCGTGATCGTCGTCGCGCAACATGCCGACCGAGCCAGGGACCATGGGCAGGCCATGGGCCGCCAGCAGCTCGCGCGTGCCGGCCTTGGAGGCGAACCGCTCAAGCACCTCCGCCGAGGGGCCGATGAAGGTCAGGTCGTGAGCTCGTGTCATCTCGGCGAAGCCGTCATCCTCGGAAAGGAAGCCATAGCCCGGGTGGATGGCGTCACAGCCACTGACGAGGGCGGCCGAGATGACCGATGCTGCGCTTAGATAGGATCGGGCGGATTCGGCCGGACCGATACAGATGGCTTCGTCGGCCATGAGCACCGCGCGTGACTGGGCGTCAGCCTCACTATGGGCGACGACAGCCTCGATGCCCATGCTGCGACAGGCGCGCAGGATGCGGACCGCGATCTCTCCGCGGTTGGCGATGAGGACACGCTCGATCATCGACCGCCCGCATCCGCGTCAGCGGCATCGAGCTCGACCTCGAACGGGTCGATCTCAGCCAACACCTGACCGTACTCGACGGCCTGGCCATCCTCGACCAGCAGACGGCTGACGATGCCGTCACTCGGCGAATTCACCTCCTGCCCGATCCCCAGCACATCGATGCTGCCCAGCAGGTCGCCGGCTTGCACCGGCTGTCCGACGGCAAGCTCCGGTGCCGGAGTGAAGTAGCCCACCGCGGGCGACCTGGCGGCGCTGCCCACCGACTCCACACCCTCCGCGTCAGCGTGCAGGCCGAGGGCCGGCCCTGAGGCCGCGGTCCGGGTGGTGGGGACCCCCAGGCGCCGCAATCGAACCCGCCAGGCGTCGGTGCGCACCTCAAGCTCGCCGAGTCGGCTCGATCGTAATCGGGCGATGAGCGCTGGGAGCACGTCGTCGGCCAGATCGTACAACCCGGTCATTGGCTCGTCAGGCACACCCGCCGGCACCTGACCCGGTGCTTCTTCGCTCACGCGTCACTTCCCTTCTCGGCAAGGCCCTCCGGCACCACGGTCTCGCTGGCCCCGGTTTCGTATACATCGTCGGCCGCACCCGGAGCCAACCGCTCACCTTCACCGACACTGAGCACCCGGCCAGAGTCCCACAAGGTGCGCAACCGGTCGACGATGTTCTGGCGCTCACGGCGCTCTCGCACCGGCATCTCCTTGGTCGTGAAGGCACCGTACCCACGGTAGCGCGCGTAGCGAGCCCTCACCAGATCGTCGAGATCATGGTGGACCAACGCGTCCAACTGCGCCTCGATCGCCTCACCCAGTCGGCGCGCCGTCTCCCCGGGATCTTCCTGGGCCCCGCCGGGCGGTTCACCGATGACGGCGTCGATGACACCGAGTGCCTGTTGCTCGCGGGCGGTGAGTCGCATCGCCACCGCCGCCTGTTTGGCCATGTCGCTCGTCCGCCACAGGATGCTGGCGCAGCCCTCCGGTGAGATGACCGAGTAGATGGCGTTTTCCAGCGCCAGCACGACGTCACCGACGGCGATGGCCAGTGCGCCGCCGGATCCACCCTCGCCGGTGATGACGGTCACGATAGGCGTGCGCAGTGAGGTCATCAGCGCGATGTTGCGGGCGATCGCCTCAGCTTGGCCACGCTCTTCGGAAGGAGCGTCAGGTGCGGCGCCGGGTGTGTCCACGAACGTCACCACGGGCAAGCCCAGGCGTTCCGCCAAGCGCAAGAGCCGACCGGCCTTGCGGTACCCCTCCGGGTGGGGCATCCCAAAGTTGCGACGGATGTTCGAATCCACCTCGCCGCCCTTCTGATGACCTACGAAGACCACGCGATGATTCCCGATGGTGGCGAAGCCGCCGGCGATGGCCTCGTCGTCGCCGAAGGTGCGGTCACCATGCAGCTCGACCACGTCGCTGGCCATGCCGGCGAGCAGCTCGAGCGTATGCGGCCGCGACTGGTTGCGCGCCATCTGGACGCGCGCCCAGACGGCCTCGCGAAGGGCGTCGTCGTCAGTCATCGGCGCCTCGATACCCTCGGCCGGCGCCTTGGTGTCTAACGCAGCTTTGGTATTTGCCGCCGCCTTGGCGGCGGACGTGCTACCGACGGCCCTGGAGCCTGCTGCAGCCTTGCTGCCTGTTCCGGCCTTGGCCTTGGCGTCGGGTTTGGCCTTCGCGTCGGCCTTGGTCATGGCGTCGGCCTTGGCCTTGGCATCGGCCTTGGCCTTGGCATCGGCATCGGTCTTGGCCTTGGCGTCGGTCTTGGCCCTAGCCACGGATGGCCTCCACATCGGCTCCGCCGCGTCCATCGATACCGGCACTGCCGTTGCGGTCGAGGTGCGCGGGCCGCGGCGTCAGGTAGCGGAGCAGACGGGCCAACTCGTTGCGAAGGTCGCCACGGGAGACCACAAGATCGAGGAAGCCGTGCCGGAAGAGGAACTCGGAACGTTGGAAGCCCTCCGGCAGCTCGTCGCCGGTCGTGCCTGCGGCTACTCGCGCGCCGGCGAAACCGATGAGTGCGTTGGGCTCGGCGATGTTCACGTCTCCCAACGCCGCGAAGGAAGCGAAGACACCGCCAGTGGTGGGGTCGGACATGATGCTGATGTAGGGCACGCCCTCAAGCGCCAGCCGCTCGACCGCGGCGCAGGTCTTGACCAGCTGCATCAAGGCCAGCGTGCCTTCCTGCATGCGCGCACCGCCCGAGGTGCTGATGGCGATATAGGGGATGCGTTCGGCCAGGGCCGCTTCGGCGGCACGGGTGATCTTCTCGCCCACCACCGAGCCCATGGACCCGCCCATGTAGGCGAAGTCCATGGCGCAGATGGCGACGCGATGGCCATCGATGGCGCCGAAGCCCCAGACGGCAGCGTCACGCACCCCGGTCTTGGCCTGCTGTTCGGCGACGCGGTCCGGGTACGGCTTGAGATCCACGAAGCCGAGCGGATCGAGCGACTCCAGACCGGCGTCGTGCTCAAGGAACAATTCGGGATCGAGCAAGCTGCCAAGTCGGACATCGACCCGCAGCCGGAAGTGGTGGCCACACTTGGGGCAGACCCGCTGGTTCTGGTCGAGCTGTTTGTTGTAGACCATCTGGTCGCAGCCGGGACACTTGGTCCACAGCTCGGAGCGCGACGAGTCCGGGCGCGGACGGAAAGGCCATTGGATGGGCATCAGGGAAGCCCGCCAGGCGAACGCGAACGACGCCATACCACCAAGGCAGCCCCGGCGATGGGTACGGCCAGCGAGATGCCGGAGGCGATAGCGCCGCCAGCGAGCAGGCTTCGACGGCGGCGATCAACGGCTTCGCTCAAACGGTCCGGCGCAGGGCTGGCGCCGTCGACGGTCGACCGCAACGGCGTCGGAGCCGTCACGACGACCCGAGCTCCGTTGCCGTCGCTCGGGGCCCCCGCACCTGCCGCCGCGAGCAATCGGGCGGCAAGCATCTCCTCGAAGCTGAAGCGCGGGTGGAGCCTGGGAAGCACATCGCAGAGCAGGCGTGCCGTGGATGCCAACTCACCGACTTCGACCGGGACAGGACCCTGCAGGAGCCCGTCGATGGCACGGTCAAGCTGCGCGGCGGTCTCAGGAGTCCTCGTCATGCGTCCAGTTGCCGCCGCACGGACACCAAGGCACGGTGGATGAGCACCCGTACGGCGCCCTCGGACTTGCCCATGATCTGGCTGATCTCACGGGCGCTCAACCCGTTGACGAAGCGCAGCACGACCGCTTGGCGGCGCTCGGCTGGCAGGTCCATCACGGCAGCGATCGCTCGCGCTGCCTCCAGGTGCACCTCCGCCGCCGTGGCCGTATCGTCGGGGGCACGAACGTGGAGCGCCAGCTCGATGGGCTCCTCGGGGTGTCGGCGATCACGGCGACGTTCATTGGCGATGACGTTTCGCGCGATGGCATAGAGCCAGACCTTGAAGGTGGAGTCATCGCCCTCACCCTGCTCGCGGAATCGCGGCAATGCCGCAAGCGCCTTCAGGAACACCGCGGCAGTGATGTCCTCGGCGACATGCGGGTCGCGGGTCTCGTAGAGCGCTAGCGAATAGATCTGGGCCACGTACTTCCGATACGACTGTGCGAAGGCGCTGGGGTCTCGTTGGGCGGCCGCCACCGCCGCCCGATCCGCATCGAACGGAACGACGACAGCCGCGACCGAAGTACGCCCTCTCCCCTTCCAAAACACCGGGGAAGTCTAGCCGTTACAGCTGCCCAGCCGCGTCCGGCACCGAGCAGCGCACCACGTCACCCACGGAGATGGCCGCCAGCGGCCGGCCGGCGCCAGTGCGCACCAGCAACGAACCGCTCTCGAGGTCGATGCCCACGCCGGTGCCCGAGACACGACCCGATGCCATCTCCACGTCGACCGCAGCACCGGTGGTGATCTGCGCATCGGCCCAGCGAAGACCGTCGAAGCTCCCGGCGCACAGAGCCTCGTAGAGCGGCCCAAGGCGCTCCAGCCAGGCATCGAGCAGCGCATCTCGGTCGATGCGGCGACGACCGGATGCCTCCGAGAGGCTCCACATCGAATCGGCCAGGTCAGCCGGATAGTCAGTCGCCGGCCAGTCCACGTTGATGCCGATGCCGACGACGGAGGACAGCATGTGCCCGCCCTCGAGACTGCCCTCACTGAGCACGCCCGCCACCTTGCGCATCCGCCCACGGTGGATGGCGACGACGTCATTGGGCCACTTCAACGCCAGCCGGTCGGCTGTCGGGCCCAGCAGCGACGTGGCCGCACCCAGCATCGCCACCGAGACGATCGCCGCCAGCCGCCAGCCATGCTGTGCCGACAGCGCTGGCGGTCGGAAGCCTGCCGAAACCAGCAAGGCCCGTCCTGGGGTTGCCAGCCACTCACGTTCGAGTCGGCCACGGCCAGCGACCTGCTCGTCCGCGACCGCGACGCAGACCTCATCGACGCCCGCCTCCAACCACTCGCGCACGATGGCCTGCGTCGAGCCGATACGCTCGAAGCGTTCGAGCCGTGAGACATAGGCGGGCAGGGCGCCGGCCATCTCAGGCAGCGCCGCCTGCCTCTGCCGACTCGACCGTCTCCGGTTCCTGCAGGCGGAAGGTGCGATGGATGGCCTTGGCCGCGGCCTCGATCTGGTCCTCGGCGATGATGCAGGTGATGCGGATCTCCGAGGTTGAGATCATGCTGATGTTGATGCCCTCGTCCGCGAGGGCACCGAACATCTGGGCGGCATAGCCGGGATGGTTGTGGATGCCTTCGCCGACGATGCTGATCTTGGCCACGGCAGCGTCGGTCTGCACGGAGTCGAAACCCAGCTCGTTGGCCAGGAGATCGAGCAACCGTTGGGCGCGGGAGAGATTGGCCCGTTCCATGGTGAATGACATGTCCGTCTTGCCGTCATGGCCGACGTTCTGCACGATCATGTCCACGTTCAGCCCCTGGTCAGCCATGGGCTCGAAGATGGAGCGGGCGATGCCGGGGTGATCGGGCACGCCCACGATGGTGACCTTGGCGACCTTGCGGTCGAGTGCCATAGCGCGGACCTTGTCGCGCAGCTCCACTGCCGATACCTCCTCGATGCTGGTGCCAGGGTGATCGCTGAACGTAGAGCGCACCCGGATGACGACGTTGTTGACCCAGCCCAACTCCACGGCGCGCGTCTGCATGACCTGGGCACCCTGATGGGCCAGCTCGAGCATCTCCTCGTAGCCGATGCTGGGGATCAGCTGGGCGTCGGGCACGACGCGCGGGTCGGTGGTGAAGATGCCCTCCACATCGGTGTAGATCTCGCAGACATCGGCGTCGAGGCGCGCCGCAAGTGCCACCGCTGTGGTATCGGAGCCACCGCGCCCCAGGGTGGTGAACTCGCCGGTCGCGAACGACTCGTCGGTCGAGCCCTGGAAGCCGGCCACGATGACGACCCGTCCACGCTCGATCTCGCGGCGCATGCGTGCTGGGTCGATGTTGGCGATGCGAGCGCGGCCGTGGCTGGTGTCGGTGCGGATGCCAGCCTGTGGGCCGGTGAGCGAGATGGCCTCGATGCCCTGCGCGTGCAGAGCCATGGCCACGAGCGTGCCGCTCATGTGCTCGCCGGTGGCCAGCAGCAGGTCCATCTCGCGCGGATCAGGCTCGTCGGTGATGGCCGCGGCCAGCTCAGTCAGGTGGTCGGTGGTGTCACCCATGGCACTGACCACGACGACGAGGTCCACGCCCTCCCGGCGATCGCGTGCGATACGCCCGGCGACATGACGGATGCGCTCGGCATCGGCGAGCGAGGAGCCGCCGTACTTCTGAACGATGAGTCGGGCCATCCTCGGAGTCTACGCGAGGTGGCGCAGAGGCCGGTCGAGCTCGAGGTCGAAGTCCTCGATGACCCGTGCACCCTCGGCACGGGCCGCCTGCACAGCCGCCCGCCCGGTCATGCCCAGCGCTAGTGCGCGGCGCTCCATGGCCGCAGCGATGGTGGCTGCGGCGGCGGGGGCATCACTGAAGGCGATGACGGTCGAGCCGGCACCTGAAAGACAGGCTCCCTTGGCACCGGCCGCCAGGGCAGCGTCGACAAGCTCCGGCAGCTCGGGATAGGCCCCTGCGCGGTAGGGCTCGTGGAGCCGGTCGACAGTACCCGGTGCGAGCAGGTCCAGCCGTCCCTGGCTCAGTGCCGCGACCGCCAGCGCCGCCGCACCCACGTTGTGGACGGCATCGGCGAACGGCACCGTGTCCGGCAGGGCCGCCCGCATGGCGACCGTGGAGAGGTGCTTGTCCGGGATGTAGAGCGCGGCCAGCAGTCCTGTGGGCGGTTCGATGCGGATAGCGCGTGGGCTCCCGCCGACCTGCGTCACCACGCAGAGGCCACCGTAGATCGCGGCCGCCGCGTTGTCGGCATGACCCTCGCTGGCTGCTGCCAGCTCCAGCATGCGCTCACGCCCCAAGGCACCGCCGCTGTACGCATCCGCTGCCAGCAGCGCTGCGACCGTGGCCGAAGCCGACGAGCCTAGCCCGCGGGCAACCGGGATGTGGTTGTCCATGCGCACCCGCCAGCCGACCCCGTCGAGTTCGAACCCAGCCTCGGTCAGACCCTCCAGCAAGGCGCTGACGAAGCGGTTGCGCCGACCCGTGGGCAGCTGGCCGGCGCCCTCGCCTCGCACCTCCACCTCGATGGCTGGATCCGTCTCAGCGGGAACTGCCGCGACCCTGATGACCGTCGCCAGGTCGAGCGCCATGGCCAGCGCGTCGAAGCCGGCGCCCAGGTTGGCGGTGGTAGCGGGGACATCGATGCTGATGCTGCGGCCGACCAGATCCACGCATGAGCGCACCCGGTTCACCAGCCCAGTGCGCCGCGGACGCCCGCGACGGTGGGCTCAGCTTCCAGCGGTGCCTCCGCCAGCGTCATGCCGGTGTCGGGGTCCTTCAGGCCCAGCCCGGTCAGCACCGCCACGATGGTGGCACCGGGATCGATGCGGCCATCGGCGGCGGCCTTGCGTACCCCGGCCACCGAAGCCGCACTGGCGGGCTCACAGAAGATGCCCTCCATGCGCGCGAGGTCACGGTAGGAGGCCAGGATCTCCTCGTCGGTCACGGCATCGATCAGTCCACCCGACTCGTCACGGGCGGCCCGTGCCAAGTGGGCGCTGGCGGGCCGGCCGATGCGGATAGCCGTGGCGATGGTCTGTGGGTCGTCGAAGTCGTGGCCCTGGACCAGTGGCGAGGCGCCCTCGGCCTGGAAGCCGATCATCTTCGGCGTCGTCTCTACCAGGCCGGTGTCGCGGTACTCCACGAAGCCGCGCCAGTAGGCGCTGATGTTGCCGGCGTTGCCGACCGGGATGGCGAGGTAGTCGGGTGCGCCACCGAGGTCGCTCGCAGATTCTCGAACGCGGCTGTCTTCTGGCCCTCCAGCCGGTAGGGGTTGACGGAGTTGACCAGCTCCACGGGGTAGTCGCGATCGCGTTCGGCCGTCATCTCGCGAACGATGCGCAAGGCGTCGTCGAAGTTGCCCTCGATGGCCACGACGCGCGCGCCGGCCGCGAACCCCTGCAACATCTTGCCGGCGGCGATCTTGCCCTTGGGCAGGACGATGACGGCCTCGATCCCGGCACTGGCCGCGTAGGCCGCAGCGGAGGACGAGGTGTTGCCAGTCGAGGCGCAGATGACGGCTTTGGCGCCGCCCTCGATGGCCTTGGCCACGGCCACCACCATGCCGCGGTCCTTGAACGAGCCGGTGGGGTTCTGGCCCTCGACCTTGAGGTGCAGTTGCGGGACCCCGATGGCACGACCCAGGTTTCGTGCGTGGACCAGGGGCGTGAAGCCCTCCCCCAGGCCCAAACGCGGTGTCTTGTCGGTCAGCGGCAGGAATTCGGCGAACCGCTCCATCAGGCGCGGCCGGCGACCCAGGCTCGACTGCTCTGCCTGCAACTGGCGCAGGACCTGGCTCATCCGCATCGCCTATACCTCCGTGAGGATGGGGTACATGGCCAACGCCTGATCAAGGCGACCGATCCTGGCAGCCAAGGCCGCCGAGGTCATAGGCGGCGCGATGAGGCCATCGGTCGTGGTGGCTAGCGCCAGCGACGTGATGGCGTCTGGCAAGCCACGTGCGCCAAGCCCCTCGAGGACCACCAACCAAGCCTGTTCGCCGGCCAGGTCATCCTCGATGCGCAGATCGGCGGCCGGTGGCAACTGCGCCCACGTAGAACCGGCGCCGGCCGAAACGGCCAGCACATCGGCCAGGATGGCCGATGACGTCGCGGGTCCGCCGGCACCGGGTCCGCTCATGACCACACGCCCGGCCGGGTCGGCGCTGAACTCGACGATATTGGTGACACCGGTCGTGGAACCGATGGCCGAGGCGGCCGCCACCGCCATCGGCGAGACGCCGCCGCGGACCGATCCGTCAGGCAGGCGTTCCGCTCGTGCCACCAGCTTGATGCTCATGCCCAGCCGGGCAGCCGTGGCGAGGTGGCTGCGTTCGACACCACTGATCCCGGGAGCCCGATCAGGGCCGATCGCCGGCAGGGTGCGGCGCACGGCATCGATGTCGCCCCAGCCACCCCACGCCAGACGTGAGAGCAGCACCAGTTTGTAGGCGGCATCGAGTCCTTCCACATCGCTGCTCGGATCGGCTTCCGCGTAGCCGCGCGCCTGGACCTCGCGCAGGACGTCGGCATAGTCGCGCGCATCCGAGGCCATGGTGCTGAGGATGTAGTTGGTGGTCCCGTTGAAGATGCCCCGCACGCGGTCGATGCGGCCGGCACCGAGCTCACGGACCAGCGGCCCCAGCACGGGCACGCCGGCCAGCACGGCCGCCTCGAATCGCAGGGCCACCTGGGCCTCTCGGGCGGCCTGTTCGAGCTCACGGCCGCGGCGTGCGACGAGGTCCTTGTTGGCGGTCACCACGCTCTTGCCTGCGGCGAAGGCGGCCAGCACGGCCTCGCCGGCGATGCCTGCTCCGCCCATCAGCTCGATGACGACGTCGACGTCATCGCCTTGGAGCAGTTCGTGAAAGTCGGTCACCTGACGCACGTCATCCGGGATGGCGAGGCCACGCTCTCGTTCCAGGTCAAGGTCCGCGATCCCCACCAGGCGTGGGGCCTGATGTCCTCGACGGGCCACGGCCTTGCTCCATTCCGGGTCGAGCAGCCGCCCGGCCACCGCGGTTCCGACGGTACCCAAGCCGAAGATGGCCAGCCGGGGCCTGGGAGGCTGAGGCGGTGGTGCAGCGGTCGTCATATCCGGGGCATCATGATCCATGCGCCGATCGTAGCGCAGGCCCAGCCTGCTAGAGTCGAGCGCCGACAGTTCCGAAGAACGGACCAGCCCCGACCACGATTGCGAGCCGATGATGGACCCCTCGACGACGCCTAGCCCGACCCCCAAACCTGGCCTCGGCGCCCGCGTGTTCTCTGGCGTCCAGCCCTCCGGTCTGCCCCACGTGGGCAACCACCTGGGCGCCTTCTCCAACTACATCGCCATGCAGGACGGCTTCGATGCCATCTATTGCATCGTCGACTACCACGCCCTGACATCCACCCACGATGCCGAGCTCATCCGCCGCAACACCCACGAGATGGCGCTGGGCTTGCTGGCTCTCGGCCTCGATCCCGACCGTGCCGCGCTCTTCCGCCAATCAGACCGGCCCGAACACCTGGAGCTGATGTGGCTGCTGGCCTCGGTCACCCCCACCGGCTGGGTCGATCGAACGCCGTCCTTCAAGGAGAAGCGCCGCAACCAGCCCGCCGACGTCAACCTGGCGTTGCTCAACTACCCGGTGCTGCAGGCTGCGGACATCGCCGTCTACAAGGCCCACTACGTGCCGGTGGGCAAGGACCAGGCGGCGCACCTGGAGCTGGCACGTGAGATCGTACGATCGTTCAACGGCCGCTACGGCGAGGTCTTCCCCGAGCCGCAGGCCGTCTTTTCTGACGCTCCCATCGTCAAGGGCACCGACGGCGCAGCCAAGATGTCCAAGTCACTCGGCAACGTCATCGAGATCTTCGCTGACGAGGATGTCATCGCCAAGCAGATCATGAGCATGGTCACCGACACGCAGCGCGGACGACGCACAGATCCCGGGCGCCCGGAGGTCTGTAACGTGTGCCAGCTGCACCGCATCTTCAGCCCGGATGACTACCAGGACATCTGGGATGGCGAGCGGACCGCGCGGACTGGCTGTGTCGATACCAAGAGGCTGCTTCTCGAACGGATGCTGGCGTACTTTGCCGAGGCGCGCCAACGCTACGCAGAGCTTAAGGCGAAGCCGGGCCTGGTCGAGGAGATCCTGGCGGCGGGCGCGGCGCGACTGGCACCGCTGGCGGCCGAGACGCTCGCCGAGTGCCACGAGCGCATGGGCCTGGGACCCCGCCGCTGAGCACGGCTGCGGTGCCGCGGCAGGTTTGACAGCAGGACGTGCAGAGTAGACTCCAGCCATGATGTCCCGCCTCGTCGAGCAAGAGGGGCGTTGGATCCGCGCGCTGCTGATCCTCGCTACGTTGACCGTGGCGCTGGTCTTCACCGGCCTCGCCGCGAATGTCATCGTCTATTTCAGCGACATCATCCTTATCGTGGTGATGGCGTGGGTCTTCGCCTTCGTCCTCTCACCCCTGGTGGACGGCATCAAGCGCTTCCTGCCGGCCGCACCGCGGACGCTGGTGGTGGTGCTGGTCTACGGGTCGCTGTTCCTCGTGCTGGGCGTGCTGGGCCTGGTCATCGCCACCCAGCTGGCCGGCTCCATCGTCAACTTCACCGAAGAGCTGCCCACGCTGCAGGATCGTCTGCCAGAGATCGTCGCACCCTGGCAGCAGCAACTCAACGACCTCGGCCTACAGGTCGACCTCGCACATGTCGCGGACCAGACGCTGCAGGAGATCGCCGCCTCGTCAGGCCAGGTCGTGCAGCCGCTCCAGGACATCGCCTTCGCCAGCCTGGGGATGTTGGGCAACCTGATGTTCATGATCTTCCTGTCGCTCTTCATCCTCCTCGACAAGGATCGCCTGCTGGCCTTCGTCAACCAGGTCACGCCGCCACGCTTTGCGGGTGAGGTGCGCCTCTTCCAGACGAGCGTGGCCGCCTCCTTTGGCGGCTTCATCCGCGGCCAGGCCATCCAGGGCGTCTTCCTGGCGGCCTTCGCCGCCGTCGGCAGCCTGGCGCTGGACATCGACTACATGCCACTCACCACGGCGCTGGTGGCCATCTTCCAGTTCATTCCCTTCTTCGGGCCGTTCATCTCGTGGGCGCCACCGGTGGTAGCGGCCATCCTGACCCAGCCCGATGCCTTGATCCCCATCATCATCATCATGGCCGTCGGCTGGTTCTTCACCATGAACATCCTGCAGCCACGCGTGATGGCCAGCTCGGTCGGTATCCACCCGGTGGTGGTGCTGGTGTCCGTGCTCATCGGCCTGCGCCTGCAGGGCGTCATCGGCGCCATCTTCGCCATCCCCGTGGCCGCGGTCATCAGCGCCTTCTTCTTCCACTACCTCAACCGGTCGCAGGGTGGTCCCCGCGACGTGACCAGCCGCGCGGCACGGCGCCTCGAAGAGCGCGAGGGCCGGCCGGTGCGTGTCCCTGCGCCCCCGGCCGTCGGAATCCCAGCGGGCTCGCCGGCCATGGCCACCAACGCGGCTGCGCGCACGCCACCGACGACCGAACCTGAAACCTCCAAGGAGTCCGCATGAACGAAGAGCCGAAGCCGTCAGCTCCCGAAGCACACGACCCACCGTCAGCCCGCGCCCGTCGCAGTGCGCCCGGCGACGAGCTCACTGGCAGCTACGGCAGTGAGCTGGGCCTAGCCGAACGTTACATCCCCAGCGCCCGCGCCACGCCGCGGCAGGCTCGCCCCCTGGCGGAGTGGGAAACGCGCCCGCGCATCCTGGTCACCAACGACGACGGCATCGAATCCCGCGGCCTGCTGGTCCTGAAGCAGGCCCTGGAGCCCATCGGCGACGTCTATGTCATGGCACCCGATACCAACCAGTCGGCGGTGGGTCACTCGATGACCTTCATGCGCCCCTTGCGCGTGCGCGAGCGCGTCCTTGACGATGGCTCGCAAGGCTGGTCGGTCGACGGCTCCCCCACCGATGCGGTGAGCCTGGCCTTCCTGGGCTACTTCGGCATCAGCTTCGACCTCGTCGCCTCGGGCATCAACTACGGCTTCAACCTGGGTGACGACATCACCTATTCCGGTACCGTCGGCGCGGCCATGGAATCGGTGCTGTCGGGCTGTCCCGCTTTTGCCATGAGCCAGGGGTTCGAGGGCGAGCCGGACTTCGAGCTGGCCGGCCGCGTGGCCGACCTGGTGGCTCGCAACATCCTCGAGCACGGCCTTGGAGCGGGCGAGTTGCTCAACGTCAACGTACCCGCGGTCAGCGCCGAGGAACTCGATGGCATCGAACTCACGCGCATGGGCAAGCGCGTCCACCAGGACCAGTTGCTGGAACGTCGTGATCCACGCGGCACGCCCTACTACTGGTTCGGTGGACCGCCGCCGACCGGTCTCGCCGAGCCAGGGACGGACTTCCACGCCGTCCTCAACAAGCGCGCCGCCATCACGCCCATCCATCTTGACCTGACGGCCAAACGCCTGCTGCAGCGGATCCACGGCTGGGACTGGCGATTTGAGGAGGGCTCGTCACCCGACTGATGGCATTCTCACTCGATAGCGATCGAGTGGTCAGGTTGTCCCGCTATGCGTGAACCCGACCGGAGCTTCCGCACTACGCCTTCCGGGCCCGATCCGCCAGCACGGCCTTGGCGGCGTTGCGACCCGGCAAGCCGGTCACGCCGCCACCGGGATGTGCACCAGAGCCGGCAAGGTAGAGGCCAGCCACCGGCATGCGGTGCCGCGCGAAGCCGAGCAGCGGACGCCAGGCGAACCACTGGTCCAGGCCGGGCTCCAGGTGCATCGGGTGCCCGCCCGACAGGCCGAAGTCGCGCTCCAGGTCGATCGGCGTCAGCACTTGGCGAGCCACGATCTGCGCGTTGATGCCCGGCGCTGCGCGCTCCAGCGTCCGGACCACGAGGTCGCCGAAGGGTTCGCGCTCCCGTTCCCAGTCGCCATCGCGCAGGGCATATGGGGCCGACTGGGCGATGACGCTCATGACGTGCTTGACGCCAACGGCGGCTGCGCCGTCCACGAGCAATGGATCGACCAGGCTGGGAATGGTGGCTTCCAGCCACGGCGCATGGCTGACATGTCCGTACTTGGCGGCGTTCGCGGCTTCGTCCAGATAGCGCACCGACGGCGCGATGACGATGCGACCTCGTAGGCGCGTGGCTGCTTCAGCACCCTCCAGGCCGGTGAAGGTGGGTAGCTCAGACAGGGCCAGGTTGACCTTGGCGGTCATGCCGCGGTCACGCAGGTTGTCCACCTCCCAGCCAAGGTCCGGGCCGAGGGTCTCGGGATCGATGAGGCCCGCCAAGGTCGTGCGCGGGTCCATGCCGCTAACCACGACGTCGGCCCCGATCTCCTCGCCATCGACCAGCGCCACGCCCTTGACGCGCTCATGGTCGTCTCGGATGGCGATGACCTCGGCCGCAGTGCGGATCTCCACTCCGGCGGCTCGGGCAGCGTCGGCAAGGGCGGCCACCAGCAGCCCGGGGCCACCGCGTGCAAGGACCGTCTCCCCAGCCGCTCCGCCGCCATTGCCCGCCGAATCGGTCAGCATCACCGCGGTGGTGCCGGCCATGTGGGGACCCATGGCGGTGTGGCGGATGCCACGCGTGGCGAGCATGGCCCGCAAGGCATCTGACTGCAGGTTGTCCTCGAGATAGTCGGCGATGGACATCGGCAGCATGCGCGTGAACTCACGGGCATGGCGTGCCTCAAGCCGGCGGTAACGCCAGCCCAAGCGCAGCCCACTGACCAGGACATCCAGTGTGGCCTGCTTCACGTCCGGTGGCGTCATCAAGAGCAGACGCCAGAGGGTGGAGGCGAGCGCACGAAACTCCGCGTCGAACGCTTGCCACTTGGCAGCGTCGACCCGTGAGAGGGCAGCCAGCTCAGCCGAAGTGCGGGCCGGATCTGTCCATAGCGTGATGGGCGGGCCCTCCCCGCCGACCGACGTCACCAGCGCCGCCGGCTGCACCAGCCGCAAGCCGAGGTGGCCCAGGTCCAGGTCCCGCGCCACCGATGCGGTGAGCCGGCCGACGGTGTGCGCCAGCGTGGGCACGTGGGCGCCGGGCGCGATCTCCGAAGTGCCGATGGCACCTCCGAGCGTGTCACGCTTCTCCAGTAGAAGGGTCCGCAGACCGGCGCGACCGAGATAGGCTGCGCATACGAGGCCGTTGTGGCCGCCGCCCACGACCACGGCGTCCCAGCGCGACTCTGTCACGCCGCACCGCCGCGGCGCTTGGCATCGAGGACCTTCAGCGCGGCCAGCCGTCCATTGGCACCCATGATGCCGCCACCGGGATGGGCCGATGACCCCGAGAGCCACAGGTTGCTGACGGGCGTCCCGAAACGGCTCCAGCCGGGGACGGGGCGGTTGAAGAAGAGCTGCTCGAGCGAAAGCTCACCCTGGAAGATGTTGCCCTCGGTGAGTCCGACGTCGCGCTCCATGTCCAGCGGGGTCACCACCTGGCGATGGAGGATGAGATCGCGGATGTTGGGCGCGCGCTCGGCGATGACGTCGATGACCGCGTCACCGAAGGCCTCCCGCCGCTCGTCCCAGGTGCCCTCGGCCAAGTGGTAGGGCGCGTACTGCACGAAGCAGCTCATGACATGCTTGCCGGGTGGCGCCATGGTCGGGTCCACCAGCGTGGGGATGATGCTGTCCACGTAGGGGCGGCGGCTGAAACGGCCAGCCTTGGCGTCGTCATAGGCCTCCTCCATGTAGTCGAGCGAGGGCGAGAAACTCATAGCGCCCCGCAGGTGCTCACCCGGTCCGGGCAGCGAAGTGAACGAAGGCAGGCCGTCAAGCGCCAGGTTGACCTTGCCCGATGAGCCGCGGAAGCGGAAACGACGAATCGCTGTTTCGAACTCAGGACTAAGCGCGCCGGCCGGCAACAGACCCAGGAACGTGCGCCGGGCGTCGGTGCTGGCGAGCACGTGGTCCGCCCCGATCTCTTCGCCGCTTTCGAGCACCACGCCATAGGCGCGGCCCTCCCGGACGAGGATCTCCGCCACCGGCGCCTCGGTGCGGATCTCCGCGCCCGCTGCACGGGCGGCGCTGGCGATGGCGGAAGCTACGCCGCCGGTGCCGCCCTTGGGGATGCCCCAGGCGCGGAAGGCGCCGTCGATCTCGCCCATGTAGTGGTGCAACAGCACATAGGCGGTGCCCGGCGAATGCACCCCGAGATACGTGCCGATGATGCCTGAGGCGCTCATGGTGGCCTTCAGGGGTGCCGTCTCGAACCAGCGGTCCAGGAAATCGGCCGCGCTCATCGTCATCAGTTGCACGAAGGTGAGCTGCTGACGACGCGACAGCGTCCCGAAGTCCCGCACCAGGCCGCCGAGTGCGGCCGCATCGCGCGGGTCCGGCCGCCGCGGGTCGGTCGGCGTCATAGCCAGGATCGGCTTGATGAAGCGCGCCATCTGCGCCATCAGTCGGCCGTATTCCTCGTAGGCCTCGGCGTCGCTGACCGACCAGCGGCGCAGTTCGCGCATGGTGTGGGCATGGTCGTCGGTTCGCCAGAGGTGGTCCCCTTCGACCGGCGTGAAGGTGCCGTCGAGCGGCAGGATGTGAAGACCATGCCGAGGCAGTTCCAGGTCGCGGATGATCTCCGGTCGCAGCAGGCTGACGACGTAGGAGAGCACGCTGAAGCGGAAACCGGGGAACACCTCCTGCGTCAACGTCGCCCCGCCGAGGATGTCGCGGCGCTCCAGCAGCAGCGTGCGCAGGCCACCCCGAGCGAGGTAGGCCGCGCTGATCAGGCCGTTGTGGCCGCCGCCGATGACGACCGCGTCGTAGTGTTGTGACACAGACCCATGCTACGCGGTGGGCCGGCCTGCGGTTCGACGGACGGTCCCCGGTTCGACGGAGTCGGCCTGCAGTCCGACGGGGTCGGTGCTCCTGGTGCGCCCTAGACTCGTCACATGTCAGTCGGATCCGCCTTCGACGAGCGAGCCCTGCAGCTGAACGTCTATCGGCAGTGGCGCGGATGGTCGGGCGTCTTCAGCTCGAGCGCCTACACGTCCCACGTCGACATCGAGTACAACGCCATCCGCAACGCGGCGGCGCTCATCGACATCTCGCCACTGTTCAAGTACCGCGTCGCCGGGCCCGATGCCGATCGTCTGGTCGACCGTGTCATCACCCGCGAGGGCGCATCGGTCACGCCCGGTCGTGTCATCTACACGCCCTGGTGCGACGCGGCGGGCAAGGTCATCGACGACGGCACCCTCATGCGGCTCGACGATGGCTCCTGGCGCTGGACGGCGGCCGAGGGGCAGCTGCGCTGGTTGCGACTCAACGCCCGCGGGCTTGACGTCCAGATCGACGACCAGACCGACGAGCTCGCCGCGCTGGCGCTGCAGGGGCCCCTCTCGCGCGCGGTGTTGGAAGCCGCGGCGCAGACCTCGCTGGCCGATCTGCGCTACTACGGCCGGCGTTCGATCTCCATCACCGGCGCCGAGATCGATGTCAGTCGGACGGGCTATACGGGCGACCTGGGCTATGAGCTGTGGATCGCTGTGGGTGACGCGCTCGCGGTCTGGGATGCGCTGATGGAGGCCGGGGGTGCCTATGCGCTACGTCCGGCAGGCATCCTGGCGCTCGACGTGGCGCGCGTGGAGGCGGGGCTCATCATGGCCGGCGTGGACTACACCTCGTCGGGCCACGCGCTGACTCCGAACCAGGCGTACTCGCCGTACGAGCTGGGTCTGGGTAGCCTGGTCAAGCTCGATAAGGAGGTCAACTTCGTCGGCCGTGCGGCGCTACGCCGTGAGCGGGACGCCGGCGGTCCGTCGCGGCGCCTGGTGGGACTGGCGCTCGACTGGGCCGACCTGGAACGGCTCCACGCACGTCATGGTCTGTCGCCGGCCCTATCAGCCCATGCCTGGCGGGACGAGATCCCCATCTACGATCGCGACCGACAGGTCGGCCGTGCCACCAGCGGCTCCTGGAGCCCGGTGCTGAAGAGGAACCTCGCCGTCGGCACCGTCGCGGCGGCCGCTGCTGCGATCGGCACCGAGCTGGAGATGGAGTGGTCCGTCGAAGGTGCGCGCGGCCGCATCGGCGCTCTGGTCCTGGCGCTGCCCTTCTTCGACCCGCCGCGCAAGCGGGCATAGCCGCGTCGAGACGTTGGCGTGCTGCCTTTGGTTCGGCAGTATGATGTTGGTGCATACTCCGCCGCATACTGGAGACCGGCATGGTCATGGTACGGACCACCATCACACTTCCGGACGAGCTGTTGCGCCGGGTGGACGAGCTCGCCGGTGCCGGCGGCCGGAGCGCCTGGATCACGCAGACCATCGAGGCGCGAGTCAAGCGCGAACACCTCGGCCGCGTCCTTGAGGAGACGCGTGGCGCGATCAAGGACTCGAAGACGTGGCCGACCGCGGAAGCGACCTATCGATGGGTCAGGGAGCTACGTGAGGAAGGTGAGCGGTGACTGGCTATCTGCTGGATACCACCGTCCTCCTCGACCACTCCACGGGTCGACGTGATGGCGTTGAGATGCTGGCGCGATTGTTCTCGGAAGCCGGATCGCTCTATGCCTGTGATATCACCACGAGTGAGGCGCTTTCGGGCGGCCCATCGCAGGAACGTGGGGTCATCCTGCGCCTGCTCGACGCACTGGAGTACATCGCCATCGACCCCGAAGGTGCGCGATGGGCCGGTGATCGGCGCCGCGAGCTACGAGCCCGCGGACGTCGCAGCCCACTCGGCGATGCCCTCATCGCTGCCGCGGCCTGGCGGATGGACGCCACGGTGGTCACCCGCAACCCCGCCGACTTCGAGCCCTTCGGTGTGTCAGTACTTGCGTACGGTGAGCCACCTCACGCCAACGCCGGCACGAAGCGGGGATCGACTCGGTAGACGTCTCGGATGCGCTCCGCCGAGAGCACCTCACGCGGCGCACCATCGGCCACCAGTCGCCCCCCGTCAAGGAGCACCAGACGCGGGAAGAAGTGCGCTGCCAGGGGCAGGTCGTGAAGTACCGCCAGTACAGTGAGGCCGGCATCGGTCAGCCGTGTGAGCAGCGTCAGCACCTCCACCTGGTGCCGCAGATCGAGATGGACCGTGGGCTCATCGAGCACGATGAGCCGGCCACCTTGCGCCACCGCCATGGCGATCAGCACCAGCTGGCGCTCACCCATCGAAAGCTGCTGGACGTCTCGTCCCCGCAGCTTGTCGATGCCGACACGCGTGATGGCCGCGTCGACGGCCTCGTGATCATCGGCCGTGGCCCCGGAAAAGGGGTTCTCGTGGGGCAGCCGTCCCAGACGTACGACCTCCTCGACGCGCATCGAGAAGGGCAGGTCGACCTGGCTGGGCACCACGGAGATGGTGCGCGCGATGGTAGCGCGTTCGATGTGGGCGATCGGCTCGCCGTCGAGTCGGATGCTGCCGCTGGTGGGCAGCGCGAGGCCAGTGAGGCAGCGCAGCAAGCTGGATTTGCCGGCACCGTTGGGGCCAACGAGGCAAAGCCGCTCCCCTGCTTCGATGGCCAGGTCGAGCCCGCTCAGCACATCCGTGGTCTCGTAGCGCAATCCGAGGTCCTCGATGTCGATCTGCAGTCCGCGCTCGCTCACAACTGGTACCCGCTGCGGTAGCGCCGCAGCAGCAGCACGAAGATCGGCGCGCCGATGACGGCGGTGATGATACCCACCGGCAACTCCCCGGCGATGCGGGCGCCGAGGTCAGCCCAGATGAGGAATGACGCCCCGAAGATCGCCGAGAGCGGCAGCACCACACGCGCGTTGGGGCCGACCACCAGCCGGATGACGTGAGGAACCACTAGCCCCACGAAGCCGATAAGGCCGGCCAGAGCCACTGCGGCTGCGGTCACCAACGAGGCCAGGCCGAGGAGGATGGCACGCTCTCGGCGCACGTCCACGCCGAGATGGAGTGCAGTGTCGTCACCCAGCAGCAGCCCGTTGAGCGAACGCGCTCTGGCCAGGATGAGCACCGTGCCGACCGCGATGACGGGGAGGCCGATGGCGAGACTCTGCCAGTCGGCTCCGGAAAGGCTGCCGAGCAGATAGAAGAAGATCTGGCGCAATTGGGAGCCCGAGAGGTACATCGCCAGCGACAGGCCGGCTGCCAGCATCGAACCCACCGCATAGCCGGTCAGCAGGATCGACGTCATGGTGGAGCGTCCGCCACCGCCGGCCACGCGATAGACGATGGCGATTGCCCCAAGCGCCCCGACGAAGGCGAAGATGTTGGCCAGGCCCAGGCCCAGCCAGGCGACCTGGATGGGGATAAGGACTGCGATGGCGGCCCCCAGCGCCGCGCCGCTGGCAGTGCCCAACACATATGGGTCAGCAAGCGGGTTGCGCAGCAGCCCCTGGAAGGTGACACCCGCTACCGAGAGCCCCAGGCCGACCACGAGTGCGGTGAGCACGCGCGGCAGGCGCAATTCCATGACGATGGTCTCGCTCGCTTGCGACCACGTCTCGGCCACCGGCCAGCCCAGCAGGTCGCGAGCCACGATGGCGATGGTGTCGCCGGGCGAGATGAAGACGCTGCCCAAGCCGATGCCAGCCACCATGGCAAGGACCAACGAGAACAGGCCGATGAGGCCCAGCGCGACGGGGCGACGACGCAGGGCCTCAAAGGCGCCTTGCCGGACCGGCGCGCGCTCGCGTGCCAGGTCCGTGGTGGTCATGCTCAGCCGACCTCACACAAAGGTGTATCGGGCGGGAAGTCGGCCAGCTCCAGCTCGGGATGGATGGCCCGTGCCAGCGAGGCCAGGCCCTGCATCAGGCGTGGTCCGGGGCGGGTGACGGGCACGTCGTCCACTGGTCGGACGTCGCCGTTGACGACAGCGGTCATCTGGTCCCAGCCAGGTCTGACGAAGACGTCCTCGGGACAGACGCCGTAGTTGGCGTCGCCCAGGATGATGACCTCCGGGTCGGCCACGATGAGCTCCTCAAGGGGGATGGCCCACGCCGCCGGATCGGCGGTTGTGATGGGGTCACCCCCGGCGAAGGTCACCATGTCGGCCACGAAGGAGTCCGGCGCAGGGGCGTAGATCTCCGGCTCCGAGCCGACCTGGTAGAACGTCCGCGGCGTCGTCTCGGTCGCGGCCACCGCCTCGCTGATGGCGTCGAACCGGCTGCGCATCCGGGCTGTCATGGACGCGGCCTCGTCGGCGGCACCGACAGTCGTGCCGATGAGCTCGATGTCAGTCATCACCGTCGGCAGGTCGGGGGCGTAGACGACCACGACCGGATAGCCCAGGTCGCGCATGCGCTCGATATCGTCGGGTGGGGTAAAGGAGTTGCCCGCCGCCAGCACTAGATCGGGCTCCAACGCCACCACCTGCTCCATGTTCACCCCGGTGAAGCTGGCCACCGGGGTCAAGGCAGCCGCTTGGGGCGGGAAGTCGTCCCAGTCGGTGCGGCCGACCAGGCGATCACCGGCTCCGAGCGCGAACGCGATCTCGGTGTTGGCCGGGGAGAGGCTGATGATGCGCTGCGGTTCAGCCTCGATGGTGACCTCGGTACCCTCGTCATCGGTGACCGTCACCGGGAAGTCGGCGGCGGCGGCGATGGTGACCGGAGTCAATGGCGCCCACCCAAGGGTCAGTGCGGCCATCAGGAACGCGGCGGCCACGGAGGCGACAGGAAAACTCCGGCCGCGATGCTTGCCGGAGCTTGAGTCCATGGTGCGTGTTTCCACGTGCTTCCCCTTTCTCTCGAAGGGCTGGCGCACGACCATGATCACGGCGACCGGACTTGCAGCTGGTGGCTGTTCACCGTAGCGGGACTGTGCCGGAATCTCACCGGCTTCGCGTGACGGAGGTCTTGCTCTTGAGTTGTGCCACTGAGTTTACGCCGCCCACGGCTCCGAAGCAGGGGTGATAAGTCACAGATAAGTGGTCCTCCCGATACTACGGGCGACCGCCTCCACCGCCGGTCGGAACCGCCGGAGGAAGGGTTGTCCATGAAAGGGCACATCCATGCACCGCTCCGCCGTCTCACATCCATGGCCGTGGCCGGAGGGCTATCGTTTTCACTCCTGCCTACGGCACCCTTGCCCGCCGCGGCAGCGGAGGCCCTGGACCCCACGGACCTGCCACGTTGTGCCGCGGTCAGTCGCTCTGCAGAACGCGACGGGCAGATCACCTCGCCTTGGGAAGTGGTCCTCGATGCGGACGGTGTCGTCACGGAGCATCGGATCACGTTGCGATACGGAGACGATGAAACCACGCTGCGGGTGGGTCCGCGTGGCTTATACCTGCAAGCTGGACCACGGCGGATGCTCCTCGGCGAGCGCTTCGACGAGGGCACCAAGCTGGCCATGATCGATATCGGCCGCGGCTGCCGACTGTGGGCGCGCCGCATCGATCGCCTGGCCTACCCCATCGGCGACCTCGATGACGCTCGCAAGCTGCGCTTATCCATGCATCGACTGGACACCGGTCGGTTCGAGGGCAGCCTTGACCTGGAGGTGGAGACGGGCGCCTCCGGCGGCCTGATTGACGGCGTCTGTATCACCGACTGCGAGCCCAACGACGGCGATCTCTCGCTGTCCGCGTACCAGCCGGCCGGAGCGGCACAACCAGTACCCGCATTCGCTGCCGGCGGCTGGGCTGCCGGCAAGCTTCTGACCTATCGCTGGGGAGATGGCGCGGCACCACCGACGTGGGCACGAGATGCGTTGCAAGCGGCGGCTGATGACGTCGGCAGTACCTCCGAGGCTAGCGGGCCGCGGTTCGTCTTTCGCTCGGATGCCTCCAATGGCGTTCGCTACACCGGCGTCTTCCCCACCTACTGCAGTCGCAGTGGCATCGCTTGTGCCGCGCGCAATATGCCCACGTTCTGGAGCGTTTGGCTACGACCACACGGGACCGACTTCGCCTGGGGCACGCTCCGCTGGTGCCAGAAGGACGGCTCCAACGGTTGCTTCGACATCCGCCGCGTACTGCTCCATGAGCTCGGTCATGTCACCGGTCTGAACCACCCCTCGAGCGCGGGCTTCACGCTGGGGGTCCACGAGACGGTGATGCAGGCCATCACGCCTGCCAAGCCCAAGCCCGGCAGCTCCCGCCACTCCTTTGGACGCTGCGACGTCGCCACGTTGCAGGAACTCTACGGCACACCCACCAACCAGACCGCCATTTCGACCTGCAACGACGTGACGACCCAGCTGGAGCTGAGCGCTGCCAGCAGCACCATCAGCGCCGGAGCCTCGGTGAAGCTGACCGCGGAGCTGCGCATCGTGAACAAGAGTGCCTACGGCGAGCTCGCCAACAACCCCCTGAATGGGCGCTCGGTGAAGCTCAAGTACCGGCGCGCGGGCAGCGATGACGCCTGGAATACCGCCTGGATGCGATCGGAGTACTCGTCTGGTCGCTACACCGCCACCATCGCCCCCGGGCAGACCTGGGAGTTCAAGGCCACGTTCCCCGCCCCTACGGACGAGGGAGTGCGCTACAGCACCTCGGAGATCGTGAAAGTGAAGGTACGGGATTGAGATCTTGCCAACGAACTCTGGCCATCCTGCTGCTGAGCCTGGCGCTACCGCTCGGAGCGGCCGCAGCAGACGCGGTCGAACCCTCCGCCACCCCGGATAGGGCACCGCAGGTGTGGCTCAACGGCGCCTTCGGACGAGTGCCTGGGGCTGATCCGGGCACGCCCGCGGCCGCCCCGCCGGACGGCAAACCGCTGGACGCCTGGTTGCGATCAGCACCACTGACGCTGGAGACGGACGTGGCCCCGGAAGACCTGTTGTCGGTCGAGGTCACAGCCCGGCCACTCGACCGTGCTGCCACCGAGGAGTCGCTCTCAGAAGGCGCCACCATGTTCCCAGGTCCGGATGCGCCCGGTGTCGTCATCGTCACCGCCACCGTCACGACAGACCCGTATGGCATCAGCCGTCGCGCGTGGCTACTGGAGATCCCGGACCGTAGCGGTGGCGAGGAGGCGCTCTTCGATATCCCTGGCCCGGTCGCCATGTTGAACTCAGCGGGCGGCGGCGTGGTCGGAGAGCCGGGCAACGGTTGCTATGCCTATCTTTGCGTGGATGTGGGCTATGAGACACCACCCTCCTCCCTGCCGGCGATGCCCGTCAACGTCGGCGAAGAGCTCACAGTCACGCTCTCCGACGGGTCAGCGATGTCCGGCTGGACTGGCAGCCTCGTACCCATCGGAGACAGTCGCGCTGTGACGCTTCAAGCGGACGACACCTTTGGAGCGAAGCCACAAGGCAGCGCCATACTCGTTGGCTTGGCGCCTCCGACCGCGGGTGAGTGGTTGCTACAAGTCCGCACGGACTTCGACCGCGAGCGCGGCTGGCAGTCCTTCCTGTATCGCCTCTTGGCCGAGTAGGGCCCCATTGGGGTCGCCGCGGCTATGCGCCAGCGGCCTCGGCGACCTCTTCACCCGCCTCCGGGAACAGCGACGTCTGGCGCTCCTCAGGCAGCATCACGCCCAGGATCTCCTGCAGGGCAGCGATGTGCGCACAGGTCTTGGCGGATTCGAAATAGTGGCAGTTGCACAACCAACCATCGGCTTCGAGGGTGACTCGGTGAGCGTCGTTATCCCCGGCGAAGGTAACGCTCAACCGTTCCACGGTGATGCGGTCGCGCTCTCGCGCGTAGCGGTGCGCCTTCTCGATCTTGCCGATGACGCTGGAGTGCATCAGTCATCAACCTCCTGGTCCGTCGTCGTCCGCTTCGACGGACCCGCTCTACGACGCCGCGCCAGGCCATCCTTCAGCCCGCTTGACCGAACGTCGATCCCTGCCTCCTAGACTAACGACTCCACCAAGAGGAAACAGGGGCCGAAGGTCTACTCGGTCCCGGCCTCATCGGACAGTGCCATCTGCTCCTTGATATGGCTGATGGAATCGATCGGAGATGGATCCACGCCGTACATGAATGCGAGATAGACGCTGATGTAGTCACCCAGCACGACCCCGCTGAGGGCGTGTCCCAGCGGTCCCTGGCCGGAGGTCTGGACTTCGGTATGCCAGATCTGAGCCCTGTCGGCGAGATCGCCAAGGAGTGTGGCGCGCAAGGTGTTTCGCGGGTGCTCCAGCTCGCTCCGAAGCGAGACGATCGCCAGATGATCCCGTAGCGATTCGGGCTGCTCCAGGCCCACGACCATATTGTGGGTGGCCTCCGGCAGTTCCTCGACGACCGCGCTGCTCTTGCTGTTCTCGTTGAGCTGCGTCTTCCAGCGCCGCGCCACCGGCGCCAGGAACGACGAGCCGGTGATGATGACGAAACGGTCCACCAGCGACCAGGCCAGTCGTTTGGCTGGGTTGTCCGCCGTGGGCACACCCGGCTCGCAGCGCGCCGACATCCCCCGGGCAGCGGTGATGCCGCTCGCGATCTCGGCCTCGTCGAGCTCCAGCACCCCGGCCTGCTGCAGAACACCCGCCACGATGGCCATCGACCAGCCCAACGAGGAGCGCGGCGAGCCACGAAAGGGGAAGGTCGCCAGCGGCAGGCGGGCTGCTCTCGCCACATTGCGCAGTGCACCACCAGCGGTCACGGCCACCATCGGACAGCGGCGCTCCAGCGCGGTCCGCAGTGCGCTGAGGGTCTCCTCGGTCTCGCCGCTGCGGGAGCTGGCTATGACCAGCGTGTCCGTGCCCACCCAGGCTGGCAGGTCGTAGCCACGCACGATCTCGACCGGGACGCTGATGCGGTCAGCCCAGATGCCCCTGACCAGGTCCGCCCCGATGGCGGAACCACCCATGCCCAGGATGGCCACCGACGCTGGGCGCTCAGGGGACAGCTCAAGCCCGCGTGAGATGCGCCAGCCCTCTCCGATCTGGTCCGCGAACTCGGACACGGACCCAAGCATGCCGGCGCTGTCGGCATGTGCCATAGCGGCCGCGTCATCGATGATGTTGCGGTTTGCTTGCTGTTCCATGGCAGGTCCGATCCTCCCTATCCGCTGACCATACGATCGCCCTCGGCAAGCAGGGCGTCACGCAACTCGGGACTGCTAGCTTCGGTGTAGACGCGCACCAGCGGCTCGGTGCCACTGAAGCGGATCAGTAGCCAGGAGCCGTCATCGACCCAGAACTTGAAGCCATCGCCGGTGTCGAGCGGGATGCTGCGCGAGACCTGACGGCCGCCCAACTGCGCTGGCGAGTGCTCACCCAACTCATCGAGCAGTCGGGCCTTCAACGCCGGGTACGCATCGCGATCGGTGTGTACGTCGGTGCGCAGGTAGTACGAGGGCCCGGCGACCTCATGGAGGTGCGCCACCGCCTGCGAGACGGAACCGCGGCCAGCCTCTCGCTCGCGCACGAAGAGATCGAGCAGCAGTAAGTCCGCGTAGATTCCGTCGCGCTCGGGCAGGTGCATGCCGAATCCGTAGCCGCCCGATTCCTCGCCACCCATCATGGCACCGGTCTCGATCATCCTGGGACCGACGAACTTGAAGCCGACGGGCGTCTCATGAACCGCCACACCGTAACGCTCGCCGAGACGGAAGGCCATCGAGGTTTCGTTGATGGTGGTGACCACCGGTGCATGCTGGCCACGGTGCTCAAGCATGTAGTACATGAGCAGGCCGTAGCACTGCAGCTGGTGGATGAAGACGCCGTTCTCATCGATGGCACCGGCGCGGTCGGCGTCCCCGTCCAGCACCAGCCCCAGGTCGTATCCGCCCGCAGCGACCGCGCCCAGCGCCTCATCGATGTGGGGCCTGATGGGCTCGGGATTGACGCCGCCGAACCAGGGGTTGCGCTCACTGTGGAGCTCATCCACGACGATCCTTCCGCCGGCCAGCAGTCGTCCGATCCAGCCCGCGCCGGAGCCGTAGAGCGGGTCTACCAGCACGCGCATGTCGACCGCTTTCAAGCGATCCAGATCCAGCGTACGGCGCACGAAAGCTTCGTAGCCGATGTACGGATCGAAGCGCTCCACTTCGCCAGCAGCCTCAGCCTCGTCAAAGGCACGTCTGGGAGGCTGTTCAGCCGCACGGGCGGCGATGACCGCCTCGACCTTGTGAAGGATGGCCGGGTCGGCCGCGGCACCTGTGGGCGACTTGATCTTGAAGCCGTTGTCGGTCCAGGGGTTGTGTGAGGCGGTGATCATGACCGCGCAGGCCGAGCCGCGTTCCACCACCTCGTAGGACGTCATCTGGGTCGGGATCGCCCCAGCCGCGAAGACGACCTTGATATCGTGGGCGAGCAGGACCTCTGCGGCAGCCGCCGCGAAGTACTCACTCGCGAAGCGGCGGTCGTAACCGACGACCACCCCATTGGCCGTGGTCCCCTGTTCGATGACCCATTCGGCGACGCCCTGCGCACAACGACGGACGTTATCGTAAGTGTAGTCCTCGCCGATCCTGGCGCGCCAGCCATCGGTCCCAAAGACGATGGGCGGCGCCGTGGGCGGAGTGTCGGACACGGGCGACTGCCCTCCTTTAGCTTCCTTGCTGGACATCCGGCCCGGCGTGGACAGGACGCGCTCGAATGGTACCCCGACCCGTCGCCACTGAAGCATCCAGCGCTCCGTACTCCCACGGGTCCGCACTCGCACGCCACCGACCCCAAGGCGTCGGCCACATTTGCGTGGCACTCACGTACGTGACACCCTGCCCGTATCACTCGTCGTTCTGTTGCCTCGTGGGCAAACCACAGGCACGCTGGACAGCGATGCGGACTCTCACGCAGACCAGCGACCCGCTGCGTCGCGACCTCGTCACTTATGTGCGCGGTGGTCAAACGCCAAGGGGAGCGCGGATCGCGGCGCGCCACGATCCGTTGGGCAGGCGCAGGGAACCGGATGCTTGCCGTCGCTAGACTTGCCGCTGGAACGCCGATGACGGAAGGAAGCTGGCGACGGGCACCAAGCGGGAGACTGACACGGATACCGACGCGGAGACGGAGACGGAGACGCACACGGAGCCATCGGCCAGCGGGGCCACGGAGCGCGCGACCAGGCCGCTGTTCGTCATCGGCTCTCCGCGCTCGGGCACGACGCTGCTGCGCCTGATCCTCGACTCGCACCCGCGCATCTCGTGTGGCGAGGAAACGCATTTCCTGCGTGACCTGGAGGCGATCGTCGGGCGCGACTGGGAGTTGGTGGCCACCTACGGCCTGGATCGCGAGTGGTGGCTCGGGCGCATCCGCTCGCTCTACGCTGAGTTCCAGTCGGAGGTCCTGGCACGTTCGGGCAAAGCACGCTGGGCTGAGAAGGACCCCACCTACACGCTCCATCTCGACTTCATCGAGGCGCTCTTTCCGGACGCCCTGTACGTGCACCTCCTGCGTGACGGGCACGACGTGGTGGCCAGCTTCCGCGATCGCTGGGGCTACACCTCGGCTGCTCGAGCGGCGCGGGGCGAGTGGGCACGCTACGTCTCGGCAGCCCGGGCCCACCGCGACCGCTTGCCGGATGATCGCTTCCTGGAGCTGCGCTACGAAGCCCTGGTGGGCGACCCCGAAACCGAATGCCGTCGGCTCTTCGAATTCCTCGCCGAGGACTGGGATCCAGCCGTGCTCACGTTCGACCCGTCTGCGCACCGCGCCACTGACCGCTATCAGTGGTTCACAGCTGGGCGCCGACAAGCCGGCGGTGATGACGCCACCATCTACCGGTCGCGGGTGGGAACCGGTGGTCGTTCGCTCGACCCCTTCCTGCGTACCCTGCTCAGACGGCGCAACGGCGACCTGCTGCGGGAGCTTGGCTACCTTGGTGACCCCGGTGGCGGTGCGGGCCGATGACGAAGCAACGGCCGCTGCGCGTCGGGTTCCTGCACGTCGGCCGCGAGCACAGCGGGCTGCGACGCTACGGCGCCATCCTCGCCGCCGAAGCTGCCACGCGGCCCGATGTGGTGGTCATCGAGAGTGACGCCGGCGATCGCGGAGCGTCGTGGTCTGATCTCCGCCGGGCGGCGCGACGCTTGCGCGGCTGCGACGTGGTCCACCTGCAATGGAAGCTCGCCGACTGGGATCCTCGCCTGGGCGGCATCCCGCGCATGGAGGTCGTGCTGCGATCGCTACGTCGTCCGTTGGTCGTCACGCTGCATGACGTCTTCTCGCGTGAGGGACTGTGGGAGCGATTCCTCTCCCCCGCCGCGGTCGGGCTGCGACGCCTGGGGCACGCCGCGAGCCGCGTGGTCGTCCACTCAGAGGAAGAGCGCGGCCGACTCCGGGGCCTGCTGCCGGAGGGCAAGGTCGAGGTCGTACCGCACTTCGTGGAGGTACGCGGGCCGCTGCCCGACCGAACCGGGGCACGATCAGCCCTCGGCCTCAGCGATGCCCGGGTCATCACGCTGCTGGGGTATCTCACCCGCCGTCGTGGACATCGGCTGGTCATCGATGCCCTGCGCGAACTGCCTGATGAGGTCACCGCGCTCTTCGTCGGCTCGGTCATCGAGGGCCGCGACTCCGTGGGACGGGCGCTACAGGCATACGCAGCCGAAGCCGGCCTGGCGGAACGCGTCCGCTTCATGGGCTACATCCCCGACGACGAGCTGGTGCGCGTGCTGGCCGCCACCGACGTGGCCCTCTGCCCATTCGAGCGCATGTCGGCCTCGGGCGCTCTGGCGACGTGGCTCTCAGCCGGCCGGCCCATCGTGGCCTCCGACCTGGCGCCATTCCGGGAGCTTGCGACCATGCAGCCGGGGGCGTTGCACCTGTTCCGGCCCTACCAGCCAGCCGCCTTGGCGCGATGCATCGGCGCCACGCTGGACCTCTCCACGAACGAGCCCGATCCCAATGTGCGGGCACTGGCACAGCGCCTGGCGACACCCAGGGTCATTGACCGCTATGTCGGCCTCTACCGAGCCGCAGCGAGCTAGAGCAAGTCGTCTCGGCCTTCGTCCCTGAGGCGATCGACCACTTGCTTGACATCCTGGGCGGCCTGCGCCGAGCAGACCAGTAGCGCGTCGGGTGTGTCCACCACGATGACGTCACCCAGGCCCACCACGGCCACCGTCCGGCCACCTGCCGCGTGCACGAAGACACCCCGCCCATCCACGCTGATGACGCGGGCCGGAGGCTCCTCGTCGATGACCGGCTCCCCCGCATCACTGCGCTGATCACGCAATGCAGACCAGGACCCCAAGTCGCTCCAGCCGACGGAGATCGGAACTACAGCCACCTGGCCCTCGAGCGAAGCCGGCTCCAGCAAGGCGTAGTCGATCGATGTCGCCCGCAAGCGGTCGTACGTTTGCTCCATCGCCGTGCCGGGCCAGCCGGCTTCGAGTCCACGCGGCGCGGCAGCGATCCAGTCACCGATGGGGCCGCTGATATCTGGGGAGTGGCGCGCCAGGCCCGCCAGTACGGAAGCGCGACGCCACACGAAGATGCCCGCGTTCCAAAACGCCGAGCGTAAGGCGATGAGCTCGCGTGCCCTCGCCAGATCGGGCTTCTCCTCGAAGCGTTCGACGCGGTAGCTCTCACACCCGCCGAACACGGTGACGTCCCCGCCGGCGATGACATAGCCGTAACCGGTGGAGGGTTCTGTCGGCTCCACGCCCAGCGTCACCAAGTCACCGGCGGCGGCACGTTCGCCGGCGCTGGCCAACGCCGCACGGAAGCCTGCCTCGTCCGCGACCGCCTGATCGGCAGGGAGCACCACCATGACGTCGTCGGGTCGATCGATGGCGTGGGCGGCAAGCGCCACCGCGGCGGCCGTGTTGCGGCCCATGGGCTCACCGAGGATGTTGGCCGCCGGGATGGTCGGCACAAGCTCGCGCACCAGGCCCGCGTGGCGCGCGTCGGTCACGATGTAGATGTCTGCCGGCTCGATCAACGGGGCCAGACGGCTGACACCGGCTTCGAGGAGGCTACGTCCACCTTCGAGAAGTGGAAGGAACGGCTTGGGTCGGCGGGCTCTGCTCAGGGGCCAGAGTCGGGTGCCGCCCCCGCCGGCCATGATGACTGCGTACATGCCAAGATTGTGCACGACGATGGCGACCACCCGCCGGGCCCCCGGGACAACGAGGCAGGAAGACGACGAGCGTGACTGAGGAACCGACCAACACCACCACCATGGAAACGGCGACCGACCACCTGGACTCGCCGCCGCCTCGGGGCCTTGACCCGAGCCTGCCGCCGGACGCCAACCCTGAGCCATCGCCTATCGGCCTCGCCGATATGTGGCGCATCGCGCGCAAGACCTATCGTGCCGAGCGACGCTACTACCTCAAGCTCGAGCGCAGCCGGCCCATGACGTCGAAGCGGCTGACCAGCTCGCTTCTGCCCAAGCTGGAACGACCGATCTTCATCATCGGTGCGGCCCGCTCGGGTACTACCTTCCTGGGCGATTGCATCGGCCGCATCCCGGAGGTCACCTATCACCACGAACCGCCGGCCACCAAGGCTGCCGGGCGATACGTGTACGAGGACCTGTGGGGGTTCCGCCGCTCGCGATGGTTCTTCCGACTCGTCTACAGCTGGCTGGTGCGCGTGGAGCGCGATGGAGACCTGCGTTTCAGCGAGAAGACGCCGACCAACATCTTCCTCATCCCGTTCCTGGCCAGGGCCTTCCCCGACTCACAGTTCATCCACATCGTCCGCGACGGCCGCGACGCCGCCAGCTCACACATGCATAAGCCCTGGCTACGCGCCGAGGACGCCTGGTCGGGCGAGCGCGAGCCGGGCGGCTATCTCCACGGCCCCTGGCCCAAGTTCTGGGTGGAGCCTGCGCGGCGTGAGGAATTCACCAAGACCAGCGATGCCCGACGCATGGCCTGGGCCTGGCGCCGCTACACCGAGACCGGACTGCGCGAAGGCCCTGCCCTGGGTCAGCATCGCTACCACGAGCTGCGCTACGAAGACCTGGTGCGACAGCCACTCGACGAGGGCGAACGCCTCCTCGATTTCCTTGGTATCGAGCGCAAAAGATCGCGTGACACGTTCCTCTCGGCGACCATGCGCGCGGATGATTCCTCGGTCGGGACCTGGCGCGACACTTTCTACCCCTCCGAGCTCACCGAGATCGATGCCGAGGCGGGCGAGCTGCTGCGGCAACTCGGCTACGACGACGACTGAGCGCCATGGCGCCGCCTGACCATGGTCGCTGAGCTGCGCGCTCTCGGCTTCCTGCACCTGGGTCGCAATGAGAGCGGCGTACGCCGCTACGGCCAGCTCATCGCGGATGAAGCCAGGGGACGCTCGGGCATCGTCGTCAGCGAAGCCGAGGCGGGCCGTATCGATGAGTCGTCAGAGCAGCTGACCCAGGTGGCCGCGGAACTGGCCTCTTCTGATGTGGTCGTGATGCAATGGAACCGCCGAGGCTGGGGCAAGAACGGCCGCTCGCTGCCGCGCCTGCTGCGCTTCCGCCGCGCCTACAAGGGCGCGCTGTTGGTGACGATGCACGATGTCTTCGACCGCGATGGCCTGCGGCAACGCCACCTCCAACCGGACGTCTGGTCATTGCGTTGGCTGGGTCGGACAGCCGAGCGCATCGTGGTGCATTCCCAAATCGAGGTGGAACGGCTGCGCGGCATCATCCCCATCGACAAGATCCGTGTCATCCCGCACTTCGTCGAGAACCGCCGACTCTCGCTGAGCCCCGAGGAGGCGCGCGCCAAGCTGGGATTGTCCGACCGGCGCGTCGTCACGCTGCTGGGGTTCGTGTACGGCCGCAAGGGCCACCGCTATGCCGTCGACGCGGTCCCGTTCATGCCTGACGACGCCGTGATGGTCTACGCGGGCGGTCCGGTCGCGGGTCGGACGTTCGTCTACGACCTGGCGCTGTCAAGGGCAGAGGAACTGGGCTTGGGGGAGCGGTTCCGCATCACCGGCTACCTCGACGATGCCGCCTGGGAGACATGGATCGCGGCCACACACCTCGCCATCCTGCCGTTCACCGACCTGTCGGCTTCGGGCTCGCTCTCGTCTTGGATCTCAGCCGGCAAGCCCATGCTCGTGTCCGATCTGCCGGGAACCCGCGAGTACGGCCGTCGTGTCCCCGGTGCACTCCACTTCTTCGGTCCGCCAGAAGCCTGGCCGCTCGGCTCCGCAATCAGTGAACTACTGGCGGAGCCACTGCCAGATCCGGACCCGGGCGTGCAGCGGCTGGCGCGCGAGCTGAGCATGGAACGAACGGTCGATCGCTATCTCGCGGTGGCACGCGAAGCGCTGGCGGTCCGCCGCGGCTGATCGGGCTTACACGATCCCGGCGTCGTCGGCGAGCAGCCCCGCCTTGTCGATGCGCTCCCAGGGCAGATCCAGGTCCTCTCGGCCGAAGTGGCCATAGGCCGCCGTCTGCTGGTAGATGGGCTGCCACAAGTCGAGGGCACTGATGATGCCACCTGGTCGCAGATCGAAGTGACGCTCGATCAGCTTCTGGATGTCAGCATCAGCGATGACACCGGTGCCGAACGACTCGACCGAGATCGATACCGGCTCGGCGATGCCGATGCCGTACGCCAGCTCCACCTCGAAACGATCGGCCAGACCGGCGGCGACCACGTTCTTGGCCACCCAGCGGGCGGCATAGGCGGCCGAACGGTCGACCTTGGTCGGATCCTTGCCGCTGAAGGCGCCGCCGCCGTGACGTGCCATGCCGCCGTAGGTGTCGACGATGATCTTGCGGCCGGTGAGGCCGGCATCACCCATGGGTCCACCCTGAACGAAGCGGCCGGTGGGATTGACATGCATGACCGGGTCCTGTGCACGCAGAACGGGCTCGATGCTGGGCAGGATGACGGCCTCGATGATCTCTTCACGCAACTGCTCAGCACGGACGTCTGGGTCGTGCTGGCTGGAGACGACGACCGTCGGCACGCGCACAGGAACACCACGCTCGTACTCGACGGTGACCTGCGTCTTGCCATCGGGTCGCAGATAGTGCAGCTGTCCACTCTTGCGAACCTCAGCCAGGCGGCGCGCCATGCGATGTGCCAGCGCGATCGGCAGCGGCATCAGCTCCGGTGTCTCGCGGCAGGCAAAGCCGAACATCATGCCCTGGTCACCGGCGCCGAGCTGGTCACGGTCGACGCCCTGGGCGATGTCTGACGACTGCTCTTTGACCGAGACGATGGTGCCGCAGGTCTCGTAGTCGAAGCCGTAGTCCGACTTGGTGTAGCCGATCTTCCGGACCGTTTCACGCACGATGGCCTGGAAGTCGACGTAGCCCTCGGTCGAGATCTCGCCCAGCACCAGCACCAGGCCGGTGGTGGTCGCCGTCTCACAGGCGACTCGTGGGTCGCGAGCCTTGGGGTCGGTCGCTTTTCGCGCGTTCGCTTCACCGATGAGGGCATCGAGGATGGCATCCGAGATCTGGTCGCACATCTTGTCGGGATGGCCTTCGGTGACCGACTCCGAGGTGAACAGATACTGCGTGGCGTCGGCGATGCTGGTCATGTGCGTCGGGCTCTCCTGTCGTGGGGTCGGCGGAAGCGTAGCAGAGACGTCAGCTCAAACCCGCTGACTGGGCCATCGGACCCACTACCCCGTGTCCGCCGGCAGGCCACTTCGGGACCGATGGCCGTGCCGCGACAGCGGGGTCTGCCGCATGCTGAAGTCCAGATGGCGCATCTTCCTCAATCCATCGATCCCAAGCTGGCGTCGGCCCTGCTCGCTGACTGGGGATTTCTGGCTGATCCCGACCTGCCCGATCACCCTGGGCCGGCCTACCTGCTGGTGGCCATCCGAGCCAAGCCGACGCTCCGCCACTACGACCCTGAGCTGGCCGAATACTGGATCACCGGTCCCAAGGGCCACGGCGTGCGCGAGACCATCACCTTCGCCAGTCGCATGCCGCGTCAGATCGAGTTCAGCTGGGGCATGATCTCCGTGGTCGACCGCAAGGGCGTCGCCAATCGCTACCTCACCTTCGGGGGGACGCTGCGGGCGGAGCGTGTCGACGGTGAGGTCATCTGTGTCTTCGAGTCGCCGGCCCCGCTGCTGCGGCGCGGCGGCCACTCCCAGGGCTGGGACACGGGGGCACACAGCGTGGGCGGATTCTTCGGCCGATTTCGTGCCGCCGCCGGTTACGAGCACGACTTCGAGACGCTCGCCGCGGAGATGGATCCGGTCACGCGCTACGCGGCATTCGTCAACGAATTCGTGGTGCGCTATCGCTCTAGCGAATACCTGCGCGACCACTACCCCAAGCTGTGGACCATCATGGTCAACGAGGAGAAGCGGTTGCGGCGCCAGCACCCAACTGAATGGGCCGGTGGCTTGGAGTTGCTTGAATCCACGCAGCGTGCCGCCTCAGGCGGCAGCCTCGCCTCACTGCTGCGTCCGTTCTAGACTTGCTGCTTGGCCCCGACGATCAGGTGCCCTGATCCCAGGAGTTGGAGTACCTGATCTGCTCCTCGGTCATGCCTTCGATGAAGATGCCGCGAGCCTCCAGCTTGAGGCGCGCGATCTCAGCATCGATATCAGCCGGGACCACATGGACCGTGTCGTCGAGCGACGCGTGGTTCGCGGCCACGAACTCCACTGAGAGCGCCTGACCCGCGAAGCTCATGTCCATCACCGCCGCTGGGTGCCCCTCCGCAGCACCGAGGTTGACCAGCCGGCCCTCCGCCAGCAGGTAGAGCTTCTTCTCGCCCAGGTCGTACTCGCGGACATTCTCGCGGACCTCTCGCACATGGCCCTCGGCCAGACGCTCCAGTGCCGCCAGCTCCAGCTCGGCGTCGAAGTGGCCGCTGTTGGCCAGGATGGCGCCGTCCTGCATGACGCGGAAGTGCTCCTCACGGAAGACGTTGAGGTTGCCGGTGGCAGTGACGAAGACCTCACCCCAGCTTGCCGAGTCACCGGCTGTCATGACTTGGTGGCCATCCATGAGTGCCTCGATGGCGCGCACCGGATCGACCTCCACCACAGTCACACGGGCACCCATCCCACTCAGGCGACTGGCGATGCCGCGCCCGACCCAGCCGTAGCCGGCCACGACGCAGCGCCGGCCCGCCAACAGGATGTTGGTTGCGCGGATGATGCCGTCGACGGTCGACTGGCCGGTGCCGTAGCGATTGTCGAAGAGGTGTTTGGTCTGTGCCTCGTTGACGGCCACCACGGGGAACGCCAGCGCCCCGTCCGCCGCCATGGCCTTCAGGCGGATGACTCCGGTGGTGGTCTCCTCGGTGCCCGCCAGGACCTCGGGGAGCTGCCCGGGGCGTTGCTGGTGCAGCAGCGCGACCAGGTCGCAGCCGTCGTCCATGGTGATGTGCGGGTGCGTGTCGGCAGCCGCGTTGAGATGTCGGTAGTAGGTCTCGTTGTCCTCGCCGCGGATGGCGTAGCAACTGATGCCGTAGTGCGCCACCAGTGCCGCGGCCACGTCGTCCTTGGTGGAGAGCGGATTGGAAGCCACCAGCGTCACCTCGGCGCCGCCGGCCTTCAACGTCCGCATCAGGTTGGCCGTCTCGGTGGTGACGTGGAGGCAGGCGCCGATGCGCAGGCCGGCCAGCGGCTTCTCCTGGTCGAAGCGTTCGCGGATGAGCCGAAGGACCGGCATCTCCCGTTCTGCCCACTCGATACGACGGACACCTTCAGCCACGAGTCCGAAGTCGGCGACATCGTGGGGCGGATAGGACGCGGTCTGGCCAGTCGTGGCGTCACCGGAGGTGGTCTGCATCGGGTCTCGGGGCGCGGGAGCTTGGGTCATCCATTCCTCCACAGATCGGATACGTAGGCCCGGACGGGCTCCACGATGCTATCCCACAGCGACGTTCGGCGGTGAACGAGGCGCTCCTCGAAGTGGGTGTGCTCGCGATAGCCGAGCGCCCGATAGGCCGCCAGCGCGGGCGGGTTGTCAGCGCGCACGTTCAGCACCACCGTCTCGACCGACTGCAACAGCTCGGAGGTGACGGCGCTGGTCACGACCTTGGCCAGGCCCTGGCCTCGATGCTCCCGATCGGTGTAGACGTTGCCGACTGCCGCGATGCCGTAGCTGGGGCTGATGACGTGGGTGCCCGCGGCAGCGATGAGGCGGGTGCCGCGCCGCGCACCGTAGTAGATCCCCGCCGCCACCGCGTCCTTCGGCAGCGAGGCGTTGGGGCCTAGCTGATAGAGACGGTTGAGGTGCTGCGTGTCGCCCTGGTCGAGGCGCACCGCGTCACCGAGCACGGGCCGAAATGAGGCCCGGTCGACAGCCATGCGCACCATAGGTGCGGCCTCCTCCACTCGATAGCGCTCACGCACCGCGGGCACGACCTCCGGTTTGGCCGCCAGATAGGCGATACGGGGGCGGATGACATCGCGCAGGATGGCGCCGACACCGGCCGTGTCGCCCATCACGAAGAGTGGCTGGGGTGATAGGCCACGGTATTCCATGACCACCGCCACCGGTGCGCCGTCCTCGAAGGCGATGCCCCAGCGGGTGCGTGCGAACTCGCTGGCGTCGGTATCGGCAATGGCATAGGCTGCGAACAGGCGGTCACGGTCGAGGAACTGATGCAACAGGTCGAGATCCCGCGTAGAACGGACCTCCAGGCGGCGTTCGGCGGCCACGCCATCACGGATCCCGCTCGCCATCAGGCGAGCCCCCCGGGGGTGGTGGCGCCACGTTCGGTGACCAGCATGCTGATGGCATCAGCGGGGATGACATCGGCCGCCGGCACCAGTGCGTCAGAGCTGCGGATCGGCACATCCGCGAGAAAGGCGACCAGGTCACGGGCCGGCCGCAACTCCTCGGGGATGGCGGCACCGTCGGGCGTCGAGGAATCCCGGAGAGCACTCACACCGGTCACGATGAGGCGCGTCGTGCTGGCCGCCGCGAGCTGCGCGATGGCGCGACTGCCGACGAGTGCGCCGGTATCACCGTTGGTGGCGATCCACTCGGCGCCGATGAGGACCGCATCGACCGGCTCGCGTTGGAGCAGCCAGGCCACGGCATTGTCAGCGATGACCTTGTGCTCGATCCCTGCCTGGCGCAACTCCCAGCTGGCGAGGCGTGCGCCATCCATGAAGGGCCGACCCTCGGCCACGTAGACGCGGATGGAGCGCCCCTCGGCACGCAGTCGCTGCAGTGCAGGGAGCCCGCTGCCGACGACACCGCCGGCCAGACCACCGTGGCTGCCGTGGAGCAGCACCACCAGCGGGCCATCATGCAGCGCTGCCAGCTGCTCACACAGCACGGCCGCGATGGCCGCATTCCACGCCCCGGCGTCGGTGGCGATGGCATCGGCTTCAGCAAGAAGCGCTTCGGCCAAGCGGTCACCGTCACCGTCGTCGGCGCTGGCGGGCTCGCCGTCGCTGATGGTATCGCTGTCGGTGGCGACACCCTCGTCGGAGGCGACGGCGCCATGGTCGAGGCCGGCTGCAGCGGCACGCATACGCTCCATCGACCAGGCTACCGATCGCGCCGAGGGTCGCGCATCGACGAGTGCGCGCATCGTCCGCTCAAGTTCCACATCACGTTGATCGCGGGGCTGCGTGGCTCGCTCGCGGGCCGTCAAGGCGAGGCCATACGCGGCCACCTGTGCCATCAGCAGGCCTCCGCGAGCCACACCCAGCCGCAAGTAGTAGGCGACATCGCTCCCGCGCTTGGCAACCACCTCCTGGAGTTCCGCGGGGATGCCGCGCTGGTCCAGGAGCACCAAGTCGTCGCCGTCCAGACGATAGGCGCTGCGGAATGCGCCGTCTGCAGCCGGTGGCGCCGCGCTGACGACGGCAGCGCGACCGGAGCGCGCGAACGCGGGGGCGCTCGGCGGTGGCGGCTCTGGATCGAGACCAAGCAGGCTTGCCATCCCCCCGGTAGTGCGACCGACCAAGTCGGCCATGCCCGCCACTTGACCGACCGCCGTTACCGCCTGCTTGCCGAATTCGAAGAAGAAGGCACGGCGAGCAGGATCATGCTCAGTCCTCGCCGGCATTCCGGCAGTAATGCTCGACGTTCGGGCAGTACCTCCTGACTGGCTCGCGTCCTCGGGCGCCACCGACTCCACGTCCTCGGCGTCGGCCGGCTCGGGCGTCTCAGTACCCGATGACGCTGTTGATCTGGTAGTCATGCAGGCGCTCACGGCCCTTCAGGAACCCGAGCTCGACGAGGAACGACAGGCCCACGATCTGGCCCTTCAGCTGCTTGATCAGCTCGATCGTGCCAAGGACCGTGCCGCCAGTCGCGAGCAGGTCATCCACGATGAGGACGCGCTGGTCGGGGCGGATGGCGTCACGGTGCACTTCGAGTGTGTTGGTGCCGTATTCGAGTTCGTACTCGACGCTGATGGTCTCGGCCGGCAGCTTGCCCAGCTTGCGCACCGGCACGAAGCCGGCACCCAGGTGAAGGGCCATCGGCGCACTGAAGATGAACCCCCGGGACTCCATGCCGACGACGATGTCGATCTGCTCGTCTTTCAGTGGCGCGCTCATGAGCTCGATGGCCTCGTGGAATGCCTCGGCGTCGTTGAGCAGAGTGGTGATGTCGTAGAAGAGGATCCCAGGCTTGGGAAAATCGGGGACTTCGCGGATCTTGGCCCGTAGCGAGTCGGCGGACACGGCAGGAGACTCCCGTCATCAAGTGGCTGGTGGTGGGCGCTCCAGAGTCTAGCGCACGGCCCATGGAGGTCACGTCCAGGGCCGGTGAGAAGACAAGGCGTCGCGACCTCAGACTGAAATGCGGACCGCGAGGTAAACGACCGACCGACTGCGCTGCGTTTCGGTCGCACACGTGCGTGGCAAGCAAACGCGGATGATGGGCACGACGGCACCGCAGCCACACCTCACGAAGGTCGGATGCGCCGCCTGCAGTTCGCGAGTAGTTCAGCTGAGAGCGGCTCGCTCTGCTGTCACGTCATGCATCGGTCGCGCACTCGATCCGTAGCGAGCAGCCAAGATCTCAGCCATGATCGCCACGGCCGTCTCTGCCGGCGCCCGCCCGCCCAGGTCAAGCCCGATGGGGCCTCGCACCCGATCGAGCTGTGCCTCACTCAGGCCGCCTGCTATCAGCCGCTCGCGACGCTCGCGTTGGGTCTTGCGACTACCGATCGCCCCGACGTAGCGACACCCGCGTTCCAGTCCCACGCGCACCGCGGGGTCATCGAACTTGGGATCATGGCTCAGCACCACCAGCGCATCGAGAGGGCCGAGGTCGATGGTGTCGGCGACCTCGTCGGGCCAGCCCTCGATGAGCTGGTCCACATCGGGGAACCGTTCCCGCGTGGCGAAGGCTCGGCGGCCGTCGATGACCACCGTTTCGTAGCCTAGCTCGCGAGCGAGCCGGACCAGCGCAGCGCCAACAGCCACCGCCCCCACGATGACCAGCCGCGGACGCACGGGGAAGACTTCAAGGAACAACTGCCGTCCAGTCAACTCGAACACGCGCGAGGTCCCACGGGACAGCGCCGCGAGGCTGGCCTCGATCAGGGCGCCATCCGCACCATCATCACCAAGTGTGCCATCGAGTCGGCCGTCCTGGTACACGACGAGCGTCGCGCTGGAGGGCGCCGACGGACCCAGAAGCGATGGGCCTGAGATGGGTTCGGGAGAGCCGTGGGGCAGTACGGTCACTACCACCCGCCCGCTGTCGCGCCCGACGGCGGTGGCCCTGGCGGCATCGATGGCTGCTGACGGGACGGCCGGCTGTACGAGCACATCGATCGTCCCACCACACGCGAGCCCCACCTCCCAAGCCTGCGCGTCGCTGACGCCGAAGCGCACCACGCGCTGCTCACCGGTCTGGCGTGCCTCGGCCATGCGGTCAGCCGTTGCCCCTTCGACGCAGCCACCGCTGACCGAGCCTTCGATGCGGCCGTCGGCGGCCAGCAGCATCACCGCTCCCTCTCGGCGGGGCGAGGAGCCGTAGGTCCGGATCACCACGGCCCGGGCAACCGCCACACCATCGGCGAACCAGCTCTCCAGGACCGGCAACAGCTCGTTCATGCCACGACTCCGATACGGGGCGAGGTCGCTCCGGGGTGGCGGTGCACTCGTGGCTGGCCATTGCGGTCGGGCCTCCGACTGCGATGGTCGGCCATCTCCGCCAGCAGCTCGCCCAGGCGCTGCAGTGAGGCCAGGTCGTTGACCGCCACCAGGTCATCGATGAAGGGGTAGGCGGCAGCCATACCACCGGCGAGTGGCTGATAGTACTCGGTGCCGGCCAGCGGATCCAGCCAGATCAGGCGGTGACAGCTGCGCTGCAGTCGGGACATCTCCGATCGCACCAGACCCGGGTCACCACGGTCCCAGCCGTCCGACACCACGATGACGACGCCACTGGAGCGCAGCGTCCGGCGCGCCCAGCCGCGGTTGAATTGCCGCAGTGATTCACCGATGCGAGTCCCACCCGACCAGTCGGACACAGCTGCGGTGACCCGCGACAATCCGACGTCCGGATCACGCCCCGTCAGCTCGTGGGTCACGCGTGTGAGGTGCGTGCCGAAGACGAAGGCTTCGGTGCGCACGGCCGACACGCGATGCAGGGCCATGGCGAAGCGGATGAGCAGGCGTGAATGGCGCTCCATGGAGCCACTGACGTCACAGATGACGGTGATGGAGCGCGGCCGCATCGCGGGGCGGCGCCACAGCCACTCGACGAGGTCGCCGCCGTTCTGCAGGTTGGCCCGGAACATCTGCCGCGTCGCCACCTGCCTGCCATGGCGGTGCAACTCCTGCCGTCGCGCACGGCGCATCTCCAGTCGTGGCCGCACCTGGTCGACCAAGCGCTCAGCGTCACGCAGCTCGTCGGGACTCATGCGGTCGAAGGGCTTATGCAGCAGTCGCTCACGCTCGCTCCAGGAGAGCGAGGCGGCGGCCTCCTCGTCAAGCGTGGTTCCATCGCTATCGGCTGCGTCGGCATCGCTCGCGACACCCGCCACCTCGTCCGCACCGTCGGCCCCAGCGGCTTCGACCTGGCCCGCCTGCTCGTGCGCCCCTGCCCCGGCCTCGATCTGCAAGTCCGGGGCCATCGGGTCGATGGTCAGCTCATAGCGTTGCCAGAAGCGCGCGAAGATCTCGTCGTAGATCGGCACCTCATCACGGCGTCGGACGAAGATGGCGAGACCGGCGGCGCGCACCTGTTCACGATCGCCGATGTCGATGAGCGTCAGTGCGCGCGAATAGTCGATGGCGGCGCCGATGTCGGTGGTGATGCCGCCCGTACGCAAGGCACGCGTGAACAGCAGCGCATTCCAGAAGAAGGCGCGACCCGAGACGCCGGCGACTGCTGTGCTCGCTCCGGTCAAGGCGTCAGGCTACCTCAGAGGCGGTCTCTGCGAGGTAGGCCGCAGCAGTCGCTCCCCGGATGGCACGCACATCCTCTTCATACTTCAGCACCACGCCGAGCGTATCATCGACGACGTCCGCGGTGAGCCGGCCGGCGCCCAGGGCCAGCAGGGCGGCGGCCCAGTCGATGGTCTCCGCCACGCCGGGCACCTTGGTCAGATGGCCCGCGCGCAGGCGCTGCACGAAGGCGACGATGGCCGCGGCCAGCCGCTCGGGCGTCTCAGGCACTCGCGCCAGCACGATCTCGTACTCACGCGCGGCGTCCGGATAGTCGATCCAGTGGTAGAGGCAGCGACGCTTCAGCGCATCGTGGACCTCCCGCGTGCGGTTCGACGTCAGCACCACCCGCGGTGGCTGCTCAGCCCGCACCGTCCCCACTTCAGGGATGGTCACCTGGAAGTCGGAGAGGATCTCCAGCAGGAAGGCCTCGAACTCCTCGTCGGCACGGTCGATCTCATCGATGAGCAGCACCGGTGGCACGCCCTCATCGGCCTCCAGCGCCTGCAGCAATGGCCGCTTCAGCAGGAACCTCGGAGCGAAGATGTCGTGTGCCCGAGCGTCGTCCAGCTTGCCCTGCGCCTCCAGCAGCCGGATCTCCAGCATCTGCCGTGGATAGTTCCACTCGTAGACCGCAGTGTTGACGTCCAGGCCCTCATAACACTGCAAACGGATGAGCCGGGCGCCCAGGGTGGCGGCGAGGACCTTGGCTAGCTCCGTCTTGCCCACGCCGGCCTCCCCTTCGAGCAGCAGCGGGCGACCCAGCCGCAAGCCCAGGAAGACCGAAGTGACAAGGGCTCGGTCAGCCACGTAGTCGAGATCATGGAACGCGGCTTGCAGGCCGTCGATGGTGTCAGGATGGTGGGGCATGCGATGAATCTAGCGTGCCTGCGGCCTGCTAACGTGCAGCGGCTACCGCGTGAGGAAGAAAGGGACAGGCTTGGACACCGAACCATACGCCCCCAAGTCAGACGATGGCATCGCGTCGCCCGTTCCAGGAGAGTCCCAGTCGGACGCCATCCTGCCCTTCGATGACCGCCTCGATGCCATCGCCCGGGAGCGCTTCAATCGGACCGACTGGATCGAGCTCGTGGCAGCGTTCTTGTTGGCGCTGGCCACAGTCATGGCCGCCTGGTCTGCCTACCAGTCCACCCGCTGGGGTGGCGTCCAGGCCAATGCCTACAGCGCGGCCGCGGCCAAACGTACGGAGGCCACGCAACAGAACGGCCTCTATGGCACGCAGGTGCAGATCGACGTGATGCTCTGGATCAGCTACCTGGAGCATCGACAAGAAGGTGACACCGTCGGTGCCACGTTCTTGGAGGATCGCTTCCGGGAGGAATTCGTCCCCGCATTCGACGCCTGGGTGGCACAAGTCCCGGCCGGGGGGATTCCGCCCGGCACGCCGTTCGCGCTCTCCGAGTACGAGCCGGCGGCCGAACGCCTGGCGAAGGAGTTGAACTCGGAGGCAGACGAACTTGCCGCGCAGGCCCGGGATGCCAACCAGACTGGTGACAACTTCGTGCTGGTCGCGGTGATCATGGCCTCGGTGCTCTTCTTCGCTGGTGTCGGCACGAAGCTCAAGGGCCGCGGCACGCGCCTGATGATGCTGCTCTTCGCGGTGCTGCTGTTCCTGGGAGGTCTCGCGTTCATGCTGAGCATGCCCCAGAACGTCGGGATCTAGCGGGCGTTCGCTGCGCTGATGGACGACCTCGGCCTCCACAGCTAGCCGCTTACTACCGGCTCGACGCTGCCTTGCGGTAGCCGCGAGCTGCATTGGCTGCAACATCTCGACGAGGTGCCGCCCGAACTTGCCGGTTCCTTGCAACTGATGAGAAGGACTGTCATGTCCTTGCGTTCGATGCAAGAGACCGACGATCCAGGGGCCCGGCCGGTCGAGATCGTGCATCTGATCAAGGCTGGCCAATCGGGGTCACCGGCCCTATCCGGGTCACCGCCACCCTACGTTCCGGCGGCTCGAGCCTCCCTCGCCAGGCGGTCCACCATCGCCTGGGTCAGGCGCCAGGCGCGCTCGCCATCGGTCGGGACTCGCACACGCACCTGGTTCGAGGCATAGCGGATGTGCCCCTGCAGCGCTCGAAGTGGATCATCCACCGCCTGTGGCGCCAGCGCGCGCATGGTGTCGGCACGTGACCAGTCCGGCCCGAACCGCAGCACCAGCTGACCATCCTCGCGTGAGACCTGCAGCAGCCCGGCCTCCTCGGCGCGGTAGCGCAGGCGCGACACGCCCAGCAGGCGCTCGACCGGCGGCGGCATGACCCCGTACCGATCCAGCAGCTCAGCCTGGATCTCGCTGAGTCCGTCGTCGCTGACGACACGACCAAGTCGCCGATAGAGCTCCAGCTTCTGCGGCTCCTCGGGCACATAGTCGTCGGGCAGAAAAGCATCGACCGGCAGGTCGATCTTGGCCTGGCTGCGTGCCGTGCGGGCCTCGCGACCCTCAAGCTGCGCCTTCTCCTCCTCGACCGCCTCGGCCAGCATGCGGGTGTAGAGGTCGAAGCCGACCGCGGCCATATGCCCGTGCTGTTCAGCACCAAGGATGTTGCCGGCACCGCGGATCTCCAGGTCGGACAGCGCGATCTGGAACCCGGCCCCCAGTTCGGAAGCATTGAAGATGGCGGCCAACCGCTTGCGGGCGACATCCGAGAGTGCCGCCTTTCGCCGGTACAGCAGGTACGCGTAGGCGCGCCGGGATGAACGACCCACGCGACCACGGAGCTGGTAGAGCTGCGCCAGGCCCAGCGCATCGGCGCGGTCGATGATGATGGTGTTGGCGTTGGGGATGTCCAGGCCCGATTCGATGATAGTGGTGCTGACCAGCACGTCGTACTCACCGGTCGCGAAGGCCAGCATCACCTTCTCCAGCACACCCTCCGGCATCTGCCCGTGACCGACCACGATGCGCGCACTGGGCAGCAGCCGGCGAAGCTGCTCGGCTTGCGCGTCGATGGTCTCGACGCGGTTGTGCACGTAGAACACCTGGCCGCCACGGTCGAGCTCGCGCAGGATGGCGTCGCGTACCAGTGCAGCCGACGCCTCTGCCACACGTGTCTGGATGGGCAGGCGGTCCTCTGGTGGTGTCTCGATGACGCTCATGTCCCGCACGCCGACGAGGGCCAGGTTGAGCGTGCGCGGGATGGGTGTGGCCGACAGCGTCAGCACGTGCACCTCAGTCTTGAGCTGCTTGAGTCGTTCCTTATGCGTGACCCCGAAACGCTGCTCCTCGTCCACCACCACCAGTCCCAGGTCCTTGAAATGGATGTCACGGCTGAGCAGTCGATGCGTCCCGATGACCACGTCCACGGTCCCGGCCTCAAGACCGGCCAGCGTGTCCTGCTGCTCACGCTTCGACACGAACCGACTCAGCGAGCGGACCGTCACGGGATAGGCAGCGAAGCGCTGGCTGAAGGTGAGCAGGTGCTGCGCAGCCAGGATCGTCGTCGGTACCAGGACCGCCACCTGCGTTCCGGCCTGGATGGCCTTGAAGGCTGCCCGCAGTGCCACCTCTGTCTTGCCATAGCCGACGTCACCGACCACCAGGCGGTCCATGGGCGTATCGCGCTCCAGATCGGCCTTCACCTCGATGGCCGCGCGGAGCTGGTCGGGTGTCTCCTCGTACGGGAAGGCGGCCTCCATCTCCGACTGCCAGGGCGTGTCGTCGTCGAACGAACGGCCCTGGGCCTTGGCGCGGTCGGCATAAAGACGGAGCAGGTCACGGGCGAGGTCGCCGACCGCCTTCTTGACTCGGCTGCGTGCGCGCTGCCACTCGCCGCCACCAAGCTTGCTGAGCTGCGGGTGGTCGCCGCCGGCATAGCGCGAGATCCGCTCGATCTGCTCGACCGGCACCCAGATGAAGCCCTTCTCGGCAAAATGCAGCTCCAGGAAATCGCGCTCCTCGGAGCCCTTTCCGCCTGCGGCGCGGCGCACCAATCCCTCATACCGGGCCACGCCATGGTCCACGTGGACGACCGTGTCGCCGGGTTCCAGGCGCTCCAGCAGGTCGCGTGGCACCACTCGCCGCATGGCGCGTGGACGTCGCACACGGACCGTGCCGAAAAGCTCGCGGTCGGTGACCAGGACAAGCCCATCGGGGCCGTCGGCGAACCCACCATTGAGGCTGCGCTCGATGAGCGTGAGGCCGCCCCGCGGCACGGGTTCGTGCAGCGCGTGCAACGGGGCGGCGCCCATGCCATCCGCCTCCAGGATCTCGGCCAGGCGCATCGATTGGTCGGACGCCAGCACCACGCGGGCCCCTTCGCCACGCCAGCGCCGGACGGTGGCAGCCAGGTCGCCGATGGCAGCCGGCGGCACGCTGGGCTCACGCCAGCCGAACGGGTTGCCACCGGGTGGAGCACCAGCGGCCTCCGGCTCCCAGGTCAGCTCCAGCGTGGACGCCTCGTGCAGGGCCGACTTCCATTCGCGCGCGGTCGGATACGCCGATGCCCAACGGGCCGGGATCTCCCCTGCCCGCTCCAGCTCACCGCGTCGCTCGTCGGCCTGCGACTGCAGGAACTCGGCCACGTTGATGACCTCGTCGGGCTCGTCGATGAGCCAAACGGCTTGGCCGAGATGGTCGATGGCAGTGCTGGGCGCAAGATAGCCGCCCCACAGTTCGGCAGCATCGCCCAGGACGCCGCTGTCGAACCGCTCCAAGTCAGCCTGCAGGCCCTCAGGCAGTCGAGCCGCCGAACGACCCATATGCTCGATGAGCACCGTGCAGGCATCGGCGCCGAGGATGAACTCTGATGCCGGCAGCAGCACGGCGGACTCCACTGAACCGCGCCCTCGCTGGTCGGCTGGGTCGAAGGCTCGCAGCGAATCGACCTCGTCGCCGAACCACTCCACCCGCACCGGCATCGGCTGCCCAGCCGGGAAGACATCGACGATGCCGCCACGTCGTGCGAATTCGCCCCGGCCACCGACCTCGGGCACGTGCTCATAGCCCAGGGCAACGAGCGCGCCCACGACACGGTCCGGGCCGAGGCGCAGCCCGGACAGGAGCGTGAGCGGATCGGTCGGGATGTCGTCGGGCGCGAGCGTGCGCTGGAACAGCGCCTGCACGCTGCTGACCAGGATGCGCGCCGCGCCGTCTTCGGAGCGCCAGGCGGCCAGCGCGGCCACTCGGGCAGCCGATTCATCACGCACCAGCTCGGAGCGCTCGTAGGCGAGGGCCGTCCGCGGCTCCAGCGTGACCACCTGCTCACTGCCACCCAGCCAGGCTGACAGCTCCTCAGCGACGCGGTCGGCGATCTCGGCGTCGCGGGAGATCCACACCAGCCGTTCACCGGACGCGACGCTGAGGGCGGCCGCCAGGAATGTCTTGGCGCCGTGGGGCACGCCAGCGTAGGTCACGTGGCGCAGGTCACGGCCGACCCGTCCGCCGGCCGCGGTGCGATAGCGTTCGACGAGTGCCTGCAGTTCGCCCGTGCGCGCCAAGAGGCCGGCGAGTGGCGACAGGTCGGGAACGCGATGACGTGGTGTCGGGACACCAGCCTGGTCCTTGCGGCGGCGCCGCTGCGTTCGCCGGAAGGCGTCGGTCACCGAGTGCGGCCCTTGTCGTGACTGGTGAGGATCTCCGGCAGCAGCTTGCGCCAGCCGGTCTTGGTGCGGACCACGCCCTCCGCATCGGGCTGTCGTTCCTGCGCCACGACCTCAGCGTCGTCGGCGTTCGCGGCGCCGGCGTGCACCTCCTCGGCCTCCGTGTCGTCAGCGCTGGTCTCGAGCTCAGGCTCCCAGCCGTTCCAACGGCTGGCGGCAGCGTCCGGCCCGTCGGTGGCCCACCGCTCGACCGCATCGGCCGCAGCATCGAGGACCACATCGAGGTGCCGTTGCTCGGCGTGCTCGAAGTCGCCCAGAACGTGCTGGATGGCCGCACCCTGTGGCGCCCCGATGCCGACGCGCAGCCGTGCGAAGGACTCGGTGCCCATCTCGCCGATGATCGAGCGCAACCCGTTGTGGCCCCCGGCGCTGCCACGCGCCTTGAGACGCAACTTGCCGAAGGGCAGCGACATATCGTCGACGACCACGAGGACGTCCGGCAGCGGCGCTCGCTCCCGTGCCAGCACCTTGCGCACGGCCTCGCCCGACGCGTTCATGTAGGTCATCGGCTTGACCAGGATGAGCTCGTCGTCACCGAGGTAGCTGCGCACCGTGGCAGCCGCATCCTTGGCCTTGGCGCGACCGGATGCGCCGACGCGATCGGCCAGACGATCCAGCACCATCCAGCCGATGTTGTGGCGGGTCTTCTCGTAGCGTGAGCCGGGGTTACCCAGGCCCACCACGATCTTCTTCACTGCGTCCCCTCGCCTCATCTGGGCATTCGCCTCATCGGGGCATGCCGACGGACCGCCACCCGACTCGGATCGGGCGCGGTCGTGCTGCCGATGGTACTCGGGAGCGAGTCAGCGAGCGCTGGCGCGTGGCTCCAACATGTGGTCGGGACGTGCCTGAGCTGGCGCTGCTGGCGGGGGAGATGCTGCGGACCGCTTGGCCACCACCGACAACACGATGCGATACACGAACAGGAACACCACGATGGTCGTCATCACCAGGTAACCCAGGAAGACCCAGGCGGCCTGTGTGTCCGAGCCAGCCATGAGCCCGTGGACCGTAGCGCCCAGGAACGCCAGGAATGACAGGTAGTGCACACGTCGCCAAGCTGGGGCACCGATGCGCTTCTTCACGTAGAAGCTCAACAGCACCAGCAGCGTGATGGCCAGCGTGATCTGTCCGATGCCGACCCAGAGCGGCCGATACGGACCACTGAACGGGATGAGCACCTCCAGGGGGCTATAGGGCACGCTGCGGTCGATCATCAGGACTGCGACATGGACGAGCGCGAGTGCCAGACCGATCGACGAAAGGTCCTGGTGCAGCGTGAACGAGACTGCGCGATGGGCGATGCGATCAAGGATCTTGGTCGAGAGTAGCAACCCATAGACCACCGAGCCGGTGAGCGCGAGATACGCCAGCAGCGCACTGATCCGCGTCACGTACCAGGGCAGGCGCTCGTACTCCTCGCCTAGCCAACGACCGACCGACGCAGCTGCCGAGCCACCGGTGCCGGCGAGCACGATGGCGACGATGCCGAGGAACAGCCCCCAGCGCAGCGGACGAGTCCATGCGTGCATGCCTTGGTACATCTAGACCAACCACCTGTCTGCACCCTCCGGGGCGATGAGCTCGCCACGCTCCAGCAGCAGGAACGCAGCGTCTGCCCTGGCGTGCTCGAGCAACCGCAGGCCGGCGTCCGAGCCGCTGATGACCACGGCCTTGGCGAGTGCCTCAGCGGTCAAGGCGTCGCCCGCCACGACCGTGGCCTGGACGACGTCGGTCTCAGCGGGGCACCCGGTGCGCGGGTCGATGAGATGGTGCGCCCAGCCCGCGTCTCGCTGCCAACGATGCACGCTCGTGCCGGACGTGGCGATGCCGAGGACGCTGGCGGCGTCCGACGTCGGCGAGATGACGGCCAGATCCGTCGTGCTCGTGCGCGGGTCTGCGATGGCGACGGCCCAATCGGACGGCGGGCCGCCGTTCGCTTCCCGGCGCCAGGCTACGTCACCATCAGCATCCACCATCGCGATCGGATAGCGGCCCAAGAGCGCCAGCGCTCGGTCAGCGATCCAGCCCTTACCCACGCCATCGAGGTCAAAGGCCGCGTTCAGCACCCGTTCTAGGCGATGACGGCGACCGGACCGGGCGACGGACCAACTGCCGGCGACCGAAGTGAACGGATCACCGGATTCGGCCGACAGCCTGGCGTCGAGCAAGGTGATGTCGACCAGTCCACTGGTGAGTCGGGACATCTCTCGCGAACGCTCCAGCAGGGTGCCCATGGTCGGACCCACCAGCACCTCGGCGCGCGGATCATCATTGAGTCGCCTGAGCTCTGAACCAGCATCGAAGCGGGTGAGTCGGCTCGCCCAATTCTGGATGCGACCCGCCGCCAGCCGCAGATCGCGCTCGGCCATGCGCTCCGAGCCAGGTGGCCCCGCGACACGCATCGTGACCCATCCGCCCATGGCCGCGAACCGCATCGACCGTTCAACGAGCCCCACCCTGGTGACCGTGGCGTCGGGGGCGATCGTGGTCACCCCGACTGGCGCGTCCGGGTCACGACCCGCACGCTGCTCCTGCTGCTGGGGCTACTGACGGTCGGAGGCGACACGCGCTGCACCACGATCCGCGGTGTGGGGGCCGCCTCGCGGATGACGCGCGCGCCCTTGGGTGCCTTCTGTCCGGGTTTGAGTCGTACGTACTGGACGGGACGATCGACCTTCTGCCGGACACGCTCGACCTTTGGCTCAGGCGGCGCCGGGGCCGCCGCATCAGTGGACAGCGGGAAACGCACCAGGCCGGCTCCGATCACGGTCACCGCGGCGAGGGCACCGGCGCCGACCATCATGCGGGCTGCGGTCGGAGACGGCCGACCCCGACCGGCTCCGGGCGTTCGTGCCCCCGGCGGGGCCCCGGCCCCAGCGGGCGGATCGGAGGGTGTCATCAATCGTCGTCCTCGCGCTCGTTCTCACGCTGTTCCTTGGCCCGCTCGGCCTTCTGCTCAGCAGCGTGCTCGCGTCGCTCGGCAGCATCTTCAAGCGCGTGCTCGCGCCCCTCATCGTGCTCGTCGTCACCCTGGCTCGGCACTCGCCGAACGACCGTCGTCCGCGAGCCAGAAGAGGCTGCCTTGGCCGCAGGGGCCTGCTTCTTCAGCACGATGGTCTGAGGCGTGGGGGCCGGCTTGACGTACACGACCTCAGGCTCCAGCGGCGCCTCATTGGTGAGTTCGGGGTCCGCTCTGCCATCGGTAGCCAGGTCGCCGTCCAAGGCCACGGCTGCAGACTGGATCCCACCCGAACCGGGAACAGGCGCGAAGCCGGCCACGACCAAACCGATGGTCAGGACGATGGTGGCCGCCACAGTGGCGACGACAAGAGCAAGACGCTGGGGCATCGGGAGCCTCCGGGATGACGGGTCGAATGGGGATGAGTCTCAGATGAGCCAGTTGCGCCGCCATGTGCCGCAGGTGTGAGTTCTCAAAGAAAGCGCGACAGGCTGCCTCGCACCATTGCGCAATCACGTCGCGACAGCGAGGATGCAGGGATGCGTGTGCTGGTCGTCGAAGACGAAGTGAAGATCGCTCGGGCCATCGACCGCGTGCTGACGGCAGAGCGGTACTCCACGGATGTGGCCGAAGACGGCGTCGGAGCGTTGGCGCTGGCTGCCGAGCATGACTACGACGTCATCCTGCTGGACCGCATGCTGCCGGACCTTGATGGCATCGAGGTCGTGCGTCTGCTCCGTTCCCGCGGCATCGGCACGCCCGTGCTCATGCTGACGGCGCTGGGTGGCCTCGATCATCGTGTGGAGGGTCTGGACAGCGGCGCCGACGACTACCTCGCCAAGCCCTTCGCCTTCAATGAGTTGCTGGCGCGCATCCGCGCACTCGCACGTCGCAGCCCAGCCCGGCCCAGCGAGACGCTGGTGGCCGGCGACCTGGTGCTCGACCCCACGCGGATCACCGTCTCGGTGGGGGACCACCGCGAGGACCTATCGGCACGTGAGTTCGCCCTGCTCACCTACCTGGTCCGCCACGAGGGAACGGTGGTCACGCGACAGCAGATCCTCGACGCCGTCTGGGGTGCCGAGCCGGATGTCTACAGCAACGTCGTCGACCTCTACGTGCACTACCTGCGCCGCAAGCTGGACGTCCTCGGTCGCCGGGACGCCCTCCGAACGGTGCGCGGGGTGGGCTACTCCCTGCGCATCGACGTCAGCACGTGAGTTGGCTGCGTCCACCACGCGACCCGGCGTCGGCGCTGCTGTGGCGCGCGCGGCGACAAATCGCCAGCGTGACCCTGCTGATGGTGACCGCGCTGGTGGTGATCGTCGGGGTGACGACCGCCGCGACGGCCATCGCGTTGATGCGCGAATTGGCCGACCGCGCCCTCGATGCAGCTGCTGCCGATGACCTGACACTCCACGAGCTTCTGGAAGGCGGTGAGAGCTATGAATACACCGGCCCCCTGGGCGTCGCCGACACATTCGTCATGCTGGTGGATGCTGATGGGAACGTCTACGGCAACACGAGCGCAGCCACTCTGGACGGACTACCGGACTTGACGGCTCTGGCACAGTCTCAGCGCGCACCCGACCGTCGGACCGGCCGATATGGCGACACCGACCTCCGCCTGTTGACGACCAAGCTGGGGTCAGCTGAGATCGACGATGAGCTCGAAGATGAGACCGGCGCTACGACCACGCTCTATCTGCAGGCTGGGCACGACCTCTCGTTGCAGCATCAGCTGGAGCGCCAATTGCTCCTGGCCATCGGCATCATCGGAATGCTCGGCATCGCGGGTGCCGTCGTGGTGACCCTGTTCGTCACCCGTCGCGCGCTCATCCCCATCCGCGAGGCATTCGACACGGAGCGGCGCTTCGTGGCCGCCGCTTCCCACGAGCTTCGAACGCCGGTCGCTATCATCCGGGCCTCGGCCGAGATCCTCGAACGCGAGCACCTCGTCGAGGCCGGGGGTGCACCACTGGTAGAAGACATCGTGGGTGAAGCCGACCGCATGGGCCGGCTCGTGGGCGACCTCATGGCCCTTGCCTCCGCCCAGACCGAGGCCATCCACATGGACATCATGAGCCTGGATCCTGTCACCTACTTCGAGGACATCTCTCGCCGATCGGCCGCCATCGCCGAAGCTCGCGGGATCGCCCTGGAGGTGTCGGCGTCGGACCGGGGGTCGGGCATGGTCATCAACGCCGACCCCGATCGCCTCGATCAATTGCTGCTCATCCTCGTGGACAACGCCATCCGGCATTCGCCGCCCGGAGGAACCGTGCGCATGGTCCTGGCCATCGTGCCTTCGGCCGCGTTGGCAACGTTCTCGGTCGTCGACGATGGCCCTGGGCTCCGCGCCGAGGAGATAGAGCGGATCTTCGAGCCCTTCGAGCGCGGAGACGCATCGCGGCGGTCTGGCGCTGGAGCGGGCCTCGGATTGACCATCGCGAGGCAGCTGGCGCAACGCCAGGATGCCCGGTTGGAGGCGGAGAACGAACCGGGACACGGCGCCGCGTTCCGTTTGCGCATGCCCCTTCGAGGCAGGCCAACGGCCCGTGCCAGCTAGGCGAGCCGCCCTAGCAGCCGCCGCTCGAGCGATCGCATGGCCGCTCCCTCCTCCGGCTCGGCATGGTCCCAGCCGCAGAGGTGCAGCCCGCCGTGGGTGATGAGCAGGCGTAGCTCGTCAGCCGGCGCCCAGGTGCGATCGCTGGACTGCCCACCGGCGCCTGACTCGGCCTGCTCGATGGCACGCTCCACCGAGACGATGATGTCGCCCAGGTGGGGCGACGCGCCGGGTGGCAGCGGGAATACCGCGACGGCTTGGCGCAAAGCCGGGTCCTGGCCGGGATGTGGCGGGAAAGATGATGGCGGCAGCATCGGGAACGAGAGCACGTCAGTGGGCCCGTCCTTGCCCAAGTGTGCCTCGTTCAACGATGCCAGCTCAACGTCATCGCTGAGGGTCAGTGTCACCGTGGCCATCTCGGGTGCACCGGCAGCCAACACGGCGGCCTCCAGCACACGCTGACACTCATCGCTCGGCAGGATGTCGGCGATACCGGGTCGCCGCACGACCTCGACCGTCAGCGCCACGTCAGCCGCGGCGTCAAGCGCCCTTCTTCTCCAAGGAGCGGCGCGATTCCAGCTCCACGATCTTGTTGGTGGGATAGGCGATGCGGCGGTGGTACATGGCCAGCAGCTGCTCGATGAACGACTCCCGGGTGCGATCGAGGTCACGCAACGTGAGGTCGCACTCGTCGAACTGGCCATCGATCAGCCGATCGCTGATGATGCGCGAGACCATGGCGCGGACGGCCGGCTCCTCATGGCTGGACAGGGATCGCACCGACGCCTCCACGCTGTCGGCCAGCATGAGGATGGCGGCCTCACGCGTCTGCGGCTTGGGTCCGGCGTGGCGGAAGCGTCGCTGGTCGACCTTGTCCGCAGCCTCGGTGGCGGCTGCAGAACCAACCGGCGCACCCGACTCCTCAGCCGCGATCTGGCGAGCCTTGGCGTAGAAGTAGCCCATCAGGGCGGTGCCGTGGTGCTGCGGGATGTAAGGGATGATGGCCTTGGGCAGCTTGTATTGGTAGGCGATGTCGATACCACGGGCGACATGGCCCATGACCATGGCCGCCGATTCCTCGGGTGCGAGTTGGTCATGGATGTTCTCGCCGCCGCCCTGGTTCTCGATGAACACCACGGGGTCGTACAATTTGCCCACGTCGTGGTAATAGGCAGCCACGCGGGTGACCAGCTCATCGGCACCGATGGCCTCGGCGGCCTGCTCGGCCAGGTTACCCACCATCAGTGAGTGGTGGTACGTGCCGGGCGCCTCCAGCAGCAGGCGTCGTAGCAGTGGCTGCGTCGGATTGGCCAGTTCCAGCAGCTGGTACGAAGTGGTGATGCCGAAGACCGAGCCCAGCAGGGCAAAGGTACCGGCCGCCGCGATCGACGCCCCAAAGGCAGAGATCAGCGCCGCGGCCAGGAGCTGCAGCGTCATCTCCATGTTCTCGGAGCCGACGATGATGGTGAAGGCCAGCACCACGGCCACATTGGTCACGGCGATGAACGCACCGGCCTGCGCGAATTGCGAGAGCCGCTCCCCGCGGCCGATGACGATGGTGCCCACGATGCCGCCCAGGAATGTGTACGCAGCAAGGTCCATCGATCCGGTGACGACGCCGGCGAGGACCGCCACCATGGCCGTCGCCACACTGGCTAACCCAGCGTCGAGCAGGACCGCCAGCAACAGCCCGACCGCGGCCGTCGGCACCAGGTAGGGCGCCACGGCACGATCGGCCGTCGCTACCAGGAGGGCCGTTGCGGTCAGCAACGCGAGTGAGACCAGCAGGATGGCGTTGTTGCGATGCCACAGCCGCGAGCGGAAACGCCACAGCCACGCCAGCAGCGTGGTGACCACGACGATCGACAGCAGCAGCCAGCCGAAGACCGCGACCACGTCGCTGACCTCCGTCATGGTGGTGAGGTCCTCGAAGGCGAGGACGAACGTCAGTCCCGCGACCAGCAACGTGGAGATCAGCCCCAGGCGGACAGCATCTCGCTTGGTGAAGGCGAGGATCTGGACCCCTCGGCGAGCCAACATGGTGGAGCGCTACTCGGCCTGCGCGACGCCGGCCAGCTCCTCATTGACCAGGCGGCTGACGAGCTTGCCGTCAGCGCGCCCCTTGACCGTGGGCATGAGCTGGCTCATGACGCGACCCATGTCGCGGGGTGAAGTCGCACCGGAGGAGGCGATGGCGGCCACGACCAACGTGCGCACCTCCTCCTCGCCCAATGGCTCTGGCAAGTAGGGCGACAGGATGTCGATCTCGGACTGCTCCTTGTCGGCTAGGTCTTCGCGGCCGGCGGCGTGGAATGCCTCGATCGATTCACGGCGCTTCTTGACCTCGCGCGTGATGACTTCGAGCGCTTCCTCGTCGGTGAGCGGCTGGCGCTTCTCCTTGGCGGCATTTTGGGCAGCAGCAACCACCATGCGCAAGGTGTCACGTCGGTGCGTGTCACCACCGCGCATGGCGGTCTTCATATCAGCCTGGAGCTGTTCGGTAAGGCTCACGACATACCTCCTCTTGGGCAGGTGGAGGTTCGGTCCTCTGCTGAGTGGACGCGGGCTTATTCGCCGCGTGCCACCTTCTTCCGCTTCGCTTCCTTGCGCTTGCGCTTGACGCTGGGCTTCTCGAAATGCTCGCGCCGTCGTGCTTCGGCGAGGATGCCGCTCTGCTGGATCTTCTTGTTGAAGCGACGCAGCGCAGCCTCGAAAGACTCGTTCTCGCCGACTCTGACTTCTGCCAACTAGGAAATCACCTCCCGCTGGTCTGTATCAGGCCACACTCGACCATCGGGACCAGGACCGACGGGGAGCCACGCGCGGAACGATACCGCGCTTGCAGGCCGGCCCGAAGTGTAGTCGCGTGAACGCGGGGCGGTCAAATGTCCAATGGGCTATGAGATAAGGGGACAGGAATGTCGCACTGAAGATGGTCGGAGGTCTAGCGGGGTAGCGCCAGCTTGACCCACCTTCGGTTCCGGCCTCGGTTCGTGCTCGAGAACCGGACGCCGAAGGCTTGGGGGTGGCCGGTCGATGAGCGGAGGGCGTCGTGATGGCGAAGCAGCGGCCGACTACCAGCTGACCGAACGCGGTAAAGCGGCGGTGCGGGGAGACCGCCCGGCGCATCGCGTCGTCCCTAGTCAGGCAGCCTGACTAGGGACGTTCCTCCGGCGGATCCGTCGCGTCGGGATCGGTTCCCCGTGCTGCGAGCGCAGCCTCGATGGCGGTGAGCCTCGCAAGGACTTCGTCCATTCGCTGGTGCAGCGACTCGGCCGAGTCGCGCTGCTGGACCTCGCGGCTGGCCGACTGCCTGCGCCGGGCCGCCTCCACGAAGACCGATGTGATCGCGGCCGTCAGGATCGCGATCAGCGCGACGCCGACGATCATCACGCTGGCTCCGATCAACCGCCCGACCTCGGTCGTCGGGACATTGTCGCCGTAGCCAACGGTGGTCACCGTCTGGAGCGTGTACCACAGCGCGCTACCGAGGTCTGGGAAGTTCTCCCGGTCGAAGAACCAGACGATGACGCCACCTACGAGCACGATGGCGACGGTGATGACCATCATCACGTAGGTCGCGTTCCTGACCGAGGCCGGGTCGGCTGTGAACCGGTCCATCGCACGCTTCAGCGGGCTACGTCGTTTCATGTCGGGCAGCCTATCGCGCCGAGCGACGTCTCACCAGGCGACTGAGAACTCAACACGATCAGCGAACGCGGTCATCGTCACTGCGAGCGCAGCGGCGTTGGCCCGGCATCCGGTCACCAAGCTCGTGGCGAGGCGGTGGGCAAACGCAGGCCTGCGACGACCCAGCCCGCGCCCAGTGGGAATGCGACGACGATGGCAGAGGCCGTGGCCGCAACTCTTTTGAGCGACTCCAGCATGTCGCCCAGACTCCGACCGACGACGGCGCGCACCGCCACGATGAGACCGACCGTCGCCACGCTGAGCGCGAGGACGGCGTCACGGGTAGCCGGTGCGGATCGTGCGGTCAGCCTCACCAGTGTCCTCACGGTGTTTGATGAGCAAGCGCGCCGACGTGCCCGTGGTCATTACGTGGAGGGTGTCGGAGTCGCGCCGGCTGCGTAGAAGATCCCGAGAGACCCTCGGGGGCCTCTCGGGATCGTAGGGCGCCGCTTGTAGCCGACTTGCTGTTACTGGTTCTTCTTGTTCTTGTGCGTGGCCGCTTGCTCCGGCTCGATCGAGTCGGTCGGGATCAGGATGTAGATCTGGTCGAACTCGTCTTGCACGGACGGGATAAAGCCGGCTGGTGACAGCTCGACCGCGAGATCCTGATCGTAGGTGATGGGCTCGTAGGTCCAGCCCGCAGGGAGGCTCTGGAACTGGTCACCCAGTGTGGGCAGCTCGCTCGGATCGACCTTGTAGCCCTGGATGATGTAGTGGTACCCGTTGCCGTCGATCAGCTGGTAGGTCTCGGTACCCGCGTCCCAGGTGAGGTTCTGGTTCTTGGCCGTGTTGAAGAGTGTGTAGTCAGGCGTGCCGCCGCCTCCACCGACCGTTCCCGGGGGAAGGACAGCTCCGAAGTTCATCTGGACGCCCTGGATGTCCTGGGGCTCGCTGGCCATGACCGCCACCACATCAGACGACCACCATTCGGGGCCGTTCTTGTAGATGAAGTTGGCTCCGAGCTCCGCGGCCGTCGCATCGACATCGAGGCTGTCCCACCAGTCCGTGTCGCACGGTGCGACCGGGGAGGTGCTGAAGATGTCCTGGCCTGCGTCGCCGTAGTCGAAGATGATCTCACAGTAGATGTAGCCGGCGGCGTCGTCAAGCTCCTTCAGCGTGAGCGTGTACGTCTCACCGCTGGCTGCCGTCATGTCGACGGAGGTCGTGTCGTCTGGTGCCGGGCTCGCGTCCTGGGCGACCGCACCGACCGCTCCGACTGCCAGCAATGCCAAGCTGAGAGCGCCGGCGGCGCCGACCTTGTGTTCTGTCCTCATCGTCCTTCTCCTGTGTTCTTGACCGTGTCCTCGTGCGGCAACGATGGTTCGCTGCATGGCGCATCCGAGTCCTGGGGTGTTACGCCTCCCTTGTCGTGACCAACACCACAGTGGTGCCGTGGCGTTGACGGCCTCCGACCGAGGGCCTTCACGCCTTCGACTTCGGTGCTCCGATCATCGAGCCGGTGGCACTCGATGGCATCGACCCATCAGGTCGAAAGCGTGTTTGCTGCGGTCAGGAGCCGGAAGCAGCAGATGCACGCGCCTGCGTCCACCCGGCACTCGTGGTCACGCCCCCGGCACGATCGGCCGGTCAAGGTCCCGATCGATGTCGTACCCGGCCGCCGTCGCGATACGAGGGGCGGCAGCGATGACGCGCGCGGATCCCACCTCGTCGGCAACGGCGATGAGGACGGCGAGCAGGTCGTCTAGGTCGAGCCCGTCCGCGTCGTCCACGATCGCCGGACGGTATGAGGGCCACGGGGCGTCGAGCGCGATCAGGACGCCGACACGCACCATCGCCTGCTCTCGGTTGGTGAGCCGCGCGCTCGCGCCCGAGGCCGTCACGCTTCGGGAGTGCTCGATGAGCCTGACCAACGCGGCCTCGTCGCCGAGTGTCAAGCGACGGAATGATTCCTCGGTCGTCTTCGTTCGGGCTTCGTTCACAGCTGACCCCATCTACGTGGTCGGTCGAGGATGGGCGATGCCGTCCCGGTCCCTTCCGGCATCGTGTCGAGCACGTCAGCCGTTCGAGGACCAGCGCGGGTCGATGCCGGCGGACGTACGGAACGGTGCTGAAGTCAGGGTGCGCTGGGACGCGAGTAAGGGTCATCGACCCATCAGGTCGATACGCCAGCACGAGAGGTGCGGTGCCGGCTGGTGATGTGCCGCGGCCCGTGACCTACAGGGCGAGCCCTAGTCCGCTATCAGCGATTTGGCGTCGAGATGGATCGTCCCCAGGTCGTAGCCGAGAGCAAGCGCCAGCTTCGGGGCAGCGGCCGCGACGCGAGCGCGCCCAACGACGGACGTGAGCGCGGCCATGGCCTCGATGATCTCGTCGCTGCCGAGCCCCGCGATGATGCTTTCCGTCACGAGATGCTGGAAGGCGGCCTGGGAGCTGACGCTGGCGACGAGTGCCCCCAAACGCAGCAGGCAGACCGATCGGGGATCGGGCCCTTCGGTCAGGGCAGGTGAGCGAGACGACTCCGTCGCTGCGCGCTCCCACCGGTCGCCTCGTGCCAGCCGCTCGAGCATGGTCGCGTACTCCTGCCCGATGGCATCGTGTCGCGGGTGGCCGGGCGTTTCCATCGGATGAGTATGACCACCGGCGACTCCGCAGGGCATCGACCTGATGGGATGATGCGAGCGTCGGATCGTGGCGGAGCGCGACGCCTGGTTAGGCGAGCAGATCCCCGCCGCGGTCGAGTGCCGGATCGGCGTCGGCTACCCCGACGCCCACTGACGCCAATGCACGGATCGCAGGATCGAGGAGTCCAGCATCGAGGGCGTGCGACACGGCTTCCGTGCGCGTGGACGCATCGAGCTTGCCGTAGATGGCCCTCGCCTGTGCCTTGACGGTGCTGTGGGTGACGAACAATCGGTCGGCGATCTCTGGGAACGAGAGATGGGTGGGCAAGTACTGGAGGACGCGGAGCTCCGCCGTCGTCAGGGTCGAGGGGCCGGCGGCACCTGCCTTCGCGCGTCGAAGCTGCTTGCGGATCGAGTCGACGTGGGCAGGGAGTGCTCCAAGATCCGGCCGACTGGCGATGATCGCGTCGATGTCTCGGATGATCGTCCAGGCGCCAGCGTCGTCACCGACCGCTGCGAGCGCTCGAGCGAGTCCACCGAGCTGAAGCACGCTCTGGATCGGGAACGAGGATCCGAGATTCGTCCGGAGCGTCTGCATGGCCGCAAGCTCACGCTGTGCCTGCGCCCGTCGTCCGCGACGGGCCGATAGGAGCGCCAGGATGGACCGGCTCAGGACCGGGTCGGTGTAGTCATGCATCGCGGACTCCTGAGCGACCGCCCAGGCGCGAGCCGCGAGAGACTGCGCGACGGACTCGTTCCCCGCCACGAGCGCGACCTCGGCCTTGAGCGACAGGGACCCGACCAGCGGTCCCGTGAGCCGTTGACTCGTCGCCAGTGCCGTCGCTTCGTCGCATATGGCATCGGCCTCCTGGGTGCGACCGACTGCGAAACGGCAGAGGGCGAGCTGGACCCGCGCGGCAGGCCCATAGACCCCATCGGTTCCTCCGAGCTCGATCGCGCGCTCGGCATGCGCTTCCGCCTCAGCGAGTCCCGATCGCACCATGCTCGCCATCAGCGTCGCCCGAGCAGACTCGAATCCGAGCGCTGCATCGCCCGCCGTGTCGCCGATGCGTGCCTGCTCCACGATGTCGGCATAGCGGGACGCTTCTGCGTCATCGGCCCGCGTCGCCGCGAGCCAGGCGCCGATGATGGCGAGAGGCGGGGCGGCCGAGAAGGCCTGCTCGGGGAAACGAGCCAACCAGTCCTCGACCGTCGCCTGGCGACCTGTGAACTGCAGCATGGCCGCCTGACCCACCACCAGATGGCCGGCCAGATCGAGGCGACCAGCCTCGAAAGCGTGACCGACCGCCGATACCGGGTATCCGTTCTCGGTGTACCACGCCACGGCTCGGGCGTGGAGCTCGGCGACGAGGCCACCGTCCTCGCGCTCAAGGAGTTCCCGCAACGCCTCCTGGAACAGCGAGTGATACCGATACCACCCCGGTGCCCCGGCGCTGGCGACGACGAACCCATTCGATGCTGCGATGGCCGAGAGCCGGCGTCCAGAACCGGAACGTCCGACGACCGCATCGCACAACGACGGACTCAGTCGTTCGAGGATCGATGTCTGCGTGAGGAAGCGGAGTTCCGAACGGGAGCGGTCGCTCAAGACCTCCTCGCGGAAGTACCGCCGCACGTCCCTGACGGTGGCGTGGCCATCCGGAACCGGACCATCGCCGGAGCGACCGCGCTCTCCTGCGAGTGACAGGAGCGCGATCCCTGCCGCCCAGCCCTCGGTCTCCTCCAAGAGCGAATCGACGCGCGCCCTGTCGGGTCGCTCTCCCGTGACCGCCCGGACCAGCTGGCCAGCCTCCAGCGCGTCCATCGCCAAGTCCGTCGCCTCGATCTCCAGCAGATCGCCGGTCAGGACGAGCCGCGAAAGCGGCAACGCCGACCCGCCGCGGGATGCGATCGCGATCCTGGTGGTTGCTGGAGCGACGCGGGTGAGCTCGCTCAAGAGGTCAAGACAGGCTCGGTCGGTGATGAGCTCGAGGTTGTCGAGGACCAGGAGCCGAGGACCTGCGAACTCATCGAGGCTGATGGCAAGGTGGGCCACCATCGACCCCACCGACAGCGAGGTGGTCTCGGCCGCCGTCACACTGCGCTGCGGGCCGAGACCAGAGGCCGCGGTCACCGTGGCGTCCAGATAGGCGAACAGCACGTAGGGATCGTTGTCTCGCCGGTCGAGCGTCAGCCACGACGATCCTGACGGATCAGTGGCGGCCAGCTGGGCGAGGAGCGTCGTCTTCCCGCATCCCGCGGGCCCGATGACGGCCACCACGCGTTGCTTCGAGGCTTCCAGGCGCTCGAGCAGGGACGCCCGCTGGACCGCCCACGGGCTGGCCGCGGGTGGGGACGACTTGATCGGCCACAAACGCATCCAAGGCTGTGGGCTCGGGGCGTTCGCCGTTGACTTCCGGTCCGTCTGTGCCTCCCTTCCTCTCCTGCCGCCCTCGACAAATGGTACCGGCCGGTCGCGAGCGAAGAGCGGCATGTCGTCACGTGCGATATCGACCCGTCAGGACGATGACCGCTGATCGAGCGTTGGCCATCGTCGAGCGGATGGTGATCCATGGACCCCGGGCCGATGGCTGACGAACGGACCGCACCTGCGTCTCACGGCGACGACTCCGCCGGCACGGTCGATATCGCGGCGGAGCGGCCGTCGTTCTACGGACATGTCTTCGCCACGGCCGTCCTCAGCGGCTTCTTCGCGCTGGCGTGGTTCCTTGTCTATGAGTTGCTGAGCGAGCTCGTCTGGGACAACGACTTCGTGGTCTCGACCTGGTGGGTGTACCCGCTCATCATCCTGCCCTTCTCGCTCGCGGTGGGACTCGCGGTCAAGTACCTCGATGCCCCCACGAGCATCTCCGGGTCGCCGCTCGACGAACTCACCGGCGATCCTCGACATATCGATTGGCGCAAGCTGCCGGCGACGGTCGTGATGTCGCTCATCTCGTTGCTGGCGGGCGCCGTGGTAGGCCCCGAGGGCGCCCTTGGCCGGTTCGCAGCCCAGATCGCCGCTTGGTATGGCCAGCGCTTCCACGTCCCTGCGGCCATGCGGAGTCGGCTCGTCTTCGCCGGCGCGGCGTCGGCCTACAACGGCCTGCTCGAGAACCCCATCTTCACCGCGGTCCTGGCTGGCGACATGGCCAGAGGCACACCGGGCATCTGGGCTTCGATGCCCGCGAATCTCATGGGCGGCGCCATCGGCTTCGCCATCTTCCAGTTGCTGGGCGGCGTGGGCGTAGCCGACTTCCTCCAACTGGGACCCGTGCCGGAGGGGGCCATCGGGGACGTCGTCTGGGTGATGGGCTTCGCCCTCGTGGGCATGCTCGTCGCGATCTTCGCGGGCCTGAGCATGCAGGTCGCAGGGACGGCGTTCGCGCGGCTCGACGGGCGGCCCGTGACCCGGGCGCTCGTGGCTGGGCTCGTGCTCAGTGCCGTGGGGCTGGCTGCACCGATCCTGCTCTTTTCGGGGGAGACGCAGATCGGGCTGATCCTCGACGACCCGTCGGCCTATGGCTTCTGGGTCCTCGTCGCCCTCGCCCTGGCCAAGCTCGTCCTGCTGGCCGTTTCGTTCAAGTCGGGCTTCCTTGGAGGACCGACGTTCCCGATCATCTTCGCGGCGACCTGCATCGCCCTGGCGGTCGGCCAGATCGTCCCCGCCGTGCCGTTCGTCCTCGTCGAAGCCGGCGTCCTCGCCGGGGCGCTGATGACGATGTTCCGGACGCCGCTCATGGTGGTGCTGCTGACGAGCTTCTTCCTCGGCGCGAACACCGAGCTGGTGGCCATGATCGTGGCGGCGGTGGTGATGGTCGTGATGCTGTTGCCATTCGTGGAATCCAGCATCGAGTCGGCTCGCGCCAAGCGGGGCGCCAGCTAGCATGTGGTCGCTGCGGCGTGCGTCCGAGCCGACATCTCGCAGCGGCCGCGGACTCGGTCAGTCTGCGCTCGCCGCGATGCTGCTGTACTCGCTGGGCGTCACGCTCGCGCCACTGGGCCCCGTGACCGCTGCCGACGACCCGCTCGCGCCGCTGGACACTTCGAGTCCCCAGGCCACCTACCTCTCGTTCTTGGAACAGTCCGATGCGATCGATCAGGCCGCCGTCGAATATGCCGCGAATCGATCATTCGAGAAGCAGCGAGACCTCGCCCGCGAGTTCGGCAAGCTCGAGCGACTGTTCGACATCTCGGCCGTCCCCGAGACAACTCGGGATGAGACGGCCGTGCAATCGTGGGCCTACCTGGCCGACATCCTCATGCGTATCGAGCTGCCTGACCCCTCGACCATCCCAGATGGCGAGATGCTCTCCGACGGTGCGGTTCCGCATTGGACGCTACCAGGCACCGAAGTCAAGATCACGCGGGTCGATTCGGGCGAGCATGAGGGCGAGTACGTGTTCTCGGCTGACACGGTGGCTGGCCTGCCCGAATGGCGGGAGCTGGTCCAGGGCCAACCGCTCCTTGGGCCCGAGCAGGGCGCCGTCACCGACTGGCGAGCGTGGGAGACGACCACGTCGGGTCCGCTCATCCCGCTGGGCTTGATCGAGGCCCTACCGGACACCCTCCGCGATCCGCTGCTCGGCTCCCCCCTCTGGAAGGTCATCGTCGGCATCCTCGGCGCCATGCTCGTCACGCTCGTGGTCGCCGCGTGGTATCGATGGATCGGGAGTCGTGGGCCGAAGGGGACGGTGCGAGGACACGTCTTGAGCCTGACCACTCCAATCGTGCTGGTGATCCTGCTGGAAGCCTATCGACTGTTCATGGAGACCCAGATCAATTCCGGTGGCACCTTCGCAGAGTTCGTCTTGTTCGGAACCACGATCGTCTACTTCCTCGCGCTGGCTTGGGCATTCCGCGCGCTGACCCGACTCGTCGTCGAATGGGTCATCGCCACGCCCGTGATCACGGAGGGCACGTACGACGCGCAGCTGGTGCGGTTGCTCTCGCGGGTCATCAGCATCGTGGGCGCCCTCGGCATCGTGCTGTACGGGGCGAACGACATCGGCATCCCGGCGCTCGGGCTCCTCGCCGGACTGGGCATCGGTGGGTTGGTCATCGGACTGGCCGCCCAGGGTACGGTCGAGAACCTGATCGGAGGCCTGACCCTGTATACCGACCAGCCCTTCAGGCTGGGCGACTTCGTGGCGCTCGGCGATGACCTGGGGACGGTGGACATGATCGGCCCGCGCTCGACCCGCATCCGCAAGCTGGATGGCACGCGCCTCAGCATGCCCAACAGCGAGGTCACCAAGTCGAGGGTGACGAATTTCACCCAGCGCGCCAACGTCCTGTTCCTGCATACCGTCGGCGTACGCTACGAGACGACCCGTGAGCAGCTCGAACTCCTGGCCTCTCGGATCGCCGAGGGGATGCGAGAACATCCGTTGGTGATCGCCGACGAGAACATGCCGCGCGTGAGAGTGGCCGGATTCGGAGCGTCCTCCATCGACATCGAGGTGCGGGCCTACATCGATACCACCGACTTCAATCGGTACATGGCGGTCCAGGAGCAGCTCCTGCTGATGGTCCACCGGATCGTCGAGGACGTCGGGACATCGATCGCCTTTCCCTCGACCACGGCCTATCTCACGCGGGACCACCGCATCGCCGCTGGTCCATCGGTCGCCGAGTCGCCTGCTACCGAGGTCTCTACCCTCGCGGACCAGCGTCATGGCTCTCTGGCTCCCGAGGCCGGACCTTCGTAGGCTATATCGAAGAGTCTCCACGAGACCCAGTACGGTTCATCTCGCCTTGAGTTCGGCAGCGACGGTAGCGAGATCCTCCGCAGTGTGGATGCTGAGGTCCGTGCCCTTGGGGAAGTACTGGCGCAGGACGCCGTTGGTGTTCTCGCTGGAGCCACGCTGCCACGGACTGGCTCGTTCGCAGAAGTAGACCGGCACGTCCGTGGCCCGGGTGAACTCGTCGTGGCAGGCCATCTCGACGCCCTAATCCCAGGTCAGTGAGCGCCGCAACTGTGGCGGCAGCGCTGCGACAGCGTCGGAGACGGCATCGCGGACCCGCGCCGAGTCGTGGCCATCGGGCAGGTGCAGCAGGAGGAGGTAGCGAGTCGTGCGCTCCACCACTGTGCCGATGGCCGAGCGGTTTGACGACGACGGTCACGAGGGTCCGAGCGGCGCGCCGAGCTGGCGCAACATGCCAAGCTGATCGAACTGGTGCCAGTGCTCAACGATCGGGCCGTCGCGGATGCGGAAGATGTGGATCTCGGCGATGGAGTAGCGCTTCCCTGTCGGCGACATGCCCATGAACTCGCCCGTTTGGGTCGCACCGGCAGTGAGCCGGGCAACGACGGATCCCCCTCGGCGATCAGGTCCTCGATCGTGAACTCCGCATCGGTGAGGCCCTTCAAGACGCGCTCCAAGGCCCGCTTCAAGTCGCCTCGGCCGTCGCCGGTGGATGGTCAGGGGTGCGCTACGAAGTCCTTGGCCACGAGATCGCCTTTCTCAAAGACTTCCTCCACGAACCTCCGTACGACAGCTTTGTTCCTTTCGATGCCCATCCGATTGCTCCTCCTGCCGTGCACGCGGGTGTCGTTGGGCTTGGCGAGTATCCTCCGACGATAACCTAGCGGGCGCGTCGGCCGCAGATACCCGAGCAGGCAGCCGGTCCCAATGAGGGCCGTTGGAGCCCATGCGGACGTTGGCCCATCCCCTGTTGAGCGGTGACTCGCGGAGGTCTCAGCCGAGGTCCGGGAACTCGACCCGCAACGCGGCGGCAAGCTGAACTTCCACATCCGCGTACGCCGGGTCACCGGCGTGGTTGTCGAGTTCCCAGGGGTCGGCCACCGAGTCATACAGCTCGACCTCGCCGGGCTCGTACTCGATGTAGTGCCAACGACCGAGCGGATGCTGATCCGATGTGCGGATGGCCCAGAACTCGGGTGACCAGGGATAGCCCGGACCGCTCTGCTCGCGCACCACGGTCCGCTCGAGATGCTCGACCTCACCATCGAGGAGTGGCAGCAGGCTCACCCCGTCGGCCGTCTCCTGGCCATCCGCGAAGGGACCCATCTCGCAGCCGGCGATGGCACAGAGCGTCGGCGCCAGATCGATGTTGCTGACGAGCTCATCGACGGTGCGCGGCTCCTCGCCCCAGCGGGCCGCCCAGCTCAGGACGAGCGGGACCGGTGTGGCATAGGGGTTGCCCTTGCGCTGGGGCAGTCGGTGCGTGCCCCAGGTGGCGCCGTTGTCGGCGGTGAGGATGAAGAGCGTGTCGTCCAGACGGCCCCGTCGCTCCTGCTCCCGAACGACCGAGCCGGCGAGCTCGTCGACCGCGAGCATCTGTTCGCAGTAGGTCTCCATCGACCAGCCATCCGAGTCGAGAGGACGACGAGCCTGGACCCAGGCGGGCTTGTCGGAGACGTCCTCATCGAACGATGGCGGGTCCCAAGGCTCGATCGAGCGACAGCGACGGTCACCGCGGTACTTCTCAGTTGGCCGGTTGGGCTGATGCAGGTCGAACAGGCTGACGAAGGCGAGCACCGGGGCATCGGTCGGCGCATCGCGCAGGTGCTTCGTCACCTGGCGCTTCGCCACGAGAGTGGAATGGTCGTTGGCCTCTTTGCCGTGGTGGACGATGCCGTAACGGGTCCACAGGTCGTAGTCGAGGTACTGGCCGTTGTCCTCGTAGGTGACGTCGAAGTCATCCCAACCGACCGCATAGTCACGGACATTGCGGCGCGGGACTTCGGAGCGGAATTCATTGAAGTACTTGCCCGCGAACATCGTCGTGTAGCCGACGCTCTGGAGCTCGGTGCCCAGCGTCGTCGTCGGGTCGAAGGGCACGGTGACGTTGCGGTCGACGTGATGGTTCAGGGTATGTTGGCCCGTCAACGTGGCCGCCCGGCCTGGGCTACACAGAGGCGTCTCAGAGACCGCCTGGCTGAATGACACGCCCTGCTCGGCGAAGAGCCTGGCCAACGTGGGCGTCCGGCGGGCGTCGTTCCAGAGCCGCCCGTCGTGGGGATCGACGTCATCGAGGTAGAGCACGACGATATCGGGGGAGGTCGCAGCGGCTGGCGGCGATGGGGACTGAGCCTCCGCAGCGCCGATCACGGGGCCGATCATCGAGGCGGCGAACAGGGCCGTCGCTCCCAGTGTCACGCGTCGGTAGCGGGCCTCCCTCAGTGACCGTGCACGCACCATCTCACCTGCCTGGTACGGGTTTCCGACATCAGGCTGGCAGCATGCCACGGGTCCATGCTTCTCGCGCGCAGCGGGCCAAGGACCCCGTGATCCAGACTGTTCCGGCAGCGGCGTCCCCGTCCGCCTGTCTTACGGTCCGTGAGCCATCCGAGGCGTATCGAACGGCGTGGCCGCATTCGCTGCATCTCAGCTGCGGTCGGCGGGACTCTCGTCGGCTTCGTCGTCCGTGGTTGAGAACCGTGGCGAGACCTGCCGGTGCAGCTCCATCAGGTCATCGAGGAACGACGGATCACTTGGGTCGAACACGAGGTCGGCTCCGACACTGATGAAGCCCGGCAGCTCCAGGAGACCCGCCTCGAATTCCGCAGAACGCCGCTCGCTGGCGACCTCGTACATCTCCGGCGTAAAGTCGGGCAGCGATCCGAACGAGCGGTCATCCGGGACCCCGTCGGTGAGACCAGGCGCACCGATCACCTGGGCCACCTTGTCGACCGATGCTCTTCCGATGCCATGCCGGATAGCCTGTTGGATCGCCGCCAGGGCAGGCTCAGACGTGATCGTCAGCTCAGCATCAGGCCCGACGGCGACCGTCACATAGCCGACCACCTCGAGGCGGCGGAGCCCGTAGCTCTCATCCATCGGTCCGGCCATCGCCCCCTATCGACCCGCGGTGGCATCGCGGTCAAGCTGGAAGGGCTGGCGACGTCCGCGGCGCGTTTCGCCGGTCAGGTGACGATCGACGACGCTCCATCCGTCGGCCACATGGCGGTCGAACGCCGAAATCGATGGAACCTTTGGTGCCGACCCACGCTCATGGTGGGCGAATGGGCACGCGAGTGCCTTCATCGTGAGAGAAAGGACGGTTCCATGTTGAAGTGGGGGATGAAGAAAGCTGGAGGCCTGAAGGCCACGTTGGTCCTGGGGGCGGCCGTGGCGCTGCTGTTGAGCCCCTCCGCGGTCGTGGCGGGTACACAGGACCGCGATCGTGATCGCGATGGTGACGGCCTTCCCAACCGGTACGAGCGACTGCGCACGATGACACGCGCCGGTAGCGCTGACTCAGACAACGACGGCGTCCGTGATGGCCGTGAGGACCCTGACCGTGACGGACTGACGAACCGCCAGGAGCTCAGGCTTCGGACTGATCCTCGCCGAGCCGACAGCGATGGCGATGGCATCCGCGATGGGGACGAAGACCTTGACCGAGATGGACTGACCAATCGGCAGGAGTTGCGCCTGCACTTGCGCCTGCGCGATCCCGATTCGGACAACGACGGGGTCCGCGACGGCCGTGAGGATGCTGACCATGACGGGCTCCGGAATCGTGCTGAGTACCGCTACGGCTACGATCCACTCAACCCCGATTCCGACGGCGACGGCATCCGGGATGGCCAGCAGCACCACCAGCGTGACGGCGACCAGGAGTGTGACGGCTCCGGTCCTGGCTGCGATACCGACTGACAGCGTTCTGTCGTAGCGTTCCATGTATCGGCCGTCTGGCACCCGAACTCCGAGTCTGTCCGACCCGGAGTTCGCGGCCTGTCGGCCGACATCGATCGAGCGCGTTGCCGCGAGCCCTGGTCTCCGTGCCATCACGACCATCCGCTACGGTTGGGCCTATGAGCGCGGGACGTGTTGGAGACCGACAACTCGTGGACGCCGTCCTGGGTGGGGACGACGATGCCTTCCGAGTGCTGGTCGAGCGGGAGTCGGCGAATGTGGTGGGCCTCTGCCGACGTATCCTCGGCGACCCCTACGAGGCTGAAGACATGGCTCAGGAAGCGTTCTTGCGAGCCTATCGCGCGCTGCCGACCTACCGTGCTGACGGGCCCTTTGGCGCATGGGTCTGGCGCATCGCGATGCGGCTCTCGGTCGCCCGTCTCAAGCAACGCCCCTCTGACCTGCATGCGGATCCTAACCGCGTGGAAGGCTGGCTCATCGATCTGGACCGGGACACCGACCCAGTCGGTCGGCTGCTCGGCAAGGAACATCGCCAGGAGGTCCTCGCTGCCATCTCCGCCCTGCCACCAGCCCAACGCCAGGTGGTGTCGATGCGCTTCTTCGGCGACCGCTCACTCGAGGAGATCTCGTCTGCTACCGGCTCACCGATGGGGACCGTGAAGTCACGGCTGCACCGGGGTCTCCTGACCCTGCGTCAGCGACTGGGACCTTCCCGATGAATAGCGTTTCGCAAGGCCCTCGGCCGACGCCGGGCTCATCGGCTTCCTGCTTCGCCGATGGGGTCATGGCACGAGTCGCCCAGGAACCACGACCGACGCCAGCGCGCGTATTCGTGCGGTCGGTGCTGCGCTTCCGTCTCCGAGACGCGTGGGCGGCGTTGTCGACGGCGGCCCGTCTCGCCCTGGGGCCGGCCGGACCCATCCCCACGTTGGTCCGGGTGCAGTCCTTGCTGCTTCTGCTCGTGTTCACCGTTCTCGTCAGCAGTGGTGGTGCCCTCGCAACCGCCGGGGCGATCCGTGCCATCGAGAGCCAAAGCCGGTCGCCGCGGGTGGAGCAACGACTCGTCGTACCTCCGGCCGGCAGCAGCGCATCGCCACGGTGGTCTCCGGGGCCGACCGTCTCACCGAGTCCGGTGCAGCGTCGGGAACAGGCCGGGAAGACGCGATCGAATCGGAGCGGGGAGACACCCGCAGCCAGGAGGCAGGACGGCGTTGGCGGTGCCCAGCCGCCAGATCGTGAGGGGCGACAGCCCAGTGGCGAGCGCCCGAATGAGCCCAAACGATCCGGAGGCGCACCGAAGGAGCAAGTCGACCGAAACTCGAGGGATAGCTCGGGCTCCGTCGACGAGGCCGGCGACGGTCGAAAAGGACTCGCTCCCCGAACGCCCGAGCCCGCTGCAAACCAGGGTGCTGGTCGAGCACTCGGTCGCGGGACAGGGGCCGACCGCAGCTCCTGATCCGAGGCGATCCGACAGCACGATCCCACGAGAGGTCTACAGTCACTCCATGCCCGGTCCGGCTGGACGGCCAGCTCGCTCGTCGATCTTCATGATCCTGGCGCTCGTGTTGCTCGTGTCCGCGCTTCCCTGGTCCACCGTCGCCCGCAGCAGCTACGAGCTGGAGGCGACGTACGACGTGGCGCTGCACCTCGACTGGGTCGGTGGACGCGTCCATGTCGAGACTCGCATCGACCTCGTCAACACCAGTGGCGGCCAGATCGATCGCATCGTCCTGAACTCGGTGGCAGGCCCGCTTGGCGCGATGCGGAACCTCAAAGCCAGGATCGACGGCGCCACCACCAAACCCACAGTCTCTGGCCAGACCATCAGCCTGAAGCTGAAGACACCCCTCGCGGTCGACGACACGGTGTCCGTCTGGGTCGGCTATCGGGCGCGGCTGGCTACCTCCAACGTGGGCCGTAACTTCCTGTTCGCCAAGCTCGACGGCGTGGCCCAGTTGTACCGCTTCATCCCCTGGATCAGCCGGCGTATCCCCTTCGGCAAGCAAGCGCACGGCGAGCCCTTCCTGACGCCGGTCAGCCCCCACGTGCGCGTCACCGCCACCTCTGACCGAACGCTGGAGTGGGCCACGACCGGCCAGCGCACCAGCCGAAACGGTCGGACGTCCATCTTCGAGGCGAACGATGTCCGCGATTTCGTGATGACCGCCAGCCCGTCGTATCGGACGACCCGGGGCAAGAACATCGACGGCGACACGCAGATCGTGGTCTACACCCGAACCGCGGACGGGCGACGCCTGCTGCAGCTGGCTCGACAGGAACTCGCACGTCATGAGCGCAAGTTCGGTATCCCCTATCCCTACCCGACCTATCGCATCGCCGAATCGGGCGCCGGACTGCCCATGGAGGCGCCGGGGCTCATCTGGATCCCGGGCTTCCGCGGCGCTGCCGACTATCCGTTCCTGGTCTCGCATGAGACCGCGCACCAGTGGTTCTACGGCATCGTGGGCAACGACCAATCCACGAACGCCTTCGCCGATGAGGCCCTGGCCGACTACTTCTCACGGCGAGCGCGACTCACCATCCGGCCCAGCCGTTGCCCACTCGATCGACTCGATCGCGACATCCGTGGCTACTCCACGCGGTGCTACTTCGAGGTCATCTACGTCCAGGGCGCCGGGTTCCTGGACGGCATCCGGCGTGACTTCGGGGGGCCCGCGTTCCTGCGCGCCATCCAGGCCTACAGCGCGGACAACCGACTGGGCATCGGCAGCAACGCCAAGCTGCTCGACGCCTTCCACGCGGAGATGGGTGACCGCGTGCTGAAGCGCTTCGAGCGGCGTTTCCCAAGCCTCTTCCCGCTACCCGAGGAGTCGCCGGATCCGAGTCCCGTCGCGATAGCCTCTATCGAGCCGGTCCCCGCAGAGACCACCCCCGCAGTGCCGGTCCCCGAAGAGACATCTTCTGCGCAGACGCCATCCCCAGGTGCCACCGAGGCGATCTTCGATCAGGAGCCGGCGGCCTGATCCTTGAGTGGGATGGTCGGCACCACGGCCAGGAACTTGCCATCACGATCGGCGTAGGCGCCTTCCGGTCGGTCCCAGCGCAGGTAGTTGCGTTCCATCTCCGCCTGATCCTGGAAGACCCCTGGACCGTCTGACGCGCCCCAGATGGTAGAGACTCGCGGATACCAAGGGTCGTAGATGTAGGTCCCGCTGACGTTGGCGTTGCGGAAGACGGTCGGGTCTGCATCGGCACGGTACCCGGTCATGACCCAGGTGTGTGCGCCCTTCCAGGCGATGAGGATGACCGGTGCCTTCGTCTTCGAGAGCGCGATGGCGGTGTCACGCAACGCCAGCTGGCGACTGCCGTAGGCGCGGACCTCATAGCCCTTCACGCCGTTGGCCGCGAGTGCTTCCGCGATGGCGGCCGGACCCCAATCGCCGTTGTGGCTGTCGCGCCAGCTCTCGAACTTCCCGACCGAGCCGGCGATCTTCTTCTGCTCCGCGATCGAGTTGTCGACGACTCCGTGCATCGCCAGCACCATCTGGATACCGGCCACTGAGCACCAATGCTCGGTGACCTGGGAGGCGAAGACCCCACTGGGGTTGGCACGTAGCTTGACGTCGACCGGCTTGCGCTTGGGCCGCGGCGTCGGCCGAGCGGTCAAGTCGCCGGTCTCACCGGCCGTGTCTGCCTCCGGAGGTGGGATCGCCGTGACCTCGATGAGCTCCGGGATCTCCCGATCGGGCGGTGGATCGAGTGCCAGGTGGACACGGTCGAGCAGATGCTCGAAGCGGACGCCAACGCCGAGGGTGTTGGTCGTCAGGACCGCCGTTCCCGCAGCTCCTGCTACGCCCCACAGCACGACGGACGCGACGAGGGCGAGTAGCAAGATACGGCGGCTCGAACGGCGTGTTGAGGTCATGGGCGCTTCGAGGCAGATGCTACCTGACGATATGGGGACCGCCGCATGTGCTTTTCTCAACCCCTTCTTGGCCGAAGGGTCGAGCAGTCGAGGACGCGGACGCCTACCCTGCCCTCATGCGCACGAGCCTTGAGGCCCAGTGATCGCCACGATTCGGGAGCGGTTGACGGCCATCCTGCCGCCCGGCGTCATCCTCCTCTCCGCCCTGACGTTCGTCAGCTACGTCATGGGGCTGGTACGCGACCGCACCTTCGCTCGCACCTTCGGCGCCGGCAGCGAGCTCGATGTCTACAACGCCGCGTTGGTGCTGCCAGAGCTGACCCTCGATGTCCTGGTCATCGCCGGGCTGTCGTCGGCCTTCGTGCCCGTCTTCGCACGGCTCAAGCACGACGACGGCGACACGACCCAGGACTTCGCTCGCACCGTGATGACCGCCTCGATCCTGATCATGCTCGTGGTCGTGGGCATCCTGTTCGTGCTCGCACCGGAGACCGTCAACATCGTGGCGCCGGGTTTCGATGAGGCCCAGCGGGCGGAGTACACGCAACTGTTCCGGGTCATGTGCGTCACGGCCGTGATCTTCGCGGCCTCGTTCGCGCTGGGCGAGATGCTGGTGGTGCGTCAGCGGTTCCTGGCCTATGGACTGGCGCCGGTGATGTACAACACGGGCATCGTGCTGGGGACCGTCCTGCTGAGTCCGTCGCTGGGCATCATGGGGGCCGCCATCGGGACGGTCATCGGCGCCCTCATGCACCTGAGCGTGCGAGTCATCGAGATCACGCGCACCGACTTCCGCTACCGACCGTCGCTGGCACTGCGGGCCGACGGCTTTCGCCAGTACCTGCGCCTGGCCGTCCCCAAAGCCATCGCGCAACCCATCGAGCCGCTGACGTTCCTGTTCTTCACCTCGGTGGCCTCGACCTTCGCCGCCGGGAGCATCAGCGCCGTCAGCTTCGCGCGCAACTTCCAGAGCGTGCCGGTAGCGCTCATCGGTGTCGCCTTCGCCGTAACGGCCTTCCCGGTGATGTCCGCCGTGGCGGCCGATGGCGACCGCGCGCGCTTCACCCGACTGGTGGCGACGAACCTCGTCACCATCACCATGCTGACGTTGATCGCGGCCGTGGGACTCTGGCTCGTGGGCGGCTTCGCGGTCGAGCTGTTCCTGGGCGGGGAGGCGTTCGATGCCGAGGACGTCCAACTGACCACGATGCTGCTGGGAGCGTTCGCGCTGTCTGTGCCGCTGGAAGCCATGACGCACCTGCTGAGCCGCGCGCTCTACTCCACCAACAACACCATCCTGCCGGTGATCGCATCGCTCACGGCATTGGTAGTCACGGTCATCACGGTGAACGTGCTGCTCGACGAGCAGGGAGTCGTGGCGCTGCCACTCGGGTTCGCCGCGGGGCTGGCCGCAAAGGTGGCCGTATCTGGCCTCGCTCTGATGTTCCGACTGCGCACCGTGGGCACGGCGCCGAGCGTCCACGTTCCGTAGCCGCAACCACGCCGACTACACTTGCCGGCCATGACGGCCTTCCCCCACGCCTCCGACTTCGACTCGCTCGTCGAGATTCTCGACGATGCCGCGGTGCGCTGGCCGGCCGACCGGCACATGTACGGTCTTCGGCTCGACTCCGGGATGGCCATGACCTGGTCGGCGCAGGAGATGCGGCGGCGATCGCTCCATGCAGCCTGGCGACTGCGCACCGCAGGTCTGGGCGAAGGTGATCGGCTGCTGACGTGGTCACCCTCCACGCCGCACTTGCCGGCGGTGTACTGGGGTGCCATGCGAGCGAGCCTGGTGCTCGTGCCCGTGGACCTGCGCATGAAGTCCGACGTGGTCGAGCGCATCGCGACGATCGCGGACACCCGCTGGCTGGCGGTGGACGACGGCTATGACGCACCAGACCCGGCCGAGGTCGGCCTCGATCACCTGGACATCCTGAAGCTCGAAGAGCTGACCGCCGACCCCGAAGCCGACTGGCCTGACGACTGGGAGGCGCAGGTCCGGGCCTGGCCCCAGCCCGACCGCGGCACGCTCTTCGAGGTGCACTTCACCTCTGGCACCACCGCTGCGCCCAAGGGCGTGCTGCTGACGCACGGCAACTTCCTCGAATCGATGGGCATGTTCAGCAACTTGCTCGACGGACGCCACATCCGCGCGGTCTCGATCCTGCCGCTCTCGCATCTTCTGGAGCAAGTGTCGACGCTGTTCTTCGGCACGATGATGGGCGCCGAGGCGGTCTACGTCCGTTCGCGCAACCCACGCGTGATCTTCGAGGCCATGCGCGAGATGCCCGCGACCGCGATGGTGATGACGCCGCAGGTGCTGGAACTCTTCTGGAGCGGCATCATGCGCGAGATCAAGGCTCAAGGCCGCGAGCAGATGGTCGAGCGAGCGCGGCGGGTCGCGCGCCACCTCCCCTACCGACTGCGTCGCGTGCTGTTCCGATCGCTGCACGCGCAGTTGGGCGGTGCCCTTGAGCTGGTCGTGAGCGCCGGTGCCTACCTGCCGCCTGAGCTTCAGGAGGCCTGGGAGGACATCGGCATCGTGGTCATGCAGGGCTACGGCTCGACCGAATGCGGCTTCGCCACCGCCAACGACGAGTGGTATCACCCCACCGGGCTGGTCGGCCGCGTGCACAAGGGCACCGAGGTGCGAATCGACCCGGTCTCTGGCGAGATCCTGGTCAAGGGCGCCACGGTCTCCGCCGGCTACTGGCGGGACGAGGAGAGCACCCGCGCCTCACGCACCGCTGATGGCTGGTACCGCACCGGTGACACTGGCCACTTCACCGACAAGGGTGATCTCAAGCTGTCCGGCCGACTGCGCAACGTCATCGTGCTGCCCAACGGGCTCAACGTCTTCCCCGAGGATATCGAGGCGGCACTGGCCGACCAGGGCCTGAGCCAAACCGTGGTGGTCGAAACGAAGCCTGGTCGCATCGAAGCGGTGGTCCTGCCGCCTGGTTCGGTGCCCATCCTGCGGGCCGACCAGGAGGCCGCCAACGATCGTCCGTTGGATGCTGACCTGCGGTCGGAGATCGAGGCCATGGTCAGAGCCGCCAATGCCAACCTCTCCATGCACCAGCGCATCGCCGCCTGGCGGCTCTGGCCGGAGCGCGACTTCCCCCGCACGCACACGCTCAAGATCCGACGCAACGAGGTCCGAGCCTGGGCCGGCGACGATGTCGCCCTGCAGGTACGCGAGGCCGACGGAGATGCGGCTGCCTGACAGGCCTACTTGTTGACCTCGACCGACTCGCCGACCGTCCCGATGGCGTCGAACACCGCCTGAGCCAGCTCCGGATCATCGGAGCGGCCGTTCGACCAGGTGGTGAAGACGACCGTGTCGTCCAGTACGCCCACCGAAAACTGCGTGTCGGCGGTGAAGTTGGTCTGGCCGAAACCAGAGCCGAGGTAGTCGGCCAGCTCCTGGGCTCGGTCCAGAGCCAGCCCTCGGCTGTCCGCCTGATAGACCACCACGAAGCCGTCATCGGTGTCGGCCAGCTCTGCCCGCAGCACGACCCGGGGCATCTGCAACAGTGAGGCTGGCTCGGACGGCCGATAGGCACCGAGGGCCGTGTCGAGGCGCACGCCGACCGACGAGGTAGCTGCCTCCAGCGCATTGATGGTCGCCGCCATCGACGCGTCGAATGAGTGCAGCGGCGTTGCCATCGGCACCCTGTCGGCTTGCACCGTGGGCCGATCGACGCTGGCGCAGGCGCCCACGGCCAACAAGGCTGCGAGCGCCAGGAGGAGGGGCCACCCGAGTCGCTTCAACCCGGTGGCCAAGCCATGCGACGTCCACCGATGAGATGGAAGTGCAGGTGCGGCACCGACTGGCCACCGTCAGTGCCCACATTGGTGACCAGGCGGTAGCCCTTCTCAGGCAGGCCGGCCTTCGTGGCCAACGAGGCGGCCACCTCGAAGAGCTGTCCCAGGAGTCCGGCATCCGCGGTGCCGAGCTCGGCCGCCGACTCCACGTGGCGGCGCGGGATGATCAGCTGATGCACGGGCGCGACGGGACTGATGTCATTGAAGGCGATGATCGAGTCGTCCTCGTAGACGGTGTCGGACGGGATCTCGCCCGCGATCGATCTTGCAGAACAGACAGGTCTCGTCGGTCACGCTGGCGACTCCCTTACGGCCGATTCAGAATGTGGGCTTGCTCATCATGAGCCAACCGATGAGGCCTATGGCGCCGGCCATGACGTAGCTCGTGTAGCGCTGTCGCCGCGCGCGCACACGCCAGCGCTCCTTCTCCTCGGCTGTGGCGGCTTCGCGCAGTCCCAGCAATCGGCGCACGCCGGGCCGCTGCACGAAGAACGAGACGAGCAGGATGGTGGCGTAGATCGACAGCGCCAGCAGCAGCCAGGGTTGCTGCAGGAAGGCCGTGCCCAGGACCAGCAGCATGCCGATGCCGGTGATGGCCACGCCGATGCCGATGACGATCGTCCCGTGGGCCTCCAACCACACCAGCCCGCGGACAAAGCGGCCAGACTCGGCACCCACGACCGGATCGCCATCGGTGCCCCGTGTGCGCAGGGTAAACGGCAGCAGGAACGCTGGAACGAAGAGCGAGATGGCCAGGATGACATGCGAGGTCAGCAGGACTGGAAAGAACTCCCCCGGGATCACGAGCCAGGGCGCTCCAAGTCGAGGGCGACCCAGTCGGTCTCCTGGTCGCGGCGCAAAACGCGCAGACCGGCGGCGGCGAGGGCGCGGCGCACCTCTGGTTCGCGTTCGATGAAGATGCCCGACGCCAACAGGCGACCACCACTGGCGGGAGTACCGTCCCCCGGTCGCACGGTCGCAGCCAAGTCGGACGCCAACTGCACCAGCAGGCTAGCCACGAGGTTGGCGAACACGAGATCGAAGGGGCCTCCGGCGATGGGTAGACTGCCCTGACGCGCGTCGATGCTGACGCCGTTGCGCTGGGCGTTCTGCAGGGTGGACTCGACCGCGATGGGATCAGTGTCCACGGCACGGACGGGATCTGCGCCCAACAGTGCGGCCCCGACCGCGAGGATGCCCGATCCGGAGCCGACGTCGAGGGTGTTGGCTCCCTCCACGATGCCCTCGTCGGCCCAACGCTCCAGACCGACCAGGCAGAGACGGGTGGTCGGATGGAGACCCGTGCCGAAGGCCATTCCCGGGTCGAGCGCGATGATGACGTCGTCAGGCGCCGGTTCGAACTCGCGCCACGTGGGCTTGATGACGATGCGGCGCCCCAGGCGCATGACCGGGAAGTAGTCCTTCCAGGCAGTGGCCCAATCCTCTTCGTGGACCTCACGCACCTGCAGCTCCCCGATGGGGCGCAGGTCGAAGGCGGTCAGGTGGCCCAGTCGTTGGCGCGCGGCAGCGATAGCGGCTTCGGCCGCAGCACGGTCGATAGCCGGCAGATAGGCACGAATGGTCACCGCTGCCCCCTCGAGCGGCACGGCCTCCAGGCCCTCCTGCTCGGTGGCGAAGGGCTGCTCGACCGAGACGCCACCGCCAGCATCGCGCGAGAGGATCTCGCTGACGGCCTCGACCGCCTCCGGGTCACACTGGATGCTCATCTCCAGCCACGTGCCGGCCGCGGAGGTGCCGTCGTCCTCGCTCATGAGTGGGTCGTCCGTCACATGCCTACTCAGCTGATGGCGTCCTTGAGTCGATCACCCAGCGAGCGCTTGCCGCGCCGTGTGCGCGGACCGTCGGCCGGTTTGGTCTCACCGTCGAGGTTGATCTCACCAGACTCGGCCGCCAGCTCCTCAAGCAGCTCGCGTTGGCGGTCAGTGAGACGAGTGGGGACCGTGACGTCGATGAGCACGTGGAGGTCACCACGGGCGCCAGGGCGGCGCAGGTGTGGCACGCCCTTGCCGCGGCGGCGGATCTCCGTCCCCGGCTGCGTGCCTGGCTTGACCTCCAGCATCTCCTCGCCATCGGGCGTGAGGATGGGCACATCGGCACCCAGGGCCGCCTGTGTTAGCGACAGCTTGAGCTCACAGTAGAGTTCGGTGCCATCGCGCTTGAGGACGGGGTGCTCTTCGACGTGCGTGACCACGTACAGGTTGCCCGGCGTGCCGCCACGTGGCGCCGCCTCGCCCTCCCCGGTCAGGCGGATCTGGTGGCCGTCATCGATGCCAGCCGGGATGGTGACGCGCAAGGTGCGCCTATGCTCCGAACGCCCGTCACCGCGGCAGGTCGGGCAGGGCTTCTCCACGATCTGGCCACTGCCGCGACAACGTCCGCAAGGCGTCACATTGACCATCTGGCCGAGCAGCGTGTTGCGGACCTCGCGGACCTCACCGCTGCCGTCACAGCGCGGGCAGGCGATCGGCTGTGAGCCCTCCTCTGCTCCGCTACCGCCGCAGGTCTCGCAGGTGTCGAGCGAGTTGAAGCCGAGCTCCTTCTCCGTCCCGTGGATGGCCTCGTCGAACGTCAGCTGCAGGTCGTAGCGCAGGTCTGCTCCCGCCGGACGACGCGCACGACGCGCACCACCACCGGCGGCGCCGCTGAAGAAGGCGTCGAAGATGTCGCCGAAGCCCTGGAAGCCGCCGAAGGGTCCGTATCCTTCCGCGCCGGTACCACCCACGCCGGCGCGACCGAACGTGTCGTACTGCTGGCGGCGTCCGGGATCGCTCAGGACCTGGTAGGCCTCGTTGATCTCCTTGAAACGCGCGTCAGCATCAGGGTCGGTATTGACGTCGGGGTGCCATTGCTGGGCCAGCTTTCGGAACGAGCGCTTGATCTCTTCGTCACTGGCACCGCGCTCCAGCCCCAGGATCTCGTAGTAGTCGCGGGTCGTGGCCATGCAATGCCGGAGTATAGGGAAGGTGCGCCCAAGACCCCCGCCACGAACGTCGGGGCCGCGTATCCTGCGTGAAGGCCGCGTATCCTGCGTGCCTATGCAGCCACTCGCGATCTCGGCGTCCGCGGCTCGGCGTTTCCTGGTCCAACGTCACCTACTCGCGCCGGCGCGGACCCAAGTGGCCGGGATCGATGGCGTGCGCGCCGTCTTCGACCGCCTCGGTTCCATCCAGTTCGATCCGCTCGCGGTGGCCGGTCGCAACCACGACCTGGTGCTCCATGCCCGTGTGCGCGACTACGACTCGGCCTGGACGAACGAGCTGCTCTACGAGCGGCGCGAGCTGTTCGAGGCTTACAACAAGGGCCTGTCATTGCTGCCCACCAGCGAGCTGCCGTGGCATCGGCACACCTGGGACAAGTTCCGGGTCCACCACGAAGGAGAATATTTCAGCCGCCATGCGGAGACCATCGAGCACCTGTTGGCGCGGATCCGCGAGGAGGGACCGCTCTGCAGCCTCGACTTCGAGCGGCGGCCGGCGCTGGATTGGTATTGGGGTCCGACCAGCGAGGTGCGTGCCACCCTCGAGGCGCTCTCGGAGGCGGGTATCTTGGGGTTGGCCCGGCGGGAGGGCAACCGCCGCTACTACGACCTCATCGAGCGGCTCTACCCGGCTGCCCTCCTTTCCGAGGAGCGGCCGGACCGTGAGCAGCGACGTCATCGATTGCTCTCGCGCTATCGGGCACATGGGCTGCTCGGCACCACCGGCCAGTCAGAACTCTGGTACGGCATCGGCCCTGCCCTTCGACCACGTGCCACCGACCCGCCGGGAACCGTCACGCGCGCGGAACTGCACGCGGAGCTACTGGCGGATGGTGAGCTGGTTCCGGTCGAGGTCGAGGGCGTCCGCGGCAAACGCTACGTGCTCCACGGGGAGATGGACGCGCTGCATGCAGCCGTGGAGGCGACGGACCGCGGCGACCCGCTCGCCGACCCCAGCGTGGTCCTTTTGGCGCCGTTGGATCCGCTAGCGTGGGACCGCCAGTTGCTGCGCAGCCTGTTCGACTTCGACTACGTCTGGGAGGTGTACGTACCGCAGCAGAAGCGTCGCTGGGGCTACTACGTGTTGCCCTTGCTCTGGGGCGACCGACTGGTCGGGCGCATCGAACCGCGCATCGACCGCGCCGCGGGCGTCATCCGCATCCTCGGCATCTGGTGGCAGGACGACTTCGCACCGCGACGCGATGAGGCATTTGTCGGCGCCTTGCGCCAGTCGCTGGCTGCGTACGCCGACTTTGGTGGCGTGAAGCGGATCGACTGGGGCACCCACACGCCGGAACGACGGCTCTTCGGATCCGGTCGACGACCCACTTGACACGTACGTAGCGACACCCTATATTCCGTAGGTACTACTTACCTGCGCTACGTAGTAGAGGGGAGCCGCCAGATGCCATCCAGAACGACGAGGATCATGGGCACGCTCGCGGTCAGCGCGCTGAGCGTGGTCATGGTGGCCGGGCCGACATCGGCACATGCCGCCGGCGACGACGACACGCACCGTGGCCACGCTGGTCGGCACGCCTTCGGCGACTCCGAAATGAGACCTCGTGCGCTCTGCATGTACGCACCGCCGGCACCCACGGCGGTGGTGGACGTTGCGTCCGAGTTCGTCGGCGTGGTCGTCCGTCCTCCGAAGATGGCCGCCATCGACCGCACGCTCGGTGTCGACCGCGCACGGGTCGCTTGGCGTTTCGTGTTGCAGGAGAAGCTCGGTGACGACCAGTGGCAGCGGGTGAAGCGGAGCCCTCTGCAGATCACCCGCACCAGTGAGCATCACGCCGCGCACTTCAGTCGCATGAAGGTGCGCTACGACGGCGACCCGGCTGCCGAATACCGTGTCAAGACCAAGGCCATCTGGCTCAAGTCGGGGCCTCGACGCGCCGGCGTCGCCACCCATATCGTCGACTTCTATCGAGTGAACGGCCGAGTCAGCGAGAGCTCTTGCCCCGGCATCCTGCCGGTTCCAGCGCCGACGCCGGCCACCAAGTAACAAGCCTCCTCCCTGAGGGCATCCTTGTTCCGAGGATGCCCGGACCGACGGCGGGCCCCAGACCACCCGTCGAGTGTCAGGCGCCGTTCCGCGAGCCAGCGCGGACGGCGCCTCGGTCTTTCCGGCGGGTCGGCCAAAGCTGAACAGTCTCCGAGAAGTTGTGGACACATCATCGTCGTCATCTCGGCCTCTTCCCTCTTCGCTCCGGCGAGCGTCAGCCAAGGAGCGTCGGCCTGCTGGTTGCGGCCCATGTGGGTGCGATCGGTATCGCAGTGGGTCAAGTCGTGCTCAAGACCCTGCTCACGCCTGCGGGACTTGGCACCCCAGCTGCGCTTGAGCCCACGCCCGCTTCGGTCCGGCCACGCGTATCGACTGGGGTCCGCACGGCCTGAACAACGGCCGTCGGATCGCGATTTCGGTCTTCCTGGTGCATACGTCACTGCCCATTTGACACGTACGTAGCTATCACGGATACTCCGTACGTAATACGCACGTAGTATCCGTACGTATTACGTAACTTTCGGTACGTATCCATGTCGGAGCGACTGATGGGACCAGTGGACACAAGGAGTCGCTTCGATGCGCTGTGGCATTTCGCGGTCCTCGACCGCCTCAAACCACGCTTGCGCCACGCGATCGACGGGGCCGCTCAATTTCGAGCGCGACGGCTCGGAGCCATCTGGTCGCGCCAGAGGTGGCCCTTGGCGCCCGGGATCAGGCGACTGCCCTGCATGTCTCGGCATCGGTTGCAGCGACTGCTGTCACATCGGACGGTGAGCGCCTTGAAGCCTCGCAATGGCAAGCCCAGGGATCCCGACTACTGGAGGAAATGGCGCGCGGCGCACCAAGACTACCGCGAACGCGAGAAGCGCCGCAGCCGAAACCGCACCACCAAGGCGCACGGAGACCGGGCCGGGCAATACCAGCGCCGTCGCGAACGTCTTCGGGTCCGGCGTGCGGAGCACGGCTGGGTGGAGTCGCATCATCCAATCCTCGACGACGCCACGCTGGCGACCCTGAACCACATCAGGCCCGACCGCCGCACGCACTACCTAGATCCGCTCTACGAGGACTGCCTGATGTCGGCGGTGCTCGCCATCCTGGAGGGCTCGGATCCGCATGAAGCCATCAGGTCGACGCTCCGCGCCGAGCGCAGCCACCGTGCCCGTCGTCTGCCGCTGGACGATGTCGAACCACACCTCGCGGCCTGACAGCGTCCGTTCATGCTCGCCCCGACTCGACCCAGGTCGCCCCACCCGGAACCGCGCCTCACTTGAGCAAGAGGCCGCGCAGGCGACGAGCGGTGATGGTGACGCCGACCAGGCCCATGACGCCGAGGTAGGCGATGTCCACCAGCACCATCGGCCCCACCTCACCAGTGGAGAAGCTGCGCAGCATGTGCACACCGCGATAGAGCGGTGTCAGCTCCACGATCGCTTCCAGCCAGTCAGGATAGACCGAGATGGGGAAGAACGTGCCACTGAAGAGGAACATCGGCATGGTCACCACGGTGACGACGTCGAAGTCCTGCCACTTGCGCATGAAGGTGGTCGCGGCCATCCCGACCGACGCCGCGGCGAGGCCGATGAGCACGGCGCCGGGGATCATCAGGATGCCCCACGGCGACAGCACGAGGCCCAGCACAAGCATGACCATCAGGAAGGCGATGGCGTAGAGCAACCCGCGCGTGAGCGCCCAGCTCACCTCGCCGATGGCGATGTCCGATGGGCCCAGCGGAGTCGAGAGGATGGCGTCGAACGTCTTGGCGTACTTGAGCTTGAAGAAGAGGTTGAAGGTGGCCTCGAAGAGCGCGCCGTTCATGGCCGCGGTGGCCATCAGGCCAGGTGCCACGAAGGCGGCATAGGGGATGTCGCCGACGTCCCCCACCAGCGTGCCCAGGCCAAAGCCGATGCCGAGCAGGTAGAAGATGGGTTCGAAGAAGCCGGTGACGATGATGGTCCAGTTGCGCCGGTAGACCAGCACGTCCCGCTCCAGCACCTTATGGGCACGTGAGCTGCCCAGCGGCCCGGTGGGGAAGAGGCGAGTGGTGATGAACATGCCCCTACTCCGCCAGGCGCCGCTGGAAGGTGACGTAGGAGGCCAGGAGGCCCACCACCACGAAGGTGGTGAGGTAGGCCACGTTGACCAGCGCCAGAGCGGGATCGAGCACGTCCAGCGCGATGCCACGGGCCAGTGAGACGGCATGCCACAGAGGCGTCAGCACCGCCACCAACTGCAGCACCTCTGGCAGCTGGCTGATGGGGAAGAAGGTGCCACTGAAGATGAACATGGGCATGATGACGAACCGGAAGAGCGTGGCGAACGGCGCGTCGTTGGTCTGCGCCGCGGAGAAGGCCTGGATGGGCGCAGCGAAGGCCAGGCCCGTGAGCACCGCCACGGGCAACATGGCCACGGCGTGCGGCAGGTCCGTGGCCCCGAAGGCCACCATGACCGCGAGGAACACGATGGCACCCACGGTCAGTCGAAGCCCCACCCAGACCAGTTGGCCGGTGGCCACGTGGCGAGCGTCCAACGGCGACAGGATCATGGCCACGTACGTCTTTAGCCAACGGATGCCGGCCATCACCGGGTACGTCGATTCGCCCGTGGCCGTGTTCATGGCCGTGGCCACCAGGATGCCCGGTGCCAGGAACATCACGTATGAGACGCCGTCGATGCCGGCCGGGTTGGCGTCGTCGACGAACGCGCCCAAGCCCACACCAAGCGCGGCCAGGTAGAGCACCGGGTTGAGGAAGGTGGAGAAGACGGTTCCGTGCCAGGTGCGCCGGTAGACGAGGATGTGGTGCTCCACGACCCGCAGCACGCCTCGCAGGGCGGAGCGTCCCTTCACTCGAGGAGCCTCCGGCCGGTCAGCCGCAGGAAGACATCCTCCAACGACGAGCGCCGCACCAGCTGGCTCAGGGGGCGGATGCCCGCCGCATGCAGTGCCTCCGCGGCAGCCTCGCCGTCGTCGCTGTAGAGGAGCGTGCGATCCGGCAGGTGTTCCACGCGCTGGACGATGCCGTCGAAGCGACCGTCCAGGTCCGGCGACTCACCCTCTTCGAAACGCAGCTCCAGCACCTCGCGGCTGCTGTGCTGCTCGATCAGCTCCCGTGGTGAGCCCTCGGCCACGATGGCTGCCTTGTCCATCACCACCAGGCGGTCACAGAGCTGCTCCGCCTCATCCATGTAGTGCGTGGTGAGGATGAGCGTGACGCCCTGCCGCTTGAGCCGGTACAGGCGCTCCCAGACGAGATGGCGGGCCTGTGGGTCAAGGCCGGTGGTGGGCTCATCGAGCAGCAGCACGGCGGGCTCGTTGATGAGCGCCCGCGCGATGGTCAGGCGCCGCTTCATGCCGCCCGATAGCGGCTCGACCTGCGAATCGGCCTTCTCGGTCAGCTGCACGAAGTCGAGGAGCTCATCGCTGCGGCGCCGGCACTCCTTGTAGGAGAGGTCGAAGTAGCGTCCGTAGATGATGAGGTTCTCGCGGACGGTGAGCTCCATGTCCAGCGTGTCCGCCTGCGGCACCACGCCGAGCCTGCCGCGGATGGCCGAACCGTCGGTGGCGGGATCCATGCCCAGCACCTGCAGCGTGCCCTCGGTGACCGGTGAGATGCAGGCGACCATGCGCATGGTGCTGGTCTTCCCAGCACCATTCGGCCCCAGGAAACCGAATGCCTCGCCGGGGGCCACATCGAAGTCGATGGCGTCGACGGCGGTGAAGGTGCCGAAACGCTTGGTCAGCCCGCGGGCATGGATGAGCGGTGAGGTGCTGCTGGTCGATGTGGTGGGCACCGCCCGATGGTAGCCCGAATCAGCATCCGGACCAGCTCACCCGGGCGTCCCGGCTCCGTCCGCTCTGGGTTCAGGGACCGTGCCCACGTGAAGCACGACGATGCCGCCGGACATGGGCCGCCACTCGATGTTGACCAGGCCGACCTCGCGCATGATCTGGGCGATGCGAGTGGGATCGGGGTACTCGCGGGTCGACTGCACGAGGTAGGCGTAGGCGTCACCCTGGCCGACGAGGCGACCGATGACCGGGACGATGTTGTCGAACCAGCCGGCGATGAGCTTGCCCAGGCGACTGCTGGGCCGAGTGATCTCCAGGCAAGCCACCTTGCCGCCCGGCCGCACGGCACGCGCCATCTCAGCGAAGCCCTTGCCATAGTCGGCCAGGTTGCGCATGCCGAAGGCGATGGTGGCAGCGTCGAAGCTGTCGTCCTCGACGGGCAGAGCCAGGGCGTCGCCCTGCTGGAACGTCAGGTCGGCATCAGCCGTCGCGGTGCGCTCTCGCGCGATCCCGATCATGCCTGCCGAGAAGTCAACGCCGAGCGCGGACCCATCCGGCTGCGCGGCGCGATAGAGATCGGTCGTGACTTTGCCCGTACCACACGCCACATCGAGCGCGCGGCCACCCGGGCCGATGCCACTTGCCTTGACCAGGTTGCGGCGCCAGCGCGGTTCCTGGAAGCCACTGATGGCAAGGTTCATGCCGTCGTAGACGCCGGAGATGCGGTCGAACATCTCCTCCACGCGCTGTGGCGGCGCGCTGTTGCCCTGCTTCATCGTCGACTGCCCTCCCCCGCCATGCCGTGCTCGCGGGCGAAGGTGATGACGTCTTCCGCGATCACCTGCGGCTGCAAGATGGGTGCCATGTGATCGAGTCCCTGGAGTCGGATGTGGCTGGCGCCGTCGATGCGACCCACCAGCGCCTCGGCGATGTCGGCATAGAGCGGGTCACTGGCACCACCAGTGACGATCCGCACAGGCGCATCGATGGCGGCGAGTCCGTCGGCGTTCATGCCCAACAGGGTCGCATCCGCGACGGCTCCCTGCCCGGCGCGGCCGATCCGTGCTCGCGCGGCAGGAGTCAAGGCGGCGACCGCAGCCGCACCGGACACGCCGGCCATGAAGGCCAGCGCGGCCCCTTCTCGGTCTCCTTGTGCGTCGGCCGCGAGCGTCTCCCGAGCGACCTGCGCCAGGCGGACTTGGGCGTCGGATGACGCCAGCGGCCCATACGGTGGCTCATAGACGAAGACAGAGGCGACGACCCCGGGATGACGGGCGGCCAGCTCGAGCGCCACACAGCCGCCGTAGCTGTGCCCCACCATCGTGGCCGCGCCGAGTCCCTCGTTTCGCATGATCGCCAGCAGGTCTCGGACATGGCTGGCCACATCGATGGGCACCGCCGGTCCGTCGGTGGCGCTGCGGCCACTGCCGCGTCGATCGACGCTGATGACCGTGAACCGTTCGGCGAGCGCGTCGGCCAAGGCTCGTAGCTGTCGCGAGGACGAAAGCGTGGCGTGGAGCAACAGCAGCGCTGGACCGTTGCCCCCGCGCTGGTAGTGGATGGTCGTCATGTCGTGGCCTCAAGAAGCAGCTCACGGAGATCACGGCGGAGGATCTTGCCGACGCTGTTGCGGGGTAAGGCGTCGAGGTACACGAAGCGTGCCGGCACCTTGTAGCCGGCCAGTCGCGCACGGCAGTGACGGGTCAGCTCGTCGTCCAGCACGTGCGCCCCGGGTCGCAGCACCACCAGGGCCGCCGGGACCGCGCCCCAGCGCGCATCGGGTAGGCCGACCACGGCGACCTCGGCGACCGTCGGGTGAGCCGCGAGGACGTCTTCGACCTCCGTGGGGGCGATGTTCTCGCCACCGGAGATGATGATGTCGTCGCGACGGTCGAGGATGCGCAGGAAGCCGGAGTCGTCCAAGGTGCCGACGTCCCCGCTGCGCAGCCATCCATCCTGCAGTTTCACGGCCGTGCCGGCAGGGTCATCGACGTAGCCTGCGAAGACCATCTCGCCGCGGACCAGGATCTCGCCGCTACCGTCCGCGGCACCGTCAGGCTCGACGCGCAGCTCCACGCCCGGTAAGGCTCTCGCCGCGCCTGGGTCTTGCTGGACGGCGGCGTCGAGGCCACCAACCGCGACCCCGGACGCCGTCTCGGTCATGCCATAGGTCGTCAGCACCGGGTAGCCATCGGCTCGGGCGCGCCCCAACAGCTCGGCTGGGATCGGCCCACCCCCGAGCAGGACGGCGCGCAACGAATCCGGCACACCCTGCCCCGTCCGCGCCGTCATGAGCGCCGACAGCTGCGCCGGCACCAATGAGAGATGGCTGGCGCCTGCGTCGATGGCACGACTGACCGCGCCGGCATCGAAAACGGGTCGCACCTCCAGTTCCGCCCCCCAGCGGATCGCTCGCGTCACGATCGCTAGACCGGCGACATGGAAGAGCGGCAGGCTGAGCAACCAACGATCGGTCGGCCGTGGCCGCAGCACCGCCGACCAGGCGTGAGCGCTGGTGGCGAGGTTGCCGTGGGTCAGGATCACGCCCTTGGCTCGTGCCGTGGTGCCCGAGGTGAACACGATCATCGCCGGCGCATCGAGGTCTACCTCGTCGAACAGGTGGGGCGGCATCGCGCACGGTGGCGCGGCCATCAGGGCCTCGACACGATGGCGCGGGATGCCGTCGGGCGTACAGGCCTGCGCGAACTCGGCGTGCTCTCGGTCGTGGACGACGGCCGCGGGCACCACCCTCCCCAACAGCTCCCGCAGCTCAAGGGCAGCGGCGCGACGGTTGAGCGGCACCAGCACCGCGCCTAAACGACGCACCGCCTCGATGAGCACTACCGCGGGCACATCATCGGCCAGCAGCAATGCCACTCGGTCTCCGGCGATGATGCCCTCACTCGAAAGTGTCGCAGCCAGCGAGTCGGTCGCTTCCAGCAACTGCGCTCGAGACCAGTCGACTGGCCAGGCAGCGGAGCGGCCGCGGATGGCCGCCTCATCGGGGCGTCGGGCAGCCCGCATCACCAGCGGGTCAGGTGAACGACGACTCATGCGACCCGATACCGCTCAAGGGCGGCTTCGTCGAGCTCGATTCCGAGGCCTGCCCCTTTCGGCAGCGCCATACACCCATCCCTACAGGTCAACGAAGTCGCCAGCAGGTCGGACTCAAGCAAGTCGGCCGTGGCTAGTCCATGTGCTTGTGGGCCCGGTGCGATCGCGGCGACGTGCAGGGCTCCAGCGATGCCGAGGCCGGTCTCGAAGAGCGTCGACACCGTCACCGGCACAGCCGCCGCCGTGGCCAGATCCACGATCGCGGCCGCCTGCCGCAACCCACCGACACGCGCCGGCTTGACGACCAGGGCGTCCACGGCACCGGCGTCGATCAGTGCCCGAGCGGAACCCACGTCGCGCACCGACTCGTCGGCCGCGATAGGCACCGCGCCCGTCCAGCGCAGGTGTGCCAGCGCCTCCCATCCCGCTGAGGCCGCGATGGGCTGCTCCGCGTACTCCAGGTCGAACGCGGCCAGTCCCGCCAGCACGCGCGGCGCGTCCTTTACCGAGAGGCTGCCGTTGAAATCGACGCGCAGCGCCACAGCGGAGCCCGTCACCTCACGCACGGCTGCCACGCGGGCCTCAAGCTCACCGGGCGCCTCGTGGCCGGCCTTCAGCTTCAGGCAACGGAAACCATCGGCAACCTGGCGGGCCGCCTGTGCCGCGACCTGCTGGGGCGATCCCACTCCGAGCAGCGCGTTGACCGCCACATCTCCCGCGGGGTCGTGGCCCAGGTACGATGCCACCGAGCGCCGGCCCACCAGCGCCAATAGCTCGACCAGCGCCGACTCGGTGGCCGCCCGAGCGGCACGTCCCACGAAGGGCCACGTGTCGATATCTCGAAGCGCGCCCTCAAGGGCCACCGGGTCGGCCAGGTGGATGCCAGTGAGCGCGGCCACCAAGCGGGGTGAGGCGTCCTCACCGAGGTCGGCGGGCTCGGGTGCGGCGAACTCACCGCGGCCGGCACGTCCATCGTCGGTACGCAGCGTCAGGATGCCCACACGTCGGTGATCCCAGCGCATGACCCCACTGCTGATCGGCTCACGGAAGGGGATCTGGAGGATATCCACGCGGACATCGTCGATGCGCATCAGCGGGGCCCTCCGATGGCTAGGCCGGCCGCAAAGAGCACCGAGTACGACAGGGACAGTCGCGCGGTTCCCTTGAGGACGGCGTTGAGACGACGAGGATCGCCACCCGCCCGAACGACCCGGCGCAGCGGCAGCGCCAGCGGCAAGGTTGCCAATGGCAGCAGGACCGCCAGCGACACACCACCCGACACGCCACCGGCGAGCGACGCGCCACCTAAGAGGACTAGGACGACCGGCGTGAAGTAGGCGAAGACGAGCAGCGTGTCGTATTCAGCCATGGCAAAGCGCGCCCCACGGCGAGCCGCCAATGTCAGCTTGCCCGCTCGACGGTCGGCGTCGATGTCGCGCAGGTTGTTGACCACCAGGATGGCCGTGATGAGCGTACCCACCGGCACGGCGGCGACGAGTGCCAACGGCTCCCAACTCAACGTTTGCAGATACGTCGTGCCGGCTACCGCTACCAGGCCGAAGAAGACGAAGACGAAGGTCTCCCCCAGGCCATGGTACCCGTACGGCCATGGTCCGCCGGTGTAGCCGAAGGCACTGACGATGGCCGCGGTGCCCAGCAGCAGGATGGGCAACCCGCCGACCCATACCAGGTAGAGTCCCACGAGCCCAGCCAGCCCAACCACCAGCCCGGTGCCGGTGAGCATCTCCCGCTGGCTCAGCCATCCCTGTGCGGAGGCGCGGGCAGGCCCCAGTCGATCGTCGCTGTCGGCGCCCGAACGGAAGTCGGAGAGATCATTGGCGAGGTTGGATGCGATCTGCAACAACAGGGCCACCGCCAACGCCCCCAGCGCCGGGAGGAACTCGAAGACACCGAGCCCAACGGCCACGCCGAGCCCCACCAGCACCGGGCCCACCGCTGCCGGCAAGGTCGCCGGTCGGCTGGCAAGCAGCCAGGCGCGAGCGCGCGAGGGCGGTGGGGTCAGGGTCGTCATCACGTCCGAGGAAGCTATGGCCGACGGGGGAACTTGCTGAAGTCTGGCGCTCGCTTCTCCAGGAAGGCCCGACTACCTTCGTGCGCCTCTTCGGTCAGGTAGAACAGCATGGTCGCGTCGCCGGCCAGCTCCTGGATGCCGGCGAGGCCGTCGGTATCGGCGTTGAAGGACCGCTTCAACATGCGGATGGCGGTGGGGCTCTTGGCCAGGATCTCCTCGGCCCAGCTCGCGCCTTCATCCTCCAGCCGCGCCAGCGGCACGACCGCATTGACCAAGCCCATATCGAGTGCCTCAGCCGCCGAGTATTGGCGGCACAGGTACCACATCTCGCGCGCCTTCTTGTGGCCCACGATACGGGCCAACAGTGTCGCTCCGTAGCCGCCGTCGAAGCTGCCGACCTTGGGCCCCGTCTGGCCAAAGATGGCGTTGTCCGAGGCGATGGTCAGGTCACACACGACGTGCAGCACGTGACCGCCGCCGATGGCATAGCCGTTGACCAGGGCGATGACCGCGATGGGCAGCGAGCGGATGAGGCGCTGCAGGTCGAGCACGTTGAGGCGCGCCGTGCCATCGGCGGCGATGTAGCCGCCCTCGCCCTTGACGTGCATGTCCCCGCCGGAACAGAAGGCCACCTCACCGGCACCAGTAAAGAGCACCACGCCGATGGAACTGTCGTCGCGGACTCGATGGAAGGCGTCGATCAGCTCGGTGATGGTCTCCGGACGGAAGGCATTGCGCACGTGGGGTCGGTCGATGGTGATCTTGGCGATGCCCGTGCCGCTGTGTTCGTAGCGGATGTCTTCGTACTGCTGGGCCGTGGTCCACTGAGTCGGCATGGCGTGCTCCTACTGGCGACTGGACTGGTTGAGGAATCGATCGATGAGGCGCCCAAAGGCGCCGGAGTCTTCGAGGTGAGGCGCATGGCCGACACCCGGAACGATCTCCAGGCGAGCGCCGGCGATGCCGTCGGCCACCACGCGGGCTCGTTCCGAGCCGACCGGATCGAGCGCTCCGGCGATGACCATCGTGGCGACCTGGATCTCGCCCAAGCGGTCGTGGAGCGGTGTCATCGCACCCTGGCCGGCACCTCGCAATGACGCGGCCAGTCCGGCGGGATCATGGCGGAGGCGCTCCGTATGCAGGCGCTCGCGGCGATCGGCGGGTATCGAGGCCTGGCTCGCGAACAGGGACTGCGCCTCCCAGTCGTCGACGAAGACCTCGACCCCGTCGCGCTCAAGGTTGGCAGCAAGCCGTTCATCGGCGTCACGGCGATGCCCCCGTGCGGTGGCGTCAGCGATGCCCGCCGAGGGGCTTTCGAGAACGAGGCCGGCGACCAGGTGCGGATGCTCAAGGGCCAGCACAAGCGCGAGCCGCGCGCCCATCGAATAGCCCACCACGGTCACCGCGACGGTACCCAGCAACGCGAGTAGGTCGGCCAAGGCATCTGCCTGTCGCTCCAGCATGTAGCGGGCAGGATCGGGTGGGGCCTCCGAGCCGCCGTGGCCCAGCAGGTCGGGCGCGATGACCAGGTGGCGCGGCGAGAGAGCCTGGATCTGCGCCCCCCACGTGTGCGCCGTCCCGGTGAACCCATGGAGCAGCAGGACCGGCGGTCCCTCCCCGTCTGTCATGACGTTCAGGCTCACGCCAAGGTCTCCGCGGCCTGTGCCACGGCATCGAACGCCTGGCGATGCAACTGGACGTTGCGGTCCCGGTCGGTGCGCAGCTCCACCACGTTGACGCCAGGCCGCTCCAGCGCGGCACGCACGCTCTTCGCCACATCGTCGCCCGTCGCCTCGACGTAGTCGGCACCTAGCGCTCTGATGAGTGGGCCGAAGTCGGTGCCGTGCGGTGTCCCGAAGAGCTCCTCGTAGTGCTCGGGCAGACCGGCGCCCAGCAGCGTGGCCGAGGCCTGCGGCAGGAAGGAGAAGATGCCGCCGCCATCGTTGTTCACCAGCACGATGGTGACATCGAGGGCCAGCCGTCGCGCCGCCACGAGGGCGTTGAGGTCGTGTAGGAAGCTGATGTCACCGACGACCGCCACGACCGGCTGCTCCTGCACCGCAGCCGCACCAAGCGCAGTCGAGATGACGCCGTCGATGCCGTTGGCGCCGCGATTGCCCAGGCACCGCACCTGATGCCCTGAGCTGGGCAGGAACGTATCGAGGTCACGCACCGGCATGCTGTTGCCGGCGAGAACGATGGCATCGTCGGGCACGGCCTCGTGGAGGCGTTCGAAGATGGCCCCCTCGAACGGCTCCTCCCGTTCGGCACGCCAAGTGGCGAGTGCGTCAGTGGCGGCCAGGTCGGCAGCTTGCCAGCGAGCGAGCCATTCGGATGAGCCAGCGGTCGGGGTGAGGGAATCGGCTAAACGATCGGCGAACTCGACCGGATCAGCGTCTATCAGCGTTGGCTCTGGTGGTCGCTCCCAGCCGGCACCATCGTCGATGAGCAGCTGGGTCGCCGCCAGGCTATCGAGCAGCTGGTTGAGGGCCTTGGACGTGGGAGTGGCGCCGAATCGGAGCACCAGGTCCGGTGCGGGCCAGCCTCGAACGGTATCGCTACGCAGCAGGGAGTCGTGGTGGGCGATGAGGCACGATCGGTCGTGGCTGCCGCCGCGGACGTTGGACAGACCGTCGGCGAACAGCGGGAAGCCGGATGTCGCCGCCAACTTGGTGACCGCGCCTGCGAAGCCGGGCGCGTCGAGCGGACCGCAGACGATGAGCCCCCGCCGAGCTTCACTGATCATCTCGGCGGCTCGTGCCACGTCGGCGGGGTCCAAGCCGGTCGCAGGCGTGCGCGTCGCGGTGGACTCCAACGGCCCGTCGGTCAATGGCCCGTCGGGCAGCAGTGGCTCACGGAACGGCAGGTTGAGCTGCACCGGACCGGCTGGGGCCGCCACCGCTCGGGCGACCACCTCCGTGACCACGTCGCGGATGGACCTGATCCCGGCCGCGGATATCTCGGGCGGCGGTAGCTCGGCGAACCACTTGGCATGCCGACCGAAGAGCTCGACCTGGTCGATGGTCTGGGGCGCGCCGCGCCCATGCAGCTCCACCGGCCGATCGGCTGTGAGCAGGATGAGTGGCACGCGGCCATAGCGCGCCTCGGTGACCGCGGGAGCGAAGTTCACCACGGCCGTCCCGGAGGTGGCCAGGATGGCCGCCGGTCGTCGCGCTGCCTTGGCCGCGCCCAGCGCGAAGTAGGCGCCGGCACGCTCATCGAGGTGGACCCAGCAGCGCAGGCCTGCTGTCGCCCGCAACGCCAGTGCCAACGGTGTCGAACGCGATCCGGGGCAGATCACGACATCGCGGACACCCGCCCGCACGAGCGCCTCGGTGATGCTGCGCAGGGCACCTGCCGGAACCAGGCTCGGGCTCACAGCTCGATCCGCCCCAAGGCAGAGCCCAGGGCCAGCAGCTTGGCCGACAATTCGTCCCACTCCTGCTCGGCATCCGAATCGGCCACGATGCCGCAGCCAGCAAAAAGCCAGGCGTGTCGCCCGTGGACCACGCCCGACCGCAGTGCCACGATGAACTCGCCATCGCCGTGGCGGTCGATCCAGCCCAGCGGGCCCGCGTACCAGCCCCGCTCGATGGGCTCCTCGTCGGCGATCAGCTCAAGGGCCAGGGCACGTGGCATCCCACCGACCGCCGGCGTGGGGTGCAACCGTTCGACCAGGGTCAGCACATCGGCATCGTCACGCAGTCGGCCCGAGACCTCGGTGACCAGGTGCTGGACATGGCGGAAGCGGACCACGTGGGGGCGCACAGCGATGTCGAGACGCTCCGTCACCGGTGTGAGCACCTCGCGCAGCATCGCCACCACCACGGCGTGCTCTTCGCGCTCCTTGTCACTGCCTTCCAGCTCGCCCGCCAGGCGTTTATCGGCATCACTGTTTAGCGAACGTGCCGCGGACCCCGCCATGGCCATCGATCGTAGCTCCCGGCCGTCCAGGCTCACCAACCGCTCCGGCGATGCCCCCACGAACGACCGAGCCCCCCGTGAGATGGCGAAGATCGTGGACTCGGGCGCTGATGCCGGCAGGCGTCGAAGCACCGTGGCCAGGTCGATGGGCGAGTCAGCCTCGATCTCCATCCGTCGCGCCAGCACGGCCTTGTCAAGTCGACCGCGTCCGACCGCACCGGCCAGTCGTGCCACCGAAGCACACCAGGTAGCCGCATCGGGACGCTGATCGACGACGTGGAGCGTCTTGGCACCCACATCTGCGCCCGGGTCGCTCATCGATCCAACGAGACTCTCCCACGTCCTCGCCAGTTCGTCGAGCTCAGCCGTCTCACCGAGGCGGGTGGAAAGCGTCAGCCAGGAACCATCCGGTGTTGTCGTATGCAGCAACGCAGGCAGCACCAGGCAGGCAGGCTCGAAGCCCTGCCATACATCTGACGGCGTCGGCTCATCGTCGAAGCTGAACCCGCCCAGCAGCAGCGGTCCGGTGCCGCCGGGTCCATCGCCCTGATCGATGACAGCGCCCTCGATCAGTTCCGCCCATGCCCCAGAGACAGCCTTGAAGCGACTGGCACCTGGCCCAGGACGCGCCGCCCAGACCTCACCGACACCGACCAGCGAGAACCTGGCGTCCGGCTGTACCCAAAGTGAGGCGCTGAGGCCGGCGGTGGCGGTATGGAGGGCGATCGGCTCGATGGTCGGCACCGGCACTGTGACGGACAACAGCGTGCCAGACGGCCGAGTCGCGGCGCCCTCCAACGAAGCCTGCACCGCCGCCCACAACGGCGTGGGGTGGACCAGGGTCATGCGTCGTCGAGCCCGTCGATACGGTCTTCGGGAATGCCCACGCTACGCAGCAGGATCGCCCGCAGTGTGGGGTAGTCGTCTTCGAGATGGCCGTGCTGGTCATCCATGAGCCAGCGCGTGACGACTTCGTTGAGCGCACCGAACCAGGCCATGGCGGCGATGCGTGTGTCGAGCGGCGCGATGATGCCCTCCGCCACCGCGGCCTCCAGCTGTGCTGCGATGAGCCCGCTGAAGCGCTGGTGCAAGCGTCCCAGCTCGGCCTGGAACTCCGACCCAGCGCCGACCGCATCGATAAGGAACAGCCGAGCCATGGTGCGGTGGCCGGCGAACACGCCCAACACGGTACGCAGCGCCACGTCCGCTCGCTCGATAGGATCGGCCACACCGCTCATGGACCGCTCAACCTTGCCCACCAAGCGGTCGGCGGTAGTCCGCAACAGTTCGAGGAAGAGCGACTCCTTGGTCGGGAAGTGGAAGTAGACACCGCCCTTGCTGGTCTCAGCCTGGCGGCCTACCTCGTCCACGCCGGCGCGGCGATATCCACGCTGGCTGAAGACCGTGAACGCCGCATCCAGGATGCGCTCACGCCGCCGGGCACTTCGCTCCTGCTGCATGCCGTTCGGTCCTCCACCTGCGACGACCGACTGGCGCGTCGGTTTTCAGGAGCAGCCTACCAAAGGCGGCCCGAACCGGACGAGCCGCCGCCTACGGCGAACCGGCAGGAAAGCTCGGTTCCGGTCTCCCGCACATTTCCTACTGACATAGGGGACAATAGGGACCACATGAGAGTCTCCGCCAAGGCCGACTACGCCGCCCGAGCCGCCGCCGAGCTGTCGACCGCGACCGGTTCACCCATCAAGGCCGACGCGATCGCCGTGGCCCAGGGCATCCCGGCCAAGTTCCTTGAGACCATCCTGTTGGAGCTCAAACACGCCGGCATCGTCAGGAGCCAGCGCGGCCCCGACGGCGGCTACACGTTGGCCCGGCCGGCCGAGGACATCAGTCTCGCCGACGTCATCCGTGCCGTCGATGGGCCATTGGCCAATGTGCGCGGCGATCGACCGGAGAACATGGAATACCGCGGAGCGGCGGAGCCATTGACGGATGTCTGGATCGCGGTCCGCGCCGCCCTGCGTGACATCCTTGAGACCACGACGTTGGCACACCTGCGCGACGGTGAACTCCCGGCACGTGTCTCCGAGTTGGCCGAGGATCCTGAAGCCTGGGTGTCCCTGGGCCGCATCCGTGGCGCCGCACCCGAGCGCCCTCGGAGCCGCCCTCAGCCGAAGGACAACAGCGCCAAGTCGTAGATCGCCACTTCGCTGGCACCATCGAGCGACATGCGCACCTCGTCGATGGTGCGAGGCTTCTTGTCCAGTGCGATCAGTCCCACGTACGTGCCGCTGCCGGGCATGGGGTACGCCACCACCGGAACCCACTCCCCTGCCTCATGCACGGCCAGCTCGACCTCGACCGGCGCGGCTGGGGCCGAGACGCTCAGGACGAAGGCGAGCGCATGGCAACGCAATGCCGGCCCTCCCTCGGGAATGACGAACGAGCCAGCCTGTGCGTCGAAGCGGACGATGGGGAGTTCGCGCGCGTCGGCTGCCTCGCCCACGTCGGCTGCCTCGCCCACGTCGCCAGCGACGAGCGATCCACCGTCCACCTCCAACGGGGGCGCGCCATCAACGATGCTCCAGACGACCTCCGCCTGTAGCCAAGCCAGCTCTTGTCCGAGATGCGGCGAAGCCAGGAAACGCCCAGGAGCGGGCACGTAGTCGTAGTTCTCAGCGCGCACCATGGCACCTCGAGCGCCGGCGGTGGGCAACGGCCGGAAGGCGAGCTTCTTGCTTGCCTCGGCCAATCCAGCGACTTCGTTGGAGACTGCCGCGGCGGCCTCGCGCCCGAACATGTCGCTGAAGGGGAAGCCGGTCAGGCGCAGCTTGCTGCCGTATCGTGAAGGGCTCCGCGGCAGCTGTTCCATCTCATCCATCAGGGCGCGCGTCCTGGGCTGCCAACGATCGATGGCATGGTCGACGGTGGCGGGGATATCGAACGGCACGTCGGGCAATTGGAAGGAATGCGTGGACGTGGTGGCGCGGTTGCGCTTGGCCTGGAACTCCTGCCACGACTTGGTGAAGTAGTGGTTCATCTGCAGGTTCGCGTAGCTCGGGTCAGCGATCACCGTGGCACGCTCGGACGTCGGTTCGCCGGCCGTGTTGACGGTGCGCCCGTGGACCGTGGACGCGTTGTGGATCCCTACTCGGGCCGTCCCGCGCGGCCGGATGATGGGTTTGGCCAAGATCTCCGAGGTGCCCACGCGCGGAACTTGCACGCTGTGCTCGCGGTAGTTCTCCGTGACCAGACCAGTGGGCGGCGTCCGATGACCCGAGTAGCAGAACTCCTTGCGTGACACCAGCACCTGCTCGGCATCGGGATAGCGCGCCATCACCGCGCTGATCGACTCATCGTTCTCTGGCACCAGGAACTCATCGATGTCGACGTAGGCGAGCCACTCGGTGGTGTCGCCGAAGAAGCGCACCACGTGGTTGTTGGCATCGCGCTGCAGGCCGCGCAGCGGGAAGTACACGGTGGTGACGACGCCATGGTCGGCATACGGCTTCAAGACATCGTGCAGCTCGTCGGTGCTGCCGTTGTCGTAGAGGAAGAAGTGGTCCACGCCGATGGCCATGTGGTGGCACAGCCACTCCTCCATGTTGGGCGCCTCATCCTTGAGGATGGCCATGACACAGACGTCGAAACGGCCACGCTCCATCAGTGGAGTCTTGGCTGGGCGCTCATCAGCGCGTCCCAGCAAGCGTCCGAGGCGGCGGCCGGCGCTCATCGTTGCTCAGCCATACGAGAGTAGGAAGAGGTCCAACACGCGAAAGGCCGAGCCAGCGCCGGAGAACGAGACGTCGACACGCTCGACCAGGTGCGGCCGCTCATCCAAGTCGATGACGCCAGCCCAGGTCGATGCGGTCGTGAGCTCAGCACTCACCGACGCACCTGTCGAGCCGTCGTGACGCTTGTTCTGGGCGGAGAGGCGCAGCGGAGCATCAGTGCTGATGACGAATCCAACAGCGTAGCGACGTCGCTGGCCGGAGGCCGAGATCACCAGCGGCATGGATGCCGAGCCCTCGGCCAGCCCTAACTCGGCTGGGTCGCGCGTCGTGCACACGTCGCCCCGGACGTGGTCGGCCAGCGCACGTACGTGATCGGATGACGAGAGGCAACGCGGGCTGGCCTCGTACTCGGTGGTGCCAAGATCGCCGACGAAACCGACGGCCGCGTAGTGGTTCTTCAGTCGGAAGGCGGGTCCACGCTGGGCCTCCTCGAAGCCGGCCGCCAGGTTGACGATGGCGAACTCGGCGAATCGGCCCAGATCGTTGGGGACGGGGAAGTGCGACAGGCCCAGCTGGCTGCCATAGAGGAACGGCTTGGGTGCCAGGCTGTGGATCCGCTCCATCATCGCCCGGGTCCGTGGCGCGAACCGTTGAGCCTTGGTGTCGACGCGGATGGTGGAAAGATCGAACGGCAGGCCGGGGCGCGGCAGCCGGCCGGCGGCACTGCCGCGGAAGCGCTTGGCCTCGAACTCCTCCCACGAGCGCGTGTAGTAGTGGTTGACCTGAACCACATCCATGAGCTCGGTCGGCATGACGGACTCCCTCGGTGCCTCGACGCTGGATCCGTCCGTCCGCTGGGGCAGCCGTTCAGCCACGGTGGCGCTGTGGATGTCGACCGAGGAGATGCCGCTCGGCTGCAGGGCCGTCTTGACACGGGGACCCTTGGCCGGATCACGTCCATCGGTGTTGGCGATGTCGGTGTAGGCCTCGATGACCAGGCCCTGCGGCTGCGTCCGGTGGCCGCTGAAGCCGAACTCGGCCCGCGGCATCCGCAGGTCAGCCGCCTCCGGATAGCGCGCCAGGATGGAAGGGATATCGTCGTCGTGGATGGGGACGATGAACTCGTCCACGTCCACGAACGCCAGCCAGGCGACGCTAGGTCCGAAGAAACGCAGCGCGTGGTTGTAGGCGCCCAGCTGTCCACCGGGGAGCGGCCAGTTCACGATGGTCACCAGACCGTGGTTGGCGTAGGGCTCCAGCAGCTCGAAGGTGCCGTCGGTGCTGCCGTTGTCGTAGAGGAAGACGTGATCGACGCCGAGGGCGAAGTGGAAGCAGAGCCACTCCTCGAGATAGTCGGCCTCGTTCTTGACGATGCAGACGATAGCCAGGCGCAGCCCTGGTTCGTCGATGAGCGCGCCGCGACCGGTCACATTGGGCGGCCGGCTGCGCCAGTTCTTGCGTGGGGGCCTGCGGGGAGCTTTGATCTGCGCCCCAGCGGCCCCAGTCGCGGTCGGGTTCGCCGCGGCAGGAACGTCGGCATTCCGGTTCATGGCCCGGCTCAGTCGGCGTCGCAACGTCATGGGGTTAGCGTACGCGACGGAGCCGGGCCAGTGTTGGCCTAGACCTCCTTGAACTCGCCTTCGACGGCTTCTTCGCCATCATCAGCGGCGTCTCCCGAGGTGTCAGCACCACCGTCATCGGGAGCAGCCATATCGGGAGCAGCCTCCGGCCCAGCGGCCTGGTAGGCCTTGGTGGCCACCTCCTGGAGCGTGCTGGTCAGCTCGGTCGAGGCCTTCTTCACGGCCTCCTCGTCCTCGCCCTTGAGCGCTGTCCGCACCGCCTCGATGCGTGACTCGAGCGTGGCCTTGTCAGCAGCGTCGATCTTGTCTCCAAGGTCCTTCATGGTGCGCTCGGCCTGGAAGACGAGCGCGTCGGCCTGGTTGCGGGTCTCCACGGACTGGCGCTTGGCCTTGTCCTCGGCGGCGTGCTCCTGGGCCTCCTTGACCATGCGGTCGACATCCTCGTTGGAGAGCATCGAGGAGGCAGTGATGCGCACCGATTGCTCACGCGAGGTGGCCTTGTCCTTGGCCTTGACATCGAGGATGCCGTTGGCGTCGATGTCAAAGGTCACCTCGATCTGGGGCACACCGCGGGGAGCCGACGGGATGCCGTCGAGGATGAAGGTGCCCAGCGTCTTGTTGCCGCTGGCCATCTCGCGCTCGCCCTGCAGCACGTGGATCTCCACCTGCGGCTGGCTGTCCGAGGCGGTCGAGAAGACCTGGCTCTTGGACGTCGGGATGGTGGTGTTGCGGTCGATGAGCCGCGTCATCACGCCACCCAAAGTCTCGATGCCCAGCGACAGCGGAGTCACGTCCAGCAGCAGCACATCCTTGACGTCACCGGCCAGCACGCCGGCCTGGATGGCAGCACCCACAGCCACGACCTCATCGGGATTGACGCCCTTGTGGGGCTCCTTGCCGCCGAACATCTTCTTGACGGCCTCGACCACCGCCGGCATGCGCGTCTGACCGCCGACGAGGATGACCTCGTCGATGTCTGAGGGCTTGAGGCCGGCGTCCTTGAGGGCGGCCTCGACCGGCTTGCGGGTGGCATCGACCAGGTCGGCCACCAGGTCCTCGAGCTTGGCCCGCGACAGCGTGGTCACCAGGTGCTTGGGGTTGCGGTCGGCATCGACGGTGATGTAGGGCAGGTTGATCTCGGTGGTGCTGGTGGTGGAGAGCTCGATCTTGGCGCGCTCAGCGGCCTCCTTGAGACGCTGCAGGGCCTGCTGGTCCTTGGCCAGGTCGATGCCCTGGTCCTTCATGAACTCCTCGAGCAGCCAGTCGATGACCTTCTGGTCGAAGTCGTCACCACCGAGGTGCGTGTCACCGTTGGTCGCCTTCACCTCGAAGACTCCGTCGCCCAGCTCCAGGATGGAGATATCGAAGGTACCGCCGCCGAGGTCATACACGGCGATCTGCTCATCGACCTTCTTGTCCAGGCCGTAGGCTAGCGACGAAGCGGTGGGCTCGTTGATGATGCGCTTCACCTCAAGACCTGCGATGCGGCCGGCATCCTTGGTGGCTTGGCGCTGCGTGTCATCGAAGTAGGCCGGCACGGTGATGACCGCCTCAGTGACGGTCTCACCAAGGTACGCCTCAGCATCGGCCTTGAGCTTCTGCAAGATCATGGCGCTGATCTCCGGCGGACTGTAGGACTTGCCGTCTGCGAGCGTCACCACGATGCCGTCGCTGCTCTTGTCTTTGTCTACCTTGTAGGGAACCAGCTTGATGCTGCGCTGTACCTCGGGGTCATCCCAGCGTCGGCCGATGAAGCGCTTGATGGAGTAGACGGTGTTGGCCGGGTTGGTGATGGCCTGGCGCTTGGCGATCTGGCCCACGAGGCGCTCGCCCTGCTTGCTGAAGGCCACGACCGAGGGCACGGTGCGACCGCCTTCCGCGCTGGGGATGACAGTGGGCTCGCCACCTTCCATCACCGCGATGGCGGAGTTGGTGGTGCCGAGGTCGATGCCGATGATGCGTCCCATGGATGGAGCTCCTTGTGTGTCCGTGTTCGTCGTGTGTGGCTGTTGATGGTGTGGATGTACTTCGTCAGTACGCGTTGATCAGTCCCGATCGGGCGAGTCATCGTTGCGGGCCACCGCCACGAGCGCAGGCCGCAGCACGCGATCGCGGATGGTGTAGCCCCGCTGGATCACCTTGGTGACGGTGCCGTCGGGCAAGTCCGCCGTGTCCTCATAGGAGATGGCTTGCTGGGTATGGGGATCGAAGGGCTCGCCTTCACCCCCCATGGACACGATGCCCTCTGCCTCGAGCAGCGCGCGTAGTTTGCGGTCGATGGCACTGATGCCCTCGACCCATGGGCTGTTCCGTGTGTCGTCGGGAACGTGCTCGACCGCGAGGTCGAAGTCATCCGCCAGGTCCAACACGCGGACGAGCAGCCGATCGCCGGCCACGTTGGCCCAATCAGCCCGCTCCTCCTCGGTGCGGCGCTTCAGGTTGGCGAAGTCGGCACGAGCACGCTGCCATCCCGCCTCCGCCTCAGCGGCACGCTGCTCGGATGATTCCAGCTGGCCAGTGAGCTGCTCGACCTGCTCGTGCAGGGAAGCACCGCTCGTGTCAAGCGCGGCGATGCGCTCCTCGGCACGGGAGCCGCCACGCTTGGCCGCGCTGGCCGTGGCCTGGTCATGCTGCTGGGGGTTGCCGTTGGCGCCCGGGGCGCCGTTCTTCTTCTCATTCATGCGTACAGATGATCCACCAATTCATTCATGAGGCCACGCACATAGCGGACCGTGGAGATAGCGTGTGGATAGGCCATGCGAGTTGGACCGACGACGCCGACGACGCCGACGGCACGGTCGGGACGGCCATAGGAGGCCACCACGAGGGAGACGTCATTCATCTCTGCGTGTTCGTTCTCACTGCCGATGAAGACGCTGACGTCGCCGGAGGCGGCCAGACGCCGCACCAGGTCGCCCAGATAGACGCGGTCCTGGAGCACGTTGAACACGCGGCGCAGCCGCTCGGAACGGTCGAACTCAGGCTCCTTCATGACGTTGAGCAGGCCCTCGCTGAAGACCTCTTCGACGGCGGCCGCATCGAACTCATGCATCAGGCGGGAGACGCGCTCCACGGCCTGCGTAAAGAGCGGATCGACCGAGGCCGGCCGCTCACGCAGCGTGTCGAGCACCGCATCCACCTCTGGGGTGGTCTTTGCACGCAGGACCCGGTCCACGCCGTGCGCGATCTCGTCGAGCTCGGTTCCCACGTACTCGTGGTCGAGGTTGAGCAGCACCTGCTTGACCGGGCCGACCGCCATCACCAGCAGGAGGCTGGCGGCGCGTTCGGCAGTGGGCACGATGTCGATGCGACGGATGCGACAGGCGTGTGGCTTGATCGGCGTGGCGATGGCGGCCGAGCCGGTCGCGCTGGCCAGCGTGGAGGCTGCCAGGCGGAACCACTGCTCGTTGGCGAACTCCACCTGGCCAAACTGGTGGCGGATCATCAGCTGCTCGACCGGCGCCAGGCAGACCTGCTCGGAGATGGATTCGACATACAGGCGATAGCCGCGGTCCGTGGGGACGCGGCCAGCGCTGGTGTGGGGATGCCCCAGCAGGTCCGCCGTTTCCAGCTCCGCCATGATGTTGCGCACGGTGGCGGGGCTGATGGAGAGTGCGTACTTCTCCACCAACGCCACGCTACCCACCGGCTGCGCAGTGGCCACGTATTCCTCGATGATCGCCCGCAAGATGGCCGCTGAACGGTCCTCCAGCGGTCCCGGGCGTAGCTTGCGCCTAGCCAATCGATCCTCTTGGTGATGCGGTTTCTCAGTCCAGCGTGAGTTAGCACTCTTATTAGTCGAGTGCTAACTCTGTGGTCAGTATCGTATCAGTCCCCTGCCCCGAGTGTCAACGTCCGAGATGGCCCCTTGTGCGAGAGCGATCTCAGAACGCGCTGCGGCCGCAGTTGATAGACGGCTGGAACGAGATGGAGGCCATGTCGCCTTCGTGTTGGATGAGGCGTTGGGTAGTGTCGCCGAATGAGCGGAAGTGTCGACGACGGCTGTGAGGCCGGAGGCCGTGGAGACAGGGACCGTGTACGACAGGAGGCCAGGTCGAGGGTAGACGAGCCGCATCCAGGCAACATCGCATCTTCAAAGACGCTGAACCAGATGGATGGCGTACGGGCGGCTCTCTCGGAGTACGACGTCAAGTGCGTGATCACTGCGACAGGTGGGCGGTCGTGGCGAGAACACCACTTGGCGGTGACTCCCGGGGGCTTGGTCATCCTGACGCCGCGCCAGAGTCGTGGCCACCGTGGGCGGGAGTTCGCCGTCCGACTGGCCCAATGGCCGCTGGTGAGCCTGGGAGGGTTCGGCGAACCGCAAAGTGGATCCGATGACTCCCGGTTCGACCTCGTGGTCCGGGTGGGCCGAGAGTCATTCGTGGCCCTCCTCGACGGACCGACCGGTCTGCAGACCCTGCGGCACTTCGTGGTGGCCGTGCAGCGAGGCATGCGGGGCGACTTCGCATACGTCGATTACGACGCGGCCTCGATGCTGACGTCCTGACCCGCCGGGTGGGCGAAGCGACGGAGCACCGAGCATCCCACCAGGGCGGCCAGCGCTGAGGACGGCCAACTGGAGGTCGTGCTACCAGCTGGCGGCTTCGCCTCCGACACGGTCGGCGCTGCGCTGCTCATCTTCACCACTCTCGACGTACGCGTGGAACGGATCGGCTGGCAGGCCACGTGCCTCACGCAGCTCCGCGAGCGGCCCCCGCACATCACTGAAGAAGGCGCTCCAGAGCAGGTTGTTGGCCTCCAGCACGTCGCCGCGCTGCTGCGCGGCGACGAGTGCCACGCGATCGACGAGCAAGGCCTTGGCGAAGAGCTCCTGCAGCGTCTGCACCGAGCGGATGATGGCGGCCACCTTGGGCTCGATGTTGTGGCACTGGTCGAGCATGTAGGCCGTCTCCAGCGCTGTCTTCTGCGCCACCGGATCGGAGTCGTCGCGCATGGCGTTGATAAGCTCGTGGGTGATACGGAACATCTGGTACGGGTCGATCGAACCGACCATCAAGTCGTCGTCACCATACTTCTTGTCGTTGAGGTCGAAGGAGCCCAGCTTGCCCTCGGCCAACAACAAGGCCACGATCTGCTCGATGTTGACACCGAGTGAGTGATGGCCGGTGTCGACGCAGACCACGGCACGCTTGCCGACACGGTTGCAGACGGCCAATGACTGGCCCCAGTCCTGCACATCGGTCGAGTAGAGCGAGGGCTCGAAGATCTTGTACTCAAGGTACATGCGTGCCTGCTCGGGCAGGTGCCCATAGGCCGACTGCAGGCCTTCCACCAGGCGGTTGCGGCGCCAGCGCAGGTCATCCTGGCCGGGATAATTGGTGCCATCGCCGAGCCACACCTTCACCGCCGGCGCACCGGTCTGCTCGGCGATGCGGCAGCACTCGATGATGGCGTCAAGTGCTCGCTGGCGGACCTCGGCCGAAGGATGGCACAGGGAGCCGAGCATGTACTCGTCGTCCTGGAAGGTATTCGAGTTGATCGCGCCGATCTTGAGGCCCTTGCTTTGCATGTAGCCGAGGAGGGCGTCGTAGTCGTCGACCTTGTCCCAGGGGATATGCACCGCCACCGTCTTGGCGATGCCTGTGTAGCGATGGACGGTGCCGGCATCGTCGATCTTCTCCTCGACGGTGCGCGGTGTGCCGGCCTGCTTCCACACCCGGAACCGGGTGCCGGTGTTGGCGAAGCCCCATGAGGGAATCTCGATCTCAAGCTGGTCAACAACCCACAGGAGCTTCTCCTGGATGGCACTCGCGCTGGCATCGATGGTGGGAGTCATCCGGGCATCTCCTTATGGGGCACGGCCGACCACTGGCCACACATACGCCTATCGTATGCGCCGACCCGATCTGGATGCGCGGTCCAAAGGGCACGCACCGGCGGACCGTTTGCCCCGTGCCCGCAGGTGCGGCGTCGTTGCGACTCCGAACGATCCCGCTAGCGTCTGACCTCGAAGTTCTCGTAGAGATAGCGACGTGGGACCTGCCCACTCTGGTAGATCTTCCGAGCCAGGTCGCGACCGAAGTAGCGCCAATGCCACGGCTCGTAGCTGTAGCAGGAGACCTTCTGTTTGCCCTTGGGATAGGACATGATGAAGCCGTACTTCCAGCCGTTCTTGGCCAGCCACTTCCCCGAGGGTGACTCACCGAAGGTCGTCTTCAGGGGCACGCTGGGGGCGGTCGTGAAGTCCAGCGTGGTGCCCATCTGGTGCTCGGAATGGCCGGGTCTGGCCGAGAAGCTCGCCGCATGCGTGTAGCCGAAGCGCTGGACATAGGATGCGAACAATGCGGCCTGATAACTGTACGTTCGCTGTGCCGATCGCACGGCCAGCGGCTTGCCGGCTCGACGCGCCGCCGCCGCCAGGGCGCGCAGGTCGTCGATGATGATCTTGCGGACCTTGCCGCTGCCGCTGAGGCCTGCGCTCGAGACGGACACCAGGTCGCGCGGCTGGTAGCTGCGCCGGACCTTGAGGTTCGTATCAAGCAGCGTCTTCTTCCAGTCCTCGAGCTTGCCGTAGCGAGTGCGGATGTCCTGGTACGTACAAGCTGGCAGTCGCACCTTCGCCGGCGTGACTGAGGAGGCCAGAGCCGTGAGCGCCACTTCCAGGCTGGGTGGCGCGAAGCCTACGGCGGCGACCGGGTCGAAGACGGGCTCGTCGGCACCGGAGTCATCGACCGCGACGGCCATCGTCGTCGTGCCAGCCAGAAGGGTCAGGGAGAGGATCGCGGCGGTGCCGCGGCGGACGAACAGTGACGGCATGGCTGAATGCTACGCGCCCCGGGCAGAGATTGCAGCCGGGGGCGCGTCACCTGAACCGTCGGGAGCTGGCCCGTCGGGAAGGAGACGCGTGAAGACCTCGTTGGCCAACAGCCGGCCCTGCTGCGTGAGTCGCGTCCGCCCGTCAGCCACCTCCGCGAGGCCCTGGATCCTGGCCCACTCGAGCGCCGGCGCGATCGCCGGCTCAGCGGCCAGTCCCCCATCGATACCCTCGACAAGGCGCAACCCCAGGATGGCGCGCTCGGCCAGCGCGGTCGCTGCATCGACCACCTCTGATCCACCCGGCGGCAGGCGACCCTGCCCCACGGCCGTGATATAGCCGTCGAGTCTGGCCGCGCTCCAGGTCCTCTGCAGCGCCCCGTCCGAGGCATGTGCACCCGGTCCCAAGGCCAGGTATGGACGTCGATGCCAGTACAGCAGGTTGTGCCGGCTCTCGCGTCCGGGCCTCGCCAGGTTGGCGATCTCGTAGCGGCGCAATCCAGCGGCTGCTGCCAGCTCATCGGTGAGCAGCTCCATCTCGACGGCACGTTCGTCTGACTGCTCGCTCAGGGCACGCGTTCGCCAGGCTCGCGCACCGCGGCTCAGCGGCAGGTGGTCACCCGTCGGCCCGGTCAGCCCTTCCGCATCGGGATCATCGAGGGTCAGCGTGTAGACCGAGAGGTGCTCTGGCTCGAGTGCCAGGACGGCCTGGAGCGTCGCCCGCCAGGACCGTGACGTCTGCCCGGGCACATCGGTGAGCAGGTCCAGACCGAGTGAGTCGATCCCGGCGGCCCGAGCCGCATCGACTGCCGCGACCACATCGGCGGCGCGGTGCCGGCGACCCAATCGCTGCAGCTCGACATCTGCCATCGATTGTGCCCCGATGGAAAGACGGTTCACGCCAGCGGCGCGGAAACCGGCCAGGTCACCGATCTCATCGGCACCAGGGTTCGCCTCTAGCGTGATCTCGGCGTCAGCTGCGATGCCCAAGCGCTGGTCGACCGTGTCCAGCAAGCTCGCCACCTGTTCCGCCGGCATCAGCGAGGGCGTGCCGCCGCCGAGGTAGACGCTCCGGAGTGGTACCCCGCCTCGCTCGAAGGTCATGTCGAGCGCCTCCGCGCGCAGCTCCAGCTCTTGCGCGAGCGCGACCAGCAACGCTTCGATGCGGTTCGACGGTCCGCGCGCAGCGGCTCCGGCCACGACCACGAAATCGCAGTACGGACAGAGCGACACACAGAAGGGGAAGTGGATGTACAACCCCTCGGGCCGTCGCGGCGGGACCCCCTGGCCGCGCGCCTCGGGCCGTCGCGGCTCGATCACGGACCGCGACCCTCGATCGATCGCGGCTCGATCAACTGACTGTGGCCGTCGCCTAGCGTCGCCGCGGATCGTGCGGCGCGATGACGTAGGCGCCGGCGTCTCCGCTGCCACGACGGCGGGGAGTGATCTGCTCGACCGCGGCGCGGCGGGGCGGACCCATGGTCATGAAGAAGGCGAAACGGGTGATGGCGTGGCCCACGAATGCGGCCGCAATGCCTGCGGTCATGAGCACGAGCACGCCACCGACCACACCGATGATGAGCCAGTTCACGACCATGAAGAGGCCTCGGCTGCCGGTACCGGCACGCACCGCGCCGGCATAGATGAAGGCGGCCGAACCGACCGCCAGCCAATCCGGCAGGCCGAGCACCAACAAGAGACCCAGCAGCACACCGCGAAAGAGGAATTCGTCGAAGAAGGCCGTCCCGATGGCGAACAAGACGCCGCCGGGGTAGCGATCGGGCCTCGGGAATTCAAGGCGACCGTTGATGGCCGTCGCCAGCACGAACGCACCGACGACGCCGGCGCCGCCATAGACCAGCCCCAGCAACATTGCCCCACCGCGGTCAGGTGCCAAGGTGAGGTTGAGATCCGACACCGGCGACGGGTGAAGCGCGAAGATCGATCAGCCCCAGCGCGATTCCTGCGGCGTACCAGGAGATACGCGACACCCAGACGCGCCATTCACCGTCCTGAGTGTCCCACTCCGCTGCACTGAAGCGCTTGGCATCCAGGCGTAGCAGGCACATCAGCGCGACGAAGCCGATGAACAGGAGGTACTGCAGGGGCTCAGGCAGCAACTAGTCGCCCTCGCTCCCGCGCAGGACCGCCAGGAATGCCTCCTGTGGGATCTCTACACTGCCCACCCGCTTCATACGCGCCTTGCCCTCTTTCTGTTTCTCAAGCAGTTTGCGCTTGCGCGTCACGTCGCCACCGTAGCACTTGGCAAGGACGTTCTTGCGCATCGCACGAACAGTCTCGCGGGCGATGACGTTGGAGCCGATAGCCGCCTGCACCGGCACCACGAACATCTGACGCGGGATGAGCTCCTTGAGCTTCCTGACCAGCTCCCGCCCAGCGCTCTGGGCGTCGTTCCGATGGACGATGATGCTGAGGGCATCGACCGGTTCGCCGTTCACCAAGACGTCGAGCTTGACCAGGTCGCCGACGCGGTAGCCGATCTCCTCGTAGTCCATCGAGGCATAGCCCTGGGTGCGGCTCTTGAGCTGGTCGTAGAAGTCGACGATGACCTCTGCCAGCGGCACCTCGAAGTTCATCAGCACGCGCGTGGGGTCGAGATACTCCATGTCTCTGAATGTGCCGCGGTGGTTCTTGGCCAGCTCCATGAGCGTGCCGATGTAGCTTGAAGGCGTCACGATGCCGAGCTTGACCCAGGGCTCCGATATCGATTCGATCTCCGAGGGATCCGGCAGCAACGCCGGGTTCTCGACCTCTACGTCGCCACGGCCGTGCATGAGGGTGACGAGGTATTCGACGGAGGGCGCACTGGCGATGATGTCAAGGTCGAACTCGCGCTCCAGCCGCTCCTGCACGATCTCCATGTGCAGCAAGCCCAGGAAGCCGATGCGGAAGCCGAAGCCGAGGGCGACCGATGACTCGGGCTCGAAGCTGATCGAGGCGTCGTTGAGATGCAGCTTCTCCAGCGCCTCGCGCAGGACCGGATAGTCGGGGCCGTTGATGGGATAGACACCGGCGAAGACCAGTGCCTTGGCTGGCTTGTAGCCGGGCAGTGGCGCCGCCGCCGGTCTTCGTGCCGAGGTCAACGTGTCCCCGACCTGGCAGTCTCGAACGGACTTCAGGCCCGTCGCGGCGTAGCCGACCTCGCCCGCCACCAGCGTCTTGACCGGCACCAGCTGCGGCCGGAAGACGCCCAGCTCCACGATCTCGCTCTGGGCCCCGGAGGCCATGAGGCGGATCTCCTCGTTCTCCCGCAGTGTCCCCTGGCTCAGACGGACATAGGCGACCACGCCCTTGTAGACGTCGTAGTGGGAGTCGAAGATGAGCCCAGACAGTGGTGCATCGGGGTCCCCGGCGGGTGGCGGGATGCGTTCGACGATCGCCTCCAGCACCTCCGGCACGTTGGTGCCGTCCTTGGCGCTGACCAGGATGACCTCCTCGCGGGGGATGGCCAACACGTTCTCCAGCTCCTCGATGACGACATCGGGTTGAGCGGAGGGCAGGTCGATCTTGTTGATGACGGGGATGATGACCAGGTTCTGGGCGAGGGCAAGATAGACGTTGGCCAACGTCTGCGCCTCGATTCCCTGGGCCGCGTCGACCACCAGGATGGCGCCCTCGCAAGCCTGCATGCTGCGACTGACCTCATAGCTGAAGTCGACGTGGCCGGGCGTGTCGATGAGATTGAGCCCGTAGCGAAGGCCGTCACGGGCGGTGTGCTCCAAGCGCACGGCCCGGGCCTTGATGGTGATGCCCTTTTCCCGCTCCAGGTCCATGCTGTCGAGCACCTGGCTGGTCATCTGGCGCTTGTCGAGCGTGTGGGTCAACTCAAGAAAGCGATCAGCCAGCGTCGACTTGCCGTGGTCGATGTGGGCGATGATCGAGAAGTTGCGGAGGCGTGACTGAGGGATCGCTTCCATGGAATGGCTCGAGTCTAGCAAGGGCGAGTCACGAAGCGGCATCGTGGGCCGCCACGAGGGGTGGACTAGACTCGTTCGATGCTTAGCGGACGGTGCGCGGGATGAGCCGGTTGCTGCTTTGGATCACGACCGCGTTGCTCGGGGTCGTGGCGCTCTTCATGACGAGTTTCCTGGGACCTCCGGTCCTGCCACTCCTGACCGTCGCCCTCATCGTGATGGTCCGTGCCGACCGCGTCGTCGCGGTCTCAGGCCTGTTGATCGGGTACGGGGGTTTCTGGCTGTTGCTGCTGGCGGGCCAAGCCTCATCCGGCGGCACGCTCGAGGATGGACCTATCCCAGTTGCCTTCGGTGCCGTCCTCGTTGTGGTCGGGTTGGTCGCCCTCGTCCCCACGTCCGCGCGCACGCTTCGCGAGCACCAGGTCGTCGACCACTGAGCGACTCGATGCGCTGGTGATGATCGAAGTGGACAGTTGCGCAGGCGTGCCTGAGGGATCGCCTCCATGGGGCATCCCGATCCTAGCCTGCGCGGCCGTCCACCTCCGCCCGCCGCGCGATGAACCTAGTCCTGCGCCGTGTCGGGTCCACACCCGGAGATGATGCCGACGCTGATGGCTCCCATCGATCGCTCCAGGAGGTCTAGATCTTCCTCGGAAAGCCGATCGAGGAAATGGGCCTTGACACCACGCAAGTGGATCCGGCTAGCTGCCCGCAGGGTCGAGAGTCCTGCTTCGGTCAGGCTCGCCTCAGCGCCACGACCATCTGACGAGCACTGGCTGCGCTCGACCAGCCCCTCTGCTTGGAGTCGATCGACGAGTCGCGTCACACCGCTGCGAGTGAGAAAGATGCCTGCCGCCAGCTGGCTCATGCGCAGGCGTCGCCCAGGTGATTCCGCCAGCTGCAGCAGTGCCGAGTAGTCGGCGAGCGACATGCCAGCCTCCGTGCGCAGCTCCTGGTCGAGTCGATCCACCACGAGGGCGTGCGCCGTCAGCAGACTGCGCCAAGCCGCCAGGCGCGGATCCCGGGGAGAAAGCACTACAGTGTGTTTCGATTCGACAACAGCTTCGGTCTCGGGCACCACCACGTCATCCTAACCCACGCCGATGAGTACTTGCGCGGTCAAGGAGTCTCACTCGGGTCGATCGACTCTGTGCGGCGATCCACGTGTGCCCGCCCGTTCTTGTGCTAGCGCGACGGCCCGACCTGCGCTACCATCAGCTTTCGCGCGAATCACGATCGCGTTGGACACGCTGTGCCCGCTGATCGCTGACGAGACGCCAAAGATCACCTAGAGCTGTTGAGGACAAATCACCTTGGCCCATTCTTCGCGGACCTGGACCGGCGCACGAACGCCGCAGGCCCTCAAGCGCGTCCGCCAGTCCCATCGCCGCAACGTCATCCTTCAGCCCCGACGCACCGCCGCCAAGACACAGGTGAAGAATGCGCTGCTCACCGCTGAGAGCGGCGATGCCGAGGCCACGCAGAAGGCCGTGGCAGCCGCGGCTTCGGCCCTCGATCGCGCGGCCAAGGTCGGCGCCATCCATCCCAACAACGCCGCACGCCGCAAGAGCCGGCTGATGCTCCGCGCCAATGCTGCGCTGGGTGGACAGTCCGCGACCGCCGCCAGCAAGCCACAGCGCCAGGTCGGCAAGGCCGCTGCCGCCAAGGCCGCCAAGACCCGCATCGCCGCCGGCAAGGCCTCCAAAGCCAAGGGCGAGCAGACGGCTGCCGGCAAGGCTCGCGCCGCCCTGAGCAAGTCGGCCCGCTCCTCCGAGGCCAAGCCCGCCACCACGGCAGCCGCGGCTGAAGCGACGACCACGACCACCAAGAAGGCCGCCGCCAAGCCGAGCGCCAAGACGACGGCGGCCAAGACGACGGCGGCCAAGAAGACCGCGGCGAAGAAGGCTCCGGCCAAGAAGTCGACTGCCGCCAAGAAGCCGGCGGCCAAGAAAGCTCCGGCCAAGAAGACCACCAAGAAGGCGGAGTAGCCGGCGGCCGCTCCCCCTGCGCCTCAACAGCCCGGAAGCGGCGGCTCGAGCGATCGACCGCCGCTTTTGTGTTCCCCGCAGGCCCGCTCTTCTCGACGGACCACATGTCGTTTGCCGGCATGGTTGACAAGTCGTCCGATCAGCGCGCCGCGACGTTTCCTCAGCCCCGCACAGACCAGACACTCGACGAGATGGTCGAGAAGTCGATCGTCTGTCGAGCGGCCGCCCCGTCCCCCTGGCACAGGCCGACCGTCCTCTTGGAGCGCACGAACCTCGCAGTGGTGGCTCCCGGCCACCTGCCAGGCACCACAAGTCCATCGACCCTATGCGCGGCGTCTGCTTGTTGCGGATGAAACGAGCGATCGAGCTGTTGACCGGCCGCCAAACCCTTGTTCGTCCGGGGGAAATAGACGAACAAGCCCCGAACCGAGGGGGAATGGGACGGACCCGCCCTCTGGGCCACGTTGGCGGTGGGAACGTCCGCTCGAAGCGGACGCACCGCCACGCCAGACGCTGGCAGCTACTTGGTAGCAGCGAGGTAGGCCGCGACCTGCGCTGGCGGCGGAGGTTCACGCACCGCCCGCCAGCTGGCCGCGACGAGTGCCCCGCCGATTGTCAGCAGCGTGAGCAGCAGGACGGTCTCGCCCTGCCAGCGCCAGACCGCCGACTCGAACGAGGCAGCATCGGTGATGCCGTCGGCGACCAGGTCCTCTGGGTTGCCCTCGTCAAGGAAACGCATGTAGGTGCACTCGGGCCCGGTGGCGCAGTCGATCTGGCCGCCCATGGTCTCGGGTCGGTAGCCCGAGTCGGCATAGATGAAGAGCAGTCGCAGCGCCACGTACATCAGCGCCAGACTCAAGCCGGTGACCGTACCGGCGAAGGCGGCGTTGGTGAAGAGCCGCCAGCGGGGACGCCAGCGCAGCGACTTGTCATTGGCGTAGTAGCCGATGATGAGCCCGGCGAACGGCGCCGAGATGAAGACCAGCGCCTGGATGGCGATGACCAGCTCGAAGCTGATAGCGATGGTGACGGCCATGCCCAGGCCGACCATGGCCGCATAGATGGCACCACGGTCAAGCACCCGACCCTCACCGGATCGGGTGCTTTCCGTTACATCTTCCTCAAGCCCGGCATCCTCGACCGGTTGCCCGGTCGAATCCACCTGCGGCCCGGCCTCGTCGGTACGAGGGCCCTGGATTGTCAAGCGGCGACGGCTACTTCTGGCCGGCCAGCGCGCGGCGACCGGGGTACACGGCGATGTCGCCGAGCTCGGCATCGATCCGCAGCAGCCGGTTGTACTTGGCCACGCGCTCCGATCGCGACGGAGCGCCCGTCTTGATCTGACCGCTGTTGGTCGCCACCGCGAGGTCCGCGATAGTGGTGTCCTCGGTCTCGCCGGAGCGGTGGCTGATGACCGCGCCCCAACCCTGGGCTCGTGCCATGTCGACCGTCTGCAGCGTCTCGCTGAGAGTGCCGATCTGGTTGAGCTTGATGAGGATAGCGTTGGCGGCCTCTTCCTCGATGCCGCGCGCCAACCGCTCCGGGTTGGTCACGAACAGGTCGTCACCTACCAGCTGGCAGCGGCTGCCGACCTTGGCCGTCAGCTGTGCCCAGCCCTTCCAGTCGTCCTCGGCGAGACCGTCCTCCAGGCTGACGATGGGGTAGCGGTCGATCCAGTCAGCCCAGAACTCCACCATCTCACTGGTCTTGAGCGAGCGGCCTTCCTTGGCCAGCCTGTAGGTGTACTCACCTTCGGCGTCGGGCTCACCGTCAAGGAGCTCGGTGGTGGCCGGGTCGAGTGCGATGGCGATCTGCTCGCCAGGCTTGTAGCCGGCACGCTCGACGGCCTTCAAGACGGTCTCGATGGCAGCCTGGTTGGACGGCAGGGTCGGTGCGAAGCCGCCCTCGTCGCCCTGGCCCGTGGCCAGGCCCTTGTCGTGCAGCTCCGCCTTCAGGGCGTGGAAGATCTCCGAGCCGGCGCGTAGTGCCTCGCCGAAGCTATCAAGACCCACCGGCATGACCATGAACTCCTGGAAGTCGGTGGAGTCCGCGGCATGCTGGCCGCCGTTCAGGATGTTGAACATGGGCACCGGCATGGTCCAGGCGCCAGCACCGCCCAGATAGCGGTACAGCGGCAGCCCGTACGCCACCGAGGAGGCGTGGGCACAGGCCAGCGACACACCCAGGATGGCGTTGGCGCCGAGGTTGCCCTTGTTGGGAGTGCCATCAAGCTCGCGCAGCAGCGCGTCGATGGCGCCCTGGTCGGAGGCATCCTCGCCGAGGATCGCCGGGGCGATGGTCTCGACGACGTTGGTGACGGCCTGCTGCACGCCCTTGCCGTTGTAGCGCGACTTGTCACCATCGCGCAGCTCCACAGCCTCGTGCGCACCGGTGGAGGCGCCAGAAGGCACCGCCGCCCGACCGACCGCGCCATCATCGAGGACGACGGTCACCTCGACCGTAGGATTGCCGCGCGAGTCGAGGATCTCTTGCGCGTCGATGTAGTCGATGAGCGTCATCAGGCTCCCTCGCTCTGGCGGTCCTGGAGGACCTTGATACCGGGCAACTCGACGCCCTCGAGGAACTCGAGCGAAGCGCCACCGCCGGTGGAGATATGGGTGAAGCGCGACGTCAGGCCGAGCTCCTCGATGGCCGCCACGGAGTCACCGCCGCCGACCACCACGGAGGCGCCGGCATCACAGCGGTCGGCCAGCATGCGCGCGACCGAGCGCGTGCCATCGCCGAAGGTGGGGACTTCGAACACGCCCAACGGGCCGTTCCACAGGACCGTCTCGCAATCAGCCAACGCGGCCTCGAAAGCGACGATCGAATCGGGGCCGATGTCGACCGCGGACCACGAGTTGGGGATCTTCTTGACCGGCACGATCTTGTGCTCCGCGCCGCGAGTGACCTCTTTGGCCACCAGCACGTCAGTCGGGAGCAGCAGCTCGACACCCTTCTTCTCGGCCAACTTCATGATGCGCACCGCGTCCTCGACACGGTCCTTCTCAAGCAGGGACTTGCCGACGGTGTAGTCCTGCGCCACCAGGAAGGTGTTGGCCATGCCGCCGCCGATGAGGAGCTTGTCGACACGCTCCAGGAGCGAGTCGAGCACCTTGATCTTGTCGGAGACCTTGGCACCGCCGATGATGGCGGCGAACGGCTTGCGCGGATCCTCCAGCAGGCTGCTGAGGTTGCGGATCTCCCGCTCCATCAACAGCCCGGCGTAAGCGGGCAGGAGCTCAGCTACGCCCACGGTGCTGGCGTGCGCGCGATGCGCCGTGCCGAAGGCATCGTTGACGTAGACGTCGCCGTAGGCCGCCAGCTGTGCCGCGAACTCGGGATCGTTGGCCTCTTCCTCAGCGTGGAAGCGGAGGTTCTCAAGCAGCAACAGCTGCCCGGGCTTCAGGCGGTTGACAGCATCGGTCGTGCCCAGGCCGATGGCATCGCCGGTGGCGGGGACCGGTCGGCCGATGAGCTCGGAGAGGTGCTGCGCCACCGGGCGGAGGCGAAGCGAATCAGTGACCTTGCCCTTGGGTCGGCCAAGGTGGCTCATGAGCACGATGGAAGCGCCATGCTCGAGCAGGTAGACGATGCTGGGGAGGGCAGCACGGATCCGGGAATCATCCCGGACCCGGCCATCCTCGATGGGGACATTGAAGTCGACTCGCATCAAGACGCGTTTGCCCTTGGAGTCGAAGTCCCGGATGGTGAGTTTCTCCATGGTGGTGCCTGTATCCGTTCGGTCGGCCGACGCCTAGAGGCGCTCGCCCATGTATTCGACCAGGTCAGCGACGCGGCAGCTGTAGCCCCACTCGTTGTCGTACCAGGCCAGCACCTTCACGAAGTTGCCGCCAAGGCTCATGGTGCTGGGCGCATCGATGATGGAGCTGCGCGCATCACCGCGGAAGTCAGACGAGACGAGCGGATCAGTCTCGACGCCGAGGATGCCCTTCATGGGACCGTCAGCGGCCGCCTGGAAGGCCGCGTTGAGCTCTTCGGCCGTTGCGTCCTTCTCCAGCTCTGCGGTGAAGTCGACGACGCTCACGGTGGGAGTCGGGACGCGCAGGCTGAAGCCGTCGAACTTGCCCTTGAGCTCAGGGATGACGAGCGCCAGCGCCTTGGCCGCACCGGTGGTGGTGGGGATGATGTTGAGCGCGGCGGCGCGGGCGCGGCGGGGGTCCTTGTGGTAGACGTCCAGCACCTTCTGGTCGTTGGTGTAGCTGTGTATGGTGTTCATCAGGCCGCGCTTGATGCCCCACCCGTCGTGGACGACCTTGGCCGCGGGGGCCAGGCAGTTGGTGGTGCAGCTGGCATTGCTGATGACATGATGCTTGGAGGAGTCATAGACGCCCTCGTTGACGCCCAGCACGATGGTGGCATCCTCGTTCTTGGCGGGAGCGCTGATGAGCACCTTCTTGGCGCCACCCTGGAGGTGGCCGGCGGCCTTGGTGGCGTCGGTGAAGATGCCGGTGGACTCGATGACGATGTCGACGCCAAGGTCACCCCACGGCAGCGCGGCAGGATCCTTCTCCTGCAGCACCTTGATCTCCTTGCCGTTGACGATGAGGGACGACTCGGTGTGCTCGACGGTGCCATCGAAGGCGCCGTAGGTAGAGTCCCGCTGGAACAGCAGGGCGTTCAGTTCGACCGACATGAGGTCATTGATGGCGACGACCTCTGCGCCGGGGGTGCGCTCGATGAGGGCCTTGAGCGACTGGCGGCCGATGCGGCCGAAGCCATTGATGCCGACCCGAGTAGTCATGGATGGGACTCCTTGCTTGGCGCTACGCTCTGCCTCAGCGGTCGCGGAGGGAGCGAGCAGTTGTTCTGGTCGTCTGCCAGGTCGCCCTGAGTCGCGCGCGGCGGCTCCGGGTTCCTGACGCTATTTGGTGGCGTCCGCCGACACTGCGGCCGCGCCATGATGGTCCCTGCCGGCCGTCAAGTCCGGCAGGGCCGATGCGACGAGAGGTACCGTGCCGATAAGCCCCACGTCGTCACCCAGGGCCGCCTGCACGACTCGCGCACGCTCGCCCTGGATCCTGAACGCCGACTCAGCCACGGCTTTCCTGGCCGGCGCGATCAGCTTGTCCCCCCACGCGAGCGTGATACCACCGCCAAGGATGACCGCATCCGGGCCGAAGACGTTGACGATGGAGACCACCGCCACAGCCACAGCCCGTCGGGCACGCTCAAGTATGACGCCTGCGGCCGGATCGCCCAAGTCGGCCGCTCGGGAGACGTGGACCGCGGTCAGCGGCGCTGGAGCGATCTGGGCCACGATGCGCGCCAGCTCGGGTGCATCTTCACCGGCTTCGAGCGCAGCGAGGGCGTTGGCGACGATGCCGGTACCGCTGGCGAACGCCTCCAAGTGGCCAACACCGCCACAGCCGCAGAGCGGCCCATTCATGTCCACCGTCATGTGGCCCAGCTCACCCGCGACACCATCAGGGCCGACGATGGGGCGCCCGCCACTCAGCGCCGCGCCGCCGACGCCGGTCGAGATGGTCAGGTAGATGAGGTCGCCACTACCTCCACCGGCGCCAAAGTCACGCTCGCCAAGGATGTTGACGTTGGTGTCCTTGCCCAGCGCCCAGGGCAGGCCCAGCGCAGCACCGATGGTCGGGGCCAACGGATAGCCCCACCACTCACCGCGCAGGTTGGGCGGATCGATGAGCGTCCCGGTACGGGGGTCCAGCGGGCCGGGCGCAGCGATGCCGACGGCGATCGGCTCGGCCCCACCGGCGGCGAGGTGTTCGGCACGAGCTTCACGCAGCAGCTCCAGGCAGTAGTCGATGACCGCCGACATGCCGGCAGCCATGGGTGTCGACCCAGCATGGCGAACCGTGAGCTCACCCTCAGGGGTGACCACCGCGGCGCGCGCGTTGGTGCCACCAAGGTCCAACGCCAATACTGGTCCGCGAAGGCGCGCACGTGAGAAGTCGGTCGACATGGATGGATCTCGTGGCTGTTCGGTCAGCCACCAGTCTAGAGATAGCAAGTGACCCCGGTCGGGTCGACCGGGGTCACGAGTTCGCGTCAGAGAGAAGGAGTCAGCCGCCGATGCGGAAGACGCTGCCCCCACACTTGGGGCACGTGCCCTTGGTCGCGGGCTTGCCATTCTTCATGGTGATCTTCTGCGGGTTCTGGATCTCGACCTTCTGCTTGTCCTTGACGCAATATGCCTCGGCCATCTTGGTCCTCCTATCCCTCCGAGCGTGAGATGGTGCTCGGTTCCCTCGTGGGCTCGATCATCTGCCGAGCCTCGGTGGTGAACAGCGGTGTTGCCATTCCTGACTCTATTAGGTTGCCATCTTCGGCGCCCAGTGTGAGGGACGCCAGTGCAACTCGCCTGAACGAACCTGTTGTGCGTCCATCTCGGCGAGCACATGCAGGGCCTCCAGGCCCGTTTCGATGAGGCCGGCCTCCGCCGCAGCCTGCTGGTCCGCGGTCACGAAGGCGCCGCTGGTGCGCTGTGCGAAGGCCGTGCACACAACGCCCGCGCGACAGCCAGCCAAGGCCGCCAGCGTCAACACGGCCGACGCTTCCATCTCGAAGTTGACCACGCCCTGCGCGGCCATGCGCGCGGCGAGATCAGGGTAGCGGATGGGCAGTTGCGGGATGGGCCGACCCTGCGGCCCGTAGAAGCCCGGTGCGGTGGCGGTCAGACCCACATGGGCGCGCTGGCCTGTGCGAGCCGCCGCCTCCACCAGGGCCGCCACGGCGGCGTAGTCGGCCACCGCTGGATAGCCGTCATCGACGTAGAAGCTGGTCGTCGATTCAAGGCGGACCGCGCCACTGCTGATGACCAGGTCGCCCAGGGCGATCTCCTCACGCAGCACACCACAGGAACCGATGCGGATGAAGGTCGGTTTGCGCGCCGCGATGGCCAGGATCTCGGCGATCACGATCTCGACGTTGTCGGTGCCGATCCCGGTAGCCACGACGGAGATGCGCAGGCCCTTGTGCGTGCCGGTCACGGAGTTGAACTCACGATGGCGCCGGTGCACCTCGACAGCGTCGAGCAGGCCGGCGATGAAGTCGCTGCGATCGGGATCGCCGGGGAGCAGGATGTAATCAGCGATCTCGCCGGGAGCGAGGTCGATGTGGTACTGGCGGTCCGTGTCGGGCAGCGTGACCAGCGGGTCCGCGTCAGGCACGACGCCTCCTTCGTTCCACCTCGGCCGGCGCGAGGGCTGCGCGGAACGATAGTGACCGGCGAGCGAGCGTGCAAGTCGGATTCTCAAGCCGGTGGTCAGGGCCTCTCCCGGTCAGCCGTCCTGGACTGCCTCGCATAGCGGCCCTGTGGCTCCCGGTTCGGTCGTCCCGACCTCCCCCTGTCGACCGTCCGCGGAGCGCCTACGATGACAGCATGGTTGACCAGTACCCGAGTCTCGCCGCCATCCTCGATGAGCACCTCGCGGTCGCCTCTGCGACACGCGCGCACCTGCTCCCTGCCATCGCCGGGCTGGCTGCCGACATCATCGCGGCCGTCGATGGCGCCGGCAAGCTCATCGTGTTCGGCAACGGCGGAAGTGCGGCCGACGCGCAACACTTCGCAGGTGAACTCACGGGGCATTACAAGCGCGACCGACGACCATTGCCGGCCATCGCCCTGACCACGGACTCGTCGGTGCTGACCGCCATCGCCAACGACTACAGCTACGCGGATGTGTTCGCACGCCAGGTCGAGGCGCTTTGTGGGACGGCCGACGTGGTGGTTGGTATCAGCACCTCAGGCAATGCCGAGAACGTCATCCGGGGCATCGTCGCGGCGCGCCAGCGAGGTGCGTCCACGTGGGCGCTGACGGGCGCCAACGCCGGGCAACTGGCTGCGGTGGCCGAGCACGTCATGCCTGTGCCGTCCGACGCCACGGCACGCATCCAGGAGATGCACATCACCATCATCCACGCTGTCTCGGAGCTGGTGGATGCCCATGCTGCCGGTGAGGCACCGACCTGAGCCCGCACCACCCATCTCAGTAGAGCCGGTAGAAACGCCAGAAGTCGGTCTCGATGGGCAGGACCTCGATGTCCTCAAAGCCGGCCTCGCGCGCGTATCGACGGAGCGTGTCGGGCCGCATGACCGTGCCCGTTCCCACCGAGTGCCCCTGTGACATGCCATCGGGCAGGCAGATGAAATTGGAGAACCCGTACATCAGGTGCTCGATCTCGTCAGCGTTGGGCGAGAACGACTCGGAGACGCGCTCGTCCATCACTACCACCAGGCCGTCGTCCCCGGCCAGCCGCTTCATCGTGCGCAGGACCGAGACCGGGTCGGGCAAGTCATGGATGCACTCGAAAGCGGTGACCAGGTCGTAGCAGCCTTCGATCGAGGGGTCGCCCGCATCCGTGGCGTGGAAGCGGACCCGATCCGAGACCCCGGCCTCCTTGGCATTGGTGACTGCGGCGGCGATCGATGGCTCGTCGAGATCGAAGCCGTCCACTTCCACACTCGGGTAGCCTCGCGCCAGAGCGATGGCCGACCAGCCGTAGCCACAACCGACGTCCGCCACGCGACCGCCTGCCCGCAGACGCTGGGCGATGGGCTCGATGCGGCCGAACCACTCCTCCGCCAGCAGGTTGTGGAAGAAGGGGCGGTTCATGTCGCCCTGCGACTCGCGCATGTCGTGGCCGAAGGCGTCCCAAGGTACGCCCGAGCCTTGACGATGCGCTTCGGCGATGTCCTCGAGCTTGGCACCGGCGGCCGAGATCATGCGCGCTAGCGGTGCGACGTAGGCGATGCTGGTGTGGTCCGTCAGCGCCTCGATGTGAGCGGCAGGGAGGGAGAACCGGCGCGGCTCATCCACGGCGGCATGAAGGTAGCCGGCCACGGCCTGCAACTCCAGCCACTCGCGGGTATAGCGCTCGCTGGTGCCGGCGTGCCGTGCCAGCTCAGATGGCGTCAGCGGCCCATGCTCGGCTAGCTGGTCGTAGTAGCCGAGCCTGTCGCCGATGTAGATCGCGAACACGTCGAGCGTGCCCAAGATCGACTCGAAGACCTTCTCGCCAATCCCATCGGGCGAGGCTGCAGCGGCAGTGTCACGTACGTCGGGGGTCGGCATGTGGCTCCTCTCAGTTCGAAGTGCCCCCCGATACGGGTGACTCTACTCCCCAGTGCCACACGTGGACCAGCCACGCACACGACCAAGAAGAGCGCCGAGCAGCCGACCTGTTCAGTCGGTAGGCCCGTCCAGACCGGGCTGATGCCGCGCTCCGACCATGTACTCCACGATCTCGGTCGTGTTGGTCTCGCTCGTGGCCACCTCTGCCACCTTTCGGCCGCGGTGCATGACGATGATGCGGTCGGTGGCAGCGAAGACGTCGGGCAGTGTGTGCGAGATGAAGACGACCGGCACTCCTTGTGATTTGAGCGTACCGATGAGCTGCATGACCTTGCGCTGCTCGGGCACACCGAGGTTGTTGGTGGGCTCGTCCATGATCATCATCTGCGCGTTCCAATAGACCGCGCGGGCGATCGCGACCGCCTGGCGCTGACCACCCGACAGCTTCTCGATCTCCAGCTTCATGCGTGGGATCTTGATGTCCAGGCTGTCGAGGACCTCGGTCGACTCGGCACGCATCTTCTTGTCATCCAGGGACTTGACGGTCCCGAAGAGGTAGCGGTTCTTGAGCTCGCGACCGAGGAAGATGTTGGCCGCCACATCCAGATTGCCCGCCAGAGCCAGATCCTGGTAGATCGTCTCGATACCAGCGCGACGCGCTTCGATGGGGCGCGAGAAGCGAACCTGCTCGCCCTTGAAGATGATGCGGCCAGCGTCGGGATGATAGACACCCGAGACGCACTTGATGAGCGTGGACTTGCCGGCGCCGTTGTCACCGACGAGGCCGACGACCTCGCCGGGGTAGATATCCAGGCTGACGTCATCGACGGCGGTCAGGCCGCCGAAGCGCTTGACCATGTTGCGCACCGAGAGGGCAGGGTCACCGTCTGGCACAGGCGCCGGCCCCGATCCGGTGGTCATGGCGGACCCCCCGGGCTGCTCCATGCCAGACCCCTCGAATAGCTGCTGCGTCATTGGCTTTCCGCCCTCCCGACGACCAGGTCACGTGTCTGATCGATAAGCACCGCCAGGATGACTACGATCCCGATGACGATGAACTGCCAGAACGGCTCCACATTGAGCATCACGAGGCCGGTGATGAGGACCGCGATGAGTAACGCGCCGATGACCGTGCCCATGATGTTGCCGCGGCCGCCGAACATGGACACACCGCCGATGATCACCGCTGCGATCGATGACAGTAGCAATGGTTCACCCGCGATCGATGAGCCACCGCTGAACCTGGCAGTGTGCAGGACGCCGGCGATACCTGCGGTCATGGCCGAGCCCATGAAGATCATGATGGTGAGCTTGTCGACCGGGACGCCAGCACGAAGGGACGCTTCCTTGTTGCCACCGACCGCGTAGGTGTGGCGCCCTGGCTGCGTGCGATGCAGGATGAAGATGGCGATGAGCACGACGATGGCGGTGACCACGACGGGCCAGCTGAAGATGCGATCGAGTCCACGCAATGCTTCACCTGCCACATCGGGCTTGTTGAGGAAGTGCAGACCACCTTGCTCGTGTCCTGCGACGTAGTAGAAGAGCGACTCGTTGCCGAACGTGCGCATGCCGCCGGGTTGACTGCCCACGACATTTCCGCCGGAGATCAACAGGGCTACACCGCGAGCCACGAATGACATGCCCAGCGTGACGATGAAGGCGGGCACCTTGAGCTTGGCGATGGTGACACCGTTGATCACGCCCACGACCATGGCCGCCAGCACGCCGATCACGAAGGCGATGGCGATGGTCGGTGCGTCACCCATGCCCCCGGCCGAGAGGTCGCGCGCGACGTATGCGCTGACGACCGAGGCCAAGCCCATCACCCAGCCCACCGAGAGATCGATGCCGCCGGAGATGATGACGAACGTCTGCCCCAGGCCCATCAGCAAGACGGGTGTGATGGCCACCAGCACGTTCATGGTGTTGCGCAGCGAGAGGAAGTTCACCTCGCCGTCGGTGGTGTAGCTGACCGAGATCCAGAAGAACGCGATCAGGCCCGCCAGGAACACCCAGGCCCAGACGCGGCTGATGGTCAGGATCAGCTGGGTTCGCCTATTGGCTCGTGGTTCGAGCGGCGCGGCCGCTTCGAGATTGGACGCCATCGATCAACCCCTGTCGGAAGGATTGAGCGGCTGGGGGCATCGAAGAGCCCCCAGCCGCTAGTCGGTCGGTCAGTCGACCTGATAGATGAACTTGGCGACCTCGGGGTCGCTACGGTTCTCAGCGTCGATCACGGCAAAGCCGGTCGTGACGCGCGGCGGCAGGCTGGTGACGCCGGCGGCGTCGGCCAGGCAGAAGGCCACGCCCATGTAGCCCATGTCGAATGGCTTCTGGGCGATGACCAGGCTCACGACGCCCTCATCCATGAGCTCCATGGCACGCTGCGTCGCGTCGAAGGCGATGACGTCTACGACGCCACCGAGACCGGCGTTGACGACGGCGTTGCCGGCACCCTGGGCACTGAATACGTTGACGCCGAAGATGCCGCCCAGGTCAGGCTCGACCTGCAGCTTGGCAGCCGTCTGCGTCACGGCGGTGTTCTCATCGTCGAGGTTGTAGTCCTCACCGACGATGCTCATGCCGGGGAACTCGGCGAGGCCTTCCTTGAAGCCCTCGCTGCGCTGCTCGGTCGTGCTCACACCTTCATTGGTGTTCTGGATGTAGGCGGTGCCTTCACCACCGAGGTTGGCTGCCAGTGCGCGAGCGGCGATGCGGCCACCCTCGACATTGTCCGAGCCGACGTAGGAAAGTGGGAAGGTCACGGGGCCGTTGACGTAGTCGCCATCCCCGAGGAACGTGTCCACGGTGACGACCTGGATGCCCGCATCGATGGCGGACTGCAGCGGTGCGACCATCTGCTCCTTGTCGGTCGGAGCAGTGACCAGACAATCGATATCACCGCGGGCGACCATCGAGTCAAGGATGGGCGTCTGGACGGTGGGGCCCCACTCGTCGGGGATCTGGGTGATGACCTCGACGCCGAAGTCGGCCGCGGCCTTCTCGACACCGAGCTGCATGACCTGGTAGAACGGGTCTACCACGCCGGGAAGGAAGCCGATCTTGGGCTTCTCCGCGTCCTGGCCCGCAACGGCCGCCGGCAGCATGGCCGCGGTCAGCAGGGCAACGGACGTGATGGTAATCAATCGCTTCACGAAGTTCCTCCTCACAGGATCGATGGGTGTCAGATGACACGTGGATGGATGACGACCTGGCCGAAGGCACCCTCCTCTCACGCTTCCCTGCCGGCCCCAGCGTCACTGCCCTGACCGGCTTCGTCATCGTCTGCGTCGCGGTGGACCTCCCTGATACCACCCGGCCGCACACGTTGCCTCTTGACGTATGGTGCAACATGATGACACCGTTGTCAACGTCTGGAGTGACATCGTATGCATCGACCGGCCGGTGCGGTGCCAACGGCACAAGACGGGCCAGGAGGACGTGGTGGATCAAGCCGACAGGAGCGCCGGCAAGGAACGCGCAACGGTACGGGATCGACCCACCGTTCGCGACGTGGCGAAGGTCGCGGGAGTCAGCTTCAAGACGGTCTCACGCGTCATCAACGGAGAGTCCGGTGTGCGGCCTGAGACAGCGGGGCGGGTCATGGCTGCGGTGCGCGACCTGGGCTTCCGCCGCAACGTCATCGCCGCCGACTTTGCCCGCGGTGGCAGTCGCAATCAGATCGGCCTGGTCATCGATGACATCTCCAACCCGTTCTGGGCCAGGCTGACTCGCGCCATCGAGGACGTAGCGGTGGCGAATGGTCGACAGGTCATCATCGCCAGCTCGGACTTCGAGCCGCCGCGCGAACACCGCATCATCGAGTCACTCATCGCGCAACGCCTGGATGGATTGCTCATCGTGCCGGTAGGGCAGGACCACAGCTACCTTGCTCGCGAGATGGAACTCGGTACCGCCATCGTCTTCATCGACCGGCCCCAGGGTCATCTCGCTGCCGACTCCATCACGTTCGATGACTATGGCGGCGCCAGGGCCGCGGTCGAGCACCTGATCGCACACGGGCATCGTCGCGTCGCCATATTGGCCCAGTCCCTGACCATCTACACCATGACGGAACGCTACCGCGGCTACCGTGACGCGCTGGCAGCAGCAGACATCCCATTCGATCCACGATTCGAGACCCACTTCGATACCGCGGAAGGGGCTCGGGCCGCCACGTTGGAGTTGCTGGCGACCGACCCGGCGCCGACCGCCCTGTTCTGCGCCAACAATCGCATGACCGTCGGCGCCGTCAGCGCACTCGGCGCGGCACAGCAGCGCGTTGCCCTGGTCGGCTTCGACGATATCGAGCTGGCCGATGCGCTGGCGATGCCGCTCACGGTGATCCGAGCCGACGCTGCCGAACTGGGCAAGAATGGCGCAGACCTATTGATGCGACGGATGGCGGGCTGGGATGCTCCGCCGCAGCAGACCGTGTTGCCGACGACGCTGGTGCAGCGTGGCTCCGGTGAGATCAGTCCAGGGTAATCGGAGGGGACGGTGGGGTCGGAAGCGGCGGAGTCGGCGGCAGCGTCGGTGAGCGGCGAGTGCGCCAGGACAGCAGCGCCGCCGAAGCGATACATGCCAGTGATGTCAAGGTCAGCCCGACAGTGACCAGCAGCGGCAGCTGGTCGACCGTGGCCGCCCAGGGCGCCGTCCCGGCCAGCAGGACCGGGGCATCAAGGACATCTGTCGGATCCCGAGCCAGCACCGAGCCGCTCCCTCCGATAAGCGCGGGCAGGGTGGTTCGCTCGCTCGATGGTGTGCCCGATCGTGCGGCGCGCGAAACGTCGGCCGCCGTCTCCACGATGACCTCGGGTCCGCCGGGTCGGCTACGGACACGGCCGGTGGCGTTGATCACCTCTCCGACCCGCAGTTCCGGCTCGATGATCACGACGTCGTCGGCGAAGCGCACCGTGCCTTGAGCTGTGCCGTCGTCGAGTGTCAGTCGGCGTCCAGCGACGGTGTCGATCCGACCACCCACACGGACGACCCGGTCGGTGAGTCCATCGAGTGATCCGAGGGTCGCGGTCAGCACCGTCGACCCATCCCCGTACGTGGCGACCGCGGCCAGGTAGCCACCGTCGTCTCCGCCGTCACCAGCGCCCGTCTCGTCGCTGGTGGCGGCAGCGAGCAGGAGCCGGCCCAGCTTGATGTCCTTGCTTGACCGAGGCGCCATGCTGAAGCGTTGATCGTTGGCTGCCGGATGTGCCCGACGCACGATGCCACTGATGCGGGCCATGCGCCCTTCCTCCAGCCGTTCAGCGCCGATACCACTGCCTGCCAGACCGACGATGGGCAGCGTCTCGCCGCTTGAGAGCTCCGCTTCTGCGCGCCACGTATCGCCGTCGCGCTCGATGTCGATTATGCGCACCGCCACCGTGACCAGCCGCCACTCGTCCGGTTCGGCAGGTGGCCGGCGCAGCAACATCGGCACGACCGGCAGGCGTCCCTTGAGCCGCGGCGAAGAGTCAGCCTCCAGTTGGTTCCCTCCGTACCAGGTTCCGACTTCACCGGTGGCACGGATGACGCGACCGACGTCGGCCGGCCGCGCGCCATCGGGATAGCGCACGAGGATCGCGCCGCTACGGTCCCCAACGGTGACGCGGCGGCCCTCCGAGTCGATGAGGCCGGCCACGGAGGTGACGACACCGACGATGGTCACGGTTCGACCGGGCGTCGCCTTGCGGATGCTGACACGAGGTGGCCGAGACTCACCGGGGTCGTCATCGGGGCTCCCGTTGGGCGGCGGCGTTGGCGAGACGCCGTCATCGAGCACGACCAGGTCCGCCTGGCCGCGAAGCCACAGGCGATGGCCGTCGGCCGCACCCGATCGGCTGGCGCGTTGGCCGACGATCCCGATGGCGCGGATGCGTTGACCCCTGACCAGCAACGCAGGGTCGATCGCCGCCTCAGCGAACGCGTAGACACGGGCAGCGCCGCGTTCGTCGCGGACGGCCAGCGATAGCGCACCGCTGCTGTAGCGGTCGATATCGACGAGCGTGGCGGTGATGACGGCCAGACTGCCCTCGCGAGCCTCGGCGATGTGGGCGCTGTCGAGGGAGGCGGGTTCGGGAAGTCCGCCGCTGCCGATCGAGCACGATCTGGGCCGGATCGGTCGGCCGCACCTCCAGGTTGCCGTATGGGTCAGCCAAGATGCCACTCACGGTGACGATGGCACCCCGGGAGAGGTCGTCCGCTGGATACCCGATCGGAACGCGAACGGCGATGCCGCTGCTGCCGTCCTGGATCGCCAACGTTCGGTCGCCCAGGATGCGGCCGATCTGGACCGTCACGGTGCCAGTCACGGTCACCGTTGCGCCGATCGCCTTACGGCGTGCCTCCTCGATGCTGTCGGACGTGGGCGGCTGGGGCGTCGATGTGGGTGCAGGCGTCGGTTTCGGAGTCGGAACCGGGGTCGGTGCGGGAGTCGGCTCAGGGGTGGGCTTGGTGGTCGTCGCAGGAGTCGGCTTGGGTGTTGGTGCAGGCGTCAGCTTGGGGGTCGGAGTCGGCACGGGGGTCGGAGCAGGAGTCGGTGCGAGTGTGGGCGTCGGCTTGGGCGTGGGGACAGGCGTCGGCTTGGGCGTGGGGACAGGCGTCGGCTTGGGCGTGGGGACAGGCGTCGGCTTGGGCGTGGGACGGGTCGGCTTGGGCGTGGGACCCGGGGTGGGCGGTGCCTCGTCCGTCGCGCCCTGTGGGACCGGCGCCGGGTTGAGGACCGTGTCGGCGGCATTGTCGTTGGTGTCGCGACCGTTGCCCGCAGCTCCGCCGGGGCGACGCTCCAGTGAGGTACCGACGTCAGGCGCCACACCTGGCGTGCCCTCCACGAACTCCGAGTCAGCGCTCCCCCACGACAACGAATCGACGACCGATCCACCGACTTCTCGAACCGCGAGCGAACCGCCGCTGGCGCTGAGCCCGCCACTGAAGGTATGGTCGGCGACCCCGGCATAGGCGCCGTCAGCGTTGGCCAGGAGCAGTCGTGAATGGGCGGCGATGTGGCCGTCCGTCCAGGTCTGCTTTCGCGTCACGGTCTTGCCGCTGGCCGAGGCATAGACAAGCTCCAGACCGCTCAATGACACTCGCGTGTCAGCCGCGTTGTAGAGCTCGACATACTCGTCCGACCCGGTGGCACCGCCGGTCACCACCTCGCCCACGACGAGGTCAGGTGAAGGGGGCCACGGCACATCGGCCGCAGCGGCCGGTGTGGCCGGCACGATCAACGCTAGACACATGAGTCTGGGCAGAAGCCATCGCCATCGCGCGGACATCGTTATCCTCCATGTCCGGCGGGCAGGAGCGGGAACGTCAGGACACTGGCGGGACCAGCATCATCGCACTAGGTGCTTCACTGGCACTTATCGGAGTGTGGCCAACTCAAGGTGCCAGCCGCCACGTGAACGCCAGTTACAACAGGACCACATGCAGCGCGGCGAACACGCCCAGAACGATGGCCCGCCCCACTCGAGGGCCGCGACTGGCGAGGACCCAGTCGAAGGGCCAGGCCACCGCAAGGAATCGCGGCGTGGACATCAATGTCCCTGACAGGAACACCGTCGCCACGCTGAGAGCGGATACGACCCAGTAGGGTGGCCGAATCCGGTCGTGGCGGAAGAAGACGAACAGGAACGCATAGAACAAGAGGGCCCCCAGCCACACGGCGATCACCCACGGAGGGGCCACGCCAATAGCCATGTTTCCATTCCCAATGCCGGTGCTGCCGGACCCGGTCGCGCCATCGCCGACGGTCGATGCGGCAGCCGAAACGTCCGGGCTCCAGAACGATTGCGCCGAAACCGCGGCCAGCGGGACACCGGTGAGCCACCACTGGTAGCCGAAGTAGATGGCCAGAGCCAATGGGGCGAGCAGCAGCGGCATCCAGGCACGGGTGGGACGGATGCCATCATGCTCCACGAGCATGAGCAGCAGGGGCAACCCGTGGAGGATGCCCGGAGCTCGAGTGAGCGTGGCCAACGCGAACGCAAGGCCGGCCAGCCACGGGCGGCGCACCTCCATGGCCAGGAATGCCGTCACCGCCAGCAGCAGGAACAGACTGTCCGAGTAGGAAAGGGTGAACGCCACGGCCCCTGGCGCCAGCGAGAGGAACCAGTGACTGAGGAGGGCACGCTCGGGCGTGAGGTGTCGAACCGACAACGCGAACAGGACGACGAGAGCGAGGTAGAACGCGGCGTTTCCTGCCAACCGCTGCGAGGCTGGTGTCGCCGAAGGTCAACAGCGAGGTCGCCTTCACGGCCATCGGATAGCCTGGGTAGAAGGCGCAGTTCGGTCCGAAGCTGGGACCAGCGTGGTAGCCAGCGTCGGCGATGCCGATGTAGTAGGTTCCATCCCACACCGTCAGACTGGACAGGATGGCGCGGTCGTCGACGGCCACACCGTCAAGTGGTGGTGACTGCGTCGTCTCCACGGCCACCGCCACCACCGGCACCAGCAGACGTGTCACCAGGAAGAGCAGCGCGACTGCGAGGCAGCGCCCAGCGCCAGTCGATGTCTCGCAGGCGTGGCGAAACAGCAGGGCGCAGACCGATGTCGGCGGGCAGGCTCATCGCAGATGACTCTAAAGTGGTGTCTTGCTCGAGCCAGCCGCCCGATGGTTATGGTCGACGTCACGCCGGCAGGTCGCTCGGGGTGTGCGCGAACAGGTCCCTCAGGCGGATAGGCCGGATGTTGCGGTACCATCGCGCCGCCCCGCCATGATGTGGAAGTAGGACTACACGTGCCCCGTTCCAGGAACACCCGGATCCGTCCCAAGGACACCAGCCGCGTCGAAGCGCGCCGCCGCTATCGCGAAGATCACCGCGAAACCGAGGTCGATGCCGAGGCTGCGGCCGACACAACCATCGCGGCCGGCGTTGCGCAGCCGGAGGTCGAGAAGCGTTCCCGTTTCGCCTTGCCCAACGTCGTCGAGGACATCAAGGCGCTGCCGCAGGTCTTCAGGAAGCCGCTGGTGTGGCTGCCTTTCGGTCTACTGCTACTGACGTTCGTGCTGGCCGTTGCGCTCATCAACGGCCTGCTGGACAACCTCCCTACGGCCGTGCGCGACATCATCGTGCTCTATGTCAGCCTCACGCTGCACCCGACCACGCTGTTCATCTTCTTCATCGGTGGCTTCGTGGCGCCGCGCGCCTCCTACCTCGTGGGCGGGATGCTGGGCTTCTTGAGCGGCCTCTTCTTCGTGGCCGTGGTGGCCATCGCCGGTGAGGCCGCCGTTGAAGCCAACCTCGACTCCGTGCTCACGACGGCCGACGGGACCGCGCCGGCCCTGACTGCCGCACTGGCACTCCAGACGATCGGACTCGGCATCGTGATCGGCGTCTTCGCGGGTGGCTTCGCGGCCTGGTACCGCAGCTTCCTGCGCTCGTCTCAGGAGCGCGCCAAAGCCAATCGCGCAGCGAAAGAGCAGGAGCAGGCGCGCAAGGCCAAGGAGCAGGCGCGCGCGGACAAGGAAGCCGCTCGCCAAGCTCGCCGGAAGCCGTAGACCGGGGCCGACCGAAGACCCGATCGACTCAGACTGGAAGGACCTCCAAGCCGAGAGCGCGGGCGACGTCGATCTGCTGTTCATCGAACGAGAGGAACGACACGCTGGGGAGGCGCATCGCTGCTGCCAAGTGGATCGCATCGAGCGTCCGGATGCGGTGGCGACACCCGATAGCGCTGGCATCGCGGAGACACTGAGAATCGATCGGAACCGTAACGAATCGATCGAAGTCATCGAGCAACTGGCGCTGGACTGGCGAGTCGCTGGCGCCCTCCGGTCCCCGCCGACACAGTGCCATCCGTGCTTCCGTTCCGGCAAGTACCGATGCGGCCCATGCCTCATCCCGAGCCATCGCCTGCATCACAGCATCCGAGCCGGGTTCGACGATGTAGCACTTCACCAAGGCCGAGGTATCGAGGAATATCACAGCCGGTCCCGGCGCATCTCTTCGAGGATCTCTTCGCTCGTCATCGGGCCATCGAACACGATCGGGTGCGGAGGAGCGGGCGCACTACGAGTGCGCGGCGGGATGACCTTGCCTGATGCGATCAGCTCTTCGAGCGTGGGCGTGTCCGATCGTTGCTGCAACGGCCCTATCTCAGCCACAGCGACCCCATTGGAGGTGACGATCATGTGCTCTCCGGCCTTCGCGCGCCGCAGGATCCGGCTGACGTCGTTGCGGAGCTGGCGAACGGTGATGGTATCCATCGACTCAGCGTAGCACGCGTGCTACGCGGTCAACCCAGGCGTCGCATGCCGGCGTGGCCCAGCTGCCGGACACCATCGGGATGGTCCGGCCCACCCCGAGCTCGGCAGACCTCCACCAAGGGCCGGATGCGACCAGCCACCAGGTTGATGACGCCCGCGTCCACTTGCAGGTTACCCTCCACGTAGAGCAGCGCATGCCGCCGAACGACCCCACGAAGCCGACCCCACGTTCGCGGCCACAGCGTCACGTTGACCATGCCGGACTCATCCTCGAGTGCGAGAAAGACCGTGCCCTTGGCGGTCATGGGGTGCTGCCGCGTGACCACCAGACCACCGATGGCGACGCGACCCGGCCGTCGGTCGGCCAGCTCCCCCAGCGTCAATGCGCCCAACTCCAGGAGCGCTGGCCGGTACAGCTCCATGACCTGGTGGCGCACATCGAGCGAGAGGATGGCATAGGCATCGCCCAGCCGCTCCAGCTCCGTCGGCGGCGGCAGCGCTGGTGCCGCGGTCGGCGGCAGGCGGATGTCCAGCGGCCGCCCCCGAGCCGTCCGCGAGCCGAGCGACCGACCGCCAGCCCGGCCGCGCGCCGCACCCGCCACCTCACGCAGCTGCCATAGTGCCTCCCGACGGGGTTGTCCCAGCGAGTCCAGCGCGCCGGCGCGGATGAGCCGCTCGGTGACCTCCTCGGATAGGTCGGTGCGCGCCACCAGGTCCGCCAGCGATCGGAACGGACCCTCATGGGCGCGAGCAGCATCAACCAGCTCGCCTTCCGCCTCACCGATGCCCTTCACCAGGTGCAACCCCAGGCGAATGCCGTAGCCACGCGCCGACGGAGCTGCGAACTGGTCGCGAGCTTCCTCGCCTGGTACCACCACTGCCGACGATGCCACCACGCCGGGCCGCCGCTCGATGTCCGTCCCGGGTGGCAGCGGCGAGCCGGGCAGCCCCACCCATTCGGTAGCGCTGCGATAGCGGCCGGCATTGATGTCCACCGGCAGCACCGCCACGCCGTGGCGCTTGGCGTCGTTGATGAGCACCTCGACCGGATAGAAACCCATGGGCTGGGCGTTGATGAGCCCGGTCAAGAACTGTGCCGGATAGAACAGCTTGAGGAAGGCCGATTCGTACGCCGTCCGCGCGAAGGCCGCGGCATGGCTCTTGTTGAAACCGAAGCTGGCGAAGCCGGCGACCTTGCCGAACAGCTCCTCCGCCCGGTCACGGGTGAGCCCGCTGGTCTCGACACAGCCGTCCACGAAGCCGGTGTGCAGCTTCTCCATCTCCTTGCTGGAGCGCCAGGTGCCCATGGCTCGGCGGAAACCGTCCGAATCGGCCGCACTGAAGCCGGCCACCTCGATGGCGATCTTCATGACCTGCTCCTGGTAGAGGATCACGCCCAGTGTCTCAGCCAGGATCGGCTCAAGGCTCGGATGCAGGTACGTCACGGCCTCAAGACCCTGCCGACGGCGTAGGTAGGGGTGTACGGCATCACCCTGGATGGGCCCAGGACGGATGATGGCCACCTCCACCACCAGGTCGTCGAGCGTCTGGGGCCGGCTTTTGGGCAGCGTCTGCATCTGCGCGCGTGACTCGATCTGGAAGACGCCCACCGTGTCCGCCGCGCAGATCATGCGAAAGACCTCCTCGATGTCCTCCGGCAGCCGGTCGAGGTCAAGGCACACCGCACAGTCGGCCTTGATGTCACGCAGGGCGTCGTCGATGGCGCTGAGCATGCGCAATCCCAGCAGGTCGAGCTTGATGAGCTTCATCGTCTCCACATCGCGCTTGTCGAACTGGACGACGACACGGCCGGGCATGGTGGCGTGCTCGAGCGGCGCGATGTCCACCAGCGGCGCACCGGTCACGAGCATGCCACCGACGTGGATGGAGAGATGGCGCGGCCGACCGTCGATGCGAGCACACAGCTCCAGCCAGCGGTCCCACGGCGAGAGGCCCAGCGTGGAACCTCGGTGTCGCGGCGGCAGCGGGTCCAGCTCGATGGCACCCACGCTGGTGGCGAGGATGCGACGCTCCGGCTGAGCATCCTCATCACTCCCCTGCCCCAGCGACGCCAGCGCCAGCCGTCGCTCCGGTCCGTGGCGCAGGAAGTGCTCGCTCGCGGGCGTGTCGCCGGGGCCGCCTTCGTCGTCGGTCGGACCCGGCCGCAAGTCACTGATGGGCGCCAAGCGGCGCGACACCGGCCCCGGGCGGCGCAACTCGCCCATGTCATCGAGCAAGCGCCGCACGTTCGCCCCGCTCTCGGCCGGCTCGGCGAAGAACTCGGCGAAACCCCCGTCGGCCTCCAGGTCTCGTCGCACCATCACCGAGTCATAGGTCTCAAGGGCCTTGGCCACGCGATCGACCAGTGGCCGCGGAAAGCCCATTGCATAGCCCACTTCACGCACCGCCGAACGCGCCCGGTAGGTGACGATGTTGCAGACCATGCCGGTGTGCTCGGGGCCGTAGCGCTCGTAGACGTACTGGATCACTTCCTCGCGCCGCGACGAGGCGAAGTCGATATCCACGTCCGGGTAGGTGGTGCGACCCTCGTTGATGAAGCGCTCGAAGAGCAGCTCGTGGCGGATGGGGTCAACGCGCGTGATGCCCAGGGCGTAAGCCACGATCGAAATCGCCGGCGCTGCCGCGACCCTGTGCGGGGATGCCACGCTCACGGGCGAAGCGCATGAGGTCCCAGCAGATGAGGAAGAACTCGGCCAGGCCGGTGCGCTCGATGACCTCCAGCTCGTGCGCCATCTGCTTGAGCGCACGCGGCGTGATGGGGTGGTAGCGCGCCCGCACGCCGTCATGGCAGAGACGCTCGAGGTACGAGAAGGGTGTCTCGCCGCCGGGCACCGCGAAACCGGGAAAGCGATAGCGCTCGAACTCCAGTGACACCTGGCAGCGTTGCGCGACCTCTCCAGCACGCTTGATGCCGTCGAGCCAGGCGTGACGCACCAGCGGATAAGGGTCCGAGCCCGGTGGCAGCGCCGCCATCTCCGAGCCGCTCTTGAGCGCGTACTCGGCATTGGGCCGGCGCAGGTGGGCGGAGGCGTCAAGGTCCTGTCCGTGGCGGATGGACACCAGCACGTCCTGCAGCTCGCGGTCGGAGCGCAGCGCGTAGTGAGCGTCGTTGGTGACGACCGTGGGCAGGCCGGCGGCATGCGCCAGGCGTGCCAACTCCGCAATGAGCCAGTCGTCGTCAGGCAGGAGATGGTGCTGCAGCTCCACGTAGAGCGCATCGCCATCGACAAGGGACGACAACCGACTCAATGCTCGCGCTGCGCCTTCCCGATCACCTGCCAGCAGGCGCCGGGACAGTTCACCGTGACGGCAGCCAGTGAGCACGATGAGGCCAGCACGATGCTGTTCCAGCAGCCCATGGCTGAAGCGCGGCACGCCCTTGGATCCCGCAAGGTGAGCGGCGCTGGTGAGCCGGCAGAGGTTGGCATAGCCGTCTTGGTCCTGTGCCAACAGGGTCAGGTGCGGACCCAGCTCGCGCGGTCGGACACCGCGCAAGTCCTCGCGGCGCGGCTCACGATGGCCCGGTGGTCGCTGCCGCGCCACGCTCGGTCGAACGGGCTCCCCTGCCTTCGCATCGGCCGGCGCGAGCTCGCGAGCACGCCCTTTCCGACGCCGTGGGGGCACCACCAGCCCGTGTGGATCGTGCGCCACAGCATCGAGCAGCTCGATCTCCATGCCCACCACCGCATGCAGGCTGGCTTCACGTGCGGCGGCCGAGAACCGCACCGCTCCGTAGAGGCCCCCGTGGTCAGTGACCGCGAGCCCGGACAAGCCCAGTTCCACGGCACGTTCGACCAGGTCATCTGCCGGCGAGGCCCCGTCGAGGAACGAGAAGTCGGTATGGCAGTGCAACTCCGCGAAGGTGGACATCACCAGAGCGATGATAGAACATCTGTTCTATTCCATGGGAGCCCTGGCGGGCCTGTGGTGCGTTCGGTCAACACCCGCCGCGGTGAGTGGCTATGATGCGAATCGTGGCAGACAGGGGCCTTCAAGCGTACGCCGTGCCCTCGGCGCGAGCGGGCCAGACTTCAGACCCCGCTGTGCGCCGTGATGCCCTATCCGGGCTGATGACGGGTGGTTTTCTGTTGGCTGTCATCGCCACCGTCCTGGCCATCATCATCGCCGCGCCCCAGTACGCTGAGCCGGCCGACGATACCGCCCTCATCGCTGCCAGCGGTGATCCCGTCGCTGATGCTTCCGCCCCGCCTGTCCTCGCCACGGCCGCGTTGATGACATCGGACCCGCCGACGGAGCTCAAGGGCTATCGCTGGCCGGTGCGCGGCGGCCAGATCAACAAGAACTACGGGGAGGACACGGCCGGGCGCTTCGAGATCGGCGGCCAGCGAGTCCATGACGGCATCGTCATCACCTGGTTCGAGGGCGCGCCGGTCAAGGCCGCTCACGCGGGCAAGGTGCTTGCCGCCGGCCCCGATTGGGTGGCTGAGGCCGGCTATGAAGGCTCGGTCGATCCCGTCCTCCGGCGCTACGAGAAGCAACTGAAGAAGCACAAAAAGCAAGGCCGGGAAGCTGACGAGTTCCCACTTGGTATCGTCATCGATGACGGCAACGGCTATCGCAGCATCTACACGGAACTGCAGGACCTCGGTGTCAAGGCTGATGATGAGGTCAAGGCCGGCCAGACCATCGGTGGCATGGCACGGGCCGAGGGCAAGCAGATGACGCGCTACCGCCTGGTGCGCATGGACGGACCCCTGATGACGGTGCACAAGTCCGACCGCAAGCTGGGCTACCCAGACCTCGCGCGCGAACGGGTCGACCCCTTGGCCGTGTTCAAGCTCGATGCCAAGAAGATGCCCGAGCTGAAGGGCAAGCGACCGACCGATCCGCCGCACCTCTCCGACTACTAGCGCAGGGCCACGGGCCGGGCTGCATCGTGATAGCCGATCAGTCATACAGGCGTTCCAGGTGCCATGAGCCGTCGGTGCCGTCGCGATAGACCAGCGCCAGCAGGCGTGGCCCCACGACCTTGAAATAGTCGCGCACCAGTGGCTGACGCCACCAGGCCTCCTCGATGCGCCAGTGGTTGCACGTCTCCACCGGCTCGCGCACACCCGGCCAGCGCAACCTGATGGGCCAGCCACGATCGTCAGTCTCCACCTCGATGGCAGGGTGCTGGCCCAACAGGCGGGTCACGATTCGACCGCTTCATGCCACTCGAAGCGCTGCTCCGCGACGAGCGACTCCGTATCGGCGCTGACCGCGCGCAGGATGCGATCGGTACCGAAGCGGATGGCGAGGCTGGCCAGCTGCCACTCCAGGCGAGCGGCATGCGCACCCTGACGGCTGAACAGCGTCAGCTGCTGACCAGCCTCCGGCGCGGTGCCGTCCAGCTCCAGCGCCAGCCGCTCCACCGGCGCCGACGGTGGCGCCGCTTCCAGTCGAGCCAGCAGCAGCCGCTCCAGCAGCTCAGCCGCGGCAGACGGCTCCGGCAGTGCCTGGCGATACTCCAGCGTCCGCGGCTCCGTCGCTGATGCCGGCCGGTCCAGCGTGAGCGTCAACGACGCCCGAGCGGCACCGGCGCCACGTGCCGACAGTTGCTCGCAGAGCGTGCCGCAGAGGTGGTGCAGCACGAAGCGCAGCGGCTCCAGCTCGTCCGCTGGCGGGTCCAGCTCCACGTCCGCGGACAGGCGCTCCAGCGGGCGGCGCGGTCGCAGTGGGCGGCCATCCATGCCACGCACGAGGTCGTGCAGCTCTGCGCCGGGCGCGCCGAATCGCGCTACCACGGCCGAGTGATCGAGCGCCGCCAGCTGTCCCATCGTGGTGAGGCCCAGCACACGCAGGCGTTCCTGTACCGCGCCATCCGCCGGCAGCAGCGTCAGCGGCAACGGCGCCAGGAAGGCCGCCTCCTCTCGCCGGCCACCCAGTGGGATAGCAGGGGCGCCGATGCGTGCTGCCACGCCCGCCCCGAAACGGGTGTTGCCGATGCTCACACGTGGCGCGCCCGGCAGCAGCGGCGCCAAGATTGTCAGGGCACGCGCCACCAGCGCAGGCTCATCGCCCCACAGCCGGCTGAGACCCTCGATGCCGATGTAGACACGGCCGAAGGCCGGGTGTGCCGGATCCACCTCCCCTTCCACGGCTGGGGCGAGGGCGTTCAGTGCCTCCAGCGCGGCTTCGAAGGGGTCAGCCAGTGCCGCCACATCCAAGGGCACGAACTGCGCCTCCGGAACGAGGCTGTGTGCGGTACCCAGCGGCTGTCCGCGGCGCACACCCAGCGCGCCAGCGGCCGGGCTACGGTCGAGTACGTGACCCGGATCCCAGGGCCGTCCGCCCAGCACGACCGCCTCTTCCGGCTCGGGGTCACGGCCCAGCGCCAATCGCAACGGCAGGTGCGGCCAGTCCAGGTACAGCAAGCGCATGACTCGATCGATAGCGCGTCCGCGAGCCCGCGGTCACACCACGACCAGGCGAGGCTTCGGTCGCTCTGGCTGTTCCGGGCGCTGCGGCCGCACCTGGCGCTCAGGTCGCCCCAGCAGAACCTCCGGCCCCGGTAGGCTCAGCGTGTCGGCCGCTGTCCCACCCGCTGCCAGCCGCCCGGTGGCCACTGCCCGCTCACCCTCTCCCAGATAGTGGATGTCCAGGTCCACGCTGCGACCCGGTGGCCCGTAGCGATTCTTGGCCACCGCCACGGCCGTACGCTGCCCCACCACGTCCCGCCCCAACCGGAGCCAGGCCTTCCGCTCCAGCTCCAGCCGCAAGCTGGTACTGCTCGCCAGGGCCGCCCCTAGCGAGCCGGCCAGCGAGGCCGGCTCCAGCAGGATAAGGCGAGCACCGACGCGACGGGCATGGGCCGCCAGGCGGCGCAGCTGATCCTCCAAGGGTGCGCGCGAACGAGCCGGCAGATCCACCACCAGCAGACCCACGCAGCGTCCTGTTAGCAGCACGCCTGCCAGGCTGAGGCCCTCCTGGACGCTAGCCGGGCGGATGACCAGCAGCCAGCGTAGGTCCACACCGCGACCGACGGCATCCACGGGGTCGAAAGCGCGGCCCAGGTCCAGCCAGGCCACGATGTCTCCACCTGCCTGGGCCTCCGCCGCGCAGCGCAGTGCCAGCGTGGTCTTGCCGCTCGACGGCCCACCGCGGACCGCCACGCTGGCCTCCACCGGCAGCCCGGATGGGCCCAGGATGGCGTCCAGAGCCGGGAAGCCGGTGGAGATGACACCCGCGGTGGGCGCAACAGCTGGCTCACCGGTCGGCTGCGGTGCCCCCGGACCGGGATCCGGCAGCACCGCGAGAGCGAGAGCACCATGGACGGCCGAAGCCCCCTGGCCGACTGCTGTTGCCGACCCGACCGGGCGACCATCACCCAGCCGGATCGCCGCACTACCCCAGCGGGTCTGGAGGGTGGCAAGGGCACTGTTCAGGGGCTGGGATGACCGTTCCATGGCCCGGCGAATCATCGAACATCTGTTCTAATCTGTCAAGTGTCAGGCGCTACCTTTGAACGGCGCGGCCATGTCGGGTAAGCCATCCCGGCCGTGGGGCACTCAGCCTTGGCCCGTGGGGCGGGTCATCGGACGGAGCAAGCGGTCGTCCTACCCACCCGGGGGCATGGGACGACGACTCGGTGGGCCGCTGCGGTCCCCGGCTCCGCTGGTTCACCCGTGGGGTGGGTCAACGGTGACAACTTGGCGCCTCGGGCGCTCGGTGACTTGACCCACGATGCGCTTGGCGGACAAAGTGACTGTCGCACTGTCAAGTGTCACGGCGCTGTCACCGGTGACCGCCAGACTGCAGCGCTAGCATGAACGTCCTGATGCCCACACCCAAGCCCAACGCCGAGCTCGTCCCCACCACGCGTCCCGTCCTGGTCGTTGATGACGACCGCAAGATCGTGGCGCTGGTGCGCGCGTACCTGGAGCGTGAGGGCTTCCGCGTCATCGTCGCCTACGACGGCCGCGAGGCCCTACGCCAGGCCCGCAAGGGAGAGCCAGCACTCATCGTGCTGGACCTGATGCTGCCGGAGATCGACGGTTTTGAAGTCATGCGTCTCCTGCGCGCCGAAAGCGACGTGCCGGTGCTCATGCTGAGCGCGCGCAGCTCATTGCCCGAACGCATCATCGGGCTGGAGAAAGGTGCCGACGACTACCTCCCCAAGCCTTTCAGCCCAGCCGAGCTGGTGGTGCGCGTGAAGGCCATCCTGCGTCGCATCGACAAGCCGGGCGGTACCGCGATGGTCAAGCCGACCGCCTCCACGCTTACCCAGCACGACCTGGTCATCGACACCGAGCGCTACGAGGTCCGTCGCGGCGATCAGCTGGTGCCGCTCACGCCGGTCGAATTCAAGCTGCTGGTGACCCTGGTGGCAGCCGATGGCCGAGCCCTCACACGTGACCAGCTGCTCGATGCGGTCTACGGCTCCGATGACAGCGACGTGCTCGACCGCACCATCGACGTCCACATCGGCCGCCTGCGCGAGAAACTGGGTGACGATGTCGAGCAGCCGCGCTACGTCATGACCGTCCGCGGCGTGGGCTACCGAGCCGCCCCGCCAATCTCAGAAACGTCGTCACGGACATGACCGGGGAGCTCCCGGAGCCCTCGACGTCCCACCGCCGACCGGCCTTCGGCCGCGGCCTGGCCTGGCGCATCGCTCTCGTCGGCATCGGCTCCGCACTGGTCGCGGTCGGCATCATCACCGCTGGCGTGCTCATCGTGGGCAGCGAGGCCATGGCGCACCTGATGATGGAGCATGGCGAGACCGCCGAGGCTGCCTACGCCATGTTCGACGAGACCATCCGCGAGGTGCTGGTGGTCGCCACCGCGGTGGCCGTGGTGGCCGGTGTGGCCCTCGCCATCGCACTCTCGCGCATGATCGCCAGACCCCTCGCCGACGTTGGCGCAGCGGCCCGGCGCGTGGCCGATGGTGACCTCAGCATCCGTGTACCGCGTGCGGCGCCCGATGAGCTGGCCAGCCTGGCCGATTCCTTCAACCAGATGGCCGCGGAGCTCGAGGAGAGCGAACGCCAGCGCCGCGACATCATCGCCAACACCGCCCATGAGCTGCGCACGCCACTGACGAACCTGGAGGGCTATCTCGAAGCCATCCGCGATGGCGTCATCGTGCCCGATCAAGGCACCTACGAATCCCTGCTCGAGGAGACCGAGCGGCTGGTTCGGCTGGCGCGTTCGCTCGACGATCTGGCCCTCGGCGACGCCGCCCACAAGACCGCCCACCCAGTCGAGGTCGACCTGGCCTCGCTGCTCTCGGCGGCCGCCGAGCTGACACGCCCGACCTTCGAGGCTCGCCGCCTGATATTGGAACGCCGCTGGAGCCAGCCGTTGCCGGCACGAGCCGATCCGGACCAATTCGCACAGGTGCTGGTCAACCTGCTCCAGAATGCCGCCCGATATGCGCCCGAAGGCGGGACCGTCACGCTCACCGCCGAGGGCCGTGACGACACCGTCCTGGTCAGCCTTTCGAACAGCGGTGAGGGTATCCCGGCACAGGATCTACCGTACGTCTTCGAGCGCTTCTATCGCGTGGAGAAGTCTCGTGACCGCGCCCTCGGCGGCGCCGGCATCGGCCTGGCCATCGTGAAGCAGCTGGTGGAGGGCTGGGGCGGTCGCGTAGGGGCGGAATCGGCGTCCGGCCGTACCCGCTTCTGGTTCAGCCTGCCTCAGGGTCGGCCCACCTCGCACGGCGGCCCGCGCTGATCGATCGCGTTCGTCAGTCGAGCTGATCAGTCCTCGCGGGCAGCCTCGGCGCGACGCTTGATGCCCAGCATCTGGCTCCGCATCAGGGTGAAGGCCGCCATCCCCAGGAGCGGCATGGCACGACGCTGTCCGCCACTCAGGGCATCCATACGGACGCGCACGCGCTCGATGAGCCTCGTCCGTCCACCTGGCGCATCCTCCAGGATGAACGCCCAGCTCACCTTGTAGGGCGGCATGTCCATCTCCGCGAGGGCATCGGCCATCTCCTCGGGCGCGTCGGCCATCGACTCGGTCAGCTGCTCGCGGGCCAGGGTGTCGTCAAGGTAGAGCACCAGCGTCTCGCCGGGATCCAGATGGCGGACCGCGAAGCCACCATCGTCATGGATTGGCACGAGGTCACCGACGGCCAGCTCCTGGAACTCCTCCAGGATGGTGTCCGCGCTGTGGACCGCAGCACCGCCGGAGGGACTCCAGGGCCGGTCCAGCGCACCGTAGCCGTACCAGCCGCCGCGGCCGTAGCCGAGCTGGACGAGCCAAGGCCAGACCTGCTCGGGTGGGGCGTCGATCTCCACCGCTCGCGTCTCGACGACATCTGCCTTTGCCACCAGGTCGTCACCCGTAAGACCGCGCGCCGTGCCGCCACTGAGCAAGCCCCACGAGCGGTATTGCTCGCGCAGCTGCAGAGCGACCGCGGTGCTCATGCCGACGCCGAAGGCGAGGAGCAGCAGCCGCAAGCGGAAGACCAGCTTGAAGGTGAACTTGAGCAATCGGAACATGGAACGGCCTCCTGGGGTGGCGTCGGGTAACCCGATGCTACTCCCAACTGCCAACTTCAGGCCCGAGGGGCCGAGTGCCAAGCGCGGAGGTATACTTCGGCCGCTGCCGAGTGGCCGCGCGCCACGTCATCGGGGATGTAGCTCAGCTGGAAGAGCGCTGCGTTCGCATCGCAGAGGTCAGGGGTTCGAGTCCCCTCATCTCCACCACTCCACCGTTCGTGCACAGGATCAGGCGGGTCCGCAGCCGCCGATGCTCCGCGGCCACCGTTCGAAGCGGTTCCCGACTTGGACCAGGAGCCACTCATCGCCGAGCTTCTCGCTCGTCCAGATCGTGGCATAGCCGTTCGTGATGCCCGAAGAGATGGCGTCGTTGGGCGGTCGGAAGTCGCGACGGAAGCCGGTCGCGCCGAAGGGTCGGCCGAGAGCACGGCGCGCCTTGCCGCCTGGATCGCGGAGATAGAACCTGACGTTGCCGACGTCCGAGTTCCAGGGCGTACCCGGGGGCAGGCCGATGGCGATCTCGTGGGCACCGGCGAGGCAATCGGGTCTGCTCACCGCGAGCTCCAGCCCGTGACTGCCCTGTGTCGGGATCCTGCGGCCATCACCGTCTGCCGAACACCACGGCTCCATGAGGAACGGGTCGGCTCCGGCGCTGGGATCACGCAGGCCGGGACAAGGTCGCGCGGCTCGGGGCTTCACGTAGGTCGGCCGGAACTCGCTCGGTCCGATGTCGTCAAGAAGCCAGCGCTCCGAAGCAGCATCGCGGACGAAGCTCAGCGCGATCGACCGGACCTGCGCGCCCTGTACTGCCTCCGTAGGTGCGTCCCGCGAGGCGTCGAACGTACGCGCACCGGCTGCGATCTGGATGATCGGCGCGACGTCGAGCCCCACCAGCTGATCCCCGTCGGCGCACCACTCTTGCCAGCCGTCGAGATCGAGGACGTGGGCTTCTTCACGGAAACGCACGAGGTTCCGCTCGACGGCCTGGGCACGCCAGTCGATGGCGTGCAGTCGTTCCATGCCGCGCGCTGTCGCGAGAGCCGTGAGGGCGGCGTCATCGCCGTTCGAGTAGAAGGCCCAGAGCGCGTCGATCCACGGTCGTGCGATAGCCCGGCGCTGAGCCATCGAGAGACGGTCGCGTTCGCATACGGTCGGCGAGGCGGGCGCGCTGGAGTCAGGGGTTGGGCTCGCTGACGGCGTGACCGGGTCGGTGGCAGTCACCCCGTACGCCGGCACAAGGGTGGCGCAAGCCACCAGTACAAGCGTGGCGACGATCGAAAGCCGACGCGTCGGCCTCCACATCTCGGGGTCCCTTCTTCGGTCACGCATGTGCGTTCCTCCAAGTGTGAGGCCACCTGACCATGATGGACCGCCTCAGGCTTGGCAGCAAGTTCGTCCAGACCGGTGTACTCAGCGAACTGCGATGCTCTGCGACAGGTCGTCCGTGGCCAGGGCGGAAGGTTTGGGCGAGGCTGCAGCTTCGTCAACGACGTCGATGAGGAGCGACGTCGTCAGCACGCCCCTGACATCCCGAGAAGGGACTTCGTAGTCGAGCTCAGCGGTGATGCGATAGCTGCCAGCCGGCGGACGGAGGTCGTAGTCGTTGATCCAGGCGATCCAGAAGGGGGCGTCAGGCGTACCGGGCGAGTAGCCGCCGCCCTTGTCGAACGGGATCGACCGGACGTCACCCTTGGCGAACTGGTACGGCTGGCGGTCCGCATTCATGAACGAGCCGGGCGAGAGGTCGCCGTCGAGCTGGTCGAGCGAGAATCGAACCAGGCCTGAACTGGATCCGAAGACCGTGATCTCCGGCTCCGATCCGATGTACGCAAGCGCCGTATCGATCTCGATCGGCTCACCTACGGACCACACGGACTGGGGCGTCGAGAGCGTCAGCTCGAAGAGCTCGTTTCGCGCGACATCGGACTGCGGCTCGCTCGTGAGCGAGGCGGATGGCGGTGCGCTCGTGACCGCCGTCCGGATGGACGTGCTGGCATCCGGGGCCAGGGCGACGCTTGCCTCTGGCCACGGGCCCTGCCGGCAGTCCTTGCCGACCGGCCCGTCGATGATGTCGGTGACCGCACCGCTCTCGGGGTCGACAAGAGCGGCCTTCCAGTAGCCCTGCTGCCCATCGAAGCGACCGCAGACGCCGACCACCCAGGCATCGTGCTCGATGTCGAAGCGGATGACCTGGTCGTTGCGCTTGCCAAGCTCTACCGGATCGATGATGACGCGGAAGGCAGGATCGGCCATCGCGGCGTCCACTGCCTCCATGGGGTGGAGCCGGCCCGGCTCGAGCCCACCAGTGAGGGGCACCTCGAGCGTGACCTCGATCGGCTTCCGGTCCGGCCCATCGATGCGTCCGGGCGTGAAGGACCCGCTGATCCGATCCATGCCGTCGGGCGGAGGCCCCAGCCGATGCGCAGCCAGGCCGTCCCAGCGCAGTCGCTGCTTGACGACGCCACCGGGCGGGATGCGATGGGTGATGCCGACCAGGTCGCAGCCCCAGGTCGCGTGGTCGATGGCGTCCCTGGGTCGGAACTCCAGGTAGATCGTCTCGTCACCCACGGTGGACCAGTTGGCCGCTCGCCTCTTGAAGTCCTCGACCCGTTCGAGGCCCTCCGCCTCGACGGCCGCCTCATCGACCGGGACTCCCGTCCGCCAGATCTGATCAGCCATCTGACCGGTGAGCGGGACGCTGATCTCGCAACCGTCGGTGCTATCGAAGACCGGCCTGTCGCGGGTGTTCTTGACCTTGGTGTGGACCCAGATGGGTTCGCCGGCGACGAGGTGGTTGTCATCGATCGTGAGACGAACCCGGATGCCATTGCGGTTCGCCACTGCGGTCAGCCGTCGATCGGGCTCCGAGCCGGTGTAGCCGCCTTCGCTCCAGACCACGCGGACCTTGTCACCGTACTCGGCGAGGGCCTCACGAGCGGGTGGCAACGAGCCGAAGACCCCGACCATAACCTGATTGCCGATGACATCGACCCCGACTTCGCGCAGGTCGATCCCGGCACCAGCCAGCTCGTCGCGGCGAGCGAAGATCTCATCCTGAAGCGCCTCCAGGTCGGCGAACGTGTAGGTCGCGGGTCGGATGGCGAACTTCGAAGCGTCGCCGTAGTGACCGAGAAGCTCCGCTTCTACGCCGGCCGCGTCGCCGACGAAGAGGTACGTGTCCAGGCCGCCGCGTTCGCGATCCTTGTAGAAGCCCGCGAAATCGTCCCGCGCCTCGATGGCCCCGAGGCCTGGTGGAACCGCGCGCGTCACCGCCGACGTCGTCCCCAGCATCAAGAGGAGAGTGATGGCGAGTGCCATCAAGACCGAGATCCTGCGCATGGCTACCCCCTGCAGCGAGCGTGCTCTGTCAGGGCCGATGCTAGCTGACCGCCTGTCTCACGCATGGCCGACTGCTGTAGTCCGGGCGAGAGTTGCGGATTCTTCGCCATCGAGTCGGGCTGGGCTCGGTCCCAGCCGGGTGTACGCTGGGGCCTCGGCGGCGGCTCTGCCTCGGCGATGGGATCCAGGGCGACTCCGCACGCTGCACGGAGGACGCGACGATGACGCTCGGCCGACGACCCATGACTCTCCTGGCGACTCCCCTTTCCCGCCTCGTGCGAGCGGTGATCGCCGCTGCCTGGTCCTCGCGGTCGTCGGCGTTCCGGCCGCGGCAGGCAGCCCGCGAGATGGCACCTTCGGCCGAAACGGCATCGCGCTGGTCGACTTCGGCGGGGCTGACAAGGCGGTGAGTGGCTTCCTGCTCCACAGCGGCAAGTACCTCCTGGCGGGTGAGTCGAAAGACCCGACGGCAGGGTCGTGGTGCTCGTGCATGACACCGACGACCGGCACGCGATCGTTGGGCTGGAGGCCGATGGCGGCGTCGATCGCTCCTTCGGGGACGCCGGGGTCGTCCGAACCGACAGTCGCTCCTTTGGCTGGGGATCGCTCGTGGCGCTGCCAAATGGTCAGGTGCTGGTGGCGACCGAGGACCTCGAGCGCTATACCGTGACCGGCACGCTCGATCGTACCTTCGGCCGCGCTGGCAAGGTCGAGCTGAGTAGCAGCGATGGCGGGCTGCTCCGCGAGAAGGACGGTGACATCCTCGTCTTCGGACCATGCGGCGCATGCGTCGTCGGCCGCCGCTACGACGCCCAAGGGCACCGCGACCGCAACTTCGGGCGCGCCATCGACTCCAAAGCCTTCGTCTCGGTCTACCCACAGTATTGGCTCACCGGGATCCCGATGGTCTCGGCCATCGGCCCGGGCGGGCGCATCTTCGTCGGCAGCCTCGCGGGCAATGGCGGGCGACGCGATGAGCTCGATGGCCTTGCCGTGGCGTTCACACGCAAGGGCAAGCCGGCACGCGGCTTCCATCGGGATGGCTGGCGCGCGGTGGACTTCGGCGGGTACGAATGGTTCAGCGGCATCCTGGCCCGGCGCGATGGGCGGGTCCTGCTGGCGGGGACGAGGAGCTCGAGCCGGAGGGGACCCAGCGACGCCATCGTCCTCACGATGCTGAATGCGGACGGCTCACTACGCAATCGCTTCGGGCGCGGTGGCCGAGCGTTCATCAAGGCGGCGCCGGGGCGCGGGGCACCGACGGCGTGGGCGATGTTCGCTGATGGTGAGCGAGCGCTCGTCGTGGGCGAGGCCGGTGGTGACTTCCTCCTCGCCCGCTACCGCCTGGACGCGTAACGGCGGCTGCGAGCGGGAAGGTGGTCGTGCACAGGCGCGGTCGTGCGCGGGGGTGGTCATGCATCTGGTCGAATGTCACGCACGGTGGCGTTAGAAAGGTGTCCGGCGCCCACGGCTGTCGTCTCCGGCCGAATCTCGGCTCCGGGGCCAGCGATCATGCCCCCGCGTGACTGGAACCGAGGCGCACATCGCTCCATCGAGCGGGGCCGCGCGCTGGCCAACTCGCTAAGGCCGCCGGGCGAAACATCTGAGTAGATGGCGTAGCCGGCCGAGCGGCCGGGACGCGCAAGGCGGTCCGATCCAGCGGCCCTTGGGCCAGCGCTTGCACGATGCCGCTACGCTGTGACGGCATGCGTCGATCGTCCTTCCTTTTCGCCGCCCTGGTCTTGGTGACCGCCGTGGCGTGCGGTGGCGACGACGCCTCCCCCCAGGCCTCGCCCGGAACCTCAGGCAGCCCGGCCGCGAGCGTGCTCGAGGCAAGCACCTCACCCCTGCCCTCGGGCGACATCCAGGGTGAGCTGTGCCTGCGGGTCAGCGGCGTGGAGCAACGGCTGGCGGGCCTGCGAGCGGTCGAGCTGCGACTGCCCAACCGCGTCGCGCTCAGCATCGAGTTCGACAAGCTGCAGGCGGCCTATGTGGAGCTGGAGCGAGCCGACTCCGGCGAAGCTGCCGAACGACTGGGGGAGTCCCTCAAGCGACTGGGCTACCGGATCGATGAGCTGCAGCTGGCCGTCGAGGACTTCCGCACCAACAGCCGCCCGCGCCGCGCAGTCAGCAATGTCGAAGGCGACGCGCAGAAGGTGGCCGACGAGCTGGCCGCCTTCGCCATCCTCTCGCGCTGCTAAGCGAGCTGAGTACTCACCGACCTTTCAATCGAGCGCGGCCCGGACCTCGGAGGCGTGCTCGCGCAACCAACGCCGAGCCTCCGGTGTTCGGGGCGCATGCTGCTCCACGAGCGCCCAGAACGCGGGCGTGTGGCCACGGATGCGCAGGTGCGCCAGCTCGTGCACCACGACTGCGTCCAGCACGAACGGCGGCGCCAGCAGCAGGCGCCAGCTGAAGGAGAGCGCGCCGCTCGATGAGGCCGACGCCCAGCGGCTGGATTGGTCGCGGATGGTGAGGCGCCCGGGCCGCACCGCCAGCTCCGGCGCCCGGGCCGCTACGCGCTCGGTGACGACCACACGAGCCCGCACGCGCAACCAACCCTCCAGCAACCGCGGCGTGGTGTGGCCGTCGCGGCCGAGGCGGACCAACAGTCCGCCAGGTACGGGCTCGACGCGCCCGCGCACCGGACGACGTGCAGCCGCGTCCACCTCGGAGACTCGCAAAGGCTCGCCGGCGACCTCCAGCACTCGGCCCTCCCCCAGCGATGGCCGCGCCCCAAGTGCCGCCTGCTGACCGCTGATCCGGGCGACATGTCGGTCGAGCCAGGCCGCGTGCTGGCTGACGAGCCGATCGGCCTCCGCATCGGGCATGCGCCGCGGCAGCACGACCACGATCTCACCCTCACGAGTCACGGTGAGCCGCGCTCGCCGGGCACGATCGGAGCGGCGGAGGCGGTAGGCGAATCGGTCGGCTGACATCGGCCCTCATCGTAGGCCGGGAGCACGATGAGGGTCCACCGCGGCGCCCACGGAGGCTGCCCCTCACGTCTGCCAGCGACACGCTACTATGTCGGCCACGGGGCGATAGCTCAGCTGGAAGAGCATCTGCATGGCATGCAGAAGGTCCGGGGTTCGAGTCCCCGTCGCTCCACCACGCGAAATCCGAACCCAGGGACCCCCGTCGATGGCGGGGGTTTCGACGTTATCGGACTCAAAGACAGGCCGGACTCAAAGCCCGGCCGGACTCCAGCGGCCAGCATCGGTGAGAATGCACGCATGAGCAGCCCCAACGCGCCAGACAGCGACGCCACCCGCCCCTCGATCGACCGCTACGACGCGGGCGCCATCGAGCCCCACTGGCAAGCACGTTGGGATGAGCTGGGCCTCTACGAGACCGACCTGACCGACGATTCGCGCCCGGGTTACTACCTGCTCACGATGTACCCGTACCCCTCGGGCGACCTGCACATCGGCCACTGGTACATCAAGACGCCGACCGATGCGCGCTCGCGCTTCCTGCGCATGAACGGCTACAACGTCTTCTTCCCTATCGGCTTCGATGCCTTCGGCCTGCCCGCGGAGAACGCCGCCATCCGCAGCGGCATCCACCCCGCTCTGTGGACGATGAAGAACATCGAGAACATGCGTCGCCAGCTGCGCTCCATGGGCGCGACGTTCGACTGGAAGGCGGAGGTCGTCACCTGCCAGCCTGACTACTACCGCTGGAACCAGTGGATCTTCCTGCAGTTCCTGAACGCTGGCCTGGCCTATCGGCAGATGGCTCCGGTCGACTGGTGCCCCAAGGACCAGGTGGTGCTGGCGCGCGAGCAGGTCGAGGGCGTCGATCGCGTCTGCTGGCGTTGTGGCACCCAGGTCATCAAGCGCGACCTGGAGCAGTGGTTCTTTCGCATCACCAAGTACGCCGACGAGCTGCTGTCGTTCGAGGGCATCGACTGGCCTGAGCCGGTACGCCTGATGCAGACCAACTGGATCGGCCGATCCGAGGGTGCCGATGTCGCCTTCCACACCACGCCGTCCGCGCACCATAAGGGCGGAGCGGAGCTGCGTGTCTTCACCACCCGACCGGACACGCTCTTTGGCGCCACCTTCATGGTTCTGGCACCGGAGCATCGGCTGGTGGCCGAGCTGACTGCGCCCGAGCAGCGTGAGGCAGTCGAAACCTACGTGGCGGCGGCCCGACGCGAGACGGAGATCGAGCGACTCTCGACCGACCGCGAAAAGACCGGTGTGCCCCTCGGCGCTGACGCCATCAACCCGGTAAACGGCGAGCGCATCCCCATCTGGATCGCCGACTACGTGCTGGCCAGCTACGGCACCGGCGCCATCATGGCCGTACCTGGGCACGACGAGCGCGACTTCGCCTTCGCCACCCAGTTCGGCATCCCCATCCGCCGCGTGGTGGCCGGCCCCGAGGATGCCGACGATGCGCGGCTCGATGAGGCCTACCCGGCCAAGGACGAGCACGCCCGACTGGTGAACAGCGGTCCTTACAGCGGCCAGCCGTGGGCGACCGGGTTCGCCGCCATCGTGGCCGACCTGGAGGCCAAGGGGCAAGGCGAGGCCACCGTCACCTATCGCATCCGTGACTGGCTCATCAGTCGCCAGCGCGCCTGGGGTACGCCCATCCCGGTGGTCTACTGCGCTGCCGATTGCGGCATCGTGCCGGTGCCCGAGTCCGAGTTGCCGGTCCTGCTGCCCGACGACTTCGTCTATCCGAAGGGCGGAGGCAACCCGCTCGAAACGACCGAGTCATTCCTGCGCACCACCTGTCCACAGTGCGGTGGCGAGGCGCGTCGTGAGACTGACACGATGGACACCTTCGTGGACAGCTCCTGGTACTACTGGCGCTATCTCGCGCCACAGAAGGCGGACGCCGCCATCGACCGAGCCCTCGACGAGCGCTGGATGCCCGTCGACCAGTACACCGGCGGTGCCGAGCACGCCGTCATGCACCTGCTCTACAGCCGCTTCTTCGCCAAGGCGCTGAACGACATCGGCGTCATCGGCGAGCGCGAACCCTTCAAGCGGCTCTTCAACCAGGGCCAGATCCTGGGTACCGACGGCGAGCGCATGAGCAAGTCCCGCGGCAACGTGCAGGACCCCGATGAGCTGGTGGGGCGCTACGGCGCGGACACGGTGCGCCTCTTCCTGATGTTCATGGGTCCCTGGGACCAGGGCGGTCCATGGAACCCGTCGGGTATCGAAGGCATCAACCGCTTTCTGCGGCGAGTCTGGACAGTCACGCTCGACCCTTCGGGGCAGGAACACGGCAACCCAGACGCCGGTTCGCTGCCCGCGGGTGAGGACCTGGCCGCGGCTGAGAAGGCCTTGCGAGTGGCTGCGCACCGGACGCTGGAAGGCGTCACCCTCGATCACGAAGGCTTCCGCTGGAACACCATCGTGGCCAAGCTCATGGAGCTGACCAACCTGCTGATGAAGTACCGCGGCACACCGGCTGCGGAGACGGCCGGCTGGGATGAGGCCGTGCGCCTGCTGCTGCTGATGCTGGCGCCGGTGGCTCCGCATATCGCGGAGGAGCTGTGGTCGCGCTGCCCGACGGCCGTCGGCGAGGGGTGGAGTTCGATCCACACCGAGGCCTGGCCAACCTTCGATGCCTCGCTGGTGGCAGCCGAGATGATCGAGCTGCCGGTGCAGGTCAACGGCAAGCTGCGTGACAAGGTGAGCGTGGCACCGGGCCTGACTCAGGATCAGATCGAGGCCATCGTCATGGCTCAGCCCAAAGTCATCGCCAACCTCGAAGGCAAGCAGGTCGTGAAGGTCATCCACGTCGGCGGTCGGTTGGTCAACATCGTCGTCCGATGAACGAGCACGTGGTGTGCACCGCTTGCGGCACGCCCAACTCGGGGGACGACGCCTTCTGCGGTGCGTGCGGCACGTCGCTGCGAACTTCCACCGTGCCACCGCTGCCCTGCTGGAACTGCCGTGCGCCCAACCCACCCGGGCGTGCCTACTGCGGACAGTGCGGTCAACCGCTTGCCGGTCCGGCGTACGCGAACGCACCGGACGAGGCACCCAGAGCCGGGCGCAATCCCGTGTTACTGGCCCTGGCCATCGTGCTCGTTGCCTTCCTGGGCATCGTGTCAGGCTTTCTCATCCTCACCCTGATCGACGACCGTGGTGGCGGCAACGCTGGCGGTGAGCCCACAGCGCAGCCGACGGCCGAGCCGGAGACGGCACCACCGGATGCGACACCCACGCCGACCCCGACTCCCAAGCCCCGGCGGACCCCCAAGCCGACGCCGACGTTGGGACCGCCGGGCACGTTCGTCTGCAACCGGTCGATGTCGGTCGAGGGGCCGCCCGGCACCAAGTGGGACATGGTGCCGGTCTACTTCCGCACCTCCCGCGACTACGACCGTGTCATCTATCAGCTCACCCTGACCGGTCGGCTGGACGACGGCATCACGCCGATCGCCAACGTGAGCCCGCAGATCGAAGGCGAGGGCGAGTTCGTCAACGCACCGCCGTTCGACTCATCGGCCGACTCGCGCATCAGCGTGGTCCTCGCCAACGGCGTGCACGACCGCTCCCGGCTGGATGCCTACGAGCCCAACGGCATGAAGATCGTGAAGACGCTCTCCACGCAGCGCTATGAATTGCTCGCCAACTACAGCCCGCCTTCCGACGACCCCTTGATGGCCGATGTCGGCCTGCTCTCCACCATCGATGTCACCGGTGAGGGCTGCTTCGCGCTGCGCGTGGTCGGCTGGGACGGCGACGGTGACGACACGGCTGCGGTGTACGTGGACATCCAGCGCTAGCGCCAGCATGCGCTAGCCTGAAGGGGTCCTGAACCAAGGGCCACCGAATTGCACCTCGTGAGGCACCCATGCCCGACATGCACGCGCCGCTGAAGCTCGGCGCCGACATCTGGAACCAGTACACTGACTGGCCCGCCTTCAAGGCTGCGCACCTGCGCGCCGAAGAGCTGGGTTACGACTCGCTGTGGACGATGGACCACATCTACCCGCCCAACCTGCCCGAGGATGGGCCCATCTTCGAGGCGCTCATGGCCATGGCGCCCATCGCCGAGCTGACGACCAAGCCGACCATCAGCGTCATGGTGGCATCGAACACCTACCGCAATCCGGCTCTGCTCACCAAGATGATGACAACGCTCGACCACATCAGCGGCGGACGGGCCATCCTCTCGGTCGGCGCCGGCTGGGCCGAGCACGAGCATCTCGGCTACGGCTTCGAGATGGGCGCCAGCGTGGGTGAGCGTTTGCGCTGGCTGAAGGAGGCTCTGCCGGTCATGCGCGGCATGCTCGACGGCACTCGGCCCAGCTCATCGGGCCCGCACTACGACATCCACAGCGCGCACAACGTACCGGCGCCGCTCCAGGAGCGCATGCCCATCCTCATCGGCGGCTCCGGGCGCAAGGTCACGCTGCGCCTGGTGGCCGAGTACGCCGACATCTGCAACATCGGCGGCGCACCGTTGAACGTGGCCGAGGCGGATGCGGTGCTCATCGAGCATTGCGAGGCAGTCGGCCGTGATGAGCAGACCATCGAGCGCAGCATCGATGTGGGCGTGCCCACCATCCGCGATTCGCGCGCCCAGGCCTTCCGCGACAAGGACGCGCTCTTCGCGGCGCAGGACAACGAGACCTGGGCGAACCAGCCCACGGGGACGCCCGAAGATGTCTACGAGTGGTTGGCCCGCTACGTCGAGCTGGGCTACCACCACCTCGTGTTCTACTGGCCGGCGCCCTACGACGAGGAGTCGATGGTGCGCATGGCCACCGAGGTGCGACCGCGCCTGGAAGCCCTCGTCAACGCCTGAGCCAACCCAGCAAGGAGTCCCAATGCCCGATATGAACGCCCCCCTGAAGCTGGGCATCAACAACTGGAACCAGTACACCGACTGGGCGTCGTTCCTGGCCGCCCAGCAGCGGGCCGACCGCCTGGGCTTCGATTCCATCTGGACCTGGGACCACCTCTATCCCATCGTCGGATCGCACGGGGGGCCGATCTTCGAGTGCTACACCGCCATGGCGGCCGTGGCCACGATGACCGAGCGAGCCAGCATCGGCATGATGGTCGGCGCCAACACCTTCCGCAATCCCGCCCTCGTGGCCAAGATGATCACCACGCTCGACCACATCAGCGCTGGCCGCGCCGTGCTGGGCATCGGTGCCGCCTGGTTCGAGACCGAGCACGACGCTTTCGGCCTGGAGTTCGGGGAAGGCCCCGGCGAGCGGCTGCGCTGGCTGCGAGATGCGTTGCCTGTCATGCGCGGCATGCTCGATGGCCAGCGGCCGACGACCGACGGGCGCTATCGCACCGATGCCGTGCTCAACCTGCCCGCGCCGGTGCAGGCGCACCTGCCCATCCTCATCGGGGGCTCGGGGCCCAAGGTAACCCTGCGTCTGGTGGCCGAGTACGCCGATGCCTGCAACATCGGTGGTAGCGCGGAGGAGATGCGGGAGAAGGATGCGACGCTGATGGCCCATTGCCAGGCCATCGGCCGAGACGAGAAGTCGGTCGAGCGCACGGTCGGCATGGGCACGCCGTTCATCCGGGACTCGCGCGAGGAGGCCAACATGGTCATGGCCGATGCCTTTGCCGACAACGGCGGCGCCAAGACCTGGACGGGCATGCCCGTGGGCACCGTCGATGATGTCATCGAGCACTGCAAGCCCTACCTCGACCTCGGCTACCGCCACCTCATCTTCGGCTTCCCGGCTCCCTATGACACCGAGACCCTGGAGCGGCTGGCGGGTGAAGTGCGGCCCGAGCTGGAAGCCCACATCGCCGCCTGATCCGGCCCCACACGAAGGAGCGACCGATGCCCAACATGCAGGCACCCATCAAGCTCGGTGCCAACATCTGGAACCAGTACACCGACTGGCCCATGTTCCTCGATGCCATGCTGCGTGCCGAGGACCTGGGGTTTGATTCCCTCTTCACCTGGGACCACGTCTACCCCATCGTCGGCCCCTGGGACGGCCCGGCCCTGGAGACCTACACGGCCATGGCGGCAGTGGCAGCGCAGACGAAGCACGCCACCATCGGCCACCTCGTGAGCGCCAACACCTTCCGCAATCCGGCCCTGGTGGCCAAGATGATCACAACCATCGACCACATCAGTGGCGGCCGAGCCGTGCTGGGCATCGGTGCCGCCTGGATGGAGCCCGAGCACACCGCCTTCGGCATCGAGTTCGGCGATCGCCCGGGCACACGACTGCGCTGGCTGGAGCAGTCGCTGCAGATCATCCGCGGCATGCTCGCGGGTGAGCGACCGTCTTCGTCGGAAGGCTCGCGCTACGCCGTCAAGGAGGTGCTCAACCTGCCGGCGCCGGTGCAGAAGCACATCCCCATCCTCATCGGCGGCTCCGGACCGAAGGTCACCCTGCGACTGGTCGCGCAGTACGCGGACATGAACAACCTGGGCAATCCCATCGAAGGACTACGCAAGTCAGACGCCATCCTGCAGGAGCATTGCGCCACCCTCGGCCGCGACGAGAAGACCATCGAGCGCACGGTCGAGCTGCAGCGCGTGGTCATCCGTGACACGCGTGAGGCGGCGCTGGCGCGTGAGGCTGAGCTGATGGCGTACCAGGGCGGTGCTGCCGATGACGAAGTGCGGCCGGGATCTGCCGGTGTGGACTCCGAGCGGATCATCGCAGGCGACCCCGATGAAGTCTACGAGCAGATGAAGCCCTTCGTCGAGGCCGGCTACCGTCACCTCATCTGTGGCTTTCCGCCACCCTACGACGAGGAGACGATGCGACGCCTGGCGACCGAGGTGCGACCACGCCTGGAGGCCCTCGTCAGCGGCTGACAACACTGCACCGTGTCGGACATAAGCGGGTGATAAGGCGGTCTCGCTAGTCTGCGCTTGCGCCTTGGGACCGACCGCATGACCGGCCACGGAGCTCTCGGCGCGCCCCTTCGGACGCATCTCAGACAGGTGCTGGGTCTTGATGGACATCGTGGCTCAGTGTCCTGGATCACCGCCGTACCGATCCCCGCCTCCGCCCGCCGGCAGGAGCGATGGCTTGAACGAGGCGATGCCACGCGGACGGACGTTCTCGACGAGCGTACCGGCCCAACAACCACCGACCCAACCGCCACCACCGTCCGCCGCGCGACCCTCCGCCGGGCGACCGACCGCAGGGCGACCGACCGCGATGACGTCGCGCCCCACGCCTGGGCTGCTCGTTCCCGTGTTGGTCGGCCTAGGCGGCGTGCTGGCCGGTGCTGCCCTGGCGGCGCTGGCATTCATGGTGTTGAGTCGACCCTTGGCCCAGGACGGAGTGGCAATGCTTCCCTTCGGAGAACCAATCGAGGAGGTCGGGGCGATCGGCGCCGGAGCACGCATCGACGGAGCACAAGCGGCGCCGGCCACGGCCATGGAGATCGTCATCGACGTCGCTGGCGCGGTGGCACGACCGGGCCTGCACCGGTTGCACGCGGGCGACCGGGTCGGCGATGCCATCGAAGCGGCCGGCGGCTTCGCACCGCGCGTGGACCTGGCCGCGACCAGCCAGTCGCTGAACCTCGCCCAGCCCCTCGAAGATGGCACCAAGGTGCTGGTCCCGGAGCTTGGAGTCGATCGCCCCGAGGTCGCCGCGGACGCTGGTAGTGCTGACGGCCTGATCGACCTCAACCACGCGGACCAGGCCGAGTTGGAGTCGCTGCCCGGTATCGGCCCAGTGACGGCCGGCAAGATCATGGCCGCCCGGGCCGAGAGCCCTTTCACCTCGGTGCGCGACCTGCGCACGCGCGGGCTGGTGGGTGAGTCGGTGTTCGGGGACATCGAGCAGCTGGTGCAGGCCCGCTAGCCGCGAGCGGACGGCAAGCCCTGCCGCGTCAGCTCGAGAGCGAGTCAAGAGATGCCGAGACTGCCCCGCGCGGGCTGGCTGGCTGTGGGTGCTATCGGCGCGGCACTGCTGAGCGAGGGTGGATCGTTCGCGCTGCCGTTGCCGCCGTGGGTCGGACTCGTCCTGTCCGCGGTCCTGCTCGCCGTCGGCATCGGGGCCGCGGTGCTGCGGCGAGGACCCCTGGCAGCGCTGTGCCTGGCGAGTGGCTCGGTCTGGCTGCGGGCAGCCGCGGCGAGCGTCCTTGCGGGCTCGGCGTTGGCAGCATCGGTCCTGCCCATCGGCAGCGGTGCCTGGGACGCCGTCGTCACCGACGTCTCCGCGCCCAATGGCGCCGAGCAGCGCGCCTTCGTGCGCCTGGAGACCGACGCCGACAGCGGCGGCGGCGGGCCGCTCCTCTATGCCTGGTTGCCACGGTATCCGGCGCTGATCCCCGGCGACCGCATCTCCGTCCGTGGCACGATCGCGGCCGCCCCGACCGACGCGCCAGGCTTCGCCGGCTTCCTCGAATCGCACGGCGCGGCAGGCACACTTAAGGCGCGTGAGCTGGCGCTGACCGCAGCTGGTGGTGGCTTCACCGCTTCGGTCGAGCAGTTTCGTTGGGGCATCGACGAGGCCCTTTCGCAGGCTATCCCGGAACCGGAGGCCGGTCTCGCCGCGGGCATCCTCATCGGCCTGCGTGAGCGCGTGAGTCGGGCGGTCGCAGATGACTTCACCACCACCGGCCTGACCCACGTCGTCGCCATCAGCGGCTGGAACATCGCGCTCGTGGCCGGCATCGCCACGGCACTGTTGCGCGCCACCGGACTCGCGCGGCGGCCCCGCAGCGCCATCGTCGTCGCGGCCATCGTGGTCTACACCATCCTCGCGGGCGCCGAGGCCAGCGTGATCCGCGCCGCGGTGATGGGTGTGGTGGTCCTCATCGCACGGGAAGGTGGCCGCCCCTCGGGGGCAGCGGCAGCGTTGGGCCTTGCCTGCTGGGGATTGCTGCTGGTAGAGCCGCGGATGATCGATGACATCGGGCTGCAACTTTCGCTGGCCGCGACTGCCGGACTGCTGGCCTTGGGCAGCCACGCCGAGTCAGCGGTGCGACACATCACGCGCGGCCGCGCACCGCGCTGGCTGGCGGAGACGCTGGGTGTGTCGCTGGCGGCCCAGCTGACGACGCTGCCGCTCATCCTGCTGCACTTCGGCCGGCTCTCGATCATCTCGCCGCTAGCCAACGTCCTGGTGGCACCGGTCGTCCCGTTGGCGATGCTTGGTGCCGCGGTCGGCGTCCTGCTGGGTCCGGCGCTTGGCATCGCACCGTTCATGAGCCTGCTCCTGGCGCCGTTGCTGCTGGGGTCCTGGCTGCCACTGGCGGCGATGACCCGCGGAGCCGGACTGTTGGCGGATGTCCCGCTAGCCAACGTCGAGCTGGGCCAACCCTTCGATCTGGTGTCGGCCGCCCTCGCGACCCTCGCGCTCACGGCCGCACTGCGAGCAGCCCGAAGACGGCCGACGCACGGCCAGTCAGCGCCGGCAGCGGTCCCGACAGCGCCCACGACCCCGCCCCACGCGCACCGGCGTCGTCGGGTCGCGGCGGTGGCGCTGTCCACCATCCTCGTCGCTGCGGTCTCGGTCGTCCTGATCGCCCGTCCCCTGCCCGGTCTGCAGGTCAGCGTGCTCGATATCGGCCAGGGCGATGCCATCCTGCTGCAGGCATCGGATGGCAGCCGCATGCTCGTCGATGGCGGCCCCGACCCTGATCTCCTGGTGCGCCGGCTCGACGAGCAGATCCCCATCTGGGATCGCAGCATCGACCTGGTTGTCCTGACCCACCCCCACGAGGACCACGCCGGCGGCCTCGCCGGCCTGGCACCACGCTACAAGATCCGCAGGATCGCCGAGACCGGCATGCCCAGCACGGGATCGGGCGTCACCGGCCTCCGGGCGATCGCGGCCCAAGGCGGCATCGCGCGCGTCCGGCTGGTCGCCGGCGACGTGGTGCCTCTCGGCGACGCGCGAGCGGAGGTGCTGTGGCCAACGCGCGAGGCCATCCCTGATCACACAATGTCAGACGGTCGCGCCATCAACGGCACCTCCATCGTGCTCGCGGTCAGCCTTGGAGAGCAACGTGTGCTGCTCACGGGTGACGCGGAGGACGACCACGACGCTGACATCGCCGCGGCCATCCCGCACGATGGTCGGCGCTGGGACCTGCTGAAGGTGGCACATCACGGTAGCGCCACGGCTTCAAGCCGATCGTTGCTGGAGACGCTACGTCCCCGGCTGGCAGCCATCAGCTCGGGCGTAGGCAACTCGTATGGCCACCCGACGCCGGCGACGCTCCAGCGTCTCCACGATGTCGGAGCTCGAGTGTGGCGCACCGACGAGCAGGGCACGCTCACGATCGACCTCGACGGTCGAACGCGTTCAGCGACAGCGATGCTCGCCGGGCCGCCACGGCCGCCCAGATGCGTCGCCGACCCGGTCATCGGCCCCCTGCCCTCGGCTCATGGTCGCGACCCCTGCTACGCTCGACTCGATGGCAGTACCCACTCGAACCGAAGCGCTCGCACTGCTGCTGTCCACCTCGCCCTCTCCACGCCTGCTGCAACACATGACCGTGGTGGCGGAGGTGGCCTCGTTCCTGGCCTATCGAGCCACGCAGGCGGGCGTCGGATTGGACCGACGCCTGGTCGAGACAGCCGCGCTCCTCCACGACGTGGACAAGACGCTGCCGATGGGGCATCCGCTGCGTGAACTCGGTCACGGAGCCGCTGGAGCAGCATGGCTCTGTGCAGCTGGACACGCCGAGCTGGCACGGACAGTGCAAGCGCATCCGGTGTCGCGTCTAGGCGAGGCCGACGCCGCCCACTGGGTGGCCGAGGCACCCATCGAAGAGCGCATCGTGAGCTATGCCGACAAGCGCGCCACACAGCGGGTCGTATCGCTGGATCAACGCTTCGATCGCTGGCGCAAGCGACACCCCGAGTTCCGCGAAGGACTCGACCGAGCCTTCAACATGGCACAGAGGCTGGAGGCCGAGCTGTGCACGACCATCGGCGTGGCACCGACCGCAGTCGAGCGACTACGTTGGGTCGACGATGCCCTGGAACGTGCTGAGGCCCATGGACACCTGCCCGAACTCGCCTCCTCCGATATCTCCGCCGCATGACTCAGGCGCCACCACTGGCCTACTTCTGGGGCGAGGACGCTTTCAGCATCGAACGGGCTGCACGTACCTTCGCGGAACGCCTGTCGCCGCCGGGCGAGTCCATGGAGGTCTGGCGCGCCAACCTCGATGACGATGCTGGCGAGCAGGGTGCCTCGGCATCGTCAGCCAAACGACGGGCGTGGGCGCTCGACGGCATCGAGCAGCACCTGGGCATGGCACCACTGTTCGGGGCCGGCACCCTGGTGGTCGTCCGCCAACCGGCTGGCCTGCTCGCCGAGAAAGCGGCACGAGAACGCCTGCTGGCGTTCGTGGGCGCGGTCCCGCCCGGCAATGCCCTGTGTGTCACGGACCTGGTCGCCAGCGGCGCCAGGGTTCCGGCGGCGCGAGGTGTCCTTCACGACGCCATCCGTGACGCCGGCGGGGTGGTGCAGGAGTTCAAGGTGCCCGGCCCGGGGCAACTGGAACCGTGGCTCGTGAAACGTGCCACGGAGCTGGGCATCGAGTTGCAACCGGCCGCCGCGCGTCTGCTTGCCGAGCGAGTCGGCGGCCACGTCCGCGAGACCGACGTCGATCGCCGCCGACGCACGGAGATGGCCAACGCCGAGCTGGAGAAGCTGGCGCTTTATCGGCCCGACGGCAGCATCAACGCAGACGATGTGGCGGCGCTGGTCAGCGAGACGATCCCGGGATCGATGTGGGCCTTCCTCGACGCGGTCGGCGCGCGCTCAGGAGCGGAGGCGGCCGGGCTTGCCGAACGCCTCCTGATCGATGGCACGCCACTGCCGGTGCTGGTGTCACAGCTGCATCGCCGGCTACGCGACCTGCTGCTGGTCCGCGAGCACCTTGACGTTGGATCGCGGCCGCCAGAGATCGTCAAGGCGCTCAAGCTGCAGCCGTTCCGTGCGCAGAAGCTCGCCGAGCAGGCCCGCTACTGGTCGCTGCCCGCGCTGGAGGCAGCCCTCGTGGAACTGCTGGCGCTGGATCTGCGATCCAAAGGCATCTCGCTCGATGGCTCGACGCTCCAGGTATCGGAGGCCATCGACGCCTTGACCGTCCAGACCTGGATCTCACGCTACGCAATCGCGGCCAGCCAGCGGGAGTAGGAGGCATCCACGCGGCATTCCCGTCCCACCGCGCGGCCGTCTGGCTAGCCCTGCTGGTGACGGTCCTGTGGAGCTCTTCGTGGGTGCTCATCCGCTGGGGCATGGACGACGAAGCACTGCCGCCGGTGACCTTTGCGGCACTCCGCTACGGCCTGGCCGCCATCGTGCTGGTCGGCTGGGTCATCCTGCGATACGGGCGGCAACGACACGAGTACCGCGTCGACCGCGGCCTCGTCACGCGTCTGGTGCTGCTGGGTGTGGTGATGTACGCGTTGGCACAGGGCGCCATCTTCGTGGCACTCGACCGACAGCCAGCGGCCACCACCAGCCTGGTGTTGGCGATGACCCCGCTGTTGGTGGCTGGCGGCGCCGCGATCACGCTGAACGAGGTCCCCACGCGCTGGCAGCTCATCGGAGTCGTCCTCGTGGCCGTGGGTGCCTTCTTCTACCTCGCGGGAGACCTCGGGGCCAGTCTCGCCGGCATGGCCGCCGCACTCGTAGCCTTGTGTGCCAACGTGGCGGCGTCTCTCCTTGGCCGTAGCGTCAACCGTGAAGGTCGGCTGCCCGCACCGGTCATCACTGCTACCAGCATGGCCGTCGGTGCGGGCGCTCTCGTGTTCATCGGAGTCGGCCTTGAGGGCATCCCGGACGTCTCGCCCAAGGGCTGGCTGATCATCGCCTGGCTGGCGGTCGTCAACACGGCGCTTGCGTTCACGCTGTGGAACGTTTCGCTACAGCGCCTGACGGCCACTGAATCGGCCGGCCTCAACAACACCATGCTGCTCCAGATCGCGCTGCTGGCCTGGATCTTCCTGGGCGAGGCGCCTGGGGCCTGGGGGCTGGTCGGTATCGCCTTCGTCTCAGCCGGTGTCTACATGGTCCAGGCCACCAACTGGTCGAGGGTCCGTCGGCACGCAGACGCCGAGGAGCACAAGGTTCAAACAGCCAAGAGGGCGGGAGAGAGGTCAGCGTCGGACTGACGCGTCAGACCGGGAACTGCGTTGCCCGCTCCTGGACCACACCGTCCGACTCGATGGCGAAGACGCAGCGGCCATCGGGGATATCCAGCACCTCCAGCAGGTCGGGATCGAGGTAGAGCTGGTGGCAATCGGAGCACAATGCGGCCGGGATGGCGAAGCACAAGCGCTCGTCGCCATCCGGCATACGGAACGTAGTGTCGAAGCGCGAGTTGACCAGCTGGCGCTGGCACTGCGGACAGTCGTCCCGTAGCCACGTCATCGTTCGCATCATCCTTCGGCTCGACGACCGGCCGGTCCGGTCGACTCAGGAACAACGATGCTACGGACGCGACCCAGCTACCCCCATGCCCCGGTGGTACCACGACCCGTTACCCGGTTGGGGCAGCGCGGTCGGCGACCGGGTGCTGGGCTACACGACATGGAGCAGCAGGGCGGCTTGCGACCAGAGCTTCTCAAGCTGGTAGAACTCGCGCTCGGGCTTGCTCATCACGTGGACGATGGCACCCCCGAAGTCGACCAGGATCCAATGAGAGCTGGCGTCTCCCTCGCGGCTGATGGGTGCGTCGCCGTCTTCCTTGAGCCCTTCGATGATGCCGTCGGCGATGGCTGCAAGCTGGCGGTCCGAGGCACCGGAACAGATGACGAAGTAGTCGGTCATGGTGGTCTGGCCACGTACATCCAGCAGCACGATGTCAGAGGCCTTCTTGTCGGCCGCCAGATCCACGATGCGATGTGCCATCGCCAGGACCGACTCGTCTACCGCATCGACGACGATGGGCCCGCTACGCTCATCGTCGGCAGCACTTCGGCTTGAGGGTAGGCCGGGCCGAGCTGCCGCACGCGGGTCGGGCGCACGCTTGTCGACTTCTGTCAGCTCGTTTGCCGTCAACTCACTCTCGGTCGGATCGCTCTCGGTCGGATCGCTTGCCGCGGTGGCCTGCTCGTCATCCAATGCTCTCGGTTCCTCATGTTCGGGTTGGTCTTCTCGCATCATCACGCCTCAGCTCCAGCCAGGGCCCAGCGTGCCGCTGCCTGTGCGTGCAGCGCCGTGGTAGGGAAATAGGGTACGTCCACCTCGCCCGGACCCACCAGCAGCTCGATCTCCGTGCAGCCGGCGATGACACCGCCGGCACCACGATCCACCAGACGAGTGATGGCGCGGAGGTAGCCCGCCCGTGACTCTGGCCTGATGACGCCTTGGACCAGTTCATCGTAGATGACATCGTGGATCAGGCTGCGGTCGGGCTCGTCGGGGATCATGACCCGTAAGCCACTGCGCTCCAGGCGCGCACGGTAGAAGTCACCCTCCATCGTGTAACGCGTGCCCAGCAGCGCCACATCCTCGACGCCAGCCTCGCGGACCGCGGCTGCGGTGGCGTCGGCCAGATGCAGGAAGGGCACGTCGATGGCAGCCTCGATGGCGTCGGCACAACGGTGCATGGTGTTGGTGCAGAGCACGATGAGCCCAGCGCCGGCGTCCTGCAGGTGCCGAGCATCCGCCGCCAGCAACGCTCCCGCGCCATCCCAGTCGCCCTCAGCCTGTAGTCGCTCGATGTCGCCGAAGTCGTAGGAGCGGACCAGCAGACTGGCCGACCGGACCCCACCCAGGGCGCGTCGTACCTCGCGGTTGATGATGCGCTCGTACTCGATCGACGATTCCCAGCTCATACCCCCAAGCAGGCCGATGGTGCGCAGATCACTCATGTCCGCCCTCCCCCGTCGTGATTGGGCTGCTGTGCTTCGACATACAGCCGCTCAGCCTTGATGTACTGCGCGACCGCCGCCGGTACCAGGTCATCGATGGGCAAGCCCGCGCGGACGCGCTCACGGATGGTCGTCGACGCGATGTCCAGCTCAGGCCCGGGCAGGAAGGCGAAGCGATCCTCGCGACCTGGGTAGTGGGTCATCACCCAATCACCGTCGAGCGGTTCGGCGCCAGGTCGTGGTGCCACCGCGATGCGACACAGATCCAGGATACGATCGGGCTGGCGCCACTCGTGGAAATCATCGAGTACCTCTGCCGAGAGCACGAACCAAGGCTCAGGACGCCCCTCGCGCCGCGAGCGCGAGGCCAGATCGGCCACGGTATCGACCGCGTAGCTGGGCCCAGGCCGCTCAAGTTCAAGGCGCGAGAGCAGGAATGACGGCTCACTCGCGATGGCCAGCGCTACCATGGCTTCGCGGTGGACGGCCGCGGTGACGTCCCGGTCCTGCTTGTGGGGTGGGTCGGCATTGGGCACGAAGAGCACGTGCGCAAGATCCAGCTCGGTCCACGCCTCACGTGCCAGGGCAAGATGACCCTGGTGGACGGGATCGAACGTGCCACCCAGGATCCCGATGGCTCGAGTCGCGGCACCTCCCGAAACAGCGGCCTCCGAAACAGCGGCCTCCGAAGACGAACCGCGCGACGGCTCGTCGCTCAAACCCAAGCTCCGGGCTCAGCTCCCCACTCCAGCTCCGTCTCACCGATGCGCACCATATCGCCGGACTTGACCCCCGCCACACGCAGCTTCTCGACCAGGCCCAGCTTGACCAGCTCACGCTGGAAGCGAGAGGCAGATTCGTCGTTCTCGAAGTCGGTCTGTGCCACGAGGCGTTCCACGCGCCGTCCCTCGACGATCCAAACGCCGTCGGATTCGCGCGCGATGATGAAGCCCTCCTGCGCCGGATCGTAACGATGCACCACCACGCCGGCCGCCTCGCCCGGGCCACTCAGTAGCTCAGCGTCAGGCAGGAGGCGCGCCAAGGCTGAGCGCAACTCCCGCAGCCCGATCCTGTCAGCCGCCGAGATCTGCACGACCTCAAGATCCTCGTGGAGACGCGCCTCGTTGAAGGCCCGCAGCAGCTCCATATCGGGATCGAGGTCCATCTTGTTGGCCGCCACCAGCGTGGTCTTCTCCAGCAGCGCCGGATCGCGCGCCTCCAGCTCGTCGCGGATGATCTGGTAGTCACGCTCAGGATCGTCGGCGGACATGTCCACGACGTGCACCAACACCCGTGTGCGCTCCACATGACGCAGGAAGGCGTGGCCAAGCCCGGCACCGGCGCTGGCGCCCTCGATGAGTCCTGGCAGGTCGGCCAGCGTGGGTCGACGCTCATCGGTGGGATCATCGACGGCCAAGTCCAGCACGCCCAGGTTGGGCTCCAGCGTGGTGAAGGGGTAGTCGGCCACCTTGGGCGTGGCAGCGGTCAACGCCCGCAGCAACGTGGACTTGCCGGCATTGGGCAAGCCGACCAGGCCCACGTCAGCGATGAGTCGCAGCTCCAGGCGCAGGCGGCGCTCCTCCCCGGGTTCGCCCTTCTGGGCATGTTTGGGCGCCTGGTGCGTGGACGTCGCGAAGTGTGTGTTGCCCAGACCGCCACGTCCGGCGCGAGCGACCATGACCCGCTGTCCGGGATAGACCAGGTCAGCCATGAGGTCACCACTGGCGGCATCGAAGACGACCGTACCTGGCGGGACTGCCAGCTCCAGGTCATCGCCGGCCTTGCCGTGGCGGCGCGAACGCTGGCCGGCGCTACCGTGCTGGGCCCGGAAGTGATGCTTGTAGCGAAAGTCGACCAGCATCGTCTGGCCCACATCCACCACCAGGTAGACGGAGCCGCCGCGGCCACCGTCGCCACCGTCGGGACCACCGCGAGGCACATGGGCCTCACGACGGAAGGTGGCGGCACCGTTGCCGCCGTTGCCGGCGCTGACGGTCAGGTCGACGCGGTCGAGGAACATCGCTCTGGCAGTGGCACGACCGACTGGTCGAGCTAACCCTGCCTGGCGCTTTCGGCCGCGGCCTGCCTGGTCAGCGTGGCGAGGAACTCGGCGTTCGAATCGGTCTTGGAGAGACGGTTGAGCAACAGCTCGATGCCCTCGTTGGTCCCCACCGCACCGAGCATGCGGCGCATCGTCCAGACCATCTTGAGGACGGGCTCTTCGAGCAGCAGTTCCTCGCGTCGAGTGCCGGAGCGCTGCACGTCGATCGACGGATAGATGCGCTTCTCAGCCAGCTTGCGATCGAGGATGAGCTCACTGTTGCCGGTGCCCTTGAACTCTTCGTAGATGACGTCATCCATGCGCGAGCCCGTATCGACCAGGCACGTCGCGATGATGGTCAGCGAACCACCCTCTTCCAGCTTGCGCGCGGCGCCGAAGAAACGCTTGGGCGGATAGAGCGCCACCGGATCGATACCACCGGTCAGGGTACGGCCGGACGGCGGCAGCGCCAGGTTATAGGCGCGCGAGAGCCGCGTGATCGAGTCGAGCAGGATGACCACGTCGCGGCCGCTTTCGACCTGCCGCTTGGCGATCTCGAGCGCCATCTCCGCCACATGGGTGTGGTTCTCAGTGGGCTCGTCGAAGGTGGAGGAGATGACCTCACCCTTGACCGAGCGGCGCATGTCCGTGACCTCCTCCGGTCGCTCGCCGATGAGCGCGACCATGAGCAGGATCTCAGGGTAATTCTCCGTGATGCCGTTGGCCATGTTCTTGAGCAGCATCGTCTTGCCGGCCTTGGGCGGGCTGACGATGAGCGCTCGCTGGCCCTTGCCGATGGGGTTGACGAGGTTGACCAGGCGCTGGCTCAGATTCTTGGGATCGGATTCAAGGTTGATGAGCTCGTAGGGGTGGATCGGCGTGAGCTCTTCGAAGTGCGGTCGGCGGCGAGCGTCGTTGGGATCCATCCCATTGACCGTGTCCACGCGCACCAGGCCCCAGTACTTCTCACCTTTCTTGGGAGGTCGCGGAATGCCAGCCACGCGATCACCGCCACGCAGGTCGAAGCGACGTACATGACTGGAGCTGACGTAGATGTCATCCGGGCTGGGCATGAGGCCACGACGGCGCATGAAGCCGTAGCCGTCCTCGACCAGATCGAGGATGCCGGCGGCGTACTTCTGGCCACTGCGCTCTGTCTGGCGCTGCATGATCTGCTCGACGAGCTCGTCCCGCGCCATGCCATTTGCGTCCGCGACGTCAAGGTCACCGCCGATCCTGGCGAGCTCGTCGACATCCTTCTTCTCGAGTTCCTTGATGTCCATCGTGTCCGGTGTCAGTTCCTTGCGGCAAGGGGATGGATGCTCGACACTGCCACGCACAGAGCGCCAAGCAGGGTGAGGATCCAGGATGGGTGCCGTCCGCACCTGAGATCGCAGATGCACCAGGACGTGTGACGGCCCGGCGGCGACTCAGCGGTGCGGGAGGGTGACTCCGATAGTAGCACGCACCCAGAATCGGTCAACTATCGTTCGACCGAAGACTTCGGGTGCGTCTCAGGGCGCGCCGCGGCGTAGTGTGTCCGCGCTGCCTCTGTGTTGAGGGTCAGGCCTTGGCGGCGAGCTCTTGCTGGGCCTTGGCCCAGTCGGCCTTGAAGGACTCGATGCCCTTGTCGGTCAGTGGATGCCGAACCATCTGCTGGAAGACCTTGAACGGTAGCGTGGCGACACCGGCACCCGCGAGAGCGCCGTCGATGACATGCCGCGGCGAGCGCGTGGAGGCCACGATGATCTCCGCCTCGTAGTCGTGGATCTCGAGGATGGCGGCCAGCTCGCGCACCATGTCCATGCCTTCCTGGCTGATGTCATCGAGTCGACCGACGAAGGGCGACAGGTAGGTAGCTCCCGCCTTGGCGGCCAGGATGCCCTGCGCCGAGCTGAAGATCAGTGTGCAGTTGGTCTTGATGCCTTCCTCGGCGAAGGTCGAGATGGCGGTCAGACCGGTCTCCGTCATGGGCACCTTGACCACGATGTTGGGGGCGATCCTGGCGAACACGCGGCCCTCGCGCAGCATGCCTTCGAGGTCATCGGCGATGACTTCCGCGCTCACGGGGCCGGAGGTGATGGTGGTGATCTCCTTCAACACATCGGGATAGGTGCCGCCGCCGGCCTTGGCGAACAACGTCGGGTTGGTGGTCACGCCATCGAGCACGCCCCAGCTATGGACGGTACGGATCTCATCGATGACGGCGGTGTCAAGGAATAGCTTCATAACGAGTGGGCTCCTCGGGAAGGGGGTTCGAGTCAGGCGCCCATTGTATGACGGAGGGCATATCGAGCCGGCCTTCTTGGCGGCGGGGGACCTTGCATCCATTGCAAGATCGCGACCGGGAGACGCCCCGATGTGCCAATTCCTTGCGCCGGGTGATGTGTGGCCGGGGCTACGAGGAGGCTGGTCCGGCGACCCGGGCCTGACCCGCCGATGAGCCCACGCGATCGATGGCCGCTGTCACGAAGCCGGCGAAGAGTGGATGCGGCTTCTCCGGTCGGCTCTTGAACTCGGGGTGGAACTGGCTGGCGACGAACCAGGGATGGTCGCGAAGCTCCACGATCTCGACCAGACGACCATCGGGCGATTGGCCGGACAACAGCATGCCGGCCTCTTCGAGTGCCTCGCGATAGCGGTTGCTGACCTCGAAACGGTGGCGGTGGCGCTCATAGATGAGCTCACTTCCGTAAGCCTCGTGGACCTTGGTGCCTGGCTGCAGCTTGGCCGGGTACAGCCCCAGGCGCATGGTGCCGCCCTTCTCGTCGACGTCCCGCTGGTCGGGCATGTAGTCGATGACCGGGGCCTCGGTGAAGAGGTCGAACTCGGTCGAGTTGGCATCCTTGGCACCGAGGACACCGCGGGCGAACTCGATGACGCCACATTGCAACCCCAGGCACAGTCCCAGGTAGGGCACGCGGTTCTGGCGCGCATATCGGGCGGCCAGCAGCTTGCCTTCGATGCCGCGATGGCCGAAGCCACCGGGCACCACGATGCCGGCGGCACCGGCGAGCTGGGCTTCGTAGTCGTCTTCGTGCAACTCTTCCGAATCGAGCCAACGCACCCTGATGTCGTGGTCCTGCGCCCAACCGGCATGGTCGAGCGCGGCGGTGACGGACATGTAAGCGTCGGGCAGGGCGATGTACTTGCCCACCAGCGCGATCTCCAACGCCGGCTTGGGCCGCTTGATGCGCTCGACCAAGGCTCGCCATTCCGCCAGCTCGGGCTCGTGCACCTCATCCTGGAGATGTAGCAGCCGCACGACCAGGTCGCCCAGGCCCCAGTCTTCGAACTGCAATGGCACTTCGTAGATCGTGTCAGCCGTGGCGGCCGGGACCACGGCATCCACGTCGACGTCACAGAAGAGTGCGATCTTCTCGCGCAACTCGTCATCGACATGCTGGTCGCTGCGAGCCACGATGATGTCGGGCTGGATGCCGATGCTGCGCAGTTCCTTGACCGAGTGCTGGGTGGGCTTGGTCTTGAGTTCCCCGGTGGCCGCCAGCGCCGGCAACAGCGTGACGTGCACGTAGACGACGTTGTCACGGCCGACGTCCTTGCGCAACTGGCGGATGGCTTCCAGGAAGGGCAGCGATTCGATGTCGCCGACGGTGCCGCCGACCTCCACGATGACCACGTCTGCCGAGCCATTGCGGGCCACGCGCCCGATTCGCTCCTTGATCTCGTTGGTGATGTGCGGGATGACCTGCACGGTGCCACCGAGGAAGTCACCGCGGCGCTCCTTGGCGATGACCGACTGGTAGATGCGCCCGGTGGTGACGTTGGCCAGCTGGCTCAGGTTCTCATCGATGAAACGCTCATAGTGGCCCAGGTCGAGATCGGTCTCAGCGCCGTCATCGGTGACGAATACCTCACCATGCTGATACGGCGACATGGTGCCCGGATCGACGTTGACGTAAGGGTCGAGCTTCATGATCGAGACCGCCAGCCCGCGGCTCTTGAGCAGACGGCCGATGGACGCTGCGGTGATGCCCTTGCCCAGCGATGAGGTGACCCCGCCGGTCACGAAGACGTACTTGGCCACGGGGTCTCCTCTCTTCGGGGTATGTGACCCCGATGCTACCGAATCCGGGGCAGCCGCGCGAGCCGTGACGCGGCTGGTCCATAGGCTGTCACCTCGATCCGCAAGATGGTCGATCCGACGCGCGGTGTGGATCGTGGTGGCGCCGTGGTGGCGTCGCTCGATGGCCCGGGGCGAACTTGCTGACTTCCCACATAGAGCGAACAGGATCGGTCTCGCAGCGGGACTTCGAGGCAGCGAACCACCCGAACCGGTCCAGAGCCGGTCCCGAGCCGGTCCTGAGCCGGCCGAAAACCGCCGATCCAGGCGTGGTTGGCGGGAGATGGAGGCCGAGATCGACGCGAACCTTGCCAAAGGGTCGGGCGTGTTCGCTCTATGTGGGGATCCGGACGCCTGGCCGAGTTGCCCGCAGGCGGCTGCCCGGGTGGTGGGGCCCGACGACCGGCGGGATACGCTAGCTCGCTGCCAGGACCGGCAACCATCGAGCTTCGACAGGGTCAGCGCCCACGGAGACCGCGCTCACCGAGGAAGAGATGTTGCACCAGCAGGAAGAACAGGATCGCGGGCAGAGTCAGCATCACCGCACCCGCCATCAGCACCGGCCAGCCAGTGGGGTCAAGCTGCTGCAACTGGCGCAGGCCGAGCGGTAGCGTATAGAGATCCTGGTCGCGGAGATAGAGCAGCGGGCTGATGAAGTCGCTCCAGTAGAGGATGAACGTGAGCACTGCCACGGCGATGGTGGTGGGCAAGGCGTTGGGCAAGGCGATGCGTCGCCATACCGTGAACACCCCCGCTCCATCGAGGTGCGCCATCTCGAAGATGCCTGGCTGCGCTCGACGGAAGGTCCAGTAGTAGAGCAACACGAAGAGCGGGCTGGAACCAGCCAGGGCCGGCACCACCAACGCCAGCAGCGAATCGGTCAAGCCGACCCAGCTGAACAGCAGGAAGCGCGTGAGCCACAACGCGGTCACGGGCACCAGCAGCAGTGCCACCGACAGCACCACCAGCGCCGCCCGAGAGCCCCGCTCCAGCTGGGCCATGGCGAAACCGGCCGCGGATGCGGTGACGATCGTCAGCGGCAGCGCCAGTGCCACCACCGCTAGCGAGTTCAACAGATAGCGGCCGAACGGCAGCAGCTCGAAGACCCCGCCGTAGTTCGCCGGCGATGGCGAGGTGGGCAACCACTCGATGCTGCGCGGTGGCGGCAAGCCCGGCCCACGCAGTGAGGCGGTGATCATCCACAGCAGTGGGAGCAGGAACAGGACTGCCACCAGGAGCGGCATCAGCTGGCCCGTCACCAGCCCGCGGCTGTGCCCCGGCGGCACGTGGCCGCGCGGTCGGCCGGTCCGCAGCCCCCGGCCGCGCCCGGGCTCAGACATCGGCCACATAGCCTCGTCGTCGGAACAACAGGTAGATGGCTCCGATGATGGCCGCCGACAGCAGGAAGGTGATCAGCATCAGCGCCGACCCGGCTCCGAAACGGAAGCGGTCGAACGCCTCCTCGTAGGTGAGCAGCGGCAGGAAGAGTGTCGAGTAGTAGGGATCGCCACCCGTCATCACGAATGACGGCGTGAAGGTCCACTGGAAGCTGAGGATGACGTCGCGGAACGTCAGCAGTGCCAGCCACGGCAGCAGCAACGGCAGCATCAGGTAGCGAAAAGCGGCCCACCGTCCCGCGCCATCCACGGCCCCCGCATCCTCGTACTCGCGCGGCAGGCCACGCAGTGCCGCCAGCAGCACCACGAAACCCTCTCCGATCTGGAATGCCGCCATGAACACGAAGGGGAACCGCGCCGTCCCGGCATCGGCCAGCCAACCAGGTTGCGGCAGGCCCAGCGCGCCCAATGCCACGTTCAGCGGACCGTACAGCGGGTTGAGGATCCAGAGCCAGATCAGCGCGAACGCCACGTCGGGGATGACCGTCGGCAGGTAGACGGCAGCACGATAGCCACCCACACCTCGTCGCTGCCGACGCAGCAACAGCGCCAGGCCCAGCGCCCCGAGAACCCGCAGCGGCACCGCCAGCAGGATGAAGAAGAGCGAGTTACCGATGGCCGTGGTCACCATCGGGTCGGCTGCGAGAAGCCGGAAGTTGGCGAAACCCACGAAGACCGGAGGCGTCAGCGCGTCGTAAGAGGTGAACGCCAACGCGGCCGACAGCAGCGCCGGCAGGCCCACCAGGAGTAGCGTGCCGGCCAGGTACGGGAGCAGCATCAGCCACAGGCCGGCCCGCCAGGACAGCGCGGCGTGCCTCATGCGACCTTGATCACCACCGAGGAAGTGTGCCCTAAAGGGTCCCGACGAGGCTCAGCCTTCCTCGCCCGCGAAGAACGGCAGTGTGCGGCTGATCATGGCGTCGATGGCCTCAGCAACCGAAACCTGCCCATAGAACGCCCGCTCCAGCTCGTCACCAGCGATCTCCTCGATATCGACCCAGTTGGCCATCACCGGCACCGCCCTCAGCGACTCGATGGTGTCCAGCCACACCCGGCTGTTGGCTGGCTTGGCCTCGGGGTCCAGGAACGCGTCAGACGCCGCCACCTCGATCAACGAGGGCACCGTGCGCCCCGACCGTGCCACGATGGCTTGGCCCTCCGGCGAGTTGGCGAACTCGATGAACGTCCAGGCCGCTTCCTTGTCTTGCGTCGCGGCCGCCATGCAGTAGGCATCGGAATGCAGGATGCCAGCCGACACATCGCCCGTTGGCAGCGCGGCTACATCCCAGTCGAAGCCATCGATGGCACGCGCTGTGGGCGTGCCGCGACGACTATCGAGGAACATCGCCGTACGGCCGTTAAGGAAGCGGCTCATGGAGTCCTCGGCCGCCTCGGCCAGCGCATCGGGCACCACGCCGTGCTCGGTCTGCAAGGCCACGAACCACTCGACCGCCTCGCTCGCCGCTCGCGAATCGAGCGCCAGGCGAATCGGCCGCAGCCCTGACTCCAGCACTACCAGCTCGCCGCCATCGCCCCAGACGAACGGCGCCAGACGGAAGATGGAGGCCTCGGTGCCCAGCCCGTACTGGTCAGTGACACCATCTCCGTCGAGATCCCGTGTCAGCGCCTGCGCGGTCGACAGGAACTCATCCCAAGTCCAGTCGTCGGACGGATACGCCAGGCCCGCGGCATCAAAGAGATCCTTGTCGTAGTAGACCACCAGGCTGCTGATGTTCTGCGGGATGCACATCAGCTGGCCGCGCCAGCGGAAGGCATCGGTGGCCTGTGGGAAGAAATCGCTGTCGCTGATGAGGTCGCTGCGGCGCAGGTACGGGGCCAACGGCTCCAGCGAACCCATCGCCGCGAAGGGGGCGAACCGGCGGTAGTTGATGAGCACCACATCGGCCGGGTCACCGGCCGCGAAGTCGGCACCCAGGCGCAGACGGTAGTCGGATGCACTGGGGATGTGGATAAGCTCGACCGGGATCTCGGGATGTGCCGCTTCGAACGCGGCAACGAGCGTCTGATAGGCCGCCAACTCAGCAGGGTCGCCGAAGACCATGAACGAGACTGGACCGCCGAGATCGCCTTGCGCGCGCGCCGCGGGCATGGCCGATGCGAGCACCAGCAGGGTCACAAGGACAATGCGGAGCCAAGTCGGCAGCGAGCGGGGAGCGGATCTGTGCATGCGGCCGATAGGATAGCGGTCATGCCCGACACTGCCCCGCATCGGTCGCCCCAGCCCCCAGTGCGCTTCGATCCGCTGCTCGTGGGCGTCGGTCTCACGTATCTGTGCCTGGGTGGCCTGCTCGCGGTCGCCTTCATCATGGGTGGCGTCCAGTCCTCCCTCTTCCCGACCGGTTGGCTGTTCCCGGCGGTCCTGATCATCAGCGGCGCCCTGATGGCCGGCCGTCGTCGCTTCGACCTCGTGGCCACGCTGTGGGGCGGGCTCACCCTGGCGGTGTTCATGCTGGGCGTGCTCGTCTACGTCAACGCACTCGATCGCGGCCTCGATGACGCCGCGGCGTTCGACGCGACCCTCATCGTGGCCGGTTTCGGCCTCCTGGCCCTCATCCTACGGCCGGCCTTCCGCGACTGACATCACCGTGGACCGGTCATCCAAACGTGATGCACATGACAGCAGCCCTCCCGAAGACGGTGTAGGCTCGCGCGAAATCGAGGATGGTCGCACTTAGGGTTTGCTGGTCACCGCGTGACGATGCTCGACCAGATCCCCCGGGTCGCCCAGCCCGTTCCCGTACGCATGTAGAGGTGCCAACCGATGCTGACGCCGGACTACCCACGACTTGGCTTGCGCGGTTTGGCCGCGGCCACGGTCATGGCCGCCACCATGCTGCTGCCCGCGGGCGCCACCCTGGCCATGGACGCCGGGAACGCAGAGCTGGAGCCGATCCTCGTCGACCCGGCAGGGGTGCAGGCCACCGTCGGCGAGCTGCGCACGATGGTCGACGCCCTCAGCCTGGCCAACGATTCGCTGCAGGCGGACAACGCGACGCTACACGAGACGGTGGATGCGGTCACCGCGGAACGCGACCGACTGCGCTCGTCGCTCGACAGGTTCGATGACCTGTACGCGCCACTCGAGGCGGATCGCCAGCTGCTTTTTGAGCTTCGCAAGGGCATGCCGGAGACTCGCCCCGAAGCTGAAGCCCAGCTCGAGCGCATCCGGACATTGGCCCTATCGGCCGATCCCGCTCGCCTCGGGCAACTGCTTGACCGCGTCACCGAGGCAGCGCCGGCCTACCTTGACTGGCGCTTTGGCGAATTCGGCAACACACAGGACTTCACCGCGGCTTATATCGACACCGGTGCCAATGCCTTCGACACGTCGATGGAGGAGTTCCACTCTGAGGTGCTGCGGTCGGTCGCGACCCAACTCGATGGGCTCCTCACCATCCTCGACCGGGTCCGCTAGCGCGGCCCCTCCGATACACACCATCCCGACCTGATCGACAAGGAGAACGATGTCCGCTTCCCGAACGTCGTGGCGTCTCGTGCTCGGCACGACACTGGCCCTCGCCCTGACCAGCGCTATCCCTGTGGCGGCGCAAGAAGAGGAGGAAGGGGGAATCGGGCAGGACTCCTACGACATCATCCCGCTCCTCGACGCCAGCCCCGCCGACCTGCTGGGGCCGGCCGCTTCGTTCCTTTCTGGCCAGGCCTGGTTGACGGCCCCGGGTGGCGACCCCGGCCAGGGGCTGTTGCCTACCGGCGATAGCACCCTTGGACCCGGTCTGGGCACGGACTCGACTGGCTCTTCGCCGCGTATGCAGGCGGCCGGCGCCGGTGCACCCGTCCCCTATCGCGACCCCGGGCCGGCCTTTTCCCGAAACATCCTGGTGACCCGGGACTTCGGCCGGGCCCCATTCCAGACCGAGCCGCAGATCGAGGCCGACCCCAACGACCCCGACCATCTCGTGCTTGGCGTCATCGACTACGCCTTCCCCTCCATGTCGGCATACGTCACCTTCGATGCTGGCGAGCGCTGGGAGGGCCCCTTCCAGGTGCCCTACCTGCAGAAGGACCTCGGCGCCGGCGGTGACCCCGTGCTGGCCTTCGACCGCGATGACAACGTCTACATGGCTTACATCTCCGTCGGCATCGACGAGTTCAACCTGGGCCCCATCGAGGTGGCGGCGCAGGTGTCGAGCATCGCCGTGGCCAAGTCCGAGGATGACGGCTTCAGCTGGCCCACCCAGATCTTCCTCGGCCCGTAGCAGCGTCAACACCGATGGCCTGGAGACCGACCGATTCGGTCGCCTTCGTGGCCTCGTCGACATCAGCTTCCTCGACAAGCCCTGGATGGCATCTGGCCGCCACCCGGACGACCCTGAGAAGGACGTGCTGTACGTCACCTACACCAACTTCGACCTGAGCTACGAGATCCTGTACATCGGTGAGATCCCCAACCTGCTGCCGACCGAGATGCGCACCACCATCGAGCTGGTGAAGTCCGAGGACGGCGGCCTCACCTGGAGCGATCCGGTCGCGGTCAGCCCGACGGTGCGTCGCGCCTATGGTGAGCGCGGCGACGGCAGCGGCGCGCCTGGCGTGTTCGGCACCTTGCGAGTGGTGCAGGGCAGTCAGCCCGTGGTCACCCCCGAGGGCTTGGTCCACGTGGCCTGGATGGACAGCACGGACGATCGCTCACAGGAGGGCGTAGGTGAGATCCAGGTCGCCAGCTCGAGCGATGCCGGCGAGACCTGGTCGACCCCGGTGGTGGCTTCGGTCTTCAATGAGACCGAGTTCCGCCCGCGCACCAACAACTTCCGCTTCTGGGCATCCTCCTTCCCGCAAATCGCTGCCGGTCCAGAGGGCGAGGTCTATGTCGCCTATGTGGGGCGACCGTCGGACAAGCCTGACGACGACGGCGATGTCTACCTGACGTCTTCGTTCGATGATGGCTTGAACTGGTCCCGGCCCAAGGTGCTCAACGCCGATGCCACCGAGCACGTGCAGATGTTCCCCTCCATCGACGTCGGTCCTGATGGCGTGGTGCACGCCATGTGGGGCGACTTCCGCGACAGCCCCAGCCAGAGCAGCTTCAACATCTACTACACGCGATCGGATGACCGCGGCGAGACGTTCGGCTTCACCAACGACGAGCTAGGCATCAGCGTGGGTGACACAAGGGTGACCGACTTCGCCTCCAACCCCAACTACGCCTTCCCCAACGGCCTCTTCATCGGCGACTACTTCAGCCTCACCGCCACCGAAAACGACGTGCACATGGTCTGGCCCGATTCCCGCCTGGGCGAGTTCGGACCCATCAACCAGAAGATCGCGGTGGCGCGCACGGAGGCGGTCGATTCTCCGGAGATCTTCATCAGCCCGCCTTCGGGCCCCGGTGGCCAGGAGGTGACCCTGCAGGGCTTCGCCTTCCAGCCCGACATGGGCGTCTTCGTCCAGTTGGGTGACACCACCATCTCCACCTTGCGCACCAACCTCGACGGCGAGTTCAGCGCCCGCATCTTCATGCCCATCACCAGCGAGGGCAGCCAGGTCATCACCGTCTACGACGAATCGGGCAACGGCGCCAGCACCTCGTTCTTCACCGAGTTCGGCTTCGGCAACATCGGTGATCTCCTCAACGACCTTGGCACGCGCATCGACGAGCTGGAGGCGGTCGGGGCGGTGACTCCCACCCCATCGACTTCACCCGCGCCGTCACCCACGCCCGCGTCCGCCGGCCAAGACGCCGCCGCTGACGAGGGCTAGACCATGACCCGACGATCGGCCTCGCGGATGCCGTTCCCGCACGCCACACGTGTGTCGGCGGCGTTCATCGTGCTCGCACTCATCGCCGGCCTGCTGCCGATTGCCGCTATGGCACAGGATGATGAGGCCTACCAGCCACCGCACGACAAGCCGGGACCGGCTGCCGATCGGCTGCTGTACAACTCCTTCTTCGTCGATCGGGCGCCACTCGACATCGAGGCCGGCAACATGGACCTCTATCTGTTCGGCCTCAAGACGGAGGCCGCCCAGGACCTGCGCGGCACTCCCGGCGTGAAGCTCATCGACGCGCCCGCCACCACGGTGTCGCTCATCCTCAACCCGGCTCCCGCGCGCGACGGCGAGCTCAACCCGTTCTCGATCCGCGAGATCCGCCAGGCCATGCAATACCTGGTCAACCGCGAAGCCATCGCCCAGGACATCTACCTCGGCGCCGGTCAGCCCATGCTCACCCACGTCGGACCCAGCGATCCCGATTTCCTGACCATCTACGACATCGACCGCGGCTCCGGGATCAGCTACGACCCCGAGCTGGCACGCGAGCTCATCGCCGAGGCCATGACCGCTGCCGGCGCCGAGCTGATCGATGGCACCTGGCACTATGAAGGCCAGCCGATACGCATCAAGCTGGTGGGCCGGGTGGAAGACGAGCGACGCGACATCGCCGACCTCGTCCGTGCCGAGTTGGAGGCCGCTGGCTTCGAGGTCGCCATCACCTATGACGAGTTCGCAGCCGCGGTGCAGAAGGTCTACGCCACCGACCCGGCCGCCTTCGAGTGGCATATCTACACCGAGGGTTGGGGCCGCAGTGCCCCGAACCGCTACGACGTGGGCTCGGTCAACGCCTTCATCGCGCCCTGGTTGGGTCAGATGCCCGGCTGGCGCGAGGAGGGCTTCTGGCAGTACCAGAATGACGAGTTGGACGCGCTCGGGCAGACGCTCTACCGTGGCGAGTTCGACAGCCTCGACGAGCGCAATGAGATCTACCGGCAGATGACCCAAGCGGGGCTGGATGAGTCCATCCGCATCTGGCTGGCCACGGTGGACAACAGCTTCCCGGTCGTGGACACGTTGCAGGGCATGACCCGCGATGTGGTAGCCGGACCGCGCAACCCGTTCGCCCTGCGTGAGGCGTACGTGCCCGGCTCTGACGACGTGCGCGTCGGCCACCAGTGGGTCTGGACCGAACGGACCACCTACAACCCCATCGGTGGCCTGGGAGATGTGTACTCCACCGATCTCTGGCGCAATCTCTCCGACCCACCCATATGGAACGACCCCTTCACGGGCATCCCGGAGCCATTCCGGGCCGGGTACACCGTCGAGACCGCCGGTCCCACCGGCACGTTGGACGTGCCCGCCGACGCCCTCACATGGGACGTCGCGACCAAGACATGGCAGCCGGTGGCTCCCGGAACGACTGCGGTCAGCAAGGTCACCTTCGACTACAGCAAGTACACCGATTCGGTCTGGCACGATGGTCAACCCATCACCATCGCCGATGCCGTCTACTCCATCGCGCAGGGCTTCGACCTCGCCTACGACCCCGAGAAGGCCCGTATCGAGACCGCCCTGGCCGTGACCTCGCGACCCGTCCTGGAGACCTTCAAGGGCTATCGACTGACCGAGGACGACCAACTGGAGGTCTACGTCGACTACTGGCACTTCGATACCGACTACATCGGCGCCTACGCCAGCCCGGTCAGCTTCGACATGCCCTGGGAGCTGAAGCTGGCCATGGACGACCTCGTCTTCGAGCAGCGCCGAGCAGCCTACAGCGACACCGCCGCCGGCCGCTTCAGCGTGCCCTGGCTGAGCCTGGTGCTCAAGCGTGACGCTGGGTTGGTGGATCGCACGCTGCGCGATCTCGAGCGTGACGAGTTCGTGCCACCCGGCGTCTTCGACTTCGGTGGTCGCTCGCTGGTGACGCCTGAGGAGGCGGTGGCACGCTACCAGGCGGCACAGGACTGGTTCGACGAGAAGGACCACCTCATCATCAGCCAGGGACCCTACTCCCTCGAACAGTTCGACCCGCCCGCCCAGTTCGCCGAGCTGGACGCCTTCCGCGATCCCAGCTATCCCTTCAAGCCCGGCGACCACTATCGCGGTGAGCCACCGGCCCTGACCATCGACGACGTCACGGCCGACGTGGTCGTCCCCGGCGAGGACGCGGTCATCAGCGCGAGCGTGACCGGCCCGGGCACACTGGGACTGCAGTACCTGTTGCTCGATCCAGCCGTGAGCGAGGTGGTGGCCTCTGGGCAGGCTGAGGCCGATGGCGGGGGCGGGTTCGCGGTGACCATCCCGGCCGACGTGACGGGCTCATTGTTCCCGGGCTTCTATGAGCTCTACCTCGCCGCCGAGAGCGACTCGTTGGCGCTCATCAGCGAGCGGCGCATCGACCTTGAGGTGCTCCCCTAGCGGGGCTCCGAACGGGTGGGTCCCTCGCTCCTGCGGCCGATCCTGGTGCGTGCCGCCAGCCTCGGCGTGGTGCTCATCATCGTGCTGGTGCTGCTGGTGCTGACCCTGGGCGCGACCGGGTACTCTGATCGCATCCTCGACGCCGGAGTGGGCGAGGAGCTGCGCGCTCTGCGCACGAGTCTCTCGCAGACCGTGACCGACCCCGACGCCGTCGAGGGCATCATCGCCGCCCGACGAGCCGAGCTGGAAGCATCGTATGGGCTCGACCGCCCCTGGTTCGAGCGGCTGCCTGCGGTCGTCGGGCAGGTGCTGGTCTTCGACTTGGGCGAGGCTCGTTCCATCCGTGCTGCGGATGGCTCGAACAGCGTGGCCGACATCATCCTGGAACGACTGCCGCGGACGGTGCTGCTGCTCACGACCTCTCTATTCATCACCGCCTTCGCGGGGCTGACGGTCGGCGTATGGCTCTCGACGCGGCCGGGCTCTCGTGTGGACCGTTTCGTCTCCTATGTAGCGGCCATCACCAACGGCCTGCCAGCCTGGTGGGCAGGCATCCTGCTCATCCTCGTCTTCTCGTTCTGGCTGCGCATCCTGCCTTCGGGCGGGATGTACTCGACGCCACCGCCCCAAGGGTTGGTGGCGTCGACCATCGACCTGTTGTGGCACGCGCTGCTGCCGATCCTGACGCTGGTGCTGGTGAGCATCGGCCCGTCGATCTACGTCATCCGCACCATGACGCTGAACGTAGCCCTGTCCGACCACGTCACGGTGGCGCGTGCCAAGGGCCTGCCAGAGGGGCTCATCCGCCGCCGACACATCCTGCGCGTCGCGGCGCCACCGATCGTCACCGGCCTCATCCTGGGCTTGGCAGCCACGCTCGGAGGATCCATCCTCATCGAGACCGTCTTTGCCTGGGAGGGCATGGGGCAGCTCTACTTCAAGACGTTCAGCGGCCAACCTGACGAGTCCATCATCATCGGCCTGACCTTCATGTTCACCCTCATCTACGTGGCCGCGCGGCTGGTACTGGAGATCCTCTACGTCTTCCTGGACCCACGGGTGCGCTACGCATGAAGCGGCGGGGTCTTCTCCGCCAGGTGCTGGCCAGCACCGCGGGCAAGATCGGCGTGACCCTGGCAGTCATCCTGGGCACCGTCTCACTGGTGGTGCTGGCGACCTTCCCGCTCGACTTCGGTCCGGCGCGCTGGTCCAACCCCGCCGTCTGGGCCGACTATCCGAAGGCCGCGCCGCCGGCCTGGACGTCGGCCCTCGCAGGAACTGGTGCGCCCCACCAGATCGTGGAGGCCTCTGAGCCGACCGAGTCCATCGCGCGCGGCGATGCCCGTGTCGAGGTCTACGACCTGGCCTTCGAGCATACGTCCGACGAGGCACCCACCTTCCTCTCGTTCAGCCTCGGCGAGGTCCGCTACGTGGATCGTCCGCCGTCGCTGAGCGTCACCCTGCTGCGACCGGACGGCACGTCAGTGCCGCTGCTGCGCACCTCGATCCGCGGGCCTCGACCCGGCGAGGTACCACCCTACGTCCGCCACGATGAGACCCCGCTGCGCATCCTGTTCACCGCCGAGCCGGAGACTGCCCAGGCCATCTCGGAGATGCTCAGCGAAGCCTACGGCGTAGAGATGTCTGCGCGGGAGGTGCAGAACGATGTGACGGCGGCACTGTTCGGCATCCCTGATGAAGCCGGCGCGCTGGAGCCGCTGAAGGGTGAGTACGTGATGCAGGTACGGGCGGCGCTGGCCGATCCGGCCGATTCGGTCGATTGGGTGCGCGCCGTCGCGGGCGGCTCCGTCTTCGGCTGGCTGGGTACTGACAGCAGTGGACGCGACCTCGCAGAGGGCCTCGCCTTCGGCCTGCCCGTAGCGCTACTCATAGGTATCGCCGCCGCCACCGTCAGCACCGTCGTCGGCACCGGTCTGGGCATGCTCTCCGGCTACAAGGGTGGCCGGACCGACCTGCTGATCCAACGCAGCGCCGATGTGGTCAACAACGTGCCCCTGCTGCCATTGCTGATCTTCTTCGTCTTCGTCTTCGGCGCGCAGATGTGGCTCATCCTGTTGTTGCTGGTCGCCTTCAGCTGGCCCGGCCTCACCATCCTGGTGCGCTCGATGGTGCTTGGGCTGTCAGGCTCGCAGGAGGTGGAGGCAGCACGCGCCCTGGGTGCGTCGAGCCGACACATCCTGGTCAAGCACATCTTTCCGCACACCGCGCCCTACGTGTTCACCCAGCTCATCTTCTTCGTGCCCGCGGTCATCCTGGCCGAAGCCGGCCTCTCCTTCCTGGGTCTGGGCGATCCGTCGCTGCCGACATGGGGCCAGATCCTTGAGGACGGCTTCCGCACCGGAGCCGTGTTCCTGGGCTACTGGTGGTGGGTCGTCTCGCCGGGCCTGCTCATCGTCCTCACGGCCGTGACCTTCATGCTGCTGGCGCTGGCCATGGAGCCCATCGTCAACCCCAGGCTGCGGCGCGACTGATGAGGCCGCTGAGCGCGATGGTGGCCAGTTCTTGGCCAGATGCCAACCTGAGTAGCACGAGGCGGACTTTATGGGTCCGCCACCGCGACACGGCGCCCATGCCAGCGCTCATCCACGCTCAGTCCAAGCACGAAACGGCCGGCCGTGCCTCCTCACCGCCGTCGCGAAGTGACGTTGGAGGGTTGAAACAGGGTCTCGCGCTACTGGAGGTGGCATCTGGCCAACAAGCAGTCGCGGGCCGGCCGGCGGCGAGGTGCGACTGATGGATGCACCCGAGAGCCTGCTGGACGGACGCCGGACGCTGCTGGAAGTGCGCGACCTGACGGTCGAATACACCACCGAGCGTGGGCCCCTGCGTGCCGTTGACGGCATCTCATTCGACCTCGCACCGAGCGAGGCGCTGGGCATCATCGGTGAATCCGGCAGCGGCAAGACCAGCCTGGCGTTGGCGCTCATGCGACTGCTGCCCTCGAACGGCGAGCTCGCCGGTGGCAGTCTGTACCTTGCCGGCAACGACCTCGGCGCCATGACTGACGAGGAGTTTCGGACGCGCGTCCGTTGGAGCCGCATGGCCATGGTCTTCCAGGGCGCCATGCACTCGTTCAACCCCGTCATCCGCGTGGGCGAGCAGGTGGCGGAACGCTTGCGTAGCGACGGCGTGAGCAAGTCCGAGGCGCGGTCAAGGGTGAGTGAGCTGCTGACTCGGGTAGGTCTGCCGGCGGCCACGGCGGAGCGCTACCCGCATGAGCTCAGCGGCGGCATGAAGCAGCGCGTGATGATCGCCACCGCCCTCACGCACGATCCGCCGCTGCTCATCCTCGATGAGCCCACCAGCGCCCTCGACGTGAGCATCCAGGCGCAGATCATGAACCTGCTGAAGGAGCTGAAAGCGGAACGGCACATCAGCATGCTGTTCATCACCCACGATCTGGCCCTGGCATCAGATATCTGCGACCGCATCGCGGTGGTCTACGCGGGCGAGGTGCGTGAGCTGGGCTCGGCGGAGGACGTCTTGGGCGCCCCGGCCGACCCCTACACGCAGCGACTCCTGGCCGCCATCCCCAGCCTGCACGACCCTACGCCGCCGGAGTTCCTGCGTGGCGCACCTCCGGACCTGCACGAAACCGGAGCTGGTTGTCGCTTCCGCCCCCGCTGTGCCCTCGCCTTTGACGCCTGTGCTGTGACGCCCCCGTACCTGGAGGTCACACCAGCACACTGGGCACGTTGCTGGCGCCACGTCGCGGACGGCCAGCCGACCCCACCCGTCGCAATCGCACCGTCCGCAGTAGCCGCACCGCCCGCAGCGGCCCGAGCGACCGATGGCTGACTGGGCGTCTGCCGAGGGGCCGATCCTGCGCGTGGAAGACCTCAGCGTCACGTTCTTCGTGCGCACCTCGTTCTTCGCCACGCGACCGATCCACGCCGTCAACGAGGTCAGTCTCGAGCTGGCCAAGGGTGAGACGATGGCCGTGGTCGGCGAATCCGGAAGTGGCAAGACGACGCTCGGGCGAGCTACGCTGCACTTGGCGCCGATCTCTGCTGGGCGCATCCTGTTCGAAGGCGTCGACATCGGTGCCCTGGCACCTCGAGAGCTCCTGGCCTTCCGGCGACGTGCCCAGGTCATCTTCCAGGACCCGTTCTCCAGCCTCAGTCCGTACATGCGCGTGGGCCAGCTGGTGGAGGAACCCCTCACCATCCACGGATCAGGCGGCCGCGCCGATCGCGAAGCCAAGGTCCTCGCCGCCCTCGAGCAGGTCAAGCTCTCGCCGGCGCCTGAGTTCGCGGACAAGTACCCGCACACGCTTTCGGGCGGCCAACGCCAGCGCGTGAGCATCGCCCGTGCCATGGTGCTCGAGCCCGACTACCTGGTGGCTGATGAGCCCGTCTCGATGATCGATGCGTCGAGCCGAGCCGAGATCCTGTATCTGCTGGCCGAGCTCCAGGACGAGCGCGGGCTGACCTTCCTGTACATCACCCACGATCTGGCCAGCGCGCGCCACTTCGCCGACCGCATCGCGGTCATGTACGCGGGGCGCATCGTGGAGCTGGCACCCGCGTCGCAGCTGATCGAGGACGCCAGCCACCCCTACACCCGGGCGCTGCTGGCGGCTGTACCCGAGCCGGACCCGACCAATCGGCTGCGCCAGCGAGCGGTCGTGGGCGGCGAACCACCCGATGCCGGCGACCTACCCGCTGGCTGTGCCTTCGCGCCTCGATGCCCGCTGGTCATCCGCGGCACATGCGAACGCGTGGTACCACCGCTGATCATGCTCGCCGACGGCCACCAGGTAGCCTGCCACCTCTATCCGGCGGGCGATGGAGACGCAGTCGGATCAGCAGCTCCGGGTGACGAGCTCGGAAGCGGAGACGCCGCTGCCGCCTTGGCATCGTCGATGACGTCGAGGGCAGCCAGCAGGAAGGGATCATCCGATTCGGGATAGCTGAGCCAGTCGGCATCGACCGTGACATCCGGCGTCACTCCTACGCCTTCGAGCGTCTCACCTGTGGGCAGCTGGAAGCCGAAGGAGACCACCTGCAGCAGCGATCCATCGGCGAAGTCCACGCTGGCGGTGCCGTGGGTCTTGCCCGAGGTCTGCGCCCCCACGATGGTGGCGCGCCCCTGGTCCTGCAGGATGGCAGCGAGCTGTTCAGCATCGGCCTCCGTGCCCTCGTCCACCAGCACGACCACGGGGATGTCCGCGTAGCGATCGGCCAGATCGCTGGGCTCGATCTCGATAGGCTCGTTGCTCAGGCGCGAGTGGTACTCGCCGACCTGACCCTCGATGAAGGCGCCGAGCGCACCGATGACCACCGCCGGCGCGCCCTGGTTGGAAGCTCGCAGATCGATGATCAGGCCCTCGATGGCGTCCCCGCGCATGAACGTCGTGAGCGCCTGCTCGATACCGTCCAATGCCTCCTGGCCTGACAGCGCCAGAACCTGCAGATAGCCCACGCTGGGGTCGGCCGTCAGGCGGCGCGCCTCTGGCAGGGTGAGTGGGTTGATGCGGCGGCGCTCGACGGTGACATCGCGCAGTTCCTGGCCGGGCGTGGCGATGGTGATCGTGACGTCGGAGCCCTCCGGTCCGCGGATGTCGGCGATGCGGGCGCAGGGATCGCCGTTCACGCCGACGATGGTGTCGCGCGCCGCGATCCCGGCCTCCTTGGCCGAGCCGCCCTCGAAGACGTAGATGATGCGCAACCCCTGCTCGACTTCAGCCGGCTCTCCTTCAGCCGGATCCCCTTCAGCCCGCGCGGCGCTGTCGATCAGCGCACCGATTCCGCCATACGAGGGATCGTAGGTGGCCGGATCGCCCAGCTCTTCGGGCGCGTAGAAGTTGGTGTATGGATCGTCGAGCAGACCGACCATCTCACCCAGGAGCTGGTACACCTCATAGGCGTTGTCCGTGGCGATGACCAGCGGCGCGTACTCGTCTCCGATCGCGTCCCAGTCGAGGCCGTTGGTCTCAGGGTCGACATACAGGTCACGGATGCCCTCCCACACACCGTCGAAGAGCGCGATGCGGAAGTCCTCCGGCATCGACAGTGTCTCGTCGCTCAACGGGGCCAGTGTCGCCTCCGGCTCGACGCAAGCGTCCACTGACCCCGCGGTCGAGACAGTGGCCGAGGCGACGGGGCTGGGGCCCGGCTGGGCTGCGACGGGCAATGCCATCGAGATCGGTAGCACCAGAACGAACAGCGTGGCGAGGGCGATGGCGGATCGTCGGGGGGTCTTGGAGTGCATCATTCCTCCGTGGGCCAGATTGGTGGTCCCTCCAACCCCGATGCTAGCGTGAGTCCGTCGGGTCGGCCAGCCGACCCGGGGTTGCACGATCCTCGAAGCGCTGACCCCGGGCGACCCGGTCGGCCGTTTCGAGGACACGTCGGCGGCGAGTCACTGCCCGTTTCGCGGTCACGATCCAGAGCAGGTAGGCACGCTTGGCAGTGGCCGTGAAGGCATCCCAGTTCGGCCTCGCCCGCGGGTGTTCAGCCATGGCCGTCGCGAGGTCGTCGGGGACGAGCAACGCCTCGACCGGCTCCAGGATGCTCCAGGACCCATCGGCCTTGGCGGCCGCGACCGCAGCCAAGCCGGCTTCGTTCATTCGCCCTTCAGCCCCCAGGTGCCGGACACGCTCCTTGTTGCTGCTGGACCACACGCTCCCCCTGCGCCGGGGCGACCACCACAGCATGCCTCGCTCGTCATCCAGGCGGCGATAGGTGCTGTCGACCCAGCCGAAACAGAGCGCCTCACCGATGGCATCCTCGTAGGCGATAGCGGGTTTGCCCGTTCGCGGCTTGTACTGGACCAGCCACACGCCGGTCGTTCGGCTGTGGTTGTCGGCCAGCCATGCTCGCCACGCAGCAGCTGTGGTGAAGCTGAGGCGTTCGGCGACGTCCATCACCTTGCTCATGCCCGGCGTTCGCCGCTGCCTCCCGAGACCGCCGGGATGATGTGTACCACGCTGGACCCTGTGAGCGGTGCGTCGAGCGTGGCGGGTCGTCCGTCGACGAAGGCGTTGATGTGCCGACGCAGCCGAGGGCCCGGTTCGCACAGCCGGTCCCAGATGCCTGGGTAGCGGTCGTCGAGTCGATGGAGCAGCTCGGCGAGATCTTCTCCGGGCACCTCAAGATGTCGCGGCACGCCGGGGAATAGTGCAGCCAGGGAACGCGGGATGTGGACCTGGGCCACCGGCGTCAGTCCTCGAGCTGCGCGATCTCGACCGAGGCGATGCCGGGCAGGAAGTCGGCCAGCAGTCGCCAGCTGCGCCCCTCGTCTCGGCTGCCGAAGAGCTGCCCGGTGCTGGTGCCGATGTAGACCCCGGCCGGATCATGCTGATCGACCGCCATCCCCTCGCGCAGCACGCCGAGATAGGCGTCGTGCGGCGGCAGGCCCTCGCTTTGCTGTGCCCACGACTCGCCTCCGTCCTGACTCTGCCAGACGGCGGCGCGACCCCCGGGCATGAACCGCCCCTGGTCGTCGCCGTTGAGCGGCACCGTCCAGATGGTTTCCGGCTCTCGCGGGTGCACCGCGATGGGGAACCCGAACGTGGAAGGCAATCCCTCGTTGCCATCGACCCAAGTCGTCCCGCCGTCGTCAGACCGATAGACACCCGTGTGGCTCTGCTGGAACAGCGTGTCCGGCCGGTCGGGATGCTGCACCAACTTGTGGATGCAGTGGCTGGTCTCGACATGTTCCTCAGCGGCGAAGAGGGCACGCACGCCGTGGTTACGCGGTTCCCACGTGGCGCCGGCGTCGGCGGTGTGAAAGACGCCCACTGACGAGATGGCGACCCACATCCGGTCGGCGTCGGTCGGATGGGGCACGATCGAATGGAGCATGAGTCCGCCATTGCTCGCCTGCCAGGTCGGTCGGGAAGGGTGCTCGCGCAGTCCACTCACGTGCGCCCACGTCACTCCACCATCGTCTGAGCGAAAGAGCCCCGCCGGCTCCACGCCCGCGTACACCGTCTCGCCGGCGGGGGTGAGGTTCCAGATCCGTTCGACCCCCGAGGTCTCCGATACATCGGCCCCAGAGTCTTCGAAGCGGAGGCCCTCGCTCGATTGCGTCCAGGTCTGGCCGAGATCAGGGCTGCGCCAGACGATGGGGCCATACCAGGGGCTGCCGGCGCCGGCGAGGAGAGCGCCCCGAAGCGGATCCCAGGCCAGGTGCGCGATGGGCATGGTCTCACAGAACGGCCCACCGACCGTGACCCGCTCACGCTCGGCGTCGAGCTCCAGGATGAACGCGCCCTTGCGGGTGCCCAGCAGGACGAGTGTGCGCGATGCCATATCTCGATGACCTCCATCCGCCCCCGCTTGAAGTCGCCAGTCTAGCCACCCTCGGCGACCTCGCTACTGCCGTGCCAGGCGAGGCACGCCGAGTACTCTTGACGTCAGTGGCGAAGCTGGACCTCCCCGGTGACGCCGATCTTGAAGGAGCCGCCTGGTCCCGCACAGTACTTGCGGCCAGTGATCGCGCACCATGGCGTCTCTACGGCGGAACCCTTCAGCCACTTCGCATGGGAGTTCTTGCCGTCACCAGAGTCCATGAACACGACTGCGCCGAAACCCACGATGTCGTAGTAGGCCTTCGAGCCGTTTCCCTGGAGTCCGCCGGTGTAGATGGGTACCCAGACGGGCAGCTGGTTGTCGATGTAGTAGCTTAGGTCCGCCCACTCGTTGCCGGTCAACGCACCGATCTTGTCCTCGCTGCCGGGCAGGGCGACCTGCGTGCAGCACCCATGTGTGTTTCCGGGCGGGCCGATCTGCGAGTCGAGGAATGGCTGGTTCACCTCGCAGCCTCCATCGGCCAACATGCCCAGGCTGTTGCTCCAGTCGCACTTGCCGCCATTGCCCTGCCGACCGAATGACAGCCAGCCGAACGACCCGGGACCGATGAGATGGCCCGGCGTGAGCGCCTGACTCACGCAATCATCGAGGGCGGTGGGTTGGCAGCTGGCCAGCGCATCGTAGGTATCGTCCTCAAGGCCGACCGGGAGGACACCGCCGCCGACGCCCTCGCCAGGCGTCATCGCTGTGGCCGAGGCGGTGGCACCCCAATCGGTGATGCCGATGACCCCCAGCAGGAACGGGTTCCAGTCCGTCTGCGCCTCCACCACCACGCCGAAGGCACGGTTGGGGATGCTGGTCGCGGTCGAGACATCAGCCAGGAATGCGCCCGTCTCATCGACATACGAAGCTTGCTTGAGTGTGGCGTCATTCGACGCGAGGGTAGCGTCGACGGCTGCCCTGACGTTGGCCGCCGTACCGGCACCGGCTGGCGTACCGGTCAGGGAGATGCCGACGATGCGGGTACCCGCCATGGCCGCGAAGTCCGCGGCATTCTGCGCCTGGCGACGCTGGGCATACGCATACCCACCATCGACCACCACGGCGGCGCCGAGCACGATAGCCACCAGGGCCAATGTGAAGAGCACGATGGCCTGTCCGCGCTGTGAACTGCGATCCGTGGCTGGCATCCCTGTCTCCTAGTTGATGATCATGCTGGCCGAACCAGTGAGCGGAACGGCACCGAGGATGGAACTGACGAATGGGGTGAAGGTGTTGTACGTGTACAGCACGCGGATCGAGACGACATCCCCCGTCGAGCCGATGGCGTTCCCCGAACCATCGTGGCAGCCGTTGCCACCGGCTGCCTCGGTCCAGGCACCGGACGGAGCCGGGTCGGTCGCGTCACCGCGGTTGCAGCTGAGGTGAACGTCTGAGATGGGACCGAGCGTGGCCGTCATGCGATTGACCGCGTCGACCACCTGCGAATCGAAGGCAGTCACGTCAGTCGGGCAAACGTGGGCGCCGGGCCGCGCAGCCGTGATGTGGCCGGGATCGCTGACGCAAGCTGACCCGGGGACGCCGATCCAGGCGGCTTCAGCGGCCGCCAGGCGCGCGCCTTCGCGCGCTGCCTGTGACAAGGTGGAGTTGGTGAAGACCATGCGGCCGACATCCAACAGACCGAAGAGGAGCAGCAGGAACACCGGCAGGACCAGCGCGAACTCGACGAGGGTCTGACCCCCGTCTCGCTCAGGCCGAACCACGCGCCTGCACATCAGTTGTTGCTCACCGTCATGTTGGACGAGCACAGCACGACGGATCCTGCGGTGAGTGTCTGGCGCTGGATCTTCTTGTCGCCGGCGGCGTTCGTGAGCGTACCGTTGAAGCCAGCCTCGACGTGCCAGACCGTCGCGGCACCGATATCGTTCCAGTAGGTGTGGTAGAAGTCAGGCACCGTGCACATCGGTGGTGGTGTCGGCGGAGGTGTCGGTGTCGGCGTGGGAGTCGGCGTCGGCGTGGGAGTCGGCGTTGCACCTGGGCCGGGTGTCGGCGTGGGCGGGGGGGTCGGTGTGGGAGTCGGCGTCGGCGCAGGTGTGGGGGCAGGGGTGGGGGTAGGGGTCGGCAACGGCGTCGGCGTCGGGTTGGGCAAGATGGTGACGGCCAGGGGGTTCAGCACCGGGGCAGTCACCGACGCGGTCAGTGGGATCTGGCCGCCGAGGATACTCACCCACCATCGGGGTCAGGAAGGTGAAGGGCAGACTGGCCGTGACCGTGACCTGGTTGCCGATACCGGTGGCGAACTGCGATGCCGTGTTGCAGGAGATAGGCGTGCCGCCAGAGGCCGCGAAGCAAGTGGGCGGGATCACGACCAACGTGCCCTCACCGCCCTGGCCCTGATTGGCCATCTCGCGCTGTGCAGCCTCGATCGCGCCGGCCTCGTACGCCGCCCGGTCGAAGGACGCATCCGCCGCATGTGCTGACGCATAGAAGGTCCCTTCTCGAGCCGCATTGTTGACGGCGATGTAACTGAAGAACAGACGCCCGAAATCCACCGCCAGGAGCAGTAGCAGGAGCATCACTGGGGCGATGAGCGCGAACTCGACCAAGGCCTGACCGTTCGATTTCGTCTTCAGCCTCGGGCCACTGCGCATCTTGAGGTCTCCTTAGAGGCTTCGGCAGGCGTTCTGTAGCACCAAGACGGCGACCAATATCCATCGTACTTCACGGCACCAGTTCGGGCCGGTCTTGGGACACCTCGGCCGATGGCATGGGTGACGCGTGCGGGAGGTCGTGCGGGAGGTCGTGGATCCCGGGTCTGCCGACGCCCGAGGTGAGTGTACCCATGGCCGGAGCGTACTATTGCCTGACGTAAGTACGACCCCCGTGGCACTCTCGCCGGCGGGCGGGATGGTGGTACCAACACCGCCTTGAGCGGTCGAGACCACGCGCACGATGCTGTCGACGATCCGCTGACCGAGGTGGCAACCTATCGCCTGTTGCGCGTGCCGCTGCACTCCCGAGACGCCTTGCAGGTGTGAGCTCAGGAAATGCGACCGTGTTGGCGGCACCAGGAATACGGGTGGATCCAAATGTGAAACGACTGATGGCTGTCTTGGCGATGTCCTCACTGCTCGTCGTGTCGCTCGCTGGCGTGACGACTGCTGGAGACGGCGATGGATACGGCAAGAAGATCAAGGCTTGCACAGGGCTCAGCTATGGCCAGCTCAAGAACGTGGCTCGCGCGGGCGAGCTAGCCAGGAAGACCCGGCAACACATCAAGCCGCTCTGCGACCCGGACGTCAACGTTCCAGGCATCGGCAAGAACCTCTCGTATGGCAAGCGCATCAAGGAATGCACGGACCTGTCGTACGGTCAGTTGAAGCGCGCAGCCAAGAGGGGCGGCATCGAACGCCACGACCCCGCAATCATCGAGGGATTCAAGCCCGCGTGGGGCGCCAAGAAGACCTGGATGTAGTTCATGCCCTTCTGCACCGTCGAGCCGACTCCAGACGAGGCCTAGGGCACAAGGAGCGTGCTTGTGACGGCTGGCAGACCGACGGCCAGCCGTCGTCACGTTCGACGTCAACGCCCCAGCTGGCCTCCATTCGCCTCCGCCGCCTCCACCTCGGGACCGCAGATGAAGGTCTCCACCTCCGGTCTGGTGCGCGTCGCCCACTCGTCGTAGGCACCGGGATCGGCCGGCAGGCGGCCATCCAGCAGCGCCAGCTCGACCCATTCGGCGACATCGGAAAGTCGGTCCCAGGGTTCGTAGGCGATGCCCTCGACCTCACACCAGGCGGCCAGCGACGCCTTGGCGAAGATCACGTCAGCATGGTGCGCGGCGTAGCGGTCGCTGGGGCCGTCTCCGACGAAGACCACGGCTCGCCCGGCATCACGGTGGCGCCGAATGCGCTCGCGTTTGCAGGTGCCACAAACCATGCAGGTGGGATGGCCGTACGGGAAGCTCACGCCGGCCGCGCCCATCCCCAGCTTCGAACGGTTGGTGGCCACCGGCAGATCCGGCAGTCCCACGCCCGCCAGCATGCGCTCCACGTGGAAGCCGATGCCGTCGCTGACGACCTCGATGGCGCCACCCACGGCCTGCACAGCCGCCACCAGGTCACCTAGGCTCTCGTCCAGTCGTAGCGCGTCGACTTCACGCAGCAGGATCGCCACGTCGCGCGGCAAGACCTCCATGTCCCAGGCGATGAGCTCGCGAGAGCCCTTGCTGCCAGCGATGTAGAGCTCGTCCATGTGGCGCACGAGCGACTGGTCCTCGACCAGCGTACCGAGCAGCGCGTCACCGACGTCTGCGAGGCTGATGGTGCCGTCGAAGTCGAGCAACACGCTGATCGGCGCGCCGCCGGGATCGAAGTCGGGGTGCTGCGCTGCTTGGCTCATAGGAGGCTCTCCGGACATGCAGAAGCCGGGCCGCGGGGCCCGGCTTGCCGCAAGGTGAGTGAGGGGCTAGACGCCTGCCTCCTGCTCCAGCTCAAGCGCCTCTTCGTCGGCTTCTTCCGTGAGCTTCAGCCACACGAATAGGCCGGCCAGGACGACCAGCGGGACGATGACGGCGGCCGCGATGAGCACTCCCAGTGCCGCCGCGATGAACTTGATGATGCTGCCCATGGGATCGGACCTCCTCGAGCGGCACGCCCCTCCTGGAGCTGGACGTGCCTATCAGCGCTGTTCGAATGACCTCTGACGATGCTACGCCCAAGCCTATCGCACAAGCGGCTCTGGGGTGTCATCGAGCATCCGTTCATCCGTGCCCCGTCATGGAGCCGATCGCCATCTCCGTCTCGCTCACCCTCGAACCGCAACCTGAGGGTGCCGACATCAGCTCGTTGGAGGGACCCTGGGTGGCGCCCTCGGTGGCGAGCAAGTCCTGACCACGACCCGGGCGCGAGCACGCGAACTGACACGAGCCCGTGATCTGGCGAGATCGGCTACCGCGACGCCGGTGGCGGAGGCTGCGGCGCCTGCTCGCCACGCAGGCCCGGACCTTGCCGGATCATCGAGTGCAGATCGTCGGCCGTGAACTCGGCGAGCTGATGCTTGCTGCCCTGTCGCGTGTTCATCAACAACCGCAGCACATACGCCCCTTCCTGCTCGAAGAAGAAGACGTCCTTGGGCTTCTGATCGTCGATGTAGCGCCCGATGACACGCATGGTGCGCTCGTAGGGTCCGGCCATCGGAGAGCCGTCATTGTGGGGGCCGTTACGCCGGCGAGCCTGCGAATCCTCAAGGAATCGGGCGATGTCCTCATCGAGGAAGGTGTAGGTCTCCTTGGTGATCGTCATCGTGGGGTCGGCCCAGGCAGACGAATCCTGTGTCTGGCCGACGATACCCTGGACGATGAATCCGTCGGGCGCTTCGGCCAACAGGATCTCGTACAGGCCGCGCTGATCGACGAAGGCGCCGATGGAGCGCAAGACCTCCTCGTAGTCCTGGCGCGGACTACCTTCGTAGATACGCATCGAGAGCCTCCGTGGATCTCCCCACTGTTCGGTTCACTCCCCGTCGAGCGCGCAGGCGCACGGCGCTGACGGATGTGGCGCTGACGATAGACGCGGAGGAGCCGCATGGCAATGAACGACCGGCGACTCCCGACCGGTACTGAGGTCCGGGTGGGCGCGCACTGCTCATTCGCGCTCAGCCTGACTTGGTGAGCGCCACCGCGATGCGGCCGGCGACCGCCGCGTCACGTGCGATGATCTCGAGGTTGGCGCGCACGCTCCGACCTTGTGTGATCTCGGCCACGCGACCCAGCACGAAGGGCGTGCTGGCGGGGCCGTGGATGCCACGCTGGTGAGCATCGGCTTCGGCTTGCGCCACAGCTGCGGAGACCTCGTCGGCGGGAAGTGCCAAATCCTCCGGCAGCGGCAGCGTGATCAGTACGCCTGTGGCGAGCCCGAGCAGGCGCTGGTTGCAGATGAGTCTGGCAGCCTCGGCCGCATCATCCACGCGGAGCGGAGCGCGGTGCCCGCTACTGCGGCTGTAGAAGCCAGCCACCTCATCACTCCCCCAAGCTACCACCGGCACGCCGCGGGTCTCCAGCGATTCGAGGGTGCGGCCGACGTCGAGGATGGACTTGGGTCCGGCGCACACCACCGTCACCGGCGTCCGTGCCAGCTCACCCAGATCGGCACTGATGTCCAGCGACGACTCCCCTCCTCGATGGACGCCACCGATGCCACCGGTGGCGAAGACCTCGATGCCGGCCAGGTGCGCCGCGATCATCGTGGCCGACACGGTGGTGCCGCCCCAGCCCGGGCGCGTGAGGACGCCAGCGAGGTTCTGGCGAGACACCTTGGGGATGTCTCGGGCAGCCGCTAGCTCAGCCAATGCGTCTTCGTCCAATCCGATCCTGAGGCGGCCATCGTGGGTCGCCACGGTTGCCGGCACCGCTCCCGCGTCGCGCACCGCGGCCTCGGCCATGATGGCCGCAGCCAGGTTGTCGGGTCGTGGCAGGCCGTGCGTGGTGATGGTCGATTCGAGCGCCACCACGGGGCGACCCTCGTCGAGGGCGGCACGCACCGCAGGGTGGATGAGCAGCAGGTCGTCGGTCGTCACTCTATAAGCGTACCCGGGCGGAACGCGCGTGTTTGGCCCTCGACCCACGAGGCCACTATCTAGGCATGCGACTGCAGAGTCGTCCCTCGACCGAGCTCGACGCTCAACCGAGCCTGATCTCCGGCCGCCCGCGGCGCAGCACCTCGGCAGCCGTACGATGACCGACCATGGCGGCGCGGCGCAGTGCGAGGTCACGGTGAGCCACGTCGCGTCCACCGGAGCGGATGAGCGAATATAGGAAGCCGGCCGCGAAAGCATCGCCGGCACCGGTGCTATCGACCTTCGGTCCCACGCTCTGCGCGGCCACATCCAGCTGGCGGGTCGCGCCCTCCTCGTGCCACAGCACCCGGCAGCCCCAAACGCCGTCCTTCACGACCACCAGCGGGGCATGCGCGAGGAGTCCTACCCATACCCGGCGTCCGGGCTGACGCAATAGCGCGGCGGCCTCGTCACGGTTGGCAAACAGCACGTCCGGCCGGAGCTCCCCCATGCGGGCGCGCGACCGACGCAACCCGAAGGCCAGAAGCGGCCCCTTCGAGGACAGGTCACAACTCACCATCGCGCCGGCGCTGCGAGCAAACCCTGCCGCCTGGAGCGCGGCCGCGCCGATAGGCTCCGCGAACAACGAGTAGGCCGGCACGTGCAAGACATCCGTGCCGCGCAGCCAAGACGCCTGGATCTGACCCGGCTCCAGCCCATCGGCCTCACCGCGAGCGGTCACGAACGAGCGCTCCCCACGCTCCTCGATGATGGCGGCCAGTCGACCGCTGTCTCCCGGCCGGCGCACCGCGTGGACACGCACGCCCTCGGCCCGCAACGAGGCTGCAAGACGGGCGGCCCAGACGTCGTCGCCGAGGCAGGTGACAAGGGACGCCGACCCGCCGATACCAGCGAAGGCGGCGGCTGTGTTGGCGGCCGACCCACCACGCCGGAAGGTCACGGTCCCAGGCACGTCGGTGCCGCGCTCGATGGGCCGTGCCGGTGTCACCACCACGTCAAGCAGCAGGTCGCCCAGCGCCACCAGGCGCGGCTGTCTTTCACTCATGGACGCGCAGCATACGTGGTCCGGCACGCTCGGCCAGTAGAATGGAGACTCCGACAGCAACCCAAAGCCCAGCGACCCCACAGCCTCGAGGAGCACGATCTTTGGACGGCAGCACCGCGACTTTCGACCAGCAGAAGGCCATCAACACCATCCGCGCACTCGCTATCGACGGCGTCCAGGCGGCCAACAGCGGCCACCCCGGTGCCCCCATGGGCGCCGCGCCGATGACGTATGTGCTGTGGACCGAGTTCCTGAAGCACGCTCCCACGCGTCCCGACTGGCTCGATCGCGACCGCTTCGTGCTCTCCGCCGGCCATGCCAGCATGCTGCTCTACTCGATGCTGCACCTGACCGGCTACGACCTGTCGCTCGAGGAGCTCAAGCACTTCCGCCAGATGGGATCACGTACACCAGGTCACCCCGAGCACGGCATGACGCCCGGCGTGGAGGCCACCACCGGACCCCTCGGCCAGGGCTTCGCCAATGCCATCGGTATGGCCATCGCCGAGCGTCGCCTGGCGGCCGAGTTCAACCAGCCCGGCCACGAGTTGATCGACCATCGCACCTACACCATCTGTTCCGACGGTGACCTGCAGGAGGGCATCACCGCTGAGGCTGCCAGCCTCGCTGGGCACCTGAAGTTGGGCAAGCTCATCGCGCTCTATGACGATAATGACGTCCAGCTCGACGGACCCACCTCCATGGCCTGGTCGGAGAACGTGTTGGAACGTTTCGACGCCTACGGCTGGCATACCCAGCGCGTGGAGGATGGGGAGGACATCGACGCCATCGCGGCCGCCATCGAGGCTGCTCGGGCTGACGACCGGCCCTCGATCATCGCCGTCCACACCACCATCGGCTTCGGCTCGCCCAACAAGGCCGGCACGTTCAAGGTGCACGGATCGCCCCTGGGTCCCGACGAGGTCCGCCTCGCCAAACAAGCCTACGGCCTGGACCCTGACGCCAGCTTCGACATCGCCCCCGAGGTGCTGGGCCACTTCCGTGCCGCAGCCGAGGAGGGTGAGGAGCTGGTAGCCGAATGGGAGAAGCGGTTCGCCGCCTATGCCGATGCCTTCCCGGAGAGTGCTACCGAGCTGCGTCGTCGCTCCGATGGCGTCCTGGCGGCTGACTGGGATGCCGACCTGCCGACCTACTCGGTCGAGGATGACGGTCTCGCTACCCGCAACGCCTCGAAGAACGCCATCGCCGGCCTCAAGGACAACGTGCCCGAGCTCCTCGGCGGCTCTGCCGACCTGTCAGGCTCCAACCTCACCGACATGGAGGGCGGCGGCGTCTTCAGTGCCGACGAGAGCGGCCGCAACATCCGCTATGGGGTTCGCGAGCATGCCATGGGCGGCGTTGCCAATGGCCTCGCCTACCACGGTGGCCTTATCCCCTTCGTGTCCACGTTCCTGCCGTTTTCCGATTACATGCGCGGATCGGTCCGCTTGGCGGCCCTGACGGGTCTGCGGGTCCTGTACGTCTGGACGCATGACTCGATCGGCGTCGGCGAGGACGGGCCTACGCACCAGTCGGTCGAGCACTACGCGGCCCTGCGCGCCATGCCCAACCTGACGTTCGTGCGACCGGGTGATGCCAACGAGTCATCGGCCGCCTGGGCCCTGGCCCTCGAGAACCGGCGCGGGCCCACCGCCATGGTCTTCACCCGCCAGAAGCTGCCGGTCCTGCCGGGCACGGACAGACTGGCCAGGGATGGTGTTCGTGCTGGTGCCTATGTGCTGGCAGACGCGGCCAAGGCCGATGGCAGCGTCACCGCGCCAGCGCTGATCCTGCTCGCCACCGGCTCCGAGCTGCACCTGGCCATGGCCGCGCGTGAGACCCTGACGGCGGAGGGTGTGCCCACACGAGTCGTGTCGATGCCCAGCTGGGAGCGCTTCGAGGCGCAGCCGGCCGCCTACCGCAACGAGGTCCTGCCACCATCGGTGACCGCCCGCGTGTCCATCGAGGCCGGCGTGTCGCTGGGCTGGGATCGCTGGGTCAACACTCGGGACGGTGCCATCATGGCCATCGACCGCTACGGCATGTCCGCTCCGGCGGAGCAGATCTTCGAGCGGTTCGGCTTCAGCCCGGACAACGTGGCCCGCATCGCTCGAGGCGTGCTCGCCGGCGAGATCCGGGGCGTCATCTCACCCGATGCCGAGCATCACGGAGTCACGCTCCAGGTCGCGGAGGCTCGCTAGATGGATACGACATTGACGCTGCCGGCTTCGCTGCGGGCCGGTGTCGAGGAGGTCATCGCCAAGGCTGTCGGCGAGCGCTGGGCCAGCCGGGTCTGGGCCAGTGACACCAGCCTCTGGACGGACGACCCCCAGATCGCTGACACGATCGCCCACCGCCTGGGTTGGCTGTACGCGCCCACGTTCTTCCAGGATGAGGCCGCCGAGCTGACGGCCTTCGGCGAGGCGGCCGCCGCTGAGGGCTACACCGACGTGCTGGTGTGCGGCATGGGCGGCTCGTCGCTGGCGCCAGAGGTGTTGGCCCTCGTTTACCCCGATTCCGACAAGGGCCTCAAGGTGCACGTGTTGGACTCCACCGACCCCGCCGCCGTGGCGGCGTATGACGAGGCATTGGATCCCGCCCGCACCCTGCGCATCATCGCCACCAAGTCCGGCAGCACCACCGAGACGCTGGCCTTCCTGGCGCACTTCTGGGAGGCGGAGCAGCACCGCGTCGGCCGCTTCCCCCACAGCAAGGCCGGCAACGGCTTCGTCTCCATCTCGGATCCCGGTGCACCGCTCGAAAGGATCCGGCACTCCAACTACTTCCGTGAGACGTTCCTCAATCCCGCCGACGTGGGCGGCTGCTACAGCGCCCTGACCTACGTGGGCCTGGTGCCGGCGGCACTGTTGTGGCTGGACCTCGACCCCCTGCTCGAGGATGCCCGCTTCATGGCCGAGTCCACCAAAGCCGATGCCGATGACAACCCTGCGCTCGTGCTTGGCAGCGCCATGGCCGCGCTGGCGAGAGCCGGCCGCGACAAGCTCACCTTCGTCATCGAACCTGACCTGGCACCGCTGGGAGCGTGGCTGGAACAGCTCATCGCCGAGTCCACCGGCAAGGACGGTGTGGGCATCGTGCCCGTCGACGGCGAGCCACTGGCGGCACCTGAGGTGTACGGCAACGACCGCGTCTTCCTGCGCCTGGGGCCTGCCAGTGATTCCGAGTGGCACGCCGATATCGATGCCAAGCTCGCGGCGTTGACCGCTGCTGGCCATCCGCTCATCGATATCCGCCTCGACGACGCCTCCTGGGTAGCGGCCGAGTTCTTCCGCTGGGAGTTCGCCACTGCGATCGCGGGCATCGGCCTGGGTGTGAACCCCTTCGACGAGCCCAACGTGTCCGAATCCAAGCAGAGCACCAAGGCCGTGCTGGATGTCTTTGCCAAGGAAGGCCGACTACCGGAACCGCAACCCAGCGCCAGTCGCGGTTCCCTGCGGGCCTGGAAACCGGGCGGCGGAGCGATGGACTTCGTGGAGCTGCTGCGCGAGCACGTCGGACGGGCGCAAGATGCCGGCTACTTCCAGATCGGTGCCTACATCGCGCCCACCGAGGCACGGACGACCATGCTGCGGACGCTGCAAGCCAGCCTGCGCGACGGCACCGCCAAGGCCACCACGCTGGGCTACGGCCCCGGCTTCCTGCACTCCACCGGCCAGCTGCACAAGGGTGGTGCGCCAAGCGGCTGCTTCATCCAGATCACCAACGGCCACCCGCACGACATCAAGATACCCGATCGACATGAGAGCTTCGGCGTGCTCATCGATGCCCAGGCCATGGGCGACTTCGTCGCCCTTGGCGATCACGACCTGCCAGCCATCCGGATCGACCTCGGGGATGACGCCGACGCTGGTCTCAGCGAGCTGCTGGCGGCGTTCAGCGAAGCCCTGACCTAAGCACGACGCGGTTCGGGAAGTCGGAGACGATGGCCACCAGGGGCTCGGCCAAGAGCCAAGACGCCCCCACTGGCGCTACGCGCGGGAGCACTAGCCAAGGCGGCGCCCGCGCCGGCGTCAGCCGCGGGCGCCATGTGATGCACCGCGCTGCCGCGGAAGACACGGAAAGCACCAATCCGCTGCGAGCTGGTACCCGGCTTGAGCGCGTGCCGGACCCGGCCATCGTGGTCGTCTTCGGCGCCACCGGCGATCTTGCTCACCGCAAGATCTTCCCGGCCTTCTACAACCTGCGCCGCGCCGGGCTGCTCCCACACGAGACCAGCATCGTGGGCTACTCGCGACGGCCCTACACCGACGCTGTCTTCGCCGACGAGATGCGCAAGGCTGTGGCCAAGCACTCACGTAACCCGGTCGAATTCGGCGCTGTGGACCGATTTCGCCCAGACCATCCACTACCAGCAGGGCGACTTCGGCAAGCCTGCCGACTACGCTCGCCTGGCCGAGCGCCTCGACCAGATCGACGCTGCCGCCGGTTGTCGCGGCAATCGACTCTTCTATCTGGCCACGCCTCCCAGCGCCTACGAGGAGATCGTGGCCAACCTTGGCGCAGCCGGTCTGGCCGACCGCGAAGGCTCCTGGTGCCGCATCGTCATCGAGAAGCCATTCGGCCACGACCTGGAGTCCGGGCATGACCTCAATGACGCGGTCATGCGCTCCTTCGACGAGTCGCAGGTCTACCGCATCGACCACTACCTGGGCAAAGACACCGTCCGCAACCTGCTGGTCTTCCGCTTCGCCAACGGCATCTTCGAACCGGTCTGGAACCGGCGCTACGTGGATCATGTCCAGATCACCGTGGCCGAGGACCTGGGTGTCGAGACACGCGGCGCCTTCTACGAGGAAGCTGGTGCCAGCCGCGACATCCTGCAGAACCACATGCTGCAGCTGCTCAGCCTGGTGGCCATGGAGCCGCCCATCGACTTCGAGGCTGACGCTCTGCGCGATGAGAAGGTCCGTGTCCTACGTGCCATCGACACCGACTGGACCCCCGGGCGCATCCACGCTGACGTGGTGCGTGGTCAGTACGAAGGAGGCTGGGTCGCCGACCGCAAGGTCGAGGGCTACCGCGAGGAGGCCGACGTCGCGTCCGACTCCAGCGTGGAGACCTACGTGGCGTTGCGTCTGGAGGTGGAGAACTGGCGCTGGGCCGGGGTGCCCTTCTACCTGCGCACCGGCAAACACCTGCCCAGGCGTGCTACCGAGATCGCCATCCAGTTCAACCAGCCACCGCTGACGCTGTTCCGAGAAAGCGCCTCGGATCCCGAGCCCAACGTCCTGGCTATGCGCATCCAGCCCGACGAGGGCATCCTGTTGCGCTTCGCCGCCAAGGTGCCGGACCTGGGACTCGACGTGCGCTCGGTGAACATGGACTTCACCTACGGCTCGACCTTCCTCTCTGACGCGCCGGAGGCCTACGAGACGCTGCTGCTCGACGCCATGCTCGGCGATGCCTCGCTGTTCACCCGCGCCGACGAGGTGGAGGCGGCCTGGAGCCTGGTCACGCCGCTCAACGAGGTGTGGCGTGAGTGGGGGGCCGGCGGCGGGACCGAGAAGGGCAAGAGCGCCGGCCGTCGCTCCGCCTTCGGCAAGCTCGATGGCAGCCTCCAGCCCTATGAAGCCGGCAGCTGGGGGCCGGACGCCGCAGACCGGTTGCTCCAGCGGGACGGAAGGCGATGGCGAAGGCTGTAGAACCGATCGCGTTCGACGAGTCCGGCACCTGGCGTTGGCACATCCGCACCGATTCCATCCGCGCCACCACCGATGCCCTCTCGAGCTTGTGGGGACGCGTCGCCGACGAAGCACGGCACGACACCATCGGCGGCGAAGCCGGACATGCCCTCGCCCACGGTGACCCGCGGCTGGCTACGCACCTGCCCGGCGACGAGGCGGACGGCGTCCGCGTGCGCACGCGGACATCGGTGCTGACCCTGGTGGTGATCGCGCCGCGGCCGGAGATGGTCCAACGCGCCATGGCCACGGTGTCGACGCTGGCCGCGCGCCACCCCTCCCGCGCAGTCGTACTCTCCCCTACTGACCCCGATGGTCCGGCCAGCTTCGAAGCTCACGTCTACGCCTCCTGCCAGTTGCCCGAGCGCGGCTCGAGCGAGATCTGCACTGAGGAGATCCTCATCAAGGTGGGGGGCGAGCTGGCCCAGCACCTCTCCAGCACGGTCGCCCCACTGCTGATCCACGACCTGCCGGTGGTGCTGTGGTGGCCCGACGACGTGCCCTTCGGCCGACCCGACTTCGAGGAGCTGGCCGCCGAATGCGACCGCCTCTTCGTGGATTCGGGGCAATTCCGCGGCCACGGCATGGCACGCCTGGTGGCCATGTCCGACGCGGTCTACGGCGGCCTTGTCATCCACGACGTCAGCTGGATGCGACTCATGCTGTGGCGGGAGCTGCTGGCGGGCTGCTTCGACCACCCGCTGCTGGTTCGTGAGCTGCGCTCCTTGAAGTCGATCCGTGTCGACGTGGCGCGGCCGGGCGGACAGGTGCGGCTATCGCGAGCGGTGCTCTTCGTGGGTTGGTTGATGTCGCGGCTGCGCATGGGGGTGGTGGAGCCGCTGCACGCGGGCGACGACGACACCTGGCGCGCCCGCGTGCGCTCGGGCAAGCGCACCATCGATGTCGAGATCCGGCCGGTGGAAGTCGAGTACAGCGGTGCCGTGCGGGCGACCGGATCGGTGGTGCGCGTCGAGCTGGAGGCAGGCCGGGCGGACGCCCATACCCACGTCAACGTCACCCGTCAGGCCGACCACCTGCTGGCGACCGCCGACTGGAATGGCGCCTCCGTCATCCGACGTGCCTCCCAGCTGGAGGCGTTCGAGGAAGTGCCCTACCTGGCCGACTCGCTCGACCGCACCGGGCACGATCGGCTCTTCGCCCAAGCGCTGGAGAAGGCGGTGGCGCTGATCGGGAATGGCACCCGATGACGCGAACCTCGGTGCTGCGCTGTGGCGACCGTGATGCCATCGCGTCGCGTGCGCTCGACTTGCTCATCGAGAGCTTGCGCGACGGGACGGGCGACGTGGAGAGGGCACCTGGCGCTGGCCGGCGGATCATCTGCGGCGGCCCGTTCACGCTCCTGTGGTCGGACCCGCTCATGCCTGGCAGTCACGTAACCGCCATCGCGTCCGCCATCCACGCCGGTTGGTGCCTCTGAGGCATACCCCAGCCACATCCGGCAGAAAGCGGGACTGGTACCCGAAGCCTGCACGGCTGTTGCCTATCGCGCGCATCCTGTCTCTGCTACGGCATAATCAGCCGCATGAGTACCGAAAAGCGCCCTACCGGTGAAAGCACGCGGCTGCGCCTCGGAGCGGCCGCCAAACAGCTCGGCGTGAGCGCCGACACCTTGCGTCGTTGGGCCGAGGCGGGGCGGATCGAGGTGCAGTTGACCCAAGGTGGACAACGCACCGTCGCCCAGGCGGACGTGTCGCAGCTGGCTGCAGAACGTCGGCGCGACGGTTCGGAGCGGCCCATCGTGGCGCAGTCGGCACGCAACCGATTCGTCGGCACCGTCACCCGCGTGGAGCGCGATGGCGTGGCGGCCGTGGTCGAGGTACAGGCTGGTCAGCATCGGCTGGTCAGCCTCATGACGCGGGAGGCCTCCGAGGAGCTGGACCTGGCTCCCGGCGATGAGGTCGTCTGCGTAGTCAAGGCCACCGACGTCATCGTGGAGGTGCCGTCGCCTTGACCTCGGGCGCTGGTTGGCGGTCGCGCACTGGCTGGCGGTCGCGTGTGGGCCTGATGACCGCACTGCTGGTGGCTCTGTCGTTCGCGAGTGGCTGCGCCGCCGAGCCAGCCGACAACCGCGAGCTCACCGTCTTTGCCGCGGCGTCCCTGCGTGACGTCTTCGCCGACCTTGGCGCGGCGTGGCTGAGCATCCATCCGGAGACGACCCTGACATTGGCGCACGATGCCTCCAACATCCTGGCCGCCCAGATCACCGAGGGCGCGCCGGCCGACGTCTTCGTGTCTGCCGATGTCGAACGGCCGGCTGAGCTCGATGAGGCGGGCTTGACCGCGGCACCGCCGGTGCCCTTCGCGCGGAACCGGATCACACTGGTGGCGCCGCTCGACGACGGGCGCGTGCAGTCCCCGGGCGACCTTGCCACGCCGGGCATACGCATCGTGGCGGCCGGCCTTGGTGTGCCCATCACCAGCTACGCAGACGCGGCGCTGGCCCAAGTCGCCTTGACGATGCCCGACCCTGACGCCTTCGCTGCAGCGGTCGCCGCCAACGTCGTCTCGCGCGAGGACAACGTGCGAGCTGCGCTGGCCAAGGTGGAGCTCGGCGAGGGCGATGCCGCGGTCGTCTACCGCACCGATGCGCTGAGCTCTGACCGTGTCCGCGAGATCCCTCTTCCCGAAACCGTCGATATCACCGCGGAGTACGCGGCGGTCCAGGTCAGCGATGGGCCCATGGCGGCCGAGTTCGTGACCTGGCTGGGCGGCCCAGAGGCGGCCGCCATCATCGAGGCCAACGGCTTCGAGGCCGTGCCCCGATGAGCAGTACGCCACTGACCCCGTCGGCACCGGCACGCCATCGGTCTTGGTCGCATCGCCCGTCGCTGTGGGTGGTGGTCCTCGCTATCATCGGGCTGGCCTTTCTCACGCTGCCGGTGGTGGCGCTGCTGTGGCGCACGGTCGAGTCCGGAGCGCTCATCTCCGCCCTCGCTGGCCGAGCCGTCCTCGACGCCCTGATCCTCAGCCTCAGCAGCACTGGCGTCAGCCTGCTGGTCGTGGTCGTGGTCGGCACGCCGCTGGCCTTCGTCCTGGCCCGCACCAGCTTCAAGGGCAAGCCGCTCGCCGAGGCCCTGGTCGACTTGCCCATCGTGCTGCCGCCATCGGTGGCCGGTTTGGCGCTGCTCTTCGCGTACGGTCGCAACGGTGTCGCCGGAGGCTCGCTGGAGGCGTTCGGCATCACTTTGCCGTTTACCACGTTGGCGGTCATCGTGGCGCAGATCTTCGTCGCCAGCCCCTTCTACATCCGGGCCGCGCGCGCCGGCTTTCGCGCCGTAGCGCCAGAGGTCGAGGAGGCGGCGCGTGTCGACGGGGCCTCCGAGAACGCCGTGTTGGGGCGCATCACGCTGCCACTGGCAGGTCCTGCACTGGGTGCCGGGCTGGTGCTGGCATGGGCGCGCGCGCTTGGCGAGTTCGGCGCCACCATCCTCTTCGCGGGCAACATCGGGGGGCGGACACAGACGCTGCCGCTGTTGGTATACAGCGAGTTCCAGGACAGTCTGGACGCCGCCATGGCCGCGGCGACCATCCTGGTGCTGGCTGCGCTGGGCGTGCTCATCGCCGTTCGCGTGATGCGCTGGCCGGCCGGTGCGAGTTGGTTCAGCTAGCCACCAAGACCTCAGCTAGCTGCCAAGACCGATGAGCATGACGCCCAGGATGGCCATGGCCACGCCGGTGACTCGCGGCCGGCTGAGCCGCTCGTGCAGGAAGAGGCGCGCCAGGATGGCGGTCACGACCGGATAGAGCGACGTCAGCACGATCACCACAGCCAGCTCGCCCTCAGCGCTCGCGAGCACGAAGAAGAGGTTGCCACCGAGGTCACCGCAGCCCGCCAGCACCCCCATCAGCAGCGCCGCCTTCCCCAACTTGATGCCTGGAAAGCGGCCCATCGGCTTCAGCATCAACGCCGTCGAGGTGATCGTCAGCACACCAGCCACCTTGACCATCACGAGCGGCCACCACACGTCCCCACCGGCCCCAGCTGAGGCGTCGATAAGCAGGAAGAAGCTGCCGAAGCCGATGCTGGCGCCGATGATAAGCAGCCACTCCCGAGCGCGGGAGCCGTGGTACGTGGGCATGACCGGTGTGCCCAGCCGTCGGTCAGGTAGCGAGATGAGCACCACCGCGCCGAGGGCGGCCGCCATCCCCAGCAGCGCCAACTGACTCACGCTGTCGCCGCGCAGCAAGGCGTACGCCGCCGGCCAGGCCGCGCCAAGCAGCGCCGTGAGCGGAGCCACCAGCCCCATCGTGCCCCGTGACAGGGCCAGGTAGAAGCACCCGAGTCCGAGCGTGCCCGCCGCGCCCGCCAGCGCACCCAGGACGAGCGCATCACCCGTCGGCGCTGGCTCGCCGCTGACGAGAAGCAACGAGCCAGCCACCAGGAGTCCGGCACCCTGGGCCAGGAAGACGGCCACGAAGTTGTTGGACAGCCGCGTGGCGATGCCGCCGGCGAAATCGCCGGATTCCCACGACAGCGCGGCCACGAGGGACAGGGCTGGCGCCAGAACGCTCAGTCGGAGGCCTCATCCCGAGAGTCGCGCCTTAGGCCGAAGGGGTCCGCGATACCGGTGTCACGTTCAGCCTCGGTGGCGGCCTCCGCGGCGCGTCGAAGCGATTCCAGCGGATCGGGCTCGTTCGTCTCCGGGGCCCCGGCCGGGCGCGGTGGCACCCGCGCCGGCCGGGGCGATGCGGGTACGGTCTCCGCGCTCATCGCTGGCTTGGCGACCTCCGCGCTTGGCGCCGGCTTGGACGCAGCTCCATCGGTGTCGCGGCGAGGGGCTACGGGGTCTGGATTGGGCCGTGGATCCGGTGCGAACCGCAAGGTCGGCGCAGGGGCATCCGGACGGATGGCAGCGGCGGCCGTCGTCGTGGCCGTCGTGGTCGTGGCCGCCGCCCGGTCGGCTGTCGCGGGCTTGGCTGTCGCGGGCTTGGCTGTCGCGGGCTTGGTCGGAGTCTGCCTGGGGAGAGCGAGCACACGCTCGCCGGTCGGCCCCGGAAGCACGACAAGCTCATCGGCCAGCTTGTCGAATCGATCGGAGCAGGTGAGATACAGCACCTGGAAGCCTTGCTCGGCGGCGAACTGCTTGACCAGACGGACGGCACGTTCGCCACGCGTCGTATCGAAGGTGACGAAGGGGTCGTCGAGGATGAGGGGCGGTCGCCGATCCATGGTCACCAATCGCACCAAGCCCAGACGCGCGGTCAGGTAGAGCTGGTCCGCAGTGCCCTGTGAAAGCTGCCGTACGTCGACGAACTCGCCAGTCTCGGGCGCACGCACCCGGAAGGCGAGGCTGCGCTCATCGACCTCGATGTCTTCGTAGCGACCGTCGGTCAACCTGGCGATCATCGGCGCCATCCGCTCCTCGAGGAAGCGGGCGGCCGTCTTCAGTGTGGCCCGCTCAGCCGACTCGATGGCCGCAAGGGTGCCTTGGTACACCAGCACCCGACGCTCCAGCTCGACGTGGCGGTCACGCGCGGCGGCGAGTCGCTCGGCCAGACCAGCCACCACCTCCGCATCGACCTGGTTCGAATCCACACGGCCCTGCGCCTGGTCCTCCTCCGAGCGGGCGGCGTCGCGCGCTGGGAGCGTCTGCGCCACCAATCGCTGGACGCTGGCAAGGGCGGAGACCGGGTCGTTGGCCAGGCTGCCCATGGCCACGAGTGCATGGCTGGCACGTTCGGTCTCGCTGGCGGCCTCATCACGGGCCTCCACGAGGCGGCGCAGGTTGCTCTCCTTGACCCCCAGACCGTGCAACTCGCCTTCGATGCGCGCCAGTGCCTCCGTCTGCTTCTCCGTCGATGCCAGCAGTGCTTCGGCCGCCTCGACATCAGCCACGCCGATGCCCGCCAGCGTCGACTCGAGCTCGCGGCGCTTCCGGCGAAACTGCTCCTGCTGGGCACGGTCCACGTCGGCCCGCTGTATCGACGCCGTCTCCGCAAGTCGCATGGCGAGGCCGTACTGGCGCCGTCGTCCTGCCAGCCGCACGGCCTGGGCGAGACAGACGACGACGCAGACGACCAAGGCCAGCATGACGATGCCGCCGAGCAGACCGATAGCGCCGAGGAGGAATGATGCCAGCGCACTCAAAGCCACGAAGACGGCCGCCAAGGCCAGCCAACGCAGCGGCCGCGGCGGCGCCGTCGGGAGCTCGCTGCCGTCGGCATCGGTGGCATCGACGACGCTCACCTCCGCTTCTAGCTCTGAGATCTCGAAGTCAAGGCCACGGGCGCGCGACGTGGCCGACCGCAGTTGCGCCAGCGGCATGGCCGTGGGCATGTGACCCCGGAGCAGTTCGCCCTCCTCGACGAGGCCCGCAGCACGCTTGAGCCGTTCGTACTGCTCAGCCGCCCGATCACGTCGCAACGCGAGTGCTTCGGCTCGTTGGGCTTCAGCCAGGTCGACCTGCTGTCGCCGCAGCTGGACCTCCAGCTCCTCCCGTCGCTCGTGCGCCGTCACCCATTGGGCGCGGTCGGATTCCAAGCGTGCCAGCGCGGCTTCGCCGTTCGCCAGCTCACCCTCAAGCATGGCGATCTCCTCGCGCACCACCTTGAGCAGACCGGGGCTACTGGGGCCCTCGATGCGATAGCGGCGCACAGCGGACTCCAGCATCTTCTTGGCCGTTGCCGTACCGCGGTCGGCGCCGCTCACCGCCTGCTGCAGGCGATCGTGCAGCTCAGGCTCGTCCCGGCCGACCCTGTCAAGCTCGCTGTGGCCGACGCAGGCGGTGGCCCGGAAGAACGCCTCACTTGGGATGCCGGTGATGTCGGCGAGCTTCTCAGCGATGAGGGCGCCGTCGGTGCCGGCGCGGCCGTCGATCGTCAGCTCACCCTCAGAGCGGGCACCACCGAAGCGCTTGACCAAGGTGCCAGCTTGACCCTCGAAGTCGAAATCGACGCGCACCTCTGGCGGCTCTGAGGCACCCCAGGCCCAGGCTCCGCGGACGTCCTCGCGCTCGTCGTCAGCCTGTCGGAACAGCACGAGCTCGATCGCCTGGGCGATCGAAGACTTGCCCGCCTCGTTGGGGCCACGGATGACCGTCAGGCCCGCGGCTGGCTTGATATCGAGGGACGCGTGCGTCTTGAAGTGGGACAGTCGCAGTCGGGTGATGCGCATGGCTACGGCAACGTCACGTGGTTGGGGTCGTCAAGCAGCAAGCGGCGCCCCAGGCGGAGGATCTGGCGGGCCTCGTCGGCTGCGTCCTTGTCTCCCTTCGCTTCTGCCGCACGCATGCGTGCCTCCAGGTCGGCCACGAATCGACCGGCGACCGTGTCGCTCGGCGCCTCTGGCCCGGCACTGAGCTCGGTGACCGAACGGTCTCGCACACGCACCTGCAGGAATGCTGGCGCCAGTGCCCGTTCGACCTCGTCGGTGTCGATCTCCAGGGTGTCGTGGGCGATGCCGTCGACGGTCGCCCGCAACACGAGATCCGGGTCGGCGAGCTCCGCCAGTCGCCGCACCAACTGCTCCTGGTCTTCCAGGCTGGAGGCATCGACCGACTCGGCCAGGAAGCCTGTTCGCCCCACGCGGATACGCTCGACATGCACGCTGCCCGCATGCATGGCATCGTGGGCGCCCCTGGCAACGCGGGCGCCGGCGGCGCCGTCCTCGAGTCGCACCAGGCAGACACTGCCCGCGCCATCCTGGTCCACCGCGACCGCTTCGGGCGCGCCCGCATAGGCCCACGTCGTGTCACCGGCACGTCCGCTCGAGTAGGCGTGCCAATGGCCCAGAGCCAGGTAGTCGAGACCGCTGGCTGCGATCTCAGCATCGCTGAAGAGGACGTCATCGCTATCCACCTTGCCCGGGATCCGGCGCGAGCCGTGGATCATGCCCACCTTCCAGCTGGCGCGCTCGTCGGCGCGGACGTTGAAGCCATCGAGCGGGCTCCGGGGTGCCCGCTTGGTAGCGAAGACACGCCCGTAGACGATGAGGTCAAGCTCCTTGAGGAGCAGCTCGGGTCGCTCCGGCGTCAGCACCGTCAGCAAGTCGCTGCCATCGGGCAGGCCGGCCATACGGCGGAGGTCAAAGGCGCGATAGATGGAGCGGCTGTCGTAGACATCGTGGCTGCCCGGGATGATGACCACGCGGATACCCCGATCGGCCAGTCGTTTGAGCTCAGCCACGGCATCCTCCACCTGGCGGCGCGACTGGGCGTTGGAGTCGAAGAGGTCACCACAGATCAGGGCCGCGTCCACCTGGGCCTTCAGGCCCTCGTCGATGGCGCGCGAGAACGCGGCGAGCTGGCGCTCGCGCTGCTTGACCGCGACCGCCCCCATCTCGGCATGGCGAGCACCCAGGTGGACGTCAGCAAGGTGGAGCAACAGCGGCATGTGTGAGGTGCTCCTCCATCCCCGGGGCCCCGAGTCGCTGCATGGCAGGCGAGCGACGGTCGGAGCGAGCGTGCTCATTGTGCCATCGGTCCGAGGCGGCATTCGCTGCTACCACGGTCCCTGTGGGTGGGGGTACTGACGTGCCGCTCACCGGTTGGGTGGCAGTCACGCAAGACACGTCAGACCTGCGTTGCTCATCGCTCCGTTGCCGGTTCCGCAGCCTCGGTGTACCCTGCTCCAGCATTCCGGTGCGCCCCACCAGAGCGGGACCTCGGGACAGAGCTGGCAGATACGGCGCCCGGCACTCCAGACGCCAACGTCCTCCTGTTTCGACCTGCCCGCAAGGGGTCAACCGAGACGCAGCTACAAGTCATCGCGCCCCAGGAGGTCAATGGTGTCGTACACGGATCGAACCGTCACATGTGTCGATTGCAGCGTGGAATTCATCCATTCCGCGGCCGACCAGGAGTTCTACGCGGAGAAGGGGTTCGTGTCCGATCCCAAGCGCTGCCCCAGCTGTCGGGCATCCCGACGGGCGATGCGCGATTCGAGCGGCTACGACTCACGCGACATCGGTGGACCTCGAGGCTATGAGCGTGGCGAGTACCGGTCGGCGCGCGAGTACTTCGCGGTCATCTGCTCCGAGTGCGGTAACGCTGCACAGGTGCCCTTCAAGCCACGCATGGACAAGCCGGTGTACTGCTCCGACTGCTTCCGCACCGTCCAGGCCAAGGCCACACCCGATACCGATACTGCCTGACCCCCTCCAGGCACTGGCATGGCCGCTCCGGAGTCGGAGCGGCCGTCCTGATTCTCGGCCCCGGGGCCGAGAGTACACTCGGGGATCAGACGCGTTCTGCCGTGACGGGACGGGACACGACCAGAACGAGGCCACAAGGGAGCACGACCATGACCGCCAGCAGCGAGACGCCGCGTACGAAGATCACCTACGCCACCCTGCGTGCCGACAATGAGGAGTTGCACGCCGCGTTCGAGGTCGGCCTGGCTGCTGCGCGCGGTCGCCTGGGTCATTCGCACGCCAACGTCATCGGTGGTCGGGAACGTGCCGGCGAGCGTGAGTCCGAGTTGCGCTCCCCCATCGACCGCGAGATCGTGGTGGGCCGGTTTGCCGACGCCACGCGCGCCGATGTGCGCGATGCCATCGCCGCGGCGCGAGCGGCCCAGCCCGCCTGGAACGCCCTTGGCTGGGAGCGGCGCGTCGAGATCGATGATCGCCGCGGGCGAGCTCATCAGCGGCCGCCTCATGGAGTACGGGGCGCTGATGGCCATCGAGGTCGGCAAGAACCGCATGGAGGCACTCGGTGAGGTCGAAGAGAGCGCCGACCTGCTGCGCTACTACGCCCGTATCGCCGTGGAGAACGAGTTCTACCGCAGGCCCATGGACAACCTGGGCGACCCTGCCACGCACACACGCTCGATACTGCGGCCGCATGGCGTCTTCGGCGTCATCGCGCCGTTCAACTTCCCCCTGGCACTGGCGGCGGGACCGGTCGCCGGCGCCCTCATCGCCGGCAATACCTGCGTGTTCAAACCGGCACGCTCGGGCGCCATGAGCGGCGTGATCCTGATGGAGGCACTGCGAGACGCCGGCATGCCTGATGGGGTCTGCAACCTGGTCATGGGACCCGGCGAGACCGTTGGCGATGCGCTCGCCACGAGCGACGACATCGACGGCATCGTCTTCACCGGCTCATACGACGTCGGCATGAACCTACAGCGCAGCTTCGGCAAGGCCTATCCCCGACCCTGCATCGTGGAGATGGGCGGCAAGAACCCGGCCATCGTCATGCAGAGCGCCAACCTGGACAAGGCCGCCGAAGGCATCATGCGCTCGGCCTTCGGCTTCGGGGGTCAGAAGTGCTCGGCCAACAGCCGCGTCTACGTGGAGCGGCCGGTCCACGACGAGCTGGTGCGCAGGCTGGTGGAGCAGACCGAGCAGCTCTCCATCGGCGATCCGATCCAACGCGAGAACTGGCTCGGTCCGGTGACCGACCAGCGGGCCGTCGAACGCTTCACCCAAGCCGTAGCCGAAGCTCGGGCCGACGGTGCGGTGTACACCGGCGGCGAGGTGCTCACTGACGGCGACCTGGCGCGCGGTTGCTACGTGGAGCCCACCGTGGTGGGACAGCTGCCGGCCGACCATCGGCTCCTTCGCGACGAACTCTTCGTGCCCTTCACCGCGGTGCACCCGGTGGACTCGCTCGACGAGGCGCTGAACCTCTCCAACGCGTCCGTCTACGGCCTCACGGCTGGCATCTACAGCGAGGTCGAGGCGGAGGTCGAGAAGTTCCTCGAACAGATCCAGACCGGCGTCCTCTATGTCAACCGACGAGCCGGTGCCACCACCGGCGCCTGGCCGGGTGTCCAGCCCTTCGGCGGCTGGAAGGGTTCCGGCTCGACCGGCAAGGCGGCTCTCGGCCCCTACTACGTGGCCCAGTTCCTGCGCGAGCAATCGCACACCATCGTCGATTGACGCCGCGGCACGCCGCCGAGCCGGTCCCATCCGTCGCAGCGTCCAGGCGTCGAGGCCAGAAGGCTCCGGGGACCTATACTCGGTATCCACGGTGCATAGGCTTGATACACCGGAGTCCGTCGATGGAGGAGTAGATGACCCAGGCAGAGCTGGCTGATCTCGACCAGGTGGTCGTGCCGCGCCTCGTGACCGAGGTGCCCGGACCACGTGCCCGCGCGCACGTGGCGTATGACCATAGGTGGTCGTCGCCCAGTCTGCCGCGTGCCTATCCCTTCGTGCCGGTCCGCGGTGACGGGGCCACGGTCGAGGATATCGATGGCAACCTCTTCGTCGACTTCTGCGCCGGCATCGCGGTCAACTCCACCGGCCACTCACACCCTTCGGTCATCGATGCCATCAAGGCCCAGGCTGACGAACTGGTGCACTACAGCGCATCGGACTTCTATCCACCCATCTATGCCCAGACATGCGAGGCCATCGCCAAGGTCGCGCCCATCAGCGGACCCACGCGTGTCTACCTGGGCAACAGCGGTGCGGAGGCGGTGGAGGCAGCGCTCAAGCTCGCGCGCAAGGCCAGCGGTCGCCACGCCATCGTCTCCTTCCTGGGTGGCTTCCACGGCCGCACCATGGGCGCCGTCGCGCTGACCGCATCCAAGGCCAAGTATCGGGCCGGCGTCGCGCCATTGGTGAGCGGCATCTACCACGCACCGTACGGTCGCACGGTCGATCTGGCCTGGTTCGACGAGGTCCTCTTCGACAAGCTCGTGCCCGCGGACGAGGTCGCGGCGGTGATCGTCGAACCGGTCCAGGGCGAAGGTGGCTATATCGTCCCCGAGCTCGGCTTCATGCGCGGCTTGCGTGAGCTGTGCGACCGCCATGGCATCCTGCTCATCGCCGACGAGATCCAGTCGGGCGCCGGGCGCACCGGGACGATGTGGGCCGTCGAACACTTCGGCATCGAGCCAGACATCCTGCTCTCAGCCAAGGGCATCGCCTCAGGTATGCCGCTCTCGGCTGTGGTCGCTCGAGCCCACATCTTCGAGGCCTGGGGCAAGGGCGCACACGGCTCCACGTACGGCGGCAACCCGGTGGCCTGTGCGGCCGCCCTGGCCACCATCGAGCTGTTGCAGGACGGACTCCTGGAGAATGCCACCGAACGTGGCGAACAGGGCCTGGCGGCGCTGAGGCTGATCAGAGGGCGGCACCCACGCACTGTCACGGACGTTCGCGGCCTGGGCCTGATGCTGGCATTGGAGGCAGCCACGCCGGAGCTGGCAGAGGCGATCGAGTACGACGCCTTCACCCGCGGCCTGTTGCTGCTGGGATGCGGCGCCAAGTCGATTCGCATCTCGCCGCCACTGGTCATCGACGAGGCCACCATGGCCAGCGGCCTGCGGGTGCTGGAGGAGGCGATCACGGCCATCGAGAGGCGCCGCGGGACGTAGCGCGAGACCTATCGCTGGAGCGTCTACAGGCGCGTCAGCGTGATGACCACAACGCCGCTGGTCACGGCCACTACGCCCAACCATTGGCGGGGGCTGATGCGCTCGCCCAGCCAGTGCGCCATGAGGGCAGCCATGACCGCGAACTGCGACGACAGCACCGCGGTGACGGCGATCGATTCGCGGGCGCCGAAGGCGAACAGGTAGACACCGGCCACCTCGGCCACGCCGGCGAAGAGGAGGAATGGCAAGACGCTGCGGTCGAAGCGCAGGCGCCGGGTCAGCGCCAGGGGCAGCGTCAGGATGAGCACGCCGGCGATGCGGCCCGCCGCCACCACCCAGCTCGGCGGCACTCCCTCGCTGGCACGCCCGGATGCGTACAGACCGACGCCGAAGATCAGCGCCGCCGCGATGGCGAACCCCACGTAGCGTGAACCGCTGCCGGACAGCACGTCAGCCCCGCCGCCGGGCTGCAGCGCCACCACGAAAATGCCCACCGCGATCAGCACCAGCATCGCGCCCAGCAGCGGCGATGCCGCCTCGCCGGTAAGTACCGCCAGAGTGGCCGCGATGGAACCCTCGGTGGAGACGATGGGGGCGGTCACGGGGACCTTGCCCCCAGTGAGCGCGGCGTAGTTGAAGACCATGCCCACGACGTAGCCCAGTCCGGCCACCGTCAGCCAGACGAAGCTCGAGACCGCGATGGGCTCGTCGGGCACTTCCAGTGCCAACAGCGGCAACATCACGATGAGGCCGATGAAGACCACCAGCGCAGTGGTCGACCATGGGCCCAGCACGCGACTGGCCCGAGCCGCGGCAAGCGTCGCCAGCGCCCATGCCAAGGCGGCACCGAGCCCGCCAACGACGGAGATCATCGAGGCTGGGGCGGTGTCCGGCGTTGGCGCTGGTGCATGCCATGAGCCTACGGGTGTGCAGTCGCTCCTGTCGGTCGGACGTGCGCGTCGCAGCGTACTGTGGCCCCGCGACGTACGCTTTGGGTATGAACCGACTGGCCACCCTCACGGCGGCCCTGGTGCTCTTGGCGACAGGCGTCGCGACCCAAGTGCCGGCCTCCGCCTTGGCGCAGGACGTGCCCAACGTCTTCCCGGTGCTGGTGTCGTCCGAGCTCGCGCAAGGGCCCAACCGCTTCCTCTTCAGCCTCACCGATCCCGCGGGCGCGCTCCTGGCGGCACCCGATGTGGAGGTCGGGCTGCAGTTCTACGACGATGACACCGATCCCGACACGGTCGTGTTCGAGGCCGATTCCCGGTTCATGTGGGCCATCGAGGATGTGCGCGGGCTGTACGCAGCCGATGTCACCTTTCCCCGCGGTGGCCGCTGGGGCACGCGCTTTAACGTCACCTTCCCCGACGGCCGGACTGAGACGGTGCGCGCCGACTACGACGTGTGGAAGACGACGACCACACCACCGATCGGTAGCCCTGCTCCGGCCATCGACACGCCTACGGCCGCCGACGTCGGTGGTGATATCAGCCGCATCTCCAGCGACCCCGATCCGGTGGCGCGCTTCTACGAGCTCTCCATCCTCGATGCCATCGAAGCCGATGAACCTGCGGTCATCGCTTTCGTGACACCGGCTTTCTGTCAGACCGCTACCTGCGGCCCCACCATCGAACGGGTCAAGGCGGTCGCGGCGAACCATCCCGAGGGTGTCAACTTCGTCCACGTCGAGCCGTATCTCATGCAGGTCAGGGACGGTTACCTGCAGCCCCTGCTGACCGAGGAAGGCGCGCTGCAGTCGGCACCGTGGACGGAGCGCTGGGGTTTGCGCATCGAGCCCTACGTGGTCGTCATCGACGCCCAAGGCCTGGTGCGGGCCAAGTTCGAGGGCGCCATCACGACCGACGAGCTTGAGAACGCCCTCTTGGAGGCGCAAACGCCACTGGCCGGCTAGCGCGAACCGGGGGCGCCAAGCCAGCCCATGCGACTCTCCGGGCGTTACGATGAGCTCGTGAGCACATCCAAGGTCGCCAGCATGCGCGACGCCATCGCCGCCCTCGTGCGAGATGGTGACAGCGTCGCCATCGAAGGCTTCACGCATCTCATCTGTTTTGCCGCCGGTCACGAGATCATCCGCCAACGCCGGCATGACCTGACGCTCATCCGTATGACGCCAGATGTCATCTACGACCAGATGATCGGCGCCGGGGTGGCGCGCAAGCTGGTCTTCAGCTGGCTGGGCAACCCGGGTGTCGGCAGCCTGCACGCCATCCGCCGACTGACCGAGGGCCCGCAACCCGCGCTGGAGCTGGAGGAATACAGCCACTTCGGCATGGTCGGGCGCTACATCGCCGGCGCCACCAACCTGCCCTTCTATCCACTGCGCAGCTACGAGGGCACGGACATGCCCACGGCCAATCCCCGTATCGTGCCGCTGGCCTCGCCCTACGACGGGGAACGGATCTACGTGGTGCCGCCCATCAACCCCGACGTCACCATCGTGCACGCACAACGCGCCGATGCCGCCGGCAACACGCAGGTTTGGGGACTGCTGGGCGCCCAGAAGGAGGCCGCCTTCGCCGCCGAGCGGGTCATCGTGGTGGTCGAGGAGCTGGTGGACGAATCGGTCATCCGGGCCGACCCCAATCGCACCGTCATCCCCGGGCTCATCGTGGACGCGGTGGTGGTGGAGCCGTACGGCGCACACCCCTCCTACGCGCAGGGCTACTACGACCGCGACAACACCTACTACGTCGAGTGGGACGCCATCGCCCGCGATCCTGACCATCTCGATGCCTGGCTGAACGCTTGGGTGCATGGTCTGGCCGGCCGCGCCGAGTACATGGATCGGCTGGGTGCCGTGGCGCGCGAACGGATCCGCCCCACCGGCAGCGCCATCGCCGGCACTATCGACTACGGCGAGTACCGATGAACGAGGCGACCTACACCCGTAGCGAGATGATGATCGCGGCCGCCGCACGGGAGCTGGCCGGACAGCGCGTCTGCTTCGTCGGTATCGGGCTGCCCAACGTGGCCGTGAACCTGGCCTTGCGCACGGTCGCGCCGGAGCTGGAGCTCATCTACGAGGCCGGCGCGTACGGCGCCCAGCCGGCGCGGCTGCCGCTTTCGATCGGCGATCCCACCATCGTCAGCGGCGCGCTCGCGGTGATGTCCCAGGCGGACCTGTTCGGTCTCTACCTGCAGCGCGGCCTGGTGGATGTGGGCTTCCTGGGCGCCGCACAGATCGACCGCTTCGGAAACATCAACAGCACCGTCATCGGCGACTACGCGAGTCCCAAGGTACGGTTGCCGGGCTCCGGCGGTGCCAATGAGATCGCGATCCATTCGCGTCAGGTCTTCGTGGTCATGCGCCAGTCGGCCCGCTCCTTCGTCGACCACATCGACTTCTGCACCTCACCCGGCAACGCACCCGGTCGCCGCAGTGGCCCGTCGGTCGTGGTCACCGACCTGGGCGTGTACCACTTCGACGAGGATGGAGAGATGCGCCTCGACTCGCTACACCCGGGAGCCACGCTCGACGACGTTGGCGCCGCCATCGGCTGGCGGGTACGGGTCTCGGAACAGCTCACCGACACGCCGCCGCCGAGCGCACAGGAGCTGCAGCTGATGCGCGAGGTGCTCGATCCCGTGGGCCGCTACACCCGCTGAATTGGTCGGGCTACGCTCGTGACAGGACGCGGCTCTTCCACACCATGTAGACGCCGATGCCGATCATGGCGAGCGGGATGACCACGGCCAGGCCGACATGGAAGGGCAGCGTGTCGGCGACATCAGCCAGACCGAGGAGGCCCAGTACAGCACCGATCCAGAGCGCGTACCCACGCCGGGTGCCCTGGTAGCGCGCCAGCACCCAGCCGACGAGGAACGCGATGCCGATGAACAGCGTATTCCAGCCATCGCCACTGAGGATGCCGAAATCGCGGCCCACACCAGCCAAGCCCCAGGCGGTCATCACCAGCGCCGGCATGGTCGCGCCGACGATGCCGCGGTAGAGCCAGGCAACGCCGAAGGCGATGCCGATGGCGAGGATGACGAGCGAGCCGAATGAGAGGTCGGGGATAAGGAGCTCGATGAGCAGACCGATGCCGAGCACCAGCAGCAGCACCGCGAACCATGGGAACGACTGTCCCGACGAGGACCACGAGTACATGCGCACATAGGGCTGCTGCGGTGGCCGCCCGGCGCCAGCTCCATCGGGCGGGCGGCTCCAGGGCGCACTTGGTGGCGGCGCGCTGGTGGGATTCCCTGGCGGCGGTGGGCCGACGGGCTTGGCGCGGCGGGCTGGATCGGTCATGGCCTAAATCCTAGCCTGAGGCGAGCCATCGGCCTAGTCGTCGTCAGTCCGCCCATCGTTGGGTCCGTGGCGCGCCGGCGCGCCCAGCCAGACGCTGCCGTCGGCGAAGCGTTCCGCCTTCCAGATGGGCGCTCGTGCCTTCAGCTCCTCGATGGCGTAGCGGCAGGCATCGAAGGCCTCGGCGCGGTGCGCTGCCGCGGCGACGATGAGGACGCTCGACTCCCCTAGCGCCACTTCGCCGACACGATGGACGATGGCCAGACGACCCACGCCGAAGCGAGCCTCGATCTCGTCGGCGATCTGGTCCAGGACCGTCAGGGCCATGGGCTCGAAGGCCTCGTACGTCAGCCCCGTGACCGCCTGCTCGGAATGAAGCGCGGCCTCCGCTTCCTGGCCCGGAGCGGGTGTGCCAGCGGTCTCCCGTGTCTGCCCGGTGAAGACCACTACGGCTCCATCGGCCGAGCTGGCCACGGCCTCCCGAAGCTCGGCGAGCAGGCCGTCGTCGAGGCTCGACTCCGTAACTTGGATTCGCCGGAAGTGCGAGGCCTCATCGCCAGTCCCGGACCCGCCGGCCACTGGAGGGATGACGGCAACCTCGTCGCCGTCGTCAAGCCGCTCGTCGACGTCGACATAGGCGCCGTTGCGGGCGAACCGGACGCTGCCCTCCGCACCTGCCAACACCGGCAGGTCGGCTACGAGGGCCAGCCAGGCGGCCGCCACATCGGCGCCAGCCGGCAGCTCCAGCTCATGGTTGCGCAGCCCGGTCTGGGCCCGTTGCATGGCGAAGAGGCGAACCGTGATGCGCACGGCTAGACCAACAACCCTTCACCGAACAGCAGCGCGGCGGCCACGATGGTCGACGCCATCACCAGCGCGAACTCGATGTACAGGAGGCCGGTGGCGGACTCCATCGAGCGCGTCAGCGCGGTGCGGTAGGCCATCGCGGTGAGGAGCAACGGCATGACCAGGCCGACCACCAAGCGCAGCCAGACGAAGATGAGGTTGGGTCCGGCCAGCACCGCGAAGGGCTCCAGATCAGGGATGCCGGCGGCCACCCAGACCCCGAACAGCAGCATCTGGATGGTCAGCGCCAGCATCAGCAGCCTGGTGGTCAGGAGCAGCGGGCGTTCCGAGATCTTGGGCGTCACCAGGTACCAGTGCGCCAGCACCACCGCAGCCATGGAGCCGCCGGTGACGGCCGCGAGGGCGAGCAGCTGCACCAGCATCGACACGCCGATGGGCTGGGCATCGCTCCAATCCCAGGCACCCAGGGCCATGGCCGCGATCCCAGCCAGCACCGCCACCCCACCGAGCCACAGGGCCCGGCCACCGCGGCGCAGCCGGATGCCGGAGACCAGTGCCAGGATGGCGAAGGCGGCGATAGCCGCGCGGCGTGGCTCACCGAGGGTGGAACCGGTCTCGATGGCCAACTCCGTCGGCTCCGGCAAGCCCCACTCCACCAGCAGCCAGCCCAGGCCGATGACGGCCGCCAGGATGCCGCTGAAGCCAAGGAACCCAGGCGTGGCGTCGCTGACCTGCCGCAGGAGCCACACCAACGCGAAACTCCCCAGGGCCAACCCACCCAGGAGGACCCACGTGACGTAGCTGAGGCTCTGGATGATCTGCTGCGTCTCCACGCAGGCGAGTGTACGGGTCCGGGGCAGAACTAGGCCGGGGTCCCCACGAGGGCGTCGCCTCCTTCGGGGTCGACTGGTCGTTGCGGGCCGGCCGGCAGGTTCTGGACGATGAGCGTGCCGGATGCGAGCGTCTCGATGTCCACGCTCGCCAAGCCGACGTTGCTGCCGGGCCGACCCAGCAGGTAGCCCTGGCCAGTGGTGATGCCAAGCTCCCGCAATGAGCGGAGCTGATCGGCCGTCTCGATCCCCTCGGCGATGGTCACCGCACCCTGGCGGGCCGCGAGATCCATGAGCGAACGCACGACTGCGCGCGAGGAGTCGTGCTGCGTGCCCTCCTGGACCAGCGAGAGATCGATCTTCATGATGTCGAAACGCACCTGGCTCAACAGCCGTAGGCCGGCGTTGCCGGCGCCCACGTCGTCGGCGGCGAGGCGCACGCCGGCGTGCTGCAGGGCTGCCACGTTGCGGCGGAGGCGTTCAAGGTCGGTGATGGCCTCACGCTCGGTCAGCTCCACGATGACCCGGCCCGGGCTGAGCTGATAGCGCGTCAGGATCTCCAGCAACCAGGTGGCCGTGAAGTCCTGCGCCTCGAGCGTCTGTGGCGACAGGTTGATGGTGACGACCTGCTCAGGGCTGATCGTGGTGCTGCCGGCGGCCACCACCTCGAAGCAGGCCAGATCGAGCTCGACGGTACGCCCACTCGCGGCGGCAGCGGCGAAGAGCTGGCCGGGATTGGTGAACGAAGACGAGGCCCCCGGGCGGATCAGGCCCTCGAAGCCGAGCACGCTGCCGTCGCGAAGGTCGACGATGGGCTGGTAGACGGGCGTCAGGTTGCGAGCCCGCACGATGTCTCGCACAGCGGCGGCCGAACCCTGTCCACTGACGTCCTGCGGCACCAGGTCACGGTCGGCGTCGAAGATGGCGACCGTACCGCGGCCGCTTCGCTTGCATCGATAGAGCGCGGCGTCGGCTTGCCGAACGAGCTGGTTGCGTTCGCCAGCCAGTTGTGGCACCGACGAGATACCGCCCGAGAACGGGATGACGCGCTCGCCGGCAGCCGGACGAAGGCAGAAGTGGCGCAGCCGGTTGGCTGCCACCAGGGCGTTGTCGGCATCGGTGTGTGGCAGGATCACCGCGAATTCATCGCCGCCGATGCGGAAGGCGCGATCGCCGTAGCGCAGCGTATCGCGGATGGCGTTGGCCATACCTACCAGCAAACGGTCACCCGCTGGGTGACCCTCACCGTCGTTGACGACCTTGAGATCGTCGAGGTCGATGAGTAGCAGTGCCACGGCGACCTGGTGGCGACGGAACAGATCCAACTGCCGGTCGAGCTCCTCCTGGAATGATCGGTGATTGCCAAGGCCGGTGAGCCCGTCATGCAGCGAGTCCTCACGAGCTTCGCGGTAGAGCACCTCCAGCTGCGACTGCGATTCGGCGAGGTCGTCGAACGGCTGCAGGAACGTTCGTGCCGTGACCACCGCGATCAGCAGCACCACGATCGCGAACGCGACGAGGGCCAGGACAAGCCCATCCACGGGCGCGTCGGGCGTGATCGGCCAAAAGTGGATGAGCCCGAATTGCGCCCCGTCATCAGACTGCCACAACGGTGCCGCCGTGGCGGTCCAGCCGGCGCCCTCCAATGCCCGCGCCGTGCCGTCGTGGCCACTGAGGATGCCATCGACCCGGATGCGCAGGTTGCCCAGCGGTTTGCCGCCGGGAACGCCGGTGCCGGTGGTGACGGCATCGGTCCGGGCGCCGGCCACGATGGTATTGGTGGCCATATCGACCAGCAGCGCACTGGCGCCGATGCCGGCCGCGTCGGGGGTGGTGGCGAACAGGTCGGCGAGACTGAGCTCGACAGTCAGCACGCCAGCCGTGCGGCGCGAGGTGCCAGGCAGCTCGGTCGCGAGAAGCATCCGTCGTGTGCGGTCCGAACCCCAACTCGTGCCGCTCACGACGTGCCCGGGGTGGGCCTCGATGGCCTTGGCTACCAGTGCATCCGCACCACAGGCCGAGGTACCGCCCGACGAGGCGCTTGCGATGAGCAGGTCCACGCGCGAGCCGTCCAGCGTTCGCGTGAGGCAGGCGCTCTCGACCAGGCCGCGCTTGGCGCCCTCGACGGCGGCCACCAGCGACGCCGCTACGCTCCGTTCATCGCTGCCGATGCCATCGACGAGGTGCTGTGCCTCCGGCCCAGCGGCGGCGCCCAGCACTCGCGCCTGCACGTCCGCTTCGGCCGCGGTCAGGGCGGCCGCGGCGGTCGAGGTCTCCCAAGCTGTCCGTTCAGCGACCGGCGATGGCTCCGGTGCCAAGGCGTTGATGATGGCGATGGCTCCGAGCATCGGCAGCACGGCCAGCCCGAGCATAGCCAGCCAGATCCGGATCCTGATGAGGCTTGAGCCACGCAGGATTCCGGCCCGAGGGCGGCGGGTGGTAGGGCGTGCAGTCAGTCGCATAGCGCCAGCGAGGCTGGTCGCCCTATACAACACTGCCGCTGACCGTGGCGGAATGGCCCGAAATGTACAGTCCGGTACAGGACCGCCGGCGCCTCGATCATAGGAACGCCCGCGACGCGGTAGGGAGTCAGGCTGGCTGGGCGATCACCAGCAGCTTGAGTACGGTCATGTCCTCGATGGCCCAGCGCAGGCCTTCCCGGCCGATGCCGCTGTCCTTCACGCCGCCATAGGGCATGTGATCGACGCGATACGTGGGCACATCGTTGACCACCACGCCACCCACATCGAGTGTCTCGAAGGCACGCCAGGCATGGTCCAGGTCGTTGGTGAAGATGCCCGCCTGGAGGCCGAAACGGCTGGCGTTGACCTCGGTGAAGGCCTCCTCGATGTCACGGAACGGGAATGCCACCACGAGCGGCGCGAAGGCCTCCTCGGAGCACACCTGGGATGAGCGCAGCGCATCGACGATGACGGTCGGTGGGAAGTACAGTCCCTCGCCGCGGCCGCCGGTCAGCACCCGGGCACCATCGGCCACCGCGTCAGCCACCCAGCGTTCGGTGCGCTCCACCGCCGCGGCATCGACCATGGGGCCGATGTCAGTGGCGGGATCGGCCGGATCACCCAGCGTCAGGGCGGACGCAGCCGCCACCAGGCGAGCCATGAACTCGTCCCACACCAATTCGTGCACCAGCAATCGCTGCACGCTGATGCAGACCTGCCCACTGAAGGCAAATGCTCCCACGACCGTCCGCTTGACCGCCCAGTCGAGATCGGCCGATGCGTCCACGATGGCACCGGCATTGCCGCCCAGCTCCAGCACGACCGGCTTCTTGCCGGCACGTTCCTTCATGCGCCAGCCCACGGCGGGCGAGCCGGTGAAGGTCAGCAGCTTGAAGCGTTCGTCGGCCACCATCCGGTCGCCGAGCGCGCGGTCCATCGGCAGGATCGACACCGCTCCGTCAGGCAGCCCGGCCTCGTGGATGATCTCCGCCACGGTCAGCATCGTGAGCGGATCGCGAGACGGTGGCTTGAGCACGATCGAGCAACCCGCGGCGATGGCTGGTGCGACCTTGTGCGCGGCCAGATTGAGCGGGAAGTTGAAAGGGCTGATGCCGGCCACCGGGCCGATGGGAAAGCGGCGCGTGATGCCGCTGCGTCCCTTGTGTGCGGGTGCGATATCCAGCGGCAATGTCTCGCCGCCCAGTCGCTCCGCCTCTTCCGCAGCCAGTCGGAATACCAGCACGCCACGGTCAGCTTCCGCTCTCGCGTCGCGGATGGACTTGCCCGACTCTCGGGTGATGAGCTCCGCCAGCTCATCACGACGCCCCTCGATGCCGGCACTGATGTGACGCAGTGCGGCGGCACGTTCGTACGTCGGCAGTCGCCGCATCGCTTCGAAGCCGCGGACGGCCGATCCAGCTGCCTCCTCGTACTGCTGCTCGGTCGCGAGGTAGGTGCTGCCGGCAAGCTGGCCCGGCCGGGCCGGGTCATCGACTTCGAGTCGCTGGGGTGACTCGACCCAGCGACCAGCAAGGTAGATGGGGTGCCCGCCCTGGTTCGTCGCGTCACTGGTCATGGGGACTCCTTCTGTATCCGGCTCCATATGCGGCTCCATCGAAGCGGCTATGGGGCCGGGTCGGGTAGGCTGGTAGGGCAGCCCCACGATAGGAGAGTAGCCACATGCCCAAGTACGCCAGCCCACCGCAGATGGTCATCGACCCGACCAAGTCGTACACCGCGACCATCGAGACCTCCGCCGGTACCATGACCGCCGAGCTCTTCGCCTCCGAAGCGCCGCGCACGGTCAACAACTTCGTCTTCCTCGCCCGTGAAGGATTCTACGACGATGTCATCTTCCACCGCGTCATCAGCGGCTTCATGATCCAGGGAGGCGACCCCACCGGCAGCGGCAGCGGTGGACCCGGCTACCAGTTCAAGAACGAGGACGTGGACCGCAAATACCTGCGCGGCACCCTGGCCATGGCCAACGCCGGGCGCAACACCAACGGCAGCCAGTTCTTCGTCATGCATGCCGACTATCCCCTGCCGCCCGACTACACCATCTTCGGCAAGCTCAGTGCCGGCGAGGAGGTCATCGACGCCATCGCCAACGCGCCCAAGGGCGGACAGGACCGACCGGTGAACCCGGTCGCCATCACTTCGGTGACCATCACCGAAGCCTGAGCCTGGCGTCGCACGGCGCGCGCCGCCTTCGGGCGCCGCTACGGTGATGCCGAGGGCAGCAGGATCTTGAGGGCGTCGTCGAGCGACGGTGCCGGCGGTGCCTCCGAGCCGAAGAAGAACAGCCACGTCGCCACCAGTCCGGCGATGGCGAGCAGGAGGACTAGCACGACCGCCACGATGAACAGGCGGCGCCGGCGTCGTCCAGTGACGGACGGTTGCTGCGTGGGCGTGGCGTTCATGCGCATGTTCTCCGTTCACCCGATCTCCGGGCATCACCCATCTCACTTACGGGACGCTCCCCCGAACCGCCATCTTGGCGCGAGACGGCAACGGCTGCGTGACGAAGCGGTCGCCGGCATGGTGTCATCTCGGCTGGATGCTGTCAGCCGTCGGGCTCGTACAGACGATATGAGCGCGCCATCCGGTCGCGCGAATGGGCGGCGCCATCATCGACCATGCGGCATCCCGGCAACCGCTCCGATCTCCTGGGAGGCCCATTCTGGTCGATGGAGGTGTCAGCCGTGAAGCCATTCATGCTCGTCGCCGCGGGCGCGGCGTTCACAGCGATCACCTCGTTCTTCGCTCCTGAACGAGCCTGGATCGAGGCGGTATCTGAAGCGTTCGTGCCCTATGTCGCCGTACCCTTGGCCGTCGGACTTGCCACGCAGCGTTCCCGAGTCGCTCCGGTCGCACTGCTGGGTGCTGCAGCCACTGTCGCTATGGTGCTGGCGTTCTACTTCGCGCGACCGCTCCTCGATCCGTCCTACTCCTATGGGGTCCTGTGGGAGCCCCTGCTCTACTGGTGCGTCATCGGTGCGATCAGTGGTGCTCTGTTGGCAGTATTCGCGTGGTGGCTGCGACCCGGGATGCGGACCCACGAAGCCGCGCTGGCGCTCGGCACCTGGCTCATCCTCGCGCTCCTTCCGGTCATCTACCTCGTCTACACGGGCTGGGGTCGCGTCGCTGTCGACACCAGCTCTGGAACCGTGACGATCGGCTACAGCACCGTTGACGTCATCGTGGCCACCGTCGTCCTGGCCGCCTTCAGCGGCGGCGTGATCCTGGCCGCGATGAGAGAGCCACCACGGCGGACCGATCCCACACCAACGTCGCTGCGATGAAGGTTGCTGACGGAAGGAGGCACTGTCGCGAGCGAGTTGCTCAGCCAGTGGGGTGTGACGGGCCTTCGGAACCGTCTGCACGACGGGGCCCTGACACCGGGTCCGCCTGGATGTCCGGTTCCACGCAGCGGGGATAGCAGCCCATCACCCGCACCCACACGCAGACCGAGCGAAGGTCGGCCAGGAACGCCTGCCCCGGCCCACCCCCATCACAGACATCCGAATCGATGTCTACCCAGAACACGTACTCCCAACTGCCCTCACGACTGGGACGTGACTCCAGCTTGGTCATGTTGATCTCGTGCTCGGCGATGACACCCAAGGCACGTACCAGGGTGCCCGGTTCGTTGAGCACGCTGAACGCGAGAGCGCTGCGCCGCGCACCCGCGAGTTCGGCCGTGGCGGGCTCCGGCAACTCGTTGTCACCGGGCAGCGCCAGCACCAGGAAGCGGGTCCGATTACGCCGCTGGGCCTGGATATCGGTGGCCAGGATCGCCAATCCATGGATGGCGGCGGCGCGCGGCGACAGCACCGCCGCGGAGCCACGCTCTGCCTGTTCCTTGATGGTGCGGCCGGCACCCGACGTGTTGGTGGCCGCCAGCAGCGTCCAGTCGCGGGAACGCAAGAACGGCTCCGCCTGGGTCAGCGCCTGGATGTGCGAGTAGACCCGCTCGATGCTCTCCAGACGCTCACCGGGAAGCGCCGCCAGGCACAGCCGCACCGGTACGATGACCTCGCCCACCACGACGGCCGCGGTGTCGAGTAGCAGGTCGTAGACCTCGCGCACGCCACCACCGACGACGTTCTCGATGGGCAACACGCCCGCGGCCACCGATCCGGCCTCCACCGCGGACACGACATCGCCGAACATCGGCAGCGGCACGGTGGTGGCGCCCGGATACGCCGCCAGCACCGCATCCTCGGCGAAGGAGCCGGGTGCGCCGGCGAAGGCGACGCGCAACGCAGCAGAGGTCATCATGGACCGCGAAGCCTAGCGTTCGCCGCCGTCACCGACCGAGCCCGTCGGCAGCGGCTTGATCAACCGGCCGCGACCTGGCGCTTCCAGATGGCGTATTCGAACGAGTCGGCCAAGGCCGCCGCAGAGGCGGAGATGATGTTGGTGGCCGAGCCCATGGTGGACCATTCCAGCTCGCCATCCTGAGTGTCGATGATGACACGCGTGCGCGCGGCGGTGGCAGCGTCGCCATCGAGGATGCGCACCTTGTAGTCCACCAGATGCATCGACTCCAGCTGCGGGTAGAAGGCACCCAGTGCCTTGCGCAGAGCGGAGTCGAGCGCGTTGACGGGGCCGTTGCCATCGGCTGCGGTATGCAGCACCTCACCGTCGACACGGACCTTGACGGTGGCCTCCGAGAGGAAGTCCTGTCCCTGGCGTTGCTCCGAGAGCGTGGTGTAGTCGAGGATCTCGAAGGGTGCCTGATAGTCGGCCGTCCGCCGGCGGATGAGGAGCTCGAATGAGGCTTCCGCGCCCTCGAAGGCCAGGCCCTGGTTCTCCAGCTCCTTGATGATGACCGATAGCTCGCGCGCGTCTACGACGCCTTCGAGGCTGTGGCCGAGCTGCTCGGCACGGATGCGGGTGTTGGCCCGGCCACCGAGCTCGGACACCACCAGGCGGCTCTCGTTGCCGATGAGCGTCGGCTCCACGTGCTGGTAGCTGCGCTCGACCTTGGCCACTGCGGCTCCGTGCACGCCGCCCTTGTGGGCGAACGCCGAGCGGCCCACGAAGGGCTGGTAGTCGAGCGGAGTGACGTTGGCGATCTCCGCAACCGACCGCGACAGCGCCGTCAGGTGGCCGATCTCACCGCCACCGACGGGTGACAGGGCAAGGTCCGTCTTGAGCGCCAGGTTGGCCATGACGCTGACCATGTTGGCGTTGCCACAGCGCTCGCCGTAGCCGTTGATGGTGGCTTGCACGTGGCGGGCGCCCTCGGCCACCGCAGCCATGGTGTTGGCCACCGCCAGCTCGGCATCGTTATGGGTGTGGATCCCCCAGGTCACATCGGGCGCGTCGGGATCGGCTTCAAGCGTGTTGCGGGCATCGCGGAAGATGGCCACCAACTGGTTCGTCAGCGTGCCACCGTTGGTATCGCACAACACGATGTCGCGGGCACCGGCCTCGCGGGCAGCACGGAGCGTGTTGAGGGCGTACTCCCGGTCGAGCAGATAGCCATCGAAGAAGTGCTCGGCGTCGTAGACCAGCGTCCGACCCTGCTCGCAGATCCACTGCACGGACTCCGCGATCATGTCCAGGTTCTGTTCGAGCGAGACGCCCAGGACCTCGATAGCGTGGAACGCCGAGGACTTCCCGAAGATGGTGACGACCGGCGTCTCGGCACGCACCAGCTCGTTGAGGAAGGGATCATCCGCAGCCGTGTTGGCCTTGTGCCGTGTCGAGCCGAAGGCCGCCAGCTTGGCGTTGGTCCAGGTCATCTTCTTGGCGGCGGCGAAGAATTCGATGTCCTTGGGGTTCGACCCGGGCCAGCCGCCTTCGATGAAGGGCATGCCGTATTCGTCGAGCATGCGCGCGACTCGGATCTTGTCTGCCAGCGACAGCGTGATGTTCTCGCCCTGGGTGCCGTCACGAAGGGTCGTGTCGTAGAGGACGACCGGCTTATCGACGGTCGCGGCTGGTGTGGTCACGCTGCTCTCCTTGTGGCTGGACTGCGCTGTGCTGCTTAGACGGACCTGAGCTGTGCTGCCACGGCCTCACCGAAGGCGGCCGTGCCGACGCTGACCCAACCGCGGGACTCGCCGTGGGGGCCCATCAGGTCGCGGGTGCGGGTGCCGCCGTCAAGCGTGGCTCGGACGGCCGACTCGATAGCCTCAGCGGCAGCCGGCTGGCCGAGCGACCAGCGCAGCATCAGGGCTGCCGACAGGATGGTGGCGGTGGGGTTGGCGATGTCCAGGCCAGTCTTGGCGGGGGACGAGCCATGGATCGGTTCGTACATGCCGGTGGTGCCGTGCACGGTCTTCCGCTCGCCCAGCGAGGCCGAGGGCAGCATGCCCAGCGAACCCGCCAGCACCGAAGCCTCGTCCGAGAGGATGTCTCCGAACATATTGCCGGTGACGATGACATCGAAGGAGGCCGGCTTGGTGATCAGCGACATGGCAGTGGAATCGACGAGGCGATGCTCCAGCTCGATATCGGGATAGTCGGGCGCCATCTCCTCGACCACGGCACGCCAGAGGCGGCTGTTGGCCAGCACGTTGGCCTTGTCCACGCTGGTCAGCTTCCTGCGGCGGCCGCGTGCCAGCTCAAACGCCAGCGCCACGATGCGCCGGATCTCGGGCTCGGTGTAGGACATGGTGTCGTAGGCCTCGCGCCCGTTGGGGCCGTCGAACGCCTCTTCACGCTTGCCGAAGTAGATGCCGCCGGTGAGCTCGCGGACGATCATCATGTCCACGCCTTCGATCAGGTCGGCTCGCAGCGGCGAGGCCTCCTTGAGCGACGGCTCTACCGCCACCGGGCGCAGGTTGGCATAGAGACCCATGACCTTGCGCATCTTCAGCAGGCCCTGCTCGGGCCGCACCGCCGCCGCCGGATCGTCCCACTTGGGACCACCGACCGCACCCAGCAGCACCGCGTCCGAGGCCAGCAGGATGTCAAGGTCCTCATCGCGGATGGCCGTGCCGTAGGCATCGATGGCGATGCCACCGGCCAGGACCTCGGTCCACTCGATGGTGAAGCCGAAGCGCTCCTGCGCGGCGCCGAGGACCGTCAACGAGGCCTCGACGATCTCCGGTCCGATGCCATCACCAGGGATCTTGGCGACCCTGTAGGCGGGTTGGCCTTGGGGATTCAAGCGAGTGTCTCCTTCCGCTCGAGCAGCTTCTCCAGCGCGGCGAGGTAGGCCTCCAGTGAGGCTTCGATGATGTTGGTCGAAAGGCCGTGGCCGTTGACCGTCTCAGCGGTGTCTTCAGGGTCGATGGAACGACGCGCTCGAACCATCACCTGGCCCTGTGCGTCTTCACCGCCGGACACGGCGCGGATCTCATACTCGGCCAGTCGCGGATACCAGCCGATGATGGGCTCGACAGCCTTGTCGACGGCCACGAAGAGCGCGTTCACCGGACCGTTACCCTCGGCCATGGCCTCGACGGCCTGGCCGTTGAGGAGAAGGGAGACGGCGCCCTTGGCGGCGCCACCCTTGCCACTGCTGCTGGACCAGTCGACCAGCTGCACCGGTGATTCGGGTGCCGCGGTCTCTGACGATCCGGCGCCGGAGAGCTGAGACTCGACGAGAGCGGTCAAGTCAGCGTCGGTGACCTCCTTCTTGGTGTCGGCCAAGGCGATGGCGGCCTGATAGACCGCGTCGAGCGCCTCACCCTGGAGGTCGTAGCCCAGCTCGGCGAGCTTGCCTTGCAGGCCACGACGGCCGGAGAGCTTGCCCACAGACAGGCGAGATCCCGCGAGGCCGACCGACTGCGGGGTCATGATCTCGTAGGTCAGCGCGTTCTTGAGCACACCATCCTGGTGGATGCCCGATTCGTGGGCGAACGCGTTGCGGCCCACGATGGCCTTGTTGGGCTGCACCGCGAAGCCGGTCAGGTAGCTGACGAGGCGGCTGGCATTGCTGATCTGCTCGGTGTTGACGCGGTGGCCGGCGACCCGGAACTCGGTCGGCCGCGTGCGCAGCGCCATCACCACCTCTTCGAGCGAGGCATTGCCGGCGCGCTCACCGAGGCCGTTGATGGTGACCTCGACCTGGCGCGCGCCGGCCTGCACGGCGGCCAGCGTGTTGGCAGTGGCGAGACCCAGGTCGTTGTGACAGTGAACGCTGACGACGGCACCTGCGCCGACGCGCTCCACGACCTCGCGGGTCAGCTTACCGAACTCGGCGGGAATGGCATAGCCGACCGTATCGGGGATGTTGACGGTGGTGGCGCCGGCATCGACCACGGCTTCGAAGACCTTGAGCAGGTACTCGTGCTCGGTGCGGCTGGCATCCTCGGCGCTGAACTCGATCTCGGCGTCGGGTCCCAGCCGTTTGCGCGCGTAGCTGACCCACTTGACGGCGGCCGCCAAGGCCTCCTCGCGCGACATCTTGAGCTTGTGCTTCAAGTGGATGTCGCTGGTGGCGATGAAGAGGTGCAGGTGCGGCTTCTCCGCCGGCAGCAGCGCCTCCACGCCTCGCTGCGGATCGCCGTCCTTGCAACGTGCCAAGCAGGCCACGGCGATGCCCCTGGTCTCCTGGGCGATGCGCTGGACGGCCTCGAAGTCACCGGGTGAGGCGGCCGGAAAGCCGGCCTCGATGACATCGACGTTCAGCCGGGCCAGCTGTCGCGCGACCTCAAGCTTCTCGGCCACGGTGAGACCGGCGCCGGGCGCCTGCTCGCCATCACGCAAGGTGGTATCAAAGATACGTACCGGTACATCGGCGGTCATCAGGCTTCCCCCTTCGCGCCCTTCGGCGCGGCTGCTCCGGTGGTGCTGGCCTGCGCCTGGCCTGCGCTGACCTCGACCGGGTCGAGCCAAGCCATCTGCGAGCGCAGCTGCGCACCGACCTGCTCGATCTGATGGTCGTGGTCGGCCTGGCGCATGCGCTCGAACTCGGCACCCCCGGCGTCATACTCATTGATCCAGCGTTCGGCGAAGCGCCCCGACTGGATGTCGGTCAGGACATCCCTCATGGCCTGCTTGGCGCCCTCCGTCACACGCGGCCCCGAGACATAGTCGCCGTACTCGGCCGTCTCGCTGACGCTGAAGCGCATGTAGTTGAGGCCACCGCGGTACATCAGGTCCACGATGAGCTTGAGCTCGTGCATCGTCTCGAAGTAGGCCAGCTCCGGCTGGTAGCCGGCCTCGACCAGCGTCTCGAAGGCGGCCTTCACCATGGCTGAGACGCCGCCGCACAGCAGCGCCTGCTCACCGAAGAGGTCGGTCTCGGTCTCCTCGGCGAAGGTCGTCTCAAGGATGCCGGCGCGGGTGCTGCCAAGGCCACGCGCATAGGCCATGACGCGCGCGCGCGCCTTCCCGGATGGGTCCTGTTCGACCGCGAAGAGGGCGGGCACGCCACCGCCGGCCACGTAGACCGAACGCAGCAGGTGGCCCGGACCCTTGGGGGCGACCATGCCCACATCGACGTTGGCCGGCGGCACGATGCGGCCGAAGCGGATGTTGAAGCCGTGGGCGAACATCAGCAGCTGACCCGCGCGCAGGTGCGGTGCGATCTCGGCGTCGTAGAGCGACTTCTGGATGGTGTCCGGGACGGCGATCATGATCACATCGGCGGCCTTGACCGCGTCCGCTACATCCATGACCGCGAGGCCGGCGTCCTCGGCGATGGCTCGGCTCTTGGAGGCCGGCGCCAGCCCCACGACGACGCTGACGCCACTCTCGTGGAGGTTCAGCGCGTGCGCATGGCCCTGGCTGCCGTAGCCGATGATGGCGACGATCTGGCCGTCGAGTGCCGAGGCGTCGGCATCGTTGTCGTAGTACATCCGTGCGGGCATGGGTTGGGCTTCCTCCTACTTGGCCTTGGCTGACTTGGTCGTCATGGCCGACGTGGCCGTGCTGGGCGGGATGATGGCTGGCTCAGGGCCGGCACGAAGGATGGCTTCGACATCGATGGCTGCGGAGCCACGGCCGAGGGCGATGGTGCCGGTGCGGACCATCTCCCGGATGCCGAAGCCGGCGAGCAGGGCCACCAGCGAGTCGATCTCCTGCTCGGTGCCACTGTGCTCCACGACCACGGTCTCGGGGCCGACATCGAGGATTCGACCCTTGTAGAGCTCGATGATGCGCAGGATCTCGCCTCGTTTGGACTCGGTGGCGCGGACCTTGACCAGCGCCAACTCGTGCTCCACGACGCCCAATTCGGGCAAGTCCTGCACCTTGAGCACGTCGATCAGGCGATAGAGCTGCTTGCTCATCTGCTCGACTGCGAAATCGTCACCCTTGAGGGTGATGGTCATTCGGCTGATGTCGGGACGCTCGGTGTGACCCACGGCCAGCGACTCGATGTTGAAGTTGCGACTGCGGACCATGCTAGCGACTCGGTTGAGGACACCGGGCTGGTTGTTGACCAGCACCACCAGAACATGCCGATGCAATTGGCCGGAGCCGGGGACGTAGCGCTGTTTGGCGGCGTTCTTGTCAGGCGCGGCGATGGGATCGTTCATGGCCATGCTAGTTTTCCTCCCCCTCGGCCGACGTCGTGTCGTGGGCCGATGTCGCGTCGTTGGACTCGCCCCAGTCCTCGATGAGGTCGGAGAGCCCCTTGCCGGCAGGCATCATCGGCAGCACGTTCTGCGTCTGCTCGATCTCGAACCACACCAGCGCGGGACCGTCGTGCGCCCGGGCGCCCCGGATGGCGTCGTCGACCTCGTCAGGCCGGGTGGCCTTGAAGGTCGGCAAGCCGTAGGCCTCGGCCAGCGTGTCCCACTTGGGCGCCGGCAGGTCACTGGAGTGGTAGTTGCCGCCATAGACGATCTCCTGCCACTGGCGGATCATGCCCAGCTTCTTGTTGTCCATGAGCGCGATCTTCACGGGGATGTGATCGACCGCAACGGTGAGCATCTCCTGCACGGTCATCTGCAACCCTCCGTCGCCAACGACAGCCCAGGTCTCCTTGTCGGGTCGTCCCAACGCGGCACCCATGGCGGCCGGTAGCCCGAAGCCCATGGTCCCAAGACCACCCGATGAAAGGTGGCTGTTGGGACGCTTGAAGCCGGCGTAGCGGGCCAGCCACATCTGGTGCTGGCCGACATCCGACACCAGCGTGGCGTCGTGATCGGTCAGCTCACCCAGTCGTGAGATGACGTAGTCGGCCGTGAGGATGCCGTCCTTCCATCGACCCGAGCCGTGCCATGACTGAGCCTCCGAGCCGCTGCGCCACTCGGCCAACTCATCGAAGTAAGCCCGGCGTGTGGCCGGATCGACCTCCGGGACAGCCTTGATGAAGGCGCGCAGGACGCTGCCGACATCGCCCACGATGGGGATATCCACGGCTACGTTCTTGCCGATCTCCGAGGGGTCGATGTCGACGTGGATGATGCGAGCATGCGGCGCGTAGGTGCTGACCGCGCCGGTGACCCGATCGTCGAAGCGCATCCCTAACGCGATGAGCAAGTCGGACGACTGGATGGCCTTGTTGACGTGCTTCCAGCCGTGCATACCCATGTAGCCGTATGACAGGGGGTCAGTCTCGTCCATGGCGCCCACGCCCAGCAGCGTATGCGTGACGGGGATCTGCGCCTTGTGGGCGAAGGTCCGCAAATCGTCGGTAGCGTCGGCGATGAGCACGCCATGGCCGGCCAGGATCACTGGCCGCTCGGCCGCAGCGATGGCCCTGGCGGCCACCTTCACCTGTCGCGGATGACCGTCATAACGGGGCTTGAATCCGGGCAGGTCGAGCGTGGTGGGGTTCTGCGCCTGCGTCTCAGCGGTGAGAGCATCCTTGGTGAAGTCGACGTGGACAGGCCCCGGCCGACCGCTGCGGGCGATGTGGAAGGCCTCGGCGATGACGCGCGGGATGTCATCGGCTTTTCGGACCAGGTAGTTGTGCTTGGTCATCGGCAGCGTGATGCCGCTGATGTCGATCTCCTGGAAGGCGTCCTTGCCCAGCAGTGCGCCGGGCACGTTGCCGGTCAGCGCCACCATCGGCACCGAGTCGAGCTGTGCGGTGGCGATGCCGGTCACGAGGTTGGTGGCACCGGGACCGGACGTCCCCAGGCAGACGCCGACTCGACCGCTGGCCCGGGCGTAGCCATCAGCAGCATGCGCGGCTCCCTGCTCGTGGCGGACGAGGATGGTACGCAGCTCGGGGTAGTCAGCCCAGACGTCGTAGAGCGGCAGGATCACCCCGCCGGGATAGCCGAAGATGACGTCCACCCCCTGGTGGATGAGCGCTTGGCAGAGCGCATCGGCGCCGATGCGGGTGCGATGCTCGATGCGTGCCTGGTGCAACATTTCGGCGCGTGCCTTTTCCACCGCCGCCGTCTCAGCGGTACCCGGATTGGGCAGGTGTCGCCCGCGGGTCCGGGGTTCGGCAGCCGAGGCGGTGCCGTTGGCCTTCTTGGTCCCGTTGACGCCCTTGGGCCCGCTTTCGGCCGAGGCATCGGTAGCGGTGGCGATAGGCCCGCCCTGCTTGATCGGCGGTGCCGCCGCAGCCTTCGTCTTCGTGCTGGTCATGGGTGCTGCCCTTCCCTAGGTGATCACGTTCAAGGTCTCCGACACAACAAAGACCCTCGCCGTTCCCGGCGAGGGTCCTGGGTGGTTCGACGTCCGTCGCGCCTCGCGGCGCTATCTCCGCCTACTCCCAGGCTCCCACCGGGAGCCGGTAATCAGGCCGATAAGCTCGAGGGCGATGGCCTCGAGCTTGCCAAGAAGGGATACCTCTACAGGCTGGGACAGGCGCACATGCACACGCGTGCCGTCACCGCGAACCGCGATCGCGACAAGATTGCGCTGCCGTTCGGTCTGGCCCATCTGCGAAAAACGCTCCTTCTCTGGAGAGATATGGCACGACTGTACACGCTTCGGCAGCCTCGTGTCCAGCACGGCCGTTGGTCCTGTCGGCGCTTGCCCGATGGTGGTGGCCGATCCGCTGCAAGTCCTCCTTGGTCTGGGACCAAGGCCGAGGCGCTCGCGCAAGGACGAGGTCGACCGGTGTCTCGACCGCTACTTCTGCGATCGACCCGATGGACGCGCGGTGGTCACCGAGTTCGCACAGACGATCGGTGCCGCTGTCCCGGCTCGAACGGCGGATGCGCACGCGGCACTGGTGGAAGATCACGGTTGGCCTGGGGCAGCCATCATCTGGTGCGATGTCGTGAACGGACAAGCTCGACTACGGCGGGAGCCACCACGCGGCATCTCCGTCAGCCGCTGAGCTGCCACCCGGCTGGTGAGCCGGCGCTGATACCACGAGGCATCGACGTCAAGCGCCGGTCGAACGGCGAACGGGCACAATGTGGACGACACCAGCACTCTCCCACTCCCCAAGCACCAGGAGGTGACGACGTGGTTGGCATCGGCATCATCGGCACCGGCAAGCAGGGCGCAGACCACGCCCGCCGCATCGCATCGCTGGGCGACAAGGCCCGCTTGGTGACGGTACACGATCTCGACGGCGACGCCGCGCGGGCGGTCGCGGACGAGTGCGGTGCCCAAGTGGCCGGGAGCGATCAGTCGCTCATCGAGGACCCCGCGGTGGACGCCGTCATCATCGCCTCGCTCACCGGGACCCACGTCCCCCTCGTGCTGGCCTGCATCGAGGCCCGCAAGCCTGTACTCACCGAAAAGCCTCTGGGTATCACGGTCGCCAGCTGCGAGCTCGTCCTCGACGCCGAGATCGCCGCCGGCCGCCGCTACGCCACCGTCGGCTTCATGCGCCGCTTCGATCCTGAGTACCGCCGCCTGAAGGACACCGTGGACGCCGGCACCATCGGTACGCCGCTGGTCATCCATTGCATCCACCGCAATCCGTCGGTGCCAGCGACCCATCACACTCGCCAGACGCTCACCGACACGGTGGTCCACGAGATCGACGTGGCGCGCTGGCTGCTGGGCGAGGAGATCGTCAGCGTGGCTCTGGAAAAGCCGCGACACCGGCCTAGTGTCAGCCACCAGCTGGCTGACCCGGTGCTGGTGCGACTGGAGGCTAGGCATGGTGCTCGTGTCGACGTCGAGGTCTTCGCCAATGCCGGCTATGGCTACGACGTCCGCTGCGAGGTCCTCGGTGAGAAGGGCTACGTCTCCATGGGCGCTGGGCCACATGCACTCGTGACGACCGACACCGCTGCCGAGCAGGGACTCCCGCCGGACTGGCTGACACGCTTCAGGCCGGCCTACGATGCCGAGATCAGCCACTGGGTGGACGACATCGGCGGTTCCGAACCCTCCCCCAGTTCGTGGGATGGCTACGCCGCCACGGTAGTCGCGGAGGCCCTCGTGCGTGCCCTCCAGACCGGCCATCGCGAGGCCGTCTCGGTCGGCCCACGACCCGAGCTCTACCGCTGAATCGGGACCTCCGCACCAAACCCAAGAGCTCTTCACGGCCAGGCCCTCACGCCACACCATCACATCAGCCGACCGGCGCAGCTCGCGCCTCTGCTACGCTCCGAACATGTCCGAACATGCCCGTGCCCCGCGCACTCTGGTCCAGAAGATCTGGGACGATCACGTCGTCCATGAGGAGCCTGGCGCTCCCACCGTCATCGGTATCGATCTCCATCTCATCCACGAGGTGACCAGCCCTCAGGCCTTCGAGGGCCTGCGACGCCGCGGCCTCGGCGCACGTCACCCCGAGCGCACTATCGCCACGGCCGACCACTCCACGCCGACCCACGATCGCTCCCTGCCGATCCTCGACCAGCAGGGCGCCTACCAGCTGGCCAAGCTGCAATCCAACTGTGAGCAGTTCGGCATCCCGCTCTATGCGCTCGGCTCAGACCGCCAGGGCATCGTCCACGTCATCGGCCCCGAGCTGGGCCTGACCCAGCCGGGCATGACCATCGTCTGCGGCGATTCACATACCGCCACACACGGCGCCTTCGGCGCGCTGGCCTTCGGCATCGGCACCAGCGAGGTGGAGATGGTGCTGGCGACCCAGACGCTGCTGCAGCGGCCCTTGAGGACGTACCAGGTCCAAGTCGATGGCAGGCTGGCCCCAGGCGTGACATCCAAGGACATCATCCTCAACCTCATCTCGAGGATCGGCGTCGGTGGAGGCACCGGGCACGTCTTCGAGTTCAGCGGCGAGGGCATCGAGGCGCTGACGATGGAGCAGCGCATGACCATCTGCAACATGTCCATCGAGGGCGGCGCGCGAGCCGGCCTCATGGCACCCGATGACACCACCTTCGAGTACGTCGCTGGCCGACCGCACGCACCACAAGGCAAGGCCTTCGACCAGGCCGTCGAGCACTGGCGTCGCCTCCCCGGTGACCCCGGGGCCAGCTACTCCAAGTCGATCACCATCGATGCCGACAAGTTGGAGCCGATGATCACGTACGGTACCAACCCGGGAATGGGCATGGGCATCACCGAGCGCGTTCCCAGACCCGACGACGCCGGCAGCGATCAGGAACGCCGCACGCTGGAGAAGGCGCTCGCCTACATGGACCTGCAGCCGGGCGAGCCGCTACTGGGTCACAGGGTCGATACCGTCTTCATCGGCTCCTGCACCAATAGCCGTATCAGCGACCTGCGCCAGGCAGCGGAGCTAGTGAAAGGCCGCCAGTTCGCGAGCGGCATCCGCGTCATGGTCGTGCCCGGCTCGCAGCCGGTGAAGATCCAGGCAGAGCAGGAGGGCATTGCCGACATCTTCCGTGCCGCCGGCGCCGACTGGCGAGAGGCCGGCTGCTCCATGTGCATCGCCATGAACGGTGACCAGGGCGACCCCGGCGAGTACATCATCAGCACCAGCAACCGCAACTTCGAAGGGCGGCAGGGCAAGGGTGCGCGCACCTTCCTGGTTTCGCCGCTGACGGCCGCCGCCACGGCACTGACGGGCGTCGTCAGCGATCCGCGCGTACTCCTCGACCGCGATCCGGTCGTGGTGGGAGGGAAGTAACCATGGCCGAACCATTCAGCACTTTCACCAGTGCCGTCATCCCGCTGCCCGCCGAGAACATCGATACCGACCAGATCATCCCCGCGCGCTTCCTCAAGACCACCGAGAAATCCGGCCTCGCCGACGCACTGTTCTACGACTGGCGTTATGACGAGAAGGGTGAACCTCGCCCTGACTTCGTCATCAACGACTTGCGCATGCAAGGCCGCCAGGTATTGCTCGCGGGCGACAACTTCGGAGCCGGCTCTTCGCGCGAACATGCCCCCTGGGCACTGACCTCGTGGGGCATCCGGGCCATCATCTCCACGAGCTTCGCGGACATCTTCCGCAGCAACTCACTGAAGAACGGCCTGCTGCCGATCGTCGTCGACGAGGACACGCATCGCCAGCTATTCGACCAGTTCACAGCCGACCGTGACCTGCAGGTCACGGTCGATCTCGAGGCACTCGTGGTGCATCTACCCGACGATCAGGACGTGCCCTTCGACGTCGACCCCTTCGCACGCGAGATGCTCCTGGAGGGCAAGGATGAGATCGGCTGGCTGCTCGACCGTAGGGCGGCCATCGACACCTGGGAAGCTGACCACCCCGCCCGTATCGACACCCGACCCATCGACGCCGCCTGACCGCGGCCACGCCAGGAGACCGACGCCATGTCCCTGCCCTATGACCAGCCCAGCGACGCCGCGAAACGCCACTCTGCGGCGCTGACTGACGGACCCGACCGCGCTGGCGCGCGCGCCATGCTCAAGGCCGTCGGCTTCAGCGACGGAGACCTTGCCAAGCCCATCGTCGGCGTGGCCACGACCTGGATCGAGACGATGCCGTGCAATCTCAACCAGCGTCGCCTGGCGGAGTTCGTGAAAGAGGGCATCCGCGCGGCTGGCGGCACGCCCATGGAGTTCAACACCATCGCCGTCTCCGACGGCGTGGCCATGGGCACCGAGGGCATGAAGGCCTCCCTGGTCAGCCGCGAGGTGGTGGCGGACTCGATCGAGCTGGTTGCCCGCGGGCACCTCTTCGATGGCCTCGTCATCCTGTCGGGCTGCGACAAGACCAATCCCGGGGCGGCCATGGCTGTGGCCCGACTCGACATCCCCAGCGTGATCCTGTACAACGGCACCATCTACCCGGGAACGTACAAGGGCGAGGCCCAGGACGTGGTCAGCGTCTATGAGGCCATCGGCGCCTACAACGCCGGCAAGATCAGCGCCCAGGAGCTGTACGACATCGAGGAGGCTGCCTGCCCCGGAGCGGGAGCCTGTGGTGGCCAGTTCACGGCCAACACGATGAGCATGTGCCTTGAGTTCATGGGCCTCTCACCAGCCGGACTCAACGGCATCCCCGCGGAGGATCCGGCCAAGGACGATGCGGCGCGGCAGTGTGGCGAGCTGGTCATGGACCTGGTGCGGCGCGACGTCCGGCCGAGTAGCCTGGTCACCCGGGATTCGATCGATAACGCCGTCGCCGGCGTGGCGGCGACCGGTGGTTCCACCAATGCGGTGCTGCACATGCTGGCCATCGCCCACGAGTTCGACATCGACTTCAGCATCGACGACTTCCATGACATCGCCGCACGCACTCCGACCATCGGTGACCTGCGGCCTGGCGGCCGCTATGCCGCCGCCGATATCTATGACGCCGGCGGTATCGGTATCGTCATCAGGGAGCTGCTCAAGCGCGACCTGATGCACGGCGAGGCGTCCACGGTCACAGGCCAGTCGCTAGCAGACATCGCGGCGCAGGTGCAGGAGACGCCCGGGCAGGACGTCTTTCGGTCCATCGACGACCCCATCAAGGTCACCGGCGGCCTGGCCATCCTGCACGGCACGCTGGCGCCTGACGGCTGCGTCATCAAGCTGGCCGGTCATGAGCGACGCCATTTCAGTGGACCAGCCCGGGTGTACGACTCCGAGAGCGCCTGTTTCGCCGCCGTCAAGGCCGGCCACATCAAGGACGGTGATGTCGTCGTGCTTCGCTACGAGGGCCCGGTCGGCGGACCCGGCATGCAGGAGATGCTGGGCATCACCGCAGCCATCGTCGGTGAGGGGCTGGGCGGCACCATCGCACTGCTCACGGATGGTCGCTTCAGCGGCGGGACCCGCGGCCTGATGATCGGCCACGTCGCGCCCGAAGCGGCGCTGGGTGGGCCCATCGCCCTGGTCGTAGAGGGCGACACCGTTACCATCGACGTTGATCGCCGTGCGCTCGACCTGGAAGTCGACTCCGCCGAGTTGGAGTCCCGTCGCTCACGCTGGGTGGCACCTGAACCGCACTACACGCGGGGTGTCATGGCGAAGTACGCGGCCTTGGTCAGCTCGGCCAGCGAAGGCGCCACGACCAACCCTCGCTGACAGCCACCGACCCTCGCCCGGAGCCTCGCGCCCGATCTCGGGCACTGCAGCTTCGCGTGCGAGGGATGGTCGGCCCCGGGTGTGGTCGCCAACCGGACTGGCGGTGGGTGCGCGCCCACACTGGTGGGCCCGAAGTAGAGGTCCACTCGCCCCGTGCCATAGGGTCCAGGCCACCGCGTGCCAGGATGTCCCAGCACGCTCGGCGCCACCGAGTCGCCGTTGAACCGCCCCACGGGTGAACCAGCAGAGCCAGAGACCGCAGCGGCCCATCGAGTCGTCGTCCCATGCCCCCGGGTGGGTAGAGCGACCGCTTGCGCCGTCGGTTGATCCACCCATGGGTAGAACGACCGTCGCTCCGAAGCTCCGTCCGATGACCCGCCCGGCGGGTCGGACCGAACGCCCGCGGGCCGAGAGCCCCAGGGTTGGTCGCTAGCACCCCGGGCGCCAGTCCAGCGACCGACAGAAAGGTGAGGATGGTGAGGCGTCACCATGCCGGCTCGTCCAGGCTGATGGTCTCCCTCGTGTCCATGGATCCGAGCCAGACGAAGTCGCTGCCCAGTTGATCGTGGCGGGATGGCTGTCCCACCACTGCAGGCGACGCGATCGACTTGACAGGGCCTGCCATCCAACCCATAGCGCGGCTACGCCGCCTACATGCTGGCGCAAGTACATCGTCGGCCCCCAGTACATGACCTACGGACCCGCTGTCATCTTCCACCTCGCCGGATTCGTCCTCAGCGGCGTGCTGCTCATCAGGCGCCTGGAGGCTTGTCGATGCCGACCGACTGCAGCCGCGCTCGCGTGGCTGGGCAGTCGTGGCCACGCTGCTGGCGATGTTCGTCGGCCCGCGCTGGGTGGGGCCGTTCAATGGCGCGATCGATGATGTGGTCGATCTACCTACTGGACCTGAGCATCTTCGTGCCGCTCACGCTGGCCACAGCGGTGGGGCTACTGGCGTGCCGGACGTGGGCCACCAAGGCGCACTACGGCGTGGTCGGCTGGTTCGCCCCCGTACCACCCTCGGTGACGGCGATGGCACCGGTCAAGATCGCCCGCGATGACCCCGCTGCCGCCATCGGCGACACCGTGGTGCTGGTCGTGGCCAGCCTGACCTTCACCATCCTGGCAGTCGCGCTGTTCGCCCCGATGTTCCGCCAGCCGGCGAGGCCGCGGGAAAGGCCCGAGCCCAAGTCGGCTCCAGGCCTACCCCGACACTGGAGGTCTGCCTCAGCCGGTGAAACGTCAGGCGATGGGTCGCTACGGCTGCTCGTACTTGGCGCGGAGCGTGTCTGCTTTGGGTGCCTTGGCGTTGTTGTGCCATGCCTCCATGAGCAGCGGAGGTTGACCACTCGTCTTGAGCAGCGCACCGACTCGCGCGCCATCGTGACCGAACGTGCTGTTGCGCCAGGTATCACCACCGTTCATGGACTCGACTCGCTGCGGGATGGCCCCGCCCTTCTTCTTGGCACTGACCTCGAAGACGACACGGTCACCGATCACGTCGGCTGAGTAGACTCGCGAGGGCTTGGCGACGGACCCGGAGCCAACGAGCTTCGCGCTCTTGTCGAACGTGACCCCGAGATCGGAGCTGAGCTTCGCCCTCACCTTGCCGGCATCGCTAAATCCGAGTGCGACGTTGTTGCCGCGGGCGGCCAGCTGCGGTCCCTGGATGTCACTGTTGGCAACGACCTTCGAAGGACCGGGCTTGATGACCGAATGATCTGCGGCGTCGACGGCGAACCGCTTGACTCGCAAGTCGCCGTTGCGGACGTAGGACGCCAAGGCCGCCTCAGGCGTGGCTGCGACCGCAAGACCGCCCCTGTAGTCGGCCGCCCCGAGCTTGAACTTCTTCTCGATGGCGGGAGGCATTCCGAGCGGCTCCATGCTGCGCATGACCAGACGCGCACGGTACTTGCCGGCCTTCTTCTCCAGCCACCCGATGGCCAGCAAGTCCTTGCCAGCACAGGCGACTGAGACGTCCCGAACGGAACGGCCATCGGACGGCGTGAGGAAGGCCTGCGCCGCGCCACCGCCGACGGTGCGACTGGTCATGAACACACGGGAACCACCACCGGAAGGCTCCCGGTAGGTGGAGCCGGCCCAGACGCGTCCACCACAAACAGCCAGCGATAGGCCGAGCTTGGGATCGCCCACCACCCGGTACTGACGGAGCTTGCCATTGGTGCGGCGATAGTCCCGGCCGCCATTGAGGCTGAACGCCAGGTACAGCTGGCCGGGGCCACTGGATTCATGCCAGCCTACGGCCACGACCGCACCGGCACGCGTACCGCCGTTGGCGGCGATGTCCTTGACGCGCAACAGGCCTGCCTGACGCAAGGGACGGGGCATCGCTTCCTTGTACGACGCAGCCATCATGGGTGCAGCAGCGGTCATCACCAGCGTCAGGGCTGAGGCGATGGCCAGCAGGAGTCTTCGCTTGACGACCATGGCGTTTCCCTCCTACAGGGCTCGATCTTTGGTTCTCATCCCTCTCGAGTGGCAGACTACAACGAGCCTGAATAGCGTGCTGGCGAGCCCCTGCCGTGCATGCGCCAGCCAGGGGCTCAAGTCCCCGGCGCGAGCCCCCTGCCGCTCAGTCCCGACTGGCCCCACGGCGCAGGCCGCCCCGTTGCGTGACCGCGTGATGCGCCAGGGCCGCCACGCCCATGGCCACCAGTGCTCGCTCGGACATGGGCATGGGACGCACCACGGCAAGGAACTGGTCGGCGCGGGCACGGTCGACCGCAGCGAGAAGCGCGTGGCCGTCAGCTGTCAGGGCCAGCACTCGCTGTCGCCGGTCCGCGACTTCCTCACGTCGCTCCAGGTAGCCTCCTGCGACGAGCTCAGCCACCAGCCGGCTCGTCGCTGATGGCGATCTGTTCAGCTGCTCGGCCAAGTCACCGACGGTCAGGGTGACTGGTCCAGCCACCGCGTACAACGCCGCCAGCTGCGTGAAGCCGATATCGAGCGATCCCAGCTGGTGCGCGAAGCCGATGACGAGCTCACGCCACAACGCGCGCCCCACCGCGATGCGGTCGGATAGCATCCGGGGGTTCTGCAACTCGTCACGCGCGGCCTGGACGACCGGTGAGAGTAGGTCCTCATCCATAGGTGCATGATTGCACATGATTTGTGGGGGATGGGCTCATCTCCTGTTACGGTTCGAGGCACGCGCGACGGTGCGCGGACCGCCTCGCGCCCAAAGACGACGCCGGCGCTCAGTCGAGGATCACAAGGAGCATCTCCTGGTGCCTGCCTACATCTACCCAGGACAGGGTTCGCAATCGGTCGGCATGGGCAAGGGGCTCGCGGCTGCCTCTGCACAGGCAGCCGCCGTCTGGCAGCAGGCTGACGATGCCCTTGGCGAGTCGATCTCGCGACTGGCCTGGGAGGGTCCGGCCGAGCGACTGGACCTGACCGTCAATGCCCAGCCGGCACTGTTGGCCGCGTCCATCGCGGCCCATCGCGCCCTGGAGGCGACCCTCGACTCAGCACCGTCCCCGTTCGGCCCACCGGCCTACTTCTCGGGTCATTCGATGGGCCAGTACAGCGCCATGGTCGCCGCCGGCGTGCTCGACCTCGGCGACGCCATCCGGCTGGTGCGTGAACGCGGACGCGTGATGCAAACGTCATCGGCCGATGGCGCGATGGCCGCCATCATCGGCCTGCCCGACGAGCATATCGACGAGTTGGTCGCGCTCGGTGCGGAGCACGGCATCATCACGGTGGCCAATCGCAACTCGCCCGGACAGATCGTCATCAGCGGCCAACGAGCCGCGGTCGAGGCCGCGGCCGGCGCTGCCAAGGGCTTGGGTGCGCGTCGTGGCATGATGCTGCCCGTCAGCGTGGCCGCACACTCGGTGCTCATGGCCGAAGCCGCCGACGAGATGCGCAAGGCCCTCGCGGAGATCACCTTCATGGCTCCCAGCGCGCCGCTGTTAGCGAATGCCGACGCCATCGCGCTCTCTGACGGCGAGGCCTGTCGCGACGAGCTGGTGGATCACCTGACACGGGGCGTTGACTGGGTCACGGCCGTCCAGACCATGGTTGCCGGGGGCACCAACATGTTCATCGAGGTCGGCCCCGGCAAGGTCCTCACCGGCCTCGTCAAACGCATCGTCCCGGGCGCGACGACCGTCGCCATCGACGACATCACCACCGAGAGCGGCCTCCAGCTGCCCGCCTAGCATCCCGAACAGGAGAACACCCAGCAACCATGCGCCGCCCTGATTACAACCGCCGTGTCGCCGTCACGGGCCTCGGCATCATCAGCCCTGTCGGCAACGACATCGCGACCGCCTGGGGGAACCTCCTGGCCGGCAACTCCGGCCTGCAGCGGATCACACGCTGGGATCCCGAGGTGACCGATTGCCACGCGGCCGGTGAGGTCAACGACTTCGATCCCAATGCCTGGATGAACTTCAAGGCCGTGCGTCGCACAGACAAGAACGTCGTCTTCGGTGTGGCTGCGGCCAAGCAAGCCATGGTCGATTCAGGGTTCGAGATCACCGACGAGAATGCCGGCGACGTGGGCGTGATCTTCGGCTCCGGTGTGGGTGGACCGCGCCTCATGCAGGATGCCATCGAGACCTACGACAAGCGCGGCGGCAAGGCCGTCAGCCCCTTCTTCATCGCCAACATGCTGCCCGACACGGCGTCCGGTCAGATCGCCATCGAGCTCGGAGCCAAGGGCCCCAACATGTGCATCGTGACAGCCTGCTCGACGGGCACACACAACATCGGCGAGGCGGCTGAAGGCATCCGCCGGGGCGACTACATCGCTGCCATCTGTGGCTCCACCGAGACACCCCTGTACGAGGTCGCCTACGTCGGCTTCTCCAACATGCGTGGCATGGGAACCCCGCGCGAAGGACGCCCCTTGAGCGACATCTCGCGACCGTTCGACCGCAGCCGTGATGGCTTCGTGCTGGGCGAGGGTGCCGGCGCCATGATCGTCGAGGACCTTGAGCTCGCCAAGGCGCGAGGCGCGACTATCTACGCGGAGGTGGTGGGCTACGGCAACGCGGCCGACGCCTGGGACCTCATCCAGCCGGTGGACAAGGGCGACGGCGTGCGCCGAGCCATGGAGATGGCCCTCGAACGCCATGGGGTACCCCGTGACGAGATAGACATGATCAACCCGCACGGCACCTCCACGCCACTCGGTGACCTGCGAGAGGCACAGGCGATCCAGGCGGTCTTCCCCGACCGCTACAAGGAGGTCGGGGTCAGCGGCACCAAGTCGATGACCGGCCACCTCATGGGCGCCGCCGGCGCGGTGGAAGCCGTCTTCACTACCCTTTCGGTCCACCACCAGGTGGTCCCCGCGACGCAGAACTACCTGGAGCCCGACCCCGAGATCGACATCAACGTCATCAGCGGTGACGCACGCGAGCAGGAGATCCGCTACGCCATGAGCGACAACATCGGGCTTGGCGGCCACAACGGCGCCATCATCTTCAAACGTTACCTCGGCGACTGACGCCGAGCCAAGCCGGGCGGCAGGAACGATCGCGGTCATGTCCGCTACGATCGAGAGCAGCCCACAGCAGGAGCTCATACCACCGTGCCCAACACCGATCCATCACGTCGTGCCGTCATCACCGGCGTCGGCGCGGTCACGCCCATCGGCAACGACCACCGGACCTTCTGGGCCAATGCACAGGCTGGGGTAAGCGGGGGCGGGCCTATCACGCACTTCGACGCCTCAGACCTCGATGTCCGAATCGCCGCTGAGGTCAAGGGCTTCGACCCGGCTACCGGCATGAACCCCAAGATGGCGCGACGCATGAGTCGCTTCATCCACTTGGGCATGGCCGCCGGCAAGGAGGCCGTGACCGACTCAGGGCTGGACTTCTCCGAGTGGACGCCCGAGCAGCGCGACCGTGTGGCGGTCGCGCTCAACACCTCCGGTGGTGGCCTCGAGCAGGTGATCATGGGGCATGACATCACCAACACCCGTGGCCCTCGCTTCGTCAGCCCCTTTGCCATCCCGGCGCTCTCGGGCTCCATGGCGGCCTGTCTGCTATCGATGGAGTATGGGCTTACCGGCCCCGTGATCACGCAGGTCGCCGCCTGCGCGTCCAGCATCATCTGCTTCCTCGACGCGCTGCGCATGATCGAGCGTGGCGAGGTCGACGTGGTCATCGCCGGTGGTACTGAGGCGCCGTTGCTCAAGATGGGCTTTGCCGCCCTCTCCAACATGGGCGCTCTGTCGAAGCGCAACGATGAGCCGGAGAAGGCCTCGCGTCCGTTCGATCGCGACCGCGACGGCTTCCTCTTCGGTGAGGGCGCCGGCGTCATGGTCATCGAGACGGCCGAGCACGCCATGCGGCGCGGCGCCACCATCCACGCCGAGCTGCTGGGCGCCGCGCTCACCGCGGATGCCTTCCACATCTCGGCCCCCGAACCTACCGGCCGGGGCGCCACCATGGCGATGCGGAAGGCGCTGGCCGATGCCGAGGTGAACGTCGACGAGGTCGACTTCGTGGTCGCGCATGGCACCAGCACACCGCTCAACGATGCCACCGAGACCCGGGCCATCAAGGCCGCCCTTGGCGACCACGCCTACAAGGTGGCGGTGTCATCACCCAAGTCGATGGTGGGCCACCTGCTTGGTGGTGCAGGGGCGGTCGCCGCACTGGTCGGCATCGGCGCCATCCGCGATGGCGTCATCGCTCCGACCATCAACCTGGACCATCCCGACCTGCCCGAGTGCGACCTGGACTACGTGCCCAACGTGGCACGACAGGCCACGGTCGACACGGTCATGGTCAACGGCTTCGGCTTCGGTGGGCAGAACGCGGTCGCCGTCTTCGGCCGCTTCGAGGCGTAGTCGAACGATCATCTGACGACTCGAACGCCGAGTCGATGTGTGCCCCAGACTGCGTCCGCCGGTATCCCTCGACGACTGGAGTCGTCCGACCGATGACCCGCCCGGTGGGTGAAGTGACGGAGCAGCGGGGTTCTGGAGACCGTGCTCCGACCGATGACCCGCCCGGTGGGTGAAACGGGTCGATGTATCTCGCTGTCTCCTGAAGTGGTCCGCCGGTATCCCTCGGCCGCCGCAAGTGCCATCAGCTGCCCGCCGCCGGGCGCCCCGGAAGTTCGTGACCTTCGTATGCGGTCAGGTCGGCCAAGAGGTCGTGGGGCATCCGCATGGGGCGCCCACGCCGCAGGTCATAGAACACCTGCACCGTCGAGCCGTCGGCGATGGTGCGTGCGATGCCCAGCCCCGACGCAGCGGCCTCCACACGGTACTCGAGACCGAATGCCGAGCGGCTGGTCCAGCCGACGCGCACGGCACAGCTGATGGGCTCACCGAAGAAGGCTGGCTGGCGGTAGGTGATGTGTGCCTCAGCGATGACGAACGTGCGCTTGTCAGCATCAGGCCCGGTACCGAAGGGATGACCGACCACCTCGGTGTAGTAGCCGCCCCGAGCCATCTCAAGATAGGAGAAGTAGACCGCATTGTTGACGTGGCCCAATGCATCAGTGTCGTTGTAGCGGATCTCGATGGGATGGCGATAGCGGAAGGCGCCCTCGAGTGGTCGTGATCGGCCCATGCCCCGATGCTACCGACTCTGGGCCGTGTGCGTGGGTGACGAGCGGCCGGCAGAGCCGCCGCCGGTGCCGTACCGTTGCGGGCGATGACAGAGCAGCCCGAACAGACATCCGCCACGTCCATCGAGCGCGGCCGGCCCAGCTACTCCTGGCGATATGGCCAGGACCGACGGCTGGAGATGGTTCGCCAGTTCGTGGATCTTGAGGGGGCGCGGATACTCGATGTGGGCTGCGGCATCGGCACGTACATGCAACGCTTCCGCCAGTACAGCGAAGATGTCCACGGCATCGAGATCGAGCCGGAACGCGTCGCGGAGGCGAGCGCCCGGCTGCCCAACATCGCGCTTGCGGTGGGCGAAGACCTCCCCTACCCTGATGACCACTTCGACCTGGTCTTTTCCAATGAAGTGATCGAGCACGTCGGGGACGACCACGCTACCGCCGCGGAGATGGTCCGAGTGACCAAGCCCGGTGGGTACATCGTGGCCTTCGCGCCAAATCGGCTGTACCCCTTCGAGACACACGGCGCCTACTTCGGGCAGCGCTATGTGTTCGGCAACATCCCCTTGATCAACTGGCTACCCGATCCGTTGCGCGACCGGTTCGCACCGCATGTGCGCGCCTATACGATGAAGGGCATCGAGCGACTCTTCGTGGGACAGCCCGTGCGGCTGGTCCAGCATCGCGCCATCTACCCGGGGTTCGACAACATCAGCGCACGGCACGCTCGCTTGGGCGCCTTCCTGCGGCGGGCCCTGTACGTCGTCGAGCACACGCCACTGCATCAGTTCGGCCTGTCGCACTTCCTGGTGCTGCACAAGGTCGCCGAGCCAGCCGACCTGACCAGCGCCGGGCCAAAGGTCGGCTGACGCGATAGGTCCGCTCTGTGCTGTGGGCCAGCTCGCTGTAGGTCAGCTCCGGGCTACAGGTCGTCGGGAGTCTCCGTAGCGACGGGATCGAGGACATACGCTTCGATGACCACCGGGACCGACCAATTGCCGGCCAAGTCGCGCCACTGCACGTGGAGCGAGCGTGGACCGTCCACGGCCGAGCCCCCGGTCGATTCGTCTCCGAGCGGAAAGTCGATGCGGTCGACCGCCGGATAGTTGCGGCCGGTCACGAGCATGCCCTCGGCGTCCACCTCGTCGGTGAGGCCGATGCGCGCCAGTACCAAACCACTGCCACCGGGATCGTCGGCGGCGCCAAGCAACCGCAGCGGCGCGCTGCCGATGACGACGCTGCGGCCATCGACCTCACCTCGGCTGAGTGCCTCCGGGTCAAGCGCCGGGGACCCGAACGGCGGCGTCTCATCGATGCGGGGCCGCAGTCTGTCACGCAACGCCCACCACAGTTCCCCGCGGCCACCCTCCATGCCTGCTGCCCAGATGCCGACACCAGCAAGGCCTTGATCGAGTGCCAAGTCGATCTTGGTACCGAAGCTATCGGGATCGTCGTACCAGAGCTGACGCCAGGTCGGCGGGCAGCTTGAGCATTGCTTGTTGGCGTACGTCGTCCAGGCCGATGCCTGCTCAGGCTCGTAGCGCCGGCCGGACCCCGCCGCGATGTCCACGGCCTGCGCATAGGTCGCCTCCGTGGATCCGTCGATGCCGTTGCCGCTGCGAACGGGGGAGCGCGCTTCGTCGGTCTGCGTCGACCACGCTCGTCCGTACCACGGCAGTCCCAGCACGAGTGCCTCTGGCGACACCTGCGCCAGGGCCCCCTCGACGCTGCTGCTGAGATCGCCGCTCTCAGGGTCGATCAGCGGAGCCGTCGACCCAGCCACCGCCGAGCCATCGGTGCGGTAGTTGTAGCCCATGATGACCGCGAGGTCTGCAGCGTCGTCCGCGGTCAGCGCCGCCAGGTCGTAGTTCTCCAGGCCGGACATGACGTCGATGCTGAGGTGCAGGTCAGGGTCGACCGCGTCGAGAGCCGCCCGGACCTCGCGGACGAAGGCGCTGTAGTCGTCCGAGACGGCCGCCGGCAGGGGCTCGAAGTCCAGGTTGACGCCATCGAACCCACGCTCGGAGACGAAGGCCGCGATACGCCCAGCCAGCTCACGACGGGTCTTGGGCTTGCTGAGCAGGGTCACCGCGCGATCGCGCGTGCCCTCGGTCCAGCCTTGGCGTGCGATGACCGGGACGACCTTGACACCCGCATCCTGAAGGCTCGACTTGACCTCCGCGAAGGCATCGCCGTCGAGCGTCGCCCAGCCGGGCGGGACATCTCCGGATGGCTTCTTCTTCACCAGTCGGCCATCTCCTGAGGCCTCGATGCTGTGGAAGGCGGCGATGGTCACCAGGTCGGTGTCGAGCGTCTGCGCCGCGTCGCCCATGAGCCAATAGGGCATGAAGGCCACGACTTCTGCCTCCACCGGTTGGGGCGTGGGCGCTGGGGTGGGTTGCGGGGTCGGGGTGGCCAGCGGTGCCGTGGTCGGCGAGGTCCCTGGCGTAGCCGGCCCAGCTGTCGGCGGTGTCGCCTGTTGGGAGTCGCCTTCGACGGTGATACACGCGGAAGAGATGAACGCCAGCAGCAACACGAACAGGGAGGTCGCAAGGCTGCGGCGGCGGATCTGGGCACGATGGTCGCTCAGCACACTACTCACCCTATCAAGTCTGCACCCGGGGCGGGAGCAAGGGCAGGTTACGAAGGCGCAGTGAGTTCGCCACCACGCTCACCGAGCTGAAGGCCATCGCAGCCGCCGCGAGGATGGGGTCGAGTCGAAGACCGAAGAACGGATACAACAAGCCCATCGCCACCGGGATAAGGATGAGGTTGTAGCCGAAGGCCCAGCCGAGGTTCTGGCGGATGACACCAAGCGTCCCCGAGGAGATGCCGATGGCCACCCCCACCAACCGCGGGTCGCCACCTACCAGGGTGATGTCCGATGCCTCCATGGCCACGTCCGTGCCAGTACCGATGGCGATGCCCACGTCAGCTCTTGCCAGCGCTGGCGCGTCATTGATGCCGTCACCGACCATCGCGACAAGGTGTCCGGCGCGTTGCAGGGCCTCCACGTGAGCCGCCTTGTCGTCGGGTCGCACGCCGGCGCGCAGGTGCTCGATGCCGACCGCACTCGCGACGGACTCGACCGCAGCGCGGCTGTCACCACTCAGCAGATGTACCACGATGCCAGCGGCTTGAAGCTGGCGCACAGCATCGGCGGCACCGGGCTTGATGCGGTCGGCGATATCGATGGCACCGATGGCGACGCCGGCGGCCGCCACCAGGATGGTGGACTGCGGCGTGTCACCAATCGTGGTCGGCGTGTCGAGGGCGGTCGTGGTCACACCCGCTTCACGCAGCAGCTCGGCGCTGCCTACCAGCACTTCCTCGCCGCCGACGCGAGCTCGCACGCCGCGGCCGGTGACGGCCTCGAAATCGGTGGCTTCCTCCACCGCGATCCCGCGCTGCTCGGCCGCGGCCAAGACCGCGGCGGCCAGTGGGTGCTCGGAGCCGCGCTCGGCAGCCGCCGCCAGAGCCAACAGGTCACGCTCGTCGATCGTACCCACCGTCCGAAGCGCGCGAACATCGGGGTGGCCCACGGTCAGCGTGCCGGTCTTGTCGAAGATGACCGTATCGACCCGGCCGGCGATCTCCAGCGCCGCGCCACCACGGATGAGCACGCCGCCTTCGGCCGCACGCCCGGTCCCCACCATCACCGCGGTCGGCGTGGCCAGCCCCATGGCGCACGGGCAGGCGATGATGAGCACGCTGATGGCGGAGACCAACGCCAGCGTCAGCGCCGGCTCCGGCCCCAGCAACCACCACGCCACGAAGGTCACCGCCGCCAGCGCGATGACCGCAGGCACGAACCACTCGATGACGCGGTCGGCAAGGCGCTGGATGGGTGCCTTGGAACCCTGGGCGTCTCGGACCATGCGCACGATCTGGCCCAGGACCGCATCGCGGCCCACGTGCGTCGCACGCATCACGATGGTGCCGCTGCCGTTGACGGTGGCACCGATCACGGAATCGCCCACGCCACGGCTGATCGGCAAGGGCTCACCGGTGAGCATGGACTCGTCGATGGCGCTGCTGCCCGAGACGACGACGCCATCGACCGGCACCTTTTCGCCAGGTCGTACGCGCACCAGGTCACCCGGGCGGATGGCCTCGATAGGCACGTCAAGCTCCGTCCCGCCATCCACGCGCCGGGCCGTGCGTGCCCCCAGGCCGACCAGGGCCGCGACGGCACCGCTCGCCTGTGACTTGGCACGGGCTTCCATCCAGCGACCGGCGAGGATGAGCCCTACGATCATCGCCGAGGAGTCGAAGTAGGTGACGGGCTCGATGCCGGCGTCGACCACCAGCGACGGCAGCAGCGTGACCACGACGCTATAGCCCCAGGCCGCCATGGTCCCCAGCGCCACCAGCGTATCCATCGAGACGGTCCCGTGGCGCCCCTGGCGCAGCGCATTGCGCAGGAAGACCCCACCGGCCCAGAACTGCACGAACGTGGCCGGGATGAGCAACAGCCAGTTGAGTCGGGTCATCGGCATGCCCAGCCCGCCCGGCCACAGCATCAGCGCCATGATGGCCACGGCCACCGCCACCGAGACCAGGGCACGCAGCCCCAGCTCGCGCATCTCGCGAGCGCGCAGGTCGGCGTCGGGGTCGGCATCATCGAGTGTCAGCGCTGCCGTCTGCGCCGATGGTCGCTCCGGGCGCACGTCGTAGCCGGCGGCTTCGATGGCGGCGACGACTTCGGCTCGCCCGGCGACGGTAGGGTCCAACGACACGGTGGCGCGCTCGGTGGCGAGGTTGACGTTGGCCGCCGTGACGCCATCGGCCTTGCGCAGGAAGCGCTCGATCCGGTTGACGCACGAGGCGCAGGTCATGCCCTCCACACCGACCGAGAGCTCGATGGGCTCGGGGGCGCTGATGGGAGCCGTCATGACGGTGACGCTACCGGGCCTAGCGGCCTACCGGCTTGATCGCGTAGACGCCGATGATCATGTCCACACAGGGGTCATGACAGAGCTCAAGACCGACCTCTCCCCGGTCCACGAGTTCGGCCAGGAAGCCGCATTCGCGAGGCGGGAGACCGGCCCAGTAGCGGCGCTCTCGCGTCTCGACGGCGAGCACGTCATCCGCTTGACCGTCGATGGCGAAACGACGACGCAGTTCATGCATAGGGATGTAGGAGCGCGACTTGATGAAACGCCGCAACTGGGCCTGGGTGCAGCCCTGACTCGAGGTCGAGCCATTCCGGCTGCCAGTGTCGTCAGCCATGTCTTCGTCTTTCCCCGCCATCACCGCCTTGATCGGTGTCGCGGCCGGCGCCATACGCGCCACGATCAGTCGTCAGGTTCAACGCGACCGTCACACCAGGCGACGACCGGTCGGCGGATGATACACCCGACCGCGGGGGCTACCTGCGAGCTGGGCCAACCCTCAGTGGCCCGCCACGACGGGCGGGTCGGCCGTCAGCGGCCCGCCACGATCCGCAGCTCGCGTGGTGCCGTGTTGAGTGAGTCGCCGCCGTCAGGGGTGCAGACCATGGCGTCCTCGATGCGCACGCCGTAGCGACCCTCAAGGTAGATGCCCGGCTCGCAGCTGAAGGTGTTGCCGGCCACGACCAGCTCCTGATTGCCCCAGACCACATAGGGCTCCTCGTGGACCTCCAGACCGATGCCGTGACCCAGTCGGTGCATGAAGTGGTCGCCATGGCCGCCGGCGGCGATGACGTCGCGGGCCGCCGCATCGATGGCCTCGAAGCTGACGCCTGGACGGATGGCGGCGCGAGCGGCAGCCTGCCCAGCTGCAGTGAGTTCGTAGATCGCCCGAAAGCCGGCGTCAGGACCAGAGCCGTCCTTGCCGGCGATCCAGACGGTGCGCGTGATGTCAGAGAAGTAGCCGGCCCGTCGGCCACCGATATCGAGCAGCAGCGGCTCACCGGGACCGATGCTGCGGCCGCCCGGCTCATGGTGCGGCGAGGCACTGTTGGGTCCGGATGCCACGATCCAGAACTCGGCCGTATCGTGCCCTTCTTCCACCAGGGCAGCTCGGACATCCCGCGCCACATCTGCCTCCGTGCGGCCGATGAGCGGGCCAGTGATGACTCGTTCGATGGCTCGATCTGCGGCGGCCGCAGCAGCACCCAGGAGGCCGATCTCCTCGGCGTCCTTGAGGCGTCGCATGGGTGCCAGCACCGACGATGCGAGGCCCCAGGAAGCGTTCCCCACGACCGCCTGCATGCCCAGCACGAAGGCCGCGCGCAAGCCGTCTGAAACGAGATATCTCCCCCGCTCGACAGCGCGTACGAGCGGTCGCAACAACTGGTAGGGGTCGTCTGTCTCATCCCAGGTCAGCAGCTCGACCGACCCCGTCGCCAGGCCTGGGGCTCCTCGTGCCGCGGGCGCCTCCAGTCGTGGACTGATGTAGGCGATGGCGCCAGCCGCGGGGATGACCAGCAGGTTCAGCCGCTCATTGCCATGCGCGACGTAGCCGGTCAGCCACTCCAGCTCGGGCCCGACCCCGACCAGGAGTGCCGTGGCCCCCGCGCCCCGGAGAGCCGCCTGGGCCGCGGCCAGCCGTTCCACGTAGCGTGCCTGGCTGATCCGATGAGTCACGTCAGGACCCCTTCATCCTGTCGGCGGTCAGCCAGCCTTCCACCAGCCGCGTGCCGTCCTCGAAGAACTTGCGATAGGAGAAGACTCGTCCGGCACCGGCCGTGAGCGCTCGTTTGCGAGTGAGCTGGTCGTCATGCTCCGCGACCGCGATGACCGGCAACCGGGCGGCCGACACATTCTCGATGGCCGTGATGCCGTCGAAACCACGCGCCGCCAGGTCGACGATGGCGCCACTGATGGTGCGCACGTCGCCAAGCTCGTATGCCTCGAGGGCCACCGCCAGCTCGAATCCGCTTCGCAGGTTGACGGCACTACCTCCGGCACGACGCACGGCTTCAGCGATGCGCGTCGACCACATCAGGTCGTCGGCGAGGACGAGTACCGCAGTGCTCAGGAGACTTCCCAGGTGTCGCTGCTGAAGAGCAGGTCGCGCAGCAGGCCCTCACCCTTGTCGGCCCGGACAAGCTCGATCTGGCCGGCCACGAGCTGGTGGTGGGTGGGCCTCTTGACGCGCCGGAAGACACCTACCGGAACTGGGTAATCCGGCCAGAACATGCGCGAGAGGATGAACGCGAGCGTGCCATCCGTCTCGTCATGCACCAGCAGGTCAGACTCGTCGATGCCGTTGCCCAAGTCCACGACCTCCGGCTTGATGCCGTTCATGCGGATGCCACGATCGCGGGCCTTGCCAAAGATCATCGGCTCACCGTGCTTGAGGCGGAGCACTCGGTCGTCGCGGACATCACGGTCGCTGAACTCCCGCCAGGCACCGTCGTTGAAGATGTTGCAGTTCTGCAACACCTCGGTGAACGCTGATCCCTTGTGGCGACCAGCCGCGTCCAGCGTCTCCTGGATGTGCTCGGTGTAGTTGTCGATGGTCCGTGCCACGAAGGTGGCCTCTGCCGCCAGCACCACCGATAGCGGCACGACCGGCTGGTCGACGGTGCCCTCGGGCGTGGACTTGGTGCGCTTGCCGAACTCCGATGTCGGCGAGGCCTGGCCCTTGGTCAGGCCGTAGATACGGTTGTTGAACATCACCACCTTGATGTCCACATTGCGCCGCATCGAATGGAGGATGTGGTTGCCGCCGATGGACAGCGCGTCGCCATCCCCGGTGATGACCCAGACCATCAGGTCTGGCCGCGCGATCTTGAGGCCGGTGGCCAGCGTCGGCGCACGGCCGTGGATGGAATGGAAGCCGTAGGTGTTCATGTAGTAGGGCAATCGGCCGGAGCAGCCGATACCGCTGATGAACACGATGTTCTCGCGTGGGTACCCGAAGTCGGGCATCACCTTCTGTGTCTGGGCCAGGATGGAGTAGTCACCGCAGCCGGGACACCAGCGCACTTCCTGGTCGGAGGCGAAGTCTTTGCGCGTGAGCTGCAACGGCTCGGTCGCGCTTGCGGACCCAGGCCCGCTACTGATGTCAGTCATGTGAACCTCACTCGTCATCAAGGAGCAGCCGTGCCGCCTTGACGATCTCGGGCACGGGGAAGGGCTTGCCGCGAACCTGGTTGAGGCCCACCGCATCGACCAGGTAGCGGCCACGGATGAGCAACCGCAGCTGGCCGGTGTTGACCTCAGGGATGAGCACGCGGCGGTAGCTCGAGAGCACCGCACCGGTATTGCGCGGGAATGGGTTCAAGTGGCGCAGGTGGGCATGCGCCACGGCATCGCCACCACGCTGCAGACGCTCGACGGCGGTTCGCAGCGAGCCATAGGTGCTGCCCCAGCCGAGGATGAGCAGGTCGCCACGCTCGGGACCGAAGACCTCCAGCTCGGGGATGTCATCAGCGATGCCCGCGATCTTGCGCGCCCGCAGGTCGGTCATACGTTGATGGTTGTCTGGATCATAGGACACCTGCCCCGTGACATCAGCACTCTCCAGGCCCCCGATACGGTGCTCCATGCCCGGTGTGCCGGGAATGGCCCAAGGACGTGCCAGCGTGTCAGGGTCGCGGTCGTAGGGCTGGAAGGTGGCGGCGTCGGCGTGGTTGGGCACCGAGATATCCGGCAGGTCGGCCGGTTCGGGGATGCGCCAGGGCTCGGAACCGGTAGCCAGGAAGGCATCCGACAGGTACACCACTGGAGTCATGTACTTGAGCGCCAATCGGCAGGCCTCGATGGCGTAATCGAAGCACTCCGCCGGCGTGGCGGGTGCCACCACCGGCAGGGGCGCATCGCCATTGCGGCCGAACATCGCCTGCAGCAGATCGGACTGTTCGTTCTTGGTGGGCATACCCGTGGACGGGCCGGCGCGCTGTACGTTGACCACCACCAGGGGCAGCTCAACCATCACCGCGAGGCCCATGGCTTCACCTTTTAGCGCGATGCCCGGTCCAGAGGACGCGGTGAGCGCGAGCGCGCCACCGAAAGATGCGCCGATGGCAGAGCCGATGGCCGCGATCTCATCCTCAGCCTGGAAGGTACGCACGCCGAAGTGCTTGTAGGTCGAGAGTTGGTGCAGGATCTCGCTGGCGGGTGTGATGGGATAGGAGCCGTAGAACAGCTCGCGACCGGACAGCTTGGTGGCCGCCACGAATCCCAGCGCCGCAGCCTCGTTACCGGTGACATTTCGGTAGGTGCCCGACGGCAGCGTGGCCGGCTTGACGCGGTAGCTGGTGTGGAAGATCTCCGTGGTCTCGCCGAAGGCATAGCCAGCCTTCAGCGCACGCAAGTTGCCCTCAGCGATGACCGGACGGGCCGCGAACTTCTTCTCGATCCACTTGATGGTCGGCTCCATGGACCGCTCGTAGAGCCAGAACATGAGCCCCAGGGCGAAGAAGTTCTTGGACATGTCGACCTGCTTGGTGGACAGGTCCAGACCCTCGAGCGCCCGCGCGTTGAGCTTGCCGACGGGGATCCCGAAGACGTTGAAGTCGCTGAGCGATCCGTCCTCGAGTGGGTTCTCACGGTAGCCCGCCTTGGCCAGGTTCTGCTTGGTGAAGGCGTCCTCGTTGACCACGATGGCGCCACCAGCGGGCATGTCCCCGACATTGGCTCGAAGCGCAGCGGGGTTCATCGCCACCAGCACGTCCGGCGAATCTCCGGGCGTATGGATATCTGCCGAGCTGAAGCTGATCTGAAAGCCCGAGACGCCGGCGAGGGAGCCGGCCGGAGCACGGATCTCGGCGGGGAAGTCTGGCAGCGTGGCGATGTCATTGCCGAAGACGGCGGCTGTTCGCGTGAACTGTGTGCCCGTGAGCTGCATGCCGTCACCCGAGTCCCCGGCAAAGCGGATGGTGACACGCTCCAGTTCCTGGATGGGTAGGGTGTGGCGCTGATCTGTCTGGATGGTCACGCGGGGGCGGGCTCCTGTTCACGACCTCGCCGACGACGCTGTTGGTCGGGGTGAGCGCCAGTGTACCGCTACCGGCCGTTCGGCCCTTGACAGCCATGCCGTGCGACTGACAACAGGTCTGGTCGCGAACGCTAGCATCGGTGGCGTGACCTCCGTCGCCACCCCTGGCCACCGCACGCCTATCACCGGCCGGGCGTTGGGCATCATCCTGGTGCTGGTCTCGGCCGCCGGCTTCGGCTCTGGCGCGCTGTTCGTGCAGCCGCTGTATGACGCCGGGATGGTGCCGCTGACGGTGATGTTCTGGCGCTTCGGCATCGCAGCGCTGTTCGGTTGGGGCTTCTTGCTGCTGTCGTCCGGGCGTCGGCGGTCGCTGCGTTCGCTGCCACGGCGGCGGGTGGCGGTGTTGCTGCTGCTGGGAGCCCTCTACGTGGGCAATAGCTATGCCTTCTTCGCGGCCCTGCAGGTCGTGCCCATCGCGCTGACCTCGATCATCACCTATCTCTATCCGGCGATGGTGGCCGTGATGGCGACCCGTTTCGTCCGTCGCCTGGAGGGACGCCGAGCCTGGATCGCGCTGGGCATCTCACTCGTCGGCGTGGCGCTCACGCTTGGCGGCATCCCGGCCGGGGAACTGCCACCACTGTGGGGCCTGGCGCTAGCCTTCGCCAACGGCTTGATCTATGCCATCTGGATCATCCTGCAAGCACGACTGGCAGGCGAGCGACCCGATCGCCACCACGCCGGCCCGACCATCGACATCCCACCCGCTGACGCCGAGATGGTGGCCCCGGGATTGGCGGCACCGGAGGTGGCGACACCGGGGCTGGTTGCCTTCGAGCAAACGACGCCCCAGCGGCCGACGCCCCACGTGCCGGTCGCGCCGGACCCCTCCCCTGCGGCGGCGCTCATGACGACTGCCACGGCCATGGTCTACGCGCTCCTGCTGCTGGCCAGCGGCGGGTCGGTCTCGCCGATCGACATCCCCAACGCATCGTGGCTGCCGCTCCTGGGCCTGGGCCTGGTATCGACCGCCATCGCCATCCAGGCGTTCTATGCCGGCGTACGCCGCGTCGGCGGTGCCCGTGCGGCACTCATCAGCACGGTCGAACCGGTCTACACGGTGGTGCTGGCGATGATCCTCTTCGGCGAGCGCCTGACGGCCATGCAGCTGGTCGGTGGCGCGTTGGTCATCGGTGCGGTCATCCTGGCCGAGACCGGGCGACCCGATACAGTAGCCACCACCACCGACTGACCACCGACTGACTCCCTATACCGCTGCAGGAGCCCCGCCCATGCGCCTCGTCTCATATCTCGATGCGGCCGGAGATCGCCTGGCGGTCGAGCACGCCGACGGCCGGATCTGGTCGAGTCAGAGCCTGGGCGCCGGTCTGCCGGGTTCGATGGCAGAGCTGCTGGACGGCGGTGAGGCCGCGCTCACGGCGTTGCGCTCGGCCGCCCGTTCCGGGACGGCCGACGGACGGCCCGGCGACGTCGACCCGACTCGACGCATCTCGCCGGTGCCGCGCCCGCCCAAGATCGTGGCCATCGGCCTGAACTACCACGATCACGCGGCGGAGCTGGGGGTCGAGATCCCGGCGGTGCCGCTGATGTTCGCCAAGTTCCCCACCTCCGTGGTCGGCGAAGGCGCCACGGTCGAATGGGATCCACGCCTGACCGACGCGGTCGACCTGGAGGTGGAGCTGGCCATCGTCATCGGCCGCCGGGCGCGTCGCGTGAGCGAGGCGGAGGCACCGGGATACATCCTCGGCTATACCTGCCTCAATGACGTCAGTGCTCGGGATCTGCAGTTCAGCGACGGCCAGTTCGTCCGCTCCAAGTCACTCGACACGTTCTGCCCCATCGGCCCCGCGGTGGTGACCGCCGATGAGATCGGCGATCCAAGCAACCTCGCCGTTCGCAGCTACCGCAACGGCGAGATCATGCAGGACTCGAACACCGCCAGCCTCATCTTCTCCGTGCCCCATCTGGTGTCCTTCTGCTCGCAGGCGTTCACCCTGGAGCCCGGTGACATCATCGCCACCGGCACGCCCGGCGGCATCGGCTACTCACGCGACCCGCGCATCCTGATGCACGACGGCGACGTCATGACCGTCGAGGTCGAGGGTATCGGGCGCCTATCCAACCCCTGTCACGAGTTTCGCGCCGGCTGAGCCCGCGCCGGGACTACTGGGTCGCGACCAGGGCCCCCTGGAAGATACCCAGGGCCTCCTCGATCTCGGAGCGCTGCACGTCGAGCGGTGGGATCCAGCGTACGACGTTGCCGGCACCACAGGTCAGCACCAAGAGGCCGTTCTCGGCCGCCGCTGTGCTGAGCGCGCTGCCGAGGGCGACAGCCGGAGCGGCCCCGGGCTCCTTGATCATCTCGACACCGATCATCAGGCCCGGTCCACGCACATCGCCGATGCGAGGGTCCTCGGTCGCCAGTGCCTTCAAGCCCGCCGTGAGCTCGGCACCTCGCGCGGCGGCATTGGCCACCAAGCCCTCCTCGCGGATCACCTCGAGCACAGCGATGCCGGCTGCGCACGAGACGGGGTTGCCCCCGTAGGTGGAGCCGTGGGCACCGAGGCCCCAGCGCTCCTGGAGCTCCCGCGGCGAGACCAATGCCGCGAGCGGCAGGCCGTTGGCGATGGCCTTGGCCAGCAGCACCACGTCGGGCACGATGCCAGCGTGCTCGAAGGCCCACATCTTGCCCGTGCGTCCATAGCCCGACTGCACCTCATCGACGATGAGCAGGATGCCGTGACGCGTGGCCAATTCGCGCAGGCCCTGCATGAAGGCGACCGGTGCGGGCAGGTAGCCGCCCTCACCCTGCACCGGTTCGATGATGAAGGCGGCCGTACGGGCAGGTTGGATCTGCTCGACGAACAGGCGCTCCAGGTAGGCCAGGCTGGCAGCACTGGCGGCGGCCTCGTCGCCATCGAAGTCACGATAGGCGTTGGGGAACGGCGCGATGTGGATGCCCGGCACCAGCGGGTCATAGCCACTGCGGTAGTTGAGACTGGAGCTGGTCAGGCTGGTGGCGCCATAGGTGCGGCCATGGAAGGCGCCCGAGAACGCGATGATGTGCGTCCGCCCGGTCGCCCGACGCACCATCTTCATGGCACCGTCCACGACCTCCGCACCGGAATTGCCGAAGTAGACCGTGTCCAACCCATCCGGCAGCTCCTCAACGAGCATCTCCGCCAGACGCGTGACCGGATCGAGGTGGCCCAGGCCGTTGCAGACATGGATGAGCGCATCGACCTGCTTGTGGATGGCCGCGTTCACGCGTGGGTGAGCGTGGCCCAGCGAGGTCACTGCGATGCCATTCGCAAAGTCGAGATAGGCGCGGCCATCGCTGTCGTACAGCCGATGGCCTTCACCACGAACCCAAGTCTGCTGGTAGTAGCGGCCGAGGATAGGCGAGAGGGTGGCAGTGGAGCGTTCCGCGATGGAACGAGTGGTATCGGTCATGCCCTCAAGCATACGGGCAGCGGATGTGCCCGCGCGACCCGAGGCGCCCGCATGCGGTCAGTAGCGTCGGCCGCGCAGCTTGTCGAGGTCGAAGCGGGCGGTGTCAGCGATGGCCATCACCGCCATCGTGCCGGCCTGCACGGGGTCGCTGACGACGAGGTCCGCTTCAGCCGAGACCGATCCGGCCATCGACAGCGAGACCACCGGGATACCGCGATCGCGCAGTTCCCGTACGGCCTTGGTGATCTCGCCACCCATGAGCGAACCGGCCAGCACCAGGATGTGCGCACGTGGCAGGTCAGCCACGGCACGGACGGCACCGGCGATCTCCTTCTCGCCTACCAGCGCCATGGTGTCGACGGAGATGCGCTCGCCGCGCAGGTTGTGGCGGTCGCTCTCCGATACGGCGCCCAACGCCACCTGCGCCACCTGGGCACCTCCGCCGATGACGATGACGCGCTTGCCGAAGATCTGGCCGAGCGTGGGGCGGGCATCGGCCGCGGACACACCGGGGACTGTCATGGCAGCCTGGGTGGCCTCGATCGGCCCGAGATCTCGCAGCTCGATGTCGAAGACGCGCGTGACCTCGTCCCCCTCGCCCTTCTTGGTGGCGGGGAACGAGTTGATGGTGACGACGTCCGCGCCGGCATCGCGCAGGCGCAACAGGATCTCGGTCAGGTCGGCGGCGTCGGTGGCACGCACCTCGATGGCCGACAGCACGCTGCCGTCACTGGCGATGGAGAGGTCGGGGATGTCCTGGTCGCGGGCATCGTCGTGCGTGCTCATAGGTAGCCTAACTATCGCATAGCGAGCGCCGTCGCTACGTGACGCATAGGGCGACCCTGCAGCCGTGGGCGACCGACACGGCCACGGTGCGCCGCTAGCACGTCCTCAGCACGCCACTGGCCCGGCCAAAGCGTCATCCGACCCTCCACCGCGCTGCCATGTATCGTCTGTCGACCATGACCCAGACGACAGACCAGTTCCCCGCCAGCCCTACTCTCGGCGGCCGCGCCACCATCCGCGTGGGCATCATCGGAGCCGCCGGCATCGCCGGTGGCGAGCTCGTTCGGCTGCTCGAGCGCCATCCGGCCGTGCACATCGCCGGTCTGCAGGGCCGGGACCGCGACGGCCAGCCCATCGGCGACACGCAGCCACAGCTGGCCCGCACCGGTCACGTCATCGAGTCGAGCCTGCCAGAGGTGGACGCCGTCTTCCTGGCCCTGCCCCATGGCGCCTCAGCGGCGCTCGTGCCCGACCTCATCGAACAGGGCATCGCGGTCATCGACCTGGGATCGGACTACCGCCTCCGCGATCCAGCCGACTACGAGCGCTGGTACGACTACACGCACCCCTTCCCTGAGCTGCTGGCAACGGCCGTGTATGGCCTGCCCGAGCAGCATCGCGACAAGCTGCTGGCGCTGCAGGGGGCCGACACCATCGTGGTCGCCTCACCCGGCTGCTATCCCACCACCGCGCTGTTGGGCCTCTATCCGTTGGCGCGCGCCGGCCTCATCGAGGATGTCGTGGTCGACGCCAAGAGCGGCGTCTCAGGCGCTGGTCGCTCGGTCAAGGCCGACCTGATGTACGTGGAGATCAACGACTCGGTGAAGGCCTACGGCGTCGGCGGACATCGTCACACTGCTGAGCTCATCCAGGAGATCCGCGACGCCGGGGTCAGTCCCGAGGCCAACCCTGGCGCGGCCACGGTCGACTTCCTGCCGCACCTGGTGCCGATAAATCGCGGCATCCTCGTCTCGGGCCACGTGCGGCCGACCCGAGCCATCAGTGCTGACGAGTTGCGCCGGCTCTACGAGGCGGCTTACGCCGACGAGTACTTCGTGGAGGTGGTGGACACGCCACCGGCGACGGCGCACGTTCGCGGCTCCAACTTCGTGCGCGTCTTCGCCCACCTCGATGAGCGCACCGGCCGCATCACCACGGTGTCGGTCGAGGACAACCTGGTGAAGGGCGCCGCGGGCCAGGCCGTGCAAGCCTTCAACCTCGTCTTCGGCCTGCCGGAGTGGACCGGACTGCAGCAACTCCCACTCGTACCGTGAGGCCTCTCGCTCCGCTGCCCTCGGACCTCCCTTCAGCCGAACGCGCTGCGCGCCTGCCAAAGGGTTTCCTGGCCTCCGGCACGAGCGCCGGCATCAAGGCCTCTGGCGCCCCGGACCTGGCACTGCTGGTGGTCGAGGATGGTCCCGCCGCAGTGGCCGCCACCTTCACCACCAACCGCCTGCCGGCCGCCTCGGTGCAGATGAACCAGGAGCACCTGGCCGCCACCGAACCACTGGGCGCCGGTCGCTACGGCTGGGCGGGCGCCATGATGGCCACCAGCGGTTGTGCCAATGCGGCCACTGGTGCCGCTGGCCTGGCCGACCAACGCAGTCTCGCCGCGACCCTCGCGCAGAACGTGGGGACCACCACCGAGCGGGTGCTGGCGATGACCACCGGGATGATCGGCACGCGCCTGCCGGTGGCGCGGATCGCGACCGCCGTGGGTACCGTCGTGGCCGCCGGGCTGGGGCGCGATGATACCGCCTTCGCCGACATCGCTGAGGCCCTGCGCACGACCGATTCACGCGCCAAGATGGCCGCCATCCGAGTGCGTCTGCCCTCCGAGGAGGGTACCCCGGTGGACGTCACCATCAGCGGCGTCGCCAAGGGCGTGGGCATGATCCATCCCAACATGGCCACCATGCTCTGCTTCGTCCTTACCGATGCCACGGCTGCGCCGGCGACCCTGCATGCGCTGTTGCGGCCGATCGTGGCGCGCACCTGGAACGCGATGAGCGTCGACGGCGACCAGTCCACCAACGACACCGTCCTGCTGGCCGCGTCGGGGGCGGCTGGTGCGATCGCGCTTGAGGCTGATCTGGCTGCGGCTGCGGCCTTCGCCAAGGGCCTTGAGGCGGTGGCGCGATCGCTGGCACGCCAGCAAGCGGCCGACGGCGAGGGCGCCGCCACGCTCGTCACCTGTGGTGTCAGCGGCGCTCGCGACGCAGCCGCGGCCCGCGCCGCCGCTCGTGCCGTCGTCAGCAGTGACCTAGTCAAGGCCGCCATCCACGGCGCTGACCCCAACTGGGGTCGCATCGCCATGGCCGTGGGTAACGCCGTCACGCCGTCAGCGGCCGTACTCGAGGCCGCCGGGCTCGATGCCGACTCGGCGCGGGCGCGGGCCGGTCAGGCGGTGGAGCTCGACCCAGACCGCCTGCGGATCGACATCGAAAGCACACCGGTCTTCGCGGGTCTCCCCGTCGGATTCGACAAGGCCGATCTGAGCGCGCGGATGCGCGGCTCGGAGGTGCTCATCCGGGTGGACCTTGGTGTCGGTGACGCTTTTGGCGAAGCCTACGGTTGCGACCTCACCGAGCAGTACGTCATCGAGAACTCGGCCTACTCCACGTGAGCGGGCTGCCGGTCGTCGTCAAGCTCGGTGGCACCACTATCGCCGAGCAGCAGGACGTGCTGCGTGAGATCGTCGCAGAGCGCCGCGAGCGACCCGTGGTCATCGTCCACGGCGGCGGCAAGCGCCTCACCGACTGGCTGCTGCGCCTGGGCGTGGAGAGCCGCTGGGATGCTGGCCGGCGGGTCACCGACGACGCCACGCTCGAGGTGTTCCTGGCCGTCATCAGCGGCGTCATCAACGCCGAGCTGACCGCGGCCCTTCTGGAGCTTGGCGCACAGGCGGTGGGGATCCGCGGCATCGACTGCGGCATGATCAGCGGTCCACGCGCCGCAGGGCTCGATCGCGTCATCAGCGAGCCGACCGTGGACCCAGCGCTGCTGGAGACCCTCCTCAGGGCCGACTGCCTGCCGGTGCTGTCGCCGATGGGCCTCGATTCCGACGGCCGCATATGCAACGTCAACGCCGACGATGCGGCGGCTGCGGTGAGCGCTGCCCTGGGCGGCGAGCTGCTGCTGCTGACCGACACCGACGGTGTCCGTGCTGCCGATGGCAAACGCATCCCCGAGTTGACGCCGCACGAAGTCGCGCGGCTCATCGATGACGGTGTCATCGTCGGGGGCATGGTGCCCAAGGTGAGCTCGGCGTTGCGAGCCATCGGGCCTGGGTCCCGCGCCGAGCGGTCAGTCATCGCCGACGGCCGCACGGCGAATGCGCTGCGGCGTGCGCTCCACGAAGGCGCCGGGACGGGTTTCCGCCGTTCCGCCGGCGGCGCAGAGCGCGCCTGATCCTTCAGGGGACGAGTCGTCCGGACCCTATGCTCCGCCCGGCTCGGGTCTGAGGAACCCGGGCGACGCGAGCGGCAGGAAGATGGCACGGCGCTCGGCCGAGATACCGTCGGAGTCGCCGCCCCCCTCGGAGATCGCAGAACCGGACCGAGACGCCTCTGGCGCGGCATGCGCGGGCACCACCAGCCCGCTCGCGAGCTGCCGCACATCGACGAACGTCTTGTCCACCGAGACCTCCGGGCGTCCCAGCAGGAATCCCTGGCCGGCGCCGATGTCAAGCTCACGGATGACCCGCAGCTGCTGTGCCGTCTCCACGCCCTCTGCCACGATGCGTGCATCCTGACTCAAGGCCAGGTCGCGCAGCGACTGCAGCACAGCACGCGAGCCCAGCCGGCGCACGCCATCCTGCACCAGCGAAAGATCGATCTTGACGATGTCGAACTGCACTTGCGAGAGCAACCGTAGCCCGGAATTGCCCGCGCCCACATCGTCAGCCGCAAGGCGCAGGCCGTACTGCTGCAGGGTCGCGAACGTTCGACGCAGACGCACCAGGTCATCGACCTCTTCGCGCTCGGTCAGCTCGATGATCACTCGGCTGGGAGAGATGCCATTGCGCACCAGGCTCTTCAGCAGCCAGGCGGCATCGAAGTCCTTGACTTCGAGCGTGCGCGGCGACAGGTTGAGGGTGAGCAGCCGGTCAGGCCCGATGGCTCGGGCGCCATTCACGACCACCTCGATGCAGGCCAGGTCCAGCTCGACGGTTCGGCCAGAAGCGGCAGCTGCCGCGAACAGTCGTTCGGTGTTTGGCAGCGGGCCGTTGGGATCGGGTCGGATGAGACCTTCGAACCCGAGGATGCGTCCGCTCCGCAGGTCCACGATGGGCTGGAAGACGGGGCTCAGCAGCTTGCCGGTGATGACCTCGGCCACGGCATTGCCGGTGACTGCGTTGTATTCGTCGGGCAGGTGGTCGCGGTCGGCGTCGAAGACCTCGATGGAGCCGCGTCCGTGGCGCTTGGCCCAGTACAGTGCCGCGTCGGCCTGCTGGTATACGAGACCACCATTGCGCGTGAACCACGGCACGCCGGAGATACCGCCGGAGAAGGCACAGGAGCGGGCACCCTCGTGGGGGCGCTTGCAGAAATGGAGGATCCGCTCCGCCACCCCGGTGGCGTCCTCGATGTCGGCTCCCGGAAGGATCATCGCGAACTCGTCGCCGCCGGTTCGGAAGAGCTGGTCGTTGTCACGCGCCTGTTCACGCATGGTCCGAGCCATCAGACGCAACGTCTCATCGCCCGCCGCGTGGCCCTCGCGGTCATTCACGACCTTGAGGTCATCAAGGTCCAACAGCACCACGCTGAAGGCTGTGCCACGTTCGCCGAACGCACCGATCTGGCGTGCCAGCTCCTCCTGGAAGGCGCGGTGGTTCCCGAGGCCCGTCAGTCCGTCCGCCAGCGCGTCCTCGCGTGCCTCGTGGTACAGCACCTGCAGCTCGGTGCGCGAATCAGCCAGCTCTTCGAAGGGGTTCAGGAAGTAGCGCGCGAGCAAGACGACCGCCAGGATGGCGCTCGCGAGAAGGATCACGAAGGCCAGGCGTAGCTGGGACGGGACCGGCACCGAAGGGCTCGGCCACACCTGCAGGAGGGCCATGCGCGACCCGTCTCCATTGCCCCACAGGGGCTGCAGCGAGGGGGCCAATCCCATGGCTGCCAGCTGGTGTCCGGTCTCTGCAGCGCCCGTCACGATGCCCCCGACATAGCGCGTCAGTGACTCAAATCGGCGTTCGGCACCAGCGGCCGGGTCCGCCGTCATCGGCGATCTCGCGATGACCTCTGATGAACCCATGTCCACGATCATCGAGGCGACCGCATCGGCCGATGACGAGCGGACCCGATCGAAGAGTGCCGGGACGTCCACCTCCACCGAGAGGACGCCGCCGTAACGCCCGCTCACCGAACGCAACGGAGCCGCGAGCAGAAGTCGGCCCCCGTCGCCCCGGGCGCGCGTGACCGTATCGGCCGTGGCCGAGAGGGCCTGGCCGCGCAACAGAGCATCGGCGCATGCATCGAACCGTTCGGCTCCGCGATCGCTGCCAAGCGGGATACTCCGACCGTCCCCGGAGCGCACGATGCAGGCACCCGAGACGACGGCGCCATCGCTGCCACGAAGCCCCTCGAGCAGACGCGCCGCGGTTGCCCGCTCGGACGTGCCGCGGACGCCATCGGCAAGCGCGCTCATGGCGGTGTTGCCCGCAGCGATCAACAGTCGGCTCTCGATAGCCTGTTCGGTCGCGAGCAGGCCTGCGGCGGCTTCCGACGTCTGGTGGGCACGTTCGAGCTGGGGCACGGGCTCAGCCTGGCCCAACAGTGATGCCGTCAGGTAGATGCCCGCCGCCGTCGGCACGAGGGCGAGGGCGAGCATCGCCCCCCAAAGACGCCAGCGAACGGACCTGGGCGCCTCGACAAGACGCGAACGACGAGCGACGCGCTCGGGATATGAGGTGGACATGGACTCTCCCTTTCGGGCCGGGCGCTCAGTCAAGCCCCTGGCGCGGAGGTCCGGTAGTGACCCGAAACGACTAGCCTGCGACAGGACCGTGCACCGACGCAACGGCCGTATCCGGTGACCCCTGCCGCCACCGCTCGCCTTTACCCCACCGCAGCCGACCCGGAGTGCCCTACGTATCGCCCCTGACGGTGCACGTACTGCATGACTATGCAATAATCCGGTTGCACGCGCATGTTAATGCAGGATAGTGAGCCGCGACAGCGCCGCGTACACCGCACAATCGGGGCGTTCGGCGTGCGCCGGACGCCCCTCGTGCACCCACAGCATCAAGCGCGAGTCGCAGGGTCTCGCTCAGCCAGTGACAAGGTTCGGAGGTACATGGTGAAGAAGGTCGTGCTCGCCTATTCAGGCGGGCTGGATACATCGGTCGCGGTAGCCTGGCTGAAAGAGCAGTACGACTCGGAGGTGGTCACCCTGACGGTGGACCTCGGCGGCGATTCATTGCGCGATCGAGTCATCGAGCGGGCGCTCGCCGCGGGTGCCAGCCGTGCCTACGTCATCGATGGTCGCGATCGCTTCATCCGCCAGTTCGTCTGGCCCAGCCTGCAAGCCAACGCGCTCTACCAGGGCGTCTATCCACTGGCCACGGCCCTGGCGCGACCACTCATCGCGCAGCTGCTCGTGGAGGTCGCCGACCGCGAGCGCTGTGATGCGGTCGCTCACGGGTGCACCGGCAAGGGCAACGACCAGGTGCGCTTCGACGTCGCCGTCCACGCGCTCGACCCCAAGCTGGAAGTGGTGGCACCCATGCGCGTGGGCATGGGCCTCTCACGTGACGAGGAGATCGACTACGCCGCCGAGCGCGGCATCTTCATCCCCATCACCAAGGCCTCGCCGTACTCCATCGACGTCAACCTCTGGGGCCGCTCGTGTGAGACAGGCGTGCTTGAGGACCCTTGGGCGACGCCCCCGGCTGACGCCTACGAATGGACGGTGCCGCCCGGCGATGCACCCGACATCCCCACTGAGCTGACCATCACCTTCGAGGGCGGCGTGCCGGTCGCGCTCGACGGCGAGGCCGTCGGTCCGGTCGACTTGGTGCAGCGCGTGCACGACATCGGCGGCAAACACGGCATCGGCCGCATCGACCATGTCGAGGATCGCCTGGTCGGCATCAAGAGCCGCGAGATCTACGAGGCGCCCGCAGCGACCATCCTGCACACCGCGCACGCGGCGCTGGAGAGCCTGACCCTGTCCAAGGAGCAGCTGCGCTTCAACCGGCTGGTCGCCGATGAGACGGCCCAGGCCACCTACGACGGCATCTGGTTCAGCGCACTGCATCGCGACCTGCGCGAGTACGTGCACTCCAGCCAGCGTGTCGTCAACGGCCAGGTACGCATGCGCCTCGACCACGGCAACGCCTACGTGGTAGGGCGCCGTAGCGACAATTCGCTGTACGACCGCACGCTGGCGACCTACGATGCCGACGATGCCTATGATCACGCCGCCTCGGTCGGCTTCATCAAGATCTTCGGCATGCCACTGCGGCGCGAGGCTGCTCGCCACGAATCGGCCTGGACCTGGACCGAGCCCATGCTCGGTGACCTCCCGGTCGAGATGGCCGACGCGGTGTCCTAGCGCATGAAGGCCTGGGGTGGCCGCTTCAATGCCCGACCGGATGCCGATGCGGCCGCCTTCGGGCGCTCCATCGAGGTCGATGTCGAGCTGGCGATCGAGGACATCGCCGGCTCGCTCGCCCATGTCGCGGGCTTGGCGCGAGCGGGACTCCTGAGCGCGGCTGAGGCCGAGGTCATCAGCGGCGGCCTGCGCTCGATCGAGGCAGACGTGCGCGACGGTTCTATCGATTGGGACCCCGCCCACGAAGACATCCACATGAACGTGGAGATGGTGCTGACCGAGCGCATCGGCCCCGTGGCTGGCAAGCTCCATACCGGCCGCTCACGCAACGACCAAGTCGCCACCGACCTGCGGCTGTACCTGCGACGCCGCATCGGTGAGATCCACGCTGCCATCATCGGCCTGGAACGGGCGCTCGTGGGCCTGGGCCTGGCGCATCGGGATGCGGTCATGCCTGGCCACACTCACGTGCAGCCGGCGCAACCGGTGTTGTTCGCGCATCACCTGCTGGCCTACGTGGAGATGCTGGAGCGCGACCGCGGCCGCTTCTCCGATGCGCTGGGGCGGGCGTCACTGTCGCCGCTGGGATCCGGCGCGCTGGCAGGCGCCGGCTTCAAGCTGGATCGTGAGGCCACGGCTGAGGCGCTCGGTTTTGCCGGCGTCACCCACAACTCCATCGACGCGGTGGGCGATCGCGACCCGGTGGTGGAAACCATCAGCGCGGCGGCGTTGACGATGACGCACCTGTCCCGCCTGGCCGAGGAGATCGTGTGGTGGAGCAACCCCAACTTCGGCTTCGTGCGGCCGGCGGATGCCTGGTCCACGGGCTCATCGATGATGCCCAACAAGCGCAACCCCGATCCGGCCGAGCTCGTCCGTGGGCGCAGCGCGCGCGTCATCGGCCATCTCGTCACGGTGCTGACCCTGCTCAAGGGGCTACCGGGTGGCTACCAGCGTGACCTGCAAGAGGACAAGCCAGCGCTGATCGATGCGCTATCAGTGCTGGAGTCGTCACTGGACGTGATGGCCGGCATGGTGGCCACGCTGCAGATCGACGAAGCCCGCATGCTGGCTGCCGCGACGTCTGGCTACACGACTGCCACGGCCGTGGCAGATGCCCTCGTCGAGATGGGCGTGCCCTTCCGCGACGGTCACCACATCGTAGGTTCGCTGGTGGCGCGAGCGGAGGCCGCCGGTGTGGAGCTGACCGAGCTGGCGGATACTGATATCGCCGCTGCGCTGGCCGAGTCGGACGATCCGCGGGCCCGTGGGGCAGCTTCAGACCCGGAGGTCGCAGACGAGCTGAGGGCGGCGGCGCGGCTGGAGAACGCCCTTGCCCGCCCCGACGTCATCGGCGGCACGGCTCCCGCTCGCGTGCATGTCGAGCTGACCGCCGCAGCCGTCCGCCTCGGCATCGCCGAGTAGGTGCGAGCGGGCGCCAGGGGCGCGCGCAAGTTCCCGATCAGCCGAGCTCAGGTGGGTCGTCTCCGGCTGACCACGGCGAAGCTCAGCAGCAGCCCCGTGCCCCCGATAGTCAGGGCCGCCGCCGTCTCGGCCGCCTCGAAGTCGGAGAAGCGCTCGAGCGGGACAACGAGTTGAATCCGCGTGACGTGCCGTTCCTCCCACGTCTCCCAATCGGTGTCGAGTAGCTGCGCATCGAACCAGGCATAGAGCTGGCTCTCGGACATCGGCGAGCCCTCGTCGATCCGGTACTGCTCTCGGAGGTGGAGCAGGCTCGGGACAGTGTCCCCGGAGTACCCGGGGTACCCGGAGTCGACCTGCCAGACGGCCCACGACTGCGCCAGGCTGGCCGCCAGGGCCGTCGAGCCGACCAGCGCAAGGGTCATCGCCAGCAGCGCCGAGAGCAGGAACGCGGGCAGGGTCCGACCCAGGACGGCACCGGCCAGCACGGCCAGGCCGAAGGCCATCAGGCCACGGGCGATGAAGGTCGGGCCCTGCGAGCCGAGGTGGCTCATGCGAGGCACGTAGGTGCCGGGGTTCGATTCCCGCGTCAGCAGTACGCTCAGCAGCGCGATCAGGATCAGGCTCGCGAGGAGGAGCCCGCCCATCGGCAGCAGCCGTTGCAGGAACCAGCGAACGCGGCTGGCGGCCAGCGACCACGCGAGCGGCGCGGTACGGACCTCAAGCTCCCGTCCTACGAGGGGCACGCCGAGGATGAGCCCGAGGAGCACTGGCAACAGACCGGCGCCGGCGCCCATGAGCCAGCTCGCCTCGTCAGCGCGGATGCGGTTGAAGGCGTCCAGCACAGACCGGCAGGAGGGGTCACTGCTCTCGAGCAGGCACTCGGACGGCCCTACGGTGATGAGGCGGCTGGTGACCACGACGATGGCCACCGTCGTCGCGAGCACGATCGCAAGGAACACCAGGACCTCTCCGCGGTGGATCCGGAAGGTCAGCCGCGCGACGCTTAGCATCACGGCGCGACCGAGGCGGCGAGGTAGCCCATGACCAACTCCTCCAGTGTGGGTGTCGGCAGGCACGGGTCATCCGACCGTCGCAGGCGGACGGGCGGGCCGCCGGGGCGACGGAACGTGCCGATGTCGTCGGCGGACGGGCTCCCGCCGCTATCGACGCGGTGCGAAGTCAGCGCCGCCTCGGTCGGGCCATGCAGGGCCACGTGACCGGCGCTGAGCACGATCAGCCAGTCGCAGACGTGCTCGATGTCGCTGACGATGTGCGAGGCGAGCAGGACGGTCACGCCGCGCGAGTGGACCTCGTCGAGGAGGATGGCGAGGAACTCCCCACGAGCGAGCGGGTCGAGCGAGGCGAGCGGCTCGTCGAGCAGGTACACCGGGGCCCGCGTCCCGAGCGCGAGTGCCAGCGCCACCTGCGCCTGCTGGCCCCCGGAAAGCTGACCTGCCCGACGGTCCAGCGGGATGCGCATCCGCGCCAGCAGGGCCATGGCGTCGGCGCCATCGAACCCCGGCCGGAGCGTGCGCCCGAGCTCGACGTGGTCCGCGACCGTCAGACCGGAGTAGAGGCCCACCGACTGGGACAGGTAGCCGACCTGCTGTAGCGCCTCACGACCGCGCCGACGGACATCGAGACCCATGACGCGGAGTGCGCCCCGCTGCGGTCGCTCGAACCCCACCCACGAACGGATGAGCGTTGACTTGCCCGCGCCATTGGGCCCGATGAGGGCGGCGATCGCGCCCTGCGGGACGGCGACATCCACGTCCTCGAGCACCATCGAGCGCTGGAACCGAGGTCGTGAGGCTCACGAGCGCGGTATATCTGTGTCTCGAGCCTGTGGTGTACCAGGGGTCGAAGATCGTCGCGCGGCTCCGGCGCGAGGCACCTCAGCTCAGCGTGGGTTCGGCACCTCGATCGGGCACTCGAGGCCTGCCACGCTCGCCAACCTGGCATCCAGCGTCAGGAGTGTGCCATCCAGGGCTTCGGCCAACGCCACATAGAGGGCATCCCAGCTGCGCACGCGGTCGCGCAGATCCCAGGCCCGGGCCAGTAGCGCCCGGTGGCTGAACCGCTCACCGGGCCAGTCGCGAAGATCCTCGACCGCCTGATTGGCTGCTGTTCGATCGAGTCGCCCCAGCATGAGGTCACGCCGGATGATGCCGAGCACCTCAGCATCGAGCAGGTGCGGCGCTGCCAGATCGTCGTCGGCCAGCATTCGCTGACGCACGCCGTCGGCAAGGACACCGTCTGCCACGACCTCGTACAGGCACGAGGCGTCAACGATCAGCATCAGGCCAGGGGCCTCGGATCTCGTCGAGTGCCTGCAGGATGTCAGCCCGTTCGATGCCCGACGGGCGACGCTGTGTGCGTGCCAGCCATTCCCCCATCGACGGTCTGCTCACCATCCGCGCAGCCTCGCGGCGCAGCAGGTCGGGCACGGTCAGGCCAGCCTCTGCGGCCCGCATGGCCAAGCCGGCGTAGACATCATCGGCCACATCACGGATCTGGATCGTCTTGGGCATGCCTGCATCATAACATGCACAAACGCATGTGCTGGTGCGGCAACGCCGGTCCTCAGGGTGGCATCGCCGGACTACTCGGGCTCGACGCGCTCCCGCGACACGACGACTGAACCGGCGTCAACCATGATCTCAGCGGGGATGGGGTGCGTGAGGAAGAACGGCATCGATTCGCTGTAGCCATAGGCGCCGGCATCACACACGGCATAGAGGTCGCCGACGCTGGGACGTGGAGCGGCGATCTCGGAGGCCAGGATGTCGAGGCCCGTACAAAGCGGACCGACCAGATCCACCTGTGCGTCGAGAGATCGATCGGCCGCGGCCCCGACCGGCACGACGCGATGATCCTGCCCCACCAGCCTGGGGCGCAACAAGTGATGGATGCCGCCATCGCTGATGGCCACGAGCGTCCGCCGCGCTCCTTCGTTCGGAGCACCCGGCAGAGGTAGGCCCCGGCCGGACCCACCAGCCAGCGTCCAGGTTCGAGCAACAGGCGTGCTCGAGCCAGCGCCGGACGTGAGGTCCAGGTGACGATCTCGGCATCGAGCCCCTGGCCGAGTCTCCGCGAGGTCGAGCGGGTGCTCGTCGTCGGCATAGGGGATGCCGAGGCCGCCACCAGCGTCGAGCAGCTCCATCTCGAGGCCGTGACGGGCGCCGATGGCCTCGGCACGACGCGCCAGCTCGGCCGCTCCTTCGACCAGCACGGCGGCGTTCGCGCACGTTCGACGCACCGAAGGCATGGAAGCCGCGCAGCCTGAACGGACCATCGGGAGCGAGCGCTCCGGTGCCGTGGAGTCGAGCGACAGCCTCGTTCGCCTCAGCATCGGTCAGCCCGAACTTGACGTTGCCGGGTCCCCCGATGATGGGCCGGCCCTCACCATCGCCACCGGTGGCCAGCCGCAACATGAGGCCCTGCCCGCGGCGCGCCAACGTCGCCATCGAGATGACGGCGTCGAGCTCGTCGAGTGACTCGATGGTGAGGGCGCCCACGCCGATCCGCAGCGCCGCTTCCAGCTCGGCATCGGTCTTGCCGGGACCGGTGAAGACGATCCGCTCAGGCTCGAAACCGGCGCGGATGACCGCCCGCAGCTCGCCGCCAGAGGCCACGTCCGCGCCCAGGCCGGCGCGGCGCAGGGTCGCCAGCACGGCCGGCGATGGATTGGCCTTGGTAGCGAAGGCGATGTCGACCGAGGTCGGGAGTGCGGCCCGCAACGCTGCCACCCGACCGCGCAACACGCCAGCGTCGTAGACGTAGAGCGGGCTGCCGAAGCGAGCCACGAGCTCGTCGGCGTCCAGCCCTGCCACCGATCGGCCCAGCGCGATCGCGGGGGCTGCCGGATGCGACGGTGCGACCGGATGCGACGGTTCTAGGCGTGCCACTCGGATGCTCCCGATCTGCGGCCCATTCCCCCCGGGACTGTTGCGACCGCGGACCGACCCGTCGCAGAAGACCTGGCGCGCGAATGGCCCACGACAGGTGTCAGATCATTCCCTTGCGAACTTGAACGTCGCCGGGGGGGTCGATCCATTCCAGCGGGGAATGGACCTGCGACCTGACACCGATTGCCCGGTCGCAACAGTCCCGTGGGGACTAGCGGTCTCCAGGGGACACGCAGAGCCGACCCGCGATCGATCATCGCAGCGCGTCCTCCAGCGCCACTCGGGCGTCGGTGCCCTCGTCGCGGTACTTCACGATCAGCGGCACGGTCACGGAGATGCCCTGCTCGCGCGCCCAGGCTGATGCGGCAGGGCGCGTGCCGAGGACCACCACCGCCCGTGGCGGGACCACCAGGGGCGACTCTGGCGTGCCGCACAGCTCGCGCTCCTTCACCAGATCGAAGAGGCGGCTCTGACCGGTGATGATGGTGCCGGCGGCGATGACGGCCCCGCGGCTGACGGTGACGCCTTCATAGATCCCGACGCCGCCACCGAGGAAAGCTCCGTCCTCGACGATCACCGGACGCGCTCCGGCCGGCTCCAACACGCCGCCGACCTGGACCGCCGCCGAGAGATGGACGTCCGCGCCGATCTGGGCGCACGAGCCCACGAGCACGTGCGAGTCGATCATCGAACCACGGCCCACCCAAGCGCCCACGTTGACGAACGACGGCGGCATCATCGCCACTCCGGGCTCCAGGTGCGCGCCGCCGCGGACAGACGAACCGCCGGGCACGATGCGCCATGGCGCACCTGCCGCCGAGGCCGCGCGAGAGCCCCAGCTCTCGAGCAGGTCGAGTACACCGAAGGCTGACTTGTCCCGGCCGGCGGTGATAGGCCCATCACGGACCTCGGTCATGCCCGGCAAGCGGAAACCGAGCAGGATGCCGGTCTTGACCCAGGCATCGATGCGCCAGCCACCCTCGAGGGTGGGATCGGGGCTGGCAGCGCGGACCTCGCCCGCCTCGAGAGCCGCGACCAGCTCGGCCACGACCCCCCGCACCTCGTCGATGAGCGCAGCCGATGGGTCGACCGCAGCGCGCCAGAGGTCGTCGGCCGCCAGGATGCGAGACCGCAGCTGGGCCGGGTCCGGGTTCATGCAGCGGCCTCCCCCACCGTCTCCAGCAGACCCAGATCGGACAGGACGACGCGCAGCCTGGCCCGGTTGGCATCGTCCAGTGGCAGCAGCGGCTGGCGCATGACGTCGTTGATGAGGCCCATCTCGGCCAGGGCGGCCTTCACCGGAACGGGATTGGAGGTGAGGAAGTTGGCACGGAAGAGCTCAAGATGACGCTCGTGGACACGCCGCGCGCGAGCCCAATCGCCTGCGAGCGCGGCGGCACACAGCTCCACCATCACGCCCGGGATCTCGTTCGACGCCACCGAGATGACGCCGTCGCCGCCGACAGCCATGATGGGCAGTGTCCAGCTGTCGTCGCCCGACAGGACCGCGAAACCCTCCGGCCGGTCGCGCGTGATGGTCATGATCTGCTCCATGTTCGCGGAGGCCTCCTTGACGGCCACGATGCGAGGATGCTCGGCCAGGCGCAACAGCGTGTCGGCGTCGACGTTCCCACCCGTTCGGCCGGGCACGTTGTAGACCACGATGGGCAGGCCACCCTCGTCGGCGATGGCTCGGTAGTGCGCCTCGAGCATGCGCTGGTCCGGCTTGTTGTAGTAGGGCGAGACGACCAGCGCCGCATCCGCGCCAAGGCCGGCTGCTCGTCGTGTGTAGTCGATGGCGTGCTGGGTCACGTTGGATCCGGTGCCAGCCACCACGGGCGTGCTGCCTGCCAGGCCGCGTCGGCGCACCGTCTCGACCGTCAGCTCGATGACGCGCTGGTCCTCCTCGGCCGTGAGCGTCGGCGACTCGCCGGTCGTGCCCACAGGCACCAGGCCGTTGATGCCGGCGTCGAGCTGGCGTTCGACGAGTCGGACGAGTGTGGCCTCGTCAAGCTCGCCGGTCGGGGTCAGGGGTGTGACCAGAGCGGTGAAGGCTCCGCGGAGGGTCAGTGTCGGGGTCATGTCGGGGGTTCCTTTCGATGTCTTGAGCTGTTGCGTCGACTTGAGGTGCTACGTCGATCAGGCGGTCCGTTGGTGGACCAGGCTGGTGAAGTCGGTGATGCCGGTGCGGCCGGGATCCGCCAGCAGCGTGTCCGCCGCGAGGAGGGCTCCGGCCACGTAGGCGGAGCGGTCACGTGCCGCGATGCGGATCTCGAGCGACTCACCCGGGCCGTCGAAGCCGACGGTGTGCATCCCCGGGTGGCTACCGGCTCGCAGGGCCACCACCTCCAGCACGTCTGGGTCTGGCGCGCCCGACCCTGCGGCCAGACGCGCCTCGCGCTTCGAAGGGAGGTGCGGGATGAGACGGTTGGCGACGGCCAGCGCGGTGCCCGAGGGCCGATCCGCCTTGGCGGCTCGATGCTGCTCGAACAGGTAGGCATCGTAGTCATCGAAGCTGCCGAAGAGGCGGGCGGCGTATTCGGCGATGTCACCGAAGAGGACGGCGCCCAGGCTGAAGGTCGGCGCGACCACGGCTCGGGCCCCGGCGTCGTCGAGACGTGAGGCGAGGGACTGACCAGTCGCGTCGTCAGGCCGCCAGCCTGTGGTGCCGATGACGAGCGTACGGCAACCGGCGGCCAGCGCCAAGTCCACATGTCGGAGCAGCGTGGAATCGTGGCTGAACTCGAAGTCGACATCGACAGGGCCGACCTCGTTGGGCGCCGGGTAGCCCCGCTCTCGGCCAGCCATGGCCACCACCTCGTCGCCCCTGGCCTGGAGCGCGCTGGCGATGGCCAGGCCCATGTTGCCCGTTCCGCTGATGAGTGCTCGCATCGTGTGTCCTCGTCTTGGCGAGGTCGCTATGGCGTCGGCTCCGAACAAACAAAAAGACCGCAGTCACCCTCGTCGGTGTCTGCGGCCCTCGAAGCCTTGCCTAGCGGCCCCGAGTCGGTCGTCCCGAACGAAGCCGTCTAGACCCTTGCCTCCAGGCAGGGCCGCGTCGGCTTCGGCTTCAAGATCATCAGGTGTGTCATCGAGGTCGCAGCATGACGGGTGCGTCGCCCCCCGTCAAGTCGATGACGTGTTGAGTGTCGAAGTCGTGTTGAGCTACCGAAACAGCGGAGCAGAGTCAGCGCCTCGGCATCGTCAGCGTCCGTGATCGTCAGTGACAGCGTCCGTATCGGTAGGCCGGTGAGGTGGGACCTACGAGCTCGCGATCGCGGCGCACGATCGAGACATCATCGCCATGCCAGCGACAGGCACGGCGCAGGTCGCGGTCACGGTATTCGATCATGATCACCCGTCGACCGAACGCGCGGCGATAGCGTCCGCACTCGTGCCACCGGGCGCAGGACTCGGCGATAGCGAAATCGAACCCGATGATCGAACGCGACACCCGGCGCGAGAGCTCGGGCGTGTTCTTGCGCGCGACCGCGAGGTCAAGCGCATGCGCGTCGGCGACCAGGCGGGTCGCGTAGTCGATGGCTTCGGCAGGACCATAGGGGACGTCGCCCGCGTGGGGCGTGCCACCGAAGCGGGTCCAAGCGTCAAGGTTGTCGAGGTCGACGCCCTTGAAGCCCTTGGCCGCACAGACCTCCAGCATCGGGTGCACGTGTGCCGCGGCCGCGATCCGGCGTTGGGGAGTCGATAGATCGACGAGGTACTCGCCCGGCCAGCCCGGATCGTCGGGCAACTCATCGAGCACCAGATCGGCCGGCCAGGCGGAGTGCTCGTCAGGTCGCTCCACGTCGGGATCATCGGGCTGGGTCTGGAAAGCGTTGACATAGCAGATGGCGTAACTGTCTTGTGGCACACGCCCCTCGAACCAGTCGCGCACGACGATCCGCACGCCCCGTGGCAGACGGTAGGGCTGGCCCAGCTGATAGTCGACACCGGCGGCGCGCGGCGGCAGGCGTACGTCGGCGGCGAGGGACTGCGAGCCGGCCGTGAAGGCCACGAGTGCGAGGAGGTAGACAACGAGAGCGAGGAGACGCATCGTGCGCGGGAGCATACGCCCCGAGCTCCGCTGTCATGCGGCCGCTTCCTCCTGCGTCGTGCCCCACCACGCCTCGAAAGCGTCGAAGCTCGGTGCGATCGGTGCGGGGAGCGTGGTCTCGCCATCGCCGCCGAGCACGTCGAGCGTCTTCATGCCGTTGCCGGTGATGACCAGCACGGTCTCTTCGTGGCGCGAGATACGTCCAGCATCGACGGCCCGACGCAGGGCCGCCAGTGTCACGCCACCGGCAGTCTCGGTCAGGATGCCCGTGGTCTCAGCCAGCAAACGGATGGCCGCCACGGTCTCCTCGTCAGACACCGAGAGGATGTCCGCATCGCTCTCGCGGGCTTGCCTGATGGCGTAGCCGCCGTCAGCCGGCGAACCGATCGAGAGGGAGCGCACGATGGTGTCCGGCCGTTCCACGGGGCGCACGATGTCGGTGCCGGTCGCGAAGGCATCGGCGATGGGAGAACAGCCGGACGCCTGGCCGCCGAAGAATTGCACGGGCGCGGCGTCCAGCAGTTCGACGTCGACCAGCTCGCGGAAGGCGCGGGCCAGCTTGGTGTACATCGAGCCTGACGCCAGTGGCGCCACCAGCACATCGGGAGCACGCCATCCCAGCTGCTGCGCGATCTCGAAGGCGATGGTCTTGGAGCCTTCGGCATAGAAGGGCCGCAGGTTGACGTTGAGCACGGCCCAACCGTCGAGCTCATCGGTCAGCTCCAGGCACAGTCGATTGACGTCATCGTAGGGTCCGTCGACGCGCACGACAATGGCACCGAACGCGCGAGCTTGGGCGATCTTGGCCGGCTCGAGATCCGCCGGGATGAAGACCACTGCGCGCAGCCCGTGCGCCGCGGCGGCCGCCGCCACGGCCGCCGAGAGGTTGCCGGTGGAGGCGCAAGCGAGCGTGTGGTAGCCCCACTGCGCGGCGCGCGCGGCCGCCACCGCGACCGGCCGATCCTTGAACGACAGCGTGGGGTTGCGGGAGTCGTCCTTGACCCACAACCTGTCCAGCCCGAGGCGCGCGGCCAGCCGTGGCGCATCGGTCAGTGGCGAGGGGCCCACCTGGAGGCCGGCCGTCGGCAGCTCCGTCACCGGCAGCAACTCAGCGTAGCGCCAGATGGTGGCCTCGCGCGCATCGAGTACCCCGCGACTGAGCCGAGCGCGGAGCCCTTCGAGGTCATAGACCGGCTCGAGTGGGCCGAAGCAGCGGCTGCAGACGAACACGGCACCCTCACCGCCGGCCGAGCCGCAAGCGCGGCAGCGAAGACCGGTGTAACCGGGCACGAAGCCGGGCACAGTGCCAGGCTCGAAGGCGGGCGTCGATCCTGGCCCGACGCCGGGCTCGAAGCCGGGCGTCGGGTCGGCTGGTGCATGAGTGGACACCGTCGCCACGAATGGTTCGCCCGTGACGGCATGCTGGGTGCGAACGGCGATCTGGGTCATCAGGGGGATCCTCTCGATCAGTGAGCGGCTCGACGCGCAGGAGATGGTGCGACGCAAGCCGAACGTGCTCAGGAATCACGAAGGCCGCGACCTTCGTACGTGATCGCGGCCCCGGGGATCCGGCCTGACATCGTGGCGCTCCTGTGCGCGACCCGAGTCAGACCCCGACCGATCCCGGCGGGGCCTCGGGCATCGCCATGCGACTACCGTGCGGCTTCATCACCGCGAATGATGCCCCAGCCCGCAGGGAAATGCAAGTACGTCGCTAATACTATGCAGGCGCCTGCGGCCTACTCGGTTGTTTCACGCTCGCGCATGCATATTGATGCGGGCCGATACGTCCGCGCCTGTATAATCTTTCGCGATGGACCGAAGCCCCAGTACCAGCCAGCAGGCGTCGACACGCGCCCCCAAACGGGAGCGACAACGACTCGTGCGTGATCTGGTCGCGACCGGAGCCATCGCCAGCCAGCATGACCTGGTCGACCGGCTCGCAGAGCGCGGGTTCGAGGTCACGCAGGCCACCGTCAGCCGCGACATCGCCGAACTCGGCTTGGTCAAGGTCCCGCACGATGGCGGGCACATCTACACCTGGCCAGGGGACCTCTCCCCGACCTCTGCCGATGCCAACGACGCGCGCCTGCGCCGGGTCCTGGCCGACTACGATATCCAGGTCGGGCGCTCAGGGCTGACTTTGCTGCTCCTGTCGGAGGCCGGCGTCGCCAATGCCATCGGTCAGGCCATCGACGAGTCGACGTTCACCGAACAGGAAGGCACGCTTGCGGGAGACAACACCATCCTCGTCCTCTTTGCGAACGAGGCCCGGCTGGAGGCGTGGCTCAAGCGCTTCGAGGCACTGCGCTCTACCGTTCCGATGAGGGAGTACGCACGATGACGATCCTGGGCGACGAACCGGAGACTGAAGGCACGACCGATCCGCTGAAGATCCTGGTCGTCGATGATGAGCCGGCCATGGTCGGCGCCATGGGCGCGCTCCTGGGGCAAGCTGGCCATCGCATCATCGCCGCCTACGACGGCGAGGAGGCGCTGCGGCGTTTCCGGGATGACGGGCCCGACCTTGTGCTGCTCGACCTGGCCATGCCCGGCATGGACGGCGCCACGGTCTGCAAGCGCATCCGTGAGGTCAGCGATGTGCCCATCATCGTGGTGTCGGGTGAGCGCGACCGCGCCGCCACGGTGGACCTGCTCGACTCCGGTGCCGACGATTATGTCCGCAAGCCATTCCGCGCGGACGAGCTGTTGGCGCGTGTTCGGGCGGTCTCGCGACGAGCGACTGGGGGCCGCGGTGATCGGGGACGGGGTGACCCCTCCGGGTACGAGCTGGACCGCCGAAGGCATGAGATCCGATGGCAGGGCACGCCGCTGCCCACCACCGTCACTGAGTTCCGGCTGCTGCGGATCATGGTGGAGCGCCTTGGCGAGGTGGTGCCCCATGACGAGTTGCTGTCCGCAGGCTGGCCCGACGTTCCCGGTCCCGATCCGTTGTGGCTGAAACCGCACCTGGCGCGGCTTCGCGAGAAGCTCGTGGCCGCGGGCGCGCCCGTCCCCATCGCCGTCCGTGGAGTGGGCTACCGCCTCGACGCGTAGGGGCCACCACGCTCCCTCGATCTGCCGCTGTCCTGCTCCGCTTGCCGCTGTCCTGCTCCGCGTCACCGTGTCGCTACCCAACGTGCACCACCGGGCTACCACATCCCGACCGCGCCGCCGCTGACATCTAGCCGCGCAGTTCGTAGCGTCATCACCAACCGGTATCGGGCAGTTCTGTGCTCGGTGCCTTCGGGGACAGATGCTTCGCAGGAGGGACTTATTCGATGATCGACACTGGCAATACCGCCTGGCTCTTGATGTCGACGGCATTGGTGATGCTGATGCTGCCGGGCCTGGCGCTCTTCTACGGTGGCCTGGTGCGCGCCAAGAACGTGCTTTCGACCATCATGCACAGCTTCTTCGGCTTGGCCATCGTTACCGTCGTGTGGGTCGTGGTCGGGTTCAGCCTCGCCTTCGCGCCGTCGGTCGGCGATATGGGTATCGTCGGCGGTTTGGACTACGTCTTCTTCAGCGGCGTGGGCATGGACATCAGCCCCGCGTACCCCGGAGGCAACATCCCGTTCGTGCTGTTCGCGACGTTCCAGATGATGTTCGCGGCCATCACACCGGCGCTCATCAGCGGTGCCTTTGCCGAACGCAAGCGCTTCGCCGCGTTCGTCGTCTTCACCATCGCCTGGTCGATCCTGGTCTACTCGCCGATGGCTCACATGGTCTGGGGCGGCGGCATCCTGGCGCAACTCGGTGCACTCGACTTCGCGGGTGGCACCGTGGTCCATATCGCTTCGGGCGTCTCAGCCCTCATCGTTGCGCTGGTGATGGGCCGTCGCGTCGCCGGGCATCACGTGGAGCCCCACGATGTGCCCATGACGGTCCTGGGCGCCGGACTGCTCTGGTTCGGCTGGTTCGGCTTCAACGCCGGCTCGGCGCTGGGTGCCAACGGCCTCGCCGCGCAGGCCCTGATGGTGACCACGGTCTCTGCCGCTGCCGGTACGCTCACCTGGGTCGGCGCCTCCTACCTGAAGGGCCGCAAGGTCAGTGTCGTTGGCGCGGCCGCCGGCGCTGTGGCCGGTCTCGTCGCCATCACGCCGGCCGCTGGCTTCGTGACCGTTGGTGGCGCACTCATCCTCGGCCTCGTCGCCGGTGCGATCTGCTTCGGGATCACGCTATTGCGTGAGCGCCTGGCTATCGACGACGCGCTCGATGTCTTCGCTGTCCATGGCGTCGGTGGCATCTGGGGTGCCATCGGCACGGGCATCTTCGCGGTTGCCGCCATCGGCGGCGTGCCCGGCCTGGTCGAGGGCAACGTCGACCAGTTGTTCATCCAGATCGCGGCCGTGGCCGTCACCGTCGTCTTCTCCGGTGTGATGACGTTCATCATCATCAAGGTCATCGACGTGGTCCTGGGCCTGCGCGTGAACGAGGCAGACGAGGAAGCCGGGCTGGACATCGCCGTCCACGGCGAGACCGCCTACGTGCCTTGGGCGGGTACCAGCACTGGTTCCGTCAGCGGCGCCATCCCTCCGGCGGCGCAAGCGTCGGTTGTGGCGGTCACGGAGGCGTAACCCGCGTAGCTCGGCACATCACCGGGTTCAGGCTCAAAGGCCCGCGAGATCCCCGACTTGCGGGCCTTTGAGCCATCTTGCCGTTCACCGCTCAGCGGAAGGGGCCATAGTGCCTCGTAGCGGGCTGGGTGAAGGCGCCGCTTAGCGGGAAGGGCCGACGAAGCGCAAGCGCAGCACGAACTGCGAGCCGTAGGGCTCCCGAGGTTCGACCAACAGCTCGCCTTCCATCGAGCGTGCCAACCGCCGCGCGGCGAACAGGCCGATCCCGGCACCACGTGGTGAATCATCGAGGCGCACGAAGGGCTCGAAGATGCGCTCTCGCCAGGCCTCCGGGATGCCCGGACCGTCGTCGGTGACCGCGACGCAGGCAGCATCTCCATCGCGCCAGCAGTAGATGTCGATGGCGCCACGTTGAGGGGCGTACTTCGACGCATTCTCAAGCAAGTAACCGAGCAATCGATGCAGCATCTGGCTCGACGCCAGTGCGGCCAGGGGCTCGTCGGGAAAGCTCGTCCTGACCGTCCGACCTCGCAGCATCGGCCGCAGCTCACCGGTGATCTGCGCAACCTCCGCGGAAAGGTCGATGGGCAACAGCTCCTCGGCTGCGGTGGGCATGACACGGAGGCTCTCAAGGATATTGTCGACCGTCTCGTCGAGCCGCTCCACTTGCGTGAGCGCCTCTCCTTCCCAGGTCTCGGCATCTCCACTGCCACGCTCACGTGCCTCCTTGCCCAGCAGCTCGACGTAGGCGCGCACCACCGCCAACGGCGTTCGGAGCGAATGCGTCACGACCGCCACCAGCTTGGCACGCGCCTCATCGATCGCTCGCAGCTGCTCTAGTTGCGCCTCAGCTTCGGCATGCAGACGGCTCTTCTCGACCATGCCCGCCAACAAGCCAGCCAGCGCCTCCAGGAAGCCGATATCAGCGGGTGTGAAGTCGCGATGCTTGGCGGTCTGGACGTTGAGCACGCCCACGACCTGCTCCTCCCACACCAGTGGCACCGAGCACATCGAGGTGAAGCGCGCCTGATCGACGCCGCGAATCCAGGCGAAGTGGTCATCCTTGTGTACGTCGGGACTCACGACGGTAGCCTGCTTCTGCGCGGCGAGGCCGGTGATGCCTTCACCCATCTTAAGGCGGGCCACGCCGACGGCATCCTGGTCGAGCCCGTTGGTGGCCGCGAGTGTCAGTCCGCTGCCATCCCGATCGCTGAGGTAGAGCGAACAAACGTCGGCGCGTGAGGCGGCGCGGGCACGATCGATGACGGTGCCGGTCAGGTCTTCCCAGGTCCGAGCCCGCGCAGCGAGATGCGCGACGTCGGCCAGGAAGCCGATCTCATCCACGCGGGACGCTGACGAGTCACGTAGTGACCCGGCGGGCCTGGCGATCGGATCCGGCGTCCCTTGCATGCGCTGATGTTGCGGCTACCGCGCCGCGCGGTCAAATGCGCCCGACTGCGCCGGGGGCAAGTCCCTCCGCCAAGCTCGGGGTCATACGCCACTCGCCGGGGCCAAGTCCCACCGCCAAGCTCGGCGCGCCATGCTGCCGGCCCGCCGTCGCGCCGGGATAACACAGAAGATGGCCATATGCCACTCCACGTAGCACGAGGCCTGGTTGTCGGGTCATGATCGGCCCTCGCACCCTCTCTGGAGCGACTCTCAGGCGCCAATCCACGCTCAACTCGAGCGAACCCACGCCTAACCACGACCGACTCGTGATGACGAGACCCTCACTGGGCCGCTGGTAGTGGGTCTCGCGCTGCTCCCAATGGCATTTGGCCATGAAGAGAGGGCGCTGACCGACGCGACCGGATCGCGGAGCCAACCCCGCATCACGCGGCCATCAACGGGAAACGCCGCACGCAACATGGAGCGATGCGCCTCCATCCGGCGCAAGTTCGTGCGATCGTGCTCGACGATGACCCAACGACTGACCGTCGCCACGTCCCAGCCCCGAGCCGATGCGATGCCAGGCGCCAACCTGGCCTTGCGATCGAGCGTGCCGACCAGCTCGTTGAAATCGACGATCAACGTCTTGAGCTCGATCACCAGCAGCGACCCCGACAGCGCATGGAAGGCGAGCAGGTCGAAGATGCCCCGCTCACCGTAGACCGAAAACGAGACCTCGGGATACACGACCCAGGCAGGCCGGGGACCGAACGAGGCGACGACCGATTCGGACAGCAGTGAGTGGCGAGCGTTGAGCAGGCGGTCCAGCTCGCCACCTCGCCATCGGGCATACATGTCGATGCGGATGTCCAGGACTCTTCCCGATCGGCGGAGCGTAGCGAGCGTGATGCTGTCGATGTGGCCGCGTTCGACGAGCGATACCAGCGCGCGTGAGACACCGGCGCGGGCGGCAACGTCCGATTGGCGCCAGCGGCGACGCAGGCGCACGGCACGGAAGGCGGCCCCGACGCGCATGTCATCCATGCCGAACAGCCTGAAGCATGCCGCTTATCGGCCACTTCACGAGGGCTCGTCTTGGGCGAAGATGGACGCATGAAGCGTAGGACCGGGTTCGACACCCAACTGGTGCAGCTTGGACGCGTGTCGGCCGCCAGAGAGCGCAGCGTAAACCCACCACTCACGCGCGCTTCGACCATCCTCTTTGACTCGCTCGCCGAGCTGCACGATGCCCGCCAAGGCATCGCCTACGAGGAGCCGCGCTACGGCATCTATGGCACCAGCACCACCTTCGAGCTGCAGACCGCGATGGCCGGACTGTGCGGCGCCGAATCGTGCATCGCTACACCCAGCGGCCTGACGGCCATCGCCGCCACCCTCGCCGCCCACGCGACTCCGGGCAGACGCGTCCTCCTCCAGAACGACATCTACCAGCCGGCCCGCACCTTCGCCGAGACCGAGATCGCCAAGCACTGCGAGGTGGCCTGGTTCGACAGCTCGGAAGAGCTCGCCGCTCTCGTCGACGAGCGCACCAGCCTGATCTTCATCGAGGTTCCCACCTCGCTCACGATGCGCCTCATCGACGTAGCCGAAGTCGTCCGCATCGCGGCCCGCCACGACGTACCGGTCGCCTGCAATTCGACCTGGGGCACGCCGCGCTTCTTCGACGCCCACGGCCTCGGCATCGACATCTCCATCCATGCCGCCACCAAGTACATCGGCGGCCACTCCGACCTCATGCTGGGCCTCACCACCGGCAGCTACGAAGCCCTCGCCTCCACCCGGGATTGGTGCACCCGCTACGGCTCCACAGCCGCGCCCGATGTCTGCTGGCTGGGCCTCCGCGGCCTGCGCACATTGAGTGTCCGACTGGAGCGCCACCAGGCCAGTGCCCTCAAGGTGGCGGGCTGGCTCGCAGCGCAGCCACAGGTCGTGCGCGTCCTCTACCCGGCCCTCCCCTCCGATCCCGATCATCAGCTCTGGCAGACGCAGTTCAGTGGCGCTCCCGGCCTCTTCAGCATCGAGCTGTGCGCCTGTGATGAAGCGTCCTACGCCCGCTTCATCGAGTCGCTCACGCTCTTCGGCCTGGGTGCCAGCTGGGGCGGCTTCGAATCGCTCGTCATCCCGGCCATCCCCCACGCTCGGCGCTCACTCGACCCGCAGCCTGACGAGGGCAGACTGGTGCGTCTGCACGTCGGTCTGGAAGACCCCCACGACCTCATCGCCGACCTGGCCGCGGCCCTGGAAGCACTGTGACCGGTCACGACCGGGAATACGACCGCTTTGGCCCATGGGTCATCGCGATCTCCGACGAGGATTCCTCGCCCCCGCTTTTCGTGCCGCACATGACGCGGACCGAGACGCCCCTGCTGGCGATCAAGATCCCGCGCAAGGTCTCCCGTCGCGATGCCCACCCAGGCATGGACCTCTACGACTATATGGTGTCGCTCTACGAAGACGACATGGTGATCCTCGAGCGCACCGAGCGCGACGTCCGCACCACAACCATCACCTATCGCGACATCCGGCTCCTTCGTGTGCGTGAGGACCTGCTGCGCGGCAACATCCACCTCGGCCTGGCCGAGCGACCCTTCGACCTGCCGTACAACACCGTCTCCAACGAAGTCATGCGACGCTTCGCGGGCTTGATCCGCGACCGCTACGGGGTGCACGCACAGGAACCGATCCAGCCCAGCGAGCCGACCGAGCCGATAACGCTGCCACACACGGCCAAGATCGACCGACTCAGCTTCTACTTCGAGGGCTTGTTGGGGATCATGCGCAACGAGGGCTCAGCGTTCCGACCACTCGCGGCTCAGACCGATATCCAACTCGGCTCGCTTGAGACCAGCGTGCTCCGCAAGGTCCTCTTCGGCGTCGTCGACAAGCGCCTGCTGGAATCGCTGCATCTGAGCGATGGTCGGGAGCTGTGGGTCATCGACCGCGGCCGACCCTATGCCTACCGCTGGCAGACGGTCTACGGCCGCGAGGAGACCTTCATGCCGCTCGCCAACATCACCACGGTCACCTGGGACAACGTCCGCGATGACACGCTGACGACGCTGTCGATCAGCACCGAGGGCGGCACGCCGAGCTGGGCCTTCACGACCGACAACGCCAGCCTCGTCACCTACCGGGCGTGGCTGAACGAGCTATCTGCCATCAGTCGGATATGAGCCGCTTCCCGTAGCGGACGACCGGGTCCTGCACATACCCGATGGCCTCGTGGAACGCCCTGGCCTGTTCGTTCCCATCGTGGACCTGGAGGTTGACCTTCGGACAGCCGAGCGCCAGTAGCCGCTGCTCCACTGCCTCCATGAGTTCGCGTTCGCCGTCGCGGTACTCGCGGATGCGCATATGGTGGCCTACGAGGCCAGGTTGGGAGACAACCAGCGTTCCGCTTCGACGGTCGACCAGCCCTTGCGTCGAGCGTAGTCCTCCAGTTGGTCACGGTCGACACGGCCGACACCGAAGTAGCGCGCCTGCGGGTGCCAGAAGTAGAGGCCGCTGACCGACGCCGCGGGCAGCATCGCCATCGACTCGGTCAGCTCCATGCCCGCACGTGACTCCGCTTCCAGCAACCCGAAGAGCGTGGTCTTCTCGGTGTGGTCGGGACAGGCCGGATAGCCCGGTGCCGGGCGGATGCCCTGGTAGGACTCGGCGATGAGGTCGTCATTGCCGAGCGCCTCGTCGGCCTCGTAGCCCCAGAACTCTCGTCGAACACGTTCGTGCAGGCGCTCAGCGAAGGCCTCCGCAAGCCGGTCGGCCAGGGCCGTCAGGAGGATGGCCGAATAGTCGTCGTGAGCAGCCTCGAAGCACGCCCGGGCCTCCGACAACCCATGCCCCGCGGTGACAGCGAAGGCACCTACATAGTCGGCAACTCCACTATCGATAGGAGCCACGTAGTCGACCAGCGCCAGGTCCGCCCGTCCATCCTTGCGGGCGATCTGTTGCCGCAACGTATGCAATCGCGCCAGCTCGGTGGTGCGCGAGTCATCGGCCCAGACCACGATGTCGTCATCGGCGGTGGAGCCGGCCGGCCAGAAGCCCACCACGCCGTCGGCACGCAGCAATCCCTCGTCTACAGCCCGCCGCAACATCGCCTGTGCGTCCGCGAACAGGTTGCGCGCGGCTGCACCGAAGGTGGCATCGGACAGGATCGCCGGGTAGCGGCCTTTCAGCTCCCAGGTGGCGAAGAAGGGCGTCCAGTCGATGCGCTCGATGAGCTCTTCGAGCGGGTAGGAAGCCAGCGTCTGCACGCCGCGCAACGATGGCCGCGGCGGCGGGGACTCCCCCCAGTCGATGACCAGCCGGCTCTCCCGAGCCTGGGCCAACGAGACGCGTCGGTCGGGCGAGGCATGCTCTTCGTGGAACCGTCGCACCTCCGCATATTCGGCCCGTCGCTCCACCATGAACGCCTCCCGCGTCGCGGGATCCATCAGCGCCCCCGCGACCCCCACCGCCCGCGAGGCGTCGTCCACGTGCACCACCGGCCCCGAGTAGGCCGGCTCCAGCTTCACCGCCGTGTGCGCCTTGGAAGTGGTGGCGCCACCGATCAGCAGCGGCGTGGTCATGCCCTCACGCTCCATCTCGGTCGCCACCAGGCGCATCTCCTCGAGCGATGGTGTGATCAGGCCGGAGAGGCCGATGAGGTCGGCCCCGACTTCGCGCGCGGTCTCCAGGATCCTGGTCCAGGGCACCATCACACCCAGGTCGATGACCCGGTAGTCGTTGCAGCCCAGCACCACACCCACGATGTTCTTGCCGATGTCATGCACGTCGCCCTTGACGGTGGCCATCACGATCACCCCTGCCGAACGCGGTCCAACATCGGCGGCGTCCTCTCCAGACGCAGCCCGCTCCTCTTCCATGTAGGGGATGAGGTGCGCCACTGCCTGCTTCATCACGCGCGCAGACTTCACCACCTGCGGCAGGAACATACGTCCCGAGCCGAAGCGGTCGCCGACCACGTCCATGCCCGCCATCAAGGGACCCTCGATGACATGGAGCGGTCGATCAGCTTCCAGCCGTGCCTCCTCTGTGTCCTCCACGACCCAGTCGCTGATGCCCTCGACCAGCGCGTGCGTCAGTCGCTCCTTCACCGGCAGCTCACGCCAGGAGAGATCGCGCTCGGCGCCCACGGCTGTGCTGCGCGCCCGGTCGGCGATCTCCAGCAAGCGGTCGGTGGCGTCGGGCCGCCGGTTCAGGACCAGATCCTCGACGCGCTCACGCAGCTCTGGCTCCAGATCATCCATCACGGGCAGTGCGCCGGCATTGACGATGGCCATGTCCAGGCCGGCCTCGATGGCATGGACCAGGAAGACGGCGTGGATGGCCTCGCGCACGGGGTCATTGCCGCGGAACGAGAAGGAGACGTTGGAGACGCCGCCGCTGGTGAGCACACCCGGCAGCTCCGCCTTGAGGCGACGAACGGTCTCGATGTAGGCGACCGCGTAGCCGTTGTGCTCGGGGATGCCGGTGCCGATGGCGAAGATGTTGGGGTCGAGGATGATGTCCTCGGACGCGAACCCCACCTCGTGGGTGAGCAAGTCGTGCGCCCGATGCGCGATCTGCAGTCGCCGCTCCACGGTCTCCGCCTGGCCATCCTCGTCGAAGGCCATGACCACCACGGCAGCACCATACCGATGCGCCAGCCTAGCCTGGCGCAGGAACTGCTCCTCACCTTCCTTGAGCGAGACCGAGTTGACGATAGGCCGGCCCTGGGCCGACTGCAGACCGGCCTCCAGCACCGACCATTTCGACGAGTCGATCATGAAGGGCACCCGCGCGATGTCCGGCTCGGCCACCAGCAGACGCACGAACCGCGTCATGGCCGCCTCGGAGTCGAGCATGCCCTCGTCCATGTTGATGTCGATGACCTGGGCGCCGTTCTCGACCTGCTGCCGGGCGACCTCGACCGCTTCGGCGTAGGACCCTTCAAGGATGAGCCGCGCGAACTTGCGCGAGCCGGTGACGTTGGTGCGCTCGCCGATGTTGACGAACAGCGACTCGGGGCCGATCTCGAACGCCTCCAGGCCGGCCAGACGGGTGCGCCGCTCCACGGTGGGGACGAGACGGGGCTTGAGGCCGGAAACGATGGCCTTATTGGCTCGAACGTGCTCGGGGCCGGTGCCGCAGCAGCCACCGACGATATTGACGGCGCCATCACGGGCCATGCCGACAAGCACGGAGGCAGCATCCTGCGGCGACTCGTCGTAACCGCCGAAGGCGTTGGGCAGTCCGGCATTGGGATAGATCGAGAGGTACGTGTCGGCGAGTCGGCCGAGCTCCTCCGCATAGGGCCGCAGCTGCTTGCCGCCCAACGCGCAGTTGAGGCCGACCGCGAAGGGGCGGGCATGGCGAACGGTGTTCCAGAAGGCGCCGACGGTCTGACCGTTGAGGGTACGGCCGGATGCGTCGGTGATGGTGCCGCTGATGAGCAACGGCAGCCGATAGCCGAGTTCGTCCCACAAGGTCTCCAGCGCGAAGATGGCGGCCTTGGCATTGAGCGTGTCGAAGATGGTCTCGATGGCCAGCCAGTCGGCACCGCCCTCGACGAGCGCTCGCGCCGCCTCCAGGTAGGCGTCGTTCAGATCCTTGAAGCTCACGTTGCGCGCGCCGGGATCGTTGACGTCCCTTGAGAGCGAGGCCGTGCGGCTGGTCGGGCCCAGCGAACCCATGACGTAGCGCGGCTGCCCGTCGGTCGCTTCAGCCTTGTCACACATCTCACGTGCCAGGCGGGCGGACTCGCGGTTCATCTCGGCCACCCATGGCTCCAACCCGTAGTCCGACATCGACAAGCTGGTGGCATTGAAGCTGTTGGTGGTGACGATGTCCGCGCCCGCGGACAGGTACTGCCGGTGCATCTCGCGCACGATGTCGGGCTGTGTCAGGCAGAGCAGGTCATTGGCGCCCTTGAGGTCTGATGGATGATCGGCGAAACGCCTGCCCCGGAAATCGGCCTCGTCGAGCTGATGGCCCTGGAGCAGGGTCCCCGTGGCGCCGTCCTTGACCAGGATGCGTTCGCTCAAGACCTGGTCCAGGCCGGCCGTGCGCACCTGGCGCGCCTTGTTGGGATCGATACGGACGGCTGCGGTCATGGCCACGTGCTCCACTCTTCCTCTTGCGATCCGCGTCCCGGCAGCGTGCCACCGCAGCGTCGTCGCATGATACGGCAGCATCTCCAGCCTGAAAGGTACATACCAATCAGACCAACCTGCTAGACTCAGGGGGTGGAGACGTGGTCGTGACAGGTGAGCCCCTCTACTCCGTCGTCGCCAGCCGGGCTGAAGCGCGCATCACCTCGGGTCAGTGGCAGGAGGGCGACCGCTTGCCGCCCGAACGCCAACTGTGCCGCGAGTTCGACGTCTCACGCTCGACCCTGCGCCAGGCGCTCGACGAGCTCGAGGAGCGGGGCCTCATCAGCCGTCACCAGGGCCGCGGCACGTTCGTCACGCGCCCGCGGCTGCAGCTGCCCATCGTGGGTGTCTTTTCCATCCGCGATGCCATGGAGGCGTACGGCATGCGCATGGGCACGCGTGTTCTCGGCGTCGAGCTCATCGAGGCCGGCCGCCAGCTGGCCAGCGACCTTGCCTGCCTGCCCGGTGACCAGGTCGTCTACATCGAACGACTCCGCATCGGTGATGGCGAGCCGATGGTGCTGGACACGGCGCACCTGCGCGCCGAGCTCTTCCCCGGTCTGGAGAACGTCGACTTCGAGCATCGCTCGCTGTACGAGATCCTGGAGACCGACTATGGCCGCACCGTCGCGGAGGCCCAGGAGACGCTGGAGCCCGTCATCTTGACGCCCCGCGAATGCGAGCTGCTCGGCGTGCCGCTCCATACCACAGCCCTGTTGACCCGCCGAGTCACGACCAATTCGGCCGGCGTCGTGGTGGCGCTGGGGCACGTGCTGCTGCGCGGCGATCGTTCGCGCTACATCTACAAGCGCACCGTCGAGACGATCTCGACGGGACGCGACCATCGATCAGCCACCGACGGCAGCTTGCGGCGATTTGCGCCGCGCGGGCCTATCACCGCCAGAAGAAGGAGAACACGTTGACCGCTTCCGATCGCTGGCTGGCCGCCGCTCGAGACGTCCTCGAGCAGGTGACCAGCACCCAAACACCGGCCATCGAGGAGGCCAGCACCATCTTCGCCGACACCATCGCCGCCGATGGCCTGGTGCATGTCTTCGGCTCGGGCCACTCGCGCATGAACACCGAGGAGATGTTCCCGCGCATCGGCTCCTACCCGGGCTTCCACCCCGTCGCGGAGCTGGCGCTCTCCAACCACGTCGGCGTGGTCGGGCCCAACGGCTTGCGACAGGCCCTGTACCTCGAGAAGGTACCCGGCTTCGCGCGGGTCATCCTGCAGCAATTCAAGATCCACCCCGGCGATTCCTTCCTTATCTTCAGCTCCACCGGCATCAACGGCACGGTGGTGGAGGTGGCGCTGTTGGCAAAGGCGATGGGCCTGCCGGTCGTGGCGGTGACCTCGCTACAGCACACCAATGCCACACCGTCACGACACCCGTCGGGCAAGAAGCTTGCCGAGATCGCGGATGTCGCCATCGACAACTGCAGCCCACCTGGCGATGCGGTCACCCAGATCGAGGGCATCCCTTTCAAGGTCGGCCCGGTCAGTTCCATCGGCGCCATCGCCGTGGTGAATGCGCTGAAGACCCGCACCGCGGAGTTGCTGGTCGAACGCGGCGTGGTCCCCACGGTGCTCACCAGCCCACACTTCGTCGGCAGCGAGGTCGGGGACGAGCAGCTGGAGCGGGTCTATGAAGAGTATTTCCGACGCGTCAAGCAGACCTACGATGCCGATGGTGCCATCCCCGTGCCCGAGTCGTGGGAGGTCGACTGAGTCGTGGAAGGCCGACCAATGGTGGCTGACGGTCAGCCCACGGCCGGCACCGCCGGCCAGATGATCATCCGCCCGCCCCTGGCGGCCACGGCTGATGTGGTGGTGGTCGGCTCGGGCACGGCGGGTGCCAGCGCCGCCATCGCCGCGGCGCGCGGCGGCGCGTCGGTCGTCCTCGTCGAGAAGCAGGGCTTCATGGGCGGCACCAGCACCGCCGTGCTGGACACGTTCTACGGCTTCTACACACCCGGGAGCCAGTCGAAGAAGATCGCCGGCGGCATCTCCGATGACGTGGTCGCCGGCCTACGTGACTTGGGCCCGGTGCTGGAGCGCTCCAACACCTACGGTGCCGGTACCGGCGTCACGTACAACTCAGAGCACCTCAAGCTGGTCTGGGAGCGGCTCGCGCTGGACGCCGGTGTACGGGTGTTGCTGCACGCGTTCCTGCAGGACGTCGTCGTTCGCGATGGCCGCGTGGAAGAGCTGCTGGTGGCCACCAAGGCCGGCCTGGCGCGCATCGGCGGGCGCGTCTTCATCGATGCCAGCGGTGACGCCGACCTGTCGCACCACGCCGGCTTCGGCTACGAGCTGGCAGGTTCGGTCGAGCCGGCCCAGACGCTCACCACCACCTTCAAGGTGGTCAACGTGGACATGGCTGCACGGCGCTCCATCAGCACTGCGCAGCTGCACGCCCTGATGGGCGAGGTGGCCGATTCGGGTGCCTATGACCTACCCCGCCGCGAGGGCTCTGACCACATCACACCAATCGAGGGCATGATCGCCACGGTGATGACGCGACTACCCTCGTACCGCGGTGATGGCGAGGACCTCGTCAACGCCACCGATCCGGCGCTGCTGTCCGAGGCTGAGATGGCGGGGCGCCGCCAAGCCGCCGAATACGCCCGCTTCCTGCATGACAAGGTGCCCGGCTACCAGAACGCCTCACTCGTGGCGCTGTCGGCGCAGATCGGCGTGCGCGAGACCCGGCGCGTCTACGGCGACTACCGTCTCAGCGCCGAAGACGTCCTGGGTGCCCGTCGCTTCGACGACGAGATCGGCCTCTGCGGCGCGCCCATCGAGGACCACCATCGCGGTACCGACACCAAGTGGCAATACCTGCCCGACGGCGAGGTGGTAGGCATCCCGTACCGCTCGCTGCTGGTACGTGACTCGGCCAATACGCTCGTCGCGGGCCGCTGCTTCAGCGCCACTCACGATGCCCACGCCTCGGTGCGATCGATGGCACAGACGATGGCCATGGGACAGGCAGCCGGCACCGCCGCCGCACTGGCCCTCGCCGCCGGCACGGATCCACGCGATCTCGCGGTCGCCGTGCTACGCGATCGACTGCGAGAGGACGGCGCCGTGCTCGAGCTTCCGGCCTGATGATGGCGGACCGCTGGTGGCTGGGCTTCGATGTGGGCGGCACCCGCACCAAGGCAGGCGTCGTCAGCGATGACGGCGAGGTCCGCGGCGCGCATCTTGTCGAGACCGGCCACGAGCCCTTTGACCGCGTCTGGGAGCGCCTGCTAGCGATCGCCGACGAGGCCATCGCGGCCGAGGGCGCCGAGGGGCTGCAAGGCGCCGGCATCGCCGCGCCTGGCGTCATCGAGCCAGGCTTTGGCGTGCGCAACCTGCCGGGCAAGGTGCTCGGCATCGAGGGCTTCCCCATGCGTGAGCGGCTGGAGGGACGCCTTGGCGTGCCGGTCCGCTGCATCAACGACGGCGCCGCCGCCACGCTCGCAGAATGGCGCTTTGGTGCCGCGCGCGGCTGTCAGGACGTGGTCGGACTGACCATCGGGACCGGTATCGGTGCCGGCGCCATCATCGACGGCCGGCCGCTTCAGACACGCAACCTGGCCGGTGGCGTCTCCTTCGGCCACGCCACCATCGCCGTCGGTGGACGCACCTGTCTGTGTGGCAACATCGGCTGCGCCGAGACGCTCGTGTCCGCAAACGCGGTGGTCGGGCGCATGCGCGACTACGTGGCCCGCAAGGTCCCCTCGACGATCACTGAGGCCTATCAGCACGACCCTGGCGGCATCACCTTTCGCACGCTCGTCGAGGGCGTTGATGCCGGCGATCGTGTGGCGCAGGAGATCATGCAGCAGTTCACCCGAGACCTCGGCGCCACCATCGTCACCGCCATCCATGCCTACGACCCCGAGGTGGTGGTGCTGTCAGGCGGCCCCATGGCCCAGGCCGACCACTTCCTGCCCCAGGTCCAGGCCTACGTCGACCGCTACGCGTTCCGCTATCCCAAGGAGCGCATCATCCCCATCCGTCGCGCGGAGCGCTCCGACCATGCCGGGGTCCTCGGTGCGGTCGCCCGTGTCATGCAGACGGTCGCCGATGCCGCCCCCGCGTCTTCGATCGCGATCCCGACCCAGCCCGAATAGGAGGCCCTATGTCCTTTGCCCGAACCGTGCTCGGTGACATCGATCCCAGCGAGCTCGGCATCGTCGATGCCCACGACCATCTGGTGATCCACGGTGGCCGGCCCGTGCAGCTCTTTCCCGATTTCGAACTGTCCGATGTCGAGCTAGCCGTGGCCGAGCTGGCCCCGGTTCAGGCGCTAGGTCTGCGGACCGTCGTCGATGCCATGCCCGCCGACTGCGGCCGTGACGTGCTGATGCTGGCCGAGGTCGCGCGGCGAAGTGGCCTCAACGTCATCGCCCCATCTGGCCTCCACCACGAGCGTTACTACCATGACCGCCACTGGTCGGTGCGCCTGTCTGTCGAGGAGATCGCCGGGCTCTTCGTGGCCGACATCGAAGAGGGCATCGACGAGCTCGACTACAACGGACCCATCGTCAAGCGCACGCCGCACAAGGCCGGCGTGATGAAGATCGCCGGCTCTACCGATGGCCTCTCCGCGCGTGACGAGAAGGTCTTCGCCGCCGCTGCCATGGCCCAGCACCAGACCGGCTGCCCCATCCTCACGCACTGCGAGGGTGGCACTGGCGCACTCGAGCAGATCGAATGGCTGGTCAAGCACGGCGGCGATCCTGCACACATCGTGCTCAGCCACGTCGACAAGATCGTCGACCGCCGGTACCTGCATGACATCGCTGACACCGGCGCGCGCGTCGAGTACGACCAGGGCTTCCGTTGGGGCGACCAGCCGAATGGGACGCTGCGGCTGCTCGAATGGGCAGCCCAGGACGGCCTCCTGGGACACATCACGCTGGGCCTGGACGCGGCCCGTCAGAAGTATTGGATCGAGTACGGTGGCTCCCCGGGCTGGATCTACCTGCTGGGCGAGTTTGCCGATCTCATGCGCGAACGGGGATTGGGCGACGCGGAGCAGAACGTCCTGTTCGTGGACGCGCCTCGTGGCGCCTTCACCTTCGGAGAAGCGGCCTAGCCACCGAAGCGATCACCAGTCGGCCACCGAGCCATCGTCGTGGTACCAGCGCACGAGCGGCTCAGGCTGGTACGGGTAGCGAGCCGCGGCGCGTTCATCGATCTCGATCCCGATGCCCGGTCGCTGGGGCGGGGTGACGTGCCCGTCGACGATCTCAAGGGGGAAGTCCACGACCTCGTCGCGCCACGGCACGTCGTTGCGCATCACCTCCTGGATGAGGAAGCCGGGGATGGCAAAACCCAGGTGCACGTTGACCATGGTCGCAAGTGGCCCCAGTGGGTTGTGTGGAGCCAGCACGACGCCGTGGGCTTCGGCCAACGCGGCGATGCGCCGGACTCCGGTGATGCCGCCGGCATGGCAGACATCGGGTTGGGCGACCGCGACCGCGCGCGCCTCGAAGAGCGAGCGAAACTCGCGCAACGTCACCAGGCGCTCGCCGGCAGCGACCGGGATGGGCACGCTTCGCGCCACCGCTGCGAGGCCGTCCGTGTCATCTGGCCGGCAGGGTTCCTCCAGGAACCACGGCCGCAGGGGCGCCAGTGCTAGCCCGTATTGGATGCCCATGGCGGCGGAGGTACGGCCATGCAGGTCGACCATGATGTCGACCCCGTCACCGACCGTGGAGCGGACCGCTGCCATCAGACCGACCGCCTCGCGCAGAGCCGCGGCGCCCTCAAGCGGGCGACTCCGCGGGACCGCCAGGATCTTCAGCGCGTCGAACCCGTCATCCACGCTTTGGCGGGCCCGTTCCGCGAACGCCTCCTGCGTGGCCTCGTCGTAGACAGCTGCCGGATCGCCACCACCGAGGTGGTCGTACATGCGCAGTCGATCGCGCACCGGGCCGCCGAGCAACACGTGGAGCGGGACGCTCAACTCCTTGCCACGGATGTCATGCAGAGCCTGATCGATGCCAGCCAACGCGCTCATGCCGATCGGCCCACCGAGGAAGAACGGATGACGGTCAAGGCTCTGCCAAAGATGCTCCACGCGCATGGGGTCCTCGCCGATCACCAGCGGGGCGAGGTCCTCGACCGCCCCGACGACAGCGCGCGTCCGCCACTCCATCGATGCTTCGCCCCAGCCGATGAGGCCCGGCTGGTCAGTGGCGACACGCACGAACACCCAGTTCCGCATGCGGGCGTTGACGACGATGGTGGAGACCGCGGTGATGCGCACGCTCACCGCCTCAGGGCACGTCGTGCATGAGGACAGACAGGCCGCCGTCGACCATCAGGCTGACCCCCGTCATGAAGCCGCACTCGTCGGCCGCGAGGAAGGCGATCGCGGCAGCCACCTCTTCGGGTCGGGCGATGCGGCCCAGGGGATGCAAGGCATCGACCCGGCGCCTCTCTGCCGCAGGATCGGGGAACCTCGCATAGTAGTCGGCGCTGATCTGCGTCTCCACGTAGCTGGGACAGACCGCGTTGACCCTGACGCCGGCCTTGCCGTATTCGACCGCGAGCGCCCGTGTGAGACCGATGACCCCGTGCTTGGCCACCGGGTACGGAAAGCAGTGCGGGATGATGCCGAAGGAATGAATGGATGCGACGTTCACCACCGCACCATGCCCCTGTTCGAGCATCCCGGGAAGCACGGCTCGGGTGGCGTACCAGACACCGTCGAGATCGACGCCGAAGCACCGCCGCCACTCGTCGTCGCTGAGTGTGAGGGGGTCTTCGAACACCGCGATGCCCGCGTTGTTGACGAGGATATCTGCTGGTCCGAACGCCTTGGTGGTCGCCTCGACCATGCACTCGAGCGTCTCCGGGCGAGCGACATCGGCCGCCAGGCAGATGGCTCGGCCGCCGCCGGCCACGATGCTCGACGCCACGTGTTCGCCGGTCGCCGGATCCAACTCAGCGATGACGACGGCGGCGCCTTCGGCGGCCAGCCGTCTGGCGGTCGCCTCTCCGATACCGCGACCGGCACCGGTGACGATGGCCACGCTCGACTCGAAGCGGCGGGTCATGTGACCGGGTCGACCTCGACCGGCACGCCGTCCGACGCCGCGGAGCGGTGCATGGCATCGATGAGCTCGACCGTGCGAGCTGCGATCTCACCCGGTGACTCATTCACGCCGTAGCCACCGATAAGCTCGACGAAACGGGCTGGTGGCTCCTCGCAGCTGTACGCCCCTTCACCCGCCGGGACCTCTTGCGAGACATGCACGCCATCGTGACGTCGGACCTCCAGGCGCTCCCGTTCGACGTCGAGCAACAGCACGCCATCGCTGCCGAAGACACGCAGCTCCAGCTGGAACTTGTCGTTGTCAGGCAGCGTGGCGGCTCCGGAGATGGTGCCGATCGCACCGCCCCCGAACTCGACGGCGGCCGCGTCGTACATGTCCACACGCGAACCGGGACGCGTCATGAGCGCAGACACACGGGAGGCGTGCAAGCCCGTCAACCAGAAGAGCAGCGCGCTGGAGTGACTGATCTGACCGTGGGCATAGCCACCACCACGCTCGGGAAGTTGCCAGGTACCCGGATCGGGGCCGGAAATGGTGGCTTGCCACTGCTCGGGGGGTCCACCGCCCCCGGCGAAGAACCCCTTCGTCGGAGACGCCATGTGGCAGAGGGCATATTCGACCTCGCCTACCACGCCCTGGTCCATGAGGCGCTTGGCCTCGCGGATGAACGGCTTGTAGTGCCAGCCGTACGGGACGAGCAGCTGGAGACCGCGCGTCCGCGCTTCATGCACCAGCTCCCACGCCTGCGCCGGATCGAGCGTCATCGGCTTCTCGCAAAGCACGTGGGCGCCACTCTGGAGTGCCGCCAGAGCATGTTCATGGTGTGCGGCGTGGGGCGAACCCACCAGGATGCCGTCGAGTCCCAGCGCCAGCAACTCCCGGTAGTCGGTGAAGGCGAACTCGAAGCCGAACTTCTCCTGCACCTCGCGCAGCAGCTGCGGATCGCGCCGGGACACGGCGACCATCTCGACATCGTCACGCGCCGCCAGGATGGGCATGTGGTTGACGGTCGCCCACCAGCCGGCGCCGATGAATCCGAGCCTGACCTTGCGTCCGACCACGGGCTCACTCAACGAGACGTCCTCCGACTCATGATGGTGCCGATGCGACCGCGGTAGTGATCGAGGCCCACCGCCAGCAGCAGCACCGCGCCGCGCGTGAGGTACTGGTAGAACGCCGGGACGCGCAGCAGGATCAGGCCATTGCTGAGCGTACCCAGCACGAGCACGCCCAGAGCGGTCCCGAACATCGAGCCGACACCACCAGACAGCGATGTCCCACCGAGCACCACGGCCGTGATGGCTGTCAACTCCACGCCGGCGCCCGCGATCGGCTGGCCCGAGCCCAATCGAGCGGTCAGGATGACGCCGCTCAGGCCGGCCAGAGCACCCGAGGTCGTATACAGACCGATGCGGTAGCGGGTCAGATTGATGCCTGACAGGCGAGCCGCCTCGGCATTGCCACCCATGGCATAGATGTTTCGCCCGACGGTGGTGTAGGCAAGGACGAAGTGGCCGATGACGAAGACGAGCACGAGCACGATGATGGGATTGGGGATGCCCAGCACATTGCCGTTGCCGAGCCACGAGAACGTGGCGTCGGTCGCGCCCACGGCCTTGCCACCAGCCACGATGTACGTCAGTCCCAGGAAGATGGACATCGTGGCCAGTGTCACGATCAGCGCGTTGATGCGCAGCGTCGTGATGATGAGTCCGTTCACGATGCCCGCCACGGCGCCCGTAGCCACGCCAGCGAACACCGCCGCGCCGGCGTTGTGCGTGGCGGTGAGAACGATGGCCGCCATCACGCCGGAGAAGGCGACGATGGACCCGACCGAGATGTCAAGGCCACCCGAGAGCATCACGAACGTCTCACCCGCGGCGACGATCCCGACGAGGGCGACGCCGACCAGCAGGTTGGCGATGTTGGCCGGCGTCAGGAAGTAGGGCGAGGCGATGGCCAAGATGATGCACAGGACGATAAGAGCCGTCAGCACGCCCCGCTGTTCTGGCGGCAGGATTCGGGCGAGCCTCGAACGTCGGGCAGCGCTACTCGCGGTCGGCGGGGTCGGCGGGGTCGGCGGGGTCGAGCTCACGCCACGACCTGAAGGGCTTCGGGTGCGGTCGCCGGAACCATCGCCAGGGTCAAGATCTCCTCCTCGGTCGCTGTCGCGCCGGCCAACTCGCCGGTCATCCTTCCGTCACGCATGACGATGATCTTGTCGGCCAGTCCGATCACCTCGACCAGCTCGGACGAGATGAGGACGATAGCCATGCCTGATGCAGCAAGCTCGGAGATCAGCGCGTAGATCTCACTCTTGGCACCGATGTCGATGCCCCTGGTGGGCTCATCGAGGACGAGCACGCGCGGCCGCACCGCCAGGGCCCGAGCGAGTACGACCTTCTGTTGGTTACCGCCGCTCAGGTTGACCACCGGCACCTCAAGACCTGGTGTCTTGATGCGCAGGTCGCGGACATAACCATCGACCAGCTCGGTCTCACGGCTGCGGTCGATATAGCCGAAACGGGCGAGGCGTCCGTGCGATGTCAGCGCCACGTTCTCGGCAACGGAGCGCTGCAGGACGAGCGCGTCGCGCTTGCGATCCTCCGGGCACAGCGCCATGCCGGCCCGAATCGCGTCTGCAGGCGCCTTGATGGGCAGATCCCGGCCGTCGATCGCGACGCTTCCGGCGACGATCCGATCAAGCCCATACATAGCTCTTGCCAGGGCGCTGCGACCTGAACCCATCAGGCCCGCGATCCCAACCACCTCGGATGAACGGACGGTGAAGCTGACGTCGTGGATGCGTTCGGTCGTGAGCCCGCGCACCTCCAGCATCGGCGGCCCGGGCTGGCGCGCTCCACGCTTGAACAGGCCACCGACATCACGCCCCACCATCATGCGGATGAGCGCCTGTTCGTCGGTCGCGGCGGTCTCGACCGTGCCCACGTGGCGGCCATCTCGCAGGACCGTGATGCGGTCACTCAGGGTCATGACCTCGGCCAGCCGATGCGACACGTAGATGACGGCCACACCGTCGTCTCGCAGTCGCCGGATGACATCGAAGAGATGGTCCACCTCCCGGCTCGAGAGCGAGGAGCTGGGCTCGTCAAGCGCCAGGATGCGCGCGTTCGCGGCGAGCGCCTTGCCGATCTCGACCATCTGGCGCTGGGCCGTGCTGAGGTCGGACAGCAGGTCGTCAGGAGCGAAGGTCGCACCAAGGCGCGCGATCTCTCGCTCAGCCATCGCGTTCAACTTGTGTCGGTCAAGGATCAACCCTCGCCGAGGGAGGCGACCGACGAAGAGGTTCTCGGCGACGCTTACGCCGGGCACCAGGTTGGGCTCCTGATAGATCACCCTGATGCCGTGCTCCAGGGCCACATGGGGAGTCGCCAACTCCACCTTGATGCCGGCCACGATGGTCTCGCCCGACTCGGGCGTGTGGTCACCACCGAGGATACGTAGCAGGGTGGACTTGCCCGCGCCGTTCTCGCCCATCAGGGCATGGATCTCACCACCTCGCACGGAAAACGTGACATCCTCCAGCGCGCGCACACCGGGGAAGTCCTTGGTGATGGCCTCGAAGGCGATGGCATCGCTCATGGCTGTCCTTGTCATGAAGGATCCGCCCCCGTGGCCATGCCGCGACGGCGGATCCCCGCAGATACCTAGCTTCCGAAGACCTCGGCCGCGTTGTCCGCAGTCACCTTGATGCCATCCTGGAGTTGCTCCAGTGGGATCTCAGTGCCGTTGACCACGTAGTCGTAGATCGCCTGGACGCCTACGGCGCCGTGCTTGCGAGAGTCGACATAGAGGCTTCCGCAGTAGCCGGCTGACTGCTTCTCGATCATCTCGATCTTGGCCAGCGCGCCGTCACCCAGGCCGACGCCACAGGAGTCGGCATCCTTGCCGGCCGCCTCCAGTGCACGGACGGCGCCGACGACGCCCTCTTCGTTGCACGAGTAGACCAGCCAGTGCGCGACGTCCGGATTGGCCGTCAACAGGCCCTGCATGGCGAGCAGGCCACCGTCGGTGTTGGCACCCTCGTAATCCACCTCGACGATGGCGTCCTCAGACAGGCCCGGGACGCCCTCGAGGATGGCGGCTTTGGAGGCATCCGTTCGCTGGTTGCAAACGTCCAGCGTGCTAAAGGTCAGCGCTGCGACCTTGAGGGAGTTGGGATCTGCGGCATCGAACCAGCCACCATCGTTGGCGAACCCTGCCAGCATGGTGCCCACGTCCGTGCCGATCTGGGCGGTGTTCATGCCCACGAATGGCGCCGGATCACCGTTGGCATCGACGATAGAGTCATCGATGGCGATGAGCGGGATGCCTGCTGCCTTGGCCTTCTCGATGACGCCTGCACCCAACTGCTGGTCAGGCACCACCATCAGGATGCCGCTGGCGCCCTCGGTGATGGCGTTGTCAAGGTTGGCCGACATGACGTTGGGGTCGAACTGGTTGTCGAGCGTCACGACCTTGATGCCGAGCTCGGCACCCTTGTCTTCTGCCCCCTGGGCCTCGTTCTGGAACCATCCCTGGTCCATTCGCTTGTAGAGACCATAGACCACGACGTCCTCGCCAGAGGCGTCCTGGGCTACGACCGGGATAGCCGAAGCGGCGATAGCGATGGAGGCCAGTGCCACTGCGAACTGTTGGTATCGTTTCATGTACTCGTTCTCCATATGGTGGCTGCGTGTCGATGGTCTATTCCGATAGGTGCCAGGCCACCCCCCTTCCGTCAGCCCGTGTCCGCAAGACCAAGCCGCGGCGTTCAAGACGCTCCAGGTGGCCCAAGAACGGATAGCAGAGGTATTGACTGGCCGGAAGGGGCCAGTCGCCGAGATCGGGCCCAAGTCGGACGGTCAGATCGGCGAGCGTGAGCGACACCCCGTCTCCGAGCGCGCGGAGGAGAGCTTCATCGACTCGGTCGATGTAGGCGCGGCTGCCATCGAGAAAGCCGCTGACGGCCGGCCCTTCGTACATCGGATAGTGGCTGGTGAGCAGGCGCTCGATGGCCATGCCCCGGAGGCGCTCGATGGTGGCCTGGTATGACTCCAGGTAGCGGTAGGTGGGCGGGAACGCAGGCGCTCCGTCGGCCAGCAGGACAGCATTCCAAAGCACCGCATCGCCGATGGCCAACGACTGGCTGCGAGGATCCCAGACACTGATGCTGCCCAGCGAATGACCAGGCGTGTGCAGGACCTCGACGTGCCAGTCGTCACCGAGATGGAGACGTTCGCCACCCGTAAGCCCGATGTCGACGCGCGTCGTCCCGGCGTTCTCGCGGATCCAGCCCTTGGTCTCCTCGGTGTCATCGAGTCCATGCTCGGCCGCAAACTCCCCGTAGCGCAGGGTGATCATCCGCTCCAGATCTTCGATCATGGGGCGGTCCAGCTCGCCACACATCAGGGTCACCGACGGGACCGCCGCACGCAGTGCTGCGTTGCCACCCATGTGGTCGTAGTCCGAGTGCGTGTTGATGGCGAAGCGGATGCGCTCGGGTACATGATCGATGGAGTCGAGATACGGCAGCAGCGTACCCTCGATGTCCGGCGCCAGGCCCGTGTCGATCAGCAGCGAGGCGTCGCTTCCGACCAGCAGATAGAGCGCGTTGAAGCGGTCGCCCAGCGGCGCCTCGATTCGATGGATCCCTTGGCTGATCTCCGTGGCGATCTCCCTCTCGCGGTGGAAATTCGTTAGCGTCCCTTGAAGTCCGGCGCTCGTCTCTCCGTGAAGGCGCGGATGCCCTCCTGAGCATCCTCAGTGGTGAAGCAATAGGCGAAGAGGTCGTTTTCCCAGCGTAGTCCAGTCTCGACCCCGGTGTTCTCAGACATCCGCACCAGATGTTTGGTGACCTGCAGCGCGATGGGTGCATTGGCAGCGATGCGACCAGCTAGCGCGTCCGCGGCCGACTCGAGCTCGTCGTCAGGGACGACCTGCTGCACCAGGCCGTCGGCCCGCGCTTCAGCAGCACTCACCGGGTCGCCCGTCAGGGCCATCTCCATGGCCTTGCCATAACCCACCAGTCGGGGCAGCAGCTGGGTGTTGCCGGCACCACCGTTCCAGCCGAGCTTGATCTCGCCGGCCGCGAACTTCGCCGTCTCCGAAGCGACGCGGATGTCGCACGATAGGGCCAGCTCCAGGCCGCCACCGATGCAGTAACCACGTACGGCCGCGATGAGCGGCTTGCGGATGGACCAGACCGCGCTGCAGTAGTCCTTGCGGTTGCGTAGCTGGAAGTTGGTGCCGTAGTCGGCGAGGACCTTCACGTCACTGCCGGCCGAGAAGGCACGAGTGCCGGTCCCCGCCAGGATGGCGACGCGCACCTGATCATCCCGGTTGATCTCCTCGGCGATCTCGAAGAGCTGACGACCCATGGCAGCGGTGACGGTGTTGAGCTTGTCAGGCCGTCGCAAGGTGATCCGCGCGATGGTGCCGTCGACCTCATAGACCAGGTCCTCGGAGCTGAGCTGCGTCATGTTCGCCTCCACATCTTCACCCTCGCATCAGATGGCCCCGGCGTCCCGCATCGCGGCGATGCGCTCAGCGGAGTAGCCAAGGTCATTCGCCAGCACCGCCTCGGTGTGCTCGCCGAGGATCGGCGGCGCAGTCCGCACGGTGGGTGGTGTCTCTGACATCCGTAGCGGCGGCGACGGCATGCGCAGCTCGCCATGCGTGGGGTGCTGGACGGATGTCAGCATGCCCGTTGCCTGGACATGTGGATCGGCCTCCAGCGCCGCGTAGTCATACACGGGGCCACACCACAGCTTGTGGTCATCGAAGATGGCCTGCCACTCGGCGGTGGTGCGAGTGGGGATGATGGCGCCGACGATCTCGTACACCTCATCTCGGTGCCTGACGCCGTCATCCCAGTCGGTCATGGCCCGCAAGCGGTCGTCGTCGAGGGCTTCACCCAGCACGTCGAGCGAGACCTGGGCGATGGTCATCCAGCCATCCGCGGTGCGATAGACGCCGTAGGGTGCGGTCACCCATGCATGTGCGGAGGGTGCGTGCGTGCGCTCGGGCATAAGCCCCAGGTTCAGGTAGGTAGTCAGCTCCTGTGCCTGGCAGTCCATGACCACCCCGAGCATGCTGACCTCGACCTTCTGGCCGCGACCCAGGCGCTCCCTGGCCAACAGGGCGCTGAGGATACCCATGCCGGCCTGGTAGCCGGTCATGGTGTCGGCTGCCCACAACGGCCCCGGCGTGGGCGGATCTTCGCTGGAGCCGACCGAGAAGAGCGAACCGCTGTAGCCCTGCACCACCAGGTCCTGGCCCGGCCGGCCCGCGTACGGCCCCGTCTCGCCGTAGCCTGAGATGGAGCAGTACACGATGCGCGGGTTGATCGAGCTGAGCTTGTCGTAGCCGGCGCCGATCCGCTCGGCGGTGCCGACACGGTAGTTCTGGATGAAGACGTCGGCGCTCGCCACCAACTCGTAGAAGGCCGCCTGACCCTGGGGATGTTTGAGGTTGAGCGTAACGCTGCGCTTGTTGCGGTTGAGACCGAGATAGGCCGTGGTTTCGCCATTGATGTAGGCGTTGGCGAAACCGTGCGCGCGCGTCCAGTCACCCGTCCCAGGCGGCTCGATCTTCAGCACGTCCGCGCCCAGGTCGGCCAAGCGCATCGTGCAGATAGGCCCTGATAGCATTTGGGTGGCATCGAGCACGCGGATGCCGGCGAGCGCGCCTGCCGCTTCCGGCACGCGTGTCGAATCGTTCACGTCAGGCCAGCCCTCACTCGCTCTGCTGCCGCCCGAAGAGCGGCACCCTGACCCCACCAGTTGATCTCAGTCGGTAACGTGCGGTAGTACATCGGATCCTCGACATGATTGATGGCGGCATGGGTCCAGGCGGAGACCCCGAAGAAGCGACCCTCGTCGTCGAAGTACGGCAAGGCCGCCAGCCAGGCACGTTCAGCAACCTCGCCGTAGCGCTCGGGCAACAGGCTCAGCCGGCGTGCCTTGGTGAACGCAGCTCCGAACATGGCCGTGCACGAAGACTCGAGGTACGCCTCCCGATCGTGCAGCTGGGTGCGCCACAAGCCGTTGGGCTGTTGGACGTCGGCGATGGCTTGGGCCAGTGCCTCGAACTCCGCCACCAACGCCGCCCGATCGGACATCTGTGCAGGCATGAGCTCGATGGTGTCCACCATGCCCAGGAGGGCCCAGGCGTTGCCCCGACCCCACCCGTAGCCGCGGATGAGCCGGTTGGCCAATTCGTACGAGTGCGCCAGGAACGGACCCTGATCACTCGACAAGGCGGCAGTGTGGCTGCTCCAGACCGAGACCGCGTGGGCACGATGGGCCTCTTCGCCCGTCATATCGGCCAGCCGCAGCAGGAACGGTGGCTCGTGATAGATGGAGTCGACCCAGCAGCTGTGGCGGATCGTACCCACGTCCGGCCGATAGAGCGGCAGCCCAACCTCTGTATGTGGCACATCTCGGAGCCAGGCTGCCAGGCGCTCGGCGGCCTCGAGGAACGAGTCCTGGGTGTCTGGATCGGACAGTCGTAGCAGCGCCGCGCCGGGCGTGAGGTGATCCATCCAGCCCAGGGGTCGCTTGGCCCAGCGCCGATAGAAGCGTGCCACGAAGTCGCGATAGCGAGGCGATCCCAACAGCTCGGATGCGTCCAGCAAGCCATCGATAGCGATGGCGTCGCCCCACTGCCAGACGCTGAAGTCGAATTCCAACGTGCGGTCCGCGACGCGTTCGAGCAATTCACCTGCCTTGGGCCGGTCTGGGAGCGGCGAGCCCGTAACGGCATTCATAGGGATCTCCGTTCACCGGACGTGACCTGCTGGCCGGAGGCGACCTGCTGGCCTGAGGCGACCCGCTGGCCTGAGGTGACCTGCTGGCCGCTTCCGATGATCGACTCGATGTCCACCATGGCCTGTCGCAACAGGCTGGCCATCGCAGCGTCGCTTTCGGTGGCGTCGTGCGCCGCGATCGCGTCGATGACTCGGAGATGCGCCGGCATCGCCCGCACGCTCGCCTCTCGCGCCCGTGTCGTGATATCGCGGCTCGCCATCAGTCCCTCTGAGATGGAGCGCTTGATCTGGATCAGGAGCGGGTTGGCGGCCGCCCGAAAGACCTCGTCGTGCAAGCGGAGGTCGGCCTGACGGTAGGCCTGGGGGTCATCCATACCCCCTGCCATCTGGGCATAGAAGAGGCGAAGGCGATCGACGTGGTCGGGCGTGGCCCGCTCGGCGGCGAGTCTGGCGGCGGTCGTCTCGATGGCCATACGGACCTCTGAGAGGTCCCGGAAAAAACTGACGTCCGGGCCTGCGGACCGCTGCCAGGCGATGACCTCGGGATCGATCAGGTCCCAGTCCAGCCGGTCGCGCACACGTGTGCCAGCGCGCTGGCGTGATTCGACCAGGCCCTTCTCGGCGAGCACCCGGGTGGCTTCCCGCACGACCGTTCGGCTTACGCCGAGCTCATCAGCGAGTGAGTCGGCTTTGGGCAGCACTGCTCCACTCGAGTAGTGCCCGCCCACGATCCGCGAGCCAAGCTCAGAGACCACTTGGGAGTGGATGCCTCGCCGGCGAAACGTCTCCGAACGCCTTGCGTTATAAATCATTAATCAGTATTTTATGTCTTATCGGCTCACGGGTGTCAAGAGGCAACATGAAGGCAATAGACAGACCCCAACCAGATCTGGACCGATTCAGACACGCCGCCGACGTGCTGGCTGACTACGACTTCCAGGGTTGGTTCTACGGTGACTCCATCGGCTTCGAGGGCCTGCTGGCCGCAAGCGAGCTGCTCGGCGATGGACGCTGGGCCAGTCTCGCGCGTGGGTTCATCCGGGGCTGGGCAACCCGTGGGCGTCCCTATCGGGAGCTTGACAACACCGCCCCGGGGTTGGCGATGTGTCTCATCGCGGAGCGACAGAGCGACGAGATCGTCCTTGAGGTCGCCAAGGACCTCGCCGATTACCTGCGTTCCCGGCCCATGATCGGCGACGGCGCCTGGGTCTCGTTCGCCAGGGCCCCGCTCAGGGAACCCTACGGTGGTGCCGTCCTGCCCGCCGCCGAGCAGACCCTGATGGCGGACCCTGGAGCGGGCGTGTACGTCGACTGCCTCCACTTCGACCCGCCATTCTTCGTGCAGCTGGGTCGGCTCGTGGGCGACGATGAGCTCGTCGAGCTAGGCATCGGCCAGGCGCTGGCCTACGTCTCCATGCTGCAGGATCCCGTGGGCGGGCTGTTCCATCACTTCTGGCTGGAGCGAACCGGCCGCGCATACGCAATGGGCTGGTCGCGCGGCCAGGGTTGGGCGCTGCTGGGATTGCTCGACGTGCTGCGCGGCATGCCCGACACACACCCGACTCGACCCGCCCTGTCGCAGGCGACTCGCGCCCTGGCCGATGCGATGGTCCGCTGTCAGCGTCCTGGGGGCGACTGGTATGCCGTCGCGCACATGCCGGAGTCCGGCACCGAGGCATCTACCTCGGCCTTCATGGCCGCCGGATTGCGGCGCGGGGTCGATGACGGCGTGCTCGACCCGGAAACGCACGGGCCAGCGGCCGAGGCAGCATGGCATGCGACACTCGCCATGGTCGACGATCGTGGCGAGCTGCGGGACGTCTCGGCGGCCGTTTGGTCGTCCACCGCTGAGAGTCACTACCACCACGTCCCCAAGGGGTTCACGGTACCGTGGGGCCAGGGTCCACTCCTGGTCGCCGCGGCCCACTGGTGCGGCCCGGAGCAACGCGGTCCGGCAACAAGACAAGGAGACGCGGCATGACGACGCCTGTTGCGGGGCCGTTCTCAGGTATCCAGCCGGTCCTGCAGATCCCATTCGAGGACGCTCCCGGCCAGCCCATCCGCTACGGGGAGCTGACCGCGCTCGTGGAGCGCCTCGTGCAGGCAGGCGTAGCCGGGCTGGTCGTGCCAGGCCTGGCATCAGAGTCATGGACGCTGACCGAGAGCGAGCGTGACCAGGTGGTCGAGACCGCAGCCGAGACGATCGGGGGGCGAGTGCGCCTGATCGTCGGCATCGACGGCGCGACCACGATCGCGGCCGACCGAGCTCGTCGAGCCGCCAGTCGGGGCGCTGCCGGCGTGATGGTCCTGCCACCAACTGCAACAGGCGGCGACGAGGGCATCGTGCGCCACTTCTCCACCGTCGCGGAAGCGGGCGGGGTCCCGGTGCTGATGCAGGATTTACCGCAAGTGTCGGGCGTCACCATGACGGTAGCTCTCATCGAAGCCGCCCTGCGGGCGCATCCGCTGGTCACCTCTCTCAAGGCTGAGATCCCGGGTGCGGGACCCAAGACGTCCGCGGCGCACCAAGCGGGAGTCGAGATCGTGGCCGGGTGGGGCGGCATCGGCTACCTTGAGCAGGTGGAGCGGGGGGCCGTGGGCTGCATGCCCGGCAGTGACCTGGGCCCGGCGCTGCTGGCCATCGATGTTGCTCTGCGCGAGGGAGATGTCGAGGTGGCTCGCCGCTGCTATCGGCAGATCCTTCCATTGCTCTCATTCGAGACGGCAACACTCCAACTTCTGGTGCTCAGCGCAAAGCGCCAGCTGCGCCGCCAGGGTGTCTTCTCGACCGAGTCCATGCGAAATCCGGCACCCGCGCTCGATCAAGCTGAGCAGATCGCGGTCGATCGCCTCCTTGACGAGCTGGCGGCGGCCGGCGTGCCCGGGTTCGACGTGTGAGGAGACAGGAAGGAAGGTGGGGGTCATGAGCACCGCTCCCTCGCTGGCCGGCGTCTACGCGCCGATCTGCACGCCGTTCGCTGACGACGAGGACCTGGACCCCGGTGCACTGCAGGCCAACATGGCGCGCTACGCGGCATCGGGGCTGCACGGTTACCTGGCGCTGGGAAGCAACGGCGAGAACCGCAGCCTCAACGAAGACGAGCGCCTGGCGGTCCTGGACGTCGTCGTCGGGCACAAGGGCGCCGGCCAGGTGGTGATGGCGGGGGCTGCCTACGAGGCACAGCGGCACACCGAACGGTTCCTCGCGGCGGCTGCCGAGCATGGGGCCGATTGCGTTCTGGTGCTGTCGCCGGGCTACTTCCGCAAGCAGATGACCAACGAGCTGCTGTACCGGTACTACGCCACGCTCGCGGACACCGCTCCCTTGCCCATCGTCCTCTACAACGCCCCCGGCTTCAACGGCATCACGCTCACACCTGACCTCGTCGGCCGCCTCGCGGGCCACCCCAACATCATCGGCATGAAGGACAGCGCTCCGTCGGGCATCGAGACCTTCATCGCGTTGCAGCGGCCTGACTTCGCGGTGCTGGCCGGATCGGCCAACTTCCTCTTGGCGGCCATGCTCGGCGGGTCGCCCGGCGGCACGGTTTCGTTGGCTAACTCATTCCCAGCGGTGGCCCTGCGGCTCTATCACCTCGGGACGGAGGGCGATACCGGGGAAGGAGCCGCATTCCAAGCGTACGTGACACGCGTGAACCACGGCATCTCTGGCGCTCATGGCGTATCGGGCGTCAAGGCGGCCATGGACCTCGCGGGCTACGCCGGTGGCCGTCCGCGAAGGCCCCTGCTGCCACTCGACGGATCCGCACGCTCAGCGCTCCAAGCGATGCTGGAGCAGGAAGGACTGCTCTGATGAGCGCGGACATCCTGGCGGTCGACGTGGGCACGTCCGGGCTGAAGCTCGGCGTCTATGGCCCCGACCTTGCGGAGCTGGCCACCGTGACCCGCAGCTACGACATCGACCTGCATGATCACGGCCAGGCTGACGTCGCACCCGACACCTGGTGGAACGCCCTCGACGATGCCTGCCGGGAGCTCGGGCCTCGCCTCGCGGAGGTCGCTGTCATCGTGCCCTCGGTGACCACGCCGGGACTGACTCCAATGGCGGCTGACGGCACCGCGCTCGGACCAGCCATCCTCTTCCTCGATGGGCGCGCCCACGAGCAGGCGGCCGCCATCCGCGAGTCGGTCGGCGAAGAGCAGTTCCTGGCCGAGGCCTGCAACCTGCCGGTGTCGGGTGGTTCGTCCCTCGCGAGCATCCTGTGGATCCGCGACCACCAGCCCGACGTTTGGGCCGAGGCCGCCAAGTTCGGCCACACCAACACGTACCTGACCAAGCGGCTCACCGGGGCGTGGGCCATCGATCCATCGACGACCTCGATCACCGGCCTCTACGCCACGGCCCGCCACGACCTGACGTGGAACGACGACATCCTCGAAGCCGCCGGCATCGATCAGGAGCGACTGCCGCCCCTGATGCAGTCATACGACCCGGTCGGAACGATCCTGCCCACCGTGGCCGACAGCCTGGGCCTGCCCCGCGCAGCCATCGTCCTGTGCGGTGGCAACGACGCGGCCTTGGCGGCCTACTCGGGCGGACTCTTCGAGCCGGGCGACGCCAACATCATCAGCGGCACCTGCGACATCGCCAACGTCTGCACCGACCGTCCGCTCGCGTCGCGGGACTTCAACGTCCGCGCCCACGTCATCCCCGGCAGATGGCTGACGTTCTTCGTGCTCAACGCAGGCGGCGTGGCGCTCGATTGGTTCGCCCAGACCCTATGCCCGGAGATGACCGCCGACGCCTTCTATGGTGACTACCTGCCCCGAGTGCTCGTCGCCTTCCTGGAAGCTCCTGACAGCGCCGAGCGAGAAGCGCGGCTGCCACGATACGAGCCCTACCTGGCCGGTGACCGCTACACCCTCGAGACACGCACGGCCACGTTCGGCGGTGTCTCGCTGCAGACCACTCGTGAGGACCTGCTGCTGGCCATCGTCCGGGGCAACCTGCGCTACCTCGGTCAGCACCTGGAGCAAGTCCAGTCGCTGGTGCCAGTCAATCGAGAGGTGGGCATCTCCGGTGGCGCGGCCCGCATCACGGGCATGCTCGCGGCACGATGTCGCTGGACCGGCGACTTCGACTACACGTTCGCGGACCAGTCATCGATGCTGGGAGCCGCCATGCTCGGCCGCCGCTATCGGTCGGGCGGCTCGCTATGAGCAAGTCCGCATGAGGCGAAGATCCGTCACCACGCGCTCGCGAAGGAGGTGCCATGCCTAGGGTCCCCACCATGGAGATCATCCGCGGGGCCATGTCCGGTAGCTATGCCGTGCCGGCCATCAACATCGTCAACGACCTGACCCTCGAGGCCGTGCTCGCCGCCGCCGAGCAGGCTCGGGCCCCGATGATCGTGCAGACCTCGGTCAAGACCGTCCGTACCATGGGCGTCGAGGTGCTGTGGTCGCTGTGGGCGTCGATGTCCGCTCGGGTCTCGGTGCCGGTGGCGCTCCATCTCGACCACTGCCCCGACCGGCGCGTCATCAGCGAGTGCCTCGCCGCGGGCTGGAGCTCGGTGCTCTTCGATGCCCATGAGCTCAGCGTGGCGGAGAACACGCGCCAATGCCAGGAGGTGGTGGCCGAGGCACGCCGCTACGGGGCCGACGTCGAGGGTGAGATCGAAGGCATCCGCGGTGTCGAGGACGGCATCGGTTCCGATGAGGAGAGCCTCATCCAGACCCTGGCCGTCGCGGTCGACTTCATCGAGGCCACCGGCGTTGACATCTTCGCCCCGGCCATCGGCAATGCCCACGGCATGTATGCCGCCACACCGGTGCTGGACCATCAGCGCATCAGCGACCTGGTCGAAGCCACCGGGATCCCCATGGCGCTCCACGGTGGCACCGGACTCACGCCCGGGCAGTTCGCCGACCTCATCGGCCGTGGCTGTGCCAAGGTCAACGTCTCGACGGCGTTGAAGATCGCCTACATGGAGGCCAACCGGCGCTACCTGGTCGAACACCCCGTCGCCGCCGATCCGCCGAAGCTCTTCGCCCATGTGCGTGAGGCGGTCATGGCCATGACGACCGACCATATCCGCCTGTTCGGTGCCGAGGGCCGCGCGTGAACGCGCTCATCTTCGACTGCGACGGCGTGCTCGCTGACACCGAGCGCTTCGGTCACCTGCCCGCCTTCGATGCCACGTTCAGCGAGTTCGGCCTGCCGGTGCACTGGTCGGAGGACGACTACGGCGTGGCGCTGCGCATCGGTGGTGGCAAGGAGCGCCTGGCCTCGCTGCTGACACCGATGTTCGTGGCCGCCGCGGGGCTGCCGACCGACCGCGAGGGGCAGCTCGCGCAGGTGGCCAGATGGCACGAGCGCAAGACGCAGTTGTACATCGAGCTGGTGCAGGCGGGCACGCTGCCGGCACGAGCGGGCATCGAGCGCATCGTGACCGAGGCGCATGCCGCGGGCTGGCAGTTGGCGGTCTGCTCGACCTCGGCGGAGCCATCGGTGCGGGCCATCCTCGAGCATGCGGTGGGGGTGGACATGGCGGCACGGTTCCTGGTGCTGGCCGGTGACGTCGTCGCGCACAAGAAGCCGGCGTCGGACATCTACCTCCTGGCGCTCGAGCGCCTCGGCATCGACCCTGTCGATGCGGTCGTGGTCGAGGACTCACGCAACGGTCTGCTCGCCGCACACACGGCGGGTCTCGCCACGCTGGTGACCGTGAACGGGTATACGCGTGACGAGGACTTCAGCGAAGCCGCGCTCGTGGTCAGCTCGCTGGGTGACCCCGGTGGCGAGGTGACGCAGGTCATCGCTGATCGGAAGGACATCAGGCCCGTCGGCTATGTGACCTTGGCCGACATCGCGGCATGCGCTGCCTGAGCTATCGTCAGTGAACCGACCAGACCGATCAAACCGAGGGCGGCTCACGCCCAGGACCACACCGGGGGAGATCCACCGATGACACCACGTGAACGCATCCTCGCTGCCCTCGACCACAAGGAGAGCGACCGCATCCCGGTCGACCTCGGCTCATCGATCGTGACGTCGATCACCAAGGCGGCCTATGAGCCTCTGCGCGAGCACCTCGGTCTGCCAGAGGAGGATGTCGTGGTCTACGATGAGGTCCAGCAGCTGCCCTACGTGGGTGAGGACGTGCTGACCCGCTTCGGTGTGGACACGCGCATGGTGCAGCTGCCGCCGACCCACGTCCAGGGTGTGGAGATCGTCGACGACGGTGAGTACTGGGCCATGTGGGACCGCTGGGGCAGCAAGATGCGCATGCCCAAGGATCAGCCGCTCTACTACGACTGGGTCGACTTCCCCATCAAGGAGTTCACCCTGGAAGCACTGGACGCCTACCAGTGGCCAGAGCCTGATCCGCCCGAGCTCATCGCCGGGCTCAAGGCCCGTGCGGCGCACTTGCGGGCGACCACCGACTACGCACTCGTCGGCTCCGGTGTCATCGGCGGTGGCATCTTCGAACAGCCCTGCCGCACGGTGGGCATGGAGCAGTTCATGATGTCGATGCTGACCGCGCCCGAGTTCAGCGCCAAGCTGGTCGATGGCATCACCGATATCTACATCGAATTGGTCGACCGCTATCTGTCCCAGGTCGGCGAGCTCATCGACGTCTTCACCTTCTGGGATGACGTCGCCACCCAGCAAGGCTGGATGATCAACCCACAGAGCTACATCGATGTCATCAAGCCGCGCCAGAAGCGCCTCTTCGACGCCATCAAAGCGCGCACCGACGCCAAGATCTTCTACCACGGCTGCGGCGCGGTCTACGACCTCATCCCGCACCTCATCGAGATCGGGGTGGACATCGTCAACCCGGTGCAGGTCAGTGCCGAGGGCATGGACTCTGCGCGCCTGAAGAAGGCCTACGGCAATGATGTCGTCTTCTGGGGCGGTGGCGTGGACACGCAGAAGGTGCTGCCCTTTGGCACGCCCGATGAAGTCCGTGACGAGGTCAAACGCCGCATCGACGACCTTGCGCCCGGTGGTGGCTACGTCTTCGCCACGGTCCACAACATCCAGGCCTTCGTGCCGCCGGCGAATATCGAAGCCGCCTTTGACACGGCGCTGAGCTACGGGGTCGGCGTGTCGGCATAGTGGGCAACGGCGGTCGACGGGCATGACGGTCGGTCGCGCCTATCTGCTGCTGATCGGGCTGGTCGTCATCTGGGGCAGCCACTGGGTGGTGGTCAAGGTCGGCCTGGAGACCATCCCGCCGTTCACCTACGGCGTCTTGCGACTCCTGGGCGGCATGGTGGTGCTGGCAGCCCTGATGGCGGTCACCGGTCGACTCAAGCGTCCAGCACGAGCCGATTGGCCCATCGTCATCTCGTATGGACTCTTGGCGGTGGGGCTGGGTATCACCATGATGAACCTGGCCCTGCCGTACATCCCTGCCGGCCGCTCCTCGATCCTGGCTTACACCATCCCGTTGTGGGTGGTGCCGGTCATGTTCGTCGTCGCGCGCGTCCTGCCCACACGAGCCGAGGTGGTCGGCCTCCTGCTGGGCCTGGCCGGCCTGGTGTTGCTGCTCAACCCGACGGCTATCGAATGGGGCTCATCGGGCGCGTTGCTGGGCAGCCTGTTGCTGGTCATCGGTGCCTTCGGTGGTGCGATCGCCCTGGTGCACGTGCGCCGACACCCCTGGAAGGGCACACCGTTCGACACGCAGATCTGGCAGCTGCTGGTGGCGCTGGTGCCCATGCTGTTGCTGATGCTGTGGCTCGAGCGCGACGAGCTGGGAACGGTTCAGTGGAACCTGCCGACTGCACTGGCCGTCCTGTATAGCGGTCCGTTAGCCACGGCTTTCGCCTTCTGGGCCTCACAGATGATCGTGCGCAAACTGGGTCCGCTGACCACTGGGATCGGCTATCTGGGGGCGCCCGTGGTCGGTGTCATCGCCGGCATCATCGTGCTGGGCGAGACGCTCACGCTGCTCGATTTGGCCGGCGTCCTGGTCACGGGCCTGGGCATCGTCATCGTGCTGTTGGCGCAGCGGCCACGCTCGGGCGGGAGCTCCGTTGCGGTCGAGATCGCCTTACCCGATGGTGCGGAGTTGACTGAGGCAACCCGCTCGACATAGTCCGCGAGCGCTCGAGCGCCACCGCGCCCGTCAGCCGTCGCGGCCGTTCGGCACTCGCAGCCCGCGTGGCGTTGTCGGATACTTCTGACCGAAGGAGGGAACATGGACACCACCAGTCGAACCAGCCCGCCTGAGGCGCGCAGCAGCGAGGTACTCCGGCGCATCGAGGCAGCCTATCGTCACGCGGACGTCGACCGTCCGCCTGTGCTGATCGGAGACGCCAACTACTGGATCAGCGGCGAGGACCCCGATCGGATCCCGGCCGACTACTTCGACGAGGGGGCGTACGCCTCACAGCTGGCCTTCCAGCAGGCCAACATCGCCGGCCACCGCGCACGCACGCCCGATGACATCTACATCCCCTACCTCCTGCCCTGGTACGGCACTGTCGTAGTGCCCTCGGCGATGGGCTGCCGCATCCTCTACCAGCACGGCGAGGAGCCGGCAGTCGAGGGACCGGTCATCGAGGACCCCGCAGATGTCGCTCGGCTGGAGATGCCCGATCCCGAGCGCGATGGGCTGATGCCTCGGGTCCTTGCCTGCATCGACCATTTCCGCGCCAACTCGGATCTGCCCATCAGCTTCACGGACAACCAGGGTCCGCTGAATATCGCGCTCAACCTGGTCGGCCTCGAACGTCTCATCATCTGGATGTTCGAGCGACCGAACGTCGTGCATGAGCTGATGGACTTCTGCACCACGGCACTCATCGAATGGGTCAGGCTGCAGAAGGCGCGGGCCGGTGCGCCAATCGACACTGGCGCATTCCCGCACATGATCGCCATCCCGCCCGGCTTCGGCGGCGTCTGGCTCTCCGACGACGACAGCACCGTGCTGTCGCCCGACCTCTATCGGACGTTCGTGGTGCCCTACAACGGGCGGGTCTTCGAGGCTTTCGGCGGTGGCACGCTGCACTATTGCGGCAATGCCCGCCACCAGTTGGAGAACTACCTGGACACGCCGGGTTTGGTTGGTGTGAACGCCTGGTGCATGGGTGAGTTCGAGCAGATCTTCGAGGCCCAACAGATCATCGGCGATCGGGCCGCGATCATGGTCTGTGACTACACCCCGACGGACATGGATTCCTACTTCAGGGACCTCTTCGCGGGACTGCGGACACGTGGCGCCATCGTGGCTACCTACCCGGCTGCCACGACAGCATTGAACTACGGCACGGCGCAGGTGGTTCCGGTCAAGCGGGACGCTGCCGCCACCGCCCTCGAGGCCTGGGAGACCATCGACCGGATCAGCCGAAGGCACGGCCGGTGACCACGAGGCAGGGGTGGATGACGGGTCGGGAACGGTTCGAAGCCGTCTTCCGTGGCGAGATGCCCGATCGCGTGCCGGTGACACTGTTCATCCAGGACCAGGGTCACTTCATCAACCAGCTCAACCCGCATCTCGACCCTTGGGATTCGCTGGCGCTGCAGCTCAAGACCATCGAGTTCCAGCGCGAGCTTGGCGTGGACATCATGGCCCGGCTCCTCTACGGCACGCTCGGCGAATTCCAGTGGCTGCTCCTCGGGGGCCTGGACGTGAGCCGTTCGACCGACGACTGGCAGGTCGAGACCACCGAGCGCCTCGACGGCCGAACCACGGTCCGAAGCTCGGTCATCCGAACGCCCGATGGGGTCCTCAGTCAGGAGTATTCGATCGATGAGATCCGACCGGGCACGCTGATGTATGCCTGCACCGGGAAGCCGGTGCACGATCGAGCCGACTTGGAGTTGGTGGCTGCATACGAACCGCGGATGTTGCCCGATTACCCCGAGCGAGTGGCAGCGATGGTAGCTCCCATCCGCGAAGCGGTCGGTGATGATGGCTGGGTCGGCGTGTGGGCGCCACATGGTCCCTTCAACATGGCCTCACTGCTCTTGACCGAAGACGTCCTCTACTCACTGTTCTACGAGGATCCGGCGTACTACGCGCGGCTCATGGAGGTGTCGCTGGCGAGAGTGCATGACTACACCCGGGCGCTCGATGCCCCCGGTGTGGACATCCTCTTCATCGGCGGCAACGTGCCCGGTGGCTTCATGGGCCGAGCCAACTACGAGAAGCATGTGCTCGAGTGGGAAGCTCGCCACATCGCCTGGGCACAGCAGAACGGCACACCCGCGGCCTACCACAACTGCGGTCAGATCCAGGTGCTGTTGGAGGCGTACAAGGGTCTCGGCGTAGCGGCGGTAGAGCCGTTCTCGCCGCCACCCAAGCTGGGTGATGCCGACCTGGCGGCGGCCAAGGAGATCGTCGGCGACGACTACCTCATCATCGCCGGCGTCGACCAGGTCGATGTCATCCAGAAGGGCACTGTCGAGGATGTGCGGCGCGCGACTGCGGAGGCCATGCGCATCGGCAAACCGGGCGGGGGCTTCATCCTCCAGAACGCCGACTTCCTGGAGTACGGCACGCCTGTCGACAACGTCCAGGCCTTCGTCCAGACAGCGCTCGAGGGCGCCTGGTACTGAGTCCCGGCCCGGGCACTGAGCTGACCCGGGATGGGACGGGTTCGGACGCCGACCTACACGTGGACACCGCCGGTCTCGTGCGGCCGCCCTCCTCTGCTCGGATCTCCTCTGCTCTTCTCGGACCGGATTCCCGTCGCTCGGGACAACGCGACCAGCCGACCGCCTTTGGTGACGGATCTTCCCGCCAGCCGCGAGATACGGTCATGCCTTCCCGCACGGCGGGACAAACCAGCCGGATCGCGGGCATGCTGGTCGATCATGCCCGCTGCGCGGGAATGCCGATCAGCCGGGAGACGAGTCGGCGGCGTCGGTTACGTGAACTGACAAGCAAACCCGTCCTGGGTGGGCTGGAGCCGGGGGCCGAAGGACCAGCGCGAGACCAGCCGGCGCGAGACCAGCCGGCGCCAGATCAGACTGGGGCTATCCGGCGAGGTGAGTGGCCACCAGGTCGGCGACCACCTTCACGACCCGCGGCAAAGCCGCCTCGACGGCCGGCGAGAGCCCCTCCCCCAGCTCGATGTCCGCGATACCGATGCCGACGTGAACGGCTTCGGGGCGGTGACCCGTGAGCTCGGCCGCCAGCGCCACCAACTCCCCTCCGCCGACGTGATGTGACGAAGCTCCCGGCTCGGCGCGCGCATCAGCGTCGGAACGAACCGCATCAACACCGATGGGCCGCACCTCGATGGACCCTGGCAAGCCACGCATGTCGGCATCGACCAGCACCACCAGCGAGACGGCACCGAAGTCAAGCGCCATCTCCGGCAGCAACTGATAGGCCACCCTCACCTCCACGCCCTCGACCGCGAGACGCGGTTCCGCCTCCAGCACCTCCGCCGCTCGCACGCCAACGCCATCGTCACGCCGCAGCGTGTTGCCGAAGCCGATCACCAGCACGCGTCGCGGCGAGTCACCCCCCGACGCAAAAGCGCCGCCACCATCGCTGGCAGCGGCGCTCACTGGATCAGGACTCACGTCCGGGCCTGAACCCCTATCGCTTGACGCGATCGAGGATCTCCCCAGTGGCCGAGAGCAGCTGGATGTCCAGCGCCATGTCACCCAAGGCATGCGTCGAGCAGCTCAGGCAGGGATCGTAGCAGCGGATGACCGCCTCGACCCGGTTGAGCATGGGCTCCTGGATCTCGTCACCCTTGACGTGGTGGCGTGCCACTTGCAACACGGAGCGGTTCATGGCCATGTTGTTGTGACCGGTGGCGATGACCAGGTTCGCCCACTCGACCAATCCGTTGTCATCCACCTTGTAGTGGTGCATGAGCGTGCCACGTGGGGCCTCCGACACGCCGATGCCCTCATTGCGGTTGATGCCCGCGGTGGCCTTGACGTGCTTGGACAGGATGTCCGGCCCACGAAGGATCTGCTCGATCTTCTCGACTGCGTGCAGCGTGTCGATCAATCGGGCGTAGTGGTAGTGGAAGGACGATCCTGCCACCCGGCCCACACGCCAACGGAACTTCTGCAGCTCCTCGTCAGCACGAGGCGTACCGGTCGCCTCGGCCACGTTCAGTCGCGCCAGCGGTCCCACGCGATAGATGCCGTCGGGATAGCCCATCGGCTTCCAGTAAGTGGACTTGAGGTACGACCACGGCTCCACGGCTTCACCGATGTAGTCGTTGATATCGTGCGGATCGACGCGATCGGCGAGCGGCTTGCCGTCAGCATCGACGACGCGGAGCCAGCCGCCGTAGTGGTCGACGTTCCCGGCACGATCGACCAGGCCCATGAAGGCGGAACGGAAGTTGCCAAAGGTCGAGGCCTCCTCCTCCCACTTCATCATGTCGCTCTTGTACCAAGCGATGGCACGCTCCACCTGGGCGATGGCACCAGGCACGCCGGCCAGGATCTGGTCCCGGACCTCCGCCTTGAGCGGATCGGCCACGCCACCGGGGACGATGCCGCCGGGGTGGATGCGCTTGCCGCCGAGCAGGGCGATGATCTCCTGGCCCCACTTGCGCAGGCCGATGCCGTCCTTGGCCAGTCCCGGGTTCTCCTGCGCCACCGCGATGATGTTTCGCTTGGAGGGATCGGCGTCGAAGCCGAACAGCAGGTCGGGTGAAGAGAGGTGGAAGAACGACAGTGCGTTCGACTGTACGATCTGGCCCAGGTTGATGAGCCGGCGCAGGTCGGCGCCAGTCGGTGGTGGGTCGACCGCCAGGATGTCATCGACGGCCTTGGCCGAAGCCACCAGGTGGCTGACCGGGCAGATGCCGCAGATGCGGGCCATGATGGCGGGCATCTCGTGGACCGGACGGCCCTGCACGATGCGCTCGAAGCCGCGGAACTGGGTGACGTGGAAATGGGCGTCCGTGACCTCACCCCGCTCGTCGAGCTGGATGGTGATCTTGGAGTGGCCCTCGATCCGGGTGACCGGATCGATGGTGATGGTTCGACTCATATTGGGGGCTCCCTTATCGACCGAACCGGGATCCGGCCGTCTCAGGGACGCGACCGGAGAGCAGGTCATCGAGCAACGTGTAGATGAGGTCAGCGGAGGGTGGGCAGCCGGGCAGGAAGACATCGACGTCGATGACCTTGTGCACCGGGATCGACATCGGCAGCAGGGCCGGCACCACCTGGGTCGGCATCTGCGCGTTGATGGTGACGTTCTCGCGATAGGCACGGTCCATCAGCGGCTCTACGCCGATGGGGTTGCGCATGCCAGGCACGTTCGAGGTCACCGCACAATCACCGAAGGCGATGATGGTGGTGGTGTGCGCACGGACCAGCTTGGCCTTGTGCAGGTCATCCTCGCTCGATACGGCTCCCTCGACGAGACAGACGTCCACGTGCTCGGGATACTCCTTGTAGTCGACCAGGGGGCTGTAGACAAGATCAGCCCGGCTGAAGATGTCAAGGATGCGCTCGTCCATGTCGATCATCGACATGTGGCACCCCGAGCAACCGTCCAGCCAGACGGTAGCGACAGTTGGCTTGCTCACAGACCACGCTCCTCTCGAACCACCTTGAGCCACGGCAGGAACGGGCGGCGGTCCTTGCTGCCAGCTGCGACCGGGCGTCCCTTCTCGAAGAGGGCGCCGGTGGGACAGACCTGGACGCACTTGCCACAGCTGGTGCAGGTCGTGGACTCGCCCCAAGGGGCGCCCATGTCCGTCTGGACGCGAGTCTCGAGGCCGCGGTGCATGACATCCCAGGTGTGGGCGCCCTCGATCTCGTCGCAGACCCGTACGCAGCGAAGGCACAGGATGCAGCGGTTGTGATCGATGGCAAAGAACTTGTGACTGGCATCGATGTCGACGTCAGGATTGATGCGGGGCAACTCGAAGTGTTTGATGCCGAGCTCGTCGGCCATGTTCTGCAGTTCGCAATGGTTGTTAGCGACGCACACGGCGCAGACGTGGTTGCGCTCCATGAACATCATCTCGGTGATGGCCTGGCGATACTCCAGGAGCTTGTCAGAGTGGGCGGTGATCTCCATGCCCTCGGAGATCTTGGTCATGCAGGCGGCGGCAAGCTTGGGAGAGCCCGCGATCTCGACCATGCAGAGGCGGCAGGCAGCACGGTCGGTGATGCCCTCCAGGTGGCACAGGCCGGGGATGTCGATGCCGTTCTCTTCGGCCACCTCCATCACGGTCTGGCCTTCGTTACCGGCGACATCCTTGCCGTCGATGGTCAGGGTGAAGACATCGCTCATGCCACTACCTCGGCTGGCTTCTCGATCTGACAGACGCCCGCGGGACAGGTCTTGTCCACGATGTGAGCCATGTACTCATCGCGGAAGTAGCGCAGCGTGCTGAAGATGGGGTTTGGGGCGCCTTGGCCCAGGCCGCAGAGCGACATCTTCTGGACGATGCCGGCCAGCCGTTCGAGCTGAGCCAGGTCGTCCTCGGTGGCGAGGCCCTTGGCGATGAGGTCCAGGAGCATCCACATCTGCGTGGTGCCGACACGACAGGGCGTGCACTTGCCGCACGACTCGTCGCGGCAGAAGTCCTGGAAGTAGCGGGCGACATCGACCATGCAGGAGGTGTCGTCCATGACGATCATGCCGCCCGAGCCCATGAACGATCCCAGCTCGATGAGCGACTCGTAGCTGACCGGGGTGTCCAGGTGCTCGGCCGGGATGCAGCCGCCCGACGGGCCGCCGGTCTGCACCGCCTTGAAGGGGCGACCATCGATGATGCCGCCGCCGATGTCGAAGATGATCTCCCGCAGGGTCATGCCCATGGGCACCTCGACCATGCCGGTGTTGACGACGCGCCCGGCCAGCGCGAAGACCTTGGTGCCCTTCGACTTGCCCACGCCGATCGTCGGCGTACTTCTCGGGACCGTCGCGCAGGATGGCCGGGATGCTGGCCAATGATTCGACGTTGTTGATGAGCGTGGGGCTGCCCCACAGACCGGCCACCGCGGGATACGGCGGACGCGGACGCGGAGTGCCGCGCCGGCCCTCCACCGAGGCGATGAGTGCGGTCTCCTCGCCACACACGAAGGCACCGGCGCCCAGCCGGACCTGCACGTTGAAGGCGAACGAGGTGTCCATGATGTTGTCGCCGAGGTAACCGGCTCGTTGCGCCAGCCGGATGGCCGATTGCAAGCGCTTGACCGCCAGCGGGTACTCCGCGCGGCAGTAGACATAGCCCTCATTGGCGTGGACCGCGAAGGCCGCGATGGCCATGCCCTCCAGGACCCGGAAGGGGTCGCTCTCGAGAACGCTGCGATCCATGAACGCGCCAGGGTCACCCTCGTCGGCGTTGCAGATGACGTACTTCTTGTCACCGGAGGCCTTGGCCACGGTGGTCCACTTGAGACCGGTGGGGAAGCCGGCGCCGCCACGACCGCGCAGGCCGCTCGCGGAGACCTCGTCGCGGACCTCGGACGAGCTCATCTCGGAGAGCACTCGGCGCAGGGCCTGGAAGCCGCCTTCCGCGATGTAGTCCTCAAGTGACTCTGGGTCGACCTTGCCGAAGTTCTCCGTGGCCACCCGGACCTGCTTCTCGAAGAAGGGGCCCTGCGGCTGGCGCTTGGCATCGGGCTTGACCTTGCCCAGAGCGGCGACGAGCGGATCGACGTTGTCCGGGCTGACGTGCTCGAACATCTCACCGGTCTCGGCGATCTCGACCAGCGGGCCGGCGGCGCAGAGGCCCAGGCAGCCGACGCGCTTGATGACGATGTCATCCTTGCCTTCGGTCAGCTCACGCAGGCGCGTGGTGATCTCGGTGGCGTTGCCGGAAACGCAGCTGGCAGCTTCGCAGACGCGGGCCGTCGCGCGCGTCGGGCCGGCGCTCTCGCCGATGTTGATGGTGCGGTGACGCTTGGGGCGCTCCACCGCTGCGGTGTCGGTCACATCGCCTCCAATTCAGCCATGAGCTGGTCGGTCTTGGCCTTGCCTCGCATGACGCCATCGACGACGACCGCGGGAGCCAGGCTGCAGGCGCCGATGCAGCGCGCGGTCAGCAGTGAGAGCTTGCCGTTCGCGGTCGTGCCCTTGGGCTTCACGCCGAGGTTCGATTCGAAGGCGCTCAGGATGTCGCCGGCGCCGTTGATGTAGCAGGCGGTCCCGGTGCACACGACACAGGTGTGATCGCCCTGCGGCTTGAGTGTGAAGAACGAGTAGAAAGTGGCGACACCGAAGACTCGGGAGTGCGGGACACCCAGCGTGTCACCGACGAACTCCAGGGCATCATCGTCAAGATAGCCGAAGGCTTCCTGTGCGGCGTGGAGGGCCTCGATGAGCGCTTCGGGTCGATCGCCCAGGCGCCGCATGCGCGTGGCGACGATCTTCCACCGCTTGTCATCGTTGGGCGGTGCTGGCTTGGTATACGGGATCGGCATACGCCCCTTTCGGGTTCGCTATCGGACGAGCTTCGCCCGTGGCCCAGCCGTATACAGGGGGACCTGGCGGGGGCCACCGGTCGTGCCCATCAATCATACGGACTCAGCTCAGCCGATTTGGGTGCCGTGCGGCCTATTTCGGATGGGCCGCACGTCCATCGGCCGCGTGTCCCGAGCCCGGCCACGTGTCGATCCCCGCAACGCGGATGGCCCATTCGCGGATGACGCATTTCCGACACGCGGGACAACGCGACTGCCCGGACCGCCGGCTCACGGTTCTTCCCGCTGTGCGGGAGGCAGGGCCATGCCCTCCTGTGGCGCGGGACATCCCGGCATCTCATGGCGAGTATCGGTCCGACTGGCCCGCTGAACGGGAACCCGGTCGTATCCGCGCGACCGTGCCAGCGCTATCGTGCCGCACGCGGGCCAAGTGCCCCGCGCCGACTCAGCTGTAGTGGGTCTCGCGGATGGTGTCGATCATGGCCCAGAAGTTCTCCGGCGGCGTATCCAGCTGGACGTGGTGGGTGGGGCCAAGGATGAGCCCGCCGCCCGCACCGATGGTGGCGACCCGCCGGCAAATCTCCGCGCGTACATCGTCGGGCGTGCCGAAGGGCAGCGTCTTCTGCTCGTCGAGCGAGCCCCAGAAGAGCAGCCGGTCTCCGTAGTCGCGCTTGAGCTCGGCCGGGTCCATGCAGGCCGGCTGCACCGGGTTGAGGATGTCGATGCCGATCTCGATGAGTTCGGGGATGACATCGCGCACGTCCCCATCAGTGTGATAGGCGACCTTGACGTCGGGATTGATGGCCTTGACGCGGCGGACCAGCTCAGCCATGCGCGGCTTCAGGAAGCGGCGCCACGTGGCGGGTGAGAAGAGCATGCCCTTCTGCGAGCCGATGTCGTCACCGGTCCAGATCATGTCCACACCCATCGAGGTCAGCTTCTCAGCCGCCGCAAGGTGGTAGCGGAAGGGAATCTCCAGGATGCGGTCGGCCAGCTCCGGGTTCATGACCAGGTCCATCAACAGCCGCTCGTAGCCGCGCAGTGCCCAGGCCGTCTCGAAGATGGTGGTGACGGTCACGCCGACGATCCAGTACTCGTCGCCGTACTCCCGGAGAACGCGTTCCGAGTCGAGGTAGAGTTCCGGCCGCGACGGATCCGGTGGCACGTACGAGTCGATGGCCGAATCCTCGGCCAAGGGGAAGCCCACCATCTCGGTGTAGTGCCCGATCCCGAATCGGGTCTGGTAGGGGTGCTCCTGCCATGTGACACCCCACTCGTCGGTGTAGGTGCCATGGCCGGCGTAGTAGTTGTTGGCCCAGCCGACCGAGGTCAGGATGAGGTCGGAATCGATGGCTCGCTCAAGCTCGTAGGTGTTGCCGCCACCGTGGGGGTTGTGCTCTCCCCCACGTGCGACGTTGAGCTCACCCGAGGAATTCCCAAGCAGACCGCGGGCGCTCATGTCCGTCCGCAGCCGATCGGCGAACTCCGGGGTGAAGCTGATCTGCATGGGGCAGCGATCGGGCTCCTCGCGCGCGAGGGCCATCGCCACCCGGTCACGGTGGCGCATGGCTACTTGGCCGCGGCCAGCAGCTCCTGGGCCACGACCGCAGCGGTAGCGGCATCCTTGGCGAAGCCGTCGGCCCCGATCTCGGCGGCGAACTCATCGGTCACCGGAGCCCCACCGACCATGATCTTGGCCTTTGGATCGACCGCACGGATGGCGGCCACCGCGTCCTTCATGCCCACCATGGTGGTGGTCAGCAGGGCACTGATGCCGACGAGGGCGGCACCGTGCTCCTTGGTGGCATCGGCGAAGGCCTGGGGGCTGACGTTGGTGCCCAGATCGACGATGGCGAAGTTGGCGCCTTTGAGCATCATGCCCACGAGATTCTTGCCGATGTCGTGGAGGTCACCCTGCACGGTGCCGATGACCGCGGTGTACTCGGGCTTGTGACCACCCGCCACGAGGAGCGGCTCGAGCAGCTCGCTGCCGGCCTTCATGGCATGGGCGCTGATGAGCATCTCGGGCACGTAGACGCCGTCGTTACAGGCGAAGCGGCGGCCGATCTCGGTCATGGCCGCGGTCATGGCATCGAGGATGACCGTGGGCTCGGTGCCATCGTCGATGGCGGCCTGGGTCAGGGTCACCGTCTCAGCGCGGTTACCGGCCTCGACGGCAGCGGTCAGTGCAGCTAGGTCAGCCATGGATCGTGCTCCTCCTGGTGTTGGTTGCTCCCGTATACGACACAGCATCGCGCCACGCCCGGACCTTGGTATGGGCCGGATGGCCCGATGGCATGGTCAGACTCTCATGACAGTCGCAAGCGTACCCACCAGCGCAGTTCCGCGCCGGGCGCCAGCGCGCGCTCCTTGCCGTCGGCCATGGCGGCAGCGAGGTGGTCGTGCATGGAGGTGCAGGGCTCAAGGGCCACCTGCTCCACCGGCGCCTCACCCAGTGGCCAGCCACCGTAGGCCTGCCAGATGCGCAGGACCGGGGCGAACTGGTGATCCCACTCGAAACCCAGGCGGGCCCCGTCGGGCGCTACGACCGCAGCACCCTCGGCCGCAGCGGCGTAGACGACCGTGGCCCAGCCCTCCTCAGTGCTGACCCGTGACAGATCAAGCTCCCGCCCGTCGGCCGTGGTCGCCCGTGGCCAAGGCAGCTCCACGGGCAGGTCGATGCCCATGGTCGTCGAGGATACGACATGGGTCACGCCAGGAAGGTCGATGCGACAACCCGGCTCGAGCGCCAGCACACCGTGCTGTGCCCAACTGATCGGCAGCGGATCGTTAGCATGGCTCACGATCGCGTACTCAGCCAGCACTGTCTGATCGTCGTCGAACGAGAGGCGGCGATGCATGCGGTAGTCCCAACGTGGCACGCTCCAGGTGTGCTCCACGGCACCATGCACCTCGTCCAGTGTGAGATAGGCGCCCCGTCCCCATTGGTCGCCATGGTCGCGCAGCGGACGGCCATCGGGAGTCAGCGGGTCAGCGCAAACCGACGTCGTCGGTAGGCACTCGTCCCAACCGAACGACTCAGGGCCACCGAAGACCACGTCCTCCTGCGCCCAGGCCATCTGCTGCAGCTCCGCGGGCGGCGAACCCTGGAGCAGCCACTCGCGGTCACGACGCTTGTCGCGCAGGGAGACGACGCGCGCGCCGACCTCCCCCACGACTTCCAGCTCCGCCGCATCGGTCGAGAGCCTGATCGAGGGCCACTCGCCCCACGTTTCGTGGCTGATGGCTGCCTTCACCATTCGGCTATCCCTCCGACGCTCAGGCGGCGGCCGTGCGGGTACGCGCGCGCTCGGCACGGGCTTGGCGCCACTGCGCCAGTGCCACCGCAGCGATGAGCAGCACGCCCAAGGCCACACGCTGGTAGAACGTGCCTACGCCCAGCAGGTTCATGCCGTTGTTGAGCACACCCACCAGCAGCACCGCCAGCACCGTGCCCACGATGGTGCCCTTGCCACCCGTGGTGGCGGCGCCGCCGAGGAACACCGCGGTGATGGCCTGCAGCTCGAAGCCGACGCCGTTGATGGGATTGCCCGAGGTGGTGCGGGCGGTCAGCAGCACACCCGCCAGGCCAGCCGTGGCGCCGCAGAGCATGTACATGCCGATCTTCAGGCGCGTGAGGTTCATACCGGCCAGGCGCGCGGCGACTTCGTTGCCGCCGATGGCGTAGACGGCTCGGCCGAAGTCGGTGTACTTCATGATGATGTGGTAGATCACCGCCACCAGGATGAAGACCAGGAAGAGGATGGGTACGCCGGTCCAGCCGCGACCGCCAAGGGCCGGCAATGGCGCATCGGGGAAGAGTCGGCCCGTGGCCAACCACGTGAAGTCGGGCTGGGTGACCACCCCGACTGGCTTGCCGTCGGGCGCCAGCAGGAAGGCCAGGCCAGCGAACGCAGCCAGCGTGCCGAGGGTGGCGATGATGGGGTTCACGTGCAGCTTGGTCACGATCAAGCCGTTGATGACGCCGAGGCCGACGCCGGTGAGGATGCCCACCAGGATGGCTGCCGGCAGCGAGCCCTGGAGGAACGGCAGCGGGATCTCGAAGCCGCCGGGCATGGTGATGGCACCCATGGCGATGGCTGACGCCACCGTCACTGAGGCCACCGAAGCGATCGAGCCGACGGAGATGTCGAGCATGCCGGCCACGATGACGACGGTCTCACCGATGGCCAGCAGGCCCACGATGACGATGGACTGACTGAGGCTGTTCATCAGGTTCTGCCAGCTCAGGAACAACGGCTGCAGCCAGACGATGACAGCGATGATGCCGATGAGCGCGAAGACCAGCGAGAGGTTGTCGACGCCGACGATGTTGATGATGCGACGGATGGGACTGACCCGCTCGTCGCCCGGCAGCGCGGCTGGCTGCGTCTCGCTCATTGCTTCTCCCCTCCGGCCGCTGCTGCCTCGGCGGCCGCCCGGCGTGCCTTGAGGTGCTCGTGCATGGCCAGCTCGAGCACCTGCTTCTCGGTCGTCCCTGGTCCGGGTAGCTCGCCGGTGATGCGACCACCCTGCATGACGATGATGCGGTCGGACATGCCCAGCACTTCAGGCAGCTCCGATGAGATGAGCATGATGGCGAGGCCCTCGTTGGCCAGCGCATCGATGAGCCGGTAGATCTCCGCCTTGGCACCGACGTCGATGCCGCGGGTGGGCTCGTCGAGGATGAGGATCTTGGGCTTGGCTGCCAGCCAGCGTGCCAGCACCACCTTCTGCTGGTTGCCGCCGGACAGCTTGCCGACTTCCTGATCGAGGGAGGGCGTGCGTACGTTGAGCCGTTCCACGTAGTCAGCGGCGATCTGGCGCTCAAGGCGACGCTGCACCATGCGAAAGCGGGTCAGCCGCCGCAAGATGGCCATGGTGGTGTTCTCGAGCACGCTGCGGATGAGCACCAGGCCCTCGCGCTTGCGGTCCTCGGGCGCGAAGCCGATGCCCTCACGGATTGCCACGCTGGGCTGGCTGATGTTGACCTCACGTCCCTCGATGGACACGCTGCCCGATGTCATCGGCAGCTCACCGAAGATGACCTTGGCCAGCTCGCTGCGGCCGGCACCGATGAGCCCCGCGAAGCCCACGATCTCACCGGCCTTGATGTCGAACGAGACGCCCTTGTGCCAGTCGCTCTTGATGTCATGCACCTCGAGCACGACGCGGTCCGAGGCGGCCGGGTGGCGGTCGAACACCTCACCCAGGTCACGACCGACCATGCTGCGCACGATCTCGTCTTCGGTCAGGCCTTCCGCCTGGCTGACCATCACCAGCTTGCCATCGCGCAGGATGGCCACCCGATCGGCCAGTTGCAGGATCTCGTGCAGTCGGTGACTGACGTAGATGATGGCCACGCCCTCAGCCTTCAGGCGGCGCACCAGGGCAAAGAGTCGGTCGACCTCGTCGTCGGTCAGCGACGAGGTGGGCTCATCGAGCGCCAGGATGCGCATCTTGGACTTGACCGCCCGCATGATCTCGACCAGCTGCCGCTGCGCCGATGAGAGCTCGTCACCCATGCGACCACGGGGCAGCACCTTCTCGAAACCGTACTCGGCCAGCTCCGCTGCGGTGCGCCGGTTGAGCTCGCGGCGGTCGATGAAGGGACCGCGCTTTGGCAGCTCGCCGGCGAAGATGTTCTCCGCCACATCGACCCCGGGGATGATCTCCGGCTCCTGGTAGATGACACGGATGCCGGCCGCGCGGGCCTCCCGCGGGTTGTTGAAGCGCAGCTCCTCCGAATCGATGGTGAGCGTGCCCACGTCCGGCTGGTAATCCCCGTTGAGGATCTTCAGCAGTGTGGACTTGCCGGCGCCATTCTCGCCCAGGAACGCGAGCACCTCGCCGGGGCGCACGTCGAGCGAGACGTCGTCGAGCGCCTGCACGTTGGGAAAGGCCTTGCTGACGCCGCGGATCTCGAGGACGCCGGAACCACCGTTCGACGCGGCTGCGGGGGCCTCGGGAGGCGCGGTCAGAGTCATGGCATCACCACGGTCCTGTGGGTACGGTGTCGCGGGGCCCGGTTCGTGGCCGGACCCCGCGACACCAGTTCAGGTCTGGACTACTGCGAGCAGTTGGCGAGTGAGATCTCGTCGAACACGTCGGCGAAGGTGTCCGGCGTCACGATGGTCGTCGGAGCGACCGTGGACTCGGGCAGATCAACGCCATTGACGACGTTGTCGTACAGCACCTGGGCGGCGGCAGCGCCGACGTCCTGGCCGGAGATGAACAGCGCGGCCTTGAAGCCGGAGGGCTGCTCGGCGGCCCAGTACTTGCAGGCCTCGTAGGCGCCAAGGCCGACACCGATGACGTTGTCGGGGCTGACACCCGCGGTGGCGAGTGCGTTGAGCGTGCCCAGGACGCCCTCGTCGTTGCAGGCGAAGACGACCCAGTTGGTGACGTCAGGATGGGCGGTGATGACCGGGCCGGCCGCGTCCTGCGCCGCCTGCGTCTCACCTGTGTACGGGACCTGGAAGATGGCGTCCTCGGGAACGCCGGCCTCGAGCATGGCTGCCTTGGAGGCATTGGTGCGGTCCTCGCAGACGGACAGCGTCTGGACCTCGGTCGAGAGCACGCCAAGCGTGATGGACTCGTCCTCGAGCCAACCACCCTCGGTCAGGATGCGTGCCGCCTCAGCGCCGACCTTGCCGCCCATGTCCGAGCCGCTGAAGCCGACGAAGGGGACGGGGTTGCCAGCCGAGTCGAGGATGCCGTCGTCGGTGGCGACGAGCGCCACACCGGCGGCCGCTGCGGCGTCAGCGATGGCCGGGCCGATGGTCTGGTCGGGCACGGTGATGGCGATACCGGCGGCGCCGGCGGAGATGGCATCGTTCACCAGCTGCACGCCGAGGCTCGGATCGAGCTTGGCGTCGGCCTTCAAGGCGCTGCCACCCAACTCCTCCGACTTGGCGACGAACGAGTTCTGCAGGTCGATGAAGTATTGCTGGTCAGCGCTCTTGTTGATGATGTAGAGCAGCGGACCCTCATCCTGCGCCGCGACCGGCAATGCCGATGCGGTCAGGAGGGCGGCGCCACCGACAGCCACCAGGACCTTCTTGAATTCGAGAATCAACCACGAGCTATTCCTCCGTTTCCTCCGCAAGGATCGTTGTCCTTGACACGGCTGATGTTACCGTAACCCAACACAAAGCGACACTGTTCCTGACACGTTACGTCTGAATACGGCCCTCCTCGTCACGCCTTGAGATTGCTGCCAGCCCAACGACCGAAAGGTACGATTGGTCAGTACCAATCATTTCGTCATCATACGCTTGCCGATGGCGGCCGTCACCTGGATCCGCCGCGCAGCCAAGGAGATCGACTGTGGCAGGACGCCACCCACTGCAGCTGCCTCGACGCCCCGTCGCCTTGCTCAGCCAAGCGGTCGCGGCATGGTCGGAGCCGGTGGTCATCGAAACCTATGCCACTCCCGAATCCGACCGCAACCCGCTGTTCCTCGAGCACCGGGTCTACCAGGGCTCATCTGGCCGCGTCTATCCGGAACCTGTCACCGACCGCGTCTCCGATAGCGCCGTGCCCACCAAGTGGGAAGCGCTGCACCTGGAGAACGAGTACCTGCGGGTGATGATCCTGCCGGCCCTCGGCGGCCGCATCCATGTGGTCCAGGACCGCAAGACCGGCTACGACATCTTCTATCGCCAGAACGTCATCAAGCCTGCGCTCGTGGGCCTTTTGGGACCCTGGATCTCCGGAGGTGTCGAGTTCAACTGGCCACAGCATCATCGGCCCTCGACCTATCTGCCGACCGACTGGCGGATCGATTCGCTGGCCGATGGTGGCGCAGTCGTGTGGTGCTCTGAGCACGAGCCGACCGAACGCATGAAGGGCATGCACGGCGTCGTGCTTCGGCCTGGATCGGCGGTGCTGGAGTTGCAGGCGCGGCTGACCAATCGGACACCGTTCGTACAGACGTTCCTGTGGTGGGCCAACGTGGGCGTTCGTGTCCACGACGACTACGAGGCCTTCTTCCCACCTGATGTGACCTACGTGGCCGACCACGCCAAACGCGCCATGTCCACCTTCCCCGTGGCGCACGGCCACTACTACGGCGTGGACTACGGTTCGCGGCCGGCTCGCGATGCCGACCTGCGCTGGTACCGCAACATCCCGGTGCCGACCTCGTACATGGCCATGGGCACGCGCAAGGACTTCTTCGGAGGCTACGACCACGCCGCCGGTGAGGGCTACGTCCACTGGGCCGACCACACCATCAGCCCGGGCAAGAAGCTGTGGACCTGGGGCGATCACGAGTTCGGCCATGCCTGGGATCGTGAGCTGACCGATGCCGATGGCCCCTACGTCGAGCTGATGGCCGGTGTCTTCACCGACAACCAGCCGGACTTCGGCTTCCTGTTGCCGGGCGAGGTGCGGACCTTTCGGCAGTGCTGGTATCCGCTGCTGGGCATCGGGCCCGCGCACGAAGCCAACCTGGACGTGGCGGTCCACCTGGAGCGGCATGGCAACGGGGTGCGGCTTGGTGTGGCCGCGACCCGCGTCTTTGGCGGTGCCGTGGTGCGGCTGGACGCGGCTGGGGGCCCCGTCCTTGAGCACACTGCTGACCTGGCGCCGGACACACCACTCGTCGTCGACGAGCTGGAACTGCCGACTGGTACACACCTCACCGACCTGTGCCTGTCCGTGCACCATGACGGCGCCGAGCTGCTCCGCTACCGGCCCGCGGCCATGCATCGCAGCGATCCGCCACCATCCGCGACCGAACCGCCACCGCCGCAGGCCATCGACTCGCTCGAGGAGCTCTACCTCACCGGTATGCACCTGCAGCAGTACCGCCACGCCACCCGCCGGCCGGAGGCCTACTACCGCGAGGCGTTGCGGCGCGACCCCGGCGACAGTCGCTGCAACACCGCCATGGGCGAGTGGCATCTCCGTCGGGGCGAGTACGCCGACGCGGAGCGGCACCTGCGGGCCGCGCTGGCGCGGCTGGCGGTCCGCAACACGAATCCGCGCGACGGTGAAGCCAGCTACCTGCTGGGCGTGACGTTGCGCCTGGCGGGCCGTCTCACTGAGGCCGACGAGGCCTTCGGCAAGGCCGGCTGGAACGGGGCCTTCACGACGGCCTCGGATACGGCGCGCGCCGAGATCGCGGCGATCTGCGGTGACGCCGACGCTGCCATGGCACGGCTCGATCGCGTCCTGGCGGCCAATGCTGCCGAGCCCGCTGCGCTGGGGTTGAAAGCGGCACTACGACGTCGCTCGGGCCAGCTTGAGGCGGCTCGCGAGCAGGTTGCCGCGATGTTGGCGGCGGATCTGCTGGATGTGCGCGCCAACCACGAGGGTGCCATGCTCGATGGCACCGACGGACTCCGGCCCCTTAGGTCGCTGCCTGGTGGCGCCCAGACCGCGCTCGATGTCGCCCACGACGAAGCCCGCGCTGGCCTGTTCGACGAAGCCGTGGACGCGCTGCATCGCGCGCTCGCGGGCCGGCCGGAGCCGCGCCACCTGCCCATGTTGCACTACACGCTCGCCTGGCTCGAGGCACGTCGTGGGGACGCCAAGGCGGCGGCACGCCATCGACGCGCGGCGCGGAAGGCTGCTCCCGACCGCGCCTTTCCGGCTCGACTCGAGGAGATCGAGGTGCTGCAGTGGGCGATCTCGCAGGATGCCGGCGACCCGCGAGCGCCCTACTACCTGGGCAACCTCTTCTACGACAAGCGGCGCTATCAGGACGCTATCGCGATGTGGCGACGAGCGGCCCGTCTCGATCCGGCGTTCGCCACCGTCCACCGCAACCTCGGCATCGCCGAGTTCAACGTGCTCGGGCGTCCGCTGCGGGCACTGGCCGCGTATCGCAAGGCCTACCGCGCGGATCCGTCCGATGCGCGCGTGCTTTATGAGCTCGATCAGCTTCGCAAGCGCCTGGGCCATGCCCCGGCGGCACGCCTCCGTGACCTCGAGGCGAGGCTCGCCATCGTGGAGCGGCGCGACGACCTGACGGTCGAATATGTGGCGCTGCTCGATCGCGTGGGTCGCTACGGGGATGCGGCCGCCGTGCTACGGAGTCGGCGTTTCCATCCGTGGGAAGGTGGCGAAGGACTGGTGTCGGCGCAGTGGGAGGTGGCCCACCGGGAGCTCGCCCGTGCGGCGCTGCGGAGCGGTGATCCGGCGGGCGCTGCGATACCGGCCACAGCGGCCAGCGCCGCCGACCTGGTTCGTGCAGCCATGACATACCCACAGAACCTGGGCGAGGGCAGGCATCTGTTGACGCCACAGAACGAGCTGCAGTACCTGCTGGGCGCGTGTCTGCGTGCGGCTGGTGATGAAGTCGGGGCAGCCGACTGGTTCGCGCGTGCCGCCGAGCCGCAGGGCGATCCCGAAGCACCGGCCGCCGATGGACCCTACTGGCAGGCGCTGGCCCTACGAGCCCTCGGCGACGACGCCGGAGCGGATGGCCGACTGGCCGACCTGGCCGCCGCCGCGGCCGAGCAGGCGCGAGCCGAGGTGCGCATCCCGTACTTCGCGACCTCGCTCCCCACCCTGCTGCTCTTCGACGATGACCTGACGTTGCGTTCGCAACAAGAAGCCCTCTACCTCGATGGACTGGTGCTCCTGGGTCAGGGCCGTGTCGAGGATGCGCGGACGCGGTTCGAGGCGCTCCTGGCCGCTCGGCCCGACCATCTCGACGCCGCCCTCCGCCTCACCGAGCTGGCTCGCGGTTCGTAGTCGACGTCGGACGGCGTGGGGCACGTTCCCGCATCGGACGACCCTGGGGCACGTTCCCGCATCGGACGACCCTGGGGCACGTTCCCGCGTGGCGGGACAACGTGACCGCAGGCCCGCTCCCCATGCATGTTCCTCTCGTGGCCCGGGAAGGATCGTCACTACGTCCCTTTGAGCGGGAAGGACCTGCAGACAGGGCCCGCTCAGGCGGCCAGGCCGGTCGCAGCGCCAGGGCCGCCGTGAGGGCGGCAGCTGTGATTCGCTTCACGATCTGGAACCTCAAGCGTTGCTGCCCAGGATGAAGAGCAGTCCAACACCAAGATCGGCATGGCCAACCTGTCACTGAGCGCGCCATACTTCATCGGCATGTCCAAGGCCGTCGAGGCGGAGGCCGCCTCCTACGACATCAGAGGTCAACTTCTCGACGTCACCGTCGGCGTTGGTGACCAACACGTCCACGTTTGCCGCCTGGATCGAAGCGGCACCAGCAGCCATGGCCGCCATCAATGCCGCCGGTGTCCCGGTGGTGATGGTCGACCGCCTGCTCAAGGGCAGCGAATACACCAGCTGGATCGGCCCGGACAACTACGCGCTAGGCGTCCAGGACGGCCAGTTCGTCGTCGACCAGCTCGGCGGTGCCGGGCAGCTTGGCGTCATCCGCGGTGGCCCCGCTGACAACAGCATCGGCCTCGACCGCACCAACGGCCTGCTCAGCGTGGTCGAAGGGACCGACTTCGAAGTCGTGATGTACCCCGACTTCGCCGGCTGGAGCACCGACGGCGGATTCGCAGCGGCCGGGACGCTGCTGGCGCAGAACCCTGACATGGCGGCGATCTTCTGCGAGAACGATTCCATGTGCCTCGGCGCCCATAAGGTCATCGAGGACCAGGGCCTTTCGGACCAGGTCTTCGTGGCTGGCGTCGACGGCCAAGTGGAAGCCCTTGTCGAGATCATGAAGGACGGGCGCCCGAGCGGGTCGCCCGAGCGGGTCGCCCGTCAGGCCGCCTGACCGAGCCGTCGCACTGAGATGCAAGACCGCGGGGCTGGCCAAGACCTGCGCCGCGGTCTTACGGTCGGCCCGCATGATGCAGGAGCACATTCCGGCGTGGCGCGAGTGCATTCCCGCGTGACGCGAGTGCATTCCCGCGTCTCGGGACAACGTGACCACAATGCCACCGTTCGTGCGCGTTCCTCCCGTCGTTCGGGAAGGATCGTCACTCCGTCCCGTTGCGCGGGAAGAACATGCAGACGAAGCTAGCTCGGTCGGTCAGGCCGGTCGTGTTGCCCCGAGACGCGGGAACCCCTGTCGCGGCGCCACGACCTGCGCCTGATACTCGCACTCAAGACATCATGGCCATCGGGTGATCGGAACAACGCCACGGAGGAGACGCGATGAACAACGTCCTTGAGCAGATCGAGCAGGCCGGCCTTGTTCCGGTCGTCGTCATCGACGATCCTGCCGATGCACCGGCGCTCGTTGGCGCGCTGGTGGAAGGTGGCTTGCCGATCGCGGAGATCACGTTTCGTACGCGAGCCGCGGTTGACGCCATCCGCGCCGCCACGGAGGCGCATCCGAACGCCCTCATCGGCGCCGGCTCGGCCCTGACCCCCGAGCACGTCGATGCGGCCGTCGATGCCGGTGCCCGTTTCGTCGTCAGCCCGGGGCTCGAGGAGCACGTGGTGCGTCGGACCCAGGATCGCGGCGCCGCGGCCCTGCCGGGATGCGCCACGCCCAGCGACCTCATGCGGGCGTGGCAGCTGGAGTTGCCAGTGGTCAAGTTCTTCCCCGCCGAGGCCAGCGGCGGGCTGGCCATGATCAAGGCCATCGCCGCGCCGTTCCCCGGCCTCCGCTTCGTGCCCACAGGTGGCATCGACAGCGGCAATCTTGAAAGCTACCTGCGCGACCCGCGAGTCATGGCCGTCGGCGGATCGTGGATGATCCAGCCGGCGATGGTCCGCGCACGCGATTGGGCCGGCATCGTGGCCTCGACCCGCCAAGCGGTCGAAGCCGTGCGACGCGCTCGCGAGAGCTGACGAGGGCCGGCCGCTCAGCGGTTGACGCGCCCGGAGGCGTCTCCTCCAGCGAGCTGCTTCACCTCGGCCACCGTCACGCGATTGAAATCGCCGGGGATGGAGTGCTTGAGGCAGCTGGCCGCGACGGCAAAGTCGAGTGCCTCGGCGGCGGGCATCTGCGAGATGAGCCCGTAGATCAGCGCCCCGGCGAAGGCGTCGCCACCGCCGACTCGGTCGACGATGTCGAGGATGTCGTAGCGCTTGCCGAGGTGGAAGCCAGATCCATCGCGTAGGCATGCCGACCAGCCATTGATGTCCGCGCTGCGGCTCTCACGCAACGTGATGGCCACGGCCGACAACTCGGGAAACTCGTCCATGACCTGCTCCGTCAGGGCCTCGTACGCCCCTCGATCCAACTCGCCGGAGGTCACGTCGGCCGCGGCCTTCAAGCCCAAGGACATCTGCGCGTCCTCCTCATTGCCGATGGCAACGTCCACGAACGGCATGAGCCTGCACATCACCTCCGGCGCCGACTTGCCATAGCGCCACAGCTTGGCGCGGAAGTTGAGATCCAATGATGTCGTAACACCGGCACGCTTGGCCGCACGCAGGCTAGCTTCGGTGACGGCGGCTCCGCTCTCGGACAGCGCCGGCGTGATGCCGGAGATGTGGAACCACGTAGCACCATCGAAGATGGCATCCCAGTCGAACTCGGCGGGCTCCGCCAGGGCGATGGCCGCACCGTCGCGGTCGTAGACGACCGTCGATGCCCGCTGCGCAGCGCCCGCCTCCACGAAGTAGATGCCCATACGGCCGGGGCGCCGAAGGACATGGTCAGTCGCGACATGCATCCCCCGCAGCGCCGTGATGGCAGCGTCGCCCAATGGCCCTTCGGGGAGCGCGGTCACGTACCGTGCCTGCAGTCCGTAGTTGGCGACCGACACCGCCACGTTGGCCTCACCACCGGCGAACGTCGCCTCCAGTGACGGCGACTGGAACAGCCGTTCGTGGCCGGGCGACTTCAGCCGCAACATCATCTCGCCCAGCGTTACGACGATCGGGGCATCGTTGGTGGTGAGAGCGCTCATGCGTGATCTCCTCGGGTCGGTCATCTCAAGTCGTTGCTTCTCAGGTCGTCGCTACTCAGGTCGTCGCTACTCAGGTCGGTCCTCGCTGCGACGTTCCCAGCCGGGCGTGAAGAGCGGCAGCATGTTGGCGCGCTCATAGGGATGCCCCGCCAACCGGTCCCAGTCGAGATCGATGCCCAGGCCCGGTCGGGTCGGCACCGGCACGTAGCCATCGACCGCCAGGATGGGCTCGTCCACGATCTCCTGCGTCCAGTCGGCATTGAATGCCTCGAACGTCTCCTGCAGGTAGAAGTTGGGGATGCAGGCACCGAGCTGCGCAGAGATGGCGGCACACACCGGCCCCTGCGCGTTGTGCGGTGCCACCACGCCGTAATGGGCATCGACCATGGCGGCAGCCTGGCGAGTGCGCGTGATACCACCCAGGTACAGCGGCTCCGGCTGCAGGATGTGCACGGCATCATGCTTCAGCAGCTCAGCCAACTGCTGCAGGGAGGTGAACGATTCACCGGTTGCCACCGGCACCGGCGAGCGCCGTGCCACTTCCACCATGGCACCGATGTTCTGATGCGCCACCGGCTCCTCGAACCAGCCCGGCCGATACGCTGCCAGACGGTCGGCGATGCGCAGCGCGGTGCTGACGCTGAAACGGTTGTGCCCCTCGATGAGGATGTCCACCTCGTCGCCGACGGCCACACGAACCGCCGCCACGATGTCCAGTGAGAGATCCTCCTCACGCCGCTCCTGCACCCGCCACGCGGCACCGAAGGGATCGAACTTCAGCGCCGTGTAGCCCAGCGCCATCACCTCACGCGCCTTCGCTGCGAACGCCTCGGGAGTGCGATGGGTGCGATACCAGCCATTGGCGTAAGCCCGGGTCCGGTCGCGCATGGCCCCGCCCATGAGCTGATGGATGGGCCGCCCCACCGACTTGCCCAGGATGTCCCAGCAGGCCACCTCGATGGCGGCCACCGCGGGACCGTGGATCTGGCCACCTTCGGAGTACACATCGCGCGTCATGCGCTGCATGATCAGCTCGGTGTTGGTCGGATCCTGGCCGATGTAGGCATCCGCGAGCTCGTGGATGGCCGTCTCCACGGTGGCACTGAAGGCGTTGAGCGTGCCCTCCCCCACGCCGTACAGTCCCTCATCGGTATCGACGCGCACGAAGAGCCAGTTCTTCCAGGGATTTCCGACCAGGTAGGTGTTAACGCCGCTGATGCGCATGTCGACCTCCTACTTCGCCACAGCCGCCGACACCAGGCCGGCTCGCTCGGTCACGCCCGCGGGTTCACCGTCACCGATGAGCCAGCCGCCCATACCCACCGCCACACCACCCGCCGCGATCCAGTCAGCTGCGGTCTCCGCCGAGACACCTCCCGTCGGCACGATCGGGATGTCCGGGAACGGCCCCGCGATCTGCTTGAGATAGCCGATGCCGACCGCCGCGGCGGGGAAGAGCTTGACGGCGCTGGCACCGGCCGACCAGGCCGCCTGGATCTCGGTGGGCGAAAGGGCACCCGGGAAGCAGGGCACCCCCCGCGAGGCACACCAGGCGATCTGCTCACGATCGGTGTGGGGCGAAACGATGAATCGGGCGCCGGCGTCGATGGCGCGCTTCGCGGCCTCGATGGAGAGCACCGTGCCGGCACCCACGAGGGCATCAAGGTCGTCGGCGACGCGTGCCAACGCGGCGATGGCCGCCAGCGCCTCGGCCTCTGGTTCGTTGAGCGTCAGCTCCATCACGTGGACCCCGCCGGCGACCAGGGCTTCACCGATGCGCGGAGCCTCGGCGGCCCCGATGCCCCGGCCGATGGCGATGACGCGGCTCTGTCGGATGAGCTCGGGGATGGGTGGTCGATCGGTCATGTCGGCTCCAGCGTTCGCATCCGTGGCGTGGGTGGCACCATCGTGCCAGACACCGTCCCGACTCGGCACGATGAGGATGACATGGCCCCACGAACACTCCCCGCTCCCCGGATCCTGGTCCAGCACGACGCCTTCGTCGGCGAGGGTCCCGTCTGGGACCCGCGCATCGGTCGTCTTGTGTGGGTCGACATCCCCAACAACACGATCTTCGTCACCGATCCGGCCGATGGGGCCACCACCCAACGCAAGCTGGACCGGGCCGTGGGCGTGGTGCTCCCGCGCGCGTCCGGTGGCTACGTGGCCGCATTGCAGGATGGCTTCTACGCGCTGCCCGACGATGGCGCCCCGCAGCTGATCGCGCCGATCGAAGCGGGCGATCCGGCCACCCGCATGAACGATGGCGAGATCGACCCCCAGGGCCGCTTCTGGGCGGGCACGATGGGCTGGGAAGCCGAGCCCGGTGCGGGAGCGCTCTACCGACTCGCCACCGACGGCACGGTCACCCGGATGCTCGAGGGCATCACCATCAGCAATGGCCTGGGCTGGAGTCCCGACGGGGGCACCATGTACTACGTGGACACGCCGACCAGGCGCGTTGACATGTTCGACTTCGACCCCGTGAGCGGCGACATCGCCAACCGCCGCGAATTCGTCACCATCCGGCACGGCGGCGGACGGCCCGATGGCCTCACGGTCGATAGCGAGGGCGCCGTTTGGATCGCGACCTGGCCGGGCTACGGCGTGCATCGCTACCTGCCCGACGGCACGCTCGACGCGGTCATCCCGCTGCCGGTGTCCAACGTGTCGAGCATCGAGCTGGGCGGGCCGGACCTGTGCGACGCCTTCATCACCACGGCCTGGGAGCTGCTCTCGGAGATGGAGCACACCGCCCAGCCACTGGCGGGCAGCCTCTTTCATACGCGTGTGGAGGTGCCGGGAATCGCCCGTGTCCCCTTCGCCGGATAGGGCCGCTTGCCAGGCAGGCGACATGGACGCACCTGGCCTGCTACCAATGGGAGTGGCGCCGGGCCGAGTGCCAACCGCACACCACCACCGATTCGCGGCGGATCGGCGATCCCATCACGCTCGACCAGGCGCGCCCACCCGGTCTGTGCCCGGTGAACGGCCATGATCAGCGGCTCGGAGATGCTCTACCACCACCCCGGTTCGTATCCGACCCAGTCTCCAACCACAAGGCCGCGAGGCAAGCGCCACGCCGAGGGCGGAGAGGCTGCCACGCCGAGGGCGGCGGCTTTGGCGGCCGCCGCCGCGGAAGTCGGCATGCGCTCCGCATCGCCACGAGGTCCGGCAGCAACATGGCCACATGCCACTGGGAGTAGCACGAGGGTAGGAATCGGCGGTTCAAAGCGGTCGATGGGTGGCGGATCCCACCTCCGTCACGCTTGAGCGAGCGTGCGCACCCACGCGTCGGAGGATGAACGGCCATGGTCGACGTCGCCGAGTCGGCCTCGTGACACCCTGAGTAGCATCTGGCCACGTTTCGCGCCCTGAGTCACCCACCGTCCGCCATTCGGCACCCGTGGCGCGGCGCCGGGGGCTCGCCGCACGCCGCCGGCTATGGCGACTCCATGACCCGGATCTCGATCAGCTCCGGCCAGTCCTTGCCGGTGACCAGGAACGTCCCCGCCGCCGCATCCCAGGCGATACCGTTGAGTACCGCACTCGAGTCGGCGGAGGCGGGATGCGGCTCGATGATGCCGGCGAGATCCAGCACCCCAGTGACGCGACCATCGGCAGGATCGATGCGCACGATGTCATCGCTGTACCAGACGTTGGCCCAGACGGACCCAGCCACGCACTCCAGCTCGTTGAGTTGCGGTAGCGGCTGACCGCGCAGGCTGACTCCGACCGACCCGATGGCCTCGAACGTGGCCGGATCGCGGAACGTCAAGCGGTCGCTGCCATCGCTCATCACCAACCGCTCGCCATCGAAGCAGATCCCCCAGCCTTCGCCGTCGTAGAGGTGGAAGTCGCGCAACTCGAACGTATCGACATCTCGAGCGATGGCCACCCCGGCCTTCCACGTCAACTGCAGCAGGTCGTCGCCAACGATGGTCAAGCCCTCGGCGAACCAGTCGTCTGGCAGCGCCAGCGCGCGCTCGACCTGCCCGCTCCGCGGATCGAGCTCTCGCAACGTGGAATCACCGTAGCCGCCAGTCGATTCGAAGAGGCGCCCCGATGAGTCAAGTTGCAGACCCTGTGTGAAGGCGTTGCTGTCGTGGGCGCGCCGAGAGACGACCTCCCAGTCGAGCCTGACCACGGGTGCGATCGGCGACGGCGGCGCGATGGGTGGCGACGGCGCAGTCGCCAGCGATGACGCAGCGGCCGTCGCGAACAGCACAGCGAGCCCCATCAGCTTGACGACCACGGCGCCAGTCTGACGCAGCGGGGCGTAGAGAGTGAAAGGCGCCGGCCGCTCGCCTGCCTGAGCGAAACCGGCGCTTTCCAGAGGCTATGCGCCGCGGTCGCACATGGGCATCGGCATGTCGGCGACGTTGGCACTGGTTCTACGGTACGGGGACCACGCCCCTGCACCACCTCCAGCCCCCCTCCCAGCCCACCGCACCGACCCTGATTGGCTACACCGCTCCCAGCCACGGTCGCGCTTTGGGCTTGAGCGGCGTCCATCGGTGGGTGATACTGCACGTGAGCGCGATCAAGCCCGATGGTCCCGCGGCCGGTAGGAACCAACAGGGTATCGCCACTGAGACGGAACGCGCTACATTCACGCCAAGCCTGTCACGTAGGAGGGTAATCCCGATGTCCGGACCAAAGAACGACACCCCCAAGGACGCTCCACTCGTAGCGCCCCCGCCCCCGCCTCAGCCCGAGCCGGCTTCGTCCGGTCCGTCGCAGACGGCCCAGGCGACCGCCGCAGTCGGCAGTGCCGTGAGTGATGTCCGCGCCAAGCTCGTGGCGGGTGAGCAATTCGTGCTCGCGGCCGCGCTCAGCATCGTGGTCGTCGTGTACCTGCTCTTCGAGTTCCTGCTCGACTATCGGATCATCGGCGACTTCAGCGTCCTGCTCGCGGTGCTCGTCGTCCTGGCCATCTGGGTGCACCGCTGGGGTCACTATGACTTCGGCGCTGGCTACCGTATCCTGATCGCCGGTCTGGCACTGTCGCTCACGTTGCTGGCGCTGATGAACTTGCTGGCGTGGGCGCGGTTGGGTGGCGGTTCGGCTGACTTCCTGCACTTCCTCGGCCGACTGATCTACTGGGCATCAGCCGTCGCTGCGGGTTATGGCGCCTGGCTGGTATTCCGCATCCGCGAGGCCTGATCGAACCATTGCGGGGTCCCACCAGGGGCTCCCCGAATACCAGGACCGGGTCGCATCGCGCTGCGGCCCGGTCTTCGATTCTGTGGATAACTTGGCACGATATCGAGCCAGATCGCCTGCGCCATGGCCCGTGCCCTGTTAGGGTCTACCCTCCAGTTCACTCGAACGAGGCTAAACAAAAGACCCGCCGCAGCAGTGGCAGGGCTCTGGCACGCAAGACCGCCGTGGTCGAGCCTGCCGACCCAGGAGTGTGATCCAGCTCCCCCAGATGCTGGAGCGCCCCGAATAGAGTCCCGGAGTGCGACCCGTCGCACCTGGTGACCAGACCACGAACCCCAGTTCTGTGGTCGCCTCTCTTACGCCCTGTCTCTGCGCGGTACCGCCGTTCGTGGCGCCCCAGCGTCCGCGTCCGGCCAGGAGGTACGCATGCCCACGAGACTCGGCCGCGCCCATGAGGCGCACCACCAACCGACACGCCAAGGCGCATCGGGAGCCGTGTTCCGCATCACGCTCGGCGCCATCTTCGCACTCAGCGTCCTGTCGATCCCGCAGTTGACCGCACCCGACCCGGTGGCCGCCAGTTCGTCGTGTACCGGCTGGACCAGCAAGGCTTCCCCACCCAGGTCCATCCGCGTCCTGCGCACCGCCAGCGGCCGGGTCGAGCGGGTCGAGTTCCGACGCTACGTCGCCGAGGTCATGGCCTCGGGCGAGTGGCCCAGCCGCCTCAACAAGGCGACGCTCGAGGCCGGTGCCCTCGCTACCAAGCAGTACGCCTGGTACTACGCCATGAAGGGCCATCATCGCGCCCACTACGCCCGCGGCGGCAAGTGCTACGACGTCCGGGACGACACCATGGACCAGCTCTACCGGCCCGAGCGTGCCAAGCCCACCAACAGGCAGTGGCAGGCCATCAACAAGACCTGGAACCTGACCCTGCGCAAGAACGGACGCTTCTTCCTCACCGGCTACCGGGCAGGTGTCGTCGGCACCTGCGCCGGCGACGCCAACGGCTGGAAGCTCTACGCGAAGAGCGCCAACGCATGCGCCCACAAGGGCTGGTCCAGCAAACGCATCCTCAAGACATACCTCAGTCCCAACCTGGCGTTCGCGCGCACGAAGAAGGGCGGCCCCATCGTGGCCGATCCGAAGATCAAGCTCACCGCCGGCAACGTCGTGTCTGGGGCCGTCACCGTCACCTGGCGGCCATTCAGCAAGGGCGCCGATATCGCCAGCTACAAGCTCGAGCGCCAGACCGGCCGGGGTGACTGGAAGACCGTCGCGGCCAACCACGCCGTCTCGAAGCGGGTGGGAGTCTGGCTCAAGACCGGTTACAACAACCGCTTCCGCGTCAAGGCCACCGACAGCAAGGGCAACAGCGGGCCCTGGGCCTATAGCCCACGTCGGAAGGCGGCGATCCGCGGACCCGTCGGGAGGATCCTCGCTGGCGCTGCCGCCCAGACGGCAGTCAGCCACGCTCCCAAGGCCAGGATGCGGTTCAAAGGCCGCTCCATCGGCTTCGTCACGCGCACCGGTCCGGGCATGGGGCAAGCCAGGATCATGGTCAACGGCAAGCGGGTGGCCGTGGTCGACCTTGAGCGCGCCAAGACCACTGACGGCAAGCTGGTGTGGACCCGAAACTGGAAGACGACGAAGAAGCGCACGATCGTGGTGAAGGCCGTCGATCCCGGGCAACGTGTCGACTTCAAGGGCTTCTACATCCTGTACTAGCGACAGGACCATCGAGCCGGAGACGACGCGGTGGCAGCACGGCAGAGTCACGCCATCATGTACATGTCTGGCCATCGCCCTAGCCGCCGCCGTCCGCCGTCCGCAGGAGGGCGTGCCCCCATCGCGCTCGCGCTGACGTTGTTGCTTCTCGCAGTCGGGGCGACTGCCTTGCCTGCGCCGACCGCTGCCTCGTCGGGCGGTTGGACGACGCCAAAGCGGGTCTTCACGCACAGCTCTGCTCCAAGCCACCAGATGGTCGTCGACGGCGCCGGCAAGGTGCACATCGCGACTGACCGGGGCAGCGGCGGCGTCTGGTACGTGACCAACGCATCCGGCTCGTGGGAGAAGTGCCAGGTGAGCGACGACGATGACCGCTGGCCCAGCATCGCCATCGACGGTGGCGTCATCCACATCGCCTTCGCTCGCCTGACCGACGGCCAGAAGGGCATCTACACCGCGTCGAGCGACCAGCTCGGCAGTGGCTCGGAGTGCGACTGGACCGTCAGCCGTCGATCAAGCGGCGGTGCCGGCGGTCCCTCGATGGGTGCCCGTGGCGGCAGCTTGTCGATCGCATTCGAGGCCAGCAACCGGAAGCTGCGGTTCATCAAGGGTCCGGCGTCCGTGACTGACTGGACGCTCGACGAGGTCATCGACGGCAGGTGCTGCACCAGCCCGGTCGCGCTGGTGCTCACCAACTCCGGCGCGCCGCGTGTTGCCTACGGTGCTGGCACCTCCAAGGCCAAGGGCCTGAAGTACGGAGTCCGCACCAACTCCGGCTGGAAGAGGTCGACGGCCCATGGCGGCCGCGTCAAGCACGTCGCGATGGCGCTCGACCAGACGCCCGGCCTCTTCGGCCAACCGCCGTCGAATGCCCCTCATATCGCCTTCGCCGTCAAGAAGAAGGGCACTTTCGTGTCCGTCAAGGGCAGCTCAGGCGCCAGCGGGCGGTGGGAAGAACGGAAGATCGCGAGGGCGGTCGGTCCGCTCGACCTCACGCACCATAGCAACGTCAGCTTCATCGTCTACGCGACCGGTGGTGACCTGCGCTACGCCCGAGCCAGCGGAGGCATCTGGAGCGGCGGCATGCTCAGTCGCGGAAGCAGCAACAGCCGGCCACAAGTCGACGATGGCCGGCTGACGTTCACCCGACAGGGCACGAATGCGGGCATCTACTACACCAGACCGAAGTAGGCACGCGCCGAACGACCCCATAGAGGGACTCGTCCGCGACCCGAACGACCGGAGGCCTGCCATCCTCTCCGACAACCTGACCGCACCGGAGCTTGGTGGCGCGGTGTACCCTCTGGCGATCCGATCGGAGCCGCAACGCCGGAGGTCCCCCTATGTCCCGTGTCGTCCGTGGTGCGCTCGTCCAGGCTACCTGGACAGGCGACAAGGAAACGATGATCCAGAAGCACGAGCAGCACGCTCACGAAGCCGCCAAGCAGGGTGCCCAGTTCATCCTGTTCCAGGAGCTCTTCTACGGGCCCTACTTCTGCCAGGTGCAGGATCCGCAGTACTACTCGTACACCGAGCTCATCCCGGACGGCCCCACGACAGCGCGCATGCAGGACCTCGCCAGGGAAACCGGCATGGTGATCGTAGCGCCGATGTACGAGCAGGACGAGAAGGCCTCGGGCATCTACTACAACACCGCCGCCATCATCGATGCCGACGGGACATACCTGGGCAAGTACCGCAAGACGCACATCCCGCACGTGCAGGGCTTCTGGGAGAAGTTCTACTTCCGCCCCGGCAACATGGGTTATCCGGTCTTCGAGACGGCCATCGCCAAGTTCGGGCTCTACATCTGCTACGACCGTCACTTCCCCGAAGGCGCGCGCGCGCTGGGCCTGAACGGTGCCGAGATCGTGCTCATCCCCAGCGCCACCTCACGCGGCCTGTCGGAGTACCTGTGGCACATCGAGCAGCGCTCGCATGCGGTCGCCAACGGCTACTTCGTGGGCACCATCAACCGCGTCGGCATCGAGCCGCTCGGCGAGGACGACTTCTACGGGCAGTCGTACTTCTGCGACCCGCGCGGCCAGTACGTTGGCGAGATCGGCGATGCCTTCAAGGAGGAGCTGATCGTGCGGGACATCGACTTCGACATGGTCAAGCAGGTGCGTGACACGTGGCAGTTCTATCGTGACCGCCGACCCGACGCCTACGAGGATCTCGTCCGACCCTAGGCCCGATGGGCGCGGGGAGGCCGCTGGGCTGGGGCGGAACTGGGCGCTCCTGGCCGGGCTGGTATTGGCCACGCTGGGCGGACTCTGGCTGATTCTCGGCCTCGTCTCCTTCCCGGGGGGTGAGGGCTGGGGCTACGACTACCAGTCCTACGCGAACGCCGCCGAGCGGCTAGCCGAGACCGGCACGTTGTACCCAGAGTACGCACTCGAAGGGCCGTATCAGACCGGCTCCATCTGGAATTACTACTACACACCGCCGCCGGGCATCGTCATCGGCCCCCTGTCCCTACTTGGCGACGAGCTTGCGGTGACCATCTGGTTCCTGTTGCACATCGCGGCGCTGGCGGTTGCCTGTGCGCTGATGCCGGTGCCGGTGTGGGTGCGCTTGGCGGCCTTCGGCGTCGCCGCATCTAGTTACGGGGTCACTCGCGACCTCGTGCTCGGCAATGTGAGCGTGCTGCTGCTGCTGCCCCTGTCGGCAGCCTGGCGCTGGCTCGACCGACCAACCGGCTCGGTCGCGCAGGCATTGGCGATGACGGTTCGTCCGATGCTCGGCGTGCTGCTCATCTGGCAATTGCTCCGCCGACAGTGGCGGGCGGTCGCCTGGACCATCGCCAGCGGGCTCGTGATCATCGCGCTCTCTCTCCCCTTCGTCGGGATAGAAGGCTATCGTGACTACCTCATCGTGCTGCGCAATCTCAGTGGACTGACCGGCGTGGCCAACAATTACGATCTGAGCTCGACGGCTCTGATGTTGGGTGCCGACCAAGCGGGCGCAAAGCTTGCCCTCCTCGCCAGCTACGCCGTCGGCATCGCCGCCATCGGACTCAGCTTGCGCCGAGACCGGGAGGTCGGCTTCATGGTCACCATCACGGCCTCTCTCCTCCTCGCTCCGTTGCTCTGGGACCACTACCTCTCGATGCTGGTCTTGCCGGCGGCATTCCTCGCCGCGCGCGGGCGGGCCTGGGCTCTGGCGTTGCCCTTGGCGTCGTGGTTGCCAGGCGAGATGCTGCCATTCGTCGTCCTTGCTGCCGTGTTCCTGCCGTTCCTGGCGCGCGACGCCGAACCTGAGCAGGCATCCGCGCTGCGTCTGGCCGCCACCGGGTGAGCGGCGACAGACAACGCATCCGTCCAGACCGTCGGCGTTCGCCCCGGCGCTGCTGCTGGCCACCGTCGGACTGTTGTTCGTGCTGCCTGATCGGCGGGACGACAGGGGCACGGAGCAGCGCGGGCTATCGCCGCAGCCGCGTAGCGTGTAGTCTGCCGGGCCATGGACTTCGGATTCACCCTTAAGCCCGAGCACAGCATCGAGCGCACCATCGCCCTGACCCGCCAAGCGGAGGCGGCCGGCTTCAGCTACGGCTGGTTGTTCGACTCGCACATCCTGTGGAAGGAGGTCTATCCCCTCCTGACGCTGATGGCGGTCAACACCGACAAGATGCGCCTGGGCACCTGCGTCACCAACCCGGCAACCCGGGACATCACCGTGACCGCCAGCGTGCTGGCCACGCTCGATGAGATCTCCGGCGGGCGCATGGACCTGGGCATCGGACGTGGCGACAGCGCCCAGCGTGTGCTTGGCAAGGGCCCCGTCAAGACGCGCGTGCTGGACAACGCGGTGCGTATCATCAAGGACCTCGTCGAGGGCCGCACCGCGACCTACATGGATACCCAGCTGGACCTGACATGGACGCCGGGCTACGAGTTGCCGGTCTGGATCGCCGGCTACGGCCCGATGGTGTTGGGCATGGCCGGTCGAGCTGCCGACGGCATCATCCTGCAGCTGGCGGACCCGGCGCTGATCGAGTGGCTGATCGGCATCATGCGGGGAGCGGCCATCGAGGCCGGACGTGATCCCGCCGAGATCAAGGTCCAGGCCGCCGCACCGGCCCATGTCGGCCCTATCGAGGAGTGCCGCGAGCACGTGCGCTGGTTCCCGGCCCTCGTCAGCAACCACGTCGTGGACCTGGTCAACACGTACCCCCGCGAACAACTGCCCGAGTCGCTCACCGGTTACATCCGCGACCGCGAGGGCTATGACTACCGCCACCATGCTGAGGTCGGCTCGGACAACGCCCAGTTCGTCAACGATGAGGTCACCGATCGATTCAGCGTCGTGGGTCCGCCCGAGGAGCACGTACGACGACTCCTGGAGCTGCACGAAGCCGGTGTTGACCAGTTCAACGTCTACCTCATGAATGGCGAGGAAGAGGCGCAGCTGGAAGCCTACGGCCGGGACGTCATCCCGGCCTTCCGAGCGGCCCTCGGCGAGGTCTGAGCCGGTCTCTCGGCCCCAAGGGATGTCGGCCAACCCGGATTTCGGGCGCCTGTGGCACCATCCGAGCGGATGAGTGGACCGACCAGACCCCCCAGTGGCAGCGCTGCCCGGCAGCCGTGGACGCCGGAACAGGCCGCCAAGGGTGTGACCTGCCCCGCGTGCGGGCTAGCCAACGAGGTTGGCACGCGCGTCTGCCGCAACTGTGGCCTGCCCATCGCGAACGCCACCGATCCGTTGCGCGGCGTCGCGCCCGGCCGGGTCGATATGCCCAGCACCAAGCGGTCGGGGCTGAGCGCTACCATCGGGCTCCTGCTCGTGGTCGGTCTGCTCTTGGTGGGCGGTAGCCTGGCCGTTTCGGGTGGCGGCATCCTCGGCAGTGGTGGCCGGCTTGGTGCCGAGGGCGGCGCCACCCCCACCCCGGCACCGCAGAGCAGCAGCGCGCCTGAAGGTGGCCAGGTCGTCATCGACGGCACGGAAGGCGACCCCCAGGACCCAGAAGCGGCCATCACCGCGACAGGCACGTCCTTCGGATACACCTGTGACGATGGCGCCATCAAGGATGTGACCAGACTCAAGTGGCTCCTGGGCGAGGTCCAGGCTGGCACTCGCGTGGGTGAGGATGGTGCCTTCGACGAGATCTATTGGACGCTATCGCGACAGTCCAAGACCCGCTCCAAGAAGGGCACCACGGTCACCATGGAGTGGAGCACACCCAAGGACGTCCAGGAGCAGTATGGCGTCCCTCGTGTGCAGGGCGATCGCGCCCTCCTCGTCACCTTCGACGGTCCGGTGAGCGTCACGGCCAACCAGACCATCGAGGCTGACCAGCTGGAGGCTGAGGGCATCGACCAGATCAAGAAGATCCAGCTCTTCGAGGGCGCCGATGGCAAGGTCCGGACGGCCATCGGCCTGCGCACGGAGAGTTGCGCGCGCATGGAGGCCAAGAATTGGGGCAGCAAGAAGGATAAGCCCGCCAACTCGCGCATCGTTCTCGATATCGAGAACTTCGGCACCGCCGGGTAGCCACACCGCACTCAGTGCGACCCGCGGACTCGGTACGCTTGGCGGACCCAGCACGGCCCGCGGACCCATCTACGGCTTGAGCAGCTCGATGCCGTCGGAGAAGACGCTCGACCAATGACCTGCCGCGTCGCGCACCTGTGCATAGACACGCCGCATCCCAGGCTTGCCGGTTCCGCCGTAGGTGGTATCGGCCAGGTCCCAGGCGACTGATTCACGGATGGGCATGGTGATGCCGTTGCGCAGTTGCGCCCCATCGGGACCGAGCCGGCGGCTGCCCGAGATGCGCAGCTTGGTCACCCACGTCTTTGCGTCATCCCAGGTGAACGCCAGCGTGACATCAGCATCAGCCGTGGATCCGGCGCCGGCGTCGATGGTGACGGAGCCCGTCGGGGGGACGTCGTCGCGCACGCACGTGTAGACGCGGATGTCGTCGATGTACCAGCCTCGCGCACCGACCGACTTGTCCGACGCCATGCGGAAGCGGAGCCTGACCTGCGAGCCGGCGAACCGAGACAGGTCCACGCGGGCCTGCGCCCAACCATGCGAGTCGCCGGTCCAGGCACGCCGGCCCTTCAGCGGGTTGCCGTAACCCTTGGCGATGCGGCCGTTGTAGCCGCCATGCGTGAACAGGTCATCCACGCCTCGCCAGGAGCCACCGTCGACCTGGATCTGGAGGATGCCGCCGTCGTAGCGGCGTTTGGCGTCCTTGTCGAAGGAGTAGCCATGTCCGAAGCGCAGATAGGCACCTTGCGGCAACGTCAGCGGGACCGTCGCCCGCATCACCGAGTCCATGCGGCTGCCATGGTTGGGCGCATAGAAGTTGAGCTTGCCGCTCGACGCCCAGGTCCCGTCCCAGGCCGCCACGTTGTTGGGGTTCTGCGGGTAGTACCAGCCCTTCTTGGCACCGGTCAGCCGCGATGGCGCCCAGCGTCCTGCGTCGGGATCCTCGAGGTCATCCTTCAGGATATCGATGGCGCTACGGCCGGCGCTGCAGATGGGGGCACGTTTGGGCGCCTGGGCCTTGGGGGTGCGATCCATCTGCGTGGCGCGCGTCGCGTCGCGTACCGACTTGCAGTGGGCGAGCGTCATGCCGTCGGTACCCGCAAGGTCGGTACAGGCCGCCACCAGGGCGTCGCCGAGGTCGATGTAGTTGGCCGCTGGCGTCAGCCGGGTCGTGAGCGCCTGGTACCAGACGCGCGCGGTGCGGCCGCGGCCGATGGCCTTGACCTTGTAACCACGGAAGCTGCCACCATCGGCCAGCAGCGAGGCTGCCTTGTTGCCAACACTGCTGTTGCGGTGGACGCCGCCGTCATCGGCCGTGCCGGTGTACCACCTGGGGCTGCGAACGTGATCGGGATGACCGAAGCGGGTGGGGTCGCGCATATCGCGAAAGACCCCGATGGGCGCGTCCTCACCGATCTTCCACTTGCTGGACTTGGTGTCCGTGCCACCGTCATAGGCAAGGTCGATGAGCTCGCCGAACACGTCCGCATATGACTCGTTGATGGCACCCGACTGATACTGGTAGAAGAGCGGCGCCTCAGCGTCGAGCACGCCGTGGGTGAACTCGTGGGCAACGATGTCGTCAGCCTTGGCCCAACCCGACCCGAAGACGGCCTGCTGCTCGGCCCATTTCCACTCGGCATTGCGCCATGGGCAGCCGTAGCTGGGGCAGTAACGCACGGTGGCCTTCATGCGCGAGCCGGCGCCGTCGATGCCATCGCGGCCGAAGTGGTCGTAGAAGTAGTCGTACGTCACGCCCATGAGGCGGTAGGCGGCATCGACGTCCCGTACCCCTGTGGCGGGCTGACCCTCACTGCGTGTCGGCGAGGTGCAGGCGAAGGGTGCACCGGGCCTGTTCCGGTCGTCGCAGACTCGCCGGCTCGGACCCTCCGCGGTGTGGACTCGGTCGATGGAGGACAGCACGCCGCCGCCGAGCGCATCCACTAGCACCAGCCGACGGTCGGCCTCGTGGTGGCCAGGGGCGGCCAGGCGCACGTCGATCCGCCACACCAACCGTGTGCCCAGACCGGCGAGCATGGGATCGTCCATGAGTCGTGGGTCGTACAGACCCAAGCCTTCGGAGGTGGTGTGCACCGACGACGTCCTCCGGCCGGTCTCTCGGGCGACCCACGCCGCGGCGGTGTTGCGTGCCGTTGCCGCGCTGATCCTGGCGTCGGTGCGGGCCCGGCTTCCGGCTGGCAGCACCTCGCCGGCCGCCGAGAGCACCTCACCCCCGGCAGAGAGCTGGACCGCGATCTCACCGCCCATCACGGGCACACCGTCGCGGATCTGCTCGAATTGCACGGTGGCGTTGGGCCGGCCGGCTCCGGAAGCGGTGACGCCGACAGCTGGAGCGAGGTGACGTTGCGTATCCTTGACCCGTAGGTCCCGAGCTGGGTCCTGCAGGCCGAACAGCGGCCCGTAGCGCTCGAGGAAGCGGCGCGCCACCGTTCGTGCATCGGCAGCTGACAGCGTCCGCTTGCCGGTCGCGACGCCCGGGAGTCCGGCGCTCAGCGGGTTGCCAGGCGAACCAGAGAGGAAGCGCACGCGGCCCGTCTCAGGGTGATAGCCGATGGTGCTGCGGCCCGGCAGCTTCGCGGTCAGGGCGCGGTCTCGCGCTGGCACGGTGCTCTTGCCGACCTGCCGTGCCGACCAGCCCTGCTCCGGGCTGGCGGCCACGGCCGTTCTCACGGTGAGCGGCAGAAGCGGCAGCATGAGCGCGATGGCCGCGACGACGGCCAGCGTGCGGCGCGGCAGGGCGTGCCGCTCCGGGGTCCTGAGCATGACGCTCGCTACGGTACACGAGAGGTGCCCATCGCAGCCTGCGGGCCCTGCCTCGGGCCGACTACCATGGCGATGCTGGCCACGTCTCTACGTGTGTCTGGAACTCGTCTTCATCTGGAGGGATCGAATGCGAACGCTCATCACCAACGGCACCGTCGTCAATGCGGACGGCTCATTCCTTGCCGATGTGCTCATCGAGGACGAGAAGATCGCCGCCGTGGGCATCGGCGGGGACGCATCCGGCTCCGGCCAGGCGCTTGGCGCGTTGGCACGCGTGGCGGTCGACAAGACCATCGATGCGACCGGTCGCTGGATCATCCCCGGCGGCATCGATCCCCACACACACATGGACCTGCCCTTCGGCGGCACCTCCTCCAAGGACGATTTCGAGACCGGCTCACGGGCCGCGGCCTTCGGCGGCACCACCACCATCATCGATTTCGCGGTGCAGTCCAAGGGCCAGGCACTGCGACCGGGCCTGGAGACCTGGCTGGCCAAGGCAGAGGGCAAGTCGGCCATCGACTACGGCTTCCACATGATCATGGGTGACGTCAACGACGCCACGCTCAAGGAGATGGACCAGCTCGTCGAGGACGGCGTCACTGACTTCAAGCTCTTCACCGCCTACCCCGGCGTCTTCCTGTCCGACGACGGCGCCATCTTCAGCGCCCTGCGCCAGACCGCTGAGAACGGCGGCTTGATCATGATGCACGCCGAGAATGGCGTGGCCATCGACATCGTCGCCAATGCCAACGTGGCGGCCGGCAACACCAGTCCCTACTTCCACGGTGCCTCACGCATGCCCGTGTTCGAGGGTGAATGCGTCAATCGTGTCATCCGTTTCGCGGAAGCGGCTGAGGTGCCCGTCTACATCGTCCACCTCTCTTCACGGGACGCGCTGGAGGAGATCGTGCGCGGCCGCGACCGGGGCGCCATGGCCTTCGCCGAGACCTGCCCGCAATACCTCTTCCTGGACCTGGAGATGATGGGCAACGGGTTCGAGGGTGCCAAGTACGTATGCTCACCGCCGTTGCGACCAGCCGACCACCAGGAGGACCTGTGGCGCGGACTGGTTCGGGATGACCTGCAGGCCGTCGGCACCGACCATTGCCCATTCGACTTCGTGGGCCAGAAGGACCTGGGCAAGGACGACTTCCGCAAGATCCCCAACGGCCTGCCCGGCGTGGAGGAGCGCGTGGACCTCATCTTCCAGGGCGTCGTCAACGGACGCATGCCCAAGGAACGCTGGGTGGAGGTCTGCTCGACGGCACCGGCTCGGATCTTCGGGCTAGCAGGCTCCAAGGGCGTGGTGGCGCCGGGCTACGACGCCGACCTGGTCGTGTATGACCCCGACAAGAAGCACGTCCTGTCGGCTGCGACCCACCACATGAACGTGGACTACTCCTGCTACGAGGGCATGGAGGTGCAGGGCCATAGCGACATCGTGCTTTCGCGCGGCCAGGTCATCGTGGAGGATGGCGAGTGGAAGGGTGATCCGGGCCACGGCCGCTTCCTGAAGCGTGAGGTCGCGCGCGAATACCTGCGCTAGCGCTGGGAGCGGATCGGCTCCCAACGGACGATCAACGCATCCCCATCGAAGCTGGCGCTGATGGTGTGCACGCCTGCCGTGTGGTGGTCGGCCTCGGCCAGGTCAGTTGGCTGATGTGAGGTATGGACCGCCAACACGTGGGCACCCGCGGCCTTGCCGGCGCTGATGCCGGCCGGCGCATCCTCCACCACCAGGCAGCGGCGCGGGTCCCGGCCCAGCAGCTCAGCCGCACGCAGGTACGGATCGGGGGCGGGTTTGCCGTGCTCGATGTCATCGACAGTCACCAGCGCGACCGGTTCGGGTAGACCCACCTGCGCCAGCCATTGCCGCGCGATGAGGCGAAAAGCACTGGTGGCGATAGCCCAGCGATCGGATGGCAGGCTTGCCAGCATCGCCGCCGCGCCGGGCATGGCAGCGATGGCATCTTCGCCGTCATCAGCATCGAGCGAATCGTTGAAGCGGACCGACTCGGCCACGGCATCAAGCTGCGGCGCCACCAGGCGGATCGTCTCGACCGGTGGACGACCGGGATGGACATGGGCGATCTGGGTCTCGTAGTCGAGGCCGTGCTCGGCCCCCCAGAGCCGCCAGTGCCTGGCATAGACGTCGCCCGAATCGATGACCACCCCGTCCATGTCGAAGATCATCGCTTCCACGCGCAGCTCCGGCATCAGCCTCCGCATCCTCCCTATCGGTCCATCGTCAGGATGAGCCTGCGAACTCGCTGGACCACGCGAACCCACCGAGAGCCGGCACACCGGCTCCACCACACGACGAACTGGCAAACCGGCCGCCTTGCCATGGCGACCGGTTCGGTCCTGCCGTCAGGCCTGTAGGCCCGGCATGGAACAGCTCGGCTACTTGGTGCGGGGGAAGCCCAGGTTGATCTTCGGATGTCCCCGGGTCAGGCCAGCGCGAGGTGATGACCTTGCCCTTGGTGTAGAACCGCACCCCTTCGGGGCCATAGATGTGCGAGTCGCCGAAGAGCGAGGAACGCCAGCCGCCGAAGGAGTAGTACGAGACCGGGACCGGGATGGGCACGTTGATGCCCACCATCCCGACGTCGATATCGAACTGGAATTGACGTGCCGCACCGCCGTCGCGGGTGAAGATCGCGGTGCCGTTGCCGAACTCGTGGCTATTGGTGAGCTTGACCGCCTCCTCGTAGCTCCCCACGTGGACGACCGTCAGCACGGGGCCGAAGATCTCATCCTTGTAGCAGGACATCTCGGGGGTCACATCGGTGATGAGCGAGACGCCCAGGTAGAAGCCGTCGCTATCCTTGTAGAGCGGGTGTTCACGACCGTCAGCCACGACCGTGGCGCCATCCCTCTGGCCGCTCTCGATGTAGCTTGCGACCTTGTCACGATGCTCCTCGGTGACGAGCGGGCCCATCATCGACGCCGGGTTGGTGCCATCACCAACGACCACCTGTGGCAGGCGAGCCTTGATGGCCTCGATGAGTGGCTCGTGCACATCGCCCACCGTCACGACCGTGGCGATGGCCATGCAGCGCTCGCCAGCGCTTCCGTAGCCGGCGTTGATGCAGGCGTCGGCGGTGAGATCGAGAATCCGCATCGGGCAGGACGATCATGTGGTTCTTGGCCCCACCCAGGGCCTGGACGCGCTTGCCGGCTTTGGAGCCGGTCTCGTAGATGCGCTTGGCCGCGGGCGTTGAACCCACGAACGAGACGGCCGCGATGTCCGGGTGCTCGGTCAGTCCGGCGACCGCCACGCGATCACCCTGCAACACGTTGAAGACGCCGTCGGGCAGCCCGGCATCCTGCATCAGCTGCGCGAGGTAGATCGACACCGACGGATCGACCGTCGAGGGCTTCAGGATGAAGGTGTTGCCGGTGGCGATGGCGTTGCCGAACATCCACATCGGAACCATGGCCGGGAAGTTGAAGGGGGTGATACCTGCCACCACGCCAAGGGGCTGGCGGATGGAGTAGACGTCCACGCCCGACGAGACCTGCTCGCTGAACTCGCCCTTCTGAAGCTGCGGCACCCCACACGCGTACTCGATGTTCTCGATGCCACGGGCCAGCTCGCCGGCAGCATCGCTCAGGACCTTGCCGTGCTCGGCGGTGATGAGCGCGGAAATCTCGTCGCGGTGGCTATCGAAGGCGTTGCGGATGCGAAACATGGTGTCCGCCCGCTTCGACAAGGAGGTCGCGCGCCAGGCCGGAAACGCAGCCTTGGCGGCAGCGACCGCCAGCTCGATCTCTTCGGGGCTCGCGACGTCGACCACCTTGGTCTGCTGGCCGGTCGCGGGGTTGAACACTGGGCGGCCCTTGCCGGACGTCGATGCGACGATCTTGCCGTCGATCCAGTGGCTGACCCTGGGAAGGTTCGCTTGCGCCGCATTCACCTGCGGCTCCATCGTCTGCGTCATTCGGTTGACCTCATCTCCGGAGTGGATAACTAACGATAATCGATTATGTACAGTCGCCGCCCCTGCCAAAGGGCCCGCCGGCGAGGGAACCTCGGCGCGACTATCGCTCTGATTGGTCGCGCAGGGCCCCCATCGATACCAGCGTATCGACCAGCTCCTGCACGGCTGCAGCGGAATGCTCGAACTGTGCCTGCTCCTCATCGGTCAGGCCGATCTCGACGATGCCCTCGACGCCGTTGCTGCCGAGTCGCGTGGGCACGCCCACATAGAGGCCGTCGATGCCGTACTGGCCCTCAAGGTAGGCCGCACAAGGCAGCACCATATGGCGGTTGTTGACGATGGCGTCCACCATCGAAGCGACCGACGCGGCGGGTGCGTAGTAGGCGCTGCCGGTCTTCAGCAATGAGACCACCTCGGCGCCGCCGTTGCGCGTACGTGCCACGAGCGCATCGATGCGGTCGGGCGTCATGAGCTCGGTGATGGGCACGCCGCCGACGGTCGAATAGCGTGGCAGCGGCACCATGGTGTCGCCGTGGCCACCCAGCACGAAGGCGTAGGTGTTCACGACCGAGACACCCAGCTCCATGGCGATGAACGTCCGGAACCGGCTGGAGTCGAGGACACCGGCCATGCCTACCACCCGGTCCGAAGGTAGGTCGCTGGCTTCCAGCGCCACGTGGCACATGGCGTCGAGGGGGTTGGTCACGACGATGAGAATGGCCTCCGGCGAGTACGCCACCGCCTGCTCGACCACCGTTCGGACGATGGCAGCATTCTTGACCATCAGGTCGTCGCGACTCATGCCCGGCTGGCGAGCCAGGCCGGAGGTGACCACGATGACGTCCGAGCCAGCCGTGTCGGCGTAGTCGTTGGTGCCCTGCACCACCATGTCGTGACCGGTCACGGGCGCAGCCTGGGCCAGGTCGAGTGCCTTGCCCTGGGGTAGGCCCTCGACGATGTCGACCAGCCAGACATCGGCGATGCCCTGCTCGACGATGCGTTGTGCGGTCGTTGCGCCGACGTTGCCGGCGCCGATGACGGTGACGAGCGAGTTGGCCATAAGGTGGGCGACTCCTGTGGTTCGTGACGTGCTCGGCGCCCAATGCTACTCCCCCACGGGTAGGCACCGGAGCGCACCGGTCCAGATGGCGTGGCCCGATCAAGGCGGGCCCGATCAAGGCGAGGCCGAGGTCAGTCGGAGACGTCGGCGTCCGGGCCGCCCAGATCCGCGGTCGGCAGGGACACCGTGATGGTGGCACCGTCGCCGCTCGCCGAAGCTACATCGATGGAACCTCCGGCACCAGCCACGAAGCGCGCCAACGCAGAGAGCCCATGGCCACTTCCGCCACGCTCCCGCTTGGTGGTGAAGCCGGTCTCGAAGAGGTGCTCAAGGGCCTCGGCGCTGAAACCGGGGCCAGTGTCAGACACGACGATGTGGACCGTTTCGCCATCGCCGTGGCGGGTGCTGATGGTCAGCCTGCCGCCGTCCGTCATGGCGTCGCGCGCGTTGAGCACCAAGTTCAGCACGATGCGCTCCACCCGCAGCTTGGAGATGGTCACGTAGGCGCCATCGGCAGCGGTGGCCAGCACCAGCTCGATCGAGGGCGGCAGCAGCGCATCGATGAGCCGACGCATGGCCGACACGTTGAGATCGAGGTTGATGGCGATGAGCGAACCGGAGGTGTCGTTGCCATCAAGCTGGTCGATCAGGTCGAAGACCGTGGCGGTCACGATGACGCAGTGGGCCACATCCTCGCGGGCCGGATCTTCCGACGACATGCCACGCAGGGCCAGCTCGGCGTGGCCGCGTACGGCCGTCAACAAGTTGCGCATGTCGTGGGTGATCGAACGGATCGTCTCGGGACCGGGCTCCATACCCCTCCAGCATAGCGAGGATGGACTCGGATAGGGTGGCCGACGCTGCCATACTCGGGCGCATGGCATCCCAGACGAGCGCCAGCGCCGCGCTCCAGCGCGCCCTCGGCGGCAAGGAATCTCGGCGCCTGCGCGGTCGGTTGCTGGGGCGCACGCACCTGCTTCCGGACTTCATCATCATCGGTGCGGCCCGCAGTGGCACCACGCACCTGTTGGGTCAGCTCAACGCGCACCCACAGGTCCTTGAGGGCCCCGCGGAGACGCATTTCTTCGACACCCACCGCTACACCTATGGCCTGGGCTGGTACCGTTTGCGCTTTCCGGCCAACAAACAACGCCGGGCAGCCTACAAGGCTGGTCTCCACCCTGTCCTGACCGGCGAATCCAGCCCCTCCTACCTGTCACACCCCAATGTGCCCGCGCGCATCGCGCGGGGCGTGCCTTCGGCCAAGCTGATGGTGCTGCTCCGCGACCCTGCCCTGCGGGCGGCTTCCCATTGGGCCTGGTGCCTGCGGCAGTGCGGCGAGACCCGCTCGTTCCGCGAGGCCGTCGAGGCCGAGATCGGTCCTCCGGGCGACCGCGGCGGCCTGCGCATCCCAGCCGACAAGCGTGTCGGTGACCCGTTGGTGGTGCGGCGCGGCATCTACCTGCCGCAGCTGGAGCGCTGGCGCACCCACTTCCCTGATGACCAGTTGCTGGTCATCCAGAGCGAGCGCTGGTTCCGCGACCCGCCGGGGGTGATGGCGGAGGTCTGTGAGTACCTCGACCTGCCACCGCGCGAACAGCTACCACGGGTGATGCGCAATCGCAACAAGCCCCACGAGCCGTTCGACCAGGACGTCATCGCGCGGCTGCGTGACTTCTATCGGCCCTATAACGAAGAGCTGGCCGACGACCTTGGCCTGGAGCTCGACTGGGACGCTGCCGACGGGGTGTTCGACGCCGACGGCGACGAGGGCCATGAAGACACCTGAGATGTGTCGGTCGCGCGCACGCCCCATCCTCTCGCTTCCGTTGAGTCTGGTCTCCATCTTGCCGCAGCGGTCTGCCTGGCCAAGCCTGCGCGAACGTGCGGAGGGCGCCGTGAGGCACACCTGAGGGGCACACCTGAGGGGCACACCTGCCGACAACTGGTCACATGTCGCCCCAGACGGCCTTAGCAAGGTGCGCGGCCCCGTCCAGCGGGTCAGGAAGCCCGCTGAGCACGTCCAATCGCAAGATCCAAGCGTGGCGGGGCATAGCCTCGGTGCCGAGGGCACCCGTCAGGGCCGATCAAAGGCCTCGGCAACTGGCCAATGCCACCGTGCGTACCATCTGGTGAATTGCGGACAGGCCGATGGCGAGCCGGGGCTGACTCGGCCCGATAGGTACGTCTGGTGACCGGACGCACCGTACCAAGGAGCGGCTACTGCGGATATGTCTGGTGCGGTCTAATCTCGGGTGTCGATGTCCTGCTTCCGCGGCTGTCGGCGCGTGCTCATCACGGCGCTGACCCTCTCCCTGCTGCTTTCCGACGGCCTCGCCGTCATGCCCGGTCATGCGGAGATGCCCGGGCATGCCGTCGTAGCTGCCAACGATGAGGCCGTGATCGATGAGGCGGCGGACGCAACAGCCTCAGGCGATGCGCTGATCTGCGCATCCGGGTTCGACCAGGTGGACAACAAGCTGGGCATGTCGCTCCACGGCGTCACGCTGCTTGAGCAGGGGGCCCTCGCGGTCGGCTTTGCGCGTCACGGCGACGATGATGACTTCGGCCGCCGCACGCCGGCCTCGCTCATCAACAACAACGGGCAATGGACTCGCATCCGCACCAACAGCCCCGGCCGCGAGGATGGCTTGATGGCCGTCGAGAGCCGCAGTGGCGCCGGCACATGGGCCGTGGGCTGGACCACCATCAGCGGACGGGTGATGCCACTCGCGCTGCGCTGGACTGGCAGCGACTGGCAGACTGACCGACCGACCACCCGTGGCACCCTCCCCTCGGTCTTCACCGATGTCACGGTCATGGGCGACGGCAGTCCGCTCGCGGTGGGTTACCGCATGACCGCCAGCGGCAAGCGTCAGCCGATCGCCCTCCGCAAGGACGGCAAACGCTGGAGCAATCTCCCGGTCCGCATCGGACCGCGCGAATCCATCAGCTTCACGGGCGTCACACCAGACCGACGTGGTGGCTTCTGGGTCGTCGGCCACGGTGGCCCCGGAGCTGAGATCCATCCGATCATCTATCGGCGTGAGAACAAGAAGTGGCAACGAGTCTCGGTGCCACGACTCGCTGGCGCGGCTGCGCTGACCGATATCGAGGTCGTGTCCGACCGCGGTGAAGCCTGGGCGGTGGGCTACCGTGATCACGGCGGCCGCTCAGAACCCTTGGTTCTGCGTTGGAACGGCGAGCGATGGCGTGATGTCAAGGCCCCCGTCTTCGACTCCAAGGACGTCCTGTTGACGGCCTTGACGGCCGACCCAGGTGGTGGCGTCTGGGTCGTCGGCGCCGCTTGGGATGACGAACGCAAGAGCTACGAAGCGGTGGCGGCCTGGTGGGACGGGCAGGGATGGAACCAGTTCGCCGGTCGCGCCGGGGGGACTGAGCTGCACGATGTCGTCGGTGCCCTTGACGACGAGGGCTGGGCGGTGGGTCGCTCGGGACAGTCGGCACGCGCCACCCGAGTGTGTGCACCCGCACAGGCCGGCATCTTCGGTGGTGCCCTACCCGGTGATGAGGGCGAGCCACGACCGACGCCCGGACTGACCGCCACCGTCGTCGACGCGGGTGAGGCGGTCCCGGTGATCGCGGAGGCGCCAGCAGTCCCGGTGGTTCCGGCCATCGCGGCGGCGCCAGCAGTCCCGGTGGTACCGGCCATCGCGGCTGGAGCGGGCATGCCCGGCGAGGCTGGCAACGGCACCGAAGGAACCGGCTCAAGCCTGCAGTCGGCGCGCAACGCCACCCCAGAGTTCATCCGCAAGGCGACCCGCAAGTCGTCTCGCAAGCCCAGCGCCAAACAGCGGGCGCGCAATAGGCGTGCCGCTCAGATCAAGGTGGGCTCGCTGCCGGTAGCCAGCGCCGACAAGTCGATCTGGGCGCGAGACGTGGCGCTCAGCAGCGGAGTCTTCGAGGAGACCGGCACCTACGGGGCGGTGATCGCGGACTTCGACGCTGACGGGGTGGACGACATCTTCCTCGGTCGGCACGGACGCCGGGGACTCCTGTTGCTCAACCGAGACGGCAGGTTCGTCGAGAATGAAGCGCTCCCGATGACCTCGATCGACCGCCACGGATGCACCGCAGCCGATGTCGACGGCAGCGGCCTGCCGGACCTTTACTGTGCCGTCGGCGGCAAGCGCGGCTCCGGCTTCAAGTCCAATGAGCTCTGGCTCGATCCGGGCGGGCCGGATCCGGTCGAGGTCGCCGCCGATCGTGGCCTCTCCGACCCCACCGGGCGGGGTCGCCTGGCCACCTTCCTCGCAGCCAAGCGCCAGGACGACACCTACCTGGTGCTGGCCAACTCGCCCACGCGCGTCGATGGCCTGCCGTCGGTCGGTCGTACGTTCAGCACCAACGGCGACGGCCGTTTCAAGGCCCGGGCGCGTCCCGGGTTCGCCTCCCAGTTGGGCGCGCTAGCGATGCAGGCCGCCGACCTCGATAATGACGGACGCAAGGACCTGCTGCTGCTAGCCGGCGGACCCCAGGCGCCCGCACAGGGCGGCACACGGCTGTATCGCAACACGCGTAGTGGCCTCGTGGACGTGACGAAGAAGCTTGGAGTCCAGTCGATCGAATCGGTCGACGCCGAGCTGGTCGATGTCAACAAGGACGGCAAGCTGGACCTGGTGCAGTTGTCCCCCACCATGTTGCGCGTCAGCGTCATGAAGAAGGGCAAGTTCCGCAAGGTCTACCAGCGCCGGCTGAGCTACGGCACCGCCCTCGCCAGCGGCGATGCCAACGGGGACGGCAAGAGCGACCTCTACATCGTCCGCAGCAACGGCACACGCAACCAGCCTGACGTGATGCTGCTCAACGGCAACGGCGGTGCACGCTGGTCATCGGTGCTGATCCCGCAGGCCCTGGGCGGCGATGGCGATGATGCCTACGCCATCGACCATGACGGCAACGGTCTCGACGACTTCCTCGTGCTCAACGGCCACAACCGCCGTGGCCCGGTACAGCTGATCGCCTTCTACCCGCGCTGACGAGCCTCACTGGCGCTCGCCTGCCGGACGCCAGTGGCGCCACCAGGCCGTCGCGACGCCGGCGCTGATGAGGACGACTCCGAGCAGCATCGCGGTGGGGATGCCGAAGAGGGTCCAGTTCCAACCTTCCCGGAAGGACTCCAACAGCAGGCGCACGCTGCCGTACCAGATCATCCAGAACGAGGCCAGGTCACCGTCGCGCAGTCGGTCCGTGAAGCGGCGCGCCAGCAGCAACGCGATGAGGCCGCCAGTGATGGTGAGGAGCGACTCGTAGAAGAACAACGGGTGGAACCCGGTCGGCTCGAGCGGGTAAGCCGAGCAGGGGTACAGCGCGATACGATGGGAGCACTCGATGGTGATGCCCCACGGCGCGGAGGTCGGCGGTCCGTACAGCTCCTGGTTGAAGAAGTTGCCCCAACGCGCGATGCCCTGTGCCAGCAGCGTGCCGGGCACCACCACGTCCAACGCTCGCCCCAGCGGGATGTCCTTGCCGCGCAGGAAGACCCAGATCCCCACCGTGGCGCCGATGATGCCGCCATAGAGGCCCAAGCCGGCGTAGGGTGGCAGGATGACCCGCAACGGGTCAGCGGCATAGGTCGACCACTCACCGAGGACGTGATAGAGCCGAGCCCCCACCAAGGCGAAGATACCGACCACGACGATGGCGTTGGTCACGAGGGCGGGGTCGTAGCCCTTGCGTCGTGCCTCCGACCGGCTGACGAGGAGCATCACCGCCAGCGCGACCACATAGCCGATGCCATAGAAGCCGAGCGTGAGCGGCCCCAGTGCGATTCCGGATGGGGGCGTGATGTCGATCAGGGCAAGAGGCACCGCGCGAGGATAGCCGTGATCAGCGCGAGGCGATATGCTCGGCGGCGATGATCGAAGCGTGGGGCGTCTGGCTGCTGCTCGTCGGGCTCGCCATCGGCGGTGCCACCATGACGGTGCTGCTGGTGCGCTTGCCGCGTCAGGACGATGACATCGACCCACGCGAACGGCAGGGTGAGGCGGCCTGGATCGCCGGCATCATCGAGCGCGACGGGGGCATCGCGCCGACCCTGCTCGTGGAGGAGATCCTGGACCTCCACGGCGCCTATCTCCGCGTGCAGCGACCGCCCGTGCCGCCGCCGGGCCGTGCTTCCATTCCCCCGTCCCTGCCCCCTGGCTACGCACCACCGGCCCCTGGCTACGCGCCACCTCCCCCTGGCTACGCGCCAACGCCTCCTGGCTACGCGCCGCCGCCAGCGGGTTACGCGCCCCCGCCCCCGCCCGTCACGCGGCAGTGACACCGATGATGCTGCCCACGACGTAGGTGACGAGCGCCGCGGCGCCGCCGATGGAGACCTGGCGGATGCCACTGAAGACCAGGCTACGACCGGTGAGCAGGCTCACCAGGGCACCGACGATGAACAATGCGCCCAGGGCCAGGCCGACCGAGATGGCCATCGCCGTCAGGCCGGAGGTGAGGAGGAACGGCGCCAGCGGGATGAGTGCACCCAGGCCGAAAGCGGTGAAGGAATAGGCGGCGGCCCCCCAGGGTGAGCCCAGCTCATCAGGGTCGAGTCCCAGCTCCTCCCGGATCTTGGTGTCAAGCGCATGCTCGGGATCCTGCATCAGGCGCGAAGCGACCATGTCCGCCTCCTCTTCGGACAAGCCCTTGGCGCGATACAGCGCGGCCAGCTCCCCGCGTTCTTTCTCAGGCATGAAGCGCAGCTCCTCGCGCTCCAGGTCGATCTGCCGCTGGAACAGCTCCTTCTGGCTCTGCATGCTGACGTACTCACCGGCGGCCATGCTGAAGGCACCCGCCAGCAGGCCTGCTACGCCCGCCAGCACGATGATGTCATTCCCCGTGGCCGCGCCGGCGAACCCCATCACCAGCGCGAGGTTGCTGACCAGGCCGTCATTGATGCCGAAGACGGCTGCTCGCAGGGCGCCACTCTGGCCCGCGGCCCGGTGCCATGACTCGTCGCGGATGGCGACCTCGGCTGCCGCCGCCGCCTCCGGCGTGGAGGGCTCCACTCCGGGCATGCCCATGTCCAGACGCTTCCAGATGGCCGCGTGCTCACGCTCGTCGTCCGCGATGGCCTGCATCTCCGGGCCGTCCAGGTTCTCGTAGATCGACAGCTCGTCCCCCTCGAGTGCCTTGACCATGCCCGAGACCGTCTTGGTGCCGAACAGCCGGGCGATGGCCAGGACCGCGCGTACGCGCCAGCGTGGCCGCACCATGGGTGGCACTTCTTGGCCGCAGGCGTCGACGCGAGTGGCCCACACGAAGGCGTGCCGGCGTTCGTTGCTGGCGATGGCCGCGAAGGCATCGGCGCGGATGGGGTCCTTCTCCATCTCAGCGAGCCGGTCGTACAGCTGCACGGCGTCACGCTCCAGCTTGAGATTGGCGAGGCAGTGCTCCAACTCGGCACGATCGGGCAGGCGGGTCGCAGCTGGTTCGATCACACCCCAATCGTATCGACCCGCGGCAGGTCGCATGGGACGCCGCGGCACCACTAGACTGGCAACATGTTGGTGCCACCCCTGCGCTACCTCTCAGCGGCCGACGTGCTGGCCGCCCTGCCCGGCATCACCGAGCGCCTGGCACTAGCCGAACGGACCATGACCGCCCTCGTCGCCGATGCCCAGTTGCCGCCCAAGATCGGTGTCGATCCGACTCCGACCGACTCGTTCTCGCACGCCATGCCCGCCTGGGCGCGCGGGGCGGCAGCCGACGGATCCGATGACCTGCTGGGCATCAAGTGGGTGGTGGGTTTCCCCGAGAACGCCACGCGGGGGCTGCCGGTGATCTCAGCCACCACCATCCTGAGCGACCCGACCAACGGCCTGCCCACCGCCATCCTCGACGCCGGAGGTATCACCGCGCTCCGTACCGCTGCGGTCAGTGGGGTCGCCATCTCACGCTGGGGACCACCATCGTCGGGTGCGATCGCGGTCATCGGCGCGGGCGTGCAGGCGCGGAGCCACCTGCCCATCGTCGCGCACCTGCAGCCCGGCGCCGACGTGACGCTCTGCGACCTCGACCTGGCGCGTGCCGACGCTCTGGCCGACGACGCACGCGCTGGCCTCTTCGGGCAGCTCGGCAAAATCCGCACCACGGCGGACCCGATCGCGGCCATCAACGGGGCCGGGCTGGTGCTGACGTTGGTGTCGTTCGGGCCACGACGCCAGACGATCCCCGACGAGGTCTTCCGCGAGGATGCCAGCGTCATCGCCGTCGACTACGACATGTGCGTGCCGGCGTCGTTCGCGTCGGGGGCAGAGCTCTTCCTCACCGACGACCGCGAGCAGTTCCTGGCCAACCGCGATGAGACGCAGTTCCTGGGCTACCCCGAGCCGGGCGCCATGATCGGCGAGGCCATCACGGCCGGCACGCCACGACCGCCGGGACGCGTGCTGGTGTCACACCTGGGCGTCGGGCTGGCCGACGTCGTCTTCGCGGACGCTATCCTGCGCCTCGCCATCGAACGCGACCTGGGCACCATCCTGAAACGTTGACCGACTAACGGTGCACGCCTACTCGTTGACGGGAATCTCCCCGTCGGGCAGCTCAAGGATGATGTCGTCACCATCGACGTGCACCGGATAGGTCACCAGCGGCAGGTCCGCCGGCGGGTCGAGGGCATCGCCACTCCCGAGGTCGAAGCGCGAGAGGTGCAGAGCGCAGGTGACCGAATCGGCGGTGAGAAAGCCCTTGTCCAGCTCGAAGTACTCGTGTGAGCACGTGCCCTGCATGGCGTAGAGACCGTCCCGGTTGACCAGGAGGATGAGCGTGCCATCGACCTCGACCATCAGCATGGTGCCTTCTTCGAGGTCGGCGACCTTCGCCACCGGAACGTGGCGGGCGGGACGTATCTCGGGTTCCATCGACACAATGGTAGCGGCCCCGGCCGCTGCCGGTCCACCACGAGGAACGACCGGTGCTACTCGCACCGGCCGTCCTGTTCGTTCTCGAGCAGGGTCGCTCCCCAACCCGAGGCCCCGACTATGCGGGCGCGCCTCCGGAAGGCCCACGACCCTGCAGGCCCGGGTTCATGTAGGAGTCCTCGCGGATCGCCATGCTCATGTCGGCGATCGTTCGCGTCTGGTAGATGGCCCCGGCGAAGGCCAGTGCGATGCCGAGGATGATGCCGATCCATCCCAGGTCCCATTGGCTGTGGATCCCGATGAGGCCACCACCGGCCTGGTTCACCGGGACAAGCCCAAGGGCGAGGGCGAGGCCGGCAAGGGTGGCAGCGGCCCCGGAGATGGCGGTCGCCACGATGACGAGCACCGCCGGCATGTGCAGCAGGAAGAAGCCAACGGCGAAGATGGCACCGCCGACGAGCGCCAGGCCGAAGGAGATCCAGCCGTCAGCGTCGAAGCCGATCCACTGCAGCAGCCCGATCGTCAACTGGTAGCCCAACGCTCCACCCAGCAGGATGACCGCCACCCAGTAGTAGAGATACGAGAGCACCGCGAACAGCAGGCCCAGCAAGAAGCCGAGGACCCATCCGGTCGCGGTGGCCAGGAAGGCGTCTCCGAAGAGGTACGTCACTCCCTGTGCACCCAGCAGGAAGCCGACGAAGAAGCCCCAGATGGGCAGCAGGATCAGGAAGACCCGGAAACCCCAGAAGGCGAAAGCCAGGCCGATGGCCATGGCCAACGCACCCAGCAACAGCCCTTGAAGCGTGATATCGATATCCATGAAAAGCTCACTCCCTCTGCTGGCACGCGCGACGACACGGTGCCGTTGGCGACAAGCCTAGCGCGATTGCGCGCGCATGCAAGCGGTTTCTACGCGATTAGGCGGCAGCGTCCCGCGCTGCACCACCCTCGGGCCACTTGCGCTCAAGCAACGCACGCAAGCGATCCTGCGCGGCCGGCAACGGGATGCGTGCTACGACCGGTTCCAGGAAGCCCATCACGATGGCCTTGCGGGCTTCCTCGCGAGAGAGCCCGCGGCTCATCAGGTAGAACACCTGCGTCTCGTCGATGGGGCCGACGGAGGAGGAATGCATGGCACGCCGGCAGTCGGGCTGGTCGATCTCCAGGCTGGGGATGGTGACCGAGCGTGCCGTGCGCTCCAGCAGCATGCTGAACTCACCCAGGAAGCTGTCAGTACCCCGGCCGCTGTGGGGGATGTCGATGAGACCCTTGACATAACCGCGCGACGAGCCCGTGTAGACGCCCTTGTTCAGCAGGTCGCTGGTGGTGTCCCGGCCGATGTGGCGGGTGTAGGAGGTCTGGTCGAACAGCTGCTTGCCGTCGCCGAAGCCGATCTCCACCTGCTTGACGGTGGCGCCGCGGCCTTCGAGCAGGTTCTCGATGCGGCTGCGCAGGAAGCGACCGCCCACGTTGGCGAGGGCCCAGTGGAGGGTGGCATCCGCTCCCACCCGCGATTGCCGTGTGGCGAACGTCGCGGTGCCGGGTCCAAAGTCCTGCTCGCCCGCGAAATCGAGCGTGGCGCCGTCGGCCAGGTCGATCTCCGTGGTCCCCCACCAGATCGAAATCGGCACGCGCGGCGGCCTCAGGGGCGGCCGATGACGAGCCGATCTGCTCCTCGTAGACAGAGGCGTGGGCGCCCTCTCCCAACGAGATGATGGTGCGGCTGATGAGCCCGAAGCCCGGCGCACCGGCGCTCCAGCGGAGCACGATGGGCGCCTTCAGTTCGACACCAGCGGGCACATGGACCACCAGGCCCAGTGAGTGCAGCGCCCGCGCCACCTGCCCGAAGGCATCGTCCGCCGGCAGCGAGCCGCCGCCATCGATGAAGTCGCGCACCAGTTCCGGATGCTCGCGGGCGATCTCGTCGAGCGAGGCGATGATGACGCCGCCATCGCGAGCCTCGTCGGACAGCGCACAGCTCGCGATGGCGCGCTCGTCGACATGTACCAGGGCGGCCGCGCCCTTGGGCAGCTCGGTATCGGAGCGACACTCGGCAGCGCGGGTCGGCGGGTACGGCTCGACTGCGGCGAAGTCGATGGCGCGCAGGTCGAGGTAGGTCATGAACAGCTGGTTGGGCTCGGCCGGCAGCTGCGCCACCAGTTCGAGCGCGGCCAGTCGGTCGGCAGTCAGCCAGTCGGGCTCCCGTAGAGCACTCGAGGTGGCTCGGACATGGGTCGATGTGGCCCAGCCCAGGTTCAGCGGGGCGACACTCACCCGAGCGATTCCTCCATCTCCAGCTTGACGAGGCGATTGAACTCGATGGCGTACTCCATCGGGAGTTCCTTGGTGAAGACCTCCAGGAAGCCCTGCACGACCAGGTTCTGGGCTTCGTTCTCGGTGAGCCCGCGGCTCATGAGATAGAAGATCTGGTCCTCGCTGACCTTGCCCACCGTGGCCTCGTGGGTGAGCGTGGTGTCATCTTCCTGGATGTCGATGTACGGATACGTGTCACTGCGGCTCTTGTCGTCGAGCATCAGCGCATCGCAGCGGATGCTGGCCACCGCGTTGGTGGCGCCGGGTGCGACCTTGACCGAGCCGCGGTAGGTGGCGCGACCGCCATCCTTGGAGACGGACTTGCTGACGATGCGGCTGCGCGTGTTCGGGGCGAGATGGATGGCCTTGGCACCGGTGTCCTGGTGCTGGCCCTCACCTGCCACTGCCACGGAGATGATGTCCGCCATGGCACCGCGTCCACGCAGGTAGATGCTGGGGTACTTGACTGACTTCTTGGAGCCGGTGTTGGCGTCGATCCACTCGACCGTCGAGTCCTCGTAGGCGTGGGCGCGCTTGGTGACGAGGTTGTAGACGTCGTTGGACCAGTTCTGGATGGTCGTATAGCGGACCTTGGAACCGCGCTTGGCGATGACCTCCACCACGGCCACGTGCAGCGAATCGGTGGCGTAGATGGGAGCCGTGCAACCTTCGATGTAGTGCACCGATGCGCCTTCATCCACGACGATGAGGGTGCGCTCGAACTGGCCCGTGTTCTCACCATTGATGCGGAAGTAGGCCTGCAGCGGCAGCGGCACCTCCACTCCCGGCGGGACGTAGACGAAGGAGCCACCAGACCAGACCGCGCTGTTGAGCGCGCTGAACTTGTTGTCCTCCGGCGGCACGATGGTGCCGAAGTGCTCCTTGAAGATCTCGGGGTATTCCTTGAGCGCCTGGTCAGTGCCCATGAAGACCACGCCGAGGTTGGAGAGCTCCTCCTTGACCGAGTGGTAGACGACCTCAGAGTCGTACTGTGCGCCGACGCCCGCGAGGAAGGCGCGCTCCGCCTCGGGGATGCCGAGACGCTCGAAGGTGTCCTTGATCTGGTCGGGGACGTCGTCCCAGGACTTCTCTTCGCGCTCGGAGGGCTTGCGGTAGTAGATGATGTTGCCGAAGTCGATCTTGTCGAGACCCTCGGTCCACAACGGCATGGCACGCTTCTCGAAGTGCTCGTAGGCGCGCAGCCGATGCTGCAGCATCCAGTCGGGCTCGTCCTTGATGGCGCTGATCTCCTCCACCGTGGCGCGAGTGAGGCCGCGCTTGGCTTCGTGGAGGTAGACGATATCGTCGTGGAACGCGTATTCGGCGCGACGGTCCTTGATCTGTGGCGTGCTGACCATGTGGCCTCCTGGAGGCGTCCGGGTCGGGTGTTCGGGTCTAATCCTGACCCATTCTATCGGAATTAACCCCGAGTGCGCCAGTGGCGACTTGCCTTGCATACGAAGGTCCCGAGCCGGGCAGCGCGAGGCTTGACGCTCCGTCGGCTGGCACAGCACGACGAGCGTCCGCTTCAAACGCAAACTGCTGTACCTGCTCGCCGACTCCAGGGAGTTGCCGTCGGTCATCGCTAATCAGTCTGTCGGGCTTCACTCGCGATGCCAGAGAGAAGGCGCACGACCGCTCAGATATCGAGTTGGTCGATCTCCAACGGATGTACCAAGGCGACTGAGGCGCCGCTCGGACAGCTCAGTCGCCCTGTTGTCCTGGGCGCGCTCTATTCCATCACGAGGTGCACGGGGTTGCCCGTAAGCCTGACCTCCCAGGTCGTCGTGTCATTGCCGGCGCGGACGTCGTACTCGACCTTCCACCAGCCATTCTCACCCAGACCGTCAGGATCCAACCCACCCACGCCATAGTTGGAGGGGAGCACGATCTGGATGGTCAGGACGCGGTTATTGAACTTCGCGGGTGCGGCCGTCTGGACCTGCGTGACATTCGTCCCCGACCGGCCGTCATTGGAGTACCAGTCGAAGTGCGCATAGTTGTAGGTGCCGCCCTGGGGCGTCAGGAATCGCAGGTAGGAGTCACTGTTGGCCTCGCCTGGGTCGAAGAGCGTGATGACCATCGTCTTGCCCGCGTGGGCAGCATCGATCTGTGAGAAGTAGAACTTCTGCGCCCCGCCGATGCCCGTGTCGTCCAGGTTGGTATAAGCCGCCATGCGGCCACCGCCATAGACTCTGGCCCGACCGGTGCCCTTGGTCCAGATGGCGAACAGGTTCTCAGCCCCGTGGTTGGCGTTTTGTCCGAGGTTGGTGTTCACGTTGAGCCGATACGTCCCGGCGCTCAGTCCGCTCCAACCGCTGGGCAAGACCCAGTTGTTGTGGGCAGGCTCGTTCTGGCAGTCGTGGGCATCTCCACGACCGTAGTTCTGGGGACGGGACCCATCCCGGCTGAAAGTGTCGCCGAAGTCACCCCACGTCTCGCTGCCTGGATCATGTGACCAGGTCGAGCCGACTTGGGTGTCATCAGTTGATGTGTAAGGCGTGCCGTTGGTGTTGAAGAGCTTGAACTGCACCGACACCGGCCCGATGGTGTTGCCACCGCCGGTGCCATCGGTCGTCCAGTGGTCGCCGGTCCCGAGCCAGGCTCCGGTGAGATTGCCGCCGACCGCACAGAACACGGGATCGAAGAGCTGTACCTGGCCGTTTGAGCCCACCTCGATGGTGTACTCGTAGCCGTTGGGGTCGTAGTCGGGGTTGGGGCCGCCATTGGTGCCGTCAGGCGGGTTGGCGCCACCGATGTACAGCGGCGCGTAGCGGTCACCGTTCTCGCGCACGCCGCCGGAGGTGAAGATGGCTCCCCAGAAGCCCTGGCTGGCCAGTGGACTGCCGGTAGCCGGGTCGGGGACGGGCAGGACCTCGTACGTCGGAGGGGGCGTGGTGGTCGTCGTCAGCCCGTAGTGGACGTTGACCTGGATCTGGTCGACTCGGAATTGCACGCCGCTCGTCGAGCAGCCCTTGGCCGCGACCAGGCGTACCTGGAAGTTGCCGTCGGTGAAATCGCCGCGGACCCAGCTGTGCCCACCCCAAGCTGCGGTAGAAGTGTCCCCGCCGGAGTTGGGGAGGGTGTACTGGGTTTGCGAAGTGCCAAGCGACGGCGTGGCGATCGTCGACGACCAGCTGGTCCCGCCGTCCCACGACACCTGCACGTTGACCTTGGAGTTGCTGCAGGCGACACTCAATCTCACATCGGACAGCACGACCTGGAAACCGCGGATGGCCACCGACTGATCAGCGCTGGGGTTGACGATGGGCGAGCCGGACAAGGTCGTGGCCAGGCCAAAGCCTCCCCAACGTTGCTGCTCGTTGTTGGTCGTCTCGTACGCATAGGCACTGTCGTTGCTGGCCACGGCTGAGGTGATGTTGCCCGCGCTGAACGCCCATTGGCCTCCGCTCGGAGCCGATGAAGGCGATCTGGGCCCGCTCGATTCGGTCGTCGTGTCCACGACCGGCACACCGGGGATGATGCCCTGGTAGAAACCCACGCCGTAGTAACTCTGGGGACTGCCCATGGGCACCGGCAGCACATAGGTCGCAGCACCCGCAGCGGAGGCATCGACCGAGTTCATGTTGAAGACCTTGGCGAAGTTGGTGGTCACCGGACCATCGATATCCACGATGAGCCGGCGCGGGTCGGTCGGATCGACCCGGGGTGAGACGATCATGCCGCCAGACCCATCGACGTAGCCGTTCTTGGCCGCCTCGACACGGGCCTTGGCGAAGGCGGTGGGCCGGTCGCCGGGGAGGTAGATGGCACCGGCCAGCGCGCCGGCATCGGCGGCACGCTCCATGCGCTGCTGGTTGACCCACCACCAGGCGGCGTCGGTCAGGAGGGCGGCACCACCGAGGATGACCACGGCCATGACGGCGAAGATGGGCAGCACCTGCCCGCGCTGGAGACGGCGGCTCTGGGGTCGCTCGATGGACAGGTGGCGGCGCAGCCGCTGCCACAGCGATGATGAGGTCGACATCTGCTCAAGCACCTGGTGGTGGGGGTCGTCTCGCATGGGGACCTCCCTATTGGTCGGATGGCTGGGGGTGATCGCTGACATGCCGGTCCCTAGATGCTCGGGTTGAGTGACATGACGGTGGTCTCTTGCAGGGTCAGGTTGAGAGCCCCACCGGCCATCGCGTCGAGCATGGACGGGAACGGCGTGACGAAGTCGTAGGTGTATCTCACGGTCACGCCGATGGAATCGGGGTTGAAGCCGCCGTTGTTGCGCGCGCACGCCGGCCAGGGGTTCGAGATCGGCGTGAAATCGATGAGCGCTGCGCCCGGACCAGGGTCGACATCGATGGCCCCGGGGGAATACGCCCAGATGTTGACGAAGCCGGGCGTCTCGCCGCCAGTCGCGGTGGCCTTGAAGATGCGGATCTCCTGCACCTTGGAGACGTCGATCCGGGAGCTGGTCGAGCTGAGGATGCGCTGCACGGCCGCGACAAGGGCCTGATCGACGCCGGACGGGTCGGGGCCCCCACTGCAGTCATCGACGTCACCGAGCGCCAGGGCCGAGCCCACGCGGGCGCCCTCGCGAGAGCCGTAGCCGAGGGTGTGGAGGTTGCCGTAGGCGAGCCCCGCCTCGACGACGCTGGTGACGACCAGGAGTAGGACCGGGACGACCATGGCGAACTCGACGAGGCCCTGCCCGCGCTGACGTTCGCGCCGCTTCATTCCGCGCCGCATCACAGTGTCGGCTCGATGCGGAAGACGTTGCGCTGCTCGAAGTCCCAGCCGCCGCTGCCGCCGCTGCCGCCGCCCGGGACGAGCAGGTCGAGGGAGCCGTTGAGCGGCGTGACCCAATCGTGGCGATAGCGGACCGTGACACCGATGTTGTCCACCGTCGAGCGCGGCGGTGACAACGACGGACAGCCGCTCAGCACCGTGCAGCGCTGATCCTCCGGATAGCCCGCGCTGACCAGCGTGTATGGCACCGCCACCACCGTGCCGTCGGGGTGCGTGCAATCGCTCGACCCGGCGCGCCGCCAGTGCTGCTGCATGCCACCGGGCACATTGCCCACCATGGGGGCGTTATCGATGATGACCTCGGAGATGTTGGCGGTCTTGTTGGGCGCACCCATGTCGCGTTCGACCGCGTCGAGGATGAGGCAGTCGGTGCCGGCGATATTGCCCGCGGTGGCGGCGATGTGCGCACCTTCCTGGGAAGCCCGGTTGACCGCCAGCGAGGCATTGAGCGCCAGTCCCATCTCCAGCACCGCCATCATCAGCACCATGAGCATGGGGATGACCAGGGCGAACTCGACCAGCGTCTGGCCGGACTGGTCGGCGTGCTTCGCGTCGGTGTCGGGGAGAGACATCATGATGTCGGCATCCATTGCGTCGTCGACGGAGCATGACCGTGGGCCCGTCGGTAGACGGAGAGTAGGCACTCGTTCCCGATTGGGCTAGAGGTCCAAGGGGAATCCTATGGAAGCTTGGTGACCCATCGCACCGACCGAAGGTCCGGGGGACGGTACCCCGAGCGCGCCACTCGGGCTGCTCGCCCCGGCCGCGAGGCACGTTGCGGCACTGCGCGCGGCCGTTGCGGCATCGCGCGCGGCCAGTGTCACCGTGGGACGACCTGTGGTTGCCGGGATGGGCTACTCCAGGACGAGGTGCACCGGGTTGCCGCGGAGCGAGACCTCCCAGGTCGTCAGGTCGGTGGAGTAGTTGCTGGTGCTTCCGCTCATGTTGTAGCGGATCTTCCACCAGCCGCCCGTGCTGGCTACCGTGTCCGACGACGGTAGTGGCGCCGAATAGTCGGATGGCAAGGGGATCTCGATGGTCACCCAGCAGCCATTGAAGAGGCTGTTGCCGCCCGTATTCGTGGTGACCGATGAGACTCCGGAGCCGCTGCGACTGTTACAGCTTGATGCATCATGCGAGTTGGCCTTGGCGCTGTAGTTGAAGGTCGTGGGCTGATAGCTGGTGGACGTCGGCCGCAGGATCTGGAGGTTGGCGGCCAGGTTGCCCGTGTCGCCCGGGTCCCACAGCTTGATGACCATCGTCTTGCCGGCGTGTTCAGCAGCGATCTGGGCGAGGTAGAACTCCGTTGACCGACCGCCTGGAAGCCGGACATACGCTTCCATCGCACCCAGACCGTGGATCCGGGGCGTGCCACCCGACGCCTGCGACCAGATGGCGAAGGCATTGAGGGCGGTCGTACTGCGCTGATCGGTGGCACTTCCAGGATCGGTCGAATAGGTGTGCAACCGATAGCTGCCGGGGGCGAGGCCGTTGGCGATGCGGGCCCAGTCGTTGTGCCAGGCCAGCCCGTCACAGGGAGAGGCTGATACAGGACTGCCCACGTCGAGCAACGTGTCACGCAGCTGGAGCCGACGGTAGGTGTTGCCGGAGCTGTAGACCAGCGTGTCATCCGATGTGTCGTACGGCGTCATCCGCGTGTTGTAGAGATCGTAGAACGTGCTCACCGGGTTGAACGAGGACGAGCCGTTAGGGCTGCCGAAGGTGTAGTTCTCTCCGGTGCCCTTGTCGGTGTCGACGTGACAGAAGCCGGGATCGAAGAGCCACACCTCACCATTGCTGGCGCCCGGGGGGATCTCGATCTCGTACTGGTAGTACGCGTCCGGGGAGTAGTCGTCGTTGGTACGCGACGTGCGCGTGTCGTAGTAGGTCATGTAGGCGTCACCCTGGATATTGGGCGCGCCCTGGCTCTGGAGCGCGCCCCAGAAGCCTTGCGGAACGAGGACGTCACCGTCGGGCGAGACGACGTCGGTCTCCTCGATGGTCGTGGTCGTGGTGGTCTGATCGGATCGATAGTCGACGCGGACCTCGAGAAGGTCGAGCGCCACGTCGCGCGAGCTGGGGCAAGCGGGCGTTCCATCGTGCCAGGTGAGGCGAACCTGGAAGCGGAGATCGCTGAGATCATCACGTACCCAGCTGTGGGCACCCCAGTCGGACGTGCCGGAGGCACTGCCCGCCACGCGATCGCTGCTGTTGTTCGTGCTGAGTGCGCCTGAGCCGACGGTGGTCGACCAGGTCGTGCCACCATCCCACGAGACTTCGACGTCGAGTTGGCAGTTCGTGGCATTGCCGCCAGTGATGTAGACGTCCGTGAGGCCGATCTGGAGGCCCTCGATGACGGTGCTGGGGTCGTTTGGGATCTCCTGCTGCAGCCTGAAGTCTCGCCACACCTGGCGATGCCCGTTGGCGCTTTCGGTGGTGTAGCTGTTGTTGTTGGTGTACGCCCGGTTGGGGTTCGACCATTGGCCACCTGCGAGGAAGGTGGTCGGGGGGTTCCAGTCGGTATCGTCCGACACAGACACGGTCGTCGTGGTCGTGACGGCGTCACGCAGGAAGCCGACGCCGTAGTAGTTCTGAGGGCTGCCCATGGGCACGGGCAGCACATAGGTCCCGATCCCTTCCACCGAAGCATGGATGGAATCGATATTGAAGACCTTGGCGAAGTTGGTGGTCACCGGACCATCGATATCCACGATGAGCCGGCGCGGGTCGGTCGGATCGACCCGGGGTGAGACGACGACGCCGCCAGACCCATCGACGTAGCCGTTCTTGGCCGCCTCGGCACGGGCCTTGGCGAAGGCGGTGGGCCGGTCGCCGGGGAGGTAGATGGCACCGGCCAGCGCGCCGGCATCGGCGGCACGCTCCATGCGCTGCTGGTTGACCCACCACCAGGCGGCGTCGGTCAGGAGGGCGGCACCACCGAGGATGACCACGGCCATGACGGCGAAGATGGGCAGCACCTGCCCGCGCTGGAGACGGCGGCTCTGGGGTCGCTCGATGGACAGGTGGCGGCGCAGCCGCTGCCACAGCGATGATGAGGTCGACATCTGCTCAAGCACCTGGTGGTGGGGGTCGTCTCGCATGGGGACCTCCCTATTGGTCGGATGGCTGGGGGTGATCGCTGACATGCCGGTCCCTAGATGCTCGGGTTGAGTGACATGACGGTGGTCTCTTGCAGGGTCAGGTTGAGAGCCCCACCGGCCATCGCGTCGAGCATGGACGGGAACGGCGTGACGAAGTCGTAGGTGTATCTCACGGTCACGCCGATGGAATCGGGGTTGAAGCCGCCGTTGTTGCGCGCGCACGCCGGCCAGGGGTTCGAGATCGGCGTGAAATCGATGAGCGCTGCGCCCGGACCAGGGTCGACATCGATGGCCCCGGGGGAATACGCCCAGATGTTGACGAAGCCGGGCGTCTCGCCGCCAGTCGCGGTGGCCTTGAAGATGCGGATCTCCTGCACCTTGGAGACGTCGATCCGGGAGCTGGTCGAGCTGAGGATGCGCTGCACGGCCGCGACAAGGGCCTGATCGACGCCGGACGGGTCGGGGCCCCCACTGCAGTCATCGACGTCACCGAGCGCCAGGGCCGAGCCCACGCGGGCGCCCTCGCGAGAGCCGTAGCCGAGGGTGTGGAGGTTGCCGTAGGCGAGCCCCGCCTCGACGACGCTGGTGACGACCAGGAGTAGGACCGGGACGACCATGGCGAACTCGACGAGGCCCTGCCCGCGCTGACGTTCGCGCCGCTTCATTCCGCGCCGCATCACAGTGTCGGCTCGATGCGGAAGACGTTGCGCTGCTCGAAGTCCCAGCCGCCGCTGCCGCCGCTGCCGCCGCCCGGGACGAGCAGGTCGAGGGAGCCGTTGAGCGGCGTGACCCAATCGTGGCGATAGCGGACCGTGACACCGATGTTGTCCACCGTCGAGCGCGGCGGTGACAACGACGGACAGCCGCTCAGCACCGTGCAGCGCTGATCCTCCGGATAGCCCGCGCTGACCAGCGTGTATGGCACCGCCACCACCGTGCCGTCGGGGTGCGTGCAATCGCTCGACCCGGCGCGCCGCCAGTGCTGCTGCATGCCACCGGGCACATTGCCCACCATGGGGGCGTTATCGATGATGACCTCGGAGATGTTGGCGGTCTTGTTGGGCGCACCCATGTCGCGTTCGACCGCGTCGAGGATGAGGCAGTCGGTGCCGGCGATATTGCCCGCGGTGGCGGCGATGTGCGCACCTTCCTGGGAAGCCCGGTTGACCGCCAGCGAGGCATTGAGCGCCAGTCCCATCTCCAGCACCGCCATCATCAGCACCATGAGCATGGGGATGACCAGGGCGAACTCGACCAGCGTCTGGCCGGACTGGTCGGCGTGCTTCGCGTCGGTGTCGGGGAGAGACATCATGATGATCGGCATCCATTGCGTCGTCGACGGAGCATGACCGTGGGCCCGTCGGTAGACGGAGAGTAGGCACTCGTTCCCGATTGGACAAGAGGTACCGGGGGGGTCCTACAAAAGCTTGGTGACCCATCGCACCGCTTGATGATCGGGCGTGATGGGTCCCCCGAGCGCGTTACTCGGGCTGCTCGCCCAATGGTGCGTAGAAACCGTCCACTGGGGCCACGCTGACAGCCACCGAACCTTCGCCCGCCATGGTCATCTCGAAGGTGGCCGGACCGTCGATCAGGCGGCGGCAGAAATCATCGAACGGCGCCCGGGTTACGTCCTGTCCTTCGATGGCCTGGACCCGCGCCCCAAGCTCAAGGCCTTCGTTGCCCGCCAGGCCTTCGACGTACGAGCCCACGACGAAGCCGTCATCCCAGCCGAGTGCTGCCGACGACGGGACCGACGGCGCGACGTCCGCGATCGGGTCAAGGTAGACCACGCCAGCGGGCCAGTCGAGCGTAACGACGAAGCGCGAGAGGTAATCCGTACCGGCATTGCCCTGGCCCTGCGGCATCGACTCGCTGGCGGCGAGCAGGAGCGAGTCGTCCCCGGTGGTCGCATCGACCCAGCGCGCTTGCGTCAGGACCGGGCCGGCGGCACCGGACCCAAGGACGGCCATCGAGGGGGCATCGTCCAGGATCGCGATGCCGACATCCTCCAGGTCGGCCGGGTTTGTCGCCAGCCAGCCGTCAGAGCCGGTATCGAGGAGGAACGTCAGGCTCCCCTCCCCGGCCGGCAACTCGACCAGGGGTGACGGCGAGACGGCCGAAGCGGGCCGGAACTCGAGCACCGTCGCCCCGTCGATGTGGTCGAGGTCATCGGCCGAGGCAGTGATGGTCAGCGTGTGGGTCGTCGGGTCGATCTGCCAGACCGCCGAGCGCATGAGGCTGGCGCCGATGAAGCCAGCGTCGCTCAGGCAATAGAACGGATTGCCTGGATCGATGCGGTCCACCACCGCACCCACGTCGTGAAAGGTCGCGCTCCCGATGGCGAGTCGCGGGACCGCTACGATGTCACTGGTGAGGGTCGCCCCATCGGCCGAGGAGGTGGCGATGGTGCCGCGTGTGTCACCAGCGAAGACCTCGGCCAGTTCCTCGCTGACGATCGTCGGGGCACCGGTATCGAGGATCATCGGCACGGTCCGGCTGTCCTCCCCGAGGGTGACGTCGATGACGATCGCTCCGGCGACATCGCGATACGGCACCGTCACGGGCAGCGTCGCAGGATCCACGACCGACGCCACGAGTACTGCGCCGCCCTCATCCTGCTGCTGCTGAGCGACGAAGATCATGGCGGCGATAAGACCGACGACGATGGCGATGATGACTACCGGCATCAGCAGCGACGTGCGCCAGGCGTCGGCGGGGTCAGGCGGATGCTCGCTGGCCGGCTCGCCAGGCTCGGGCGTTGGCTCCGAACTCATCGTCAGCCCAGGCTTACGGGCTCCCCGGTCTCGGCCGATCGATACAGCGCTTCGATGGTGCGCGCCTGGCCCATGGCATCATCACGACCCAGGAGAGGGGCTCGTTCACCACGGATGGCCGCGGCCATGTCCTCCAGCTCACACTGGTAGGGGTTCCTGGCCTCCACGCTGATCTCCTCACCATCGAGCAGGAGCACACCGCTCAGGGAGTGCCACGGGTCGGGCAGCGCCACCGTACCGCCGCGACCGGTCACCTCCAGCGACTCGCTGAACGAGTCGAACCCGCTGTGGAACGTGGCCACCAACCCTGACGGGAAACGCAGGTACCCGGTGAAGCGGCGATCGACACCCTGAGCCGTGGCCACCTGCTCGCCGAAGACCAGCTCCGGCTCCTCGCCGGCGATGAGGCGGGCGCCGGAGACGCAGTAGCAGCCCACGTCCATGAGCGAGCCGCCCCGCAGCTGTGCCGAGACGCGGATGTCCGCATCGTCGAGGAGGCGGTGGCTGAAGGTGGAGCGCACCTGGACCAATTCGCCGATCCCGGCCGCCAGCTCCACCAGCTTCGCCGCCTGCGGCGTATGGCGCCACATGAACGCCTCCATCAGCACCACGCCGGCAGCATCGGCCGCGTCCCAGGCCTCCTCGACCTCCTGCGGATAGCGGCTGTAGGGCTTCTCGCACAGCACGTGCTTGCCAGCCTCGATGGCTTTCAGCGTCCAGGCGTGATGCAGCGCATTCGGCAGTGGGATGTAGATGGCATCCAGATCGGGGTCGGCCAGCAGATCCTCATACGATGCGTGGACCCGGTCGATGCCATTGGCCTTCGCAAAGGCCTGCCCGGTCGCAGCCGTACGGCTGCCCACCGCGACGATCTCCGCATCGCCGCTGGCGCGAGCCCCCCGGATGAGCTTCTCGTTGATGCGGGACGTGCCCAGCAGGCCCCAGCGGATCGGCTCGTTGGCCATGTCTTCCTCCTGCACCGTGTTGGTGGATGCTCCAAGAACGTACGGTAGCGGACGGCGGCCGTGCCATACCATGCACACGACCACCCTTTCCGTACCTGTGGGCACCGATGACTGACGACACTTCCACCTCCGGGACCGGGACTCGGCAGGGCCGGCGCGTCCTGGCAGCCGTATTTTGGCTCTTGGCCAGCTTGGCCATCCTGCTGAGCGGCGTCAGCGTGTGGGCCCACCAGACGCTGTTGACAGCGGACGGCTGGGGCGACCTCGTCGGCGAGGTGGCCTCCGACCCGGAGGTCATCGACGGCGTCAGCACGGTGCTCGTCACGCGCCTGTCCGATGCCCTCGAAGTGGAAAAGCGGGTGGCGGAGGCGGTTCCGGGACCGCTGGACATCGTGGCCGCCACCATCACCGCCAAGGTGGAAGAGCAGGTCGCCGGGTTGGTGGCCTCGTTCGCCGCTACGGATGCGTTCCAGTCGGCCTTCGTGGAGGCCAACAAGGCCGCACATGACGCTGCCATGCGGGCCATCCGCGGGGGTGACGGTGACGCGCTCACCTCTGACGCGGGCGCCATCACGCTGAACGTGTTCCCCCTCGTCGAGGGTGTGCTGCACAGCCTCCAGGATGCCGGGCTCATCAACGCCGATCGCGAGATTCCCGACCTGTCGAGCTTCGAGCCGTCGCCTGACCGGGTGGCCAAGTTGGAGGCCGTGCTGGGGCGAGACCTCCCCGATGACATCGGCACCATCACCCTGATCGAGTCGGAGCGCCTGGGTAACGTCCAGACCGTGGTCCGCTGGTTCGACCTTGAAACCGGCGTCATGTTGCTGCTGTCCGTCCTCTTCGTAGGGCTCGCGCTCTGGCTCAGCTCACGGCGCATCCGCATGGTCCTCTGGTTGAGCGTCGGTGCCATCGCTGCGCTCCTGACCGGCCGCGTCCTGGTGCGGATCATGCTGGAGGCCATCACGCGGCGACAGGAAGAGCCTGGCGCGCGCGTCCTGGTGAACGCCATCGTCGATGCCGCGCTCGACTCGCTGCTGTCGCTCACCTTCGCCCTGATGGCGATCGCCGCCGTCGTGGCCATCGCCGCGTGGTATTGGGAGCGACGGAAGACCGGCGAACGGGCGTCAGAGGAGACACCGCCACGCACGCTTGGCCACTGGGTGCGTGAGAACATGGCGGCCATCCTGGTGGTGGGCCTCGGCCTGATCGTCATCTTCGCGCTGTGGAGCATCGGCGGGCCTGACGTGGCGCTCATCACGGCGGCGGCGATCGGCCTGCTGCTGGTTGGGGTGAAAGTGCTGGCGGGTGAGGACGATGACATGCCGGCACCGGAGCACCCGGGAGGCTGAGCCATGTGCGGCCGCATGACCCAGACGACCGATCCGGCGGAGGTCGCACGCATCTTCGATGCGCAGTCCGCGATCGACGTTGACGACGACAGCGCGGCGCCGCGCTACAACGTGGCGCCTACCCAGCCCCTGACGGTGGTGACGCAGCGAGCCGATGAGGGGCGGCTCGTGGAGCAGCATCGCTGGGGCCTGGTGCCGTCGTTCGCCAAGTCGTTGAAAGACGGCGCCAAGCGCATCAATGCTCGAGCGGAGACGGTGGCCACGAGTCCATCCTTCCGTTCGTCGTTCCGCAAACGTCGCTGCATCGTGCCGTCGGATGGCTTCTACGAATGGCAGCGTACTGGTGGGCCCAAGCAGCCCTATTTCATCCATCCACCGGAACGGGCCGTGCTGGCGATGGCGGGCGTGTGGGCGGTGTGGAAGGATCCCGACTCGGGACTGTGGGTACCGTCGGCCGCGGTCATCACCACCGAGGCCAATCGGCTGATGTCATCGATCCACGACCGCATGCCGGTGCTGCTGCCACGCGAAGTGTGGGACGACTGGCTGGACCCGGAGCTGGACGATCCAGAGTACCTGCAGTCACTGCTGGAGCCGGCACCGGACGATGTCCTGGGCATGTACCCCATCTCGACGCGCGTCAACAACGCGCGCAACCAGGGACCTGAGTTGCTGGAACCGGTACCGGACCCACCCGAGCTGCGGCTGGAGGGCTAGCGACGCGCCGGCCGAGACCCGGTTCACAGGGATAGCCCGGGTTTCCGTTGCCCGTCGCCGAGCGACACGTGCAGGCCGGTGACCTCGTTGTCTGCCTGTCGCGGCCACAGCACCCAACCCGCCGCGGTCAGTGACAGCGACGCGCCGAGATAGACCCACAACGGAGGGTTGTCCAGGTAGGGCGCGATGCTCACCAAGACCAATGAGGCCAGCAGGACACCCCGGATGCCCGTACGGGCTCGGGGCCAGGCCATGGCGGCGAATGGCAGGAGCACGACCAGGTAGTGCAGCCACAGCGTTCCGGGGATGATCAGCATCGCCACGGTGCCGAGCAGCGCCGCCGCGGGCATGCCGCCCTGCCGCCGGGCGACCCAGATACTGGCCAGGATGCACACACCTGCCGCGATCAGGGTCGCCACGCGCACGATGGCAACAGCCACAGGCCCCCAGCCTGCCTCGGACACGGCATAGCCCAGGGCCAGGTCTCCATCGGACCGAGCCGGATCAGTGAACAGGTTCGCCAGGACCAGCGGATACTCGAGCCACGCTCGTGGGGCGAGGAGGAACAGGGTCCCGGTGATGGCGGTGAGCGTGACCAGCAAGGCCCTCCGCGACTCTCGACTCGAGGCGAGGACGGCCGGGAGCAGCGTGCCGGGCGCCACCTTGAGCAGCGAGATGACCCCGGCACCAACGCCTGCCCGCGTCCCGCCCATCGCCACAGCGGTCACTCCTAGAGCGACGATCGTTCCGATGTTCCCATTCCAGACCGCATGGCTGACCGGCTCGAACAGCAGCACTGCCGCGAGGCACCAGATGGCGCGCTCCAGGGACTTGGTGGCTCCACCGATGCCGGTCGCCAGCCACGTGCTCGCGAATACCGCTGCGTACCCGATGGCGAGCCAGATCACTTTCGCGGCCTCGAGCGGCACGAGCGTCATGGGCGCGAGCGACTGCGCGAAGAACGGCGGGTACAGGTAGCAGTCGAAGCAGTACGCAACCGCCGGACTAGCCACCTGCATCGTGGCATAGGGAGAGGACCCGGCGAGCATCCGCTCCGCTGCGTGGTAGTAGGCCCCGAAGTCAAGACCCCAACTCTCGCTTGACTCGAACATGCTCAGCCGCAGAAGGTTCCACGCGACCCCGAACAGCACCAGGATCGTCGCGACGAGCAGACGGAACCGCCGCGACTCGAAGGTGCGCAGCACTGGCATCGACGCGATCCGGGCAGCCCCGCCACGCGCATCCGAGCCGCTCATGCGCCGATGCCCATGAGGGCGGCCGGGCGCAGCAGTCGCAGGCGCTGTGGTCTGCTGTACTCGGTAGTTGCTTGGGCCACGCGGGTACTCATCTCGAACCCGGTCGCGGTCATGACTTCATGCTCGGTCATCGTCCGCGCGGAGGCCAGCGGGTCGCTCGTCGCACCAGACAGCACCGATGGTACTGTTACCCCACCGGACATCACTCATCCAGACACGATGCCACTGCCCCGGATGAAGCACATCGACACCGCCGCCGTCCACGACTGGCTCGATCCGGAGTTGGATAGCCCTGAGTACTTGCAGTCGCTCCTGAGCCGGTGGCACTGGCGGAGGGGCTGAGTCTGGGCCGGAGAGTGAGAGCTAGTTGACCGCGCGGCGAGGGAGTGACTGGACCTCTTGACGCTTGGCCCAGAGCCGGCGCCGGTTGGACCACAGCCACCTGAAAGCCGGCAGCGACGATCGCTCGCGCAGTAGACAACCGGCGATCACGACACAGTCCCTGAACAGCGTGGGGATGGCCGTGCGCACGAACTCCGAGCGTGTCTGGTTGTTGATGCGCAGCAGCCAGCGGTTCTTGACCGAGTGGTAGTTGATGACCGGGCTCATCTGGGCGCGGCGCTCGGGTAGGTTGGACCGTCGGTGGACCGCGACCGCATCGGGCACGTACAGGCAGACCCAGCCCGCGTGCTGCAGTCGCCAGGCCAGGTCCGCATCCTCGCGATAGGCGAAGAAGTCGGCATCGAAGTAGCCCGTGGAGATGTGCACCGCATCGAGCGCTTCGCGTCGGTAGAAGCCGGCTGCCCCGGTGACGCCGAAGACCAGCTCCTCGTCCAGGTAGCGCCCTACCGTCGGCTCGCCGGAACCCCGGTCGAAGTGGCGCCCAGAATGTGTGAAGTAGAGACCCACCGAGTCGATGACGACGGATGCTTGCAGTTCCGGGCCGTCACCGCGCAGCAGCCGGCCGCTGGCCGAACCCAGCTCTGGTCGGGCATCGAGCCGGTCGGTGAGCACCGCGCAGAAGTCCGGAGCCAGCCGACAATCGGGATTGAGCGCCAGCACGTAGCGGCCGGAGCTGGCCTCGATGCCCATGTTCATGCCGCCGGCGAAGCCGGTGTTTACTCCTGGCTCGACGAGCCGCACGCGGTCCCCTAGCGCGCGGACGATCTCCAGCGTACCGTCGGTGGAGCCGTTATCGACCACGATGAGCTCTGTCGATACGCCCTCCTGGGCCAGCGCCGATGCAAGGCTGTTGCGCAGGTCGCGCTCGCTGGCGTAGGTGACCGTGATGATCGAGACGTCAGGTCCCGGACTCACGTGACCTGCTCCTCGGACACGCCACGCAGCGCCATCGCCACCACGTCGAGGAACCCTCGCAGCTCCCGTGACACCTCCGCGCCAGGGCGGTTGCCCACGAGCGTGACCACCGCCCGCATCGTCATGCCCCACGCCAGCAGGCCGCGGTAGGCGAGCACGGCCGGTCTCGAGTAGTGCTTATCACGATAGCGCAGGGCGTTGCGGTAGTACATGCCCCGAAAGCGTCGGCGGCCGAGGGCGGTGGCTGCGACACCACCCACGTGTACAAGGCGGGCCGCCGGCCAGTACTCGATGGGGCCGTGCGCGCGTAGGCGCAGGCAGAGGTCCACGTCCTCCCAGTAGGCAGGCCAGAAGCGCTCGTCGAAGCCACCGATCGCCTCAAAGACGTGGCGACGGACAGCGAGCGCCGCGGCAGCAGCCTGCTCGACCTCGAACGGCTGCTCGCGATCCTCATCGAGGTAGCGGCTGCGGCGCCGACAGCGGTTGGATGGGATGACCCGGTCGATGAGCAGCAGCTCGCGCGCATCGGCACCGATGGTGGGCAGTCGACGCAGCTGGAAGAGCCGCTGCTCCTCACCTGCGGAAGGCACAGCGTCGACAAGCCGAGGCGCCACGGCGGCCAGGTGCGGACGCTCGACGAAGGCACGGCGTACCTCATCGATCACACCGGCCTCCATGAGGGTGTCAGGATTGAGAAAGAGCAGGATCTCGCCCTTCGCCACCGCCGCAGCCTGATTGCAGGCCGGCCCGAAGCCCTTGTTGGCGACATTGCTGATGATCGTCGCGCCCGGCCACGCGGCTTCGATGGCGCCCACCGCATCAGCGCTGGCCTCGTTGACGACGACGATGGTCTCGAGCGAGTCGTCACCACCCGCTATCTCAGCCAGCCGCGCCAACGAGCGCACGGTCATTTCCGTATCTCGCCACGAGGCGTAGACCGCTGAGATGGAGGCCGCGCTCACCTGAGCTCGCCATGCAGAGCCTTATCGCGGCCTCTGCTGACCTCAAAGCGGTATGCCACGTAATCGCGCAACGAGCCGCTATCGGACACGATTGACAGCCGCCGCCGATGCCAGACCCGCCAGACCTGGTGCCTCGTGGTCATGAGCAATCCAGAGCGCCGGAGGTGACCGAACCGCCTGCGGTCCTCGGGCGATAGATTGGGCAGCCGGAGCATCCCTTCTACGATCCACAAGTGGTCCATCCACCCCATCCCAGTCTCCAGATTGCTCGCTGTCACTGCCGACCCATGCACTCGGAATGACGCGAGGCGTTCGTCAACGAAGCCGGCGTCGCTCCCATAGAGCACGCGGTACCACATCTCCACGTCCACGAGCTGTCGCATCCGGAGATTGAAGAGGCCCACACGCTCGAAACGGCTGCGTTCGATCATCACGCACGTCGGCTCGCCGAAACAGTTGGAGCGAAATCGATCGCGAGCCTGTGACATCACTAGAGCGTGGCCGTCGTTGCACTCATTGAGGTGACCCAAGCGCAGATGGACGTCCTTGTTGTGCTCAAGCCAACTCCGCGTGTACGGGTCGTGCGGCTGCTGGACGACGATGTCCCGGGGCGAGAAGACCAACCCTACTGAGGGGTTACGCTCGAACACGCCTAGCATGCGCTCGATGCAGGTCGGAGCGAGTAGATCATCCTGAAACAGGAACTTGACGTAGCGGCCACGCGACAATTGGACAGTACGGTTCCAGTTCGCCACCATACCGTCGTTGCGCTCGGTCGCCACGACTCGGATGCGCGGGTCGCTTTGAGAGCTGGCGACGGCCACAGTGCCGTCGGTCGAACCGCCATCAACAACAAGGATCTCGAGGTCGTCGAAGGTCTGAGAAACGGCCGACTGGAGCGCCTCCGCCAAGTAGGCCGCGCCATTGTATGTCGGGATACAGATTGAGACGGCCGGGCGCTTCGCGTCGGAGTTATTCATACGTCCACTGCCCATTCACGCCGACACCTTAGCCCGCCAGCCGTGCCGCCTCTCTTGGAGCCGCCTCCTTACCGGAGCGCACGGCGTCAACAAGAGTGCAATCGCCCACAGCGCCCACGAGGCGTTCTTCTGGGATGTCAAGGCGGGCAGGAGCATGCGCAAGCCACTCTTGAGGTTCCCACGAAGTGCCAAGTCGATACCAGCGGATGCACCGGCCTGAGCAAGCGCGCGCTCGTTCACTCGTCGAAGGTCCGGATCGACGAGCTTCTCAGCGAGCTTGGTGCGCATGGCCACCTCGACCTCGTGCATCACCAAGTCGTCATAGCTAAGGCTCCCGCCGTGGACTCTGATCCTAGCGACGGGATGGTCGGACGGCTCAAAAGCGAACGACTTGCCGGCCAACGCACAGCGTAGCCAGAACTCCCAATCCGTTATCCGGCGCAATCCCTCGTCGAACGCACCGAGGTCGGTGAACACGGCGCGTCGGATGAGCGGCGCCTCGATCGTGAGGACATTCCGCATCAGGAGCACATCAACGACCTCGGGGCCCGAACCATTGATCCGTGTAGGCTCGGGCGCAGTACCGCGGAACCCTTGGCGCAGCACGTCGGGCCGACCATCGTCGAAGTAGGCGGTCGGACCGTAGGCGAGGTCAATCTCTGGGTGTGCTTCCATGGCCGTGACGTGTCTTCGGAGCTTGTCGGGTGCGAGCAGGTCATCTGCATCGAGGAACTGGACGAAGTCACCACGAATCGCGGCCAGAGCGGTATTGCGCGCAATCGCGGGGCCGGCACTTTCCTGACGGAGGAGTCGAATCCGTGGTTCCTCATTCGCTAGCGCGGACAGGAGGGCTGGCGTGTCGTCCGTCGAGCCGTCGTCGACGATGACGCACTCCCAACCTGGATATGTCTGCGCACGCAGCGAGTCGATGGCTTCGCGAAGATGCTTGGTGTAGTTGAAGACCGGCATCACAACGGAGACTCTTGGTCGAGCCATCTCATGTCGAGACATCACCCGGAAGTGTCGCTGTGCAGGAACTCGGAGACCTCCGCCCACATCGCCCGTGAGGCTCGCCTCAACTGGTCACCGCGTTCACGTAGCGCGTGTCGTCGCATGGCCAGTTGACCAGGTTCAAGCCACTGGACCAGCCGATCGTGCGCCGCGCGCGCGTCCTCGACGTCCCAGAGCGCCTCGCCGCAGCCGTAGTCGTTGAAGAGGTGCACATACTTGTGGCTCCAGCTTGTACCGACTGCGGGAACTGCCTGAGACATGGCATTTACGAGTCCGTGGAATCGTGACGAGACTACGAGTTCACACCCACCAATCACAGCCTTGGCATCGACAGCGTCACGGATCCGATAAACAGCTACTCCGGAGGCATGCTCGTCACTGAGGCGCTTGGCGTAGCCCAAGTCCGCTGGTTCGTGGCCGATGGCGATCACTCTATATCCGGCCTCACGAGCCGCGGACACACACGACCGCATGAACTCGAGATACGACCCTTCGTCGATCGAGCCTGGCATGTCGGTCATCCTGGCGTTCGGAATTACTGCAACCGTGGGCTCCGACTGGTCTCGCGGCTCGGGCTCGACCAGATTGGTGAAGTCGGGAGCCAGCCGAACTTGAGCCTTGGAGCAGTTGAGTGAGCGTACGTTCTCGAAGGATTCGAGATCGCGGGCGAAGATGAGACCGGCGTGGCTGAGCGCTTCGCTCGCAGCGCGCACGACCGCAGGGTCCATAAACGGCCCGAAGGCCTGAGGAAGCAGCACGACCGGCTTGCCAAGACTGGCGTAGGACTCGTACAAGCGCCCGAGATTTCGGGCTGGCTCCACGCCCCACTGGTCACCGAATGCGAACCCGGAGGCATCTAGCAGCGCATCGACCATGGAAGGACGGTAGAGACGCGCGCGCCGAAGGAGAACTGCTGGGACGGTGCCACGGCCGACTCTGAGCACCCAGCCCGCCCAGCCTCGGCCACCCGGCGAAGGCCTGAGCACTGCCCCGCAGTCGGCGCGGCGCCGCTCAGACTTTGTACCGACGCGGAAACCGATGGCTACGTCTTGGGGGCCTTCCCATGAGCGGGTCTGCTCCCGGGTCGCAACCAGCATCAACTCTGCGCCCATGTTGCGAAAGCCAACCCCGCTGACCTCTATGATCACACGCAATACCGCCGAATCTGATCGATAGGCTTCTTCTGCGATCTGGGCACCTGACCAGTCGGATCTGGATAACCCACCGCGATCAACATGATCGGACGTTCATAGCGATCTAGACCGAGTACGCTCGTGAGTCGATCCTCGACGCCCTCATCGCCCGGCGTGTTGAGCGCACAGGAACTCAGTCCGAGCGTCTCCAGTGCAAGCATGAACGACATCGCCGCGAGTGACCCATCGATATAGACGAGATGACGGTCTCGGGGTGCCGCGAAGGCGGACAGGTCGCCCACGAGCGCGACGACAGCCGGCAAACCATCCGTGAAGCCCACCGCGCCACCAGGCGCTGTGGCGATCACGGCGGCTCGCTCTGGGTCGTCGAACACCCGGAACTCGAACGGCTGTCGGTTAGCCA